>NZ_JAYRJJ010000011.1:0-35588 GCF_041906375.1 Dongia sp. | reverse complement strand
TGACCAGCTCGTCGATCTCCTCTCTGCTCAAGGTGAGCGGCGGCGAGATGACGTTCAGGGCACCCAAGGGACGGACGATCAGACCCAGCCTTTCGCAATGGTCGGAGATGCGCTTGCCGATATTGACGTGATCGGGGAAATGCTCGCGCGTTTCCTTGTTCATGACGTTCTCGACGCACATCATGAACTGGCGCCCGCGCACCTCGCCGACGATGGGGAGATCGAGCAAGCTGCGCAGGCGTTCGCCCAGATACGGCCCCATCTTCTGCACATGGCCGTTCAAATCCTCGCGCTCCATCAGCGCGATGTTGGCGAGTGCCGCGGCACAGGCGACCGGATGGCCGGAATAGGTGTAGCCGTTGGTGAACCAGCCGTCGGGATCGGCGGCCGACATCGCCTCGTAAACGCGGTCGGAGAAGATGACCGCCCCCAGCGGCTGATAGCCGGAGGTGAGGCCCTTCGCGGTCACGATCATGTCGGGGACGATGTCGAACACGGCTTCGGAGGCAAAGAAATGCCCCAGCCGCCCGAACGCCGTCACGACCTCGTCGGAGATATAGAGGATGTCATGGCGGCGGCACAGCTCCAGCGAACGCTTGTGATAGCCCTGTGGCGGCACGATGACGCCGCCCGCACCCATCACCGGCTCGGCGAAGAAGGCGGCGATGTTGTCGGGCCCCACTTCCATGATCTTGGCTTCGAGCTCGGCAATGAGATAATCGCAGAACTCCTGCTCACTTATCCCCTTGCCCACACCATTGGGCAGCACTTCATGCGCGCGGTAGTAATTGGGCGAGGAGACATGGTGGATCCACTCCTCGATGAAGTGGAGATAAGGCGAGCGGTCGCCGGGCCTGCCGGTGATCGAGCCGGTGAGATAGGTGCTGCCGTGATAGGCGTCGATGCGGCTGATGATGTGCTTCTTCGACTTATGCCCACGCTTGGCGTGATAATAATGCGCGATGCGCACGGCGGTGTCGTTGGCGGTTGACCCGCCGCAGGTGAAGAAGACCTTGTTGAGATCGCCGGGTGCGAGGGCAGCGAGCTTCGCCGCCAATTCCGCCGCCGGCACGTTGGTGGTGTCCACAAACGGGTTGAAGAAGGCCATGCGCGTCGCCTGCGCGGCGATCGCGTCGACGATCTCGCGCCGCCCATAGCCGATGTTCACACACCACAGCCCGCCGATGCCGTCGAGATAGCGCTTGCCGGAAAGGTCATAGACATAGGCGCCCTCGGCCCGGCCCATCACCAGCGAGCCGTCCTTTTTGAAGCTGTCGAAATGGGTCCAGGGATGGACGAAATGGTCCTTGTCCTTCTGCCAGATGTCCTTGGGATCGACCTGGTCGAGGCTGGCGGCGGCGAGGTGGTTGGCACCCATGATGCTTCTCCCGGTGGCGCGCAAAACGCGCTATTATTGAAGTCAGAAAAATATTATAGTCATTTCAAAATTACAGTCAATCAAGGAAACACCGATGGCCGAAGGCGGCTTGCGAGAACGGCAAAAAGAGAAGCGAAAACAAGCCATTATGGTGGCGGCCGCACACCTGTTCCAGGCGCAAGGCTTCAACGCCGCCTCGATGGAAGACATCGCGGCCGCGGCCGAGCTCTCGGTCGGCACGGTCTATAACTACTTCAAATCGAAGGCGGAGATCGGCCTTGCCATCTACCAGGCCGACCGCGACCTGGTGCATGAGGCAACGAGCCGCGTCATCGCCAACCCGCCCGCAGACCCGGTCGACGCCATCTGCCGCATGATGGAAACCGATTTCGAAACCGAGATCGGCTATCTCGACCGCGCCGTCTGGTCCTCTCTCTTCGGCGCGTCGTTTACCGACCAGTCGAGCCTCAGCAACGCCTTCGTCTCCGACGAGCTGATGCGCGTCGACCAGTTCCGGAAGCTCCTCCATGTGCTGGCGCAGAAGGGCACGGTCGACGCCCAAGCCGACATCGACGCGGCGGCCGAAATGCTGGGGGCCCTCAACCTCTGGTACTTCATGCGCTGGCTCGCAGGCCTCCGCGCCGGCGAGGGGAGCGCATCAAGCGGCATCCTCGATACGGAAGCAAAAGCCACCTTGCGCCGCCACGTCACGCAGCTGATGCGGGGCCTGCGGGTCTAGGGGCGCGTTCCGCCGCAAAAGACTCCGTCATGCGCGGGCCTCGCCCGGGGGATGACGAAAGAAAGAGACAGCCCACATTGTCATCCCCGCGCAAGCGGGGATCCATCGGTGTGCCTGAAAAGATGCGGCCCCGGCTGAATGGATGCCCGCCTTCGCGGGCATGACAACGGAGCGCGTGCGGCTTGCAGCAACCCCCCCCAACCCCTCTCCCGCGCCGACGCATGTCGGCATTCGCCGACTGTGGGCGAGGGGCTTGGTGCATGATGTGCAATAGTCTTCAGTCTTGAACACTCTTGCCGGCGGCACCTCATCCCCTCTCCCCTCGCGGGAGAGGGTCAGGGTGAGGGGGTGAGCGACGGGTGAATGCCCAGGGCGCGACGCCCCCACCTCACCCCATAACCTTCGCGAGGCGCGCATATTGCAGCAGCATGATGGTCTTGGCGTCACAGATGCGCCCGTCGGCCACCATCTCGAGTGCTTCGGCCAGAGTCATCTCCAGCACCTCGATATCCTCGCCCTCATTCGCCAAACCCCCGCCGGCGCCGACGCGCGACTGCGGCGAATATTCGGCCACGAAAAAGGTCAGCTTCTCCGTGACCGACCCCGGGCTCATGAAGGCCTCGAACACGCGCATGGGGTTGGTGACCACGACGCCGCATTCCTCGGCCGCTTCCTTGACGATGGCCGTCTCCGGATCGTGCGCGTCAAGGAGGCCCGCGCAAACCTCAATCAGCGGCTCAAGGTGCCCGTTCACATAGGCCGGAAACCGGAACTGGCGCGTCAACAGCACCGTCCCCCGCGCGCGGTCATAAAGCAGAACGCAGCACCCGTTGCCCCGATCATAAGTCTCCCGCGACATCGTCGCCCAAGACCCATCCCGCCGCTGCAACTCGAAGGTGGTCTTCTTGAGGAGGTAGTAATCGTCGGAAAGAGTTTGGGAAGAGAGAATGCGGATGGGCATGAGGAGCTATCCAATATGCAATTAAACGTAGCGAATGGACCAATCTATGCGATATTCTTGATGCTAAGAGACTGAAAAGAAAGTTTTTGGTATGGCGAAGATTGAAGAAGTTTTTCGACTGTCGGGTGTTCCAACTCATACATTTGTTGAGCCCGTACGGTATCAGGAGATTCTCGTTTCCGTAAGGACGCCTGGCCGCTGCATGGTGATTGAGGGTCCGTCAGGCATAGGCAAAACCACAACTGTCACGAAGGTACTCTCAGATCTCGGCATCAATAACAACGTGCTCTCCTTAAGTGCTCGAAAGAAGGGCGATCTGGAGATGATCGTCGAGCTGCCTGACATGGGCAATATCGGCACGGTGATTGTAGATGATTTTCATCGACTGCCCGATGCCGTGAAAGAGCGCCTATCGGATTTCATGAAGGTGCTAGCCGATGCGCAAGACGAGAAATCAAAGCTCATTCTGATCGGCATAAATAAAGCTGGGCAGCAACTCGTAAAATTCGCTCATGATCTAGGTCTGAGGTTGGATGTGTTTCGGCTTGAGTCCAACCCGATTCAAAAGGTCGAAGAGCTTATCACGCGTGGAGAAGAGGCGCTAAATATTGAAATTGCGCAAAAGCAAGAACTAGCCGAGCGTGCTCAAGGAAGCTTCCAGATAGCGCAACTACTTGCCCACAAACTTTGTCTGCTGAGCAGGATCACGGAAACTGTCAGCCCAAAAGCCACGGTGTCGACTTCTTTGGCGGTAGTCGTGGAAGATGTCATGGTTGAACTTGCTCGGCAATTTAAGGAGGCGACGCTGGTCTTTGCGCGCGGCTCCAAGCTGCGGAAGGAAGGCAGAGCGCCTTACCTACATATTCTTCGTTGGCTATCGGAGGCCGAAGAATGGTCCCTCGATCTTTCCGAAGCCATGAGAGCTAACCCCCAGCTCCAGGCATCAATTGGGCAGGTAATTGAAAAAGGTCACTTGGAAGCGCTTCTCCATCACCCAGAGAAGGCGCCAATTTTGACCCCCTACTTCCACTATGAACCGTCGACCACGGTGCTAAGTGTCGAAGATCCCAAATTAATTTTCTATCTGAAGAACGTTGTTTGGAGGGCATTTACTCGCCAAGTCGGCTTCAAGACAGATTTCTTTCCCGGCAAGTACGACTTCGCGCTGTCATTTGCTGGAGTGAATAGAGATCTAGCAGAAAGGCTAGCGAACCGACTGACAGAACGAGAGGTGTCAGTCTTCTATGACCTCAACGAGCAACACAATATTCTCGCGAGAAATGTGGAGGACTACCTCGCTCCGATCTATCGCTCCGAGGCTCAATATGTAATTGCGATACAATCGCCGGAGTACCCAACTCGCATTTGGACAAAGTTTGAAAGTGATCAGTTCAAAGAACGCTTTGGTACCAACAGCGTAATTCCCATTCGCTTGAGCACTGTAAAGCCAGGTGCCTTTGGACAGGATGATGCTGTTGGCAGAATCGATTTCAATGTCGAAGGCGATGAGAACGCTCAACTTGATAGAATTGCCGACGTGCTCTGTGAACGCTTAAAAGCGGACAGGGCTGACGCAGGCGATAAAGAAGAAGATGGCGAAGAAGAGTAGTAAGCTCCCTACCTCCAACACGCCCCCGCCACCCGCATGAAATTCCCGCCCATAATCGCGGCCACATCCGCATCCTTGTAGCCATGCCGCAGCAACCCGGCCGCGATATCCGGCAGACGCTCCGGCGACACAAACCGCACGGTCGAGAAATCGAAATCGACGCCTTTGACTTTGGGCCACCACAAGGCCGGGTCTTCGCCTTCCGGCAAATCGCTATGGTCCTGGTCGAAGGAATAGTCGATGCCGATGCCGACATGGGCGACGCCGATCTTCTCCACCATGTAATCGACGTGGCGGATGATGGTGTCGGTTTCGATATCGCTTCCTAAGAACGGGCCGATGCCGGTCACCGCCACGATGCCGCCGGTGCGGCCCACGGCCTTGATCTGCTCGTCGTCGATGTTGCGCGGGTGATCGCACAGGGCCTTGGCGTTGCTGTGGGAGAAGACGACGGGCTTGGTCGAGACCTCCATCACGTCGAGGCTGGTTTGCTTGGCCGAATGCGAGCAATCCATGATGATGCCGACGCGGTTGATCTCCTCGACCACGGCGCGGCCCAATTTGGTGAGGCCCTGATTCTTGCCGAAGCAGCCGCCGGCGATGTTGTTGTCGCGGTTATAGGCGAGGTGCATCTGCCGCACGCCCAGATCGCGGAAGAGGCCCAGCATGGCGAGATCGTCTTCCAGCATCACCGAGCCTTCGAGGTCGAAGGTGACGGCGAGCTTCCCTTCCTTCTTGGCGCGCGTCACGTCGGCGAGTGACTCGGCCAGCAGATAGTGCTCGCTATGCTTGGCGATCCAGTCGCGAAAACCGGCGATGACGCGGATGCATTGCGACAGCGGGTTGAAATCCATGCCGACATTGACCGAGACATAAGTGGCCCCGGCCGCCCGGTGCCGCTCCAGCGCCCGGCAATCGTAATTGGGCAGCAAGGGCAGGCAGGCATGGGCATCCCAGATGATGCTGTCCTTGTAGATTTGCGGCCAGTCGGCTTGCGGCAGCAAGGGCTCGGTGGCGGTGACGCCCTTGGGGCTCGGCTGGGTCGCAATCGGCTTGTTCATGTTCATGTCTCCAACGGCACTGTCGCGCATCATAGCGGGGGTGCGGGTCATGAGGAAAGTCAGCATGGGGGTGGGTTCTCGGGTGGGTGGAGTTTATCAGTCGCGGCCCCCTCACCCCAACCCCTCTCCCGCAAGGGGAGAGGGGCTATTGAAACGGGGTTCGGTGGAAACTCCCTCTCCCCTCGCGGGAGAGGGGCGGGGTGAGGGGGTGAGTGAAGGTTGCCTGGCAGCTGTCACCCCTCCCCACTAACCTCACGCCGCCTCGTCCTCATCAATCAGCCCCAGGACCTGGCGGTCGAAGAGGCGGCGGTAGATGCCGTTCTCCCGGCCGATGAGGACCGCGTGGCTGCCTTCCTCGACTACCTTGCCCTGGTCGAAGATGATGATGCGTTCCAGCGCCCGCACGGTGGAGAGGCGGTGGGCGATGACGATGGCCGTGCGGCCTTCGATCAGGCGCTCGGTCGCCTCCTGGATGAGATGCTCGCTTTCCGAATCCAGGCTCGAGGTGGCCTCGTCGAGGATCAGGATCGGCGCATCGGCGAGGAAGGCGCGGGCCAAAGCCACGCGCTGACGCTCGCCGCCGGAAAGCTTCACCCCGCGCTCGCCGACCAGGGTCTGGTAACCCTTGGGCAGGCGTTCGATGAAATCGTGCGCGTTGGCAAGTCGTGCCGCCCGCTCGATCTCCGCCAATGTCGCCCCCGGCCGCGCATAGGCGATGTTCTCCGCCAATGAGCGGTGGAACAGGATCGGCTCCTGTTGCACCAGGGCGATCTGCGAGCGGAGGCTCGCTTGCGCGGCCAGCGCCACATTCTGCCCGTCGATGCGGATCTCGCCCTTCTGGATGTCGTAGAGACGCTGGATGAGCTTGACGAAGGTCGTCTTGCCAGATCCCGACATGCCCACCAGACCCACTTTCTCGCCGGCCTTGATGGTTAGCGAGAAATTTTCATAGAGCGGCGTCTGGTGCCCGGCATAGTGGAAGGTGACGCGGTCGAACACGATCTCGCCCTTGGTGATCGCGATGGGCCGCGCCCAATAGCCATCCTTGACGCCGAAGGGCGTGGCGTGGATCGCCACCAGTTCCTCCATGTCGTTGACCGAACGCTGCAGGTCGCGGATGTAATGGCCGACATCGTAGAGATAGCCATGGATCACCAGATAGGCGGTCAGCACATAGACCACTTCGCCCGGCGTCGCCCTTCCATGCCACCACAGATAGATCGCCATGCCGATGATGGCGCAGCGCAATCCCAGCAGCATCACCGACTGGATGGTGCCGCTGGCCGTGCCGCGCATCCAGGTGCGGGTCGTGCGGCGCTGCCATTTGGCGACGATGCGGGAAAGCAGCGTCTCCTCGCGCGTCTCGGCGCCGAAGCTCTTCACCACGGCGTTGCAGGTGATGGCATCGGCCAAGGCCCCGCCCACCCGCGTATCCCACTGGTTGGAGAGGCTGGCCGAGGGACCGACGAACTTCACGGAAAGGATCGCCGTCACCGCGATATGGATGACGACGCCGGCCAGCACCATCGCCCCCATCAGCGGCCAATGCCAGGCGAGCAGCAGGCTCGACCCCAGCAGCACGACCAGGGCCGGCAGCAAGGCCAGCAACACCGTGTCGTTGAGCGTATCCAGCGCCCACATGCCGCGCGTGATCTTGCGCACGGTCGATCCGCCGAAGGTGTTGGCATGCCAATCGGTGGCGAATCGCTGCACGCGCCAGAAGCTCTCCTGCATCAGCCGCGACATGATGCGCAAGGTCAGCTGCACGATGCCGGCAAAGGCGATGAAGCGGAACGTCACCGCCAGCACACCCAGCGCCACGATGCTGCCCAGCGCGGTGAGGGCGTTCCATAGCGCCTCCTCGCTCCGCGCGACACTCACCGCATCGACCAGATGCCCGGCAAAGACCGGGATGCAGATGTCGGTGAGGGTCGCCACCGTGATGGCGCCGCCGGCCCAGGCGACGCGCGGCAGTTCCCGCCGCCAATAGCCGCCGGTAAAGGCGAAGACCGCCGCGAAAGCGCTGCGTTTACGGGGTTTTTTTGTGTGCGCCGTCCCGTGCTGGGCCGGCGCGCGAGCTATATCGGTCATGACATTGTCGGAGACTCTGCCCGAGTCACCGCCTCTGATCTGTTCCGGAAAAATGACGGGGGTGCAAAAGCGAGAGACGGCGCCACAGGCGGCGAGAGTCCCGATTGCCAACCCCGAAACGGAATCGTTCCGGCTATATGAAACGCAAATGGAGAGAGATGGACTGGGTACAGGCCGTCAGTGGGCCTGTACGCCGGTGGCTTGACCTAGTGTTGGTCGAGCGACGGCATCAGGCCGGGGGATGTAAATGCGAGCGCGTAACGCATGCGAGCCTCCCGGCAATTGGTTGAGGAGCAGAACATAACCGGCTCAGCCCATTTTGGCAAGAGCCGATGCGCGCGATGCGGGTGGTGGGGGGAGATGTGCGTAAGTGTGATCGTGCCCGTGACTCTCATTCCCTCTCCCCTCGCGGGAGAGGGTTAGGGTGAGGGGGTGGACTGAGCGGACTCGTTGACGGACCCCCTCACCCGCTCGCATCCGCTCGCCACCCTCTCCCGCGAGGGGAGAGGGTTTTCTTCAGAATCGATAGTATCTCTTAAGCAAACCACCAGCGTTCGAACATATAGCCGCCGTCATGGTCGTAATTGGTGTTGAGGTCGCCGTGCGCCACCTTGTCGGAATGGGCCGAGGTGAAGTTGTTGAACATCAGAACCATGATGCCGCCATCGTCATGGAGGATCTGCTGCATCTCGGCATACATTGCGGCGCGCGACGGCTCGTCGGTTTCGGCGCGGGCTTTCAGCAGCAATTCGTTGAAGCGGTCGTTCTTCCAGAACGTGTCGTTCCAGGCGGCGTCCGCCGCATAGGCGGTGGTGAACATCCAATCCGCCGTCGGCCTGCCGCTCCAATAAGAGAAGCACCACGGCTTCTTCATCCACACCGCGTCCCAATAGCCGTCATTGGCTTCCTTGATGACGTTGATGTCGATGCCGGCCTTGGCGGCCGATTCCTTCATCAGGACAGCGGCGTCGACGGCGCCGGCAAAGGCGGCGTCGGCAGCCGAGAGATCGACCTTGAGGCTGGAGAGCCCGGCCTTCTTCAGATGGAACTTCGCCTTCTCCGGATCGTAGGAGAAGACGGGCTCCGGCTGGGTCGCGAATTTGATCGAGGGAGCCAGCGGATTGTCGTTGCCGGGCCGGCCATGGCCCAGCAGCACCTTCTTCACAATCTCCTCGCGGTTGATCGCCCATTTCAGGGCCAGGCGCACATCGACATTGTCGAAGGGCTTCACCCGCACATCCATCGGCGCCACGTAATGCGAGAAGCCGGTGATGTCGGTGATCTTCACCTCCGGATTGCGCTCCAGCATATTGAGCGTCTTGAGGTCGCAGCGGTCGATATAGTCGATATCGCCGGTGAGGAGCGCGTTCTGCCGCGCCGCCACGTCGATGATGGAATGCATCTCGATTTCGTCGAAATAGGGCCCGTCCTTGTGGAAGTTCGGGTTGCGCTTGGCGGTGAATTTGACGCCCGGCTGATAGTTCTCCATCACGAACGGCCCGGTGCCGATGCCCGATTTCCAGTCAATGCCGCCATTGCCGTCGGAGGCGAAGATCGGCAGATGGTAATCGGTGGTGATATAGGGGAAGTCGGCGCTGCCTGATTTCAGGGTGAAGATGACCGTCTCGTCGCCATCGGCCTTGATGTCGGTGATGTCGGCCAGCACCGATTTCGCCGCCGATTTCGAATTCTCGCCCCGGTGATAATCATAGGTCGCCACCACGTCGGCGGCTTTGAGCGTCTTGCCGTTGTGGAATTCGATGCCTTTTTTCAGCTTGTAGACCCAGGTCTTGGCGCCGTCGGCGGCCTCGAAGCTTTCGGCCAGATCCGGCACCGCATTGTTCTTCTGGTCGATGCCGGTCAGGCACGACCCGATCACGAAGCCCACATCCGCCGAAAAGGCATTGGCCCAGGTCGCGGGGTCGAGGCTGTCCGAGGTCTGGCCATGGCCGATGCCGGCGCGGAACTTGCCGCCCTTTTTCGGTTCCGCGCGCGCCGCCTTGGTGAACAGGGTTTCGGCGGCGGCCACCGTAACACCCGCCGCCAGCGCCATCTGCATGAAGTCGCGCCGCCCCATGCGGCCGCGCGTCACCAGCGATTGCATCGTCTTCAGATCCATCGACATGCCAGAAGCCCCCTCCGGATTTTTTATGAAAGATTGATCGGTCCTGACGTTAAGGCCGCCCAGCGCACCCCCTCAACGTTTTTAATTCAAACGCCGTACCCTAAAGAAATGTTGGGCTAAGGATCGGCATGTCGGGGAGATGCCGCGCCGCTGCCGCGCGCAAGGCCCGCGAATCGCCGGGGTCGACCAGCCACAGCACCGCATGGCGGCGGTGCCGCTTGATGGCATGGCGGCCAAGGGCTTCCGGCAGGTCGCTGTCGATCGCCGCCAGCGGCTCGATGCCGGCTTCCGCAAGCACGGCGCGGGCGATTCCGGCGCTCTCGGACCCCCCGAAAAGGATGATTCCGGCGCCATAATATTGTGTGAGGAAGCCCTCGAACGCTGCCTTGAGCTGCCGGTAAAGGCGCAAGCCTTCCTGCACATAAACGCGCTCCAGCTCACCCAATTGCACCTGCCCGGCCTCCGTCAGCACATATTGATAGCCGCTGCCGCGCCCCGCCGGCCGCTCGAGTTTGGCCAGCCATCCGGCCTTTTCACCCCGCGCGGTATAGGCATTCACGACGGCCAGCGACACATCGAGCGCCGAGGCGAGGCGCCGCTGCGAGAGGAGCGGGTCGGCCCGGTAGGCCGCCAGCACCCGCAAGGCGAGCTCGCGTTCGACATGGCGCTTTTCCTGGCGGATGCGGGGAAAGGGATAGCTGCCCAGCAGATTCTCGCGGCCCCCGGAAGGCACCTCCGCCTCCCTGGCATGGAGGGCGGTGAAATAGGTGAGGGCCCAGTTCTTGGCGGCGGCGAGTTCGGCCTGGCCGGTGCTTTTGACCAGCGGCCGCTTTCCTTCCGGCCGGCGGAAGGCTGCTTGCCAGAAGCGGGTCGGCCGGTCGCCGCGCTTGAACAGCCGTATCGCGCGCCCGGCCAGGAAGACCGATCGGCCACGGTCTTTCATGCTCTCAAAGGTGTGTGCAAGGTGTGTGCATGTATGGCACCATAACAGAAGCTTCACATGACGCAAATCTGCGCTGCGCCCATGGCGGGGCAAGCCGGCATCGGCTAGAAACAAAGGGAAAAACGGGGGTGAGGATGGGACAGGCGCTGGTCATCCGCAGTGTTAGAACGCCGAACGGCGATCTCCGCGATATCCGCCTCGAGGGCGGCCGCATCGCGGGCATCTTCCCCGCCGGCAGCCCCCTGCCGCCGGAAGCGGATGTGATCGACGGGGCCGGGCGCCTGGCGCTCCCGGCGCTGGTCGAGGCGCATTGCCATTTCGACAAGACGCTCTGGGGCCAGCCCTGGCGGCCCAACACCGCCGGCCCCACCTTGCGCGACTATATCGACAATGAACGGCGCATCCTGCGCACCTTCGACATCCCCATCGCCAGGCGGGCAGGCAGGCTGATCGAGCACTGCATCGCCAAGGGCTCGCTCCACTTCCGCTGCCATATCGATGTCGACCCGGAATTCGGCCTGTCCCATGTCGAGGCGATGCTGGCCCTGCGCGAGACCTATCGCGGCATCATCAGCATGGATTTCGTCGTCTTCCCGCAGACCGGGATGCTGATCCGGCCGGGGACGGTGGCGATCATGGAAGAGGCGCTGAAACTCGGCGTCGAGAATGTGGGCGGGCTCGACCCCGCCGGCATCGACAACGACCCGATCCGGCATCTCGAGACCATCTTCGGCCTCGCCGAAACCTATGGAAGGGGCGTCGACATCCATCTCCATGACCGGGGCGAGCTGGGCCTGTGGCAGATCGAGCGCATCGCCGATTTTGCCGACCTGGCCGGCCTTGGCGGCAAGACGGTCATCAGCCACGCCTATTGCCTGGGGCAAGCCAGTGAGGCGCGGCTGCAGAAGATTGGGGCACGCCTTGCTGCTTCCGGCATCAGCATCATGACGACGGCGCCCGCCGATTGCCCGGCCCCGCCGGTGGCGACCCTGCGCGCGGCCGGGGTCAATGTCTGCATGGGATCGGATGGCATCCGCGATGCCTGGTCGCCGCTCGGCACCGGCGACATGCTGGAGCGGGCACTGTTTCTTGCCCTTCGCTTCGACTGGGCCAAGGATGCGGAACTGGAAGCGGCCTTCGATTGCGTAACGGTGGGCGGCGCCAAGGCGCTGGGGCTTGAAAGTTACGGATGGGCGGTGGGGAATTTCGCCAATCTGGTGCTGCTGCCGGCGGAAAATATCGGCATGGCCATCGCCGAACGGCGTCACGACCGCCTGGTCATCGCCCAGGGCAAGGTGGTGGCGGAGAACGGTGTGTTTCTGGGATAGGCTTATCCGCTGCGCAAACCCCCACCCTAACCCTCTCCCTTCAGGGGGAGGGTTAGGGTGGGGGTGGGACCGCGCCGCTTCATCCCCAGGGACCGCTCCGCCGGTCGATCGTTGGAATGCGCGAGCGGCGGGTGGCCGGGCGCGGGGCGGCGGCGAAATTTGCTGGATTGCCGGCCGTCTCCATCGCCAGCAGGCGCTCGATGCGGTTGGCGACATGCGGGTGGGTCGAAAACAGGCTGTCGCCGGTGCGGCCATGCAGCGGGTTGACGATGAAGAGATGGGCGGTCGCCGGATTGGCTTCCGCCATGTCGTTGTCGATCACTTCGGCGCCCTGGCTGATCTTGTTGAGCGCGCTGGCAAGTGCCCGGGGCTGGCCGCAGATCTCGGCACCGACGCGATCGGCTTCATATTCGCGGCCGCGCGAAATCGCCATCTGCACCAGCATGGCCGCAAGCGGCGCCAGCAGCATCACGACGAGAGAGCCGATGGCGCCCAGCGGATTGTTGCGCTCGTCGCGCCCGCCCATCATGCCCAACCAGAGCAGCGAATTGGCCAGCATGCCGATGGCGCCCGCCAGCACCGCCGTGATGGTCATGGTGAGCGAATCGCGGTTCTTCACATGGGCGAGCTCATGCGCCATGACGCCGGCAATCTCGTCCCGGTTAAGCATGCGCAGCAGGCCGGTGGTGGCGGCCACCGCGGCATTCTCCGGATTGCGGCCCGTGGCGAAGGCATTGGGCTGGTCATTGTCGATGATATAGACCTTAGGTGTGGGGAGCCCCGCACGTTGGGCAAGCCCCGCCACGATCCCTTCCAGCGGATGGCCGTCGGCCGGCTGCGCGCGGTACATGCGCAGCACGATCTTGTCGGCATTCCAATAGGTGAAGAGGTTCATCACCAGCGCCATGCCGAAGGCGAAGATGACACCCGTCTGGCCACCGATCACATAACCGACCGCCAGGAACAGGCCGGTCATCGCGGCCAGAAGCAAAGCGGTCCGCATGTAACCCATCTGTCGTCTTTCTCCCGAACGAGGATCAACAATTCGAGTGGGGAGATTGTCATGGCGCCGGCCCGAATCAAGCCCTTGACGTCGGCGCCGGCCGACCTATCGTCTTAACGTCATGAATAAAACCGACGAAAAACCCGCGGCCCAGCCCGTCCCGCCGCCGCAGAAGCCGGAGGCGCCCGCGACGCCGCCCAAGGAATTCGGCGGGCCCGCCGGGCCCGAACCCACCCGCTATGGCGATTGGGAGCGCAACGGCCGGGTCAGCGACTTCTAACCGTCAAAAGGACCCCCGGCACGGGAAAGTGAGTGGCGGCCTTCCGCCCACGGCCCTAAATTCATTCCTATGCTCAGTCGCCTGATTAAATCCGCGCTCCTGGCGCTTTTCCTGCTGCTCCCCGCCGGCCTTGCCGCCGCGCAGAGCAGCAGCGATTTCGTCCAGCCCTTTGCCAGCCCCGGCGGCTCTGGCCCAAATCTGGGCGGGCCCGGCCTGGGTGGAACCCCTGGCCTGGAACCCCCGGCTTATGACTCGCCCAGCAGCCTCAATCCGGCCGCGCCGCCCCTGACCGTGCCGGTGGGACCGGTCCTCACGCCGGTCGCCCTGGAAACGCCGTCGGCGCCGGTCGTGGTCGAACTGTTCACCTCGGAAGGCTGCTCGACCTGCGCGCCGGCCAACGATTACCTGCGCGAGCTTTCCACGCGGCGCAATCTGCTGCCGCTCTCCTTCCATGTCGATTACTGGGACTATACCGGCTGGAAGGACCGCTTCGCCGATCCGGCCTTCGCCGACCGCCAGCGCGCCTATGCCGCGGCCCGCGGCAAGTCGATGATGTACACGCCGCAGATGGTCATCGCCGGCGCCATCGAATCCGTCGGTACCGACCGCAAAGCGGTGGAGAAGGCGCTGAAGAAAGCCGACCGCCGCCACACCATGTATGAACTCAGCCTCGCCAAGGACCCGCAAGGCGGCATCCATCTCGGCCTGCCGCAGGCAACGCTGTCGGTGCCAGCCAGCCTCTGGCTCGTGACCTATGTCTACCAGGGCGCCACCGATATCCAAGCCGGCGAGAATCGCGGCAAGCATATGATCACCACCAATGTCGTGCGCACCCTGCGCAAGGTGGGCCAGTGGGACGGGCGCGCCGAAGACCGGCTGATCAGCCTCAACGCTGCTGAAATCGCGGCCAAGCCCGATGCCTGCGCCATCATCGCCAACGAAGCCGAATTCGGCCCCGTCGTTGCGGCGGCCGCCTGGGAATTCAAGGATCTGTGGTGAGCGACTTCAAGGCGACCCACTGCCATTACAAAGGCGGGCTCTATCAGAAACTGTTCGACGCCACGCATAGCGAGACGGAAGAACTGCTCACCATCTATTTGACCTCGGACGGCCGACCCTTCGCACGGCCGAAGGCGATGTTCGATGGCGTGACGGAGGATGGGCAGCGGCGGTTCGCGCCGATTGAAGATACGCCTCGCAACAACTAGCCGTCATGGTCGGCGCAGGCCGACCACCCACGAGTTTGCTTCAGTGAGATCAGATCCAGGCTAACGAAATTCGTGGGTGGTACGCCTTCGCGTACCATGACGAATACACTTGGCGAGAGCTATTCCACCTTGCCATGCAGCGCTTTGGCGACGCCGCCGGAGATTTCTGCGTAGCAATGCTGGGTCAGTTCCTTGCGCGAGCGGAAATCGGCGATGGTGACGGGGTCGTGGAATTCGACCACGACGCGGGCGGGGCCGAGGCGCGCGAACTGCCACAGATGGCTGCCCAGGGTCATGTCGCCATACCAGGCGAGATAGGCCCGGTTGCGATAGCCCATGGGCAATGAGTTGAGCTTGGTATAGCTCACCGAGACCGGCTGCACGGTGAGCGCTCTGCCGCGCGCTTCCCGTTCGGCGACGCTGAGCAGCGCCGAGCGGAAGGGCAGCACCGCATTGCCGTCATTCGAGGTGCCTTCGGGAAAGAGAATGAGATTGTCGCCGGCATCCAGCCGCCGCTGCAGATCGTCGCGCTGGCGGTGCGTGGTGTGGCGGCGGCGATCGACGAAGACCGTGCGCTGCATCTTCGAGAGCCAGCCGAAGACCGGCCAGGATCCGACCTCCGTCTTGGCGACGAAGCTACCGCGGATGAGACTGCCCAGCACTGGAATGTCGAAATAGGAGGTGTGGTTGCTGACGAACAATGTCGGTGCCGCCGCCGACATGCGCCCGCGCACCTCGACATCGAGGCCGATGATGCGGCAGGTGAGGCGATGATAGAAGCGCGGCAGCAGATTGCGCGCCGGCACGCGGAGCAGCAGCACCACCAATTGCAGCGGGCTCAAGGCCAGCGTGATCCCGAGATAGGCCGATAGCCGCAAGGTGCCGAGCAGGCTCGATCCCTCGTCGAGATCGAAATGCCGGGCAGGCTTGCGCCGCCTTGCCTGGACCATGGTCAGGAATCGCCGCCGTAATCCGGCCGGGTGTAATGCTTCATGTATTTGTCGGTGACTTCGGCGGTCACGACGACGATGGAAACATCGACCGAGCCGAATTCATGATCGATCACGGCGCCGTCGCCGACATAGCCGGAGAGGCGCAGATATCCTTTGATGAGGGGCGGCAGGCTTGCCAGCGCGCGCTTCTCGTCGATCGCCTCCAGCGGCAGCATGTTCATGTCGACATAGCGGTCGGCCAGGGCCCGGGGGCGAAATTGCGGCGGCGCCAGATGCCGGTGGTGGAGATAAGAGAGCGCCATGCGATGCGCTTCCGGATCGGTGCCGGGGAAACTGGCGCAGCCGAACATGATCTCGACCTTGTGGAAGAGGATATAGTCGGTGATCCCCTTCCACAGCAATTGCATCGCCATCTTGTTGCGATAGGCGGGATCGACGCAGGAACGGCCAAGCTCCAGAATCTCGCCCGGCCGGTTCACCAGAGGCGAGATGTCATACTCGGCGATCGAATAGAAGCGCCCGGCGCGACGAGCCGCTTCCCGGCGCAGCAGGCGATAGGTGGCAACAATGCCCTTGACGCCCGACCCGCGCTTGCGGTCGACGACGATGAGATGGTCGCAATAGGGGTCGAAGGCGTCGAAGTCACGGCCCACCCGCAGCATCTCGGCGCTGGGCTTGGCGTTCATCTCGCCATAGAAGACGCGGTAGCGCAGTTCCTGGGCGGCGAGGATCTCAGCCTCGGTTTCCGCCAACCGGGCCTCAAGATCGCCGACGATGACTTCGACCGGCCGCTCGCGCCGGGCCGCAGCCACAATCATTTGCCGCCGCCCGACGGGAGGACGCGCTTGGTCCGGCCGATGGCGCTTTCATCCGCCTCGCCATCCTTGTTCAGCGGCACGGCGTAAAGCTCCAGCCGGTGGCCGACCAGCTTGTAGCCAAGCTCGGCGGCGACGCCCTTTTGCAGCTTCTCGATCTGCTCGTTGGTGAATTCGATGACACGGCCGGACTGGATGTCGATCAGGTGATCGTGGTGATCGTCCTTCGCCTCTTCATAACGCGCGCGGCCGTCGCCGAAATCATGGCGCTCGAGAATGCTCGCTTCCTCGAACAGGCGTACGGTGCGATAGACGGTGGCCAGTGAAATGCCGGGATCGATCTGTGCCGCGCGCCGATGCAGCAATTCGACGTCCGGGTGATCCTGCGCTTCCGAGAGAACGCGGGCGATGATCCGACGCTGGTCGGTCATCTTCAGCCCTTTTTCGATACACAGCTTTTCCAGCCTCGATGGCACGCCCGCCTCGCCTGTCATGATGGTTTTGGTCAAATCAGCGACATCCCGATATGGAGTTCCGTTGGTCCCTTGGAAGGAACGATCTTCCGGCTCCGGTTCAACAGGCCCCATTTAACAGGAAGACCCGTTCCGGGCCAGTCCGTGTCGATGACAAACTGCCACGCACTTGGCTGCCGCGCCCTTGGCTGCCGCGCGCTTGGACCCGTCGGCATCCTGGCTGGGAGCTATTGTGCCTTGGTTAACCGCCAGACGCCAAGAGTCTTGCATCCGACCCTCGAAAGGCTTTCGGTGCAAGGGCTTAGCTGGCAGGAAGCAGGTCCGGGATCGTTAAGGAAAGGCTGAAACGGGGAATCTAGCCGCGCCGGCGGGCGGGGCGCTTGCGACCGCCGCGGCCGAGGCCGAATTCGCGGGCGAGCGAGGAACGCTTCTTGGCGTAATTGGGCGCCACCATCGGATAATCCGCCGGCAGGCTCCACTTCTCGCGGTACTGCTCGGGCGTCATGTCATAGGCGGTCCGCAGGTGGCGCTTCAGCATCTTCAGCTTGATGCCGTCTTCGAGGCAGATGAGATAGTCGGGGGTCACCGATTTCTTCACCGGCACCGCCGGCTCCTTGTCGGCGACCAGGGCGGGGCGCCCGTTGCCGGCAAGGGCTGCCTGGCTGCTGTTGAGAAGACCGGCGCGGGTCTCGGCGATGACGCGCGGGATATCGCTGATGGAGACGGTGTTATGGGACAGATAGGCGGCAGCGATCTCGGCGACCAGGGGCAGCAAGGGATCGTTCTTGAGCGCGTCGCTCATGGCACTGTTCCTTTTCAGCGGTCGGCCGCATTTGCGGGCGGGCCGTCGGGTGCGGAAGCTGCTCTTGTGAAAAGATCCGGCCGATCCGCAATATTGGCGTCGGATACATAGGACAGAGGTTCGCGGCTTGGCAATGAAACCAAGCTCAATATTTGCAATTCTCACACATATTTCCGCGTTTTCGACGGGATTTATCGCGAATGCAGGGGGATTATAGAACTTTGTCAAACATCACGGCGTCAGTCGGGCCGGGATAGTATTGCTTGCGCCGGCCGCAGACAGAAAAACCGCTGCTTGTATAACAGGCCAGCGCCGCTTGGTTCCCATCGGCCACTTCCAGGAGGGCGCGGACGGCACCCCTGGATTTCGCCGCCTGCAGCAGCGCCTCCAGCAATGCCGCGGCAAAGCCATGGCCGCGTTGGCCGGGCAGAATCCCCAGCAGCAGCAATTCGACCTCATCCGCCGCCTGCAGGGTCAGGCCGAAACCGATCGGCTCCTCGGCGAGGCAGGCGATCAGCCCGGATGCGCCGGGCATGGCCAGCACATCGGCAAAGGATTTCGCCGTCCAGGGGCGGTCCCAGACGGCGCTGAAGCAGCGCCGGTGCAACTCCGCCAGCAGCTCGGTGTCGAAGGGGCCGATGGGCCGGGCGGCCAAGGCGGGCGGCGCATCGGTCGTCATGGAATCAGACCGCCTTGGGTACGGAAACGTCGGCCGGGCGCAGATAATGCGGCACGGCCTTCTGCCCGTAACGCGCCGCTCCGTCAGCGGCCAGGCGCAGGATCGCCGCGGCATCGGCGGCGGCCGGCAGGCGGCGGGTCCCCGGCATTTCCGCCGGCCACAGATCCAGCCCGTCGCCGGTGAGGATCGCCGGGGGTGCCGCTTTGAGATCGGCGGCGATCTCCTCCAGCGTCATGAAATGCGGCGCCTGGCGAAAGAGAAGATCGGCGTCGAGACGAGCGAGAAAGGGCTCCGCGCGCCGGCTGTCGATGAGGACCAGGATGTCGCCGGCAGACCCCTCGCGCTCCGACGCGGGCAGTTGCGCCGCCGCTGCCTGGAAATTGCTGATGCCGATGACGGGCTTGCCCAAGGCAAGGCCCAGTCCGCGGGCGGTGGCCAAGGCGATGCGCAGGCCGGTGAAGCCGCCGGGTCCGATGCCGACGGCGAGCGCGTCGAGATCGGCTGGTGCCACACCCGCCTCACCCATCACCGCCTCGATCATCGGCACCAGCACCGCGGCGTGGCCATGTTTCAGATCGACCTTGCGCGCGGCCAGCATGGTGAGCGCGCTGCTGCCGGCACCTTCTTCTGCAACCCGGCCCAGCGCCACCGAACAGGTGTCGCCGGCGGCGTCCATGGCCAATATCAGGCGCTCTTGCATCAGGGAAATCCGTCGTGACCTCTGGCTGCGGGCCGAGCCCCCTTACGAGCCCGGCTGCAATCTGCTAAAGGCGGTTTAGAACTCTCCAGCACCGGTGGCAAGATGAGCCTCATTGAAATTACGCCAGCAGGTTTCGACGTCGACATTTCTCTGGTCTATGCGACGCCCCACAATCTCAGCGGGTCGGTCATCTATAAGAGCCCCGATTGCTACCTGCATGAGCGAGCGGCCGATCTGCTGCGCCATGCGGTGCATTTGGCCCAGCCGCTGGGCCTGCGCTTCAAGATCTTCGACGCCTATCGCCCGTCCGAGGCGCAATGGGCCCTGTGGAATGCGTTGCCGGATCCCGAATTCGTGGCCGACCCGCGCCGCGGTTCGCCGCATACGCGCGGTGTCGCCATCGATCTCACGCTGGTCGATGCTGCGGGCCGCGAGCTCGACATGGGCACCGGCTTCGACGAGGCGGTGCCGCAATCCCACCATGGCTCGACCGAGGTTTCGGTGGCGGCGCAGCAGAACCGCTTCACGCTGCTCGGCATCATGATGGCGGCTGGCTGGGACAATTACAAAAACGAGTGGTGGCACTACCAGCTCTTCAACAGCCGCGACTATCCGCTCATCGAGCAGGCGCAGCTGCCGCGGCCGATGATGTAAATCGGGCGGCGTCGGCCCCCCACCCAACCCTCCCCCCTGAAGGTGGGAGGGCTTTGGATCGACGCCGATCGTACCAGCTCGCTCTAAACTCCTCCCACCTTCAGGGGGGAGGTCGGGAGGGGGGCTAGTGTGATATCAATCCGCCACGGCCTGCATCGCCGGCGCCGGGGTGCCGGCGACCTTGCGCGGCTTCTTCAGCAGCACCAGCAGCGGGACGGCGCAAAGCGTCACCCACATCATCAGCACGAAATCGTCGATATAGGCGATGCTGGCCGCCTGGCGCGTGACCTCGGCATCGAGGGCGGCCAATCCGGTCGCCGAATCGAGCGACCAGCTTTGCGGCAGATAGGGCGCCTGCATCATCGGGTTGAAGATGCTGACATGCTCGGCGAGGCCCGCGTGATTGGTCTGCGTGTTGCGCGAGAGCAGCGCCGTCACGATGGAAATGCCGATCGAGCTGCCGATATTGCGCATCAGGCTGAACATGGCGGCGGCTTCGGTCCGAAGATGCGGCGCCAGGGTCGAGAAGGTGAGGGTGCTCAACGGCACGAAGATGAGGCCCAAGCCCAGGCCCTGAATGACGCCGCTTTCCACCAGCATGAATTCGGTGACGTCGAGGCTGAAGCGGCCCATCTGAAAGAGCGAGAAGGAGGTGAGGGCCAGTCCTAAGAAGATGAGTGCGCGCGTGTCGACCTTGCCCATCAGGCGCCCGACCAGCATCATCGACACCATCGTGCCGAGCCCGCGCGGCGCCAGCAGATAGCCGGTGGTGACGACCGGATAGCCCTTGAGATGCTGCAGGAAGGGCGGCAGCAGCGCCATCGTCGCCAGCAGGATGATGCCGATGATGAAGATGAAGACGAGGCCGATGACGAAATTGCGGTCGAGGAACAGGTGCCGGTCGAGAAAGGGCCGGTGATGCGTCAGCATGTGGGCGACGAACATATAGAGCGCCAATCCCGCGATCAGCGCCTCGATCTGGATCTCGGTCGATTCGAACCAGGCCAGCAATTCGCCGCGGTCGAGCAGCATCTGCAACGCGCCGATGGTGAGGGCAAGAAAGGCAAAGCCCAGGCCATCAAAGGCGCGGGTTGGATCCTTCTCCGTCTCCGGCACGAAAGCGAGAATGCCGGACAAGGCGAGGAGGCCGAAGGGCAGGTTGATGAGGAAAACCCAGCGCCAGTTGTAATATTCGGTGAGCAGCCCGCCGAGTGTCGGACCCAGGATCGGGCCGATCATGACGCCGACACCCCACATCGCCATCGCCTTGCCATGTTTTTCGCGCGGATAGGTGTCGAGCAGGATGGCCTGGCTCAAGGGCACCAGGGCTGCGCCGAAAACGCCCTGCAGCAGGCGGAAAAGCACCATCTGCTCAAGGCTCGCCGCCAGCCCGCACAGCATCGAGGTGAGGGTGAAGCCGATCACCGACCAGACGAACAGCCGCTTGCGGCCGAAGCGCGTGGAGAGAAAGCCCGTGGCCGGCGTCATGATGCCGGCCGCCACGATATAGGAGGTGAGCACCCAGGACACCTGATCCTGCGTCGCCGACAACGAGCCTTGCATACGCGGCAGCGCCACATTGGCGATGGTCGTATCCAGCGCCTGCATGATGGTCGCCAGCATGATCGATACCGTGATCAGCATCGGCGATGATTTGGCGGAGATGGTCATGGGTTGGATCGAGTCTTCTTCTGTACGACCCCCTCACCCTGACCCTCTCCCGCGAGGGGAGAGGGAAGGTGTTTCGCTCGGGAGTATTCGGTCTGTTGCACGGGAAGGCTGTTGCCGATCTTGCGCCAAGCCCCTCTCCCCTCGCGGGAGAGGGGTTGGGGTGAGGGGCGGCAACTGACGGAATTCATAGACCTATTCCACGCCCACCCAGGCGGCGGCGGATTTGATGAAGGCGGGGAGGGCGCGGTGGTGTTCGGTGTCGATGTCGACGACCACGCTCATGCCGGCGCGCAAGGGATTGTCGGCGGTGCCGGCTGTCGGCTTGATATGCAGCCGCACGGGGATGCGCTGCACCACCTTGACCCAGTTGCCGGTGGCGTTCTGCGGCGGCAGCGCGCTGAATTCGGCCCCGGTCGCCGCGCCAACGCTGTCGACCACGGCGGTGAATGGGGTGTCGGGATAGGTGTCGACGCTGATCTCGGCCCTCTGGCCCGGCCGCACATAGGTAAGGTCGGTCTCCTTGAAATTGGCTTCGACCCAGAGACCTTCTTCCGAAACCAGGCTGAAGACCGGCCGGCCGGCGGTGGCGTAATCGCCGGGGCGCAGATTGTCGATCTTGGCGATGATGCCGGCGGCCGGCGCCAGCACTTCGGCGTGGCGCAGGTCGCGCAGCGCTTCGTCCACCTTGGCCTGAGCCGCCCGGTAGCGCGGATGTTCTTCCGGATTGACCTCCGGATTGCCGCCCAGTTCAGCGAGCAGCCGGTGCATGTCCTCGCGGATGGAGGCCACCTGGCGCTGCGCCACATCGCGCTCGTTGCGCGCGGCGTCGAATTCGGATTCCGAGATCACCTTGCCGGCGACCAGCTTCTGGCGCCGCTGGTATTCGCGCTCCGCCATGCCGAGCGTCGAGCCCGCCGCTTCCAAATCCTGCTGGCGCTGGCGATAGCTGGCTTTCAGGGCGGCGATGTCGTTGAGCACCGTTTCGCGGTCGGCCTCGGCCTGCGACAGCGCGATCTCAAGCGGTTCCTTGTCGAGGCGGAGCAGCGGCGCGCCTGCGGCCACGGTCTCGTTCTCATGCGCCAGCACCGCGACGACGCGGCCGGAGATGTCGGTGCTGACCTGCACCATATGCGCCTTCACATAGGCATTGTCGGTGCCGACGAAGCGGCCGCCGGTGACATAGAGGAAGGCCGCACCGACCAGGACGGCCGCGGGTGCCACGCCGAGCAGAACCACGCGGCGATAGCGCCGCCACAGGCTGGGTCTGGATTGGTGGGCGGTGTCGGTGCCCGTCAGCGGGGCGTTTTTTTCATCAGGCATGTTGCTTCACTTCGGCAGGTTGGGTCGCGTCGTCGAGATCGGCGTTGTTGAGGGACCGGACCAGATTGGCGCGGACGCGCTGCAGGGAGGCCAGCAGGTCGCTGCGGGCTTCGTCGGAAAGGCCGGCCAGCATCACCTCGCGCATTTCGGCGCCGAGCTCGCGCTTCATCTCGATGATCGGGCGGGCCTTGTCGGTGAGATAAATCCGGCGCGCGCGCCGGTCGTTGGGGTCGACGCGCCGCTCGATCCAGCCCGTTTCCTCAAGCCGGTCGAGATGGCGCACGATGGTGATCGGTTCGACGTCCAGGAAATCGGCGATCGCCGCCTGGTTCGAGCCCTCGTCGCGGGCCAGATAGGAAATGACCATCCATTGCGCGCGCGTAAGGCCCACATGCCGCATGCGCCGGTCGAAATCGCGGCGCATCAGCCGGGCGGTGTCGTAAAGCAGCAGGCCGATGCTGGGCGCCGCCGGATCGTGGGTGTCGGACAAAACAGCCTCGCTCATAATAGGTGAGCATAAGATAAGTATGCTTACTATATTTGCAAGCGCCGAACTATATTTGCAGGCGCCCGAGAGCCGAAAATGCGGGTTCTTAAGAAATTCTTCGCTGATCGTGTGATTTCTGCCGTGTCATCCGTTCGGCCCAGGCCGAAGAATCGAAAAAGTTGAGCATCTTGGCACTATCCAGAGACTATCGCAGGACGATCGGCACCGCTTTCCTCGACATCTGCTCACCAGCAGTCGCTGATTTCTATCGCTATTGGGATGGTAAGCGGAACGGCCGGGCGATGCCCGCGCGGGCCGATATCGATCCGATCGAGATGAAGCCCTGGCTGCCCGGGATCATCTTGATAGATATTTTTTCCTATCCGGATCGCATGGTCTACCGGCTGGTCGGGTCGCAATCGGTCGAAATGCGCGGGCGCGATGTCACCGGGCTCACGGTTCAGGAAGGGTTCCACGGCCCCAGCCTCGATGAAGTGCTGGAGAACTACCGGGTCGTCGTGACGGAACGGAAGCCGGTCTATGACATCGAGGGCCTCTATTCGGCCAATGGCAATCTGAAGGACAGTGAATCCCTGTTGCTGCCCTTGTCCTCCGACGGCAGCCGCGTCGACAAGGTCATCATCTATCTCGTCATCAGCCCGGTTTTGCCAAAGCTGTTGGGCAAATGATCGCGCCGGAAGCCGCGCGCGCCGGTCCCTACCCTCAATTTCAATAAGCCGAGCCCGGACCGGCGGGCTTGGCCAGTTCTTCTTGTGTCAGTTGGTCGGCATAGTGGCGCCGGGCGACGTCGGGGTGGGAGCGCAGGCGGCCCTTGAGATAATTCTTGCCGACCTCGAGGAAGAGCGGGTTTTGCGGATCTTGCGCCACCCCCTTGGCCTCGGCCGCGAGCTCCGGCGACAAGGTGAGGACGGGGACGACCGAATCGAGCCGGGCACCCAGGAAGAAGGCGATCGACAGCCGGTCGGTGCCGGCGGGCGGTGTCGTCACCCGGTGCATGGTCGCGCGCAGATAGCCGTTCGAGGCCATCTCCAGCAATTCGCCGACATTGATGATGAAGCTGCCGCGCAAAGGCGGCGCGTCGATCCAGCCCCCGTCAATGCCAGCCTGGGGGCCTTCGACCTGCAGCCCGCTTTGTTCGTGTTGGGCCAGGATGGTGACGAAACTGCTGTCCTTATGGGCGCCGACACCCTGTTCGCTTTCGGTCGCGTCGCGGCCGGGATAGCGGATGATCTTCACCAGCTGGTTGGGCTTCTCGGCATAGATCGGCTCGAACACACCCTCATCCTGACCGAGCGCGGCGGAAAAGGCGCGCACCAGGCGAATGGCAAGATCCGTTGCTTCCCTTTGCCAGCGGAGGATTGCCGGGCGCAGTTCGGGCAAGGCCTGCGGCCATTGGTTGGGACCCTGCAGCCGCACCCAGGCTGGGTCGCCGGCCTTGGGCGTCAGCCTTTCGCGCTCGGCGCCGACATCGAGCTGTTCGCGCCAGTCCCGCTGGCCCCGCGTGTGTTCCCAGCCGATCCGGGTATAGCCGCGAAAATGGGGCGAATTGATCATTTCGACGGCGGTCTTCTCGGCCTCGGGCAGGTCGAAGAAGCGCCGCGACAGGGCGAAAAGCTGGTCGAGGAATTCCTGCTCGATGCCATGGCCGACGAGATAGAAGAATCCCGTGTCGCGCGCAGCCACGCGCAGCTTTTCCAGAAAGGCCGATCGCTGCGCCGGTCCACCGTCGAATTCGCGGAAATCGAGGATGGGAAGCGTTTGCGCTTTCACCGCTGCATTCATGATCTCATCTCCCTGGCGTTCGGGCGTTCGGGCAGCCGCCGGCAAGTCTAGCAGCGCAAACCAGCCGGCAGCCTCAAGAAAAACTGTTCCCGTCGCAAGTCAGGGTCAATCCATGCGCGCGTAGACGAAGCGCCTTGCCAGCCAGCAGCCGAGCTTGATGCCAGTGATGCGGCCCTTGTCGTCGCGGGTGAAGGCGAGGGTCCAGTCGCCGGGCGGGAAATGATCGACGCCGCGTGGGCAGGGCATGACCCAGAGGTCGCGGCCGATCGGTTCCAGCATTTCCATGCGCCCGTCACCCAGCACGCCGGAACAGGCGCCATAGAAGTGCCCGCCGGTGTCGACGATGGCGAGTTCCGCGCCGAGATCGGCACAGTGATAGCGCCCTTCTATGTCGCGTTGCGCCGTGCCGCCGCTCTGGACCAGCACCGAGCTTTGATTGTCATGCGGCAGGTCGAGCCGCAGGCCCTCTGCCCCCGCGCTGAGCCGCAGGCCCGACTCCGGTTCCAGCGCGCTGCCGTCTTCCTGCAAGGTCAGGTCATCCGAACCGGTGCCGTAATGCAGCGTCACGGTGCGCGGTCCGGTCTTGACGATGCGGACGGACAGGTCCGTTTCCGGTTCGATATAGGTGCCGGCCCAACCCGGCGTCGGCAACGCGGTTGTGTCCTTCGGCTTTTCGATGTCGAGCACGGCCGCCACCAGTTCCTCGGCGGCGTCGCCGGGGCTGGCATTGTGGTTGAAGAGGACGACGACCGAGAGTCGCTCCGACGCCATATGCAGCCGCTGGCTGCGCCAGCCGCGCAACGCCCCGCCATGGCGGGTGACGGCTCGTCCGAACATCGTCTCGCGCGCCAGGCCAAAGCCATAGGCGGCGGGCCTGCCGTCGCTGAACGTGACCGGGGCCGAGATGCGGCGATAGAGGCTGCTCGCATCGTCGCGGGTTGCGTCGATATAGGCTTCCCAGGCGATCATGTCGTCGAGGCTGGCGCCGATCGAAGCGTCGCCGCCCGACCAGAACATGCCATTGACGGCCGGCCGGAAACCGCTCGCCACATCGCCTTCATAACCCTCGCTGCCGTCGGGCATGGCGCGCGTATCGGCGGCGATGAAGGCCGTCTTCATGCCGACGGGATCGAAGATGCCTTTGCGCACCAGTTCGGCATAGCTCTGGCCCGTTCGCGCCTCGAGAATGTCGGAGAGGATGCGGAAATTCTGATTGGCGTAGGAATAGCGCGTGCCCGGCGTGAATTGCAGGCTGCGCGTGTTGCCGATGAGGCGTGCCGCCTCGCGGTTGGCGAAGGGCGTTTCGGCCAGGGCACCGTGCAGCATCGCCACGGCCCAGTAATCCTGCAGGCCCGACTGGTTGTGGCAGAGCTGGAGCGTTGTCGGCGCCTTGTCGCCGAGATGCGGCAGGCGTGCCTTCACATCGGCATCAAGGACGCTGGGGTCGGGAAAGGATTTGAGCAGCAGCGCGCAGGTGAAATGCTTGGTGATCGAGCAGATGCGGAATAGGGATTGCGGCGTGAAGGCGATGCGCCGTTCGGCATTGGCCCAGCCCCACGCATGGCGCAGGATGGGTTTGCCATCCTTCAGCACGGCCACCGCGCCACCGGGCCCCGCATAGGTCTGCGGCAGCTTCTGCATCACCCGCTCCAGGCGGGCGGTCACCGACGTTGTCATTTCCTGAGTCACCGGATTGATGAATATGAGGGGCTGAACCTATATCCTTCCCGCCGATCCTGGTAAAGAAGCTGACCCGGAAGACACCGCGTTGGAAAGATTGCACATGCCGCTATTGCCGCTGCAGATTCTCGCCGAGCCGACCCGGTTCATCTTCTTCACCGGCAAAGGGGGCGTCGGCAAGACGGCCTTGTCCTGCGCGGTGGCGCTGGCGCTCGCCGATGCCGGCAAGCGCGTGCTGCTGATCAGCACGGACCCCGCTTCCAATCTCGACGAGATGCTGGGCGTTCCCCTGGAACGCCAGGCCAGACCCGTTCCGGGCGTGGCGCGTCTTTTTGCGCTCAACATCGATCCGGAAGCAGCGGCCGAGGCCTATCGCGCCCGCGTCATCGCCGCCATGGGTGCGGCCGAGCCGTCGGAGATCGCCAAGGTGCGCGAACAGCTTTCCGGCGCCTGCACCACCGAGATCGCGGCTTTCGACGAGTTTGCCGGCCTGCTGGCCAGCGAACATGGCGAGGGCAACAGCTATGATCATATCGTCTTCGACACGGCACCCACCGGCCACACCCTGCGCCTCCTCAGCCTGCCCAAGGCCTGGTCGTCCTTCCTGGAAACCAATGAGCGCGGCGCCGCTTGCCTGGGGCCGCATTCCGGCCTGCAGATGCAGCTCGCCATGTTCGAGCGCGCGCTGCAGGCGTTGACCGATTCCAAGCTCACCACCGTGGCGCTGGTGACCCGGCCGGAACCCTCGGCGCTCCGCGAAGCGGCGCGCTCGGCGCAGGAGCTGCAGAGCCTTGGCCTCGCCAACCAGCGGCTGATCGTCAACGCCGTCTTCACGGCCACCGACCATGCCGATGTCATTGCCCTCGGCATGGAAAGACGCTGCCGGCAGGCCTTGGCCGCGCTGCCGGATGCCCTGGCCAAGCTGCCGCACGACGAAGTGCCGATGCGGACCTACGACATGGTCGGGCTCAAGGCCTTGCGGGATTTTCTGGCGGTCGAACAGCCCAGCCACGCTTTGCCGCCGCCGGCAGCGGTCCCCGACGATCCAAAGCTGAAGGCGGTCGTCGACGATATCGAAGCCGGCGGCAGCGGCATCGTCATGGTGATGGGCAAGGGCGGCGTCGGCAAGACGACCATCGCCGCCGCAATCGCCGTCGAACTTGCCGCCCGCGGCCATCCGGTCCATCTCACCACGACCGATCCGGCGGCACATCTGGCCTGGACGCTGGCCACCAGCACACTTCCGGGCCTCAAGGTCGACCGCATCGATCCGGTGGCGGAAACGCAAGCCTATATCGACCGCATCCTGGCGACGCGCGGCGTTGGCCTCGATGCCGCGGCGAGGGCCTTGCTGCTCGAGGATCTACGCTCGCCCTGCACCGAAGAGGTCGCCGTCTTCCATGCCTTCTCGCGCATCGTGGCAGAGGGGCGCAGCGGCTTCGTCATCATCGACACGGCGCCGACCGGCCATACGTTCCTGCTGCTCGATGCGACCGGCGCCTATCACCGCCAGGTGCTACGCGACTATCAGCAGCCGGGGCAAGGCGGGCGCCTGGTGACGCCGCTGATGCGCCTGCAGGACCCGGCCTATACCAAGATCCTGCTGGTAGCACTGCCCGAAACGACGCCGATCAGCGAAGCGGCCGCCCTGCAGGAAGACCTGCGCCGCGCCGGGATCGAACCCTATGCCTGGGTGATCAACAATTGCCTGGCGCCGACCGGCACCCGGGATCCCCTGCTGCAATACCGCATTGCCGGCGAACGCCGACAAGTCGCCCGCGTGCGCGACGGGCTCGCCAAAAGGCTGGCGCTCGTCGCCTGGAAGCCGGAACCGCCGGTGGGCGTCGCTGCCCTGCGGCAGCTAATCAGTTGAGCGGCATCGGCGCGCGGCGCAAATGAAAAGCGCCGGAAACCCTGTCGGTTCCCGGCGCTGTCCCAGTCAATGTCGCAAGGTTCAGGCCGCCGCCTTCTCCTCCGCCGGGACCGTGCGGATGAGATGGTCGAAGGCGGCAAGAGAGGCCTTGGCGCCTTCGCCCATGGCGATGATGATCTGCTTGAACGGCACCGTGGTGGCATCGCCCGCGGCAAAGATGCCGGGCTGCGAGGTTGCCCCGCGATGGTCGATCTCGATCTCGCCGCGCGGGGTGAGGGCGATGCTGTCCTTCAGCCATTCGGTGTTCGGCACCAGGCCGATCTGTACGAAGATGCCGTCCAGATCGATGCGGTGCTGGGTGTCGCTGTTGCGGTCCTTGTAGCTCAAACCCACCACCTTGGCGCCGTCGCCATGCACTTCGGTGGTCAGCGCCGACGTGATGATGCTGACATTGGCAAGGCTCTTCAGCTTGGCCTGCAGCACCGCATCGGCGCGCAAGCTGCCGTCGAACTCGATCAGCGTCACATGCGCCACGATGCCGGCCAGATCGATCGCCGCCTCGACGCCGGAATTGCCGCCGCCGATCACCGCCACGCGCTTGCCCTTGAAAAGCGGGCCGTCGCAATGCGGGCAATAGGCAACGCCCTTATTGCGGTATTCGGCCTCGCCCGGCACGTTCATCTGCCGCCAGCGGGCGCCGGTGGCGAGGATCACGCTGCGTGCCTTCAGCACCGCGCCGCCGGCGAGATGCACTTCGGTGAGACCACCCGGCACCTTGGCGGGCACCAGCTTTTCGGCGCGCTGCAGGTTCATGATGTCGACGTCATACGATTTCACATGCTCCTCGAGCGAGACGGCGAGCTTGGGCCCTTCGGTATGCGAGACGGAGATGAAATTTTCGATCGCCATCGTGTCCAGCACCTGGCCGCCGAAACGCTCGGCGGCGATGCCGGTGCGGATGCCCTTGCGCGCGGCATAGATCGCCGCTGCGGCACCCGCCGGGCCACCACCCACCACCAGCACGTCGAAGGGCGCCTTGGCCTTCAGCTTTTCGGCTGCCCGTGCCTCAGCGCCCGTATCGATCTTGGCGAGAATCTGTTCGAGATCCATGCGGCCCTGGCCGAAGGGCTGGCCGTTGAGGAAGATCGAGGGGACCGCCATCACCTGGCGCCCATCGACCTCGGCCTGGAACAAGGCGCCGTCGATGGCGACGTGGCGGATGCGCGGGTTGAGGACGCTCATCAGGTTGAGCGCCTGCACCACGTCCGGGCAGTTCTGGCAGGATTGCGAGAAATAGGTTTCGAAATGATAGTCGCCGTCCAGCGCCTGAACCTGTTCGATCACATCGGTGGCGGTCTTCGACGGATAGCCGCCCACCTGCAGCAACGCCAGCACCAGCGAATTGAACTCATGGCCCATGGGCAGGCCGGCGAAGCGGACACCGACGGCGGTGCCGGTGCGGTGAATGGCGAAGGAAGGTTTCCTGGCATCGTCGTCGCGGCGGGCATAGCTGATCTTGTCGGAAAGCCCGGCGATCTCCTGTAGCAGGGCCTCGGTCTCACGCGCGCCGTCGCTGTCGTCGAGCGAGGCCACCAGCTCCACCGGCTGCGTGATGCGCTCCAGATAGGCTTTCAGCTGTTCTTTGAGGTTGGCGTCCAACATGACGTGGCTCTCCGATTGAATTCTGTGTTCGTAACCACTCTCCCGTCATGCCCGGGCCCCGTCGGCGCATGCCGACATGCGTCGGCGGGGTCCCGGGCATCCACGAGTACAGCCTGCGACTTGAAGAAACTCGTGGATCCCCGGGCCAAGCCCGGGGATGACGAAGGAGTGGTGGGCGAAAGCGTGGTCTTAGATCTTGCCGACCAGGTCGAGCGACGGGGCAAGGGTCTTGGCGCCTTCCTTCCAGGCCGCCGGGCAGACTTCACCCGGATGCGAATGGACGTATTGCGCCGCCTTGATCTTGCGCAGCAGCTCGGTGGCGTCGCGGCCGATGCCGCCGGCCGTGATCTCGACGATCTGGATGATGCCGTTGGGATCGACGACGAAGGTGCCGCGATCGGCAAGGCCCGCTTCCTCGATCAGGACCTCGAAGTTGCGGCTGATCTTGAGCGTCGGGTCGCCCAGCATCGTGTATTTGATCTTCTTGATGGCGGCCGAGGTATCGTGCCACGCCTTGTGGGCGAAATGCGTGTCGGTCGAAACGCTGTAGATCTCGACGCCGAGCTTCTGGAATTCGGCGTAATTGTCGGCCAGATCCTCAAGCTCGGTCGGGCAGACGAAGGTGAAGTCGGCCGGATAGAAGAAGAAGACCGACCACTTGCCCTTCAGATTGTCCTCGGTGACCGTGACGAACTTGCCGTCCTTATAGGCTTCGGCCTTGAAGGGTTTAATGGCGGTGTTGATCAGCGACATCTTTTAAGCTCTCCACTCATGATTGGATGAAACGGTGAGGGAGAGATAGAGAGTTACGATCGATTGAGGAAATTGAAAAAAATTGAATGATTGATCGACTAAGTCGATTAGTCTGGCCGCATCACGCGATCCGGCAGGCTTCCGCGAAGTCGAGCCGCGGGTTGCGCGGGTGCAGGGATGCCTTGTCGCCATAGCCGATATTGCAGATGAAATTGGACCGCCAGCTGGTCCCCGCAAAAAAGGCCTGGTCGACCTTGGCCTTGTCGAAGCCGGACATCGGCCCGCAATCAAGGCCCAGCGACCGGCAGGCCAGGATGAAATAGGCGGCCTGAAGCGTGCTGTTGCGGAAGGCGGTCTCCTCGATCGCCGCGGGCTTGCCCGCAAACCAGGAGCGCGCCGTGGGATCGTGGAACAGGCGCGGCATCAATTCGTAGAATTCCATGTCCATGGCGAAGATGGCCGTGGCCGGTGCCGCCATGGTCTTGGCGCGGTTGCCGTCGGAGAGGCAGGGCTCGAACTTCTTCTTCGCCTCCGCCCCGCGCACGAAGAGGATGCGCAAGGGCTGGCAATTGCCGCTGGTGGGCCCCATGCGGGCGAGGTCGTATGCTTGCTGCAGCAGCGCGTCGGGCACGTCGCGATCCTGCCATTTCGAATGCGTGCGCGCTTCGCGGAAAAGGAGGTCGAGGGCGGCATCGTCGAGAATCGGCAAGGCTGCGGTCATGGGCGGATTCCGGGATCAGGAGTGAGAAACGAAAAGGGGCGCCGGATGGGCGCCCCTGATTGTGTTTTGGAAATCCGGGATCAGACCGGGCGGACTTCCAGAACTTCCGGCACGTAATGGCGCAGCATATTCTCGATGCCCATCTTGAGGGTCGCGGTCGAACTGGGGCAGCCCGAGCAGGAACCCTGCATGTGCAAGTACACGACGCCGTCCTCGAAGGAGTGGAAGACGATGTCGCCGCCATCCTGTGCCACGGCCGGGCGCACGCGGGTCTCCAGCAGTTCCTTGATCTGGATGATGATCTCGTCTTCATCCTCGTCGCTGCCGGCTTCCGTTGCGACCACACTCTCGACCAGCATGACCGGCTGGTTGGTGGTGAAGTGCTCCATGATGATGCCGAGCAAGGCCGGCTTCAGCAGGGCCCAATCCTTTTCGTCGGCCTTGGTCACGGTGACGAAGTTGCCGCCCAGGAAAACCCGGCGCACGCCCTCGACGTCAAAGAGGCGGCTGGCCAGCGGCGAGCGCTCGGCGCCCTCGGCGCGGGCGAAATCGGCGGTGCCCTCACCCATGACGGTGCGGCCGGGCAGAAATTTGAGCGTTGCCGGATTTGGCGTTTCTTCGGTCTGGATGAACATGGCGGAACTCCGCTAAGATGAATCTCGATGGCTTCCAGGCAAGTTAGCGCGGGATGGCGCGCCTTCAACCCTTATTTTGGCCAGTGTATCGGCCATGGCTCTCATCCTTATTGAAAATAGGGGTTAGAGCGGGGACGAAGTGTCGGCGTTAAAAGGTATTTGAGCCCAGCCATTGGGGCCCCATATACCGCCCACGCGAACTCGAATAAGGCTCAAAATGGCCAGCGCACCGCAAGCTCAACACCCGGCCAATGACGACGACCTCAGCGACGGTATGCCGCGCCCCGGTATTGGGATCGCGGGTGGCATGCAGGGCGCCCAAATCAGCCCTGCGCCGCGTGCAGGCTCGAATGAGGCCCAGATGCGGGCGCGTCCGGACGGTGCGCGCCTCCCCGGCCATGCCGATCCCAGCATCGCGTCCCCGGCCCTGCTGCCGCTGGTGGCGCGCGCCATGGCGGGCGAGGCGTGTCTCGGTTGCCCGGCGGTCGAGGCGGCCTTCCGCTGGCTGCTCGACGAAGGGCGCCTCATCGGCGATCTCGGCGAACTGGTGACGGCGCTTGCGGCACAGCTCACCGAAAACGGGTTTCCGCTGCTGCGCTTCTTCATCTCGGTGCGCACGCTGCATCCGCAGATCGCTGCCACCGGCTATGCCTGGAGCCGCGGCGATTCGCAGGCCAAGCGCGTGGCGCGCGACCATGCCGTGCTCTCCAGCCCCGAATTCCTCTCCTCGCCTTTGCGCCTGCTCTATCAGGGCGACGAGCCGGAAATCCGCCGCCGCCTCACCGGGCCGCTGGCGCGCTTCGACTTTCCGATTCTTGAGGACATGAAGAAGGCCGGCGCCACCGATTACGCGATCTTCGCCATCCGCCTGCCGGGCGGCGTGCGCTCCTCCGTCTCGATCACGACCGATGCGCCGGACGGTTTTCTCGATGTGCAGATCGATGCTTTCCGCACCCTCATCCCGCTCCTCAGCCTGGTGATCGAGGCGCGCGAATGGGCCTATATCGCCCGCTCGCTCATGCATGTCTATCTGGGGCAGGGGGCGGGGCAGGCGGTCCTCTCGGGCCAGATCCAGCGGGGCGATGCGCGCACCATCGCGGCGGCCATCTGGTATTGCGACCTGCGCAACTTCACCCAGATGTCGAACGAGTTGCCGCGCGACCTCGTCATCGCGACACTCAACGATTATTTCGACACCATCGCCAAGCCGGTGGTGGAGCGCGGCGGCGAAATCCTGAAATTCATCGGCGACGCCATGCTGGCGATCTTCCCGATGGATGACGATCTCGACCGCGACAACAAGATCCGCATCGCCCTCGACGCCGCGATCGGCGCCCTCGACGGCCTGCGCGAACTCAACGAACTGCGTGCCGCCACGGGCCAGGCGCCGCTCCATGTCGGCATCGGCCTTCATGCCGGTTCCGTCTCCTACGGCAATATCGGCGCCGCCCATGGCGAGGATGCGCGGCTCGATTTCACCGTCATCGGCCCGGCTGTCAATCTGGCGACCCGGCTCGAGGGCCTCTGCCCCATGCTCGACCAGCCGCTCCTCGCCTCCCGCCAGTTCGCGTCGGTTTGCGGCTCCCGTCTCAAATTCCTCGGCACCCACCCGGTCCGGGGCTTTGCCGAACCACAGGACGTTTTCGGCTTGCCGGATTGATTTAACTATATCTAGGTTAAGTCCTGAAGGTAGCCCGGAATTGCTGCGACGCGATATCGCAACCTTTATAATAACATATATTTATCAATATATTATCTGACACGTCCTGCTTGGAAAATGGCAGCGCGCGAAAATTATATTGCGCTGCAATATTTGTCTGACTATATTTTTCACAGGTTCTGGGAGGCTGCTGAATGAAAAACCCCGTTTAAGGACCCGTCACATGCAGCTTCTGTCGATGCTTGATCTCACCTTCCGCCGCTGGCAGCGCTACGGCGAAGTGCGCCGTGAGCTGGCGACCTATACCGACCGCGAACTCGCGGATATGGGCCTCTACCGCAGCGACCTTCCGCAGGTCGCCCGTGAAGCCGCCGCCCTGGTCCAGCCGGGCAAGGCCGCGGCGCAACAGCCGCACTTTGCCAAGGTCGCCCACTCCTAATCAGTCGATCGGCGCCCGCAGACACCCGGTCGCAGACATCTGGCCGCAGACATCCGGCGCGGGATCGTCAGCGATCGACCGAGCGCATGTTCTGCTCGCTGTAGCGCAGCCCCGCGATGCTGCCGGGCGGGAGCGCGCCGTCAAGCTGCCTGAGTTCATCGGCCGTCAGGACGATGTCGGCGGCAGCGATGTTTTCCAGCAGATAGGTCTGCCGTTTTGTACCGGGAATGGGGACGATGAAATCGCCCTTGGCCAGCAGCCAAGCCAAAGCGAGCTGTCCGGGTTTGACGCCCTTTTTGGCCGCCAGATCCTGCACCAGCTTTGCCGCCGTCATGTTGGCGTCGAAATTGGCGCCCTGGAATCTCGGATCGTTGCGCCGGAAATCGCCCTCGGCATAGGCATCCGCAGGCCGCGCTGTCCCGGTGAGGAAGCCGCGCCCCAAGGGGGCAAAGGGCACCAGGCCGATGCCCAGTTCCTTGAGGACCGGGATGATATCCCCTTCCAGATTGCGCTCCCACAGTGAATACTCGCTCTGCAGGGCCGACACCGGGTGCACCTTGTGCGCGCGGCGGATGGTCTTGGCGCCGGCCTCGGACAGGCCGAAATAGCGCACCTTGCCGGCCTGGACGAGGCCCGCCACGGTATCGGCCACATCCTCAATGGGAATCGTCTTGTCGACGCGGTGCTGATAGAGGAGATCGATGTGATCGGTGCCGAGGCGCCGCAGCGAGGCGTCAACCACCTCGCGGATATGGCTCGGCCGGCTGTCGGTGCCGTTGATCTTGCCGCTCTCGATGCGGAAGCCGAATTTGGTGGCGATGGTGACCTCGTCGCGCCGGCCCTTGAGCGCGCGGCCGAGCAGTTCCTCATTCGCAAAAGGCCCATAAACCTCGGCCGTATCGAGGAAAGTGCAGCCTTCGGCGATGGCACGGTGAATGACGGCGATGGATTCCCCCTCGTCGGCCGGGCCGTATGACTGGCTCATGCCCATGCAACCCAGGCCCAGGCACGAAACCTCGAGACCTTGGCGACCCAGTTTTCGTTTGGCCAGCATGGGCCCCCCTTCTTCCGCTAAAAGAAAC
>NZ_JAYRJJ010000023.1:0-5091 GCF_041906375.1 Dongia sp. | reverse complement strand
TGGCCGGCACCTTCGCCGACACCTTCGATCACTTGGCCGGAGCCTTCGATGATCTTCTGCCCGGGCGTCGCGGCTTTGCCGGCCTTGATGCCGGCATCGAGTGCAGAACGGCACGGATTGGGGCCGAGGTCGTTCGACGCGCCAAGGCCGGTCACGGCATTGAGCGCGCCGAAGGTCGCGAAATTGGCGGCCCGCGTTGCGAAGCCGGCGGTGTTTTCCACGGCCCCGATCGGGTCCGGGACGACACTGGGATGTGAGAGGCTGCCACCGACATTCATCGGCACGGCCAGATTGGCAAGATTGATCTGCTTCGATTGCGTGTCGAGATGGAGGTCCAGTATCTCGTTCCGCAGGTCGATATTGCCGGAACCGAGCACGGTGGCGCCCGGCGTATCGAGCACCAGGCCACGCGACTGGGCGATGCCCTGTTTGATGTCGAAGCGCGTCACCAGGCAATTGACCTGCGAGGCATCCTGGCTGCCGCCGAAGGAGATGATTCCGAAAAGATCGGCAAAGAGCAGGCGCACGAAATCGTTCTGCAGGCGCCCGCTGCCGGTCTCGAACAAGACATTGCCGTTGGCACCGCCGAGCAGACTGCGCAGGGACCCGGCCGGACCGGCGATCTCGACTTCGAGATTGGCATTCTTGGCCTGCAGCACGCCGGCAAGGCCCAAGGTCTCAAGAAGCGGCGCGGCCGCCACATCATCGGCACGGATGCGCGCCACCAGAGGCGGCGGCGCCTGCAGGGTGTCGAGCGTGCCGCCGGCCGAGAAGCGCCCGTCGACCAGATTGCCAGTGACGTTGGTGAGCTGGAGCTTGCCGTCCAGCAGATGCAGTTCGATGCTGGCATTCTTGAGCGGATAGGGACCGTGGGAGAACTCCTGCGCGGTCCACATGATATCGGCATCGAGCATGTCGAGTTGCGGGATGACCCACGGCTCGGCGGAGAAGGCACGGCCGTCCTTGGGTCCCTTGTCGGGCCCGGAGAGGACCGGCTCCAAGCCGAAATCCTTGCTGTTGAGATGGGTCGAGGCGAGGCGCAGGCCGACATGCGGCCGCTTCTCGCCCAAGGCATATTCGAGATCGCCCGCGAAATCGCTGTCACCGACACGGCCGCTGGCGGTAGCAAGCTTGTATTGCCCCTTGGCGCCGGTGAGATGGCCGGCCAGACGATAAGGCCCCGTTCCCGGCAGTTTGAAATCGCCGAAGGTCACTTCCTTGTCGGCGCTGAGCGACAGATCGAGGTCGATTCCCTCGACCTGCGCCGGGTCAGCGATCTGTCCGCTCACGGTGAAGGCGACACCGCCGGCATTGCCCTTGAGATCGAGCGGCAGCGGGCCTTGGGTGAATTGCCTGAGCGCCCCGATCTCGCCATCGGCGCTCAATATCTGGTCGGCCATCCTGGCACGCAGCGCCAGTGTGATCGGTGCGCCCGGCGCCGCCGTCTGTGCCGTCAGGCTGTCGATATCGGCCTGCCGCGTCACGCCGCTTTCGCCGTCACGATAACGGATGCTGAGGCGCTCGACCGAGACTTCCCCAATATGAGGCAAGGGAGCGGAACCGCCGCCGCCAGTACCCATGACCCAATTGCCGACACCTTCTGCATTGGTCTCCAGCAGCACGTCGGCGTCGGAGAGAACCAGTTTTCTGATGACGATCTCGTTGGAGAGGAGCGGCATCAATTCGATCTCGGCGGTGAGCCGGTCGAATTTCAGCATCGCCGGCTCGCTGCTCCAATCGGCATTGCGGAAGGTGACCTGGCTCACCGTGAGGGTGGGTGTCAGGGAGATGCCGAGCTCGACATTCCCGGCCAGAACCAGGTCGCGCCCGGTCGCCGCCTTCACCTGCGCCGCGATGAGGTCCTTATAGGCATTGAAGTCGGTCGATTTGACGATCGCCACCAGCGTCGCCGCGAGGCCCACCACCAGCATCAGCAAACCGGCCAGGATCGTCTTCAGCCGCATCGGACGCTTCCTTTCATGATTCCGACCATCATTCCGGCCATCACTCCAGAAGCGATTTTAGCGGGTGGCGGAAAGGCTTTGCAAACAGGCGATGAGGTCGCCTGGGGATTCCAGCACCTCATGGGCGCCCGCCTGCCGCAATTCCGCAGTCGGATGATAGCCCCAGCTGACGCCGATGGCGGTCGCCCCGGCGGCGCGGGCCATCTCCATATCGAAGCTGGTATCGCCGATCATGACCGTTTCCGGCGCTTCGCAGGCGGTTTCGGCCATGGCGCGGAGCACCATGTCCGGATGTGGCTTGGAAAGGGCCCGGTCAGCCGTCTGCAGGGTGTGAAAGCGCTCCCTGAGGCCGTGATGGGCCAAAGTGTGCTCGAGTCCCACCAGATTCTTGCCCGTGGCGACCCCGAGGAAGATTTCCGGGTGTTCCAGCGCCAGGATGAGGTCACGGATCCCATCATAGAGGGGTTCCGAGAGCCCCTCGCCGGCCCGCAGGGCGCGCACGATAACCCGGTAGGCTTCGGCGATCTCGGCAACCGTCGTCTCGTCTTCTTCGGGCAGCAGGCGGGCGACGGCCACCTCCAGCGTCAGGCCGACCTGGCGGCGCACCGCCTCGGCCGTCGGCAGTGCGCGGCCGAACTGCCCGAAGGCGCCGTGCATGGCCGAGACGATGTTGTGCTGGCTGTCGACCAGTGTGCCGTCGCAATCGAAGATGACGAGGCGGTAGCGACCGATGGACGGCATCAGGCGATCAGAGTTCGAGGCCGGCAAAGGGATCGTGGTCCGGCTCGTTGGAGAATTCGAAGAACTTCCAAGTCTTCTGCATATGAGGCGGCAGAGGCGCCGTCACATTGATGATGCCGCGCGTCGGATGCGGAATGCGGATCGAGCGGGCATGAAGATGCAGCTGGTTGTCGAGCGATTCCCGCGCGAAATAGGCCTTGGCGCCGGCATATTTGCCATCGCCCAGGATCGGTGTGCCCAAGGCCACGCAATGGGCGCGCAGCTGGTGCGTGCGGCCGGTGAGCGGCATCAAGGCCAGCCACGCCGCCTTGTCATGGGCGCGTTCGACGACCGCGTAATAGGTAACGGCATGCTTGCCCTCATCCTCGTCGATCTGCACGCGTTCGGCCGAGCGCCGGCCGACGGCGGCGACGCTCTGCTTCGCGAGGGGCGCGTCGATCTTGCCTTCGTTCATCTTCGGGGCACCGACGGTGATGGCCCAATAGATCTTCCGCGCCGTCTTGTGGCGAAAGGCTTCGGCAAGCTTCCGGGCAGCCGCCTGGCTGCGCGCCAGGACAAGGCAGCCCGAGGTGTCGCGGTCGAGGCGGTGAACCAGGCGCGGCCGCTCCGGCGCATCGAATTGCAGGGCTTCGAGCATCGCGTCGATATTGGTGTCGAGCCCCGTGCCGCCCTGAACGGCGAGGCCCGCCGGCTTGTTGATGACGATGACGTCGGCATCCTTGAAAAGGACCGATTTGCGCAGGGCTTCGGCATCCTTGGCGCTGATCGGCTTGGGACCGCTGGGCAGGTCCATGTCCGGGCGCGGGTCGTTGGCATCGCCCAGCGGTGGGACGCGCACAACCATGCCGGCAGCCAGGCGGTCGGCCGCCTTGGCGCGCTTGCCGTCGACGCGCACTTCGCCCTTACGCAACAGCTTTTCCAGCCGACCATGGGTGAGATGCGGGAATTTGCGCTTGAACCAGCGGTCGAGGCGCTGGTCGCCATCCGACGCGGTGACGGTGTATTGCTTGACGCCACTCATGACGAATGGCCGGTAAGGAAGTTCATCAGGCGGCTTGCCGGCTGCGTGACAGCCAATCGAGCAATTGTTCGGTAGCCATCAGATAGACGCCGATCTGCGCCAGTTCGTTGAGGCCGACATCGGTGGCGCCCGATATGGCATCGGTCGCCAGGACCATGCGGAAGTCGCGATTGGCAGCGGCATAGACGCTGGAACGCGGCGAGGTAGAGAAGTCGGTCCCGCAGATGACGATGGTGCTGATGCCCAGCGCCTTCAGATGTTCTTCGACCGGGGTCTGGAAGAAGGCGGAGAGACGCGGCTTGTAGCCGATCCATTCCTTGGACCCGATCTCCTGCAGCTTGCCGTCAAGCAGCAGTTCCGGCTCGATGCGCTGCGTGGTGTCGGGCTTCAATTCGTCGATCAGTTCGCAACCCGAGGTTCCCGGCATGACGATGCGCTGGCCGGATTCGATCTGCGCCCGGTGGCAGAGATCGACATTCGAACCGTTGCAGCGGTAAAGCCGCACCATATGCACGATGGGCGCACCCAATTGGCGGAAGGCCTGGGTAAGGCGCTGCATCTGCGGTACGGCGGCCATGGAGCCGCTGACGGCGGCGGGGCCATTGGGCAGGACGAAGTCGCGCTGGGCGTCGATGGTGATGAGAGCTACACGATCGCGTTCGGGCGAAAGATAATCTTGCATTCTGACAACTCGCCTTATTGTAGCGGTTTGGCCGCCACCACCCCGAATGACCGCCCGGGCCTGCCTTATGGCTTCATGCCCTGAAAGCGGAACATCCCCCATTGGGATTGCCTATGCCTGTCTAGGCTTTCTGGCGGGACCCTAGCCAAGCCCTATTCCAGCGACAAGCCCTTCATCTTGCATGGCGAAGCCGCCTTCCCTGCAAACCTAGGCCCTTGCCTTTTGGCACGATTTGCGTGCGGGGTCTTTGATTGCCGTTAACCGTCGCGGGCGGATGATCCATACACGACGCGACTAAACTGAACGGTCTAGGTGTGAATTTCCGCTCACGCCTCGCCGTCACCCTCGTCGCTTTCCTGGGGCGCCTTCGCGCGCTGGCGCTTGGCGCGCAGCTTCTCCCAATATTCCTGCCGCTTCAGCAATTCGCGTTCGAAGCCGCGCTCGACCGGGCGATAGAAACGCTCCCGGCGCATGCCATCGGGAAAGTAATTCTGACCTGAAAAGCCGTCCTCGGCGTCGTGGTCGTAATCATAGCCGGCGCCATAGCCGAGCTGGCTCATCAGCTTGGTGGGCGCATTGAGGATATGCTTGGGCGGCATGAGTGAGCCGTTGGCCTTCGCTGCCCGGCGGACGGTGTTATAGGCCTTGTAGGCGGCATTCGATTTGGGTGCGGTGCCGAGATA
>NZ_JAYRJJ010000022.1:0-5136 GCF_041906375.1 Dongia sp. | reverse complement strand
TCGGCCCCAATCCGTGCCGTTCTGCACTCGATGCCGGCATCAAGGCCGGCAAAGCCGCGACGCCCGGGCAGAAGATCATCGAAGGCTCCGGCCAAGTGATCGAAGGTGTCGGCGAAGGTGCCGGCCAAGTCATTGAAGGTGTGGGCGAGGGCGCCAAGGCGATCGGCAAGGAAACCGGCAAGGCGCTGGAATCGATCGGCAGCGGAATCAACAATCTCTTCGGGAACTGATGAACATGCTGGGTTCGGCGCCGCGCCGCTTCTACAAGATTGTCGCCACGACCAAGGGTGCCGGTGGTTGGAACGTGACGCTGGACGGCAAGCTGCTGCGCTCGCCGGCAAAGAAGGACTTCAATCTGCCGACCCAGGCGCTGGCGCAGGGCATTGCCGCCGAATGGGATGCGCAGCTCGAGCAGATCCGCCCGAACTCGATGCCGCTGATGCAATTGGCCGCGACCGCCATCGACCGCATCGGGCCGGAGCGGGCGCGGATCGTCGCCGATGTCGCCGGCTATGGCGGGACCGATCTGGTCTGCTACCGGGCGAGCCAGCCGCCGGCCTTGGTCGAGCGCGAGGCCCAGGCCTGGGACCCGTTGCTCGACTGGCTGCGGCGTCGATATGACGTGTCGCTGAAGGCGACCAGCGGCATTGTCGCGGTGGAGCAGCCCAAAGCGACGATGGAAGCGCTGACACGGGTGGTCGAGGGGCATGATGATTTCGCCCTTGGCTGCCTTGCGACCATGGTTCACGCCGTGGGTTCGCTGGTGATCGGCCTGGCGGTGGCGGAAGGCGAGATCACGCCGGAACAGGCCGCCCATGCCGCTCAGCTCGACGAGCTTTACCAGGCGGAACGTTGGGGCGAGGATAAGGAGGCGGTCGACCGCCGCGTGGCCCAGCTTGCCGAACTGGTGGCGGCACGGCGATTTTTTGATCTGCTGGCTCAGGATTAGCGGCGGCTTACCGGGCAGAAGAGGCCGATTTTCCCACGCTTTTGGGCCGCTTCTTCCTTGGGTTCGGGATATCTTCGTGCTATCCAGAGCACGCTTTTCGCACCTGCGGAAAAAATCGCAGGGCGATGTCTTTTGTTCGGGGGACCGGTCCGATGCAGGAAATCCTGAAACAGCTCGAAGAGAAGCGGGCGGCGGCGCGTGCCGGTGGCGGCAAGAAGCGTGTCGACGCCCAGCATGCCAAGGGGCGCCTCACGGCCCGCGAGCGTATCGAACTGCTGCTCGATCCGGATTCCTTCGAAGAATGGGACATGTTCGTCGAGCATCGCTGCCATGATTTCGGCATGGGTGCGCAGCGCGTGCCGGGCGACGGTGTCGTCACCGGCTACGGCACCATCAACGGCCGTCTCGTCTTCGTCTTCAGCCAGGATTTCACCGTTTTCGGCGGCTCGCTCTCGGAGGCCCATGCCGAGAAGATCTGCAAGGTGATGGAACAGGCGATGCGCGTCGGCGCCCCGGTCATCGGCATCAATGATTCCGGCGGTGCCCGCATCCAGGAAGGTGTCGCGTCGCTGGCCGGCTATGCCGAGGTGTTCCAGCGCAACATCATGGCCTCGGGCGTGGTGCCGCAGATCAGCGTCATCATGGGCCCCTGTGCCGGTGGCGCCGTCTATTCGCCGGCCATGACCGATTTCATCTTCATGGTGAAAGACAGTTCCTACATGTTCGTCACCGGCCCCGATGTGGTGAAGACGGTGACCCATGAGAACGTCACCTTCGAACAATTGGGCGGTGCCGTCACCCACAGCCAGAAATCCGGCGTCGCCGACCTCGCCTTCGAGAACGATGTCGAGGCGCTGCTCGAAGTCAGGCGCTTCGTCGACATGCTGCCGGCCTCGAACCGTTCCAAGGCGCCGCAGCGTATCTCGGCCGATCCGATCGACCGCGACGAAATGTCGCTCGATACGCTGATCCCGTCCAATCCGAACAAGCCCTATGACATGAAGGAACTCATCACCAAGGTGGTGGATGAGGGCGACTTCTTCGAATTGCAGCCCAATTATGCGCGCAACATCCTCACCGGTTTCGCGCGCATGGGCGGCGAAACGGTGGGCATCGTCGCCAACCAGCCGATGGTGCTGGCCGGCTGCCTCGACATCGATTCGTCCAGGAAAGCGGCGCGTTTCGTGCGCTTCTGCGATTGTTTCGAGATCCCCATCGTCACCTTCGTCGACGTGCCGGGCTTCCTGCCCGGGACCACGCAGGAGCATGGCGCCATCATCAAGCACGGCGCCAAGCTGCTCTTTGCCTATGGCGAGGCGACGGTGCCGAAGGTCACGGTCATCACCAGGAAGGCCTATGGCGGCGCCTATGACGTCATGAGCTCGAAGCATCTCCGCGGCGATGTCAACTTCGCCTGGCCGACGGCGGAAATCGCCGTGATGGGCCCCAAGGGCGCCGTCGAGATCATCTTTCGTGCCGATATCGGCGATGCTGCGAAGATCGCCGAGCGGACCGAAGAGTATCGCCAGAAATTCGCCACCCCCTTTGTGGCGGGTGCGCGCGGTTTCATCGACGACGTCATCATGCCGCATTCGACCCGGAAGCGCATCTGCCGGTCGCTTGCCATGCTCAGGGATAAGAAAGCCGAGAATCCCTGGAAGAAGCACGACAACATCCCGCTTTGATGGTGCGTGTGTTTATTGATACGCCCATGCCGCCGCTCTCTTCCCCCTCTCCCCTCGCGGGAGAGGGTTGGGGTGAGGGGGTGGAGCGAGCGAGACTGAATGCCAGTGCCCCCTCACCCTACCCTCTCCCGCGAGGGGAGAGGGTTACAGAGCCGGGCGCATCGAGATCTGTCGGGGGTAACTGACGTGTTCAAGAAGATCCTGATTGCCAATCGCGGCGAAATCGCCTGCCGCGTCATCAAGACCGCCAAAGCCATGGGCATCAAGACCGTGGCCGTCTATTCCGAAGCCGATGCCGACGCGCTCCATGTGCGCCTGGCGGATGAAGCCGTGGCCATCGGCCCGGCGGCGGCGCGTGAAAGCTATCTCGTCATCGAGAAGATCGTCGAGGCCTGCAAGGCGACGGGCGCAGAGGCCGTGCATCCGGGCTACGGATTCCTCTCCGAGAACATGAAATTTGCGGAGGCCTTGAAGAAGGCCAAGATCGCCTTCATCGGCCCCGACCCTCATGCCATCCATGCCATGGGCGACAAGATCGAATCGAAGAAGCTCGCCAAGGAAGCGGGCGTCAACATGGTTCCGGGTTTCCTCGACGTGATCAAGGACGGCGACCATGCCGTGAAAATCGCCCGCGAGATCGGCTATCCGGTCATGGTGAAGGCTTCGGCCGGCGGCGGCGGCAAGGGCATGCGTGTCGCCTATAACGATGCCGAGACCAAGGATGGCTTCCGCTCCGCGACGGCCGAAGCCAAGGCCAGCTTCGGCGATGATCGCATCTTCATCGAGAAGTTCATCGAAGAGCCGCGCCATATCGAGATCCAGGTGCTGGCCGACGGCCATGGCAATTGCTTGTATCTCGGCGAGCGTGAATGCTCGATCCAGCGCCGCCACCAGAAGGTGATCGAGGAAGCGCCCTCACCCTTCCTCGACGAGAAGACCCGCGCCGCCATGGGCGAGCAGGCGGTGGCCTTGGCCAAGGCGGTCAAATACAAATCCGCCGGCACGGTCGAATTCATCGTCGACGGCAAGCGGAACTTCTACTTCCTCGAGATGAACACACGCCTGCAGGTCGAACATCCGGTGACCGAAATGGTGACCGGCCTCGATCTCGTCGAGCAGATGATCCGCGTGGCTTACGGCGAGAAGCTGAAGCTCAAGCAAGCGGATGTGAAGCTGAAAGGCTGGGCGATCGAGGCGCGGGTCTATGCCGAGGACCCCTTGCGCAACTTCCTGCCCTCAACCGGCCGCCTGGTGCGCTACCGCGAGCCGGCGCTGGGGAGCAGCGTGCGCGTCGATTCCGGCGTCTATGAAGGCGCCGAGATCAGCATGTTCTACGACCCGATGATCGCCAAGCTCGTGGCCTATGGCGCCGACCGCAAGACGGCGACGCAGACCATGCGCGAGGCGCTGGACGCCTTCTATATCCGTGGCCTCAACCACAACATGCCGTTCCTTTCGGCTCTGATGGCGCATGAGCGCTTCGCTGCCGGCCGCCTCACCACCGGTTTCATCGCCGAGGAATTCCCCGACGGCTTCCATGGCGTGAGCCTGAAGGCCGAGGCGCTGTCCGATCTCGTCGCGGTGGCGGCGGTGGTGCATCACCGCTACGAGCTGCGCGCCCATGAACGCGCGCCGCGCTTCCATTCCAATGGCAGCGCCGTCGATGGCAAATGGGTGGTGAAACTGGGGTCCGACAAGCATGAGGCGACGGTGGCGGAAACCGCCGCCGGCTTTGCCGTCATCGCCGACAAGAAGAGCCACGAGCTGGTCAGCGACTGGAAACTGGGCGACGTGCTGTGGCGTGGCCGCATCGACGGGCGCAGCGTTACCGTGCAGATCGACCGCACCGGCATCGGCTACCGGCTCACCTATGCCGGCGCCCAGGTCAATGTGCTCGTGCTCACCCCTCGCGCCGCCGATCTCGACCGGCATATGCTGGTCAAGCAGCCGCCGGACATGTCGAAATACCTGCTCTCGCCCATGCCGGGTCTCCTGGTCTCTCTGGCGGTGAAGGAAGGCCAGGAAGTGAAGGCCGGCGAGGAGCTCTGCGTCGTCGAAGCCATGAAGATGATGAACATATTGAAGGCCGAGCGCGACGGCACGGTCGCCAAGATTCCGGCCAAGATCGGCGATAGCCTTGCTGTCGACCAGGTCATCGTCGAATTTGCCTGATGAGCGCCGATTCGACCCGTGTGGCCAAGCTCTGCCGCATCAGCGGCAAGGTGCAGAATGTCTGGTACCGCGCCTGGACGGTCGAACAGGCAGAGGCGCGCGGCCTCAAAGGCTGGGTGCGCAACCGCGCCGACGGTTCGGTTGAGGCACTCTTCGCGGGGCCTTTCGACAAGGTCACCGACATGATCGCCGCCTGCCACCAAGGCCCCAAAGCCGCGCGTGTGGCGGGCGTGGCGGTTGAGGATTTCGCAGGGGACATACCGGAAGGTTTCGCGCAAACATCCGACGCATGATTTAACGTCGGAGGCGAAACATGGATCTCGGGATCAG
>NZ_JAYRJJ010000002.1:0-979423 GCF_041906375.1 Dongia sp. | reverse complement strand
GCCCGCCGGAGCGGGACATGGAATGGACGGCGGCCGGCGTCGAAGGCGCCTGGCGCTTTGCCCAGCGCCTGTGGCGTCTCGCGGCCCAATGGCTGGAAACCTTCCCGGCGCTGAAGAATCCCAAGGGGGCCATGCCGGGGAGCTTCCCCGAGGCCGCCCTGGCGCTGCGCCGCGCCAGCCACAAGGCTATTGCCGGCGTTTCCGAGGATATCGAGAAGTTCCGCTTCAACCGGGCGGTCGCCAAGCTCTACGAATTCGCCAATTGCCTGGGCGAGGTCGAGGACAAGACGGCCGCCGACGCGGCCGGCCTCTATGCCCGCAAGGAAGCGCTGGAGACCCTCTCGCAGCTGATCGGTCCGATGATGCCGCATCTGGCGGAAGAAATGTGGGCGTCTTTGGGGCACGGGACCCTTCTGGCCGAGACCGCTTGGCCGGAAGCCGATCCCGTGCTTATCATCGACGACCATGCTACCGTCGCCATCCAGGTCAATGGCAAGCTGCGCGCAACCATCCAATTGCCGCGCAATTGCGACCCCAAGACGGCGGAAGCCGCGGCTTTGGCCGAAGATGCGGTGATCCGCGCCCTAGAGGGCAAGGCGCCGAAGAAAATTGTCGTGGTGCCGAACAGGATCGTCAATGTCGTGGTCTAGAAGAGAAATCCTCCGCTTTGGCCTGACCGGTCTTACGTTGCTGACCGGCGGGTCGCTGCTGACGGCCTGCGGCTGGAAGCCGCTTTACGGCCAGTCGAGTGTCACGCCGAGCGGCAACGCCACGGTCGACGCCAATCTAGCCGCAATCGCCATCAAGGAACCCGTCTGGGAGCGCGATGCCGCCCCCTTTGGCCCGGAGAGCGTAGCCAGCCGCGCCAAATATGACGCGCGCACCGGGCAGATCCTGCACAATGCCTTGCGCGACGGGCTCAACCCCTATGGCCAGCCGAGCGCGCCCGCTTATTCCCTCGACATTGAACTTTCCGAATCCATCAACCGCACCATCACGGCGGATGAGGGCGATGCGCGCCGCGAGGATCTGACCCTGAAGGCCAATTTCGCGTTGCGCGACCTCAAGGGCAACGAGCTCTTGAAGGAAAAGACGCGCTCGGTCGTCGCCTATACCGTGCTGCAGGATCCCTACAACGATCTTGAAGCCCGCAACGACGCAAGAGACCGCACCGCGCGGCAATTGGCCGAGCTGATCAAGCTGCGCCTCTCGGCCTATTTCGCGACGCATGGCTGAGCCGCAAGCTGGCTTCACATCATGAAGCTGGATAAGCAGCCGCTCGAGAAATTCCTGAAGGAGCCCGCGGCCAATGTCGCCGCGGCGCTGGTCTTCGGCCCCGACGAGGGCATGGTGCATGAACGCGCCATGATGATGAGCCGTGCCATCCTCGGAGATGGCGACGACCCCTTTCGCCTGAGCGAACTGACCGGCGACGAGATCAAGGCGGACCCGGCACGTCTCATCGACGAAGCACGGGCCATCGCCATGATGGGCGGCAGGCGCGTGGTGCGCGTCACGCGCGTGACCGATGCGGTCGAGCCGGCCTTTGCCGCCCTCCTCGCCGATCACAAGAACAGCAGCGGCTGCCTCGTCGTCATCGAGGCCGGCGATATCGGCGGCAAGTCATCACTGAAGCGCCTGTTCGAAAACGCGCCGCATGCGGCGGCCATCGCCTGCTACCGCGACGAGGCAACGGCCCTGCCCGGCCTCATCACGCAGCATCTCAAAGCCGCCGGGATCGAGATCGAGCGCGATGCGCTCTCTTATCTTGCCGCCAATCTCGGCGGCGATCGCGGCATCACCCGGGCCGAGCTCGACAAGCTCGTACTTTACATGGGACCTGAGAAGAAGGTCGCACTGGCCGATGCCATCGCCTGCATCGGCGACCAGGCCGCAATCGGCCAGGACGATCTCTGCCAGGCGATCGGGCTTGGCGATCTCAAGAGCCTGGAGCGCCAGCTGGAGCGCAATCTCGCGGAAACCAACGAAATCTCGCTGCTGCGCGCGGTGGCGCGTCATTTCATGCGCCTTCACCAGGTGGCCGGCCGCATGGCGCGCGGCGAGCAGCTGGAAAGCGCCATGGCGGGTCTCCGTCCACCGGTCTTCTGGAAAGCCATCGACGGCTTCAAGGCGCAATGCCGCCGCTGGCCGGTGGAGAATATCGGCAATGCCCTGCTGCGCCTGGGCGAGATCGAAGCCGAAGCCATGCGCCAGCATCAATTCGCCGACACCCTCACCCGCCGCGGCCTGATGGAAATCGCCGTGATGGCGGGGAAGCGGTAACAGCGCCCTCTATCTATCTATCCCTCCCGCGCGCGGGCGAAGGGGCTTAGGCCCAGCCAGGTCTGCATCATGCGGGCGAGATCGCGGTCGCCGCTGGCGTCGAAACGGCCGGCGGCGATTTCGGCCGCCACGGTGGTGAAGCCCATCCAGATCGAGGTCATGCTCTTCAGCGGCGTCTCGACATAAAGGTCGACCTCGAAGCCGGGATCGGTCTGGCAGAGATCGACATGGCCGTTCTCGACCACCAGCCACCAATCGCGCCGGTTGGACAGTTCCGGGTAATTGAACTGGATGACGCAACGCCGCGCCGGCATCGGCTTGGGATTGAGGTGGCGGCGCATGTCCCACATGAGCAGGGAGGGGTCGAGATTCTTCAGTGATTTCTGGGTGTCGACCCAGCGCGTGCCCCAGAAGCCCAGCGACATGACCAGGCCCCGGAGATCCTCGCCGGCGGGCGTCAAGGCATAGCCATGACCGCCGCTGGTGATCAACCCCGCCTGCTCCATCTCCTTCAACCGCTTGGACAGCAAGGTCGGCGAGATACGCGGAACGCCGCGCTTGAGGTCGTTGAAATGCCGGCTGCCGCACAGCAGCTCACGCAGGATGAGGGGCGTCCAGCGGGTGCAGAACACCTCGGCAGCCATCGCCACCGGGCAGAACTGGCCATAACCCGGTTCTGGCCTTGCCTCGTGGCTGCGCCCTTCCAACAGGGGTTTCTCGTGTTGCAACCGTTCAATCGCCTGCATGCCCATTGCCGATCTCCGCTCTGGGGGCCCGGTCATATACCGGTCCGCCGGTTCATCTCAGAGCATCCGTCATATCCCCGATACAGATTCTGAAGCGTCTACCGATCGGTAGACGCGGATGCGATTTCGTTCGGGTACCAAACGGACCAATCGCCCCGACTGGCATTGCCCGACTGGCATTGGTTGACTGGCATTGGTTGGTTTCGGCGGCTGGTCTCGGCCTGCACATGGCCGCGCGTAAGCGGCGGTACCGCCGCCAATACACATCCTGGACTAGTGGCTCGGCGGCCAGAAGCGCATTGAAGCGCCCAGGGATGGAATAGCGAGTGATGCAACACGCAACTTAAGAAAAGTTAGATGGAGGAGATGCAGCGATGACACCGATCCAGACCAGCCAGGCTGCCGCAAGCGCCGATACGACAGTCCTCACGACCGATATCGTGACCCGCGCCCGCGCCTTGGGCCCCGGCTTCGCCGCCCGCGCCCGGGCCACTGACGACAACGACGCTTTCGTCGCCGAGAATTTCGCCGAACTGAAACAAGCGGGCCTCACCGAGGCCGGCGTGCCCAGCGACCTTGGCGGCGGCGGCGCCAGCATCGCTGAGCTTTGCGCCATGCTGCGCGAGATGGCGCATCATTGCAGCTCGACCGCTTTGGCCTTTGCCATGCACACGCATCAGGTGGCCATTCCCGCCTGGCGCTGGACGCGGCAGCAGGCGGCCCCCGTGGCGCCCTTGCTCAAGCGCGTCGCCGCCGAGAAGCTGGTGCTGCTCTCCAGCGGCGGCTCCGATTGGGTGGCCGGTTCCGGCAAGGCGGAGAAGGTCGAGGGCGGCTTCCGCATCACAGCACGCAAGGCCTTCACCTCGGCCTCGCCCATCGGCGACATCCTGATGACGGGCGCCGTGTGGGAAGATGCGCCCGAAGGCCCCAGCGTGCTCCATTTCGGCATTCCGATGAAATCGCCGCATGTGAAAGTGCTCGGCAATTGGAAGTCGCTGGGCATGCGCGGCACCGGCTCCCATGACGTAATGATCGACGGCCATGTGGTGCCCGAGGAAGCTGTGGCGCTGAAGCGCCGCCAAGGCGAATGGCATCCTCTCTTCCACATCATCAGCATGGTCGCCTTCCCGATCATCTACGCGGCCTATCTCGGTGTCGCCGAAGCGGCGCGTGAGAAGGCCGTCGCAATGGCGATGAAGCGGCACCTGAGCACGCATGTGACGGACCTGGTCGGGCGCATGGATACCGAGCTGCGCGCCGCGCAATGGGCGCATGCCGAAATGGTCCGCATCGCCGAGACGGCGGCGCCGGGTGCCGCCACGACCAATGAGATCATGATCGGCCGCACCCTCGTCGCCCGCCATGCGATCGCGGCGGTTGACCTTGCGCTGGAAGCGGCAGGCGGTGCCGCCTTCTATCGCGACAATGGCCTCGAGCGCCTCTTCCGCGACATCCAGGGCGCCAGGTTCCATCCCCTGCAGCAAGGTCCGCAGGCAACCTATGCCGGCAAGATCGCATTAGGCCAGGACATCGCGACGGTGTTTTAAGGAGGAGTTAGAGAAAGGGGGTTTGCCAGCGCTAACTTTCCCGCGCGAACATCTCCCTCTCTCCCACTCGTGCCGGTCGCTTGCGTCGACTCAAGCGATGGAGGCTGATGGCGGATGCTTCGCCGCCTCCTCATCGCGCTCTGCCTCTGCGCCGCCTTCCCGGCTTTCGCCAACGTCATCACGGACGGCCGTTACGAATGGCCGGTGCTGAGTGTCGTCGATGGCGACACGCTGAAGGTGCATCTGCCCGGCCTGCCGATGGAATTGCAGCCGGTGAAAGTGCGCGTGCGCGGCATCGACACGCCGGAGCTCAAGGGCAAATGCGCCTCGGAAAAGAAGATGGCGCAGGCGGCGAGCAGCTTCACGGGACGGCTGGTCGATGCAGCACGTGTTGCCGGCCGGCCGATCTATTTCTCACGCATCGACTGGGATAAATATGGCGGCCGCATCGATGCCGATGTCGCCATCGACGGCCGGTCGCTGGGCGACATGCTGGTCGGCGCCGGATTGGCGCGCCGCTATGACGGCGGCAAAAGATTGGGATGGTGTTGAGGTTTGCTTCAGCCGGTCCCGCCCTGGCCCCCCACCCTAGCCCAGCTTCGCGATAATCCCGTCGAGTTGGTCGAGGCTCTTATAGTGCAAGGTGACGCTGCCGCCCTTGCCGTTGAAGTCGATTTCGACCTTGAGGCCCAGCTTCATCGAGAGATCGTTTTCAAGCGCCTTGGTGTCGGCGTCCTTTTCCTTGGGCGCCTTTTTGGCCTTCAACGTCTTCAGCAGCGATTTGGGCTTGTAGTTCTCGGCCAGGCGCTCGGTCTGGCGCACGTTCAAGCCCTGCGCCACGACCTCCGAGGCGAGGCTCACCGGGTCTGAGCATTTGAGGAGGGCGCGCGCATGGCCCGCGGTGAGGCGGCCATCGGAAAGCATCGAGCGGACGGCGCCGGGGAGGTCCATCAGGCGCAGCAGATTGGCGATGGCGGAGCGTGACTTGCCCATCCGCTCAGCTAGTTCCTCCTGCGTGTATTTGAATTCGTCCATCAGGCGGCGATAGCCTTCCGCTTCTTCGAGCGGGTTGAGGTCCTGGCGCTGGATGTTTTCGATGAGTGCGATCTCGAGCGCGTCGCGGTCGGTGAGCGACTTCTCAACGATCGGCACCTCGTGGAGCTGCGCCAACTGTGCCGCGCGCCAGCGGCGTTCGCCGGCGATGATCTCGAACTCGCCCTTGGGACGGGTGGGGTGCGGGCGCACCAGAATGGGCTGCAGCACGCCGTTGCTGCGGATGGATTGCGCGAGATCTTCCATCGCCTGAGGATTGAAGGTGCCGCGCGGCTGGTACTTGCCGGGATGCAGCAACTCGATCCGCACATGGCGCTGCCCGGCAACAGGTGCTGCCACCGGCTCGGCCGACGTCGCCGCCACCACCGCCGCATCATTCCCCAACAATGCCGACAGCCCGCGCCCCAGATGTTTCTTCGCCATGATCGTTTTCTTCTTCGTCGGCTTAAAGTCTTCAGTCACTTCCCTCACCGCGACCCTCTCCCCAAAGGGGCGAGGGGCTAAATGCAAGGGCTCGTTCGAAACTCCCTCGCCCCTTTGGGGAGAGGGTCGCGGTGAGGGGTACTTACGCCACCTTCAGCGAGCGACCCTGCAAGCCCTGCTCGCGGCGCAGCAATTCGGAGGCGAGGTGGATATAGGCCTGCGAGCCCGCGCAGCGGATGTCGTAGAGAAGTGCCGGCTTGCCGTAAGACGGCGCCTCGGCGATGCGGACGTTGCGCGGGATCGCAGTCTCGTAGACCTTGGGCCCGAAATGCGCGCGCACATCGGCCGCCACCTGCTCGTTGAGGCTGGAGCGCTTGTCGTACATGGTCAGCACCACGCCCTGGATCTCCAGCACCGGATTGAGGCTCTGCTTCACGCGCTCGATCGTCTTGATCAGCTGCGAGAGACCCTCCAGCGCATAGAATTCGCATTGCAGCGGCACCAGCACGCAATCGGCCGCGACCATCGCATTCAAGGTGAGGAGCGAGAGCGAGGGCGGGCAATCGATGAGGACGAAATCGTAGGCCAAGGTCGCCGCCGCCAGGGCGTCCTTGAGGCGGTATTCGCGCCGCTCGAGATCGATGAGCTCGATTTCGGCGCCGGCCAGGTCCGGCGTCGTCGGCACGATCGACATGTTGGGAACGATGGTCGGCTGCGTCGCCTCGCCGATGGCAGCGCCATCGATCAGCACTTCATAAGAGCCGGTTTCACGCTGGACCTGCTCCAATCCCAGACCGGTCGAGGCATTGCCCTGGGGATCGAGGTCGATTATTAGGACTTTCTTCCCACAAGCGGCCAGGGCCGTCGCCAGATTGACGGTGGTCGTGGTCTTGCCCACCCCGCCCTTCTGGTTGACGACAGCCATGATGCGGGGATGCATGGAAGGGCGCTCGCTGTTCACTTATGTCCCCGCTGGATGTTGGAAAGCCTCAGGATGACGCCGCTCGGGTCCGTGAGACTCCCGTGCCGCTCAACCGCCATATTCCAGGAGGCACCAGCCGCGGTCAATTCATCTTCGGCCTTTGCACCCTTGAGGAACAGGCAGATTGTCTGCGCCATCAGATAGGGCTCGGCCCAGGCCAGCAGCTGGTCGAGACTGGCCAAGGCGCGCGCCGTGATGATCGGCGCCGGCCAAGCTTGCGCAGCTTCGATCCTCGTGGTGTGGACCTTGACCCGGTCAAGGACGCCGGTCTGGCGCGCGCATTCGAGGAGGAAGGCCCCCTTGCGCTGGTCGGAATCGACGAGGTGCACCGCGCGCTCGGTCATGATGGCGAGGATGAGGCCGGGAAAACCGGCCCCGGACCCCAGATCCGTGATCGGATCGTTGCCGGGCGGCAGCAGCGGCAGGAGCTGGGCGGAATCCAGGAAATGCCGTCGCCACAGATCCTGGAGGCTGTCCTTGGCCACCAGATTGATCTTCGCCTGCCACTTCCGCAGCAAGGCGTCATAGGTCTCCAGCCTGGAAAATGTTTCACGTGAAACATTTTGCCCGAGACGGCTCATTTCAGCGCTGAACTGGGCGGGGGTCATCGCAGCGGTTTCAAGCGCTCTGCCGCTCCGCCCGCTGGCGCCGGACATGGCGCAGCAGGATGGTCAGTGCCGCCGGGGTGATGCCGGAGATGCGCTGGGCGGCGCCCAAAGAGGCGGGCCGGGCTTTCTTGAGTTTCTCGCGCACTTCGGCCGAGAGCGAGGGGATGAGCTCGTAGTCGAGATCCTCGGGCAGCAGCAGCGCCTCGTCCTTCCTGAAGGCGACGATGTCGGCGTCCTGGCGTTTCAAATACCCAGCATAGCGGCCGTCGATCTCGATCTGCTCGGCGATTTCCGGGGCGAAGCCGCCGATCTCCGGCCAGATCGCGGTGAGGCGGGCGAGGTCGATCTCGGGGTAAGCCAGCAGCCCCATCGCCGTCCGGCGCTGGCCGTCCTGGTTGATGGTAAGGCCGTGGCCCTTGAGTTCATTGGGGGTGGCCGAGAGGTCCTGCATCCGCGCCCGCGCCGTCTCCAGCGCCGCCATCTTGGCGGAAAAGGCCGTTTCGCGGGCCTTTCCCACACATCCCCAGGCGATCCCCAGGGCGGTCAACCGCTGGTCGGCATTGTCCTGGCGGAGCTGCAGCCGGTATTCGGCGCGGCTGGTGAACATGCGGTAGGGCTCGGCCGTTCCACGTGAAACAAGGTCGTCGATCATGACGCCGATATAAGCGGTGGCCCTGTCCAGGGTGACCCCCTCCCCCGCCCCACCCACCAGGCGCGCGGCATTCAGCCCCGCCATCAGCCCCTGCGCCGCCGCTTCCTCATAACCCGTGGTGCCGTTGATCTGGCCGGCCAGGAACAGGCCGGGCAGCGCCCGCAGCTCCAGGCTGGGCTTGAGGGCGCGGGGATCGACGAAATCATATTCGATGGCATAGCCCGGGCGCAGCATGACCGCGTGTTCCAGGCCGGCGATGGTCTTCAGGAGTGCTGCCTGCACATCGGCCGGGAGCGAGGTCGAAATGCCGTTGGGATAGACGGTGTCGTCGTCCAACCCCTCCGGCTCCAGGAAGATCTGGTGGCGGTCCTTGTCGGCAAAGCGCACCACCTTGTCCTCGATCGAGGGACAATAGCGCGGGCCCGTCCCTTCGATCTGGCCCGAATAGATGGGCGCACGGTGCAGGTTGCCGCGAATAAGCGCGTGCCCGGCCTCAGATGTATAGGTGATGCCGCAGGCGATCTGCGGGGTGGTGATCGCGCCCGTGAGATACGACATCGGCACCGGCGGATTGTCGCCGGGCTGGGAATCCAGCGATTTCCAGTCGATGGTACGGCCATCGAGGCGCGGTGGGGTCCCGGTCTTCAACCGCCCCATGGGCAGGTTGAGCCGGTGCAGGGTCTCGGCCAGTTTCACCGAAGGCTGCTCATCCACCCTTCCCGCCGGAATCCGCTCCTCACCGCAATGGATGAGGCCGTTGAGGAAGGTGCCGGTGGTGAGCACGACGGCGCCGCAGGCGATGCGATGCCCGGCCTCGGTGATGACGGCGGCCACGCGGCCATCCTGGCCGATCTCCAGATCGGCGGCGGCGCCGGCCGCTATGGTGAGGTTCGGCTGTTCGGCGAGCAGTGCCTGCACCGCCTGGCGGTAGAGCTTGCGGTCGGCCTGGGCGCGGGGGCCGCGCACGGCCGGGCCCTTGGATTGGTTGAGCATGCGGAACTGGATGCCGCCGCGGTCGATGGCCCGGGCCATGATCCCATCCAGCGCATCGATCTCGCGCACCAGATGGCCCTTGGCCAGGCCGCCGATGGCCGGGTTGCAGGACATCTCGCCGATCTTCGCCGGATCGTGGGTCAGCAACAGGGTGCGGGCGCCCAGGCGCGCGGAGGCGGCAGCCGCTTCCGTCCCGGCATGGCCGCCACCCACGACAACGACATCGAATTTCAGTTCAGCGTTCATGTTTCACGTGAAACAATTTCATATTTGCCATTTATTTCAATGGCTTGGTTGTTTTCACTTGCCGATGCAAAATTCCCGAAAGATCAAATCGAGAACATCATCGACTTCCACCCGGCCGGTAATCCGGCCCAGGGCCTGGACCGCCAGCCGCAGATCCTCGGCCTTCAATTCCACCACCGGCGCCTCGAGCCCGCGCCGCAGGGCCCCCAGGCACCGTTCCAGCGCCGACCGGTGCCGCAACCGGGTGAGAACCGGTTGGCTGCCGGGGTTGAGATAGGCGGCGGCCTTGCCGGTCAGCTGTGCCACCAGCGCGTCGAGCCCCAGCCCGGTCTTGGCCGACACCCGCAGCAAGGCCCGCCCGGCGATGTCCGGTGTCTCATATTTCGTCAATTCGGCCTTGTTCAATACGACAATCGCCTCGGCGTCAATCTGCGCGGCAACGCTTGCGTCAAAATCGGGCCAGGTGGCGCCGTCGAAGACCATGAGCTTCAGATCGGCATATTCGGCGCGTTTGAGCGCCCGCTTCACGCCTTCCTGCTCGATCTCGTCCGCGCTGTCGCGCAGGCCCGCCGTATCGGCGATGAGGACCGGATAGCCGCCGAGGTCGAGCTTCACCTCGATGACGTCGCGCGTGGTGCCGGCGCGCGCCGAGACGATCGCCGCATCGCGCCCGGCAAGGCGGTTGAGCAGCGAGGACTTCCCCACATTGGGCGAGCCGATGATGGCGACCGACAAACCTTCGCGCAGCATCTCGCCGCGGTGATTGTCAGCGAGATGCCGCTCGATGCTGTCGGCCAGCACGCGCATGGTCTCGTCGACCATGGTCATCAGCCCTTCGGGCAGGTCCTCGTCGGGAAAATCGATCGCCGCCTCGATGCGCGCGAGCGCTGAAATCAGAGGTCCGCGCCAGCTTTCATAAAGCGCCGACAATTCGCCTTCGGCCTGGCGCAGGGCCTGGCGTCGCTGCGCCTCCGTCTCCGCGGCGATGAGATCAGCGAGGCCCTCGATCTCCAGAAGATCGAGCTTGCCGTGATCAAAGGCACGCCGCGTGAACTCGCCGGGCTCAGCCAGACGCAGGCCGAGCGCGCTCAACGCTTTCGCGACAGCCGCGATGATCGCGGGCCCGCCATGAATGTGGAGTTCAACGACATCCTCGCCGGTGAAGCTCTGCGGGCCTTTGAAATAAAGGACAAGCGCGTCGTCGAGGGGGATGCGCCCCTCACCCCCCGCCCTCTCCCCGCTATCGCGGGGCGAGGGAGCCTCGGCCGAGCTTGTCCCAGAGCCCCTCGCCCCGCTTGCGGGGAGAGGGGTTGGGGTGAGGGGATTCTCTTGCGCGAACAACCGCCGCTTCACAGCCATGCGCGGCGCGGGCAGATCCGTACCCGTCAGCGACCGTAACACCTCGCCGGCATGGGGGCCGGAGAGGCGGAAGATGGCTACGCCGGATTTTCCGGAAGCCGTCGCCAGGGCATAGATGGTGTCGTTCATCGCTCCGCTTTGATGCGGCGGTCTTCGGGCAGCTTGTCTTCGGGCTGCAGCATCAGCCGCTCGACGCGCTCGCCCTTGATGAGGTGGCGCTGGATGATCTCCTCGGCGTCCTCGACCGAGTGATAGCTGTACCAGATACCTTCGGGATAGATCACCATGGTCGGCCCGAGCTCGCAGCGGTCGAGGCAACCCGACTGGTTGACGCGGATGTTCTCAAGGCCCAGTTCCTTGGCGCGCGCCTTCATGTAGTTGCGCAAGGCCTCGGCCCCGCGCGACTTGCAGCAGCCGCGCTTGTGCCCGGCGGGCCGTTCGTTGACGCAACAGAAGACATGGGTTTCGAAATAGGGCGCCGGATCGCCTGGCTGGTTATGATGGGGCTGGTTATGATGGGGCGTGCTGTGGTCGCTCAATTTACTTGCCGCCCTCTTTCGTGCTGCCTTGTCCGCCGAAGGCGTTCCAGAACATCTTCTGCATCTGCTCGATGCCGGCGGCCCCGGCCGGCATCCAGGTTTTGAGCAAGGTCTCGGCATCGGTCCCCTTCATGGCGGAAACGACCCGGTCCTGCATTTCCTTCATCACCGCCGCCTGCATCGGCGCCACATCGGGAAGACCGAAAAAGGCGCGCGCCTCCTCCGGCGTGCAGTCGACGTCGACATGGATTTTCATAGGCGAACTCCTGCGGCGATTGGAACGCGAAACCCATAAGTACAAGAACCCATAAGTACAAGAACTGGGGGCGACACTAGCCGAAGCACGGCATTTACAAAAGCGTAGCGGAACAAAAGTGTCGCCCCGGCCTGAGCACCCTTGGGTGGAGGCCGGGGTTCGTGCTAGACGGAAATATGACCGGCTTCATCAATTACCTCGATCTCGCCCCCGACCCCAGACTTCTGCATGTGAAGGAAATCTGGGAACGGCTCGGTGCCGGCGGGAAGCTCCCGGCCTATAGCCCGGCGATCCTCAGCCAGTTTCCGGAAAGGCCGGAACAGGCCAGCCTCATCGAAGTGCGGCGCGAGAAAGGCCGGGTCCGCTATTTTGTGCTGAAAGACGGCCCGGGCGTCGTCGCCGCGGTCGGCATCGACAGCAGCGGCACCTATCTCGATGCCCAGAGCGATACGCCGGAATTCAACACCATCCTGATCAGCGATTACGATGGCGTTGTGAAATCCCGCCTGCCCCGCCTCTATGCCGAGGAACACCATCTCGACGGTCGCGCCCGCAAGATCGCCGGCATCCAGCTGCCTTTTGCCGCCGACGGAGAAACCGTCGACTGGGTCGTGGAATATGTGATCCCGATCGAAGATTAGGATTTTTGGCCTAGCCGTTCGTCCCGTCCGGGGAAATGGCGGCACCCTGGCGCGCCGGATCGAGGTCTTCCATCACCACCAGGCGTTCGACCCGCGATCCCGCCCCGTAGGGCAGGACGACGAATTCGGAGTAGTAAATCCCGCCGTCATCCGACTGCCAGCGATACCAGCCCAGAAGCGGCTGCCCGCTCAGCGCCACCCGGCGGTAACTATCGGCGATCTGCTCACGCTCGGGAAAATCCGCGTTGCGCACCAGGACACCCGTATAGTTGCGGCTGAAGAAGTCGCGAAAACCGGTTCCGACCAGGCGAAAGCGCGGCTGTTCCGGGTCGCCCACGTCAACCACCACCAGATCGGTGAGGAAGCGTTTCAAGACAATGGGGTCGATCGCTTCCAATCCGGGCAAGACGGCGCCGGCCCGGCTTTCCTGCCACAAGTCGAAAAGAGCCCGCAAACGCCCGGAACGCAATTCGGTGGCATTTGAATAGAAGGACTCTAGTACTTGTGGCTGGTTGACTTCGCCGTTCATCACGTCACCAACGATTGAGACCTGGGAGATAGTCCACCCGAAGGCGCTGCGCCATTAGCCTTCCGTACAATGCGGTTGATATGGCGTCCGCGGCGCGCCAACTTGCTCGCATCATGACAAGACACGCCGCACCCACGCATCCGACCACGCCCAATCCCGACAATCAACTGGTCCTTGAGACCAGTCCCTATCTGCTGCAGCACAAGGACAACCCCGTCAATTGGCGGGCTTGGAACGATGCGGCACTGAAAGAAGCGCGCGATAGCGACAAGCCGATCCTCCTTTCGATAGGCTACGCCGCCTGCCATTGGTGCCATGTGATGGCGCATGAGAGCTTCGAGGATGCGGAGATCGCGCGGCTGATGAACGAGAAGTTCGTCAACATCAAGATCGACCGCGAGGAGCGGCCGGATCTCGACCAGATCTATCAGCAGGCTTTGTCGCTGCTGGGCCAGCAAGGCGGCTGGCCACTCACCATGTTCCTGACGCCCGAGGGAAAGCCCTTCTGGGGCGGGACCTATTTTCCCAAGGAGCCGCGTTACGGCCGGCCCGGTTTCGGTGATGTGCTGAACGCGCTGTCCGACGCCTATCATGGCGACAAGAACAAGGTGGCGCAGAATGTCGCCGGCATTGCCGAGGCCATGCAGCGCCTGTCGCGCCCGCAGGCCGGCGACGAGATCACGCCGGAGGTGATGGACCGGATCGCCGAGCGGCTGTTGCAGGAGGTCGATCTGGTGCGCGGCGGCATCGGCGGCGCGCCGAAATTTCCGCAGAGCTCGGTGATGACCCTGCTGTGGCGGGCCTATTTGCGCAATGGCGATGGGCGTTACCGCGAAGCCGTCGCCTTGAGCCTCACGCGCATGATCCAGGGTGGCATCTATGATCACCTGGGCGGCGGCCTCGCCCGCTATGCCACCGATGCCGACTGGCTGGTGCCGCATTTTGAAAAGATGCTCTACGACAATGCCGAATTCCTGGGCCTCCTCGGCGAAGTCTGGATCGATACCGGTGCGCCGCTTTTCGAGACGCGCGCATCTGAGATCATCGCCTGGCTGCAACGCGAAATGCTGGCCGAGGCCGATGCCGAGGGCCATCGCGGTTTTGCTGCCTCGCTCGATGCGGATTCGGAAGGTGTCGAGGGCAAGTTCTATGTCTGGGACGAGGCCGAGATTGATGAGGTGCTGGGTGCCGAGGCACCCTTCTTCAAACATGTCTATGGCGTGAGTGCCGAAGGCAATTGGGAAGATACCAATATCCTCAACCGCGGCCATCAGGCGGGCCTGCTTGAACCGGCCGACGAAAAGCGCCTGATGGCCGCGCGCGAGAAATTGCTGGCGCGGCGCGCGGCACGCATCCGCCCCGGCTGGGACGACAAGGTTCTCTGCGATTGGAACGGGCTGATGATCGCAAGTCTCGCGCAAGCGTCGCAGATCTTCGCGAGGCCCGATTGGCTGCGTCTTGCGGAGGAGGCCTTTGCCTTCATCGACCGCAACATGCGCGATGGCAGTGGGCGCCTCAAGCATGCGTGGCGAGCGGGAAAATGCGCGCATCCGGCAACGCTCGACGATCACGCCAATCTCGCGCGCGCCGCCCTGATGCTCTATCAGGCGGGCGGCAAGGCGGCCCATCTTGCCGCCGCCAGACGCTTCGTCGCCGATCTCGACGCGCATTACTGGGACCCGGACGGCGGCGGCTATTTCTTCACGGCCGACGATACCGGCGACGTCATCATCCGCACCAAATCTGCCAATGACAACGCGACACCCAGCGGCAACGGCACGATGCTGGAGGTGCTGGCGCGGCTTCATCACCTCACCGGCGAAGACGCCTATGGCGCGCGGGCCGAACAATTGCGCCGGGCCTTTGCCGGCGAGATCCAGCGCAATTTCTTTCCCTTGGCGAATTTCCTCAACGGCGCCGATTTCGAGCTCTTTGCCACCGACATCGTCATCATCGGCACGCGTGGGGAGCCCGGGACGGAGGCATTGCTCAGCACGCTGCTGGCCCGCTCGCAGGATCATGTGGTGCTGCAGGTGGTCGCCGATACCAGCAGCTTCCCGCCGTCGCATCCGGTGGCTGGCAAAACGGCGGTGAACCAGTGTGCCACGGCTTACGTATGTCGCCGGCAAGTCTGCTCTGCGCCCATCACCGACGCCGCCGCTTTCGGCGGCGCCTTGAGCGAGTCCTAGACAGTCGGGTACAGTCGAACCGTCCACCCCTCACCCCAACCCTCTCCCCGCTGAAGCGGGACGAGGGAGTTTCCGGCCCGCTGGCTTAGGAGCCCCTCGCCCCAACGGGGAGAGGGGTTGGGGTGAGGGGGCAACACAACGATATCGATCCAGGAATCACATGTCCGCAGCGCGCCGCGTCGCCATCGTCCTTTTCAATCTCGGTGGGCCCGACGGACCGGCGGCGGTGAAGCCGTTCCTGTTCAACCTCTTCAACGACCGCAACATCATCGGCGCCCCGCAGCCGATCCGCTGGGCGCTGGCGAAGTTCATCTCGACCAGACGCGCACCCATCGCCGCCCATGTCTATGACCAGATCGGCGGCGGCTCGCCCATCCTGCCCAACACCGAAGCCCAAGCCTCGGCCCTGGGCGCAGCACTCGAGGATCTCGGCCTGGTAAAATGCTTCGTCGCCATGCGCTATTGGCACCCCTTCACCGAGGATGTGGCGGCGGCGGTGAAGGCCTGGGGACCGGACGAGATCGTGCTGTTGCCGCTCTATCCGCAATTCTCGACCACCACCACCGCTTCGTCGCAACGCGTCTGGAACGATGCCGCGCGCAAGGTCGGCCTTATGGCGCGGTCGCATTTCATCTGCTGCTATCCGGACGAGGCCGGTTTCGTCAGCGCGCTCAGCGACATCACGCGCCAGGCGATCGCCCAGGCAGAGGTGGCGGCACCCGGCCAGGCACCCGCCATCATCTTCTCCGCCCACGGTCTGCCGAAGAAGATCGTCGATGCCGGCGATCCCTATGTGGCGCAGGTCGAGGCGACCGTGGCCGCCGTCGCGAAGGCACTCGCGCTGACGCCAACGCAGTACCAGATCGCCTATCAGAGCCGTGTGGGTCCCCTGGAATGGGTCGGCCCCGCGACCGACGATCTCATTGTCGCCGCCGCCAAGGCCGGCAGACCCGTCATCGTCGTGCCGGTGGCCTTCGTCTCGGAACATTCGGAAACGCTGGTCGAGCTCGACATCGAATACCGGCATCTGGCCGAGCGCAACGGTGCCGCCATCTATCTGCGCGCCCCCACGGTGTCGACACATCCAGCCTTTATCGCCGGCCTCGGCCGCCTGGTGCAGAATGCGCTGGCGACGGCCGCGGCGCTGCAACCCGGCTGCGGCCGCACCGCCTGCCAGGGAAAGAGCCAGTGCGCGATGACCAAGGCAGGAGCATGACCATGGATCTCTATCTCTGGCTGAAGGCGCTTCATGTCATCGCGGTCATCGCCTGGATGGCCGGCATGCTCTATCTGCCGCGCCTCTACGTTTATCATTGCAAGGCGAAACCCGGCTCGGAGATGAGCGAGACGTTCAAGGTGATGGAGCGGCGGCTCCTGCGGGCCATCATCAACCCGGCGATGATTTGCGCCTGGGCGCTGGGGCTCACCATGGCGTGGCTCAATGACCTCTGGGGCGAAGGCTGGTTCCACGGCAAGCTGGCGCTCCTTCTCGGCATGCAGCTCATCCATGCTGGCTACGCCCGGTGGCGCCGCCATTTCGCCGCGGATGCCAACCAGCACAGCGAGAAGTTCTACCGCTTCATGAACGAGGTCCCGACGCTGCTCATGATCGGCATCGTCATCTTGGTGATCGTGAAACCATTATGACCTAAAACGACATTGGTCGCGCTGTCATCGCCTTGGGTTCGTGACGTCGGTCACATTAACCCGCAAGGCGCCTTGTCAGTCTCTCGGAATGCGCGCAGAAGCCCGCGCCATAAGGGACGGATCCTGACAAGGAGAGAGAATGATGACCAATGTACTGACGCCCGCCCGCCTGCTCGATATCGGCTTCGGCTTTGCCCAGTCGCAAGCCCTGCTCAGCGCCGTGGCTCTGGGGCTGTTCACGCGCCTCGGCGACGGCGCGATGACGGCCATGGAACTTGGCGACCGTCTCGACCTCGACCCCGCCCCGCGGGCACGGGCCGATTTCTTCGACGCGCTCGTCGCCCTGCAGCTGCTCGAGCGCCAGGGGAACGGCGCCACGGCGCGCTATCGCAACACGCCGGAAACCGGCCTCTTCCTCGACAAGGCCAAGCCCTCTTACGTGGGCGGCATCCTCGAGATGGCGCAGGCGCGGCTCTTTCCGTTCTGGGCCGATCTCAAGACGGCGCTCGAAACCGGCAAGCCGCAGAATGAACTGAAGCACAGCGTCAAGCCGATGTTCGACGAGCTCTATGCCGACCCGGCACGGCTCGAACAGTTCATGCTGGCCATGGCCGGCATCAGCCGCGGCAATTTCCAGAGCTTCGTCGACGCCTTCAATTTCGCCCCCTATGCCAGCTATTGCGATGTGGGCGGCGCCACGGGGCTGCTCGCCGGCATGGTGGCCCGCGCCAACCGGCACCTCACCGTCGCGACCTTCGACTTGCCGGTGGTGGCGCCGATCGCCACCCGGCATTTGAGCGAGCAGGGCCTCGCTGAGCGCGTCACGGTGCGCTCCGGCGACTTCCTCAAGGCGCCGCTGCCCAAGGCCGACGTCATCAGCATGGGAATGATCCTTCATGACTGGAACCTCGCCGGCAAGATGCACCTCATCCGCGCCGCCTATGACGCCCTGCCGCCGGGCGGCGCCTTCATCGTCATCGAACACCTCATCGACAATGACCGGCGGGCGAACGGTTTCGGCCTCCTCATGTCGCTCAACATGCTGATCGAGTTCGGCGACGCCTTCGACTATACGGCGGCCGATTTCGAGGGCTGGTGCCGCGAGGTGGGCTTTACCCGCTTCGCCACCCTGCCGCTGAGCCCCGTCGCCAGCGCCGCCATCGCCTACAAATAGGATCGGGCCGGTCCTGATGAGGCCGGGTGGGCCAGCGCCTGCCCGGCCCTATTTATTGAGGTCATTTGACTTCCAGCCTGAATTCCGGTAGGGCTTTTCACCAGGGTTCTGGTTCGCCACTCGGGTCGGACCGGCCTTGTCTTCGCAGTACCACCGCTCCCATATCATGTTGGCTGGCCCGGATTGAGACGGGCAATGACGTGAAACGGTGACGGCTTCAGGGTCCGAAGACCACAGTCCCGGCAGCGCCGTTTCCAAGCATCCAATCCCGCACATCGAAGCCGCACCCATCAGGGTCCCCCCTTCACAACTTCAGAAAATACATGAATTTACAAGAACTTAAGCGCAAGTCCCCAGCCGAACTCCTGGCGTTCGCCGAGAGCTTGCAGATCGAAAACGCGAATTCGCTCCGGCGCCAGGACATGCTGTTCGCGATTTTGAAGCACCTCGCCGACAACGACACCGCCATCTTCGGCGCCGGCGTGCTCGAAATCCTGCAGGACGGCTTCGGCTTCCTCCGCAGCCCGGAGGCCAATTACCTGCCCGGGCCCGACGATATCTATGTCTCCCCCTCCCAGGTGCGCCGCTTCGGCCTGCGGACCGGCGACACGGTCGAGGGACAGATCCGCGGTCCCAAGGACGGCGAGCGTTATTTCGCCCTCCTCAAGGTCAACACGATCAATTTCGAGGATCCGGACAAGATCCGGCACCGCATCAATTTCGACAACCTCACCCCGCTCTACCCGGACGAACGCCTGAAGATGGAGCTCGAGGGCAAGGGCGACGACAAGATGCCGGAGCCGGAAGCCCTGCCGAAGGCCGAGGCCGCCCGCACCGTCGAGATGAGCCGCCGCGCCCTGAAGGCGCGCGAGAACCGCGACATCAACAAGGTCGATATCACGGGCCGCGTCGTCGACCTGATCTGTCCGATCGGCAAGGGCCAGCGCGCCTTGGTGGTGGCCCCGCCGCGCACGGGTAAGACCGTGATGCTGCAGAACATCGCCAATTCGATCGCCACCAACCACCCGGAAGCCTATCTCATCGTGCTGCTCATCGACGAGCGGCCGGAAGAAGTGACCGACATGTCGCGTTCGGTCAAAGGCGAGGTCGTCTCCTCGACCTTCGACGAGCCGGCGGCCCGCCACGTCCAGGTCGCGGAAATGGTGATCGAGAAGGCCAAGCGCCTGGTCGAACACAAGCGCGACGTCATCATCCTTCTTGACTCGATTACGAGGCTCGCCCGCGCCTACAACACCGTCGTGCCATCGTCGGGCAAGGTGCTCACGGGCGGTGTCGACGCCAACGCCCTGCAGCGCCCCAAGCGCTTCTTCGGCGCCGCGCGCAATATCGAGGAAGGCGGGTCCTTGACCATCATCGCCACGGCCCTCATCGATACCGGCAGCCGCATGGACGAAGTCATCTTCGAAGAGTTCAAGGGCACCGGTAACTCGGAAATCATCCTCGACCGCAAACTTTCGGACAAGCGCACTTTCCCGTCGATCGACATCACCAAATCGGGCACGCGCAAGGAAGAACTGCTGGTCGACCGCGCGACACTCTCCAAGATGTGGGTGCTCCGCCGCATCCTGATGCCGATGGGTGTCACGGACGCGATGGAGTTCCTGCTCGACAAGCTCAAGCATTCCAAGACCAACGCGGACTTTTTCCAGTCCATGAACCAGTAAAAGTGAAGGCCGGTGAGATTTCACCGGCCTTTTCCTTTTTGTTGCAACATGTTGCGGCTTCTTCTTCGATCTTAACCGAAGCTAAACCATCTCCCTCCGATAGTTAAGGCCGGCCCTGGGGAAGAGGGCCTCTTTGCGGGGGACAAGGTTCAGATGCCGCGCTTGCGTGCCTTTTTGATCGGCGCTTTTCTGCTGCTGGGTTTCCTGGCGCCCGCCGTGGCGCTCGACCCGTTGCCAAAGCCGGCCGGGCCGGTGCTGCTCAGCGTCAGCGGCAAGATCGCGCTCGGCAACACGCCGGGCGGGCGGGCCGAGTTCGACCTCGCCATGCTGCAATCCCTCCCCAGGACCCGCATCGACACCAGCACGATCTGGACAGACGGCATGCAATCCTTTGAAGGCGTCCTCGTTTCCGACCTGCTGGCGCGTCTTGGTGCCAAGGCAGCCGAGATCAACGCCATCGCCGCCAATGAATACGAGATCCGCATTCCCGTGAGCGATGCCACGGCCCATGGCGCGCTCATCGCCTATGCCGCCAACGGCGCGCCGCTGCCGCCGCAGAACAAGGGGCCGCTCTGGATCGTCTATCCCTACGACCAGGACCAGGCCTTGCGGACCGAGCGGTTCCTCGCCCAGTCGATCTGGAACCTTGAAACCATGAGTCTCGACTAGGCCATGAAAAACAGGCCATGAAAAAAAGCAGCCCCTTCCTGAAGCCGATCGCCTGGTGGAAACGCGGAATCGCCGCGGCCTTCGCCGTGGTGATCTGCGGCCTGCTGGTGACCCTGCTGTTCCTGCGCGACGACATCTCGACGCATTTCGACCGCATGCGCAATGCCGCAGCCGGCGCCATCATCTGGAACAGCGCCCAGTTTGAAGTGGATGCGGCGCGCTTCGGCACCAGCTTTGCCAGCATGCATGGCGGCGATCCACGGCACCTGCCGCCCGAAGTGCTGCGCCGCTGGCGCGCGCTGCAGAACCGCTATGCAATCCTCACCGCCGGCATGGTGCACAAGGAACTCATCGGCAATCCCAATGCCGCCGCGCTGCTGCCCGCCATCGAAACCAACATGGCGACGCTGCTCGCTGAACTGGAAGGCGAGAACGCGGTTCCGCTCGCCCGCTATGAAATCATCACCAATCTCATCGCGCAGCTGCAGGTGAAGGCGCATCGGCTGGCGGTGCTCACCACCACGGCGGCGGCAGCCAAGGACGAGGCCGCGCGCGATTCCCTTGCCGACCTCATCGACACCATCGCCATGGTGCGCATCGCGCTGGGCATCGTGCTCGGCATCGGTGTCATGACCCTTTTCTGGCAGCAGCTGCGCATGCGGCGCCTCACCGCCGAACTGGCCCGCGCCAAATTCCAGGCCGAGGACGCCAACCGCGCCAAGACCGATTTCCTGGCGCATATGAGCCACGAATTCCGCACGCCGCTCAATGCAATCATCGGCTTCTCCGACCTGATGAAGGCCGAGATCTTCGGGCCGGTGACACCGCCCCGCTACAAGGATTATGTCGCCGACATCGCCGATGCCGGCAACCACCTGCTCGGCCTCATCGACAAGGTGCTGGATGTCGCCAAGATCGAGGCCGGCAAGCTGGAACCCAGCCCGCAGCCGGTCGATATCCCCGATCTCCTCAAGACCTGCGCCGACCTCATCCAGCAGCCTCTCGGTGCAAGGCAATTGACCCTCAACATGCAGCTCCCGCAGGCCTTGCCGCCGGTGGTTGCCGACCCGCAGCATCTCCGGCAGATCATGCTCAACCTGCTCAGCAATGCGGTGAAATTCACCCTGGCCGGGGGCGAGGTCAGCATCGGCGCCGCCTGTACCGCCCACGGTGACAAGGACGGGATCGAAATCTGGGTCAAGGATACCGGCATCGGCATCGCGCCTGCCGACATCGCCAAGGCACTGGCGCCCTTCGGCCAGGTGCGCAGCAACGCCACCACGGCGCAGCAAGGGACCGGCCTCGGCCTGCCCATCACCAAATCGCTCGCCGAACTCAATGGCGGCCGCTTCGAGATCGTCAGCGCACCCGGCAAGGGAACGCGCGTCAGCATCCATTTCCCCACCGCTACGCCGCTGCCCGAAAAGCTCGCAGCCTGATTCAGCCCAGGCCTCGATTCACGCGGGGGCCTCGATTCACGCGGGGGCCTGCAAAGACTCCTTGTATCTGCAACTTCTGCCGCGCTTTAATCGGGTGAACTGAGACGAGGGTCAGTCCTATCCGTCGGGGGTGCACGCAGCTGATGCCCGAGCGACCTTGGCAGCAACCCGTTAAGATCGGCCGCTGGTCGGTTGCCTATCCACTTGCCCTCGTCGCCGGCGCCATTCTCTATTTCGCGCTGGCTCGGTTGGGTCTCGCCTTCGCCACGCTGCAGGAAAGCGCCTCGCCAATCTGGCCCGCTTCGGGGTTTGCCGTCGCCCTGCTGCTCGTCGGCGGTCCGCGTCTGTGGCCAGCGATCGCCATCGGCGCCTTCGGCGCCAATGCGCTGACCGGCGGCTATTTCACCGCCGCTTTCATAACGATCGGCAACACACTCGAAGGCCTGATCGGCTTTTTCATCTTCAGCCGCGTGATCGGTGTCGGCACCAATCGCTTTCCGCTGGTGAAAAGTTTCGGCTATCTCCTCGCCGCCCTGCTTGCACCGATCGTCAGCGCCGCGACCGGGGTCACGGCCCTGGTCGCCGCCGGACAATTGCCGCCGGCGCTCACCGGATCGGTGGCGACAACCTGGTGGGCCGGCGATGCCATCGGCATTCTCCTCGTCCTGCCGGCGCTGATAAATTTCTTGAAAGCGCTGCCCCAAATCGACCGCGATGGGGCCAAACAGGCCAACCCGAAAATCCCGCCGCCGCAACAGATCGCACGGGCCGCATTGCTGGTGCTGGGCCTTGGCATCGTCAGCGCCCTGACCGCCATCATGCCCGGCTGGACCGCCATCTTCCTGCTTGCGCTGCCGCTCCTTCTGGCAACGGCGCGCTGGTTCGGCCAGCGTGGCGTCAGCCTGATGCTGCTTGCCGTCGCTGCCCTCTGGATCGCGATCACGGCGGCGGGCCTCGGGCCCTTCCTCGACAATACGCCCAACGATTCCCTGCTCAACATGCAGATCATCCTGGCCGCAGTCGCCTTCATCGGCCTGATCCTGATCGACATCCAATACCAGCGCCTGTCCGTTGCCGTCACCGTCCTGCTGATGGGCAGCTTGATCGCCGCCGCCGTCTTCCTGGTCCAGATGCGCGAGGCGGATGCCGTCGATACGCGCCACATCCGGAATCTCGCGACACGCCTGCAGGGCCATATGCAGGACCGCATCGGCACCTATATCAACGCGCTGCAGGGCGGGGCCAGTTTCTACGCTGCCACCGAAGACGTGACACGCGCCGAATGGCGGCAATATGTACGCTCGCTGCAGCTCCTCGACCGCTTTCCGGGCATCAATGGCGTCGGCGTCGTTTTGCCGGTCGAGAAATCAAAGGCCGCTGATTTCATTACCCGCGCCAGGGCCGATGGCGCACCCGATTTCACCATCAAGCCCGTGCCCGATGTGCCCGTGCCCGATGTACCGGCGACCGAGGCAAATGTCGGCGAGCATTTCGTCATCCTCTATTGCGAGCCGGCGGAACTCAACGCTGCCGCCATCGGCCTGGATCTTGCCAGCGAGACCTTGCGGCGACAGGCCGCGATTGACGCCCGGAACACCCGCCGGCCCACGATCACGCCGCGCATCACGCTGATCCAGGATGAAAAACGCGGCGCCGGCTTCCTGCTCTTCCTGCCGATCTACCGGCAGCCCTTGCAGAGCGAGGATGCGGTGCCGAGCCGCGCGGTTTTCATGGGCTGGATCGACGCGCCGTTCACGGCCGACGCCTTCTTCGGCCGCGCCCTGACGGCCGAAGCCCGGTCGCTCAACCTGCGCATCCATGACGGGACCACAACGGCTGCCGACAAGCTCATGTTCGACAGCCGCGCCGTCGATGGCGCGCCGGTATCGGCACCGTACCAGCCTGAGTTGACCACGCAGCTGGTCCTGGCGGATCATGTCTTCACCCTGGCATGGAGCCGCGGCGTCGCCTTCGATGCACAGCCACGGCGCGCACCCATCGTCATTTGCGCTGGCATGATCCTGTTCGCCGCCTTGCTCGCCGGGCTGGTCGCCACCTTGGCGACCCAGAGCGAACGCGCCAATGCCTATGCTGCCGATATGAACCGAGCGCTCCTCAGCAGCAATGAGCGCCTCGAACTTGCCGCCGCCTGCAGCCGGGACGGCATCTGGGATATCGACCTGGTCACTGGCAAGGTCTGGATCTCGCCGCGCTATTACGAAATGTTCGGCTATGAGACGAGCGCCGTTGCCGATATCCGTACCTTCTGGAGCTCGGTCATTCTGCCGGAAGACGAAATCCGCTCACGCGAGCAGTTCCAGGCGATGCTGTCGGGTACGCGCGACGACATCGACCTCATTCAGCGCTACCGCCACCGCGACGGCCGCATCCTGCATGTGCACAGCCGCGGCATCAGCCTCAAGGACGACGCCGGCAAGGTGATCCGCGCGATCGGCGTGCATACCGATATCAGCGAGTTGGTGCGGCTCGAAGGCCAGTTCAAGGCCGCGATCGGTGTCATGCGCGACGGTTTCGGCCTGTTCGATGCCGATGACCGGCTCATCCTTTTCAATGACGGCTTCATCGACGAAGGCACGCGTCGGGCGATTGGCGACCCGACCGGCCGCGCTTTTGAGGATATCGTGCGCGCCTTCGTCGAACATGACATGCCCGACGCCAAGGATCCCGCCTTCGACCGCGAAGGCTGGATCGCCTGGCGCATGGAGCGGCATCGCAATCCGCCCGCAGAACCGCTCGAGGTGAAATGGAGTGGCGATCGCTGGATGCGCATCAGCGAGCGGCGAACCTCGGATGGCGGCTATGTCGGGATCTGGTCCGACGTGACCGAGATCAAGCGCCTCAGCCAGCTGCTTGAGGGCGCCGTCGACGCCCTTCCCGATGCCTTCGCGATCTTCGATGCGGACGACCGCCTCGTCGTCTGCAACGATCTCTATGTCTCATCCAAAGTGCGCGCCGCGGTGGGCGATCCGATCGGGCATCGCTACGAAGATCTCTATCGCCTCTATGCCGAACTCGAACTCAACCTGACGGATCCGGCGGCGCGCGACGCGTGGCTGGCTGTGCGGCTGGCACAGCACCGCAACCCCGGCGAGGAACCTTACGAGGTCGTCACCGGCGACCAGCGCGTGCTTCGTGTCCAGGAAAGACGCACCTCGAACGGCTGCATCGTCGGCCTTTGGAGCGACATCACCGCCCTGCGCATGGCGGAACGGCGCCTCAATGATGCCATCGCCAGCATCAATGAAGGCTTCGTGCTGCTCGATGCCGATCTGCGCTATGTCATCTACAATGACGAATTCCTGCGCCTCTATCCGAAGATGGCGCCGTATGTCTCCGTCGGCGCCCGCTTCGAGGACGTCCTGCGCGAGGGCGTGCGCGCCGGTGAATATCCCGAACTCTCCACGGAGGCCGACGCCGAGGCTTTCATCGCCGAATGGATCGCACGCTACCGTGATCCCACGGCCTATCAGGGCGAGGGCGCCTTCGCCGACGGCCGCTGGGTTCTGATCGGTCACCATGGCACCAGCGACGGCGGCTGCGTCAACGTCTATACGGACATCACCGCCCTGAAACAGCGCGAAGCCGACCTTGCCGCAGCCAAGGGACGCCTGGAAAAACAGGCCGAGCAGCTGATCCGTCTCACCGAGGATCTGCGCAAAGCGCGCGAGGCCGCGGACGCATCGAATATCAGCAAATCGCATTTCCTTGCCAACATGTCACACGAACTGAGGACCCCGCTCAACGCCATCCTGGGCTTTTCCGAGATCATCAAGAACGGCATGTTCGGCCCCGTCTCGCCACCGCAATACCGCGAATATGCCGAGGACATCTTCAAGAGCGGCTCGCATCTCCTTACCCTCATCAACGACATCCTCGATCTTTCCAAGATCGAGGCGGACCGCATGGAACTCAACATCGTGCCGCTGGAGACGACCTCGTTCGTTGCCCAGGCCGTTCGGCTGGTCGAAGTGCTGGCGAAGGAACGCAATGTCAGGCTCGATGCCAGCAACATCAGCGAATGCCCGGTTATCCATGCCGACGAACGACAGGCACGGCAGATCCTCCTCAACCTGCTTTCCAATGCCATCAAATTCACGCCCGATGGCGGCACCGTAACCCTCAGCCTGCTGGATGAGGGCGACCGGGGTTCTGCCATCAAGGTCAGCGATACCGGAATCGGCATGACGCCGGCCGAGATCAAGCGCGCGATGGAACGCTTCGGCCAGGCGGAGCCCAGCTATTCCAAGACAACGCCAGGGACCGGCCTAGGCCTGCCCCTGGTCGACGGCCTGGTGCGGCTCCATGGCGGCAGCCTCTCGATTGAAAGCGTGAAGGGCACCGGCACAACCGTGACGGTTCGCCTGCCTTGGCACGCCGATCTCTACCGCCCGAAAAAGAAGGCGCGCGCTTAGGGCAGCAGCACGACCGAGCCGGTGGTCTTGCGCGCCTCGAGGTCGCGTTGCGCTTGCGCGGCATCCTTCAGTGCATAGGTGTGGCCGATATGGATCTTCACCGTCCCCTTCGAGACGACGTCGATGAGGGCATTGGCGGAAAGTTCCAGATCTTCGCGCGTCGCCGTATAGGCCATGAGCGTGGGGCGCGTCAGGAACAGCGAACCTTTCTGCGACAGCAACAGCGGCTCGATGGGGGGCACGGGGCCGGAGGCATTGCCGAAGGTGACGAGATAGCCGCGCGGTTTCAGGCAATCCATCGACGGGATGCAGGTATCCTTGCCGACACCGTCATAGACGACGTTGACACCCTTGCCGCCGGTGATGTCCTTCACCCGCGTCACCCAATCCTCGGCCCGGTAATCGATGACGTGATCGGCGCCCAGCGATTTGACGATGGCGCATTTCTCCGCCCCGCCCGCCGTGCCGATGACATTGGCACCCAAGGCCTTCAACCATTGCACGGCGATCGAACCGACGCCGCCCGCTGCCGCATGGAACAGGACCCAGTCGCCCGGCTTCACGGTATAGGTGCGGCGGATGAGGTATTCCACAGTCATACCCTGCAGCATCATGGCGGCGGCGGTGTTGAAATCGATGGCATCCGGAATCTTCACCAGCTTGTCGGCCGGGTAATTGCGCCATTCGCTATAGGAACCCAAGGGGGCCGCGCAATAAGCGACGCGGTCGCCGACCTTCAATGTGGTGACGCCGGCCCCCAGCGCCTCGACCACGCCGGCGCCTTCCAGGCCGATGCCGGAGGGCAGCTGCACCGGATAGAGGCCGCTCCTGTGATAGGTATCGATGAAGTTGAGCCCGCAGGCCCGGTTGCGCAAGGTTACCTCGCCGGCGCCGGGCGCACCCAGTTTCACCGTTTCCCATTTCAGCACCTCGGGCCCGCCGGTCTGGTGGAAACGGATGGCATTGGTCTCAGTGGGAATGGTCATGGTGTGCTCCGAAGGATAAGTCAGATGAGGGGAGATTAGCGGGCAAGGACGCGCACGTCATCACCCCCCTCCCCGACCCTCCCCCTCAAGGGGGGAGGGAGAAGAAGGACGGTTCTCGCAATACACCCGGTGCAATCCTCTCCCCCCTTGAGGGGGAGAGTTAGAGAGGGGGGTGGCTACTGAAGGTTCTTACGCCGCCTTGGCCAACAAATTCTGCCGGTAGGCGACGATGTCGGCGATGGTGAGGACTGGGAAGCCGTTGCGGCGGCCATAGGCCTTGGCTTGCCGGCCGCGTAGCATCTCGCCGTCGCGGGTCATCAATTCGCAGAGCACAGCGGCGGAACCCAGCCCGGCGATCTCTGCGAGGTCGACCGAGCCTTCCGTATGGCCACGCCGCGTCAGCACGCCGCCGGGGCTCGCCCGCAAGGGGAACATATGGCCGGGGCTGACGATGTCACCAGGCTTGGCGCCCGGCGCAATGGCCGCCCGCACCGTGGCCAGGCGGTCGGCCGCCGAGACACCGGTGGTGACGCCGTGCCGCGCTTCGATCGAGACGGTGAAGGGCGTCCCGAAACGGCTTTCGTTGCGGCTGGCCATCATCGGCAGTTCCAGCCGCTCGACCGTGGCGGCGTCGAGGCAGAGGCAGACGATGCCGCTGCAATCGCGGATCATCCGGGCCATGACGTCATGGGTGAGGTTGCTGGCGGCGGCGATGAGGTCCGCTTCGTTCTCGCGGTCGTCATCGTCGAGCACGATGACCGGCAGGGCCGATTGCATCGCCTGCACAGCGGCATCGATGCGGCCCTGGACACGCGACAGTTCGGCTTGGGAATAATGCTTGATGGTGGTCTGGATATTCATGTGAAACGCTCCTCGCATCTGTTTTGCGACAAACGTTCCAGGGCAAAACCATGACGCCCGTTGCCGGCATCCACGCCATCCATGCCGGATGGAGAGGACCCCGAAAAGGGTGCCGCGATTTCGTCTTCTTCCATCCGGACTGTGACCGTCGGCTCAGGATTTGGACCTGATCTGCTTGACCCAGGATGGCGAACCATCCTGGCGCTCGCGGGCTCGACTTGGCCGGCACCCTTGCCGGAAAAGTCCTACCGCCGGTGGGGATTTTCACCCCGCCCTGAAGACGTATTGACGCTCGGAACATGGCAGGTGCGGGATGATCCCGTCAAGCGAGGGAAAATTGCAGCTGGCCGACAAAAACTTGGCACTTAGCCACCTAGAACAGCCGTCCCTGGCCCTTTTCGAGATCCAGCAGGAAGCGCTTGGCAGTGAGGCCGAGATCGCTGGAATAGCCGCCCAGCGCCGCACTTCCCACCACCCGGTGGCAGGGGATGATGATCGCGATCGGGTTCTGCCCGCAGGCGGTGCCCACGGCGCGCGCCGCTGCGTAATCCTGCTGGCCCATCAGGGTCGCCAGATCGCCATAGCGCAGGGTCTCGCCGAACGGAATGCGCAGCAGCATGTCCCAGACAGTACGGGCAAAGTCGGTGCCCGGATAAGAGAGCGGCAAATCGAACCGGGTGAGGCGACCTTCGAGATAGGCCGCCATCTGCCTCTTGGCTTCCTCGGCCAAGGGTGAACTGACCACCACCTTGGGCTCGATCTTGCGCCAATAGGTCTTGGTGACCGCATTCTCGTCGCAGCGGATCTCGATCCAGCCAATTTTGGCACGCAAGGTGGCGCCGACGGGAATGCCGCCGCTTTCACTCTCCGTGTTGTCTATCCCGGTCATTACCGACGCCAGGCCTGGACCTGCTTCACCAGGTCCGCGACATGCTGCGGCGGCGTTTCCGGCACGATGCCGTGACCAAGATTGAAGATGAACGGACCCTGGCCCAGCGCCTCAAGAATCTTGTCGGTCGCGTCCTGCATCGCCGAACCGCCAGCCACAAGCAATTGCGGATCGAGATTGCCCTGCAATGCCAGCCGTCCCTGCAATTGCGTAAAGGCCCAGTCGAGCGGCACGCCGGAATCCAGCCCCAGCCCGTGCATAAAACTCGCGCGCGCAAAATCGAGATAGCCGGCCCCGCAGGCGCGCGGGAAAACGATCACCGGCACTTCCGGATGCGACATGCGCACGCGGTCGACGATGGCCTTCATGGGTGCCAAGCTCCAGCGCAGTAGGCTGGCATGATCCAAGGCGCCGGCCCAGCTGTCGAACAGCTGCAGCACCTCGGCCCCCGCTTCGATCTGGGCGATGAGATAGCTTGCCGTCGCATCGACCAGCAGGTTGGTCAAGCGCTGGAAGCTCTCGGGCCGCTGATAGGCCCAGGCCTTGGTCTTGGCGTAATCGCGCGAGGAACCACCCTCGATCATATAGCTCGCCACCGTCCAGGGAGCGCCGGCAAAGCCGATGAGCGCCGTCTCGGGCGGCAGGGCTGCCTTGATGCCCGAAACGGCCGCGTAGACCGGCTTCAGGCGTGTGTGGAACTGGTCCATGGCAAGGCGCGCCATATCCTCGTCACCGGTGATCGCATTGAGCAGCGGACCACGCCCTTCCTCAAAGCGCAGGTCCATCCCTAAGGCATGCGGCACCACCAGGATGTCGGAAAACAGGATCGCCGCATCGAAACCGAAACGGCGGATCGGCTGCAGGGTGACTTCGACGGCGAAATCCGGATTGTAGCAAAGGTCCAGGAACGAACCCGCCTTCGCCCGCGCCGCGCGATATTCCGGCAGATAGCGCCCGGCCTGGCGCATCAGCCAGATCGGCGGTCGCGCCAGGGTTTCGCCCTTCAACGCTCTTACCAGCAATTTATCCGCCGTCTTCATGGCCTCACTCAAATCTGCGTCCTTGGCAAAACGGTTCGCTTACGCGTGGTCTTAACACTGCTCTTCCTACATCTCTAATAGATAAGACTCTAGGTGGAAGTAGATGATGTGCGGTGAATCATGAGAATCCCCGATCTTGGGTTTCTCTCCCCATCCTGGCGCGTATAAGCCGGTCCGTCACCCGGCATGAAGCCGCAGGATAAGTCTGTGGGTAGGCATCGGTCGTCATGTCCGCACTTGGTGCGGGCATGACGGATGAGGACTGGCGACAATAATGTGAGTCACGGGGACAGTTTGCAGTGCCCTGTCCCTTCCACCTTATCCCCATGATTCGACCGAATCCCGCGGCGCCCTTGTCAGGCGGGAAAAGGGGTGCCATGAAAAGATAACAAAGTGGATGGATCCGGCCGGAGCGGTTTATCCACAGCGTCCGGGGCAGTTATCAACGGATCGGCTGTGGATGGCGTCGGTTCGTTTCATCGCTCACCCCAGGTTAGGGCCACAGGCATGCCAGAATCCAATCCGATGCGGCAATTACATGTCCATCTCGTCTCGGACGCGACCGGCGAGACGCTGAACAGCATCACACGCGCCTGCCTGGTGCAGTTCGAACGCGCACATCCGATCGAGCATCACTGGACTCTCATCCGCACCACGGGCCAGATGGACAAGGTATTGGCCGGCATCGAGGCGCATCCGGGGCTGGTACTCTTCACCGTCGTCAATGACCGGCTGCGCCAGCACCTCCTCAACGGCTGCCGGGCGCTGGGGGTCAAGGTCGTCTCGGTGCTCGATCCGATCATCACCGCCCTTACCGATCATTTCGGGCAAGCCGCCCGCGGCCAGTCGGGACGGCAGCACGCGCTCGACGCTGAATATTTCGACCGTATCGCGGCGATGGATTTCGCCCTTACCCATGATGACGGCCAATCGGCACGCAATTACGACGATGCCGACGTCATCCTGCTGGGTGTCAGCCGCTCGTCGAAGACGCCGACCTGCATCTATCTCGCCAATCGCGGCATCAAGGCGGCGAATGTGCCGCTGGTGCCGGGCTGCCCGCTGCCGCCCGAACTTTTCCAGGTGAAGAAGCCGCTTATCATTGGCCTCACCAAGGATGTGAATTCGCTGGTGCAGATCCGCCGCAACCGCCTGCTGATGATCGCCAAGGACGAGGAATCCGATTACGTGGATCCCCAATCCGTGCGCGAGGAAGTGGCACAGGCGCGCAGGCTCTGTTCCGAACATGGCTGGCAGATGATCGACGTAACGCGCCGTTCGATCGAAGAGACGGCAGCCACCATCATCCAGATGCTCTCCGAACATCGCGACCGGATGATGGATGCAGCCTCTGCCCAGGACCAGGCGGAAGCCTGAAGAGCGCATGAGCGCGCCCCTCATCCTTGCCTCCGGCAGCACGGCCCGCGCCAGGATGCTGCGCGAGGCTGGGGTCGAAATCGAGATCCTCAAGCCCCGGGTCGATGAGGATGAGATCAAGGCAAGCTGCCGCGCGGAAGGTGCCGACGTCATCGATACAGCGATCGCCCTGGCCGAGATGAAGGCGCAAAACGTCAGTCGTCGCCTGATGACGACAATGCCCGGACGCTATGTGCTGGGCGCCGACCAGATGCTGGAATGCGATGGTGTCTGGTTCGACAAGCCGGTCGATCTCGCGGCGGCACGGGCCCAACTCAGCGCCTTGCGCGGGCGGGCGCATCATCTGGTGAGTGCGGCGGTGCTGGCCAAGGACGGCCAGCGCATCTGGCATCATGTCGACCGCGCCGAGCTGGTGATGCGGGATTTCAGCGACAGGTTCCTCGACGACTATCTTTCCAAGATCGGCGCCGATGTGCTGAGCAGCGTCGGCGCCTATCATTTGGAAGGGCTGGGGGCACAGTTGATGTCGCGGGTGCGCGGCGATTTCTTCACCGTGCTGGGCCTGCCCTTGCTCCCCGTCTTGGCGATCCTGAGAAGCCATGGCATGTTGCCGTCATGACGGAACTCAACACCCATACGGGCAGGACCCTGGTGGCCGGCGTCTTCGGCTGGCCGATCAATCATTCGCGCAGCCCGCGCCTCCATGGTTATTGGCTGGCGAAATACGGCATCGACGGCGCCTACCTCCCCTTCTCGACACGGCCGGAAAATCTGGTCGAGGCGATCCGCGCCCTGCCCAAGCTGGGGTTCCGGGGCGGAAACATAACCCTGCCGCATAAGGAACGGGCACTCGACGCGGTGGATGCGCTCACGGACGTCGCGCGGCGCATCGGCGCGGTGAACACGCTCATCGTGCAGGATGACGGCAGCATCCTCGGCGACAACACCGATGGCTATGGCTTCCTGCAGCATCTCAAAGCAAGTGCGCCCGGCTGGCGGCCCGGCGAAAAGGCCGTGGTGCTGGGGGCGGGCGGTGCCGCGCGCGGCATCATCGTGGCGCTCCTCGATGCTGGTGCGGAAAAAATCATCCTCACCAACCGCACGGCAGCGCGCGCCGAAAGCCTCGCTGGCGATCTTGGCGGTACGATCGAGGTGGTGGGCTGGGAAGCGCGCAATGCAGCGCTCAAGGATGCGGGCCTCCTCGTCAACACCACGCAGCTCGGCCAGGCCGGGCAGCCGGCGCTCGATATCGATCTCACGCATCTGCCGCGCGAAGCCGTGGTCGACGACATCGTCTATGTGCCGCTCGAAACCAACCTCCTCGCCCAAGCCCGCGCCCGTGGAAACGCGGTGGTCGATGGCATCGGCATGCTGCTCCACCAGGCGCGGCCCGGCTTCAAGGCCTGGTTCGGCAAGGAGCCGGAAGTGGATGCAGGCTTGCGCGCCTTCGTCCTAGCGGGATAAGGATGCGGTAGGTTAAGTCTCGCCCAGTCCATCACTGCTATCACCTCCACAGCTGCTCCGGCGTATGGCCTACCAGGGAGTTGATCATGGAAACCACCGTCACCGAGATAGACGCCGGCATCTTTCGCCTCTCCACCCATGTGGCGGAGATCGCACCGCCGGCCGGCTTCACCTTCAACCAGTTCCTGGTGTTGGCCGATGAGCCGTTGCTGTTCCATACCGGGCCCCGGCGCATGTTCCCGCTGGTCCGTGCCGCGGTCGCCAAGCTGATGAGACCAGAGGATCTGCGCTGGATCACCTTCGGCCATGTCGAGGCCGATGAATGCGGCGCCATGAACGAGTGGCTGGCACTGGCCCCGCGGGCCCAAGTGGCGCATGGCAAGACCGCCTGCTTCGTCTCGCTCAATGATCTCGCCGACCGCAGCCCCCGCATGCTGGACGATGGCGAGGTGATCGACATCGGCGGCAACAAGCGCCTCCGCTATCTCGACACGCCCCATGTGCCCCATGGCTGGGAAGCGGGCCTGTTCTATGAAGAAACGAGCGGCACGCTTCTTTGCGGCGATCTCTTTACGCAACTGGGCGACGGGCCGGCGCTGACAGCGGGCGATATCGTCGGGCCCGCCATCGCCGCCGAGGACATGTTCAAATCCTCAAGCCTCAGCCCGAATATGGGCGCCACCATCCGCCGCCTCGCCGATCTCAGTCCGCGCAAACTGGCGCTGATGCATGGGCCAAGCTTCGAAGGCGATGGCGCAGCAGCACTTACCGCACTGGCGGCGGATTACGACCGGCGTATTTCATTCTGACAGGCCCTACCCCCACCCCGACCCTCCCCCTGAAGGGAGAGGGAGGTGGAGCGCGTCTGATCGTTCAAGCTCGACCGAAAACCCCTCTCCCTTCAGGGGGAGGCCGCTGACCAATGTCGGCATGCGCCGACGGGGTGGGGGTTCTCACCGTTGAATCAGAATCGCCCGTCGAAATTCATCAGTTCGCCATTGACCCAGCCTTGGGCCACGGCGATGGCGCCTTTGCGGTTGAGGACGACGCCGGAATATTCGGGCCGCGCTTTCTGGGCGCGCAGGTGCGAGAGGATGAAGAGATCGCGCCACGCTGCCGGCACGGTCCCTCGCCACAGTGTGGCGTTGCGCCAGCAATCCTTGAAACCGGCATGGGCGGTGGGTGTCGCAGCGAGGTGATCGCAGATGGCGCCAACCGCCTTTTCCGCATTGCCGGCATTGGCGATGAAGCCCTGGACCTGCGCCAGGCCGACACCCTTCAAGCTGCCATTCTGTGTCACCAGATCGAAGAACCAGCAGAAATCGCGCTTGGTCTGCAGCGCCGTCCCACGCGATGCGGCCCAATTGACGGCCAGCCGGTCGGCGGTGCGCGCGACATTCATCGACGCCCGCATCTGCTGCGCCACCATGGGGGCCGAGACCAGGAAGGCCACCAGTTCGGCCCTCACCTCGGGCTTCAGCCGTGTCCCATTCTGCCAGCCCCGGACGATGGCGAGGCCTGTGGTCTTGGTGCCGGTGCAGGCGCGCCAGAATTCGGCGCCGAAACGCGGCATAGCGACCCGGACCGCCGGTTCGCCCGCCGCCTGGACCAAGGGTTGCAGCGAGGAGGAGCCGATATTCCACTGCAGGACACCGCAGGAAATGCCCATGCCGTCGAAATCGCGGGTCACCCCGCCCCAGGGATTGCCCGCCGTCTCGAAATCACCCGTCGTCTCCAGGGCCGTTGCCAGCCAGGCTTCGTTGACCATGTCGCCTCCCCGCTTGTGTGGGAAATCTATCCCCGCCGGCCCGCAGGAACAACGCAGAGCGGGCGGCGCACCTGCCGGAAACCCTCGATCATACGGCATAACCCATTGATAAATTGCGCATTTTCGTTGGTTGATTATACCCCTTGCCGCCCCTATCTTGCGCCGCGACAGAACTCCCTCACATTCCCCTTCTTCCATGGGCCAAATGACCGATCTCGCGCATATCCGCAATTTCTCCATCGTTGCCCATATCGATCACGGCAAATCGACCCTGGCAGACCGCCTGATCCAGGCCTGCGGGGGTTTGACCGACCGCGAGATGACCGAGCAGGTCCTCGACAATATGGACATCGAGAAGGAGCGCGGCATCACCATCAAGGCGCAGACCGTGCGCCTGATGTACAAGGCCGACAATGGCGAGACCTATCAGCTGAACCTGATGGACACGCCGGGCCATGTCGACTTCGCCTATGAAGTCTCGCGCTGCCTCGCCGCCTGCGAAGGCTCGCTGCTGGTGGTTGATGCGTCCCAAGGTGTCGAGGCGCAGACGCTGGCCAATGTCTACCAGGCGATCGACCATCATCATGAGATCGTGCCGGTCCTCAACAAGGTCGATCTGCCGGCCGCCGAACCCGCGCGCATCCGCCAGCAGATCGAGGATGTGATCGGCATCGACGCCTCGGAAGCGGTCGAGATTTCCGCCAAGACCGGCCTCAACATCAAAGGCGTCCTCGAGGCCATCGTCACCAAGTTGCCGCCACCCAAGGGCGACCGCAACGCGCCCTTGAAGGCGATGCTGATCGACAGCTGGTACGACCCCTATCTCGGCGTCGTCATTCTGCTGCGCGTCATCGACGGCGTGGTCAAGGTGAAGACGATGGCGCGCATGATGGCGGCCGATGCCGTCTATGAAATCGACCGGGTCGGCTGCTTCACGCCCAAGCAGACACTGACCGGCGAATTGGGCCCAGGCGAAGTGGGCTTCATCACCGCCGGCATCAAGGCGGTGGCCGACTGCCGCATCGGTGACACGATCACCGATGACAAGAAGCCCTGCGCCGAAGCACTCACCGGCTTCAAGCCGTCGGTGCCTGTCGTCTTCTGCGGCCTCTTTCCGATCGATGCGGCGGACTTCGAGACCTTGCGCGACAGCATGGGGCGCTTGCGCCTCAACGACGCCAGCTTTCAATACGAGATGGAAACCTCGGCAGCACTCGGCTTCGGCTTCCGCTGCGGCTTCCTGGGCCTGTTGCATCTCGAAATCATCCAGGAACGGCTGGAGCGCGAGTTCAATCTCGACCTCATCACCACGGCGCCCAGCGTCGTCTACAAGATCCACATGCAGAACGGCGATCTCATCGAACTCCACAACCCGGCCGATTTCCCGGATGTGGTGAAGATCGAGAAGATCGAAGAGCCGTGGATCAAGGCCACCATCATGGTGCCGGACGAATATCTGGGCGCCATCCTGAAACTGTGCCAGGAACGGCGCGGACTGCAGGTCGACCTCACCTATGCCGGTTCCCGTGCGATGGTGGTCTATCGCCTGCCCCTCAACGAAGTGGTGTTCGATTTCTACGACCGCCTGAAGTCGATCAGCCGTGGTTATGCGAGCTTCGACTATCACCTCGATGGCTACGAGGAGAGCGATCTGGTGAAGCTCAACATCCTGGTGAACAATGATCCGGTGGATGCGCTCTCCTGCATCGTGCACAAGAGCCAGGCCGAAAGCCGCGGCCGCGTGCTGTGCGAGAAGCTGAAGGATCTCATCCCGCGCCAGCTCTTCAAGATCGCCATCCAGGCGGCGATCGGCGCCAAGGTCATTGCCCGCGAAACCGTCTCGGCGCTCAGGAAGGACGTCACCGCCAAATGTTATGGCGGCGACATCAGCCGCAAGCGCAAGCTCCTCGACAAGCAGAAAGAGGGCAAGAAGAAGATGCGCCAATACGGCAATGTCGAGATCCCGCAGAGCGCCTTCATCGCCGCCCTCAAGATCCACGAATAGGGTCGTCGCCTCGTTAAGGGGCGACGTCGTCCTTTTTGCCGGCGAAGAAGAGGATGCCGCCCAATGCCAGCAGCATGGCCCAGAGCGGCAGCGAAAGGAGCGGCAGCAGGATACGCTGCCACAGGGCCATGGAAATATTGGCCTCGACGAAGCGCTTCACGGCGGTCAGGCTCGACGGCCAGATGATCGACCACAGGTAACCCGTCGCCATGCCGTTCCAATTGGCGGCGACCAGCGTCTCCAGCGCATCCAGCACCAGCAACAGGGCTGCGGCGGCGAGGATGGCGAGCGAGGTGACGCGGAGCGGGTTCATGGCCGGGATATTGCCCGAAGCCGCCGGTCCGGTCGAGCCGGGAAGCGGCGCGGATGTCGCTTCCAGCCCATATCCTTGGCCCATATTTTCAAAAGGAATCAACCCACTTGCCGGTTTTTGGCGATCCGCACTTGCAAGCAATCGGCCCGCCCGCTAGGTTCCCGCCCGCATCAGCCACATGCACGCGGGTTCAACGACGCGTCAGCCGGAGAGATGGCCGAGTGGCTTAAGGCACACGCTTGGAAAGCGTGCATAGGGTAAAACCTATCGTGGGTTCGAATCCCACTCTCTCCGCCAGTTCAGTCCCTGAGTGGGCACTGAGTTTACGCCACTTTTTCCGGTAAGCGCCTGAAGCAGCCGGGTCTTCGATCCCATGATACGAACCTCGCCGTCTGCGACCTCGACACGCTGCGCGAGCGCGCGCAGGTGGTCGCGGCGATAGCCGCCTCCTTCCAGCCGAATGCGTTCGCGGGCTGTTGCGGCGAACTTGCGCAGCATCTGCGGCGTTACCGCCTTTTGTCCTGAGTTCTGGAGCATGGCCTGCGCCCGGTCTGCATCGGCCTTGGCCTGATCACGAATGGCCTTGAGGCCGTCGATGCGGTCTTTCAGCGCCGGATCGTCCAGATCGGCAACACCTGCCTCGATGGCATCATAGAGGCGCTTGAGGCGCAATTCCGATTCCGCCGAACGCTTATTGAGTTCGGCGATATGCTCGCGGCGGCGCTCTGAATGTTTCTCCCTGCGGTCGAGCGCGGCGGCAAGGACTGTCTCCAGCCGTTCGGGCTGGAGAAGCTGTTGCTCAAGGTGGTCGGCAACCAGATCGTCCAGCTTCTCCATCGGCACGGCCATGCCCTCGCAGGCGGTCGGTCCTTGCCGCGCCTTGATCGAGCAAGCATAGTAGCGATAGCGCCCGCCCTTGCCGGTGCGGATGGTCATGGCTCCGCCGCACTTGGCGCAATGGATCAGGCCGGTGAGCATGGTCGGGCCGCTGATGACGCGGGCGGGCATGACCTTGGGATTGCGGGCCTTGAGCAGCTTCTGAACCGCATCGAAGGTCTCGCGGTCGATGATCGGCGGGACGGGAACCGTCACGATTTCACTGACCGGCTTCAATTCCTTGGTCTTGGACCGCTTGTTGAACTCGTGTTCGCCCATGTAGGTGCGACGTGTCAGGATGCGGTGAACCTGACCGATGCCCCAGCGCCCGCCGTCGCGGGTGAAGATGCGGCGGCTGTTGAGATAGGAGACGATGTTCTTGACGCCCATCTGTCCGGTAGTGCCGTCGCCCTCCAGCGCAAGGCGATAGATCAGCCGCACCGTGTCGGCGTGGAGCGGGTCGATTTCCAGCTTCTTCTTGGTCTTGGCTCCGCGCTGCTCGGCGGCAACGGTGCGATAGCCGATAGGGGGAAGCGAGCCGTTCCAGAAGCCTTGCCGCGCGTTCTCCTTCAAGGCCCGCATGACGTGCTTGGCGTTTTCCTTGGACTGGTATTCATCGAACAGCGCCATGATCTGCCGCATCATGACGTGCATGGGGTCATCCCCCATTTCTTGTGTGATCGAAACCAGCTTCACGCCGTTTTTCGCCAGCTTGCGAACGTAGAACTCAAGCTCGAAGTGATCGCGGAAGAAGCGGCTGAACGAGTGGACCACCACAACATCGAACGGCGTGGGCTTGGATGTTCCTGCCTCGATCATGCGCTGGAACTCGGGGCGGCGGTCATTGGTCGCCGATGCGCCGGGTTCGATGAAGGTTTCGACCAGTTGCAGCCCGCGCGCCTCGCAATAGGCTTCGCCCTGCCGCTTCTGGTCAGGAATGGAAACGTCATGCTCGGCCTGCCGCGCCGTCGAGACACGCAGATAAAGGGCGGCGCGCAGGGGGATTGTCGAAGCGGTCATGCGGGGCCTCTTTGTGCGGCAGCCTCGTCAGGCGATAACACGGCGATACCGAATGGCAGGAAATGCTTCGTGTTGCGGGTGACGATGACAAGTTCATGCGCTGCGGCGGTCCCGGCAATCACGGCGTCAGCCATGCCAGGGTCGTGACCGGCCGCAAGCGCCTTCGCTTCCAGCCGCCCACCAATTGCGGCGGCCTGCGCATCGAAGCCAATGATCTTGTCGTCGTATGTGGAGATAAGACCACTGAGCCATGCTTTCAGGCTCGCGGCCTTCGCCGTTGCCCCTTTGTGGTCGAGGAGCGCGATTCCCTTCTCGATCTCATGGATGGAGACGACCGACAGAAATAGCCGTCCATCGGCGTCCATGCGGTCCAGCCAAGTGAGGAAGTCAGCGGATGCCTCCGACTTCGACGGCGCCAGCACGGAGACGACGTTGGTGTCGAGAAGGAAGCCGCTCAAAGCTCGACATCCCGCGATGGTTTGCGGTTGCGCGGGAACTCTCCGCCTGGGAACGTCCTGAGATAGCTGACAAGGCCCGGCCGTTTGCGATCGAGCGCCTTGCGCGCGATCTCCGCCGCCTCGACCGAAACCAACGCCGCAACGGGCTTGCCATGACGGGTGATGGTCACGATCTCTCCTTTGACGGCTTCATCAACGAGGCTGGAAAATCCAGCCTTGGCGTCTCTGAGGTTGATGGTCAGCATCTCGCGCCTCCATATGTAGACATATGTGACTACATGTAACCCATTGAAGGGCGAATTTCAACGCCGATTTCGACGCATGGAGCATCAGTCGCCGGGGCCGAACAACTCATCGAACAGGTCGCCGAACCATCGCTCGAACACCTCGATCTCGGCTTCCGTGACCGGAACGGGGTCGGGCCAGTCGTCGGTCACGGTCCATGTGCTGAGGTCGTGCTTGGGTGGCCTGCCGGGGAACGGCCACGGATAGCCCAGCAATTCCTCAAGCTGCTCCGACGCCGTGGGCGGTCGTTTGGTGCGTCGGGAACGGGGTGGTGCCTCCGGCTTCTCGTTGTCCCTGCGGTCAATAGTCATTGAGGAAGTCGAACTCGTTGCGCGAACGCGGCCGCCATCCGGCGGGGTTTGCGACCCAGCGGTTGATGTCGGATTCCTTCCATCCCGCGCCGTTGGTGCTGATCTTGATCTGGGTCGGGAACGTGCCCTCCTTGATCTTGCGGTAGATGGTGGACTTGGAGAGACCCGTCCGGGCAAGAACGGTCTTCATGCGGATGATGCGGTCTGGTTGGCGCATGGTCCTGCTGCCTCTTGCTGGTCGTTTCTGACAATTGCAGGGACCAGACAAGGAAACGATTTATCGTTGTGCAACAATTATTTAGGTGTCGTAGTAGTATAGCGTAGAAACGGCGGTAAATAGGATGGTTCTACGCCTACAATCCGATGCTCCTTCCCCTGCCGATACCGTGACTGAGGGCAAGTTGACGGCCAAGCTTCATCCCTGAGTCGAAATCCATGCTGATGCCGAGTTCGCGCTCGCGGCCACGAAGCAGGGAATCCATCTGCGCATCGCGTTCGAGGCTTATCGCCATGTTGCCCATCTCGGCGCGCGCGGCGTGATAGCCGGAATAATTGCCCGCCGCATATTGGCGCTCACCGCTATGTTTGAGGTCGCGGAACCGTTCCACGAAATGATCCGCGCGGCGCTCCGGGCTGGTCCGAATCTCTGTTTCGAGTTGCAGGGCGCGGATAGCGCGATTGACCTTGCCCGATCCCGCCTCATGGGCAAGGCCCTCATCCTTGGCATAGGCCGCTTCCGCATCCTGCCAGCCATAGGGCCGCACCGCATCGAATGCCTTACGGGCATCGACCAGTTCGTCCCATTGTGCGGGGCTTGCCTGGCTCCCGGCATCCTCGGCGTTGAAGACCTGGCCAACGGCATGGGCATGGCGGATGAGCGCCATTCTGCGGGCGTGGCGCATGGCGTCTTCCGGGTCTATTCCGGTGTCCTGCGCTACCGCCTCGATCTCCTGCCTTATGCCCCTGCCGGTCGTCTCCCTTTCCGGCCCTTCTGCACCGTCCCGAAGTTCGCGCACGCTGAAGATGATGTCGCCGATCCGGTCAACGGCATTGTTCCGGGCGTGAACCTGTTCAACCGTAGTATCATGGGCGTGGGACGTAATACCGCGCCTCTCGGCATAGTCCTGCGCCGGTTCGTAATCCATCGCCATGTCCTTGGCCCGGTCGCGCGACAGGGTGTTGATGAGCTTGTCCTGACTGGCGAAGTCGTCGCGGCCATAATGCAGGTCCATGCCGTCGCGGTGGCGGGATAGGGCGACATAGCTGCCGTGGGCGTCCATGCCGGGTGTCGCCAGCACATGCGTCCGGTCCACCGTCATGCCCTGCGCCTTGTGGATGGTCGCGGCATAGCCGTGGTCAATGCGATTGTAGTCTTTCAAATCGAAAGCGACGGAACGGCCATCGTCGGTCTGCACCGTCATGCTCTGCGCGCTGACCTGTTCAATGGTCCCCAACGTGCCGTTCTTCACGCCAAGCCCGCGCTCGTTTTGCAGGAACATGACCCGATCCCCGGCGGCAAAGCTGCGTTCTCCGCGCTCGACCGTGACGCGCACATCCTCGCCGAGATCGCCCGCCGCTCGCATTCGGTCGCGGGCGGCTTCATTGAGTTCGCGCACCTCCGCATTGGTATGGGTGAGGATGATGCGGCTGGCATCCGGCGACGCCTGCCGGTCGCGGTCCCAGCGGTCGATCAGATCGCCCCGCGCCTGTTCCCGCGTTTCGGCCGGATGCACCATGTCGTGACGGTCATAGGCATGGATCGCCGCGCCGGTCCTGCCGGTCGCCAGATCGCGGGTAGCATCACGCTGCCAGTCTTCGCGCTGGCGGCGGACCTCGCCGATTTCCGCGCCGCCATGACGCTCATGGATCGAGCGGAACGCCGCACCTGCTTCGATAGATTGAAGCTGCTGCGGATCGCCGACCAGCACGACCTTTGCGCCAGCCTCGGCGGCATGGGACAGCAAGCGCTCCAACTGCCGCGTGCCGACCATGCCCGCCTCGTCGATGACAAGCACGTCGCGGCTGGTGAGCATGTCGCGGCCCTGGTTCCAGCCGTGTTCCATGCTGGCGATGGTGCGGGACGCAATGCCCGATCCGCCTTCCAGATTCTCCGCCGCGATGCCGGACAGGGCAACGCCCCGGACCTCGTAGCCCGCCGCCTCCCATGCCTCGCGCGCCACGCCGAGCATGGCGCTCTTTCCGGTTCCGGCATAGCCGACGACAATGCCAAGGTCGCGTCCGTCCGTGACATGCGCCAGCGCGTCGGCCTGCTCGCCCGACAGGACAAGGCCGCGCTGTTCGGCACGGGCCAACGCGGCCTCTGTGTCCCTGCTGCTGACCTCGTGCAATTCCTTCTCGGCCATGAGTTCGGCAGCGCGGTGCAGGCGCTGTTCGGCCTCGATCATCTCGCGCGTGGTGAACCGATCCTCGCCGCGTCCGTCCTGCCCGAGTTCGACCAGATCGGGCGAACCGCGCATCGCGCCCATGACCTCGTTAAACTGCTCGATGCCGTCACTGTGCCGGTGGGCGAACATCGCCATGTCGCGCCGCGTGAAGGTCGATTGCTGATGCGTGATCGCGTCCAGTGCGATTGAAGGATCGGCGATGATCCGCGCGCCATTGTTGCGGGCGATCTCCCGGTGCATCTCGGCGCGGTCGGCAGCTTCAATGCCTTCGGCTTCGATGCGTTGTGCTGGCGCGCCGATCTGGCTTTGCGGCTCAAGCCCGATGCCCTGCGCTTCAAGGCTGCGGTGATCAATCCTTGCGTCTATGTCGAGTTCGGCAAGCCGTTCGTTGACATGCTCGGCCCAACGCTCGCGCCAACGCTCGACCATCTCCGTCCGGTTCCAGTCCCGAACCTTCTTGCCGAATCCGTTCTCGTCCACGCTGCGCATGGTGAGCATGACATGGGCATGGGGCTTCGGCATCCCGTCCTCGCCTATGTCCCAATGCACATTCAAATCGGCGATCATGCCCTGATCGACAAATTCGGCTTGCGCAAAATCGCGGGCAAGCTTGATGCCCTGCGCCTGCGTCATCTCGCGCGGAATGGCGAACTCAACCTCACGGGCTAGCTGGGCGTCCTTCCTGACCTCGAACGCCTCGACATCGTTCCAGAGCCGTTCGCGGTCGCTCCATTGCTCGGGGACATTCTCCGGTAACATGACTTCGGAATGGACAACGCCGCGCTTGTTGGAAAAGTCCTGCACGCGGTCGATGCGCTCGTCGCGCAGCCGCGAGGCCGAGCGGTAGGCGGCGGACGCCACCGCGCTCGATCCGGCCTTGCGGCCGATGACCTTTACGTGAAGATGATAGATCGCCATCGCGATCAAGCATTGCCACGGCCAAGTGCACGTCGGAACGACGTATAAGCGCGCCCTCCCTCGAAAAAATCTCGGAAGGGACCGGGCCGTGCCACACTGTCCCGGCAACATTACTGCGTTCGGCAGCCTGCGCAACTATCCTTACCGCATCAACCACTTGCGACCGGGAAAGGACACGACGATGCGGAAACCCAGAGACTATGACGCGGAACTCAAGGCGCTGGAGAACAAGGCGCGGGAACTCAAGATACGGAAGGTGCAGCAGCTTGGCGAACTGGTCATCGCCACCGGAGCCGATGCCCTCACCGCCGACGAATTGGCCGGTGCGCTCGTCGCGCTGGCCGAAACCAAGGATGCCGGAAAGAGGGAGGCATGGGCCAGGCGCGGCGCTGCGTTCTTTCAAGGCCGGTCGCGGCGATCTGCTCCGGCATCTGACCGCGACACTGGCGGCGCTCCAACGCAACCGGGCAGCGCGCAACCGGCATGAGGCACAACGGGCGCGGCATGACATGCGGACATGGCAGATCGAGCGCCGCAAGCGAACGCGGCATCTGATCGAACTCGGCGGCCTCGTCGTCAAGGCGGGCGTCGTGGACCTGACCAATGATGACCGCGCCATGATCTACGGCGCGATGATCTGGATCGCCGAAAAGCTCAACAGCGAAGACGGCGAACATGCACGCGATACATGGACGAAACTTGGAAAGATGGCGTTCAAGATGGAGCGTCCGGCAGGCCCAAACGACAGAGTGCAGCCGCAGCCGGATCGGGCGTGACCGATGGCGGGCGGCGCGGAGACCTCACATATCGCAGCGCCGCCCGCCATCGCGCGGCGAAGCCGCTCAAATACAGCTCATCCGACACTAGGGCAGGCGGCTCAAGCCGCAGACCTTAAACGCGGCGAATATTTCAAGGAACGACATTGGCTTCCAACTCATCAAATGCAAGAATCAAGTCACTTCGTATTGAGTAGAAATCCCGGTGCTTCAGCCTGCGCGTCGCTGCACCGGATCGCTGACTGCGAGGATGCGCCGTGGTCGATTCCAGGCGCAAGTCGTGAAGCCGGAGAAAACAAGGCATCAGTTGTGGCAAATGAGGTAGCAGCGTTTGGTCCCTCAAGGCAGCGCCATAACTCGGACGCTGCCTGCCTGGTTTCAGGCGCGAATAGATGTGGGAGAACACTTCATCGCACCAGCTATCCAGCTGGACCAGAAACGCGTCAATGTTCGACTCATGATTCCTCTTGAGGAAGATCGTCATGCGCTCGGCATGGCCGTGAGCAGCACCGAAAAACACCTTCCAATCATAGGCGGTTTGATTTCGTTTCAGGATATACGCCAGAATCTCATTGATGCGGCTGCTCGGCTGGCCAACGGAGCGAATGATGCGGGCCGCCTTCAAGCTATGCTTGGCAGTTGTCTCCACATCGCCATAAGGCCTTGTCAGCCTGAGATTGTCGTCGATCAACCTACCGGCGGCAATGCGCGCCACCTCGGATTCTGCGTCCCGCATTTGGCAATTCACGAAGTCGGCGTAGGTTGCCGCGCCAAAGAGATCGGCGGTCAGTTCACGAAAAGCGCATTTTCTGACCCACCAATCTTTTTCGCCGGAAACGATGGCATCGTATTCCGCGAAGGTAATTGTCTTTGCGCTCAAAGCCCAACCGATCAAGGCTTCCTTGTAGCTTGGCTGTAATTGAATAACGCCGGGCTTGGGGCGTAACAGTCGATCCGCACAAACCTTGCCAAACGACGCCGTGACAGCGGGAGGGCATTTGCCCAAGCATGATCGAAGCAATTGCGCGTTGACGGCGTGATACAACTCGTTTGCCGAAACGTAGTTCTCAATCTCTTTGGCAAGAACATTGGGAATCTTGGCGTAGGCCGCGATGTAGCGGCAAATTCCGGGTGCGTGTTCGGGGTGCCGGTGCAGCACCTTCATCAAGCGGGCGTTGAGCCTGTGGTTTGGTGTGGCGTGCGCCAAAAGGTATTTGAAGCGCGTCACGCTTTCCGGCGCGACTCTGCCGTTACGGGTTAGCCCTAGAAGCCGGGACGCAAGCTTCTTCTGATTGACGATTGGTTTGATGGAGGGTTCGGGCGGTCGGCTGACTGACTTTACCTCGTCGCGTGGATCGGCGATTTTTCGTATGTTGATTTTTGCCGTCTGGGGGAAAAGGCCAATTTCCTTGGAAGCGATGTCAAGCGCAATGAGTTTGCGTCGCAATTCCTCCTCACTTTTCGCCAGAATCTTGATGTCATCGACATAGCGAAGATAGACGGTTTTCCTGCCGCGCTCCCCCGCCGTGTCGATATGCTGCAATACTGCTTCGGAGAGCATCCCGGACGCGAGCGGACCCTGCGGGATTCCGTGTTCGTGATAGATATTTTCCTGACCGTTGCTCCAAGTGCTAGATGTCCAGAATTTCAGGCATCGCAGTAGGAAATCAATCGTATCTTCATCTATCCCAAGGGCAACAAGGAAATGCCGCAGCACATGATGGTCGATGGAATCGTAGAACGCGGCCAGGTCGAAATTGGCAACATAGTGGTGCCCATCGTTGAAAGCCTGCTCGATCCTGTTCCCGAACTTTCGATAACTCCGCTGCCATTGAAGGTAGAAGAACGGCGACGATTTTCCCGCGTACAGGTGGGCAAAGACGCGCTTTTCGTAACGCTGACGAGTCTTCCGTTTGAGCGTATCCGCAATCAGGTTGACGCACGCCTGATAGACGATCTGATCTTCGACTGTCAGGAGAGTGATCGGACGTAGCGTGCCCGATGGCTTCGGTAGAAGAAGTTTTGACGCATGGGAAACCTGATAGCGTTCCTTCAACCCCTCATTGCGAATCCATTTGAGATGGGTGTCAGACGCGATGGCGAAGGCATCGTATGAGTCGCGGAAGTATGACTTGTATTGCGCATCGGGATTGGACATCACCCAGCGGTAGGCACGCCGTAAATTGTTCAGATTGAATACGGCCTCAAGATCGCTCACGGTCTAAGCGCGCCCGCCACCGTCCGACCGCACCAGCCGCGCCGCTGCCGGGTCGTAGATATAATCCGTGATCGTGCCGTCCTTGATCCGCTCCACGGCATCTTCCACGACGAAGCGCGGCACAAGGAACCATTCGCGCGGCACAATCGGGTTGCCGAAACGGTCCTTGATCTCGATGTCCAGTTGAGCAGGAGCAAAGATGCGGTGGATCAGGTTTTCGAGCTTCACGCGGTTGATGTTGTAGAGCGTGTAGGTGGCGACCACCTCGACCTCGGCCATGAGGAAGGTTGGATCGAGCCTAGCATTGGCAAGACGGCGGGTAATGTCGCCACCGGTCACGCCGATCTTGTGCAGAACGTCGCGGTTGGCCGAGACAAGCGGATGATCGGACTTGCTGCGAAGGACGTAGATGGTTCCGCTCGCAATATCCTCGTCGTCGCTTTCGCCGGTGAACAGCGGGCCGGCGCTCGGCTCGGTGATGCGCCGTCCGGCCTCGTCCTTGTAGAGCGCCCGTTGTAGCGAACGGCGCAGGAGGTTGCTTTCCGTCATGTTGGAATAGACCACGCGCAAGCGGGCGTCGGTTTCCCCGTTCGGCGCGCGGAAGGTTTCGCCCACTTCGGCGACATAGGCGACCTGACCGCCAAGGATAAAAAATTGCCCCTCGGTGATGTCCGCTTTCAGGAAACCGGCATCCTTCACAAACTGCCGGGTCGTGCGAACGCCGGAATCTAAGTCGATCCGCACCTGCTCGAACAGGGGCTTGAACCTGTCGAAGTCGGGACAACGCTCCCGGTTGGCGATCTCCTCGGCGGCGCGTTTCTCGGCGGTGGAGCGAACATGACGAAGCTCGGTGATTTCGGAAGCACCTGCGGCCCCGGCAAGCTCGGCCATGAGCGCGTCGGCGTCCATTTCCTCGGGCATCGCGGGCGCGGCGATTTCCGTGCTGGACAAAAGCCCCTGACGGTCGAGCGGTGCTAGAAGCGAACGGCACTCCTCCAAAGCACCAAGCCGGTCCAGCCTCACGGCATAGAGCCGCTCGAATATATCGCGGTCCTCGCCATGCTGCGGCGCGCGTCCATGTTCGTCGGCGAACCGCTGGATTTCCTCGAACCCGGCGATGATGCGTTCCTCGCGAGGGCCGCGCCCTACTTTCTTTTCCGGCTGGGCGAAGTCGGCCAGTTCGTCGCGCAGTTCGTCAAGGTCAAGGTCACTCATAGCGCCCCTCATCCTTGAAGCGCACGAAAGCAGCGGCACCTTCGGCCATGCGCTTTTCCCATGCGTCGGTAGAACTGATGGACGGAAGCCGCCCGCGTTCTTTCTTGAACTGGACCGCCCGGAAGGCAAGTTGCTTGGCTTCCTCCGGGGTGAGACTGGTGCGGCGGGCGGAAATGGCGGCGGCGACTTGTTTAAGGCTTTCCTCGCTCATGGTCTTGGCGAGGATGGCATAGGCTTCCTGAAACGGATTGATCCGGTCGATCAGGTCAATGTCGAGTTCGCGCACGTCCATCGCAAATTTGCGAACGCCGTCGATCAGCGCCGTGTTCGCGCCCGGCTCGTCGCCGGAACCGTCGCCACCAAGGGCGATCTTTTTGGCTTGCTGGGTGAGATTGAGGGCAGCGATGGCGTGCTGGCGCACGGCCTCTTGGTCCTCCTCGTCCAGTTCGGGATATTTATCCTTGATAATCTTGCCCAAGCGAAGCTGGGTCAGTTCCTCGGGAACCAGCTCCTCATCGAACAGGCCGCGCTCGATAGAAGGCTTGTCCTGCACGAAGCTGGCGATCACTTCGTTCAAATCCTCTCGGCAGATGCGGGCAGCCTCCGAGGTTTTGGGTTCGGCAAGCCCCTTGATCTCGATCTGGAAGACGCCGCGCTCCTCGTTGAAGCCGACATTGCATTTGTCAGGCTGATAGCCATCGTCGCCGTAGCTAAAACCGGGTTCGGCGGTGCTGGTCGCAAAATTTTTCGGCTTGAACTCGAAGCGGGGCGCAAGCACCTGCTCCATAAGCAAGCTGGCGGCGATGGCCTTCAAGGTGTCGTTGACCGCCTCCGTCACGGCGGATTCGGCGGCATCCGGCTCGGCGATCAGGTTGGTGAAGCGGGCGCGGGTCTTGCCCGGCGCGTCGCGGGTAGCGCGACCGATGATCTGCACGATCTCGGTCAGGCTGGAACGATAGCCCACGGTCAGCGCGTGTTCGCACCAAATCCAGTCGAAGCCTTCCTTCGCCATGCCAAGCGCAATGATGATGTCTACATGATCGCGGTTGTTCTTCTGCGCGGGATCTTTGAGCGCGGCGGAAACGCGATCTCGCTTGGCTGCATCATCGTCCACAAGGTCGGCGATACGAAGGACGCGGCCTTCCGGCGTCTTGACCAACTGGAAGCCTGTGGCCGGGTCGATGCCCTGCCATTCGCCAAGCTCCTCGATGATGTGTTCGACTTCCTTGATCTTCTGTCCGGTGCTTTCCCGCGAATTGACGTTGGGGATGTGGATGATGGTTTTCTCGGCTGGGTCCAGCACGGCAAGGATGTCGTCGGAGTAAGCGCCGGAGTAGAAGAAATAGCCGATGTCGAGCGATTTCAGATACTCGTAGCCGTTTAGCTGCTCGTAATAGGTGTAGGTGACGGTATCGAAATTGGCCTCGTCCTGCGGGGCAAGAACGGCCTCGGCGTCGCCCCGAAAATAGCTGCCGGTCATGGCGACGATATGCACGTTGTTCCGGGCGATGAACTGACCCAGGTGCAGGCCCAACTTGTTATCGGGGTTTGCGGAAACGTGGTGGAACTCGTCCACCGCGATCAGCCGGTTGTCGAACGCCTCCACGCCGAACCTGTCCACCGCGAAGCGGAAGGTCGCATGGGTGCAGACCAATACCCTGTCATCGCTTTCAAGAAAGGCCCCGACGCTGTTGACCTTGCCGCCATCCTCGCCGGGAGCATTGCAGAGATTCCATTTTGGCGTCACGGTCCAATCGGCCCAAAATCCGAACTTGGTCAGCGGCTCGTCGGCGAAGCTGGAACCGATGCTTTTCTCCGGCACGACGATGATCGCCTGTTTCAGCCCTTGGTTCGCCAGCTTGTCGAGTGCGACAAACATGAGGGCGCGGCTCTTGCCGGACGCCGGAGGCGACTTGATAAGGAGATATTGCTCGCCGCGCTTCTCATAGGCGCGTTCCTGCATCGGCCTCATGCCAAGGGCATTGGCCTTGTTGGTGCTGCCGTTGCGGGCATAGGAAACCGAGACGGAGGGAACTGATTTCTTTTCGATGGTCACGCTGTTGCCCCCGCCTTCCGTTTCTTCGCTGTTCCCGCCGATGCGGTCATCTTGGTATAAAGGTCGAACAGCTTTTCCAGCCGCTCTGTATCGTTGCGAAACCGCCGCCCGATATAGATGCGCTCCAACACTTCGTCGTTGCGTTCATGTGCTTCACGCAAATCGTCGGGCATCTTCTCAGGGTCGTAAAGATCGGCGATGGTCGCTGGGAAATGCGCCTCCCGCGCCAACAGGATGTCCTCGGCGCAGCGGGTCAGGTCAGCCATGTTTTTCTCGGTCAAGGGCACGAGAGGAAATGCGTTCCAACCTATAGTATTTGAATACGAGTAGCGAAGCTCAAAACGGGCACAAACGGCGGAAAGCCAGGCCAAATGCATTCGTGATGACGCAACGGAAAAATTCCAAAGCGGAGCATCGTAGATCGCAAAGTTCCTATTGGAATGGATCGTAAAATTGTCTGTCAGACCAACGGTAAAACAAGCTCGGTTCTCTGAGGAAACGGCTGGCACTGCTATGGTGTAATTTTTAGCGACCGCTTGAATTTGCCTAAATCGATGAGGAAAGGCAGCAGCGGGCCGTGTTTCCGCCGCCTTGCTGGACATGCGAAAATCAGCGACCTTGGACAGCCGCTCAGCGATAGGTGGGTACTTTTCTGCTTCCGCCCTCTCATGATCTTCTATCCAGAGACAATATCTATAAAGCCCTTGAATAAGCTCTTTGGAACCCAGAAAAGTGCGAACGAACTTGGCTGCTTCAGGATAGGTTGCGAGAAGTTGATTCTTTTCGGCCATGTCCATAATGAGATAACCGCCATCGGTTGGCTTATTGCCCCAGAACATTTTTGACTGTGGACCGAGTGTTGATGATCGACCTTCCACAATGATATTTTTCGCGGGCGCCAAATATGCATTGATGTTCGGAACATCTTTCGAGATCACCGAACCGTCTTCCGCGATAGAAAATAGGCGGCGCGACTTCCCAAATTGATTGCCGATCCCAACGATTACAACAGTGACGCCTGCATTGTAGCTAGCGAGGTTTGCCCATTTGAACGATGTGTGGGCAAAACCAATTTCATGACCCGTCCCAAATATGAGAGGCCAGAGGATGGCGACAAGCTGACCTTGGCAAATCGAATTGGTGGACACGAATGCTGAGATGGCGTTCGTGTGCGTGCCGTAATCGGCCGCCTTCATGAACCAACCCGCTACGTAGTCGAGGGACTTCCAGCTTCGGGTGCGATGACCAAATATCGACTCCAAATCCGCCTTTTGTTCAGCGGTTTGCCAAGTGAAGCCTAGATACGGCGGATTCCCGCAAATATACGTCTCACCGCCTTCATTCTCGAAGTCGATCTGCGCCTGATCAAGCGGCGTGTGGAACAGATCATCGGCCCGGTGCTTCACACCTGTCCCGGTCGGCGGGCAGATGGAAAGCCAGTCGAGCCGCAGGGCGTTACCGCAGGTGATCCAGTTCTCGGCGTCGAGTGGCAAGAAATCTTGAAGGGCGTCCTTCTGTCCACGATAAAGCACATCACACTGATATTCGGCGATGATAAGGGCCAGCCGGGCGATCTCAGCGGGGAAGTCACGTAGCTCGATGCCCCGGAAGTTGGTCAGCGGAATATCCGACTTCCGCCCTGCCTCGCCACGACGCTCGTTGATTTCGGCTTCGATGGCTCGCATTTCCTTGTAGGCGATCACAAGGAAGTTGCCGGAGCCGCAAGCCGGGTCGAAAACCCGGATACGGGCCATGCGGTTGCGGAGATTGAGGAGCTTGCGGGGATTGTCGTCCGCCTCGGCCAGATGCTCGCGCAAATCGTCCAGAAAGAGCGGATTCAGCACTTTCAGGATGTTGGGGACGGATGTGTAGTGCATCCCCAAGGCCCCGCGCTCATCGTCGTCGGCGACAGCCTGAATCATGGACCCGAAAATATCCGGGTTGATCTTCCGCCAATCGAGATTGCCGATGTGGAGCAAATAGGTTCGGGCGATCTTGCTGAAATGTGGCACGTCCAGACTGCCAGAAAACAGCCCGCCGTTGACATAGGGAAACACATCGGCCCAACGGGGCAGCGCGGCGCTAGCCCGGTCCTTGATCGGCGTGTTCATAGCGCGGAAAATTTCGCCGATCACCTCATGGGTGTTCGCCGAATCCCGTGCGCTCATCTGGTCGATGGTGGCGGTGAACAGGCCGGTGCCGTTAAAGATGTCGGTATCTTCCGCGAAGAAACAGAAGATCAGCCGGGCCATGAAGTGATTCATGTCCGGGCGGCGCTCGGCGCTCCCCCAATCGGGATTGTCTTTCAGCAGTTCGACATAGAGCTTGTTGAGGCGGCTCGTGGCGCGGATGTCGAATGAACTGTCCCGCACCTGCTTGACGGTGGTGATCCCGGCAAGCGGCAGGAAGAATCCGAAATGGTTCGGGAAATCGGTATAGGCGCAGGCAACGGTTTCGCCAGATTCGAGGTCTTCGGCCTCGAAGGTCACGCCATCGGTGGCAAGGACGAACTTGGCCTTGCCGCGCGTCGTGGCGGGGCTGGCCCGCAGCTCGGCAAGCGTTTCCGTCACGCTGCCGGGATCAGCAGCGGCGATATGGATGTTATTGGTCTGGAGAACGCCTCCCACGTCGGACTTGTTCGACGCACCCGAACGCAGCCGCTTGATGGTTGTGGCCTTGTTGCCGAAGGCTTCGAGGAAAGCGAACGGGAATTCTGTCGCGTCGAACGGCTGCTCGGCGAGCGCGGATATGGCCTCTTCAATCTCGACGGCGTTCATGCGTTCCTCCGCTTTCCGTGGTCGATGCACGGAAAGGCTCAACCTTGATCTTCTTGGCCCGGCGCATGACCTCGGCCAGCTCATAATCGAGCTGCCGCATCAGCCACTCACGGGCAGGTGTGCCGAACGCCTTTTCCAGCCGGACAGCCATCTCCGGCGAAATCCCCGACCGGGCGTTCAGCAGATTGCTGAGAGTCTGTCGGTCCACACCAAGAACCCGAGCCGCGTCGGTGACGCTCAACCCGTTCTTTTCAAGGCAATCCTGCCGGACTGTCGTTCCTGGGTGCATCGTCAGTGATTCTCACCAAGCCCTCCTGGGAGGAACGCTATAGTGATAATCGACACTCGACAACTTGAATCATGCCGATTGCCGTGATGATCCCCGGTAGCGAGACGGATCTGGCGATGCAGGATCAACCGGAACGCCGAAGATTCGTCAGAGTTGAGCGGAAATCATAGTGCTATAGCGTAAATGTAGTGATCATCACTATCGGTCGCGGCCCGCCACGCCTCCCGCCCTGACGGGCTTCGGGTGGCAGTCGCCAAACCGGCACCTCGACCGAACATACCGAGACTTTGCCATTGGGCATGGATACCGCGTAGGTTTATGCCATGGCCAAAGTTGGGGCAGCCATGAGACGACGACATTTCCTGCTGGGCGCGGCGACAGCCTTTGCCTTGGGCCGACCGTATGTCGTGCGGGCCGAGGAGAAGCTGCTGCGCATCGCCTATCCCGACAAATCGCCGCCCAGCTCCTGGGAAGATGACGATCGACACATGCGCGGCGTGATGGTCGACCTGATGGCCGAGGTGGCGAAGATCGCCGGCTATCGGTTCCAACCCATCGCCCGCCCGCTGCCGCGGGTCCAGATCGACGTCGAGAATGGCGAGGCTGATGGCATGTGCCTCGTCGTGACACCGGCACGGCAGAAATACGCGCTGGCTGCCGGCGAAGCGCTCACCACCGGCCCCATCACCCTGTTCGTGCGCCGCGACAACCCGGCGCTCCCACGCCTGCAGGCGGTGCGCTCGCTTGATGATCTCGCGCGCGCCGACGTCACGGTGATCGGCATCACCGGCAATGGCTGGGTGAAGAAGAATATCGAAGAGCGCGGCATCCGCACCCGCCATGCCAGCGGCACCATCGGCACCGTGCGCATGCTGATCGGTCGGCGCGGCGACGTGGTGGCCGACATGTCGTCGCAGATCAATTGGATTCTGAAGAATGTCGAGGGTGCTGCCGACATCGTCGAACTGCCGACCGTGATCGAGCAAATAGACTGGCACCTGCAGATCAGCCGGAAATCGCCTTTTGTCGACGATCTGCCGGCAATGACCGCCGCGATCAAGGAACTCAAAGCCTCGCCGCTCTATGAGTCGATCCTGAAGAAATACGGGATGAAGGTCTGAGGCCGCTCAGCGCGTGCCGGCCTACTTACGGATCTTTTCGATGATCGTCTGCATGAGTGTGGGCTTCTTGCCCCAGACGACGCGTTCGGGGATGGGTTCGCGGGTGGCACCACCGATTAGATTTCCTCGGGCGAGCCTTTCACGCATGTTGCTGACGATGCGGGCAACGTCTTCGGAGGCAATAGTCTCTTCGAGTTTTTCCGTGGTCTCGCTGAGGCCGAGTTCCTGTTCGCTGATCGCCATCTCGGAAGCGGCGGCGACGATGCGCTCCGAAATCTGCCGCGGCGACACGGCGGCGCCGTGCAGCACGGCGTACTGGCCGGCTTCCGGCTTGGTGACGATGCCCGTGTCGGTGGCGTCCATCAGCACTTCACCGATCTTCTGGTCGAGCTCGGCGCGGCGTTCCTCGGTCATGCCGGCAGCATTGCGACCGGCAACCGCCTTCGACTGGAAGAGCGTCATGTCGAGCTGGCCGCCGGCCTTTCTGGCGGCACTGGTCGCCAGCTGGCTGAACTCATCGCCGCTGGCCAGTGGATCGCTGTCGACAACATGGGCAAGCGGCGCGTAGCCGCGGGCATTGGTGGCGGACAGCATCATCCACCAGGTCTTGGCGCGGCTGCCGTTGCGGGCGTCGAGCTCGAACACCTTCTCGCCGATGATGGGCGTGTGGATGCGCGCCGTTGCGGTGGTGGTGCCGGATTGCAGCAGGAGCTTCGCCATGAAGCGCAGAAACAGCAGGCGGTCCTCCTGCGCCACGAAATTGATCAGATGCTCGCCCACCAGCCCGCGCAAGGGCGTGCCCAGATGCTGGCCGAAATTGCCACGCGCCTCATGAATCGTGGTCGCCTGGTCGACCAGAAAAGACATGTCCCAGCTATCGGCCATCTTCATCCTGTATTTCCGGGCGCCATCCAGCCCGGGTTGTCCCGTGAGGTTCCCGTTTATTAAGGGAAGATGAACGATCCCGGCCGCCGACGCCATCGGCTCATGGCCGGCAGACTCACCCCTTCGTGGTACATCCCGCAGTTATTGCGCGCAAGCGCCGGTATCCAGGACGAAATCGAGCCCGGCCGGCATGGATCGGCGCAGGATAGCGGTGATTTCCGCCACCAGTTCCGGCCTGCCATCGGCCCCGTCGCGATCGAGGATGACATAGACGAGGCGCTGGGCGGATGTGTCATCGTCGGCGCGCAACTGTTTTTCCGCATCGCGCAGGCGGGTCAGCAGTTTCCGGGCGAAGGCGGCAGGCAGCGCATCGTCAGCGGTGAGCCGGATCGTCTTCACTTCGCACAGGATGCGCCGGAAGCCCTGGCGCGCAATGAGGTCCGGCGATTTGGCGAGCATCGTCGGCGCCGAAAAGGCGATCTCCTCGCAGCCTTGCCGTTGCAGATACTGAAAGGCCCGCGCCTCATGCAGCAGGTCGCGTGCCTGCGGCCAGCCACGGGCGGGCTGCCGTTGGTCGACCTGGCCGAGGATGTTCTGCTTCAGCCTTTGCCACGTCGCCTCCGACAGATCTGCGACCGGTGCCAGATCGCGCTGCACCCCGGCCGCCAGGCTTTCGATATGCCGCCGCCATGCCTTGCGGTATTTCGGCGCGATGGCGGCGAGAAGATCCTCCAACCGCGTTTCAGCTTCCATAGCCGAGCTTCAGCGCATGATTGGCGATGTCGCGCGGCCAAGCGGCGATGCGATGCTCGAAGGTCGCGCGGTCGTCGGCATAGAGCGCGCGGATCGCCTCTTCGAAATGCGCGAGATTGCCGGCCATCGCAGACATGAAATGATAGGCGGCATCCTGCGCCGCGCGCCGGCTGGCCTTGCCGCCATCACGCTTGCGCGCCTCCTCGACCAGCTTGCGCAAGGTGACGGAAGCGCCGCCCGGCTGCGCGGCCAGCCAATCCCATTGCCGGGGCAGCAAGGTCACCTCGCGCGCGATGACGCCGAGCTTGGGCCGCCCGCGACCCCGTGCTTCGGATTCAGTCCGGGCTGCGGTTTCTGGCGGGGCGGCATAGCGCGCCTCCACTTCGGCAAGATTGCCGCGCGTGTCGAGGTCGATCGCCTTCCCCGTCGCATCGTCATAGATCAGGATCGGCCCGGGATTTCCGGCATCCTCGGCGGCTTTCACGGCCAGTGCGATTTCGCTAAGCGGCCCGCTCGCCACGCGCGCCGTGCCGGCAAAGGCGGTAAAAGTCGCGGTGTTCTCTACGTTCATGGTGACCCTCGGTGGATGAGGGTCGATTTATACCCGGGTAATATGGCATTGTCAATATTACCCGGGCGAAATAACCGATCAGGCCCGCTCGCTGTCGAGCTGTGCCATCTGCGCGGCGGCGTAGCGCTCGCCGGCGGCAGCGCCTTTCGGCACCGCGCGCTCGATGGCGGCGAGATCCTCCTTGCTCAGGCTCACCAGCAACGCACCCAGGGCCTCGTCCAAGCGGTCGCGGCGGCGGGCGCCGATCAGCGGCACGATGTCGGTCCCCTGCGCCGCCACCCAGGCGATGGCGATCTGTGCCACGGTCACGTTCTTCTCCACAGCGATCTTGCGCAGGGCGTCGACGAGGGCGAGGTTGCGGGCGACATTCTCGCCCAGGAAGCGCGGCGCATGCGCCCGGAAATCGCCGGGACCGTTCAGTGCATCCTTCTGCCAATGCCCGCTGATGAGCCCGCGCGACAGCACGCCATACGCGGTGATGCCGATGCCGAGCTCGCGGCAGGTGGCAAGGATTCTGTCTTCGACGCTCCGCGAGATCAACGAGTATTCGATCTGCAGATCGACGATCGGGTGAATTGCGGCCGCGCGGCGGATCGTCTCCGGCCCCATCTCGGAAAGGCCGATATGGCGCACATAACCTGCCTTCACCATGTCGGCGATGGCGCCGATCGTCTCCTCGATCGGCACGTCCGGATCGAGGCGCGAGGGGCGATAGATGTCGATGTGATCAAGGCCGAGCCGCGTCAGCGAATAGATGAGGAAGTTCTTCACCGCCTTTGGGCGCGCATCATAGCCCGACCAGCCGCCGGCCGGATCGCGCAAGGCGCCGAACTTCACGCTTACGATGGCTTGGTCGCGCCTGGACGTCCCGCGCAAAGCTTCGCCGATCAGCATCTCGTTATGGCCCATGCCGTAGAAGTCGCCGGTATCGAGCAGGGTGATGCCGGCCTCGAGGGCGGCGTGGATGGTGGCGATGCCCTCGGCCCGGTCGCTGGGCCCGTACATGCCCGACATGCCCATGCAGCCCAGGCCCAAGGCCGAGACATTGATGCCGTTGGCGGAACTTCCTAAGCGGCGCTGTTCCATGATCGTCTTCCTCGTGGTTTGGGATCGTGATGGGGCAAAGATAGAAGCTGGGCCGCTATGCGATAATCCCGTACAATCGGAACACCCTGTTCGGATTTAAGAACAATGCGCGATCCCGACCTCGCCGATCTCGATGCCTTCCGCGCGGTGGCCGAAAGCCGCTCCTTCCGCCGCGCCGCGGCTTTGCGCAATGTCTCCGCCTCGAGCCTCAGTGCTGCCCTGCAGCGCCTGGAGGCGCAGCTGGGTCTCCGCCTCCTCAACCGCACGACACGCAGCGTGACGCCGACCGAGGCTGGGCAGCGTCTCCTCGACCGCTTACGCCCGGCCTTGGGTGAAATCGGCGCTGCACTCGATGCCATCAACGATTTCCGCGCGACACCCACCGGGACCTTGCGCCTCGACGTGCCGCATATCGTGGCGCGGCATGTGCTGCCCGGCATCGCGATACCTTTTCTCAAGGCGCATCCGGGCATCACGCTGGAAATCCGCGCCAATGATACCTTCATCGACGTTCTGGCGGCGGGCTTCGATGCCGGCATCCGCTATGATGAATCGCTGGAACGGGACATGATCCGGCTGCCCATCGGCCCGCGCCGGCAGCGTTTCGTGCTCGCGGCTTCGCCAGGCTATCTGGCGCGCGCCGGAACCCCGCGCCACCCGGACGATCTGTTGCGCCATGCCTGCATCCGCCATCGCTTTGCCAGCGGCAATATCCTGCAATGGGAATTCGAGAAGGGGCACAAGACCGTCAAGCTGAAGGTCGCCGGCCCCCTGATCGCCAGCACGGCGGATCTCGCGGTAAATGTCGCCATCGGCGGCCTCGGCTTCGTCTATACTTTCGAGGAATACCTGGCCCCGGCCCTCAAGGCCGGCAGCCTTACCGGCGTGCTGCCCGATTGGTGGGCCGAATTCTCCGGCCCCTATCTCTATTACCCCAGCCGCAATCTGATGCCCGCCCCCTTGCGCGCCTTCGTCGATTTCGTGAAGGCGCTGGCGGCCGGTTCAAACGCCGCCACCGATCTGTGACCCGCATCACAGACGGCCTGGCGCCTCGAGGATATGGTTTTTCCCATGAAGCGGGGTCACCCAACCGTCCCCATCCCCGCTCCATATCGCGGGCGCCCGGTGCCATCCCCACCAGGCGCCCGCAACATTTTTGGGGCCATGATCGTGCCGATCATGATTCCGGCCGGGCCTCGATATTGAGAAGGCTGGGCGCAAAATCGCCCCTTTCCAACACGCGCAGGCAGGCATCCACGACCTGCGGATCGAGCTTGCTGCCCTTGAGGCGCAGAATCTCCTGGCTAGCCTGGTCGAGACCCAGAGCCGGACGATAGGGGCGGTCCGAGGACATCGATTCGACGATATCGGCCACCGTCATGATGCGGGCTTCCAAGCCGATTGCATCGCCTCGAAGACCCAGCGGATAGCCGCTGCCGTCGAGCGCTTCGTGATGCTGGCGCACGATGTCGGCGACCGGCCAGGGGAAGTCGATCCCTTTGAGGAGATTGTAGCCCACCTCCGGATGTTGCTTGACGATGGCGAACTCGACCGCGTTGAGGCGGCTGGGCTTGGTGAGAATTTCAGCGGGCACACGAATCTTGCCGATATCGTGGACAATGCCCGCCAGATGCAGCGCCTTGAGCCTTTCCGGACGGAGGCCCAATTCGCGGCCGATGGCCACCGCCAGAGCGGCAACGGCGCGCTGGTGGCCCGCAGTATAGGGATCGCGCTGTTCCAGCATGGCGGCGACGGTCGCCAATGCGTCTTCCAGAGCGTGTTCCAGTTTCTCGGCTTGCTGCGCGCGATCCAGCAGGGCCTGCTCATGGGCGGCGCGCACGCGCCGGGCTTGCACCGCGAAGGCGATGTTGTCGGCCAGCTCCTCGAACAGCGCGATCTCGCGCGCGGCAAAGACGTCGAAATCGTTGCCGTAAATGACCAGCGCGCCGGCGGCGCGATTGTCGATGCGGATCGGAACAGAAATAGAGGCGCGGATGCCGGCCTGACGCGCGCGTTCAAGCCAGGGCCCAAAAGTTTCTTCTTCTATGAGCTTGTTGTGGACCTCGGTCCGGTTGAAGCGGATGCTTTTCCCTGTCGGCCCGCGACCATTGGCATTGTCGCCCCAGGAAGTCTTGAGGCCGTCGAGATAGGCCTTGGCGATGCCATGGCCGGCAACGATGCGGACACTTTGTGCCGCGTCATCCTCGGCCCAGCCGATCCAGGCCAGGGAATAGCGATTGTCGGCGGTGACGGCCTCGCAGATATGGCCAAGAAAACTCCCTTCGTCATCATCCGACACCATCGCTTTGTTGGCGCGGCTGATGGCCTCCAGCGCCCAATGCTGGCGCAGCACCTCTTCCTGCGACCGCTTCTTCTCGGTCATGTCACGATAAATCAGGACGACGCCTTCGACCTTTCCCCCCTTGTCGAATACCGGCGCCTTGGTAATGCGGATCCAGCGCGTTTCGCCATCGCGGACCCAGGTCGCGTCGCGCGTCTGTATGCGTCCCGACGCCATCACCTCAAGATCATTGCGCCGGTATTCTTCGGCCTGGGCGCGGGGCAGGAAGTCCGCCTCCGTCCTGCCGACCAGTGCTTCCTTGGCAACGGCCAGGTCGCGGGCATAGGCTTCGTTGGCGAATACGATGACCGATTGTGTGTCCTTGAAGACGATGCTGTGCGGCAGATGATCGATCGCCGCCTGCAGCCCATCGACCCCCACCTTTGCGAATTTCTCAAGCGGGACGCTCATTCCGCGGCTTTCCTTGTCGTTTTGAACTGGTAGCCCGCGTTCTCCAGCAAATCGACACAGGCCGCCACGACATCGGGATCGTATTTGCTGCCGCTGCCGGATCTAAGTTCGGCAAGCGCATAGGCGCGGTCACGGGAACGGCGGAATGGTCGGTGCGATAGCATCGCCTCGACGCTGTCGGCAACCCGGATGATGCGCGCCTCCAGCAGGATCTGGTCGCCCGTCAGGCCGCGGGGATAGCCGCTGCCATCGAAATTTTCGTGATGCTGATGCACCATCTCGGCGATCGGCCAGGGAAATTTGATGTCGCCCAGAATCTGAGCGCCGGCTTCGGCATGCATCTTGACCAGCGCAAATTCCTCCGGCGACAGCCGATATGGCCGCATCAGGATTTCCGATGGCGTCTGGATCTGCCCGATGTCGTGCACCATGGCCGCCAATCCCAGGCCTTCAAGTCGCTCTGGATCGAGTGCCATCTTGCGGCCGATCGCGAGGCTGAGATCAGCGACGCGATCCTCATGGCTGGCCGTGCTGAGGTCGCGGTGCATCATGGCGGCTGACAAGGCACGAATGGCCTGTTCCAGGGACTCCTTGAGGCTCGCATTCTTTTCGGCCTGCCGCGCCTCGGCCAGCTTGCGGTCGCGGATATCGCGCATGAAGACGATGATGGCGCCTTTTCCCTCCGGGGAATGTACCGCAACGATCTCGACCGGAAGCGACGAGCCATCCTTACGGCGATGCGCCGTCTCGAAGATGATCTTGCCTTTCACCACGATATCGCGCAGGCCCGCGGCGATCTGTTCGTCGGTCATCTCGCTGTTGCGTTCGCGGATCGGCATGCCGATCAGTTCGTCGCGGCTGTAGCCGGACCAGCGGACATAAGCGTCGCTCACATCAACGATGCGCCCCTGAAGGTCCAGCTTCAGGATGCTGTCGGTCGTGGCTGTGATGGCGCCGGCGCGGAACGCTTCCTCCTCCAGGCGGGCTTTGCGGCTGAACGTCTTTTCCAGTTCGGTTTCTGCGCGTGCGGCGCGGATGTCGGTCTGGATCTTGATCACGATTCCGAAGATCAGCGCCGAGAGCGCTTGCACCAGAAAGAGACTGAGGCCGTCATGGCGGAAGATCAGCAGGCCCTCGGTCCAGGTGCCGATCAGCAGCAGAGCCGCCGCCTCGCCGAAACCCACCACGCCGCCACAGACGAACAAGGTGCCGAAGCCGATACTCTGCAGCGGCTTGCCGCGTTGCATGATGCGGATGGCGCCCCAGCACAGCAAAAGGTCTCCGACAATGCCGACCAGGTCGGCGCCCAGAGCTCTGCCGCCGATGATGACGCGCATGGCCATTTCAGCCAGCATGGCGAGAAAGCCCACGGCAAAACCACCGAACATGGTGGCCAGGGCGATGGCCGCGCCGCGCTGGTCCAGCACGACGTTGATATCTGCATGGCCGTGCGGCCCGACGGTCGCGCCAGGGCTGTGAAAATAGATTGTGGCCGGACCGAAAAGGACGAGCAGGATGTTGCGCACCAAAGTCTGGTGTCGTCGCTTGACCAGATAGCCCGCCGCAAGATCAGCCGATAGGAAAATAAGAAGAAAGATGAGGGCGGATCCGCCGGAATTTAGGATTGAAAGAACAGCGTTCAATCTAATCGGTCCCAATTCCCAGACTGTTTTGATAACATATCCTGATGGGATAAACGGATGCTTAACACCATCCTCCTTTCAAACAGAGCCAGCAACCGCCAATTGTTTTTTAGAGTGGAGCATCAGAAATGTCGGACGCTTTTCCCTTCACGCTATCCGACGCCGAATGGCGCCAGCGCCTCAGCCCCGAGCAATACGCCGTCATGCGCGGCCACGGCACCGAGCGGCCGGGTTCCTGCGCGCTCAATTATGAAAAGCGCCACGGCAAGTTTACTTGCGCCGGCTGCGACCAGCCGCTGTTTGTCTCCGGCACGAAATTCGAAAGCGGCACCGGCTGGCCGAGCTTCAATGATCCCGTACCGGGCTCGGTCGAGACGACTGTCGACCGCAGCCATTTCATGGTCCGCACCGAAGTGCATTGCGCGACCTGCGGCAGCCATCTCGGCCACGTCTTCGACGATGGCCCGCCGCCCACCCATCAGCGCTACTGCATCAACGGTGTCGCGATGAACTTCACCGCTGATGAGTCTGGGCCGGACGAAGCCTAGAAGCTGATCTCCGCCATCGTGGCGCGGTGATCGGACGGCCAGGGTGTGACGACGATGTCCGCCTCCGGTGATTTCTCGCCGACGATGCCGGCTTTGAGCACCTTCAATTCCTTGGCGCGGGCGAAGGCGAAGTCGATGCGGTCGTGGTGATCCTCAGGGTCGGTCGGTTCCGATGTCGGCGTCCAGGTATAAGCCGGCTTGGCGACCGGGTCTGGGAAAGCCGCGCGGAAGGTATCGGTGAAGCCCGCTTCTTCGATCGCCGCCGTGGTCGGGAACCGCACCGGGACCGGGTTGTGGCCGGCCTTCACCGTCTCCGCTGTCCAGTCGCGGAACGACGGCTCATTGAAATCGCCGAAGATGAAGGCGGCATCGGCGCCCTCGGCGGCCTTGAGATCCTCGAACAGCAGCTTCAAGGCAGGTCCCCGCGTGTCGCTCGCGAACTTCACCGCCTCGGCCTCGGTCTTGATGAAGGGGAAGGCGCCGTATTCGATATTGAGGAGCTGATAGGGCTGGTAGGGTGAATCGTCGAGATGGATATTGAAGGCCCAGACCTTGCGCCCATCCACATCGATCGGCACGCCGAGATCGTTGGGCGTCGCCTGCCCGATCGGATAGCGGCTGATGACGGCATTGGCCCATAGTGCGTCATTGACCTTGGTCTGGTCGTAATAGTGATAGCCCAGCGCATCGGCGATGGCCTTGGCGACGCTGGTGCCCGCCGGCGGGCAGACATCGGCCGTGCAGGGGTCGGCCTCGAGCCGTGTTTCCTGGATGCCGATGATGTCGGCCCCGGCCGCCTTGATCGCCGCCACGGTCTCGTCAACCGGCTTCTGCGCGTTGCCGCCGCCGCCCCACACATTGAAGCTCATGATGGTGAGTCTGGTTTCGGCCAAGGCCGGCGTCGACAAGGCGGGCAAGGTCGAAAGCAGGGCCAAACCGGCCAGCAGGCTGGGCAGAGACGAACGGCGCATGAAAGTTCCCCCGGATGACAAGTTGAATGAACAGCCAATCAATATCAGAGCGATGTTGCAATTCTCGGTCGCTCGGCTGCCTCTGTCCAGGGAAGTAAAGTTAACGCCGCCGGCTAAATTACGCAGCGGCGCTACGGAGCATGGGAACGAAACCGGGCAAGGCTTCAATGCGCTTCAGCCAGGCCTGGATGTGCGGATAGGGAGCGAGCTCGATGCCGCCCTCGGGCGCCAAGGCGGTGTAGGTGTAGAGCGCGATATCGGCGATGGTCGGTGTCGCACCGACAAGGAAGGGGTTCTGCCCCAGATGCGCGTTCATCACCGCGAAGAGGGCGCGTGCGGTTTCCTGCGCCTTGGCGAGATCAATCGGTCGCTTGAACAGCAAGCCGACGCGTGCCAAAGCCGGGCCGGAAGCGAGCGGACCAGCGGCCACCGACAGCCATTGCTGCACCTTCGCCGCGGCGACCGGCTCGCGCGGCAACCAGGTTCCGCCCGCATCGTAACGGCCGGCCAGATAGACCAGGATCGCATTGCTGTCATGAAGGGTGACGTCGCCATCCTCAATCACCGGCACCTGCCCGAACGGGTTCTTGGCCAGGAAATCCGGCTGCTTCTGGGCCCCCTTGGTAAGGTCGACATCGATCAGGGTGACAGGCAGGCCCAGCAGCGACAGGAACAGTTCCACCCGATGGGCATGGCCCGAGCGGGGGAAACGATAGAGGCGGATCGGCTGGCTGGGCTTGGTCATCAATATCTCCGCGGCTGGGAATCGGGCTGGCAAGAACGACGAGAGGATATCCAATGCCACAACCCGATATAAAGAGAAGATCTTGCAGCTTGTTCAGCCTTTGCCGCGTAGCCGCGCCCGCCCGCCATCGACGCCGATGACCTGCCCGGTAATCCAGCCGGCCTCCGGCGACAACAGCAGCGCGCCCAAAGCCGCCACGTCGTCGGCTTCCCCCAGGCGCTGCAACGGGTGCAAAGCGGCGATTGCCTGCGCCATCTGCGCATTGGCGAGCAGGGACCCGGCAAGCGGGGTCCGGGTCAGCGAGGGCGCTATGCAATTGACACGGATGGCTGGCGCCAGTTCCGCCGCCAGCGAGACAGTGAGCCCTTCGACCGCGCCCTTGGCCATGGCGATCGCTGCATGGTTGGGAAAACCCTGTGCCACCGCGACACTGGAGAAGAGCAGCACGGCCGCATTTTCAGCAGCCTTGAGGCGCGGCAAGGCGGCCTGCACCGCCAGCGCCGCGCCCAGCGCATTCAGGCGGTATTCGGCCAGCATGTCGTCGGCAGATAGACGGGCCAGCGGCTTCAGGTTGATCGATCCCACGGCATAGGCAAGGCCATCGATCGGCCCGTCTATGGCGTCCACGGCTTGCCGGATTGCCGCCGGATCGGTGGCGTCGCAGACGGCGTAACCAGCACCGAGAGCTTCCGCGACCGCCGCAAGCCTGGCGCCGTCCCGCGCCAATAGGTGCAATCTGCGCCCCGACGCCGCCAGCCGCCGCGCCAAGGCCGCGCCGATTCCGCCGCTGCCGCCGAAAATGACCGTGACACCTTGCATGCAATCCGCCGTTCCAAAGTCTATTGCTACGGAAGGGTTACGTTGGCGGCAGGGGCGCAGTTCACAGCCTTGCCTGGTCCTGATGCTTTTGCGAGCATGACGGGACTCGACCGTGCGGAGAGCGCCGATGATCTCGCGTCGATTGATCCTGGTTTCCCTGATCGGCCTCACCGCCTGCGTCGCTGCTGACGACCCGCCGCCGATCGCGGCTGCCGCCGCCGGGCAATACCGGCTGGATTACAGCGGTATCTATGGCGTCGGCCGGGTCGACCTCCTGTTGCGGGACGGAAAGGTGAGCGGCCTCAATCCGGCGGCGGGAGCGGTCAGCTATCGCGGCTTCTATCGCCGGGATCAGAGCGGACAATGGGTCTGGCTCGACCTCATCGCCCATCTGCCGCCGGTCAAGCAGCAGCTGGCCGGCACTGCAATCGTCGGCACGGCGCGGGATGTGCTGGTCAGTTTCGCACTGCCGGCGGATCTGCCGCTTAAGGGCCGCTGGCCGGTCCGGCTGGAGACGCAGATAGGCCCGGTCAGCGGCACCGTGACACGGTTGGAATGACCCAGTTTATGCTGCGCAACAAACGAGTCGGATCAATCTCTTAGTCATAGCCGAGTGGCGTCGCCTTGCCGCGAAAGACACGATAGCTCAGCGCCGAATAGGCGATGATGGCCGGCAGCACGATGATGGCGCCGAACAGGATGACGAGCAGACTCTCCGGCGCGCTTGCCGCCTCGAACAAGGTCAGGCGGTCGGGCACGACGTAAGGGTAGAAGGAATAGGCGAGCCCCGCGAAGGCCAGGGCGAACAGGCCCGTGACGGCGATATAGGGCAGGCGGCACCAGCGGTCGGCAGCGTCGGGCAGATTGCGCAGCAGGACGGCAAGACCCAGGAAGATCACCGCCGACCCGACGGGCAAGGGTGCCAGCAACAGGATGGCGGGGCCGCCGAACCATTTCTCGAAGATGCGCGGGCTGACCAGCGGCGAGGCGATGGAAATGGCCGCCATGCCGATCCCGGCAAAGATCAGGCAGCGCCGGGCCCAGACGATCGCGCGGCGCTGCAGCGGACCGTCGGTCTTGATGATGAGCCAAGCCGCTCCCACCAGCATATAACCGGCCACCAGGCAGATGGCGGTGAGAAGGCCGAACGAAACGGCCAGCACATCCTGCCGCAGTCCCATCACATAGACGCCCAGCATATAGCCCTGGGTGAGCGCCGTGAGCAGCGAGCCGCCGATGAACACCTGGCTCCAGCGGCGTTTGGCAACGCCGTCGGCCTTGGCGCGGAATTCAAAGGCGACGCCGCGCAGGATGAGGCCGATCAGCATCAGGACGACCGGCAGATAGAGGGCTGTGAGTATGATGCCGTGGGCGACGGGAAAGGCCACCAGCAGCAGGCCCACCGCCAGCACCAGCCAGGTTTCGTTGGCGTCCCAGAACGGGCCGATCGACGCCATCATGCGGTCCTGCTCGGCCTCGTTGCCGAGCGCGAACAGCATGCCGATGCCGAGGTCGAATCCGTCGAGCACGACATAGATGAGGATGGAAAGGCCCATCAGTCCGGCAAAGGCCAAAGGCAGCCAGATCGCGGGGTCGCCGAAGAGGGTCAGCATGATGTCACTCCGCCGCTGCGAATGTGCCGGCGCGCGCCGGCGTTTCGGCCGGCGGCTTCTGTCCCTTGGCCGCCTTGTGCGCCAGCTTGGTGATGACGCCGATATAGGCGACGATGAGGGCCGCATAGACGATGAGATAGAGCGTGAGGCTGAGGCCGATCATCGGTGCCGGGACGCTGCTCGCCGCGTCCGCCGTGCGCAGCACGCCCGCGACCAGGTAAGGCTGGCGGCCGATCTCGGTCACATACCAGCCGGCGAGCGTCGCCACCCAACCGGAAAAGGTCATGCCGATCAGCACGCGCTGCAAGAGGCGCGGCAGCTCGCCCTTGCGCCACAGATAGAAACTCGCCGCCCAGGAGACCGCCAGCATCAGCAGGCCAAGCCCCACCATGATGCGGAAGGCGAAGAAGACCGGCGCCACCGGCGGGTGTTCGCCGGCATAATCGTTGAGCCCCGGCACGATGCCATCGGGCGCATGGCGCAGGATCAGGCTGGCGCCGTCCGGAATGCCGATCTCGAAATGGTTCTCGCGTGTTTTCTCGTCCGGCCAGGCGAAGAGCAGCAGCGGCACATTGCTGCTGGTCTGCCAATTGCCTTCCATCGCCGCGACTTTCTGCGGCTGATGTTCCAGCGTATTGAGGCCGTGAAGATCGCCGGCCGCGATCTGCAGCGGAATGAGAATGGCGGCGAGATAGATTCCGGTCTTCAAGCCTGCCTTGAGATCGTCCGAGCGTTCGCCCCAGAACCAGCGCAAGGCCGAAGTGCCGGCGATGAGGAAGCTTGCCGTCAAGCCCGAAGCCAGCAGCATATGGACGAAGCGATAGGGAAAGCTCGGGTTGAAGACGATGGCGATCCAGTCGACGGCATGCACAACGCCGTCCTTCAGGATGAAGCCGGCCGGCGTCTGCATCCAGGAATTCAGCGCCAGGATCCAGAAGGCCGACAGGGTCGTGCCAAAGGCGACCAGAAAGGTGGCGGTGCTGTGCACCCAATTGGGCACGCGCTTGAAGCCGAACAGCATGATGCCGAGGAAGACGGCCTCGAGGAAGAAGGCGGTCAGCACTTCATAGGCCAGCAGCGGCCCTGCCACATTGCCGACCTTCTGCATATAGCCCGGCCAGTTGGTGCCGAACTGAAAGCTCATGGTGATGCCGGAAACGACGCCCATGGCAAAGCTGAGCGCGAAGATCTTGACCCAGAAGCGGTAGGCCAGCATCCAGCGCATATCACCCCTGCGCACGTCATCTGGCGCCTTGGCCTGCAGACCGTCATGGCGCAGTTTGAAATAGAGCAGCACCCAGCCCAGCGCCAACGTGATGCTGGGAAACAGGATGTGAAACGAGATGTTGGCGGCGAACTGCAACCGCGCCAGGATCACGGCGTCCATGATTTCGTCTCCTGCGGCCGACGGGGCCCCGCATGACCAGATCTGGAATCACTCTAATCAGCATGGGGGAAATGCCAACCGGCATTTGGCCGCATGTGACGCAATCGCCCACAATTCAATGCGGGATATCAGGCGGCCCGAAAATGTCGATCAGCGCCGACACGCCTCGCACCGCATGGGCGCCGAGATGGCACATGCCGACATTCGCCGTCTCCGCAAACTCCCCCGAGGCCAGGATCGGCACACCGATCTCCTTGGTCAGGTCCTGGAGACGGCTTGCCTGGTTGACGGCGGGTCCGATGACGGTGAAATCGAGCCGCGTGCCGGCACCGATATTGCCGAAGGCCACATTGCCGATGTGAAGGCCGACGCCGAAATCGATGGCCGCCCTTCCCTCGCCAAGCAAAGCTGCATTGAGTGCCTTCAGGTTGTTTCGGGACTGCAACGCAGCCTGATAGGCATTGCCGCAGACGGATTTTCGTTTCTGACCATTCGCGATTGGAAAGACCGCCAGCAACCCGTCGCCCATGAACTTCAAGATCTGCCCGTCATGGGCGGCGATGGCTTCGCCCAGCGTATCGAAATAGCGGTTGAGGAGAGAGATCATGGCACTCTCACCTATCTCTTCGCTCAAGCGCGTGAAACCGCGCAGATCCGCCACCAGGATCGCGGCGTCGATGGGTTCCACGGCACCGCGCTCAATCTGCCCGCCATAGACGCGCTCTCCCGCGATCTTGCCGACATAGGCGTCGAGCAGATTGAGCGCGATGATGCGCAAGGCGGCACGCTCGAGGATCGGCGTCATCAACCAGGCCACCCGGCGCAGCAATCCCAGTCCCTGCGCGTCACCGCCCAGATTGCCGAAGCCACCCGGCCGCCTTGTGGCGAAGGACATGGTGCAGGTGCGGCTGGTATCCTGGACCGGCAGCGGAAACAGGCAATAATCGGTGATGCCCTGCGCGGAAAGATCCTGCACCAGCGGCATGTCCGGGACGGGTTCGCCCGCGCGCCAGCGCCAGGGGCGGTTGGTCTGTTCGACGACATAAACGGGGCTTCTGAGATATTCGTCAAAGCCGTTGATGCTGGCGCGCGTCAGCTCCCGCTCCTCGATCTTGCCCTCGCGCCAATACATCGACCCGCCGGACAGTTCCGGGTGCAGCACCTCGATCCCGATGGAGATGCGCGTGAACGGCCCGATCCAATCGTTCAAACGCGCGCAGAAACCCGCGAACACATCGACCGTCGACAAGGCGCCGAGATTGTTGTCCGGTGTTCCGTCCCCGCGCTTGCCCGTATCGCCCAGCGCCGCCTCCAGCAGCCAGACGGAAAGGCGCCCGAATCCGTCCATATCGTTGGCGGGAAGTCGTGTCATGAGTGGGAGGATAGCCAGATTGCAGCGAAAGAACATCCCCTCACCCTCAGGGGGGAGGGGAAATGATCTCAACTCAATTTCAACGCCAACCTTACCGCACCCCAATGCTTGCCGCCGGCCTTGATCGGCGCGTCGATTTCCTTGAGGACGACGAAATTGCCGCCGCCCATGTCGCGGGCATAGGTCTGTACCACGGTCCTTGTGGCGCGGCCGGCGAGCGTGCCGGCACGGTCGGTATAGATGCGCCGGTTCCTGGAATTGGCGGTGTTCCACACTGTCTCGCCCGGCTTCTGCGGCGCCGAATATTTCTTGTTATGGGCGGCGATATAGCCTTTTCGGTCGATGATGCAGCAAAAGACGATGCGGCTGTTCTGCGCCAAGGGCGGCTCGATGATCGAGGGGAACAGGCGTTCGACCAGAGTCGTATGCTTGGCCATCACCTGCTGCGGATCGGTGCCGGCGATGGGTTCGTATTCGACGTCGAAGAGATCATCGAGATTGATGCTGCGGTCTGCGAGCGACGCCTCGAGTGCTGCCGAGGCGGCATTTGCCACCGAATTGGCAAGCTCCATGAACGGCTCGTCCTCCTTGCCGACGGCGACAAGCTTGGCATGCAGTGCCGCAAGTTCGGCCGGCCCCGGATCGACGAACTGGATATGGATGCCGAGCGGATCCTGGCTCACCAGCTTGGCGCGGAAGCGGCCCACATCCTTCAGCTCGCAGGTTCCATCCGCGGGGCGCAGGGTGGTGTTGCTGTCGGCCACCACCAGCACGCCGCCATCGGAAACGTCACCGGTAAAGCCGGTTACCATCTGTCCGCCGAAATCGCCGCGGAAGGCAATGGCCGCCGTCCGCCGCGCACCATCGCGCCGGTTGCCGCCGATCGAGGAACGCAGGATGACATAGAGCCGCTGCTGCAGGGCGCTGATGTCGCGATTGACCAGGGCGGAAAGATCGTTGACATGGCCGGCCGTCTCGCCCGTGCGCTCGACGCCCTTGAGCATGCGCGCGACATTGTCGGCGACCGACCGCGTCGACTGCGCAGCCTGGCCGGCGCTCTGCATGATCTCGGCGGTGGCGGCGCGCTGCTCCTCGCTGGCGCGGGCCACTTCGACCGTCACGGCGTCGATGTCGCGGATGCCACCCGCCACATTGTCGACGATGCCGACGGCTTTGGCGGTGGATTGCGTGATCTCCTCGGCCTGGGCGTTGACCTGGGCGATGCCCTCTTCGGTCTGCCGCGCCAGGCTTTTCACCTCGTCGGCCACCACGGCAAAGCCCTTGCCCATGTCGCCGGCGCGCGCCGCTTCGATGGTGGCGTTCAAGGCCAGCATGCGTGTCCGGGCCGCAATTTCCTGGATCATGGTGACGACATTGCCGATGGAACTTGCTGTCTGCGCCAGACCCGCCACCTCGCTGTTGGCGATTTCCGCGCCTTCGCGCGCGGTCGCGGCGAGCTTGCTGGAGTTGCCGATCTGGGCAGAAATCGCGCGGCTCGAGGCCTCCAGTTCTTCGGTAGCGCTCGCCACCGTTTCGACATTCCGGTTGGTGGTATCAACCAGCTGATTGACCTCCGTCGCCATGTCCCGCAGTTCGGCGGCGGTGCGCGACAGCAAGGTGGCGTTTTCGGTCAGCTTGTTGGCCTGGGTCGAGATGTCGCCCACCGTCTCCTTGACCTCGTTCTCCAGTGTCTCGGTCAATTGCAGCATCTCGGTTTTCAACGCCTCGTCATTGCGCTGGCGCTCGGTCTCCTGCCGCTGGCGCAGGCGTTCATTCTCCTTGGCATTGTCACGGAACACGTCGACCGCACGCGCCATGGCGCCGATCTCGTCCTGCCGCCCGGTGGAGGGTATGTCGGTTTCGAGTTCACCACCTGCGAGCTTCGTCATCACGCCGGTCATGCGGATGATCGGGCGAATGACACCCAGCGCGATGGTGGCGATGCCACCAGCCACCAGGATCAGCACGACAATCGTCACCAACCAGACGATAGCGAAATAGGAGGTATCCGCGGCCGCTGCTGTCGCCTCGGTTTCGGCATTGGCGGCATTGGCGCCGGCCACGATCTCGTCGATCACTTTGCGATGCGCTTGATAGGCGGCACTTACCTGCGCATAGGCGGCTTCGATCGCCGCCTGGTCGCTCTTCTCGATGGCCGGCAGCAACTGATCGATGGCGGCGTAGAATTTCATCACCTCGGCGTGGCTTGCTTGCGTAAGCTTGTCGCGTAAGCCGGGGTTGTAATCGGCCGTCAGCCAGTATTCATGGCGCGCGTCGTAATCCTTGCGGAGCTGCGCTAGCCGCTCGCGATGCGCTGCCAGTTCGCCCGGATTCTTTACGGCGAGCGTCGCCTCGAGATAGGATTCCAGCACGTATTCGGGTGGCGGCAGGATGTCGGCGATGAGATCCTTGCCCAGCACGATCTGCCGGTAGAGCGGACCGCCGACCTTGAGCTCGGACAGGGCCAGCGAATTGGTGACGAGGATCGCCGCGAAACCGCCGGCGATGAGGAGGCCAAAGAGGATGATGGCTTTCGCCACGCTCAATCGAAATCGCATTGTCGGCTCAACCCACGGGTGTTTCCTCGGCGCGCATCGTTAAGTGTGGGCGCGTTGGTTTAATGCTGGGTTAATCGGCAGCGTTAAGAAACACCGACAATGGTCTTGGGTATAGGGTCCAGCATGGGCGTCAGGGTGCCGACCATTGTCCTATTATTCGCTTGTGCTGCATTGGAAACCGTCGGCCTGGCCGCCTTGATCGATTTTATCCATCAGCGCGTGCAGGACTATCGATTTCCCCGTCTCGCAGGAGAGGGTCATGATGGCGGCTGAAACATCCAGCCGTACAAGACCATGAAGACGCAAGGGAGACCCAGCCATGAATGACACCAAAGCCGAGGGCAAATGCCCGTTCCATCCTGCAACCGGCGGCACCTCGAACCGCGATTGGTGGCCCGATCAGCTGCGCCTCGACATCCTCAACCAGCATTCGGCGCGCTCTGACCCGATGGGTCAGGGTTTCGACTATGCCGAGGAATTCAAGAGCCTTGATCTCGCTGCGGTGAAGCAGGACCTCAAGGCCCTGATGACGCAATCGCAGGATTGGTGGCCGGCCGATTTCGGCCATTACGGGCCGTTCTTCGTCCGCATGGCCTGGCATAGCGCCGGCACCTACCGTATCGGCGACGGGCGCGGTGGCGCCGGCGGCGGGCAGCAGCGTTTCGCGCCCCTCAATTCCTGGCCCGATAATGTCAGCCTCGACAAGGCGCGGCGCCTGATCTGGCCGGTGAAGCAGAAATACGGCGCCAAGATCTCCTGGGCCGATCTCATCATTCTTACCGGCAACGTGGCGCTGGAATCGATGGGCTTCAAGACCTTCGGCTTCGGCGGAGGCCGCGCCGATGTGTGGGAGCCCGAAACCAACGTCTATTGGGGCTCCGAGACCGCCTGGCTGAAGGGCGACAAGCGCTACTCGGGCGAGCGACAGCTGGAAGGGCATCTCGGCGCCGTGCAGATGGGCCTCATCTATGTCAATCCGGAAGGGCCGGACGGCAATCCCGACCCGCTCGCCGCCGCCAAGGACATCCGCGAGACCTTCAAGCGCATGGCAATGGATGACGAGGAAACCGTGGCGTTGATCGCCGGCGGCCATACCTTCGGCAAGACCCATGGCGCCGGCCCCGCCAGCCATGTGGGTCCGGAACCGGAAGCCGCCGACCTCGAGCAGCAGGGTCTGGGCTGGAAGAGCAGCTTCGGCAGCGGCGTCGGGCCCGATGCGATCACCAGCGGCCTTGAGGTCATCTGGACCTCGACGCCCACCAAATGGAGCAACAATTTCTTCTGGAACCTGTTCGGCTATGAATGGGAACTGACCAAGAGCCCGGCCGGCGCCCATCAATGGGTCCCCAAGGGCGGCGCCGGTGCCAATTCGGTGCCGGACCCGTTCGACAGGAGCAAGCGCCGCGCGCCGTCGATGCTCACCACCGACCTCGCTTTGCGCTTCGATCCTGCCTACGAGAAGATCTCGCGGCGCTTCTACGAAGACCCGGATGCGTTCGCCGATGCCTTCGCCCGCGCCTGGTTCAAGCTCACCCATCGCGACATGGGACCGCGCGCCCGTTACCTTGGGCCGGATGTGCCGGCCGAGGAATTGATCTGGCAGGACCCGGTGCCGGCGGTCGATCACCCGGTCATCGATGAGCGTGACGCGGCGGATCTGAAAGCCAAGGTGCTGGCTTCCGGTCTCTCCATCGCCGAGCTGGTCTCGACCGCCTGGGCCTCAGCCTCGACCTTCCGCGGTTCCGACAAGCGTGCTGGCGCCAATGGGGCGCGCATTCGCCTCAGCCCGCAGAAGGATTGGGAAGCCAATCAGCCGGCGCAGCTTGCCAAGGTGCTGAAGGTCCTTGAAGGCATCCAGGCTGCGTTCAACAAGGCGCAGTCCGGTGGTAAAAAGGTGTCGCTCGCCGATCTTATCGTGCTGGCCGGCAATGCGGCGGTGGAAGCGGCAGCAAAGAAGGCCGGACACCAGGTGACGGTACCTTTCGCTGCCGGTCGCACCGATGCCTCTCAGGCGCAGACCGATGTCGAAGCCTTTGCCGTTCTGGAACCGGTTGCCGACGGCTTCCGCAACTACCAGAAAGGTTCGCTGGGGTCGATGGCCGAGCATCTACTGGTCGACAAGGCGAACCTGCTGACCTTGACGGCGCCGGAAATGACGGTGCTGGTGGGCGGCATGCGGGCCTTGAATGCCAATACCGGTGGCGCACCGCATGGCGTCCTCACCAAGCGGCCGGAAAGCTTGAGCAACGACTTCTTTGTGAACCTCCTCGACATGGGCACGGAATGGAAGGCGGTGTCGGCGGCCAAGGATCTCTATGAAGGCCGCGACCGCAAGACCGGCGAGGTCAAATGGACCGGCACCCGCGTCGATCTCGTCTTCGGCTCCAACTCGGTGCTCCGTGCCTTGGCCGAGGTCTATGGCAGCCAGGATGCGGAAAAGAAGTTCGTGACCGATTTCGTGGCGGCCTGGGCGAAAGTGATGAACCTCGACCGCTTCGACCTTGGCTGAATCTCTGCCTGACTTTGCAGCAAGGGGGCGGTCGGCCGGTCGCCCCCTTTTGCGATTCTAAATCAGGCTGAGCACGACGCCGCAGGCCGATGCCAGTGCCAGGGTCGCGAACAGGCCGAGGCGGAAACGAAACAAGCCGACGGCCGCAAGCAAGGCCAAGGCCGCGGCCGCAAGATCGATGCTGGCCGGCACGGGCAGGTCGACGGAGAGCGGCCCGATGACGATCGTCTCCTGCGCGGTGAAGATCACATGGAGCGCGAACCATAACGCCAGGTTCGCGATGACGCCGACCACGGCGGCGGTGATGGCAGCAAGGCCGCCGGCCAGCACGCGGCTCCCTTGCATGCTCTCGATCCAGGGGGCACCCAGAAAGACGAAGGCGAAGCAGGGTGCAAACGTCACCCACAGCGTGATCAGCGCCCCGAACAGCGCGCCCGGCACACCGCCTTCATGAAAGCCGGCGAGGAAGCCCACGAATTGCAGCACCAGGATCAGCGGCCCCGGTGTCGTCTCGGCAAGGCCAAGCCCCGTCAGCATCTCCGGGCCGGTGAGCCAGCCATAGGTCGAGACCGCATCCTGCGCCACATAGGCCAGCACCGCATAGGCACCGCCCATCGTCACGACAGCCATTTTGGAAAAGAAGGCGGCGATATCGCCATAGGTTCCGCCGACGAGAAAGATGAGGATCAGCGCCGGCAGCAGCCACACAATGAGCGCGCCAATGCCCGCCCGCCTTGCGCCGCGCGCCAGTTCCTGCACGCGCACCGGCTCGCGCAGCAGCAGCGCGTCGATGAGGGCTGGTCCAGCCAAATCCTCCGCATCGTGCCAGCGATGGGTGAAGACGCGCGGGCTCACGAGGCCGATCAGCCCCGCACCGATTACCACCAGCGGAAACGGGATCTTGAGCAGGAAGAGGCCGATGAAAGCAGCGAAAGCCATGGCATAGGCGGCGCGGCCCTTGAGCGCGCGCCGGCCGATGCGCAGCAAGGCTTCGATCACCAGCACCAGCACCGCGCATTTGAGGCCGAAGAACAGCCCCGCCATCAGCGGCAAATGACCCAGCAGCACGAAGGCCAGCGACAGGCCCAGCATCACCAGAGCACCGGGCAGTATGAAAAGCAGGCCCGCCATCAGCCCGCCTTTCACTCCATGCATCAGCCAGCCGAGATAGGTGGCGAGTTGCTGCGCCTCGGGCCCCGGCAGCAGGGTGCAGAAATTGAGCGCGTGCAGGAAACGCTTCTCGCCCACCCATTTCAGCTCGTCGACGACGATCCGGTGCATCAGCGCGATCTGCCCCGCCGGTCCACCGAAGGAAAGCAGGCCGATCTTCAGCCAGATCCTGAACGCCTCGCCGATGCCGGGCATCGGCCGCTCGGGCATATTCATCGGGAACCGCCCGCGTTATGCCCGGGCCAATTATGCGCCTCGCCTACTGCGTCGCGGCACCAGCGATAGAGGGCGTCGTAAAGCGGTAGGCTCGCTTCCAGTTGTTTGAGATCGTCCTTGTACATGCGCGAGAATCCCAGTGAGGCGGCGAGCAATCCAGCCGCCTGTGGTGCCAGATCATGCCGGTCGGTATCGGCCCCGCGGACGATCACGGCGAGGCGCTCGAGCACTTCGGATTTCAGCCCGAATTCCAGCAGCATGATGTCGAAGGTGCACAACTCGCCGCGATGACTCCAGAAGGCACCGTCGATGTCGAAGGGCGTCGCGTTGAAGCGTTCGGCCACCGCCGGCACTTCGGCTTGTGCCACATAAAGAAAGACGGCCCGCGGGTCAACGAAGCGGCGGATCAGCCAGGGGCAGGCGATGCGGTCGATCTTGGGGCGTGCGCGCGTCACCCAGACCGTGCGGCCTTGGGTGTCCCGCGGCGGCAGCGCCGCCTCGCGCAGTAACATTCCACCGCCGCCGACCCAGGCTTCATGCCCGCCATCCAGGCTTTCCGACGGGATGCCCTCCTGTCGCAGCCAGGCTGCGACACCCTGGCTCAATTTCAGTCCGCGCTGGCAGGTGACGATCGTGTTTTGGCCGGCAAATTCGTGCGCCCATCGACCGACCTGCCGATAATCGCGCCGCACAGCGCCAGGAATGAGGCGCGGGTCGGCGGCAAAATCATCGTCGTCACGCACGTCGATGAGGATGGGGCTGTCGGGCAGGCCGACGAGGCGGGAAAGCTGTTGTGATGTGATGCTGTCGGGACCAGGCATGATGACGTCCACTCCAAATGGGGAGATACGGACGCGATGCTCTAGCCAAGGCCTCACGGGGCGATCGCGGTCAACCCCTTGCCCATATCATCTGAGTCTCGACGGCCCGGTGTCAAGCGGGTCCTTTGTTACGCTTTTTATGCCGCCTTCGTTTCGAGCCCGATGCAAGGCTCGCTTACCGCGGCGCGCGTGCCGTCGGCGCGCAGGCCGACGACAACGGCCGGGTCGAGAGTGCGAACCGCCTCGAACTGGCTGAGGAAAACGTGCCCGCCGCTGGCCTGCAGGTGATCCAGGAAGTCGCTGCGGCGGAGCGCATCCATCACCGGGCCCTTCACCTCGGACAAATGGAAGACGACACCAGCATCGTGCAGGCGGTGCTGGATGGCCTCCAGGCTTTCCAATGCACTGGCGTCGATCAGATTGACCGCCGGACACATCAGCACGACATGGCGCAGGGCCGGCCGGCCGGCGATTTCGGCATAGATGCGGTCCTCAAGGGCGCGGGCATTGGCAAAATAGAGGCTCTCATCGACCCGGATGCTGAGCACCGTGTCGCTCACCCATACCCGGTGCCGGTCGACATTGCGGAAATGCTCGGTCTCAGGCACCAGGCCGACGATGGCGACATGCGGTCGGCTGGTGCGCCACAGGAACAGCAGCAGCGACAAGGCGACACCGGTCACGATGCCGGGTTCGACACCGATGCCCAGCACCACGAGCATGGTCGCCGCCATGGCGATGAAATCGTGCCGCGAATAGCGCCAGACGCGCGGCAAGGCGGCAAGATCGACCAGCGACAGAACGGCAACGATGATGGTGGCGGCCAGTACCGCCTGCGGCAGGAAGTGGAAGAGCGGCGTCAGCAGCAGGGCCGTGAGCAGGATGCCCAGTGCCGTGAGCGCACCGGCCAGGGGCGTCTCGGCCCCGGCATCGAAATTCACGACCGAGCGGGCAAAACCGCCGGTCACGGGGAAGCCGCCGGTGAAGGCCGCGGCCAGATTGGCGGCCCCCAAACCCATCAGCTCATTGTCCGGCGCGATACGCTGGCGGCGCTTGGCGGCCAGCGTCTGGGCGACCGAGATGGATTCGACGAAACCCACCAGGCTGAGGAGCGCTGCCCCGCCGAGCAGCGACGACCACAATTCGGCATCGAAACTGGGAATGGTGAGCGGTGGCAGGCCTTGCGGGATAGCTCCGACGATCTTGACGCCTTCGGCGTCGAGATCGAGCAGGGCCACACTCAAGGTCGAGATGATGACGGCGGCGACCGGCCCGGCCTTGGCAATGACATCCGCCATGCGTGGGCCGAGCCCCGCTCGCACCAGCAAGGGCTTGAGCGATTTGCGCACCCAGAACAGGAAGGCGGTGGCGGCCGTGCCGATCATCACGGTCGGCAGATTGATCGCACCCACCTGCCCCGCGAGAGCCGTGAGGATATCCGGCAAGGTATCGCCGCCGGCCTTGACGCCCAGAATATGCTTGAGCTGGCTTGCCGCGATGAGAATGCCGGAGGCGCTGATGAAACCCGAAATCACCGAATGGCTGAGGAAGTTGGAGAGAAAGCCCAAGCGTAGCACCGCCATTGCCACCAGCATCAGGCCGGAAAGAAAGGCCAGCACCAGTGCCGCCTCGATATAAAGCGGACTGCCGGGTGCCGCGATCTTGGCCGCCGCTGCCGCCGTCATCAGCGAGATGACGGCGACCGGCCCCACGGCCAAGGTCCGGCTGGTGCCGAAAATGCCATAGGCGATGAGCGGCAGAATGCTGGCATAGAGGCCGATATAAGGCGGCAGGCCCGCCAGCATCGCGTAAGCGAGGCTCTGCGGAATCAGCATGATGGTGACGATGATCGCCGCCACGGCGTCATTGCCGAAGGTTGCCGCCTTGTATTGCCTTGCCCAGGTGATCGAGGGCAGCCATTTTTCCAAGCCGTTCATGATCGCCTATCTGTTTTCCTACTTGCGTTGCAAAGGATCGACGCAGGCCGCTGCCGCCTCATGCGCCTGCGGCTGATGCGGCAGAATGGTGGGTGTCGCCAGCCATTCGCGTCCTTTCATCATCACGTCGAAATAGAGCCAGGGCAGCAGCGAGACCTTGGCGAACCAGGCGCTCCAGCGGGGCTTGGTCGAATCCCAGGGGAAGGTCGGCAACAACTTGCCGCCATAGCCGAACTCGGCCATCACCACCTTGCCGCGCTCGACGGTGAGCGGGCAGGAACCGTAGCCGTCATAGATGGCGCGCGGGTTCTTGCCATCCAGAACAGCGAGCACGTTCTCGGCCACGATCGGCGCCTGCTTGCGTACGGCTGCTGCCGTCTTGGCGTTGGGCATCGACCCGGCATCGCCCAGCGCGAAGACATTGCCGTAGGATTTGTGACGCATGGTCTCGGGTTCGACATCGACCCAGCCGGCGCCATCGGCCAAGGGCGACTGGCGGATGAAGGCAGGCGCCGTCTGCGGCGGTACCACATGGATCATGTCGAACGGCTTGGCTACGCGCTCGACCGACCCGTCTTCCTTCTTCACGTCAAAGACAGCGGTCTTGTTCGGCCCGTCGATCGATTTCAATGTCGAATTGAAGGCCAGCTTGGCGCCATAACGATCGACATATTTCATCAGGGACGGCACGTAATCCTTGACGCCGAACAGCACGCCGCCGGCATTGTTGAACTCGATCCGGATGTTCTTCAGGCAACCCTGCATCTCCCAGAAGTTCGCCGAAAGATACATGGCCTTCTGCGGCGCACCGGCGCATTTGATCGGCATCGGCGGCTGGGTGAACAGGGCCGTGCCGCCCTTCAATCCCTGCACCAGTTCCCAGGTATAGGGGGCAAGATCGAAGAGGTAGTTTGAGGTGACGCCATTCTTGCCCAGCGTCTCCTGCAATCCCTCAATGAGGTCCCAGCGTAGTTCCAGACCGGGCGCCACGACCAGTGTCGAATAGCCGATCGGTGTGCCGTCTTCGAGCAGCACCGCGTGATTGGCCGGCTCGAAACCGGAAACGGCGGCCTTGATCCATTGCACGCCGGCGGGGATGCATTCCTGCATCGGGCGGGAAGTCTTGGCGCGGTCGAACACACCGCCGCCGACCAGCGTCCAGCCGGGCTGATAGTAATGCGTTTCCTTGGGCTCGATGATGGCGATGCGCAGGTTGGGGCGGCGCTTCAGCAGGCTTGCCGATACCGAACAGCCGGCGGCGCCGCCACCGACCACGACGACGTCGAAATTCTTGGCCGGCGCCGCCTTTACTGCACCGGCAACGGTGCCGATATCGGCGTTCCAGAGCGTATCGAGGCGCGGGCGCAAGGGATTGAGGTCATAGCCGGCATCGGCGGCCACGCCGATAATGACGGCGGGATCGAGGTGCTTCGCTTCGCTCAGCGCCCAGAGCGTCGTCGAGCGGGTCCCGGTCCGGCAGAAGGCGAAGACCGGTCCGCGCATTTGCGCGATCGCCGCACGAAAAGCGTCGACATCATTGTCGGTCACCTTGCCGGAAATGACCGGAATATGGCGATAGGCCAGACCATGACGCTTGGCTGCCGCTTCCAGGGCGGCGCTGCTCGGTTGGCCCTCACCCTCATTGTCAGGGCGATTGTTGATGATGGCATGATAGCCGCGGCTGGCCAATGTGCCGACATCGGCCTCGCTGATCTGCGGGGCGACGGAGAAGGAAGGTGTCAGGCGGCGCAGGTTTTCCATGATGCCGTTCTCTCCGTGTCAGAGGGCGTTGATGGGAAGCTTCAGATAGGAAACGCCATTGCTTTCGGCCGGCGGCATATGGCCGGCGCGCATGTTGACCTGGACCGAGGGCAGAATGAGGCGCGGCATGTCGAGCTTGGCATCGCGCGCCTGGCGCATGGCGACGAAGTCGTCTTCCGTCTTGCCAGCGCCGACATGGATGTTGTGGTGCTTCTGGGCACCGACGGTCGTTTCCCACACATAGTCGCTGCGGCCCGCCGGTAGGTAATCGTGGCACATGAAGAGGCGGGTCTCTTCCGGCAACGCGAAGATCTTGCGGATCGAGCGATAGAGCTGCCGTGCATCGCCGCCGGGAAAGTCGCAGCGCGCCGTGCCGTAATCAGGCATGAACAACGTATCGCCGACAAAGCCGGCATCGCCGATGAGATAGGTCATGCAAGCGGGCGTGTGGCCGGGCGTATGCATGGCCCTGGCATCGATCGAGCCCAACTTGAACGTCTCGCCATCCTTCAGCAGCCTGTCAAACTGACGGCCGTCGCGCGCGAATTCCGTGCCGGCGTTGAACACCTTGCCGAAGACAGCCTGGATGGTGACGATCTCGAAGCCAATGGCGAGCGTGCCGCCCAGCTTCTCCTTGAGATAGGGTGCCGCCGACAGGTGATCGGCATGGACATGCGTCTCCAGCAGCCATTCGACGGTGGCGCCCTTTTCCTTGACATAGGCGATGAGCTGGTCGGCCGAATGCGTCTTGGTGCGGCCGGACGGCGCGTCGAAATCGAGCACCGAATCGATGATCGCGGCCTTCTTCGTCGCCGGGTCGATGACGACATAGCTCACGGTGAATGTGTCCGGATCGAAGAAGCCCTTCACATCGGGGCGGGCAGTGGCGGTCCTTTGGGCGGTCGCTTGGATGGTCATGGGCGTTTCCTCCTTGAAGTGCGTGTCCCGGCTCGGTTTTCCACCGAATCTGTGTAGAATATTCGTGGTCTTTCAGGGGTTTAGGGCAGCGCCCTCAGCCTTGTTCGCCACCCTCCTCGCAAAAGGGCTGGCAGTAGGTGGCGTAGAGAAATTCGATGAGCCGGCGCACGTCGTCGCGGTCCAGGGCATAGAGCATGTTCTGCCCGTCCCGCCGCGCGCTGACGATGCCGTCCTTGCGCAACAGGGCCAACTGCTGCGACACCGCCGGCTCCTTCATGTCGATGAGCCGCGCCAGCTCGGAAACCGAGCGCTCCTGCTCGACCAATTGGCAAAGGAGCAGCAGGCGCTTGGGGTTGCCCAGCGACTTCATCAGTTCACTGACCTTGTCGGCCGTCTCTAGGAGATCTTGCATCTGCATATCTGCAGATATCTGCAATTATGCAGGCAAGCGCAAGGGAATTTTCCTGCGCCATCCTGACGCAGGCCTCTCAGCCCTCGTTAAATCCCGGAAATTGCATCGAAAACAGGGCGAGACTGATCGGCGACAGCGGTTCCCGGTCGGGTACGACCAGCCCCACCTGGCGGCTGATGTCCGGCTCGGTAAGGTCGAGGGCGACGGCGCCCGATGGCATGCCCAGCACCTGGATGAGCGATTTGGGGACGATGCTCGAAAGCCTGCCCGAGCGCACATGGGCGCACAGATTGACCACCGAATTCGTCTCCAGCTGCGGCCGTGGGCTGCAATCCAGCGATTTGAAAATGCTGTCGATGATGCGCCGGTTCTGCATGTTGGGGGTGAGCAGGCAGAGCGGCAGTTCCGCTGCCTGCCGCCAGGTGGCGAATTTCGCGTTGCCCAGCGCCCCGTGCTCTGGCGTCAGCAGCACATAGCGCTCGGTGTAAAGCGGCCGCTGCAGCACGCCCTTCAGCGGCTCGGATTCCAAATAGGTGATGCCGGCCTCGAGCTCGAAATGGTCGAGGCCCTGCTGGATCTCGGCTGAGGAGGTCGACCAGACCGTGACGCGCACCTGCGGGTGCCGGTCGTAAAGCGGGTCGGTGACGAGCGGCACTAACGGCAAGGCCGAGGGAATGACGCCGAGGCGCAGCGTACCGGTCAAGCTGCGCTTGGCGTTCTGGATGCCTTGGCGCAGGCTGTCATAGTCGGAAAGGATGCGCCGCGCCCACAGCAGCACCTCCTGCCCTTCCGGCGTGAAGCCCTTGAAGCGCTTGTCGCGATCGACCAGCGGCACGCCCAGTTCTTCTTCGAGCTGCTTGATCGCGGTGGAGAGTGCCGGCTGCGTGATATTGCATGCCGCGGCCGCCCGCGCGAAATGCCGTTCGCGGGCAAGCGCAGCCAGATAGACGAGCTGACGGACCAGCATCGCCTTTACGCCGTCACGCGCTTTTCGCCAGATCCGGCTGCTTGGCCGCCAATTGCTGCAACGCCTTGAGGCTGAGCGGCTTCAGGCCCGCGCCGCCGGCCTTGAGATGGGCGAAGATGCCCTGGCGCATGCGTGGGTCCCAGAATTTCTGGATATGCGAGGCGATGCCTTCGACCGCTTCCGCTTCGGGGTAGGATTGGAAGAAATCGGCGATCTGGTTCGCCATGGAAATCAGACGATCGTCGTTCACTTGTCGTGTTCCCCCGAAGTCGCGATGCGTTGTGGATGCGTGACGATGAGCGCGCTGTCCTCGCGCGCCAGCGCCAGCAAGGTGAGGCCGGCTTCGTCCGCCACCTTAGCCGCCATTTGTGTCGGCGCCGAGACGGAAACGAGAATGGGAAAGCCGGCGATGACCGTTTTCTGCACCATTTCCACCGAGCAGCGGCTGGTGATGACGCAGAAGCCGGATGCCGGATCGATGCCGGCTCTACCTGCCGCACCCACCAGTTTGTCGAGCGCATTATGGCGCCCCACATCCTCGCGCACCAGCAGCAGGGTGCCGGCGGCATCGGCATAAGCCGCGGCGTGCAGGGCATGGGCCTGTTGGTTGAAAACCTGCGCCGCCGGCAGGGCCTGCAGCGCACGCTCGATGGCGTGGAGCGATATCTTCTGCTGGCCATCGATTTTGGGGAGATCGCGCGCCACCGCTTCCAGGCTGTCGAGCCCGCACAGGCCGCAGCCCGTGCGCCCGGCGATGGTGCGGCGCCGTTCCTTGAGGCGCCAGAAGCTCTCCGGCGCCAGGTCGATCTTCAGCTCGATGCCCTTGGCATGGGGCAGGATCTCGACATCGCGAATTTCGCCGGCCTTCTCGATGATGCCTTCGCTCAAGGAAAAGCCGCGGGCGAAATCCTCGAGATGGGCGGGGCTCGCCATCATCACGGCGTGGCTGATGCCGTTATAGACCAGGGCCACCGGCACCTCTTCGGCGAGGCAATCGAGCCGGTCGAGATGGGCGCCATCGAAACCGAGTTGCCGCAGCTTGACCGGCACGACCACAGGCGGCATCGCCACCAGGGTATCGTCACCGGCCTGCTGCGGCAGTTTCTGTTGCATGACCTACTCGGCCGCCTTGTTGATGCGCCGCGACGCCTGGCGGAACAAGGCGTTCTCGCGCTGCCATTCCGACTGGTGGTTGGAAAGCCGCACCTCGACCGCCGTCACCTTGTATTCCGGGCAATTGGTCGCCCAGTCCGAGAAGTCGGTGGTGATGACGTTGGCGCCGGTGCCGAAATGGTGGAAGGTCGTATAGACCACGCCCGGCTGCATGCGCTCCGAGATCACGGCTTTCAGCGATGTTTCGCCGACCCGGCTCACGATCGCCACATTGTCGCCGTCGCGGATGCCGCGTTCCTCGGCATCATGGGCATGGATTTCCAGCACGTCCTCCGGATGCCAGGCCACGTTCTCGGTGCGCCGCGTCTGTGCGCCGACATTGTATTGCGAGAGGATTCGGCCCGTCGTGAGAATGAGCGGGAAGCGCGGCCCCACCCGTTCCTCGGTCGGCACGAATTCGGTGATCATGAAGCGGCCCAGCCCACGTACGAACTTGTCGATATGCATGGTCGGCGTGCCGTTGGGGGCGGCGTCGTTGCAGGGCCACTGGATCGAGCCCATTTCCTCGAGCCGCGCATAGGAAACGCCCTTGAAGGTCGGCGTGAGGGCCGCGATCTCGTCCATGATTTCGGATGGGTGACTGTATTCCATCTTATAACCCAGCGCGTTGCTGAGCATGATGGTCACTTCCCAATCGGCATAGCCCGGCATCGGCGGAACGGCGCGGCGCACGCGGTTGATGCGGCGCTCGGCATTGGTGAAGGTGCCGTCCTTCTCCAGGAAGGTGGTGCCGGGCAGGAACACATGGGCATAGTTCGCGGTCTCGTTGAGGAAGATGTCCTGCACGACCACGCATTCCATCGCCTCGAGACCCGCCGTCACATGCTGGGTGTTGGGGTCCGACTGGGCGATATCCTCGCCCTGAATGTAGATGCCCTTGAAGGTCCCGTCGACGGCGGCATCCAGCATGTTGGGAATACGCAGGCCCGGTTCCGGATCGAGCGTCACGCCCCAGGCCGCGTTGAACTGTTCGCGCACGCTGTCGGTCGAAATGTGGCGATAGCCGGGCAGTTCGTGCGGGAACGACCCCATGTCGCAGGACCCCTGCACATTGTTCTGGCCGCGCAGCGGGTTCACGCCGGCGCCGATATGGCCGACATTGCCGGTCGCCATGGCAAGGTTCGCCATGCCCATGACCATGGTCGAACCCTGGCTGTGTTCGGTGACGCCCAGGCCGTAATAGATGGCGGCGTTCCTGACACTGGCGTAAAGGCGGGCGGCCGCTCGCACGTCGGCGGCCGGCACACCGGTATACTTCTCCATTTCCTCGGGCGCATGGCGCTTGTCGGACACGAAATCGCGCCAGCGGTTGAATTCCGTCTTGTCGCAGCGTTCGGCGACGTAATCTTCCTTCACCAGCCCTTCGGTGACGATCACATGGGCCATGGCGTTGATAATGGCGACATTGGTGCCGGGCTTCAGGGCCAGGTGATGCGTCGCTTTGATATGCGCCGATTTCACCAGGTCGATGCGCCTGGGATCGATGACGATGAGCTTGGCGCCCTGACGCAGGCGCTTCTTCATGGCGCTGCCGAAGACCGGATGGGCGTCGGTCGGGTTGGCGCCGATCACCATGATGACGTCGGCTTCGCGCACGGAATCGAAATTCTGCGTGCCGGCCGAAGTGCCGAAGGTCTGCGACAGGCCATAGCCGGTCGGCGAATGGCAGACGCGGGCGCAGGTATCGACATTGTTGGTCCCGAAACCGGCGCGGATGAGCTTCTGCACCAGATAGGTTTCTTCATTGGTGCAGCGGGACGAGGTGATGCCGCCGACCGACGTGCGGCCATACTTTGCCTGGATGCGCTTGAACTCGGACGCGGCGTGATTGATCGCTTCTTCCCAGGAAACTTCCTTCCACGGGTCGGTGATCTTGGCGCGGATCATCGGCTTGGTGATGCGGTCCTGGTGGGTGGTGTAACCCCAGGCGAAGCGGCCTTTGACACAGGAATGGCCGTGATTGGCCTCGCCATCCTTATAGGGGACCATGTTGACGACTTCGGTGCCGCGCATCTCGGCCTTGAACGAACAGCCGACACCACAATAGGCACAGGTGGTGATGACCGAATGCTCGGCCTGGCCGGCTTCGATGACAGTCTTTTCCATCAAGGTCGCGGTCGGGCAGGCCTGCACGCAGGCGCCGCAGGAGACGCATTCGCTCCCCAGGAAGTCTTCCTTCTGGCCCGGCGACACGGTCGAGGCAAAACCACGGCTGTCGATGGTGAGGGCGAACGTCCCCTGCACTTCCTCGCAGGCGCGAACACAGCGCGAGCAGACGATGCACTTCGAGGCGTCGAAGGTGAAATAGGGATTGCTCTCGTCCTTGGCGCTATCCAGGTGATTGGCGCCCTTGAAGCCGTAGCGCACGTCGCGCAAGCCAACGACACCCGCCATGTCCTGCAATTCGCAATTGCCATTGGCCGGGCAGGTCAGGCAATCCAGCGGATGGTCGGAGATATAAAGCTCCATGATATTGCGGCGGAGCTTGGCGAGCTTCCCGGTCTGGGTCCAGACCTTGAGCCCGTTTTCGACCGGCGTCGTGCACGACGCCGGCGTGCCCTTGCGGCCTTCAATCTCGACCGCGCAGAGCCTACAGGAACCGAAAGCCTCGATGCTGTCGGTGGCACAGAGCTTGGGCACCTTGGTGCCCATCTCGGCCGCGGCGCGCATGATCGAGGTGCCTTCCGGCACGGTCACGTGCTGGCCGTCGATGGAAAGGGTCACCATCTTGGTGGAAAGGCGGATCGGGGTGCCGTAATCAGTTTCTTTGATCAACATGATTTGGGTTCCTCGTCACTCAGCCGCAGCGCGCTGGCCGGCGGGCCGGTTGAAATCTTCCGGGAAATGGCGGACGGCGCTCTGCACCGGGAAGGGGGTGAGGCCCCCCAGCGCGCAAAGCGAACCATCCAGCATCGTGTCGCAAAGGTCGGCCAGCAGTTCCATGTTCTTCTGCCGGTTTTCGCCGGCACGGATGCGGTCGATGACTTCGACGCCGCGGGTCGAGCCGATGCGGCAGGGCGTGCACTTGCCGCAGGATTCGACCGCGCAGAATTCCATGGCGAAACGCGCCTGCAGGGAAAGATCGACGGTGTCGTCGAAGACGACAATGCCGCCATGACCCAGCATGCCCTTGGCCGCCGCCATCGCTTCATAATCAAGCGGCGTGTCGAGCAGTGAAGCGGGGAAATAGGCGCCGAGCGGTCCGCCCACCTGCACCGCGCGCACCGGCCGGCCGGTCGCCGTACCGCCGCCGAAATCCTCGATCACCTGGCGAATGGTGATGCCGAAGGCCATCTCGATGAGACCGCCATGTTTCACATTGCCGGCGAGCTGCAACGGCATCGTGCCGCGCGAGCGGCCCATGCCGAAATATTTGTAGAACGTGGCACCCTTGTCGAGAATGGTGGGGACCGCCACGAAGGACAGCACGTTGTTGATCACGGTCGGCTTGCCGAACAGGCCCTTGATCGCCGGCAGCGGCGGCTTCGCGCGCACCATGCCGCGCTTGCCTTCCAGGCTTTCCAGCAGCGAGGTCTCCTCGCCGCAGATATAGGCCCCGGCGCCCAAGCGCAGTTCAAGATCGAAGCGCTTGCCGGAACCCATGATGTCGGGCCCCAGATAGCCCTTGCGGTTGGCGGCAACGATGGCCGTTTCCATCGCCTTGTAGGCATCCGGATATTCGCTGCGGATATAGATGAAGCCCTTGGTGGCGCCGACGGCAAGGCCAGCGATGGTCATGCCCTCGATGAGCAGGAAGGGATCGCCTTCCATGATCATGCGGTCGGCAAAGGTACCGCTGTCGCCTTCATCGGCGTTGCAGACGATGTATTTCTGGTCCGCTTCCAGCCCTGCGACCGTCTTCCATTTGATACCGGTGGGGAAGCCCGCGCCACCGCGTCCGCGCAGGCCCGATTCCAGCACCTGCTCGACGATGGCCGCACCCTGCATCGCCACCGCGTTCTTGAGGCCGCGATAGCCATCATGGGCGATATAGTCTTCGATATCGCTGGGATCGACGATGCCGCAGCGCGCGAAGGTGACGCGCTCCTGGCGCTTCAGATAGGAAAGCTCTTCGGGTTTTCCCAGATAAAGCTTATGGCCCTTGGCGCCGGTGAGGAAGCCGCTCTCGAACAGGCCCGCCACGTCTTCGGGGGCTACCGGGCCATAGGCGATGCGGCCCTCCGCCGTCACCACTTCGACCATCGGCTCCAGCCAGAACAGGCCGCGGCTGCCGTTGCGGATGATCTTGAGGTCGGCCTTGCGCGTCAACGCCTCGACCTTGACCGCATCGACCACTTCGTCGGCACCGAGCGCCAGGGCTCCGGAATCGCCGGGGATATAAAGGGTTATGCTCATCAGCGTGCCCCCGCCGCAGTCTTGGCCATGATGCTGTCGAATTTTTCCGGGGTGACCCGGCCATGCAGCTTGCCGTCGATCATCATCGAGGGGGCGCAGGCGCAAAGCCCTAAGCAATAGACCGCCTCGAAGGTGATCTTCTTGTCGGACGTGGTTTCACCCAGGCCTATTTTGAGGTGCCGCTTGATGTGCTCTTCAAGCTCGCGACCAGCCATCGACTGGCAGGCCTCGGCGCGGCAGATCTTCACCACATGGCGGCCGGCCGGGTTTTTCCGGAAATCGTGATAGAAGGTGAGGACACCATGCACTTCGGCGCGAGAGAGGTTGAGCTCCTCGGCGATGACCGGCACAATGCTGGCATCGACATAACCAAATGCGTCGTTGAGGGCGTGCAGGATGGGCATCAAGGCGCCATCCAGCGTTTTCTTCTCCTGGACGATGCTCAAGGCAGCGTCTTTATCCCAAGACTTTCCTGGGGACCTCGCGGCGGCTAATCCCGACATTGGCGTCACTTCTCCCGATGGCCGGCTCTTATGCCGTCTGGTGTAGGACGGAGGCACCGGCCTTGGTGTCCTGAAAACGACATCCGACTAGTAAATCCACAACCGGGCAGCGGGATTCAAATCGCTTGATATTATGATCTGATAAAAGAAATTTATCAAAGCTGATAGCTGAGCGCTATCAGATCGCCAGGGCAGCCGCCGGAGCGTCAGTGGTGGCAAAGGGTGCTGGATAAATTATCCTTCCCCTTCTACCACTTAATGCGCCTTTGCGCAATTCTAGCGCCATGAAGGCGGGGCCGTCGAAGGGGGCCGCGAAACCCTGCAGTGCGGCGGCGGTAAAGCCGAAGCGGCTGTAATATTCGGGGTGGCCCAGCACGACCACCGCGTCCCAGCCTTCCGCCCGGGCCTGGGCGAGCCCGGCTTCCATCAGCGCCGTACCGACGCCTTGGCCTTGCCGTCCCGGCATGACCGCGAGGGGCGCCAGCGCCAAGGCGGCGATCGCTTCGCCATCCACCTCGACGAGCAGCGGGCTGAACAGGATATGGCCGAGCAGCTCCACGCTATTGCTGGCCACCAGCGAAATGGCATCGAGGTTCGCCGCCAGCAGATCCGCCACCAGCCGCCCCTCATAGGGCGTGCCGAAGGCGGCATCGTGAAGGGCGATGAGCGCCGGAAGGTCCGAGCGGTGCGCGGCTTTGATATCCATGCCAGATTTCCTCTGCAAGCATGAGATATAAGCCTGTGTCGGCTGACGCCAACCTTAAGCTAGGTTGGCGACACGCGAATTTGATCGAAGAAACCGGGGAAAACATGCGTCTGGCCTTGCTGCAGAACGATTCCGTCCCGCTCGATACCGAATGGCAATTCACGGCATTGGCGGAGGTGGCGCAGCATCTTTCCGGCGCCGCCGATCTGCTGGTGACGCCGGAACTCTTCATGACCGGCTACCGCATCCCGGCCGACGACATGCGGCGCCTGGCCGAACCCGCCGATGGCCCCTTCGCCCGGCGCGTAGCAGCCCTTGCCAAGGAAACCGGCGTTGCCATCCTCTACGGCTTTCCCGAACGCGACGGCGCGCTGGTCTATAATTCGGTCCAGGTATTCGATGGCGGCGGCAACAGCATCGCCCGCTACCGCAAGCTCCATCTCCCCTCCGCCGAGGAGCGCGCCATGTTCAAGGCGGGCGACCGGCTCGTCACCTTCGAGCTCAAGGGATTCAAGGTGGCGCCCCTCATCTGCTACGATGTCGAGTTTCCAGAATCGGTACGCGCCTGTGCCGGGGCCGGCGCCGACCTCGTCATCGCCCCCACGGCCTTGCGCAAGCACTGGGCTCAGATCGCCGAAATGATGATCCCGGTCCGCGCCCTCGAAAACGGTGTGTTCCTGGCCTATGCCAACCAGGCCGGCACCGAAGCCGATTGGGACTATGCCGGCCTCTCCTGCATCATCGATCCCGAAGGCCAAGCCCTGGCCCGCGCCGGCGACCAGCCCGCGGTCATTCTTGCCGAACTCGACAAAACCCAGGTCGCCCGGGCGCGCGCCCTGCTGCCCTATCTTGCCGACGCACGCTTTAAGGTGACGGGGCCGGTCTAGCGCCCAGACGGTGATCGCATCTTTTGGCAAGACCATGCCGCTCTCTTGCAAATGTGTCAGGCCACACTCTAAGAGACTGTCTCTAAAATACTGGCTCGCCGACGCATCACCTGAACAGACACATGACCCACCCGCTCACCTCCGCCGAACTGACCCCCTTCGTCAGCGACCTCGCCAGATCCGCCTTGCCGCGCTGGGACCTGGATGGGGCCGATCTCCGGCTGATCAATCATTCGGAGAACTGGACCTATCACGTCGAACGCGGGCATGGCGCGCGGCCGGTGATCTTGCGAGTGCACCGCGCGGGCTATCACAGCCGCGATGGCATCCGCAGCGAGCTTGCCTGGATGCGGGCCCTCCAGGCTGAAGCCGGTGTGATGACACCACAGGCCATTCCGGGGCGAGATCACGCGGACATCCAGACGGTGGCGCATCCGGCGCTGGAGGAGTCTCGCCATTGCGTGCTGTTCGAATTCATCGACGGCATCGAACCGCCGCAGGACGATCTCATCGCTCCCTTCCGTCAACTGGGAGAGGTGGCGGCGCGTTGCCACAATCACAGCGAAGGCTGGCAGCGCCCGCAATATTTCGACCGCCTCGCCTGGGATTTCGAACATGCCGTCGGCGCCGCACCCAATTGGGGCGATTGGCGCCAGGGGCCGGATTGCTCCCCCGATCGCGCGGCGATCATCCAGCGCGCGGTCGATCTTCTGGAAACGCGCCTCGCGGCGTTCGGCCAGCAGCGCGAGCGCTACGGCTATATCCATGCCGATTTCCGCCTCGCCAACCTGCTGCTGCACGAAGGCGACGTGCGCGTGATCGATTTCGACGATAGCGGCCTCGGCTGGTTCCTCTACGACGCTGCGACCGCGGTCAGCTTCTTCGAGACCCGGGCCGACGTGCCGGAGCTGATCGATGCCTGGAAGGAAGGCTATCGCCGCCGGCGCCTCTTGAGCCTTGCCGAAGAAGATGAAATCGACAGCTTCATTCTGCTTCGACGCCTCACGTTGTTCGCCTGGATGGGTTCGCATAGCGAAACAGATCTCGCGCGCGCTGAAGGACCGGGCTACGCGCTGGGGACCGCGGAACTGGCAGAGAAGTATCTCACGCGTTTCGGGTGACACACCCTGTCAAGCGAACGCGTTCACCCGTCAAGCGCCTGCACTCCGCGCAGCCTAGCTTTGCACTCATCAGGCAGCGAATGCGCTTGATATCGCATCTGCGAAAGCCCTAGCATCGTTCTTGCACATGTGCCGAATAAGAGCGCGTGGCGATACAGGGGTTTGAGGTCGAGAGGGGACGGGTGATGTGGCGCGAGATTGCCGCCGACGAACGGCATGAAATCACGGTCGATGGCTATAAGGTCATCGCCTACAGCTTCGGCAAGGGTCCTGAAACCGTGCTGTGCCTCAATGGCGGGCCGGGCCTTCCCTGCGACTACCTGCGCGAGGCGCATTCCTGCCTCATCGACCAAGGTTACCGCGTGGTTGCTTTCGACCAGCTCGGCACGGGTGCGTCCGACCGGCCGACCGATGCGAATTTGTGGAACATCACACGCTATGTGGCCGAGGTCGAAACCGTCCGCACCAAATTGAACCTCGGCAAGGTGCATCTGCTCGGCCATTCCTGGGGCGGCTGGCTGTCGATCGAATATGCGCTGACGCATCCGCAGAATCTGAAAACGCTCATCCTCGAAGACACCAATGCTGACATGCCGCATCTGGTTTCGGAACTGATGCGCCTGCGCGACGCCTTGGGGTCCGAGACGGTTGCCATGATGCAGCGTCACGAAGCGCAAGGGACGCTCACCCATCCCGAATACCAGGCCGCCGTCACCATCCTCAATTACCGCCATGTCTGCCGTCTGCAGGAATGGCCGGCGCCGGTGAAACGCTCGCTCGACGATTGGAACATGGGACCCTATGTGACCATGCAGGGGCCTAATGAATTCCTCTATACCGGCAATCTCAAGGATTGGAACCGCGTCCCGGACCTCCACAAGATTCCTTGCCCGGTTCTCATCACCACGGGCCAGCATGACGAACTGACGCCGGCCTGTTCCATGCGCATGAAGCTGCATTTGAAGAATGCCGAGCTGCATGTCTTCCCCAATTCCAGCCACATGCCCTTCTACGAAGAGCCGGACGCCTATTATCCGGTGCTGACCAGCTTCCTGAAGCGACGCAGCAACTGATGAACCTGCACCGCTATCGCTTCATCCTCACGCGACCGCTGCAGCTTCTGCCCGTTCTGCTCGGCATCAGCGTCATCACCTTCGTCCTGGTGCGGCTCATTCCCGGCGATCCGGCGCGGGTGCTGCTGGGCGCCAAATCGACGCCCGAAGCCATCGCCCGCATCCGCGCCCAGTTCGGCCTGGATGAGCCGATCTGGCTACAATATCTCTACTTCCTCAAGAATCTGGGCCTGGGCGACATGGGGAAGTCGATCCTCTACAAGATTCCCGTGCTGCAGCTCATCGCCGAGCGGCTGCTGCCGACCCTGTTCCTCATCGGCGGCAGCGTGCTGCTGGCGCTGGCGCTGGCCATTCCGCTGGCATCGCTTGCCGCCACACGGCGCGGGCGCCTTGCCGATCATGCCATTCGCCTCTTTTCCACCGCCGGGCTCGGCTTCCCGCCCTTCTGGCTTGCCATCATGCTGATCATCATCTTCAGCGTGAAACTCGACCTCTTTCCGGTGGCGGGCTATGGCGACACCTGGGGCGACCAGCTCCACCATCTGGTGCTGCCCTGCTTTACCGTGGCCTTGGCACTCTCCGCCGTCATCACGCGGAACCTGCGCGCCAGCATGATCGCCGAGCTTGCCTCCGACCATGCCACCGCGGCGCGGGCGCGGGGCCTTTCCGAGGCCCGCGTCTTCTGGCGCCATGTGCTGCCCAACGCGGTCATCCCGGCCATCAACCTCCTCGCTGTCAATATCGGCTGGCTGATCGGCGGCAGTGTCGTCATCGAAACCGTCTTTTCCATTCCCGGCATGGGCCAGCTGTTGGTGCGCGGCATCTTCACGCGCGATTACATGGTGGTGCAGTCGGTTGCCATGGTCTTTGCCTGTGCCACGGTCATCGTCAATTTCCTGGCCGACGTGCTGACCGTCGCCATCGATCCCCGAGTTGAGCTATGACGGGGGTAGAATTATGAGCGCCGTCGCCTTGCGACCTGCCTGGCTGCCGCGGCTCGGCAAGCATCCGCTGCCCCTGGTGCTGGGCGCTTCGCTCATCGGCGCCATCGTGCTGCTGGCGATCTTGGCGCCCATCGTGGCGCCGTTCGACCCGATTGCGCAGAATCTCGAGGTGAAGCTGCAGCCGCCGAGCTTCGCCCATCCGTTCGGTACCGATAATTTCGGCCGTGACATCCTTTCGCGCATCATCTGGGGGGCGCGCATCGATCTGCAGATGGGCCTCATCGGCGTCGCCTTCCCCTTCCTTATCGGCACCACCATCGGCGCCATCGCCGGATATGCCGGACGGGCGGTGGATGCGGTGGCAATGCGGGTGGTCGACATCGTGCTGGCCTTTCCCTTCCTGGTTCTGATGCTGGCCATCATCGCCATCCTGAAGCCGGGCCTCTCCAGCTTCTACATCGCCATGGCGCTGGTGGGCTGGGTCTCCTATGCGCGGCTCATCCGCGCCCAGGTGCTGGTGTTGAAATCGGCCGATTTCGTGCTGGCGGCCAGGAGCCTCGGCTATTCGCATCCGCGCATCCTCTTTCGCCACATCCTTCCCAATGTGCTGACCGGCTCGATCGTCTTTTCGATGTCGGACGTGGTGCTGGTAGTGCTCAACGGTGCCGCCATTTCCTATCTCGGCCTCGGGGTCCAGCCGCCGACCGCGGAATGGGGCATCATGATTTCGGAAGGACAGAACTTCATCACCACCGCGTGGTGGATCACGGCCTTTCCGGGCCTTGCCATCGTTGTCATGGCGCTGGGCTTCAGCCTGCTGGCGGATGGCTTGGGCGAAAAGCTGGGGGTCAGGGAATGAGCCCCGGAAACACCCTGCTGCGCGTCGAAGACCTTTCCGTGCGGGCCCGTTTGGGGTCGCGTGTCTTCAACATAGTGGAACAAGCGTCCTTTTCGCTGCGCCGTGGCGAGGTGCTGGGATTGGTGGGCGAGAGCGGCTCGGGAAAGTCGGTCACCTGTCGTGCCATCCTGCGGCTCCTCCCCGGCGCCAATCTTTCCATCCCCGAAGGCCGGATCCTTTTCGATGGCCGTGACTTCACGGCGATGTCGGAAGCCGATATCCGGGCCGAACGGGGCGCCTCGGTCGGCATGATCTTCCAGAACCCGGCCAGTCATCTCGACCCCGTCATGAGCATCGGCGACCAGGTGGCGGAATCGATCGTGCTTCACCGCGGCGTCTCCCGCGCGGAAGCCTGGGGCCAGGCGATCGACCTGCTGCGCCAAGTGGGGATTCCCGACCCCGCGCGGCGCGCCCGAGGCTATGCCCATGAATTTTCCGGCGGCATGCGCCAGCGCGCGATGATCGCGGCGGCCTTGGCCTGCGATCCGCAGCTCCTCATCGCCGACGAACCGACCACGGCGCTCGATGTGACGGTGCAGGCCCAGATCCTGCGGCTGCTGCTGGACCTCCGGGACAAGCGCGGCCTTTCCATCATCCTGGTGACCCATGATCTGGGCGTGGTGGCGCAGGCCTGCGATTCCATCGCCGTCATGTATGGCGGGCGCATCGTCGAGACGGGACCAAAGCGCGACGTGCTGAAGGCGCCCTTTCATCCCTATACCGCCCGCCTCATCGCCTGCCAGCCAAACCATTCACTGGCGGCGCAGGGCGCGGGCAGCGGGCTTCTGCCGAGCATTCCGGGCCAGCCGCCCAGTGCCGGCGACATGCCACCGGGCTGCCGCTTCCATCCGCGCTGCGATCTCGCGCAGGCGCGCTGCCGGGAGAGCATGCCGGAGCTGGTCACGCGCGCACCCCATCATCTGGCGGCCTGTCCGGTGACGGCGGAGGTGCAGCCATGAGCGGTGCCTTGCTGCATGTCGATGGGCTCAACGTGCATTTCCGTGGTCCCAAGGGCAAGCTGGTGCGCGCAGTGAACGGCGTCAGTTTCAGCCTGCAGCCGGGCGAAACCCTGGGCCTGGTCGGCGAAAGCGGTTGCGGCAAGAGCACGCTCGGCCGCGCTATCCTGCGGCTCGGCGACATCACCGAGGGCCGGGTCGATTTCGACGGCATCGATGTGGGCGGCGGCAATCGCAACGCCATCATGCGGCTCCGGCGCGAAACGGCGATGATCTTCCAGGATCCCTATAACGCGCTCAATCCGCGCCTCACCATCGGCCAGGCGATCGCCGAAGTGCTGCGTGTCCATCAGAAAGTACCGCCGGCGCAGATCGACATGCGCGTTGCCGAACTGATGCGCCTCGTCGGCCTCTCGCCCGATCTTGCCGCGCGTCGGCCGCGGGCCCTTTCCGGCGGGCAATGCCAGCGCGCGGGCATCGCCCGGGCGCTGGCCATCGAACCCAAGCTCATCATCGCCGACGAATGCGTGGCGGCCCTCGATGTCTCGATCCAGGCGCAGATCATCAATCTGCTGATCGAACTCAAGGGGCGCATGAACCTCGCCCTCATCTTCATCGCCCATGATCTCGGCGTGGTGCGGCGTCTGTGTGACCGCGTTGCCGTCATGTATCTGGGGCGCATTATCGAGGAAGGGGCGACGGAGGACGTGTTCGGGGCGCCCAAGCATCCTTATACCCAGGCGCTCATGCGCGCGATCCCGGAGATCGACCCGGATCGGGGCCTGCCCGACGATCCTTTGGGCGGCGAACCGCCGAGCCCGCTCGACATCCCGCAAGGCTGCGCCTTTCATCCGCGCTGCCCGCAAGCCCTGCCCATCTGCCGCATCGAACTTCCACAGAAGCGAACCATCGGCGGATCAGACGTGAATTGCCATCTTTACGACGCACCAAGCATCCACAGTGAACAGGAGAGGGAGACAATCCATGCTTAACAGAAAATGGCTGAGTATCGGCGCCGCGAGCATCTTCGCGCTGCTGACGGTCGGCACGAGCATCGCCTCGGCCGACAGCGTGCTGAGCATCGGCCGGCGCGAGGACGGTACCACCTTCGACCCGATCAAGACCACGCAGAACGTCGATTTCTGGGTGTTCTCGAATGTGTTCGACGTGCTGGTGCGCGTCGACAAGACCGGCACCAAGCTGGAGCCAGGCATCGCCGAAAGCTGGGAAATTTCGCCGGACGGCCTGGTCTATACCTTCAAGATCCGCAACGAGACCTTCTCCGACGGTTCCCCGCTCACCGCCAAGGACGCGGCCTTCAGCCTCATTCGCATCCGCGACAATCCCGGCTCGCTCTGGGCCGACAGCTACAAGGTGATCAAGACGGCGGAAGCCAAGGATGACCACACATTGGTAATCACGCTCAACCAGCCGGCGGCCCCCTTCCTTGCTTCGCTCGCCATGCCGGGCGCCTCGATCCTTTCCGAAAAATATGTCACGGAAAAGGGCGAGGACGCGATCATGGACCATCCGCTGGGCTCAGGTGCCTTTGAGCTGGTCGAGTGGAAGCGCGGCGAAAAAGTGGTCCTCAAGAAGAACCCGAATTTCTGGGAGAAGGACCGCGTCAAGCTCGACGGTGTCGAATGGGTCTCGATCCCCGACGACAATACCCGCATGCTGAAAGTGCAGGCGGGCGAATTGGACGCCGCCATCTTCGTGCCCTTCTCGCGCATCGCCGAACTGCAGAAGGACGCCAATCTCGCCGTCCATCTCGATCCCTCGACGCGCGAGGATCATCTCCTCATCAACCAGCGCAATGAGACCCTGGCGAAGATTCCGGTCCGGCAGGCGCTCGACATGGCGATCGACAAGAAGGCCATCGTCGACACCGCGACCTTCGGCTTCGGCGAGGTCGCCAATTCCTATGTGCCCAAGGGCGCCCTCTATCACAACGATAACAACCTGCTGCGGCCCTACGATCCGGAAGCTGCCAAGAAGCTGCTGGCGGATGCCGGTGTGAGCGACCTCAATCTCAACTTCATCGTCGATACCGGCGACGAGGTGCAGGAGCAGACGGCGATCCTCATCCAGGAACAGCTGGCCAAGGCCGGCGTCACGGTCAACATCACCAAGGTCGATCCAAGCTCGTCCTGGCAGATGGAAGTGGATGGCGAATACGATCTTGCCATCAACTATTGGACCAATGACGTGATCGACCCGGACCAGAAGACGACCTTCGTGCTGGGCCATGACGCCAACAACAACTACATGACCCATTACAAGAACGACAAGGTCAAGGAACTGGTGGCGGCAGCCCGCGTCGAGATGGACCCGAAGAAGCGCGAGGCCATGTATATCGAGATCCAGACCATCGCCAAGGACGAGGCGCATTGGATCGATCTCTATTACAGCCCCTATCGCAATGTGACGCGCAAGAACATCGAGGGGTTCTACCAGAACCCGCTCGGCCGCTTCTTCCTCGAGGACACGGTGAAGAACTGACCCGTCATCTCAGGCCTAAAGACTTGCCGGGCCTTGAGACTTTAATGACGCCGCGGGCACCTTGCCCGCGGCGTCTTCCTTTAGAGCTCGACCGATTCCGGCTCACGCAGGAAGGGCTGCTGGTGGACGACGACATGGTCCTGGTCAATGAGCACGATTCCGTAATGCGGCGGCTCGTCGGAACTCCACACCGGTTCGTCGGCCGCGATCGCCTTGGCGACCGAAAGGCCTGTCCCGAGATGCAGCGCGACCTGATGGTTGGTGCCGTGGAGCGTCGAAAAAGGGATGCCGCGCCAGCTGCCCGACACCGGCCGATGCACATGGCCGAAGAAGATGTGGCGGATGCGCGCCCGGTGCGGTTCGATCGCGCGCCAGAAATCCGTCGGGTCGCGCAGGCTGATGCCGTCCATGCCGGTGATCCCCAGCGGAAAGGGCGGGTGATGGAGGCAGAGATAGACCGGCCCCGTGCCGCCGGCCAAGGCCCTCCCCAACCAATCGGCGCGCCGCGCGCAGAAGACACCGTGTGAAACACCGGTCTCAAGCGTGTCGAGGAGGATGAAGTCGCCCTCGGGCGACGGGACAACGCCCTGGATGAGGCCGTTGGGATCGCGCGGCGTTCCGGGAAAGACCGCAGCCAAATCCTCCCTTGTGTCGTGATTGCCGACGATGAGATGCACCGGCATGGGCAGGGACGCCAGGATGTCGCGCAAGCCGGAGAAAGCCGGCATCCCGCCGACATGGGTGAGATCGCCGGTGACGATGACGAAGGCGGCGTCACCATGGCGTGCCGCGATATCGCCGACACAGCGCCGCAGGCGCTGCGCAGGATCGGTTCCGTAAAGCGCCTGGCCCGGTTCGACCAGATGCGGGTCGGTGACGTGGATGAATTTCAGCATGGCAGGGGCCCGCGCAATCAAGAGTTGGCCGCGACTATAGCGGGGCTTGGTGGTGTCGCGAATGGGTTCCGGTGGGACTGTTGTGGGTTGGTGAACAATCTGGTCACAATCCTGCGCATTGTTCGCACCGGCGGACCGCCCTATCTTTGCCCCAACCAATGAGGCCAGAACCATGACGTTGCGACAGACCCAGCACATCATCACGGGCGAGGAAACCTCGGATGGGGCCGGGGTGCATATGAAACGCCTGTTCCCGGCCCAGGGCATCCTGCAGATCGACCCGTTCCTGCTGTTCGACGAATTCGGCTCGGACGATCCCGACACCTATATCGGCGGTTTTCCCGACCATCCGCATCGCGGCTTCGAAACGGTCACCTATATGCTGGCCGGGCTGATGCGCCATTTCGACAATCGCGGCAATAGCGGCCTGCTGGAACCGGGCGGTGCGCAATGGATGACGGCCGGGCGCGGCCTCATCCATTCGGAAATGCCGGAACAGACGGACGGGCTGATGCGCGGCTTCCAGATCTGGATCAACCTGCCGGCGGCGGAAAAGATGGTGGCGCCGCGCTATCAGGATTACCGGCCCGACCAGGTGCCGGTGAAGACGCTGGCCGACGGGACCGTGCTGAAAGTGGTGGCGGGCGAGGCGGAAGGGGTGAGTGGACCCGTGAACGGCGTATCGCGCCAGCCCTTGCTGGTCGACGTGACCCTGCCGGCGGGCATCGCCTGGCGCCACAAGGTCGATCCGGCCGCCACCGTGCTCGCCCATGTGTTCGAGGGCGGGGCCGAAATTGGCGGCCGCAGCCTTGGCACGACGCAGATGGCGGTGCTGGGCGACGGTGACGAAATCGCGATCAAGGCAGGACCGGCGGGCGCCCGGGTGCTTATCCTCGCCGCCCGTCCCATCGGCGAACCGGTCGTGCGCGCCGGGCCTTTCGTCATGAACACGCGGGCCGAGATCGAGCAGGCCTTCATGGATTACCAGGCCGGCCGCTTCGGCTGAACGCCGCGATGCGGCCATGAGCATATCGCATCGCGCCAGTTCATAATTGTTATCGCGCGTTCTGTTCAGGCCGAGCGCGGCTCGCTAAGCTCCACCCCAGTACCACGCGTCATCCCGTGCTTGGCACGGGCATGACGGAGAATGATGGGGACGGGCAGCCAGGCATGACCGGCGAGATCGAAAGCGGGGCGCGGGTGCGGCGGCGGGGCGAGGATCATCCGCGGCGGCCGCGAGAAAGCGGGCTCTCGCAGGGGCATTTCCCTTCCATCCTGCGGCGCAGCCTCAAACCTGTCGAGCCGCTGGATGAAGAGCAGCTGCAGGCCATTCATAGCGCCTCGCTGACCATCCTCGATGAGATCGGCATCGAATTCATGGGCGCCAAGGCGCGTGCCGTTTTCGCCAAGGCGGGCGCCAAGGTCGATCATAGCAGCGGCCTGGTGCGCATACCCGGCGAACTGATCCAGGACGCGTTGAAGACCGCGCCGCGCAGATTCTCGCTGACGCCGCGCAATCCGGCGCGGCGCATCGAACTCGGCGGCGATGCGCTGGCCTTCGGCCTGGTCGCCGGTCCGCCCACGGTCGAAGATCGCATCAATGGCCGGCGCGCCGGCAATCTCCCCGACTATCAGCGCCTCATTCAATTGGCGCAGAGTTTCGACATCATCCATCTGATCGGCAACCAGCCGACGGCGCCGCAGGAATTGCCCGCGCAAAGCCGCCATCTCGATTGCTATCTCGCCAACCTCACTTACTCGGACAAGGTCTATCATTGCACGGCGATCGGGGCCGAGCGCGCCCTCGACGGTATCGACATGATGGCGATTGCCAGGGGCAAGACGCGCGAAGATCTGATCGACGATCCTTCCGTTCTCACCATCATTTCGGTCAACTCGCCGCGCCGCTTTGACGAGGCGATGAGCGACGGGCTGATGGCGATGAGTGAATGGGGCCAGGCGGCCGTCATCACGCCCTTTACCCTGATGGGGGCGATGGCGCCGGTCAGTCTGGCCGCGGCCCTCGCGCAGCAGAATGCGGAAGCCTTGGCCGGCATCGTGCTGACCCAGCTGACCCGGCCCGGCGCTCCGGTGGTCTATGGCGCCTTCACGTCCAATGTCGATCTGCGCTCCGGCGCCCCGGCCTTCGGCACGGCGGAAAATGCGCGCGCGACGCTGGTGGGCGGGCAATTGGCGCGGCGCTATGGCCTGCCCTACCGCGCCAGCAATGCCAGCGCCAGCAACACCGTGGATGCGCAGGCGGCCTATGAATCGGAAATGTCGCTGTGGTCCTCGGTGCTGGGCGGGGCCAATCTGGTCTATCACGGTGCCGGCTGGATGGAGGGAGGCCTCTGCGCCTCCTTCGAAAAGATCGTGCTCGATGTCGAAATGCTGCAGATGATGGCGGCCTTGGTGCAGCCATTCACCATCAACGATGCCGAACTGGGCCTCGATGCGCAGCGCGAAGTTCAGCCGGGTGGCCATTTCTTCGGCGCCCAGCACACGCTGGCGCGCTATCAGACAGCTTTCCACAAGCCGCTTATCGCCGATTGGCGTTCCTATCCCAATTGGGCACAGGACGGCGCCAGGGACGCGACGCAACGCGCTACCGCCGTGTGGCAGCAGGCGCTGAACACCTATGCGGCGCCACCGCTCGATGCGGGCGTCGCCGAAGCCTTGCAGGAATTCGTGACGCGCCGAAAGGTCGAGCGCAAGAACGCGCAGGACTAAGCACCCAATCCATCAAGCCGCAGCTTGACGCAGATCAATGCGGGGCCCCTGTCATCGGGACGTCATATTCGTGACACCTGCCGGCAGGAGGAAATGGATGGCGCAAGCAGCGAAACCGATGATCACCGCGACCGCGACGGAAGAAGCCCCGAGCGTCGCGCCGGCTGCATCCCCGAGCGCTGCAGCGGGAAGCGTGCCGCCGGAAACCAAACCGACTGCAGCCAAACCGACTGCGGTCGAACCCATTGCGGCCGAACCAAAGGCGGATGCGGCGGCGGTGATAGCCAAGACCCAAACGCCCAGGGCCGCCAAATCCATCGCCAAGGAAATCAAGGCCGGCGCGGCGAAGCTGCATGACCTGAGGATCGGCGGCGAGGATGATACGGCGCATCAGGCGGCAGGACGGCCGGCCAAGCCCTGGGTGCGCGCAGGCCTCACGGAAGCACTGGCGACGCCGGGCTTCAGGGAAATGCTGCAGGATGAAGCCAAGCTCCGCGCCAACTTCCAGAGCGATGCCTATCCCTACGAAACAGCACTGAAGACGGCGCATTACGAGGCGCAGAAGGCGCAGCTTCAGGTCGAACTCCTCAAGGTGCAGGCCTGGGTCAAGGATACCGGGCAACGTGTCGTCGTGCTGTTCGAGGGGCGCGACGCCGCCGGCAAGGGCGGCACCATCAAACGCTTCATGGAACATCTCAATCCGCGCGGTGCCCGCGTGGTGGCGTTGGAAAAGCCTACCGACAAGGAACGCGGGCAATGGTATTTCCAGCGCTATATCGAGCAGCTGCCGACGGTGGGCGAGATCGTGCTGTTCGACCGCTCCTGGTACAACCGCGCCGGGGTCGAGCGCGTGATGGGCTTCTGCAGTTCCAGCGAATATCTGGAATTCATGCGCCAATGCCCGGAACTGGAACGCATGTTCGTCAATAGCGGCTTGCGGCTCTTCAAATACTGGTTCTCGGTCGGCCGCGACGAGCAGAAGAAGCGCTTCCATGGCCGCAAGAACGACCCGCTGAAACTGTGGAAGCTCAGCCCGATCGATCTGCAATCGATCGACAAATGGCATGATTACACCCAGGCCAAGGAGGCGATGTTCTTCTATACCGACACCGCCGACGCCCCCTGGACCATCATCAAATCCAATGACAAGAAGCGCGCGCGGCTCAATTGCATGCTGCATTTCCTCTCGCAACTGCCCTATCCCAACAAGGATCCCCTGGTGGCGGCGACACCCGATCCGCTGATCGTCGGGTCTGCCACCCATGTGATCGACCGCGCCGGCATGCAATCGAGCCTGTTCCTCTCCAAGCGGAGTTGAGCGCCGGCGGCTGCTACCGAGCCCGATTGCATTTCCCCGGTCGATCATGCATCAATCGCGGCGGGTTCTGGCCGTATGATTGGGGAGTTTCATGAAGGTTTTCATCAGCAGCGATATCGAAGGCACCGCCGGCATCACGCATTGGGACGAGGCCGAGAAGGTGCATGATTCCTATCCGGAGTTTCGCGAACTGATGACCGGTGAGGTACTGGCGGCGATCGACGGCGCCATCGAGGCGGGGGCCACCGAGATCCTTCTCAAGGACGCCCATGATTCAGGGCGCAACATCATCACCGAGAAGCTACCCGCTTGCGTGAAGATCATCCGCGGCTGGAGCGGCAGTCCCTTGAGCATGGTGCAGGGTATCGAGGACGGTTTCGATGCCGTGATTTTCACCGGCTATCACAGTCGCGCCGGGTCGGAGACCAATCCGCTGGCGCATACGATGAATCTGCGCATTTCCGAGCTGCGCCTCAACGGCGTGCCGGCCTCGGAATTCCATCTCCACGGCACCGCCGCGGCCTATTACAAGGTACCGGCGGTCTTCATCTCCGGCGACAAGGGGATCTGCGCCGATGCCGAGAAGCTCAATCCGGGCATGGTGACTGTGCCGGTGCTGGAAGGGATCGGCCGGTCGACCATTTCGGTCGCTCCCGCGGTCGCCCGCGCCAAGATCAAGGCTGGCGTCAAGAAGGCGCTGGGCCTCGACCGCAGCAAATTGCTGCTGCCCATCGCCGATGTGACCGTGCTGGAGGTTGTGTTCAACAACCCGACCGATGCCTACCGGGCGTCCTGGTATCCCGGCGCCAAGCATACCGGCAACCGCACGGTGCAGTTCGCGGCCGCCGATTTCTTCGAGATCATGCGGGCGCAGAAATTCATCTTAGGGATCTGATCGGCAAGCGAGGCCCCTCGCCCGCTTGCGGGGCGAGGGGCGGGGTGAGGGGTCTCCGCCCCTACCTAAATAGGGGCTACATCGGCGCTGCCGCTTCGGTTATCGTCGCTCCCGCAGAATGAGAGGCGGGATATGAGCGACGCGCGGCCGGTCACCATTTCGATTGCCCAGTTCAACGCGCAGGATGACGAGAAGCCAGGCAATCTCGCCAAGGCGCAGCATTACCTGGATCTCGCCGGCACGCGCGGCAGCAACATCGTGGTGCTGCCGGAACTTTTCACCGGCACCGGCTTTTCCAGCGGCACGGCCCATCAGATGCTGGCCGAGCCCATTCCGGGACCGACGCTTGCGATGATGGCGGCGGCCGCACGCAAACATGCGATGTATGTGACCGGCTCGTTCTACGAAAAAGGCGCCGACGGGCGCATCTACAACACAGCGCCGGTCATCGGCCCTGGCGGCGACCTGCTGGGCTGCTACCGCAAGACCCATCTCTTCGACGTGCCCAACCGCACCGATCTGCCGCCCGGCATCATGGAATCAAGCAAGGTGACACCGGGCAAGGAGCTGCAGCTCTACGACACCAATCTGTGCCGCTTTGGGCTAGGCATCTGCGCCGATATCCGTTTCCCGGAGATGTTCCGGGCCTATGCCAAGGCGGGGGCCGAGCTCATCCTGCTGCCGACCGCCTTCCTCTCGCCCCGCTTCGACCATTGGGATTTCCTGTTGAAAGCACGCGCCACCGATCATCAGATGTTCATCGCCGCCTCCGGCATGACGGGCAAGGAGAAGGTCACCGGCATCGGCTTCATCGGCCGCTCCAGCGTGGTCGATCCCTGGGGCGTTATCCTCGCCGGGGCGCCGGATGAAGAGGCGATGCTGACCACCACCATCGACCTCGACCAGGTGCGGCGGGTGCGCAATTGGTGGCCGCTCAACGACCAGACGCGCCCCGACCTCTATGGCCAGGTGGCGGTGAAGACGACGCGGCCGTGATGTGGAAATTACGGCGACTGGGCTGCGCCGCCCTGCTTCTCCTCGGTATGGCGCTTTCAAACGCTCGCGCCGACGAGCCGATTCGGCTGGTGGCCGAGAATGACTGGTTCCCCTTTTCCGCCGAACGCCATGGCGGGCCAGAAGGTCTGGCAGTCGATCTGGTGCGTGCGGCTTACAAAGCTGCAGGCGCCAAGGTCGAGTTGGTGAGCCTGCCCTACGCGCGCTGTCTCGGCGAAGTCGAGGCGGGGCTGCAGCTCGGCTGTTTCGACACGATCCGCGAGCCCTCGACCGAAGCGCGCTTCCTGTTTCATGAGAAGCCGCTCTTCTCTGCCGCCATCGTCATCATCGCGCCGGCTGATTCAGTGGCGGAAGATCTGACGCCGGCCGACCTCAAGGGCCAGCGCGTCGCTGTCACCAACGGCTATACCTATGGCGAGCCGTTCCAGAGCGACGGCAGCGTCATCAAGGACAATGCGACGTCGGATCTGGGTGTCTTGCGGCTGGTGGCGCGGAAGCGCGCGGCTTACGGCGTCATCTATGATAAGGTGATGGCGCATCTGCTCGCCGAACATGGCGGCGAGCTGGCCGGAAAGGTCAAGGTAGTTGGGCTGCTGGCCCGGCCCGAGCTCTATGTCTCCTTCTCGAAGCGCCGGCCGGATGCGGCGGCGGCGATGGCAGCCCTCGATCGCGGGCTGGAGATCATCCGCGCCAACGGTATCTATGACGAAATCGAGCAGCGCTGGGCCGTGCGCTTCAGCGTCGCCGGGGCACCTTAAGGGCGGGTTGCAAAGTGTTGGTTCGGGAGAATCGGGCATGACGGACAGGAAATCGCCCTCCCAGCTGATCGATGCCAGGATCAAGGAGCTGGGCGATTGGCGGGGCGAGATGCTGAGCAGGGTCCGCGCCCTGATCAAGCAGGCAGATCCGCAGATCGTCGAGGAATGGAAATGGCGCGGCGTTCCCGTCTGGTCGCATGACGGCATCGTCTGCACGGGCGAGACCTACAAAAGCGCCGTCAAATTGACCTTCGCCAAGGGAGCCTCCCTGGAAGACCCGAAGGGTCTCTTCAATGCCAGCCTTGATGGCAACACCAGGCGCGCCATCGACATTCATGCAGGCGAGAAGATAGACGAGGCGGCGCTGAAGGCGCTCATCCGCGCCGCAATCGCCTTGAATGCGGCCAAGCGAAAGCCGGCGCGCTAGCGGAAGGGCATCAAGAGCAGGCGCTTGAGCCCAAGCTTCTCGCCCTTGCGCTCCTCGGCAAGTCCTAGCATGACGCCCTGCTGGCCGAGCGCCGGGCTTTCGAAATAGGTACGCGCCAGCCGGTCCCACAGCGAGAGGATGTTGCCGTAATTGGAATCCGTTTCGTCCGGCTGCGTCGAATGGTGGCGCCGGTGCATGTCGGGCGTGCAGAAGAAAAGGCGGACAGTCCCGTCCCATCTTTCCGGCAGGGCGATATTGCCGTGGGTGAAGAGCGCGAAGGCGCTGAGCAGCGTTTCATAGATCAGCACGATGAGCGGGTCGGCGCCGAGCAGCGCCACGATGGCCGCCTTGTAAAGCAGGGACAGCATGATCTCGACCGGGTGGAAGCGCAGGCCCGTGCTGATGTCGACATCGAGATCGGTGTGGTGCACCCGGTGCAGCCGCCACAGCCAGGGGACCTTATGCGTTGCCACATGCTGCAGATAGATGGCGGCATCGAGCACGAGCAGGGCGAGAGCCGCTTCCAGCCAGAGGGGCAGGATGATCTGGTTGAAGAGGCCGAAGCCCCGGTCGCCGACATAAAGAGCCGTCGCGAGAACCGCGGCACCCAAGGTGACGCGCTGGATTAGGATGTTGAGCGCGACGAGGCCGAGATTGGTGCGCCAGCGCCGCGCCTTGTCATCGCGCAAGGGACGGCGCGGCCAGCGCAGTTCGGCGAGGCCCAGCAGCGCAAAGAGGATGAGAAAAACGGAAAGACGGAAGGCGGCTTCGTTCATGCAGCCATTAGAGCGGCTTTCAGTTGGCTGCGGTCAACTGGTTATCGGCGGCGTTTACCAGGTGGCGGGCGTCATAGCCCTGGTCGAGCAGCACGGTCGTGAGCCAGGCGGCCTCGGTCGCTACGCGGGAATCGCGGTCGATGCCCCTGGCGGCCAGGATGGCGGCGATCTGGTCCGCGGTCTTCAGACGACCGTCATTGGCGAGGAGGTCGCCTGAGAGATCTTCTGAAAGATCATTTGCCAGCAATTGGTAGCTGTGGCGCTTCATCTCCGGCGCTGCGAGCGACCAGCTGTCGTTGCGGGCGATGGTGAAATTGCCGCGGCCGAAAGGGGCCTGCACGGTGGGGAGACCGGCGGCAAGGAGCGCTGGCAGGCCGCCATCGATCATGGCGACGCGCGGATGGCCGAGCGAACGGAGGGCGAGGACCAGTTCGGCATCCTCGCCAAAGCCATGGGCGGAATCGCCCAGCACGACGATCGGGGTGGCGGCATCAAGGCCGAAATCGCGCAGCCTGGCGGTGAGATCGGCATCGCTGCCGGCCAGATCCTCTGCGCGCAGCGCCAGCGCGTTGCGGATCGGCGCATGGGCGCGTAGCTCGGCATTGCGGGCGTCGATGACCAAGGCGCCGCTGGCGATGAGGGCGCGGGCCTCGTCGACCGACAGCAACCATTTGCGGTCAAAACCGATGACGTCCACGGCGACCGCTGGGGTGGAGGCCAGGCCTGTCAGGGTCGCCACGGCCCCGACGGCGATCGGGGTTGCTGCCAGAAAAGCCAGAATGATCAAGGATTTGGGCTGAAGCATCATCCGTCCTCAAATGCCTGGGCCCGCCTGATCAGCCGACACAAGGTCAGCGAAGCGAACCTATTCATCCGACTTTAAACACTATTAGACCGATAGAGTAAAGAGAGAAAAATTCAGGCGAGCCTTCAGGAATTCTGTTGAGCGGCCTCGGCCAGCACCCAATCGCGGAAGCGCCGGGCCGGCGGCGCCAGGCGTTCCCCGGCCCGCTCGACCAGGTAGAAGGCCTCGGTGCTCTTGATCTTGGCGGCGCAGGGCGCCACCAGGCGGCCGTCGGCGAGGTGGCTGTCGACGAAGCAGGAGCGGCCCAGCATGAAACCGCCGCCATTGAGGGTGAGGTCGACGGCGAGTGTCGCCGTATCGAAGACGATGCCGCCTGTCGCGGCCGGCGCGGCGCTTCCGCCCGCCCCGCGGAACCAGTCGGCCCAGCCTTCGGCAAAATTGGCGACATGGATGAGGCGCTGCGCGCCCAGATATTCCGGCGCCAGGGGTTTGGGCAAATGCGCGACGAGCGCCGGCGCGCAGACCGGAAACAGCCGGTCGCGGGTGAGCCTATAGGCGGTGAGCTGCGGCCACGCGCCGATGCCGCAGCGAATCTCAAAATCCGCCTCGGCATCGATCTCAAGGGGTGTCCACAAGGTGGTGAGGAGGCGCAGGCGCAGATCGGGGGCGACATTCAGGAACCGATGCAGCCGCGGCACCAGCCACAGATGCGCAAAGCCCGCCGTGACGCGGACCGAGACGTCGCTGCCCGAGCGGCCATGAAACAGCTCGTCGGTCCCCGCCCCCAACCGGTCAAAGGCGTCGCGGATGATGGTGAGATAGGAAAGGCCGGCCTCGGTCAGGCTCAATCCCTGCGGCCGGCGCAGGAACAATGTCTGACCAAGATGCTCCTCAAGCCCCTTCACCTGCTGGCTGACGGCAGCGGCGGTGACGCCGAGCTCCTCCCCGGCGCGGGCAAAGCTGATATGGCGCGCCGCCGCCTCAAAGGAGCGCAACATGCCCAAGGGCGGCAGCTTGCGGAAGGTCATGGTGACTCCAGGCTAAGTCCAACTTAGCCTATGACTCTAATATTTCTCGTTTGTCGAAGCCATATGCAAAGAGGACACTTGGCCTAGCATCCAAGAATGAGAGGGAACCCAGATGACCAAGCGGAAACCCAATTTCGTCATCTTCATGCTCGACCAGTTGGCGCCCCAATTCATGCCGAGCTATGGGCATAAGGTGGTGAAGACCCCTGCCCTCTCCGCTTTCGCGGAAAAATCGATGGTCTTCGATGCGGCCTATTGCAACTACCCGCTCTGCGCGCCGGCGCGTTACTCGTTCATGTCCGGACGCCTCCCCACCAAGATCGGCGCCTGGGACAATGCGGCCGAGTTCATGGCCGAGATCCCGACCTTCGCCCATCACCTCTCTGCCTTGGGCTATGACATGACCCTCTCCGGCAAGATGCATTTCTGCGGGCCGGACCAGCTCCATGGCTTCCACCGCCGTCTCACCACCGACGTCTATCCGTCGGACTTCGCCTGGGTCCCCGATTGGGACCGGCCGGAGGCCAAGCTCGATTGGTTCCACAATATGGACGTCGTCCATCAGGCCGGCATCTGCACGCGCTCGGCCTATCTCGATTTCGATGACGAGGTCGTGTTCCAGGCCAAACGCCATCTCTTCGACCTCGCCCGGAAGGACAGCGACCAGCCCTTCTGCCTGGTCGTTTCGCTGATCAGTCCGCATGATCCCTATCTGGCGCGGAAGGAACATTGGGATATCTACCGGCATGACGATATCGACATGCCGAAAGTGAAAGCCGGCGCGGTTCCCCTGGACCCGCACAGCCAACGCATTGCCAACGGCATCGGCATGCTGGACCCGGCACCGACCGAGGATGCCATCCGCAATGCGCGCCACGCCTATTACGGCTCGGTCTCCTATATCGACGAGCGCTTCGCCGATCTGATGCAGGCCTTGAAGGAAAGCGGCTTTGCCGACAACACGGTCACCATCGTCACGGGCGATCATGGCGACATGCTGGGCGAGCGCGGCTTGTGGTTCAAGATGAACTGGTACGAAAATTCGGCGCGCATCCCGATGATCATCAACGGGCCCGGCCTCAAGACCGGCCGCGTGAAGGCAGCGGTTTCGCAGATCGACATCCTCCCCACCCTCCTCGACCTCGCCACCGACGGGGCGCCCTTGCATGAGCAAGTGGTGACCGAGGGCCGTTCGCTGGTGCCGCATCTCACCGGCGGTGAGGGCCATGACGAAGTGATCGGCGAATATATGGGCGAGGGCGCCAAGGCGCCGGGAATCATGATCCGGCGCGGGCGCTACAAGTTTGTCCATTTCCAGACCGACCCCGACCAGCTCTATGACATCGAGGCCGATCCGCTGGAAGTCATCAATCTTGCGAACGATCCTGCCCATGCCGCGCGCGTCGCTGCCTTGCGCGCCGAGATCGCCAAGGGCTGGGACATGGAAGGCATCCGCCAACAGGTGGTGGCGAGCCAGCGTCGCCGCCGCTACCTCAACGACATCATCCGAGCGCAAGGTGTTGCCTGGGACTACCAGCCGATCGCCGATGCGCGGAACCTCTATATCCGCAATACCGTACCGATCTTCGAACTCGAAATGCGCTCCCGCTTCCCGGCGTTCAAGAAAGCGGCGGAGTAATCAGCCGTCGATCTCGATCACGACCTTGCCGCTGCTGCGGCGCTGGTTGATGGCGTCATGGGCGGCATCGGCCGTTTCCAGTGTGTAGCGCTGGGCGTCGAGCTGCGGCCTTAACTGCCCGGTATCGGCCAGCAGGGACGCCGCGGCGAGAATGTCGCCGTGATGGGCGCGGCCCTTGCCGGTGAGGAGCGGCAGCAGGGTGAAGACACCGGCATAGCTTGCCGCCCGGAAGGAAAGCGGGGCCAGCGCATGGGTGCCCCAGCCGAGGCAGCTCACCACGCGACCCCGATAAGGCCGCACGGCCTGGAAGGACGCATCGAGCGTGGGACCGCCGGCGGTATCGTAGATCACGTCGAATCCCTCGCCGCCGGTATGGGTGGCAACATAGGTCGCGACATCATCCCGGCGGTCGATGAAGGTGGCGCCGTGTTGTTCAACGAGGCGGCGGCGCTCCGCACTTTCCGTCGCGAAAACCTCGGCACCCCGGGCCTTGGCCAATTGCACGGCCATGCTGCCGACACCGCCGGCACCGCCGTGAACGAGCACGCGCTCGCCCGCCTGCACCTGGGCGCGGTCGACCAGGCCTTCCCAGGCGGTGATGAAGATGAGCGGTAAGGCGGCGGCGGCGCGCATGTCGAGCGCGCGGGGCTTCAGGGCCAGCAGATCGGCATCGACCGCGGCATATTCGGCGAGCGTGCCCTGATGTCCGCCCACACCACCCACCATGCCGAAGACCTCATCGCCGGCACGGAAGCGGTTGACCTCGGGTCCGACATCCGCCACCACGCCGGCGAGGTCGATGCCGAGAATGTTGGGGAGCGCATGGCGGGCATGGGCGGCCGTCCCGGATCGGATCTTGAGATCGAGCGGGTTGACGCCGCTGGCCTTGATGCGGACCAGAACCTGGCCCCGGCCCGGGACCGGGCGCGGCAGGTCGATCAAGCGCAGGGGTGAGGCCGGGTCCGTCGCCTGCAGGGCACGCATAGTCGGGATGCTCATGGCTCTCTCCTCGAATGCTTGGCTGAGATGCAACAGAGATACGCCATGCAAGGATATTTCGAGAGCAAAAAGAAAAACTAAAGTCCATGCAATTCTGCATGGAATAGTCTAGGATGCGCCATGGAATGGAGTGATCTGCGCATCTTTCTGGCGATCGCCCGCGCCGGCACCTTGGGGGCAGCGGCGCGGCAGGTCGGGCTCACGCAGCCCACCATGGGGCGGCGCCTGCGTGCCCTGGAACAGGCCTTGGGGCAGACGCTTTTCCAGCGCAGCAGCGAGGGCTTCATCCTCACTGACGAAGGCCAGGAGGTCCTGCCGCATGCCGAGCGGATCGAGGAGGAGACGCTGGCGGTCGAGCGCCTGGGGGCGGGGGGCGGGCAATTGCTGGGCCAGCTCCGCATCGCGTCGTCGGACTGGTTCGGCGCCCATGTGCTGACACCCATTCTTGCGGCGTTCGGCCGGGCACATCCCGCCATCGGCATCGAACTTATCACCGATCAGCGCCCCTTCAGCCTGGCCCGCCGCGAAGCGGATCTTGCCTTCCGCATAGCGCCCTTCGACGAGCCGGAAATCGTGCAGCGCAAATGCCTGCACATGGCATACGCACTTTATGCGCCCAAGGATGCGGCGCCGCCGTTATTGGGCGACGGCAGCGGGCTGGTGCTGGTGACGATGGATGCAGCCTTCGGCGATTTGCCCGATATGATCTGGCTGCAGCGCCGATTCCCTAAGGCGCGCATCGGCTTTCGCAGCAACAACCGCGACGTCCAGGCCCGGGCCTGCCTCAATGGTGCCGGGCTCGCGGTGCTGCCGCGCCTCCTCGGCGACGGAATGCCGGGGCTTATGCCCATCGATCTTGGTGAAACACGACCCGGAAACGATATTCCGGGCCGTGACGTGTGGGTGGGCTATCACCGCGATCTCAAGCGCGTGGCGCGGCTGCGCACCCTGCTCGATTTCGTGGCTCAGCGGCTGGCTTGAGCCGCGGATCGCTATCTGTCTTCGGTCACCAGCTTCGTCTCTTCGGTCTTGACGACGAAGACGGCCAGCAGCCGTGACGGTTCGGTGTCGCTGGCATTGGCGCTGACGCGATGATGGCTGCCCGGCATTTCGACGAAGCTTTCGCCCGTGTGGTAGATCTTTTCCGGCTCGTCATCGACTTGAATGCGAACGGCACCCTCGAGCACCGTCGCATAGATGAAGGCCGAGGCCGGATGGGTATGCGACGGCGAGGCACCGCCCGGGCCATATTCGACGAGCACGCCGCGCATGCTCATGCCGGGTACGTTCGGCAAGACGCGGTCGAATACCACCGTCACCTTGCGCTGGTCGGCATGCGCGTCCTGGGTCGACACCGCGCCGAGCGTGAGCCCGGCGACGACAATTCCGACGAGGAATTTTGCGAACATCTCAATTCTCCCTATCTGGATCCAGTTTGGCGGGTGAAGGCGCGCGGCCAAGCTGCCGGCATCAGGCGGAGTGCACCGAACGGCCGAGCCATTCGTCGAACCGCACCGTGCCGAGGCGGGCACCCGCACCGGCGGTCAGCGAGAGATCGTTGAGCTCGGAACCGAAATAGCGCGCATGGACATCGGGGACGATCTTGCGCGTGTCCTTCCTGGCGCTGAAGAAGCGCCGCACACATTCGTCGAGGCTGATCTTCTCCGGGCCGCCCACTTCGACCGTGCCATTGACCGGTGCGCCAAGGGCCACGTCGGCCAGGGCGGCGACGACGTCATCCGAAGCAATCGGCTGGAAAAGCGCCGGAGAGAGGCGGATCGTCTGCCCCTCGGCCGCGGCCTCGCCGATGGCGCCGACGAACTCAAAGAACTGCGTGGCGCGCAGGATCGTGTAGGGGATCTTCGATTCCTTGATCAGCTTTTCCTGGGCGAGCTTGGCGCGGAAATAGCCGTTATCGGCCAGGCGCTCGGTGCCGACGATCGACAAGGCCACATGGTGGCCGACACCCGCGGCCGCTTCCGCAGCCAACAGGTTGCGGCCCGATTTCTCGAAGAACTCCAGGACGGCCTTCTCCTCGAAAGAAGGCGAGTTCACCACATCGACAACGACGCTGGCACCGGCCAAGGCGCCGGCCAGACCTTCGCCGGTGACACTGTTGACGCCTGTGCTGGGCGAGGCGGCGAGAACGTCGTGGCCAAGACCCTGCAGCCGGCTCACCAGCTTGCCGCCGATAAGACCGCTGCCGCCAATGACCACAATTTTTTTAGATGATTGCTGATTGCCCATGGAAACCTCCTGTCTCAAGAATCGCCGCGGTGATCGCGGTCGATGGATGGAGGATGCCTGGAGGCCGGCCGGAAGACTTTGCGAGCGCCTTCAAGCGTCCTTGGATTTGCCTTGAATATTTGTCCAAAAGGACGGCACGGCCCGGTAATATCTCGGTGACACCGGACCATTCAGGTATGCCGGGCATTCAGCTATGCCGGGCCATGGAGCGTCGAATTGCGGTTCGCTTTCGAAAACTACCGGCTCGACCCGGAGCGGCGAGAGCTCACCCGCGGTGCCGAGGTGATCGCCATCGGGCCGCAGGTCTTCGACCTGTTGCTTTACCTGCTGCGCAACCGTGACCGGGTCGCCAGTAAGGACGATCTGCTGGACGCGGTGTGGGGCGGGCGCATCGTCTCGGAATCCACCCTCACCAGCCATATCAACGCGGTGCGCAAGGCGGTCGGCGACAACGGCACCGAGCAGCGCCTGATCCGCACGGTTTCCCGCAAAGGCCTGCGCTTCGTGGGCGAAGTGCGCGAGGAAATGGCTGCCCATCAACCGGGCATGTCGGCCGAACCACATGACGCAGCGGTGCCGTCCGGCCCCTTGGCACTTCCCGACAAGCCGTCCATCGCCGCCCTGCCGTTCCACAATCTCAGCGGCGATGCCGAGCAGGAATATTTCGCCGACGGCGTGGTCGAAGATATCACCGCGGCGTTGTCGCGCATGCGTTGGCTGTTCGTCGTCGCGCGCAATTCAAGCTTCACCTACAAGGGCCGGGTCGTCGACGTGAAGCAGGTCGGGCGCGAACTCGGTGTGCGCTATGTGCTGGAAGGCAGCGTGCGCAAGGCGGCCAATCGCGTGCGCATCACCGGCCAGCTCATCGACGCCACGACGGGCACACATATCTGGGCGGACCGGTTCGACGGCACGCTCGACGATATCTTCGATCTGCAGGATCAGATCACCGTGAGCGTCGTCGGCGCCGTCTCGCCCCAGCTGGAGCGGGCTGAAATCGAGCGCGCGAAACGGAAGCCCACCGAAAATCTCGATGGCTACGACCTCTATCTGCGCGGCATGGCGAATTTTCATCTGGGAACGCGGGACGCCATCGAAGAAGCGTTGCCGCTCTTCCACGAGGCGATAGAGCACGACCCCGATTTCGCCTCGGCCTATGGCATGGGGGCCTGGTGCTATTTCTGGCGCAAGATCAACGGCTGGATGACGGACCGGCCGGCGGAGATGGCGGAAGGTGCGAGGCTGGCGCGCCGGGCGGTCGATCTCGGCAAGGACGATGCGGTGGCGCTCACGCGCGGGGGTCATGCGCTGGGCCATTTCGGCGGCGATCTCGACAGCTGCATCGGCTTGCTCGACCGGGCGCTGATACTCAATCCCAATCTGGCGGCCGCCTGGTATCTCGGCGGCTTCCAGCGCATCTCCCGCGGCGAGCAGGACGAAGCGATCGGGCATATCTCGCGCGCCATGCGCCTCAGTCCGCTGGACCCGGAGATGGTGCGCATGCAGGCGGGAACCGGACTGGCGCATCTTTTGGCGGGCCGCTTCGACCAGGCATCGTCCTGGGGCGAAAAGGCCGCCGGCACATTGCCGAGTTTTCTTCTCGCCGCCTGTGTCGTCGCTGCCAGCCATGCGCTGGCCGGCCGGGTGACAGCGGCCGGCCATGCCATGGATCATCTGCGCAAGCTCGATCCCGATTTGCGCGTCGCGATGCTAAAAGACTGGTTGCCGCTTCGGCGCCCGGAAGACCGCATAACGCTCGCCGACGGTCTCCGAAAAGCGGGACTGCCCGAATAGCTCGCCGCTTAGGCCGCGCGTATCGTGTCGAGGAAGCGACCGACTTCGGTGCCGAGCGCCTCCGCCTGTTGCGACAATTCGCGGGCGGCGGACAGGACCTGCGTGGCGGCACTGCCGGTATCGCTCGCTGCCTGGTTTACGGCGCCGATATTCGACGAAACCTCGCCGGTGCCGATCGCCGCCTGCTGGATGTTGCGCGAGATCTCCTGGGTGGCAGCACTCTGCTCCTCGACTGCGGCGGCGATGGTGCTGGTGATGCCGCTGATGGTGCGGATAGTCGCGCCAATGCCGGCGATGGCGCGGACCGATCCTTCGGTGGCTGTCTGGATGCCGCTGACCTGTTCGGTGATCTCCTCGGTGGCCTTGGCCGTCTGGCCGGCCAGATTCTTGACCTCCGACGCCACCACGGCGAAACCGCGCCCCGCTTCGCCGGCGCGTGCTGCCTCGATGGTGGCGTTGAGCGCCAGCAGATTGGTCTGGCCGGCAATATCGCTGATCAAGCGCACGACATCGCCGATCCTTTGTGCGGCCTGCGCGAGGGTCTCGACCTGGGCATTGGTCCGTTCGGCATCGGCCACGGCGTCGGCGGTCATGGTGTTCGACTGCGCCACCTGGCGCGAGATTTCCTGGACCGAGCTGGTCAGTTCCTCGGTCGCTGCCGCCACGGTCTGAACATTGGTCGAAGCCTCGTCCGAGGCCGAAGCGACGATGGTCGATTGCTTTGCGGCACGCTCGGCAGTGACCGACATGGATTCCGCTGCTGCCTGCAATTCCGCGGCGGCTGACGACACGACGCGGATGACCGAGCCCACTGCTGCCTCGAATTCATCGGCCATCTTCATCATGGCGGAACGGCGCTCGGCTGCCGCCTGCTCCTTCATGCGTTCCTGCTCGGCCCGCAGCCGGTCGCTCTCGATCATGTTCTCCTGAAACACGCGCACGGTCTTGGCCATGTCGCCGATTTCGTCGCGCCGGCCGGTCCCCTCGATGGTGACGCCGGTGTCGCCGCCGGCCAGGCGGTTCATGACGGTGGTCATCGACTTCACGGGCCGCGCGATGGTTCGCGTCAGGGCGAAGGCGACGCCGAGTGCCACCAGGGCGGCGACAGCGGCAAGGCCCATGCCCGCCCAGGCATTGCGCGCACCGGTCTCGTCGAAGACAGCGTCATGCTCGACGGATTCAGCGTCGATCGACTGGCGGATCGCCAGCAGGCCTTCGGCCAGCCCGGCGGCGGCGCCGTCGATCTTGTCGTCGATGGCCCGCACCTGTTCGTCGACGGCGCCACCCTGCTGCAGCAGCGGCAGCATCTCGGTCTCAAAAGCGGCGGTGAGATCCCGATAAGCCTGCTGCGCCTGCGCAAGCTTGGCCGTTTCAGCATCGGTATCGACAATCTCGCCGATTTTGACGAATTCCTGTTCGACCGCTTGCTTCTTGGCCGACCAATCGGCGGCTGTCGCGGCGAGGTCGCGGTTGATCACGGCATCGGCGATGATCTGGTAGAGTTCGGCCCCGGCGGCGGAAGCGCCGGTGACGTAGACGGCGTCCTCGGCCCGCTCAGCGCCTTCGTCCTGCAACCCGCGCAACTGCGAGACGGTAAAGAAACTGAGCGCCGTCAGCGCCAGGATCAAAAAGATATTGATGCCCGAAGCCATGCCGAGCTTGCCGCCGATGGTCATTGGATCCCCCAAGTTGCGTATATTTTATATTGTTGGCGGCAGCTTAGGGTCGCTGATTTAACAGATTATAAATGCATTCAATTTACTTGATTACCTAAGTTTTATTCGTATATTCGCATATATGAATGGACAGAAAATGCGCATGGCGGCCGCTGAGGGCGCCGATCTGTTGGCCAAGGCGGCCGAGGCTGCGGCCTTCCTGCGCGCGCTGGCGCATGAGCATCGGCTGGCGATCCTGTGCACGCTGGAGGCCGGGCCGCTCAGCGTGGGCGAGATCGCGGGCCAGCTGGGACTCGCCCAGCCCAAGGTGTCGCAACATCTGATGCGCCTGCGCACCGAGGGGCTGGTTGCCTCCCGGCGCGAAGGCACCAGCATTTTCTATGAGGTGGCAAGCGAACCGGCGCGCGAGATCGCCGGCGTGCTCAAGGCTGCCTTCTGTCCACCGCCAACGCGGCGCTGAACAAGCATAAGGAAAAGATCATGGATTGGAACGCCTTCAACCCTCTCGCCGCCTTGGCCGGCGGCGCCCTCATCGGTCTTGCGTCGCTGCTGCTACTGCTCATGCTGGGCCGCATCGCCGGTATCAGCGGCATTCTGGGTGGCCTATTGCGGCGACCCGATACCGATACACCCTGGCGGCTCGCCTTTCTCATCGGCCTGCCGCTGGGGGCGCTCGCCGCAGCGCAGCTGCTTGGCGGTTTCATTCCGCGCCTTGTCACCGACACACCGGGCCTGATCGTCGCCGGCCTGCTGGTGGGCTATGGCACGCGCCTCGGTGCCGGTTGCACCAGCGGCCACGGCATCTGCGGTCTGGCGCGCCTGTCACCCCGTTCGCTGGCGGCAGTTGTTATCTTCATGGCCAGTGCCATGGCGACCGTCTTCGTCACCCGTCATCTGATCGGAGGCTGACCATCATGAACCGACCGATCCTTGCTTTGGTTGCCGGCCTCGTTTTCGGCGTCGGCCTTGTCGTTTCCGGCATGGCGGATCCCACCAAGGTGCTGGCCTTTCTCGATCTCGGCGCCATTTCCACCGGCGGCTGGGACCCCAGCCTCGCTTTCGTCATGGGCGGTGCGCTGGCCGTCACCCTGCCAGGCTTTGCCTTCGCGCGGCACCGCGCCCATCCGATCGCCGCGGACAGCTTCCAATGGCCCCAAGCCAACGCAATCGATGGGAAACTGATATTCGGCAGTGTCATCTTCGGCATCGGCTGGGGCCTGGCCGGTATCTGCCCGGGACCGGCACTGACCCTGCTGGCGCTCGACGGTTCCGCGGCGCTCATCTTCTTCGCCGCCATGCTGGGTGGCATGGTCCTCTTCGCCGTCACCGCGCGACGCTAGAAAGGCCCCCGCATGTTCTACGAACCGCGGCTGCAGAACAGCGGGCTTGCCATCGATCCCTTGAAGGCGCTGGTCGTGCCGCGGCCGATCGGCTGGATTTCCAGCGTCGATCTCGCGGGCCGCGTCAATCTGGCGCCGTTCAGTTTCTTCAACATGGTGGCGGACAGTCCGCCCATCGTCATGTTCGCTCCCAGCGGGCTGAAGCCTGACGGCAGCCCGAAGGATTCGCTGCGCAATGTCGAAGCGGTCGGTGCCTTCGTCGTCAACCTCGCCACCTGGGATCTGCGGGAGCAGATGAATGCCACTTCGGCAAGGCAGCCCGCGGGCGTCAACGAGGCGGAGGTGGCTGGACTGGAGATGGTGCCCTCGACCATCGTGGCGCCGCCGCGCGTCAAGGCTTCGCCGGTGGCCCTCGAATGCCGCTACCTCCAGAGCGTGGAGCTGCCGAGCCTCGATCCGGGTGAACCTAATACGGTGCTGTTCGGCGACGTGGTCGGCGTGCATGTGGCCGATCACCTCATCGAGAACGGCCGCGTCGACATCACCAAGGCGAAGCCCATCGCACGCATGGGCTATTCGCTCTATACGGTGGTCGACCAGACTTTCCGCATGACGCGGCCCGATTAATCCGAACCGATCGATCTACCAGCGAAGATAAGGCAGTACGAAATCTGGCTGTGGGCCGCCGGCGACAAGCTTTGCCAATGCCGCCTGGTCAATCCCCTGCGCGGTCAGCAGCACGGCATGGTGGATGCCGCCGCCGATCAGCAGCGATTTGGCGCCGATGCCCTTGGCGCCGGCCACATCGGTGCGCAGCGCGTCGCCGATGCCGATCAGCCGTTCCGCCGGCACGCCGAAATCGGCCAGCACGCGGCGATAGATGCCGGCATGCGGCTTGCCTTCGATGAGGATGCTGCCGCCCATCTGCTGATAGCTTTCCGCGATGGCGCCGGCGCAGATCTCGGCAACACCGCCGCGATGCACGACAAGATCCGGATTGGCGCAGACCAGGGTCAGGTTGCGCGCCCGGGCCTTCTCAAGCACGGGCATGAAATCGGCGACCCGGTCATCGGGGCTCGCGACACCGAGCACCAACAGGAAGTCGGCATGGTCGATATCATGGACGACGTCGAGCTCGAGGCCATGGGTGAAAGTGCGGTCCTGCGCGCCGATGATCTGGTAGGCCTTTTCACCAAGCGCCGCATAGCCCGGCAGGTCGCGCCTGGCGATGTGGTTCCACACTTCCTCGCCCGAGGTATAGAAGCCCTCATAGAGATCGTCGCCGATACCCATCTCCTGGAGGCGCGGCCGCACCGTTTCGATGCGGCGCGGCGCGTTCGATACCAGCGCCACCGGAATACGGCATTGCTTCAACCGACGCAGCGTCTCGACCGCGGCCGGATAGGCCTTGATGCCGTCATGCATGCAGCCCCAGAGATCCATCACAACGAGGTCGACATCGCCGATGATGGCTTCGAGGCCAGCGGGAAATTGGGTCATGATGCTCTTGTCTGCTTAGTGGAGGGCGGTTGTCTCGGCCCGGGCGATGCGGGGCTCGCCGAAGAGATAGCCCTGGCCGAAATCGAGGTGCATGTCGAGGAGTTCGAGCAGCATCGGTTCGGATTCGATATGGTCGGCGACGAGGTCGATGGCGAAGGAATCGAGCATGCGCTTGAATTCTTCCGGATCGTCACCGAGCGCGCCGGCGCGGGCGGCGGCGATGAGGCGTTCCGCCTCGATCTTCATGAAGCGGAAATGATGCCGCGACAGCTGGGCCGGGTTGAGATCGAAATGCGTCACCTGGTCCAGGCTGAAACGATAACCGAGCTGCGCCAGCCGGTCGAGGTCGCGCAGCAGTGCCTCGTCGGCCAGTTCCATCGCGCGCTGCGAGAACTCGAACACGATGGCCGGTGCCAGCTCCGCGTTCTGCGCCATCAAATTGATGAATTCGCGGAAGAAGTCACGGTCGCCCAGCGTGTGGTGCGAGATGTTGAGAAAGAAGCCGACACCGGCATTGGATTTGCGGATGCGGCGCAGGATCTGGATGCAGCGGAACAATTGCATGTTGTCGATCGCCGTCACCAACCCGTGCCGCTCGGCGAGGTCGAGATATTGTTCCGGCGTCAGCACGCGGCCGTCGCTGATGCGCACGCGCGAGAAGCATTCGAAAAAGCGGCGCTTGCGCTGGGGCAGGGTGACGATGGGCTGCAAAGCGAGCTCGACCCCGTTCTCGCGCAGGCCGTCGCGCAAGGCGTCGAGGATTTCGTCCTCGGCCAGGTCATAGGCGATGGGCGGCATGGGCAGGCTGGCGCTGCCGGCAGCAGCGGGCGTTGCTGCGGCCGCGGGTGATGCCGGGGGCGCCGCTGGCGCCACCACCACGGGCTCGTCGACCGGCACGACTTTGGGCGCCACGGGCTTTGCCGGGGCCGAAGCCGGAGTCTGTGCCTGAGCTTGCACCTTGGCTGCTTCCACCGCTGGCTTGGCGCCCGTCGGCTTGGCGGCACCTTTCGCGGTGCGGGCGCCGTAGAGCTGTTCGATCAGCTTCTGCAGCACCTTCACCTCATTGACCACCTCGCCCACATCCTGCTGCGGGGCGGTGGCGAGGTTGGCGAGGGTTGCACGAAGCTGCAGCATGTCGTCTTCAAGCTTGCGCTGGTCGCGGAGGACGTCGGCGAGCAGGCGGTTGAGCTCGGTCAGCGATTGCGCGCTCGCCCGGTTGCGCGCCTTGCCGAGAGCCGCCTGATGCGCAAGGCCACCCGCCATGACGACGAAGCCGCCGGCGATGGCGCCGAGGATCGGCGAGACGCTGGGGAGGAATTCGGGCAGCCACAGGGCCAGCACGACCGCACCCAGGGCATAAAGCAGGAAGATGAGGATATGCGCGCGCTGAGTCATGAATTAGCCCTAGCAACCTTTTGGTTAAGAGCCTGTTAAGAGATGCGGCATCCTAGCGATGATCGGCCCCGACCGCATCCGTCACCCGCGCAAAACCGTCGGCGCTCAACAACGGGCCCAGGCCGGCGATGATCCTGGCGGCAAGGCCCGGCCCTTCATAGACCATGGCCGAATAGATCTGCACCAACGAGGCGCCGGCACGGATCTTGGCATAGGCATCGGCCGCGCTGGCGACACCACCGACGCCGATCAGCGGCAGGCGGCCCTCTGTCAGCCGGTACATGCGCCCCAGCAGCGCCGTCGATGGCTGCAGCAGGGGTGCGCCGGAAAGCCCACCGGTCTCCTTGGCAAGGTCGCTGCAAGCCAAAGGCGGCCGCGCGATGGTGGTGTTGCTGATGATGAGTCCGTCGAGCCCTTCGTCCAGCGCCACAAGGGCGATGTCGCGCTGGTCATCCTCGGTGAGGTCGGGGGCGATTTTGAGCAGCAGCGGGGGGCGCTTCGGCAAAGCGTCGCGTGCCGCGCGCGTGCGGCGGATGAGCTCGGCCAGCTTCTCCTTGCCCTGAAGTGCGCGGAGGCCCGGCGTGTTGGGCGAGGAGACGTTGATGACGAGATAGTCGGCCAGGGGGCCAAGGTGCGCCACGCCCAATTCGTAATCGGCGGCGGCGTCTTCGGTTTCCTTGTTCTTGCCGAGATTGACGCCGACGATGCCCGCACCCCGCTCGCGCGTGGCCAGCCGGGTGGCCACTGCCTCCATGCCGTCATTGTTGAAGCCCATGCGGTTGATGACGGCACGGTCGGCCACAAGGCGGAAGAGGCGCGGGCGCGGATTGCCGGACTGCGGGCGCGGCGTGACGCTGCCGATCTCGACGAAGCCGAAACCGAGACAGAGCGCCCCGCGATAACATTCGGCATTCTTGTCGAAGCCGGCGGCAAGGCCGATGGGATTTGGAAAATCCAGCGACCACAGGCGCTGGGCGAGCCGCGTATCAACGGGGCCACGCCGCACGGTGCTGTGTACAGCCAGCGCACGCACGGCCAGGCGATGCGCATTCTCCGCATCAAGGTGGAACAGGGCCGGGCGCAAAAACGGATAAAGTGAATCGAGACAGGTCATGTGGAAACTGGACCTAACGGATGCGCCGGGCCGGGGCAAGCGCCGTAACGATTTTTCATGAGGGTCTATTCCTCATGACGCGAAATTTTCCTGTTCCCGCCGACCGTTTCCCTAAAGGTATTGAAAAGACACGAGAACATTCCGAAAAAGTATTGTTAAGAGGAACTTAACGGCATTCATACTTATACCGAAGTATAGAGCGCTCTAATCCTATTATTTATAAATGAGATGTTCTTTCTATCGATTTCATCGGCTAAAATGCTTTTCATCGTGCTGGTGATGCAGAGCCTTCGGGGGGAGGCGGTGTAATCATCGGAAGATGATCCTGAACCTCATGGGTTCAGTGTCGGATTTAGGAAGGGAGACGCTTCGTCCTGGGCTGCGGCAAGCGCGTCGTCATAGCTTGAACTTTAGGAGAAGCGATCGTGTCAGTTCCCATGTTGCAGCATGCTGATGTTTGGCGCGGCATTGATAGGCTCGCCGCCAAGCACGGGCTATCCGCCTCGGGTCTCGCGCGTCGCGCCGGCCTCGACCCGACGGCGTTCAACCCTTCAAAGCGGATCACGCGCGAAGGCCGCCCACGCTGGCCGAGCACGGAATCGCTTTCCAAGATCCTGACCGTCACCGGCGAGCCCTTCGTCGATTTCGTTCTCCTCACTGGCGCCGGCAATGGCGAGGCCAATGGCAACGGCCATGGCGGTGCCGCGGCCTATGACCAGGCCGTCAGCGGTGGCCGCGTCGTGGCGCGCGGGCAATCCCGCACCATTCCCGTCATCACGCTCGATCGCCTCGCTGCCGGCGATTGCTTTGACGCCAGCGGCATGCCGATGGGCCCGGATTGGGGCCATCTGGAATTCACCGGCGCCGGGCGCGACTATTTCGGCGTCGAGATCACCGGCACCGATTTCGACCCGATCTACCGCGACGGCGATACGCTGATCGCCGCCCGCGGGGCGGAAATCCGGCGCGGCGATCGCATCATTATCGGCACCAGCGCCGGCACAGTCCTGGTGCGAAAGGTGGTGCGCCACGATGCCGACGGCTACTACCTCGAAGCCGTCCGCCAGCCGGGCCAGCCGCAATTCGTGCCCCAGGACCAGGTGCGGTTCACCGCCCGCATCCAGTGGGTCAGCCAGTAATTCCCGTCAGCCTGTAATCCACGGGCGATAACCTCGTTTCAGCCGCCGGCGGGTGAGAAATCCCGCCGGCGGCTTGACATGTTCATATTGTTCCCTATATGTTCTTATTCAAGTTTTGAAGGAGAATGGCGATGGCGCGTTCAGCCCGGCGTATCGATCTCGACCTCGAAGCAGATGAGGCGGTCCTGCAGGCCACTTTCGACTTCCTGCCCCAGGAATTGCGGCACCGCCGCCGCTTCGGGTCCGAGGCTGCGGCGGAAGCGGCCGAGCGGCGGGCCCAGCTGCGCCTGGTCGACCGCCAGGTCACGGGGCTCGGCTCCCGCATCGTCGCTGCCCGGCTCCGGGAAATCCTGCGGCCCCGGGAAATTAGCGCGGGGGAAATTGGCGCGGGGGAAATTGCTCCTGTCCTAGGGCAGGAATGCAATGCCGATCCCATTCGGTCGTCAGTCCCATCGGTTCCGCGCGATCTCGCGGCCCTGGAGCGGGAACGCGCCGCGTTGCGCGAGATGGGCAATGTCCTCTTCTATTTCCGCGACGGCGAAGAATTGTCACAGGTGACGCAGCAGAAGCTGCATCCGCGTCCGCTGCCCGCGCGCTATTACGACCGAAATGACTGATTCCGACTGAACTTGGCATGGCTGGCGTGCGGCGGCGCCTGAAAAGGGTGACCGCGCGCCACTGCCACGGCGCTTGCGCGGCGGGAAAAAGCGTCCTAGCGTTTCACTCTGCTATCCGATGATCCTCTCGCGCGATGCTGCTTGGCTGCGGCGGGGTCTTCTTCATGAGTGAGGCTGGCCATGGAACAATGGCATTTTGTTGACGGCAAATGGGTCACCGGCAATCCGCCGCTGATGCGCGCATTCGATCATGCGACCTGGCTGATGGGCGGTATCTTCGACGGTGCCCGCGCGTTCGACGGTGTGACGCCCGATCTCGACCTCCATTGCCGCCGTGCCGTCCGTTCCGCCAGCAATGTGGGTTTGCGTTCGCCCTTGTCGGCGGGCGAAATCGAGGAAATCTGCCGCGACGGCATCGCGCGCTTTCCGCGCGGCAGCCATCTCTATATCCGCCCCTTCATGTGGTCGGAAGACGGCTGGATGGCGCCGGATCCTGCCTCGACGCGCATCTGCATTTCCGTCGTGCTGACGCCGCTGCCCGACGCCACCAAGGGCGCCAGTGCGATGATTTCCAAATGGCGCCGGCCCTCGCCGGAAATGGCGCCGACCGATGCCAAGGCCGTCTGCCTCTATGCCCAGGCCGGCCGCGCCTCGGGTGAAGCGCGTGCCAAGGGCTTCGACGAAGCGGTGATGCTCGACCCGCTCGGCAACATCGCCGAATTTGCCTCGGCCAATCTCTGGATTGCCAAAGATGGTGCGGCGATCACGCCGGCCGCCAGCGGCTGTTTCTTGAACGGCATCACGCGCCAGCGCCTCATCCGCCTCTTCAACGCGGCGAAGATCCCAGTCTATGAACGCACGCTGACGCCCAAGGACATTCTCGAATGTGACGAGCTGTTCTCATCGGGGAATTTCGGCAAGGTGATGCCGATGAGGCAGATCGAAGACCGCAAGCTCGAAATCGGCCCGATCACCCGCCGCGCCCGCGAACTCTACATGGACTTCGCCCATGGCGGCCTGCGCTCGGCGGCGTAGCCAGCAATCACTTTCCACCATCATCCCCGGGCTTGACCCGGGGATCTGGCGTGATTGCGCTCTGTCTATCGGTTGCTGACGGATGCCCGGGTCAAGCCCGGGCATGACGACAAAAGCTAAGTTCGGGATTAAACCGTCAGATGGCGCGCGCGGGCGCCACGTTCGATGGCGGCGGCGACGAGTTTGCCGATCTTCAGCTCGAAGCGCAGCAGGTCAAGGAGGCGCGATTCCTCCTCCGTCACCGTGCTGTCGGCCGCGGCGACATCGCAGGCGATGGCATAGGCCGTCTCGCGCAGCTTTTCCGGCAGGGAGGTGCTGATCTTCTTGAGCACCGCATCGAGCCCGTCCTTGCCGTTCAAGAGATCAACGCAGGAGGCCGACGTCTTGGCGATATGCGCGCGGTCGAAATCGCGGAAGACCGGCAGATGGCCGACCATATCGCCGATCGACGACATCTCCGCATCCGACATGTCGCGGTCCGCCGCCGCCATCAGCACCATGGTGTAGATGAGGGCGGTATGGTGAGCTTGCACGGCCATTTTCATTCGTTCCTATACCTGATGACGTAAATCGCCCGCACAATAGCGGTGGGCGGGTTCCCGCTCAACCCCTGGGCCAATAGCCGTTCCGGGGCCTTATTTATTAACGGTTTCGGCCAGAAAAGCGGCGGTGAGGTCGATCGTGGCCTTGAGGCCGATGCGTTCCACCGCCACATCCGCCGGAAAGGCCGTGAGCAGGCGCGAGGGCATGGCCTTGTCGAGCAGCACGAAAACGCCGTGATCGTCGGCGCGGCGGATGAGCCGGCCGAAGGCCTGTTTGAGCTTCAGCCGCGTCAGCTGGTCCTCGTAAGCCGTGCCGCCAAAGGCCGCCTTCCGGGCGCGGTGGAGGAGGTCGGGTCGCGGCCATGGCACGCGGTCGAAGACGATGAGCCGAAGCGCATTCCCCGGCACGTCGACGCCGTCGCGGACCGCATCGGTGCCAAGCAGGCAGGCATCGAGATCGCCGCGAAAAATGTCGATGAGGGTCGCATTGTCCATCGCGTCGACATGCTGGGCGAGGAGGTTGAGCCCTTCCGCCTCCAGCGCCGGCGCGATACGGCGGTGCACCTCGCGCAGGCGCTGGATGGCGGTGAAGAGGCCAAGCGCGCCACCGCGTGCGGCGAGGAAGAGCGTGCGGTAGGCCGCAGCCACCTGCGCCATGTCGTCCTTGTCGAGATCGGTGACGATGAAGACGCGGGTCTGCTTGGCATAATCGAAAGGCGAGGGCACGCGCAGGCGATAGGCGGGGAGGGGCAGGTGATTGGTGCCGGCCCGCGCCTCGGCCCCGGCCCAGGATTGCTCCGACCCGCTGCCGTCAGTGAGCGTCGCCGAGGTCACGACCACGCCATGGGCGGGCTTCATCACCGCTTCGGCAAAGGGACGGGTGGGATCGAGGAAATGGCGATACATGCCGACATCGAGCTCACGCCCGTCGCTGCGCTCCAGTCCGAACCAATCGACGAAGAGCGGTGCATCGCCGATCGGATCAGGTATCTGGTTGCTGGCCAGCGCCTTCAGCATGGCGCGCCAGGCGCCGATCTCCATGTCGCCGCGCCGCTGCAGGCCGCGCGCCATCGCGTCGATGCGTTGCCGTTCCGCGCTCTCGAGCGCTTCCGCCTCATCGTCGAGACGGCGCAGCAGTTTTGCCGCCAGCGCCAGCATCGGCTCCATCAGCGCGCTGAGCGCGCGGTCGAGGGCGACGCTGGCCAAGGCGACGTCCGGTTCCAGCGGCGCGCAGGCGCATTCCAGGCTGTAGCCGCTGCGCGGTGCCGCAGCCCGCGCCAGCACCTGGTGGCGCACGGCGTGGAGGAACTTCTCAGCAGCACCCAATGACTGGTTCTCCGCCATGCGTTGCTGCCAGCCCTCGCTCACCAGCGCTCTCGCCGCCTGCAGGATCGCATCCACCAGTGCCGGCATCTCGGCATCGTCGAGGATGAGATCATCGAGACGGCGTTTGAGACCCCGCGCGCGGCTGGAGCGGCCGCCTTCGGCACCGAGCAGCCAACGCCGGAGATCGCCCATTTCCTGGCCGGTGAGATGGGCCGCAAAGGCGCCATCGGTCGCGCTGAAAAGATGATGGCCTTCGTCGAACACGTAACGTGTCGGCAGGCGCTGCTCGTCATTGTTGCCGCCATTAATCGCTGCCTGAATCATCACCAGCGCATGATTGGCGATGACGATCTCGGCTTTCCTGGCGCGGCGTGCCGAGCGTTCGATGAAGCAGCGCGTGTAATGCGGGCAGGCGGCATAGATGCATTCGCCGCGCCGGTCGGCGAGACCATAGGAGCGGCCCTGCCCGATGAGATCGGGCAGCCAGCCCGGAAAGTCGCCGCCCACCATGTCGCCGTCGCGCGTCGTCATGGCCCAGCGCGCGACCAGGCCGAAGCCCACCGCATCGACCGGGCGGCTGCCGAGCTGCCCACCCATTTCGGCGAGGTTGAGGATGCAGAGATAATTCTCGCGCCCCTTGCGGATGACGACCTTCTGCGCCTTCTGCGCCGGGTTGGGATAAAGCCGGTCGAGCTCGCCATCGATCTGGTGCTGCAGATGCCTTGTATAGGTGCTGATCCAGACCGGTCCCTGGTTGCGCTGCGCCCAGAGGCTCGCCGGCGCGATATAGCCCAGCGTCTTGCCCACACCCGTGCCGGCCTCGGCCAGAACGACATTGGGGGCACCCTCTTCGGGGCGCGGGCAGAAGGCGGGGGTGAGGCCGGCGGCAAAATCAGCCTGCGCCGCGCGCTGCTCGGCCCCTTCGCCGATGAGGTCGGCAAGGCGGCGGCGAGTTTCCTCGGCCGTGATGGGCAGATGATCTGGTTCCGGCGGTGGTGCGCCATCACTCCATTCCGGAAGCTCGTCCCAGATGTTAATTCCGGGGGACGAACCGCCCTCCGCCTGGAAGTCGAGGGCGCGCAGCACGAAGGGGCCCCAGGCCCAGCCGGCCCGCGCCATCGCCCAGGCAATGCCGGTGGTGCGCCGCCGCTGCCGCGACAGGGTGGCAAGCTCGGTCAGCAGCAACCGCGCGCATTCATGCAGCAGCCTTGCTTCCACCAGCGGGTCATGATGCGGCGGTACGGGCAGGCCGAGAATCTCGGCAAGACCCTTGGGTGTCGGTAGCGAAAAACTGGCCGGGCGCACGAAGGCATAAAGCTCGAGGAGATCGAAGGCGAAGAATCGCTCGACCTTCAGGCGCCGGGCGGTGGCCGGCGCATGCACCAGCAGCGGCGCCCGGGCGCGTCCCGACAAGGAGGCGGTGCCATGGCTGACACGCTGTGGTGTCGCCGCTGCGTGCTCCAGCCATACCGCCTCGCCATGATAGGCGATGAGGGCCGGAAGCTCGGCTAGGTTGGCGGCGCGCTGGCTGATTGTACCGGTTTCGTTCATCACGCCGCTTTATGAACCAGCAGCGGCCCCAGATCAACTAAGGGGGATCAACTAGGGGGTGAAGGGAGGGGATTGGAATCGGAGCTCGGCTTACGCAGACAAGATCCGCTGGCCGACGGTCCAGGGGCGGTCGAATTGGGGGCGGCCGTAATGATAGCCTTGGAGGTAGTGGACGCCGGCCTTGATGAGGACCTGGGCATCGGCCTCGTTCTCGACGAATTCGGCCACGGTCTCCAGGCCGAAGGTGCCGGCCAATCCCATCAGGTTGCGGATGAAGAGCTGCTGGTCGACATTGTTGGCAAGGTTACGCACGAAGGAACCATCGATCTTCACCAGATCGACGGTGAGTGCCTTCAAATGCCGGAAGCTGGTGAAGCCGGCGCCGAAATCGTCGATGGCGACGCGGCAGCCGGCATCGCGCACGACATTGACGAAGCGGGCCGATTCCTCGATGTCGTGGAGGGCCGCCGTCTCGGTGATTTCGACGATCAGGCGCGGCGCGATATTCGGCGTCGATTTGACCGCGGCGATGAGGGCGCGCAGCCAGGATTGATCGGTGGCGGTGAGGCCGGAAATATTGAGCGAGAGGACCGTGGCCGCATCCTTGCGCAGCTCTTCGACCGTCATGTCGAGCACGTAGCGATCCAGGAGCCGCGTCATACCCAGTTGCTCGACCACCGGGATGAAGGCGCCGGCCGGCAGGATCTCGCCCTTGGGGTCTTTCATGCGCAGCAGGCATTCGTATTTCGAGACCGTCATCGATTGCGCATGGATGATCGGCTGATAAGTGAAGATGAGGCGCTGCTCGCGCATCGCCTGCTGCACCTGGGTCCCGATATCCATGGCGCGCCGATGCAGCAGGGTCTGTTGTTCCGACGGCCGATAGACGTTGTAGCAGCAGCGTCCAGCCTTTTTGGCATAGGTGAGGGCCGATTCCGCCTTGGTCATCACTTCATAGGCGGTGTTGACCAGGCCCGGGAACATGACGCAGCCGACGGAAACAGTGATGGGGATTGACTGCCCGTCGATCTCGATCGCCTGTTCGCGCATGGTCTGGATGATGCGGTCCATGCAGCTGACGATACATTCGTCCGGACAATTGGTGAGGAGGACGCCGAAACGGTCGCCGCCCAGCCGGCCGATGACGTCTGAAGCGCGCAGCATGCGGTCGAGCCGCTGGCCAATGGCCACCAGGACCGCGTCGCCGATTTCGTAGCCATAAGCGTTGTTGACCATGGCGAGCTTGTCGACGCCGATGACCAAGAAGGCGCCGTCGACCTTGAAGCGGCGGCTGAAGGAAAGGGCGTGCTCCAGCTCGTCGCGCAGGCGCGCGCGGTTGAAATGGCCGGTGAGCTCGTCGTAATTGGCGATGCGCTCGAGCCGTGCCTCGTTCTGCTTCCTTTGCGTGATGATGCGCATGACGCCGGACATGGCGACCGGCATGCCGTTGGCGTCGATCTCAACGCGACCGCGGTCATGTACCCAGATGACGACACCCTGCCCATTGCGGACGCGGTATTCGCAATCGTAATTGTCGCCCTGGCTGAAATGGTCGGAGAGGGCCTTCAAGCGCCGGGGAAGATCCTCGGGGTGGATGCGGTTGTTGAAGCCATGGCCGCTGGCGATGGCGTTCTCGCCCTCGCCCAGCACCTCCTCGATCTCGCCCGCCCAGGAAAGGCGGTCGGAGAGGATGTCCCATTTGTAAAGAATATCGCCCGATGCGCCGATGGCTGTGCGCAGCCAATCCGCATTCGGGGTCGCTGCGCCACCGTGGACCGGCTCGGCATAAGCAGGGTCCTGTGCCGTTTCCGGCGCCAGGGAAGTCAGCCCTTGCTCGTTCCTCAAAGCCGTCACGAGCGCTCCTCTGTCGCCGTCACTCGGTACCATCCAGCGACCCTAACGCCAGAGTCTAAACAAAGTCCTAAAAGCTGACTGGTTGGGTATTTTTCCGGCCCCCGGGAGGCGCCAGAGAGGGGTCGCGGGAGCGACGCGGAGATATCCACAGGAGTCTCGGGTGGCATGGTAAATATTTGGTAAAATTGACGAAATTAATGCCGGAGTCGCACGATGATGTGATCAGATTCTCAAGGGTCGCCCTTGAATGGGCTTGTCCCTAACTCCAATTTATCTAAAATTCTATCTAATTCGGATCTGAGGCCTGACCGCACGCTGGGGCCTTCGGTTCGGGCGCCGCACCGTTACGTCAATGTCACCCGGGGGAACTTCCGCCGCATGGCCGAAATCGGTCCGCTCCTGCTGCCGCCACCGACCGCCCTCAGCGGCCGTGGCGTCACGTCTGTGCGGAACGGCAAGGGCGACGCGCGCGAGGATGCCGCGCTCACGCAGGTCGAAGCCGCCGGCGATGCGACCGGCGGCCCCCGCGCCAAGAATTTCCGCTTCCGTGTTGTCGACGGCGGGCGCAGCGATCAGCTTGGCAATGCCGAGGTGCCGGCGCGTACGCAAAGGGACGCGGCCGAGGCCGACACGGCCAGCGCCCGCTCAGGTCGTGCCGCCATCGGAAGCACGCCATCGGCCAGCAAATCCGGCAATGGTACGGTGCCGGCCGGGACCCCGGTCGCCACTTTTCTCGCGCAACTCATCGCCCAGGAACAACTGGCCCCGGGTCTTTATGATCCCCCGGTCAAGGCCGCCGACCGCGCCTATCGTCAGGCCGGCGCCGAGCCGCCCTTGAACGATGCCGAGACCGCAACCGCGCGCTTCAAGATCGCGGTCTGATCTGAACTGATCGCCCGCTGATCTTGTTGCGGCGGTCACGGCGGGGTCGTTAAGCTCGGCCCCGCATGACACCTTTCGGACAAAGATTGCGCGATTTGCGCCAGGCCCATGGCCGGCAGCTCAAGGACATGGCCAAGGCGCTGAAAGTGAGCTCCGCTTATCTCTCGGCCCTCGAACATGGCCACCGGGCGCGGCCCAAGACCGGCTTCGTGCAGCAGGTGGCGGCCTATTTCAACCTCGCCTGGGACGAAGTCGACGACCTCCAGGCGCTGGCCGACCTCTCCGATCCCAAGATCAGCATCGATACCGGCGGCCTCTCGCCGCTCGCCACCGAACTCGCCAATCGCCTCGCCAAACGCATCGGCGATCTAGACGCCGCAACCTTGACCAGCCTCAACGAGCAATTGAAGCCGAAATAGACTTCCTTCAGCATGCACCCCGTTGAGCATCCCGAGTCGGGCGTGCTGTTTTGAAGGGCATATGATGGCAGTCGAACGGACCGGCGGTTGGGCTGAGGCGCTGAGCGTCTATTTCACGCCGCGCCAGATCATCATCCTGGTCATGGGCTTTGCCAGCGGTCTGCCGCTTCTGCTGACGCTCTCGACCTTGTCCTACTGGCTCTCTAAACTCGGCGTCGACAAGACGACAATCGGCCTCTTTGCGCTGGTCGGCGCGCCCTATACCTTCAAATTCGCCTGGTCGCCGATCATCGATCAGATGCCGCTGCCTGTGCTGACTCGCCTGCTTGGCCGGCGCAAGAGCTGGCTGCTGGTGTTGCAGATCCTGCTGGCTGCGGCGATCTTCGGCATGGGACAGACCGACCCTGTAGCAGCACCGACGGCGACGGCGCTGATGACGATCCTGGTGGCCTTCTTTGCAGCAAGCCAGGACATCGTCATCGACGCCTATCGCATCGAATTGCTGGACGATGACGAGCAGGGCGCCGGCGCCGGCACCACGCAAGTCGGCTATCGCATCGGCATGCTGCTGGCGGGTGCGGGTGCGGTTGCCATGTCGGACTTCATCGCCTGGCCCACCATCTTCGCCATTCTGGCCGGCGCCATGCTGCTCTGCGCGATCTTCACCCTTCTCATTCCGGAACCGAAGGTCGCTGTCAGAGCCCAACGCCAGGGAAGCTATGCCGAATGGCTGACCGAGGCCGTCATCCAGCCCTTCGCCGATTTCATCGGGCGGCGCGGCTGGGTGGTCATCCTGCTCTTCATCCTCTTCTACAAATTCGGCGATGCCTTCGGTGGCACGATGGCGACGCCCTTCTATAACGAGCTCGGCTTTACCGGCACCGAGATCGCGGCGATGTCGAAGGTCTATGGACTGATCGCCTCGCTGGTGGGCGGTGTGCTGGGTGGGCTCGTCGTGGCACGGATCGGCCTGTTCAAGACGCTGCTCATCGGCGGCGTGCTGCAGGCGGTCACCAATCTGCTGTTCAGCTATCTGGCCCTTAAGGGTAACAACCTCCTCTGGCTGGGCGTTGCGATCACCGCCGATAATCTTGCCGGCGGCATTGCCGCGGCGGCGTTCGTGGCGTATCTCTCGGGCCTCTGCAACGTCGCGTTCACCGCCACGCAATATGCGCTGCTGACTTCCTTCATGGCGCAGGGCCGCACGGTGATGTCGAGCGGCAGCGGGTGGCTTGCGGATCACATGGATTGGATCAGCTTCTGGGCGCTTACCGCTTTCATGGCGGTCCCGGGCCTGCTGTTGCTGCTCTGGATCGCGCGGCTCTATCCGCAGGGCCTTACCCAAAAACCGAATGACTGACACCAAGCCCATCGTCGCCATCACCTATTGCACACAATGCCGCTGGCTGTTGCGGGCTGGCTGGACGGCGCAGGAATTGCTGGTGACGTTCGAGGATGAATTGGGCGGGGTGACGCTCATTCCCGGCAGCGGCGGCGTGTTCGATGTGACGGTGGACGGCGTCATCGCTTGGTCGCGCAAAGTCGAGGGCCGCTTTCCCGAGCTCAAGGAACTCAAGCAGCGCATCCGCGATCTGGTGGCGCCGGAGCGGCCTCTTGGACATTCGGACAAGAAGGCCGACGGCGACACGCCGTGATGAATTCGTGACCTGTCGAATTGCTGACGATCCGGCGGGCGAAGTTCGTCGAATTTTCATCGCGCTGCCCCATTTCCGCCCCGATTGAGAGCGAGTCTCCCGCGCATCACGAATCGCGTGACACACTTGCTCAACAGGGAAGGGGAATCCCATGCAGCTTCTCCGCCAGACCTTCTTCTTTCTGCGCCACGGTGAAACCGACTGGAACCGCATCGGCCTCGTGCAGGGCCAGGTCAACATGCCCTTGAACGGCACCGGCCTTGCCCAGGCGCGCGCGGCGCGCGACATCCTGCGGGATCAGGGCATCGGTACGATCTGCACCAGCCCCCTCGACCGCGCCAGCCTCACCGCCGATATCGTGGCAGCCGGCCTTCATGTGCCGGTGCGCGAGATCGCGGCGCTCAAGGAATGCAATTTCGGCGAACGCGAAGGTCATCCCAAGGGCCCTTGGTACGATGCCTGGCGCAGAGGTGAGGAAAATGGGGGCGAGACCCCGCGCGGGGCGGAACGCTTCAGCCATTTCATGGAACGGGCGCTGGATGGCCTCAACGAGGCACTGATGAGCCCCCGCAACAATCCCGGCCCGGTCCTCATCGTCGCCCATGGCGGCATTTATTGGGCGATCGAGCGCTTCGCCGGCCTTTCCCGCCGCGAGCGCATCCCCAACGGCGTGCCCCTGTTCCACGCCCCGCCGCCCAAGTCGCTGCTGCCCTGGCGCCGGGCCCGGATCGATGGCTTCGCGGCAGCTTAAATATTATGAATATCATATAGTTACACGTAATCCCCGGGCTTGACCCGGGGATCTGCCGGCAAGCAATGACTATCGCGCCCGGTCGCCCCTGATCCCCGGGTCAAGCCCGGGGAAGACGACCGGAAGGCCCCCAATATTGCCCCCAATCTTGCATGGGGGCCCCCCGCGTGACATAACACCCGCCGCCCGTTCCAGAACGGCTCTGGAACCCTAGGGAACAAGTTGGCGGAACATGGAAAAATTCACCAAACTCAGCGGGATCGCAGCACCCATGCCGATCCGCAATGTCGATACCGACATGATCATCCCGAAACAGTTCCTGAAGACCATCAAGCGCACCGGTCTGGGGAAGAACCTGTTCGACGAGATGCGCTATACGCCGGATGGCAAAGAGATCCCGGATTTCGTGCTGAACAAGCCGCAATACCGCAAGGCGCAGATCCTGGTCGCCGGCGACAATTTCGGCTGCGGCTCGTCGCGCGAGCACGCCCCCTGGGCGCTCGCCGATTTCGGCATCCGCTGCATCATCAGCACCAGCTTCGCCGACATCTTCTATAACAACTGCTTCAAGAACGGCATCCTGCCGATCAAGGTCTCCAAGGAAGACGTCGCCAAGCTGATGGACGATGCCGAGCGCGGCTCGAACGCGGTCGTCTCGGTCGATCTCGAGGCCCAGGAAATCCGCGGCCCCGACGGCGGCTGCATCAAGTTCGAAGTCGACGCCTTCCGCAAGCATTGCCTGTTGAACGGCCTCGACGATATCGGCCTCACGCTGCAGAAGAAGTCGTCGATGGACGATTTCGAGACCAAGAACAAGCTCAGCCAGCCCTGGCTGTGGAACTAACGAGCTAACACCCCTCACCCCGACCCTCTCCCCGCTATCGCGGGGCGAGGGAGTTCCTGCCGAGATCGGCACATAGCCCCTCGGCCCCCAGCCGACGAATGTCGGCCTGCGCCGACGGCGGAGAGGGGTTGGGGTGAGGGGACTTTTTCCCGCCAACTCCGTCCGATCCAGAGAAAAAAACATGTCCAGCAATTCGAAGAAGATCCTGATCCTGGCCGGCGACGGCATCGGCCCTGAAGTCATGGGCGAAGTGAAGCGTGTGCTTTCCTGGTTCGAGAAGCGCCGCGGCCGTGGTTTCGAGACCGAGGACGGGCTGGTCGGCGGCTGTTCCTTCGACAAGCATGGGACGCCCCTGACCGACGCCACCATGCAGAAGGCGATCGACGCCGATGCGGTGCTGCTGGGCGCCGTCGGTGGACCGAAGTGGGACAATCTGCCGTTCAAGGACAAGCCGGAACGCGGCCTGCTGCGCCTGCGGAAGGACATGGAACTGTTCGCCAACCTGCGCCCCGCTTTGGTGTTCGACGCACTGGCCGAGGCCTCGTCGCTGAAGACCGAGCTCGTGAAGGGCCTCGACATCATGATCGTGCGCGAACTCACCGGCGGCGTCTATTTCGGCAGTCCCCGCGGCATCGAGACCCTGCCCAATGGCGAGCGCCGCGGCATCAACACCCAGGTCTACACGACCAGCGAGATCCAGCGCGTGGCGCGCGTGGCCTTTGAACTCGCCCGCAAGCGCAACAACAAGCTCTGCTCGGTCGAGAAGGCCAATGTCATGGAATCCGGCGTGCTGTGGCGCGAGGAAGTGCAGAAGCTGGGCGATACCGAATACAAGGACGTGCAGCTTTCCCACATGTATGCCGACAATTGCGCGATGCAGCTGGTGCGTCAGCCCAAGCAGTTCGATGTCATCGTCACCGACAATCTGTTCGGCGACCTGCTCTCCGATTGCGCGGCGATGCTCACCGGCTCGCTCGGCATGCTGCCCTCGGCCAGCCTGGGTGCTGCCGATGCCGGCGGCAAGCGCAAGGCACTCTATGAGCCGGTGCATGGGAGTGCCCCGGACATCGCCGGCCAGGGCAAGGCCAATCCGCTGGCCTGCCTGCTCTCGCTCTCGATGATGCTGCGCTATTCCTTCGACCTCGGCGCCGATGCCGATCTCCTGGACAAGGCCGCCAACAATGTGGTGGCCAAGGGCTTCCGCACCGGCGACATCATGGCGCCCGGCTGCACGCTGGTCGGCACCAGCCAAATGGGCGACGAGATCCTGAAGGAACTGGACCGGCTCGCCGCCTGACGCCGCGGCTCGATCTCAGCAGGTCAGAAACGCCGGCAGCGGGTTCGTTGCCGGCGTTTTGTTTGTGCTTGCCACGGCCCCCATCGGCGTCCCATCATCTGCCCGAAACAATAAGACCTTACACCTCTTAAGGCTGAGCGCCGGCGCGATGCGTCGGATTGATTTCGATCAAGCCGCATCGCTTCGGCAGGCGCCAGAGTGACATCGATCTAACTGACAATCATCCGCATCTGACATCGGGAGTTTCCGCCATGGCCATCCGACATATCCTCGTGCCGCTGTTCGGTTATGACGGCGACCGCACTTCGCTCGACGCCGCCCTGGTGGTCGCCAAGCGCCACGGCGCGCATATCGCGGTGCTGCATGTCGAAACCGACCCGCTGGAACAGACGCCGCTGATGGTCGATGTCGGCGTCGCCATCACCGAACTGGTCGAGGCGGCCGAGCGCCATGCCCAGCACCGCGCCAAGAATGCCGCCAAGACCTTTGCCGATTGGCAGGCGGCGACCGGCATCCCGGTCGATGCGCAGCCTAGCGTGCACCCGGCCGTCACCACGGCCTTCCAGAACATCAAGGGGAATGAGGAAGACCTCATCAGCCGCTATGGGCGCCTCACGGATCTCGTCGTGCTGGCGCGCCCGAAGAAGAACGAAGCGGCCGACCTCATCGCCGTCCGCATCGAGGATGTGCTGTTCGGCGCCGGCCGGCCGGTGCTGCTGGTGCCCAACGGCATGTCAGCCGAGACGCTGGCGCATCTCGAAGACGGGCCGGCGCTGGTCGCCTGGAACGGTTCGATCGAAGCGACCCGCGCTGTCACCGCCGGGCTCGACCTCATCAAGGCGATGGGCAAGGTACGTGTCGTCTCGATCAAGGAAGGCAAGCGCGATGCCCATCCCGCCGGCGACCTCACGCATTTCCTGGCCTGGCACGGTGTCTCGTGCAGCGTCGGCGAAGTGCCGGGCGACGCCCACAAGGCGACCGCCGAGCATTTCCTTGCCGCCGCGCGCGAAGCGAAGGCGACGCTCATCGTCATGGGCGCCTATAGCCATGGCCGTTTGCGCCAGCTAGTCTTGGGTGGGGTGACCAGTCATATGATCGATGCCGCCGATCTGCCGGTGCTGATGGCGCATTGAGACAAGGGGCGATGGGCGCGAGGGCGCGATGGGAGCGGGACGGCGATCGCTTCTGCTGAGTTTGGTCGTGCTGGCGGGGAGCAGCCTCCCCGCCGCCGCCAACTGCCCCTGCCCCAAATCGAAGATGATCGAGCTTTACGGCACGGTCTCGATGTTCCCGCCGCAGCTGCCTGGGCCGCGCCTCCACCAGCCGCAGCGCGTGGCGCCAAAACCGGCCGTGGCGGTCACGGCCTTGCCCAGTATGGAGCAGATAGCGCGGCAGATGCCGACCCCCACGCTCGATCGGATGGCCAATCCGCTGCTCTGGGACCCGATCTTCGTCGCGCAATAAAGTTGCGCGTGTTTTTCCCGAGCCACCTGCGGCGCAAAGTCTCTCGACAAGGCCGGCCGGTCCGGTATAAAAAACGCCGTTTCGACGGTTCAGCCGTCGTTTTGTCAGGATCGATGGCGATGCGCGTTTTTGCGGATCATGGGACGAAGGTGATGGGGACGGCTCTGCCGGCCGGCATCCTCGCCTGCGCTATCGCCACCACCAAGACCGCCACCAAGACCACCGGCAAAACCACCGGGGTCTAAACGCGGCCATTGGGTTTTCATCCCAGGACAAAGGCCGCAGTTCGATGCGGCCTTTTTGTTTTTGGGCATTTGTTGACCGGTTTTCCCAGCAGGATTTGGCTGGGCGCCATGTGTGAGAAAGAAGTGAGGACATCATGGGTTATCGCGTAGCCGTGGTCGGCGCCACGGGCAATGTCGGGCGGGAAATGCTGCAGATCCTTTCCGAACGCCAATTCCCGGTTTCGGAAGTTATCGCCCTCGCATCCGAGCGCTCGGCGGGGTCCGAGATCTCCTTCGGCGAGGATGAGGTGCTCAAGGTTCGCTCGCTCGACAAGTTCGATTTCAAGGGTACCGACATCGTCCTCTCCTCGGCCGGCGCCAAGATCTCAGCGGCCTTCGCGCCGAAGGCTGCTGCCGCCGGCGCCGTGATCATCGACAATACCAGCCATTTCCGCATGGACCCGGATGTGCCCCTGGTGGTGCCGGAAGTGAACCCGCAGGCCATCGCCGGCTACACCAAGAAGAACATCATCGCCAACCCGAACTGCTCGACCATCCAGATGGTGGTGGCGCTGAAGCCGCTCCATGACATCGCCAAGATCAGCCGCGTGGTCGTCTCGACCTATCAATCGGTCTCGGGCGCCGGCAAGGAAGGCATGGACGAACTCTTCAACCAGACCCGCGGCGTCTATATGAACCAGTCGCCGGAACGCACCAAGTTCACCAAGCAGATCGCCTTCAACGTCATTCCGCATATCGACGTCTTCATGCAGGACGGCTTCACCAAGGAAGAATGGAAGATGACGGTCGAGACCAAGAAGATTCTCGATCCGAACATCAATGTCGTGGCGACCTGTGTGCGCGTGCCGGTCTTCATCAGTCATTCCGAAGCCGTGAACATCGAATTCGAGCGCGACATCTCGGTCGAAGAAGTGCGCGCGGCCCTGCGCTCGGCCAAGGGTATCACCGTCGTCGATCACCGCGCCGATGAAGGCTATGTGACGCCGCTCGAAGTCGCCGGCGAGGACAATGTCTATGTCAGCCGCATCCGCAAGGACCCGACCGTGAAGAACGGCATCGTGCTCTGGGTGGTCGGCGACAACCTCCGCAAAGGTGCGGCCCTCAACGCCGTGCAGATCGCCGAAGTCCTGGCGCAGGACTATCTGAAGCAGAAGGCGGCGTAAGCAATACCCCTCACCCCAACCCCTCTCCCCACTGTCGTGGGGCGAGGGGCTTGCAGCAGGTGCCGAAAAACTCCCTCGCCCCGCTCGCGGGGAGAGGGTTGGGGTGAGGGGCGCTTCAATGGTCTAGATATTAGAAGAATGCCCGCAACCCTCCGTCCCGCGACTGAAGCCGATCACGAGGCGCTGCGCGCTCTCGACGATCGCCTCATCGCCGAAGCAAGCCTGCCCGGCGCCACCCGCACCGATTTCCAGCGCTTCCAACGCCGCTTCACCGACAAGGCCCTCGCCGACACCAACCCCAAAAGCCGCCTCATTGTTGCAGCCGATGGCGACGGCAAAATCCTCGGCTACATCCACCTTCAACCCACCCATGGCGACGTGCTCGACCGCGAGACCGGCTATGTCAGCATCATCGCCGTCGCCGAGGAGGCAGCCGGCCAGGGCGTTGGCAGGAAGCTGATGGAAGCGGCGGAGAGCTGGGCGAGGGAGCAGGGATATCCGTCACTGCTGCTAGACGTGTTTGCGAGCAATGAGACCGCCCGGCGATTCTATGAAAGGACCGGGTTTGTCGAAGATAGCGTTCGATTGCGCTGCAATCTCAGCAAATAGCGGCGCACGTTGCCTTCGCGCCCAATCTATTCTCGTGGCTTCGACTGCTTCAGGCTCCGCTTTGATCTTTTCGCTTCAATCTCGTCGAGGCGCCGCTGAAGCGATTCCGTTCCGGGATAAACCGTGATAACTCCCGCCTCAAACAATCTAAGTTGTTCTTCTGCCTTCCTAGCTCCTTCCCAGATATCCGTCTCCGGCAGAATTGTTGGAACTGGAATGTCAGCGGAAGGAACAAAGCCGATGGTTTGAGCAGCCACGTGCTCATACATCGCGCGATTGGCCATTTTGTTCATTGCAACATGCAGATCGACAGGGATCCTCTGCTGTGAGTTTTCCCGGGACCATTTCAGCGATTCATGTGGCAGAAATTTTGGCACTTGCAATGGGGCGGGCTTTGGCTCCGGCGGCAGGCCCGCCTCGCGCCGCCACTTCCATCGTTGCGCCGGTGTCGGCCCGCAGAACAACAGGCGTCCTTGGTAGACGCCGCCCAAGTGAAGATGAAGACCAGGTTCGATGGCGCAGCGCTGAAGGAAGCTCTTGCTGATCGGCAGGTGAGAGGAAGTGAAAACCGGTTCCCGGGTCATGCCGTCATAGGTGCAGGAGGTTCTGACGGCTTGTCTGCTGAGAATGCCGGAAACGGTCTTGGCAAAAGCGGTGACCTCCGGATCCTCGGTGTCATAGGGAAGCTCCGCCCTGAACCCGCCGAGCGAAGCGAGTATCCGGAAAGGTGGTATCGCCTTTTCCGGTATTTTAAGCGCGGCCGCGACGGCGGCGGGTGGCGGTTCAATGGTTATGCCGCACAACATCATACCGCATTCAGTGGTTGGAGCCTTGAAGTAGACCGTCCTGCCGAATCGTCGAAAAGCCTCTTTCGAATCCTGATAGGGTCGGCGATGCGGCCGGCCGATCAAGCGCTGCGGATTGCCGGTTGCTATATCTTCAGGCCACGGCACCCTGAGAGCGAGCGCATAGTTATGTGCATATTTGCCGGCGGCGTTCAGCTTCGGCTTAAAATGCTCAACCATGTCGTCCACGAAATCGGGCCGGCGCGGCTCTTGACCTAGTTCATGAAAATGATGCGATCGCGGAAACATCACAAGGGTCGGATAGAGACGCTTGAGTTCTGATTGGAGCGCCGCCACATCCTGCATTGTCAGATATGGCGCCACTTCCCACCAGCTCATGCGGACGAATTCGTTCCTGCGTGCCATTGCGTGCCACTCCATGAGAATGTCAAAGGCCTAAAATAACAGCCCATAAAACTCAGCGCGGCGGTGTTGCGGGCAGATCCGGGTCATCAGGATAAGTTCGCTGTTTGTCCTTTTTATAGTTGCGCTGACACCAGGTCGAAAAACCTTTTCAAACCCCGGTGGATAGGAGATCAGCGCGCTAGCGCCGCCACCCACTTGTCCTGGGTCTCGATGATCTTCAATTCATCCGAACCCGTGGCGGCGGTTTCGGCGACGATGTGGCTCATGCCGGCGACGGCGGCTTCGATGGCGGCTTTGAGGTCCTGGTCGCGCAGGTAGCGGGCGGTGAAGAGGGCGGCGAAGGCGTCGCCCGTGCCGGAGGCGAAGAGCGGGTGGCGGCGGGTCGTGGCCATCGAGATGGTACCGGGATCGCCGGCGCTCTTTCGCGCCAGCGCGATGACGGCAAGCTCGTCCGGGTGGTCGGGATCGGGAACGCCGGTGCCGATGATGGCGCGGGCGGGGGTGCGCCTGGCCAAGGCGTGAAGGGCCTCGACCGCCTGGGCACGGCTGCCCACCTCACGCCCCGTCAGATGCCCCAGCTCATAGACATTGGGCGAGAGCACGTCGGCGATGGGAACCAGGATCGAGGAGAGCGCCAGCGCCAGTTCCGGCTTCACATACATGGCGCCCTGGTCGCCGATGACGGGATCGAAGATATAGATCGCGCGCGGATTGAGCGCCTTGATCTCGGCCACCACTTCGGCCACCAGATTGGCCGTTTCAGGGGCACCGAGATAGCCGGTGAGGATCGCATTGGCCTTGCCGAGGACGCCGAGCTTCCTTACCCCGTCGATAAGTTCGCGCACCTGTGCTGCGTCGAGCACGCGCCCGGTGACGGTCTTGTGCGCCAGATGATTGGAGAACAGCACCGTGGGCGCCGCCCAGACCGGATGCCCCATGCGCTCCAGGATGAAGCGCGAGGCCTGGTGGCCGACATGGCCGTAAACGACCTCGGACTGGATGGAAAGGATGGGCATGGGCTTGGTACTGGCGCTGTCGTTAGGGGGCAAACACGGCCCGGAGCCTAGGCAATCGGCCGGGGCTCCGCAACGCCGATCATGTCTCGGTACAGTTGGGCGTTAACGCCCGCCGCTCACATCCAGCAACGCCCCGGTGATGTAGGAGGATTCCTCGGACAGCAGGAAGAGGATGGCGTTGGCGACCTCGTCCGCCGTGCCGGGGCGGGCCAGCGGCACATTGACGGCGAGGCGGAAGGCGCGGTCGGGTTCGCCGCCGCTGGCATGGATCTCGGTATCGATGAGGCCGGGGCGGATCGCATTGACGCGGATGCCGACCGGCGCCAGCTCCTTGGAGAGGCCTACCGTCATCGTGTCGATGGCGCCCTTGGAGCCGGCGTAATCGACATATTCACCCGGCGAGCCGAGGCGAGCGGCTGCGGAGGAGAGGTTGACGAGGCTCCCCCCTTTTCCGCCGCGATCCGTGCCCATGCGCCGCGCCGTCTCGCGCGCCACCAGATAGGCGCCCGTGACGTTCACCGCGAACATGCGCGTGAGGCGCAGGGCGCTCATATCGGCCACCTTCGAAGCGGGCGCCACGATGCCCGCATTGTTGACGACACCGGTGATGGGGCCGAAGGCTTTCTCCGTCGCGTCGAACATGCGGATGACATCGGCCTCGACCGCCACGTCGCCTTGAATGGCAACGGCCTTGCCACCTTCTGCCTCGACCGCTGTCACAGTCGCCATTGCCGCCTGATCATTGCCGGCATAATTGACGCCCACCGACCAGCCGCGCTTGCCGCATTGGATAGCGACAGCGCGACCAATGCCGCGCGATGCGCCGGTGATGAGGATATTGCGCGACATGTTGCCTCCGTCTGCGACCTTGGTCTCGATTTGCACTGCGGCAAAGCCTATGCGATATGCTGGCATCCTGACTAGGCACAAGCGATCGACAGGAACCCGGCCAGTGACCACACCCAAGACCAACCCAGGCAATTTCTTCGAGGATTTCAGGCTGGGCCAAGAGATCCTGCATGCCGTCCCGCGTACGGTGACGGAAGGGGATGTGGCGCTTTATATCGGGCTCACTGGTTCGCGCTTTGCCTTGCCCTCGTCTGACAGTTTTGCCCAGAGCATCGGTTTTGCCGGCGCCCCGATCGACGACCTCCTTGCTTTTCATCTCATCTTCGGGCGGACGGTTGCCGACATCTCGCTCAATGCCGTTGCGAACCTGGGTTATGCGGTGGGGAAGTTCGGGGTGCCGCTTTATCCCGGCGATACGATCATCGCGCAGTCGAAGGTGATCGGGCTCAAGGAGAATTCGAACCACGAGACCGGCATCGTCTATGTGCATTCGGTCGGGCGCAACCAGGCCGGCGAGGTGGTGCTGGATTATGTGCGCTGGGTGATGGTGAGGAAGCGCGACCGTGTCGCCCCGGCGCCGGAGGCGCATCTTCCGCAGCTGCCGCCCATGCTCGATGTGGGCGAGTTCGAGGTGCCGGAGGATCTCGACCTCACGGCTTATGATGCCGAACTCGCGGGTTCGCCTTTCCTCTGGGAGGATTACGAGGCGGGCGAGCGCATCGACCATGTCGACGGCATGACACTGGAAGAATCCGACCATATGACCGCGACGCGCCTTTACCAGAACAATGCCAAGGTGCATTTCAACCAGCATACCGAGGGGCAGGGGCGTTTCGGCCGCCGCCTCATCTATGGCGGGCATATCATCAGCCTGGCCCGCGCGCTCTCGTTCAACGGCCTTGCCAATGCGTTCCGCATCGCCGCCATCAATGGCGGGCGCCACGTCAATCCGAGCTTCGCGGGCGATACGATCTATGCCTGGTCGGAGGTGATCGAGAAGATCGCGTTGCCCGGGCGCGCCGATCTTGGCGCCTTGCGGTTGCGAACCATTGCCACCAAGGACCTTCCCTGTTCCAGCTTCCCGGGTTCGGATGCGACAGGAAAATATCCCGAAAGCGTCGTCCTCGATTTGGACTATACTGTTTTGATGAAACGGCGCGGCTGAGCATAAACTTGTCGCTATCGGCTTGCGTTCGTTGACGGTGTGGTAACAATTCAGTATCAAGATCACGCCTTCTGCTGCACTGCAGAAGCATTTGGACCGTTATCCAAGGGTCCAGAACCCAAGGAGCTCGATCGGGAGAGGGTGGGTTCCTGAGGTAAACCAGCTTGCGCCGGCCGCCCAAATCCTCCCAAGGGCAGGTGCAAGGTATCGGACGGGAAATATCATGGCCGAAAGCCAGTCCTCGGGCGCAAAACGCCATCCAAGACCGCTCAGCCCACATCTGCAGGTCTACAAGCCGCAGCTGACCTCGATTACGTCGATCCTGCACCGCTTTTCCGGCATCGCGCTGTCGGGCGGTGTGCTCTATCTGCTGTGCTGGCTGATCGCCGCCGCGCAAGGCGCTGAAGCCTTCGACCGCCTGCAGGATTTCAACGGTTCGCTCATCGGCCGCGCCCTGCTGTTCGGCTGGTCGGTCGCCTTCTTCTATCACCTCTTGAACGGCATCCGGCATCTGGCCTGGGATGCGGGCTTTGGCTTCGAGCTGCCCACCGCCGCCAAATCCGGCTATGCGGTCTTCATCGGCACCGCGATCCTGACCGTTGCCGCCTGGGTCATCGGCTATTTCCAGATGGGGGCGTTCTGATGGCGCATTCGGAAAACTCGCTGCGCTCCAAGCTCGGCCAGGCGCGCGGCCTCGGCTCGGCCCATGAAGGTGTCCATCACTGGTGGGCGCAGCGCATGTCGGCCCTGGCGCTCATTCCCTTGAGTCTGTGGCTGGTGGCGGCCCTCGTCTGCAATGCCGGCGCCGATTACGCCGTGGTCAGCCAATGGCTCTCCAGCCCGTTCACATTGGGCGCGCTCGGCCTCACCATCCTCATCACCGTCTATCATGCGGTCCTTGGCCTGCAGGTCGTGGTCGAGGATTACATCCATGCCCAGCCGACCAAGCTCATCCTCATGATCCTGCTGCCGATGAGCGGCGTAGCATTGGTGGTCGCGGCGATCGTCTCGCTGCTGGTCATCGCCTTCGCCGGTTGAGCCAGCACATTCAAGAAGTGAAGCATCATGGCTGATACAGCAAAAAGCGCGCCGAACATCAACGGGACTGCCTATCCCTTTGTCGATCACGTCTATGACGTCGTCGTGGTCGGCGCCGGCGGTGCGGGTCTGCGCGCCACCTTCGGCATGGCGGAAAAAGGCCTCAAGACGGCCTGCATTTCCAAGGTCTATCCGACCCGGTCCCACACCGTGGCAGCCCAGGGCGGCATCTCCGCTTCGCTGGGCAATATGGGGCCGGACGATTGGCGCTGGCATATGTACGACACGGTCAAGGGCTCCGATTGGCTGGGCGACCAGGATGCCATCGAATATATGTGTCGCGAGGCGGTGCCGGCGATCATCGAGCTCGAGCATTACGGCGTCCCCTTCAGCCGCACCCAGGAAGGCAAGATCTATCAGCGTCCCTTCGGTGGCATGACCACGGAATTTGGCAAGGGCATCGCGCAGCGCACCTGTGCCGCTGCCGACCGCACCGGCCACGCCATCCTGCACACGCTCTACCAGCAGGCGCTCAAGCACCGCGCCGAATTCTTCGTCGAATATTTCGCCCTCGACCTCATCATGGATGAGGACGGCGCCTGCGTGGGTGTCGTCGCCTGGAACCTCGATGACGGCACCATCCACCGCTTCCACGCCAAGCTCGTGGTGCTGGCGACCGGTGGCTATGGCCGCGTCTTCTTCTCGGCCACCTCCGCCCATACCTGCACCGGCGACGGCAACGCTATGGCGCTCCGCGCTGGCCTGCCGCTCCAGGACATGGAATTCATCCAGTTCCACCCGACCGGCATCTATGGCGCCGGCTGCCTCATCACCGAAGGTGTGCGCGGCGAGGGCGGCTATCTCACCAATTCGGCGGGCGAGCGTTTCATGGAACGCTATGCGCCGTCGGCGAAGGACCTGGCGTCGCGTGACGTCGTCTCCCGCGCCATGACGATGGAAATTCGCGAAGGCCGCGGTGTCGGCCCGCACAAGGACCACATCCATCTGCATATCGAACATCTCGACCCGAAGATCATCCACGAACGCCTGCCGGGCATTGCCGAGACGGCGCGGATCTTCGCCGGCGTCGATGTGACACGCGAACCGATTCCGGTGCTGCCGACCTGCCATTACAACATGGGCGGCGTGCCGACGAATTATCGCACCGAAGTGGTCACCAAGAAGGACGGCAATCCGGACAGCGTCGTTCAGGGCCTGATGGCCATCGGCGAGGCGGCCTGCGTCTCGGTCCACGGCGCCAATCGCCTGGGGTCCAATTCGCTGCTCGATCTCGTCGTCTTCGGTCGTTCGGCCGCGATCCGCGCTGCCGAACTGGTGAAGAGCGGCGAGAAGCATCGCAACCTGCCCAAGGATGCCGGCGACAAGGCGATCGAACGCCTCGACCGCCTGCGCAATGCCAAGGGCGATATTCCGACGGCGAAGCTGCGCCTCGACATGCAGAAGATCATGCAGAACGATTGCGCGGTATATCGCACGGGGAAGACGCTGAAGGAAGGCGTCGACAAGATCCGCGACGTGTTCGGCCAGCGTCACCGCGTCAAGGTCGAGGACCGCTCTCTCATCTGGAACAGCGATCTCGTGGAGACCCTGGAACTCGACAACCTCATGTACCAGGCGCTGGTGTCGATTGAATCGGCCGCCAATCGCGAGGAAAGCCGCGGCGCCCAGGCGCGCGAGGATTTCCCCAATCGCGATGACGAGAAGTGGATGAAGCACACCATTTCCTGGATCGACGAAAGCGGCAAGGTGACGCTCGACTATCGTCCCGTCCATCTGACGACCTTGAGCAACGACGTTCAGGTCTTCCCGCCCAAAGCCCGCGTGTACTAAGGACCAGCATCATGGCCGAGCTGACACTGCCAGCAAATTCGAAACCCACCATCGGCAAGACCTGGAAGGCGCCGGCGGGGGCGAAGAACATCAAGGTGTTCAAGATCTATCGCTGGGATCCGGATACCGGCGCCAATCCGCGCGTCGATTCCTACGAAGTCGACATGGATTCCTGCGGCCCGATGATCCTGGACGCGATCATCAAGATCAAGAACGAGATCGATTCGACCCTCACCTTCCGTCGTTCCTGCCGCGAGGGTGTGTGCGGTTCCTGCGCCATGAACATTGATGGCACCAACACGCTGGCCTGCACGAAGTTCACCGCGGAAGTGAAGGGTGACGTGAAGATCTATCCGCTGCCGCATATGCCGGTGGTGAAGGATCTGGTGCCCGACCTCACCCATATCTTCGCGCAGTACGAGACGATCGAGCCCTGGCTGAAATCGGATACGCCGCCGCAAACCCGCGAACGCCTGCAATCGCCGGAAGAGCGCGCCAAGCTCGACGGCTTGTGGGAATGCATCCTCTGCTTCTCCTGCTCGACCTCCTGCCCCAGCTATTGGTGGAACGGCGATCGATATCTCGGTCCCGCCATCCTGCTGCAGGCCTATCGCTGGATCGCTGACACCCGCGACGAGGCGACCGGCGAACGGCTAGATCAACTCGAAGATCCTTTCCGCCTCTATCGCTGCCATACCATCATGAACTGCACCAAGACCTGCCCGAAGGGATTGAACCCGGCGAAGGCCATCGGTGAGATCAAGAAGCTGATGGTCGAGCGCCGCTAGAGCCCGTAGAGCGGCATCTTTCCGTCCAATCCGCGCAGTGCCTGCGATCCCAAGGGTCGCAGGCGCTTTTTGTTTGTCAACGCCATGTCGGCCAGCGCTCCCGAGATCAGGATCGGTTCGCTGAGCTTACCGCAGAGCGATTCCATGCGCGCCACCTCGTTGACGGCCTGGCCGATGACGGTGAAGTCGAGCCGTCGCGCGGTGCCGATATTGCCGTAGCTCACATGGCCGACATGGAGGGCGATGTCGAGGGAGAGCGGGAGTTCCGCCGCGCCGAGCCGGCGCTGGGCTTCCACCGCCGCCGTGATGGCCCGGTCAGCCACCATCTCGTCAGGTGTTTCCTGACCCAGCAGGAAGATTGCCAGAACGCCGTCGCCCATGAATTTTAGGATCTGTCCACCTTGCGCGGCGATCGCTTCGCCAACGCAATCGAAGCTGCGGTTGAGCGTGTCCAGCGTCACGTCGATCGGCTGTTCGGCGCTGAAGCGGGTGAAGCCGCGCAGATCCGCGAACAGCAGGACCGCGCGCACATCGGTTGCGCTGCCCCGCGTGATGGCGCCGCGCATGACGCGATGTCCGGCATCTTCGCCGACATAGGCAGAGAGGACATTGCAGGCGCTTTCGACGACGACCAGCGACTTGACGGCGGCGGCCAGGGCGCCCACGCGTGGGCGCAGGAAATCAAGCTGCCCATCCGAGAAGCCGGCCGGATCGCGCGTCGCCCATGAGCTCACCATGCCCATGCCGCCGCCTTCGATATGTTCGACTTCCCAATGAAACCAATGCGCATAGGCGATCCAATCGGTGAAGCCCTGCTCTTTGAGCTCGGCAAAGAGCGCGTAATCGTCGATGGCCAAAGGCTGGCCGAGGCGGCGGCGCATCATGCCGGTACCGCTGCGAATCATGACGACGAGCGGCCCTTCGCGCCAGGCGATGCTCGATTCACCATGCGGGAAACTCTCCATCTGCGAGCCCGTCTCAGGCTCCCAGATCAGCGATTGCGCGCGGATCGACGGATCGAGTGCTGCCGTGGCGATGAGTGCCCGCGCAAGATCGAGGCCCGCCGCATTGATCTGCGCGCAGAAGCCCTCCATGACGTTCCTGAGCGGCGTGCCGCGCAAGCTTGCTTCGGCAAGCCAGGCGTAGAGCTCGGAATCCGGCGCCGTCAATTCCGCAGGCCGCGGGTCTTCACGGAGAGGCCCGGAATCTCGCCGGTCTTGGCGCCGGTTGATTCCAGGCCGCGCTGATGTGCCTCCCGCAGATCGGCCCCGCGCAGATCAGCGTCGCTGATATCGGCGTCGGACAGATTGGCACCCTGCAGGTCGGTCGCCAGCAGCCAGGCGCGCTTCAGATTGGCGCGGGTGAGGCGGCAACCCACCAGCCTCGCCGCGGCGAGATTGGTGCGCGAGAGATCGAGGCCGGAAAGGTCGAAACCCTCGAGTTCCAGGCGCTGTCCGGCCTGGCCCAGCGTGCTCACCCAGCGCGCATGCTGGCCGAGGCGTTCCCGGACTTCGGCCTCCGAAAGGCGCGGCGCCGAGCCGACGGGCAATTGCGCGGCGCGGACCTGGTCGCGGGTCGCCTGATCGACCGAGGCATGGCTGAAATCGGCCTGCTCAAGCTCCGCCTGGTTGAGGCGGATCGCCTGCAATTCGGCGGCGGCGAAATTGGCGCGACGCATGTCGGCGCCTGAGAAATCGGTCTCCAGCAGATAGGCGCCGGAGAAATCGACGCTGACGAGCTTGGCGTCCTTGAACACCGTCTGGGCAAGCTTGGCACCCCGGAAGCGGCAGGCCGGCGCCTCATCCCAATTGGCATCACCCCCGCTGCGCTGGGTGAAATCCTGCCTGAGATCGGCAGCGGATAGCGCCGTCCGCGTCATGTCGCTGCCGTGAAAGACGGCGCCACGCATATCGGCGCGTTCGAAATTGGCGCCGGTCATGTCAGCTTCATCGAAGATCGTGCCGGTCAGGATGGCGCCGCGGAACAAGGTTCCGCGCAAGGTCGACCGCTCGAGGTTGCACCGCACCATATAGGCGTCGGTGAAGTCCATATGGCTGAGGTCGAGCTTGGAAAGATTGCACTCGCTCAGCATCAGGCGCTGGCCGTTGACCCGGCCCAGCCGCCAATTGCGATGCACTTCAGCCAGCCGGCGAAGCGCCCCGGCATTGAGCGTGAGTTTCTTCAGGACTTTGGGCGCCTGCGGATCCATTCATGGCACCAATAAAGCGACTCGGATGCCGCTATGGTGCCGTTCCCCTCAGCGCCTCACAAGCGCCATGTTGCGCCAGGGCCCGCCCAACTCCGGGCCTTCCAAGCGGTTGGATTACTTGCCGGCGCTACACGTATTGAGGCCGATCAGGCGATAGGCCGGGCAATAGCCGAAAAGCGCCGTCGCCAGCGGAATGATGCCGACCCAGCCCCACGGTGTTTGCGGGCCGACGAAGACCAGGGCAATCAGCACGACGCCGACGATGAGACGCAATGCGCGGTCGATGCCGCCGACATTCTTCCCCATAACAAAATCTCCTCTCGTGGATTGAGCGATAGAAAGAGGTTAGCCGGATTTTGACACACACTCTGTGACTTGGTCACCGCAGGCGAGTTTTCAGGTGCCGGCAAGGTGCGACAAGGCGTCCCGATCGATGATCTGAATCTGGCCGCGCGTGAGCTTCAGCCACCCGCGTCGCTCGAATTCCTTCAATTGCCGGCTAACGACCTCGCGGGCGGTGCCAAGTTCGGCGGCGATGTCCTGGTGCGTCATGGTGAGCAACGCACTGCCTGGCGCCATCAGGTGGCCGGCGAGGCGCGCATCGATGCGACGGAAGGCGACGTCTTCCAGCAGCGCAACGATCTCCTGCAGCCGCGCCGCCAGCGTGGCGAAGATCAACTGGCGGAAGGCGGGGGCGTCGGCGACCAGCTCCTGAAACAGGCTGTCGGGCAGGGCGAAGCCGGCTATGTCGGTTTCGGCAATGAGTTCGGCACCCAGAGACAGCTGGCCGAGCAAGGCTGCCGCAGACAGCACGCAGGTCTCGCCGGCAGCAACACGGTAGAGCACGATCTCGCGCCCACCTTCGCTAACGCCGCGGACTTTGACGATACCCTGGGTGAGCAGGACGAAATGCGGCAGCGACTCGCCCGGCCGCGCCAGGATGGCACCGGCGGGGGCCGCGACCGGCCGCGCGCCTTCGGCAAGGCGCATTGTCGCTGCCGCGTCCAGCTGGCTGAGTGGCGGAAAGGCGGCCAGCAAGGCGCGGTCGATCATGCTTCGCTCTCCAACCCGTCCGCGACGATGTCGAGCTGCCAGTGATCCCCCTCGGGCCGAAAATGCACCAGCGTCGTGTTGGCGATATCCATGCCGACGGGGAGGGCCAGCAGATGCTCCAAAGCCCAGACGACGCCGCCATGGGCAACGACCAGGATGGGACCCGGCAGGGCAAGTGCCGTTGTCATGCCGCGGTGGATGCGCCTGGTGAAGTCGGCGAAGCTCTCGACGCCATCGCGCGTGGCGCCTGCTCGCCAGTCGGCGAACCAGCCGCGCGCCTCGGAACCTTCATAAGGACCGACGTCGAATTCGCGCAGATCCTCGATGAAATGCATGTCGAGGCCGAGCCTCGCATTGAGGATCTCGGCCGTCCGACGCGCGCGCGACAAGGGCGAGGCCGCGATGCTGCCGAAGCGGTAGCCCGACATCGCAGCACGCAGGGCCCGCGCCTGCCCCTCGCCTGTGGCGTTCAGGGGAATGTCGCGCCAGCCCTGCATCCGTCCGGTCCGGTTCCAATCGGTCTCGCCATGGCGCACGAAGTGAAAGGCGGTGAGCGGAAGGGAAGCGAGCGGCATTTCGGGTCATTGGATCCTGTTCGGCAACGGGCTCTATTGAGATTTGAAAGTTGTGCCCACGCTTTCGAAGTCGCCAAAATCCTTCTTGTCACAATTTCCGTTCCAGATCCTGGCCGCAGCACAACCGAACGGACTGTATTTGAGAAAGGCGTTTTCGCCAACCCAGCCATCCGGCTGCTTCATGCCGGCCGGCTGAATGAACGCTGCCGATGCCTCGCCCACGAGTCCAAGAGGCAGCCGGAACGGCCGCTTGATGACATAGGTGCGCGCCAGGTCAAGATTGACGATGTAGCTCGGCAAATTGGGCGATAGGGGTCCGGCGGCACGCCAACTGGCCAAATCGGCCTCGGTCGCCTGCGCAAGAATGCCTTCGCTGACCAGGCGTGCCAATGCCGGGCGGCCGAACAGGATGGGCCGATGCTGGTCGACCAGGAAATCGGGCACCACGAACGGCTCGGCTTCGGCCGGCAATTGGGCCGCATCCTCCTCCGGCCCAAGGACGATCGACTCAAGCGAATGTTTGTCGACCAAATTGTCCGGCACGCGGCCGAAAGCCTGTGTCGACATCTGGGCAATTTCGTCGGCCGAAACAGCGTCGAGCATGCCCATGTTCATGCCGCGGCGGAATACGTTGCTGCATTGCTTGTCGGCGACCGCCGCCGCCAGCATGGGCACACGCGCACCCCTGGTGACCACCGTCTGGCGGTCGAACCCGGTCGTCACGATGCCGCCCAGAACAACTTTGGGTGCCATGCGTATATTCCAGATCACGGCATTGCGCGCGGAAAGCAGCAGAAAAACGGGGCCGCTCTTGTCGGTGACGATCACATTGACCTGTCGCGCCGGCGTGCCAAAGGCCTGTGCGGGTGTCTCGATACCGCCCTTGTAAAGGGTCACCGCATGAATTCGCGCGTTGGGCGGGCGCGAGTTGATTTCACAACTGGGTCGCAGCGCCCAGACCGGCGTCGCGATGCTCACCTCCTCTGCAATCGGATCATCGTTGTTGAGCGGCGTCGCGTCCTCCATATCGCTGCGGCCGCCGATGCCGATGCTCAGCATGATGACCGGTCCGAAGATGACGAGAAAGGCACCGGCCGCGATGATCAGGACTGTGTAGTAGATAGCGCGCCCAAACATTCAGGATCCTTGTTGGTTGTGGTGAAGGGCGGCAACGCCGCCCGAATGGAATATCACGCCTGGATTCACCGGCACGAGCTGCCGAAGCATTGATGCGGACTGATGGACCAGATCGTTATGCCGCGCGGCGCATAGCCGGGGACCAACGCCGCCGATTCAGCGAGGAACCGCCCGCTGTTCAATGAAGGTGGCGCGGTATTGAAATCGACCGGCGCGAGGATGACGTATGAGCCGCTGAGCTCGAGGCCGGGCGGGAAAAGTTTGGCCCCCGTCAGCATATCGGCATCGAATGGACTGAGAGTCGGTTCCGCTTCCAACCAGGTCACTATTTCGCCATGATAGGCGGGTCGCAGCCTGCCTTCGCTTATCTGTTGCGCCAGCCAGACTGCCTCAGGTGAGGTATCGACGAACTCGGTTGCCTTCTCTGGTGGCGTGAAATCTGCGAAACGCAGCGGGCTCACCAGCAGCAGAAAAAGAGCGAACATGCCGCACAGGCCGAGCAGCAATTTTGTCAATGTGTGGCTCCCATCCGTCTTCACCCAGCCCGTCATGATTCGCGGCCACACGGCAAAGCTGCCTGCGGCACAGAATCATGTCAACCATTAATGGTAGGCATTTGATGGGTCTTTCTTTCAAACAACGGAAGATTGTTTCCGGCGGCGCGCTTGACGCCGCCGCCTTGCTTCGCGCATCCTGTCCGCATGCATCGAGACCTTGACATGGCGTGTGCCCGCATGCGCCGCCCCCAGCGGGTTTCCCGGGCGCGAATTAGCAACCCGGCCTGATCCATTCAGGCCGGGCCCGTCGGCTAGCGCCCGCAAGTCTCGTCCCGATCTTTCGAGATCCGTCGATCCTTCGCAGCGGCGCTTTTTCTTCAGCATTGCGGCATGCGCGTGCCCCGCCAGATCAGCGGGCGCGCCGCCGCCAGCCAAGGTCGAAACCCATGTTTGTTGAATCTCTTCTCAGAGCTCAATCGCGTCACCGACCGCAACCTGCACCGGCTGCCACAGCGCCGGCCGATCCAAGGGCCGAATTGCAGCGCCTGTTCAAATCCTACGATGCCGCCTACCTCGATTTCGATGCCGACGCGGTGGCAAGCCTTTATGACCTGCCTTGCCTGCTCTCGGCGCAGCAGGGAAACGGCAGTTTCACCGCGCGCGGCGAATTGCGTGCCGCTTTCGCACGGGTGTTCGCCGGGTACCGGCAACAAGGTCTCACCGGCGCCAGCCTTGCTTCATTGACGATCTCCACCTTGTCCGGCGATTTCGCGCAAGCCCGGGCGATCTGGTCGCTCAGCAATGCGCGTGGACACGATGTCGCGAGCTTTGCCAGCCACTACACCCTGCGCCATGTCGAGGGTCGCTGGCGCGTCGCGCATGCCGTGGCATTGGATGAGGCGGAAAAACGCACCCGGCAAAAGCCATGGGCGCCGATCCTCAGTCTGCGCTAAATCAGGCACAGTTCGTCGAGCAACAGCCGGCCGAGCGGCCAGGCGCCGAAACCGGCATCGGTGTTGATATGGCCGGCGGGACCTATATCGACGAAGCGGCTGCCCCAGTGGCGCGCGAAGTCGGCCGCCCGGTCGCGCGCCACAAAGGGATCGTCGCTGCTGGCAACGACGATGCTGGGAAAGGGCAAGGGCGATAGCGGCATCGGCCGGAAGCCGTGGGTCTCTGGCGGTGTGTGCGTATCCGAATCCACATCGGCCGGCGCCACCAGCAGGGCGCCGGCAATGGGACGCGCCTGTCGTGTCGCCCAATGCGCCACCAGTGCGCAGCTGAGGCTATGCGCTGCCAGCACCGGCGGCGACGGCATCGCCGCGACCACCATGTCGAGCCGGGCCAGCCAGTCGGTGAAATCGGGCTGGTCCCAATCTGCCTGCTCGACAGCGTGTGCATCCCCACCCAGTTCCGCCTGCCACAGGCGCTGCCAATGCTGCGGTCCGGAATTGCCGAGACCCGGAACGATCACGACGGGAAGCATTAAAGAAGTCTCCTGAACGGGGCCGGGGCCCGGTCGACGAAGTCATGCCAGATGTCGGCCAGGGCGCGACGCTGGCCGGCGAAGCTGAACAGGTCGCGGGCTTCCGCAAGGCTGCACCAGCGAAACTGATCGCTGCCATGATCGAGCGTCACCGAGACCGGCTCCGGCACAAAGGTGACGAAGATCGGCATCAGTTCAAGTACGTTATCCGGACCGAAATAGAAGGTCTCGGTGAGGCCGGCGGTGAAAAGCTCGGTGGCGCGAATGCCGGTTTCCTCCGCCACTTCGCGCAGGATCGCCTCGATGGCGGTTTCGCCCGGCTCGATGCTGCCGGTAATCAATCCCCAGGCGCCACCGGCAACCTCACCCGCCCGGCGCAAAGCCAGAATGCGCGCGGTGTCACCCCCCTCTGAACCGAAGGGTCCGGCGATGATGGCCGCCGCCACGGCGCGGCACCGCAAGGGCACGTCGCCATAGCGGCCGCCCATCCCTATTTCGCCTTCTTGGCGGCAGGCCTGGCCGGTTGATCACTTAAGGGATGCTCCAGCTTGTCGAGCATTTCCTTGGGCGCAATCTGCCAGAACTTCTTCTTCTCCTCAGCCCAATCGTTGAGGATGGAACCCGCCCATTTCGATTGCGTTTCGGCGGCATGCGCCTCGATGAGCGCCTTCAGGTGACCTTCCCAATGGGCGCTTTCCAGGCGTTGTGACGTGACGCTGTCGCCATTGAGGCGCAAGGGGAAGCGGCCGTCCTCGTCATAGACGAAGGCCATGCCGCCCGACATGCCGGCGCCGAAATTGTCGCCGACGGGCCCTAGGATGACGGCCGTGCCGCCGGTCATGTATTCGCAGCCATTGGAGCCGCAGCCTTCGATAACGACGTCGGCACCGGAATTGCGCACGGCGAAGCGTTCACCGGCCTGGCCGGCGGCGAACAATTTGCCAGCGGTGGCGCCGTAAAGCACCGTGTTGCCGATGATGGTGTTGCGGTTGCTTTCCAGCGGCGAGGAAGGCAAGGTGCGCACCACGATGGTGCCGCCCGACAATCCCTTGCCGACATAGTCATTGGCATCGCCGAAGACTTCGAGCTTCAGCCCCTGCACCGCGAAGGCGCCCAGCGACTGCCCGGCGCTCCCACGCAAGCGCACGGTCAGATGATTGGGCTTCAGCCCCGCCATGCCGAATCGCTTGGTGATGTGGGAGGAGAGCCGCGTGCCGATGGCGCGGTAGGTGTTGCGGATATTGTATTGCAGCTGCATCTTCTCGCCGGCCTGGAACAAGGCCGCCGCATCCGTCACCATACGCGCATCCAAGGTGTCTGGCACCTCGTTGCGGCCTTCCAGCGTGCAATAGCGGGCCTCGTTCCCCGGATCGGCCTGGCTGAGGATCGGGTTCAAGTCGAGATCGTCAAGATCGGCAGCACCGCGGCTGACCTGTTCGATCAGCTCGGTGCGGCCGATGACGTCGTTCAAGGTCTTGACGCCGAGCTGGGCCAGCACTTCGCGCACTTCCTCGGCGATGAAGCTGAACAGGTTGACGACCTTTTCCGGCGTGCCGGTGAATTTCTGCCGCAAGGCCGGGTCCTGCGTGCAGACGCCGACCGGGCAGGTATTGGAATGGCACTGCCGCACCATGATACAGCCCATGGCGACGAGCGAGGCGGTGCCGATGCCGAATTCCTCGGCGCCCAGGATCGCGGCGATGACCACATCGCGCCCCGTTTTGATGCCGCCATCGGTGCGCAATTTCACGCGGTGGCGCAGGCGATTGAGCGTCAGCACCTGGTGCACTTCCGCCAGACCCATTTCCCACGGGATGCCGGCATATTTGATGCTGGTGTGGGGCGAGGCGCCGGTACCGCCGACATGGCCGGAAATGAGGATCACATCCGCCTTGGCCTTCGCCACACCGGCGGCGATGGTACCGATGCCGGATCGCGCCACCAGCTTCACGCAGACCTTGGCCTCGGGGTTGATCTGCTTCAGGTCATAGATCAGCTGGGCCAGATCCTCGATCGAATAGATGTCGTGATGCGGCGGGGGCGAGATGAGCGAGACGCCAGGCGTGGCGTGGCGCAGCTTGGCGATCTCCAATGTTACTTTGAAAGCCGGCAACTGGCCGCCTTCGCCCGGTTTGGCGCCCTGCGCCACCTTGATCTCGATCTCGCGGCAATTGACCAGATATTCCGCTGTGACGCCAAAACGGCCCGAGGCGATCTGCTTGATCGCCGAATTGGCGTTGTCGCCATTGGGCTGCGGTTTGAAGCGGAGCGGGTCCTCGCCGCCTTCGCCCGAATCGGATTTGGCGCCGATGCGGTTCATGGCGATGTTGAGCGTGCCGTGAGCTTCCGGCCCCAAGGCGCCCAGGCTCATGCCGGGTGTCACGAAGCGCTTGCGGATCTCGGTGATGCTTTCGACTTCATCGGTCGAAATGGGCGTGGTGCCCGGTACGAAATCGAGGAGGTCGCGAATGGCAACCGGCGGCAGCTTGGCGACCGCTTCCGAATAGCGCTTGAAAGTCTGGTAGGATTCGCTGGCGACCGCCGATTGCAGCGTGTGGATGAGCTCCGGCGCCCAGGCATGGGTCTCGCCGGATTTCCGGAACTTGTAGAAACCGCCGACCGGCAGCGCCACGACATTCTCATGCCAGGCGCGCCTGTGAAGATCCACCACCCGATGCTGGATGCCGGTCATGCCGATGCCGGAAATACGGCTGGGCATGGAGGGGAAGTACTCAGCGACGAGCGTGCGTGACAGGCCGAGCGCCTCGAAATTGGCGCCGCCGCGATAGGAGGAGATGACGGAGATGCCCATCTTCGACATGACCTTGAGGAGGCCCTGGTCGACGGCCGCGCGGTAATTGTCGAGACAGTCCTCCAGCGGCAACTCACCGAAGAGGCCGCGTTGACGCCGATCCTCGATCGCCGCTTCCGCCACATAGGCATTGACCGTGGTGGCGCCGACGCCGATGAGGACGGCGAAATGGTGGACGTCGAGGCATTCGCCCGATCGCACGTTGAGGCTGGTGAAAGTGCGAAGCTGCTGGCGTAAGAGATGCACATGCACCGCACCCGTCGCCAGGATGGTCGGGATGGCGGCGCGCGTCGCGCTCACATGCTCGTCGGAGAGGATGAGATGCGTGGCACCGCCGCGCACGGCATCCTCGGCCTGGCGGCGGACCAGCTGGATCGCTTCGCGGAGCGCATTGTCATTGCCGGTGACGTCGAAGGTACAGTCGATCTCGGCCACACTCTCGCCCATATAGGCGCGCATCGCCTGGAACTCGGCAGTGGTGAGCACGGGGCTATCCAGCTGCAGCAACCGGCACTGGCTTTCATCCTGGTCGAGCACGTTGCCGAGATTGCCGAGCCGCGTCTTCAGGCTCATCACGCGCTTCTCACGCAGTGAGTCGATCGGCGGATTGGTGACCTGGCTGAAATTCTGCCGGAAGAATTGATGCAGGCCGCGATAGCGGTCGGAGAGGACAGCGAGCGGCGTGTCGTCGCCCATCGAGACGATTGCTTCCTTCGCTTCCTCGACCATCGGCTGGAGGACGACTTCCATGTCCTCCATGGTGAGGCCGGCCGCCACCTGGCGGCGACGCAAGAAATCCTTCTCGAAGATGGCGGGTTCGCCGCGCGTCTTCTTGATGAGGTCGTCGATGACCGTGATGTTCTTGACCCAGGCCGAAAAGTCGGCCGTGGCAGCCAGCTTGTCGAGGATCGAATTGTTGTCGTAGAGGCTTCCTTCGGAAAGATCGAGCGCCAGCATCTGTCCTGGCCCCAGGCGCCCCTTGGTCTTCAGGCGCGATTCATCGAGCCGCACCATGCCCGTTTCCGACCCGGCCACCAGGATGCCGTCCTCGGTGATGGCGTAACGCAGGGGGCGCAGGCCGTTGCGGTCGAGCCCTGCCACGACCCAGGTGCCGGCGAAGCCGCAGATGGCGGCCGGGCCATCCCAGGGCTCCATCACCGAATTGCAGTAGCTGAACATGTCCTTGATGTTCTGGGGCATGGTCACGCGCCCGTCCCAGACATCGGGGATGAGCAGGCTTTTCACCATCGGCAGCGGCCGTTCATGGGTGGTGAGAATCTCGAACACATTGTCGAGCTGTGCCGAATCCGACCCGCCGGCCTGGATGACGGGCTTCAAATCCGCCATGCGGTCGCCATAGACGCTGGAATAGAGCCGCGTCTCGTGGGCACTCATCCAGTTGACGTTGCCTTTCAGCGTGTTGATCTCGCCGTTATGGGCGATGACGCGGAAGGGCTGGGCGAGGCTCCAGGTCGGAAAGGTGTTGGTCGAATAGCGCTGGTGGTAGATCGCGAAATTGGAAACGAAGCGCTCATCGAGGAGGTCGGGGTAGAACGAGGTCAGCTGTTCGGCGAGGAACATGCCCTTATAGATGACCGAGCGGCAGGAGAGCGAGCAGATGTAAAGCTCCGGCACCTGGGCGGCCACCGCCGCGCGCTCGATGCGGCGGCGGATGACGTAGAGATCGGTCTCGAAATCCTCCTCCGAGACGCCGCGCGAATTGGCGATCATGATCTGCTCGATCTCAGGCCGCGTCGCGTTAGCTTTCTCGCCGATGATGCTGATGTCGATCGGCACCTGGCGCCAGCCATAGATGGTATAGCCGGCGTTGAGGATTTCCTGCTCGATGATGACGCGGCAGCTCTCCTGCTTGCCCAGATCGTTGCGCGGCAGGAAGATCTGGCCGACAGCGAACTTTCCCGGCTGCAGGGTCTGCCCGGCGCGGCGAATGAAATCCTCGAAGAAGGCGTGCGGGATCTGCACATGGATGCCGGCACCGTCGCCGGTCTTGCCATCGGCGTCGACAGCGCCGCGATGCCAGACCGATTTCAGCGCCTCGATCCCCATCAGCACGACCTCGCGCCGCGGCTTGCCATCGAGTGCTGCAATTAGCCCGACACCACAGGCATCGCCTTCATCGGCGGGATCGTACATGCCGGTGGCGGAAAGGTGGACAGCGTTCCGGCGGAACAGCTCGATTTCTTGCGACATGGGTGCTGCTCCTTATTCCGCCGCGGCTTTGCGCGAGGTTTCCTGCAGGTATGCGTCGATTCCGGTGGCCGCATCGCGGCCGTCGCGAATCGCCCAGACGACCAAGGACGCACCGCGCACGATGTCGCCGGCGGCGAACACGCCGGGAATGGTGGTGGTGAGATTGCGCCAGTTGACGCGCACCGTGCTGGCCTTGGTGATGGACAAGGCTGGCGCCTTGAGGCGCTGCGGCAAATCTTCCGGTTCGAAGCCCAGGGCCTTGATGACGAGATCGGCAGGCAGGTCGAAGGCCGATCCCTCGATAAGGCGAGGTGTCTGGCGGCCGGTTGCGTCCGGCATGCCGAGATGGATGCGCTCGGCGCGGACGGCCTTGACCTTGCCCATGTCGTCGTCGAGGAAGGCCGCCGGTGCCGATTGCCAGATGAACTCGACGCCTTCTTCCTCGGCATTGGTCACTTCGCGCTGGGAACCCGGCATATTGGCGCGGTCGCGGCGATAGAGGCATTTCACCGATCTGGCGCCTTGGCGGATGGCCGTGCGCACGCAATCCATCGCCGTGTCGCCCCCGCCGATGACGACGATGTCTTTATCCTTGGCGTTGAGTTCACCGCTGGCAATCTCGGCCACCTGGTCGCCGAGGCCATCGCGATTGGCGGCGGTCAAGTATTGCAGTGCCGGCACAATCCCTTTGGCGCCCGAACCGGGAGCGGCCAGGTCGCGCGCCTTGTAGACGCCGGTCGCGATCAGCACCGCGTCATGGCGCTGCCTCAGATCGTCCAGGGAAATGTCACGGCCGATCTCGACGTTCAGCTTGAAGGTGATGCCGCTTTCGCGCAGCAGCTTCTCACGCCGCGCCACCACCTGCTTGTCGAGCTTGAAATTGGGAATGCCGTAGATGAGCAGGCCGCCGACGCGGTCATAGCGGTCATAGATGGTGACCTGATAGCCCTTGCGGCGCAAAGCCTCGCCGGCGGCAAGTCCCGCCGGGCCGGCGCCGATGATGCCGACGCTCTGCGCCAGTTCGTGAATGGGCTTCACCGGCTGCACCCAGCCCATTTCGAAGGCGGTGTCGGTCACGTGCCGCTCGATGGCGCCGATGGTCACCGTGCCGTGGCCGGATTGCTCGATCACGCAATTGCCTTCGCACAAGCGATCCTGCGGGCAGATGCGGCCGCAGATCTCGGGGAAAGTGTTGGTGGCCGAGGAGATCTCATAAGCCTCCTCAAGGCGCCCCTCGGCGGTCAGTTTCAGCCAGTCGGGGATGTTATTGCTGAGCGGGCAATGCACTTGGCAGAAGGGGACCCCGCATTGCGAGCAGCGGCTGGCCTGGGTCTGCGCGATCCGGGCAGCGAAATCGGCATAGATCTCGCCGAAATCGGCCCGGCGCTCGGCGGCCTGGCGCTTATCCGGCATGGCCCGGCTGACGGACACGAATTTCAGCAACTTCTCCGCCATGGCTTCCTCGCTTTGGCTCGACCGCTTTCTTGCGCCCGGCAGGTCCGGGCGGGACACATTAGCAAAGTGATTTGTCAGAGCAATGACGAAATGCGTCTTTAGGACAATTAAGCTGTCTTATTTTCTGTCCGTAAGGTCAAAAGACGCGGTACGCACTTGCGGCGCGATGGAAAAACCCAAAAAATAGGACCGAAACGGTACCAAATATCCAATCGGCAGGATTCCGGTCACGTGCTATAAGCCAAGGCACTGATTCACTTGAGTCTCTTGGAACGGCGGCAGCTTCTTCGGCTGCTTGCCATGGGGATGGCCGCAGCGTGCCCAATATCGACATTCTGGTCCTGGCGGTGGTTCAGGGCATTACCGAGTTTCTGCCCGTCTCCTCTTCCGGCCACCTCATCCTGGTGCCGAAGCTGTTCTGCTGGCCGGATCAGGGCCTGACCCTGGATGTCGCGGCCCATATCGGGACCCTGGTCGCGGTTCTCGTCTATTTCTGGCGTGACGTGGCCAATATGGGCGGCGGCCTCGTCAAGCTGGCCCGCGGCAAGCGCGATAACCGCGCCCGCATGGTCTGGCTGCTGCTGGTGGCCTCGGTCCCGGCACTGGCGGTCGGCTTCGTGCTCGACCGCTGGGCGGGCGATGCCCTGCGCGACGAGCGCATCATCGCGGCAACGCTCATCGGCTTCGGCATCCTTCTTTATCTTGCCGACCGTCTGGGCCTCACCGTGCGCCGCATCGAACACATGACGGCCGGCTCGGCCTTGGCCATCGGCTTCTTCCAGTGCCTCGCTTTTATTCCCGGCACCAGCCGCTCCGGCATCACCATGACCATGGCGCGGCTCCTAGGATATGAGCGCAAGGAGGCGGCGCGCTTCTCCTTCCTGCTTTCGATCCCGACCATCGCCGCGGCCGGTCTCTACAAAGGCTATCAGCTGGTCAGCTCCGGCAATTTTGCCGAAATGGAGCGGGCCGCGATGATGGCGGGCTTCTCCGCCGTCACCGGCTTCCTTGCCATCGCCTTCATGATGTACTGGCTGCGCCGCGCCAGCTTCGCGCCTTTCGTTGCCTATCGCATCATCCTGGGGCTCGTGCTGCTGTGGTCGATCTATGGCGGCTGGCAGAGCGCATGTCCCTGAGGGAGGCGCCCCTCTCGAATGCGTGGCGCGGCGACGCGTGGCGCAGCAATGTGCGGCGCAGTAATGCGTGGCGCAGCATGGGGCCGCTGGTCTTTGCCAATTTCCTGGTCGTTCTGGCGCTGCTGACACAATGGCTCAAAGCCATCATCACGGGCGATCTCGGTTTCCGCGACCATGTCATCGGCCTCGATTTCGTCAACACCTGGCTCGGCGCAAGACTGACCCTGGCCGGCGATGTCGGTGCGTTGTTCGACTTCGGCGCGTATAACAAGCTGCTGCAGGGATTCTTCGGGGCCGATTTGCCCGGCCATATTTGGTCCTATCCACCGCATCTGCTGCCCCTCATCGCGCCTTTGGGAGCGGTTCCCTATGTTGCCGGCTACGCGCTCTGGTGCGCGCTCACGCTGCTGCTCTTCCTCTGGGGCGCGCGGTCGCTGGGTTTTAGGGGCGTTGATCTCCTGCTCCTCGCCACCTCGCCGGCGATCGCCATGAACATCGTTGTCGGCCAGACCGGGGCGCTGGCCGCAGGCTGCTTGATGCTGGCGCTGGGTTATGCCGCGCGCCGCCCCTTCCTGGCCGGCATCGCCGCCGCACTCCTCACGGTGAAGCCGCAATACGGCATGCTGCTGCCGATCGCCTGGCTGCTGCAACGGCGCTTCAGGGCGATCGGTTTTGCCATCCTGGCGACCTTGCTGCTGATAGCGATCAGCATCGCCACCGTCGGCTGGCCGGCCTGGGAAGGCTTCATCAACGTCACCACGCCGGCGATGCGCGAGGTGATGCTGTCGGGCGAATTGCCGGCCGCGAGGTTGATGCGGCCCAATTGGGCCAGCTCTCTTCAGCTGCTTGACGTGCCGACGCAGGCGGCATTTCTCATCCAGTCGATCATCTCGGTCGTCATCGCCGCCCTTTGGCTGCGTCTCGCCTGGCGCAATCGCGGCGCGAATGCCGTCGCCTCACGGCCGGAACTTGCCTTGCTGCTGCTGGGCAGCGTGCTCGTCACGCCTTACATCCACAATTACGACCTGGTGCTGACGGCGCCGGTGGTGCTGTGGGCGTGGCGCGACCCGGCGCTCCTCAACCTCGATAACCACTGGCGACGCCTGCTGCTGATCCTCGCCTGGCTGCTGCCCTGGCTGATGATCCCGCTGCACCAGGTGCAGATCATCGTGGCCCCGGTGCTGCTGACTTTGCTGGTGCTGTTGCTGTTCCGCACCGCAAATCGTTTTGAACCGAAAGCGCCCTAGGCGCGACGGAATATCCGGCAGCCGATTCCGGCCGGCCGTCCCCTGTGCCAGGGCGGCTGCCTCGGGTGTCGCCGCCGGTTCCCCAAGAGCCGGCAGCGATGCCCGATTTCTATTGCGCCGCTTTCGCCCGGCTGCGGATGAGATTCAGGAAATTGTCGTAGAGCTGCCTGGCTGACCGGTTGAATTCCGGCATCAACCCCGCTGCCTCATCGCGCAGGCGCGGCAGGGCGCCGCTGCCCAAGGTTTCGTCTAGTGAGCAGGCATAGGCCGGCACGTCGCCCCATTCCGGCACCGTGCGGCTGGTGAGTTCGACGTGATATTGCAGGCCATAGGCGTGACGCCCCACGCGCATCGCCTGGTTCGGGCAGAGTGGCGAGGCGGCGAGGATGACCGCGCCCGGCGGTGCCAGCTGCACTTCGGCACCGTGCCATTGTAGCGCCTTCTGGCTTTGCGCCATGCCGGCGAAAATCGGATCGGCGCGGCCCTCCGCCGTGAGCTCGACATCCAGAATGCCGACCTCGGCCGACTTCATCTTACCGACCTTGCCGCCCAAGGCAGCGCCGAGCAATTGATGGCCCAGACACAGGCCCATATAGGGCATGCCGCGTTCCAGGACGGCTTCGCGAATGGCGGCTTTTTCGGCCATCAGCCAGGGATGCAGGTCTTCCTCCCACACATCCATCGGTCCGCCCATGACCCAGAGCGCGTCATAGCGCTCAAGCGACGGGATGGCCTCGCCTTCGTCGAGCTCGACGGCGTCATAGGTGATGCCGTCGGCCTTCAGGAAGTCGCGGAAGATGCCGGGATGTTCGCAGGCGATGTGCTGAAAAACCAGAAATCGCATGTGGGCCTCCCTCCGGTTCAGGCCCGGTTGTAATAGCCGAGCGGGCGGTATTGATCGAGATAGCTGGGCAGGATGGCTTCGAGCGCCGTGGGGGTGAGGCCCAAATCCTTGAAGCCCAGCGCATTCGCACCCACGACGTTGTCGCGCTTGAGCAGCCGCACCTGGTCGACGGTCAGCAATTTGATGGGCAGCAATTGCAGGAAGGAGGCCTTCAGCGTGGCCAGCGCAAACGGCAGCGGCACCAGCAGGCGACAGCGACCGATCTCCTTGAGCAGCATGTCCATGAGGGCGCGGAAGGTGTAGCTGCGCGGGCCGCCCAATTCGTAGGTCTTGCCCATCGTGCCGTCATCCTCCAGCGCGCGCGCAACGGCGTCGGCGACATCGGCAACATAGACCGGCTGGAACCTGGTGTGGCCGCCGCCGATCAAGGGCAGGGCCGGCGACATCATCGCCATGCGGGCAAAACGGTTGAAGAAATCATCCTCCGGCCCGAACACGATCGAGGGGCGCAGGATCGTGGCGTTGGCGAAGGCGAGCTTCACCGCCTGCTCGCCCTCGGCCTTCGACCGCGCATAGGCAGAATCGGAAGCCGGGTCGGCCCCAATCGCCGAGATCTGGATGAAGCGCTTGGCGCCGGCAGCCTTGGCGACGGCAGCGATGCGCGCCGCCCCCTTGGCCTGGACGGCGTCGAAGCTCTGTTTGCCGGAAGCATAGAGGATGCCGACCAGATTGATCACGGCATCGGCCCCGGCAACGGCCGCGGCCACCGAACGGTCGTCGCGGATATTGGCGGCAACCGGTGTCACCTGGCCCACATCGCCGCTGGTCTTGAGGAACAGGGCTTCGTTGGGGCGCCGCACCGCCACCCGCACCTGCCAGCCGGCGCGCGCCAGGCGCTGCACGACATAACGGCCAATGAAGCCCGAGCCGCCGAATACGGTCACCAAGCCGCGCGCCATCTGATCATCCCCATTTACTGCCGAGCCATACGCCAAACGGATCCGGGTCCAGCCACCGCCCGTTCGGCAATATCCCTAAAATAGGGACAGAGACGGCAATTTGGCAATGAAATCGAGGATATCCAGCCCCTTTGAGTCTATTGCAAAAAACTCCACGCAAAGGGTCAGATCGGGGTTGACTTTCGACCGCCCCTGACGAGAATGCGCGGGCTTTCGGCCCCCTGCCCAGGTGGCGGAATTGGTAGACGCGCAGGTTTCAGGTACCTGTGGGGCAACCCGTGGAAGTTCGAGTCTTCTCCTGGGCACCAAACTCCAGCTTCATGTTGGGGGCTCATCCTCCCTTATCGGAGCACAGGCCCCGCGCAGCATCGGCTTGAGTCGCCGAAGCTTCGGCATGAAGTTGCGTTCGCATTCAGCAGCGCTGGCGGGAGGCGACATGAGCATTCATCTGCACCAGGGCGATCTACCGGAAGGCCTCGATTTCGGTGCCTCCGTGGCCATCGACACCGAAACCATGGGTCTCAATCCCCATCGCGACCGGCTGTGCCTGGTGCAATTGTCCTCCGGCAACGGCATCTGCCACCTTGTCCAGATCCCCCTCTGCCGTCCCGACAAGCCCCATCGCGCCCCGCGCCTGCAGGCGCTGATGGAGGATCCGGCGGTCCTCAAGCTGTTCCATTTCGCCCGCTTCGACCTCGGCGTGCTGTGGCATTATCTCGGCATCGACTGCAAGCCGGTCTATTGCACCAAGATCGCCGCCAAGATGACCAGGACCTTCACCGACCGCCATGGGCTCAAGGATCTGTGCAAGGAATTGCTCGGCGTCGAGATCTCCAAGCAGCAGCAAAGCTCGGATTGGGGCGCCCCGCAATTGACCGAGGAGCAGCTGAAATACGCCGCTTCCGACGTCCTCCATCTCCACCGCCTCAAAGAGAAGTTCGACGATTTGCTGGCGCGCGAAGGACGCCTCGATCTGGCGCGCGCCTGTTTCGACTTCCTGCCGACCCGCGCCAAGGTCGACCTGCTGGGCTACGACGACCCCGACATCTTCGCGCATTGAAGCCGTCATAAGCCCTCTAACCCCTTGTCGGAATTGGGGGCTTTTCCTTGACAGGGCCTGGTGCCCACCCTAGTTAGGGCGGCACTTGCGCTCTTGGTGGATTCGCCCCTCATTTGGCGCTAGTTTGATGACCCGACAGAGAAATTCATCAATCCAAACTTCCTGATTCTGACCATTTGAGAATGGCTTGGGTGCCCTAGAATGAGCCAAGCGAGCGCCACGAAAGCCGGGGAAACGACCTCGCCCCGGAATCCCGGCCCAGCGCCGCAGGCGGATCACGCCGCAGCCGGGCTCGGCGCAGCTCTGACCGTGCTCCGTCAGGAAAGCGAAGCACTCCGCGATCTCTTTGCGACCTTCGACTCCGGCGATGGACGCCAGCTGGTCGGCCGCGCCCTCGACATCCTTCATGCCGTCACTGGCCGGGTCATCGTCACCGGCATGGGCAAATCCGGCCATGTGGCGCGCAAGATCGCCGCGACCATGGCCTCGACCGGGACGCCCGCGCAATTCGTTCACCCGGCGGAAGCCAGCCATGGCGACATGGGCATGGTGACCTCGGCCGATGCGGTGCTGGCGCTGTCCAATTCCGGCGAGACGGTGGAACTGGCCGACCTCATCACCTATTCGCGGCGCTGGCGCATTCCGCTCATTGCCATGACCAGCCGCGGCAAGTCGACCCTCGGCAATGCCGCCGACGTGACGCTGGCCTTGCCGCCGACCGGCGAAGCCGGTGCCCTGGGTCTCGCGCCCACCTCCTCGACCACGATGATGCTGGCGCTGGGCGATGCGCTGGCCCTGGGCCTGCTGGAGCGCAAGGGCTTCTCGGCCGAGGATTTCCACCAGCTGCATCCCGGCGGCAAGCTCGGGCAGAAGCTGCTCCGCGTCGGCGACCTCATGCACAGGGCCGCGGCCAGCGAAGTGCCGCTCATCGCTGCTTCCGCGCCGATGGGCCAGGCGCTCATCGAAATGACCAGCAAGACCTTCGGCTGTGTCGGTGCCGTCGATGCCGAGGGCGACCTGGTCGGCATCATCACCGATGGCGATTTGCGCCGGCACATGGGCGATGCGCTGCTGAAACAGGATGTGGCAGCCGTCATGACGGCGCGGCCCCTCACCATCACCGCACAGGCGCTCGCTGCCGAAGCGGTGCTGATCATGAACGAACGCTCCATCACGACGCTGTTCGTGGTCGACGGCACGAAGCCGGTGGGCATCATCCGGCTGCACGATTGCCTGCGCGCCGGCGTGGCTTGAGGTAGACGCCATGGCAATGCGCGACTTCATCGACAAACTGAGAGCGCCGAAGAGCCTGGTCGGTCCAGCGGTCTCTGATCCCCGCGCCATCTTCAATCGCCGCCGCAGCCGCCTCGCCTGGCTCAAATACGGGCTGCCCCTGGTGGCGATCGGCATCATCGGTTTGCTGACCTACCTCAATTACAAGCATCAGAGCGACACGGTGGTGAGCATCCCCGTGGTTGAGGACATGCCCAAGCTCGATGCCGGCATGAAGGTGAGCGGGATCGCTTTTGAAGGCAAAAGCAAATCTGATCGCCCCTTCTCGGTGACGGCGATCAGCGCCACCGAGACGAAGGACAACAAGGACATCATCGACCTCGAAGAGCCGCAGGCCGAAATCGAACTTTCAGAGCAGACCTGGATCGCCGTCACGGCCGAACATGGCCGCTATGACCGCAAGCTCGACAAGGTCGACCTTGACGGCGCAGTCACCGTCTATCACGACAATGGACTGACCTTTTCGACCGAACGGGCAGCGATGGATCTCAAGACCAATACCGCCTCCGGTTCAGTGCCCGTGACAGGCCGCGACGAACGGCGCGAATTGTCGGCGGAAGGCTTCGAGATGATCGATGACGGTGCCACCGTGCTGTTCAAGGGCCGGTCGAATCTCAAGATACTGCCCAAAGAGAAGGGAAGCGGCGAATGAGGGGGCTTGCCATGACCGAAGCGCGTCGCGCGCGGTGCAAGAAAGCTTGGCTGCTGGGTGCTGCGATGCTGCTGCCGCTGGCTTTTGCCGCACCGGCCCTGGCACAGGATGAGGCGACGCAGGATGCTGCCGCCGCAGCGCCGGTCACGGCCCCAGCGACGGGCGGCGGCATGGATTTCGGCGATGATACGCAGCCCTTCGAACTGGGTGCCGATCAGGGCATCGAATGGCGCAGCAAGGAAAAGACCTATACCGCCCGCGGCAACGCCGTCGCCAAGCAGGGAAATTCCTCCATCGCCGCCGATACGCTGGTCTTCTATACTAGCGGTGATGAAGGCTCATTCGACCGCATCGTGGCGACCGGCAATGTCAAAGTAACCTCCGGCAGTTCGGTGGGCTATGGCGACAAGGGCGAATACAACGCCACCGAAAAGCTGCTGCTGCTGACCGGTTCCAATCTGAAGATCGTCAGCGACAGCGACACCGTGACGGCGCGCGACCGCATCGAATACTGGACCGGCCGCAACGCCATTACCGCCATCGGCAATGCCACCGTGGTGCGCGACGACACGCGCATCAACGGCAATACGGCGACCCTCTATTTTGCCGACGATGCGGAAGGCAACAGCAAGCTCAGCCAGATCGAGGCCGACGGCAAGGTGAAGGTGCTCAATAACGGCCAGACCATCTATTCGAAGCACTTCGCCTACAATCCGGATACCGATATTGCGCTGATGACCGGCAGTGTCCGCATCATCGACGGCGGCAATGAGTATACGGGCGAGCGTGCCGAGATCGACAACAAGCGCAAGATCAGCCGCATCCTTGGGGGCGGCGCCTCCAACCGCGTGCATACCTTCATCAAACCGAAATCGAGCAATACAGCCCAATGACCGTCGGCGGAGAAAATACGGATCGGGAAGAATCGCCGTCGCCGACAGTGGCCCGTGAACCAGCGTCGTCGCCGGAGGGCGCCGTCAACGGCCATCCTTCCTACATGGTCAACGGCGCGGCGATCGACCCGACGGTGGTCGAGGGGCTCTGCGCCTATCATCTGGGCAAGCGCTACAAAAAGAAGCCGGTGCTGCGCGACGTCTCGATCGGCGTCCAGCGTGGCGAGGCGGTGGGCCTGCTGGGGCCCAACGGCGCCGGCAAGACGACCTGCTTCTATATCATTACCGGCCTCATCAAGGCCGACGCCGGCGCCATCTACCTTGATGGCCAGGAAGTGACCGATCAGCCAATGTTCGAACGGGCGCGCAGCGGCATCGGCTATCTGCCGCAGGAAGCCTCGATCTTCCGCGGCATGTCGGTCGAAGACAATATCATGGCCGTGCTGGAGGTGGTCGACAGCGACGCCGCCTCGCGCGTGAAACGGCTGGACCAGTTGCTGGGTGACTTCTCGATTGCACACCTGCGCAAGGTGCCGGCCATGGCGCTTTCCGGCGGCGAGCGGCGGCGGGTGGAAATCGCTCGGGCGCTGGCGACCCGCCCCAGCTATATCCTGCTCGACGAACCCCTGGCCGGGATCGATCCGATTGCGGTCAACGACATCCGCGACATCATCTCGCACCTCAAGGATCGCGGGATCGGCGTCCTCATTACCGACCACAATGTCCGCGATACGCTGGAAATCGTCGATCGCGCCTATATCCTGCACGAAGGCGAAGTGCTGCGCGAAGGCAGCCCCGCCGACATCGTTTCCGACGAGGATGTCCGCCGCGTTTACCTTGGAGAAAGATTCTCGCTGTAGTACGTTTAAGCTATGGCGATAACGCAGCGCATGGACTTACGCCAGGCCCAGAGCCTGGTGATGACGCCGCAGCTCCAGCAGGCGATCAAGCTGCTTGAGCTTTCCAACCAGGAGCTGGCGGCCTATGTCGAGCAGGAGCTGGAGCAGAATCCCCTGCTCGAGCGCGGCGAAGACGAGCGCGCGGTTCTGGGCGAGGAAGGCGGACGCCTGGCGACCCAGGAAGCCATGACCAGCGAGCCAGTCGATGCGCCGGCCCCCGACCGGGTCATGGACAGCAGCGAATATGTGCAAAGCGAATCCATGGGCGACGACCGCCAGTCGCCGCTCGATACCGATTACGACAATCTCTACAACACCGCCGAGGACCGCGCGGCGGAACGCGGCAGCGGCGAAGGTAGCGGCACCCCAGAGACGGGCTTTGCCGAAAACTGGTCGGGCAGCAGCTCCGGGACCGGACGCAACGATTTCTCCGATTCGGAATTCGGCCTCGAGCAGACGCTGAGCAAGCCGGAGACGCTGCGCGAGCATCTCGAACGCCAGCTCTATCTGGACATTCAGGACCCGACCGACCGCCTCATCGGCCTGCAGTTGATCGACATGCTCGACGAGGCCGGCTATCTGGTGGGCGACCTGCCGTCCTTGGCCGAACGGCTCGGCTGTTCGCTGGCGCAGGTTGAATCCGTTCTTGCCCGGCTGCAGCAATTCGATCCTTGCGGCGTCTTTGCGCGGTCCCTGTCCGAATGTCTCGCATTGCAGTTGAAGGAGCGCAACCGCCTCGATCCGGCGATGCAGGCGCTGCTCGACAATCTCGAACTCCTGGCCAAGCATGACCGTCATCAGTTGATGAAGCTGTGCGGCATCGATGCCGAGGACCTGGCCGACATGGTGGCCGAGATCCGCGCCTTGAACCCAAAGCCAGGCGCCAGTTTCGAACAGGCCGACGTGCAGGCGGTGGTGCCCGACATCATGGTCTGGCGTCGCCAGGACGGTTCCTGGTCGATCGAACTCAACTCCGAACAATTGCCGCGCCTGCTGGTCAACCAGCAATATCACGCGCGCATCCTGCCTAAGGCCCAGAGCAAGGCGGAGAAGGACTATCTCAACGAACGTCTCGCCACGGCGAACTGGCTGGTGAAGACCCTGCATCAGCGCGCCACCACGATCCTCAAGGTGGCGACTGAAATCGTGCGCCAGCAGGAAGCGTTCTTTCTGCACGGCGTGCAGCATCTGAAGCCGCTCATTCGCCGCGACATTGCCGATGCGATCGGCATGCACGAAAGCACGGTGAGCCGCGTCACCACCAATAAATTCATGGCGACACAGCGCGGTGTGTTCGAGCTGCGCTATTTCTTCACCGCCGCCATCCAGGGCGCCGACGGCCGGGCCGCCCATTCGGCCGAAGCCGTGCGGCAGCGCATCAAGGAATTGATTGATGCCGAAGGGGCCAGCGACATTCTGTCGGATGACCGACTGGTCACGATCCTGCAGGGGCAGGGTGTCGATATCGCGCGCCGGACTGTCGCCAAGTATCGGGAATCATTAAGAATTTCATCATCGGTGCAGCGCCGCCGCGAGAAAGCCTTGCGTTCGGCCTGAGAGGGGCCACATCATCTTCGTGAGGGGATCGGCGGTCGTTCCAGATCGCAGCAATTCCTTAACGCCCACCAGAGTATAGGAGGTGTTAACGCCGGAAGGATGAGGCCCTGAAGACCGGTCCTCGACCCCCCGCTCTAGACGTTGACATCGCCAGGAAGGTCGCTATGGTCCCGGCCGCGCCGCCGGTCCTCCATGGAGACCGGCGGCGTGATGCTTCTAGAGGGATTCCCAAGGGTTGTGGATCTCCATTGGTTGGCATTGCGATCCGCTGATTCCGGCAATCGCTGAAATGACCAACTGAAGTATCGATGAGTTCGATGGTCCCGGATACGACCGACCATCGCGCCATGTTTGCAGGAACACGCCCATGAACCTGACCGTCAAAGGTAAGAACATCGATGTCGGCGACGCGCTGAAGACGCGCGCGGCGGACAGCCTCGATCATATCTTCGGGAAGTATTTCTCGAATCCGATCGAAGCCGCGGTCACGATGTCGCGCGAGGCGCATCTCTTTACTGCGCAGATCTCCGTCCACGTCGGACGCGGTATCATGCTGCAGTCGGAAGGCGCCGCCGAAACGGCCAACGCCGCCTACGACACGGCGGCCGAGACGCTGGCCAAGCGCCTGCGACGCTACAAGCGGCGCCTGCGCGATCATCATCGCGCCGAGACGGTGGATCGTCGTTCCCAATATTACGTGCTTGCCCAGGAGCCGGAAGAGGCCGAAGAGCCGGAACATGTGAACGGCTCGGGCGACGCGCATCATCCGGTGGTGGTGGCGGAAATGCAGACCAACATCCCGACTCTCACGGTCGGTGAAGCGGTCATGCGCCTCGACCTCGCCAATCAGCAGGCCATGATGTTCCACAACCGCGCCCATGGCGGGTTGAACATGGTCTATCGACGCAATGACGGCAATATCGGCTGGGTCGATCCCGGTCTCGAAGTTGCCACGCGCCAATAGGCGCGTTTCTTTAGGGCGCCATCGGCCGGGTCAAGGCCGGTGGCGCCGCACGAGGCAAGACAAATGGAAATCGAAGACCTCCTTGCAAGCCCGGCTCATGTTCTGGCGCGGCTGAAAGCCGGCAACAAGAAGCAGGCCCTGCAGGATATGGCGCGGCGCGCGGCCGAACTTTCCGGCCTGCATGAACGCGCCATTTTCGACGTGCTGCTGGAGCGCGAGCGTCTCGGCACCACGGGTGTCGGCAACGGCATCGCCATTCCGCACGGCAAGCTGCCTGACGCCAAGAAGATGTTCGGTCTGTTCGGCCGGCTGGAAACGCCGATCGATTTCGACGCCATCGACGAACAGCCGGTCGATCTCATCTTCCTGCTGCTGGCGCCCGAAGGCGCTGGTGCCGATCATCTGAAGGCCTTGGCCCGAGTCTCCCGCCTCCTGCGCGACCGCACCATCTGCGAAAAGCTGCGCGGCACCACGGAAGCAGACGCGATCTATGCCCTGCTCACCGACGGGGCGCATTCGCACGCGGCGTAACGCCCGCAACGCGACGCAGAAAACAACAACGCCCCGCTCTACGCGGGGCGTTGGCATTTCAGGACAGCGCCGAAAATCGGATCAGTGAATGGTGACGGGCGCCAAACCATTCTCCCAGGCCGCCGCCACGGCCGCCTCGCGGTCGGGCATCACGGCCAGTTGCTGACCATTGGCGGCGAAGATGCCGAAGGCGGTGGCGCCGTCGACTTCCACGTCGCGCACATAGGCAACGTCGTTGAGGCCGAGGGCCAGCAATTGCTGGCGTGTGATGGCGTGCACGTCAGTATGCTCGGTCTTGGCCGCGGTCTTGCCCGTCGTGTTGCCCGTCGTGTTGCTCTTGGCCATGATTATTGCTCCTGTCTTGCGGTGCGTGCGGTGTCGGCGTTCTTGTCGATGGCGACGCGACCTTCACTGTGCTCGGACCCAGCTTTGCGGATCGGCACGGTGCGAATCTGGGTTTCGACCTTGGGCCGGTCGAGGTCGATCGACAGCAGACCGTTGTCCAAGGTGGCGCCTGCCACTTCGATGCCTTCGGCCAGCACGAAGCTGCGCTGGAACTGGCGCGCGGCGATGCCGCGATAGACAAAGACGCGGGCGGGATCGTCCTTCTGCTTGCCGCGCACGGTAAGCTGGTTGTCTTCAAGCTGGATATCGAGATCGTCGAGGCTGAAACCGGCCACGGCGAGCGTGATGCGCAGGCGATGCTCGTTGATCTGCTCGATATTATAGGGTGGATAGCCCTCGGCTCCGGCCTTGGCGACCCGGTCGAGCGTGCGCTCGAATTGGTCAAAGCCCAGCAGCAGCGGGCTGTTGAAGAGTGACAGGCGCGACATGGCTCCTCCTTTCGAGCGAGCGACGCTTTGAATTCCTTCCGGCGCCCGCAGGCGGCGCACCGGCATTCGGTCCCATCCTCTCCAACGTCGAACCCGTGATGACGTTGCAATCCCTTGGGCACCTTGCATAGAGAAATAGTAATCTAGGTTAAGAAATCAAGTCAGGCTGGTGACGCAACCCCTTGCGCTGTTCTCGTTGCACGCTAAAGTATTCAGGGGACAGGGAATTTGGGGGAATTACATGATCGTGAAAGAAACGCGCCGCCAATTGTTGAGCCATCTTGGCGGTCTCGGCATCCTGACGTTTGCAGCACCGCTCCTGGCCGCCTGTGCCGGTCCGGGCGGCGGCGGTGCCGATAGCGGCTTGGGGCGCCTGGAAATCCCCGATCAGCCCGCCAGCGCCGCCACCAAGGATCTGTGGCAGGCGGCACAGGATGGCGACGTCGCGGGGGTAAAGGCGGCCTTGGCCGCCGGCGCCGATATCGAAGGCATCGATTTTTCCGAAAACAAGAATGGCCGGCGGGCGCTCAATTATGCGGCGCTCAATAACAAGCCGGACGTGATCGAAGCACTGCTCGCGGCCGGTGCCAATATCGAATCGCAGAACCGCACCCGCTTCACGCCGCTGCACCATGCGGCCGAAGCCGGCTCCATCGACGCCATCAAAGTGCTGCTGAAGCACGGCGCCAACAAGCGGGCCAAGATGTATCGCGGTGGCATTCCGCAGCAGATTGCCGAATTCAAGGGGCATCGCGACGCAGCGCTACTCCTCGTGCCATAGGCCGGCCGATGAGCGGGCAGACCCAGCATCAGGTCCTGCGACGCGAAACGGATGTAAGTCGCATCGCCTCGGCCGTCATCCGCGGGGTCGATGCCTATTGGCAGAGCAAGCGCCGCGGCGAGGCGCTGCCAAGCTGGTCCGACATCGATCCGACGGAAATTCCGACGCTGCTGCCCAACCTCATCGTCGCCGGTATCGAACACGATCCCTTGCACATTTATTATCGCCTGGCCGGAACATTGATCGTCGAATTCCGCGGCGAAATTACCGGCCACTACCTGGGCCAGGTGCCATGGAGTTCGCCCACAGGCCAGGCCAATGCGCGCGAGGCGTTCGAGCGCGTGATCGCCAGCCGCGCCCCGCTCTTCGGCGAGGTCAACATCATCACCACCAGCGGCGCGCCTCGGCGCCTGTTCACCGGCATCTGGCCGCTGGTGCGTCCCGCCGACGGCGTCGTCGACCGCTGCCTTGCCGCCGAGGATTATGGCGATCTGACCCGCGCTGATCTGGCCTGACGGAACTGTGTTTGAGGTGAAACGGATCAATTCAAGGAACTGAGGCCTAGAATCGCCGCGACTCAAGAAATTAGGCCTAGACTCACACACAAATCGATCTGTTGACCTTAAGTAATACTTTAGAGACCCCTCCTATTCTCCGGGCATATAGATAGGCGTTTCGGCAGCAAGGTCTTGTCGGCGCCTGGGACATCCTCGGAAGGAGGAGTGCACATGCGCTTCAAAGATTTTCGGATTGCGACGCGTCTCGCACTGGTCGTGCTCGTCGCCGTGGCGGGCATGATAGCGATCGGCGTTCTCGGTGGCATCGAGCTGCGTTCCACTCTGCTTGAGGATCGCAAGGTCAAGACTCAACATGTCGTCGAAGTGGCGCATGGCATCATTTCTCATTTCGCCGAAGAGGCCAAAGCCGGCACTGTTTCTGAGGACGACGCCAAGAAGGAAGCCATGGCGGCGCTGGAAAAGCTCCGCTATGACGAGAAGGAGTATTTCTGGATCAACGATATGACGCCGCGGATGCTGATGCATCCTGTCTCGAAGAAGTTGCTTGAGGCGCCGACGCTGGCCGATCTCAAGGATCCGAACGGCAAGGCGATTTTCTCCGAAATGCTTGCTGTCGTGAAAGCACAGGGTGCCGGTTTCGTCGAATACATGTGGCCGCAGCCCGGTTCCGATCAGCCGGTTCCGAAAGTCTCCTATGTGAAGGGCTATGCGCCCTGGGGTTGGATCGTCGGTTCGGGCATCTACATCGATGACGTCAATCGCATCTTCTATCGGCAGATGATGGTTCAGGGCGGCGTCATTGTCGCCATCCTGCTGGTCACCGTCGTCATCAGCTTCTTCATCGCCCGCAGCATCTCGCGGCCGCTTGCCCGCACGACGGCCAGCATGATGCGGTTGGCCGATGGGGATAAGACCATCTCGGTCGAGGACACCGACAATAAGGCGGAAATGGGCGATCTCGCCCGCGCGCTGTCGGTGTTCAAGGAGAACGCGCTGGCGATGGAGCAATTGGCACGCGACCGTGCCGCCCAGGAAGAACGGGCCCGCGAGGAAAAGCGACAGTCGATGCTGGCCTTGGCCGATTCCTTCGAAGGATCGGTGCAGAGCGTCGTCAATCAGGTCTCCGGCGCGTCGGTTGAACTGCAGGCCTCGGCCGAATCGATGGCCGGGAATACCGAGCAGACAACCAGCCAGGCGTCGATCGTCGCCAATGCATCGGAACTCGCCTTCAGCAACGTGCAATCCGTTGCCGCGGCGACCGAGGAACTGAGCGCTTCTATCACCGAGATCAGCCAGCAGGTGGCGCAATCGACGGCGATCGCCTCGCAGGCGGTGACCGAAGCCAAGCAGACCGACCAGACCATCAATGGTCTGGCGCAGGCCAGCCAACGCATCGGTGACGTTGCCAATCTCATCCGCGACATCGCCAACCAGACCAACCTGCTGGCGCTCAACGCGACCATCGAAGCCGCCCGCGCCGGTGACGCCGGCAAGGGCTTTGCGGTGGTGGCGTCGGAGGTGAAGAATCTCGCCAGCCAGACGGCACGGGCGACCGAGGAAATCACCGGGCAGATCAGCAGCATCCAGAATGCGACGGGCGATGCAGTGCAGGCCATTCGTGGCATCACCGACACGATCGGGCGCATCGACCAGATTGCCAGCACCATCGCGGCCGCGGTCGAGGAACAGGGTGCAGCGACCCGTGAAATCTCGCGCAGCATCCAACAGGCGGCTGACGGCACGCGGGACGTGTCGCAGAACATCGCCGGTGTTTCCGGTGCGCTCTCTGAATCGGGTCGCCTTGCCGGCGGTCTGCTCGGTGCCGCCTCGGATCTTTCGCAGCAGGCGGATATCATGCGCAGCGAGATCAGCCGCTTCCTCGATCGTATCCGCGCCGGCTGACACGGCACCATACGAAGACTCTCCGCCCCAAGCCGGCCGGCGCATATGCGTTGGTTACTTGGGGCGGACCTTCAGCTATCCTGTCGGCTGCGCTCGCGCCGGCATTCTCGTCTTGAATGACCAGCTTTCAGTCTGCCCCGTTCCGGATCCGATCCGGGACAAGGCTTCCTGGGCCCGCGCTATTGTTCCGCTCAAGACAGGAGAGACGCCGTGGCTAAAGGTCAAATGCGCAGCAACCGCGAAAAGAAGAAGCCGAAACAGGAAAAGGCGAAGGCCAGCCCGACTGGCACTTTTGCGTCCGCCTCATCCAACCCCGCTTCGTCGGCCTATGCCAACAAGAAGAAGTAGGTCCGGGCAAACATCAGCGTTTCCGCCATTGCGATGAAAAAACCCCCGCCCGGATCGCCCGGTGCGGGGGTTTTGATTTGGTGGACCCAAGCGGGATCGAACCGCTGACCTCCACAATGCCATTGTGGCGCTCTCCCAGCTGAGCTATGGGCCCGAAGATCGGGTGATCGCCGGAAGGTCTTTGCAGGACCCTCTCTGGGGGGCGATCGAACGGGCTGGAACCTAAGTGGACGCCGCCCGGAATTCAAGAAGAAAAAAGGACAATGATTTCAAAGGTAGAGCGCGGGAGCGGCTGAAACTCAGCCTTCATCCTCACCTTTCTCGATCGCCTCCGAGATATCCTCGTCATCCTCGCCGAGTTCGGACGCGTCCTCTAGGACCACATCCTCCTCATCACCGAGATCCTCATCCTCCACATCCGTCTCGACATCAACGACGACGTCGTCAACGCCGGGCTCCGCCACGGCGGATTTGACCGGGGTCATCTTCTCGGCGACCCGGCGACGGCTCTTCATCACGGCATCGGGGTCATAGACGGTCTTGCATTTCGGGCAGACGATCGTTGCCTTGCGCATGTCGTAAAAATGCGCGCCACAGCTGCCACAGATGCGCTTGGTGCCCCATTCCGGCTTGGTCACGTGATCTCTCCGCTGAATTCTGGATCGGGGTGCCAATTGCCATAGCCCCGACGGACTGTCAACGCCTTCAAATTGAGCCGGAAACATCCCTGCAGGGAGGCCAGCGGAAGCGCGGAAAATCGGGATTTCCGTTGGCCGCCCGCCCTGTGCTAGAGAAACGCGGCGCCCGCATCCCGGGCCGGAGAATCTCTACTGACCGGAATTGGCATGAGCAAGCATCAATCGACCCCCCGCGCCCTGACCTCGGGCAGCGGCAGCGGATTGCGCGGGACCCTGCGTGTGCCCGGCGACAAATCGGTCTCGCACCGCGCTCTCATGCTGGGTGCCCTGGCCCTGGGCGAGACCGAAATCCACGGCTTGCTGGAAGGCGAGGACGTGCTGCGCACCGCGGCGGCGATGCGGCTCCTCGGCGGCGAAACGGAAAAGGGCGCCGACGGCATCTGGCGCGCGCGCGGTCGTGGGAACGGTGGGTTGGCCGAAGCGGCCGACGTTCTGGATCTTGGCAATGCCGGCACCGGCACGCGCCTGCTGATGGGCCTCGTGGCGCCCTATCCGATGACGACCTTCTTCACCGGCGACGCATCCTTGCGCTCGCGCCCGATGGCACGTGTCACAGATCCGCTGCAGCTGATGGGTGCCCGGTTCGTGACGCGCAGCAAAGGTCGACCGCCCTTGGCCGTCATCGGCACGGCGTCGCCGGTGCCGATCACCTACAAGCTGCCGGTGGCGAGCGCCCAGGTGAAATCGGCCATCCTGCTGGCCGGCCTCAACACGCCCGGCATCACCACGGTGATCGAGCCGGAAGCGACGCGCGATCATACCGAGCTCATGCTGCGCGGTTTCGGCGTCGAAGTAAAAGTGGAAGAAACGCCTGAAGGACGGGCCTCATCGCTGGTCGGCCAGGTAGAACTCAAGGGCCGCAAGGTGGTGGTGCCGGGCGATCCGAGCTCGGCCGCCTTTCCCATCGTGGCCGCACTCATCCTGCCCGGTTCCGATATCCTCATCGAAAATGTCGGCCTTAACCCGCATCGCATCGGCCTCATCGACACGCTGCTCGAAATGGGCGCTGCGATCGAGGTGAGGAATGCGCGCATCGAGGCCGGCGAGAAGGTCGGCGACCTGCATGTCAAGCATTCGCATCTTAAGGGTGTCACCGTGCCGGCGGCACGCGCACCGTCCATGATCGACGAATATCCGATCCTCTCGGTCGCCGCGTCTTTTGCCGAAGGCGAGACGAAGATGTTGGGGCTCGCGGAACTGCGCGTCAAGGAAAGCGACCGTCTCGGCGCCATGGCGCGTGGTCTTGCTGCCTGCGGCGTCTTGGTCGAAGAGGGGCCCGACTGGCTGGCTGTCAAAGGCAATGGCAAACGGCCCAAGGGTGGTGCCCATATCGCCGTCAATCTCGACCACCGGCCGGCCATGTCCTTCCTGGTCCTGGGCCTTGCCGCCGAGAAGCCGGTCAGCATCGATGACGGCTCACCCATCGACACCTCCTTTCCCGGCTTTGTCGAACTGATGAACGGCCTCGGCGCCACGATCGCAGCGGTGACGGCATGAAGCCCTTCGTTATCGCCCTCGACGGGCCGGCGGCGGCCGGCAAGGGCACGCTCGCCAAGCGTCTCGCCGCCCATTACAACCTCGCTTACCTCGATACGGGCTCGCTTTACCGGGCGGTCGGCCTGGCCGTTTTGCGCCTGGGCAAGGACCCGACCGATGCCGCCGCGGCGACGGCGGCCGCTCAAACCCTCTCCCATGACCTGCTCCAGGACCCGGATCTGCGCTCGGCGGCGGCCGGCGACGCGTCCTCCAAGGTGGCAGCCATTCCCGGCGTCCGGGCAGCGCTCTTCGACTGGCAGCGTCGTTTTGCGGCCGACCCACAACCGGCAGCGGATGGGTCGGCGCGTTCTGGTTCTGTTCTGGATGGGCGGGATATCGGCACCGTGATCTGCCCCGAGGCGGAGGTTAAGATCTATGTCACGGCCAGCGCCGAAGCCCGTGCCAACCGCCGCCTCAAAGAGTTGCAAGCCCGTGGCGAAGAAGCTATATACGCCCGGGTTTTAGAGGATATCAGGGCCCGCGACGCCCGCGATGCAGCGCGCGCCGATGCCCCGATGAAGCCGGCCGATGACGCCGTCCACCTCGATACCTCGGATCTCGATATCGATCAGGTCTTTGCGAAAGCCAAGGCGATCGTGGATGAGCGCCTGAAACCATCGTCAGGTCTTGGGCGCTGATCTCCTGCATCCGTTTTTTTCAACCGCGTACCCAGACCGCCGGAGACAACCGGCTGGCCGGAAAAGATGATTGAGAAAGGAACTACCCTCTAATGGCTAAATCTGCTGTGGCCCGCGTTGCCACCCACGACATTCCCGCCGCCAAGGAAAGCTTTGCGGCCCTCCTCGAAGAATCGCTGGGCTTTGCCCAGGGTCTCGAAGGTTCGGTGCTGTCCGGCACCGTCGTCGCCATCGATGGCGAATTCGCTCTGGTCGATGTCGGCCTGAAGTCCGAAGGCCGCGTGGCCTTGCGTGAGTTCGGCGGCCCGGCCGGCAAGGCCGAGATCAAGATCGGCGACGTCGTCGAAGTCTATCTCGAGCGCATGGAAGACAAGAACGGCGAAGCGATGCTCTCGCGCGAGAAGGCGAAGCGCGAAGAAGCGTGGACCGCCCTCGAAAAGCAGTTCAAGGACAACCAGCGCGTCACCGGCGTGATCTTCGGTCGCGTGAAGGGTGGCTTTACGGTCGACCTCTCCGGCGCCGTCGCCTTCCTGCCCGGCAGCCAGGTCGACATCCGCCCGGTGCGCGATGTGGGCCCGCTCATGGGCACGCCGCAGCCGTTCCAGATCCTCAAGATGGACCGTGCGCGTGGCAACATCGTCGTCTCGCGTCGCGCCGTGCTCGAAGAGAGCCGTGCGGAAGCCCGCAGCGAACTCGTCGCCAACCTCAAGGAAGGCCAGGTTCTGCAGGGTGTCGTGAAGAACATCACCGATTACGGTGCGTTCGTTGACCTCGGCGGTGTCGACGGTCTGCTGCACGTCACCGATATCGCGTGGCGCCGCATCAACCATCCGTCTGAAGCTCTGCACATCGGCCAGAACGTCAACGTTCAGGTCGTGCGCTTCAATCCGGAAACCCAGCGCATCAGCCTCGGCATGAAGCAGCTCGAGGCCGATCCGTGGGAAGGCGTTGCCGCGAAGTATCCGGTCGGTGCGAAGCTCAAGGGCCGCGTCACCAACATCACCGATTACGGCGCGTTCGTCGAACTCGAGCCGGGCATCGAAGGCTTGGTCCACGTCTCCGAAATGAGCTGGACCAAGAAGAACGTGCATCCGGGCAAGATCGTTTCGACCAGCCAGGAAGTCGAAGTGATGGTGCTCGACGTCGATCCGACCAAGCGTCGTATCAGCCTCGGCCTCAAGCAGTGCATGGACAATCCGTGGTCGTCCTTCATCGACAAGCATCCGGCTGGCTCCGAGCTTGAAGGCGAGATCAAGAACATCACCGAATTCGGTCTGTTCGTCGGTCTCCCCGGCGATATCGACGGCATGGTCCACCTCTCGGACCTCGACTGGGATCGCCCGGGCGAAGAAGCCGTGCAGGATTACAAGAAGGGCCAGATGGTCAAGGTGAAGCTGCTCGATGTCGACATCGAGAAAGAGCGCATCAGCCTTGGCATCAAGCAGCTCAAGAAGGACACCTTCGCTGAGTCCGCCGGCACGATGAAGAAGGGTGACGTCGTCACCTGCACCGTGACCGCAGTGACCGATGGCGGCCTTGAGGTTACCGTCGGTGACGGCATCCCGGGCTTCATCAAGAAGGCGGACCTCTCGCGCGAGCGGGCCGAGCAGCGCCCCGACCGTTTCGCCGTCGGCGAAAAGGTCGATGCGAAGATCGCTCAGGTCGATGCCAAGACCCGCAAGCTCACCTTGTCGATCAAGGCGCGCGAAATGGAAGAAGACAAGCAGGCGATGGCCGAATTCGGTTCGTCCGATTCGGGCGCCAGCCTTGGCGACATCCTGGGTGCGGCCTTGAACAAGGCCAAGAAGAAGAAGGGCGACGACGAATAACTCAAATTTGAGTAATTTTGTTGCGCATTTGACGCCTTAGAAGTGTCAAAATGGGTCCAGACGGGCCGGAAAGGGCGACCTTTCCGGCCCGTCGCCGTTTCGGATTTCCCTCTCCGCCAAAAAACATAGAGAAATGAGCGGCTTATCCTTGACGAGGCCGATTTTTCCCGGCACGCTTGCCACCACAATATGGGCAGGGGATGCGCCCAGGGCCTTGGGCGGGCAAGAAAAATGACCGTTTGGGGCTCACGGGCGGATGGGGACCTAAAACATGACCAAATCGGAATTGATTCTGCGCATCGGCGAACTCAATCCGCATCTCTATCACCGGGATGTGGAGCGGATCGTCACTGCTATTTTTGAGGAAATCACCAACGCGCTGGCGCGGTCGGACCGCGTCGAGTTGCGCGGCTTTGGTGCCTTCTCGGTCAAGCAGCGCGATGCGCGCAAGGGGCGCAATCCGCGGACCGGCGAAACCGTCGCGGTCGACGAGAAGGTGGTGCCTTTCTTCAAGACCGGCAAGGAATTGCGCGACCGCCTCAATGCCCGCAGCGACGCGCCGGCAAAGCCGGCGGAAGCCGCCGCCCAAGCCCCGGTGTCCAGCCAGCCCGCCAAGGAACCTGGCAGCAACTGAGCCGCCGGTCGGCTCTCGCGTTAAGCAAGGCTGGCCTCGGTCGCTTGGCGCTCAAGCCACGGCTTGATGTGTCATCAAAGGGAAGCAAAGCCCATGAACCGCCTTGCCTGGATCGTCACCCTGCCGGTTGCTCTGCTGGTCATTCTCTTCGCGCTGATGAACCGTCAGGAAGTCAGCCTGAGCCTGTGGCCGCTGCCCTGGGATCTCACCGCGCCGCTTTTTCTCTTCACCCTCGGCGCCATCCTGTTCGGTTTTCTGTTCGGCGCTCTCGCAACCTGGCTCTCGGGCGGCACCACGCGCCAGAAGTTGCGGGCCGCCAAGCGCGAACTCGCCGACGCCCATGACCAGCTTGCCATCCTCAAGCGCCAGCAGGGCCCAGCCGAGACAGGCAAAGCGATCCTGCACCGCCCGCCCACTGCCCTGCCGCCGGCGGCTTAAAGCGACACAAGGCGATGCGCGGCCTCTGACCCTTGGGCCCCGACGGAAACTGTTTTCATGCCGCCGCCCTGCCGGGCGCGCGCATCAACAGGACACGGCGCAGCAGAATCAGAAACAATATCGATATGAGCACCGGGCCGATCGGCATGCTCGCGGGCAGGGTCAAGGCAGGCAGCAGCCAGACCGCCACGAAGGCGGCGTATTCCCACAATTTGGGCGTGAAGCTCGAAAGAGCCAGAACAATCGCGGCACTGACGATGGTGAGGTCATAAGTCAGCGCGTAGGGCGAGACGAGAAAGACGGCGACCATGGCCAGAGCCGCTTTCAACATGTGGGGTGTATCCTGACGGAAGGTCCAGACAGCGCCCGCTGATGCCAGCACAGTGGCGGCGATCTGGATGGTCCAGGCCAGCGGCAATGGCAAATTCAGCAGCCGTCCGGCCATGAAATAGGTCGGCGACATGAACTGGAACCGGCCGATCCAATGCTGTGCAATCTCCATCTGATAGGGGCCGCTCTTGGTGAGATAGAGCAGCCAGGATTCGGAACCGAACGACAATGTGCTGAGCAGCACCAGCAGAATTACCGTAGCGCTGGCGGAGAGGAACGCGCGCCAATACCCGCCGGCAATGAGGAGCAGCGGCAACAGCAAACCCAGTTGCGGCTTATAGCTCAAGAAGCCGATGCAGATGCCGGCAAGAATCTGCCGCCGCTCGAGACAGAGCAGGCCTGCGCCCAGAAAGGCAGTCGACAGAAAGCCGTTTTGTCCGCCGGCCATGTTGACGGCACCGGCCGGGCATAACAGAAGGCCCAGCATCATGACCCAGCGCTGTTCAAGCCGCCGCCAGAGCGCGACGGTCATGGCAGCGAAAGTGATCGTCAACCAGAAGACCAGCGAAAGAAGGTAAGGAAAGAAGGAGAGAGGCGCCAACAGGAACAGGCTATGCGGCGGATAGGGGAAGGAAAGATAGGGAAAGTCGGTCCCCATCACCTGCGCCAATGCCGTTCGAAAAGCGGTGGGGTCGAAAAGCTGCAGAACCTCGCCATGCCACAGCAATGTCGATGCTGTCCAGAAGACGCCGAAATCGCGATGCTCACTGAAGATGACGTCGTCGATGCTGCGGGCATAGACCAGCGACAATAGCGGTCCAACCCCGAGAAGCAGGACCCAGGTGAGAATTCGGGACGCGTTCACTTTGCGCAGCGCTTCAACGAAGCCGGTCATGCCACGGCTCCTCCGTCTGCCATGCCGGGCCGATCGACTGCAGAAATAATCAACGCCTGGCGCAGTAGCAGCAGGAACAGGACCATGATCAGGATAGGTCCTGCTGGCGTTCCGGCCTCGAAGGCAAGGGCCGGCAGCACCCAGATGAAACCCAGAAAGAACCGTTCCCAGCCGGATTTAATGAAGCTCGGCAATGCCAGCAAGACGGCGGCAGAAATGATCGTCATGTCGTAGGGCAGGAAATAGGGAGCAACCAGCGTGACACCCACCATCGCGATGCTGCACTTCAATGTATGCGGAACGGATTGGCGGAATATCCATATCGTCGCTGCGATAGTGAACAAGGCTGCCGTTGCGTGGATCAGCCCCGCCTGCCAGCCGGCCAGACCATAGCGCAGGAAGGCCATGTAGAAAGTATAGGAGATGAAGTTCCACTGGTCGACGAAGCCCCTCAGTCCCGCCGCGCCTTGAAGATAGCTTGCCCATACCTCCGTGCCGAAGAACAGGGTGGTGGCGAACAACAAAGCCAGGGTCGTCATGGTGGCAGCGGAGAATGCCCGCAGATTCCCTGTTCCCAGTAACAGGAGGGGCAACATGAGTCCAAATTGCGGCTTGTAGCTGAGCAGCCCCAGCAAAACACCCGCGAGAACTGGCCTTTTCTCCAACAATAGTAAGGCGCCACCAAGAAGTGCGGTCGAGAGATAGGCATTCTGGCCGCAGATGATGTTGACGGTGCTGGCGGGGCAGAGCAGCAGTGCCGCCACCATTGCCCGCGGTCGCACCAAGCCGGGCCAAAGCATCACGGTCATCAAGCTGAAAGTCGCGATGAGCCAAATGATCAGCCCGGCCAGGGGGGGCACAAAGCTAAGTGGGACGAAGTACAGCAGGCTGTTTGGTGCATAGAGAAAAGGCAGATTACTTGCCTTGGAGCCAACCAAGTTTGCCAACGCCTGTTCAAAGGCGCTCGGATTGAAGATCGTCGCAATATCGCCCTTGGCTGCCAGCGCGCCTGCCGTCCAGAAGACGCTAAAATCGCGCTCGGTGCCGAGCAACGGATCCTCACAAGCGACGAGATAGATCAGCGAGACCAGCGGCCCCAGGCCGAACAGGAAGAACGCGCCGATCCGGTGTGATGACAGCTTGTCGATCATTTTCGGTAGGTCCAGAAGGCGTGAAGCGGAAAGGTGATGAGCGGCACCGTCACCACGACACCCATGATGCCGATCCAATAGGGCAGGCCAAGCCATTCGGCGAATCCCGAAACACAGGCCGTTGCCGTCAGGCCGCACAGCGCCACGATCACAAAGCGGACCAGGCTACCGGCATCCGGCCGCTGTGAAAAACTCCAATAGGTGTTGACGAGATATGAAACCAGGGTGGCGAAGATGAAAGCGATGATGTTGGCGGCAACTGGGTTCAGCGCCACACCTTCGATCAGGCCGGTCGCAACGGCGGCATGAAGGAATGTCAGCATCACGCCGGTCGTCCCGAACCGCAGGGCGCGTTTCACGATCGGCAGTGACAGAATCGCCGCGACCCCGTCCCGGTTCCATGCGCTGCGTGTCTGGTCGATTCCGGCGCGGAGCTTAGCCCGCATAGCTGCCGCCATAGCGGCGACGCACGATATAGGTCGGCCGCCTTTTGCTTTCCATGTAGATGCGGCCGATATATTCGCCGAGCACCCCGATGCTTACCAATTGCAGGCTGCCGATGAACAATACGGCCACCAGCAGCGAGGCATAGCCCGGCACGTCGACGCCGACGATGAGCGTGCGCAGGATGATGAAGATCGCATAAAACCCCGTCGTCAGCGCGCCGATGACGCCGATATAGGTCCACACTTTGAGCGGCAGGGTGGTGAAACTGGTGAGGCCCTCCAGCGCAAAGTTCCATAGCTTCCAGCCGGAAAACTTGCTGGTCCCGCTGGCCCTGGCGCGCCGCTGGTAATCCAGCGTCACCGTCTTGAAGCCGACCCAGGCAAAGAGCCCCTTCATGAAGCGCTGCTGTTCGGTCAGCGATTTCAGCGCATCAACGACGATGCGGTCCATCAGGCGAAAATCGCCGACATTCTCCGGCAGCTTGAGATTCGAAAGCCGGTTGTGGATGCGATAGAACCAGGCGGCGGTCTGCTGCTTCAGTACCGGATCGACGCTGCGGTCGCTGCGCCGCGCCAGCACCACTTCGGCACCGTTCCGCCACGCCTCGATCATGTGCGGGATCATTTCCGGCGGGTCCTGCAGATCCGCATCGATCGGAATGACGGCGTCGCCCGTGGCATGGTCGATGCCGGCGGTCAGCGCCGCTTCCTTGCCGAAATTGCGCGACAGCTCGATCACCTTGAACCGGTGGTCGCTGCGGGCAAGGGCGATCAGCCGGGCCAGCGTATCGTCGCTGCTGCCGTCATCGACGCAGATGATCTCGAAGGCGATGCCCGGCAGCCGGTCCAGCAGGGGCGCAAGGCCGCGCTGAAAGTGATCGACATTCTCACCTTCATTGAAGAAGGGGGCCACGATCGAAACAGTTTTCGTCAAATCGCTCATGAACCGCCAGCACCCCCAATCGCGGCGGAACTGTAGCAGACCGGACTTCTCAGTGCATCACCTGAGCGTACCCATTCCGGGCATACCCATTCCCTAAAAGCAGGCGTTCAGTTCGCGCGGCCGCCGTCCAGGACCTGCAGGACGATGCCACGGATGGTGAGGTCCGCGGTCCACGGATAGGGTCGGATCTCGGTCTGGGCGAGAAGGGTGTCGACCAGGGCCTCGTCGAGGCTGCGGCGCATCTCGGCTTCCATCTGGTCATAGCCGCGCACACCGCTGCCGGTGATCAGCACGAGGTCCGGCCCGATGAGGGCGATGAGGTTGGAAAGGCCATAGCCCAGCGCCCGGCCGGCCTGCTGGAACAGGCTGGTGGCGACCGGGTGGCCGCTGCGCGCCAGATCGACCAGTGCCTGCATCTGCTCTTCCGAGGGGTGAAGGGCATCTGTATTGGGCAAATCCAGCATCGAGCGCGCGTCGCGATAGAGCGCGTAGTCGCCGACGAAACTTTCGATACAGCCGCGCCTGCCGCAATGACAGAGCGGCCCGTCGATCTGGTATTTCGTATGGCCGAATTCGGCGCCGGCGCCGGAACTTGCGGAATGCAGCCTGCCGCCGATGACGAGGCCCATGCCGATACCGGTGCCCAGCATGACGACGGCGAGATTCTCGACCAACTGCAATTCGGCGCGATGGCGGATGGAAAGGGCGATGCAATCGGCATCGTTCATGGCAATGACGGGCAGGTTGAAGCGCGCCGCCAGGGGGGCGGCGATATTGATCTGCCGTACCGACAGGGCCGGCGACCAGACCAGGGTCTCGTTCTTGTGCACCAGGCCCTGGACCGCGAGACCGATGCCGGTCAGCGGCCCGAAATCAGCCGGTATCGACCCGATGCAGGTGGCGATCATGTCACCCAGCACGGCGATGAGATCGTCGCCGCTGAGTTCCAGCGTGTTGAGGGGTCGCACCGTCACCTTGCCGATGCCGCCGGCAAAATCGCCTAGGGTGACCTCGATGCGGTTGATGGACAGCTTCACCGCGATCATGCAGGCGGCGGTGGGGGTGAGCTCGATCATCACCTTGGGTCGACCGCGGCTGCGGCCGCCATCGCCGCCCGGCACTTCGCGAATGAGGCCGTCGCGCATCAACTCGCCGGTGATGCTGGAAACGCTGGCCGGCGACAGACCGACGATGCTGCCCAGATCCACCCGCGCCAGGGGACCATGCAGCCTGACGGCCTGCAGGATGCGGTGGCGGTTCTGCGACTGGCTGTGGTCGTGTTCGATTCTATCCATCGCGTGTTGTAGTTCCGAATGGGCGCACATGGGATAGGCCTTTTTATTTCAACATCCGAAAGAAATCGAGCGCTAATGCGGATCAGAATCTCTTAATTAATCACACAAATCTTGCTGCGGTTGCGAAATAGAGGAATCAGCTTGACGCATGCGCGAGACGCGAGTGATATTAATTTCAACATACGAAATAAAAGATCAGGACAAACCTGACGCAACCAGTTCTTGGCACAACGCCAACGCTGAAAGTTTTAGCTCTGGGAGGAGATCCAAATGAAGAATTTTCTGGCGCGTCCGTTCGCTCGGCGCGTGGCGCTCGCAATGTTTGGCGCCGGCTTGCTGGCCGGCACGTCATTGGCCGGCATTCATGCCGCCAAGGCGGAAGACCTCGTCGTCGGCGTCAGCTGGTCGAACTTCCAGGAAGAACGCTGGAAGACCGACGAAGCCGCGATCAAGGCCGTGCTCGATGCCGCCGGCGTCAAATACATCAGCGCCGACGCGCAGAGCAATCCGTCGAAGCAATTGTCCGATATCGAAAGCCTCATCGCCGGCGGCGCCAATGCGCTGATCGTCCTGGCGCAGGATTCGGCCTCGATCGGCCCGGCCATCACCGCTGCCAGCAATGCCGGCATTCCCGTGGTTGGCTATGACCGCCTCATCGAAGACCCCAATGCCTATTACCTCACTTTCGACAACAAGGAAGTGGGCCGCATGCAGGCCTCTGGCGTCTTCGCCGTTCAGCCCAAGGGCAATTATGTCTTCATCAAAGGCAACCAGGCCGACCCCAATGCCGACTTCCTGCATGAAGGCCAGCTCGAAGTGCTGAAGGCCGCCATCGATGCTGGCGACATCAAGGTGGTGGGCGAGCAGTACACCGAAAACTGGGAACCGGCCGTGGCCCAGCGCAACATGGAACAGATCCTCACCGCCAACGACAACAAGGTCGATGCGGTCGTGGCCTCGAATGACGGCACCGCGGGCGGCGTCATCGCGGCGCTGACGGCGCAGGGTCTCGCCGGCATCCCGGTCTCCGGCCAGGATGGCGACAAGGCGGCCTTGAACCGTGTGGCTCTCGGCACGCAGACGGTCTCGGTGTGGAAAGACGCGCGCGACCTCGGCAAGGCGGCGGCGACCATCGCCATCGACCTCGCCAAGGGCACCAAACTGGCCGACGTGCCGGGCACCCAGAAATGGACCAGCCCCAAGGGCGTCGCGATGAATGCCACCTTCCTGAAGCCCGTGCCGATCACCAAGGACAATCTCGACGTGGTGATCAAGGCCGGCTGGATCAGCAAGGAAGAGGCCTGCCAGGGCGCCGATGCATCCAAAGTGCCGGCCTGCCAATAAAGCTTGAGCCTGCCTGTACCGTGGTTGGCAGCAACGCCAACCACGGTATTCTTTTTCCGGCCTATCTGATTTTGAAGAATTGACGCCATGAACGCAGTGCGAGGTCTGTTTGCGCGGCTGGAGATCGACGAGCGCCTGCTCGGAATGATCCTCTGCCTCATCGGTATCTGGGTGGGATTCCATATCCTGTCCGACGGCCGCTTCATCACGCCGCGCAATCTTTATAACCTCTCTCTGCAGACGACCTCCGTCGCCATCATGGCGATCGGCATGGTGCTGATCATCATCATCCGCCAGATCGATCTCTCCGTGGGATCGATGCTGGGTGTCACCGCCATGATCATCGGTGTCATCCAGACCTTCTGGTTGCCGCAGCTGCTGGGGGGTGGGCATCCACTCATCTGGATCATCGCGGCCCTCGCCGGCATCCTCATTGGGGCGACGCTCGGCGGCATCAACGGATTGATGGTCGGCTATCTCGGCGTGCCGTCCTTCGTCGTGACCTTGGGCGGCCTCCTCATCTGGCGCGGTTGTGCTTGGTGGGTGACACAGGGCCAGACGGTGGCGCCGCTTGACGAGACCTTCACCCTGCTGGGTGGCGGCGTCTATGGCACGATCGGTGAAACGGCCAGCTGGATCGTGGCCCTCATCGCCGCTGTCGCCATCGCCTTTGCCGCCCACCGCCGCCGGCGCCAGCATATCGCCTATGGCTTTCCCGTGCGCCCGGCCTGGGCCGAGATCGCCGTGGTGGCTGTGCAGTGCCTGCTGCCGATCGGTTTCGCAGCCGTCCTCAACGCCTATGAAATGCCGGCCGTCGCTGCGCAGAAGCTGGCCGAGATGAAGGGCTGGGAGATCCCGGAGGGCGGCCTCCATATCTTCATGGGCATTCCCATTCCCGTCCTCATTCTCGCCGCGTTGGCGGTTATCGTTTCGTTGCTCCTCAACAAGACCCGCTTCGGCCGCTATGTCTTTGCCATGGGCGGCAACCTCGAGGCCGCCGAGCGTGCCGGCATCAACGTCAAGCGCATGACCGTACTTGTCTTCGTGCTGATGGGGGCACTCGTCGGTGTTTCTGCCATCGTGGCGTCCGCGCGCCTGCAATCGGCCGGCAATTCCATCGGCTCATTGGACGAGCTGCGCGTCATCGCCGCCGCGGTCATCGGCGGCTGCAGCCTTGCGGGCGGGTCCGGCACGATTGCCGGCGCCATCCTCGGCGCCGTCGTCATCCAGTCATTGCAGAGCGGCATGTCGCTGCTGGGTTACGACGCGTCCCTGCAGAATATCGTGACCGGCCTCGTCCTGGTGCTGGCGGTCTATATCGACCGCCTTTATCAGCAACGCCGCCCGTCCTGAGAGGAGTGAAACCGATGGCAACGCCTCTCGTTGAAATGCGTAACATCTCGATCAGCTTCGGCGGTGTCCGCGCCGTCGACGATGTCTCGATCGATCTTTACCCCGGCGAGGTCGTCGGCCTTCTCGGCCACAATGGTGCGGGCAAATCTACCCTCATCAAGATTCTCTCCGGCGCCTACCAGGCCGATAAGGGCGAGATCCTGATCGACGGCAAGGTGGCCGATATCCGCTCCTCGCGCGATGCCCGCGACCACCGCATCGAGACGATCTACCAGAACCTTGCTTTGGCCGATAACCTCGACGCCTGCGCCAATCTGTTCTTAGGGCGCGAGATGACGGCGGCGGGCTTTCTCGACGAACCGGCCATGGAAGCGGCGGCGCGCAAGGTCATCGGCCGCCTCAATCCCAATTTCAAGAAATACCACGCGCCCGTTTCCGCCCTCTCCGGCGGCCAGCGCCAATCCGTCGCCATCGCCCGCGCCGTCCATTTCGACGCCCGCATCCTCATCATGGACGAACCGACCGCGGCCTTGGGCGTCCAGGAAACCAAGATGGTTGCCGAGCTGATCCAGCAGCTCAAAAAGGAAGGCATCGGCATCTTCCTCATCAGCCACGACCTCCACGACGTGTTCGACCTCTCGGATCGCCTCTCGGTCATGAAGAACGGCAAACTCGTCGGCACCGTGCGGACCGAGGATGTCACCAAGGACGACGTGCTGGGGATGATTATCCTGGGGAAACAGCCGGCGGTGGCGGCGGCTTAGTGCGCGAAATACTCTTCGGCCGCAGGAAAAGCGGTGAGCTTCTTTAATTTCGCCGCAGCGACTTGTGTCATTAGCTCATCCGAGAAGAACAGCAAGCGTGGGAGCACATTTGCTGTGCGCCACATGTGGTGCTCCTTGATCTCTTCCTTCTTCACGACCAAGCCTGCTGGCGAACTGATCTCCACTCGGGAGTATCTTGTCATCTTTCCAGTCCCGGATAGCGCTTCCCATTCACGTTGAAAGACCGCTGATCTTTCGACCAGAATCGCGTCTAGCGCGCTTAGAACATTGAAGACAAAGTATTTTGGATCATTTATGCCCCTTTCACCGCCGTCGAACTCAATTGGAAAGAACTGATGAATATTCGGTTCGAGCTTCTCGACGATTACCCGGAAAGCATCGGAACAGACAGGCATGGTTCCAACTCTAAAGAAGTCTGGGAGCACCTTATGATTGCTAACCTGCGTCGCCTTTAGGACTTGTCCTGCATAGCCGTCAACGCGCACGCCTTTCCCCAAGTCCTCGCCTTTTAACCAGTATGAAGAGGGGACAAGATTGCACCGCACGCTATAGCGCTTATCCCAGTTGCTGAAGCCTTCGATATACCATGCCATCTCGCCACCATCTCACGAATGCGTTCGATCGCTCGTACCCAGTTTAATATCTGCAACGACCGGCAGCTTCAGCCAATAGCGCGTGTGCCGCAGCGATCCGGTTTTCGTCAGCGCACCCTTCTCGACCAAATCCTGTAGGTCGCGTGTCGCGGTGGCGCGGGATGTCTTGGTAATGTTGATATAGTTTTCGGCACTCAGCCCGCCCTTGAATCCATCGATCCCTTCGCGGAACAAACGCAAGATCGCCTTTTCCTGCCGTGCATTCAGCCGGCCTCGATGGGCGTCACAAAAACGGGTCTTGGCGATATAGAAATCGATCCGCGCCTGGGTGTTCTCCAGCGCTGCCAGGATTGTCTCGGCGAAATAGACCAGCCAATCGGTGATCTCGGTGCTGCGGTTGTTCCGCGCGAGGGCCGCGTAATAGTCCTTCCGCGCCCGCTCAATGGTGAAGGCGAGGGCAATGAGGCTGGGTTGGCCCAGATGCTGCGCCAGTGACTTTTCGGCCAGCGCCCGCGCGATGCGACCGTTTCCGTCTTCGAACGGGTGGATGCAGACGAAATAGAGATGCGCCATGCCCGCTCGCGCCAGCGCCGGCAGGGGTGTGCGCCCTTGCGGTCCGGATTCGTTGAACCAGCGCAGGAAGGCTGCCATGTCATCCGGCACGCGCGCCGATGGCGGCGCTTCGAAAAAGACCTCCGGTTCGTGCAGGCTTTCGGACACCACCTGCATCGGCTCCGCATGCGTCCGGTAGCCGCCGATCACGCCCAGCCGGCGATCGCCGCTCATGATCATGCGGTGCCAGCCGAACAGCGTCCCCTCGTCGAGCGGGGCGGGACCATGGCGATAGAGATCGGCCATCATCTCGGCGATGCCCTGTTCCCGGGGCGGGATGCGCGCCGGGCCACCTCCCGCGTCGGCGGGTCCCAGGCCGAATTGCCGCCGCAGCGACATCTGCACACTCTCACGGTTCAGGATCTCGCCTTCGATGGCGGAGGTCTTCAAGGCCTCGTCGCTGATCAGCTCAATGCGGAAAGCGGCGCCGTCTTCGGCGCTGACATGCTTCAGGGTCCCCATGAAGGCGCCGGCACGCAGCAGGAAGCGTCGTTCCAGCGCTTCCAGGGCGCCGGCTTCATAGGTAAAAAAGGGCCAGCCGGGTGCCTGCCAGTTCCACATGGTGAGCTATAGAGATTGTTTCTATGCCTCATAGTAGGGAGAATATTGAGCTATAGGAAGTGCGCCTATCGCTCGCCCCGCCACATTGACTCCTCCCCCCGAAAAGCCTAGTTTGCGGCCCGCTTTACCTTCTTTGGCAGAGCCTTGGCCCCGAGGGGCCCCGCCCGTCTGCGAGTTTCGCACACGGGCGCGAATGCGTTTTGGGCCATTCGCTCATACCTTAAGGCCTTGACGAACAAGGGATTTTGACGGGAACGGTATGTTCGAGAAGCTGAGCGAAAGATTAGGCGGTGTCCTCGATAAACTGACCAAACGCGGTCAGTTGTCGGAGGCTGACGTCGACGAGGCGCTGCGCGAAGTGCGCGTGGCCCTGCTCGAGGCTGACGCCGCTCTCCCCGTCGTGAAGGATTTCATCACTTCCGTCCGCGCCGAGGCGGTGGGCGAAAAGGTCATCAAATCGGTCACCCCCGGCCAGATGGTCATCAAGATCGTCCATGACGAGCTGGTGAACGTGCTGAAGCCGGCGGCCAATGAGGCTACCGGCCTTGACCTCAACCACCCGTCGCCGGTGCCGATCCTGATGCTGGGTCTGCAGGGTTCGGGCAAGACCACCTCGACCGCCAAGATCGCGCGCCGCTTTGCTGAGAAACAGGGCAAGAAGGTGCTGATGGCGTCGCTCGACACGCGCCGCCCCGCCGCCCAACAGCAGCTCGCCATCCTCGGCGAGCAGACCGGCGTCAAGACGTTGCCGATCGTTCCCGGCGAACCGCCGGTCGCCATCGCCAAGCGCGCCATGAATATGGGCCGCCTCGAAGGCTATGACATCGTCATGCTCGACACCGCCGGTCGCCTGGCGATCGATGACGAGCTGATGGCGGAGTTGGCCGAAGTCCGCGATGCGGTGAAGCCGCATGAGAGCCTGCTCGTCGCCGATGCGATGACCGGCCAGGACGCGGTCAATACGGCCAAGCACTTCCAGGACAAGATCGGCATCACCGGCATCATGCTGACCCGCATCGACGGCGATGCGCGCGGTGGTGCGGCCCTGTCGATGCGCGCCGTCACCGGCAAGCCGATCAAGCTGCTGGGTACCGGCGAAAAGCTGGACCAGATCGAAGACTTCCACGCCGACCGCGTCGCCGGCCGCATTCTCGGCATGGGCGACATCGTCTCCCTCGTCGAAAAGGCGATGGAAGCGACGGAACAGGAAGAAGCCGAAAAACTCGCCCTCAAGATGCAGAAGGGCCAGTTCGATCTCAATGATCTCGCCCAGCAGATGAAGCAGCTGCAGAAGATGGGCGGCCTTGGCGGCATCATCGGCATGCTGCCGGGCATCGGCAAGATGCAGAAGCAGCTCGAAGGCAAGGTCGACGAGAAGATCGTCAAGCGCTCGCTCGCCATTATCTCGGCGATGACGCCCAAGGAACGCCGCGTTCCCGACATTATCAAGGCGTCGCGCAAGACCCGCATTGCGAAAGGTGCGGGGGTCCAAGTGCAGGATGTGAACAAGCTTCTGAAGCAGCACCAGGAAATGGCGCGCATGATGAAGCAGGTCTCGAAGATGGGCCAGAAAGGCCTGATGCGCCACGGCATGGCGGCCCTGATGAAGGGTGGCATGGGCGGTATGGGTGGCGGTGGCGGCTTCGGAGGGATGCGATGATCGATCACGTCTCCATCGGCGTTTCCGATTTGAAGAAGGCGCGCGAATTCTACGACGTCGTCTTCCTGGCGCTTTCCTATGTGCGCGTGCATGACGTCGAAATCCCCGGCCAGGGCCTCGTTGCCCATGGCTATGGCGAGGCCGGCTCCCAGGCACGCTTCTGGATCGGCGTTCCCGACAAGATCAATCCGGAAGCCAATCGCAACGGCGGCAATCACTTCGCCTTCCAGGCCAAGACCCGCCTTGAGGTCGACGCCTTCTACCTCGCGGCCATCCGCGGCGGTGCCAAGGACAACGGCGCTCCCGGCATCCGCGCGCATTACCACCCCAATTACTACGGCGCCTTCGTCTTCGATCCCGACGGGAACAAGATCGAAGCGTGCTGTCATCTACCGGAATAACAACATTTACGAAGTTTCGAATCTGAAAGGAGAACTACCCTCATGTCGTTGAAGATCCGTCTCGCCCGTGGTGGCGCCAAGAAGCGTCCGTATTACCGCATCGTCGTGGCCGAAAGCCGCTTCGCCCGCGATGGCCGCTTCGTGGAACGTATCGGTTCCTACAACCCGATGCTGACCAAGGAAGACCCGAACCGCGTTCTGATCGAAGTCGAGCGCGCCAAGCATTGGCTGTCGAAGGGTGCCCTGCCGACCGAGCGCGTGCAGCACTTCTTCGCCAAGCTCGGCCTCATGGAAGCCCCGAAGCGCCACGAGCAGACCAAGCAGGACAAGCCGAAAGCGAAGGCCCAGGAACGCGCCAAGGCGAATGCCGAAGCCGCTGCCAAGGCCGCTGAAGCTCCGGCTGCCGAGGCCTAAGGTCCGTTTTGGCGGAGAAGCCGGCAATGGTCTTGATGGGCGCCATCATCGGTGCGCATGGCATCAAGGGCGAGGTGAAGGTGAAGTCCTTCGCCGGCACGCCTGCGGCCATCGCGACCTATGGGGCGCTGGTCGATGCCAAGGGCCGGACCTTCGATCTTGCTCTGGTCGGCAAGGCAACCGCCGGCAAGGACACCCTCATCGCCCGCATCAAAGGTGTGGCCGATCGCAACGCAGCCGAGGCGCTGAAAGGCGTCGAACTTTTTGTGGCGCGCGATCGCCTGCCACAGATTGCGGATGAGGAGGAGTTCTACCTGGCGGACCTTATCGGCCTTTCTGCGGTCGATCAGGAAGGCACCCAGCACGGCCGCGTCGTCGCGGTCGAGAATTACGGCGCCGGTGACGTGCTCTCGCTCGAAGGTGGCCCCAAGGGTGCCTTCGACGTGGCCTTCACCAGGGCGCTGGTGCCGGTGGTCGACGTCAAGGCCGGTCGCCTCCAGCTCGATCTTCCCGACGGTTTCTTCGACCGTCCCGAAGGTGAGCCGGAAGACCCGGTCTTGAACTAAGGCAAGTGGAGGTGACGCAAGCGACGCAGCCACCCAAGAGCGCCTGGACGGCACGGATCCTGACCCTGTTCCCGGAAATGTTTCCGGGGCCCCTGGGTCAGAGCCTAGCCGGCAAGGCCTTGGAGAAGGGGATCTGGCGGCTGGAGACGATGCAGATTCGCGATTTCGCGACCGACAAGCATCGCACGGTCGACGACACACCCTTCGGCGGTGGTGCCGGCATGGTGATGCGGCCCGATGTGGTCGACGTGGCTCTGGCCGCAGCGACGGCGGATGGGCTCGGCACCAAGGGTAATGGGCCAGCCATCTACCTCACCCCGCGCGGGCGCCTGCTCAGGCAGGAACTGGTGCGGGAACTGGCGGCGGGACCGGGTGTGGTTGTGCTCTGCGGCCGCTACGAGGGGTTGGACGAAAGGGTGATCGAGGCGCGTGGGTTGCTGGAGGTGAGCCTCGGCGATTTCGTGCTCTCGGGCGGCGAACCGGCTGCCCTGGCCTTGATCGATGCCTGCGTCCGGCTCCTGCCCGGGGTGATGGGGGCGCAAGCGACGCTGGACGAGGAGAGTTTTGAAGCCGGCCTGTTGGAATATCCGCATTACACCAGGCCGGCTGAATGGAATGAGCGCAAGGTGCCGGAGGTCCTGATCTCCGGGCATCACGATAAGATCCAGAGCTGGCGGAATGCCCAAGCCGAGGAGACGACAAGATTGCGGCGGCCCGATCTGTGGGACGTCTATCGGAAACGCGGTGCTGAAAAGAACCGCTGAAAGAAAATCGGGCTGCGTGCGAACGCTGTCCAAGAAGTTGAAAGAAGAAAGGACCTAGACCATGACCATGTTGCATGAATTTGAAGCCGCCCAGCTCGCGAAGCTCCAGGGCGCCACCAAGGTGCCGGATTTCCGTCCGGGCGATTCGGTGAAGGTGAGCGTGAAGGTCGTCGAAGGCGAGCGCGAGCGCGTGCAGGCTTTCGAAGGCGTCTGCATCGGCCGCAAGAATGCCGGCGTGAACTCCTCCTTCACCTTGCGCAAGATCTCCTATGGCGAAGGCGTCGAGCGCGTCTTCCCGCTGTACTCGCCGCGCCTGGTCAGCATCGAAGTTGTCCGTCACGGCGACGTGCGCCGCTCGAAGCTCTATTACCTCCGCGGCCTGCGCGGCAAGGCTGCCCGCATCAGCGAGCGCGCCCAGGCGAACACCGGGGCCAATACGGGCGCGAACGCGGCGGCGGAAGCGGCCGGCGAGTAAGCCAGCCCTTCTGCAAAGGCGAACCTTGGCCGGGCGTTTCGGCTTGGTCGGGGATCGATGAACGACCCAGTCCTTTCTCGTTCGCGATCGTCCCATTTTCGGGGCGATCGCGGAGCGGGAGGGAATCAAGGCAATACCGGCTCGCGCGTTTAGGGGCCCCAAGGACGCAAAATGGCGAAGACGCTGTTCGACAAGATCTGGGAAAATCACCTGGTGCATCGTCAGGATGACGGCACCTGTCTCATCTATATCGACCGCCACCTCGTGCACGAAGTGACCAGCCCGCAGGCCTTTGAAGGCCTCCGCACGGCCGGCCGCAAGGTGCACCGTCCGCAGGCGACCCTTGCCGTCGCCGACCACAACGTGCCCACCTCGGACCGTTCCAAGGGCATCACCGAACCCGAAAGCCGCATCCAGGTCGAAACACTGGAACAGAATTGCCGCGATTTCGGCGTGCCCTATTTCTCGATGGACGATATCCGCCAGGGCATCGTGCACATCATCGGTCCGGAACAGGGCTTCACCCAGCCGGGCATGACCATCGTCTGCGGCGATTCGCACACCTCGACCCATGGCGCCTTCGGGGCCCTTGCCTTCGGCATCGGGACGTCGGAAGTGGAACATGTGCTGGCAACGCAGACGTTGATCCAGCGCCCGGCCAAGAACATGCGCATTTCGGTTGAAGGCAAGCTGCTGCCGGGTGTGACCGCCAAGGACGTGGTGCTGGCCATCATCGGCAAGATCGGCACGGCCGGCGGTACCGGTTATGTCGTCGAATTCGCCGGCTCCGTCATTCGCGGCCTGTCGATGGAAGGCCGCATGACGGTCTGCAACATGACCATCGAAGCCGGCGCCCGCGCCGGCCTCATCGCACCGGACGAAACCACTTTTGAATACATCAAGGGCCGCCCGCTGGCGCCCAAGGGTGCTGCCTGGGAACAGGCGGTGGCCTTTTGGAAAACCCTGCCCTCGGACCCGGACGCAAAATACGATGTCGAGATCGAGCTGAAGGCCGAGGACATCGTCCCTCAGGTTACCTGGGGCACCAGCCCCGAAGACGTGCTGCCCATCACCGCCAAAGTGCCGAACCCGGCCGATGTGGCCGATGAGGACAAGCGCCGTGCCATGCAGCGCGCGCTTGATTATATGGGCCTCACTGCCGGCACGCCGCTGACGCAAGTGAAGGTCGACCGTGTCTTCATCGGGTCCTGCACCAATGGCCGCATCGAGGATCTGCGCGAAGTTGCCAAGCTCGCCGCGGGCCGCAAGGTCGCGGCCCATGTCAACGCGATGGTGGTTCCCGGCTCCGGTCTCGTGAAGGCGCAGGCCGAAGCCGAAGGCCTCGACAAGATCTTCATCGAAGCCGGCTTCGACTGGCGTGAGCCCGGCTGCTCCATGTGCCTTGCCATGAACCCGGACAAGCTGGCGCCAGGCGAACGTTGCGCCTCGACCTCGAACCGCAATTTCGAAGGGCGTCAAGGTCGCGGTGGCCGCACGCATCTGGTCAGCCCCGCGATGGCCGCCGCCGCCGCCATCACCGGCCATCTTGCCGACGTCCGCGAACTCGCCTGATGAAACCGGCCGTGCCGGGCCAATGATTTGAGTCAGTGATTCGAGTCTGGGATTCGAGCCAGTGTTTCGAATCTGTGATCAGGGCCCGGCACCTGCTGGCCTATGCGGCGAGATGTCTCATGGGTCGATTGTCTCAGTTGGGTTGTTCTTCCTCGGTTTGGCAGAATGCGCGTAGCGATCTGGCAATAATCGCTTAAAGCGAGGAATTGGATCGGAACCTACACGCAAAGGTATTTACGACTTATTTTCCCGCGACGTTCATTCTCTTCCCAAGCATATTGGAGGAGAGACTGCCGTGCGCGTCAATGAACCGATCACCGATCGCGAAGTCCAAATGAAGGAAGGCGAGGCCCTGGTATCCAAGACGGATGCCGGTGGTCGCATCACCTTCGTCAATCGCGCCTTCATCGACATCAGTGGCTTCACCGAAGCGGAACTGATCGGACAGCCGCACAATCTCGTGCGCCACCCGCACATGCCCAAGGAGGCCTTCGCCGACCTCTGGGCCGACATCAAGGCCGGCAAGGCGTGGGAGGGCCTCGTCAAGAATCGCACCAAGAGCGGCGATTTCTATTGGGTCCGCGCCAACGTGACGCCGCTGGTCGAAGAGGGCGCCGTCGTCGGCTACATGTCGGTGCGCAGCAAGCCCAGCCGCGAGGACATCGCGGCGGCAGAAGGTGCCTACGAACTCTTCCGCAACAAGCGCCAGGGCAACCGCAAGATCGCCAGTGGCCGCGTGGTGACGACCGGCATCGGTTCCCGGCTGGCGCGCCTCAAGCAAAGCATCATCGCGCGTGTCGGCGCCACCGTCGCTATCCTGACGGTCATCGTGGCGGCCGTCGCCGCCATCGGACTGACTGGGATGAGCGATGCGCACAAATCCGCCGATTCCGTGTACCAGGACCGTGTCATCCCGCTGCAGCAGCTGAAATCCGTCGCCGATATGTATGCAGTCAATATCGTCGATACGACGCACAAGGTACGCAATGGCGGCAGCAGCGGCCTGGACTGGAATGCCGGTCTTGCGTCGATCGGACAGGCCCGCAAGACGATCGCCGAGCAATGGTCGACTTACGCCGCGAGCCCTCATACACAAGAGGAAACGCAGCTGAAGGATGAAGCCCTGCCCTTGATGCAGGAAGCGGGCACGGCGATCGACGAGCTCGAGAAGATCTTCACCGCCCAAGACAAGGCGGCGCTCGACACGTTCGTCAAGGACAGGCTCTACCAGGAAATCGACCCGATCTCGGCCAAGATTTCTGAACTGGTTGCGCTGCAGCCGCGCGTGGCCGGCGAGATGGTGGCCGGAGTCAATGCCGATTTCAACCTGCACGCCGCAATCGCCGCGGCCATGACAGTTGTCGGCCTCATCGTTGCGACCATCATGTGCATCGTGGTTTATCGCAGTCTGCGGGGCCCCGTCGTCCGGCTCGACCGTCAATTGTCGGCCATCGCGCGCGGCGAATACGATCTGGCGGTCGATGACGATCCCATCGTCGAGTACCGGCCGATCAGCGCCATCGTTCGCGCCATGCGCTCGCAATTGGCCTATGGCGTGTTGGAGAAGCGAGAGCTGGATACGCAGGCGGCCGAAAAGCGCAAGACGGCGCTCGAAAAGATGGCCAATTCGGTTGAGCTTGAGACGACCAGTGCGGTGGCCGCCGTTGCCAAATTCACCGGCGACATGTCCGATGGCGCCCGCCACATGTCGGATGCCGCGATGCATGTGAGCGAGAATTCACAGGCCGTTTCGGCAGCGGCGACAGAGATGCTGGCCAGCACGCAGACCGTCAGCACGGCGACCGAAGAATTGGCGGCCTCGATTCGCGAGATCAGCAGCCAGCTGGACAGCACCGTTGCCATCAGCCGGCAGACCATGGCTGCCTCGGAAGAAACGATGCAGGACATGCAGAAACTGTCCGGCGTTGTCGAGCGCATCTCCAACATCACCGGCGTCATCCGTGAAGTTGCGGCGCAGACCAACCTGCTGGCGCTCAATGCCACGATCGAGGCAGCCCGGGCCGGTGATGCCGGCAAGGGCTTTGCCGTCGTCGCAGGCGAAGTCAAGAACCTCGCCGCCCAGACCGCCAACAGTACTTCCGAGATCGAAAAGATCGTCGACGAGATCCGCGTCGCGACCGAGGCTACCGTCCATTCGGTGAGCGGCATCGTCACCAAGATCCGCGACGTCGATTCCTATGCAAGCTCCATCGCTTCAGCGGTCGAGGAGCAGTCGGCGGCGACCGGTGAAATCGCCCGCAGTGTCGGTCAGGCGGCGGACGCAGCCAAGGAAGTGGCGGAGCGGATCAACAAGGTCGCCGAGCAGGCTGAGCTTACCGGCCAGCAGGCGGCCAATGTCAACGAACTTGCCTCCCATGTCGATGAGAGCATCCAGGATTTGCGTGGCACGATTGTTCGGGTCGTGCGCGAATTCGACAAGGATGTGGATCGCCGCCGCAATAAGCGCGTTGCACCCAGCATGTCGACGACCGTTCAGCTCATTTCCGAGGGCAAGACCTTTGGCGCGGCGCTGTCTGACGTCTCCATGGGCGGCGCCAGATTCTCGATCCCTGAAGGCTCCAGCATCGGCCGGTCGGTCATCGTTCGCCTGGGCAACGGCGTGCCCGAAATATATCTCACCGTGAAAGAACATAGTGGCGGACTGCTGCGCGGAAAATGGGAGCTTCAGGAGGCTGCTCGTCAACCGTTGGTTAAATTCATCAGCGCGATCGAACATCCGGAAATGATTCGGCTGGCAGCCGAGTAAGCAATCTAGGTCTGCTACTATTTCAGCCCATTCGGCGCCCGTGGCAGGAAAGCGGCGGTTTGCCGGTGCCGGAGGGCTGAGATGTTAATCCTTTGTTGTCACAAGAATAGGTAACTGATCCCGTCACCTTGTCCGGACGGAGTCAATCTTGCGCCTCAACGAACCCATCACCGATCATGAAATCCAGATGCAGGACGGTGACGTCCTGGTAACCAGGACCGATGCCGGGGGGCGCATCATCTTCGTCAACCAGGCCTTCCTCAGGATCAGCGGATATACCGAGGAGGAATTGATGGGCCAGCCGCACAACATCGTGCGGCATCCGCAAATGCCCAAGGAAGCCTTTGCCGATCTGTGGTCGACGATCAAGGCTGGCCATGCCTGGGAGGCGCCGGTCAAAAACCGCGCCAAATCGGGCGACTATTACTGGGTCCGCGCCAATGTCACTCCGGTGATCGAGAATGGCGCCGTCACCGGCTATATCTCGGTGCGCGCCAAACCGAGCCGCGCCGAAGTGACGGCGGCCGGCAAGATCTACGACCTGATCCGCGCCGGTCGGCAGGGCAATCTCAAGGTCGAAGGGGGCCGCGTCAAGCAAGGCGGCTTGCTGGCCAAGCTGCGCGAAGTGAAGCAGAGCCTTGCCGCCCGCATCGTGGCGACCCTGGCCATCATGATCGGGTGTCTCATCACCATTACCGCGATCGGTCTTGGCGGCGTGGAAGAATCGGGCGGCGCGGAAGAATCGAGTGCTGCGCTGCAAGCGATGTGGATCGTGGCGACGTTCGGCTTCGCCTTCGCCGGTCTCATGTGCGTCCTCATCTACCGCAACGTCAACGCGCCGCTCGGCCGGTTGCAGCAGCAGCTGACCGCCATCACGCGCGGCGAATTCGGCCGTGCCGTACCGGACGATCCCATCGTCGAGTTCCGCCCCATCAGCAACATCGTCCGTGCCATGAAGGCGCAGCTCAGTTTCGCGGTGGAAGAAAAAGTGGAACTCGATCGCCATTCCGTCGCCAAGCGCAACAAGGTGCTGCGCGACATGGCCGATACGGTCGAAGAACAGATCGCCGGTGCGGTCGGCACTGTCGCCGGCTTTACCGAGAACATGTCCGGCAGCGCGCGCAACATGGCGGAGGCAGCGCAAAAGGTCAGCGAGAACTCGCAGGCCGTGTCGGCCGCGGCAACGCAGATGCTCTCCAACACCCAGACGGTCAACTCCGCCACCGAAGAACTGGCCCTGTCGATCCGCGAAATCGCCGGCCAGCTTGACCAGACCGTCAAGGTGAGCCGGGCCACCATGGCCTCGTCCGAATCGACCATGCAGGACATTCAGAAGCTGTCCAACGTGGTCGATCAGATATCGGTCATCACGGGCGTCATTCGCGATGTGGCGGCGCAGACGAATCTGCTGGCGCTCAATGCCACCATTGAAGCGGCCCGTGCCGGTGATGCCGGCAAGGGCTTTGCTGTGGTCGCCAACGAAGTGAAAAACCTCGCCGCTCAGACTGCGAACAGCACGGCGGAAATCGAAAAGACCGTGGGCGAAGTGCGCGCGGCCACGAACGTCTCGGTGACGTCCGTCAATGCCATTGTCGACAAGATCCGCGAGGTGGACAGTTTTGCAACCTCCATCGCCTCGGCGGTTGAACAGCAATCAGCTGCGACAGCCGAGATCGCGCGCAATGTCGGCCAGGCGGCGGAAGCCGCCAAGGAAGTTGCCGAACGCATCAATCTCGTGGCCGATCAGGCGGAAATGACCGGCGACCAGGCCGCCAACGTTCATTCGCTGGCCGGTGACGTCGATGGCTCCATCCGTGATCTGCGCTCTGCCGTGGTTCGCGCCGTGCGGCATGTCGATGCCTCGGTCAACCGGCGCCGGCACGAACGCTATGGTATCTCCCGCAAGGTCGACATCAGCAGCGGTGCCGATCGTTTCACTGCCGAACTCGTCGATCTCTCGTTGGGCGGGGCGCGTCTCAACTGGCCGGCGGACAGGAAACCCGCTGCACAGATCAACCTCGATCTGGGGCCCTCCTTGAGCAGCCTGCGCCTCACGGTCAAGGAGCAGGTGGAGACCATGTTGCGCGGTAAATTTGAACTCACTGACGCTGAATCGCGCGCGCTTGCCGGCTTTATCGAACGGGCAAAAGAGACGCGGCAGGCCAGCAAGGTCGCCTGATATCAGGGTTCCCGGACCACCACCCGGTCGCCCGGCCCCATGGTCTCCAGGATCTTTTCCAGATCGGGGCGGTCGAAGGCGATGCAGCCTTCGGTCGGCCGGTAATCCGCGTGGGCGAGGTGGACGAAGACGGCGCTGCCCATGAAGGGTACCACCGGATCGTCATTGTGGCCGATGACCAGAACAAGGTCGTAGAGATGATCGCCGCGCCACAATCGCTCATGGCTGGCGGCATAGGGCAGGGCGACGGCGCGGTTATAGGCGATGTCCTCCGGCGCGTCGCACCAGCCGTCATCCTCCTCGATCACCGTTACCGGCAAGCGGGTCGCAGGTTGCCGGCCCTTATCGGTGCGAACGAGCAGCCGGCGTAGCGGAAAGGCGCCGACCGGCGTGCCGCCGTCGCCTTCGCGCTTATCTACAATGATGCCGCCACGGCCCAGCGCGCAGCGAAAGCGCTGGCCGTTCAACGTGGCCCAGCCTTGCGTGGCGCCTTTGCTCTCGGCCGTGACGATCAATTCCATCATGCGCCTTCGGTTTAAGGGGTGAGGATCAGGCCTTCCCTGGCCACCAGGGTTCCGGGTCGCGCCTTTTCGGCATCGATGGCGACTCGGTCCATGAATGCATCGTCATGCGACGGATCATGGTGAAAAAGCACCAACGTCTTCACCCTGGCCGCATCCGCCAGGCGCACCGCTTCCTGCCAGGTCGAATGGCCCCAGCCCTTGAAGCGCGTGAACTCCTCATCGGTGTAGGTGGCGTCATAGACGACCACATCGGCATCTTCGATCAGCGCCAGGATCACCGGGTCGAGCTGCTTGGTGTCATGCTCGCAATCGGTCACGTAGCAGACCGACTTCCCTTGCCAATCGACACGGTAGCCGGTGGCGCCGTTGGGATGATTGAGCGGGCAGGTCTGCACCTTGAGGCCCGGACGCGGCTCCAGCACTTCGCCGGCGATGAAGTCGTGATAATCGGGTTGCGCCGAAAAGATCTCGAGCGGCACCGGAAAGAAAGGCTCGGCCATCAGGCCCGACAGCGCTTCCTTGAGACCGCGCTCCGGTTTGAGGTGCCCGGCCCAGATACGGATCTTCGATCCCGGCAGATAGAGCGGCGCGAAGAAAGGCAGGCCGACAACATGATCGATATGCGTGTGGGTGAAGAAGAGTTCCGCTTCGACGGGACCCTTCGCCGCGAGCTCGCGGCCCAGTTGCCGGATGCCGGTGCCGGCATCGAAGACAAGCACATAGGGGCCAGCGCGCACTTCCAGGCAGGAGGTATTGCCGCCATAGCGCACATATTCTGGACCGGAACAGGAAAGGGAGCCACGTACTCCCCAAAAGCGAACGGACAAATCAGCCGTCGAGGCACCAACCGATTGCGACAAAACACTCAATCCTTTTTCGGCGTCCCCGTCTTCTTAGACCGCCATCCCTTGAACCGCCCGGTTTCACCCCGCTATCCGGCGCGGGCGAATGATGGCATTGTTTGCGCCGCTTGCAAAGTGAGCCTGTAAGCTTTTGCCGCGCCAGCATTTGTCAGATTGCGGCAGATAAATTGCCAAAAGGAGTATGGTTATTGACCTCGGTTGAGCGGACCTGCTGGCCCGTGGCCTTGCTGGGCGTTGGCATCAGTGCTTTCGGTGCCTTTCTGCAATTCAAGCTGCCCCCCGTCCTGCCGGCATTCCTGGCGGCCTATCCCCACAGCGCCACAATTGCCGCCTGGTTCATGTCGGTCTTCGCCCTGGTGGGCCTGCTGGCATCGGCGCCGCTCGGCCGGCTGATCGAGCATCACGCGCTTTCCATTGCCTTCAGCCTGGGCCTCGGCATCGCCGCCATCGGCATCGTTCTGGGGCTGGCGGCACCGCAATCGGCGGGGCTGATGCTGCTGGCGCGCGGGCTGGAGGGGCTCACCTTCGCCATCTTCGCGGTGATCGGCCCGGTCATCGCCAATTCGGCGACGGCGCGGCGCGACCTCGGCCTGGTGACCGGCCTCATTGCCGCCTGGATTCCGATCGGCCAGCTTCTGGCGGGCCTGCTCGCCTTGGCCGGCGCCGATTGGCGGGAATTGTGGTTGATCAATCTCGCCCTCATGCTGCCGCTCATTGCCGCAGCCCTTCTCTATCGGCGTTGGCTGGGTCCGGTGAAGCGGCCGGGCGGCGGTGCCGGCACCACCAAGACGCATCCGGGCCTCATCATTGGGGCCGGCATCTTTCTGCTCTGGTCGCTGCAATTCTTCGCCTTCATGACCTGGCTCACCAAATACCTCACCGGCGAACTGCATTTGAGCGCCGCCGCGGCGATCCTGGCCTATCTGCTTCCCGTCATCGTGGTGATGAGCTGCAACATCGCCACCGGCTGGGCCCTGGCGCGCGGGTTGAAGCTGCTGCCGGCGTTGTTCACAGCGCTGCTGTTGCAGGCCGTTGTGTGGCTCAGCGCACCATGGCTCGACGGTGTTCCGGGCATTCTCATGCTGATCGTTTTCGGCATCGGCGCCGGCGTGGCGCCGGCCTGCTTCTTCCATCTGCCGCACAATCTCGATGGCATGCAGGCCGGGCCCAAGGCCTATGGCGTGCTGATGACGGGCCGCAATTCAGGCGTGTTTCTGGGGCCGATCCTCATGGCTTGGCTGTTTCAGGGCAGCCTCGGCTGGTCCGGCGCCGCCGTCGTCATCGCAGCCATCTGCGTGCTCTCCGCGCTGCTGGCGCTGACCCTGGCGCGGCGTCTCAAATAGAGCGGACGGGTCAGGGTATCAGCTTGTAGCCGCCGGCATCGGTGACCAGGATCTGCGCCTTGGCCGGATCCTTCTCGATCTTCTGGCGCAGGCGATAGACATGGGTCTCCAGCGTGTGTGTGGTGACGCCCGCATTGTAGCCCCAGACTTCGCCGAGCAGGGTCTCGCGCCCGACCGCGCGCTGTTCGGCGCGATAGAGATATTTGAGGATCGCCGTTTCCTTCTCGGTCAGGCGGATCTTCTTGTTGGCCTTCTCGTCGACCAGCATCTTCACATTGGGCTTGAAGACATAGGGGCCGATCGGAATGAGCGCGTCCTCGCTATGCTCGTGCTGCCGCAGATGCGCGCGCAAGCGCGCCAGCAATTCGCCCAGCCGAAAGGGCTTCGAGATGTAATCATTGGCGCCCATGTCGAGTCCGCGGATCGTATCCGCCTCGCCTGACGACGCCGTCACCATGATGATGGGGACGCTGATCCCGGCCTTGCGCATGGCCTCGCAGACCTGCCGGCCGTCGCCATCGGGCAGGCCCACATCGAGCAGGATCGCGTCCGGTTTTTCCTTCAGCGCCACGCTGAGCGCGTCGCCAGCCGTCCCGGCTTCGACACAGGCAAACTCGCCATCGATGGCCAACTGCTCTGCCAGGGTCTTGCGCAGGGCCTCGTCGTCATCGACGAGCAGGATACGGCGCTGGTGGGTCAAGCTCATGGATACGGGAACTCCCCTCTTTATAAGTGTGAGATAACATTGCCCCATCCGCCTGACAAGGTATCCTCCCCGGCCGACTCCCGGAAAGTTCCGTATTCTCGCGGACTTAGCGATAGGACGACAAGGTCGAGGGAGGCTCCCCCGGGGGCGCATGGGTGGGTCGCCCGGGGTGGGCTTGACCGGATCATTAAATAATCCCCATATGCGGGGAACGAGCCCATCCTGGATTGCCAACATCGGATAAATGATGACGCCGATCGATCCGGCGGCCCTCGACCCCAGTGTCTGGACTGCCACCTGCCTTGCCCAAGTTGAACGCGCTGTGGCCGAATTGCGCCGCGGCGGCGTCGTGGCGTTGCTGGAGGGCGACCTTGCGGCCCTGGTGCTGGCGGCCGAAACGGTCGAACAGCCGGCTTTGGCGACCCTGCAGACCGCCAGCAATGGCATGACCGGTGCTGCCGGGAAGAAGGGCGAGGTGCGCCTGGTCCTCACCATTGAACGTGCCCAGGCCCTGCAGAAGCGGGGGTTGATGCTGCCGGCCAATCTGCCGGTCCAGGATTATCGCCTGCTTGCCGTCGCCGGTACGCTGGCCGCTGAAGCGGTACGCCAGTTGGCCGATCCTACCGTTGCGGCCTTCGATGCCCAGGCTCTGGGGGTTGCGGCCACCAATGACGTCTCGCCGGCCCTCTGCCAAGGCGCCATCGAACTGGCCAAGGCCGCGCGCCTGTTGCCGGCGGCGATCCTGGTACTGGTGCCCCGGGCCGGTCTTGATCATTGGGTCGATGCAGCCTTCCGCATGGAAGCGCGCGATCTGGCCCATTGGCGCCGCAATGCCGCCGCCGATCTGCGCCGGGTAAGCTCGGCCCGCGTGCCGCTCGAAGGCGCTGAAGACGCCGAAATCATCGCCTTCCGCCCCCATGACGGCGGCAAGGAGCATCTCGCCATCATCATCGGCAAGCTCGACACGACCAAACCGGTGCTGACCCGTCTGCATTCGGAATGTTTCACGGGCGACCTACTCGGTTCCCTGCGCTGCGATTGCGGCGAACAGCTGCGCGGCGCCATTTCGGCCATCGCCAATTCGGCGCCCGATGGGACCGGAAACGGCGTGCTGCTCTATCTGGCGCAAGAGGGGCGCGGCATCGGCCTCGTCAACAAGCTGCGCGCCTACCGCCTGCAGGATGCCGGTGCCGATACGCTGGACGCCAATCTGCAACTGGGCTTCGGTGCCGATGAACGGCTCTATCAGCCGGCGGCGGAAATGCTGCGCCAGATCGGCGTGGGGGCAGTGCGCCTCCTCACCAACAACCCGGAAAAGGTCACCGGCCTCGCCCAATGCGGCATCAACGTGACGGAGCGCGTTCCGCACGTGTTCCCGTCCAATGACCATAACGAACGCTATCTCTCCACCAAGGCCATCCGTTTCGGCCATATGTTCTAAGAGCTTGGCACGGGGTTTGCTCATGCTTTCCTGACGGAGTGCCGACATGGTGTCGGCGCGGGTTCAGGGATGGCCCCCTTGGCGGAATTTCCGACCATCGCAGCGACATCGGCGCCTTACCCCACCTATGCGGGGATGAGCCAGATTCCACCGCAGGGGGATAGCGGCTCCATCCCCGGCGATGCGCTGCGCCCGGGAGCCATCGACCAGAGCCAGTTCCAGCAGATGCTGCAGGCACAATATAGAGCGCAGCAGCAGGGCAAGGGGGTCCAGCCGGTCAAGGGCCTGACCCTTGCCGACTATCGCAAGCTTGCCGGAATCCCGACCGCCCAGCGGGCCCCGGCAACCCAGGCGCCAACCCAGGCGGCACCCCAGGCAGCGCCACAGGTCAAGGCGGCGGCGCCTGCGGCCGGGGACGGCATTCCGACCCTGAGCCTGGAACAATTTGCCGCCCTCACCGGCATGCCGCTGCCCAATGCCGTCCCTGAAACCGTGCCCATTTCGGCGCAAAGCGGTGTGCCGCTCGCCACCGGGCCGGTCGAAACGGTGACGGAATCCGATCCCGCCGTGGCAGCCATGTCGCAAACGGCCGCAGTCCCCGAAACCGCCGATGCGGCGGACGGCACGGCGGACGGCATTCCCGTCCTGCCTTCCGACGGCGCCGACGTCCCGGCCGCCACCGCAAAACCCGCCAGCGACGAGAACAGCCGGGTGGTGATGCTGGATACCTATCCCGACCGCGAGGAACAGCGCCAGATTGCGGCGCAGGGCAAGACCTGGCGCATGAAGGAAACGCCGGGAGCCCGTGAACTCTTCCTGGGTCCTGATGGTGAGTTCGGCTGGGACGATTTCATCGACATCATCAACCCGCTGCAGCACATCCCGGTCGTGGCCCAGATCTACCGGGCGGTGACCGGGGACCAGGCCTATGGCCTGTCGAACTTCATCGGTGCCTTGCCCTTTGGCGTGGTTTCCGTCGCCAGCGCCGTCGCGGATACCGTGATCCGGGCGCAAACCGGGCGCGATGCCGGGACCGATATGGCGGCCAGGGTGCTCGGCATCGACAATCGCACGCCGGAAGAAGCCAATCTCCATCTGGTGACACAGCCGACCGATCAGGCCGCGGCGGCGCCCGTTGCCGAGGACCCGAACATCCAGGTGGCCGCGGTGCCGACGGCGGAACCCTGGACCCGGGACAGCGCCGGAATCGGCCGCGATTGATCGGGTTCGCGGCGCCCCTTGCCTAAGTAGCGCTGAGCGGTCATTTTCGCCGCCATCAACCCACCACTTCCGGCTACCATCCAAGGCAGCGTTCATGCCGTCGGCCTATTGGCGAAAATTGACCTTCGGTCTGTCTACTTTGCTGGGCGCAAGGCCGCGGGGCTTCTTCATCCCTTATCGCTATGCCGATCAATTGCGCGCGCCCGCCTCCTATCCGCCGGCCGAGGCATTGCTGGCGGCGGCGCAGCCGATCTTTGCCAAGGCGCTGCATGACCTTGCCGACTACCGCGATGAATTGCTGCGCATTCCGGCGCAAGCACCGGCACCGTCGCCGCGCTGGGGCCAGGATTGGTTCGCGACCCTCGACGCGGCGATGCTCTATGCCATCATCCGGTCGCACCGCCCGGCCCGTCTGCTGGAGGTAGGCTCCGGCCATTCGACGCGCTTTGCCGCGCGCGCCATCGCCGATGGCGGACTGACGACCGCCCATGTTGCGATCGACCCCGCGCCGCGCGCCGATTGCAGCCGGCTAAAGGTCGACCTGCATCGCCAGGTGCTGGACGATGCCGATTCCGCGCTCTTTGGGGCGCTCGGCAAGGGCGACATTCTCTTCGTCGATTCCAGCCATATCCTGATGCCGGGAACAGATGTCGACCGGCTCTTCAATTGCATCCTGCCAGCCTTGCCGCGCGGTGTCCTGGTGCATATCCACGACATCTTCCTGCCCGACGATTATCCGGTCCATTGGGTCTGGCGCGGCTATAACGAGCAGCTGGCAGTCCTGCCGCTGCTTGCGGGCGGGGCCTACCGACCGCTCTTTGCCAGCCGCTATGTGCAGTCGCGCATGGGTAAGGAAGTGGCAGCGTCGCTGGTCGCGACGCTGCCTGGACATGAAAATCTCGCCACGTCGTTGTGGCTGGAGAAAGCCTGAGCAGCAGGGGTTACTGCAGCGGCTTCACCGAGACTTCGCGCAGCCAATAGCTGCCGCCGACATTGGTGATGAGGATGCCATCGAGATCGCCCTTGAGGCTGGTGTCGCTGGCATTGATGGCGAGCTGCCCATCGAGCAGCACGGTCATCTTGCCATTGGCATCGCGCGTCATCGTCAATTCGTGGGCGCCGCCGTCTTCGAGGTTGATGGCGCCGTTATAGGCACCCAGCGTGGTCGCGCCGTTGGCCGTGACCTTCTGCAGCATCAGGCCCTGATTATTGCCCGGCTGATAGGCGACGCGGTACTGGTTCTGCGCCGAGGCCCCTTGATAGAGGCTGAGCTGCAGCCCGCCGTAACGATCCTTCGAGGTGAATTTGGTGCTGGCCGTGAACGCGCCGGGCAGCTTCGCCTTGGTGTAGATCGCGGCATATTGCGCGCCGGTGCCTTGCTGCTGCGTTCCTTGCGGGTTGAGGAGATTGCCGAGCAGATTGTTGAGATTGGCCTGCTGGCGGATCTTGCTCACCAGGCCGCGATTGCTGCCGGACTTGTCGACTTGCCACTGGCCGGCGGTCACCTTCCAGGTGGCATTGGTGGTAAACTCGCCGTCGCTGAAATTGTCGAGGAAGGGCTGCGCCTGCGACACCATCGTCGCCGCTTCATATTCGTTGAGTGTCTTCTTCAGGTCGTCCAGGAAGTCCGGCGACGCCGCCTGGTCCTTTTCCGCCTGTGCAATCTTGGCCTTGAGGTCGGCGATGAGCTTCTGGGTGGCCTTGCCCTGGGTCGTGCCGGTCCAGGGCTGATAGGTCGGAACGGCGTTCTCCGCCTGGGCGTCAGCGGCAGGCAGCAGCAGGGAGCCGGTGATGAGGGCCGCCGAAACGGCGCTGGCCAGCAATGCCTTCCTCAGCCCTCGGGGGGCGTGTGATGAATTATCCATGACAGGGTTTCCTCTCTTCGGCAGTTTTCTTTAATATTATAAGGATTCGTCCGTTTACCGATCCGCCGCGGTTGCAAGCGTCTTGTCATAACGCCTGATTGTCGTAACGCTTGCCGGCCACAGTCGATCCACATCACGTCGATCCCATTATGGGATGAGAGGGCTTGCGTGCGGAAGGGCTTCGCGACACTTTTTCGTGACCTCGCCGTGGTCGTGGTGGCCATGGCTGCCTTGGTGGGCTTCACCGGACGCAGCGATTGGCCCCTCCTGGTGGTCCTTCTGGCGGCGTCCCTGTCGGCGCTGGCCTTCATTCTCCTCCGCCACCAGGCGCCGCAGGACGAAAAACCGCGAGAAACCGCCCCCGATCGCCTTGGAGAAGCCGATCGGGCCGAGACCGATGGGGTGGCAATCCTGCTGGAGGCGCCACGCGCCCTGCTCGATGCCCTGCCGGACCCGGTCCTGGTGCTCGACGCCCAGCGGCGGATCAGCCTGGCCAACACCGCCGCGCGCGATCTCCTGGGTACCGAAATCGAGGCCAGCAGCCTGCTCTCGGTCCTGCGCCAGCCGATCCTGCTTACCGCCCTCGATGCGCTGGCGCGCGGCGAAACGCCCGAGCCGATCGAACTCCCAGAACTCGCCGGCCATTCGATGGTGGCCGAGCTGGCATCGATCGATCCCGCCGGCGCGGAGCTCGGGCGGACGCTGATCGTCTTCCACGATGTCTCGAACCTGCGCCGGGCCGAGAGCTTGCGCAGCGATTTTGTCGCCAATGTCAGCCATGAGCTGAAGACGCCGCTCGCCACCCTGATCGGCTTCCTGGAAACGCTGAAAGGCCCGGCGCGCAACGACGAACAGGCCCGCAGCCGTTTCCTCGACATCATGCTGACCGAAGCGCAGCGCATGAGCCGCATCGTCGCCGATCTGCTTTCCCTCTCGCGCATCGAGCTTAACGAGCACCAGCCGCCGGAAGGCGCGGCCGATCTGAAGCGCTTGGTCGGCAGCGTGGTCGACGGGCTGGCGCTGAAGGCGGAGCGGCGCGGCATCGTCATCCAGCGCCCGGCTCCCGAACTGCTGCCGGTGGTGCCCGGCGATGCCGATGAACTGACGCAGGTGGTGCAGAACCTGGTCGACAATGCGCTCAAATACAGCCGCGACCAGGCGGTGGTGACGATCAAGGCCGAAATCATCACCGATCCCGCCTTGCTGCGCCTGCATCTGCCGCATCCCAAGGGCGTCCCGGCCGCCGTCGGCCTGAGCTTCCGCGACCAGGGTCCGGGCATCGCCCGCGAACACTTGCCGCGCCTCACCGAACGCTTCTACCGGGTCGATACCGCCCGTTCGCGCGAGATGGGCGGGACGGGGCTTGGCCTTGCCATCGTCAAGCACATCGTCAACAGGCATCGCGGCAAGCTGGAAATCCAATCCGTCTTGGGTGATGGCAGTATCTTTACCATTTACCTGCCGCTCGACGCCGGCCCCCCGGCAAAAACCCCTTCCGAATCAGCCGCCTGAGCCGAAAGCCGCGGATTTCCGCGCTTTCCGAGGCGCTTGTCACATAAGCGTCACGAAATCGAAAACCGGCTGTCATGGAAGAGACCTAATACAGCGCTGCTTGGTTTCACCCAAAAAAGGTTTCTGCCATGAAGCGCATCTCTCTTGCTCTCGCCGCGACCGGCATCGTCGTTCTGACGGCCGGTGCTGCCGAGGCCCGCGACCAACTCCACATCGTCGGTTCGTCGACTGTCTATCCGTTCTCGACCGCGGTCGCCGAGGAATTCGGCAAGAGCGGCAAGTTCAAGACGCCGATCGTCGAATCAACCGGCACCGGCGGCGGCATCAAATTGTTCTGCGCCGGTGTCGGCGAAGATACCCCCGACATCGCCAATGCCAGCCGCAAGATCAAAGACAGCGAAATCGAGACCTGCAAGGCCAACGGCGTCACCTCGATCACCGAAGTGACCGTGGGCTATGACGGCATCGTCGTCGCCAATTCGAAGAGCCACGGCCGCTTTGAACTCACCGTGAAGGATCTCTGGCTGGCTCTGGCGAAGGAAGTGCCGGTGAACGGCGCGCTCGCCGCCAACCCGTACCAGACCTGGAAGGACGTCAATCCGGCCCTTCCGGCCGAGAAGATCGAAGTCCTCGGCCCGCCGCCGACCTCCGGCACCCGCGATGCCTTCGTCGAGCTCGTCATGGACAAGGGCTGCAAGGGCGTTCCCGAAGTCGACGCGATCAAAGACGAGAAGGCCAAGAAGGGCGCTTGCGGTTCGATCCGTGAAGACGGCGCCTATATCGATGCCGGCGAGAACGACAACCTGATCGTCCAGAAGCTCGAAGCCAACCCGAACGCTCTGGGCATCTTCGGCTACTCCTTCCTCGAGCAGAACGAAGACAAGCTGCAGGGCAGCCTGATGGATGGCGTCGAGCCGAGCTTCGACAACATCGTCGAAGGCAAGTACGAAGTCTCGCGCCTGCTGTACTTCTATGTGAAGAACCAGCATGAAGGCCAGGTCCCGGGCATTCGCGAATTCATCGCCGAATTCACCAGCGACAAGGCCGCGGGCGACGAGGGCTATCTTGCCGACAAGGGTATGATCCCGCTTCCCGCCGACATGCTGAAGGACGTTCAGCAGAAGGCCGCCAGCCTCACCCCGATGATGTAAGCGCCCCCGCGCTGACATTCACGGAAGAAAGAACCCTCCCCCGGAAACGGGGGAGGGTTTTTCTTTGGACGGAACCATCTGTGCGGCCGGCACCTCAACGAAGCACATGATCGAGCGGGGGCATGCTGACGAGAGCGGCAAGGCCGATCAGTGAATAGCAGATCCGACGAAACAGGATCTCGTTGGATTTCCTGAAGAGGCGCGCGCCGAGGAAGGTGCCGAGCCCATAGGCCGGACCGGTCGCCACTGCCAGGAGGAAGACCGGTCGCGTCATCAGTCCGCCGACCACGTAGCTCGCGATCGAGAGCGAGCTGGAAACAGCGAAATAGATCACGATGTTGGCGCGGATGTTGACGCTCTGAAGCGCACCGCCCAGCCAATATGCCACCACCGGCGGGCCGCCGATCTGCGCCGCGCCGCTGAAGAGCCCGGCAATGCCGCCGACGCCGACGGTCAGCAGCTTTCTTGGTTGCCCCCGATAGTGCCAGCCCGACGTCAGCAGGACCAGCAACCCGGCCACGACAGCAAGCAGCGCCCATCGCACAAGCAGCGGGTCGGCGACGGCAAGAACCGTGGTGCCGAGCGGAACACCCAGCAGCGCACCCAATGCCATGAAGCCGACATCGCGCTTGTCGGCGCGCCGCCAGGCATCGGGCAGGAGGCCCAGGGCCATGCTCGTATCGATCAAGAGCAGAATCGGCGCTGCAAGAACAGGTCCGATCACCGAACTGGCGACCGGCACGAAGATGAGCGCGGCGCCAAAACCCGCAAAGCCCCGCGCCAGGCCGGCTATGAAGGCGACACCGATCAGCAGACCGATCTCATGGCTGGCGTAGCCGGTGGCGATCTCATTCCAAAAGGTCGACATGATCCGCTCATTTCAATGTCGCGAGGCGTGCGTGCCGGGCCAGCCCGGGGTCGCTTCCCGACTGGATCATGGCAGGATAATGCTGCAGAATTGCAGGTCACGATCTATTGCTGCCGAATGGAGCTGCAATAATGCAGACACCTGATTGGAACGACCTGCGCCACGTCCTCGCGCTCGGTCGGGCCGGGTCCTATTCCGGTGCCGCCCGCCTGCTGCAGGTCAACAGCACAACGGTGGCGCGGCGGATCAAGGCAATCGAATCGCTTCTGGCTGTCAGCCTGTTCACGCGCGATGCCAACGGCGCCCTTGCTCCCACGGCTGCGGGCAAGATCACGATTGCGCGGGCGGAGGCGATCGAGGCCGAGATAGGCAGCCTGACCGCAACGGTAAAAGGCGCCGATCAGCCAGCAACGGGCAATGTCAGACTGACCACGGTGCCGATCATCGCGAACCGGCTGCTCATTCCAGCCCTGCCGGCCTTGCTGGACAAGCATCGCGGCCTGCCATCGAACTCATCGCCGATGCGCGCGGCTATGATCTGGTGCGGCGCGAGGCGGACATCGCCCTGCGTTTCGCCCGCCCGGAATCGTCGCTGGGGACAAGGGTGCTGGCACGGCGAATTGCAACGCTCGATTATGCCGTCTATGTGCCTTCCGCAGCGCGTGGCAGGGGCGCCGAGCTGCCCTGGCTGACCCTTGAGGCCGGGATGGCCCATCTGCCGCAGGCGCGCTGGATGGCGGAAATGGCGCCTAAACACGGTGGCCTGGCTGCCGTGGCGGTCAATGACGGCGACGTCCTGGTGCATTGCGTCCAATCAGGGCTGGGCCGCACGCTGCTGCCGCGCTTGATCGGCGACCGCATTTCCGGGCTGAAGCGTGTCGATCTCCCAGGGTTATCGCCGCCAAGACGCGAGCTCTGGCTGCTCGCACATCGTGACTTGCGCCCGCTGGCCAGATTTGCCGTCGTGATTGATTGGCTGGCAGGACTCTTCGCGGCGGTAGGGGATTAGTTGCGTGCCCGTGGATGCGCCGCCTGATAGACGCTGAGGAGCTGGGCGGCGTCGATCTCGGTGTAGCGCTGGGTGGTGGAGAGGGAGGCGTGGCCCAGGAGTTCCTGGATCGCCCTGAGATCGCCGCCGCCGGCCAGCAGATGCGTCGCGAAGGAATGCCGCAGGGCATGCGGCGTTGCCGTCTCCGGCAGGCCCAATTGCGCCCTTAAACTTTGCAGATTGCGCTGGATGATGCGGGGATTGAGGGGCCCGCCCTTGGCGCCGAGGAAAAGCGATCCGGTCTTGGCGACTGGCCAGGGGCAGGCGGCGAGATAATCCTCGATCGCCTCGGCCACCACGGGCAGGACCGGCACCAGCCGCGTCTTGCCGCCCTTGCCGGTGATGCGCAGGGTGCCGCCGGCTTTCGGCGCATCGGCGCGGGTAAGACCCAACGCCTCGGAGATGCGCAGGCCGCACCCATAAAGCAGCAACAGCACGGCAAGATCGCGCTTCTGCAGCCAGGGCTCGTCACTGGCCAGCTCGACATTGTCGAACAGGGTTTCGGCTTCGGCGGCGTTCAAGGGTTTCGGCACCGAGCGGGGCAGGCGGGGGCCGCGCTGCGTGCCGAGCACGCCGATCTCGATCCTGCCGTCGCGCACCAGGCGGCGGGCCAGGCTCTTCACGGCCGAGAGCGCGCGGGCATTGCTGGCGGCGATCAGGCCACGCTCCCGTCTCGCCGACAGCCAGGCGCGAATATCGGCGCGGGTGAGGGCGCCCAGGCGCGCCACATTCGGCGCATCGCCGTCATAGAAACTTAAGAAACGCAGGAAGTCGCCGACATCGCGTTGATAGGCCTCGATGGTGAGCCTGGCGGCGCGCCGTTCCTGGGCGAGGTGACCAAGCCAGCCTTTGAGGGCCGCGACCAGATCGGCCTTGGCGAAGAGCAGCGGGTTGGCATCGACCTTCACCGCTGCGGGCTGGCTCATGGTTTTGGCAGGTCCAGCCATGAGCGGATGCCGAACTCGATGATCCGGCCTAAGAAATTCATCAGCTCGGTGCCCTGCCCGGCATGAAAATAGCCGGGATGGCGCGTGCCGAAGGCGATGAGCCCTGCCGGTGCCACCTTGCTGATGGCAAGGCGCAGGACCGCGTCGGAGCGCACCAGATCAGCGGCACCGCCATAAATCTCGGGATCGCCCTCGACCTCGTCGCGCAGCCACACCTTGCGGTTCTTGCCGATCAGCCGGTCGACGGCACCCCGGTCGAGGAACTGGATGCCGTCATGCTTGGGGCGGCGTGAAGTGACGTCGGTGAGCTCGAGGCACAGGCAAACGACATCGACTTCGAGCAGGAAGGCGAGGTCCCCGGTGACGATCTCGATGAACTGCTCGAAGCTCTCCGCTTCAAGGAGGGCTATGACGGCGTTGTGGATGCGCTCGGTGGTGTTGAGATTGTCGCGGCTGTTGGCGATGATCTCGTCCTGGTCGGCGCGCAGCTTGGCGACGTCGGTCTTCAGCCGCTCCATCATGAATTGCTGCAGATCGACCACGCCGTCGCCCTTGTGGCGCTTGGGGCTGACCTGTGCGTCGAGCAATTCGGGATGGCGGGCGAGAAAGTCCGGGTTGCGCTTCAGATAGGCCGCAACCTGCGCCGCGGTGACACCGGCGCTCGGTTTGGCTTTGACCTCTTCGACAGGATCGGACATTGCGCCCTTTGCTCGCGCCGTTGACGATCAGAGAACCGACTGGCCGGTCTTGGCCCAATCCGCGAGGAAGGCGGCAAGGCCCTTATCGGTCAGCGGGTGGTTGAACATCTGCTTCAGCACCGCCGGCGGCAGGGTCGCCACATCGGCGCCCATCTTCGCGGCGGCAACCACGTGAATCGGGTGGCGCACGGAAGCGACCAGCACCTCGGTCTTCAGCGCCGGATAGGCGGAATAGATCTGGATGATGTCGGCAATGAGTTCCATGCCGTCCTGGCCGATATCGTCAAGGCGACCGACGAAGGGCGAGATGAAGGTGGCGCCGGCCTTGGCGGCCAGCAGCGCCTGTGCCGCCGAGAAGCAAAGCGTCACATTGACCTGGATGCCTTCCGAGGACAGGACCTTGCAGGTCTTCAGTCCGTCCATGGTGAGCGGCACCTTCACGCAGACATTCTTGGCAAGGCCGGCAAGCTTATGGCCTTCGAGCAGCATGGTCTTGTGATCGGTCGCCGTCACCTCGGCGCTGACCGGGCCGTCGACGATGCCGCAGATTTCCTTGATGACTTCCAGGAACGGGCGCCCGGATTTGGCGACCAGGGACGGGTTCGTTGTTACACCATCAAGCAAGCCCGTGGCGGCAAGCTCCTGGATTTCCTTGACGTCTGCGGTGTCGACAAAAAACTTCATGATGGTGTCCCTGGAATAATGGTGGCCTTTATCGGCGATGCGCCACGCACTAGGCTATGTAGATGGCAGATGCAAGTGCTACTCATCGCGCCTCAGCGACGAATCAACCACGCCCCCGAATCTCATTCTTCGAGTCTAGCCCCCGAGCCCCGCAATGCCAACCGAAACCGATAGCCTCTGGGGCGATGAAAGCGACGGTGCTGTGACGTCCGCGCCACAGGCAATCGGCGTATTGCTGCCGCTCGCCCTGTTTCAGCCCTATGACTATCTGGTGCCGGCGGGCTTGTCGCTGGCGCGCGGCGATTTCGTGACGGTGCCGCTCGGCCGGCGCAGCGTTACCGGCGTGGTCTGGGGCGCCGCCATGGGCGATGTCGAGCCCGGGAAGTTGAAACAGGTCGTCCAGCGCCTCCCGGTGCCGCCCTTGCCGGCAATGAGCTGCGACTTCGTCGATTGGGTGGCGCAGTACACGATGGCGCCGCTGGGTGCCGTCTTGCGCATGGCGATGAGCGTCCCCGATGCGCTGGAAGCGGAACGGACGTTGAAAGCCTGGACGCTGGGCAACATCGCCGGCGCCAAGCTCACACCCACCCGGCAGCGCGTGGTCGACGTACTCGGTGCGTCGCCACCCTTGCCGCCGGTCGAACTGGCGCGCCTCGCCGGCGTCAGCGCCGGCGTCGTCACCGATATGGGCAAGGCGGGCTTGTTGAAATCCGTGCCGCTGCCTCTGAAGCGGCCGTTCGGCGACCCGGATGCCGATGCGTCAGGTCCCAAACTGTCCGACGCCCAAGCGCGGGCGGCCGCGAGCTTGAGCACGCTGCAACCCGGCGTCACCTTGATCGACGGCGTCACCGGCTCCGGCAAGACCGAGGTCTATTTCGAAGCGGTGGCGGCGGCACTTCGCGCCGGCAAGCAGGCGCTGGTGATGGTGCCGGAGATAGCCCTCACGCCGCAATGGCTGAAGCGGTTCGAAGCGCGCTTCGGCACGCTGCCGGCGCAATGGCATTCGGAACTGACGGGCTTGGAACGGCGGCTCACCTGGCGTGCGGTGCTCGATGGTTCGGCCAAGGTTGTCGTGGGCGCGCGCTCCGGTCTCTTTCTGCCCTATCGCGATCTTGGCCTCATCATCGTCGACGAGGAGCATGAAAGCGGCTTCAAGCAGGAAGAGGGCGTCATCTATCAGGCGCGCGACATGGCGGTGGTGCGCGGGCACCTTGCCAAGATCCCCGTCGTGCTCGCCTCGGCGACGCCGTCGCTGGAAACCATGGTCAATGTCGAGACCGGCCGCTACCGCGCGGCGCATCTTCCCAACCGTCATGGCGGTGCCACACTCCCAAGCATCCACACCATCGATCTGCGGCTCGACAAGCCCGCGCGCAATTCCTGGATCGCACCCAGCCTGAAGACCGAGATCGAACGCACGCTGGAAGCCGGCGAACAGGCGCTTCTGTTCCTCAATCGCCGCGGCTATGCACCACTTACCTTGTGCCGCACCTGCGGGCATCGGCTGCAATGTCCGCGCTGCACGGCCTGGCTGGTCGAGCATCGCTTCCATCAGAAGCTGATGTGCCATCATTGCGGCTTCGAATCGCCCATGCCGCCATCCTGTCCCGCCTGCCAATCGGAAGGATCGTTTGCCGCCTGCGGTCCCGGCGTCGAGCGGTTGGCCGAGGAAGCGGCAGCACTCTTTCCCGATGCGCGGCGCCTGGTGCTGACCAGCGACACGGTGACGGGACCGGCCAAGGCGGAATCCCTCATGCGCATGGTGGCCGAGCGCGAGGTCGATCTTGTCATCGGCACGCAGATCATTGCCAAGGGTCACAACTTCCCGCACCTCACGCTGGTCGGCGTGGTCGATGCCGATCTCGGCCTTCATGGCGGCGATCTCAGGGCGGCCGAGCGCACCTATCAGCTGATGAGCCAGGTGGCGGGCCGCGCCGGTCGGGCCGAGAAGCCGGGCCGCGTCTATTTGCAGACCTACGATCCCGATCGTGCCGTGATGCAGGCGCTGAAATCCGGCGACCGCGATTCCTTCATGGCGGCCGAGGCCGACGACCGGCGCCAGGCCGGCATGCCGCCTTTCGGCAGGCTGGCGGCCCTCATTCTCTCCAGCCGCGACCAGGGCGCCATCACGGCCAAGGCGCAGGAACTGGCGCGAAGTGCCCCGCACGGCGAAGGCGTCCATGTGTTGGGCCCGGCGCCGGCACCGCTGGCGCTGCTCCGCGGCCGGCACCGCATCCGCTTCCTCCTCAAGACAAGGCGCGACATCGCTCCGCAAGGGGTGCTGAAAACCTGGCTGCGCGGCCACAAGTTCCCGGGCGATCTCAGGCTGCAGATCGACATCGACCCTTATAGCTTCATGTGACCCGGTGATTTCGCAGCCGGTGATTCCGCAGCGGGGCGGAACTTCGCCGTCACGGCCTTGTTACGTGCCGGGGTATTCGGCGCGCGATCATGTTTGTGCTAGAATAATAAAACAATTCGTCTCGGGGAGCCTGCATCATGCAATGGCGCGGTGGGCGGCGCAGTTCCAATGTTTCTGACCAGCGCGGCAGCGGCGGTTTCGGTCGTGGCGGTTTTGGCGGTGGCCTGGGTGGCGGGCTGGGTGGCGGCCTGGGTGGTGGTGGCTTCGGCCGCGGCCCGCGCGTCGGCGGCCTGGGGTTGGTCGGCATCATTGCCTTCTTCATCATCGCCAGCCTGATGGGCTTCGACCCGATGGCCATTCTCTCCGGTAGCTCCTCGACCGGTTCGGGGAATGCCGAGGTCGGCGATATCCTCTCCGGTCAGTCGCGCTATGAACAACCGGCGGCGACAGGCACCACCACAGGCACCGGCGATGCCGCAACCGAGGCCGAGCTCAAGGATTTCGTCTCGGTGATCCTCGCCAGCACCGAGGATGTCTGGGGCAAGGTCTTCAGCCAGGGCGGCGGCGATTACCGCCAACCCGTGCTGGTGCTCTTCTCCGGCGCCACGCAATCGGCCTGCGGCTATGCCGATGCGGCGATGGGTCCGTTCTATTGCCCGCCCGACGAGAAGGTCTATATCGACCTCGATTTCTACCGCGACCTCCGCAGCCGGTTTGAAGCGCCGGGCGATTTCGCCCAGGCCTATGTCATCGCCCACGAGGTCGGCCATCATGTGCAGAACCTGCTCGGCATCGACAAGAAAGTGCGCGCCGCCACCGCACATATGAACAAGGCGGATGCCAACGCGCTCTCGGTCCGCGTCGAATTGCAGGCCGATTGCTTCGCCGGCATCTGGGCGCATCAGATCGAGGCGGATGACGCGAATCTGCGGCTCGAACCCGGCGACATCGAAGAAGGCTTGAATGCCGCCAGTGCCATCGGCGACGACCGCCTGCAGAAAGAATCCACCGGCCGCATCGTCCCCGACAGCTTCACCCATGGCAGCTCCGCCCAGCGCGTCCGCTGGTTCCAGCGCGGCCTCGACACCGGCGACATGGAAGCCTGCGACACCTTCAACGCGGATCAGCTCTAGAAAACCCATCGACACGCCAAATCAGGACGCAATTCCGCCCAATTTATGCGATAGAAAATCAATCCATCGCATCGGGTCGGGATACATAAAATGCGTGCTGTTTTTGGCCTCGTCGTGCTCGTCGCAAGTCTTGCATCGCAATCCGCCTTGGCCGACCCAATAGAACCGGCGGCTTACCCTTTCCTGCCGCAGCTCACCATCAACAATGAGCGCACGGTCTGCGGTTCATTTGAATCCGTGGTGATCGAGGCGTTCAAGGGGCCCGACTTCCAGATCTCGATCGATGGCTTGGAATGGCCCGAGGTGAAGGTGGAAAGGCTTCAGTTCACAGACCTTGGCGTTCATACATCGCAAGCATACGCCTATCCGGCTCAGGAGTTTTTGGGCGCGCGAATTGACCGGAATGGTGACGGCCGTGAAGAGTTTCTGGTCCAAGCCGCCTGGGAGCATAGTTGGCGCGGGAACATGAATTTCCTGGCACTTTACCCGGACTTTTCCAGCTTCCGGCAGGCAAAACTGCTTGCCGAACCCGAGACAGCGCCGCCGGTGGGTGAGAGGGCCACGATTCCAACCATACTTGCCCCATCGCAGGACATGACCCCGGGCGCGTCCTCAGGGACAGAAAGCACGGCGGATGCGCAGAGCGATGACGATGTGTCTTCATGGAAATGGACTTGGACTAAGCGCGACGTCTTGAAGATCAATGGCTCGGTCTACGTCTTGGACCAAGGCGAAGTATATGACGACGATATCGCCATGACATTGTGGAAGATCCCGCCGAAAGGGTCGGTCTCAGTTTCATGCAAGGTCGCGACTTTCTCGGATGACAGAGGTTTCACTGCCAGCTCGCTGGCACCAGGAAGCTTGGGGAAATTGCAAAGCGTCCTTGGTGCAATTTCGGGCCAGGAGTTCGCAGGTGGCACACTCCATGCTCACGAGCGCATCCTTATGGGAGCTGGTCGGACCGCTGCGCGCATTTCTCTGCGGCCCTGGGTCGTCGCAGCCACTACCGAGGAGACGCGACAGCCACGCGATTTGGCGCTTTGGATCTGGAGCCATGCTTCGATCTGGAACTATCGGCAATATCAGAGATTGTTGAAAGTCGCCGGCGCCACGAAGAAGAATCTCGCGAAATACTATCGTGATGATTTTGACTTATCGCAAAGCACTGCGGATGGTCTGGCTGAGGCCGCGACAGAATCGCTCATCAGCAGCTTCTTCATTTTTCGTGGCGAATGGGGAGAACGGATTGTTGCCGATCCGGCGCTCACCGAAAAGCTTCGATCGATTATCCTTCAGAATCCCAGGGCCTCGCTGCTTGAGGGCCGAGTGCCGGCAGCGGCCACGAGCGGGTCAGAAGAGTACGATTGGCATGATTGGCCAGGCATTGATCCCAGTTGCTTCGAGGAACCGCGCTTATTCTATGCGCTAGATCATGCGCAAAGCCTCGCCCTGCTAATAAAGCAAGGCGCCGATGTGAACGAGCCGAATGGTTTCGGCAAGACGGCGCTGATGTACGCAGCTCATTTGAACCAGTTGGAGAGCGCCAAAGCTCTTATTGCAGCGGGGGCAGATGCGAACAGGGAAACGTCCAACCAAGACGCGGACGGTGAGATCACCTGGAATTGCTATAGCGCCTTTCGCAGCATTGGCATCACGCGCCGGACGGCACTCATGTACGCATTGGAAAATGCCGACCCACAGATGGTCGGCTTGCTTCTAGATGCCGGCGCAAATCCTAACGCCCGGGACTCCGAGGGGCGGGGTGCGCTGGGATATCTTGCGCGCAACACGGCATTGCCGGATCGGGAGCGGCGGAAATCCGAGCGGTTAGTGCGTGACGCCGGCTATGCTGATGCCGCGAGCCAACCTTGACGTCTCTCCGGGTGCAGAAAGGCTCTGATAAGCGATACTGGCCGGCACTTTATCGTGAACCGTTTGTCTCGTCGCGGCCCTTCCATTAAATTGCGGTCGCATGAGCGAGCCAACCATTTCCATCCTCATCGCTGCCTACAAGGCGCAGGATTTCATCGCTGAGGCGGTGGCATCCGCTTGCGCGCAGGATATGCGTGAGATCGAGATCATCGTCGCGCCCGACGAGCAGGCGGATTACGGCTTTCTCGGAAGCCTCGATCCACGGGTGCGCGTGCTGCAGGGTGTGCCGCGTCCAACCGGCCCGGGTTCCGCGCGGAACAGGGCGCTTGATGTGGCGCACGGGGGCTTCATCGCGCTGCTTGATGCCGATGACCTTATCTCACCCAACTATCTTTCGTCGCTGCTGCCGCTCGCCCAAGGGCAGGGTGCCGCTTTCGGGCGGACCCGCCTCACCGATTGGGAAGGCAACATGCTGCGCGAGGTGCGGGGGAAAAACGGGGCGGTTGGTCTTCCCGATTTCGCGACGGCCTTTGCCTCGCTCCACGGCCTCACGCGCAATGTGCCGGAACGGCGCTGGCGGGATGAGCTTGCGGAAGACGTGCTGTTCGACATGGAGACGCTGGCGCTTGCCGGCGGCACCGCGCCTTTCGCGGAGGACGCCGTCTATCAATTGCGCTTGCGGCCGCAATCGATGACGCGCGGGCATGCCTTCGTGAATGAGATCGGCGCGGGCTATGACCGCCTGCAGAAGATGATCCGCGATGGGCAAACACTCATCCCTGCGGCGCAGCGCGATGCGGCCATCGCCGTCTTCGATCGCTGGCAGCAGATGAACGCGGCTTTTGCCGCGGCGAGCCAGTTGAATCCCGGCCTGGACTATCAGACCTTCGCCGCCACTCAGATCGGCGCCGCCCCCAACTTCTCGCACCAATAGGCCAGCCGCTCCTTCAGCACACGTTCATGGGCGATGGCGGGCACATCGTCCGCCAGCTGTTCCAGCGGCTCGAAGGTGAAGGCATCGGCGCCCGCCGTCGCCCAAGCCGCCTGCAGGTCGCGATGCGGATTGGTGCCCAGGCGGAGCGAGAACCAGAGACGGTTCCGGATGGTGCCGAGGTCGGGTGCGCGGCCGGCCCAGCACTGGCCGGTGGGGGTGCAGCGCAGAACGTAAATGCCGGGGGCAGATTTCCGCTCCTTATAGGCTGCAATGGCTGCTTTTTTGTCCGGCATGGGTCGCTCCCTTTTCCTGTGCGGGGCGTATTATCACCCGGGTAATATTGACGCAAGAGTTTTACCCGGGTAAATAATTCGCCGATGCAGAATGAGCAGAGTGACGGGTGCCTTGAACATGATCATATGTTCCTATATTGTTCCAACTCAATGTCAATCGAGGCCGCCGATGCTGAAGCTCTATTCCGGGCCGCTGAGCCTGTTCTCGCGCAAGGTTGAGATCGCCTTGGGCGAAAAGGGCATCCCCTATGAGCGGGAATTCGTGGCCTTCACCCAGGAGCGCGGCTATCAGCCGCGGCACCCGGCCGTCCTCGCTGCCAATCCGAAGCGCCAGGTGCCGGTGCTGGTCGATGGCGACCTCAGCCTCTTCGATTCGACCGTCATTCTCGAATATCTCGACGAACTTTACCCCGATCCGCCGCTTTATCCGGCGACACCGCAGGAGCGGGCGCGCTGCCGCTTGGCGGAGCTCGACGCCGACGAGATCCTGTTTGCGCCCGTGCGCCAGCTCCTTTTCCGCACCGAACCGCCGCATGCGGACCCGGTCCGGCACGCGGCGAATGTGGCCGCCGGGAAAGAGGCGGAAAAGCTCATAGAAGCGCGCTTCAATGAGCTCGACTTGCGTTTGGCCGGGCGCGATTTCTTCTGCGGCAGCCTCTCGGTCGCCGATATCGGCCTCTTCATGACGGTGCTGTTCACCCAGCGCCTCAGCGGGCCGCAGCTCAGCCCCTACCCGGCGCTGGAGGGCTGGTATCGCCGTTTACTGGCGCGTCCCGCCTTCGCCAAGGCCGCCGCTGAAATCGCCGCGGCGGACAGGGAATTGTCGCCGGCCCTCGCGGCTCGCTGACGCGACCTTTATCAGCGCGGATTTATAAAGCGATTTCAGCCGGTTGATGAATCGGCTGCGCACTGGGTTGGGGCCTGTTGATTAGCCTGAAACCATATGTTACTAACCCGCCGCCTGTCGCAGCGCGGAAATCTGCTGAGACGGGCCGGTTGAGTTTGTGCCGGCACCCGTGCCGCTGAAAATTTCTCCGCAAAATCAACTCTTTAAGACCAGGGATGGGGGCGAGATCGTGGCAGCCCAAGCTAGCGACAAGGGAAGCACCGCGAATGGCGGTCTGGCGCAGCGTTATGCAGCAGCCCTCTTCGAGCTGGCCGATTCCAAGCATCAGCTGGACGCCGTCGTCGGCGATCTGGGTGCCATCGACAAGATGATCGATGAATCGGCCGACTTCCGTCGACTGATCAATTCCCCCGTCATTTCGCGCGCCGACCAAGGCAAGGCCATCACCGGCATCGTCCAGGCAGCCCAGTTCGGCCCGCTCACCGCAAAATTCCTTGGCCTCCTCGCTCAGAACCGGCGCCTCTTTGCGCTGCCGGCGATGATCCAGGCCTTCAAGAAGATGCTGGCCGACCGCCGCGGTGAAATGACCGCGCAGGTCTGGTCGGCCCGTGCGCTTTCTGCTGAACAGCAGAGCGCCCTCGCTGAAACCATCAAGCGTGCCCACGGCGCCAAGGTCACGATGGAGGTCAAGGTCGATCCTGATCTCATCGGCGGTCTCGTCGTTAAAGTGGGCAGCCGCATGATCGATTCGTCTATTCGAACCAAGCTGCAAAAACTGCAGCTCGCCATGAAAGGGGTTGGATAATGGAAATCCGTGCCGCCGAAATCTCTGCGATCCTCAAGCAGCAGATTGAAAATTTCGGCAACGAGGCCGATGTCACCGAAGTGGGGCAGGTCCTCAGCGTGGGCGACGGTGTTGCCCGCGTGCATGGGTTGGACAATGTCCAGGCCGGCGAAATGGTTGAGTTTCCGGGCGGTGTCCGCGGGATGGCCCTGAACCTCGAAACCGACAATGTCGGCATCGTCATTTTCGGCGACGACCGCGACATTAAGGAAGGCGACACCGTCAAGCGGACCGGCGCCATCGTCGACGTGCCGGTCGGCCGTGGCCTGCTCGGCCGCGTGGTCGACGGTCTCGGCAACCCGATCGACGGCAAGGGTCCCTTGACCGACGTCAAGCGCACCCGCGTCGAAGTGAAGGCGCCCGGCATCATCCCGCGTAAGTCGGTGCATGAGCCGATGCAGACGGGCTTGAAGGCCATCGACAGCCTGGTGCCGATCGGACGCGGCCAGCGCGAACTCATCATCGGTGACCGTCAGACCGGCAAGACCGCCGTCATCGTCGACACCATCCTCAATCAGAAGGCGATCAACGCCGGCACCGACGAATCGAAGAAGCTTTATTGCGTTTACGTCGCCATCGGCCAGAAGCGTTCGACCGTCGCCCAGATCGTGAAGACGCTCGAGGACAATGGCGCGATGGAATATTCCATCGTCGTCGCCGCGACCGCGTCGGAACCGGCCCCGCTGCAGTTCCTGGCGCCCTATACCGGCTGCGCCATGGGCGAGTTCTTCCGCGATAACGGCATGCATGCCGTTATCTTCTACGACGATCTCTCGAAGCAGGCCGTCGCCTATCGCCAGATGTCGCTGCTGCTGCGCCGTCCGCCGGGACGCGAAGCCTATCCGGGCGACGTCTTCTACCTGCACAGCCGTCTGCTGGAACGCGCGGCGAAGCTCGGCGACAAGTTCGGCGCCGGTTCGCTCACCGCTCTGCCGGTCATCGAAACGCAGGCCGGCGACGTCTCGGCCTACATTCCGACCAACGTGATTTCGATCACCGACGGCCAGATCTTCCTGGAAACGGCGCTGTTCTATAAGGGCATCCGCCCCGCCATCAACGTCGGTCTGTCGGTGAGCCGCGTCGGCTCCGCCGCGCAGATCAAGGCGATGAAGCAGGTTGCGGGCTCCATTAAGCTGGAACTGGCGCAGTACCGCGAAATGGCGGCCTTCGCTCAGTTCGCTTCCGACCTCGACGCGTCGACCCAGAAGCTCCTGGCGCGCGGCGCGCGTCTCACGGAACTCCTGAAGCAGGGCCAGTTCAAGCCGATGCCGGTCGAAGAGCAGGTCGTCTCGATCTTCTCCGGTGTGCGTGGCTATCTTGACGGTATCCATGTCAACCAGATCGGTCGTTTCGAGGCTGGCCTGCTCAGCGAGATCAAGGCGAAGCATGGCGACGTCCTCAACGCGATCCGCACCGAGCGCGAGATCTCCAAGGCGACGGAAGCCAAGCTGCACGAAGTGATGGCGGCCTATTCCAAGTCCTTCGCGTAATCTGTTCGTTGAGAAGGGGCAGCAATGCCGAGCCTTAAGGACCTGAAGGTCCGCATCAACAGCACCAAGAACACGCAGAAGATCACTTCTGCGATGAAGATGGTGTCCGCAGCGAAGCTGCGCCGCGCGCAGGAACAGGCCATTGCGGCCCGTCCCTATGCCGAGCGCATGGAGCGCGTGCTGGGGTCGCTGGCCGCCAGCATGGCGGGCAAGGACAACGCCCCGGCATTGCTGGCCGGGACCGGTTCCGACCAGGTTCATCTGCTGGTCGTCATGACCTCGGACCGGGGCCTGTGCGGTGCCTTCAACTCGTCGATCGTGCGCCAGGCGCGCAAGATGGCGCGTGATCTGAAGAGCAACGGCAAGACGGTGAAGATCTTCACCATCGGCCGCAAGGCGAAGGACCAGCTGAAGCGCGAATTCGCGCAGCAGATCGTCGGTGGAATCGAGGATGTGGGCAAGCCGCGCCTGACCTTCGACGCCGCCGCCAAGATTGCCGTGCAGATTCGCCAGATGTTCGAAGCGGGCGAGTTCGACGTCTGCACCATCGTCTACAACAAGTTCAAATCGGCGATCGCGCAGATCGTGACGCCGCAGCAGCTCATCCCGTTCGCCCTGGCCTCGGCCAACGAGAACAATGCGGCGGCTTCGGCGCTCTATGAATACGAGCCGGACGAGGAATCGATCCTCGCCGACCTGCTGCCGCGCAACATGAGCATGCAGATCTATCGCGCGCTCCTGGAAAATGCCGCGTCCGAGCATGGCGCGCGCATGACCGCCATGGACAACGCGACCCGCAACGCGGGCGAAATGATCAACAAGCTGACCATCAATTACAACCGGACCCGCCAGGCCAACATCACCAAGGAGCTGATCGAGATCATCTCCGGTGCCGAAGCCGTCTGATCCGGAACACGAGATCGTTTTAAGGAGCAACCATTATGTCGAAGAACATCGTCGGCAAGATCACGCAGGTCACGGGCGCCGTCGTTGACGTGCAGTTCGGCGAAGCCCTGCCCGCGATCTTGAACGCGCTGCATGTGCAGAACCAGGGCAAGCTGCTGGTCTTGGAAGTGGCCCAGCACCTCGGTGAAAACACCGTGCGCGCCATCGCCATGGATTCGACCGACGGTCTGGTGCGCGGCGCCGAAGCCGTCGACACCGGCAGCCCGATCTCGATGCCGGTCGGTCCCGAGACGCTCGGCCGTATCATTAACGTCATCGGCGACCCGATCGACGAGCGCGGCCCGATCGGCCACAAGCACACCCTGCCGATCCATCGCGCTGCCCCGGAATTCTCGGAGCAGTCGACCGAGGCGCAGATCCTCATCACCGGCATCAAGGTCATCGATCTTCTGGCCCCCTACGCCAAGGGCGGCAAGATCGGCCTGTTCGGCGGTGCGGGCGTCGGCAAGACCGTCACCATCATGGAACTCATCAACAACGTCGCGAAGGCCCACGGCGGCTACTCCGTGTTCGCCGGCGTCGGCGAGCGTACCCGCGAAGGCAACGACCTCTATCACGAGATGATCGAATCGGGCGTCATCAAGCTCGACGGCCCGGGGTCGAAATGCGCCCTTGTCTACGGTCAGATGAACGAGCCCCCGGGAGCCCGTGCGCGCGTCGCCCTCTCCGGCTTGACCGTCGCCGAATACTTCCGCGATGCCGAAGGCCAGGACGTGCTGTTCTTCGTCGACAACATCTTCCGCTTCACCCAGGCGGGTTCGGAAGTGTCGGCGCTGCTCGGCCGCATTCCGTCGGCCGTCGGTTATCAGCCGACGCTTGCCACCGACATGGGTGCACTCCAGGAACGCATCACCTCGACCAAGAAGGGTTCGATCACCTCGGTGCAGGCCATTTACGTGCCCGCCGACGATTTGACCGATCCGGCACCGGCCACGTCCTTCGCCCATTTGGACGCGACCACCGTGCTCAGCCGTCAGATCGCCGAGCTCGGCATCTTCCCGGCGGTCGATCCCTTGGACTCGACCTCGCGCATGCTCGATCCGCGCGTCATCGGCGAAGAGCATTACAACACCGCGCGCCGCGTCCAGGAAGTGCTGCAGGGCTATAAGGCCCTCCAGGACATCATCGCCATTCTCGGCATGGACGAGCTGTCGGAAGAAGACAAGCTCACCGTCGCCCGCGCCCGCAAGATCCAGCGCTTCCTCTCGCAGCCCTTCCACGTCGCCGAAGTCTTCACCGGCACGCCGGGCGTGCTCGTGAAGCTCGAAGACACCATCAAGGGCTTCAAGGGCATCGTCGAAGGTCTCTATGACGATCTCCCCGAATCGGCCTTCTACATGGTCGGCACGATCGAGGAAGCGGTTGCCAAGGCCCGCAAGATGGCCGAAGCGGCGTAAGGAACAGGGAGGCGCCGGTGGGGGAACAACCGACCGGCGCTTCTGTTGAATATCCGAAACCGCCGGCCGGTTCGTCACCCGTCTGGCCGGTTTCGATCAAGGGGGTTCTCTTCGTCGAAGGCCAAGTCGTTCTCTTGAAGAACGAGCGCGATGAATGGGAGCTTCCGGGCGGCCGGCTCGAGGCCGGTGAGGAACCTGATCTCTGCCTCATCCGTGAAATCACGGAGGAGCTGGGGATCGCGGTGAGGGTTGCGGGCCTTCTCGATTGCTGGCGCTATCCGGTTCTGCCAGCGCGCGAGGTTCTGATCGTCACCTATGGGCTGCAACCGCTCGAACAGGCGGAATTGCAGCTCAGTCACGAACACAAGGCGCTGGGGCGTTTTTCGATCGACGAGATCGCGGCGCTGCGGATGCCGGAAGGCTATCGGCGCAGCATCCACGATTGGGCGGCGCAGCTGGGCTTCTGAATAGACAAAGAGAGAAGGTTGGGTCATGGCGGATCAGGTGCATTTCGAGCTCGTCTCGCCGGAACGGCTGCTGTTCTCGGCCAATGTCGGCGAAATCGTCATTCCCGGCACCGAGGGTGACTTTGCCGTCCTTCCCGGCCACAGCAACCTCATCTCGACCGTCCGTCCGGGCGTCATCCAGATTCTGGGCGACGGCAATGCGGTCAGCGAGCGCATCTTCGTCGAAGGCGGCTTTGCCGAGGTGAACGCCGCCGGCTGCACGGTCCTGGCCGAGCGCGCGCAGAATGTTGCCGACATCGATCGCCTCACCGCCGACCAGGCCCTCGCCGATGCGCGCGAAGATGTGGCGGATGCCAAGAACGACTCGGAACGTGCCGCCGCTGCCGCTGCCCTGGCCATCGCCGAGGCGCGCGTCCACGCGTTGGGTACCAGCATTTATTGATTGAGCGCTTCTTGATCGCCACTTGCCTGCCTGACTTCCGGCGGGCCTAGTTCGGGATACTGACTTAGCAGCGGGAGCAACGGCCAATCATGGCGCATTGGACCCTCGATCAGATTCCCTGGCACAACTTCCAGCCGGCCGCGATCGATCCCGACATCGTCAAGCTCGTCAAGGCGGCCGCCCTTGTCGAATATAACGGCGGCGACTACGCCACTTATCTCAGCAACGTGTTTCACGATGATGACGACTTCCAATCCGTCGCCAGGGATTGGGCGCTGGAGGAAGTGCAGCATGGGGCGGCGCTGGCTCACTGGGCCAGGCTCGCCGATCCCGATTTCGATTTCGACGCGTCCTTCAAGCGCTTCATCGACGGCTACAAGATCCCACTCGACGTCAACGCCTCCGTCCGCGGCAGCCGCTGCGGCGAGCTGGTGGCGCGCTGCATCGTCGAAACCGGGACCTCGTCCTATTATGCCGCCCTCGCCGAAGCCGCGCACGAGCCGGTTCTCAAGGCAATCTGCCGCAAGATCGCGGCCGATGAATTGCGGCACTACAAGCTCTTCTACACCCATCTCAACCGCTATCTGGCGCAGGAAGGATTGGGGGCCTGGGGTCGCTTTAAGGTGGCCCTCTCGCGTATCACCGAATCGGAAGATGACGAGCTGGCCTTCGCCTATTACGCCGCCAATCACGCCGGCGAGCCCTATGAACGCAAGCGCTTCTCCAGCGCCTATGCCAAGCGCGCTTACGCCTATTACCGGCCGACCCATATCCAGCGCGGCATCGCCATGGTGCTGAAGGCGGCGGGGCTCAACCCGCAAGGGCTGCTGCACAAGCCCCTCTCGCATTTCGCCATCTGGTTCATGCGACGCCGCGTGGCCAAGCTGTCGGCGGCGGGGGCCTGACGGGCCGCAGAGACTTTATCTCTCCCCTGCGAAGCGCGTTTCGGCAACGTTTCGGCGCGCTTTCATTCCATCCCACCAGTGCTGCAATTTCTTCTGCTCGCTCAGCAGCGCGCGGCCCTCATCGGTGCTGCAGCCATAGGCCAGCATCGGAACCAGATGCAGATCGGCAAGCGACAACGCGTCGCCCAACAGGAACGGCCCATCTGCGCAGAGATCGTCGAGAGCCGTCAGTGCCAGATGCGCCTTGGCCATGGCCACGGAAAGGGCACCGGCATCGGCGGGCTTGCCGGTCTTGGCCGCATCATCAAGTGCCACATAAAGTCCCCAGACCAGCGGCCGATAGAGATAGCTGTCCATGACCGAGATCATCTGCGCCATGCGTGCACGGGCACGAGGTTCGATGGGTTGCAGCGAGGGTCCGGGAAAGGCCTCGTCGACATAGCGCGTGATCGCCGCCGTCTCGTAGAGCGTGAATTCGCCATGGCGGAAAGCGGGGATGCGCGCGAAGGGATGGAGCTTGCGATAGGCGTCATTGCCGGCATCGGCGCCGAAGATGTCGATCTCAACCAGGTCATGATCGACGCCCTTTTCCGCCAGAGCGAGGCGCGCGATACGCACGTAGACGCTGTAGGGAGCGCCCAGCAGCTGCGGCCGTTCGGTCTTACGCGCGGTCATCGGGCTTCATTTCCTCCGGCGGATTGAGTTCGACGAAACGGCGGATGGCCACATGGCTGTGGCTGTAGACCTGCCGGCGCAGCAGCACGATGAGGATACCGAGGATGGCGGCGATGAAGGCCAGCGGGTCGACCAGCCAGGCGATCCAGGCGAGGCCGAAATAATAACAGCGAATGCCGCCACCGAACGCCGTCAGCGCGCTGGTATAGACGATGGCCATCTGGTCGGCGAGTTCAAGCCGGTGCGGATAATCGTTCTTGGCGAGCGGTGCCGCGCCGATGAGAGCGCAGCAGTAATTGTATTGCCGGAGGGCCCAGGTGAAGCGGAAGAAGCCATAGACGAAGATGGCGATGAGGCCGATGAGCTTCAGCTGGAAGATGGTGGCGGTGCTGTGGGTGACGAAAGTCCAGCCGGCGAGGACGGATTGCGCATCCGCGGCCTTGCCCAGCACGCCCAGCAGACCGGCCACGACCAGGATGGTGGCCGAGCTGAAGAAGGACATCGAATTGACCGTGTGGCCGGTCAGCGCCGCGTCGACGATGCGGTCCGGGCGTTCCATCAGGCGCTGCATCCAGACGCGGCGCGTCTGATGCATCAGCGCATTCACGTTCTTGCCGCGTCCCACAATCTGCGCGATGCGCTGATAGCCGAAGAAGACGATCAGGAAAAAGCCCAGGCCGATGAAATCGACGAGGTTCATCGTCCGGTCGCTTCGTAGAATTCGGCGACGCTGGATTGGCTGCGGCTCCTGACCTGGCGCTTCAGCAGGACCAGCACGACAGCGCTGGTGCCGGCGGCAAAGGCCAGCGGATGAATGAACCAGCCAAGCCACGCCATGGCGAAATAATATGAGCGAATGCCGCCGTTGAAGCTCACCACGGCCAGCGACATCACGCGGGCGGCATGATCGGCAAAGCGGTCGCGCGACGGACCCGTCACCGGCGGCAGGGGGGCGGCGCCGATCAGCGTGCAGGCAAAATTGAACTGCCTGAGCGCCCAGGTGAATTTATAGAAGCCCACCATGAAGAGCCCGATGAGGCCCAGCACCTTGAGCTCGAACAGAAGCTCCGAGGAGAGCACGGTGAAGCCGAAGGATTGCACCACCGCATGGGCGTCGGCGGCGCGGCCCAGCACGCCCAGCAGGCCGGCGATCACCAGCATCGAGGTCGAGGCGAAAAAGGTGGTCGCGGAGACGGAATGGCCGGTGAGCGAGGAATCGAGGATGCGCTCCGGCCGGTCGAGCATGCGCCGCATCCATTGCCGCCGCAGCTGGTGCATCATCTGGTTGAGATTGGCGGGCGCTACCTCGTCGCCCGGCAGCTTGTCGGCAAAGCGGCCATAGACGAACCACAGCACCAGCATCCAGCCGAATGCCAATACATCCATCATGCTGCCGTCGAGCCAGTTGCTGCTCATGCGGTGGCCGGGCTCAGGCCGGGCTGCGCTCGTGGCGGTGGAAGCGCTTGCTGAAGCCCCGCTCGAAGAAATCGTAAATGGCCGGGCTCAGCGATTCGAACTTCACCGCCAGGCGCCGGTTCTCGCGGTCGTTGCGCACCACCTTGGCGTCGATCTTCATGCTGAATTCGGCATGCTCGTCCTTGATCTTGATGTCGATATCGACCGGCATCTCGACCAGCAGATGGCCTTCGTAATTCTCGATGAGGAGCCCGCCCAGCGACCAGTTGAGCGTGTCGCAGACCTGCCCGCCGATGCGCACGGTGAAGATGGGCAGCGGCATGCGCTTGTCGCGCCGATGCTCCGCACCCCGTACCCTGGTGAATCCCATGGTAAAACTGGTCATCCGCACTCTCTTCCGCTCGGCCCGTTCCGGTTGGGCTGTCGGTTAAGTGTAACAGATGCAAAGATTCCCGCACCAGCGCCTTAGAACGGCCAGCGGTCGGTCAGCGGCGTCGGCCGTGAAAATTGTAGGCCCGTTCGAAGAAGTCCAGGACCGTCGGGGTGAGGCGGGCAAACTTCAGCGCCAGCTGGCGCTTCTCCAGATCATGGCGGATGACCAGGGCCTCGATGACCAACCCATCCTCGGCAGCCCAATCGGGCTGGCCTGGATCCTTGACGCGAATGCTGATCGGGATGGCCATCCCCTGGAACAAATACCCGTCATAATTGCCGAGCAGGATGCCGCCCAGAGACCAGTTCAGGCTGTCATAGCAACCACCGGCGATCTTCACGGTAAAGATCGGCAGGCGCAGGCGCTTGTCGCGCCGGTGCTCGGCATTGCCGACTTTCCTGAAGCCCATGGTGTAGCTGGACATTAAATAATCCGATTTGGGAATACATCCTGAGTGCAGTACTGACCTAAATCCTAGCGCTGGGTTTGGCAACAGCAAACTCCCGTTGCCGCCAAGATTTAATTGATAAAAATGCTCTAAAAGTTGTAAGGATTCCGGCGCCTGCTGGAACGCACGCCTAGAAGCTGCGGTCTAGGGTCTTGCCTTCCGTGGCGATGACGGCGCTGGTCGGCCAGATAGCGACCCAGCGATCGCGGGCGACACCGCGGTAATAGGGCAAAGCCGGCAGGCGCAAGGGCGAGCCGTCGAAATAACTGACGATGACGCCGGCTGGGTTGGCCTTGGCCCAGGCCAGGGCCGCGGCCCGGTCCGGCAGTGCTATGGGAGCCTTGGCAAGACGCCCATAGAAGTCGAATTCGCCACGATAGGGGCCATAGACAGCCAAAGGCTGGCCCGCACTCTCCAACTCGCGCAATCGCTGCGCCACCGGTTCCAGGTCGAAGAACTGTCGCAGGTTGAAGGGGAATTCGAGGTTGACGCAGGTCAGCAGCAGCACCGGCAGGGTCGCCACCTGGATGGTGCGCGACAGCAGATGCATCGGCGAGAGCTGCGCGATGCTGTAACCGGCCACCAGCAGCACCAGGCCCGACGTCATGCCGATGCCGCCGATCCAGATCGGCAGCGGTACGTCGAACAACTCGCGCCACAGGGCGTCGAGATGCGCCGTCGGCACGATGTTCATCAGGAAGAAGAAGAGACCCAGCAGCAAAGCCAGAAGCGAGGGCACGATGGCGTGAAAATCCTTCGCGCGGATCTCCTGCGTCGCCAGCAACCGCGCACCCAGCAGCGACAGGGGCAGGATGATGTAGATCATGCCCTGCATCTGCCAGCCGCTGGCAAAGCCGCCGATCACCGCGGCGCCGAGGAACGCCAGGCACAGGCGGAAGCTGCGTCCGACGCGGCCACGCAGCTGTTTTTCCAGCGCCCGCCACAACGTCTTCCAGCAGATCCATGGGTAAAGCAGGACGGGGACCAGCAGCAGCGACCACAGATCGCGCCTGCTGGCTTCGGTGGCCGGATGAAACCAGCCATTGCCGAAACTCAGGAATCCGGCGGCCATACCGTCCCGGCGCAGCCACATGATCCAGGCAACCCAGCAGATCACCGTCGGCGCCAGGCTGAGCAGCAACGGCAGATGCCAGGCCGGAGCGAAGCCCAGCATCAGGCGGGCCGAGCCGGCCACGCCTTCCGGCGGTCTTGGGCCATTATGCCTTGCGGGTGTTACGTTCTGGCGCGGCGCCAAGGCGGCGATGAGCGGCAACATCGCCCAGGCGGCATTGCCGATGGCAAAAAGGCTGAGCAGAACGGCGCCGCCGAAGACCACCCACCACAGCAACGCAGCACCACCACGCGTGCCGCTGTGCCACAGGCGCGTCAGGGCATGAAAACCGAGCGCCGTGAAGAGCAGGCCCAGGGGTTCGGCCTGCACCATGGTGACGATGAGGGCAAAGGCAATGACGCCGCCGAGCAGGATGCGCGCGTAAAGCTCAGTCATCTGCCGATGCGGCCACAGCGACAAGGCGCTGCGCCCGACCAGCCACAGAGTGCCGAGGCTCGACAACAGGCTGATGATGCGCGGCCATACATCGCCCACGCCGAAGAATTGCCAGCCCCACAGGATGACCCAGAGCGGCAAGGGCGGCTGATCGCCGCTGCCCGGCCCGCTCTGCAACGGGACCCAGCCATGGGCCTGCCAGATATGCCAGGCGGCAGCCAGGGTTTCGAGTTCGGCCGGCGCCGTCGGCGGCCGGCCGAGCAGCGCACCGATGCCGATGATCAGCCACAGCAGGAACGGCGCCACCAGGCCCCAGCGCAGGAAGATCGGCCCCGGCGGCGCGTGCTCGTCCGGCAGGCTCAGCGCATTGTCTGGGTCCTGCTGCGTCACCGCGTCAATCCGCCTTCTGGAAGACGTCGAATTGGAAGATGGCGGTTTCGGCCAGGGCCGCCGCTTCCCATTCCTTGAACCCGGGCCAGGCAAAAACGGCATTGCAATAATGCTGGCTGGTCTCATCCAGGGCGACGCCATAGGTGCGAAAGCGCGTCGCCACCGGCGCGAACATTGCATCGGCAATGCTGAACCCGCCCAGCAGGAACGGGCCTTCTCCATTGGCGCCGCGTTGGCCGAAGCGTTCGCGCGCCTCGTTCCAGATGGCGCTTATCCGTGCGATCTGGTCGGTCACCAGATGCGCGCGCGATTCCTGCCGCCGGTCGCGCGCCAGATCCATCGGCATGTTCTGGCGGAGCGCTGCAAAGCCCGCATGCATTTCATTGGCGATGGAGCGGCCGAAGGCGCGTGCCTCGGAATCCTCGGGCCACAGATGCGCCGCCGGCGCCAGTTCCGCGAGATATTCGCAGATGGCGAGGCTCTCCCACACCTTGATGTCACCATGCAGCAGTACCGGCACGGTGCCGCTCGGCGAATAGAGCCGGATGTGCCGGTAGGTGTCGTCGGTGCGCAGGGGAATCAGCACTTCGCGGAACGGCAAGCCCGTCGCCTTCAGCGCCAGATAGGGCCGCAGCGACCAGGACGAGTAGTTCTTGCTGCCGACGATCAGTGTCAGATCGCCCGTCTTGTGGTCGCCCGTCTTATGATCGCCCGTCTTGTGATCCTTTGCCATGCGCCTTCCATTGCCCCCGCTTGCGACATTGCCGGCATCATAGGCGATAGGACGCGAACATGCACCCCGGGTGCGTTTCCGGGAACCGATCACGACCCGCACCGACTATTGGATAGGTCGTGACGGCGCCCATTGGCTGCGGTTAAGATCGCGCTCGAATCAACCCACCCCGCCCCCATCAAGGACCACGATCTTGCTTGATCATCTCGTCGCGCGCGCCGCCAAATCCACCGCTATCCTGCCTTTGAGCGAAAAAACGCTGGGCAATTGGAGCAAGGTGCAATCGGCCGCAGTGCAGGCCTGGGTCAAGGCAGCGGGGTTCAAGGCAAAGCCCGGCAGCTTCCTGCTGCTGCCCGACGAAGCCGGCCGCGCCGTCCGCTTTCTGGCCGGTGTCGAGGAAGGCATCGATCGCTGGTCGCTGGCAGCTCTGCCGGCGGGCCTGCCCCACGGCGCCTATCATCTTGAGGATGACGAACTGTCGCCGGCCCAGGCCACCGCGCATGCCTTCGCCTGGGCAATGGGCTGCTATCGCTTCGCCCGCTACCGCTCCGACGCCAAGGAATTCTCCAGCCTGGTCTGGCCCAAGGCCGCCGACAAGCCGGCCGTTGAGCGCGCCGTCCGCGCCATCGGCCTGGGGCGCGATCTCATCAACACCCCGGCCGAACATATGGGGCCGGCCGATCTCGCCAAGGCGGTCGAAAAAGTGGGCGCCGCGCACAAGGCCAAGGTCACGACCATCGTCGGCGACGCCCTCTTGAAGCAGAACTACCCGACCATCCATGCTGTCGGCCGGGCGGCGGCGACCGACCGCGCGCCGCGCCTCATCGACCTCGCCTGGAAGGGTCCGGGGGCTGAGAAGGGGCCGCTCCTCACCCTCGTCGGCAAGGGTGTGTGCTTCGATACCGGCGGCCTCGATCTGAAGCCGCGCGGCGGCATGATGATGATGAAGAAGGATATGGGCGGGGCTGCTTCGGTGCTGGCGCTCGCCCAGATGATCATGGAGGCCAAGCTTCCCCTGCGCCTGCGCCTGATGATTCCGGCGGTCGAAAATTCCGTCTCCGGCAATGCCATCCGCCCGCTCGATGTGGTGAAGACCCGCAAGGGCCTCACCGTCGAAATCAACGATACCGATGCCGAAGGCCGCCTGATCCTCGGCGACGCCCTGGCCGAGGCGGATGCGCACAAGCCCGACCTCATCATCGACATGGCGACGCTGACCGGTGCGGCGCGCGTGGCGCTGGGGCCGGATCTTCCCGTGCTCTTTGCCAATGATGACGACCTCGCCGACAGCCTGCTGCGCCATGGCCGCGCCGAAGGCGATCCCTTCTGGCGCCTGCCCTTGTGGAAGCCTTATCGCCGCATGCTCGACAGCAAGGTGGCCGATATCGCCAATTGCGAACCGGGAAGCTTCGGCGGCGCCATCACGGCGGCGCTCTATCTCGCCGAATTCGTCTCGGCCTCGACCAAATGGATGCATATCGACACCTATGGCTGGACCGCGGGCCTCGGCGCCGGCCGCCCCGATGGTGGCGAGCCATTGGGCATTCGCGGCCTCTTTGCCTTCGTCGAGGATTGGCTGAAGCAGGCGACCAAAAGTCCCGTTTTGCCGGCCCGCGCCGCGCCTCGGGCCAAGACGGTCTCCCGTGCTGCCTCGAAAAGGCCGCTGCCGCGCCCGCGCGCCCGACGTTAACGTCCCCGACGTTGAACTCCCCGACGTTGAAATCATGGCGCTGAAGGTCGGGCCCCGAAGCTCCCGTACCTTCGCTTTGCCGCATCATTCTAATTTGCGTATGGCGATGTTTGCTTAACGCCGGCAGTCCTTTCCGCCCTGCGGCGGGGATGTCCTCTGCGCCAAGCATTTCGACGGGCAGGATAATCTGCGCCCGCGCAGCAGGCTGCTTACGGTTAAGGCAAAGTAAACTCGAACAAAGCTAAATTGTAAACTAACGCATTAAAAAGTTTCACTTTTTTCGGCTGCAGCCCGTATAAACTCCAGACCTCCGCGTTAGGGTGTTTCTCACGTGCGCCAATCTGAATTCAGCTATCGGGCCGGGCGGTGACAGCACCGTCTCAAATCGCCCTGATGGACGCCGCTATCGATCCGGGCATCGACCCTGCCTGGTTGGGCGAGGTGCATCCCGACATCGTCGCCATCTATCGTTATTGGCGCGGGAAGGCGGCCGCCCGGCCGATGCCGTCGCGCGCCGATCTCGATCCGGCCGATCTCGTCCCTTATCTCCCCAGCCTGATGCTGGTGGATGTCGAACCGGGACCGGAGCGGCCCAATTACATCTACCGTCTGGTCGGCACCCGCGAGGTGGCGGTGCGCGGCAGCGACCCCACCGGCAAGCCGGTCACCACGCATTGCTTCGGCCGCTCGCTCGATGACGCGCTGGAAAACTACGATCAGGTCGTCGCTACCCGTGCGCCCTGGATCGACCGCGCGCAGCTACTTTCCTTCGACGCCATGATCCTCGATCTCGACAAGCTGTTCCTGCCCTTGTCGAGTGACGGCCGGGCGGTCGACATCATCCTGGTCTATACGGTGCAGGAAAAGCTCAGCTAGACCCGACTTGACGCAACATGTGTCAAAACAGGGACTTGGCAGGATTAACTCGAATTGAGTTCATTCGTCGATGAAAGACGGAGAATGACCCGGAACCCATCGGATATGATTGGGCTTTTCGGGGGCCGTGGGCAATGGCCACAATTCTCGTCAAATGCCCGATAACGCATTAAATTACCTAGCTATTTAGCAGAACTAGCCCAACATCCAGGATGCCGATCTTCAAAAGGATTGTTGCATCATGAATACACAATATTGTGAGAACGAAGCCACTCCGCAACCCACTCCGCCGGCGTGGCTGGCTGACCAGACGCCGCAGCAGCAGCAGCTCTACGCTTCCTGGCAGGCAAGTAGCGGGACCAAACCGCTGCCGACGCTCGCTGATCTCGACCTGGCCGAACTGGCCGGCGGATTCGACGGCATCCTGCTTGCGCGGGCCATGCCGGAAAGCAGCCTGCACCCCTATCTCTTCCATCCCCTGGCGCATCATGTGACGGCCGGCGAGAAGGGAGCCCCGGGTCTCGAGCCCACACTGTTCCAGCATATTCCGCTAGCCGGCTGCAATGTCGCGCGGACCAAGCGGGGGCCGGTCGCCGACCGCGTCAGCCATATCTCGGCCGACGGCATGCTGGTCGATTACGACGTGCTCTATCTGCCGCTGGCACCCGATGGCGGAGAGGTCGACGCCCTGCTGATCCTGGCCGTGGAAATGATGCCGACCGACTATCTCGCCTGATCTTCGGGCCGGCGCGGTGACGGGCTGGTGGCGGATCGGCTATAGCTTGGCCGACACCCCGTCCTGATCGGATGCCATGAGCCAGCCTCCCGCCATAGCGCCTGCCGCCATCTCACCCTGCCAGAGCTGCGGCGCCTGCTGCGCCTATGACGCCAGCTGGCCGCGCTTCTCGCTGGAAGCCGAGGAGGATTTGGCCCTTATCCCTGAAAACCTGGTTGCCGCCGACAAGAGCGGCATGCGCTGGGACGGGCACCGCTGCGCGGCCCTCTCTGGCGAAATCGGCCGGCATGTGGGCTGCACCATCTATGGCCTGAGGCCCGATGTCTGCCGCGCCTGCCAGCCGGGTGACCCGGAATGCAACATCGCCCGCGCCAGATACGGCTTCGCGCCGCTTTAGTTGCCTAAGTTGAAGACTGTCTGTGCGCGCTTGAGATCGAGAAGCTCGACCTGCATCGACTCCAATTTCCCCTGGAAGGCGATGAGCTCAACGATGGCGCCGCGGAAATTCGGCCCCAGCACCTTGGCACGGCGCTGCAAATCCATGCTCCAGAACTCCATATAGTCGTTGTGATCGAGGGTGAGCGGGTCGGGCAGCGCCGCCTTGATTTTCTGCTGCTCATCCGCCGGCAATTGCGGATCGACCATGATGAGGATGGCATCGCCGGGACGCTCGGCTTCCGTGACGATGCGGTCCGGCTTGCCGAAGCTCGCTTCCACCAGCGCCATGATCTTGGCGGTGCCTTCCGCGTCGGCGGGCGCGTTCATCGGCTTGCGGCTGCGGATCCAGAAGATACGGTGCCCGTCGGCAGCGCTCGAGAAGTAGAGCTCCATCTGCTCGTTCTTCGGATCGGTATCGGCGCCCGGCGCCGAATCCTTCTGCGTCACCTTGCCCTTGCCGACCTTGAGGGTCGAGTTGATGTGATAGCTCGGCCATTCATTGAGGACGCTGGAAATCAGCCGGTCCATCAGCTTTTCCTGATAGATCCCTTCCAGGAACTCACCATCCAGTTCGTCATTGAGCGGCATGTCGAGGGGGATGTTGTTGATGCGCCAGCGCGCCGTTTCCGCCGCGGCAGGCGACACCAGCGCGCAGCTCAGGATGATGGCGAGGACGATACGCAGCATCAGGCCGCTCCTTCTTTGTTGGTCGTGGCGGCCGATTTTTCACGGAACGCCGTCATCTGGCCCATGATCCAATCGCGGAATGCCTTCACCTTGGCCTGGCGCAACGCCCCCTTGCCATAGATGAGGTAATAGCCGGTTTCCAGCAGCACCGTCTGCGGGAAAGGCTGCACCAACCGCCCGCTCCGCAAATCGTCGCCGGCCAGCATGGTGTTGCCGAGCGCGATGCCCAGCCCATCGATCGCCGCCTGGATCATCAGGTTCGAATAGTTGAAGGTGAGGTTGGTCTTCAGTTCCAGATCCGGCACGCCGGCCGCGGCCAGCCAGCGCGGCCAGAAGTCGAACTGCGCGCGCCGCCAATCCATGTCCGAGATGAGCGAGAAGCGGGCGAGGTCGCGCGGTTCCTTCAAGGGCTGGGTGCCGTTGATCAGCGCCGGCGAGCAGACGGGGAAGACTTCGTCCTGCAACAGCAATTCGGCTTCGACCCCGGGCCAGGCGCCGCGTCCGTAGCGGATGCCGATATCGACATCGCCCTCGCCCACGGGGTCCAGGCGGTCGATCGCGGAAATGCGCACCTCGATCTCCGGGTGCCGCGCCTGGAAATCATAAAGTCGCGGCACCAGCCATTTCGAGGCCAGAGAGGGCAGGGTGCTGACGGTGAGCGGCCCGCCGCCGGGGAAGAGGCGCATCTCGGCCGATGCCTCGGCCAGTTGGTGGAACGCGGCCCGGACGGGGGGCAGGAAGCGCCGCCCGGCTTCAGTCAGCGAGAGCGAGCGCGCGCCGCGGTCGAACAGGCTCACCCCCAGCCATTCCTCCAGCGCCTTGATCTGGTGGCTGATGGCGCTGTGGGTGACGTTGAGTTCGTCCGCGGCCTTGGTGAAGCTCAAATGGCGCGCCGCGCATTCGAAGTACCGCACGGCTTTCAACGGTGGCAGGCGCATCGGCGTTGCTTTCACAAAGGAATCAATGGGCAGGTGAATTGACCCCGACCATGCTTGATCTCAGCTAACAGAACAAGTGAGAAACGGTCGTTTGTCTCCGCAGCAATGCAAGCATAACTTCTCCTCAACGGCAATGGTGCCGGTTAGTTAAATGTGAGGATACAATGACTCAGATCAGCCTGTTCTCCGGGTCGGCCGCCTCATCGCAGCGCAGTGCACCGCGCGCCACCCATCTGATTTCCACCCGGCCGCTTGCCACTTTGGGCCGCCTCGGCGCCCTGGTTGCTGCCTTCCAGGAATGGCAGGAGCGCTACCGCACCCGCCGCGACCTGATGCGCCTTAGCGACTACCAGCTCAAGGATATCGGCCTCAACCGCCTCGACGCCGAGGAGGAGTTCGCAAAGCCTTTCTGGCGCGGCTGAGGTGCTGCCCATGCGGGCGCCTGCGTTTCTCGAGATCACCGTCACGGGTCCCATGATTCAGGCCATGACTTTGGCCATGACCCTGGGCGGTGTCCGGCATCCTTCCCCGCCCCATTGGGGAGATGCCTTGTGGACCGAACCCCCATTCGGTCCATCCCTGGAGACTTGAAGCCACCGGCCTGGATTCCTTCCCGGCCGGTGGCATATTTTCGATCCCGCTCCAGTAATTCTTCTCCAGGCAATCCTTCCCCGGGCAATCCTTCTCTAGACTGGCATCATGAAAAGCTATTTCCAGACCCTGGCCCGCTACAACCGATGGGCCAACCGCCGCCTCTATGGTGCAATCGGCGAATTGCCGCCGGCTGAAATCGCCGTGCCCCGCACCGGCTTCTTCCCGTCACTGCTGAAGACGCTCAACCATCTCATCGTCACCGACCGTATCTGGCTTTCCCGCCTCACGGCGACACCGGATCCGGAGGCCAGGGCGCTCGACCAGATCATCGCTGCCGAATTCGCGGATCTGTCCGCCCGGCGTGCCGCTCTCGACGATCGCATCATCGGTTTCGTGGCCGATTTGCCGCCGGCACGCCTCGGTGAGATTCTCGTCTACAAGACCATGGCCGGGGCACCCTATGAGACGCCGGTCGACATGGTCCTGGCGCATATGTTCAACCACCAGACCCACCATCGCGGCCAGGCGCATGGCATGCTCTCAGGCACGACAGTCGCCCCGCCCTCGCTGGATATGATTGTGTTTCTGCGCGAAGAGAGCGCCGCCTAGGCGGCGAAGAACTCTCCATAGAAGAGCGTTTTACGACGACCCCTCACCCCGTCCCTCTCCCCGCTATCGCGGGGCGAGGGAGTTTGCAGTCGACCCGGCTTTCAAAGCCCCTCGCCCCGCTTGCGGGGAGAGGGGTTGGGGTGAGGGGTGACTAAGCCGCGTGGTCGAGCTTGCTCTTGCCATGGGCGCGGGCGATCGCGCCGGCGGGGCGGCAATAGCGCCAGACGCTGGCGGGCGGCAGGTTCTGCAGCACCCGTTCCTCGACCTCGCCGACGATGCCGAGGCGGCCGCGCGGCAGGGGCGAGAACAGGCCATAGGTGAACTGGATGAAGGGGGCCCCCGGTTCCAGCACCGTGAAGGCCTGGGCGCCGATGCGCAGCTGGATCGATTTCTTCAGCGAGAGCAGCGGCAGGCTGGAGACGATCGCCGCCACCGGCGCGATACCGTGGCGCTTGAGGAGCGAGGGCAGGTGCAGCGCATCGCCCAACAGGACCTTCGCCGTCGGAAAACGCTCGACCAGATGCTTGTGCAGCATGGGATCGCGCTCGATGACGACCAGCCGTTCCGGCGCGACGCCCGATGCCAGGATGGCCCGTGTTACCGCCCCGGTCCCGCCGCCCAGTTCGACGATATAGCCCTCGGCGTTTTTCGGGATCTGCCGCGCCATGGCAGCAGCCAGTTCCTGACCGGAAACGGCGACCGCGCCGATGCTGCGCGGATTCTTCAGCCACAGTTTGAAAAGCAGGCGGGAGTCTTTGAGCATGGGTCGGCGCGGATTACCTGATGAAGGCCCTATTGGATCTGGGCCAATCTGTCACTTCGGCGCGCTGTCGGCAATGCGCTTTGGGCCTCGTTCACGATAAATCGGGCTATTTGAGGGGCTTGGCCTGGATCAGCCCGGCTTGGCATCAGGATTGGGGCAGCAGCACGATCTTGCCGGTCGAGCGGCGCCCCAGCAGAGTCTCGAACCCCTCCCGCCAGTCGCTCAAGGGCAATTCATGCGACACATGGGGCCGCAGCTGGCCCTTGGCGTAGATGTCGGCCAGGGCCCGGAAGGCCCCCGCCATCAATTCCGGCGCGTGAGCGCGATAGGAGCCCCAATAGAAACCCAGCGCGTCGACATTCTTCACCAGCAGGATGTTGGCGGGAATCTGCTGCACCTTGCCGGCAGCAAAGCCGATGACGACAAGCCGCCCGTTCCAGGCGATGGCGCGCAAGGACGCCTCGAAGAGGTCGCCGCCCACCGGGTCATAGACGACGTCGGCGCCCCGGCCGGCGGTCAGCGCCTTGACGCGCTCGCGCACATCTTCGGATTTGTAATCGATGACGTCTTCGGCGCCATGGGCGGCGGCGATGGCGCATTTGTCGGCCCCGCCGGCCGTTGCGATGACGCGCGCACCCAGCGCCTTGCCGATCTCGACGGCGGTCAGGCCGACACCGCCGGCGGCGCCATGCACCAGCAGGGTCTCGCCCTTTTGCAGGCGCGCCTTCCATACCAGTGCGCCATAGGAGGTGCCATAGGCGATGGGAAAGCCGGCGGCGGCGGGGAAGCCAAGGCCGGCGGGTATGGCGAAGGTGTCGCTGGCCTTGGCGACTGCGCGGGCAGCAAAGGCACCATGATCGACCACCGCCATCACCGGCTGCCCGATGACGAAGCCGGTGACACCGGCGCCCAAGGCGGCAACCGTACCGGCCAGTTCCAGTCCGGGCACGAAGGGCGGGTTGGGTTTCACCTGATATTTGCCGGCGGCCATCAAGGTATCGGCGAAATTCATGGCGGCGGCGGCGATGTCGATCAGCAATTCACCGGGGCCGGCCTGTGGCTCGGGCATCTCGGCAAGGCGCAGGCTCTCATAGCCGTTCGGCTGGTCGCAGATCAGGGCGCGCATGGGCTTCTTCCTCAACTCAGGAAATTCGCGCGCGCAGATATAGCATGGAAGATGGAATGGGGAAGGCGGGTCGCCGACTCGCCTTCCCCGGCATCGCTCAATCGAACAGCGGCACGACGATGTTGATCGACGGGCGCGGGGCTACGTAAACCGGGCGCGGCTCGACATAAACGCGCTCGCGCACATAGACGGGTCGGTCGACATAGACGACATCCGGTCCGTCATCGTAATAGCGGTCGACATAGACCACCTCCGGCCTTTTTTTGTAATGGCCGTAATGATTGCCGTTGTCGTGCCAATGCTTGTGCTTGCCGTCGGCCAAAGCCGGTGTGGCCGCCAGCGCCATGCCGATCGCGACCAGCAATCCAGCGCCCGTCGTCAGGGCCGACTTGCTCTTCGACTTTGAAAGTGCCGTGGACATGTCCCCACTCCTCGATAATGTTCTGCCGGCGCGCGACGAGCGTCGCCGCCTGAGTCGAACATTAAGTGGGGCGCCGGTGACCGCGCTGTGACTGTTCGGTGGCGCGGGCGCTGCCTTGCTCACGAATGCGTGAGGAAAGGGCGCGACGCCCGGCCCAATCAAATTTTTCCCAATGCCTCTTCCATGTCGGCGATGAGATCGTCGGGATTTTCAAGGCCCACCGAGACGCGGATGAGGCTGTCGGTGACGCCGACCTTGTCGCGGATCTCCTTGGCGACGCCCGAATGCGTGGTCGAGGCGGGATGCGAGATCAGCGATTCGGTGCCGCCCAGGCTCACCGCCAGCGTGAAGAGATGAAGGTCGTTGAGGAAGCGGAACGCACCTTCCTGCCCGCCCTTCACGGTGAAGGAGAAGGTCGATCCGCCGGCGCGGCAGGTCTTCTTGTAGACCTTCTGGTAATTGTCGTGGGTGATGAGGTCGGGGTGATAGACCGCATCGACCTTGGCTTGCCTGGCCAGCCAATGCGCGATCTTGGCGGCGCTGTCGCTGGCCCGCTCCATCCTGAGATGAAGCGTCTCCAGCGAGCGCCCCAGCATCCAACTAGAATGCGGGTCGAGCTGCATGCCGAAGGCGCTGCGGATTTTCTTGATCGCGATGAGGTCGCTGGCACGGCCGATGACACCACCCGCCACCAGATCGCTGTGGCCGCCCACATATTTGGTCAGCGAATAGACGATGATGTCGGCGCCATGCTGCAACGGCTGCTGGAAGATCGGCCCCAGCATGGTGTTGTCGACGACGATGAGTGGGCGCGATCCCTGCCGCTTCTCGATCAAGTCCGCCGCCTTCACCACCAGATCGAAATCGACGATGCCGCAGGTGGGATTGGCCGGCGATTCGACATAGATGATCGGCACCTTGGCCGTCTTCGTCTGCTCGACCGCCGTCATGATGGACGCCTCGCTCAAGCCATCCATGAAGCCTGCGGCCTTCAGGCCGAACGGCGCCAGTGTGCCCACCAGCAAGGTCTCGGTGCCGCCGTAAAGCGGCTGGCTGTGCAGGATGGTGTCGCCCGGCCGCGCGAAAGCCAGGATCGACGCGGTGATGGCTGCCATGCCGCTGGCGAACATCAGGGCGCCTTCGCCGCCTTCCAGGACCGCAAGTCGCTCCTCGACGATCTGCAGATTGGGGTGATTGAAGCGCGAATAGACCAAGCCCGCATCCTGCGCATTGGGCGGTGTCCTGCGGCCGGCGACATAGTCGAAGAAATCCTTGCCGTCCTCGGCCGATTTGAAGGCGAAGGTGGAGGTCAGGAAGACCGGCGGCTTGACCGACCCCTCCGACAGGAAGGGATCGTAGCCATAGCTCGTCATCAAGGTCTCTGGGCTGAGCTTGCGATTGCCAATCGAACGCTGGCGATAGCTGGACTTCATGGCGGCGGCTCCTTGGGAAAAAGGTGCATTCGCCATGCATCATGTCACCTGCCGATGCGTGCTGCCAGATCGATCGCACCGCAAAAGTAAATCTTGCGTCTACTCTTTCGGCTGGAACAACTCGACCGGATTGCCGGCGGGATCGTCGAGAACGATCTGTGCGCCGCCGACGCCGGGCAGAATCTCGTTGCGGAAGGTGACGCCGGCGGCTTTCAACCGGTCGACCTCGGCCTTGATGTCGGGGACGATCAGCAGCAGGCGGTTCCAGCCGCCTGCCACGGGTTGCCGGCCGTCGGGTAATGTGCGGCCGCCGGAACTCAAGGGCCCGCTCAACAACAGCCGCAGCTCTCCGCGCGTCGCCGAGGCGAAGGCGGGGATGGCGTCCTGTTCCAATGTGAAGCCCAGATGCCGGGTGTAGAAGTCGAGAGCCTTGGCGACGTCGTCAACGATGTAACGGATGCTCACAAAGGCCATGCCTGCCTCCCGGCTAGAACGGCGCCGTTTCATTGAGGAGCGGCGCCGGTTTGATGGAACCGACGGCGGTGCCGGCCCAGTTCTTCAAGGTGGGCGTCAATGATTGCTTGAGCTGCTCCGCCTCAGCCGCATCGATGATGCCGAAATGGCGCAGCAGCTGGCCCATCACAACTTCGGCGCCGCGGCCATTGCCGTCCTCGACCTTGAGGCAGATACCGAGGCCCAGCTCCGGCAAGGCCCCCATATAGACACCCTCGGCCCCGGTCTTGATGGCGGCCTTGGTGCCGGTCACCTTCATCACATCGGTGCAGAAACGCCCCGTTCCGGCAACATACCAGGGTTCATGTGACATGGCGGTGAGAATGCGCGCGCAGGCCGCGGCCCGCGATGCCGACAGGCCTTTGGTGTCGGCCATCTTGGCCATGCCCAAAGCGTGGTGGCCGACGGGAAAGGCGATGGTGGGAATGCCGCAGCCATCGATGCCGCGCGGCACGTCGCCCAGATTCTGCCCGCACATCTGCTCGAGAATGCCGAGCAGGCGCTGCTGCACGCTGTGCTCGTAATTGATATAGCCCTTGGTCTTTTCCTTGAGATGCACGGCGGTGGTGAGGAAGCCGCTGTGCTTGCCCGAACAATTGTTGTGCGCACGCGTCGGCGTGACGCCCGCGCGCAGCATCTCGTGCAGGCTCGGCTCATGATAGGGGAAATGCGCGCCGCATTCGAGATGCTCGGCATCGAGGCCGATCTTCGCCAGCCACGCATTGACCGCGTCGACATGACCCTTCTCGCCATTGTGCGACGCGCAGGCCAGGGCGATCTCGCGCTCGCTAAGACCGAAGGCGTCGGCGGCGCCTGATTCCACCAGCGGAATGGCCAGCAGCGGCTTGATCGAGGAACGGCCATAGATCGGTCGTTCGATATCGCCCCAGGCCTTCACCACCGTGCCGTCGGCATCGACCACGGCGGCGATGGCGCGATGGCGGCTTTCGACCAGATTGCCGCGCCACACCTCGACCAGGATCGGCGTGTCGCCTTGCGGCAGTTCGGCATGGATATGGGGATGCGGCTGGTTCATCTTGAGGCACTCTTTGCGGCAGCGGATTTTCGCGCACAATGCCTCCGCCGCCGGCAACTGGCAACAGGCGCTAGAAAGCGCCGTGTTGCGCCCGAAAGCGCTGCACCTTGTGCTTGACCCCGCAATCGCTCATCGCGCACCAGCGTCGGGTCCCGTTCTTGCTGGTGTCGAAGAAGAACCAGCGGCAGTCATGGGCGGGGCAGCGCTTGATCCGCAGCAAGGCGTCGCCGGTGAGAAGATCGAGCGCATCGGCGATGAGCGCCTGTTGCAGCCTTGTCACGGCATCGCCGGCCGGGCGCAGATCGGCGCGATAGGCGCGATCGTCCCAGACCAGACGCTGCGGGGCGGCCAGGCTTGCCAACCGGTCGAGGCTCGCCTGTTGCGGGGCGAGGCCGTCGGCAAGGTCGCCGAAAATATCGCGCAGCAGGTCGCGCAGCTGCAGCAGGTCCTCGAAGGCGGCCTGATCCGGCGCCGCATCAAGGGCGCGGCCGGCCCGCGCCGCCCAGGCGGCAAGGCTCAAAGGATCCGCCAGCCGGTCGGCCGCATTCGGCAGCGCCACCGTGTTGCAGAAGGCGAGGGAGAGGCGCCCGGCCACGAATTCCGATTTGGGCACCCGGGCCGGCAGGACGGTGTCGATCTGGTTCACATCTGTAACCATTAAAACTCAATTGACTGGTTACGATATCACATGAGAATGTAACCACCAAACACGAATTAGGTGGTTACAGCATGCATCCGGCCCATCTCGCCCTCGGCATCGGCATCCTCCTCTCCGGTTTCAGCCCGATCCTGGTGCGACTCTCCCCGCTCGATCCGGCGGCCACCGCCTGCTGGCGGCTGCTGGTGGCAGCGGTATTGTCGCTTCTGTTCGCGCGCCTGCGCGTCGCCTTGCCGCGCAAGGTGTTGTTTGCGGTGATTTTCGCGGGCTTCCTGCTGGCGGCCGATCTGGTCTTGTGGAACATCGCCATCATGACGACGACGGTGATGGAGGCCGCCCTCCTGGTCATGCTCTATCCGCTGCTGGTGGCGGCGATCGAGATCCTGTTCCTGAAACGGCCGATGGGCTGGCAGCTGGTGGCCGGCGGGCTCATCGCCTTTTCCGGGGTGATTCTGATGACCTTGGGGCCCGGTTTGGGCTCATTCGGGACGGGTCATTCCAGCACTTTCGGGAACCTCCTGGCACTCACCGCCGCCTTCTTCTATGCCGGCTGCCTGCTCATCACCGCCCGCACCTGCCGCGGCTACGATGTCCGCGCCGTCACTTTCTGGGAATTGCTGAGCGCAGGAATCTTCTGCATCCCCTTGCTCTTCTGGGAAGACCACGGCATCCCCCAAAACGGGCAGGAGGCCGGCTTCATGGCGCTTTACGGCCTCATCACCTTCGCCGGCTATTTCCTGATGAATATCGGCCTCACCCGGGTCGCGGCCAGTGTCGCCGCAATCCTTGGCTATGCCCAGCCGGTGATTGCTTCCGTGATCGCTTTTTTCCTTTTATCTGAAGTACCTGGCCATTTCGCGCTACTCGGCGGGGCGACCGTTCTCATCGGTCTTGCCTGCGCCGCCCGGGCCAAGGCGCCGGCTGCACGCGGCTAGTGGCGTTTTGCCGGGCAGTTCGCTAGTTTCCCGGCCATCATGAGCAACAATCCCGTCAATCGCGGCTATTTCGGTATCGGCGTCGAAGGCATTTCGAAGCCGATGAATCTGGGCGCCGTGCTGCGCACCGCCCACGCCTTCCATGCCAGCTTCTGCTTCACCGTGGGGGCCTGTTTCAACGTGCGCGATGTGCTGGCGTCCGACACGTCGGTGGCCTTCGATAGCATGCCGGTCCAGGTCTATCCCGACGTCGCAAGCTTCACGGCGCCCCTCGGCTGCCGCATCGTCGGCATCGAGATCACGGACGATGCCATCGACCTGCCGACCTTCACCCATCCGCCGGCGGCGATTTATGTGCTGGGGGCCGAAAAGGACTCGCTCAGCCCCGCCATGCAGGAACGCTGCGATTTCATCATCAAGATCCCGACCCGGTTCTGCGTGAACCTCTCGGTGGCGGGCGCCATCGTCATGTATGACCGCATGATCAGCCTCGGCCGCTTTGCCGAGCGGCCGGTGCGCGTGGGCGGGCCCACCCAGCCGCTTGCGGCACATCGGCGCGGATTGCCCGTGTGGAAGCAGAAACAACTGAAAAAACAGAACAATTCTGATTGATCCACAGGCTGCCTTGTGCCCTTTGGGTGGATTTCCGCGCCGATCCTTGCTACAGGGTGAGAATGGATCGCGCGTTCCCGGCCCCGCTGTCGGCGGGTCGCAGCGCCGACAGCGTTCCCAGTTGCCGAAAAATGCCCAGTGATCGGAAATACCCCATGCGTTTGGATTGTCTTGCCTTTGCCAGAAAGCTGCTGCTGACCCTGCTCGTTGCCGCGGGGCTCGTTGCCGCGGGCACGCTGGCGCCGGCTTATGCCGAGACGCCCAAGAATCTCGGCGCCTTCAAGAAATGGCGCGCGATGACGGTGAATGCCGACGGCAACCGCACCTGCTACGCGATGAGCCAGCCGGTCGACAAAAAGGGCAATGTGAAGGACCGCGGCCAGGTGGCGGCCATGGTGACCCATTTTCCCGAGATCGGCGCCCTCGACCAGGTCTCGATCGTGCTCGGTTTCTCGCCGCAGGCCAAATCGCCGGTCATCGTCAAGATCGGCGGCTTCACCTTCAAATTCACCGAGACCGAGGATGACCGCGCCTGGGCCAAGACCCGCGCCGACGACAAGGCGCTGGTGCAGGCGATGCGCAAGTCGAACCAGATGGTCGTGACCGCGACCACGCGCAAAGGCCTCAAGGTGCAGGACACCTACGACCTCTCCGGTTTCACCAAGGCCTATCAGACCATGAGCAAAGCCTGCACGAGCTGAAGAATCGGACGACTGACATGAGCACCGAAAAGCACGCCGAGACCTTCGCCGCCCCCGCGCTCGATGCACAGGGGCGCCGCGACCTGATCGGCCTGTCGCGCGAAGAACTGGAAGCCTTGATGGCGGAAGTGGGCGAGCCCAAATTCCGCGCGCGCCAGCTGTGGCATTGGCTCTATCACCGCGGCGAGCGCGACTTCGCCAGGATGAGCAACCTCTCCAAGGAATTCCGCGTACGCCTCGACGAGAAGTTCTTCGTCGGCCGGCCGGGGATCGCTGTCGATCTCGCTTCCAAGGACGGGACGCATAAATGGCTGCTGAACCTCCGCGACGATCAGAAGGTCGAGACGGTGCATATTCCGGAAGAGGATCGCGGCACGCTCTGCGTTTCCTCCCAGGTCGGCTGCACGCTCACCTGCAAGTTCTGCCATACCGGCACGCAGCGCCTGGTGCGCAACCTTGCCGCCGACGAGATCGTCGGCCAGGTCATGATGGCGCGCGATCATCTGGGCGAATGGCCGAGCCCGAAGGACGGGCGGCTGCTTTCCAACATCGTCATGATGGGCATGGGCGAGCCGCTCTATAATTTTGAGAACGTCGCCAAGGCCCTGAAGATCGTCATGGATGGCGAGGGCATCGCCATCTCGAAGCGGCGCATCACGCTCTCGACCGCCGGCGTGGTGCCGATGATCGAACGCTGCGGCGCCGAGCTCGGCGTCAATCTTGCGGTCTCCCTGCATGCGGTGACGGACGAGCTTCGCGACCAGATCGTGCCGATCAACAAGAAATATCCGCTGAAGGAATTGATGAAGGCCCTGGAAAACTATCCGGGCCTCTCCAACGCGCGGCGCATCACCTTCGAATACGTCATGCTGAAGGACGTCAATGACAGCCCCGCCGATGCGCGGGCGCTGGTGAAGCTGATTTCCAAGGTGCCGGCGAAGGTCAATCTCATCCCGTTCAATCCGTGGCCGGGCGCCCCCTTCGAGCGCTCGACGCCGGGTGCCATCCGCGATTTCTCCGACATCATCTTCGATGCCGGCTATTCGAGCCCGGTGCGGACACCGCGCGGCGAGGACATCATGGCGGCCTGCGGCCAGCTCAAAAGCGACAGCGTCAAGCAGCGCCGGTCCGAGAGGGACAAGGCTGAAAGCGACAAGGCCGCCGCCAATGCCGGCGAGGCTGCGTAAGTGCATTTCCTTGTGCGTGGCTTCACCGCCCTCACCCTGGGGCTGCTGATCTCGTTGCCGGCGGTGGCGGAGGAGACGCCGGCTCCCAAGGCACCGGAAAAGGCTGTTGCGCCGCTCAATCCCCTGCTCGATGCCTGCCTCAAGCCGGGCGACCAGCAGGAGGTCATCAGCGCCTGCACGACAGCGATCGAAAGCCGGCAGCTCAAAGGCGACGCGCTGGCAAGCGCGCTCTTCCGGCGCGGCCTCACCCAGGTCCAGCGCGCGCAGGCGCCGGCCGCCGCCAATGATTTTTCCGCCGCCCTGAAGCTGACGCCGGATGCGGTCGACGTGCTCTTTGCGCGCGCCTCCGTCTATGGCGCCATGAAGCGGCATGACCTCGCCATCGCCGATTACGATGCCTTGCTGAAGCTGGTGCCGGGCGATCCCGATTCGCTTTATCGCCGCGCCTGGTCGCGGGCGGCGCTGGGGCGTGACGATGCCGCCGTGCAGGATCTCAGCGAGTTGCTGGCTCAGGCCAAGGGCGATGTCGACGCGCTGATGGATCGCGGCGGCCTCTATCTGCGCCTGGGCAAGTTCAAGGAAGCGGGCGCCGATTTCTCGGCCATCGCCAAACAGGATCCGAAAGCGGCCGCGGCTTTTTACAATCGCGGCCGGGCCGGGTTCCTCGCCGGCGACTTCAAGGCAGCGGCCAAGGATTTTGCTGAAGCCGAAAAGCTGCGGGCCGACAATCCCTATGCGGCCTTGCGCCGCTATCTCGCGGCCGCCCAGGATCTTCCCAAGGAGAAGGTGCCGGCGAAGATCCTCACCGACGCGCTGGCGAAGACGGCACTTGAGCAATGGCCGATGCCGGTGCTGGCGACCCTTGCCGGAAAGATGCCGGAAAAGGATCTGCTGGCCGCGACTTCGGTCGCCGACAAGAAGGTGGCGCGGCGGATCGAGGCGGAGGCGCATTACTATCTCGGCGAAGCGGCCCTGCTGAAGAAGGATGCCAAGGCAGCGCGGGCGCATTTCGGCGTCGCCGCCAAGGGCGACCGGAGCCTGCCGGAAGCGATCGATGCCGGCTGGCGCCTGAAGCAGATACCCTGAGGGCGCAGATCCCTTGAGGGCGCAGCTGGCCTAGAGGGCACCCTTGCGCCGCCGCGAACGGCGCGGCACGGGCGCCGCACCCGCACCCGAAAAATGATCGAGGGCCAGACGGCCCAGTTCCTGCACCGTCTGCCGGCGCAGGCTGAGCTGGATACTGGTGCCCAGGCGGACCTCATCGACCAGGCCCGCCTGGCGCAGGATGTTGAGATGATGGGTGACGGCCGGCGTCGATAAATGCAGGCGCCGCCCGATCTCGGCGCCGGTAATGGGTTCCCGCGCCATCATCTCCGCCATCGCCAGGCGGCTGGCATCGCCCAGCGCCCGGCAGATCGCGGCGAATTGCGGCGCCTGGGCTGGTCGTCCGGCGCGAGGAAGCCGTGTCTCAGCCCCCATTGGCGCCGCCAGCGGCAGGATGGCCGCCGCCAGCAAATCGTCCTGGACCGGCAGATGGACACGCTGCCTGCCGTCCCGGCCCGCGCCAAGGCACCAGGAGGCAGCGGCGTTGAAGGCGCTGGGGTAGAGATGCACGGCGGCGATCTGGCCCACCGGAATGCGCCGCGCCGCGCCCGAGCGCTGGCGCAGGCCCAGATGCTGCAGGTCGAGCGAGACCTCAAAGCCGAACAGGGCGCCGAGATCCGCCCGTGGATGCGCCGCCAGCCGCGCCTGCAGGCGCGCCGCCGCCGCCGCATAATGGGCGGCGTTGGCCCGCCAGAAGGGGGCGAAGGCTGTGCCGGCGAAAGCGATGATCCGGCGGTCCGGCAGGGTTTCCGCCATTTGCTCCAAAGCCTTCAGAAGCTCGGCCAGGCTGATATCGGGGGCAAGCTCGCCAAGTGCCGGAAGCGGATTGCCAGGCAGGTGGTTGTCGGGCAAGGGGCTGTCAGGCCACCGTTCCGGCGCCTCGGCCGCAAAGGCCAGGAACAGCTCAAAACGCGGCGCCGCGCAGACGGTAACAGGGATCATGCCGGTTCTTTAATTCGATAAAAATGGAATATTCGATAAATCTATAACATTTAAGGTGATGAACAGGAAGGATTTTAAGAAATCCGAGGCGTTAAGCTGGGCTTTATTTGAGGGAGGGGCGCCCGGCAGGCCATCTGCACGATGGGGGGAGTGTGCAAGAGCGATGGCCCGCCGGGAGCACTTGGACTCCCTCCGGGGCTGCGGCGGGAATCCAAGCAAACACGAGATAGCCAAGCGGCTTGGGATCAACGGCGCCGACAACGATTGGGCGCTGGACCGCGGCTACCCGAATAACGGTTATGAAGCCCAACTGATACGTCGGCGAGGGGGTGCCTGGATCAGGCAAAACCGATCCCGACGCCGCGTACAGAGAGGCGACATGTAAACATACATTACACGCCTAAATATTACGAAAGGCTGAAGGAAAACACTTGGATTGCGCATTTTCTCAACCTCGCGTTAACTTTCTCTCCGGTGCAATTCCGACACCGTCGCCGTCGAACGAGGTCTCGCACACATGCCAGAACGATTGCCGACCCGGCGTCATTCCCTCTTGCCCGCCGTTTTTTTTGTGGCGCTGCTGGGCATGGCGATGCTGCTGCCAGCCGGTAAAGCCCAGGCCCAGAATGCCGATTTCGACGCCTGCCTCGCCTTCGACCGCAAAGCCTGCGATGCCGTGCTGGGAGCCCAGGCCGGCAATCTCACCGCCCTTTTCATGCGCGGCCTCGCCGCGGAGCTGGCCGGCGATGATGCCGCGGCCCTCCAGGATTTCGATGCGACGGCGGGGCGAGAGCCGCGGCATTTCGGCGCACAGCTCTGGCGCCATGTTGCGGCAGCGACCCTGAAGCAGAGCCGCGCCGCCGAGCTTTCCGCCTATCTGGCGAATGCCAAGCAACTGCCAGCCTGGCCGCGCGCCCTGGCGGAGCTTTACCTCGAAGAAGCGAGCCCCGAGGCGACGCTGGCCCTGGCCGAGGCGCAGCCGCAGGCGGCACGGGCGGAAGCGGTCTGCGCCGCTGAATACCACATCGGCCGGCATGCCTATCTGAAAGGCGATGTCGAGGCCGCCAAGACCCATTTCCACGCCGCCCTTGCGACCGGCGCCGCGCATGTCTTCGAATATCAGGCGGCGGAACGAGCGATGGCGGGGATGAAATAGAGGCGTCACTGGCGGCCCCCCCTCCCGACCTCCCCCCCTGAAGGTGGGAGGAGTTTAGAGCGAGCTGGCTCGATCGGCCTCGATCCAAAGCCCTCCCACCTTTAGGGGGGCGGAAGCGAAAATTCTTGCAAACGTCCAGTTCCACTCCGCGACGTGGGCACCCTTGCCACCACCCCCCATTTCCCCTAGGTTCCGCCCGCTTTTCCTCGAAAAAGGTGGTTCATGTCGCGCGATATCAAGAAGGTTGTGCTGGCCTATTCCGGCGGTCTCGATACTTCGGTCATTCTGAAATGGCTGCAGGAGACCTACCGATGCGAGGTGGTGACCTTCACGGCCGATCTCGGCCAGGGCGAAGAGCTGGAACCGGCGCGGAAAAAAGCCGAGATGCTGGGCATCAAGGAGATCTTCATCGAGGATCTCCGGGAAGAATTCACCCGCGATTTCGTCTTTCCGATGTTCCGCGCCAATGCGCTCTATGAGGGCCAGTATCTTTTGGGCACCTCGATCGCCCGCCCGCTCATCGCCAAGCGCCAGATCGAAATTGCCAAGTTGACCGGTGCCGACGCGGTCTCGCACGGCGCCACCGGCAAGGGCAACGACCAGGTCCGTTTCGAGATCGGTTATTACGCGCTCAACCCGGAAATCAAGGTGATCGCGCCCTGGCGTGAGTGGGACCTGACGTCCCGCACCAAGCTCATCGAATATGCCGAGAAGCATCAGATCCCGGTCGCCAAGGACAAGCGCGGCGAAGCGCCATTCTCGGTCGATGCCAACCTGCTGCATTCCTCATCCGAAGGCAAAGTGCTGGAAGATCCCTGGCAGGAGCCGGAGGAGATGGTCTATCAGCGTACCATCTCGCCGGAAGCGGCGCCCGACAAGGCGACCTATATCGAGATCGGCTTCCTGAAGGGCGATGCCGTTTCGATCGACGGCGAGAAGCTCTCGCCCGCCAGCCTGCTAACCAAGCTGAACGCGCTCGGCAAGGCCAACGGCATCGGCCGCCTCGACCTCGTCGAGAACCGCTTCGTCGGGATGAAGTCGCGCGGCGTCTATGAAACCCCGGGCGGCACGATCCTCCATGCCGCCCATCGCGGCATCGAGAGCATCACGCTCGACCGTGGTGCCGCGCATTTGAAGGACGAACTGATGCCGCGCTATGCGGAGCTGGTCTATAACGGCTTCTGGTTCAGCCCCGAACGCGAGATGCTGCAGGCCCTCATCGACAAAAGCCAAGAGCATGTCGAGGGCACCGTGCGCCTGAAGCTCTACAAGGGCAATGCGACCGTGGTCGGCCGCAAGTCGGAGAAGTCGCTCTACAGCCTGAAGCACGTCACCTTCGAAGACGATGCCGGTGCCTATGACCAGCGCGATGCGCAGGGCTTCATCAAGCTCAATGCGCTGCGCCTGCGACTGCTGAAATACGGGCGGGGTTAAAGGGTCTGCGCGGGCTTCGAGCTAGGGTGTATCAAGCAGGGATCAAAGCGATGATCGTGACGACCACACCGAGTATCGAAGGCAAGCGCATAGTCGACTATCGCGGTGTCGTCGCCGGCGAAGCCATCCTCGGCGCCAACATCTTTCGCGATATCTTCGCCGCGGTGACCGATATCGTCGGCGGTCGTTCTGGCGCCTATGAAGCGTCGCTGCGCGACGCCCGCGAGACGGCCTTCAATGATTTGCGGGAGGCCGCGCGCGAAGCCGGCGGCAACGCGATCGTCGGGGTCGACATCGATTACGAAGTGATCGGCAAGAACGGCAGCATGCTGATGGTGAGCGTCAGCGGGACTGCGGTCGTCGTCGAGTAACGGACGCGCATTCTCTTCGCTTCGTCCCGTTTACCCCAGCAGCGCACGGCGCAGGTCGCGCTTCACATGCCAGGCCATCAGCTTGCCGAGGCGCGCATTGCCGAGCGGTGCGCGTGCCGTGCGCTGGATGATGTCGAGATCGGGCGCGCCATTGGCCTCGATGATGCAGGGACCGTCCGCCAGAATGGCGATATCCCAGCCGATGACGGCGAAATCGCTGAAGTGCGGATGCGCGGTTTCCACCAGCTCGCGTGCGTCCTGCCAGCAGGGCAGGACGCGACCGATGATCGGGGCGCCGGTGATGGGATGCTCGGTGAACCAGGCGGTGGTCGGATTGAGGCCGAGGTCGGTCGCCGGCCCCAGTGTTCCGGTGACGATATCGACCGCCGCGGCAATGCCGCCGGCATGGAAATTGTCGACCGGGGAGCCTGACACACGCGGCATGCGGAAGGCCGCGTTGGTCACCTCATAGCCGCCGCTTTCATTGCGGCAGGTGACGATGCGGATGGTGGTGAGTGTTCCGCAGCTCACGCTCTGAAGATCCGGATGGCTGGTGAGGGTCTTCTGCACCAGCATGCTGAGCTCGGCCGATTGCTCGACGACCGCCTGGCGCAACGCGCCGGGCGTCATGTGCCGGCCGTCGGCATGGACAAAGATGCCTTCCGCATATTGCCATTTGACGGCACCGCGGCCGCCGCTGCCTTTACGGGGCTTGATGAACAGATCGCAAGACGGCAGTTCCGTGGTCTGCGCGAATTGCGGATCGGGCTTGCCATCGGCGGCGGCAAAGACGACGGGGGCCACGGGCAGGCCCAGTTCGCGGCAACGATCGTGGAATTCAAGCTTCTCGCTGAGGCGCTGGCCGGTGCTCCGATGCATGATCTTATAGGCCGCAGCCTTGGTCTCGCTGCGTTGCAGATAAGCGCCGGCGACGCGCGCACATTCGGGATCGAAGAGCTCGAACAGATAATAGGTATGGGGCGCCAGGCCGAACCGCCACATGAAGCGCATCTGTTCGGCCAACTGGCGCAGCTTGGACTTGCCGGTCCGTGCCTTGATGCCGGGGCCAAGCTTGCGCGTGATGCGGTAAGCGGCGGCGACGCCGCCGATGCCGTTGCCGAACATGAGGCCCTGGACCGCGCGCCGGAAGCGGCGGCGGCTCAGATTGGGCGAGCTGAAGGCCGCCGTGGTGAAGGCGAGCTGGGCGGCTCGCAGGCAGGCGGCGGGTTCAGCGATGCCTTCCGCCAGAGCAATCTGTGCCCGCAAGGCATGGCGGGCCGAGATCTCGGCAGCGAGGGCGATGAAGCCCAGCAGGTATAGCTGCAGGAAAGCGAATTCGAGCAGATCCGAGAAATTGTCGTAGGTCTGCGCATCAACCCCGAAATGATGCCGCAGATGCGGCTCGCCGATATCGAGGCCCACGGAGATGCTCTGCAGCGCAAAGGCAATCGCCAGCAGCGACAGGATCGGGGTGACCCTGCGGGTGACGTGAACCTTGCGGCGCGGCCGCAGGCGCGCCACCGCCATGACAAAGGCGCCAGCCGCCAGCCAGCACATCAGGTCGCCGATCCAGGCCGGCGAGACCTGGGATTCAAAACGCTCGAACATGCCGCCGCCGATTTCGGAGGCGACGAAGACAGCGCAGAAAGCGGCCGCGACCAGCCAGAAGGCGCGCCCGAAAGGATCGGCCTCGGCCGAGTCGGCGCCGTCAGGCTGGGGTTTCGCCTGCCGGGCGAGCGCCAGGGCCAGCAACATGCCGAAGGCGTAGACGATGCCGTTCACATGATCGACCAGGTCATGATGCGTGATCTCGGCGCCGAGGAAGGCAATGAGCGCCAGCGGGATCAGCAGCGCCCAGAGCAGTACCGAGCCGATGAGGCCGCGAGGATCGAGCGAGGGAGCGGTCAAGGTGGTCATGAAAAGACGAAGATCCTTTTAAGGGCAGCGGCGTTGGCGCGGCGGTCCCGCTGGCGCCAGTTGGGCCCGGATATTAACGAAAGCGAGGGGGCGATGCAGCTTTAGCCGCAATCTGGTGACCCTTTCCTGACAATAAGCTTACAAACGCCTTAACGCCACCCGTTTGCGGGTTAATTGATTGTTCCAACAGGATATTTAACAGCAGCAACCTTCCCGGCCTCCGACCCTGCCGGCGTCCGGCCGATCACGCAGTTTTGTTACCTTTCTCGGCACCAATCCAAGACTCTTTTGTTAAATTCAGTTAGAAAAGCGCCGGCTGCCGCAGGGTGAGGGCACGGCTTGCCGGTTCTGAAAGACAGCACGGCTTTGAGCGCAGGGACGGGCGGTTGTTGGCATCATGACGAGATCGCGTAAAGATTGGCGCCAAGTTTGGCAGCATCACTGGCAGCGTTGGCGCATCCCGGCAACGGTGGTGGGCAGCTGCTATGCGCTGGCCTATGCCGTCTCGGCGCTGGGCTTCGGCGTCATCGTCGAACCACTCCGGGCGCTCATCGATCTCATCTTCCTCACACTCATCGCGCGGCTGGTCTTTTCGATCTCGCGCAAGGTCTGGGCCTTTGCCGCCCTGATGGCGCTCCTCATCGGTGCCTTCTTCATCGGGTCGAGTGCCAAGATCGCCCTCCTTGGCCGGCCGGTCATGCCGGACGACATCTACAGCGTGGTGGCGCTGGTCCGCATCATGGGCTGGCTCGGCTGGGTCGTCGTGGCGCTGCCGCTGATGCTGATGGCCGGGCTGCTGCTCGGCAATCTCAAGCTGCAGGGGCGTGCCGCCAAGGCGTCGCTGGCGACGCTGGTGGCCTTGCCGCTGGGCTTTGGCGCTTTCGGCGAGACGGCGCTGCGCGGTGCCGACATCGCCATCGGCAACCATCCCTGGGACCAGCGCGAAAACTTCACCATGCGCGGACCGGCCCTGCATATCCTGCAGGAGACCCTGCGCGCATATGCGACGCGCAAGCCCGCGCCGGACGAGGCGCAGGTGGCGGCAGCCCTCGACCGGATCAATGCGCGTTCCGGCGGTGACCTCGCGGCCGCCCGGCACCGTGATCCGGCCGTGCAGCCGGTGGCCTTCGATGCGGCGAAGCCCCGCAATGTCCATATCATCCTGCTGGAGAGCTTCTGGGACCCGACGCCGCTCCTCGCCCAGGACCGGAGCGAACCGCTGCTCGATCCGCGCTTCTACAAATTGTGGGACGAGACCGGACGCAGCACGGCGATGTCGCCCACCTTCAGCGGCGGTACCGCCAATGCCGAATTCGAGGTGCTGTGCGGTTTCCCGGTCGACAGCTGGGCGGTGAAATTCGAGCAGGGCTTCAACACGGCGCCGTGCCTGCCCGCCCTGTTGCAGGGGCAGGGCTACCGCACCGTCGCCTCGCACCCCAATGCGCCGGGCTTCTGGAACCGCATCAACGCCTATCGCCGCATCGGTTTCGAGACCTTCTGGTCGAAGGCCGACTTCACGCTGGACGAGATGATCGTCTGGATGCTGTCCGACCGGTCGCTCTATCGCCAGATCGCCGCCAAGCTGAAGGCCGATGCCGACCGGCGCCCGGTGCTCGATTTCATCGTGACGCTCTATGGCCATTGGACCTATGACATGGTGCCGGAGCGGCCCGCCGTGGTGCCGATCGATCCGGAACGCACGGAACTCGGCCAGTTCGCCACGGCGATGCATTACAAATCGATCGAACTGATGGACGAGATCGAACGCCTGCGGCGCGACGATCCGACTTCCCTCATCATCGCCTTCGGCGATCACTTGCCTAACCTCGGCTATAATTGGGGCGAGTATAAGAACAACGGCTTCTTCGCCGGCGGCTGGGGCGATTTCTCGCCCGCCATGTATGCCCGTTCGCGCACCACGCCGCTCATCGTCATCGACGGTGAACGCGGGCCGCTGAAACTGGGCACGCAGCCGCTCTATCGCCTCAACCAGCTGGTGCTGGACCGATTGGGCGTCGATTTGCCCAATATCGGCGCGCTGGTGCCGCCGCCCGAGGACCTCGTCATCCGTCCGGTCCCGGACACGGTGATCGGCTATGACGCTGCCGGCCAGCCCTTCCTGTGCAATCCGGGTGTCACCGCGGGTACCTGCGGCGGTGTGCAGAGCTGGCTTGAGGATGTGAAGCTGGTGGCGCGCGATATCTTCGACGGCGACGGCCATGCGCTGGGTCTCATCGAACGGCATCGCCACCCGGTCACCGCGACGCTCAAATGAATCGGCTGCTGCGGCATCGCCGGCTTTTGCCTGTCTGGCTGCTGCCTGTCGCCTCGACCGCGTTTTTCTATGGCGCGGCCTATTTCGCCTCATCGTTCCTGTTCAACGTCGCCATCGTGCCGCGGCGCGTGCCGGCCGATTTCGCGGCCCTGCTCCTTGTCTCGCTGCTGCTCTTTGCCTTGTCGCGGCGGATCTCGCTGTTCCTGATTCTGCAGGCGCTGCTGGTGGCGACCTTCTATGTCGGCAGTGCCGCCAAGAGTGCGATCACCGGCCGCCCTTTGATGCCGGAGGATATCTACAGCCTCGATGCCTTCATCCGGCTGATGGGCCCGCTGGGCTGGGCGGTGGCCGGGTTGCCCTGCCTCCTCATCCTCATTCTCTTCTTCGGCAATCTGCGCTTTGCCGGGCGGTTGCGGCAATCGGTGCTGGCGACGGCCACGGGCCTTTTCTTGAGCGCCGGTGCCGGTTCGATCGGCCTCATCGACTGGATGGACCAGATCTGGGGCGACAAGCCCTGGGATCAGCGCGAGAACTATGTCTGGCGTGGTGGTACCGTGCATCTGCTGCAGGAACTGGTGCGCGTGGTGGCGCTGGCGACGCCGGCACCCAAGGCGGATGACGTGGCGGCAACGATCGCGCGGCGCATGGAAGCCAGCGAGCCGGCGCAAATGGCGGGGCATCGGCGCAACCTTCATGTGGTCCTCGAGGAGAGTTTCTGGGACCCTGCGCCATTGACGGCAGCTGGGCTGAAGGAATCGCCGCTCGATCCGCGCTTCCTGAAATTGTGGGCGGCGGCCGGGCATTCGACGGCGATGTCGCCGGCCTTCGGCGGGCAGACTGCCAATGCTGAGTTCGAAGTGTTATGCGGCTTCCCGCTGGCACAGGGTGCCGTGCGCTTCGAGCAGCCGCTCAATGACGACCTGCCCTGCCTGCCGCGCCAGCTGGCCCGGGCCGGCTATCGCACCGTGGCCTCCCACCCCAACACGCCGGGCTTCTGGAACCGGCAGGCGAGCTATGACCGCCTGGGCTTCGAGACCTTCTGGTCGATCGCCGATTTCGCACTCGACGACATGACGTCGATTTTCCTCTCCGACGCCTCGCTGCACCGGCAGGTGGCGGAAAAGCTGCAAGCCATCCGGGATGCGCGGCCGGTCTTCGACTACACGGTGACCTATTACGGCCATTGGATGTATGACGTCGACGACAAGCGCCCCCTGGCCATCGACACCAAGAGTGCCGTCGACGAGGTCCGGCGCTATGTCTCCGTGGTGCATTGGAAGTCGCGGGAGATGATGGATGCGATCGACCGCTGGCAGCGTGAGGATCCGGATTCGGTCATCGTGGTCTTCGGCGATCACCTGCCGTTGCTGGGGCAGAACCTCGCTGGCTATGCCGAATCGGGATTCCTCGGCGGGCCTGACGATCATGTCTCGCCGGCCCTGCAGGCGCGCAGCACGCAGACGCCGCTCATCGTGATCGACGGGCAGAATGGCCCCTTGCGCGTCGGCAGCCTGCCCATGTACCGCCTGCCCTCGCTGCTCCTGGATCTGGTCGGCGTGACTGAGAAGGGCATTGCGGATCTTGCAGCACCCCCCGCCGGCCTTACCCTGCGACCGCTGCCCGGCCATATCGTCGGTCTCGATGCGGCTGGGCAACCCTTCCTGTGCCAGGGCGCGGACACCGCTTCACCCTGCGACCGGGTGGCGCAGTGGCGCGCGGATACGGATCTTCTCGCCCATGACATCTTTGCCGGCGCCGGCCATGCCGCAGCCTGGCCGGGAACGGGCGCTGCGAATCTCGTGGCGAAAGCCAGATGACGGACCGGGCAACGGTGTCGGTCCGGCCGCTTCTGGCGGCGGACGTCGACGCGGTGCAGGAGATGGTGCTGGAATTCGGCACCTTCATCCGCAGCCTCGGCGACAATTGGCAGCACAGATTTACGGCTGAAAGATATCTGGCCGATGGCTTCGGCCCCCATCCGGCCTTCCGCGGCTTTATCGCCGAAAGAGGCGGGGCGGCACTCGGCTATCTGCTGATGGCGCCCAATTACGATGTCGATCAGGGTATTCGCATCGAAATCGTCATCGACCTCATGGTGCGCGACAAGGCGCGGCGCAGCGGTGCCGGCCGCGCCTTGATGGCCGCAGCGGCGCGCGCCGCGCACGACGGCGGGGCCAGCCAATTGCTGTGGGCGGTATATCGTCCCAATGTCCTGGCGGCCGCGTTCTACCGCGCCATCGGTGGCCGCATGGTCGCGGACCTCGATTGGATGTATCTCGACCTCGCCGACGGAATGCCAGATCTCTAAGATATCGGGCCTCTAACCAGTCTTTAATCATATCGCGGTGATATGGGGGCGGAGGAATATCTTGCCGCAATTCCCGACTCACGGCCCGACTCACAGCCCAACTCACGGCCCGGCTCACAGCTTGCGTTTCGTGCGCCGCTTCGCCGTGATCGGCGCTGTCATCATGCTGCTGTCGGTGGGATTGATCGCGCCGATCCGCTTTCATCTGGAACAGCGCGACATTCGCGCGACTGCCGAGGCGTACAACGAGAGTCTGGCCAATACGCTGGCCCTGTTCATTCGCGAACGGGTCGGCATTCTTCTGCAGGATGACCAGCAAGCTGCCAGCCGGCAGCAGTCGGACGGCATAGAGCGGACGCTCGATACGGCCTTTGCACAACTGGGGCGCGGTTCAGCCCTGCTCAAGGTAAAACTCTTCGACGCCAAGGGCACGCTGATCTATTCAACCGAGGCGGAAGAGATCGGCGAGGAGGGCGACGAGGAAGACTCGGCCTTCGCGCGTGCCTTTCGCGACAAGGTTGTCGCCAGCGACGTCACCTTTCGCCCGCAGATCGATACGGTGCATGGGAAGCTGACCAACCGCAATGTCGTTGCCAGCTATATTCCCATCTTCGGCGACGCCGCGCGCACCAATTTCATCGGTCTCTTTGAAATCTACAGCGATGTCACCGATCGCGAAGTGGCCTTCCGACAATCCGTCCTGCTGGAGACATTGCTGACGCTCTCTATCGTCGGTTTCGGTTATGCCGGGCTTATGCTCGTGATCCTGCTCGGCGCCCGCGACATCGACCGGGCACATCAGACGAGCCTCGCCATGACGGCGTCGATGGCGGCGCTGCGGGCGGCGGCGGATGCCAAGACCCGGTTGCTCATGTCGATGAGCCATCATCTCAAGACACCGCTCAATGCCATCATCGGCTTCTCCGAGATGATCGAAAGCGAAAGACTGGGGCCGATCGGCGACAAGCGCTATGTGCGCTATGCCGGCGATATTCTCGATTCCGGGCGACGCCTGCTGCGCGGTGTCGACAATATTCTCGACTATATCCGGGTCGATAGCGGTGTGGTGCGGGCGGCGGTCGATCTCATTGCCCCGCAGCAATTGTTGCTGGCTGTCATCCGCGAGGTAGCCGATACCGCCCTGGCGGCCGATGTCTCCATCGCCTGCCAGGAACTGCCGGCGGAGCTTGCCTACGTAAAGACGGATCCGCGCTATCTGCGACAGATCCTGCGCAACCTTGCCGACAACGCCATTCGCTACAACAAGGCCGGCGGGCATGTCTGGCTGGGTGGATATGTACCGGGGCCGGACATGGTGGCCTTCACCGTGACCGATGACGGCGTCGGCGTCGCCGCCGAGGAACTGCCCGGCGTCTTTGTGCCCTTCGGGCAGAAAACGGACATTCTGACGCAGTTCCAGGACGGTTTCGGCATCGGATTGCCGCTTTGCCGGCGCATCGCTGAAATGCTGGGCGGCAGCCTGACCTTGGAGCGGCGCGCGGAAGGTGGCATGCTGGCGACACTCATTCTGCCGCGTGAATACGAGGAACCGGCAGCGACCCCCGTTTAGGTCCAGGGAGCGAGGCAATGCACCGCGCCGTCTATCAGGTCCTGTGGGGGCTCGCGGGGTTTCTCATGGCGGTCGCTGCACTGCCGCTGCCGGCCGCGGCGCTGGACGTCAGCGGACCCCATTTCATCGACCAGGGCCAGATCATCCGCCTCAAGGGCATCGCCATGGGTGATGTGGGTGATCTGCCGGCGAACGAGAATCCCTATCCTGAGATTGCCCGTGATTGGGGTGCCAATATCGTGCGTCTGTCGATCCATCCCGGCTTCTGGCGCGACGATGCGGTGGGGGCGCTCGCGCGCCTCACGCAGCATGTCGAATGGGCGCGCAGTGCCGGCCTCTATGTCATCATTGACTATCATGCCATCGGCTGGCCGGACGGATATGTCCAGGACAAGTTCGTGGCCTCCGATACCAAGACCACGGATTGGTACGATACGCGCATGACGCTGGCGCGGGACTTCTGGCGCGCTGTTTCCAGCACCTTCAAGGACAATGGCATCCTGTTCGAGTTGTGGAACGAGCCGGTTTCGAGCAATGAGGAACAGCCCTTGAGCGATGGGTCGCGCTGGCGCGCGCTGCTGCCGTTCTGGCAGGAACTGACACGCCTCATCCGCAGCGAGGGCAACAGAAACGTGATCCTGGCGGCGGGCGCGCAATGGGCCTTCGATCTTTCAGGTGTCGCGGAAACGCCGCTTTCCGACCCGCATACCGCCTATGTCTGGCATGTCTATCCGGGGGGCGACCTTGCGCCTTACGAAGGCACACTGGCGACATTGCGGGAAGAAAAGGCCGTCATCGTCACCGAATGGGGTTTCGAGCCGGGCTCCAAGGAGCATTGGAGCGGAACCGCCAAGAGTTTCGGCGAGCCCTTCGCCGCCCTGATGGATGCCTATAAGCTGTCCTATACGGGCTGGTGCTGGAATGTCGATTACGGCCCGACCTTGAGGAAATCGGATGGCCATTCGCTGACGCCCTGGGGCGCCTTTCTCAAACGTTACCTGCGCGCGAACTGAGCCCGCCTTCCACGCCGCCGTCATTGATGGTGGCGTTTTCCACCAGGGGCAGGCGGATGGTGACGCGCGTTCCCTGGCCCGGCTTGGACGCAATGGTCAGCGTGCCGCCATGCAGATCGATCAGTGATTTGGCGAGCGGCAGGCCGAGGCCGGAACCGTCATGGCGGCGGGCATAGGCGTTGTCGAGCTGGCCGAAAACGGTGAGGGCGCGCGGAATGTCGGCTTCCGCCATGCCGATCCCGCTGTCGGCGACGACGATCTCGGTGCCACCCATGATGGCGCTGCCGCTGATGCGGATTTCGCCACCGGGCGGCGTGAATTTCAAGGCATTGCCGATGAGATTGACCAGCACCTGCTTGAGCGCACGCGGGTCGGCCCAGAGGTTCAATGCCGGTACATCGTCGGCAATCAGCACCAGGCCGTTCTGTTCCGCCTGCACCTGCACCAGCGCCAGGCATTCGGCGACCAGCACGCGCAGCGGTACGGTCTCGCAGACGATCTCCATGCGGCCGGCTTCGACCTTGGAAATGTCGAGCACGGAATTGATCAGCGACAGCAGATGCTGCCCGCTGCGCCAGATATTGTTAGCATATTCGACATAGCGCTTCTCACCGAGTTCGCCGAAGAGTTCCATCGCCATCGCCTCGGAATAGCCGTTGATGGCGTTGAGCGGCGTGCGCAGTTCATGGCTCATATTGGCCAGGAACATGCTCTTGGTCCGGTTGGCGCGTTCGGCCGCTTCCTTGGCGGCGCGCAGTTCGACCGTGCGGGCGGCGACTTCGCGCTCCAGTTCCTGGCGGGCGCGGTCGGCCTCGGAATGGCGCGACCGCTCGCGGTCGACTTCCAGGCGCAGCCGGTCGAGGCGGATATCGGTGCGGCTATTGAGCAGATCCGCTTCCAGCTGGCGCAGCGCTTTGAGGTGCGCCAGTGCCGCTTCGACCGCGCCGGCGCTTTCACAGATGCGTGCCAGTTCCGCGTGGCATTTCAAAGTCAGATCCTGGATGCCGGCGACGATGGCGTCTTCCAGTGCCTCGGTCAGCAATGCGTGTGCCTGGTCGTAATCGCCCAGCGCGTCGCGGGCGCGGCCGAGATGCATGAGGCAGCTCACCCGCTCATAGGGAGATTCCGCGCGTGCCAGTGCGTGGCGGGCGACGGCGGCCGTGGCAAGGCTTGCTGCCGCATCGCCCTGGCGGGCCTGTGCCAAGGCTGCCATGCTGTGGCAATAGGCTTCGAGATTGCCGTTGCCGATCGAGCAGACCAGATCGAGCACGCGGCCGATGGTGGCGAGCACCCTGCCGTCATCCCCGGCCTCGATGCAGGCGTCAAGGAGGCCGCAGCCCAGATGCGCCCTTGAGCGCGTGACGGCGTGGCTCGGCGGCAGTTCGTCGAGCAATGCCAAGCCGTTTTCAAAGGCCGCGATGGCTTCGGCATGATAGCCGCGCCGGCGCATGATGTTGCCGGTATCTTCGAAACAGATGGCGCGGAAGAAGATGTCGCCCGTTTCCTCGAACAGGGCATGGGCCTGCTGGTTGCAGTCCAAGGCCTCGTCGAACAGGCCTACTTCGTCATAGATGGCGGCATAGGTCCTGAGTGCGATGCCTTCGCGCTGGCGGTCGCCGCAGGCGATGAAGAAGCCGTGGCTCGCCTCCAGATTGGCCAGCGCATCGGCATATTGGCACATGATCCGCTGCTGGCGCGCGCATTCCAGCCGGCAAACGGCGATCAGTTCCTCATCCCCCTCTTCGAGGGCGAGCGCCAATGCCCTCAGCGTGAGATTGAGAGTCTGCGCGTGGCTGCTTTCAAAGGTGGCATCCGCCTCCTCCAGCAGCGTGTCGATCCTTGTCTTTGCATCCTCTGTCATGGCGGACAATTGCGCTCCTGCGGAGGATGAAATGCAACTACATATGAATCGGCTTGCCGGTCACGGCCATGGCGGCTTCCTTGATCGCTTCGTTATGGGTCGGATGGCCGTGGAAGGCGCGTGCCACGTCTTCGGACGAAGCCTGGAATTCCATCGCCATGACGCATTCGTGGATCAAGGTGCCGGCGCCGGCACCCAGGATATGGGCCCCGAGCAGGCGGTCGGTCTTGGCATCGGCCAGCAGCTTGACGGTGCCGTCGGTATCGCCCGCGGCCTTGGCGCGCGAGTTCACCATGAAGGGGAATTTGCCGACCTTGTAATCGATGCCGGCGGCCTTCAATTCCTCTTCGGTCTTGCCGACCGAGGCCAGCTCAGGGCTCGTATAGACGATGCTGGGGCAGGTCTCGTAATTCACATGACCCTTCTGGCCGGCGAGGATCTCGGCGAGCGCCACGCCTTCTTCCTCGGCCTTGTGCGCCAGCATGGGGCCGGCGATGACGTCGCCGATGGCATAGATGCCGGGAACATTGGTGGCAAAATGGCCGTTGGTGGCGACACGGCCCTTCTCGTCAAGCTTCACGCCGGCCTTGTCGAGGCCAAGACCCTCGACATAGGGGCGCCGACCGATCGAGACCAGGACGACATCGGCAATCACGGTTTCAGCAGCGCCGCCTTTGGACGGTTCGACAGTGAGTTCCGTCTTGCCGCCTTTAGCTTTGGCGCCGGTGACCTTCTGGCCAAGGCGGAATTCCATCCCTTGCTTGGTAAGGATCTTCTGGAACATCGCGCCGATTTCACCGTCCATGGTGGGGACGATGCGGTCGAGAAATTCGATCACGGTCACCTTGGCGCCCAAACGCCGCCAAACCGAGCCGAGCTCCAGGCCGATGACGCCGCCGCCGATGACGACCATATGTTCGGGGACCTTCTCCAGGCTCAAGGCGCCGGTCGAGGTGATGATCTTCTTCTCGTCGATGGTGAGGCCGGGAAGCGGGGTCGAGTCCGAGCCGGTGGCGATGACGATGTTCTTGGCGCTGATCGTCTGACTGGTTTCGCCGGTCACCGCAATCTTGCCGCCGCCCAGCAGCGCGCCATTGCCTTTGAGATAGGTGACCTTATTCTTCTTGAAGAGGAATTCGATGCCCTTGGTGAGGTCCGAGACCACCTTGTCCTTGCGCGCCAGCATGGCCTTGAGGTCGAGGGCAACGCCGGCGACCTTGATGCCGTGGGCCGAGAGATGATGGCCGGCTTCCTCGAACTTCTCGGAGGAGGCGAGGAGCGCCTTCGACGGGATGCAGCCGACATTGAGGCAGACGCCACCCAGGCTGCCGCGCTTTTCGACGCAGGCCACTTTCAATCCCAGCTGCGCCGCCTTGATGGCGCAGACATAGCCGCCGGGGCCACCGCCGATCACGACGACGTCGAAGATTTCTTCCGCCATAATACGCACTCCGTTTCTCGCAGCGCCCTTGAGCGCGCATCAGTGATCCATTTTGTCATTCCCGCGAAAGCGGGAATTCATCGGCCCTCGGATGCCCGCTTTCGCGGGCATGACAGTCAAATTCAAGACGCCTCAAATATGCGGTCCCCGGATGAGGACCACGGCGCGCTCCTGGCGCGGGCCGTATTTCGCCATGTTCATGAATGCCGCGTGGGTGGCGGCACGGCCGGTCTGGAACCGGGCCGTCTGCCCCTTGTTGCGCGAAATCCACGGGTCGTTGAGATAGACCTGATGATCGTCGCTATCGGCGAAGACAAGCCAATGCGGTGTGTTGTCGCCATGGAAGGCGCGGGTCGTCACCAGCACGATCGGAATGGCGCCTTCGGCACGGGCCTGGGCAAGGTCGGCCACATCCCATTTGCGAACCTCGATCGGCAAAGCCAGTTCGCGCACGCTCTGGGCATCCGCGTCCTGCATCAGCTTGCCGGCTTTGCGCCATTCCGACTTCTTCTGATAGTCGAGCAGGATGGCGCCCTTGTGCGAAAGCCAGATTTCGGCATGGAAGCCCCGGCGCCAGGCTGCAAGTGCGATGCCGTAGGGCGACGAGCCGGCATGGCCGGCGCCCATATAGACCGTGTTGGCCTCGCGCCAGATCTGCAGTTCATGGACCCGGTCGAAAGGGGTCGACGGATCGAGCCCCTTCATGGCCATGAGAAGGGAGGCGGCACCGCAGGTGAAGTCGGTGCTCTGGTTGTAATAGGGCAGGCGCTGCCGCTTTGGCTTGGCGGCAGCTTTCTTGCGATCGGCTTTCGCCGCAGCGCGCGCCATCGAGATCAGAGCTCGATCAGCAGGCGCTGCGGATCCTCGAGGCACTCCTTCATGCGCACCAGGAAGGTGACCGCCTCGCGGCCGTCGATGATGCGATGGTCGTAGGACAGCGCCAGATACATCATCGGTCGCGCCTCGATCTTGCCGTCGACCACCATCGGCCGCTGCTGGATCTTGTGCATGCCGAGGATACCTGATTGCGGCGGGTTGATGATCGGCGTCGACATCAGCGAGCCATAGGTGCCGCCATTCGAAATGGTGAACGTACCGCCGGTGAGGTCCTCGATGGCGAGCTTGCCATCGCGGGCGCGCTTGCCAAGCTCGGCGATGCCGGATTCGATTTCGGCAAAGCTCAGCGCATCGACATTGCGCAGCACCGGCACGACCAGTCCCTGCTCGGTGCCGACCGCGACGCCGATGTCGTAATGGTTCTTGTAGATGATGTCGTCGCCGTCGATCTCGGCATTGACGGCGGGGATCTCCTTCAGGGCCTGCAGGGCCGCCTTCACGAAGAAGGACATGAAGCCCAGCTTCACCTTGTGCTTCTTCTCGAAATTGTCCTTGTACTTGTCGCGCAGGGACATCACGGCCGTCATATCCACCTCGTTGAAGGTGGTGAGAATGGCGGCGGTGTTCTGCGCCTGCTTCAGGCGTTCGGCGATGCGGCGGCGCAGGCGCGACATCGGCACGCGTTCCTCGCGCTCGGCGAGATTGCGCGGCACATGCGGCACGATGGGGGCCGGGGCCGGCGCGGGGCGCGCTGCAGCGGGTGCGGCCTTCTGCTTTTCCAGATGATCGAGCACGTCGCCCTTGGTCAGGCGCCCGTCCTTGCCGGTGCCGGCGACGGCGCTGGGGCTGACACCGCTTTCGTCGACCAGTTTCTTCACGGCCGGGGAGAGGCGATCGTCACCATTGCCGGCCGGCGCTGGCGCTGCCTTGGTCGGTGCTGCCTTGGCCGGAGTTGCCGCTGCAGCGGCGGGCTTGGCGGCCGGGGCCGCAGCCGCACCACCCGCGGCGATGTTGCCGATGACGGTGCCGACATTCACCGTGGTGCCGGCCGGGGCAATGATCTCGCCCAGGGTGCCGGCGGCGCTGGCAAAGACCTCGACGGTCACCTTGTCGGTTTCCAGCTCGACCAGGGCCTCGTCCTTCTTCACCAGATCGCCGACATTCTTCATCCACTTGGCGATCGTCGCTTCCGAGACCGATTCGCCGAGGGCGGGGACTGTGATCGGGGTTGTCATCTTCTTTCTCCCAAAGCCGATAGTTTGAGGGCGCTGCCGGTAACGGGGTCTCAGCTGAAGCTGAGAGCCTCGTCGACCAGTTTCGCCTGTTCCTTGATGTGTCGCTTGTAAAGGCCGGTGGCGGGTGAGGCCGAGGCGGGCCGCCCGACATAACGCACGCGGCGCTGCTTGGTGCCCAGCTCTTCCATCACAGTGTCGATTTCCGGCGAGACGAAGAACCAGGCGCCCATGTTCTTGGGCTCCTCCTGGCACCAGACGATCTCGGCGCCGGGGAAACGCTTCAGCTCGGCGGCGAGCGCCTTATCCGGGAACGGATAAAGCTGCTCGACGCGCATGATGTAGACGTCCTCGAGCCCGCGCTTCTCACGCTCCTCAAAGAGGTCGTAATAGACCTTGCCCGAGCAGAGGACGACGCGCTTGATCTTCTTGTCGACGAGCTTTGCATTGTCGTCCCACAGCAGCCGGTGGAAGGTCGTGCCGGGGCCGAATTCGCTGAGCTTGGAAACGGCGAGCTTGTGCCGCAGCAGCGATTTCGGCGTCATGATGATCAGCGGCTTGCGGAAGTTCCGGTGCAGCTGCCGGCGCAGAGAATGGAAATAGTTGGCTGGCGTGGTGATGTTGGCGACCTGCATGTTGTCTTCGGCGCAAAGCTGCAGATAGCGTTCGAGGCGGGCCGAGGAATGTTCCGGTCCCTGGCCTTCATAGCCATGGGGCAGCAGCATGACCAAGCCCGACATGCGCAGCCATTTCGACTCGCCCGAGGAAATGAACTGGTCGATGATGACCTGGGCACCATTGGCGAAGTCGCCGAATTGTGCTTCCCACAGCACCAGCGATTTCGGTTCGGCCAGGGAATAGCCGTAATCGAAGCCGAGCACGCCCGCTTCCGAAAGCGGACTGTTGATCACTTCGAAGAAGGCCTGGCCGTCGCGGATGTGGTTGAGCGGGACATATTCGTCCTCATTCTCCTGGTCGGTGAAGACGGCATGGCGCTGGCTGAACGTGCCGCGCTTGCAGTCCTGCCCGGAAAGACGGACGCCGAAACCTTCGTCGAGCAGCGAGCCGAAGGCCAGGGCCTCGCCGGTCGCCCAGTCGATGCCCTCGCCCGATTTGAACATCTCTTCCTTCTGGGCGAGCTGGCGCGCGATCTTGCGATTGAGATTGAAGGTGCCGGGCACCGTCGTCATCGCTTTGCCGATGAGCTGCAGCTTGTCCTCGGTGACCGACGTCTCGCCGCGGCGCTCGTCGCCCGAGGCGGTGGCAAGGCCCGCCCAGGCGCCTTCCAGCCAGTCGGCCTTGTTCGGCTTGTAGGAAGCGGACGCCTCGAACTCGGCATCGAGCCGCGCCTGGAAGTTGTTCATGATGGCATCGGCCTCTTCCTGGCTGATGCTGCCCTCTTCGATCAGGCGCTGGGCATAGATCGTGCGCGTCGTGGGATGCGTCGCGATCTTCTTGTACATCAAGGGCTGGGTGAAGGCCGGCTCATCGCTCTCGTTATGGCCGTAACGGCGATAACAGAACATGTCGATGATGACGTCGTGATTGAACTCGGCGCGGAATTCCATGGCGATGCGCGCGACATGGAGCGTTGCTTCGGGGTCGTCGGCGTTGACGTGGAAGATAGGCGCCTGCACCGCCTTGGCGATGTCCGAGCAATAGGGGCCGGAACGCGACGCCGTGGGGCTGGTGGTGAAGCCGATCTGGTTGTTGATGATGAAATGGATCGTGCCGCCCACCTCGTAATCGTAGAGCTGGGAAAGCTCGAGGCATTCCGGCACCAGGCCCTGGCCGGCAAACGCCGCGTCACCATGGAGGAGCAGGCCCATGACCTGCTCGCGGTTCTTGTCCTTGCGCTGGTCCTGCTTGGCGCGAACCTTGCCGAGGACGACCGTGTTGACGCATTCCAGATGCGACGGGTTGGCGGTCAGCGACAGATGCACAATGCGGCCGTCGAACTCGCGGTCCGACGAGGTGCCGAGATGGTATTTGACGTCGGCAGAGCCCTGCACATCCTCGGGGTTCGAGGGGTTGCCCTGGAACTCGCTGAAGATCGCCGCATAGGGCTTGTTCATGAAATTGGCGAGCATGGAGAGTCGCCCGCGATGGGCCATGCCGATGACCACTTCCTTGATGCCGAGCTGGCTGCCGCGCTTGATGACCTGTTCGAGGGCCGGAATGAGCGTCTCGCCGCCGTCGAGGCCGAAGCGCTTGGTGCCGGTATACTTCTTGTCGAGGAAGTTCTCGAACATCTGCGCCTCGGTCAAGCGCTCGAGGATCGCCCTTTTCCCACGATCCGTGAAGTCACGGTGGTTGCGGCTGCCTTCCATGTGCTGCTGCAGCCACTTCCTTTGGTCATTGTCCTGGATGTGCATGTATTCGACGCCGATCGACCCGCAATAGGTCTGGCGCAGCGCATGGATGAGCTGCCGGAGGGTCGCCGTCTCGAAGCCCATGGCACCGTCGAGGAAAATCTCGCGGTCGAGATCGGCATCGGTGAAGCCATGGGTGCGATAGTCGAGTTCGGGATGCTTGGCCCGCGGTTTCAGCTCCAGGGGATCGAGATTGGCTTCAAGGTGACCGCGCACGCGATAGACGCGCACCAGCATGATGGCGCGCAAGCTATCCCGGGCAGCGGCGCGCTGCTCGGCGGCGCTGACATGGCCGCCGGGAAGCGCGCGCCGGCCGCTGTCATTGGCGGGCGTGCCATAGCCGCCGTTGAGGGCGCCGTTTCCGATTTCGATATCGCGCTCGCGCGGCGCCCAGCTGGCCCCGCGCAGATCCTTGAGGGCCGCCGGCGCCTCTTCGGCAAGCTCGGCAAAGAAGGTCTGCCAGGATGCGTCGACCGAATTGGGGTCGGCCAGGTACTTGGCATAGAGCTCTTCGATGAAGGGCGCGTTGGGGCCGGAGAGGAAATTCGGAATTGGCTGGTTCATGGTTCACCCGTTTGGGCCGCTGCCCACAAGAGATCAAGCCACCAAAAGGTCTAGCATCGGAATCTGGCCCCTGATCCAAGGTCCCGAGGCTTCGCCTTTGTGAAGGCAATTCTGGTCATCGAGCCAATGGCCGGCGGATCTTCCGCCCGTCCGGCCATTGCGGATTCGTCGGGGAAGGCGCCCGGGACCCCACCAGAGCGTGGTGGGCTGACCCGGCACCTTCCCCGACAAATCCAGCTCCCGGTCATTTGCGCATGGGATGGTTACCCAATGGTTACTGTTTCCCGCAGTCCCCGATTTGGGAAGGATTTTCTGGAGATAGCAACCGGGTCCCGGGATATCAACCCGGGACCCGGTAGGGTGTTCATGGACGGAGAAATGAGCCCGTCTTGGGGAAGCCCCCCGATGCGTTCTGGCACCGGTTACTTGCCCATCGCCTTCAGCATGGAGGAGCCCAGCGCCGCCGGGGAGTCGGCCACGACGAAACCGGCTGATTTCATGGCCTCGATCTTGTCGCCCGACCCGCCCTTGCCGCCGCTGATGATGGCGCCGGCATGGCCCATGCGCCGACCCGGAGGGGCCGTGACGCCGGCAATAAAGCCGACAATGGGTTTCTTCTTCTTGGCGGCCTTATAGAACGCGGCGGCGTCTTCCTCGGCATTGCCGCCGATTTCGCCGATCATGACGATGCCCTGGGTTTCGTCATCGTTCAGGAACAGGTCCAGGCAGTCGACGAAGTTGGTGCCGTTCACGGGATCGCCACCGATGCCGATGCAGGTAGTCTGGCCGAGGCCCGCCGCCGTGGTCTGGGCGACGGCTTCATAGGTCAGGGTACCGGAGCGCGAGACGATGCCGATCTTGCCCTTCCTGTGAATGTGGCCCGGCATGATGCCGATCTTGCATTCTTCCGGCGTGATGATGCCGGGGCAGTTCGGGCCGATGAGGCGCGTCGCCGAACCCTGCAAGGCACGCTTCACGCGCACCATATCGAGGACCGGAATGCCTTCGGTGATGCAGACGGCGAGCGCCACCTTGGCGTCGATCGCCTCAAGGATCGCGTCGGCCGCGAAGGGCGGCGGCACATAGATGACACTGGCATTGGCACCGGTCTTGGCGACCGCTTCGGCAACGGTGTCGAAGACCGGCAGATCGAGATGCTTGGTGCCGCCCTTACCCGGGGTGACGCCGCCCACCATCTTGGTGCCATAGGCGATGGCTTGTTCCGAATGGAACGTGCCTTGCGCGCCGGTGAAGCCCTGGCAGATGACCTTGGTGTTTTTATTGACGAGTACGGACATGATTCCTCAAGCCTCCTTCACGGCTTTGACGACCTTTTCGGCCGCGTCCGCGAGGTTGTCGGCGGACAGGATGGGCAGCCCGGATTGCGCCAGGATCTTCTTACCCAATTCGACATTGGTGCCTTCAAGGCGCACGACCAGCGGCACATGCAGGCTCACTTCGCGCGCCGCCGCCACGACACCCTCGGCAATGACGTCGCAACGCATGATGCCGCCGAAGATGTTGACCAGAATGCCTTCGACATTCGGGTCGCTGAGAATGATCTTGAAGGCCGCGGTGACGCGTTCCTTGGTGGCACCGCCACCCACGTCGAGGAAGTTCGCCGGCGACCCGCCATAGAGCTTGATGATGTCCATCGTCGCCATGGCAAGGCCAGCACCGTTGACCATGCAGCCGATCGAGCCGTCGAGCTTGATGTAGTTGAGGCTGTGCTTGGCCGCTTCGAGCTCGGCCGGATCCTCTTCGTCTGGATCGCGCAGTTCCTCGACATCCTTGTGGCGGAAGAGCGCGTTGTCGTCGAAGTTGATCTTGGCGTCGAGGGCGATCACGTCACCGGCGCCGGTGACGACCAGCGGGTTGATCTCGACGATCGAGCAGTCGAGATCGATGAAGGCTTTGTAGAGCGCCATGATGAACTTGGTGGCCGAGGCGATCTGGGTGCCAGTCAGTTTGAGGAAGAAGGCGATCTGGCGGGCATGGAAAGGCTGCACGCCGGTGACCGGGTCGATGGCAACTTTAAGAATTTTTTCCGGGCTCTTGGCGGCGACCTCTTCGATCTCCATGCCACCTTCCTCGGAGGCCATGATGGTGACGCGCGAGGTGGCGCGGTCGACCAGCATGCCGAGATAGAGCTCACGCTTGATGTCGCAGCCGGCTTCGACATAGATGCGCTTCACGACCTTGCCCACGGGGCCGGTCTGGTGCGTCACCAGGGTCATGCCGAGCATGGATTTGGCGAGGTCGCGCACGTCGCCCTCGGTCTTGGCGACCTTTACGCCGCCCGCTTTACCGCGGCCGCCGGCATGAATCTGCGCCTTCACGACACAGAGACCGCCACCTAATTTCTGGGCTGCTTGGACCGCCTCGTCGGCGGAGTAGGCGACGTGACCGTCAGGGACGGCGACGCCAAACTTCCTGATCAGGGCTTTAGCCTGATATTCATGGATGTTCATCCGGGGTGACCCGCTATGCTGCGTTGCGAAAGACTGCACCCCGGCGGTCGTTTCGCCAGCCACCGGGCCGCGCGATTATTTCCTAGGAAGTCTTTAGGAATTCTTTAGAAAAAAAGCGGGCGACAGCGACAGCCGACGATTTGCTGTGGTGCAGCAGATCGCACTCTATCACCATGCCGGGCGGGTTCAAGCCAATTGAACTGAAACCCGTCGATACAGCATGGAAATAGGACTGTCGCCGTCGCAGGCCGTTTGGTCAAAAAAGACCAGACCGGAAGTTACTTCTTCTTCGCGGCCTTCTTGGCGGTCTTCTTGGCAGTCTTCTTCGCAGCCGGCTTCTTGGCAGCGGCCTTCTTCGTGGTCTTCTTCGCCGACTTCTTGGCGGCTTTCTTGGCAACCTTCTTGGCCGCCAGTTCGATGGTCTTCTTCATTGCTTCTCTCCTCTTTGAAGCTTCCTCACCACATCGATGAGGCCCCTTACGGCCGCGACCGACTTATCAAACATCGACTTTTCAGCCTTGTTGAGGTCGATCTCGACCACTCTCTCTACGCCGCCCGCACCGATGACAACCGGTACGCCGACATAGAGTCCCTTAACCCCGTACTGGCCGTTGAGATAGGCCGCACAGGGAAGCACGCGTTTCTTGTCCTTGAGGTAGGATTCGGCCATCGCGATCGCGGAGGATGCCGGCGCGTAGAAGGCAGAACCCGTCTTCAGGAGATTGACGATCTCAGCGCCGCCGTCACGGGTGCGCTGGATGATGTTGTTGAGCTTTTCCTGGGTCGTCCAGCCCATCTTCACCAGATCGGGCAGCGGAATGCCGGCGACGGTGGAATAGCGGGCGAGCGGCACCATGGTATCGCCATGGCCACCCAGCACGAAGGCGGTGACGTCCTCGACCGAGACCTTGAATTCCTCGGCCAGGAAATAGCGGAAGCGGGCGGAATCGAGCACGCCCGCCATGCCGACCACATGGCTTTCCGGCAGGCCCGAGGCCTGCTGCAGGACATAGACCATGACGTCGAGCGGATTGGTGATGCAGATGACGAAGGCCTTGGGCGCGTATTTCTTGATGCCCTTGCCGACCGCGTCCATGACCTTCGCATTGGTGGCGATAAGGTCGTCGCGGCTCATGCCGGGTTTGCGCGGAATGCCCGCGGTGACGATGATGACGTCGGCACCCTTGATGGCCTTGTAATCGGACGCGCCGGCATAAGTGGCGTTGAAGCCCTCGACCGGCGAGGCCTCGGCGATGTCCAGCGCCTTGCCCTGCGGAACGCCATCGACCACGTCGAAAAGAACGATGTCGCCGAGCTCCTTGAGACCTGCCAGCAGCGCCAAGGTGCCACCGATCTGTCCCGCGCCGATTAGGGCTATCTTCTTCCGTGCCATTCTGTAATCCTGATGTCTCTTACGCATTGCCACGATTTTGCTTAGGCAATGTACCTGCGCTCTTAGCGCACTCCTCTAGATGTTGAGTTAATAACCTGAATTTGCCACAAGGGCAAGAGGCATTAACTCTTCTCGCGAAAATTCCCCCTCACTCACGTCAAATGCGGTCGGGTTAGATAGTCGACCGACTGCATTTCATTGAGCCTGCTGACGGTGCGCTCGAATTCAAAAGCACCGTCACCGCTGGGATAAAGTCGTTCCGCCTTGTCGGCGGCAGCGACGATCGTCGTCACCTTATGTTCGTAGAGTTCGTCGATCAGCGTCATGAAGCGGCGCGCCTCGTTGCGGCGTTCGGTGCTCAGCGTCGGCACCTGGTCCAGCAGCACCACATCGTAATGGGTGGCGATGGCCAGATAGTCGGCGGCACCCAGCGGCCTTGCGCAAAGCTCGTCGAAATCGAACCAGGCGACGCGGCCATGGGCATTTGAAACCTGGCGCAGGATCTCGATGCGGCGGCCCTGGACAGTGAGATGGCTGGCGAGCGGCGGCTCGTTGTCGGTCATCTTCGCGAAGGCTTCGCGCATTTGGCGGGCGGCAAGATCGCCCAGCGGATAGTGATAGACGCTCATGTCCTTGAGGCGCGCCATGCGGTAATCGCGCCCGCCATCCAATTCGAGGACGTCGAGCTTCTCCTTCAGGAGCGCGATGAAGGGGAGGAACTGGTCGCGCTGCAGGCCACCCTTGTAAAGATCGTCCGGCGCCCAGTTCGAGGTCGCCACCATCACCACGCCGCGCTCGAACAGCGCGCTGAAGAGGCGCCCCAGGATCATCGCGTCGGCGATATTGGTGACGTGAAACTCGTCGAAGCAGATCAGCGTAAGCTCGCCGGCGAGCTTCTCGGCCAGGGCCGGGATAAGGTCGATCTGCTTGGGTTTCTCCTGCCGCCACTGATGCAGCTGGTCATGCACTTCCAGCATGAAGGCGTGGAAATGGACGCGGCGCTTCTTCTCCACCGGCACATGCGCGAAGAAGATATCCATCAGCATCGACTTGCCGCGACCAACCCCGCCATAGAGGTAGAGGCCCTGGGGGGCGGCTTCGTCGCGACGGCGTGTCAGCCCCAAGCGCTCGACCCAGGAACGCAGGGCGCCGCCATTGTCATTGTCGGGGCGATAGTCTTTGAGCGCATTGTAGAGCGACTGCAGCTTCTCAGCCGCAAGCTCCTGCGCAGGATCATGGTGCAAGCGACCGCCACGCTGCATCGCGCGATAGGCGGGGAGCGGCCCGTCATCACTCATGGATGCGACCAACACATCGGTCGTTGCTGAAATCGCGACTCGGTCAATATGCATGTCGCGCATATCACAACATATTTTTTTGCGCTTATCCACCGAGAAGTGATTCGCGCGTGGCATGACCACCACAGATTTCGTCTCGACTGAGTCATCGCGGCAACAGTTCGCACATCATTGCGGAGTGTCTCATCGCCTTCGCGGATGGCATCGACGCCGCAAAAAGAAACCGCGCCGATCTTGTTCGATCGGCGCGGTTCTAACATTGCGAAGGTGAAGAAAGAGTTCACATCGCCATGGCGACCATCGGTCACATGCCGGCGGTCACATGCCGGAGAGCGACATGCCGTTGACCTTGGCATCACCTGCGGCATCGACCTCGAGCTTCAGCTTGTCGACGGGCTTGCCGTCGCTGCCCGCTTCGCGCTTGGCCATGGATTGGATCATGGCCAGCCCACCGACGATCTGCGCTGCGTTGGGCGAGCTTTGTGCCGCCTCATTGGCCAGTTTCATGGCTTCATCCAGGCCATAGAGCGCGATATCAAGCGCCCCGATGACACCCAGCGTCGCTTCGGGCTTCACGTCGAAATTGCCGGTGGCATCGAGCTTCATCACCTCGGAAGTGAGGCCCGAGGGGGCCACGGCGAGCTTCATCGGCGCCTTCTGCAGCAATTGCTGCAGGGCAATGAACATCACGCCGGCCGCTGCATCGGAACGTGCCGGATCGGCGGTGACGAGGTTCGGGAAGTTGTCGCCGACCAGCTGCCACAGCTCCTTCGACGGTACCTCGGTGAGGTTGAGGTCGAGCTTGCCGGAGGCCGGCAGCAGCTTTGCGAACAGCGGATCGCCGGCGAGATCGGGGTCGTTGATCACCAGCTTGTCGTGGCTGAGGCCCAGATTGACCGCGGCCTTTTCCTTATCGAGACCGTCAAAGGCGATGTTGAAGGCGCCTTGGCCGAGATGGAACGGCTCGCTGCCATCCTTGTTCTTGAACCCGGCCTCGCTGAAGGCGACGTCGTATTTGACGCCGCCGATAAGGCCCGACATGTCCTTGATGAGGGTGCCGAGCTTGGCCGCCTGCGCGTCGCTGATGCCCGTTGCGGGTTCGGCCGTCGGTTCTGTCGGCGTCGTATTGCCGCTGGCCGAGGCGGCAGCGGCGGCCGCTTCGGCCTTCGCCGTCGCATCGGCGATTTCGCCCATCAGGGTCTGCATCTCGCGGGTCTTGGCGACATATTCCTTCAGCTTGATGGCGGTCATCAGGCCCGAAAGATCGAGCTTGGCCAGTGTGAAGCTGCCGCCCGTCGTGTCCTTGCCGACAAAATCGGTGAGTTCGAAGGCGCCGGTCTGGTCGAACAGGCCGCTGCCCTTGTCGGTGCTGGCGATCTTGGCGGTCAGCCCCTTGGCACTGAAATTACCTCCGTCGGGGGCATTGTCCTTGGCGACGAGATCGGCCGCCTGCCAATCCAGCGCCAGGAAGGTCTGCAGGCTGCTCGACCATTCGCCGCTGAAGGCCTTGGTGGTGAAGGTGAGCGCGCCGCTCTCCTTGCCGTCCTTCTCCTTGAACGGCATCGAGCCGGCATGGGTGAGGTTGCTGGCGATATAGCCGTCGGTGCCCTTGGGCGTCAGGCGGTAGCCGATGGTGCCGACATCGAGGTTACCTTCGCCGTCGGGCCCGACACGCACACCCTCGATCGATACGTCGAAGGCGTCGCTGCCCGCTGTCACCTTGACGGCGCCATGATGCAGGATGCGCTGCTCGGCCGGACCTTCGGCTACCTGCAGATAATCCTCGATCGCCTTCTGGATGATGGGGGCCTGGGCCGGGTCGATCGCCGCGGCGGGTGCGGCCGTCTCGGTCGCGTTGCCGCTGCCCGATGCCTGCTCGTCTTCCTTGTCGCCGCAGGCGGCCAGCAGCAGCATGGCCGCGACACTGCCGGCGGCAAGGCTGCCCTTGCACACCAAGCCGAATGTCGCAGCCCGGTCCGAATTCCACCAACGCCCCATCTTGTCTACTCCTTGCATGCTAAAAGCGGCCGCCAACAGATACGTTCATTGCGGCCGAAACATGGCAGGCCGGCGACCATCGCCAGCCAATGCCTTGGGTCGAATCACGCCGCCTATAACAGATAGCGGCGGCGCGGGTCCTGTTCCGCTGACGTTTGTGTGATCGGCCGCACAACGCCAATTCTGAAATACTTACTGCGTCGGCTCGAAAGGCTTCGCCCCCGGCTGCGGCGCTCCCGGAGCCGGCGGCGCAAACGGATCGAACGGGTCGGTCGGTGCAAACGGATCTGTGGTCGGCGGTGTCGTCGTGGGCAGCGGTGCCGGTGCGGCAGGCACCGCCTCGGTCGTGGCCGGGGGCACGATCACCGGTGCAGGGGCCGGCGCCGGAACGGCTGCAGCCGGCGCCGGAACGGCTGCAGCCGGCGCCGTCGGGGCCGATTCTTCGAAGAGGGGCGGCAAGTCGGGGCTGGCTGTCGGTGCTGCTGCGGGAGCGGGACTAGCCAATGCAGGTGCTGGCGCAGGTGCTGCTGCCGGCATGGCCTCTTCCTTCGCCTGCGGCCGCCAATTGTCATGGAGCGAGACCGCGGCGGTGAGTTCCTGCTGCGTCATCCCTTGTGCGAGAGCGGCGGCCTTGGCGCTGCCATCTGTCGCACCCTGGTCGGCGGCCAGGCTGTACCAGGCATGGGCCTGCACCTTGTCGGCGGGCACGCCCTGGCCGCTGGCATAGAGATCGCCCAGCGCCAGCATCGAGGCCGCGTCCTTGGCATTGGCGCCGCGCTCGAAATGCTCGACCGCGCGCACGAAATCCGGCTGGCCGCCCATGCCGTTCCGGTAAAGCGTGCCGAGGCCATATTCGGCGCTGATGGCGCCACCGGCGGCGGCGGCCTCGTACCATTTCGCCGCTTCCTGCGGGTTGGGCGTCACACCGATGCCGCCCTGATAGGCGCGCCCGAGTTCAAGTGCAGCGGGAATCGACCCCGCCTCCGCCGCGCGCTGCAGCCAGGATGTGGAACTGGCGAGGTCGGGGGCAATGCCCGGCAGGCCTTCGCGCTGAACGATGGCGAGCTTCAGCATGGATTTGATGTTGCCGAGATCGGCCGCGCGCGTGTACCAGCCCACCGCCTCGTTGTAATCCTGCGGTACGCCCTTGCCGGTCTCATAAAGCCGGCCAAGCTCGTACTGGCCATACATTTGCGCCGCGGCGATGAGCTGCGGTCCCTGCGCACCGAGGGCCGCACCGTTATAGCGCGGGGCCGTGTCGATCTCGGCAGCGATGCGGAAATAGGTGGCGGCCTGGGTGAAATCCGGGGCGCCGGCGGCACCGTCCAGATAGATCTTGCCGAGGTTGAAGGCTGCAACCGGGTTGCCGAGCTTGGCTTCCTCGGCCAGCAACGGCACCGCGCCGGCGATATTGCCGGCCTGCAAAGCTGCCTCTGCGGCAGCATAGTCGGCGCGGGCGGGAGAGCTGAGGATCACTTGCGCCGACAGGAAGAGGGCGGCGGTGGATAGCAGAAGACGGCGCATGCTGTGGCTCTGAACGGTTGAAACGGCCGATATCGCCGCGCAATCTAACCAAGACGTCCCATAAAAGCCAGCCGACCCCCTCCTGCTTGCGCCCCCTCCTGGCCCTTGCTAAGGCTGCTCTCCCGTAAAGCGGAGCCAGAATCCAATGCCACCGGCCGAGAATCATGTCCTCTTTATCTGCACCACCTGCAAGCGCGGTCCCGACGGCGCCTTGCTGGGGCCGGGGCTGATCGAGGACCTCATGGGTGCCGACCTGCCGCCAGGCTTCACCGTAAGGGGGACGGCCTGCATGTCGAACTGCACCAGGCCCCTCAGCGTGGCACTAACCGCTCCGGGCAAGGCCACCTATATGCTGGCCGAAATCGACCCGGTCGAGGATCGCGCAGCTCTGCTGGAACTGGCGCAGCTCTATGCATCAAAGGCAGACGGCCAGACCAAGCTGCTGGAACGCCCCAAATCCATCCGGCGCAAGATCATCGGCCGCATCCCGGCCATCTAAAACGAACTGCCCGGTGTTTTCAGGAACGCAATCTCATCCTCGGTCGAAGGGCGACCCAGGGCCTCATTGCGGTGTGGATAGCGGCCAAAGCGCTTGATGATATCGCGGTGGCGATGGGCGTAATCGAGCTGTTCCTCGGCATCCTTCCGGTCGGCACCGCCGGTCTCGCCATAGAGCCGGGTAAAAAGGTCGATGGCGCGGTGCTGGTTCGCCATATCCTCCGCATGCTCGAAGGGCAGATAGAAGAAGCGCCGCTGGTTGAAGGGCAGGTCCTTGTCGAAGTCGCGCGCGATGGCCGCATCGGCGACGGCAAGGGCGCGCGCATCGCCCAGGAACGCCTTCGCCTGCCCGCGATAGATATTGCGCGCCATCTGGTCGAGCAGGATGAGGAGCGCCAGCGCCCCCATCGGCGTATCCGCCCAACCATCGAGTTCACCCATCTGCGCTGCATGCACGGCGGCGCCGAAGCGCGCTCGGATCTCCGCGTCGAATTCCTTGTCCTTCTCGAACCACAGTGCCTTGGCGCGCGCCGCATACCAGAACTCGATGACGGAACGGGGATCGCTCACGCCGCGACCGGCCCCACCTGGTTCATCTCCGCAATGCGGGCGATGGCTGGCCTGGCGCGCACTTTTTCGGCCAGGCGCCGCACGCTGGGGAAGCGCTTATAGAGATCCGGGCAGCATTCCTGCCAGGTGGAGAGCATGTAGAGCAGCGGGTCGGCCGCGGAATACTTGTCGCCGAGGAGGTATGGGCCGTTCTTGGCCAGATGTGCATCGATGCGCGACCACAAGGCCGCAATCTCTTCCTTCGCCTTTTGCTGCACGCCGCCGGTACCATTGGCTTCGGTCGTGATGCGCTCAGGGTAATAGTAGCGCAGCATCGCCGGCTGCAGCGTGTTGTTGAGGTGGAAGAGCCACATCAGGAAAGGACCGCGCTGCGGGTCGGCGGCGGCCGGCGCGAGGCCCGCCTGCGGGAATCGATCGGCGATGAGGAGCGAGATGGCGGCGCATTCGGTAATGGTGCCGCCTTCGGGCAGCTTCAGCGCCGGCAGCTTGCCGGCCGGATTGACCTTCAGAAATTCCGGCTTCTTGTGCGCTTCCTCGGCCATGTCGACCAGTACCAGATCATAAGGTGCCCCGACTTCCTCCAGGCAGTAATGCGCCGCGACCGATGCGGAATTATGCGACCAATAGAGCGTGTACATGAAACCTCCCCCAATTTCCGTCCCGGTTTTATAGGACAAGCCCGTGTCCGGCGCCAATGCCGTGCCGGCATGGTGTGAATGCGCGGCGGGGATGGATCAGCGGCCGGATTTGTTGCCGCGCCGCAGCAGAACCTGTGCCGAGATGAGTGCCGTGAGCGAGAAGATCATCACGGCCGTGCCGATGGCATTGATTTCGGGCGTCACGCCGCGGCGGATCGAGGAGAAGACATAGATCGGCAGCGTATTCTTCGAACCGGCGACGAAGAAGGCGATGACGAAATCGTCGAAGCTGAAGGTATAGCTCAAGAGGAAGCCGGCGATGATGCCGGGCAGCAGCTGCGGCAAGGTCACCTGCCGGAAGGTCGCGACCGGATCGGCATAGAGATCGGCCGAGGCTTCGATTAGGCTCCTATCCATGCCGGCAATGCGGGCGCGCACGATGATGATGACCAATGCCATGGCAAAGAGCGTATGCGCCGCGATGATGGAGCCATAACCGAGGCTGAGCTTGGGCGGCGCATCGCCGGGCCACAGGCTGGCCAGGATCGTATTGGCGGCGTCGAATGTGGTGACCAGGGCGATCAGTGTCGCGATGCCGATGACGATGCCCGGCACCATGATGGCGATATAGGTGAGGCCGTCGAACAGCACGCGCAGCGGCCCGCGCACATTCTGCAACGCCACCGCCGCCATCGTGCCCATGATGGTGGCGAGCACGGAAGCCGTCGCCGCGACGATGAGGCTGTTTTCCAGCGCCGACAGCATCAACCCGTTGTTGGCCGCCTTGAAATACCAATCGATGCCGAAGCCCTGGAAGTCGGAAGCATTGTTGCCGCTGTTGAAGCTGAACAGCACGATGAGTGCGATCGGCGCATAGAGGAAGAGATAGATGAAGATCGAATAGGCGCGCAGCATGGTCCCGCTCCCTACATCAACGACACGTCGCGACCGCCGGTCGCACGGGTGAGGCGGAGGTAGAGACTGACCGTCACAACCATGATGACGACCAGCGCCATGGCGCAGGCCGAACCGAAGGGCCAGTTGAGGCTCTGCAGGAAGAGATCGACCAGCGCGTTGCCGATGAAGAAGACTTTGCCGCCACCCAGCATCTGCGGGATGAGGTATTCGCCCATCAGCAGGATGAAGACCAGCATGCAGCCCGTGATCATGCCTGGGGCCGAAAGGGGCAGGGTGATCTGGCGGAAGGTGGCGATGGGGTCGGCGCCGAGATCGTCGGACGCTTCGAGGAGGCGCTTGTCGAGTTTTTCAAGGCTGACGAAAATCGGGAACACCATCAGCGGCAGATAGGCATAGACGATGCCCACCAGCACCGCGAAAGGTGTGTTGATGAAGCGAACACCTTCGATGCCGATGAGTTCGAGGAGATGCGGCAGCCCGCGCCCGCCGAGGATGAACATCCAGGCATAGGTGCGGATGAGGAAGCTGGTCCAGAACGGCACCACGACCAGGATGAGGAGGAACAACCGCGCGCGCGGGCTCGCCTTCAATGCCAGGAAATAGGCCAGGGGATAGCCGGCCAGCAGGCAGATGAGCGTTCCCGTGGGTGCCAGCAGCAGCGTGTTCTTGAACGCCGTCCAGCGAGCGCCGATGTTGAGGTAGTTGTCGAAGGTGAAGGCCGCCTGATAGCCGCCGGTCGGCGCCCGCTCGCCCACCGAATAGATCATGATGACGATGAGCGGCAGGATCAGCAGCACCAGATACCACAAGCCGCTCGGCGCCAGGAGCAGGGTGCTCCACAGGCGCTGGCGACGTTTTTCGGTGATGGCGGCTGAGGTCATTTACGCGGGCGATCTCTTTTAGGAACCCTCGCCCCGCTTGCGGGGAGAGGGCAGGGTGAGGGGTGGAACGGCCGGACTCGTTGAAAGACCCCTCACCCCAACCCCTCTCCCCGCAAGCGCGGGGCGAGGGGCGTGAGCGCGGAGGCAGACGCGTTGCTTTAGGCCGACTTGAACCGCGCCATGATTTCGGCGCGGGCCGGGTTGGTCAGCACATTGCCGGCGCCGAATTCGAGCGGCGTCAGCAATTCGGCGGCCGGGTACATGATCGGATCGTTGGCGATCTCCGGCGGCAGCTTGGCGATGACGCGCTTGTCGGCGACCGGATAGCCGTGGAACAGCAATTCCTTGGTGTTCACTTCCGGGTCGAGCAGGAAGTTGATGAGGGCATAGGCGCCTTTCTTGTTCGGCGCTTCCTTCGGCACGGCGTAGAAGTCGGACCAGATCTCGCCGCCTTCCTTGCCGAGGACATAGTCGATTTCCGGAATGTCCTTGTGCAACTGCTTGCCATCGCCGGTCCAGGCGACCGACATCCAGGCATCGCCATTGCGCATGGCTGGCTGATAATCCGAAGAAATGCCAAAGAGATGCGGCTTCACCTCGAGCAGCAGCTTCTCGGCATCGGCCAGTTCCTTCTCGTCGATCGAATTGAAGGAATAGCCGAAATATTTGAGCGCATTGCCGATGGTGGTGAGCTGGTAGTCATGGACCATGACGCGGCCCGAGGCCTTGTCCTTGGTCGTGTCCCAGAATTCCTTCCAGCTGCTGAGCTTGCCGGGCAGGCTCTTGGTGTTCTGCACGAAGCCGGTGGTGCCCCAATCCTTGTGCAGGGCATAGATCTTGCCATTGACCGTACCGGGCTCGGTCATGCGCGGATCGGAATAAGAGGCAAGGTCGTAATTGGAGATCTGCGACACATCGAGCGGGTCGATGAGGTCGGCCTCGACATAATTGGCGATGGTGTAGTTGGTGGGGACGAAGACGTCCCAACCCGTGCCGCCGGCCTTCAGCTTGGCGTACATTTCTTCGTTCGAGCCGAAAACGGTGAGTTCGACCGCGGCGCCGGTCAATTCCTTGAATTTATCGAGATTCGCTTGGTCGTGATAATTCGGCCACGAGGTCAGCGCCACCTTGTCGCCGATATCGCCGGCAAAAGAGGGACGCGGGCGCAGGCCCGGAACGGCGCCGGCCATCACCGCCATCGCGGTGCCAAGGCCGGTGACGCCGAGGAAATGGCGGCGCGAGATCGAGCCCATCTGGTAACGGCGCAGTTGCGCGATGAATTCTTTGCGTGGATCAGTCATCTCAGTCTCCCTGGAAAAACGATGAAGCCCCAAACCTGTCATGGCGGTTATTGTTCTTTTTGCAGCAGCGCTACCGCCAGCGGCGCTGCGTTGAAATCGGTCACTGATCGGCCAGGGCCAAGGCGCGCTCGCGCTTCCAGCCCATAACGACCGCGTCGCCCGGCTCCAATGCCTGCCCTTCGGTCGAATGCTTGGGCAGGCGCACCAGCACCGGCCCCAACCCTTCCGCCTCGACCTGAAACTCGCTGTGGTCGCCAAGATAGATGCGGTTCATGAGACGCGCCGGCTGCAATACATCGAGGCCGACGGGTGCCGCCCCCGGCTGCCACAGGCCGATCACTTCCGGGCGGACAGCGATAGCGGCACGGCTGCCCGGGGTCAGTTTTGGACCTAAGCGGCTGAAAGGTGCGGCAAGGCTCAGCCCGCTCGCCGTGGTGATGACGGCGCCGCCGGCATCGGCGCTGGCAACCGCCCCGCTGAAGAAATTGGATTCGCCGACGAAATCGGCGACATAACGGCTGACCGGCGCGTCATAGAGCTCTTCGGGGCTGCCGAACTGCACCACCTTGCCGTCCTTCATGATGCCGATCGTATCGGACATGGAGAGCGCCTCTTCCTGGTCATGCGTCACCAGGACGAAGGTGATGCCGACCTCGCGCTGCAGGTTTTGGAGTTCGATCTGCATCTCGCGCCGCAGCTTGCGATCGAGTGCCGCCAGCGGTTCGTCGAGCAGCAGCACGGTCGGGCGGTTGATGAGCGCGCGCGCCAGGGCGACACGCTGCTGCTGGCCGCCGGACAATTCCCAGATGCGGCGCTGCCCGAGATGCGGCAGGCGCACGAGTTCCAGGGCTTCAGCGACGCGCCTATCGATCTCGGCACTGTCGGGGCGCGGCTTCCGCTGCCTCAGGCCATAGCCGACATTCGCCGCCACATCCATATGCGGGAACAGGGCATAATGCTGGAACACCATGTTGACCGGGCGCTTATGGGCGGGAACGCCCACCACCGACTGCCCGGCAATCTCCACGGCACCGCTATCGGGCTGCTCGAAGCCGGCGATGAGCCGGAGGCTCGTCGTCTTGCCGCAGCCGGAGGGCCCCAGGAAGGAATGGAACGACCCTTGCCGCAGGCCGAAGCTGACGTCGTCGACGGCTTTGACGTCGGCGAAATGTTTGACGACCGAACGAAACTCGACGTCGAAGGCCTTCTCGGATGCGTTTGCCACCAAGATCGCCGTACTCCCTGTTTTCGTGGCGGTCGTGTCCGGCACCCATGGATGCCGCTGCCGCCTTAACAGCGAGTCTTACTGCGTTTGGTTCGCAATGAAAAGGACCGATATAATTTTCATTCTGGGATCGGAATAAAAAGAAACGGCGGCATCCGAAGATGCCGCCGTGGTTGGTTGGAAGAACTCTGGTCGCTGGCTTAACGGCGGTCGCCGAGGAAGCGCAGCAGCATCAGGAACAGGTTGATGAAGTCGAGGTAGAGGGTGAAGGCACCCAGAACGGCCTTCTTGGTGGCGACTTCGGCGCCGTCGGCATCCCAATACATCTCCTTGATCTTCTGCGTGTCGTAGGCGGTGAGGCCGGTGAAGATCACCACACCCAGCAACGAAATCGCCCATTGCAGACCGCTCGAGGCGAGGAAGATGTTGACCAGCGAGGCGAGGATGATGCCGAAAAGGCCCATCAGCAGGAAATTGCCCATGCCGGTGAGGTCACGCTTGGTCGTATAGCCCCAAAGGCTCATCGCGCCGAAGGTACCGGCGGTGACGAAGAAGGTCCGCGCCACGGATTCGCCGGTATACATAACGAAGATCGGCGCCAGGCCCAGACCCAGGATCAGCGCATAGACCCAGAACAGGGCCTTGGCGGTGCTGGCCTGGATGGCGTGGATCCGGAAACTGAAGAAGAAGGCGACGCCCAGCGCTACCAGCATGAGGACGAGGTTGTTGCGGATGACCGCCTCGAAGAAGGCGGGCGCAAACTCCGCGCTGCGGAAGACGGCATAGGCAACGCCACCGGTCGCGGCCAAGCCGCCACCCATATAAGCGTAGACCTTCTGCATATGCGCGCGCAGGCCGGCATCGATTTCTGCCGATTGGGCCTGGGCGTAACCGCGCTCAATCATTCGGCCTTGATCTGGTCTAGTGACCATTTTGTTCACTCCCCGTTCTTTAACCTTGCCCGCGAATGTCGCGGATGGCAGAGAATTTAGAGCAGAACGCTTGGACTTCAATAGGCGCCGTGCGCGAACGAGACGGGATTCTGCGGCCGAAACCCATTGCGGATCGGGCTTTTAGCCGCCATAAACCGCCCCGTAACCCTATTGGGTAACCCTATTGGAACCTGAAGGATCATGAAGGGCCGCATCTTTTCCGGCGTCCAGCCGACCCACACCCTGCATCTTGGCAACTATCTGGGCGCCGTGCGCAATTGGGTGCGCATGCAGAAGGAATATGAGTGCATCTTCTGCGTCGTCGACATGCACGCGATCACCGTCTTCCAGGATCCGGCGGAACTGACCAAGAACACGCGCGAAGTGACCGCAGCCTTCATGGCGTCCGGCATCGACGTCTCGCATTCGATCATCTTCGCCCAGAGCCAGAACCGCGTGCATGCGCAGCTGGCCTGGATCCTGAATTGCGTGGCGCGGGTGGGTTGGCTCAACCGCATGACCCAGTTCAAGGAAAAGGCCGGCAAGGATCGCGAGAACGCCTCGGTCGGCCTCTACACCTATCCGGTGCTGATGGCGGCCGACATCCTCGGCTACCGCGCGACCCATGTGCCGGTGGGCGAGGACCAGAAGCAGCATCTGGAACTGGCGCGCGACATCGCCCAGAAATTCAACACCGATTTCGGGATCGACTGCCTGGTGCAGCCGGCGCCGGTGATCGGCGGTCCGGCGGCGCGGGTCATGTCCTTGCGCGACGGAACGAAAAAGATGTCGAAATCGGATCCGTCCGATTACAGCCGCATCAACATGACCGACGATGCCGATACCATCGCCCTGAAGCTCAGGAAGGCGAAGACCGATCCGGCACCCCTGCCGGGGCTCGAGGTCCTTGATGAAAAGGGCCAGGTGAAGGCCGAAGCCGAGGCGCTGCGGCCCGAGGCCTACAACCTCCTCGCCATCTACGCAGCGCTTTCCGACAAGGAAATCGGCACCGTCATCGGCGAGACCGAAGGCAAGGAATTTTCCGCCTTCAAGCGCGAGCTCACCGACCTTGCCGTTTCGGTTTTGGGGCCGATCGGGGCGGAAATGAAGCGCCTCCTCGCCAATACGGCGGAGGTTGACGCGGTACTGTCGCGCGGCGCCGCCAAGGCGCGCGCCATTTCCGAACCGATCCTCAAGGAGATCGAGCAGGCGGTCGGGTTCCTGTCGGCGTAAGGGGGGCCTTACCAGGCAGTGCCCCTCACCCCGACCCTCTCCCCGCTATCGCGGGGCGAGGGAGTTAGCGCTGCGATTGGCTCGAAGCCCCTCGCCCCTTTGGGGAGAGGGGTTGGGGTGAGGGGGCCTCGCGACGGTAGAGTCATTGTTTTGACCAAGGAGATTGCTTATCTCCCCTCAGCCACCCACCAGACGGGAACAGCCAGACCATGAGCGACGACTTCGATCTCGAGCCCCAGCCGCAGGGGACTAAAACGGGGTGGCGCCGGTTTCTGCCCAGCTGGAAGCGGCGGGACGACGCGATGGATGTGGACGCGCCGGCGACCGGCAGTCGCCTCGGTACCGCCCTGCGCTGGGGCGGTGGCCTGCTCGCCGCGATCATCGTGCTCTATTATCCCGTGGGTGCGCTGCTGACTCATCACATCGACGACGATCCCAGTTTTGCGCCCCCCGCGGTGCCGGCCGAGGCCAGCCAGACCGTTGCCATGGCGGCGGCGCTGATCGACCGCGAGGTCAACGGCACGTCCTGGCCGGCCAATGCGCCCTGGTTCTTCCCGGCGGCGATCCTCGACAACATGCCGAACTTCCAATCCGGCGAGATCCAGGCGCTGCAGCGCGTGGTGACCGAATTGCGCGACCAGATCGGCCGCTCGCGCGGGACCAGCAGTTCGGACCGGGCCCTGCAGGATGCCGCCAGCTATCTCAACAACCAGCCGGACCTCTGGTATATCGACCTCAGCCGCTCCTGGGCGCCGATGAAGCCGTCGGAAAGCTATTACAACGACGCCATGAAGTCCCTCAACGACTTCAACGGCCGCCTGACCCGGGGCGATGCCGTGTTCGAGCGGCGCGCCGACAATCTGCTCTCGACCCTCGACCGCATCGGCAAGGATCTCGGCGCCGCGTCGGACGATATCGACAAGGAAATCGACACGGAATCGGGTGCCTGGTTCGATCTCAATGCCGACGACATCTTCTATCGCAACAAGGGCGAACTCTATGCCTACGGCCTGCTGCTGAAAGCGCTCGGCCAGGATTTCAAATCGGTGCTGGCCGAAAAGGGCGCCGAGCGCATCTGGAGCCGCATGGTGGGGTCGATGCTGGAAGGGGCCGCGCTGCAGCCCTGGTTCGTCATCAACGGCGAAACGGCCTCGCTCGCCCAGCCCAATCATCTTGCCGAACAGGGCTTCTATCTGCTGCGCGCCCGTGCCCAACTCGAAGAGATCACCGACATCCTCCAGAAGTGAGAAAAAACTGGGTCCAGCACAAACTGTGCGATCCATCGCTTTCCCTTGGAATCGCTGTGATTTAGAGTGGCCGAAAGCCGTGCGAAATCCCGAGTCGCAAGGCCTTTGAGAAGCGAGCCAGAGCGGCGGCGGCGTCGGTAGATCAGGGTTTCGGTCACGCTCCCGTCCATGAAGGGGAAAGCGGTGACCTGGGCGACAGCCATCCTCGATTGGTTTCTGGGGCTCCAGATCTATCTGCCGATCGCGGAAGTGGCACTCAATGTCTTCCTGCTGCTGGGCCTGGGTGCCGGCGTCGGCGTGCTCTCCGGCCTGTTCGGTGTCGGTGGCGGCTTCCTGCTCACCCCCTTGCTGATTTTCGTCGGTGTGCCGCCGGCGGTTGCCGTGGCGACCCAATCCAACCAGGTGGTGGCGTCCTCCGTCTCCGGCGTGCTGGCGCATTGGGTGCGCGGCAATGTCGACGTGAAGATGGGCGCCGTGATGCTGGCCGGCGGCATGCTGGGCTCCAGCATCGGCGTGCTCCTGTTCACCCTGTTGAAGACGCTGGGGCAGATCGATCTGGTCATCGCCATCGCCTATGTCATCACGCTTTCGGGCATCGGCATCATGATGGCGGTGGAATCGATCCGGGCGCTGCGCCGGGTGCGCCGCTCCATGGCGCCCAAGAAGCTGCATCAGCACAATTGGGCGCAAGGCCTGCCGTTCAAGATGCGCTTCCGCAAGTCGCGCCTTTATATCAGCGCGCTGCTGCCGGCTTCGATCGGCTTCATCGTCGGCATCATGTCGGCCATCATGGGTGTCGGCGGCGCCTTCCTGCTGGTGCCGGCCATGATCTATCTCCTCGGCATGGCGACCGGTGCCGTCATCGGCACCTCGCTCTTCCAGATCATCTTCGTCCAGGCCTGGGTCACCTTCTGGCAGGCCAACACCAACCAGACCGTCGACATTCTCCTCGCCCTCATCCTCACCATCGGCGGTGTCGTGGGGGCACAGGTGGGCGGGCGCCTCGGCGCCAAGCTGCCCGGCGAACAGCTCCGCTTCCTGATGGCCATCGTCATCCTGGTGACGGCCGGCGGCCTCCTTTACCAGCTGGTGGCGCATCCGGCCGATCTCTTCTCCATCGTCATCGCCGGAGGTGGGCATTGAAGGCCTCCCTCCACATCCTTGCCTTCGCGTTTCTGCTGCTGGCCGGACTTCGTCCGGCGGGGGCCCAGGCGCCGCTCATCGCCGATCTCGATGACCATCTCATCGCCATCACCACGGGCTTTGCCGGCGCCGACGTGTTGCTTTTCGGCACGACTGACGGCCCCGGCGACGTCATCGTCGTCGTCAAGGGACCGGCGGCCGATGTCGAGGTTCTGCGCAAGGAACGGGTGGGGGGCATCTGGATCAACCGCAAGGGCCTCGGCTTCCAGAACGTGCCGGCGGTCTACATGCTGGCGGCCTCCAAGCCGCTCGAGGAATTGCTGCCCGCGGACCAGCGCGCCTTCTACCAGATGGGCATCGAAAACGTGCGCATGACGCCAGTCTCGCCGGACGATACCGACCTCAAGACCTTCACCACGGCGCTGGTGCGCGCCAAGCAGCATAACGGCCTCTTTTCCGATCTGCCGGCGCGCATCCTCTTTATCGGCGACCGGCTGTTCCGGGTGAATTTGCGCGTGCCGTCGACGGTGCCGACCGGAACCTATCTGGCCGAGGTTTATCTGGTGCGCGACCAGAAGGTGGTCGGCGCCCAGACCACGCCCCTGGTCATCAGCAAGGTCGGGTTCGGCGCCGATATTTACGACTTTGCGCATCGCCACAGCGCTGCTTATGGTGTCATCGCCGTGCTGGTGGCGCTCTTTGCCGGCTGGATGGCGCACCTCGCCTTCCGGCGCAGATAGCGGCGGAATCCAATCTGGCGCGGGGGATCAGGGAGTTGATGGGATGAGTGAGCCGAGCGATCAAACCCAGGGCGAGAAGCCCAAAGTCGGGCGCGTCTTCCTCGTCATCATCGACGATTCGCCCGAACTCAAGGTGGCGCTGCGCTATGCATGCCGGCGCGCCGCGAAATCCGGCGGCCGCGTCGCCATGGCCTATGTCATGGAGCCGGCCGACTATCAGGAATGGGTCGGTGTCAGCAACCTCATCCGCGATGAGGCGCGCCAGCAGGCCGAGGCCATCATGCAGAAGATGGCGGGCGAAGTGCAGAAGCTCTCCGGCAATTTCCCCATTCTCTTCTTCCGTGAAGGCGACCGCCAGGAAGAGGTGATGAAGCTTATCGACGAGGAGCCGACCATTTCCATCCTGGTGCTGGGTGCCGCCACCGGCTCCAAGGGCCCCGGCCCCCTCATTTCGGCGCTGACCGGCAAGGCCATCGGCAAGCTGCGCATTCCTATTACCGTGGTCCCCGGCAACCTTTCGGAAGCCGATATCGAGAACATCGCCTGACCTAAAATAAATTGGTGGCGCCTACAGACTTCTAAGAATGTTCGGTTACGTCTTGGCGAAGTCCATGCTACTCAACTTGAGGCTCTCAAAAATATCTTCAATCGAGTCAGGTTGGAGCGCCCACCGATATGCCGGATGAACTTCCCAGTCATATCCAAAATCAACAAACTGGCTTGAAATATAGCGATTCTCTTCAAAGTACTTTCTATCAATTTCGCCGTTAGCAAGTTCTTTGCGTGCCGTGAGAAAATTTATCTTGTACATGAAACTGGCTAGGTCCTTCGTCGACGCTGTTTTGCCCGTTGCGAATGAGAATTTGCCCCCCTGCTGGATGTTCTCGATCTTCTCAAGCAACTTGGCTGTGTCGTACTGATAGCCCTGCGCAGTTTTGCGCTCCTGCCGCGCCGGCTTCATCCCGAACAACAGGCGCTCAATCGCAGGAAGCTCGGTCCTGTATTCGTTTATTGTATCTTGGAGTCGACCTTGCGAGTAACTCTCGAAAACGTCCTTTAGATCGGCCGTTGTGATTAGCTCGCCATCTCTCCGTCGCGCATTGTTCGCGGCTTCAGAACATAACTTGATCAAATCGCGGGGTCGCTTCCGTACTAGTGAAAGTAGGACCCTAAAAGTTGGTGCATTTTCCCAGTGGCCCTTGCCTGCAAAACGAGGCTCCATAATGCTGTCGAGTACCTTGGCCAGTTGCCATTGCTGCATGCCAGAAAGTTGTTTTTCATTGAGTTGACGATCGAAGAAAGTACCGACCCTTTTGACTAAGATCTGGAAAATCTCGTGATTAGTCCAACTGTACCAAATAACAGAACGCTCGATCTTATCGGTCGATTCATCTGACGTTCTTACTAGAAAGTAGACATCTGCGCGAAGCGCAACACGGAAGTGAAGTCCTGGGTAATCTGTGGACATATCGCGAAGTGCATTGAGCAGAGCGGAGATTCGTCGAATATCGACAGGTTTTCCCTCCCAGCCGCGATCGAGATCATCGATATAAATCAAGATCTTCTTTGAGGTAAGGAACTTTTCGAGCGTTGCCTGAATGGCTGGATCAAGAGCATCCCCAAGCTTCTTCTTGAAAAAGCTGATCAATGCATTGGTGATACCAGCACCCGCAATAGCAATTGTCTTGACTGCTGTGCTCGTTGGAGCTTCCCCAACGAAAGACACCACTTTGCTTGCGATCAAATCTAGGAGCCCAGATTTCCAGTTTCTGATGAGGGCATTTAGGTCGGTAGTTTCATCGAACCGAAAATTCAGCAAGTCATCTGGTCGGACCCATAGGCTCAAACTTCTCTGATCTAGGTCTTCGCTGAAACAGACCTTGAACATTGCACTTTTGCCTATGCCCTTATGGGCTACAAGAATTCTGAGCGGCAGATTCGCGCGAACGTCCTCGTACGTTTTGCTCTTAAAGAAGTATTTCCTGAGTCGCTTTGTGTCTTCTTGCTCGGCGGCTTCTGCGCCAAACAGCTCTTCAATATTCTCAGGCGTGAACTTGAACGTCATTTTTCAATTCTCCGCGAAATCCAGAGACCACAGATAGGGCAGCGTATCGGATTTTCCAAAACTTTGGGTGTAAAAACATCCGCGACATGTAACCCGAAACCAAGACTGTTCAATTGACTGGTGACCGCAATCAAGCAGTTGAAAAATAAACAGAAATGTTCGCTTTCGATACGATGATCGTACCACTCTCCTTGTCTCCCAAGCGGCTTGTGTTAGTTTGCGTTTACTAGCCCGATCAGAGCTTAGAACGTGACGGCGATCATTGCAGGTCAGGGCGATGCGGCCCAATATCTCCGACTGTCCCAGGAGCTCGCCCCAGGTTTTCCGCCTGAAGGGGTGGAGTTTTCCGCCTGAATGGGAGGATGGGAATGACCGCGCAATTCAGCAGACAGCAATTCCTGCGTTTGGGCCTCGGTTTCGGCGGGGCGCTGGGGGCCATTGCTTTGCTCGGGCCGGAAGCTGCCAGAGCAGCTGCCCAGCCCGTGGGTTCGGTCACCAAGGCGCGCGGCACGGCCTCTCTCGCGCGCGCCGGACAGCAGATCGCCCTTGCCGGCGGCGAGGATGTTTTTGCCGGCGACGTCGTCACGACTTTGGCCGAGAGCCGCCTGCGCATCGGCCTCAAGGACGGCTCGCAGCTCAATCTCGGCGAATTGACCAAGATGACCATCGCCGCATTCGATTTTTCGCCCGAGGATCTGAAGCGCGAAGCTGCCTTCGATCTCAAGGACGGCTTGCTGCAGGCGATCACCGCCAAGGCGGCGCCGGGCTCCAGCTTCGTCATCCGCACCCGCAACGCCGTGGCCGCCACCCGTTCGACCGATTGGATCGTGAATACGGCCAAGGCCGAAACCTCGGTTTATGTGCTGGAAGGCAAGGTCGACGTCGCTGAATCGGCCCTCGGCTTCCGCAGCCTTTCCAGCGCCGACCAGGACAAGGCCATGCTGTTGGCCGCTGGCCAATCCGTCACCATCGGCAAGATGGCGCTGGGGGCCACCCTGGCACCCAAACAGGCGGACGAGAAAAAACTCGCCGCCCTCAAGGCCGGACTCGCCCTCGATTAAGGCGCCTTGATGTGCTGGTGCCAGGCGATGCGCAATGCCGCAGCCGTCGCCACGAAGCTTTCCCCCAGCACCGCGCATGACCTGATGCGGTCCAGCCGGAAATGGCGGAAGGCTGCGCGCAAATCGCACCATGCGCCAAGCACAATGCTATCGACGTAATAGACGAGGGCCACGGGGCGCACCTTGCGTTCCGATGGCACCCCCTGGGCATCGGTATAGTGCAGGGCAAGGCATTGCGCCGCGCGAATCGCCGCGCGAATGGCGCCGGGGTCGACAGGTGCCGCCGGGATGGCGTGCCACCCGGATGCCAGCAGATGCGCTTCCCCTGTCGCCTCCCGCTTTGTTTCGGGCCGCACGCAGGCGATCTTCTGCGCCACGCGCCTTGCCGCCAGCTGCAGGGCATGATCGCCAGTGCGGCCCAGCAGCGACAGGCCGATGGCGATGGCCTCCATCTCCTCAGGCGAGAACATCAAAGGCGGCAGGTCGAACCCGGCCCGCATGACATAGCCGATGCCGGCCTCGCCTTCGATCGGCACGCGGCGCGCCTGCAGGACCGCCATGTCGCGATAGATGGTGCGCGTGGTGACCTCCAGAGTGGTGGCGATATCCCGGGCCGTCATCGGCGCCGTGGCACTGCGCAGCAACTGGATGATTTCAAAGAGGCGCGAGGATCTTTCCATCGCAGCACATTAGCCAATGACTGCTGACACCCTGATGTCAGTAGCCATTGGCTAGCATGCGGCGCAGTAAAAACAGCAGCCGAAGCGAGGCGTCCCATGCAGTCTGCCGATCGGCAATCCGATCTCTCTACAGCCGGCATCATCGGCAGCCAGTCAGCCGGTCGCTTCGCCGTCATCGGTTCCGCCATCGCCTGGAGTACCGCGGGTTTCTTCACGCGCGCCATCCCGCTCGACGGCTGGACGCTGCTCTTTTGGCGTGGCCTCTTCGGGGCGCTCGGAATCTTCCTTGTCATCCTGTGGCTGGAGGGACGGGCGGGCCGGAAGAGTTTTGCGCATCTTGGTCGGGCCGGCTGGCTGTTCGTCGCAGCTTCTGCTGTCGGCATGATCTTCTTCATCAATGCCCTGCGCCTCACCACGGTGGCACATGTGGCGGTGATCTATGCTGTCGTTCCCTTTGCGACTGCATTTCTGGGTTGGTTGGTCTTGCGCGAAAGTCCAACCCGATCAGCCCTGCTCGCAGCACTCGCCGCCCTGATTGACGTCATGGTCATGGTGGGTCTTTCGGCCGAGGGCAACTGGCTGGGCGATCTGTTGGCGCTCGGCATGACGTTCATGATGGCGGCGATGATGGTCATCGCGCGGGCACGGCCCGGTATTCCGATCCTGCCGGCCGCCTGTCTCTCGGCGCTTTTCAGCGGTCTCGCCTGCGGACCGTTTGCGACGACCGGGGGCGGTCAAATCGCGCTTGCCGATTTGACCCTGCTGGTCCTGTTCGGCCTGGTCAATTCGGCTTTGGGTCTTGCTCTTTTCACGCTCGGCGCCAGGCGCGTGGCGCCGGTCGAAACGGCGCTCATCGGCGCGCTCGATGCGCCGCTGGCGCCGGTATGGGTGTGGCTGGCTTTTGCCGAAGTGCCTGGTTCCGGCACGCTGCTGGGCGGCGGCATCGTCTTTGCCAGCGTTGCCCTCTACCTGCTCCTTACGACGCGATCTCGTTGAGGCTCGCCGGGTCGACATTGCCGCCGCACAGGATGACGGCGACCTTCTCGCCCAGGGCCGGCTGGTAGGCGCCGGAGAGCAGTGCCGCCAGCGCCGTGGCGCCGCCGGGTTCGGAGGCCAGGCGCAGGTCGCGCCACAGCACATTCTGCGCGGCGCGGATGGCGTCGTCCTCGACCAGCACGACACCCTCGACCAGATCCTTGGCGATGGCAAAGGGCAGGGCGCCGACGCGCCGGGCGCCGAGGGAATCGGCGGCGATGCCGCTTACCTCGACATCGACCGGCGCCTTGGCGCGGAAGGCGCTTTCCAGCGTGGGACATTTGACCGGTTCGACGCCGACCACGCGCACGCGCTTGTCGAACCAGGCGGCAACACCGCCGATGAGGCCACCACCACCCACCGCGACCAGCACGGTGTCGATCTGGGTGCATTGCGCATCGAGCTCGCGCGCCAGCGTTCCTTGCCCGGCCACGGTCGCCGGTGCGTCATAAGCGTGGATGCCGATGGCGCCGGTCGTTGCCTGATGTTTCTCGGCTGCCGCCAAGGCATCGGCATAGGCGCCATTGATCACATGCACCCTGGCGCCGAACGATTCGATACGGGCGATCTTGGCGGGGCTGGCAAGGCTGGGAACGAAGATCTCGGCGACATGGCCGAGGCTCCGGGCGGCGAAGGCGACGGCCGCGCCGTGATTGCCGCCCGACGCAGCAACGACGCCGGCCGGCGGCACCGACATCGAGAGCAATGAATTGAAGGCGCCGCGCGCCTTGAACGAGCCGCTATGCTGCAGCAGTTCCAGTTTCAGCGTGAGATGCGCGCGGGTGCCGAGCGACCCCAGTTCCAGCGGCAGGATCGGCGTGCGCCGGACATGGCCGTGAAGGCGCCGCGCGGCAGCTTCGATATCGTCGGCACCGATCCTGTCCATTGGAGGCCTGTCCAATCAGGAACGGCGCTCGACCACCGTCGAGAGCAGGATGGAGGAGGTGGTGCGCTGCACGCCGGGGAGATGCCCGATACGGGTCAGGATTTCGTCGAGATGGGCGGCGTTGCTGGCGCTGACGATGGCAATCGCATCATAGGAGCCGGAAACGGTATAGGCCGATTGCACCTCAGGCAGTTTTTTGAGGGCGCCGATCGCCTGGTCATGGGCCTTGGGGTCGACCGACAGCAGCACATGGGCGCCCACACCCGGCGCTTCGCCATCCTTGCCGACCACCAGTGTATAGCCGGCGATGATGCCGTCGCGTTCCAGGCGCTTCAGACGTTCCTGCACGGCGCTGCGCGAGAGGGAAAGTTGCCGCCCCAGCGCCGCTGTCGGCGTGCGCGCATTGTTGCGCAGCAGAGAAAGGAGCTTGCGGTCGATATCGTCCAGGCTGCGTTTCGCCATATCATCCGTCGAAGTGCCGGTAAGTTTATGTCTTGTCGCCTTTTTGCGGACGGAAGGCAAGGAGCTTTGCGGGCCGGGTCTGGGTGACGAACGCCCGCCCTGCACCGCACAATCCGCCAGGGCGCCGCCCCCCGTTCATCGAACCGTCATGCCGAATTGGAATCAAGCCATGACGCTTCCGCTCGGGTGAGGCGGGGCCGGGCATGCTATTCACATGGATCGCTGCGCGTTGCCTGCCGGAATCCACCGTCCCCGGAATTTCCATCCCATGGCCATCGAAACCCCCTCTCTGCCGCTTTCCGGGCGCAAGCCCGGTGCGATGGTCTTTGCCTTTCTCTACATGCTGGAATCGACCACGCGGGCGCTGGTGCTGACGGTCATGCCGCTGCAGGCCAAAGAGATCTTCGGTTCCGACGCCAAGGTGACGGCGGTCTATCTCGGCGTCACCATCTTCGGCCTCTTTGCCGGTTTCGCGGTGCCGCGGCTCATCCATCGCTATCGGCGCCGCTGGGTCTATTCGATGGGGCTCATCATCGGCGGCCTCGCCGTCGTCGCTTTGGCCTTCGACGATCCCCTGGGCCAGTTCACTGGACAGGTGCTGCGCACGCTGTCGGGCACGGCCTGCATCGTCGCCCTCACGCTCTACGTGCTCGACTTCATTCCGCGCGAGGATCTCGTGCGCTATGAACCGCTGAAACTGCTGCTGGGCTGCCTCCCCTGGGGATTCGGGCCGATGCTCGGCGTCGTGCTCTACAAGAGCTACGGCACCTGGGCCGTGGCGGCGGTCGGCATGGGGGTGGCCCTGGTCGCCGTCGCCTTCTTTGCCTATCTGCGCCTGACCGAAAACCCGGCCGTGGCCGCCGCCACCAAGCCGCCGCCCAACCCATTGCACAGCATCGGCCGCTTCTTCGGCCAGCCGCGGCTGCGCCTCGCCTGGACCATCGCCTTCGGGCGGTCCGGCTGGTGGTCGCTGTTCTTCGTCTATCCGGCGCTCTATTTCCGCGATCATGGCGTCGACGATACCTGGTCGGGCTTCGTCACGGGTGCCGCCAACGTGCTGCTGTTCCTTGCTCCCTTCTTCGGCTGGATCGCGCGCCGGATTGGCGTGCGCCTGCCGATCATGGTGGCCTTCTTCGGCGCCGGCCTCACCACGCTGGCCATTCCCTTCGCCTTCGCCAGTCCCCTGGCGGTGGGCACCCTGCTCCTCATCGCCGCCTTCTTCGTGGTAATGCTGGATTCGCTCGGTAATATCCCGTTCCTGCGCGCCGTCCGGCCCCTGGAACGGCCGCAGATGATGTCGGTCTTCCGCACCTATATCGATATCGGCAATCTGCTGCCTTTCGCCGTCTTCAGCGCACTTCTCCAATTCTTCGACCAGCGCGCGGTCTATATCGCTTATGGCCTTCTCATGCTGGTGGTTGGCGTCTTCGCCAAATACTTGCCCCGGCGTCTTTAGCCGCTACCCTCCCGCGCGCTGCCGCCGGGGTCGCAACCCCCTAGGAGAAATGTGACAAGACGGGTAAGATAAGCCGTTGATTCTCCAGGGAAGGGCCGGAATTCGTGGCGACGGAATGCGCAACCAGATGACCGATGACAGTAAAGAAGGCGAAATGGCGCGCCGCCTCGCCCGCGCCGAGGCAGCGGTGGCCGATCTTGCCAAAAGCTATGTCGGCTGGGCCTCGGCCGATGTCGAAAAATGCGTCGAACATCTGGCCCTCGCCCGCGCCGCGGCACCGACCGGCAATCTGCCCGAAGGCGCTGTCGACGACCGCATCATCGCCGTCCAGGCGCTCTACGCCATCGCCCACAACATCAAGGGCCAGGGGTCGTCCTTCGGCTTTCCGCTGATGACGCGGCTCGGTGATTCACTCTGCCGGCTGACGCGCGGAAAGCGCCCCTTCCCGGATTCCGATCTCAACCTCATCCAGGCGCATCTCGACGCCATGCGCCTGGTGCTCGCCCAGGGCATCCGCGGCGATGGCGGCGAATTGGGCGCCAAGCTTGCCCAGCGCCTGGAAGGGCTGGTGACGGAAGCGATGGGTCCCGGTGCGCAAGCCAGTACCGGCGACCTGATCCGCTAGAACCGTTCCGCCAGCCAGATGGCGAGGCGGGAGCCCGCCTTGATGGCGCTGCTCAGTACCGGATAAGCAGGTGCCTGTTCGGCCCCATGGGCCAAGCCCGTGTCGCGGTGCTCGACTTCCTCGGCACGGAAGATTTCGATCTTTTCGGTGATGGCCGGTTCGCTGTCGGCCAGCTCATGCATCTGCTGCCGGTAATGCTCGTCGATCACTTCCTCGACGGCGACGGTGCAGGCCATGGCGGCCTTCGGCCCCATCAAGGCCGTGGCGGCGCCGAGCGCAAAGCCGGCGACATGCCAGATGGGAAAGAGCAGCGAGGGCCGTGCGCGCCGCTCGACCATCAGCTTCTCGAAGGCCTCGAGGTGGCGGAGTTCCTGTTCCAGCATGTGGCGGATGACCGGACCCTCGGCCTTTTGCCCCAGGACCGCCAGCTGGCCTTGATAGATGCGCTTGGCGCCGTATTCGCCGGCATGGTCGACGCGGATGACGCGTTCGACCAGAGACCGTGGCGAGAGGTCGCCCGGCAAGGGACGATTTCGGGTGGGTTGCGGCGGCAGGGCGGGTTCGCTCATGTCTTGTTCATCCTTACCGGGCCATCGTTACCGGGCACGGGCAAAGCCCCAGAAGGCGAAGGCGGCCAGCGCCAGCGACAACAAGCCATTATAGCCTGCCATGGAGATCCCGAACAATTCAAAGGCCGCTTCATCGCAGCGCGTGACCGGCGCGTTCATGATGGCCGCTTCGAGATCGGCGCCGGAAAGGCCGGCGATGCCGCCGATGCAGGCTTCCGAGCCCACCCACCATTTCTGCTCGACCCCGACATGATAGAGGGCGAGGCCGGCGCCGGTAAGGAAGGCAAGGCCGATGAGGGCCACCGCCCAGCGCCGATAGGGAGAACGCGGGCCCAGCACGATGGCCAGGACCGAAAGGACAATCGCCGCCCAATAGGCATCGCGCTGCAGATAGCAGAGGTGACAGGGCGCCAGGCCGAAACCGTATTGCGCGAGCCACGCGGCGCAGAGTGCCGCGAGGCTCATGCCGGCCGTCAGCCAGGGGACGTGCCGTGGATCGATGAAGCTCTGTTGACCGTGTCGGGACAAGATCGCACCTGCTCGGATATCAGAAGATGTATTTTAAGGCGACGAAGCCACCCACCACCAGCACGACGAAGAGGGTCGTCACCAGCGTCAGGCGCCGCTCGATGAAGTCGCGCACGGGCTCGCCGAAAATGCGCAGCAGGGCGGCGATGATGAAGAAGCGGCCGCCGCGCGTCACGATCGAGGCGATGATGAAGATCTTGAGGTCGAAGCCGGCCATACCGGAGGCGATGGTGACGAATTTATAGGGAATAGGGGTAAGGCCCTTGATCAGGATGATCCACAGGCCCCAATGCGCGAACATGTGCTGGAACTCGGTCATCGCGTCCGGATGGCCGTAGAAGCTGAGGATCGATTGTCCGAGCGATTCCAGCGACGCGCCGATGAAATAGCCGGCAATGCCGCCCAGCACCGAGGCGAGCGTCGCCACACCCGCAAATGCCCAGGCGCGGTGGCGATTGGCCAGCACCATCGGGATCAGCATCGGATCCGGCGGAATGGGGAAGAACGAGCTTTCAGCGAAGGAAACGAGGGCCAGCGCCCACAGGGCGCGCGGGCTCTCGGCCAAACGCATGATCCAATCGTAAAGACGACGCAGCAAAGGGCACCAGATCCTTGTTCGGCTGCCCAACCTCCTATCAGGTCGCCGGGACCTTCACAACCGCGCCTTTCCGCGCTGCAGCGAAGGTCCCGGAAATGTCCTTGGCCGGAAATGTCCCTAGAAGGACAGGGTCGCCGCCCCCTGCTTGATCTCCGCATGCATGGCGCTGGCGCCGACGATTACCACGCCGTCGATGAGGTCGGCCTGGGTGTAGCCGCGGCTTTCGACGCAAGGCGGGCAAGCCCAGATCACGCCGCCGCGCTTCTGGAAATCCTCGATGAGGGCGAGGAGCGGCTGCAGGGGCGCCACATGGGTCATGGCCTGGCCCCGTTTCCGGACCAGGTCGATGGCCGTGCTGGTAAGGAAGATCGAGACCTTGAGGCCCGCCGTGATGCCGCCATTGGCAATGGTGAAGGCGACCGAGGACAGTTCAGAATCTATACCGCGGGTAACCAGGATTACGAGTTTGTCAGTAGCTTGGCTCATGAATATTCTCCACCCTTGAGTGCGTTAAGGTGGGCGGCTTTTTATCGTTGCTGGAGGACACCGTCTTTGGCCGGATCGCTGAAAGGATTGATCAAGACGCCGCCGGTTCAAGAACTGGCCTCGCCAGGCCTTGCCGCTGCCGGCGCGGACGTCCTGTCGGATGTGCTGCGCCACATCCGCCTCTCCGGTTCGCTGCAATTCTGCTTCATGGCGAACGGCGTCTGGATGACCGATGACAAGCCGTCGTTGAAGAATCTGGGTGCCAAGGACGCCGGCGCGAAGGCGTTGGGCAGCAGCGGCACGATCCCATTCCACATCGTGGTCGACGGCGATTGCTGGATGAAGATGGAAGGCCGCCATGTCGAACTTGTGCCCGGCGACGTGGTGGCCTTTCCGTTCGGGACCGGGCACCAGTTGGGGGCGGGCAGCGACGGCGGCATGATCAAGCCGGTCGACGATCTGCCGCCCAAGCCCTGGCGCGACATCCCGACTCTCCATTACGGGAGCGACGGGCCGCAAGTGCGCATCCTGTGCGGATATCTGCAATGCGACGCGATGAGCTTCGAGCCGCTGCGCAAGTCTTTGCCCAGCCTGCTGCATGTCCGCACCCGCGCCGATGCGGATGCCACCTGGCTGAAAGCCGCGATCGGGCAGATCGTGGCCGAATTCGACCGGCCCCGGAGCGGCGGCGCGGCGATCCTGGAACGCCTCACCGAGGTCACCTTCATCGAGTTGCTGCGGCACCGGATGCACGCGGCGGCGACAGAAGAAGCTGGCTGGCTGGCGGCCCTGAGCGATCCGGCGCTCGCACGTTGCCTTGCCCTCGTCCATGAAGATCCGGCCCATGATTGGTCGGTGGAGGAACTGGCAGCGCGCAGCGGCCTGTCACGCTCGGCGCTTGCGGAAAGGTTCGATGCGGTGCTGGGAATCGCGCCGATGCGCTATGTCCGGGCCTGGCGTCTGTCGCTTGCGCGCTCGGCCTTGCGCAGCGGCACCAAAGGCGTCTCCGCCATCGCCTTCGAGGCCGGCTACGGTACGGAAGCGGCCTTCAACCGGGCCTTCGCGCGGGCCTATGGTGTGCCGCCCGCGACCTGGCGGCAGGCAGCGCGGCAGAATTCGTGAACGTCAGTGCAGGCTGAGGAGCGCCTCGGTATGGCGCCAGCGGCCGTGGGTGATGAGGTCGGCCTTGGCCACTTTCACCGAATGCAGCTTGCCCTCCAGATTGTGGCTCCAGAAATCGAGGAATTTGTGCAGCACCGGCAGGCGCGGGGCGAGGTCGTAATCCTGCCAGAGATAGCTCTGCAGCAGGCCGGGATGGTCCGGCAGGTGGTAGAGGATTTCGGCGGTGACGAGGCGATAGTCCTTGAGCTGCAGGCTGAGCGCATTCATTCCCATATACCCTCCTTCGCGCTGTCCGATGGTCGATGAACCTTTGCTGATCGTTTGAGGACTGATTCGTTAACGTCATGATGCCGCAGGGATCGCTAAGAAAGAATAAAAATCTTTGTGATTACAGCAGCTTAGCACTCAGTGGCGCAGATTGCTGCCAAGACGCCCGCTGCGGCAATGGGCAAGTGATTGACGGGATTCGTCTTTCCGCGCGAAAGCCGCCGCAGAAATCAGCGGTCCGGCCCTTGACGGGCGTGGGTATTCCGCCTACATCGCTGGCACTCGTTTGCCCCGAGTGCTAACAGCCGTGTGAAGCGGCGCTGGTCCCAGGGCAGGCGCGCTAGGGAAACTCAATACCTTTCAGATATTTACGGAGGATCACCATGAAGTTCCGTCCGCTCCACGACCGCGTTCTTGTGCGTCGTATCGAGGGCATCGAAAAGACCGCCGGTGGGATCATCATCCCCGATACCGCCAAGGAAAAGCCGCAAGAGGGCGAAGTCATCGCCGCCGGCGCTGGTGTGAAGAACGAAGACGGCAAGATCACCCCGCTCGACGTGAAGGCGGGCGACCGCATCCTGTTCGGCAAGTGGTCGGGCACGGAAGTGAAGGTCGACGGTGAAGACCTGCTCATCATGAAGGAATCGGACATCCTCGGCATCATCGAGGGCACCGCTTCCGGTTCGAAGAAGAAGGTCGCCTGAGCGCGTTGACGCTCGGTACCGCTTTTCTCGAAAACCTAACAGGAGTTATTCCACATGGCTGCTAAAGACGTACGCTTTTCCGCCGATGCCCGCGATCGCATGCTGCGCGGTGTCGACATCCTCGCCAATGCGGTGAAGGTGACCTTGGGCCCCAAGGGCCGCAACGTCGTCATCGACAAGGCCTTCGGCGCCCCGCGCATCACCAAGGACGGTGTGACGGTCGCCAAGGAAATCGAATTGGCCGACAAGTTCGAGAACATGGGCGCCCAGATGGTGCGCGAAGTGGCCTCGAAGACCAACGACCTCGCCGGTGACGGCACCACGACCGCGACCGTTCTGGCGCAGTCGATCGTTCGTGAAGGCGCCAAGGCCGTGGCCGCCGGCATGAACCCGATGGATCTGAAGCGCGGCATCGACCTCGCTGTCGAAGCCGTCGTCGAAGACATCAAGAAGCGCGCCAAGAAGGTCTCGACCTCGGAAGAGATCGCCCAGGTCGGCACGATTTCCGCCAATGGCGAAAAAGAAATCGGCGCCATGATCGCCAAGGCGATGCAGAAGGTCGGCAACGAAGGCGTCATCACCGTTGAAGAAGCCAAGGGCCTCGACACTGAGCTCGAAGTCGTCGAAGGCATGCAGTTCGACCGAGGCTATCTCTCGCCGTACTTCATCACCAACGCCGAGAAGATGATCACCGACCTCGACAACCCCTACATCCTTCTCCACGAGAAGAAGCTCTCGAACCTGCAGTCGATGCTGCCGGTCCTCGAAGCCGTGGTGCAGTCGGGCCGTCCGCTCCTCATCATCTCGGAAGACGTCGAAGGCGAGGCTCTCGCGACCCTCGTCGTCAACAAGCTGCGCGGCGGCTTGAAGGTCGCGGCCGTGAAGGCCCCGGGCTTCGGCGATCGCCGCAAGGCCATGCTGGAAGACATCGCCATCCTCACCGGTGGCCAGGTCATCTCGGAAGATCTCGGCATTAAGCTCGAGACCGTCACCCTCGACATGCTCGGCAAGGCCAAGAAGGTCGTGATCGAGAAGGAAAACACCACCATCGTCGACGGCGCCGGCAAGAAGAAAGAGATCGAAGGCCGTTGCGCCCAGATCCGCGCCCAGATCGAGGAAACCTCGTCGGAATACGACAAGGAAAAGCTCGCTGAGCGTCTCGCCAAGCTGGCTGGCGGCGTTGCCGTCATCCGCGTCGGCGGTGCGACCGAGGTCGAAGTGAAGGAGCGCAAGGATCGCGTTGACGACGCCATGCACGCCACCCGTGCGGCGGTCGAAGAAGGCGTTGTCGCCGGCGGCGGCGTCGCCCTCCTCTATTCGATCAAGGCGCTCGAGAAGCTGAAGTCGGACAATGACGACCAGAAGGTCGGCATCGACATCATCCGCCGCGCGCTGCAGGCCCCGGTCCGTCAGATCGCCGAAAACGCCGGCGTCGACGGTGCCGTGATCGCCGGCAAGCTCCTCGAAGGCAAGGGTGCCAACTGGGGCTACAACGCGCAGACCGGTGAATTCACCGATCTCGTGAAGGACGGCGTCATCGACCCGGCGAAGGTCGTGCGTTGCGCTCTGCAGGATGCCGCTTCGGTGGCCGGCCTGCTGATCACGACGGAAGCCATGATCGCCGACCGCCCGGAAAAGAAGGCCCCCCCGATGGGCGGCGCGCCGGACATGGGCGGCATGGGCGGTATGGACTTCTAAGTCCAAGCCACTCAAGCTCAGATCTAACGAAGACCCCGCGGCAGCAATGCCGCGGGGTTTTTGTTTCGGTCCTACAACATGTGCTTCAATTGTGGGAATTGGGCCCGGAGAGCACTGTTCGAAACCGCATTCAAGGATTTCGGCAGGTGGATTCGAAGAAGTGACTCCAATTTCCCAATGCCTTGAAGTGCCTCAGCATCAATGATCGTATCGGCTAGGTTTAGATTTTCCAGCTTCTTCAGTTGTCCCAAGGCAGACAAAGTGCGTCCCTCTATTCTTGTGCCGCGCAAACTCAAGTCCCTAAGATTCTTGAAACGGCTCAGAAGAGCGCATCCCGTATCGTCCAGTAGGGTGTTGCTGAGGTCGAGACTACGGATAGGGCGCCAACCCCGGAAGCCAGCGAACGCGTGACCGGTGACGAGCGTATTGCCCAGTTCGAGACCCGTGAGTTGCCAGAGGCCCGATATGCGCCTCAGAGTTTCATCAGTCAGGCACGGGTTGTCGCGCAAAATTATGTAGTTCGCTGTCGGATCCCTGTAGTGCTTCGGCAGATCATCGTCCACCATCATGGTATCGCCCCACATCCGAACAGGTGGGCGCTGAGGATCGTGAAGGTCGCCCCACATTGGATGACCGTTAGGCGGAATGATGCCGCGTTCGATAGATTCCTCGACGCCATACCAACCTATCGCCAAGGCACGCCACAACGGTATTTTTGAATTTCCCTTTCGAGTGTTCGTCGGCTGTTTGAGGATGACATCGAGTGCGACGTCGAAGATTGGCTCACCGCCCGCATCGAGGGCGGTGAGCGATGCTTGCAGATGAACGTCTCCGTCCTCGACAAGCGTCGCCGTCATATGCCGGCATCTGAAACCGGCGGCATAGGCCTCATAATAGGAGAGCCTGATGTTGCTCCAGCGATGACTGTGCGTCTGCAAAGCGCCGACGTCAAGGTGGTGAGTACTCAGTCGCTCATCGCCGTCAAAACAACAGAAAGACCATTTCAGGGAACAGCAGGTCAATGAATCGCGGCCCATCTGGTCCAGAAAGGTCTCAGCGCTGCTCAGAGTGACCTGCAGGCTCACCATGCCGTTCCGATCACGATGCACGCGGGCGGCGCCGCGCTTGATGGTGAGGGTCGTCTCGACAGCCGGCGACCGCCATCGCCGTTCCATTGCTAGTGGTGTGATTGTTACCGTGTTGGTCGCAGAAGCCATGTTCATCGCCGTGGGACTGAGGTCAGCGCCGCCGAATCGCGCGCAAGTCGGGGGGCCTATTTCGCCAAAAAGCGGCGGATGGGACAAGTTGGAATACTCGGACTTGACGGGTTGTGTTCGTTATGTTCTATTCGTCTAATAAGAGTATATTAAATCTGCTGAACCGATCGACGGTTTCGGCAGACAGACGTCCATCGTTCAAGCAGGAACAACCCGTCGGACTCTACCCATGCCCATCCTCTCGCTGGCCATCCTTGCCCTCGATGTCTTCATGGCGGTGCATGTCATCCGCAATGGCAAGACCTGCTGGTGGATCAGCATCATCCTGATTGTGCCGCTGATCGGCAGCCTGGCCTATTTCTTCGTCGAGATCTTCCCGACGCTGGATATGAAGCCGCAGCCCAAGGTGGTGCGCATGCAGCGCGCGCGCTGGCAGCGGGCACAGGCCGACCTTCGCCAGGAGCGGGAAGTCTCCGGTCGCCGCATCGAGGATGTCATCGATACCGGCTCGATCAATGAAAAGATCGCGCTCGCCGAGGCCTGCATGGCGCGGGAGCTTTTCGGCGATGCCGTGCGGCTCTATGAAAGCGCCCGCGAAGGCTATTTCGTCAACGCCGCCGATGTGCTGATCGGCCTCTCCCGTGCTTTGCTGGAGCATGGCGACTTTGCAAAATGCCGCCAGACCTTGCGCGAATTGGGCGAGGCGCATCCCAGCTCCTTCGCCCAGGAACGCGCCATCCTCACTGCCCGCGCGCTTGCCGGCGCCGGCGATTTTGCAACTGCCACGGCCGAGCTTGAAACGCTGCTGGAGCGCAAGGACAGCCTGGAAGCGCGGCGCCTGGAAGCGCGCTATTACTTCGCCGAAATGCTCTGGAAGCAGGGGCTGAAGGACCGCGCCTTGGCCCAGCTCACCGAGGTCGTCCGGCACGGCAAGCTCTTCAACATGACGGAAGAGGAAGAGCATTGGGTGACGCGCGCCGGCGAGGTGCAGGCAGCGTTGCGGTGAGAAATCGTGCGTGTGGCTGGCACCCCTCACCCTAACCCTCTCCCGCCCGGAGGCGAAGCCGACTGCGTCGACGGGGGAGAGGGAATGTGGTGCCGATCCCAATTCTGTTCGGAACTGAAAGCTATTGAAAAGTACGCGTGTAGTCCCTCTCCCCTCGCGGGAGAGGGGTTGGGGTGAGGGGGCGCTTGTTCGATGCTGAGAGCTACCCCTCCACCCGGTGCACGTCATGCGTGACGACGGCCCTGTCGCCGCTGGGCCTTGCCAGCCATTCGGGGTGTTGCAGCGTGTGGCGGATGTCGTCGAGCCCGGCCTGCCAGTGTTCGCGCATGTTGAGGATGCTGAACTCGTAATCCTTGCTATGCGTCTCGTATTGCTTGTCGCGGTAGACGAGCTGGACGGTGTTGTAGACCTTGGAGCAGGACAGCTCGCGGAGCTTCTGCACCTCCGGGTCGTTCTGCAGTTCCGCCGGGATCTTGTCGATCGCCTTCATCAGCGCATGCCGCAGATGCTGGATATAGCCGGCGACGTCCGTCACCAGCCGCGTGCGGCTGGAATAGACGATGTCTTTCCGCCGCTCGTCGACGTCGAGCAGGTTCTGCGGCATCGGCCCCCTGGCCGACCACAGATCGACCTGGAAGGCCAGCGTATCGCGCCGGGGCGGGCAGGAGAGCACTTCCATCAGCGGCGTGTTGGAGACAAGCCCGCCATCCCAGTAATAACGCCCATCGATCTTGACTGCGGGGAAGCCCGGCGGCAAAGCGCCGGAAGCCATGAAATGCTCAGGTCCCAGCTTTCGGTTGGCATTATCGAAATATTCGAAATTGCCGGTCTCGACATCGACGGCGCCGACCGAGACGCGCTCGAGGCGCGCATTGATGCGGTCGAAATCGCACAGCCGCTCCAGCGTCTCCTTCAAGGGGGCGGTGTCGTAGAAGCTGCTCGATTCCGGGCCGCCGAAAGTGTTGAGGAAGGGCGGCACCAGGCGCGGCACGAAGAAGCCGCGTTGGCCTTCGACGACGGCGCGCATGGAGGACCAGGCGCCGGCCAGGGTGCGCATGTCACCATCACCCAGCAGGCTCGCCACTTCTGCGCCTAAAGTGAAGGCGGGGAAAAGCGCCGATTGGCAGATCGTCTCCCAGAATTCCGTGAGCTTTTCGAGGCGCTTTTCCGGCGGGTTGCCGCCGAGGATCGCGGCATTCAGGGCACCGATCGAAATGCCGGCAAACCAGTTGGGCTCGATGCCGGCCTCATGGAGGCCCTGATAGACGCCCGCCTGATAGCTTCCCAAGGCGCCGCCGCCCTGGAGGACGAGGGCGATCGTCTCGTAAGCCGGCAATTCGATCCTCAACTTCTTCTTCACCGCCATGTCCAGTTATTGCATGTGCCAGCCATGGCTGACGGTGATCGACTGGCCGGTCAGCGCCGCACTGGGGAAGCTCGCCAGGAACAGGGCCGTCTGCGCCACGTCCTCGACCGTCGTGAAGATACCGTCGACCGTGTCCTTCAGCATGATGGTCTTGATCACCTGTTCTTCCGAGATGCCGAATTGTGCCGCCTGTTCGGGGATCTGCTTCTCGACCAGCGGTGTGCGCACGAAGCCGGGGCAGATCACGTTGACGCGCACATTGTAGTCGGCGCCTTCCTTGGCGGCGACGCGCGCCAAGCCAAGGAGGCCGTGCTTGGCCGCCACATAGGGCGCCTTCAGCTTCGACGCTTCATGAGAATGCACCGAGCCCATATAGATGATGGCCCCGCCCTTTTTGTCCTTGTACATGTGGCGCATGGCAGCGCGGGTGGTGAGGAAGGCGCCATCCATATGGATGGCCAGCATCTTCTGCCAGTCGCTGAAGGCAAACTCCACGATCGGTTTGACAATTTGGATCCCGGCATTCGAGATCATGATGTCGAGCCCGCCCAGCTTCTCCACCGCAAGGTCGGTGCCCTGGTCGACGGCGGCTTCCTTGGTCACATCCATGGCGATGCCGATGGCCTTGCCGCCCTTGGCCACGATCTCGGCCGCGGCCGCATCGGCGCCGGCCTGGTTGAGATCGGCGATGGCGATGGCGGCGCCGGCCTTGGCATAGGTCTCGGCAATCGCCTTGCCGATCCCACTCGCCGCACCGGTGATGAGGGCTACCTTACCTTTGAGTTGCATGAAATGGACCTTTCATTGATTCAACTGAACGATTAGCCAAGGCGACCTTCGATAGGGCAGGCCGCGTTCCCATGGGCCATCATACCCATTCTTTGCTGCACTGCGTTATCGCAAGATTATGACCTAACCCGCCGCCCGACAAATAGTTCAACCGACGCTGCCGGTCCGTGTGGTTTTTAACCCTTTTTGCGTGTAGAATACCTAATGGAGCTTCCGCCTTTGGGGAGAATGCCATGGCGATGAGAGCGGGAACGAAGGCATGCTGGACAAGCGCCCTGCTCGTGCTGTGTGAGCTCACACTGCTCCCGGCCTGCGCGGGGGCGGACGTTGCCCCCAAGTCAAAATCGGTTCCCATCGCCGCTCCAGCCGACGGGGCCGATCTGCCCCAGCAGATCCCGAGCGCGGCGCTGGCGGGAGAATATGATTGCGGACGGTGGTGGCCTTGCCCGCTCGGCGAGTTCATGTGGCGCTCGCGTGTCTGCGCGCTGCTCGTGGTGAAGGCGGGCACTATCGTCTACGAGAATTATGCACCCATCCAAGGTTCAACGCGCTGCAAACTCGAGCCCGGCGACCCTGACAATGGCCGCGATGCGCCATACGGCCTTGCCTCGATCACGAAATCCTTCACCTCGACCTTGCTCGGCCTGTTGATCGCGCGCAACCAGTCCGATCCCACACATCCCTGGGGCGACATCGATCTTGCCAAACCGGTCGGTCATTACGTCCCCGCCCTGACCGGCGCAGCGGCTCGGCCGAGCCTGGAGCAGGCCTTGCGGATGCGCAGCGGCTTCATCTGGGACGACCGCGACAACCTGCTTTATGAACGTACCATCAAGGATTCTGCACATGCAGGTGAGCCCTTCGCTGATGCCGCGAGCGATCTGGCACAACCCAGCGAAGGCCCGCCGGCGTTCAATTACTCCGGCCTCGACACGACGCTGGCGGGTTTGACACTTGAATCGCTGTTGCAGCGCCATCCCGATACGGCGGGGTGGCATCTCAGCGACTTGCTCGCCGCCTGGATCTGGCAGCCACTGCGCATGAAGTATGACGCGAGGTGGAAGGTGGATGCCAGCGGCACTCCCGCGCCGTTCTGTTGTCTCTACATGCGCGCGCGTGACCTCGCCAAATTCGGGCAGTTCATCCTGGAGAACGCTACGGCGCCTTCCGACAACCCGACAACGCCCCTTGCCAGCTGGATGCAGCGTGCCCTTCGGCCGCAAGGCGGTGTCACAGATGTGGCCGCCACTTCATGCCCCGGCTACCAGCTCGACTATGGCTACCAGTGGTGGCCGTTCGTCGATCCGCGTCATGGGTTCCTGGGCCTCGGCATCCATGGCCAGATGCTGCACATCTTTCCGCGCGAAAAGATTGTGATCGTGCAGTTCAGTACGATGCCGGCGCGGGAGGAACTTGCACTGGAATGCGCCAGCTATCACGCGCATAGCGCGATCGTCGATTCTCTCACGCGCTGATGCGTCCGGCCTTACCTCACCCCAGCACCACATGGGCATCGCGGATGACACAATCCTTGCCGTTGATGGGCAGCAAATCCATGGGGCAGGCGGAAAAGACGGCGACGATATCCATCTCGGCGCGGAAGGTGATGCCGTCGCCGGCCATGCTCATCGGTTCGTTCCAATAGAGATCGCCATTGGGTTCCCAGGGAATGTTCATGAAGAGGTTGAGCGGCGACGGCGTCTCCGGCGCCTTGAGGCCGATGGCCGCCAGCGCGTCACGCAGATTGTCGGTGCAATTGTCGTGGTGCCCATGATGGCCCAGTGCCTGATAACGATAGATGTCGCAGGCGGCGATCAGCGTGTCGTGGCGGCCGGGCGAGGTGTCGTCGGTCACGGTGATGATCGGGCGGCGCTTGTTGGTGAGATAGGAATCGCCCACCTGGCTCACCAGCCGGTGGAATCCGGCGCGGCTGTGCTCCATCGACATGAACTCGTTCATATCCGCCGCGTTGAAGGCCCAGCTGTCGACCACTTGGGTGCCATGGGTATTCACCACGCTGAAGGTTCCCCCCTTGGCAACCTTCACGGCGAGGCCCTTGCGGGCCGGAATCGTCAATTGTGTCGCACCCATATTCCGACTTTCTCCCTTGAATCCCGGCCGAAACCGCCGATTTTCTTGATTTGAATCAAGATACCCGGCCCGGTCAATCCTTAGCTTTGGCAGCATGATTACGGATCATCTCATTGCCGTCTACGACCGGCCGGTGCCGCGCTACACGTCGTATCCGACGGCGCCGCATTTTCATGAGGGCGTCGATGCCGGCGTGATGGCGGATTGGCTACGGGGCCTGGCGCCCGAGGCGCCGCTCTCGCTCTATCTCCATGTCCCCTTCTGCCAGCAGATGTGCTGGTATTGTGGCTGCAACACCCAGATCGTCGCGCGTCACAAGCCGATCGCCGATTTTGCCGACACCTTGCTCGCCGAAATCGCCCGCATCGGCGACATGCTGAAGGCCGCCGGCCATCAGCGCATCGTCAGTTCCATCCATTTCGGCGGCGGCACGCCCAACAGCCTGGATGCGGACGAGTTCGAGCGCATCATGGCGGCGCTCGCCCATCATTTCGCGCTGGAACCGGATCTCGACCTTGCCATCGAACTCGACCCGCGCACGGTGAGTGATGAATTTCTTGCCGCCATGCGCCGCGTCGGCGTCAACCGTGCCTCGTTGGGCGTGCAGGATTTCGACCCCGTCGTGCAGGCGGCAGTCAACCGCGTGCAGCCTTTCGACCTGGTGAAGGAATGCGTCGCCAAGCTGCGCGCCAACGGCATCCGCTCGCTCAATCTCGATCTCATCTACGGCCTGCCGTTCCAGAGCGTCTCCGGCCTCCGGCGCACAGTGGCGCAGGCGGTGGAACTGGCGCCTGACCGCATCGCCCTGTTCGGCTATGCCCATGTGCCCTGGATGAAGCCGCATCAGCGCCTCCTCGACGAGGCCTCGCTTCCCGACGCCTATGCCCGCTTCCGCCAGTTCGAGGCGGCGGCACAGGCGCTGGCCGCAGCTGATTATGCGCGCATCGGCCTCGATCATTTCGCCAAGCCCGGCGATGCCCTGCGCGTGGCGCGGGATAATCACACGCTGAAACGGAACTTCCAGGGCTATACCGTCGACCGGGCCGATGCCTTGATCGGCTTTGGTCCTTCGGCCATCTCGGCCCTGCCGCAAGGCTATATCCAGAATGCGCCGGACCATGCGCCCTGGGCACGGGCGGTCAGCGAGGGTCGCCTTGCCGTGGTCAAGGGTGTGGCCGTCACCGACGAGGACCGCCGCCGGCGTGCCATCATCGAACAGATCATGTGCTACGGGACGGTCGATCTCGCCGCCTTCCAATTTGATCCGGCGCTGGCGATGCCGGCCCTGTGGCCGCTCATCGAGGACGGGCTCGTCCATCTCAACGGCAGCAATCTCACCGTGACCGAACGCGGCCTGCCGTTCCAGCGCGTGGTCGCGGCGGCCTTCGATGCCTATCTGGCCCCCGAAAACAAGCGCCATAGCCGGGCGGTTTAGCGACCCCTCACCCCAACCCTCTCCCCACTTCGTGGGGCGAGGGAGTCTGGGGCGGACGCTCTCTGAAGCCCCTCGCCCCTTTGGGGAGAGGGGTTGGGGTGAGGGGTCCTACTTCCTGAAACACGCCTCGACGAACAGGCGGAAGGCCACGGCGCGGTGGCTCATTTCGTGTTTCTTCGCCGGGTCCATCTCGCCGAACGTCACCTCATAGCCATCGGGCCGGAAGATCGGGTCATAGCCGAAGCCGCGCGAACCGCGGGGCCGATCGACGATATCGCCCCAAACATCGCCCTCGAACTCGTCGCAATGCCCGTCCGGCCAGGCGAGTGCCAGCGCCGAGACGAAGCGCGCGCGGCGATCGGCTTTCCCCTTCAGCAGATCGAGCACCCGCGCCATGGCATGGCCGAAATCCTTGTTGGGGCCCGCCCAGCGCGCCGAATAGATGCCGGGATCGCGGTTCAACGCCATCACTTCAAGGCCTGAATCGTCCGCGAGCGCCGGCAGGCCGCTGGCGGTCGCCGCCGCCACCGCCTTGAGACGCGCATTGCCGATGAAGGTGGTTTCGGTCTCTTCCGGTTCCGGCAGGCCCAGTGCGCCGGCCGAGACGACATCGATGCCAAAGGGCGCCAGCAAGTCGACGATCTCGCGGAGCTTGCCGGGATTGTGGCTGGCCAGGACCAGCTTCCCGCTCGAAAAATGCCGCGCCATTATTTCTTCTTTTCAGCAGCCTGTGCCAGAGCTGCGCGTTGCAGATCGAAGAGCTCGGCCGTGCCCTTGCGCGCCAGCGCCAGCAATTGTGCAAATTGCGGGTCGGTGAAGGCTTCCTTCTCGGCCGTCGCCTGCACTTCGACCATGCCGCCCTTGGCGGTGAGGACGAAATTGGCATCGGCCTCGGCATTGGAATCTTCCGGATAGTCAAGGTCGAGGACCGCATTGCCTTCATAGAGGCCGCAGGAGATGGCGGCCACTTGGTCAATGAGCGGAATCTGCTTGATGGCGCCCAGATCCTTCATCAGGCGGAAGCATTCATGGAGCGCGATATAGGAACCCGTGATCGCTGCCGTGCGCGTGCCGCCATCGGCCTGGATGACGTCGCAATCGATCTTGATCTGCTTTTCGCCGATGGCCTTGAGGTCGGTGACGGCGCGGAGCGCCCGGCCGATCAGGCGCTGGATTTCCTGGGTACGGCCCGATTGCTTGCCCTTGGCCGCCTCGCGGTCGCCGCGGGTATGCGTGGCGCGCGGCAGCATGCCGTACTCCGCCGTCACCCAGCCCTTGCCGGAATTCTTCAGGAAGGGCGGCACCTTTTCATCGAGCGAGGCGGTGCAGATGACATGCGTATCGCCGAACTTCACCAGACACGAGCCTTCGGCATGGCGGTTGAAGCCGACGATGAATTCGATATTGCGCAGCTGGTCGGCGGCGCGGCCGGAAGGACGCATGATGAAAGCCTTTAAATGGATGAATTCGGCCGGGACCCTACAGGCCCGGCCCTGCCTGGGCAATGCCTCTATCCGGCCAAAAAAACATCATTTGATATGCATCATTTTATCTAACCCATTCAGATATTTAGCTTCGCAAAGGCGGATGTGCGGGCAGTCACAACCTCGCCTGCCTGAGAGAACCGGCAATAGGCCTCATGAGACCAATCGCTATCACCACCACGAAAACATGAGGACAAGAGAAGATCATGCCCACCGAACCGATCGAAGGCACAATTCGCAAGAACCGCGTTCACTATGCCGTCCATAATGCGATTTTCGGCAATGACAATTTCAACCAGATTCTCGGCACCGAAAACGCCGATCACATTTATGGCTATGGCGGCAATGACCTCCTGAACGGGGCCGGCGGCCGCGACGAGCTCAATGGCGGCGACGGCGACGATACGCTTTGGGGCGGTGCCGGCAACGACATCATCTATGGCGGCAATGACAGTGACAGAATCTATGGCGGCCTCCATGACGATCGCCTCTATGGCGATGCCGGCAATGACGGCGTCACCGGCGGCGAAGGCAATGACTGGATGGATGGCGGCACCGGCGACGACTGGATGTGGGGCGAGGCCGGCAACGACCTGATTTATGGCGATGAAGGCCAGGACTTCATGTTCGGCGGTGCCGGCAACGACTATCTCAACGGCGAGGAGCAGAACGACCATGTCAGCGGCGGCGACGGCAATGACTATGTCGCCGGCGGATCGGGTGACGATGTGCTGAACGGCAATGCCGGCGACGACACGCTTTCCGGCGGGTCGGGCAATGACGAGCTGCATGGCGGATCGGGCAACGATACGGCGCGCGGTGGTACCGGCGATGACGAGGTTCACGGCGACGGCGGCATTGACCAGCTGTTCGGTGAAGGCGGCGACGACCAGCTGTTCGGCGGTGACCAGAACGACACGCTGACCGGTGGCGAGGGCAATGACGACCTCTATGGCGACAATGGCAACGACGTGCTGTTCGGCGATGAAGGCGTCGATTATCTGAATGGTGGAGCCGGCAACGATTTCCTCGTCGGCGGCGACGGCATCAACGTTCTGATCGGCGGGACCGGCGACGACTACTTCGAACTGACGGCCGGCGCCAACAACGCGACCGGCGGCACCGGCGCCGACAAGTTTGCGGTCAACCCCGACAATGCCCTGCTGGCGTCGGATATCGTGGACTTCAACGTCGACCAGGACATTCTGGTCTTCAACGACGCCTACGACACGGACGTCACCATCGGCGCCAATGCCAATGGCTGGGTGGAGTTCACTTTCGACGGCGGCGGCACCCTGACCCTGGCCAATGTCCAGTACCAGAACGGCATGACGTTCAACGACTTCAATATCGAATGGAATTAAGTCCTAGAACCCCGCCTTTCGGGCTCTGCTCCGGTCCCGAAAGGCGGGGTTTCGACCGCCCAATGCCTTGTCTCGGCTAAGGAATCCTTAGCAAGTTGGGACCTAGACTAACTCTTCATGCGCAGACCGACGGATTGGGCCCTTGCGCCGTCCAGAGTTTGGTAAAGACCGGCAAGTCAGGAGCGATGAAGCAGGCCGACAAGAAACGCCCCCACCCGGCCGCCCCGATGAGCGAAAGCGAGGAATCGGATTCGCTCTTTCATGCCGTCTTCAACCAATCCGGCGTCGGCATTTGCTATTCGGATTTCGAAGGCGTCTTTATCCGCGTCAATGCGCGCTTCTGCGAAATCACCGGCTACACGGCCGAGGAACTGGTCGGCCACAGCTTTGCCGAGATCACGCATCCCGATGACATCGCGATCGATGCACGCCTGGGCGACGAACTGATCGCGGGAACGCGCGGGCCCTATACGCTGGAAAAGCGCTACATCCGCAAATCGGGCGAGATCGTCTGGGTCCGGATTACCGTGACGCTGGCACGCAAGCCCGACGGCACGCCCTATCGCTTAGTCGGCGTGATCGAAGACATCAACCACATGATGCTGACCGAGCAGGCGCTCCGCGCCAGCGAAACGCGCCTGCGCCAGGCGCAGAACATCGCGCGCATCGCTTCCTACGAAATCGATCACCGCGACGAATCGCGCATCTGGTCCGAGGAGCTGTTCGCGATTCTGGAAATTGAGGGCACCGTCGACAATCCCACTTTCGAATTGTTCGAACAACGTGTGCATCCGCAGGACCGCGCCCTCATCCAGAAGACCAACGCAGAGGCGATCGCCAACCGTGCACCCTACGATTTGACGCACCGTCTGCTGATGCCGGACGAGCGGATCAAATATGTCGAGGTGCGCGGCCAGACCAGTTATGCCGATGACGGCACGCCGCTGCGCTCGGTGGGGACCGTTCAGGACGTGACGAACCGCAAGCTGGCCGAGATAGCCTTGCGTCAGGCCAAGGAAAGCGCCGAGAGCGCCAACCGCGCGAAAATGGATTTCCTGGCCAATATGAGCCACGAGCTGCGCACGCCGCTCAACGCGATCCTGGGCTACGCGCAGATGCTGGAGACCGAGCATGCGGGGCCGCTCCAGCCCAAGCAGCGCGAGTATCTGCGCGACATCATGACCGGCGGCAGGCATCTGCTGGAACTCATCCAGGATATCCTGGAACTGGCCAAGATCGATGCCGGCCGCATCGGATTGAAGATCGAGCCGATCGACGCGCTGACGGTCATCGGTGACGCGCTGCCGCTCATCGAAAGAATGGCTGCGGCGCGCGCCATCACCCTGCATGTGGCCAGGCCGGTGACGGCCCTGCCGCTGATGCTGGCCGACCGCGTCCGGTTGCGCCAAGTGTTCCTCAACCTCCTCAGCAATGCGATCAAGTACAATAAGCTGGGTGGCCGCGTCGACGTCACCTGCGCCGAAACGCGCCCCGGCTTCCTGCGCATCTCGGTGCGTGACACGGGTATCGGCATCAAGCCCGAGCGGCAGGCGGAGCTGTTCGTGCCCTTCAGCCGCCTGGGTGCCGAATCCATGGCGATCGAGGGAACCGGCATCGGCCTGTCGCTGACCAAGAAGCTGGTCGAACTGATGGGCGGCCGGATCGGCTATCAAAGCGTGGTGGAAGAGGGCAGCACCTTCTGGGTCGATCTGCCGATCGCCGGACAGGTGCGAGGCCAGGCGGCCTCCGCCGAACCGCCCATCCCGGCCCATGGCGAGGGCCTGCAGCCGGCCCGGGCCGGCAGCAATTCGCGTATTACACGGGAGGAGAGGCGCCTCCTCTATGTCGAGGACAATCCGGCCTATGTGCGCCTGATCGAACGCGCTCTCGGCCAGATTCCGGCCGTGTCCCTTACCACCGTGCATACGGCGGAACTGGCCTTGGTCGCCATGCGCTCGATGGCACCCAGCCTCATTCTCATCGACTGCGGCGATCCCGACCCGCTGCGACAGGAATCGCGCCGCCGGCTCCTGGCGGTGGCGGAACAGCGCCGGATTCCGGTGCTTGATTTCGGCGCCAACCAGGCCAGCGAACGCACCAGCGGTGGCGGAGAGCCGGTGGATATTCCGCGCCTTCTCTCCGAAATCGAGCGGCGCATCGGTATTTCCGGCTGATTCCCGCCTGACATTGGGGAAATGGCGACGGTGGCATTTCCCCGGCCGGCATCCTATATCTGATAGCCAGTTTATCCGCCGCATTCGGAGCACGAGACCGATGTCCAATCTTGCCACCACCGACCAGCTCTTTTTCGACCGCGCCGGCCTCGACCGTGCGAAGACCGAAACCTTGGTGGGCGATGCCTTGAACGGCGCCGATGATGGTGAGCTCTATCTCGAATACCAGCAATCGGAAGCCCTCTCCTTCGATGACGGGCGCCTGAAGAGTGCGAGCTTCGACACGACGCAGGGTTTCGGCCTCCGCGCCATTTCCGGCGAAATCTCCGGCTATGCGCATGCAAGCGACCTTTCCGAAGGGGCGCTGGCCCGCGCCGCGCAGACGGTAAAGGCGGTGCATGCCGGCCATGACGGGCGTCTCGATGTCGGCCCCGTCGGCACCAACCGCCAGCTTTATACGCCGGACAATCCCTTAGGGTTGCTGCCCTTCGAGAAGAAGGTGAAGCTGCTCGAGGAGATCGACGCCTATGCCCGCGCCAAGGACAGCCGCGTGCGCCAGGTGATGTGCTCCATCTCCGGTTCCTGGTCCGCGATCCAGATCATCCGCGGCGATGGCAGCCGCATGGCCGATGTGCGCCCGCTGGTGCGGCTCAACATCTCGGTCATGGTCGAAGAGAACGGCCGCATGGAAACGGGCTCGTTCGGCTCCGGCGGCCGCGTCACCTATGACGGCGTGGTCGATCCCGCCCATTGGCAGGCGGGCGCCGACGAAGCCTTGCGCCAGGCCATCGTCAATCTCTCCTCCGTCCCGGCACCGGCCGGTGAAATGCCGGTGGTGCTGGGTCCAGGCTGGCCCGGCATCCTCCTTCATGAAGCGATCGGCCACGGGCTTGAGGGCGACTTCAACCGCAAGAAGACCTCGGCCTTTGCCGGGTTGCTGGGCCAGCGCATCGCGGCACCGGGCGTCACCGTGGTCGATGACGGCACGCTGACCGACCGGCGCGGCTCGCTCACCATCGATGACGAAGGCACGCCCACGCAATGCACGACCCTCATCGAGGACGGCATCCTCAAAGGCTATATCCAGGACCGGCAGAATGCGCGCCTCATGGGCATGAAGCCGACCGGCAACGGCAGGCGCCAGAGCTTTGCCCATAACCCGATGCCGCGCATGACCAACACCATCATGCTGAACGGCAAGCACGACCCGGCCGAGGTGCTGGCCAGCGTGAAGAAGGGTCTCTATGCGGTCAATTTCGGCGGCGGCCAGGTCGACATCACCTCCGGCAAATTCGTCTTCTCGGCCTCGGAAGCCTATCTCATCGAGGACGGCAAAATCGGCCCGGCGGTCAAGGGTGCGACCCTCATCGGCAACGGCCCGGACGTGCTCACCAAGGTCGGCATGATCGGCAACGACATGAAGCTCGACACCGGTGTCGGCACCTGCGGCAAGGAAGGCCAAGGTGTCCCGGTGGGTGTCGGCCAGCCCACCTTGCGCATCGACGCCCTCACCGTGGGCGGCACGGCGGCCTAAGCAGTTTTCCTCACCTCAACCCCTCTCCCCATTTCATGGGGCGAGGGGCTTGCCAGTAACAACTCCGAGTGGCATCAACGTCCAAGATTCTGCAACCCTTGGACCGCACATGATTTCACCGCTCTATCAACGCAACGACGCGCTCAGCGCCGGCATGTTCGTGCCGGAATCGCGTTTCGGCATGTGGTTCCTGAAGACCGAGACCTGGGCCGTGCATGTGCTCCTGCGGGCGCTCAAGGATCTGGAGCGGCTCATACCGGCGCGTCTTCCCGCCTATCCCACCATCGTCGATGTGGGTTGCGGTCGCGGCCGCTCATTCGGCCTGCTGAAAGCGCGCTTCCGCCCGGACCGCATGATCGGTATCGATGTCGATGGCACCATGCTGGAGATCGCCGCCGCCGAGACGGCGCGCGACGGGCTGGAAGTCGAGTTCCAGCAGACGACATCGTCGCGCCTGATGCTGCCGGATGCCTCGGTCGACATGATCTTCTGTCACCAGACCTTTCATCATCTGATGGACCAGGAAGCAGCACTCCAGGAATTCAACCGCGTGCTCAAACCGGGCGGATTGTTCCTCTTTGCCGAATCGACGCGCAAATACATTCACTCGCCGATGATCCGCCTGCTCTTCCGCCATCCGATGGACGTGCAGCGCACGGCGCCCGAATATCTCGCCATGATCCGCACCGCCGGCTTCGACGTGGGCGAAAGTGCGATCTCGTATCCCTATCTGTGGTGGAGCCGCAACGATCTGGGCTTGTTTGAGCGCTGGTTCGGCATCAAACCGCCGAAGATCCGCGAAGAAACGCTGCTCAACTGCGTCGCTGTGAAACGCTAAGGCTTTCAGCGCCGCCGCAATTGCGGCGCCACCAGCACCAGGAAGAGGGCAAGCACGACGAGGGTCAGCGACAGGATTTCGTCCCAGCCGATGATGTCGCCAGTGATGAGCGCTGACGAGATGATGCCGATGACGGGGATGGCCAGCGTGCCGATGGCGGCGACGACCGCGGGATAGATGGCAACGACGCGGAACCAGGCCCAGTGACAGAATATCATCGGGATGAGGGCCGCGTAGGCGACGGCGCTCCAGCCGAGACCGCTCACCGCCGTGGGATCGAAATCGCGATCGAGCAGCAGCGCGCCGAGGAAGATCGGCACGCCGCCCAGCAGCATCTGCCAGGCGACGAGCGAGGTGGTCGGCATGGCATAGCGATGCGTTTTCAAGGCGACGGTGCCGAAGGCCCAGGCGATGGCGGCGAGCAGCATGAAGACCGGACCCCAAGGGGCGGCGCTGATATTGGCCCAGTCCGGCACCACCAGAACCGCGAGGCCGATCATGCCGACGCTGAGGCCGGCGAGGCGCAGACCGTCGATCCTTTCCTTGAGCCAGATGGCGGCGATGGGCGCGGCCCAGAGCGGCATGGTGAAGGCGAGGATCGAGGCGCGGCCCGGCTGCATCATGGTCACACCCAGCGCCGAGAAGAGATGCCAGCCGGTGATGTTGCCGAGTGCGGCGATGAGGAGGGGCTTGAGATCCTGGCGCGGGATGCGCAAGGGCAGGCGCGCCAGGGCGGCGATGCCGAACAGCCCGCCGGCACCCGCAGCCAGGCAGATGGTGCGGAAAGCCCAGACCGGCACCTCGTTGACCGAGAGCTTGATCGCCGGCCAGTTGACGCCCCAGAAGAGGGTGATGAGGGCGAGCAGGATGAGGCCCGTCGCCGCGTTCTCGCCGCGGGCCGTTTCGGCCAGTGGCTTTGCCTGATCTGTCATCTGTGGTTCACCGTGCCGCAGCCTTGGCGCGGCGCTCGTTGATGCGGGCAAGGATGGCGTTGCGCTCGTCGGGTGTCGAGATGATCCAGTCGCGGATCTCGTCGATGGTGCGCGTGCAGCCGATGCAATAGCCGGTCATCGGGTCCATCTGGCAGACGCTGATGCAGGGCGAAGGCGGGCCAGAAGCAAGCAGGCGCATGCGCTCCGCCCGCCGTTCCTGGCGCGCCAGCTTGTCCCGCATCAGGCGCTGGCCCTCGGCAAGGCCCTTCTGGCGCAATTCGTCGCTCATGCGGCCAGCACCTCTTCAGGCTTGCGGCCGACCAGCTGCGCATAGAGCACGGGATCGGTCGCGCCCTCGCTGCCGATGATGAGGATTTTCGAGTGTTCGTCGAGCAGCAGGGCCTTGCGCGCTTCCGCGTCGATGGCGGCGGCGATGAGCCCGGCGAGGCCACCCACGCCGGCTTCCCCGCCCACGACCTTGGGGTCGTTGCCGATACCTTCAGCGAGAGTCTTCATGGCAAAGACCGCCGCGTCGTCCGGCACGGTCATGAAGGCAAAGCTTGCCTTGTCGAGCAGGGTCCAGGCTAGCGGCGAAACCTCGCCGCAAGCGAGGCCCGCCATCAGCGTGTCGAGCTTGCCGGTGACGGCGGTGGGCTTGCCGGCCTTGGAGCTCTGATAATGGCAATCGGCCTTTTCCGGCTCGACCACGACGATCTTGGGGCGCAAAGCGTCCTGTTCCAGCCACAGATAGCCGGCAACCGCTGCCGGCAGGCCGCCGACGCCCGCCTGGATGAAGACATGCGTGAGGTCTTCGCGCGGCGGCAATTGCTCCAGCACCTCGTCCATCATGACGCCATAACCATGCATGACATGGCGCGGAATCTCCCGATAGCCGTCCCAGGTCGTGTCCGAGATCACCTGCCAGCCATTCCTTTCGGCATCGGCGGCGCAGGCACGAACCGAGGCATCATAATTGTCCGGGATGCGCCGCATGTCGGCGCCATAGGCGGCAATGGCTTGCTCGCGCCCGACACTGACGCCCTGGTGGATGTAGATGACGGCACGGCAGCCGAACAGCCTTGCACCCCAGGCCACGGATTTGCCGTGATTGCCGTCGGTCGCCGTACAGACCGTAATGTCTTTCGTCCGGTCGCGGTATTTGCCGGCGATGAGGTCGCTGGCGGTGACGCTGCCGCCCAGCTTGTCCTGCAGATGCCGCAGCACCGCATAGGCCCCACCAACGGCCTTGAAGGCGCCGAGGCCGAAGCGGGTGCTTTCATCCTTGTAGAAGATGCGCCCCAGTTTCAGCCGTGCGGCAAGGCCGTCCAGCTGGCGCAAGGCGGTCGGCTGATAGCCGGGCCAGGCCTTGATCTCGGTTGCGGCACGGTGAAAGCCATCCGCGTCGACCACGCCGGGGGCGGCGGATTCGAGGCTTTCCTCGGCCGGGCTCAAATGCCGGTTGATGATGATATGGGCGGCGAGGCGGGGCGGTTTCCATTCGGTCATGGCTGCGAGTAGTATCAAACCGCCGACCATCTCGCAAACGACCGCAACGCGTGCGACCTATCCGGGAGCTGCATAGATTGCCATCCACCCGAGCCTTCTCCACATACCTTGCGGCGCATGGCAACCGGCTGCTCGGCCAGATCCGGCTGACGACGGGTCTCATTCTCTTCACCTATGTGCTCACCCATAACCTCAATCACGCCCTGGGTATCGTCTCGCTGAAATGGCTGGAGGCGGGCCGCGCCATCTTTCTCGGCTTCTGGCGTTTCCTGCCGATCGAATGGGCGCTCTTCACCGCCGTCCTGCTGCATATCACCGTGGCCCTGGTGGCCCTCTACCGCCGTCGCTCGCTCAAGATGCCGTTCTGGGAAGCGGCGCAGCTGATCCTGGGGTTGATGACGCCGCCATTGTTGATGCTGCATGTGCTGGGCACGGCCTATGCGCACGACCAGTACCAGTTCAAGGATTCTTATGCCTATGTGCTGCTCTCGCTCTGGGTGTTCCAGCCGGGCTATGGCGCCTTGCAGGCGCTGGCGGTGGTGACGACCTGGATCCATGGCTGCATCGGCCTTGCCTATTGGCTGCGGTTGAAGCCCTGGTATCCGAAAGCGCGGCCCTACCTCTTTGCCTTTGCCGTGATCCTGCCGGTTCTGGCCCTCATCGGCTTTGCCGATGGCGGCCGCGCCATTGCCGAGCGGATGGAGGACGAGACCTGGCTGCCGGCGCTGATCGAACGCGACCATCTTCCCGGCGTGGAAGCTGCGGCCGAGGTGCATGCCCTGCAGCGCCTGGGTTTCTGGATCTGCGGCGGCCTCCTTGTTTTCGTGCTGGGGGCAAGGCTGGTGCGCGACCAGGTGCATCGCCGCCAGGCAATCGAGATCGGCTATGAGAGCGGCGCCAAGGTGCGCATCCAGGCCGGCATGACCGTGCTGGAAGCCAGCCGCAGCGCCAATATTCCCCATGCCTCGGTCTGCGGCGGGCGCGGGCGCTGCTCGACCTGTCGCATCAAGATCCTGAAAGGCGGCGCCCATGCGCCGGCACCCAGCGACGATGAGAAGCGCGTATTGGCGCGGGTCGGTGCCTCCCCCGATACGCGCCTTGCCTGTCAGCTGCGCCCGACGGCGCCCTTGACGGTGGCGCCGCTTCTGCCGGCACAGGCGGGACCGCGGCAAGCCTTGGCGCGCGGCGACTATCATTCGGGACGGGAGTTGGAAATCGCCATTCTCTTTGCCGATCTTCGCGGCTTCACCCAGCTCTCCGAACAGCGCTTGCCCTATGACGTGGTGTTCCTGCTCAACCGCTATTTCAAGGCGATGGGCGAGGCGGTGAGCGGGGCCGGCGGGCATCTCGACAAGTTCATCGGTGATGGCGTGATGGCGCTCTTCGGCATCGAAAGCGGGATGGCGGGCGATGACGGTAAGCGCGCCTGCACCCAGGCGCTGGAAGCCGCGCGCCGCATGTCGGTCAATCTCGACGAACTCAACGGCCATCTCAAGGCCGACCTAAAACAGCCCTTGCGCATCGGCATCGGCATCCATTTCGGTCCCGTCATCGTCGGCGACATGGGCTACGGCGCCAGCCAGCATCTCACGGCCATCGGCGACGCGGTCAACACGGCGAGCCGGCTGGAAACCGCGACCAAGGAACTCGATTGCCAGCTGGTCATTTCCGAACAGGTGGCGCGCCGCGCGGGCCTCGATTTCGACCCATCGCGTCTCCATCCGCTGATGGTGCGTGGGCGAGAACAGACATTGGGCGTATTGGCGCTGAAATCGGCGCAGGATCAGGATCTTGCGCATGCCGCGGAGTGAAAATGACTGAGATCGACGCAACACCCACCGACCATAACAGCGCCACCCGGCCGCCGCTCTTGCCGCTTGCGCGCGACAACGCCTATCTGCGCACCCATCCGGCGCCGAATTTCTGGGCCCTGATGCCGCATCAGCTGCACCAGCACACCGATTCCTCCTGCTCGCTGGCCAGCGCCGCCATGGTGCTCAATGCGGCGCGGGGGCTGGCCGGGCAGAACCGCGTCGGCGGGTTGGTCAGCGAGAAGCGGCTGCTGGATCTCTTCGACCATACCGATTGGCGGGCGGGCATCGCGCCGGAAGGGGGCGGCCGCCAGCTCCTCGAACTCGCCGCCCATCTTGGCGAAGCGCTGGCGCATTACGGTCTCGACGACTGGCATGTCGAGACACGCCCGGTGTCGGCAGCGGATGCCCGAACGGCCACCCAGTTGCGCAGCGATCTTGCCGCCATGGAAGCGGCACCCGGCGTCCTGCCGATCGCCAATTTCCATCTCGACGATTTCTATGGCGACGGCAGCGATATCGGCCATTTCTCGCCGCTCGCGGCCTTCGACGCGGCCGGCGACCGCGTGCTGGTACTCGACGTCTACAAGGCCGATTACGAACCCGCCTGGGCGCCGCTCGAGCATCTTCTCAAAGCGATGGCACGGCCTTGCGAGGATGGGAAGCCGAGGGGCTATCTGGTGGTGATGAAAGGCTGAAACGCCGCTCACCCCATCCCTCTCCCCGCTATCGCGGGGCGAGGGGGATTCCGGCGTGGCCTCTTACTAGCCCCTCGCCCCACGCGGTGGGGAGAGGGGTTGGGGTGAGGGGGATGCCTCAGTTGATGTTGTTGTCGCTCTTGTAATCGTCGATCGCTTCCTCGAGCGTATCGAATTCGTCGCAATCGCCGCAGGCGGATTTGAGGACGGCGAGCTGCTTCTCGGCATTGGGCAGGTCCTTCTGCTCGAGATAGAGCTCGCCCAGATACTCATTTGCGCCGAGATGCTTGGGCTCGAGCGACAGGGCCTTGAGGTAATATTCCATGCCGGCCTTCCAATTGCCCATCTTGCGATTGGCGAAGCCCAGCTGGTTGAGGGCGTCGGCATATTCGCCCTTTTCCTTGATCGATTTCTGCAGCAGGGGAATGGCGGCGGTGTATTTTTCATCGTCGATCAGGGCGACGGCTTTCTTGTAATCGTCGGCCTTGGCTGCCGGCGTGGTCGAATCCGAGCCCATCGAAAAGGCGTGGCTGGCAAAGCCCAGGCTCAATCCGGTCAGGGCGGCGATCAAGGCAAGGCGCTGGTTCTTCATGGTGTCTCTCCTGTTCGATCTCGATTGTTGCTGTTACGTGCCGGGGCGCCCTCTGGACCCCATGATCCCTGGCGCCTTCATTCATTCATTTAGCCGAACCTCACCGGGGGTGCTGTGAACCGGGTCACAAGCTCCGGGAACTCGCCCCTTTCGTCCCAGTCACTGGCCGTTGGGGGCACAAGTATTTGGAATGGCCCGTTAAATGTCCAAGCACGAATTCGCGAGCGGTGGGCCGATTGTTACCGGCGGGCAGCGCGCCCCCCCTTTGCGCCGCAACAACGTGCCGCGGCAGATCATCCGGAAATGCCTTGCAGGTTTTTGTTTGTATACGAATAATATCATCCCTGGAGCCACCTAAATGCCGCGCGTTCAGTGTGTTATGAAGGAAGCCACCCAATGGAAGATCTCACGCTGGCGCATGGTTTGCGTTTTGAGGATCTCTACGAACCGGCGGGCCTCGCCCGGCTCGACGCTCAATTCCTGAAGGATCTGGGATCAAGCGATCCGGCGCTTCTCGGACGCCTGGCGGCAGCCCGCGCGGATGCTTCGGGCCTGGATGCCAAGGCGGAATCCCAGCTCATTCTCGACCTGGCCGGCCCGCTCGAGGATTTCCTCGGCACCCTGTTCGGCATCGGGGCGGAATTGCGCGCCCTGCAGGCGCAGCACAACGCGCTGGCCCCGCTTTACACCTGCAAGCGCCTCTTCGTGCAGCGCCGCGCGCTCAAGGCCTATGGGCCGGACAAGGTCGCCGCCATGGATGCCGATGCCCTGCGGCGGGAATTGACGGCGCTTCTTGGCGGTTCGTTCGACGAATTGCGCTTTGCGACAGAGGTCGAAGCCTGGGGCAAGGATGAAGCGGCGCATGCCCGCGAAATCGACCTCGCCCTTCAATATGCCGCCTGGGCCACGCAATCGGAGGCGGGCAAGGCGCTGCATGCGAGCGGCGTGCTCTTCAAGGCGCCGCGCAAGATCGATCCCCTGCATCTCCTCCATATGGAAACGGAGATCCGGGACGGCGTCACCTCCTACAAGCTCAGCACCGACAAGCTGCGGCACCGCGAAGGCTTTGCCCTCACCGACAAGGGCACCGATCTCAAGGGCGCCCTCGACCACGCCAATTACTGCATCTGGTGCCATCACCAGGGCAAGGACAGCTGCTCGAAGGGGCTGCATGAGAAGGATGGCTCGTTCAAGAAGAGCGTCTTCGGCGTGACGCTGGCCGGCTGCCCGCTCGAGGAAAAGATCTCCGAGATGCATGCGGCCAAGGCGAACGGCCAGCCTCTGGGGGCGCTCGCCATCATCGCCATCGACAATCCGATGGTGGCCGCCACCGGCCACCGCATCTGCAACGACTGCATGAAGGCCTGCATCTATCAGAAGCAGGAACCGGTCGACATTCCGCAGGCCGAAACGCGCACGCTCAAGGACATCCTGGCGCTGCCCTATGGATTCGAGCTTTACAGCCTGCTCACGCGGTGGAACCCGCTCAATCTGCGCCGGCCCGTCGCCAAGGCGGATTCGGGCAAGAAGGTGCTGGTGGTGGGCCTGGGCCCGGCTGGCTATACGCTGTCGCATTATCTGCTGAATGACGGCCATACGGTGGTGGCGATCGACGGGCTGAAGATCGAGCCGCTGGCCGAGGATATCGCCGGTGTGGCACCGGATGGCGGCCGCGTGCCGTTCAAGCCGATTTGCGATCTTAGGCAATTGACCGAGGATCTGGGCAGTCGCGCCATGGCCGGTTTCGGCGGTGTCGCCGAATACGGCATCACCGTGCGCTGGGACAAGAATTTCCTCAAAGTCATCCGCCTGCTGATCGAACGGCGCCGAAGCTTTGCCATGTTCGGCGGCGTGCGCTTCGGCGGCACCATCACCCTGGATCAGGCTTGGGGCATGGGCTTTGATCACGTGGCTCTCGCCATGGGTGCCGGAAAGCCCACGCTGCTCGACATGCCAGGTGGCCTCGCCAAGGGTGTCCGTATGGCATCCGACTTCCTCATGGCGCTGCAGCTCACCGGTGCTGCCAAGACGGATTCCATTGCCAATCTGCAGCTGCGACTGCCGGCGGTCGTCATCGGCGGCGGCCTCACCGCCATCGACACCGCGACCGAGGCGATGGCCTATTACCCGCTGCAGGTCGAAAAATTCCTGCAGCGTTATGAGACCATCGCTGGCGAGAAGGGCGAAGCTGCCTTGCGCGCCGCCTGGTCGGCGGCGGAAATTGTGGTGGTTGACGAGTTCCTGGACCATGCGAAGAAGCTCCGCACTGAGCGCGCCCGCGCCGTTGCTGCCGGAACGCCGCCGCGCATATCGGAAATGCTGCAGCAATGGGGCGGTGTCACGCTGGCTTATCGCCGGCGCCTCATCGATTCACCGTCCTATACGCTCAATCACGAGGAAGTGGAGAAGGCGCTCGAGGAGAACATCCGCTTCGCCGAATGCCTGACGCCCACCCGGATCGATGTCGATGCGCAGGGTTTTGCCGAGCGCATTCATCTCAAACATGCCGATGGCAGCGAACATGTGCTGCCGGCGCGCGCCATCCTGGTGGCGGCGGGCACGCGGCCCAACACGGTGCTGGCGCGCGAGGACGGCGTCAATTTCGGCCTCGACGGCCAATATTTCCGCGCACTCGACGCCGGTGGCGCGGTGGTGACACCGGAAAAGCTGGCCAAGCCCAACGAGGTCCGCGTCATCACCCAGACCCATGCCGACGGACGGGCGGTGAGTTTCTTCGGCGATCTTCATCCCTCCTTCGCCGGCAATGTGGTGAAGGCGATGGGCAGCGCCAAGCAGGGCTGGCCGGTGGTCTCGGCGTCGCTTGCCAGGCGCCAGGTCGGGGGCGGTGCCGAGCGCGACACCTTCCTGCAGGATCTCAACCGGCGCCTGCGCGCGCGCGTCCGCGCCGTCAACCGGCTGACCCCCACCATTGTCGAAGTGGTGGTCGAGGCGCCGCAGGCCGCGGGCAATTTCCAGCCCGGCGAATTCTATCGCCTGCAGAATTTCGAGGCCCTGGCCCCGCGCACCAAGGACACCGTGCTCGCCATGGAAGGACTGGCGCTGACCGGCGCCTGGACCGATGCCGAACATGGCTTGGTCGGCCTCATCGTGCTGGAAATGGGCGGCTCCTCGTCGCTCTGCGCGTCCCTGAAGCCGGGCGAGCCGGTGATCCTGATGGGCCCCACGGGGGCACCCACCGAAACGCCGGCGGGCGAAACCGTGTTGCTGGCCGGCGGCGGCCTCGGCAATGCAGTTCTCTTCTCGATCGGCCGCGCACTTCGCGCCGCTGGCTCCAAGGTGCTCTATTTCGCCGGCTACAAGAAGTTGGAGGATCGCTACAAGGTCGCCGATATCGAAGCCGCGGCCGATGTCGTCATCTGGTCATCCGACGAGGCGCCGGGCTTCACGCCCACGCGCCCGCAGGACAAATCCCATGTCGGCAACATCATCGACAGCATTCTCTATTACGCCGAGGGGAAGCTGGGCGCGCCGGCCATTCCGTTGGGCGATGTCGACCGCATCATCGCCATCGGTTCCGACGGCATGATGGCGGCGGTGCAGCGCGCGCGGCATGGGGTGCTGAAACCCTACCTCAAGCCCAGCCATTGCGCGGTGGGCTCGATCAACTCGCCCATGCAATGCATGATGAAGGAAATCTGCGCCCAGTGCCTGCAGCCGCATAGGGACCCGGTAACCGGCAAGGAAACAGTGGTCTTCTCCTGTTTCAACCAGGACCAGGAACTCGACCATGTCGACTTTGCGGGCCTCCGCCAGCGTCTCGGCCAGCAATCGGTCCAGGAGAAGCTGACCCGCGAATGGATCAGCCACAGCCTCAACGCGCTGAAACGCGACGAGGCTGGGCTATAGGTCAGGATTATCGGGAAACAATCATCGCCGGCCCAGCGCCTTGCCAGTCAGTACATCCGTGATCTGGCAAAGGGTTGGGCGGCGGGCCTGATGGCGCTGTCGCGCGGTTGGGATCGCGCGGAGCCTAAAGCCATCTGGCCAATTCGACCAGGACGGCCGCTTGGGGCGGCTCCATCCGTCATACAAAGCGATATGGGAATGGGCCGCCCGGACTGCAATGTTTCACGTGAAACATTTTTTACGTAACTAACCGCTGGACGCGGTGCGTCAATCCTTGGCCGACAGACTGGCGAGAAACCCTTCCACTTCGCGCTCCAGCGCGCTCGTCTGGGCCATCAGATCGGCGATCTCGTGCGAGACGCTGTCGGCGATGCGGTTGGCGACGCTGATCGAACTCGCCACGGCGGCGATGCGGTTGGTGACGGCGGTGGTGCTTTGCGACACATTTTCGACGCTGCGCGCGATCTCGGTTGTGGCCGCGCCCTGCTGATCGACCGCCGCAGCGATGGCGGTGGTGGTGTCGCTGATGCGGCTGATGGTGCTGGCGATGGTATGGATGGCGCTGGCCGATTGCCCGGTGGCCGATTGCATGGCCTTGATCTCGCCCGATATCTGACTGGTCGCATCGGCCGTCTGGCGCGACAGGCCCTTGACCTCGGCGGCGACGATCTGGAAACCGCGGCCTGCATCGCCCGCGCGCGCCGCCTCGATGGTCGCGTTGAGCGCCAGCAGGTTGGTATGCCCGGCGATATCGTCGATGAGCTTCACCACATTGCCGATATGCCCGGCCGCCTGCTCGAGCGACGCCACGGAATCGTTGGATGAGTTGGCTTCGGCGACCGCCTGGTGGGCGATGGCACTGGCGCTCGTGGTCTGACGCTGGATCTCGCTGATGGCGGCGGTCAGCTCCTCGGCGGCGGCGGCAACGCTTTCCACATTCTCGGCGGTGATGCGCGAGGCCTCCGAAACAGCCTGCGCGTCGCTGGCCGCCGAATTGGCGCTGCTCAGCAATTCGGTCGAGCCGGATTGCAGATGGGTCGAAACGGTCTTCAATGCGGCGATGACGCTGCCCACCTTGCTGCGGAATTCCTCGCCGATGCGTTCGATCTCCTTGGCATGGCGGTTCTGCAATTCCTCGAAATAGGCGGAAACGGCAATGTCCATGTCTAGGAGTGCCAGCTGGGTCATGGCCGAGACGATGTCGCCCAGCTCCACCGTGGCGCGGTGCGCATGGAGGCGCGAATAGCAGGCGATGACGGCGCGGCGGATGAGGTGCGACAGGGTCCGCTGATAGGCAGCGATATACCAGCGCGGCTCCAGCCCGATCCGCGCATGCACCAGGCCGATCTTCAGCGCCGATTGGAAATAGGCTTCGTCGAGTGTGCCGGAAAAGAGCCGCTTCCAATGCGCGGCCTGGGCCGACTTTGCATATTCCATGCGCTGCGCGTCGGCGAACATGCCGGTCATCTGCGGCCAGTTGGCCAGGTACTGATAGAAATCTTCCAAGGCGTGGGGCAGGACCGCCTCGATCTCGGCGCGGAAGCTGCCGATCGTATTCAGGACTTTTTCATCGACACCGGAAAAGGCGAGGCGCTCGGCAATATGAAGATCCTGTTTGGCTGTCTGCATGATCCCTACCTGCTAACTACAACGGTTTAAGGGGATGGCTGAGCGCGAAGGTCACCTTGCGGAAATGGCCTACCAGAAGTTGCTCTAGTTAATCAGAGGGCAAGGCCAGGTGCAAAAAAATTGAATAAACGTAACGATTTCCGATGCTATACACGCGAAAAACTATCTGAAGTCCTAACTCGGGAATGAATACACATTTCTGCTTAGGGCGTTGGGTTGAAAGTCCGATGTCATCCGGCCGGAGCGGAAGAAATGCGGCGGGTGCCGGAGAATTCCAGTGCTGACTGTGTGGATATTTGCTAAGGAGAGGCGGGTTTTTTGCCCCGCCGGCCGGCCACCACCACACCGCCGGAGCGATTGATGAGATCCGAGTGCTGATGAACGCTGTCACCTCACTCGCCCGCGGCCTCATTCTGGTAAAGCCGGGCGGTCTCGATCATCTGGCGTTGCGGGCCTTCGTCCGCAGCGCCGGCGTCGTGGCGCGGCCGAAGATCATCGCCGACTTCCTTGAGCTTTGCGAGCTGGTCTCGCTTGATGAACCGCTGCGGCTGGTGCTGCTCGCGGCCGAGCTCACGCTGGAGGAGCGGCGGCAGCTGGCCGATCTGGCGGCACAGCGGCGCGATCGTCCGGTACTGCTGCGCTACGGGCAATACACCCTGGCCGATATCGCCACGGATCTGCGCCTGGGCTTTGGCGGGCATTTCGCGCGCAGCGTCGAACTCGACATGCTGGTGCCGGCTCTGCAATTCGTCGTTGCCGGCAATCGCTATGTCTCGCCGGAATTCCTGCTGGCGCAGTCGGCCGGGCACCCGCTGGAGGGCGAACCCGGCGCGGGCATCTTCGCCCGTCTCGATGCGTCCCGGCCCCCAACCGTGCCGGCCGAGCTCACGCCGCGCCACCGCCAGGTGCTGACCGAACTGTGCCAAGGCGCCACAAATCTGCAGATCGCCACCCGCCTCGGCATCGCCGAGGCGACCGCCAAGGTGCATGTGCATCGCATCCTGCGCCTGCTGGGGGCCCGGAATCGCACCGAGGCCGCCCGAAAAGCCCAGGATCTGGGGATTCTGTTCTCCTGAAGGTGCTCCTTCAAACGCGCTCTGCGTCAAATCCGTGCGGTATCTTGCATCAAGATCCGCCCGATCCGCGGCGGGCCATGACCCAGCCTCACCTGGCGGTGAGAAAAGTTCAGTTTGCGACATGACACCTAGTCGTTAATCGACTATCAGCGGTCGCCCCAATTGCAGCCATCCTATAGTGGAGGGCCTAGCAATAAGCCGATTGTTGGAGTGGGAATGTCGAATGAGGCCAAGAGCGGTTGCCTGATCATCGCCTGCGGTGCGCTGGCGAAGGAGTTTATGGCCGTGCGCGCGGCGAATGGCTGGTCGGACAGTCAATTGGCGGTGACCTGCCTGCCGGCGATCTGGCATAACCGCCCGGAAAAGATCCCGGAGGGGGTGCGCGCTAAAATTCGCTGGGGCAGGAAGCACTTTCAAGAGATCTTCGTGCTCTATGGCGATTGCGGCACCGGCGGCATGCTGGACGAGGTGTTGAAGGAAGAAGGGGTTGAACGGATCGAAGGCCCGCATTGCTACGATTTCTTCGCGGGGCATGCGGTCTTTGAAGGGATGATGGAAGAGGAACTGGGGACGTTCTTCCTCACCGACTACATCACCCGCCATTTCGACCGGCTGATCTGGCAGGGCATGGGGCTGGATCGCCATCCCGACTTGCGCGACGCCTATTTCAGCCATTACCGCCGGGTCGTCTATCTGGCGCAGGTCGATGATCCGGCGCTGACGAAGAAGGCGGAAGCGGCGGCAGAGAGATTGGGTCTGGCGTTCGAGCGGCGATTTACAGGTTATGGCGAGCTTGCGACCTTCATGAAGCAGGCAGCCGGCGAAGCAAAGCAGGATTGAAAGAAAAGATGGCTCAGCTCATCACCGTCTACTGGCGCGACATCCCCGCCCAGGTCATCGTGAAAAAGGGTCGCGACAGCGCCAAACGCCAGCTCGACGAGCGCTTCGAGAAGGCGATCGACCGCGCCGCCATGCGCGCCAATCTGCGCGATACGGATTCGTACTTGGCGGAATGGCGCCGCGCCGCCCCAATCGAGGTGAGCGATGATCTGGAAGCCGAAGCGGCCAAGGCGCAGGCTGCCCTCGAAGCGGCCTTTCCGGAAGAGAAGCTGAAAGAACTGGTCGAAACCGGCGGCGTTGCCATCGCTGCGAACGAGGGCTGATCCGATGTACGCCGTGCGCCTCTGGTCGGTGCGCCACGCAAAGGGCCTCAACCGCTTCTACAAAGCCTTCGAGCGCGCGCTCGTGGCGCTGCATCCGCTGTGGAACAAGATCGGCTATGAGAAGGTCGAAGGTCCGTTCCAGTCCTTCGAGAAAGCCACCAAGGGCTTCCTGTTCGATTGCCAGATGTGCGGGCAATGCGCGCTGTCCTCGACCGGCATGTCCTGCCCGATGAACTGCCCCAAGACCCTGCGCAACGGCCCCTGTGGTGGTGTGCGACCGAACGGTCATTGCGAAGTGAAGCCCGAGATGAAATGCGTCTGGGTCCAGGGCTGGATGGGCGCCGAGCAGATGGGCGATCTCTCGAAGATCAAGGAAGTGCAGCTCCAGGTCGACAACAAGTTGAAGGGCCGCTCCTCCTGGCTGCGTGTCGTGCGCATGGAAAAGAAAGTGGGCGAATTCGCGCCCAAGCCGCCTAAAGCGCCGCCCGCGAAAAAACCTGACGTCGCCGCGGCACCGAAGCCTGCCGGCGAAGGGAAGGCCGCGTGATGGACCCGCAGATCGATCCCGCAGCCCCGCTCCCCTCGCTGCCCGGCCATTCCTCGGGCGGACGCCTGGAACGCATCCTGCGTGCCGGCAAATTCGCCGTGACGGCCGAGCTCAACCCGCCCGATTCCGCCGATCCGCGCGACGTCTATGACCGCGCGCTGGTGCTCTCCGAAGTGTGCGACGCCATCAACGCCACCGATGCCTCGGGCGCCAATTGCCATATGTCATCGGTCGGCATCTGCTCGCTGCTGACGCGGGCCGGCTATGCCGTGATCATGCAGATTTCCTGCCGCGACCGGAACCGCATCGCCATCCAGGGCGACGTGCTGGGTGCTGCCGCCATGGGTGTGCAGAACATCCTGTGCCTGACCGGCGACGGCGTGCAGGCCGGCGACCAGCCGGAGGCGAAGCCGGTTTTCGATTTCGATTCGACCTCGCTCCTCAAATGCATCCGCGGCATGCGCGACGAGGGGAAGTTCCTCTCAGGGCGCAAGATCACGGTGCCGCCGCGCGTGTTCCTCGGCGGTGCCGCCAATCCGTTCGTGCCGCCCTATGAGCACCGCGCCATCCATATCGGCAAGAAGATCGCCGCCGGGGCGCAGTTCATCCAGACTCAGTACTGCTATGACGTGCCGATGCTGCGCAGCTTCATGGACAAGGTGCGCGAGCAGGGCCTCCACGAAAAGGCGTTCTTCCTCATCGGCGTCGGCCCCTTGCCGTCCTCCAAGACCGCGCGCTGGATGCGCTCCAACGTGCCGGGCGTCCATATCCCCGATGCCGTGATCGAGCGGATGGAGAAATCCAAGAATGAGAAGGCGGAGGGCAAGCAGCTCGCCATCGACCTCATCCAGGAGATCAAGGAAATCGACGGCGTCCACGGCGTCCATGTCATGGCCTATCGCCAGGAAGAATTCGTCAACGAAATCATCCACGCTTCGGGCGTGATGAAGAATCGCCAGCCCAGACGCGCCCCGCGGCCCGCGGAACCCGTCAGCGTGCTGGCCTAAACACAGTATTTGTTCTCAGAAAGGATTGTTCGTTATGACCGATACCGTCGTCAGCTCGGCCACCAAGGAAGTCGTGATCGGCTTCGATCGCCCCTTCTGCGTGATCGGCGAACGCATCAACCCCACGGGCCGCAAGCTGCTCGCCGCCGAAATGGCGCAGGGCGATTACAGCCGCGTGCGTTCCGACGCCCTGGCGCAGGTTGAAGCCGGCGCCCATATGCTCGACGTCAATGCCGGCATCCCGATGGCCGACGAGCCGCGCATTCTGGCCGAAGCCATCCAGCTGGTGCAGTCGCTGACCGACACGCCGCTCTCGATCGACAGCTCGATCGTTGCGGCCCTTGAAGCCGGCCTCGCCGTCTACAAGGGCAAGGCGCTGGTCAATTCGGTGACCGGCGAGGAGGAACGCCTCGAAGTCGTGCTGCCGCTGGTGAAGAAGTATGGCGCCGCCGTCGTCGCCATCTCGAATGACGAGACCGGCATCTCGGAAGATCCCGACGTGCGCTTCGAAGTCGCCAAGAAGATCGTGCAGCGCGCCGCCGATTACGGCATCCCCTATAAGGACATCGTGGTCGATCCGCTGGTCATGCCGATCGGCGCCCTCGGCAATGCCGGCAAGGCGGCCTTCAGCCTCATTCGCCGCCTCCGCGAAGAGCTCAAGGTCAACACCACCTGCGGCGCCTCGAACATCAGCTTCGGCCTGCCCAACCGCCACGGCCTCAACCAGTCCTTCCTGGCGATGGCGATCGGCGCCGGCATGACCTCGGCGATCATGAACCCGCTGCACCCGGAGGAAATGACCGGCATCTGGGGCGCCGACGTGCTGATGGGCACGGACGCGCATTGCGCCCATTGGATCAAGCGCTTCCGCGAACCCGCCGCCGAGGGCGACGCTGCCGGCGGCCGCGGCCGCCGCGAACGCTCGGGCCGTCGCGGTGGCGGCGGTGCGAGCGGTGGTGCCGCGCCAGAGACGGCCGGCGCGTAACAAGCTCTGAAACACCCCCTCACCCCAACCCCTCTCTCCGAAGGGGGATGGGGTGAGGGCTCGAGGCAACTGACTATTCTCTCTTCCCCATCCTTGAACCCAAGGATGGGGTTTGGCATTTTTGGGCCCCAAAAGACCACACGATTATTGTAGGAACTTGCATCATGGCGGATGTCGGCACGGCGACCTTGGAAAACGGCAATGGCAACGTCGAAACGGCGTCGCTCGTCTTCATGCCGTCCGGCAAGCGCGGGCATTTCCCCAAGGGCACGCCGATTCTCACCGCCGCCAGGCAGCTCGGTGTCGACATCGATTCCGTCTGCGGCGGGCGCGGCATTTGCGGGCGCTGTCAGGTCGTGGTGTCGGAAGGCGAGTTTGCCAAGCTCGGCGTCACCTCGGATGCGCATCACCTCTCCGATTTCTCCAGCGTCGAGCAGCGCTATGCCGACAAGCGCGGCATGAAGCCGGGGCGGCGCCTCTCCTGCTCGGCCCAGCTGCTGGGCGATCTCGTGATCGACGTGCCGGCCGACAGCCAGGTGCACAAGCAGGTGGTCAGGAAGCGCGCCGAGATGCGCGACATCACGCTGGATCCGGTCATCCGCCTGCACTATGTCGAGGTGCAGGAGCCGGACATGCATGATCCGACCGGCGACCTGCAGCGCCTGGAAAAGGCGCTCAAAAGCCAATGGGACCTGGAAGGGCTGGATTGCGACGTGCGCGCCATCCAGGGCCTGCAGCAGGCGTTGCGCAAGGGCGAATGGAAGGTCACCGTCGCCGTCCATATGGGCAAGCAGATCACCGCCGTCTGGCCGGGCTTCCATGACAAGATCTATGGCCTTGCCGTCGATGTGGGCTCGACCACCATCGCCGCCCATCTGTGCGATCTCGGCACCGGCGAAGTGGTGGCATCCTCCGGCCTCATGAATCCGCAGATCCGCTTCGGTGAGGATCTGATGAGCCGCGTCTCCTATGTGATGATGAATCCGGGCGGCGATGCGGACATGACCAAGGCCGTGCGCGAAGCCTTGAACGATCTGGTGCAGGCGGTGGTCAAGGAAGCCGGCTGCACCCAGGAAGACGTGCTGGAATGCACCTTCGTCGGCAACCCGATCATGCACCACCTGCTGCTTGGGATTAATCCGATCGAGCTTGGCTGGGCGCCCTTTGCGCTGGCGACCGACGGGCCGGTGCAGATCTGGGCCAGCGAGATCGACCTCAAGGTGCACCCCAATGCCCGCATCTATGTGCTGCCCTGCATCGCCGGCCATGTCGGCGCCGATACGGCCGGCGTCATCCTGTCCGAGACGCCCTATGAGGCGGATGAGATGACGCTCATCGTCGATGTCGGCACCAATGCGGAAATCGTGCTCGGCAACAAGCACAGGCTCTTGGCGGCCTCCTCGCCGACCGGCCCGGCCTTTGAGGGTGCGCAGATTTCCTGCGGCCAGCGCGCCGCACCCGGCGCCGTCGAACGCGTGCGCATCGACCGCAACACGCTGGAGCCGCGCTTCAAGGTGATTGGCTGCGATCTGTGGTCGGATCATCCGGATTTCCCACGCGAGACGGAAGCCTTCGGTGTTACCGGTGTGTGCGGTTCCGGCATCATCGAGGCGCTGGCGGAAATGTTCCTCGCCGGCATCCTCACCCAGGACGGCGTCATCGACGGCGGCATGGCGGCCAAGAGCCCGCGCATCCAGGCCGATGGTCGCACCTTCTTCTACCTGCTGCATGACGGCCAGCCGCAATTGAAGGTGACGCAGAACGACATCCGCGCCATCCAGCTCGCCAAGGCAGCGCTCTATGCCGGTGCCCGGCTGCTGATGGACAAGCTCGGCGTCGACAAGGTCGAGCGCATTACGCTCGCCGGCGCCTTCGGCAGCCATATCGATGTCAAATACGCCATGGTGCTGGGGATGATTCCCGATTGTGACCTCGCCAAGGTCACGTCGGCCGGCAACGCCGCCGGGACCGGTGCCCGCATCGCCCTCCTCAACCGGGGTGCCCGCGATGAAATCGCGCGCGTGGTGAAGCAGGTCGAAAAGATCGAAACCGCGGTCGAGGCGAAATTCCAGGAGCATTTCATCGACGCCATGGCGCTGCCGCACAAGACGGCCCCCTATCCGCATCTTGCCAAGGCCGTGAACCTCCCCGAACCCAAAGCCGCCTCGCAGCCGGAAGGCGGCGACGAAGGCGGAAGACGGCGACGGCGGCGGGGGTAACCTTCAGTCGCCGCCCCCACCCCGACCCTCCCCCTGAAGGGAGAGGGAGTTGGAGCGAGGTGACCTGTGCAGACTCGGGCAGCAAAGCCCTCTCCCTTCAGGGGGAGGGTTGGGTGGGGGCGATCCAGATTCAATCTTGACGACGGCACGCCGAAAGCTTCCCTTGCGGCCATGACCCAGGCATCTGATCCCCGCGGTTTCGGCATCTATATCCATTGGCCTTTCTGCAAGGCCAAATGCCCTTATTGCGATTTCAATTCCCATGTGCGCGAGCGGATTGAGGAGGCGGATTGGCGCGATTCCTATCTCAAGGAACTGGCGCATTACGCCGCGCTGACGCCGGGACGCACCGTCACCAGCATCTTCTTCGGCGGCGGCACGCCGTCGCTGATGGACCCCAAGACGGCCGAGACGGTGATCGATGCGGTGGCGCGGCATTGGCGTATGGCCAACGATGTCGAGATCACGCTGGAAGCCAACCCGACCTCGGTCGAAGGGGCCAAGCTCAAGGGCTTCCGTGCAGCCGGCATCAACCGCGTGTCGCTGGGTATCCAGGCGCTCGACGATGTCGACCTCAAATTCCTCGGCCGGCAGCACAATCATCAGGAGGCGCTGGCGGCGCTCGACCTCGCGGCGAACACGTTCGATCGGTTCACCTTCGACCTCATCTATGCGCGGCCCGGCCAGACGCCGCAGCTGTGGGAAAAGGAACTGGCGCGTGCGCTGACCTTCGCCGCCGATCACATCTCGCTCTACCAGCTCACCATCGAAACGGGCACGGTGTTCGAGCAGGCCTATGCGCGCGGCGATTTCGTGCTGCCGGATGAGGATATGCAGGCCGAGCTCTTCGAGATGACGCAAGCGATGCTCGGTGCGGCGGGGTTGGCGGCTTACGAGATTTCCAATCACGCCAGACCAGGCTCCGAATCGCGCCACAATCTCACTTACTGGCGTTATGGCGATTATGTCGGTATCGGCCCCGGCGCCCATGGCCGCCTGACCATCGACGGCCGGAAGCTGGCGACGCGCCAGCACCGGGCGCCGGAGCGTTGGCTGGAAATGGTGGCGACGCAGGGTCACGCCACGCGGCAATCCGATGACGTCCCTGTGGACGCGCGCATCAGCGAACTCGCCATGATGGGCCTGCGCCTGGCCGAAGGGATTCCGTTCACGCGCTTCGAGGCGGAGGCCGGCCGGCCTTTCGCCGAATGCCTCGATCCCGCGCGACTAAGACGCCTAGGCGAGGGCGGATTTCTCGAGAGCCGTGACGGCCGGCTCATGGCCACCGATGCCGGGCGCCAGCGCCTCGATGCCCTTCTGGGGGAATTGCTCGGCTGAGGCGGCGCGCAGGCGCCTTGCCATCTCGATGGCGATGCCTTCATCCGAATAGGAGCAGCCGCCGGCGCTGGGCGTGAAGGTGAATTCGCCGAAATAGACGCCGTTCGGCGTGTCGTAGAGGTCGATGCGCACGAAGTCGAAGCCGCGCGACAATTGCGCGGAAATCTCGATCATCTCGGCAAGATGTGGTGGTTCGACAATGCGGTCCGGAAAATCGAGCCCGCCGCAGCGCACCGGAATGATGGTGAAATCAGGCACGGTGAAAAGTGCACGGCGATGATCCGGCGTAAAGCGGCCCACATCCATGCGGCCATGCAGAACGCGCCCGTCGCTACAGGAGAATTTGTAGTCATTAATCCGCTGGTCCGGGGCGAGGTTTTCCTCGACGATCAGTTTGTGCTTGAGATGGCGGTACTGCGTTTCGCGCGCGGCATGAAAGAAGTTCCGCTTGGCATAGCGGACAAATTGCGCCAGGCGCCGGGTTTCAAGCATCTCGTCGAGATAGAGGATGCTGCCGTAGGAATGGGTCGGCTTGACCACCAGCTTGCGGCCCAGATAGGGCGCGAGCCAGGCGGCGACCTCGCCCATGCCGGTCGATTCCTGCAGATGGAATATGGCCACGGTCCGCGCCACCTTCACGCCCGGTGCCCTGGCCTGCGCGAAGGCCTTGGCATGCTCTTTATCAACGCATGATTGCTGCAGGGGCGACCATTCATCCCGGATCATGCGATGGAAGATGATGTCGTTGAGGGTCGCGCGCGGGTGAACCGGCCGGCGCGGCAAACGGCGGTTGCCGGTGCAGAAACGCGGCAAAGCAAGGCAATAGTTGAATGCCACGTGACTGGGTACCTGCCGGCTGATCAGCCTGTGTACCGCCGTCGCCCCACGCTCCAACAGCGCGCCCGCCTTGCCGGCCATGTAAATCGCCTACCCACCCCGATGAACTGACAGGGGCACTCTAGGTTGAACGTGACGTTAGCGGCAAACGACAAAATGCACACAGACGGGGGCAGCTATTCTATTCGGATAAAGCGATCCGACATCGCGGAAATCCCACGCTTTCTCAACCCCGAAGTGGCGAAAGGGCACCGCTGCGAGGCTGGGTGCCCTTTCATTCCACGCGCGCCGCGGCGTTCCAGCCTTGTGACCGGGCTGTTACGTGCGGCCGATCTCAAACCGTGGCGATACGGCTGATGAACTCACCCGACAGGGCCCGCAACTGGTCGACATCGCCCGCCAGGGCCACCGCTTCCTCGCGCAGCTTCTCTGCTGCCGCGCCCGATTCGCGGGCGCCGGCGGCGGCGGTCGAGATGCGCTTGCTCACGGTTTCGGTTTCCGACGAGGCCTGCTGCACGTTGCGGGCAATCTCGTTGGTTGCTTCCATCTGCTGGTTGACGGCATCGCTCACGGCGGTCGCCTTGCCGCTGATGTCGTTGATCGAGGTGGTGATGCCGCCGATCGCGCCGACGGCCTTTTGCGTCTCCGTCTGAATGTCCTGGATCTGCGCCTGGATGTCGTCGGTGGCCTTGGCCGTCTGAGTGGCGAGGTTCTTCACCTCCGACGCCACGACGGCGAAGCCCTTGCCGGCATCGCCGGCGCGCGCTGCCTCGATGGTGGCGTTGAGTGCCAGCAGATTGGTCTGGCTGGCGATCTGGTTGATGAGGCTCACCACCTCGCCGATGCGGTTGGCGGCGGCGGCCAGGTTCTGCATGGTGCCGCTGGTCTCATTGGCCTCGCCGACAGCGCGTTCCGCCGCGGCCGAGGTCTCCGTCACCTGCCGGGAGATGTCGCCGATCGAGGCGGTCAATTCCTCGGTCGCGGCGGCCACGGCCTCGACATTGCGCGCCACGCGTTCGGCCGCATCATTGGCCGAGCCGACATCGCCGGTGGTGCTGCCGGCCTGCGTCGCAACGGAATCGGCGCCGCCTTTGAGATTGTTGGCGGCATCGGCGACGCGGTCGACGACGCCCAGCACCGATTGGCGGAACTGCTCGGCGACACCCTGAAGCGCCTTCGCCCGGTCCGCCTGAGCCGCAGCCCGCTCGGTCTCCTGGGCCGCCTGCAGGCGATTGCGCTCTTCCATCCCGGTCTTGAACAGGCTGACCGTGCGCGCCATCACGCCGATCTCGTCATGGCGATCGGTATGCCCGACCTCGACCGACAGGTTGCCCGCACCGATCGCCGAAAGCGATTCACGCAATTGCGTGAGCGGCCGCAACAGGCGGCGCGTGACCCAGAAGCCCAGGATCACCAGGATCGCCGTGATGACCAGCGTCACCAGGCCGAAATTGATCAACAGACTGTCGACCAGGGCGAAATAGTCGCTCTTCTTGACGCCGACATAGAGGATGCCGATGGTTTCGCCGGCCTCGTTCTTGATCGGGTCATAGCCGGTGAAGAAGGTCTGGCCGAGAATATCGACGGTGCCGTGATAGGGATTCCCCTGGACCAGCACGGAATCATAGGCCGCGTTCTTTGCGAGCTGCGTGCCGACGGCGCGGCCAGATCCATCCGGCTTCATCACATTCGTGGCGACACGGGTGTCGCCCATGAAGATGGTGGCGGTCCCGCCGACCAGTTCCTTGATCTTGTCGACGACGGCCAGATTGTCGTTGAGCAGCGTCTCGCCGGCATAAAGTTTGCCGTCCTTCACGCTGAAAGTGGTGCCGCTTTGCTTCAACACATCCCAAGCCACGCGCATGCTGGTCTGCTGTGCCGCCGTCGCCTGCTCGGCCATCTTGTCCGAGACCAGGAGATAGGCCGACACAACGAGGCCAGCCGACAGCAAAACCAGAAAGGCGCCGATGGCGATCGTCATGCGCCCGGCGATAGAGATCTTCTTAAACATGTAGGACAGCCTCCAAAAATGGCGGCGACGCGGGCGGTAAAAAAGCGCGCCCGCGAAGCAAACTTAGGTTTGCTTGTGTCATACAAAAGCTAAGAAAAGGTGACCGCGATCTAGGTTTGGCGGGAGCCGAATTAGGCTGTTATTCCATGAACTTAATGGACGGACTTTGGTCCTGCCAGGTTGCTTGGCCGGCCTTCAGTTGATCGCGGCGGCAAAGGTGCCGGGTGCCGGGTCCTTCACCGTGAAGGTGCCGGGGGCGATCTCCATCACGGCAAGGCCGCGTTCGGTCTTGCCGTCGGCGCTGAGGCGGAAGACGCCGGTGATGCCGGAGAAGCCCGAAGGGTCGGTCATGCGCGTGGTGGTGAAATCGCCGCCTTCTTTCGACTGCGCGAGTGCGGCGGCGAGGGTGACGGCGTCATAGACGATGCCGGCGCGGGGATCCGGCTGGCTGCCGTAAAGGTTGGCATAGCGTTGCGCGAAACTCTGGAAACGCTCCGGCGCCGGGGCCGCGAACCAGCCGCCGACCAAAGCCGGCTCGGCGGCCACGGCCGGGTCCTGCCATTGCGCGGTGCCGAGAAGGCGCACGAGGCCCGTGGGAATTTCAAAGGCCGGCAGCATGGCGGCGAAGGCGCGCACGCGCTGCCCACCTTCGGGAATCATCAGCGCATCGAAGCCGCTGCGCTTGTAGGCGTCAGCCATTTCCCGGACCGGCAAAGTGAGATCAGGCGATTTCGGGTCATAGAAGGTGACCTGCGAGATGGTGCCGCCGGCTTTCACGACCGATTCCTGATATGCGGCGAGCACGAGGCGGCCATAGGCGGAATTGGGCGTCATGATCGCAAAGCGCTTCACGCCTTGGCTGGCGGCATAGGCGACGACGCGGGCAATCTGGCTTTCGGGCGTGACGCCCAGGATATAGACGCCGGGCTGCGCCTGGGAGGAATCGTTGCTGAAGCTCACCATGGGCACGCGCGCGGCGGTGACGGGGGCCGCGGCCTGTTTGAGTTCCGCGCCGAAGAGCGGGCCCAAGACGATGTCGGCCTTGTCGGAGAGCGCTTCACGCGCCGCCGCCGCCGGTCCGCCCGAGGTGGCGCTGTCGCGCACCACCAGCTTGAAATTGTCGCCGCCCACGTCGAACAGGCCCATCTCGGCCGCCTGCAGCATCGACCGCCCGAGGCTCGCCTGCTGGCCGGAGAGGGGCAGCAACAGGCCCACCTTGATATCGGTATCGATCGGCTCGACCGGGGTGCTGGGGGTGACGACCGGCGGCGTCACCACCGGCGGCGGGGCCGGCTGGCTAACCGGCGGCGGCGGCGCTACGGTGGGGGCACAGGCGGCAAGGCTCGTTACCAAGACGAAGCTCGACAAGACGGCACCCGCCAAGGCAGAGAAGGGGCGCTGCGATTTCGATACTTCCGTCATGGTCACTCCGGCGGGCAAATAATTGAGAACAGATGACAAAGCCTAACGATAGCGGCCCCTCAAGTAAACCGACGTCAGGCCGGGAAGCGGGCGAATTGGGGCTGGTGGCGACGCCGATCGGCAATCTGGGCGACCTCACGCCACGGGCCGCCGATTACCTCAAGGCGGCCGATTCCATCGCCTGCGAGGACAGCCGCATCACCATCCGCCTGCTGCAGCATCTGGGCATCAAGAAGCCGCTGCTCTCCTATCATGACCACAATGCCGACGAGATGCGGCCCAGATTGATCGAGCGCCTGCGGCGGGGGGAGAAGATCGCCCTTGTCTCCGATGCCGGTACGCCGCTCATCTCCGATCCCGGCTTCAAACTGGTGCGCGAGGCGGCAGCGCAAGGCTTGGCGGTGACGGCCCTGCCGGGCCCCTCGGCACCGATCATGGCGCTCATTCTCTCCGGCCTGCCCACCGATCGGTTCCTGTTCCTCGGTTTCCTTGCCGCCAAATCGGCCGCGCGCCGTTCGGAACTGGAGGAGGTGGCCGCCTTGCGCGCCAGCCTCATCCTTTTTGAAACCGCACCCCGCCTGGTGGCGGCCCTGGGCGATCTGCGCGCGGTTCTGGGCGACCGGCCGGCAGCGGTGGCGCGGGAGCTGACCAAGATGTTCGAGGAGGTTCGCCGCGGATCGCTGCAGGAACTGCTCGACCATTACACGGAGGCCGGCCCGCCCAAGGGCGAGATCGTCATCGTCGTCGGTCCGCCTTTGCCCGCTGCCGAGGCCGATGCCGGGGACCTCGACGCAGCGCTCCTCAAGGCGCTGGCCGCGATGCGGGTGAAGGAGGCGGCCGAGGCAGTCGCCGCCGCCAGCGGCCTCCCGAAGCGGCAGGTCTATCAGCGGGCGCTCGAGCTCAAGCAGGCACAAGAACGGGACCCAGAACGAGGCGATGACTAGCGCGCGGCAGCAGCGGGGAAAGAAAGCGCGGCGGCGGGGGCTGTTCGCGGAAAGCCTCGCCGTGGCCTATCTCCGTCTCAAGGGCTACCGGGTCCTGGAACGCAACTGGCGCTCGAAGCTGGGCGAGATCGACATACTGGTGCGCAAGGGCAGGGTCCTGGCCCTGGTCGAGGTGAAGACCCGGGCCGACCGGGGACTGGCCAGCGGTGCGGTGCTGGCCCCCCAACGGCAAAGGTTGATGCGGGCATTGGGTCATTACTTGAAGACCCGGCCGGAGCTTGCCGGGCTGGATCTGCGCTGCGACGTCATCGCCCTCGGCCGGTTCGGCTGGCCGATCCACCTCCGGGATGCCTGGCGAGTCGAGTTCTGACAAATAGTTAGCGGAGATCGTTAATACATCTCTTGAGCCCGAGTCGGAGTTCGGGCATGATTCGCCCCATGAACCCGGCCCCGTCGCCAGCCAAGTCGCCCGTTGTGCGTTTTGTCGAACGTCTTCCGCTGCGCCTGGCCGCCGGGGGGGCTCCAGGCTGTTTGTTGGCTGCCTTCCTGCTGGCCGGCTGTTCGCCGGTCGGGACCGCCGTCGGCGTGGCCGCCACCACCATCAACCTTGCCACCCAGGAACGCGGCCTGGTCAAAGGGGTCGACGACAACCTGACCTGGGTCGGCATCAACGAACGGCTGCTGCGCAAGGACCAGTATCTCTTCCAGAAGGTCAGCCTGCAGGTGCACGAAGGCCGGGTACTGCTGACCGGCTATGTGCAGAAGCCTGAGGATCGCCTCGCCGCCTCTGAGATTGCGTGGGCTTCGAGCGGTGTGCGCGAGGTGATGAACGAGATCAAGATTGGCCGCGGCCTCGACCTTGGCGATTATTCGGAGGATGCCTGGCTGATCAACCGCCTGCGCCTGAAACTGATGGCGGACCGGCAGATCCGCGCCAATAATTTCAGCATCGATTGCATCCGATCGACCATCTATCTGATGGGCGTCGCCCAGAACGATACCGAGCGCCAGCGCGTCATCGACCATGCCCGCGATATCGCCTATGTGCGCGAGGTAGTGAGCCGCGTGCGCCTCGTCAGCGATCCGCTGCCGCCGGTGCCGGCGCAAAAACCGACGACGGAGCCGGGGCCGGTCGATGCGCCCGTGGTGGCAACGACGCAAACGCCGCTGCCGGCGGCAAGCCCCATCCCGCAATCCGCCAGCCTCAATCCGCCGGATTTGCCCAAATCGACGCAACCAGCTTCGCAGAAGGGCGTTTCGGCTTCACTGCCGTAACCCCGACCCAGCCTACGCAATACATGCCAGAGACCAACGCCCGCGCCGATATCGAGGCCGACCTGACCCGGATCGGCGCCCTGAGCGATGCCGAGATCGACCTTGCCGAAGCGGCCTTGGCGCTGGCCGCCAGTGACCGGCCCGATACCAGCCGCCATGCCTATCAGGCACATCTGGCGGCCATTGCCGACGCGATGGCATTGGCCGCCAACCTGCCGTCGCTGGCGCTGGGCGGGCAGCAGGGGTTGTCGGCGCGCTGCCGGCTGCTCGCCGACATCATGGCCGGCGAGTTTGCCTATCGCGGCGACCGGGTCAATTACGACGATTTGCAGAATGCCGACCTGATGCGGGTGATCGACCGCCGCCAGGGCCTGCCCGTGGCGCTCGCCATCCTCTATATCCATGCCGCGCGCAGCCAGGGCTGGTCGGTCGAGGGCGTCAATTTCCCCGGCCATTTTGTCATTCGCCTGTTTCACGACGGCAAGGCCGCGATCCTCGATCCCTTCGATGGCGGCCTCATGCTGGAAACCGGCGATCTGCGGCAGCGCCTGAAGACCACCATCGGCGAGGCGGCCGAATTGCAGCCCAGCCATTATGCCGCCATCGGCAATCGCGACATCCTGCTGCGCCTGCAGAACAACATCAAAGTGCGCCTCATCCAGGACGGCAACCTGGCGCACGCCGCCGCCGTGGTCGAACGCATGCTGCTGATCGCCCCCGCTGCCGCCCCCTTCTGGCGCGAGGCCGGCCTCATCCATTCGCGGCTCGGCAATCTGCTCGCCGCCAAGCTCGCCTTGTCGCGGTTTCTCGAAATCGCCGACAATGACGCGCAGCGCCACCAGGCGGCCCGCCTGCTGCAGGACATTACCCAGCGGCTGCAATAGCCCATCGAAGAGAGTTGCGCCCCGACTTCCGGCCGCTAAACTGCCGGCCCAACCAGCCGAGAGAATTTGCCATGTCCCTAGCCGTCGCCATCCAGATGGACCCCGTCGAAACGATCGATATCGACGGCGATTCCAGCTTTGTGCTGGGCCTTGCGGCGCAGGCGCGCGGGCATCACCTCTATCACTATCATCCGCGGCAATTGTCCTGGCGCGACGGCAAGGTGACGGCGCGGGCGCGGCCGGTGGTGTTCCGGCGCGAGCGCGGCAACCACGCGACCCTGGGCGCGGAGGAGGTGCTGGACCTCGCCACGCTCGATGTCATTCTGATGCGCCAGGACCCGCCCTTCGACATGGCCTATATCACCGCCACGCATATCCTGGAGCGCATCCACCCCGACACGCTGGTGGTCAATGATCCGGGTCATGTGCGCAACGCGCCGGAAAAGCTGTCGGTCACCGAATTCCGGAACGTGATGCCGCCGACGCTCATCACAAGCGACCGGTACGAGATCATGGCCTTCCGCAACGAGCACAAGGACATCATCGTGAAGCCGCTGTTCGGCAATGGCGGCGCCGGTGTGTTTCACGTGAAACCGGATGACGAGAATCTGGCCTCGCTTCTCGAGATGTTCACGCAATTCTACCGCGAGCCGATCCAGATCCAGCGCTATGAGCCGGCGGTACGCCAGGGCGACAAGCGCATCATCCTCATCGACGGCAAGGCGGTGGGCGCCATCAACCGCGTGCCGGCGCAGGGCGAAGCACGCTCCAACATGCATGTCGGTGGCCAGGCGATTAAATCGGACCTCTCCAAGCGCGATCAGGAAATCTGCGAGATCATCGGCCCGGAACTGAAAAAGCGCGGCCTCATTTTCGTCGGCATTGACGTTATCGGCAATTATCTCACCGAAATCAACGTCACCTCGCCCACGGGCCTGCAGCAGATCAACCGCTTCGACGGCGTCTGCCTCGAAGACCAGATCTGGGACGCGATCGAGGCAAGGCTCTAAAGGCTCCTCCCTCAGCACCGCCGACGAGTCATCGCTTGTGGTTTCGTAAGTCATCATGCCCGGGCTTGACCCGGGCATCCACTTTCTCAACTGCACCGGTGGATCCCCGGGTCTTCGCCCGGGGATGACGAATTCAAGAATAGGCGATTTCACGGCCCTCACCCCGGTTGTGGGGTGAGGGGGAATCTCAGTCTATCTCACGCGAACTCGAAATTGGCGGCGGTGAGGCCCGGCGTCTCGACGGCAAAGCGCGTCACCGCCACGGCACTTTCCGATCCGCTGCCATCCGCATCCCACCAGACGGCTCCGGTCGAGACCAGGAAATAGCCATGACCGGCATCGGGTGGGGTGGGCAAGGTCTTGCTGGATGAGAACAGCAGGTAATCCTCGATCGCTGCATCATCGGCGATACCATAATCGGCGCGGCCGAAGGCGATGCTGTCTTCCGCGACGCTGAAATCCTTGATCGTGTCGATGCCGGCTTCATGGCCGAAAATGAAGGTGTCGGCCCCCGCACCGCCGGTCAGCGTGTCATTGCCGACCCCACCGATAAGGGCGTCATCACCGCCATCGCCGAACAGCCGGTCCTCGCCGTCCGATCCCCACAGCGTATCGCCATCATTGCCGCCATAGAGCGAATCATTGCCCAGTTCACCCACCATCTGGTCGGCGCCGTCACCGCCGGTCAGGCTGTCATTGCCGGCACCGCCCAGCAAGGTATCGTCGCCGATGCCGCCATCCAGCGAATCATGGCCGTCATTGCCTTCCAGCCAATCGTTGCCGGCGTCGCCCATGATCTTGTCGGTGCCGTCGCCACCCCACAGCGTGTCGTCGCCGTCATTGCCGTTCAGCGTATCATTGCCGGCATCGCCGAGGATGCCGTCATTGCCGCTGCCACCGCCGAGCGTATCGGTACCGTCGCCACCCCACATGGTGTCGTTGCCGTCGCCACCGCTGAGCGTATCGTTGCCCAATTCGCCGGAAAGCGTGTCGTTGCCGGCGCCGCCATTCACCGTGTCGTTGCCATTGCCGGCTTCGAGGAAGTCGTCGCCGCCATCGCCGGACAGGATGTCGTTGCCGTCGGCACCCCACAGATTGTCGGCATCGTCGCCACCATTGATGATGTCGTTGCCATTGCCGCCGACCAACGCGTCATTGCCGGCATCGCCATTGAGCGTGTCGTCGCCGTCTTCGCCGAACAGCGCGTCGTTGCCGGCGCCGCCGTAAAGGAAATCATTGCCGAATTCGCCATTGAGCTGGTCATGGCCCGCATCGCCATAGAGCCGGTCGATACCGAAGCCACCCCACAGCCGGTCGTCGCCATTATTGCCGTTGAGCTTGTCGTCGCCATCGTCGCCGATGACCTGGTCGTTCCCATCGCCACCCGAGGCGGTATCGTTGCCCGCACCACCGCGCACATCGTCATCGCCGGCACCACCATTGACGAAATCGTCGCCGTCGTCGGCGGAAAGGTAATCGTTGCCGTCTTCGCCCTTCAGCGTGTCGATCCCGGCGCCGCCCCAGATGAAATCATTGCCGCTGCCGCCAGAAAGATAATCATTGCCGGCATCGCCGTTGAGTTGGTCGTCGCCGGCATCGCCGCGCAGGGAATCATTGTCGTCGCCGCCCCAGAGCCCGTCATTGCCGGCGCCGCCGCTCAGCGTGTCGAGGCCCACATCGCCGATCAGCGCATCATTGCCGTTGCCGCCGTTCAGTGCGTCATTGCCGGCAAAGCCGAAGATGGTGTCATTGTCGTCAGCCGGACCGAAATCGCCGGGCAGGTTGCTCGCCGCCCAGCCGTTGATCGTGTCGGCAGCATCGGTCCCGTAGAGTTCTTCGGGTGCGTTCGTGCCGTTGATAATCGCCATGATCCATACTCCCCAAGACAGTTGAAGACTTGGGAAGTGTAAGAAAAACGGGCATTTCTGCGCGAAAAATAAGTCGGAACTGATTCCATTCGGAAAGTTCCGCAGACCTGCCGATCATGGTGTTGGCTGCGGGGGAAGTGCGCGCCGTTCCTATTGCGTCACCGGCATCGACGGCACGGAAGCCGCGCGCCGACGCTGGCGGGCGAGCAAGGTTTCGCGGTGGATGATATAGATGCCGCTCGCCACGACGACGGTACCGCCGACGATGAGATAGCGGTCGGGGCGCTCACCAAAGATGACGAAGCCGATCAGGAAGCCATAGACCAGGGCCATGTAATCGAACGGCGCCACCACCGAAACAGAGGCGCGGCGGAACGCGGTGGTAAGTGCTATCTGTGCCGCGCCGCCCATGATGCCGATGAGGACCAGAAGGCCAAGCTCATTCAGCGATTGCGGCCAGCGCCAGGCGAGATCGGCATCGAGCGCGCCTAGCGGCAGGGTGAAAAGTGCTGCGGCGGTGGCGAACAGGGTGAAATAGAAGACGATGGTCGTGGGCGGCTCGGTGGCGGCGAGGCGGCGGATCGACACCATGGCGAGCGCATAGAAGACCGATGCCAGGAGCGGTACCAGGGCAGCCAAATCGAACACGCCGGAGCCGGGCCGCGTCATGATCAAGACGCCGATGAAGCCGACGGTGACGGCGCTCCAGCGCCGCCAGCCGACCTTTTCGCCGAGCAGTGGGACGGAAAGGATGGTGAGAAAGATCGGCCCGGAAAGACCCAGGGCAATGGCGTCGGAAAGCGGCAGCAGCTTATAGGAAAGAAAGTAGCAGAACATGGCTGAGACGCCGGCAGCACCCCGCCAGACATGACCCCAGGGCCGTGTGGTGCGCAGCTGCAGGCGCTTTTCCACCACCAGCATGTAGCTGATAAGCGGCAGGAAGGCGAAGAGGTTGCGCACGAACACCACTTGGCCTGTCGGATAGACCTCCGAGACATGCTTCACCAACCCGTCCATCGACGTGAAGATGAGGACCGCCAGATTCATCAACAGGATGGCGAAGATCGGGCGGTCGGCTGCGTGCGGGATTGGCGTTTTGGGCTGGGCGGTCATGGACGGGCAGGATTCATGGGCAATGGGGAAACCTCACCATAACGACGGGCCCGGCAAAGCGCCATCCCGACGGGCCGCCTCCCGCCGCATAACCACGCCGCGAAGTGTGATCACCGGCACATTCCGGGCGATGGCCAAGGGTCTTCCCCGGCGCTATGCTTTGGGCTCCGGGGCTCCTTGACGGGATGATGTGCCGTGTTGCCGGTCGCAAAGCTTAAAGCCGCCGCCATAATCCTCTCTCTGGCCGCTCTGCTGGCCGGGGCGCCGGCTCATGCCGAGCCGCGCGTGGCGCTCATCATCGGCAATGCCGATTACGGCGAGGAGATGGGGCAGCTCGCCAATCCCGTCAACGATGCCGCCTTGATGAAGAAGGCCCTGACCAAGGCGGGCTTCGACATCATCGCCGTCACCGATGCCGACCAGAAGGCGATGAAGCGGGCAATCAGCGATTTCGGCAAGCGGCTGACGGCCGCCGGGTCGGACGTGACCGCCTTGTTCTATTATTCGGGCCACGGCCTGCAGGTCGCCGGTGAGAATTACCTCATCCCCGTGAACGCGCATATCACGGCGGAAGCCGATGTCGATCTGGAAGCGATATCGGCGGACACCGTCCTGAAGCAGATGCAATTCGCCGATGCGCGGGTCAACATCATCATCCTCGATGCCTGCCGCAACAACCCGCTGCCGCGCGGCTTCCGGTCGGCACAGATGGGTCTGGCGCGCATGGAAGCGCCGCGCGGATCATTCGTCGCCTATTCGACGGCGCCGGGCGAGGTGGCAAGCGACGGTGCTGGACAGAACTCGCCCTACACCGCGGCGCTCGCCGCCGCCATCACCACGCCGGGCGCGCCGATCGAGGAAGCCTTCCGCGATGTGCGTGGCAGCGTGTTGCAGGAAACCGGCAATACCCAGACGCCGTGGGAATCCTCGTCGCTTACCGCCCCCTTCTTCTTCATGCCGGCAGCGCCTGCTCCCGCCGTTTCGCAAGCCCCAGCCAACACGGCGCCGGCGGAAGACGCGCGCGCGGTCGAGGTCACCTTCTGGAACTCGATCAAGGACAGCAAGGACCCGGCCGATTTCGTCGCCTATCTCGAACAATATCCGCAAGGAAACTTCGCGCGCCTCGCCAGGAACCGCCTCAATCTGCTCACCGGCACCCGTGTCGCTGATGCGACCACGGCACCGGCCAAGCAGGCGCAGCCGACGCCGGCCGTTGAAGATCCGGCGCCGGTGCAGGAGGCGGCGGCACCGGCACCCGCACCCACGCCCGCTGACGTCGATCCCGACGCGGCCGCCAAAATCTGCCACACAGACGACAAGAGCCCTGAAGAGCGCCTGGCGGCCTGCCAGGCGGCGCTCACCAAGAGCGGCCTCGACGACATCGCCAAAGGCGATTTCACCAACGAAATCGGCCGCGCCCATTACGATCTGCGGCAATTTGAGCCGGCCGAAACGGCCTATCGCGAGGCGATGCGCCTCGACCCCAAGGAACCGGTCTATCCCGCCAATCTCGGGCTCGCTCTCTCGGATGCAGGTGATTATGCGGCGGCGATCGACGCATATGACAAGGCCGTCGCACTGGCGCCGAAGAATGCCTGGAATTTCTACAATCGGGGCTTGAGCCATCTCTATACCGGCGACACGGCGAAGGCCGTCGCCGACCTCGATGCGGCCCTCGCCATCGACGAGAATTTCGAGATCCTCTCGACGCGCGGCTATGTGGCGCTGGCCGACGGCAATGAGAAGGCGGCGATCGAATTCACCAATCGGGCGGTCGCCCATGACGATACCGGCTTCGGCCTGCAGAGCATTGCCGTGCTCTATCTGGCCGAGCGCGACAAGGACGCGCTTGCCATGGCGGATCGGCAGATCGCGGATAATAGCGGCTATGGCTACGGCCAGATCTGGAAGGCGATGCTGCTTACCCGCGCCGGTAAATCGGGCGCTGCGCGCACGCTCCTGCAGCGGACGGTTGCTGACCATAAGGATGATTGGCCGGGCATGCTGATACGCTGGATGCTCGGCAAATATGACGACGAGACCTTGCTGGTGAAGGCGCATGAGGGCTCGCGCCAGGATGTGCAGAACCAGCTATGCGAAGCCAATTTCTATCTGGGTGAGCGTCAGTTTACGAAGGGCAATAAAGAAGCCGCGGCGAAATATTTCACCGCGGCTCTGGAAACCAAGGTCTATCACTATATCGAGTACTACGCCGCCGCCGCCTATCTGCGCCGGCTCAAGGCCCAGTGATCAGACCCAGTGATCAGGCCCAGTGATCGGGCCCAGTGATCAAACATTGAAGCGGAAATTGAAAATGTCACCGTCCTGGACGACATATTCCTTGCCTTCCTGACGGAACTTGCCAGCTTCCTTCACCCCGGCTTCGCCGCCATAGGCGATGAAATCATCACACGACATGGTCTCGGCACGGATGAAGCCGCGCTCGAAATCGGTATGGATGACGCCGGCGGCTTCCGGCGCCTTGGCGCCGTGCCGCACGGTCCAGGCGCGCGCTTCCTTCGGCCCGATGGTGAAGAAGGTGATGAGATCGAGCAGCTTGTAGCCGGCGCGGATGACTCGGGTCAGGCCGGTTTCCTCAAGACCCAATGTCTCCAGGAATTCCTGCTTTTCTTTCTCGTCGGTGAGTTGCGCCACTTCGGCTTCGATGGCGGCGGAGATGACGACGGTGGCAGCACCCTGCGCCTTGGCCATCTCGGCAACCTTGGCCGACCAGGCATTGCCGGTGGCGGCTGAAGACTCGTCGACATTGCAGACATAAAGGACAGGCTTGCCGGTCATCAGCTGCAGCTGGCGGAATTGCAGGCGCTGTTCTGGCGAAAGATCCTTCAGCACCGTGCGCGCAGGCTTGCCGGCACGCAGGGCTTCGACCGCGGGGGTGAGGATGTCGGACAGAGCCTTGGCTTCCTTGTCGCCGCTCTTGGCTTTCTTGTTGGCGGCATCCAGGCGCTTCTCGACGCTTTCCATATCGGCCAGCATCAATTCGGTCTCGACCGTCTCAGCATCGCGGATCGGATCGACCGATCCCTCGACATGGGTCACTTCGCCGTCGAAGCAGCGCAGCACATGGACGATGGCGTCGACCTCGCGGATGTTGGCGAGGAACTTGTTGCCGAGGCCTTCACCCTTGCTGGCGCCGCGCACCAGCCCCGCGATGTCGACGAATTCCAGCTGGGTCGGGATGAGCTTGCCGGATTTGGCGATGACCGCGCATTTCTCCAGCCGGTCATCCGGCACCGAAACGCGGCCCACATTGGGCTCGATGGTGCAGAACGGATAGTTGGCCGCCTGCGCCGCGGCGGTGGCCGTCAGTGCATTGAACAGAGTCGATTTGCCGACATTGGGCAGGCCGACGATACCGCAATTGAAACCCATGGTACTCTACCTTCTGTCTATTTCGCTCTGCCCGATTGCACCTCTTGAACCCTCTCCCCTCGCGGGAGAGGGCAGGGTGAGGGGGCTCTCACAACCAGTCCGCTCTCGCCACCCCCTCACCCCGACCCTCTCCCGCCTGGAGGCTAATGCCGACTTCGTCGGCGGGGGAGAGGGGGATGAGATAGGTCGGCAATAGTCTTCTACTTCTTCTCTTCTTCCGCCTTCGCCCGACGATCCGCCTTCGCGGTCTCGTCCTTCGGCGCCGGTGGGAACAGGGTCACATTCACCTTGTTCATGTACTTGTTCTCATCCGCGCCGAACAGCAGCGGCAGGTTCTCGGCGCAGACCGCGTTGATCTCGTCGACCAATTTGCGCTCTTCCTTGCCGAAATCCATCAGCACGAAATTCTTCACGGCTGCCTTGACGCCCGGGTGACCGACACCCAACCGGATGCGCCAGTAATCGGGCCCAATATGGGCGTCGATGGACCGCAGGCCATTGTGACCACCGGCACCGCCGCCGCGCTTCACCTTCACCTTGCCCAGCGGCAGATCGATCTCGTCATGGATGACGGTGATGTCGCTGGCGTCCAGCTTGTAGAACTGCATCGCTGCCTGCACGGCGCGGCCGGACTCGTTCATGAAGGTGGTCGGGCAGAGGCAGATGACTTTTTCCGTGCCGATCGTGCCTTCGGCAATGGCGCCGTGGAACTTCGCCTTGATCGGACCAAAAGAATAGCGGCGGACAATCGTGTCCACCGCCATGAAACCGATATTGTGCCGGTTGTCGGCGTAGCGGGGCCCCGGATTGCCCAATCCAACGATAAGGCGCATCGAGGAGCCCCGCTAATCCCGACGGATGTCGGCGTCTTACTTCTTCTTCGGGGCCGGAGCCGCCGCCTTGGCCGGAGCCGCAGCTGCTGCACCCTTGGCGGGCGCCGCCGCAGCACCCTTGGCCGGGGCAGCCGCACCGGCAGCCGGGGCCGCCGCTGCTGCAGCAGCCGGAGCCGCTTCCGCTTCGGCCTTCATGCCCGACGGCGCACCGATGGTGACGAGCGTGAAGTCGCGCTCACGCACGTTCGGCGTCGCACCTTCCGGCAGCTTCACGGCGCTGATGTGGATCGAACCACCGATATCGAGACCGGTGAGGTCGATTTCCACCATCTGCGGGATGTGATCGGGCGAGCAGATGAACTCGATCTCGTGACGGACCAGGTTCAAGACGCCACCGCGCTTGATGCCCGGGGCGGCCGCTTCGTTGCGGACCACGACCGGCACGTTGACGTGGATCTTGGTGTCCTTGCCGACGCGCTGGAAATCGACATGCAGGGTGCGGTCGGTGACCACATCGAACTGCACGTCGCGCGGCAGGACGCGATGCTTCTTGCCCGCGATCTCGACATCCAGAAGGGTCGCGAAGAAGCCCTTCTTGTGGATGTGACGGTCGATCTCCTTGGGATCGAGCGAGATCAGGGTCGGCTCTTTCTTGTCACCATAGATAACGGCGGGCACTCGACCAGTGCGACGTGTGGCACGGGCGGCCCCCTTCCCGGCGCGGTCGCGAGCTTCCGCGCTGACGGACTGAACTGCGGACATTGCTGTCTCCTATATTATCGCAGTTACCGAAACCCGGACCATCCGGGCCTCGACCGATCGACCTCCAGGGGTGCCGATCGGATTTCAGTCTCTTCCAGTTCTTTAGTCGAACAGGGACGAGACCGATTTCTCCTCACTGATGCGCGCCATGGCTTCCGCGAGCAGCGGCGCGATCGAGAGTTGGCGCACCGTCTGCGACACGCGCACGGCTTCGGTGGCCTGAATGGAATCGGTGATGACGAGGCTCTCGAGCGGCGAGGCGGAAACGCGTGCCACGGCACCGCCGGAGAGAACGCCATGGGTCACATAGGCGGCAACGGAGAGGGCGCCGGCTTCTTTGAGCGCCACCGCGGCATTGCACAGCGTGCCCGCCGAATCGACGATATCGTCGACCAGGATGCAGCGCTTGCCGTCGACTTCGCCGATGATGTTCATGACTTCGGAAACGCCGGCGCGCTCGCGGCGCTTGTCGACGATGGCCAGTTCAGCATCCAGGCGCTTGGCAAAGGCGCGCGCGCGCACCACGCCGCCCACATCGGGGCTGACGATGCACAGATTGTTGCCGGTGCCGAAGCGCTCCTTGATGTCCTTGGTGAGGACGGGGGCGGCAAAAAGATTGTCGGTCGGGATGTCGAAGAAGCCCTGGATCTGCCCGGCATGGAGATCGACGGTCAGGACGCGGTCGACGCCGGCCGTGGTGATGAGGTTGGCCACCAGCTTCGCAGAAATCGGCGTGCGGGGCCCTGACTTACGGTCCTGGCGGGCATAGCCGTAATAGGGGATGACGGCGGTGATGCGGCGCGCGGAGCTGCGCTTCAACGCATCGATCGTCACCAGCAATTCCATCAGGTTATCGTTGGTCGGGAAGGAGGTCGGCTGGATGATGAAGACATCCTCGCCGCGGATGTTCTCGTTGATCTCGACGAACACTTCCATGTCCGAGAAGCGCCGCACGCTGGCATTGACCAGCGGCAGGTTGAGATAGGCCGAAATCGCTTCCGCCAGGGGCCGGTTGCTGTTGCCGGTAAGGATCTTCATCTTGTGCCGTCTCTTCATCCCGCATCTGACGCGGCTGGAGCCTTGCGGGGCCCGGCCGGCCTACCCATATCGAACTTCCGATCCGGGCTTCCGTCCCGCCGCCGCCGGTTAAGGCCGAGCAATGACAAGACAAAAGAACCCCTCCCCTAAGCCGCAGGATCTTGGATGCGGGGGGTCGAAAGGCGCGCGGAATGTATCAGCGGGTCCCACCCGGAGTAAAGCGTGGCGTGGGATATATGTCCGATTTGTTATGCTATTGGAAAATAAAAGTAATTACGGATTTTGAAGGTCACTGTTGCGGCGCAGCAACGGATGCCGGCCCAGGCGGGGGCTAGAGTACCACGAAAAACATGACCAGGACGACGATCAGGCCGGCGCCGATCACCATGAAATAAGGCATTCGATATCTCCTCGACATCGCGATGATCCCTAGACCGCGATGGGCAAAGGCGCAAGGTCCGGCCTCGCGTGCCAGTCTCCACGTGCCGGGCCCCACGGCGAACAGCGTCGCGGGCCGGTCGGCGCGACGGTTTTCCCTTTCCGATCGCGCATTTATGGTGCTACGCTTTATGCGAGTATTTAACTATAAGAGATAAATTTATGCGAATTCCACTGCAATCGGCCTTGCTGTTGTCGTTCCTTCTCGAGCTTCCGATCACTCCCGTTCCCGCACAGGAAACCAACCCGGCCGCGGCCTCCACCGTAACGCTCGATGCCATGCCCTTCGAACTTCTGGTCGGCCTCCTGCGCCAGAGCTCGGTCGAGGAGTTCTCCGCCGGCATGCTGAACCAGTTCCGCAACGTCGCCGATGGCGACGGCGTGCTGAACGCGCAAATCATCGCCGACAAGGCGGCGATCGCGGCGGCAGGGTCGCGCGCCAACAGGATCGAGGAGATCCTGCGCGCCGATCTTGACGGCGACGGATCGGTGACCCGAGCCGAGATGGAGAAGAGCAAGGCCTCGCGCAGGCATGGCAATACGGCCCAAGACCAGACGATCATCGAACAACAGCGCAACGCTGAACTTGACCGCGCCATGGCGCCGGACGGGAATGCCGACGGCGTCATCACCTTCGAAGAGATGCGCCAGGCCGCGGCGGACTCGGTTGCGGCACGCGGCGACCAGCGCGGTGACCGAGCCACGGCGCTGCTCGCCATGGATGGCGATGGTGATGGCTCGGTGACGTTGCGCGAGGTGCGGGCAGCGGCGCAAGCCATCTTCGCCCGTTTCGACACCAATGGCGATGGCGAGATCGGCGAGGTGGAGCGGAAAGCGCTGGCCGAGCAATATGAAGCCATCATGCTACGCCACCGTCAGCGTGAGTTGATCGCCGGCTGTACCTTGCCGCCGATACCGGAAGGCCAGCGCCTCGTCCTGCTCAGCGCCCAGCGCGGACGCGATCTCACCACCGTCAGCGTCGCGGGTCAGGATGAATCCACTTGGTCGGGCGAGGTCGCGATCCAACCCGGCGACGATAAATTGTGGATCGTGGCCGCTGCCGGCGACCCCATGATTTGGCGGCTCACCGGTGCGGTCGATCGCGTCGCGCGCTTCGTCGTCATTCCGCATTACAGCCGTGACCGACCGGTCGCCGGCGTCACCGGCCTCGCCACGGATCAGGTGACCTTCGCCAAAGGCCCGCAATGCCGGTTGCGCGAATTGATGCAATCGTCCCGCCGCGATCCGCAAATGCGCAGCGAGCTGTTGCGCGAGCTGCTTGGCCGCGACCCGGACGATGTCGTGGCGGCGCCTGATTTCCTGCGTGTCTCGCTGCCAGGTGGCGAAACGCTGGCCAAGCCTGCGGCCGAGCCGGAGCGGCCGGCTCAGGTGCCGGAACAAGTCTGGCGCAGCGTCCGGCGCTATGGGTCGGGCGTGCCCGTCGCCGTGGATGCCGCCAGCGTCATCGCCGCCGGCAAGGTCGAGCCCTATGAGGTATTGCCGGAAGAAGCTGGCCTGCTGCAGCTCCTTATCGACGGCGCCATCGTCGCGCGCGCGACCGGGAACAGCAAGACGGTAATCACCCTTACTGAACAGGGCCAGGTGTCGAGCACCACCTATGATTATATCTTCGATATCGTGAAGCCCATCGCGCGTTTTCCGGGCGGCCTCGGCGGCGGGCGACCCATCACCTTCCAGCTGGCGCCGGGCGTGCCGATGCCGGCTGGTGATCCCGGCCGTTCCTGCGTGCGCGACAGCACCGGCCAGGTCCTGGCGATGAAAATCCTCTGCGATCGCTAGTCCGGGCGTCTGTGAAAAAGCCGGCTGTGAAACCATCACAGCCGGCAGTGGACGCGGGCGCAGCTGAGCCAGGGAAGGCCCCTAAGACGAACCCGCGGATTTGTGAGGCATCTGTGGTCTCCGCCAATGTGGGGGAGAGTTGAGGTGAGGGGGCTTGCGGAAGCTCGCCTTGAAAAGGGCAATGCGTGCGGTTTCAGCCTTACGCCCGCCAGAACGGTTTTGCCGTCTCTTCCGCCACATCGCTGCGCGAGAGGCCGAGATCGTGCAGTTGATAATCGCTCAGGGCCGCCAGGGTGCGGCGCTGGCGGCCGCGTTCCATGGCCTCGATCACCCAATCGATCAGCCGGATCAGCAGGTCCTGCGGCTCCTTGTCGTGGCGGTCGTGGCGGGCCGACCTGCTGTGTGTCAGAATTGTCATAATCAGTTCCTCCTGCGGGAGAAAGATGGGTCCGCCCGCATCGGATGTCGCGTGCGATCGCTTCGTTCGCGGCCGAAGCATCTCCGGTTGGCGGCAGTGCAGTCGGTTTCTATGATTACGTCATGACACTCGGATCAAACTTGGCGGAAATTGCCTCTCTGGTGGGCGATCCGGCGCGGGCAAATATGCTGGCGGCGTTGATGGACGGGCGTGCGCTGACGGCAACGGAACTGGCCTATGTCGCCGGTGTCGGTGCCTCGACGGCCAGCGCGCATCTCGCCAAGCTTGAGGCGGCGCATCTCCTTTCCGTGGTGAAGCAGGGTCGGCACCGCTATTTCCGCCTGGCCTCGCCTCTGGTCAGCCGCATGCTGGAAGGCATCATGACCTTCGCGGCGATCGACGCCCCGCAGCGCTTTCAGCCGCGCACCACCAACGATGCGGCGATGCGCCTGGCGCGCACCTGCTACGACCATCTGGCCGGGCGCCTCGGCGTCGCGCTGGCCGATGCGCTGGTGGCACGCGGCCATGTGGTGCTGGGCGAAGATGCGGGCGAAGTGACGCCGAGCGGGCGCGCGGCTTTGGCCGATCTCGGCATCGCCCCTGCGGCATTGGGCCACAAGCATGCCCGGGTCTTCTGCCGGCCCTGCCTCGATTGGAGCGAAAGGCGGCCGCATCTGGCCGGTGCCATCGGCGCGGCATTGGCCAGCCATTGCTTCGAGCAGCATTGGATAGAACATATCCGTGACAGTCGTGCGGTACGCATCACGCCCGCCGGCCGGTTGGGCTTGGGCAAGAGTTTCGGCATCGATCTTTCCTGACAGGGAAAACCGGGTTCCTGCCCCCGGGTTGTTCATGGAGGCCATCCGCGCTAGAAAGAGGCCCCTTTTCGCGGAGGCTGTCACATGCGCCGAATTCTGGCTGCTCTTGCTCTCGTCACCTCGCTCGCGACCACGGCCCTGCCGGCCCTGGCGACGGATTATCTTTCCGGCATCAGCGATCTGCCGCTGCCCGACGGCCTGGTTGAGGCGAAGGACAAATCCACCGTGTTCGATTCCGCCGTGGGCAAGGTGGTCACCGCCTATGCCAGCGGTCCCGGCACCGCCGACGCCGTGCATGATTTCTACGAATCAACGCTGCCGCAACTCGGCTGGGAAGAAACTGACGAGGGCAATTGGCGGCGCGAGAACGAAACGCTCAAGATCGACGTGCTCGGCCCCGCGGCCGGCCCCGTCACCGCGACCTTCACCCTTTCTTCCGAAAACTGATCAGGACCGCCCTATCATGGCTTTTGCTACCATCGAGCTTGAACGCAAGGGCCGTGTCGGCCTCATCCGCCTCAACCGCCCGCAGGCCTTGAATGCGCTCTGTGATGAGCTGGTGCGCGAACTGGGCGTGGCGTTCGACGAGCTTGAGGCCGATGCCGGCATCGGCGCCATTGTGCTCACCGGTTCGGAAAAGGCCTTCGCCGCCGGTGCCGATATCAAGGAGATGAAGGATCGCGGCTTCGTCGACGTGCTGGTCAGCGATTTCATCAGCAAGGGCTGGGAACGCGTAGCCCAATGCCGCAAACCGGTGATCGCGGCGGTTGCCGGCTTTGCCCTGGGCGGGGGCTGCGAAGTCGCCATGATGTGCGACTTCATCATCGCCGCCGAGAATGCGAAATTCGGCCAGCCGGAAATCACGCTGGGCATCATCCCCGGCGCCGGCGGCACGCAGCGCCTGACCCGCGCCATCGGCAAGGCAAAGGCCATGGACCTCGTCCTTACCGGCCGCATGATGGATGCCGCGGAGGCCGAGCGCAGCGGCCTGGTGGCGCGCGTGGTGGCGCCTGAAAAGCTACTCGACGAGGCCCTTGCCGCTGCCGAGAAGATCGCCAATTTCTCGCTGCCCATCGTGCTGATGGCCAAGGAGAGCGTCAATCGCGCCTTCGAGACGAGTCTTGCCGAAGGCATCAAGTTCGAGCGCCGCCTGTTCCACGCCGCCTTCGCGACCGAGGACCAGAAGGAAGGCATGAGCGCCTTTGCCGAAAAGCGAAAAGCCGCCTTCAAACATCGCTGAGCGTCAGATCGATTCGGCGATATTCTCGATCGCCGGTCGGAACAAGGCTTCATCGCGCAGGCGAAAGCCTGTGCCGACCGGCTTTACTTTGCGAATGCGGTCGAGACGGAAGAAGTGCACGTCCGCGCGCAAATGGTCCCAGGCCAACAGGTACCAGACCGGCCAATTGAGATAGAGATATTGCGGCTCCACCCGGCGCTCGGTGCGCGCCTGCTGGCGGTCATTGTACCAGAGGTCGAGCTGCTTCATTTCGAAGAACGCTTCTAGAATGAGGCCGAGATCGCATTGGAAGGCGGCATCGTAGCCGGACATCACCATGTCGGAGGCGCGACTGCCGACCAGCACCCGCCGACGCAGGAGCCTGATCTTGTCCCGCTGATCGGCGGCAAAGGTCGCTGTCAGTTTGGTGCGCACAGAGCGAGCCTGAGTGAGGAAAAGCGTGGTGCCAAGCCGCTCGGCCACGGCAAGGCCCAGCAGCACATCGATCGCTTCGCGATAATTGAAATGAACATTGCCGATCGACCAGTTGCGGCTGAGGCGCAGCCCGCCACCACGGCCGCGATCGGCATCGATCGGCAGGTCGCGCGCGCGCAACAGCTCGATGTCGCGGGCGATCGTGCGCTGACTGACGCCAAGTTCGGCCGCAAGCGCCGACGTCGTCGTCAACTCGCCGGCGCGCAGCAAGGCGGTCAGGATTTCCAGCCGATCGAGCCGGCTCTTTTCCGAATTTCGCGGCATCGTATTATTACGACATAAGATGACATATTTGCCAATAGCTTGCGGCGACCGAAAAACAGCGCAACAAGGAGATATGTCATGGCGCAACAAGCGATCGAATGGGCCCCCTTCAAACTGAAGCCGGGCGTGGCGGAGGGAAGCGTGATGCAGGCGTCTGCAGAAATGCAAAAGCACTTTCTGGATCGCCAACCGGGCTTCATGCGCCGCGAACTATTGAAGCGGGGTCCCGGCGAATTCGTCGATCTGGTCTGGTGGGAATCGCGGGAAGCGGCGGAGGCCGCCATGCAGGTCGCGGGAACGAGCCAGGCCTGCGCCGGCTATTTCGCCCTGATGCAGTTCGACACCCCGCCGGAAGGTGCGGTATCGGATAGCGGCATTCTGCATCTTGCTCAACTTGCTACCTATCAGAGGTCCTGAACAGATCATGGCGGAACCGCTCAAGGAGATCTTCAATGCTGACGCGGTCGCATGGCTGGGGCAGCGCTTGGCGACGGCTTGGGCGGATTTCCCGCAGGACGGGTTCGCTCGGGCCATCCTCGCCGATCTGCCGTCGCTGGAGTTGAAGGCGCGCATCGAGCGTATCGCGCTTGAGATGCAGCACCTCCTGCCGGGGGATTTCACGAAGTCAGTCAAGATCGTCACCAAGGCCCTGGGTGCGCCGCCGCCGGCCGGCGACGGCACTGATTTCGGTAATTTCCGGGTTCTTGCCTGCCATCGTTTCGTGTCGCTGGCGGGGCTCGACCATCCGGATCTGGCACTCGAATATTTCGCGCGCACGACGCGGCATTTCTCCGCCGAATTCGATATCCGCCCCTTCATCCTGCGGGACCAGGCGCAGGTGCTGGCCGTGATGCGGGCCTGGGCCGACGAGAAGGATTGGCGCCTGCGCCGCCTGGCGTCGGAAGGGGCCCGGCCGCGGCTCCCCTGGGGGCTTCGCCTCAACGCACTGGTCGCTGACCCCAAGCCGCTCTTCCCCATCCTCGAAGCCTTGCGCGACGATCCGGTCGAGGCGGTGCGGCGCTCGGTCGCCAACAACCTCAACGACATCGCCAAGGATCATCCTGATCTGCTTGTGCGCTATGTGAAGCCCTGGGCGAAAGCCGAGGCGCGGGCGCCGCTCATTCGGCATGCGCTGCGTCACCTGGTGAAGCAGGGACATGCGGGTGCGCTTGAATTGATGGGCGTCGACGGCAAGGCGGATCTCCGTGCCGGCCGTATCAAGCTCGATGCCAAGGCAATTGCCATCGGTGGGTCGCTGGGCCTTGGCGTGACGATCACCAATGCCGGCGATTCGTCCGCTTATGCCATCGTCGACTACGCCATTCATCATCTGGGTGCGCGCGGCGAGCTGCGGCCCAAGGTCTTTAAATGGACCAAGCTCACCCTCGGGCCCGGCGAGAGCGTGACGCTTGCCCGCCGCCATTCCCTGAAGCCGGTGACGACCCGCCGCTACTACCCGGGCGGGCATAAGGTAGACCTCCGGATCAATGGCCAGCGGGTCGCGGAAGCCCCCTTTGACCTGCTTCCGGGTGCCGGAACGGGTGAAATACCCCAGAAGGGGCAATATTCAGGGCGGTACCGAGGATATTAAATCGAATGATACCAAGAAGTTAACCCAAGGGGCGCGACCGGATGTCGCCTTTCTTCTTGCGTCTTTCTCGGGATTTTCTATCTTAGTGTTGTCATTCTGCTTCGTACTGCCGACCTGCTACGCCCTCCGGGTGCCCAGATCGCGTCATATCGAGACACAGTCTGATGCGTTGCCCATCGGGGGTGGCGCCACCCAACTATGTTTACGGAGGACAGCAATGCCCGTCGGCACTGTCAAATGGTTCAATAGCACTAAGGGTTACGGTTTCATTCAGCCGGAAGCCGGTGGCCCGGACGTGTTCGTGCACATCTCGGCCGTCGAGCGCGCCGGTCTCGGCACCCTCAACGATGGCCAGAAGGTCTCGTACGAAGAGCAGCGCGATCCGAAGCGCGGCAAGACCTCGGCCGAAAATCTGAAGGCCGTCTAAGGTTTTGTGAGCGCCGCCGCAAGCGGCGCTGACGGATATGGGGCACCAGGCAACTGGTGCCCCATTGCTTTTTCAAGAAATAGAATCGTCGAGCCGACCCGGGCCTTATGGATTCCGATGCGCGCTGGCTCGACCGAAGATTGGAGTTTCCCATGGCGCGCAAGAAACCGGCCGTCGATCCCAGCTTCGTGCTGTTCGACGTGATTTATGAAGACGGTCGCCTGACCTCGAACCGCAAGGTTCCTGCGGCCGATCTCGGCGGCCTTGACGGCGACGAGCCGGCCAAGACCTTCATTGAGCAGCAAGACCGCAAGATCGCCGAAATGTCCGGCCAGTCCCGCGGCAAGATCAAATCGATCAAGCGCTCCCCGAATCAATAAGTAGCGCGGCTCACCTCTACCTCTCCCGTCATGCCCGGGGATGACGCAAGGGAAGCAGGCGTAGCTCTATTGTGCCACCTGCTCGATCGCCCCGAAGATCGACGCACCCTTCGCATCCAGCATCTCGATACGCACGCGGTCGCCCTTCGCCAGGAAGGGCGTTACCGCCTTGCCGGTGGCGATCTGTTCCACCATGCGTCGCTCGGCGATGCAGGAATAGCCGCGCCCGCCTTCATCCACCCATGTCCCCGGACCGCCATCGGGCCCGCGGTTGGAAACCGTGCCCGAGCCGATGATCGTGCCGGCCCCCAGCGCCCGCGTCTTCGCGGCATGGGCAATGAGGGTCGGGAAGTCGAAGGTCATGTCGGTGGCGGCATCGGGACAGCCGAACAATTGACCGTTGAGGGTCGAGCGCAGGGCGCCGGCAAGGCGCTTTCCGTCCCAGGCGGCATCCAGTTCATCGGGTGTCACCGCGACGGGCGAGAAGCTTGAGGCCGGCTTCGACTGGAAGAAGCCGAAGCCCTTGGCCAGCTCGTCCGGAATGAGGCCGCGCAGAGAAACGTCATTGACCAGCATCAGCAAGCGGATGCGGGTGGCGGCCACGCTCACATCGCTGCCCAGGGCCACGTCATCCGTCACCACCGCGATCTCCGCTTCGAAATCGCAACCCCATTGCGGGTCCTTGAGCGGGATCGGGTCATGGGGCGCCAGGAAGGCATCGGACCCGCCCTGATACATCAGCGGATCGGTCCAGAAGCTTGCCGGCAATTCGGCGCCGCGCGCCTTGCGCACCAGGGCCACGTGATTGACATAGGCCGACCCGTCCGCCCATTGAAAGGCGCGGGGCAGCGGCGACAGGCAAGCGGCAGGATCGAACGCGATCCCGGCCCATTGCCCGCCATTCAGCTTTGCCGAGATATCGGCAAGGACCGGTTCCGCCTGCGCCCAATCGTCGAGGGCGGCCTGCAGCGTCGGGTATGCCGGCACCGGCACCGCGCGGGTGAGGGTGCGGTCGACCACGTGCAGGGCGCCGTCGCGGCGCCCATTCTTCAGGCTGGCGAGTTTCATTTCACGAGGCTTCCGTCATGCAGCCATTGGGCATGCTTGGGCGCGCGCCTGGTCTGCGACCATTCCTCCAGCATCGGCCATTTCACCTCGTCGAGCCGGCGCTTCATCTCCGCCGTCTGCGTCTCGGCCGCGAGCTCGATGCGGTGGCCATTGGGGTCGAAGAAATAGATCGAGCGGAACAGGGTATGGTCGACCGGACCGATCACCTTGATGCCGGCGGCCGTCAGCCTCTCCTTGGCCGCCAGCAGCTCAGCCTCGCTGCCGACCTTCAGCGCCAGATGCTGCACCCAAGTGGGGGTGTTGCGGTCGCGGTCCATCGCCGCCTTGGTCGGCAATTCAAAGAAGGCGAGGATGTTGCCGCCGCCGGCGTCAAGAAAGACATGCATGTAGGGATCGGGTTCCTTGGTCGAGGGCACTTCGTCCTCGGCGATGGCGAGGACGAAATCCATGCCGAGATGCCTGCCATACCATTCCACCGTCTCCTTGGCGTCACGGCAGCGATAGGCGACATGATGGACGCCGCCCAGTTTGAATCCGGTCATCGCCTCTCTCCTCTAATTCCGCCCAACGACCTTGCGCTCGATCTGCTCGCGCTCGATCGAACGGAAGAGGGCGGCGAAATTGCCCTCGCCGAAACCTTCCTCGCGCTTTCGCTGGATGATCTCGAAGAAGACCGGACCCAGCAGCGTGGTGGTGAAAATCTGGATGAGGATGCGCGGGTCCTTGTCCTCTGTGCTGCCGTCGATGAGGAGGCCGCGCGATTGCAGGGCGGCCACATCCTCACCATGACCGGGCAGGCGTTCCGCCAGCATGTCGTAATAGGCGGCGGGTGGCGCCTTCATGAAGGGCACGCCATTGGCGCGCAGGCGGTCGACGGTGGCGTAGATGTCGTCGGTCGAAAGGGCGATATGCTGGATGCCCTCGCCGTTGAAGCGCATGAGAAACTCTTCGATCTGCCCGGTTTCCTTCGACGCCTCTTCGTTGAGCGGGATGCGGATGCGGCCGTCGGGGGCCGCCATGGCCTTGGAATGCAGGCCGGTATATTCGCCCTTGATGTCGAAATAGCGCACCTGCGCGAAATTGAAGAGGCGTTCGTAATAGCCGGACCAGAAGGCCATGCGGCCTTTGTAGACGTTGTGGGTCAGGTGATCGATCTCGGTGAGGCCGAGGCCCGTGGGCTCGCGCGCGTCGGTGACGTAACGGAAATCGATGTCATAGATGTTGGCGCCGGGTGCATAGCGGTCGATGAGATAGATGGGCGCCCCGCCGATGCCTTTGATGGCCGGCAGCTTCAATTCCATCGGTCCCGGTTCGATGTCGATCGGCTGGCCCCCACGCTTCAGCAATTCGGCATAGGCCGCATGCGCATCGGCGACACGGAAGGCCATGCCGCAGGCCGAGGGGCCATGTTCCTCGGCGAAATAGTGGGCGAGGCTGGTCTTCTCCTGGTTGAGGATGAAGTTGATCCGACCCTGGCGATAGAGCTGCACGTTCTTGGAGCGATGTTCGGCCACCAGCGCAAAGCCGAGGCTTCTGAAGACCTGGTCGAGGATTTTGGGGTCGGGGGCGGCAAACTCGACGAATTCGAACCCGTCCAGGCCGATCGGGTTGCTGATCTCATTCATGGCGGACCTCTTGGCGATGCCTTCCGGCGGTTACGCGAATGCTAATGCGTCGCTTTGGCGCAGGCCTAGACAAGCGTCTCACCTGGTGAAACACTTTGGCCATGCAGAAGACGAATCGGAGCCTGGAACGGGGTCTCGCCCTGCTGGATGTGCTGGTCGAGCGCGGTCCGGGCACGCTGGCGGCACTGGCCCGGGCCGCAGACCTGCCCAAGCCGACCGCGAGCCGCCTGTTGCTGACCCTGGCCGGCCAGGGCTGGATCTACCGGCGGCACAATGATGGGCGTTATGTGGCGACCATGCCGACTGGCGTGCCGACAGCACGTGATTTCGGCGGTGTTGCGCGCCGGGCCCTGCCGCATCTGCTCGCTTTGACAGAACGCACCGGCCTTGCCGCGGACCTCACCTGGGTCGTCGAAGACGGCGTGCTTGAGGTGATCGAATCGACGCGCATGCTGCAGGAGGGCGGGGTGGATGCCGAGGTCGCGGGCTTTCGCCCGTCGCTCGTCTTCTCCGCCCCCGGCCGCGCCCTGCTGGCAGATTGCGACGAGGAAGCGCTGGCCCGACATCTGCGTCATGTGACGCGGATGGATTCGCCGGCCGAACGCCTGGCTGTCACCGGCGGGCAGCTGGCAGCCGAACTCCGCGCCACGCGGCAGCGCGGCTATGGCCAGCGCGCTGCCGGCTATTGGCCACATTCATCCGATTACGGGCGCGAGCCGATGGATATCGCCGTGGTGATCGCGCCGCAGGAAGTGCCGCTGGGCTGTCTCAGCCTGGTCTGGCCGGCGGAAGTCTTGGCCGCCAAGGATGTGGCGGCAAAGCATCTTGCCGACATGCGCACCGCCGCGCGCAGGATCGGCACCGCCCTTGCGGGCGGGAGGCGCGCCTAAAGGGCCGCGTCGCGGGCGAGATTTGCCAGCCAGCGCCGCACGACCTGTTCTTCCGTGGCGCTCAGGCCCTGTTTCAGCCATTGCTCGTCGCGCTGCACCGGCTTGCGGCATTGCGCCAATGTCTCGCGCCCGGCATCGGTCACGTCGATATGCTGAATGCGCCCGTGCACCGCATGCTTGCGCCGTTCGACAAGACCCGCGCGGATGAGGTTGCCGACGATGACGCTGACCGTCTGCGGCGTCAGCAGCGAGAGGCGCGCAAGATCGGCGTTGGAAAGGCCGGGATAGCTTGCCAGCATGGTGAGGACGACGAATTGCGGGTTGGTGATGCCGATTTCGGCCAGATCCTGCTCGAAACGGTTCCGGTGTGCCACGCCGGCCTGCCGCAGCAGATAGCCGAGATAGCCGGCCTCGCCGCGCTTGCCTTCGCCGGCTTTCGGGATGCGTGTCGGGCTGGCGGCCAGATCCGCGGCCAGATTCGCAGCCAGATTCGCAGACTGGGGCTTGCGCATAATGTCAGAGCTCTTATATGTTGTTCGTATTCTGACAATAAAGCCATTGTGTCGAAAGGACCAGCCATGTCTGTTGCCCCGCGTATCACGCAGCAGGATTTCTACAAGATCGCTCCGGCCGCGCGCGATGCGCTGATCGCATTGGGGAAGGCGGTCGATGCGTCGGGCCTGCCGAAGGATCTCACCGAGCTTCTCAAGCTGCGCATTTCGCAGATGAACGGCTGTGCCTTCTGTCTCAACATGCATCTGGGGATCGCCCGCAAGCTCGGCGTGCCGGCGGCGAAACTCGATCTGGTGGCGGCCTGGCGGGATGCCGATATCTATTCGGCCCGTGAACGTGCGGCCCTCGCCTGGGCCGAGGCCCTGACCGATTTTGCTCATGGCGCAGCGATGGACGGGGCCTATGAGGCGTTGCAACAGGAATTCAGTCAGGATGAGATCGCCTTTCTCACCGCTGCCATCGCCAACATCAATGCCTGGAATCGCATCTCCGTCGGTCTTCGCTTCGCGCCGATCATCGAGGCCTGAAGCACGGTCGCCCCAAGCAAGGTCGCACCGACTCGCAGCTTGCGATAAACTATTTCCTAACCATCTTGCGTCAGTGTGGCCGGGACCGAGGTCCCGGCGACCCGCGGGGGCTCAGGAAAGGTATTGGAATGCAGGCGCAGAACACCCAGCCGCTGCCGCGACTGACCTTGAAGAACATGCATGTGATGATCGATCGCAAAACGCATCCGATCGTCAACATGAACATCCAGGACGTGCTGATCGGCGGCATGCCCGATTGGATGGCGGTCGGTCAGCGCGTCGAATTTTCCTTCGTCATCACCTTGAAGGAATGGGAGCGCAGCCTGCCGACCTATGGGGTCGTCATCAAGAACGATTCCGCCGGTCTCGACGTGCGCTACACACCACCCACGCCCAGCTGGCGCAACATCCTGATGAAGCTGGTTTCCGAAGAAGCCCGCGGCAACGCGAAAAAATAAATCAGTCCTGCCGGTCGGGTAACGGGTCGGGCTGCGCCCAGCGCGCCGCGGCAGCATCGTCGCTGTCTTTGGCGGCGACCCAATTCTGCGCGGATCCATCGTCTTCCAATTTCCAGAACGGCGCCTTGGTCTTCAGCCAGTCGATGAGGAAAGCGCAGGCTTCAAGCGCCGCCTCGCGATGGGCCGAGGCTGTCGCCACCAGCACGATGCGATCCCCCGGCAGTAATTTGCCGAAGCGGTGGATGATGAGGCAGGCATCAAGCGGCCAGCGCCGCGTGGCTTCCTCGGCAATGGCGGTGAGCTGCTTCTCCGTCATGCCGGGGTAATGCTCCAGCGTCATGCTGGAGCCGCCGGACGATTTGCCGGTAGCTGCGGGGACGATGTCTCGCACCAGGCCGGTGAAGCTCGCCACGCCACCGATCTGGGTATTCCCCGTACTGAGTGCCGTCAACTCCGCGCCGATGTCGAAATCGTGGCGCTGCACCTTGATGGCGATCGTGGCAGCCATCGCCTTCTTACCCACCGGTGACGGGCGGAAACAGCGCCACTTCGTCACCCGGCTTCAGCGGATGGTCGGCGCCGACATATTCCTGGTTGACCGCAACCTTGACGACTTTGCGCTCCTTCAGCGCGGCGGCGTAATTGTCGCCGCGGGTCACCAGCCAATCGAGCAGGTCCGCGACGGTGACAATGCCGGCGGGGACGGTGACGGATTCTTCGGCCATGCCGATCTTGGCGCGGATCCAGGCGAAATAGAGCAGTTTCATGGCTTCTCATTTAGGATGCCGCCGCCCGCCCGTCCAGTTCCTTCCGCAACCGTCCGGCCTCACTGCGGCAAATTACGGCAGCCAGAATTCGTGGAAATGCTCGGGTGCCGTGGCATTGAATTCGTAATAGGCCAGCAGCATCAAATGCGAAACGCGCTGCTGGTCGTCGGAGAGCGGCAGGCCGAGCCGCCGCACCCGGCGCGACAGACGCGGCTGGATCTGGGCCGAAACGTCGAGGAAATGGCCGATACCCTCATCGGCCATACGGTTGAGCGAGGCGAAAATGCGATCCGAATGGGCCCCCCAATCGAGGCTTTCCAGATAGATGCCACTGAGCGTGCGGCCATAGATGCGTTCGACCTGTGTGCCGGCAAGGCGCACGCGCAGCCGTGGCTGCATCAAGTCGCCCGATGCCGGCTCGATCTCGATAATCCAGATATTGGGCAGCAGGGCCGGGATATCGCTGGCGTCGATGTCACCGCGCGCGGCCCAGCGGCGCCCCTGGCGCTTGGCTTCGACATGGGCGATGAGCCGGCCGAAACGTGGATCAGCCCGCAAACCCGCCGCATCGCGAATATCCGTCAGTGTGGTTGGCAAGACCCTGCTCGCACCGTTAGGCTGCACCAGATCATGTTACATCCACAGCAGAGACCGCAGAGGCGCCCGATGTCCATCACCATCTATCACAACCCCAATTGCAGCACGTCGCGCAAGGTGCTGGGCTGGCTGAAGGAGAAGGGGCACGCGCCAAACGTGGTCGAGTATCTGAAGACGCCGCCGGATGTTGCAACCCTGAAGAAAATCCTCGGCGCCATGGCCGCGGAACCCGCCGATATATTGCGCCGCAAGGGCGATGCCTATGAGGCGATGGGCGATGTGGCGAAGATGACGCCGGACGCGCTGCTGGCGAAAATGGTGGAAGAACCCGTGTTGATCGAGCGGCCGATCGTCGTCAACGGTAAACGCGCCGTCGTGTGCCGACCGCCGGAGCGGGTCTGGGACATCGTCGACTAGGCGGCTTGGTCCCTGTCCGGGTGGCCGGCTTGCGGGGCGCGATCCGGCAGCAGGAAAACCTGCCGCGCCTGCGGATCGTTCAAGCGTTCGGGCGAATAATGGGCGCCGAGCACATTGCCGCTGAAGAGATCGGCATGCCGTTCGGCAAAGCGCGGCCAGTCTGTTGCCGACGGGTCGGCCGACATGCGTTCATTGATCAAGGTCATGAAAGCGACTGTGATCGTTTCATGATAGAGCGCGTCCTTACCGATCGAGGCGGCAAAGGCCTTGATCGCGCGGCGCATGGCGCCTAGGGCTTCAGCAAAATCCCGGGTCCGCAGATAGAGGAAGCCCGCGCGGATATGCGCTGCATGGCTGAATTCGGCCGGGTCAAGGCGGCAGCTTTCCAAAGCTGCCAGAAAAGCGTCATCCGTCATTCATCGTCTCCGTTCGCAGCGCCCTCTTTCAAGTGGTGGCTCGCCTCCGCCGTCAGCGTCAGTCCATAGACTTTTTTCAAATCGCTGATCTGCTGCACGGTGTCGGCGTCAAAGGGGCATTTCCCCTCAAAGACATGGAGCGCCATCCCCTCGATCAGATCGCCCAGCGTGATGTCCTTCAGCTCGGCCACGGCTTTGAGCACCTTCAACAGCCGCTTCTCCAGCCGCACCCCGGTCTGTACGCGTTCGACCAGCTCCGTCGCCGGTTGCAAATTCTGGACGTGTTTGGCCATTTGCTTGCTCCTTGATGGTATCTATGTACCAAGATAACATCGCGAAAGCAAGTAGCAGAAAGCTTGGCTCCTAGCGGATCACCAACCCGCCATCGACATGAAGGATCTGCCCGGTGACATAGCGAGCGGCGGGCGAGCAGAGGAAGGCCACGGTCGCGGCGATGTCCGCCGGCGTTCCCAGATCGCCCATGGGGATGCGCGCTTTGAGCCTCTGCCATTCTTCGGGCGACAGGGTCTGCTCGCCGGCGGATTTGTCCTTGGCGATGAGGCCGGGGGCAATCGCGTTGACGGTGACACCATCGGGGGCCAGCTGTAGGGCCAGCGACTTCACCATCGTTTCCAGTGCCGCCTTGGCCGCGGCGGAAGCCGGAAAGTTGAGATAGCCCGGCAGGAAGAGATGCGCATTGTGGGTCGAGATGGCGACCACGCGACCGCGCGGTCCCGCGGCCTTGAGATGCGGCAATGCCGCGGTCGCAAGGGCGAAGAAGCCGCCGGCGATGACCGCATGCGCATGTTCAAACTCGTCGCGCGTCAGGCTGCCGATCAAGGGGCGCAAAGGGAAGCCGGCATTGCTGATGAGAATGTCGAGTGCGCCGAAGGCGTCGATTGCAGCTGTTACCAGGGCGGCACCGGTATCGCGTGCCGCGAGATCACCCAGGGCGAGTGCCGTGCGGGCGCCCATTGCTTCAAGCTCCGCAGCAACGGCTTCGAGACCGGCGCGGTTGCTCCTGGTATGCAGCAGCATGCGGGCGCCGGGTCGTGCAAGGGCGCGGGCGGTTGCGGCACCGATGCCGGACGCAGCACCGGTAATGAGGATGGTGAATGGGTCGGTCATGCGGCAGCCCCCTGATGCTGGCGGCAAGGTCGCATGACCGCGCTGATATCAGCAAGGCCCTCGAGGTGCCGGGCTGCGCATTGGGGATCAGGCGGCGGGGTCGCACACTTTCGGCAAGGTCAGTGTCGCCGTGGTGCCGACATTGGGTGTCGAATTGATGTCGAGGCGGCCGCCATGGAGCTTTACCAGCGATTCGACGATGGGGAGTCCAAGGCCGGTACCGACCTGCGCATAGGGACTGTCGGTGGCGACCTGGCCGAAGGGCTGCAGCGCCACCTTCACTTGCTCCGGCGTCATGCCGATGCCTGAATCGGCGACGTCGATGACGATATTGCCCTGGTCCTGATGTGCGGTGACCATGACCGTGCCGCCGGCCAGGGTGAACTTGATCGCATTGCTGACCAGGTTCACCACCATCTGCCGCAAGCGGCGGCGATCCGCCACCAGCGACAAGGGCGAACGGCCGAGATCCACGACCAGCTGCACGCCGCGCTTCTCGGCAATCGGCGTCATCAGCAGCACGGAGCCCTTGATCAGTTCCTTGAGTTCGATCGGCTCCAGCGTCAGGTGCAATTCGCCGGCTTCGACCTTGGATAGGTCGAGAATGTCGTTGATGAGTTCGAGGAGGTGGCCGCCGGCTTCATGAATGTTGCGGGCATAATCCTGATAGCGCTCCACGCCCTCGACGCCGAAGACCCGGTCGGCGATGACTTCGGAAAAGCCGAGGATCGCGTTGAGCGGCGAGCGCAATTCGTGGCTCATGCGGGCAAGGAAGTCGCTCTTGGCGCGGCTGGCGATGATGGCGACCTGCTGCTGGCTCTTCAATTCGCGATTGAGCCGCGCTGTCGCTGCCGCCTGGATGCGCAATTGTTCGGTCGCCTGGGCAAGCTGAACTTCACGCGCCTTCTGGGTCGAAATATCGACGATGGAAGCCACCAGGGCGTTCTCACCATCGAAGCTGGTGACACGGCCCGACAACAGGCCCCAGAAGCGGCGGCCGGTGAAGGTCAGGAACTCGATCTCGAAATTGCTGACGATGCCTTCACGGCGTAGCCGCTGGATGAGGCTGGTACGGACGGCGGGATCGGCATAGAGCGATTCCGCATGTGGTTCCTGCTTGAGATCGGTCGGCCGCTCGAACAGCGCCCGTGCCGCGTCGTTGGCATAGAGAATGTCCGTGGTGCCAAGATGCGTGATGACGATCGGCGTCGCGACGACGTCGAGCATCAACGCATCAACCTTCGACATGCTGGTCTGTCGCGGTAAGGCTTGGTTCATCCACATTTCTCGTTCGGCGGATCCGGTCAACTTCTTCCATCCGGCGGCGGGACTTTACCTTCGCCACGTCTTTTCAAAGATTCAAAAATGAGGAGCCAGTAGATTGGCATCGGATGAATAAGGAGAGGTAAACGCTTTTAAACAATAATCATCACCATGGTGTGATTTTCGTATGAATTGATGATCAACTACGCGCGGCCTTTCTGGCTGGTCAATGTCCGACGCTTTCGCTAGGTTGCCGCCAACCGCAGTGAGGGAAGCCGGTCAGCCGCCACACGCGGTCAATCCGGCGCTGCCCCCGCAACTGTAGGACCGTTACCCTAACATTTTGTTGGGGTATCGCGGGTTTTTGGCCACTGGCCGGTATCGGCTGGGAAGGTGACCCGCGGAAGATTCGGTCGAGCCAGGAAACCTCGGCGGTTAAGCGATTTCGGCAACGACCTCGGAGGGAGGTTTCGCGCCATCATGGCTCGATCCTTGTCACACGGCACCGGCCTCACCGGCCTGATCACCCCGCTTCCCGCCATCACCCTGGTGTTGGGCGGCGCGCGCTCGGGCAAGAGCCGCTATGCCGAAGAAGTGCTCGACCGCCATACGGGCGCCCGCACCTATATCGCCACGGCCGAAATCCGCGACGACGAGATGGCCGCGCGGGTGAAGCTGCACCAGTCCCGGCGCGATCCCGATTGGCGCCTGGTCGAGGAGCCGCTGGAACTGGCCCAGGCGATCGTGGCGGAAACAGAGAAGGGCGCGGCGGTCCTGGTGGATTGTCTGACGCTGTGGCTCACCAATGTAATGCTGGCGGAACGCGATGTGGTTGCGCAATGCGACGCGCTCGAGACCGCGCTCGGCCAATGCGGCGGCCCGCTGATTTTCGTCGCCAATGAAGTGGGCCTCGGCATCGTGCCGGACAATAAACTGGCGCGCGATTTCCGCGATGCAGCCGGGCGGCTCAACCAGCGCATCGCAGCGTGCGCCGATCACGTGCTGTTCGTCGCGGCGGGCCTGCCGCTGATACTGAAATAACGACGCCGACCCTGCGTCTGCCGATCAAGGAACCCATCATGTCCCTCACCCCAGCGACCACCAACGGCAAAATTTCCGGGAAGATTCCGGCAACCATCGTCACCGGCTTCCTGGGGGCGGGCAAGACCAGCCTCATCCAGCATCTTTTGAAGAATGCCGGCGGCAAGCGCCTGGCGCTCATCATCAACGAGTTCGGCGAGCTCGGCGTCGATGGCGAAATCGTCAAGGGCTGCAAGATCGAAGGTTGCCCGGACGAGAACATCGTCGAGCTGGCCAATGGCTGCATTTGCTGCACCGTGGCCGACGATTTCCTGCCCACCATCAAGGCGCTGCTCGACCGAGCCAATCCGCCCGATCACATCGTCATCGAAACATCGGGCCTGGCTTTGCCCAAGCCGCTGGTGAAGGCGTTCAACTGGCCGGAAATCCGCACCCGCGTCACGGTCGACGGTGTCGTCGCCGTGGTCGATGGCCCAGCGGTGGCCGCCGGCCGCTTTGCCGACAACCCGGACGCGGTCGATGCGCAGCGCAAGATGGATGACGGGCTCGACCATGACAGTCCCTTGGCGGAACTGTTCGAAGACCAGATCAACTGCGCCGACCTCATCATCGTCAACAAGGCCGACCAGATGTCGGGCGCCGAGCATGAAGCGGCGCAAGGCCATATCATCAAGGAACTGCAGCGGCCGGCGAAGATGATCACGGCGCGCTTTGGCGAGGTTGACCCGCGCGTGCTGCTGGGGCTCGATGCCTCGGCCGAAAGCGATCTCGCCGCACGACCCTCGCATCATGAACTGGAAGGCGAGGATCACAATCACGACGATTTCGAAAGCTTCCATATCGACATCGCCGAACTTGGCGCCCCGCAGGACCTGCTGGCCAAGCTCGTCCCGGCGATCGAACGCCACGACATCCTGCGCGTGAAGGGCTTCCTCGCGGTGACCGGCAAGGATATGCGTCTCGTGCTCCAGGGCGTTGGCAACCGGCTGCAGCATTACTATGACCGTCCCTGGGATGCGGCCGAAGGGCGCCGCGGCCAGATCGTCATCATTGGCCTCAAGGGCCTCGACCGCGCCGCCATCACGGCAGCGCTCGCACAATGAATCCATCCCGGTCATGCCGCGCCTGAATCCCCTCACCCCCACCCTCTCCCCGCTCTCGCGGGGCGAGGGAGCGACCGAGTCCGCTCCGTGCCCCTCGCCCCATGAAATGGGGAGAGGGGTTGGGGTGAGGGGTTGTGCGACAATTTCGGTGAGCGGCTGATGCATCTGCTTGCTGCCAAGCCCGGAACCATCAGCGATGGCAATGAGGCCGTCGATCTCGGCCAGACACCGGCCGAGATCGTGGTGCTGAGTGCCGCCGATACCGAGCTTGCAGCATTGGCCGCGGCACATGCGGCCCTGCCCGAGCCCAAGCCCAGCCTGCGCCTGGCCAATCTGCTGCAGCTGCAGCACAACATGTCGGTCGATCTCTATGTCGACCAGGTGGTTGCCGGCGCCAAGCTGGTGGTGCTGCGCCTCATCGGCGGCGAGCGCTATTGGCCTTACGGCGTCGAGCAATTGGCGGCGATCACGGCCGCGCGGGGCATCGGCTTTGCGTGCCTTTCCGGCGACGACCAACCGGATACCGAACTCTCCCGCCGCTCGACCATCGCCGATGGCGATGCGCATCGCCTGTGGCAATACCAGGTCCATGGCGGCCAACCCAATGCCGAGGGCTTTCTTCATTTCGCCGCCAGCCTCATCGGCTATGACGCGATCTGGCAGGAACCGCGGCCCCTGCTGCGGGCCGGCCTCTATTGGCCGGGCGCCGACGTGTTGGGGCTTTCCGATCTGGCACCGCATTGGCGCGCTGGGGCACCGGTTGCCGGCCTCGTCTTCTACCGCGCCCTGCTGCAATCGGGCACGCTGGCGCCGATCGATGCGCTGATCCGGGCCCTGGCCGCGCGCGGGCTCAATCCGCTGCCGATCTTCGTCAATTCCTTGAAGGAAGCGGTCGCCGCCGATCTCATCCGCACGCTTTATGCCGAGGCAGAGCCGGATATCACCTTGAACTGCACCGGCTTTGCCATCTCGCAGCCGGGTGCGGCGGAATTCGCCACACCCTTTGACGGCGCCGATCATCCGGTGCTGCAGGTGGTGCTGTCATCGGAATCGGAAGCGCAATGGCAATCGAGCCTGCGGGGCCTTTCGCCACGCGATCTTGCCATGCAGGTGGCGCTCCCGGAACTCGACGGCCGCATTCTCACGCGCGCCATCTCGTGGAAATCAGCGGCGCGCTTCGATGAAGCCACCCAATGCACCATCGTGGCGCCGCTTCCGGTCGCCGACCGGGTCGACTTCACCGCCGACCTCGCCGCCAACTGGGTGAAACTGCGCCGCACCTCTCCGGCGGCGCGTCGCGTGGCGCTGGTGCTCGCCAATTATCCGAACCGCGATGGCCGCATCGGCAACGGCGTCGGCCTCGACACGCCGGCCGGCACCATCGAAGTGCTGCGCGCCATGCAGAATGCCGGCTATGGCGTCGACGATGTTCCAGTGGATGGCGACGCGCTGATGGCGCGGCTGTTGGCACGGGATAAGAGTGCGTTCCGCCTGGCGCGGCGCGACTATGAAATCTTCTTTGCTGGCCTGCCCCGGGCCATGCAGCAGACGGTGACGGCGCGCTGGGGTGCCCCCGCGCAAGATCCGCAGTTCAACGGCGACGGGTTCGACATTCCGCTGATATCGTTCGGCAACGTGCTGATCGGCATCCAGCCGGCACGCGGCTACAATGTCGATCCCACCAGCTCCTATCACGATCCCGACCTCGTTCCGCCGCATTACTATTTCGCCTTCTATGCCTATCTGCGGCGGCAGTTCGGTGCGCATGTGCTGGTGCATATGGGCAAGCACGGCAATCTCGAATGGCTGCCGGGAAAATCCCTGGCGCTCTCCGCTGAATGCTATCCGGAGGCGATCTTCGGCGCCCTGCCGCATCTCTATCCCTTTATCGTCAACGATCCCGGCGAAGGCGCCCAGGCCAAGCGCCGCGCCCAGGCCGTCATCATCGATCATATGACGCCGCCGCTGACGCGCGCCGAAAGTTATGGCCCGACGCGCGATCTCGAGCGGCTGGTCGATGAATATTTCGAGGCGAGCCAGGTCGATCCCCGGCGTTGTGCCGACCTCAAGCGCCAGATCCTGGACCTGGCGCTGAGCAGCGGCCTTGCCGCCGATTGCGGCGTGTTGGCCAAGGACGATACCGACACGGCGCTCGCCAAGCTCGATAATCATCTCTGCGAATTGAAGGAAGCGCAGATCCGCGACGGGCTCCACATCTTCGGCAAGGCACCGGAGGGTGCGATGCTCGACGAATTGCTGGTGGCACTGACGCGCCTGCCGCGCGGCAAGGGGGAAGGGCGCGGTGCCTCGCTCATCCGCGCGCTCAGCGCCGATCTGGCATTGGGGCTGGATTTCGATCCGCTCAACACCCGGCTCGGCGACAATTGGGCCGGTCCGCGGCCCTTGGCCCTGCAGCAGATCAGCGCCGAGGCGTGGCGCCTGGCCGGCGACACGGTCGAACGGCTCGAAATGCTGGCGCTGGCGCTGGTGTCGAAAGTCGCTGCGCCCGATGCCGCCTGGACACGCACGCGCGACGTGCTGGCCTTCATCGACGAAGATCTGCGCCCGCGTGTCGCCGGCTGCGGCGCGGCTGAGATTGCCAGCATCCTCAAAGGCCTCGATGGCCGCTTCGTGAAGCCGGGACCGTCCGGCGCGCCCACGCGCGGCCGGCTCGATGTGCTGCCGACGGGGCGCAACTTCTTCTCGGTCGATACGCGTTCCGTGCCGACGCCGACTGCCTGGAGTCTCGGCTGGCAATCGGCTTTGCTGGTGCTGGAACGACACCGCCAGGAACATGGCGCCTGGCCCAAGGCCATCGTGCTTTCCGCCTGGGGAACCGCCAACATGCGCACCGGCGGCGACGATATCGCCCAGGCACTGGCCTTAATGGGCGTGAAACCGACCTGGGATCCTGGCGGATCTGGCCGTGTCGCCGGATTTGAGATCATGCCGCTTTCCGTGCTGGGGCGGCCGCGGGTCGATGTCACCTTGCGCGTTTCCGGTTTCTTCCGCGACGCCTTTCCGGCGCAGATCGACCTCTTCGATTCAGCCGCGCGCGACGTGGCGGCACTCGACGAGCCGGACGAGCTCAACCCGTTGGCGGCCCGCTGCCGCGCGGAGCGGCAGAGCCTGATCGCCGATGGTGTTTCGGCAAGCGATGCCGCGCGCCGGGCCGGCTACCGCGTCTTCGGGTCGAAGCCCGGTGCCTATGGTGCCGGCCTGCAGGCGCTGATCGATGAAAAGGGTTGGGCCGAAACCGGCGATCTGGCGCGCGCCTACCTTGCCTGGGGCGGCTATGCTTATGGCCAGGGCTCGGACGGCGAAGCACAGCAGCAGCTTTTTGCCAATCGGCTTTCCGGCGTCGAGGCGGTGCTTCAGAATCAGGACAATGCCGAACACGATCTGCTCGACAGCGATAATTACTACCAGTTCGAAGGCGGCCTGGCGGCGGCCGTCCAGCATTTGACCGGCAAGCGCGCCGTGGTCTGGCACAATGATCATTCGCGGCCCGAAGCACCCAAGGTGCGGGCGCTGGATGAGGAGATCGCGCGCATCGTCCGCGCCCGCGTCGTGAACCCGAAATGGATCAGCGGCATCATGCGCCATGGCTATAAGGGCGGGTTCGAGATGGCGGCCACGGTCGACTATCTCTTCGCCTTCGCCGCCACGGCCGATTGCGTGGCGGACCATCATTTCGATGCCGTCTTCGATGCCTATCTCGACGACGACGCGGTGCGCGACTTTCTGGAACGACACAATCCGGCAGCCTTGAAGGATATCGCCGACCGGCTGCTGGAAGCGCAGGCCCGCGGCCTGTGGCAGGCAAAATCAAACTCGGCCGGCATGCGCCTCCATGCCTGGGCCAAAGGGAGTGAAGCAGCATGAGCGAACCGACAGCCCCCGAAGATCTCAACCAGAAAGCCAATGAAAAAGCGGCCCGCCGCAAGGAGGCGCGCGACCGCATGATGGCGGAAAAGACCCGCGAAAAGGGCCTCATTATCATCCACACCGGCAAGGGCAAGGGCAAATCGACCGCCGCCTTCGGCATGGTCATGCGCTGCATCGGCCACGGGATGAAGGTGGGCGTCGTCCAGTTCATCAAGGGCAAATGGGAAACCGGCGAACGCACGGTGCTGGAGCGCTTTCCCGACCAGATCGAGATCAAGGCATTGGGCGAAGGCTTCACCTGGGAAACCCAGGACCGTGCCCGCGACATCGCCTTTGCGCGCGCGGCCTGGGACGAAGGCAAGCGCATGATGTCGGACCCCAGCTTCCAGTTCGTCCTGCTCGACGAGATCAACATCGCGCTCCGCTACGATTACCTGCCGGTCGACGAAGTGATTTCGTTCCTGGAATCGAAGCGCCCGGATCTCCATGTCTGCCTCACCGGCCGCAACGCCAAGGAAGAACTGATCGCCATCGCCGATCTGGTGACCGAGATGGAAATGATCAAGCACCCCTTCCGCGACGGCGTAAAGGCGCAGGCGGGGATCGAGTTCTGAGGGTGGAAATGCGTCACTTGCGCCCCCCCACCCAACCCTCCCCCCTGAAGGTGGGAGGGCTTAATCTCTCTTCTCCTCCCACCTTCAGGGGGGAGGACGGGAGGGGGGCGAACCCGCTGGGTCGACGGTACGCATGACGCCCGCTCTCATGTTCCAGGGCACCGGCTCTGATGTCGGCAAGTCGCTGATCGTGGCGGGGTTGGCGCGCGCCTATGCCAATCGCGGCCTCACGGTGCGGCCGTTCAAGCCGCAGAACATGTCGAACAATGCCGCCGTGACCGCCGATGGCGGCGAGATCGGGCGCGCTCAGGCGCTGCAGGCGCGGGCGGCGCGCACGCCCCTTTCGGTGCATATGAACCCGGTGCTCCTCAAGCCGCAAAGCGATGTGGGATCCCAGGTCATCGTCCAGGGACGGATCTTCGGCACTGCCAAGGCGCAGGATTATCATCGCTTGAAGCCGCAGCTGATGGCGCATGTGCTTGAGAGCTACCAGCGCCTTGCCGCGGAAGCGGATCTCGTGCTGGTCGAAGGTGCGGGATCGCCGGCCGAAATAAACCTGCGCGATGGCGATATTGCCAATATGGGCTTTGCCGCAGTGGCCGATGTGCCGGTCGTGCTGGTCGGCGATATCGACCGGGGCGGGGTCATCGCCAGCATCTACGGGACGGTGCAATTGCTGTCGCCGGACGAGGGCGCGCGCATCAAGGGTTTCCTCATCAACAAGTTCCGGGGCGATCCGGTGCTGTTCGAAAGCGGCATGCGGCTCATCGCCGAGAAGACAGGCCTGGCGCCGCTGGGCCTCGTCCCCTGGTTTGCCGGCGCCGAGCGCCTGCCGCCGGAGGATGCCGTGGCGCTTTCCAGCTACCGGCCCAAGGCCGCGCCGATCAAGATCGTCGTGCCGCAATTGCCGCGCATCTCGAACTTCGACGATCTCGATCCCTTGCGGGCCGAGCCGGATGTGAGCGTCGAACTGGTCCGTCCCGGCACGGCGCTGCCCGGCGATGCCGACCTCATCCTGCTGCCGGGCTCCAAGGCCACCATCGCCGATTTGAAGGCGCTCTACGACGCCGGCTGGGATATCGACATCCGCGCCCATCATCGGCGCGGCGGCGCGGTCCTGGGCGTTTGTGGCGGTTACCAGATGCTGGGCCGCCGCGTCGAGGATCCGGGCGGCATCGAAGGGCCCAAGGGCGGTATCGACGGCTTGGGTCTTCTTGACATCGTCACCACATTGACCGGCGACAAGCATCTGGTGGAAGTCACCGCGCGGGCGCGGATCTCAGGCCTGGATATCACCGGCTATGAGATGCATGTCGGTGTCAGCGACGGGCCCGATTGCAGGCGCGCCTTCCTCGATATCGGCAACCGGCCCGACGGCGCCATCTCTGCCGACGGGCGCGTCATGGGCTGCTATGTGCACGGCCTCTTTGCCGCCGACGATTTCCGCCACGCTTTCCTCAACGGCTTGCGCCAGCGCGTGACCAGTGGCGTCGCCTACGAGGCCGGTGTCGAGCAGGCTCTCGACGATCTCGCCGCGCATCTCGAGCGATATGCGGATCTCGACCGGATGCTGCGGATCGCCGGAGTCAGCTGAGCGAGGCGATGAGTACGCCAGCACCCAGCACGGCGCAGGCGCGCCAATAGAGGCTGAGCGAGGCGCGGATATCGGCGGCAGTCAATTGCCAGCGGCCGCCATCATTCATCCAGGGGTCGGCGACAAGTACGCCATGATAGCGGCGGGGGCCGGCGATGGCGAAGCCAAGCGCCCCGGCCAGCGCCGCTTCCGGCCAGCCGGCATTGGGCGATTTATGGCGCCGCGCATCCCGGCGGACAGCGCGGATGGCGCCGCCAGCATCCGCGCCGCGCCGGGTGAGGCTCGCCAGAATGATAAGGAGAGCCGACAGGCGCGAGGCCGGCAGGTTGACGAGATCGTCGAGCTTGGCCGCCGCCCGCCCGAAATCGAGGTGCCGCGGCGTCTTGTGGCCGATCATGCTGTCCATCGTATTGATGACCTTGTAGGCCAGCATGCCGGGCAGCCCCAAGACGAGGCCCCACAAGATCGGCGCCACGATGCCGTCCGAGAAATTCTCGGCAAGGCTCTCAATGGCGGCGCGCGCGATGCCGGCACCGTCGAGCGCCTCCGGGTCGCGGCCGACGATGCGCGCAACCGCGATCCGCCCACCTTCGACCCCGGACAGTTCCATCGCTTTGGCGACGTCGCCGACATGGGTGTAGAGGCTGTGCTGGGCAATGAGGGTCGACATCAGGAGACCCAGCCAGAGCGGGCCGCCGGGCAGGCTGAGGAGCAGCGATTGGATGCCCCAACCGAGCAACAAGGCAAGGAGAGTCAAGGTGGCGCAGACCAGCCTGCCGGCGCGCCGGCGGGCGGCACCCGTGTCGCTGTCGCGATTGAACCTTCGGTCGGCCCATGCGATGACAGAACCGATAAGGACGATCGGATGGGCCATGCGGCGATAGAGCCAGCCGGGTTCGCCGAAGGCGGCGTCGGCCAGGATCGCGACGACAAGGGCGACTGGATGCAGAAGGTCGGGCATGATAGGGCGATCCTGCGCATTGTGCCTTTGACGTCAAGTGCGCCGGCGCCATCAATGACCGTAAATGCGCCAGGAAATGATTGTCCGGGGATCGGGAGGTAGGCATGGATCGGCATGAAGGCGGTTGTCTCTGTGGTGCCGTGCGTTTCTCGGTCGAGGGGGCGCCACGCTCGGTCTTCCACTGCCATTGCTTCTCCTGCCGGCGGCAGACGGGCGGCGCCATCGCGAGCTTTGCGGCCTTTCCGGTCGCCGGCCATTTCCGCTGGACCAAGGCGGAACCAGCCACTTTCGCCTCCTCGCCCGGCGTTACGCGGAAATTCTGCCCGCATTGCGGCACGCCGCTCAGCTATCAGGCGGAGAAATATCCCGACGAAATTCATCTTCATATCGGCGTGTTCGACCGCCCCGAGGATCTGGTGCCGGAAGCGCATTGGCACACGGCCGAGAGGGTCCCGTGGCTGGAACTGGCCGACGGCCTGCCGCGCCATCCGGGGGATTGAGCGACCGCCATGCCATCTTTCTTCATGGGCATCGGTCATGAAAGTGCCGCGACATTCGCGGATATCTTCGCCTTGGCCGAACAAGGCTGCCGTGCTGCCGGCATCGCGCCCACGGACATCGCTCTCATCGCCACCATCGACAGCAAGGAGGCAAGCGGCTTGGTCGCCGATCTCGGCCAGCGCCTGGGCGTCTCGGTGCGCTATTTCAGCGCGGCCGACCTCGAAGCGGAAACGCCACGCCTCAAGAACCCGTCTGAGACGGTCTTCCGGCAATTGGGCTGTCATGGCGTCGCTGAGGCGGCAGCGCTGGCCGCGGCTGGGCCAATAGCCGAACTCATCCTGCCGAAAATCGTCGGTGCCCGCGTCACCTGTGCCATTGCAAGACGCGGTGGCCTTGGAGGATAAAGGCGCCATGAGCATCGTGCATTTCATCGGCGCCGGTCCCGGCGATCCCGACCTCATCACCGTCAAGGGCCGGCGTCTCATCGAACAGGCGCCTGTGGTGCTCTATGCGGGTTCGCTGGTGCCGCGCGGCATCGTCGAGTTGGCGCGGGAAGGTGCCCGCGTCATCGATACGGCCCCCCTTCATCTCGACGAGATCGTGGCGGAGATGGAGCAGGCCCATGCGCGGGGCGAGGATGTGGCACGGGTGCATTCCGGCGATCCATCCATCTATGGCGCCATCGGCGAACAGATGCGCAGGCTCGATGCGCTCGGCATTCCCTACGACGTCATTCCCGGCGTCCCTGCCTTCGCCGCCGCTGCTGCCTTGCTGAAGACCGAGCTCACCTTGCCCGGCATCAGCCAGTCCATCATCCTGACCCGCGTGCAGGGATCGTCCTCGCCGATGCCGCCGCGCGAGGATCTGGCGACATTGGGCCAGGCCGGCGCCACTTTGGCGCTGCATCTCTCGGTCAAGAGCATTGCCAAGGTGGTTGCGGAACTGACCCCCCATTACGGTGCCGATTGTCCCGTGATTGTGATCTATCGCGCTTCCTGGCCGGACGAGGCCGTCATCCGCGGGCGTCTTGACGATATCGCCCGGAAACTCGATGGCACCGATATCGCCCGCACGGCGCTGATCTTTGTCGGCCGCGTCTTCGGTGCGGCGCAATTCAACGACAGCCAGCTCTACAACGCCACGCACCAGCACCTTTATCGCCATGAATGAAGGCGTGGCGCCTACCATCTGGCGCCATCTGGACTTCCGCCGCCTGATGGCGGCGCTCACCGTCTCGCAATTGGGGTCGAAACTCGCGCGCGAGGCCCTGCCGCTGACCGCCGTGCTGGTGCTGGGCGCCGGGCCCATGGCGATGACCTATCTTGGCATCGCGGCAGCCTTGCCGGCCTTGCTGATGGCACTTCATGCCGGCGCTTTCCTCGACCGCGTGCGCCGGCGGCCCAGCATGATCGCGGCCGATTTCGCGCGGTTCCTGCTGCTGCTCTCGGTGCCGATCGCCGCCTTCACCGGCCATCTCGGCATGGTGCAGCTCTGCATCATCTCCTTCATCGTCGCCAGCCTGACCCTTGCCTTCGATATTGCCGACCAGGCCTATCTGCCCGGTCTGGTCAGGCGTGACGAAATCCTCAAAGCCAATGCCACCAAGGAAGCAAGCCTCGCCACCACCGAGATCGTCGGTCCGCCCTTGGGCGGTCTGATGGTGCAGGCATTCGGCGGACCGCTCACCATCCTCTTCGATGCGGTGAGCTATCTCTTTTCGGGTCTCTGCCTGCTCGGCATCAAATCCCCGGAACCGCCACCGGCACCGCGCGCCGAGGTCAGCATCCTGCAGGAAATCCGCGCTGGCCTGCGCCTGATGGGGCATGACGACATCCTGCGGCCGCTGCTCTGGGCGCGTTTCATCCGCGCCTTCTTCAGCGGCATGATCGGACCCTTCTACGTGCTCTATCTGGTGGGTGAACTGAAGCTTTCGCCCGGCACGCTGGGCCTCGTCATTGCGGCCGGCGGTGTCGCCAGCCTCATTGGTGCGGCGCTTGCACCCACCCTCACCGCGCGCTTCCCGGCCGGCCCGGGATTGATCGTCGCCTTTGCTCTGAAGACATTGGGTCTGGCCTGCGTGCCGCTGGCCGGCCTCTTCCTCGGCGCCTCGCCCATACTGATGATCGGCCTTCTCGTTGCGCAGCAGATTCTGAGCGACGGCAGCACCGGCTATTTCGCCGTAGTCGAGCGGACCTTGCGCCAGCGCCGCGTGCCGCCCGAATTCCTTGCACGCACCGGCGCCACCATCCGCCTCATCAATGACGGCTCGATGCCCTTCGCCATCTTCCTCGCCGGCGCGCTTGCCGAGACGCTGGGCCTCAACACGATCCTGTGGATCGCCGTCACCGGCTATGCCTTCGCACCCGTGGTGGCATTCTTTTCGGCGGTGCGCCGGCTGCGCAATGTCTAGCCGCGCGTGAACGCCGCTTCGCCGACCAGATTGCCCTTGCGGTCATAGACCAGGAGTTCGATTTCGATTTGGTGGTCGGATTCCTTCAACGCCACGACCTGCGCCGACTTCGCGATGTCTTGGCCGATGGGGATGCAGGCCTTGGTGCAAAGCTCCAAAACCTCCATCGCCGTATTGCCGGCGCGGATCGCTTGCGCCAACGATGCGTCGCCACCCAGGGCGGTGGCGCGCTCGGCCAGGCGCGAAAGATCGACCTGGCTGCGGCCGGAATGGAGATCGAGATGCCCTTCGGCGAGCTTGGCCATCTTGGCAAAGCCGCCGGCAAGCGTCAGGCGCGGGACCGGGTGATGGCGCAGATATTTCAGAGCACCGCCGGCGAAGTCGCCCATGTCGATGAAGGCGAAATCGGGCAGGCCATGGCGCTTCCCGACCGAGGCTTCCGTGGTCGAACCGGTGCAGGCGGCCGCATGGGTGAGGCCGGCAGCGCGGATGACGTCGATGCCGCGATGGATCGAGGCGATCCAGGCAGCGCAGGAAAAGGGATGCACGATCCCGGTGGTGCCCAGGATGGAAATGCCGCCGACGATGCCGAGGCGCGGATTCCAGGTCTGTTTGGCGATCTCGGCCCCGCCGATGACGCTGATGGTGACTTCCGCATCCGGATGGGTCCCGTGTTCCGCCGCCACTTCCGCCAGCACGCCCGCGATCATGGCGCGGGGGGCGGGGTTGATGGCCGGCTCGCCGGGGGGAATCGGCAGGCCCGCCTTGGTCACCAGGCCGACACCCTCTCCGGCCTTGAAAACCGTGCCGCTGCCGGGCGCCAGGCGCCGCACATGGGCCCGGATATGGGCGCCATGGGTCACATCCGGGTCGTCACCTGCGTCCTTTATGATGCCGACCTCGGCAAAATCGACACCCAAGGCCGGTTCCAGCAGCGGAAAGGTCGGTTTTTCACCCTTCGGCAGGGTAATGGTGACGGAATCGGCGAAATTTCCGCTCAAAAGGGCTGAAAATGCCGCTTTTGTAGCTGCGGTGGCACAACAGCCTGTGGTCCAGCCCCGCCGCAAGGCGCCCTCTGGGCGGCGTGGATTGCCGCCTTCTGTCGAATTTTTACCGGTCATGACGCTATTTTATGGGCCGATGTCTTTTGCTGGCTAGTGTCGCCGCGATCCTGCGCTAATTTATCCGCCATGAATAAGCTATTTGCGACATTGCCCGACCTGGAACCGGGCTGGGTCTGGTTGACCGGCGCCGGTCCCGGCGACCCGGGCCTTCTGACCCTGCTCGCCGTCAAGGGCCTGAGCACGGCGGACGTCATCGTCTATGACGCGCTGGTCGACAAATCGATCCTCGATCTCGCCCGTCCCGGCGCCGTTCTGGAATATGCCGGCAAGCGCGGCGGCAAGCCCTCGGCCAAGCAGCCGGATATCTCGCTGCGCCTCGTCCAGCTGGCGCGGGAGGGGAAGCGCGTGTTGCGTCTCAAGGGCGGCGATCCCTTCGTCTTCGGCCGGGGTGGCGAGGAAGCCTTGACCCTGGTCGATTCCGGCATTCCCTTCCGCATCGTGCCGGGCATTTCCGCCGGCATCGGCGGCCTTGCCTATGCCGGCATCCCCGTCACGCATCGCGATTGCAATTCGGCGGTGGCTTTCGTCACCGGCCATGACGCAACTGGCGAAATTCCAGACTCGGTTGACTGGGCGTCGCTTGCCAAGGGTGCGCCGGTGATCGTGCTCTATATGGCGCTGAAACATATCGAACGCATTGCCGAGCGCCTGATCGCCGGTGGGCGCGGGGCGCATGAACCGGTGGCGATCATCGCCAAGGCGACGACGGCGGAACAGCGCGTCCTGGAAACGAGCTTGTCGCGCGCCGCCCAGGATGTCGCCGAAGCCGGCATCGAGCCGCCGGCCATGGTCGTGGTCGGCGAAGTGGTGAAGCTGCGCGCGGCGATGGATTGGCTGGGTGCCATCGGCGGCAAGCGCCTCATTCCCGATCCGCTCGGCCAGCGCCAGCGCGGGCAGACGGGCTGACACGAATTGGCCCGCGGCCTCATCATCGCCGCACCGTCATCGGGCAGCGGCAAGACGATCACCACGCTCAGTCTCCTTGCCCTGCTCAAGGCCAAGGGTGTCGCGGTCGCCAGCTGCAAGGCCGGCCCCGACTATATCGATCCCGAATTCCATGCCGCGGCGACGGGGCTGCCCTGCTTCAATCTTGATATCTGGAGCATGCGCGCAACATCGCTCGATGCCCTGCTGGCAAGGCAGGCGACACGGGGCGCGCTTGTCATCGTCGAAGGCGTCATGGGCCTCTTCGACGGTATTCCGGGCCTCGATGGCCGCAACAACGGTTCCTGCGCGCAGCTTGCGCGCAAACTCGATCTGCCGATCTTGCTGGTGGTGAATGCCAAGGGGCAGGGAGCGACGGCCGGCGCCGTTCTTGAAGGGCTGACGCGCCATGATCCGCGCCTCAAATTCGCCGGCGTCGTCTTCAACCATGTCGGTGGATCGGTGCACCGTGAGATCCTGGCAGAGGCGGCAAAGGCCGCCGGGATCAAGGTGCTGGGCTATCTGCCGCGGGTCGATGCGCTGAAGGTACCGGAACGGCATCTGGGGCTGGTGCAGGCGCGCGAGCATAAGGGCCTGGCGCAGTTCTATGCCACCGCAAGAGCGAGCTTTGCTGAAAGTTTCGACCTCGATGCCATCATGGCGGCGGCCGGACCGATCACCGCACCAGCTGTGCCGCTTGAACCGCTCATCCCGCCGCTCGGCCAGCGCATCGCCATCGCCGACGATGCAGCCTTTGCCTTCTCCTATTCCTTCCAGCGCGAAGCCTGGGCGGCAGCGGGCGCCGAGATTCTTCCCTTTTCGCCGCTGGCCGACGAAGCGCCGCACAAGGATGCTGACGCGATCTTTCTGCCAGGCGGCTATCCGGAGCTTCATGCCGGCCGCCTCGCCGGCAACCGGCGCTTCATGGATGCCCTGCGAGCCGCCGCGGCGCGCGGTGTCCCGGTCTATGGCGAATGCGGCGGCTATATGGTGCTGGGTCGCGGCATCGTCGATGCGGCGGGGACCCGTCATGCCATGGCCGATCTTTTGCCGGTAGAAACCAGTTTTGCCCAGCGCAAGCTGCATCTCGGCTATCGCCAGGCGAAGCTGCTGGCGGCGGCACCCTTCGGTGCGGCCGGTACTGTCTTTCGCGGGCACGAATTCCACTATGCCAGCATCGTCAGTGAAGGTGTGGGCGACGCCCTGTTCCAGGCGGCGGATTCGCGCGGCCGCGACCTCGGCGTCGTGGGCAAGCGCGTGGGCAGCGTCATGGGATCCTTCATGCATCTCATCGACCGGACGCTCGACGCGTGATGATGGTTAGCGGAAGGTAAACTTCTGCTGCGCCGCGAACACCGGCCCGGCGGCGAACGGATAGCGGCTATGCAAAGGCGTGCGTCGCGTCGGCGTGGCCGATCGCTATGATGACAGGGTTATCTGCAACAGACCCTGCCGAAGCGACCGCCCGCGACCATGAGTATCGCCGCCACTCCCCTGACTGCCGGGGCCGATCGTCCCTGGTACGCTTCCGTCACGCGTCCGGGCCCGGTGCTGTTTGCCGTCCTCTTCACACTCGATTCGATCGCCCGGGCGATCATTGCCCCGGTCATTCCGCTGGAGGCGCTGCGCCTCCTCGGTTCTGCGCGCAATGTCAGCGTCGCGGTGACGGTGGTGGGTATCGCCGGCGTCTGCATGGCGCTGGTCCTGCCCGGCATCATCCATCGCTGGCGCCCGCGGGCGAGCTATCTGCTGGCGATCGGTATGTTGGGCGTTGCGTCCCTGCTCATGGCCTCGCAGACCATCACCGGCTTCGGTCTCGGCTGGATGATGCGGGCGATGGCCGCAGCGGGGCTCCTCGGCCTCCTCAACATCTATATCGCCGGCTTCATCGAAAAGCGGGATCTCGCTAAATCGGAACCGTTGCGCACCTTCTTCTCGGCGACGGCCTGGGTCGGCGGGCCCTTCCTCGGCATCCGCTTCTACGAGATTTCGCCGCTGCTGCCGTTTGCCGTGTCGATCATCGCGGCGATCATCCTCTTCATCTATTTCCGGGCGCTCAATCTGCAGGCGCCATCTCCTGTCATCAGCCAGGGGGGCTTTGCACCCTTGCGCAACATCCGGCGCTATTTCACCCAGAAGCGCCTGACGCTTGCCTGGATCCTCAATTTCGGCCGCGAGATGTGGTGGGTAACGCTCTTCACCTATGCACCGATCTATCTGGTCCAGGCCGGAAAGCCCGCGGTCGAGGCTGGCGATCTCATCGCTTCCTGCACTGCGCTTCTTTTCGTCAGCCTGTTTCTCGGCTGGATGGGGCGGCGCATTGGCCTGCGGCGCTTCATCAGCGGCGGATTCCTCTGGGTATCGGCGGCGACCTTCTCAGTCGTCTGGTTCAGCGACCGGCCGGATCTGGCCAGCACCATGCTGATTCTCTCCGCGGTGGGTGCCGTCTCGCTCGATTCCGTCTGCGTCGTTACCTTCCTGCGCGCGGTGCGCGGCTGGGAACGGCCGCAGATGACCATGGTCTTCAGCATCTATCGCGATGCCGCGGCCCTCATTCCGCCGGCGGTCTTCGCGGTGCTGCTCAGCTTCTTTCCGTTGCCGGTGGTGTTCCTGGTCAATGCCAGCTTTGCGCTCTTCTGCGGGCTCCTCGCCTTGAAGCTGCCGCGCAGCCTCTAGGTGGCAACCGGCGGATAGACCAGTTCGAAGCGTTCGCAGACGACCTCCATGTCCCGGTGCCAGTCGAGGCCGAGGCGCGCGCAGCTGCGCTTGAAATAGCTCTCATGAGCTCCCTGCCAATAGGCCAGGCTGCCATCTCCTTCACCCTCGGCCGCGGCGAAAGCGGCGTCGACCTTGCTGAACGGCATGATCTCGACACGGGTGGAACGCAGCACCATCAGCGGTCGGCCATGGAAATCGGTCACCAGGCTGAGGCCGCCTTGCCGCGGCAGGGGCAAGCCCTCGGCTGCCATTTCGGCGACCAAGCCTGTGGTCGCGCGCTTGGGGCCCTTCAGCACCAGATCGGCCAAGGATTGCGAGAGCGCCGCACTATCGCCGAAGAACCAAATATCGGTGGCGATGTCGGCGGGCAGGGCCGGCACCGCCGCTCGGGCTTCCGCCCAGAAGGCCTCTAAGGCCGATTTTTGCTGGCTTTCGCCGTCCATTGCTTGCGACCCATGAATCGGTTGGGAATTCCGTCGGACCCAGCAGGCCATAGCGGCAGCGCGACGGTCAAGGCGCGGGACCCGGCCGCCTTGTGCTATTGTGCCGGCACAGGTTCGGCCGATGCCGGAAAGCGCGGGGGACATGAGCGAGCAACGCAACGGGGGAGCGGCGACCGGCGCCTTCCCCGAATTTACCACGAGCGACGCATTCATCACGTCGGGTCGCATCCGGCGCCTGTCCGCCTATTGGCGCGATCGCTGCGGCGGACGGCCCTGGCCGCTGCGCGGCGACATCGATCCGGCCGAGATCAAGGAGTTGCTGCCCAACATCGTCTTGTCGGAAATCGAAGAACCCCATCGCATACGCTATCGGCTGGTCGGCACCAAGGTGGTCGAGTTCAACCGCATCGACTTTACCGGCACCTATCTTGACGACAATCGCTGGGACGTTACGGGCCGCTATTCACGCGCTTACCGGCAATTGGTGGCGACTGGCCAGCCGCATTACGGGCTCGATTCCTGGCCGCTTGCCGGCGAGATGAACGGGTCCAGCGAAATCGCGATGTTTCCGCTTTCGACAGATGGCATGCGGATCGATCGTTGCCTCTCGATCGAGGACTTCCTCTTCTCGCACCACGACCTGCCGCGGGACAAGACCCGTTAGCGCGCCGGTGCCAAGGCGTCGATGGCCTGGGCGAGCTTCACATCGCGGGCACTCAATCCCTTGCAGTCATGCGTCGTCAGCGTGATTTCGACCCGGTTATAGACATTCGACCATTCGGGATGGTGATCCTGTGCTTCCGCCAGCAGCGCCACCTGGTTCATGAAACCCCAGGCCTCGATGAAATTCTTGAAGCGGAAGCTGCGGTGAATGGCGTCCTTGCCGTCGACCAGCTGCCAGGACGGCAGGTTGTCCAGGGCCGCGGCGCGTTCCGGATCAGTGAGCTTGGCGATCATCTTCCATACCTCTCTTATCGGACCAGGGGTCCGAGATATTGCGGAATGCTCGCTTCGAGCCGCGCATTGAGGTCCTTCATCGCCGTGTCCAGCAGATTGAAGAGAACGGCCTCGCGCTGGTTGAGCGTCATGTTCTCCGGCACGGTCTGCGAGCGCGTGACGGTTTCGGTCACGGTGCCCGATTTCCCCGAAAGCGGATTGCCGGCTTCCAGCCGCACGGTGATGGAAAGGTCATAGCGGTCCGATTGCTCGGTCTTCAGCGCCGCATTAAGGCCAGACGAGCGCGGCAGGGGCACGCGGACAGCGCGCGCCTCGACCACGGTATAATTGGCCTGGCCACGGCTGCCGACGGCCTTCAGGCGGTCGCGCGCCCAATCGGCGGCGAGCTGCTCCGGCGCTTCCGGATATTCGGCGGCATTGTCGTCGGCATGTTCGGTACTGCGGTAATCGCTCGTGATCTCGATCTGCGCCACGTCGAGGTTGATGGGCGGCAGATGCTGGAAGGTGATTTCCGGGAAACGCTGCCGGTCCGGCGGCGTGTCGCAGGCGCTAAGCAACAGGGGCAGGAACAGCGCCAGAACGAGGCGGGCGATCGGCTTATGCGGGTTCATGTGGCGGGTAACTCATTGAAATCCATGACGTGGATCCGGGTGCAACCGCCTCGGCGGCGGTGCGTTCCCTGGCTCCGTCCCGGAAACCTGCCAGCCTAGCAAATGCCCTGCAAGGGTTGATCTAATTATGCAAATGCAAATCATTTGCAAATATGAACTCCTCCCACTAGGGTTCAGGTCCAAGCACAATTCGCGCAAAAGGGTTTGCACATGGCGGCCAACGACAATCACTGCACTGACGACCCGACGGTCGAGAGCTCCGAAGGGGAGCACGGGGCGACGCTCGACCAACTGCCCTTTGCCGTCCAATTCTCCATCTGGGCAGCGCGTGCCTGGGTGACGGCGCTGAAACTCGATCAGCCTTTCGCGATGGTGAACGGCGACACCCTCGCCAAATTCGATCTGCTACCGGCGGAAAATGCGCTCGATGCCTTCTTCAGTATCGTTGCCGGTTCCGCCAGCCGGCAGATCGACATTCGCTGCCTGAAATGCCGCTATGTCAGCCCGGACGAGCGGATATTCCAGCGTGCGCTGATGATGGCGCAGGCGGGCAATACCTTTGCCGTCTACACCGCCTTGCGCGACTGGTTGCCGCCGGCCGCCGCGCGCATCGCCTTTCAGCCGCTGATCACCTTCGCACAGCTCCTGGCGCAAAAGGGTCTGCGGCTCGCACCCGCACAGGATGCGCACGTAGCGCCTCGCGTGTATCACGCCATGCCGTCGGTGGCGCTTCATTGAAGATCACCCCGAGTGATAGATAAGCCAATGTTCCTAGGGCCTTAGCAATCAATTAACCTTGCGGCATCGAGGCCGCAGGCACATCATCGCCACATGTCCCACCGTGACACATGTGCGGTTTCTGGTTGCAGCGACCGACTTTCGCGTGAGGTCTGCCGTGCCCGCCGCCGCTGAAAGCGACCGTGCTGTCGCCGTGATGGCCGGAAGTCCGCAGAGTTCCGGCGGCGGCACCGGACCCTTCGTCAAAGCATCGCGTGGCACGGCCTCCCCGTTGTTGATCGCCGTCCCGCTGATCATGCTTCTGATTGGCTCGCTCGCGACCTATGTCGTCTATAGCGAACTGCTGCGCCGGGCCGATGATGCCTGGCGCGAACTGGCGCAGAACCAGACGGAGCGGCTCGACACCGCCTTCACCGATGCGCTGCGCGCGACGCAGCCGCCCTTGCGCGCCATCACGGGCCTGTTTCTGGGATCGGAGAGCGTCACCGCCGAGGAGTTCAACCGCGCCATCGCCGCCCTGGCGCCAAGCGATACCGCACCCAGCGACATCGCCATCGCCTATCTCGAGGCGGATCGATCGGGCGTCTATCACATGCCCTTTGCCACGGGGCTTGCGCGATACGGCGCCGCCTATGGCGACGCGGCGAAATGGCCGGGACTTGCGGTGGCGGCGGCGAAGGTGGCAGAGCAGCCGCAGCGATTGCTGCTGTCGCCCAAGCCCGTCTTCAACGACATGATCGGACCGCGCTTTGCGCTCGCCGTGGCGCTCCATGGTGGCGATCACCCGCCGCTGCTGCTGGCGCCGCTCGACCTCGAACAAATTCTTGCCGGCTTCGTCGCCGGCAAGGTTCCGGCCGGCCTGCAATTGGCGGTGGCGCACCGGGCCATGATCCAGGGCGAGCTCTATCCGGTGACCTACCGCCCCTTGCCGGGTGATGCGGTCAGCTCTCCCGCCCTGTGGCAAGGCGACGCCCCGCGCGTGCTGACGTCGCGCCTGGTCTTTGCCGATGCCGAATGGCAGCTCAGCTGGACGGTGGCGCCGGATTTCCAGGGCGGTCCCAACCGCAACCTCGCCCATGCCGTGCTCATCGGCGGGCTCTGCTTCTCGCTCCTTTGCGCATTGCTTTTCCTGCTGGCGCGGCACGAGATCAAGCGCGAGCGTGCCCTTGCGGCGGCAGCCAAGCAATCGGCCGACATGTTCCGCCGGCATATCATCGATCTCACCCAGGCCCGGGATGCCGCTGAATATGCCAACCGGGCGAAGTCGCAGTTCCTGGCGAATATGAGCCACGAATTGCGGACACCGTTGAACGCCATCATCGGCTTTTCCGACATGATGAAGCTCGGCATCGGCGGCAAGCTGGAAAATGAGAGGCATCTGGAATGCGTGAAGCATATCAGCGACAGCGGAACCCTGCTGTTCAAGCTCATTGACCAGTTGTTCGACACCGCCAAGATCGAAAGCGGCCAGATCGAACTGGAGGAGGAGCCGCACGACGCCACGACCCTCGCCCGCGAGGCGATCTCGCTGGTACAGCCGGCCGCCAATGCCAAGCGCATCAACCTGCAGCTGGAAGCCAGGTCGAACCTGCCGCCCTGGCTGGTCGATCATCGTGCGGCGCTGCAGATCCTCAACAATCTGCTGACCAATGCGGTGAAATTCTCCGGCCGCGGCACAACGGTGCTGATAACGCTCGACCGTCAGGACGATGGCGGCCTCGCCATTGCAGTGGCCGATCAAGGGCCGGGCATCACGCCGGAAGTCCTGCCGCGCATCTTCGATCGCTTCTCGCGCGGTGACCCGATGGTGGCGAGCAAGGAAGAGGGGCTGGGCCTCGGTCTATGGATCGTGCAGAGTCTGGTTGAAATGCACCGCGGCTCGATCGGCGTCGAGAGCGAAGTCGGCCGCGGCACCACGATCCGGTTGCGCTTTCCGCCGCCGGACGTGCCGCGCCCCGCGATCGACCCGCTGACCATTCCGGCCGATTGATCCTTCAGCCGGCCGGCACGATGTCGGTCAGGGCGAAGCGGTACTCGCTGTTGCAGAATTCACAGGTCACGACCAGATCGCCATCGATGGCGAGGTCGTGGAGTTCGTCCGGCGCCAGTGATTTCAGCACATTCTCGACGCGCCCGCGGGAACAGCGGCATTGTGCCTTCAGATCGTGCCCGGTGAAGACGCGCACGCCGTCTTCATGGAACAGGCGATAGAGCAGGTCGTTGATGCCGGTTTCCGGGCCCAGCAATTCCTTGTCCTGGGCGCTGGCCATCAGCACCACCGCGCGGCGCCAGGCATCCTCGGCCTCTTCGGTGCCGGAATCGAAATTGTTTTCGTTGCGCCCGTGCCAATCATGCGGCGACGAGCCGTCCGGCGTCCAGCCGCTGCCCTGTCCGCCGCCCTGGGCCGGCAGGCGCTGCAGCATGATGGCGCCTGCCCGCCAGCCATCGGCGTGATGCTCGACCGCCAGCTTGAACGCCGCCTGCAGCTGTTCGGATTGCTGGAAATAGTGATGGATGCAATCGACCAGGCTCGACCCTTCCAGCTCGACGATGCCCTGATAGCGCTCGGCATGTTCGCCCTGGTCGACGGTGAAGGCCAGATAGCCACCGCCGGTAAGGCGCATCAGATTGGCCGAGGCGCTGGGGATCGCCGCCACCGCGGCCGCGTCGAACTGGGCATAGCCGCGCACATGGCCGCCGGAGGTGACATCGGCCACCATCAGGCGGATGGCGCCATTGCCCTTGGCCTGCAGGGTGAAGACGCCCTCATATTTGAGGGTTGCAGCCAGGATGGCCGCCAGCGCCATCATCTCCGAAAGGAGATGCGCCACGGCTTCCGGATAGGCGTGCTTCTCGATGATCTCGCTCGCCACCCGGTCGAGGCGCACCAGGCGGCCGCGGACGCCATGCCCCTCGATCTGGAACGGTTGAACGAAATCGCTGGTGGGTGGGGTGGTGCTGGCCGCTTCCATGCCGGTCATATTAAAGCAGGCCGAGGCACCAATAAAGAATCCCCTGCTGGGCATGCAGGCGATTTTCCGCCTCGTCCCAGACCACCGATTGCGGCCCGTCGATGACCGCCGCGGTCATTTCGTCGCCGCGATGCGCCGGCAGGCAATGCATGAAGATGGCATCTGGCTTGGCCTGTTTCATCAAGGCCTCGTCGACCTGGAAGCGGCGCAGCTGCTCGGTCCGGTCGAAGGCATCGGCATCGCCCATGGAAACCCAGGTATCGGTGACGACACAATCGGCGCCCTTCACGGCTTCCTTGGGGTTATCGGAAATCTTCACCTTGCCGCCTTGCTCATGTGCCCAATTGATGACGTCGCGCGGCGGGGCAAGGTTAGCGGGGCAGGCGATGTTGAGCTCGAAATCGAAGCGCACGGCAGCATGAATCCAGCTGGTCGCCATGTTGTTGCCGTCGCCCGACCAGGTGACGCGCTTGCCCTGGATGGGGCCGCGATGCTCCTCGAAAGTCATGATGTCGGCCATCAGCTGGCAGGGATGCGTGCGGTCGGTGAGGCCGTTGATGACGGGCACGGTGGCGTATTCCGCCAGTTCCATCAGCTTCTGTTCCTTGGTCGTCCGGACCATGATGCAATCGACATAGCGGGAGAGAACGCGCGCCGTGTCGGCCACGGTCTCGCCGCGGCCGAGCTGCGAGCTTTCGCGTTCCAGCACGACCACCTCGCCGCCCAGAGATTTCATGCCGATCTCGAAGGAGACTCGGGTGCGGGTCGATGGCTTTTCAAAGATCATGGCAAGCTTCTTGCCGGCAAAGGGCTTGTCATTGCCGCCCGGAAAGTTCTTGGCCTTCACGGCTTTCGAGGTCTCGATGATGCGCCGCAGGTCGGCTGCGGACATGACATCAAGGTCGAGGAAATGCTTAGGCGTATGAGTCGTCATTGTCAGGCTGTCCTTGTTCAAGACGCTTTGGCTTGGGCCGCGACGGCGGCCAGCATGTCGATGGCGGAATCAATCTCGGCGGCGGTGATGATGAGCGGCGGCAACAGGCGGATCACATTGTCGCCGGCGCCCACGGTCAGAAGACCGGCACCGCGCAACTGCTCCACCATCTCCGTATTGACGACACCGCTTGCGCATTTGAGGCCGCGCATCAATCCTTTGCCGCGCTTGCTCTCGAACGCGCCGGGGAACCGTCGCAGCAGATCGTCGATGCGCGCGTCGAGATGGGCGCTGACCTTATTGACGTGATCCAGCAGGCCGCCATCGAGGACGATGTCGAGCACGGCATTGCCGATCGCCATGGCCAGCGGATTGCCGCCGAAGGTGGTGCCATGGGCACCGGGGCCGAAGGCCGCCGCCACCTTATTGGTGGCAAGGCAAGCGCCCAGCGGGAAGCCGCCACCGATGCCCTTGGCCGTGGCGACGATGTCCGGTGTCACCCCGGCCCATTCATGGGCAAAGAACTTACCGGTGCGCCCGACGCCCGATTGCACCTCGTCGAACATCAGCAGCAGGCCGAATTCGTCGCAGACCTTGCGCAGGCCTTGCAGGAATTCGATGTCGGCGGCACGCATGCCGCCTTCGCCCTGCACCGGTTCGATCATGATGGCAGCCGTTTCCGGCCCGATCTTGGCGCGCACCTCGTTGAGGTTGTTGAAGGCGCAATGGTCGAATCCATCCACCACCGGGGCATAGCCCTTGAGGTACTTCTCATTGCCGGCGGCGGCCAGCGTCGACAGGGTGCGGCCGTGGAACGACCCTTCAAAGCCGATGACGCGGTAGCGCGCGGGGTCGCCGAAATCGTCCTGATATTTGCGGATGAGCTTCAGGCCGCATTCGATCGCCTCAACGCCGGAATTGGCGAAGAAGACCTGGTCGGCAAAAGTGGCCTTGGTCAGGCGCTCGGCCAGCTTGATCTGCCCTGGCACCTGATAGAGGTTCGAGGTGTGCCACAGCTTCTTGCCCTGTTCGATCAGCGCATTCACCAGATGCGGATGGCTGTGCCCCAGGGCCGTGACGGCGATGCCGCTGGCAAAATCGAGGAAGCGTCGCCCGTCGGCCGTGAAGAGATAGGCCCCTTCCCCACGCTCGAAAGCGAGCTCGGAACGGGCATAGGTCTGCATCAGGCTGCTGGGCTTCTGGGCGGTCATTCTGGCCTCTGGCGGGTCGAAAAAGGCCCGTTTCGGGCCGGAAAGCGGCGACTATCGGGAGATGCTCCCCCGCTGTCAACCGCAGGCGTCAATCGAAGGCAATCCATGGGGGCAAAGCCCCCTCATCGCAGCAGTTTCTTGCTCATATAGATGGTTGTTCCCTTCATGAATTCTTCTTCCCGATCCACGGCATAGCCGCGTTTCCGGTAGAGGGCGACATTGTCCGCGAAGGCGCCGTTGGTGAGGAGGCGCAGCTCGGAACGGCCAAGCGCCAGGGCCTTTTCCTCGGCATGGTCCAGGAGCAGCCGGCCGATACCCCGCCCCTGGGCCTCGGGCATGACGGCCACGTTCTCGATCCAGAGGTGATCGTCGCGCAGCATGGTTTCGATCAGGCCGACGATGCGGCCGTCTTCGGAGGCGACATCGAAATGATGCTCCAATACGGCCTTGGCGTAATCGGTCTGCATGGGCAGCGGCTTGCGGCCGATCACCGGCACCCATTTGGCATAGGCGGCGTCGACGATGGCAGCGATGGCCGCCGCCTCCTGCGCTATGGCCGGCCGCAACTTGATGGGCCGTAACTCAATGGGCCGCAACTCGATGGGTGGATCGCTGGTCATTCGATTGGCTCCGCGTGAAACACAAAAAACCCCGCCGACCTTGATGGTGGGCAGGGGATGATCTGACGAAGGAAGCTGGGATCTATTTCCCGGCGGGTCTTTCCGTTCGTGCCAAAAGCCATCCGCACCGCACCTGGGTGCAGAATCGACGTCGACCGGCAGCGATTGAAAGACGCGTGAACATGGCCGGGATACTAGAAAGGCCGCCGCATGAGGTCAAGGTCAGGGTTTGAGGCGATAGCCGCGCTGGAACCAGGCAAAGGCGAGGCAGAACAGGCCGAAATTGACGGCCAGCAGGATGACTGCGCCAATCCACGGGTCGGCAGCGCCGGTCCCGGTCATGCCGAAGCGGAAGCCGTCGATGATGTAGAAAACCGGATTGAGTCGCACGAGCTGTTGCCCCAAGGCGGGCAGGCTGTCGATCCGGTAGAAGAGGCCGGAGAGGAATGACAGCGGCAGCAGCAGGAAGGTATGGACGGCGGCGAAGCTGTCCCATTTTTCCGCCCAGATGCCGACCAGGATGCCGATGAGACCGTGCAGCATTGTTCCCATCAAGGCGAAGAAGAGCAGCGCGCCGGCATGGACCAGCGTCAGTTCGGCAAAGAGCAGGGTGACGATGGCGACCGCGGCCCCGACCATAAGTCCGGCGAGGCAGGCGCCGCCGAGATAGCCGAAGACCCGCTCGACTGCCGAGAGTGGCGCCATGAGCAGATCGGCCATGACGCGCTCATGCTTGTCGAAGATGAAGGACCCGCAGGCGCATTCGAACGCCTTCTCGCAGGCAACGAAGATGATGAGGCCGGGGGCGATGAAGTTGAGCAGGTCGGCATTGCTGGCATCGGTGCCGGTGGTGCGCAACGCCAGATGGAAGACGGCGAGATAAAGGAGGCTGGAAACGACCGGTCCCAGGATCTGGTAGTTATAGTCCTTGAGGCCGCGGCTGGCCTCGCGCCGGGTCAGCGTGAACAGGCCCAGCCAATTGACCGGCCCGAAGCGGCGCAGGCGGCCGAAGGTTGGGCTGATGCTCATGCCCGCAACCGGCTGCCATGCTGGAAGCTGAGGTAATTGGCGATAAGCAAGGCCATGTTGACCCCGATGAGGGCGAGTGCGCCCAGCCATAGCGACCCGTCGGCATGGCCGATGAGGCCATAGCGGAAACCGTCGATCATGTAGAAGAACGGGTTGAGATGCGCGAGCAGGCGGCCGAAATCGGGCAGGCGCTCGGTCGAATAGAAGGTGCCGGACAGGAAAGCCAAGGGCGTGATGACGAAGTTGGTGACAGCCGCCATATGGTCGAATTTCTCGGCATAGATTCCGGCGATGATGCCAAGCTGCGCCAGCATCAGGCTGGCCATCACCGCATAGAACAGCATCGCACCGACATGGGCGAGGTGCAGCGGTACGAAAAGGGCGATGGCCGCCGCCGTCGCGGCGCCGACGACGAGGCCGCGGGTGAGTCCACCCAGCGCCAGGGCCATCGTGATCTCCAGCGCCGAGAGCGGCGGCATCAGCAGGTCGACGATGTTGCCCTGGATCTTGGCGATCATCAGCGAGGAGGAGGTGTTGGCGAAGGCGTTCTGGGTCATCGCCATCATGATGAGGCCGGGGGCAAGGAATTCCATATAGGGAACCCCGCCGACCAGGTCGACCGCATGCCCCATCGCCAGCACGAAGACGGCCAGGAACAGCAAGGTGGTGACCATCGGCGCTAGCACGGTCTGCGTGCCGACCGTGAGGAAACGGCGCACTTCCTTGCGGTAGAGGGTGTAGAGGCCGATCCAGTTGACGGTGCCGTAGCGGCGGGGCGCCAAATCTTGGGAAAAATGTGTAGGTGTCATGATGGGCGCGACGTTACGGCCCCGTCATGCCACCTGCAATCGCTTTTGGCGCAACCCCGCCCCGATCCTATTGGATATCCCCGACTCTATTGGATATCGTTGAGCTTGGCCTGCATCTTGTCGCGGGCGCTGGTCATGGTGAAGACCAGGTCATAATGTCCAAGCTCCGACGGGTCCCAGGCGGCGACGGTCATGTTGCCGCGCTGCCAGGTGGGGACATCCATCTTGAAGGAAATGCCCGGGGCAACTTCGACCTGGTCGCGCTTGACGGTCGAATCGCCTAAGCGCTCGCTGAGGCCTGCCAACAGCTTGTAGCCGTCCTTGGCCCGCACCGGCGAGAGGCGCGCTGCCACCAGGGCATATTGGCTGCCCCCGGCCTCAAGCGCGTTGCCGCCATAAAGCGCGTCGGAGAAGCCGGTATCGTCGAAACTGGCCGAGGTGATCTCGGCATCGTCGTCACCCTGCGCCGCCACTTCCATAAAGTCGAAGCGCAGGCGTGCCTTTACGCCATTGATCTCGAATTCGACCGGACGCCACCAGGAAAGGTTGGCCGGATCAGGCGCCACCACGCGGCAAGTAAGGATGCCGACACTCTCATAGCGGGCCTCGTCACGGGCGATGTAGCCGACCATGCGGTTGCGCAACTCCGGATCGTCGCCGCATTTCACCGTGGCGCCCTTCGGCAGGCCCTTGAAGGGCAATTTCATGTTCTTGAACTGGGTGAGGGTGATGCCGAGGCGGTAACCCAGCGAAGCCTCATCCATGCCGGCTGAAGCGGGCTGTGCCGCAAGGCAGGTCCCCGCCGTCGCAAGGCCGAACACCACCGCCGCTGCGGCGCAGGTCTTCCCTGCGGCCGTCGTCGCAAAGTGCCACATATGAGCTTCCCGTCCCGTGGGAGCGAAGCGCCTTAAGTCTTCGGAGATGGATAGGTCGCCTCCGACTCGGCGTCGCCAATGCGGTCAGAATGCCCGGAAAATGCGACAGTTCCGTTGTGAGAAGAATCTCGCAGCTGTGAAATGCCTGTGATCAAAATCTCCGAATTGCAACCGGGGATTCAGAACGGGCTTGCAAAGCCGCGTAACACGCGAAGTGTCTTAAAATCCGTTAAGCATTGTGGCAGTCGCGTTTCATCAGAATGCTTCTGCCGGCATCGCCATCAAGGAGTCGGATCCCGCCATCAAGGTCGTGAAGAGCGAATTTGATTCCGGCAACAGGCGCGCGAAATAGAAGCGCGCCGTCGTGACCTTGGCGGCATAGAAACCATCGCTGTCCTCGGTCGATTTTGCCAGTGCCACCTCGACCATGCGGCACCACATATAGCCCAGTGCCACCAGCGCGAAGAGGCGTTGGTAGTCGGTGGCGGCGGCGCCGGCCTCATTGGGGTTGGCGAGACCCGCCTGCGCTATCCAGGCCGTGGCCTGTTGCAGCTTGGCAAAGGCCTTGGCCAGCGGCAGGACGAATTCCGCCATTTCAGGCTTTTCGCTGGCCTGTTCGATATAATCGCTCACCGGATGGAAGAAACGGCGCGCAAGCCGTCCGGTCCCGGTCGGCAGCTTGCGCCCGACCAGGTCGAGCGCCTGGATGCCGTTGGTGCCTTCATAGATCTGCGTGATGCGCGCATCGCGCACCAGCTGCTCCATGCCCCATTCCCGGATATAGCCGTGGCCGCCATAAATCTGCACGCCGAGATTGGCGGCGTTGAAGCCATGGTCAGTCAGGAACGCCTTGACCACGGGGGTGAGCAGCGCCACCAGATCGTCGGCCTCCTGCCGCTTGTCCGGGTCGGGGTGATGCAGTGAAACATCGAGCTCGCGCCCGACCCAATAGGCAAGAGCCCGGCAGCCTTCGTTGAAAGCGCGCATGGTCAGCAGCATGCGGCGCACGTCCGGATGCACGATGATGGGGTCGGCCGGCTTGTCCGGGAATTTGGTGCCGGTCAGGGCGCGCATCTGCAGCCGGTCGCGGGCATAGGTGACAGCACCCTGATAGGCAGCTTCCGCTATCCCTAACCCTTGCATGCCGACCGCTAGGCGCGCCGTGTTCATCATGGTGAACATGGCCGACATGCCCTTGTGGAGCCGCCCGACCAGCCAGCCTTGCGCGCCGTCGAAATTCATGACGCAGGTCGACGACGCCTTGATGCCCATCTTCTTTTCGATCGAACCGCAGACGACCGGGTTGCGGGCGCCCGGCTTCCCGTTCGCATCCGGCAGGAATTTCGGGCAGACGAAAAGCGAGATGCCGCGGATGCCGGCGGGCGCATCGGGCAGCCGCGCCAGCACCAGATGGATGATGTTCTCGGCCAAGTCATGCTCACCCGCCGAGATGAAGATCTTGGTGCCGTAAAGCCTGTAGGATCCGTCGGCATTCGCTTCCGCCCGCGTCTTGCACAGGCCCAGATCCGTGCCGCAATGCGGTTCGGTCAGGCACATCGTACCGGTCCAGGTGCCATCGACAAGCTTGGGCAGGTAAAGCGCCTTCTGTTCGTCGGAGCCGTGGGCATGGATGGCGTTATAATTGCCGTTGGAGAGGCCGGGATACATGCCGAAGGAGAGATTGGCCGAGCAGATCATCTCCTCGACCGCGAAATTGACCAGCTTGGGCAAGCCCTGACCGCCATATGCCGGATCGCAGGGGAGGCCGGTCCAGCCGCCTTCGATAAAGGTCCGGTAGGCTTCCTTGAAGCCTTTGGGGGTGGTGACGTTGCCGTTCTCGTAATGGCAGCCTTCCTCGTCGCCCGAATGGTTGAGCGGTTGCAGCACCTCCTCGCAGAACTTGCCGGCTTCCTCGAGGATGGTCGTCACCAGATCCGGCGTCGCTTCCGAAAAATCGGGAATCTGCTGGGCCAGGTTCTCGAACTGCAGCACTTCGTTGAGCACGAACTGGATATCGCGCAAGGGGGCTTTATAGGCGGGCATGGCGTTTTTCCTCGTGCATCAGTTCCGGAGCGGCTTGCCGGTCGAGAGCATGTGTTCCATGCGGGCAAGCGTCGGGCCGGTGCGGAGCAAGGTCATGAAGGCTTTCTTCTCGAGTTTCGAGATCTGGTCTTCGGCGATCACCTCGGTGAAATCCGTCTTGCCGCCAGTCAGCACCTCGGCCAAGGCGTCGGAGACTGTGACGTCATGCGGCAAGGCCTTGCCCTGAAGCGCGAAGCCTTCGACAGCCAATTGCAGCGCGGTGCGGCCGGTGGGGCCGGGCAAGCGCAATTCCTGCGGCTGCGGTGGCTGGTAACCGGCAGCCAGCAGCGCCAGCGCCTCCTGCTTGGCATCGTAAAGCAGGCGGTCGCGATTCATGGTGATCGCGTCATCTTTGCGCAGGAAGCGGAGTTCCTTCGCCTCGGCCGCGGATTTGGCGACCTTGGCCAGCGAGATCGCCTCGAAAGCCTGCGCCACCGGCGGCATCGGGCCTTTTGGGTCCTTGGGGCCAGGCTGATAACGCAGCAGCATCTCCTTGCAGCCGCCCCAGCCGGGAATGAGTCCGACGCCGACTTCGACCAGACCCATATAGGTTTCGGCATGGGCCTGGATCGCGGCACAATGCAGCAGCACTTCGCAGCCACCGCCCAATGCCATGCCGCTTGGGGCGCCCACCACGGGGAAGGGCGCGAACTTCACGGCCTTGTAGGCGGATTGGCCGGTGCCGATCATGTCGTCGATCATCGGCCACATGGCGATATTGGCGGCAAAGAGGGCGAGCCCGATATTGGCGCCGACCGAGAAGTTCTCGGCCTCGTTATGAATGACCAGCGCCTTCATCTTCTTGGCCACATGGTCGACCGATTGCTTGACCAAAGCCAGACTGTCGGGGTCCAGCGCATTCATCTTGCTGTGGAATTCAAGGCAGGCGACACCGTCGCCGATATCCCAGAGCGAGGCCGACCCATTTTTGATGATGGGCTTTGACGAAAGCTTGATGTCGGAAAGCAGCAGCACGCCATCGGGACGCAGCAGCTTGGTGTAATTGCCGTCGGGCTGCAGATGCTCAATCTGGCCGTTGGCGATCCGGTAGAAGCCGCCGGCCTTGGCGGCGACGCTGAGGAAAGCCGGCACGGGCAATTTCTCGGCAGCGAGCTTTTCAGCGAACCAGGCGGCACCCATCTGGTCGATCATCTCGAAGGGGCCGCGCTTCCAATTGTAGCCGGTCTTCATGCCCTGATCGACCGCGACCACGTCGTCGGCGATTTCCGGCACCAGGGAGGCCGCGTAGGAGAGCAGGCCGGACAAGACCTTCCAGGCATATTGCCCGCCCTTGTCCTTGTGCTCGACCAGCGTCTTCAAGCCGCCCTTGGCGGCATCGGCGGAATCGAGGCGCGCGCGATCGCTGGGGGCATAGGCGCCGGTCGTGAGGTTGATCGATTCCTTGACCTTGGCCCCACCGGCCGTGTTGAGCCGATAGAAGCCGCCCTTGCCCTTGCGCCCCGTATAGCCATCGGCAATCATTTTCTCCAGTAGCGGCCAGGGGCGGCGCAGCTTCATATAGGCGTCGTCGGGTTTCAGCAGGCTTGCCATGCTCTTGTCGACATGGGGCATGAGGTCGAGGCCGACGAGATCCAAGAGGCCGAAGAGGCCGGTCTTCGGTGCACCGATCGGCCGGCCCATGATCGCGTCCGCTTCCTCGACCGTGAGGCCGAGATCGAGGGCCGCATTCACTGCCGCCTGCATCCAGAAAACACCGATGCGGTTGCCGACAAAGCCTGGCGTGTCCTTGGCGCGGACGATGGTCTTGCCCAGCATGCGGTCGCCGAAATCGCTGATGTCTTTCAAGACCTCGGCCCGCGTCTTCGGTCCGCCGACGATTTCAAGGAGGCGCATATAGCGCGGCGGGTTGAAGAAATGGGTGATGCAGAAATCGGCCTGCACATTTTCCGGCATGCCCTCGACCAGGGTCTTCAGTGGGATGGTCGAGGTGTTGGAGGAAAGGATCGAGCCTTTCTTCCGTTTGCCTTCCAGCTTGTGATAGAGGCCCTGCTTCAGATCCAGCCGCTCGATGATCGCTTCGACGACCCAATCGACGTCGCCCAGTTGGTCGAGATCATCTTCGATATTGCCGGGCGTAATGAGTTTCGCCGCTGCCTTCGACATCAAGGGTGCCGGATCGGCTTTCAGCAGTTTCTCGATGGCGCTCTTGGCGATGGCCGAACGGCCCCCACTATTTTCGGCACCTTCCTTGGGTACGATATCGAGCAGCAGGACGGGAATACCGGCATTGGCGATCTGGGCGGCGATGCCCGCCCCCATCACGCCGGCGCCGATGACGCAGGCTTTTTGGATGGGCATCAGACGGCCTCCAGAATGGTGGCGATGCCCTGTCCGCCGCCGATGCATTGGGTGGCCAGTGCAAATTTCTTGCCTTCGCGCTTCAGCAAGCTTGCGGCCTTGCCCGTGATGCGGGCGCCGGTTGCCCCCAGCGGATGGCCGATGGCGATGGCGCCGCCATCCAGATTGACCTTGGCCGGGTCGATCTTGAGATCGCGGATGCAGGCCAGCGATTGCGAGGCGAAGGCTTCGTTGAGTTCGATGATGTCGATATCGTCGATGGTGAGGCCAGCGCGCTTCAGTGCCTTCTGCGTCGCTGCCACCGGGCCGATACCCATGATCTCCGGCGCGCAGCCGGCGACCGAAACGGCGCGGATCTTGGCAAGAATGGGCAGGCCATGGGCCTTGGCGTAATCCATCGAGGTGACAAGACAGGCGGCCGCACCGTCGGTCAGCGGCGAAGACGTGCCGGCGGTTACCGAGCCATTGGCGTCGAAAGCCGGCTTCAGGCCGGAGAGGGCTTCCGCCGTGGTGCCGTCGCGAATGGTGCCGTCCTCGCGCACCATCTCTTTGCCGGCCTGGATCGGCACGATCTCATCCGTCAGTTTGCCGGCGGCGCGCGCAGCGCTCGCCTTGGTCTGGCTGAGCACGGCGAAGGCTTCCTGCTCGGCGCGGCTGATCTTGTATTTGTTGGCGACGTTCTCGGCCGTCGTCCCCATCGAGATATAGGCGGCGGGCAGCCGGTCGTTGAGCGCCGGGTTCGGCAACGGGTTGAAGCCCAGCATCGGCACGCGTGTCATGCTCTCGATGCCGGCGCACAGGAACGCCTCGCCGGCACCCAGCGCAATAGCACCGGCTGCCATGTGGATCCCCTGCATGGACGAACCGCAGAAACGGTTGACCGTGGCGCCGGCCACCGATTGCGGCAGCTCGGCGATCATGCCGATCAGGCGCGCCACGTTGAAGCCCTGCTCGCCCTCAGGGAAGGCGCAGCCGACCAGCAGATCCTCGATATCCTTGGGTTCAACCTTGGTCCTGGCAACCAGCGCCTTCACCACGGCGGCGGCCAAATCGTCGGGGCGGACTTTGACAAGGGCACCCTTGTTGGCCAAGTGGAAGGGCGAGCGTTGATAGCCCACGATGACGGCGTCTTTCATTGCGACTTCTCCTTATTGGCGGCGCGGGCTTTCTCCTCGTCCACCAGATTCTTCTTCAATATCTTGCCGATGATGCTCTTCGGGAGATCGGCGCGGAAATCGTAGAAACGCGGCTTCTCGATCTTGGAAAGGCGGCTTTCCAGAAACGCATCCATGGCTTCCTGGTTGCAGCTCATCCCGTCCTTGAGGACGATGAAGGCCTTGATGGTTTGCCCGCGATAGGGATCGTCGATGCCGATGACGGCGCATTCCTTGACGGCGGGATGCTCGTAGATCGCCTCTTCGATGACGCGCGGATAGACCTTGAAGCCGGAGGCGTTGATCATCTCCTTCAGGCGGTCGGTGATGAAGACGAAGCCTTCTTCGTCGATATGCCCGACATCGCCGGTATGAAGGCGGCCGTCTTTGATGACTTCGGCGGTGGCATCCGGCCGCTTCCAATAGCCCAGCATCACTTGGGGGCCACGGAAGCAGATTTCGCCCTTTTCGCCGACCGGCACGGGCGTCTTGCCGTCTTCAAGCGAAATGATCTCGCAAGCGGTGAAGGGATAGGGGAGGCCGATCGAGCCGGCCTTGCCCCCGGTATGCACCGGATTGCAGCTGCAGACCGGCGATGCTTCCGAAAGGCCATAGCCTTCGATGAGCCGGCAGCCGCTTTCCTCCTCGAACTTCTTCCTGACCTCGGCCGGCAGCGGTGCCCCGCCGGAAATGGCGAAGATCAGCGAGGAAAGGTCGAAATCCTTGAATTGCGGAAAATTGAGCAGGGCGTTGAACAAGGTCGGCACGCCGATCAATGCCGTCGGGCGCTTGGCATGGATGAGGCGCAGCAGCCGCAACGTATCGAATTTCGGCTCCAGGATCATGCTGCCGCCGACCGACAGCGTCCAGTTCATGACGCAGGTCATGGCAAAGGCATGGAAGAGGGGCAGGACACCCACCGTCTTCGATTTCGGATTGTCGACCGTATAGAACCAGCGCTTCGACTGGATCGCGTTCACATAGACATTGGCATGGCTGAGCATGGCGCCCTTCGGGACACCGGTCGTGCCGCCGGTATATTGCAACAGCGCCACGGTGCTTTGGGGATCGATCTCGACCGGCGCATAGGCGCCGTCATTATGCACCAGATCCTTATAGGCGATGTGCCGACTGTCGACCGGCATCCGCGCATGGGCCGAGCGCATGACGAAGGGATAGACCAGGTTCTTCGGAAAGGGCAGCTGATGCGCCATCGGGCAGACGATGACCGATTTGACGCGGCTCTTGGCCAGCACGGCATCAAGCTTGGGCAGCAATTGCGTGACGTCGAGCGTCACCATGAAATCGACCTCGGCATCGGCGATCTGCCGCTCGATTTCCGGCTCGGCGTAGAGCGGGTTGAAATTGACCAGTGTCGCCCCGGCTTTGAGGGCGCCGTGATAGAAGATGACGAAATAGGGGCAGTTGGGCAGGAACAAGCCCAGCCGCATGCCGGGCTTGAGGCCGATCTGCTGCAGCCCCTTGGCGACCTTGTCGCTCTCGCGCTTCACCTCGGCATAAGAATAATGCTTGTCGAGGAAGTCGATGCAGTCGTTGTTGGGATGCGCCGCCGCGCTGTCATCCAGCAGGGCATAGACCGGCTTCACGTCGATGGGTGTCGCGCCATCCACCTGCAATGGATAGCTGGCCAGCCAAGGCATCGCCATCCCCTCGCCCGTGCCGGAACCCTGCAACGACGTGGCGCTCATGACCCTCCTACCGACCGCAGCACCCACTTCATCCCCCAAAGGTGCCGGATCAAGCCCAGAACATTAGAGCCGATCTTTAGGCATTAAGGCAAAGGAATGGTTAATGACGGAGATGGGGTGGCCACAGGCAAAAATTGAGACAGAGATATTGACTTAAAAAATTGAAAGATTGTCCGGACGCGCTCGGAGCTCTCGATAGACAAGGAGCGATATCGCCGCCTTGACTGCATACCCATAGAGAACGGTGAGAGCGGCCACAACCTGCAGGGCCAACCGGTTCATTGGAGTGAGCGCGGGAAGCATTGTCAGAGCCAGAACGAGCGCAAAGCCGAACAGAATTATTGGCAACACGGTCAAGATGCCGATGCCAATGAGGCGCCAGAAATGCTGACGTGTGAGATGCCAGTTAGGACCCGGTGGAACGGTCTTGCCACGATCTATAACAGCTGCTTGCCAGCCGGTCAGACGAGTTGTCGCCCAGATCGTGCCAAGTGTCACGGCGATGCTGGTAACTTTATAAGCATTGATCAGAATGTCCTGCCGTGCTGTCGGCGTGTCGCCTATCCAAAGAAAAATGGACTGTGGTGCCCAGTCAACCAACAGCCAGAACAGACTGACCCATGAAAACAACACTATGTAGGACAGCTGATTGGTTGGGACGGGGTGATGGCCGGCGCCGTACCAAAGCCCGGTCATCCAGCGCCATTCGAACATCAAGGCCGGAACGATCCAGAGAAGCGACGCAATCGGGTCGCTACCGGTAGGTGGTAGAAAGAGGGGCGCCTCAGGTGAAAGGACACCACGGCACAAGCAGAGCGCTACATAAAGTAGTACTGGCAAGCGCGCGCTGAGAAGCAAAAGGCGCCATTCAAGAAATGGCGCCAGAAGGGCCGCAGCCGAAATTTGTAGGCAATCCAGCTTGCGCATCTCAATCTCCAGTCATGGCAAGTTAGCAATACGATTCCGTTTGCCACAAGTCTGGGATGGGCCGTGTTAGGTGATATCGTTTGCCGTGCGGAGAGACGCGCCGGGCTGAGTTAGCGCCTCACCCCAGTCCGAACTGCGTCACCACCTTGGCGAAATCGTCGGCGAAGTTGCTGCCGGAGCGCAGGACCGGGCTGCCGGCTGGCAGGCGGTTGAAGTCGGCGGAGTCGAGTTCCTGGCTGGTGAGAACCGCGCAGGGGATCTTTTCGGTGACGGCCACGGCCTTTACGGCGCGAATGAGGTCGACGCCGGTCAGGCCCTTCATGACTTGCGAGGTGATGATCATGTCGGGGCGCAGACGCAAGGCGGTGGTGAGGCCTTCGATAGGGTCATGGACCGAATTGACGCGGAAGCCGCAGGCCATGATCTGCTTGGAGAGAATCTTGGCAACGGACCGGGCCGGGGTCACCAGCAGGATCTCGACGTTGCGGATCTCAACTTCGCCTGGCGAGAAGGTGCGGCTGACATGCGAGGGCAGGCTGCGCACCAGCTGCGCGATCTCGTCATCGTCGGGTTGGGATTTGCGTTCCAGCATCTGGCCCAGCGCATCGCAGAATTCCTGCGTGTCGCGCTGCGCCTTGTCGCCCCATTGGCCGAGATCGTTGAGATAGCTTTCCATGCGCTGGGCGATGAGCGTGATCGCCGGAAAGCCGAAGGAAGAACCGGTGATGCGCAGATTGTGTGCGTGGCCGAGCAGGTCGGAAAGATACTCATCAGAAGCGCCATCGGCGGCGATCTGGTCGAGAAGCCGGTTCATCTCGGCAAGGCGCGTCGTCGCCTCGTCGTGGAACTCAAGCTCGGCCTTCTGCGTCAGTTCATCGATATTCGCGCCGGATACTTTCCCAGATGCTTTCACGGTGTCGCTCTTTCCCTGGCATTTTATCTATTGCCCGCGCAATCGGCCATCCGCAGGCACGTTCTGCGGCACAACTGAAACTCAGGCCGCAACGCGCCACAGAATGAAGCGGAGAAAGTTTAAAAGTGATGAATCGCCTTACACGCCTAGGGGCATGTTCCCAACAAGGTCAGGACAGGAACGATAGGCAGGAATGAAGGCCAGACCAGTGCCCAGAATAGCACCTTGAAAGGCGATCAGGCCTTCTCGACCGCGACCACCGCACCATGCATCGCCACCACCTTCACCTTGGTGCCGGCCGCCAGATCCTCGCCCTCGCAGCGCCAGACCGTGTCGTCGATGCGAATCTGGCCGCGGCCGTTGACGATCGGCTCGGACAGGGTGGCGCTACGCCCCAGCAACTGCTCGCCGCGGCGGTTGAGGGTCATGTCGTCGCTCTTGACAGTCAGGCTGTGGCGGAAGCGGTACCAGCCCAGCACCGACACGGCCGAGAGCAGCGCGAAGATGAGGACCTGGTTCTCCCAGGTCAGCGACGGGATGACGAGGGCCACCACCGCCGTGACCAGGGCGGCGCCGCCCAGCCAGATGAAGAAGAAGCCCGGCGTCAGGATCTCGATCCCCGCGAGCGCCGCGGCCAGGATCAGCCAGTGCCAGAATTCGAGCTGGAAGTTGAAACCGATATCGCTCATGGCAGATGCTCTCGCCTCACGTACGCGGCAGGCTGGAACGGCGCGTGTCGTCGCGGTCGCCCAGGGCCGATTTCGCCAATTCCGCGATGCCGCCCAGGGCGCCGATCACATTGCTCGCTTCAAGCGGCATCAGGATGACCTTCTGGTTGTTGGCGCCGGCGATCTTTTCCAAGGCTTCGGTGTAGCGCAGGCCAAGGAAGTAATTGACCGCCTGCACGCTGCCCTTGGCGATGGATTCGGAGACGACGGCGGTGGCCTTGGCTTCCGCTTCGGCCATGCGTTCGCGGGCTTCGGCCGAGCGGAAGGCCGCTTCCTTCTCGCCTTCGGCCTTGAGGATGGCGGATTGCTTCTCGCCCTCGGCCTTCAGAATGGCGGATTGGCGCAGACCCTCCGCTTCCAGGATGGCGGCGCGCTTGTCGCGCTCGGCCTTCATCTGGCGGCCCATGCTTTCCACGAGATCCTTGGGCGGGGCGATGTCCTTGATTTCGATGCGCGTGACCTTGATGCCCCAAGGCTGGGTCGCATCGTCGACGACATGAAGGAGCTGCGCATTGATCTTGTCGCGCAGGGACAGCAGCTCGTCGAGATCCATGCCGCCCATCACGGTGCGGATATTGGTCATGGTCAGGTTGAGGACCGCGTTTTCGAGGTCGTTCACTTCATAAGCCGCCTTGGCGGCATCGAGCACCTGGTAGAAGACGACGCCGTCGACGCTGACCATGGCGTTGTCCTTGGTGATCACTTCCTGGGTCGGCACGTCGAGCACCGATTCCATCATGTTGATCTTGGCGCCGATGCGGTCGAAGAAGGGGATGATGAAGTTGAGGCCCGGGCGCAAGGTCTGGGTGTAGCGGCCGAAGCGCTCGACCGTCCATTCGCGGCCCTGCGGCACCGATTTGATGCCCATGAAGACCAGCAGCACGGCAACGGCCAGCAGGACGATGACGAAGATCGCGAACGTACTCAGCATGATGCTTCCCCCAAAGCAATGATGTGACCGATTGTTACACAACCAGAAAGCTTTGGAAATGTAGGGACGTTTTGGGGCGTTTCAAGCATCGGGCGGGCGGGATTGGCTCTAACCCTTTGCTTCCGGCGCCGGATTCGGCACGGAAACAGCGACCGTGACCGCTTCCGGCGCTTCCAGGCCGACGCTTTCGATATCGTCGGCCTTTTTCATCGCCTTGTCGGTCGAGATGCGGATCTGGCGCACATCCTCCACCGCCTGGTCGAAATGCTGCTGCAGCTTGCCCACGCGCGTATCCAGCCGGTCGAGATCCTTGGCGAGTTCCCCGACCTTGGCCTGGATGACATGGGCCTGTTCGCGCATGCGGACGTCTTTGAGGACCGCGCGCATGGTGGTCAGCGTCGCCATCAAGGTGGTGGGGGAGACGATCCACACGCGCACCCGCCCGGCCTCCTCGACCAGATTGGGGAAATTGGCATGAATCTCGGCATAGACGGCTTCGGACGGCACGAACATCAGCGCCGAATCCGCCGTCTCGCCGGGAACGATGTATTTTTCGGCAATGGCCTTCACATGCAACCGGATGGCGGTCGAGAATTCGCGCCGCGCCTGGACCAGTGCCGCATCGCCGTCCGCATCGCGGATGGCGCGGTAGGATTCCAGCGGGAATTTGGAATCGATGCCGATGGCGCCGGGCGGATTGGGCAGTTTCAGCAGGCAATCGACCCGCTTGCCATCGCCGATCTGGGCCTGGAACTCGTAATTGACCGGCGCCATGACGGTGCGGACGATGTCGGCCAGTTGTACCTCGCCAAAGGCGCCGCGCGCCTGCTTGTTGGACAGAATGTCCTGCAGGCTCACCATGCGGGTGGACAGCTCGGCGATGTTCTTCTGCGCGGCATCGATGACGGCGAGGCGCTCCTTGAGTTCGCCCAGCGACTGCCCGGCCTCGGTCGCCGACAGGGCCAGGCGCTCGTGCACCCGGTCCGAGAGCTGGTTGAGGCGGGCGTCGAGGCGCTGGTCGATGGCAGCCTGGGCCGACGCCTGGGCAGCTGCCAGCGACTGCAGTTGCCCGGCCAACTGGTCGAGCTTGGGGTCGGTGGCGATCATGGGCGCCGCACGGGTTCCGCGCCAGACAAGGGCCAATACCGCCAGCAACAACAGGGCGATAAGGGCGAGGAGCGCCAGCAGGGCAGGGCTCGAATCCATGACGATTCCTTGGATTTGGGCCGGAAACGGCCGAATCGGGGTGGCAATCCACCCCGCTTCGCTTGACGATAGCGGGCGGAATCCATAGGTAAAGCGCGAAACTGAGACCCAGTGGTTTGCCCCCTCACCCCAACCTCTCCCCGGAGGGGCGAGGGGCTTTACTCCGAGGGGCTTTACTCCTGGAGATCGGTAAGTCCCCTCGCCCCGCTTGCGGGGAGAGGGTTAGGGTGAGGGGTTGTCCTTGCCAGCGCTTCGGAATGATCAGTGGAAACACCATGGCCAAGTTACCGATCCTCGTCGCACCGGACCCGCGTCTGGCCAAGAAATCGGCGCCTGTTCTGGCCGTGGATGACGGCATCCGCCAGCTGATGGACGACATGCTGGAGACGATGTATGCGGCTCCGGGCATCGGCCTTGCAGCACCCCAGGTCGGCGAATTGAAGCGGGTCATCGTGCTGGATATCGCCCCCGAAGGCGAAGCGCCGGCACCGCTGCGGATGGCCAATCCGGAGATCGTCTGGGTCTCCGACGACGATGCCGAATACAACGAAGGCTGCCTTTCCGTGCCGGAACATTACGCCGATGTCGTGCGGCCGGCATCCTGCGTGGTGAAATATCTCGACGAGAACAACCAGCAGCGTGAAATCACCGCGGAAGGGCTGCTCGCGACCTGCGTGCAGCACGAGATCGATCATCTCGACGGCGTTTTGTTCATCGACCACCTCACCTCCTTGAAGCGCAACATCATCCTGCGCAAGCTGCTCAAGGCGAAAAAGACCGGCGCCGGCGGCGTGCCGGCCTGACGGGCGCCTCCATGCGCCTCGTCTTCATGGGCACGCCGGACTTTGCGGCAGCGGCGCTTGCGGCGCTGATCGATGCCGGCCATGAGATCGCTGCCGTCTACAGCCAGCCGCCACGGCCCGCCGGGCGCGGCCAGGATCTCCGCAAATCGCCGGTGCAGGTGCTGGCCGAACAACATGGCCTGCCCGTACGCATGCCGGCCTCCCTCAAATCGCCGGAAGCGCAGGCCGAATTCGCCGCGCTCAAGGCCGATATCGCCGTGGTGGCCGCCTATGGCCTGCTGCTGCCCAAGGCCGTGCTGGCCGCACCGCGCCTCGGCTGCCTCAATATCCATGCATCGCTGCTGCCGCGCTGGCGCGGTGCCGCGCCGATCCAGCGCGCGATCCTGGCCGGCGATACGCAAACCGGCATCACCATCATGCAGATGGATGAGGGGCTCGATACCGGCGCCATGCTGCGGCGGGAAGAACTCGCGATCGGCCCCGCGATGAATGCGGGCGCCCTTCACGACGCGTTGGCGGGGATGGGCGCGCGCCTCATCGTCGAGACCTTGGCTGGCCCTTTGCCGGCGCCGGTGCCGCAACCGGCGGAGGGCGTCACCTATGCCGCCAAGATCTCGCCGGCCGAGGCCGAGATCGACTGGTCGCGCGATGCCGCGGAAATCGAGCGGCAGATTCGCGCCTTTGCCCCCGTGCCGGGGGCCTGGTGCCTGATGGAGGACGGCGCGCGGTTGAAAGTGCTGGCTGCGGCCGTCGTCAAAAAATCGGGCGCCCCGGGCATCGCGCTTGATGACAACCTCACCATCGCCTGCGGGCAGGGTGCGCTCAGCCTCACTTTGCTGCAGAAGGCCGGCAAGAAGGCCATGTCATCACAGGATTTTCTGCGCGGCCAGAAGATCCCGGCCGGCACCGGCTTTGCCGGGCCGATCAAGCCATGACACGTTTCCGCCTCACCATCGAATATGATGGCGGGCCCTTCGTCGGCTGGCAGCGGCAGGATAATGGCCTGTCCATCCAACAGGTGCTGGAAGAGGCCGTCTTCGCGACGGTGCAGGAAGAAAACCTGGTCTATGGCGCCGGGCGCACCGATGCCGGCGTCCATGCGCTGGGCCAGGTGGCGCATGTCGATATCGCGAAGCCCATTGAGCCCAACCGGCTGATGGCGGCGATCAATTTCCATGTGAAGCCCAACCCCATTGCCGTGACGGCCTGCGAGATCGCGGCGGATGATTTCCACGCGCGCTTTTCGGCGACGGGCCGGGCCTATCTCTACCGCATCGTCAATCGCCGCGCGCCGCTGACCCTGGACCGGGGCCATGCCTGGCATGTGAGCGTGCCGCTCGATGCCGCCGCCATGCACCGGGCAGCGCAACGCCTCATCGGCAAGCATGATTTCACCAGCTTCCGTGCCTCGCTCTGCCAGGCACAATCGCCGGTGAAGACCCTGGACCGGCTCGATGTGATGCGCCAGGGCGAGGAGATTCAGGTGATCGCCGAGGCGCGCTCATTCCTCCATCACCAGGTGCGCAACATGGTGGGAACCCTGCGCCTGGTCGGCGACGGGAAATGGTCGGCCGACGACGTGACGGCCGCTCTCGAAGCGCAAGACCGCTCCGCCAGCGGGCCCACAGCCCCGCCCGACGGCCTCTATCTCACGCGGGTCGTCTACTAAGCCGAAGCAGCAGATCACCCAGCCTTGGCGATCGCCGGCGCTACGGTTTCTTCCCGCCTGGCGCCTGCCATGAACCGGCCCGCCTTCAGATTGTCGACCCAGTCATGGGCGATCTGGCGGGCTTCGACGGCGGTGAAGGTGCTGGGGTCGAGGCAGTGCTCGAGCCACAGGCCATCGAGCAGGGCCGTCAGCGCCAAAGCGGCGATGCGCGGATCGAAGCTGAGCTTGCGTTCTTCGGCGATGCCGGTGATGTGGCGCTGCAGCTGCTTGCGGTATTCGGCATAGACCTTGCCATGGATGGCATGGATTTCCGGATCGGTGCGCGTAAGGCTCCAGAAGGTCAGCCACACGCCCAGCAGGTCGGGATTGAGCATCGGCGGCGAGAAGCTCGAATCGACGAAGGCGCGCAGCTGCGCTTCCGGCGTGTCGGGGGCCGCCGCCAGGGCCGCCCGCAACGCCTTCTCCACTTCCTTGCCCGACCAGCGATAGGTCTCGGCGATGAGGTCGTGCATGCCGGCAAAATGGTGCCGCACCAGGCCCGGCGACACGCCCGCCTCGGCCGCTACGACGCGCACGGTCGTGCCGTCGAGACCATGGCGCGCCAGGCTGCGCGCTGTCGCCTCGATCAGCTGACGGCGCCGTGATTCCGGTAAGTCGCGGGTAAATTTGGGTTCTTTTTCAGCCACGGGTGCATCCCCTTATTCTCTCTTGAACCAATAGTAATATGATCTGGCCCCAAGGCGGAACCAATTTTGGCCCCAAACGCAGATTTCTCTTGTGAATTATACAAACGTACAATAATCATCTCGCCAACATATTTCCTGTTGGAGCCTGCCATGACCCATCTCACCCACGCCGCTGCGGTCCGCGACGGTATCGACCTCGCCTTCGCCGATGGCAGCACCCATGTCTTCACCTTCGCCTGGCTGCGTGATCATTGCGCCTGTGCCGCCTGCCGGCATCCGGAAACGCAGCAGCGCCTGCTCGATACCTTCGCGCTACCCAAGGACCTCAAGCCCTCGGCGATCGAGCTTGGCGCCGGCGGCAAGCGGCTCGGCATCAGCTGGAGCGACGGCCACGCCAGCGACTTTGCCGCCGACGCGCTGGCGGAGAGCCTGCAGCCCGTGGGCATCCTCGCATCGGAGATCACCACCTGGAATGATGCCGAGATCGCGGCCGATTTCCCGCAAGTGCCCTACGACGCGCTGATGGCCGATGATGCCGTGCTGGAAACCTATCTCGAGAAGATCGAGCGCTTCGGCTTCTGCTTCGTCGAAGGAACCCCGGCAACGCCCGAGGCCACACAGGCCGTCGCCAAGCGCATCTCCTATATCCGCGAGACGATCTTCGGCGGCTATTGGGATTTCACCGCCAATATGGAACACAAGGACACGGCCTATACGACGCTTGCCATCGGCCCGCATACCGACGGCACCTACAGCTTTGACGCGCCGGGCTACCAGATGTTCCATTGCCTGGCCTTCAACGGTGTCGGCGGCGAGAACGTCTTCGTCGACGGCTTCCGCATCGCCGAGATCATGCGCCGCGACACGCCGGAGCTCTATCGCATCCTCACCGAAATCGAGGTGCCGGGCCAGTATATCGACCATGAAAAGGGCATTCATCTGATGGCGCGCCGCCCATTGCTGCGCGAAGATTCGACCGGGCGTCTCGCACAAGTCAGCTTCAACAATCTCGACCGCGCGCCCTTTGCCCTGGAACCCGCGCGCATGGCAAAGTTCCAGGAGGCCTATGCGACCTTCGCCAATCTCGCCAACGACCGCAGCCTGCAATACCGCCGCCGCCTCGCGCCGGGATCGTTGGTGCTGTTCGACAATTGGCGCCTGCTGCATGCGCGCGACGCCTATAGCGGCTATCGGCGCCTGGCCGGCGCCTATCTCAACAAGGAAGATGTGGAAAGCCGGTTGCGCGTCCTGCGGCTGAAGAAGGCGAAGGCCGCCTAGTCTTCGAGGACCTCGTCGGTATATACGCCCCAGAATTCGGTCTTCATCATCCAGCCCTTATAGCCCTGGACCTCCAGCCGGCACCAATCGCCGCTGCATTCCAGGACCTTGAGGATGACGCCGGGATCAATCAGGGCGACCGGCTTGGCGCCGGCTTCAGGGGTGGCGCGCAAGGGGCGCTGCTCGTCGCGCACCAGCACATGGCGCTTGCCGACCAGCAGGGTCGATTTGACCCAGCCGACGACGCCGTCATGGTCGCGGATGCGGCGCCAGATGTCGAATTCCTCGATGATCTCGACCGGCAGGCCGGCGCGCTGATAGGTCCACAGGATCGGGTAGGTCTCGCCGGGACCGGCGCGCATGTTGACTTCGCCCGATTGCAGGCTGGCAAATCGCGGCAGGGGCAATTTGTCCTCGGCCCCGGCATTGGCCGGCAGCAAGATGATGTCGGCCAGCACGGCAAGTGCCAGCGCCGCCAGGACCGCAATCCGGCGGCGGCAGCAGGAAAAAGTCGTAAGGCTCGTCCGATTCGCGCGCATATCCACGCGATATAGGGGCGGCCGCCGCCGGTCAAGCCATTGAAACCTCCGTCTAATCACCGAGGTATGACCTGGAACGGCGTCTTTGCGTCAATTGCGGCCGCAATTGAGCCAGGATGCGACCCATTGGCGCCGGATTCACCCCTTCCGGCGCTGCCCCTCGACAACGACGCCAGCCGCTTGCTACCACTCTCTGAGAGAAACGGGCGATCTGATCCGTGCCGGGAGAGATAAAGACGATGACCAACAAGCCTTTGGTGGTGGTGACGCGCAAGCTGCCCGACGTCATCGAGACGCGGATGATGGAGTTGTTCAATGTAAAATTGAACCTCGATGACCATCCGCTCTCCCAAGCCGAACTCATCGAGGCGGTCAAGGTCGCCGACGTCATCGTCCCCACGGTCACCGACCGCATCGATTCAGGGGTGCTGGCCCAGGCCGGTGAGAAGCTGCGCCTCATCGCTTCCTTCGGGACCGGCGTCGACCATATCGATCTCGCCACCGCCCGCCAGCGGGGGATTACGGTCACCAACACGCCGGGCGTCCTGACCGAGGATACGGCCGACATGACCATGGCCCTCATCCTCGCGGTGTCGCGCCGCGTGTCGGAAGGCGAACGGTTGATCCGTTCGGGCAAGTGGCAGGGCTGGGGCCCGATGAGCATGCTGGGCCACCGCATCTACGGCAAGCGCCTCGGTATCATCGGCATGGGTCGCATCGGCCAGGCGGTCGCCCGCCGCGCCAAGGGCTTCGGTCTTTCGGTGCATTATCACAACCGCCGCCGCGTCAGCGCTGCGGTCGAACAGGCGCTGGAAGCCACCTATTGGGAGAGCCTCGACCAGATGCTCTCGCGCATGGACATCATCTCGGTCAATTGCCCACACACGCCGGCCACCTATCATCTCCTGTCGGCGCGGCGCCTCAAGCTGCTGCAGAAGCATGTCTATATCGTCAACACCGCTCGCGGCGAGATCGTCGATGAAAATGCGTTGACCCGCATGCTCGACAAGAACGAGATCGCCGGCGCCGGCCTCGACGTCTTCGAACACGAACCGGCCCTCAACCCCAAGCTCATGAAGCTCGACAACGTCGTGCTGCTGCCGCATATGGGCTCGGCCACCATCGAAGGCCGCGTCGACATGGGCGAAAAGGTCATTATCAACATCAAGACCTTCGCCGACGGCCACAAACCGCCAGATCGCGTGTTAGAAGCCTTGCTGTAATCAACCGGCCCGCCGAGATCCTCGTGCGGGCCGTTTTCTTTGGCGCGGATCTTCCGCAAGATTTATCAAACCGAGCGTGGCTACCTTGAACGCCGCAACGAGGAGGCCTTTCATGCCCAAGACCTGGCGCGAGAAACGCGCTGACCCGGCACCGCATCACGTAAAGGTCATGACCGTCACCCGGGCGGGGGTGGAGAAGGGCGGCCGCATGCTGCAGCCTTCCGTGCGTCTCATCGACGATTTCATCCGCGCCGTGCCCAAAGGAGAATTCGTCAGCAACACGGACATGCGCAAGACGCTGGCGAAACGCCACAAGGCAGATGGCTGTTGCCCGGTCTATACCGGCTATCACTTGCGGACCTGCGCCGAGGCGGCGATCGAGGATTACGAACGACGCGTGCCGATTGCCAAGATCTCGCCGGTATGGCGCGTGCTGGACGAAAAGGCGCCGACGTTGAAAAAGCTGACGACAAAGGGCCGGGTGTTTCTCGCATCTCAGAAAAAAAAGGAAGGTCTCTGAACAGGTCAGAAAACCTCGCGGGTTGCTGCTGCGGCGAAGATCAGCCGCCACCAAGTCAGATTCCGCCAAGCACGCGAAAGGCGATCGCTCATTCTGACGAGCCGCAAGTCGAGCACTGCGGATCGCGCTTGAAGCGTACTTCGCGAAAAGCGGGGCCAAGGCCGTCATACATCAGCAGGCGGCCGCTGAGGCTGTCGCCGATGCCGAGGATTTCCTTCAGGACTTCGGTCGCCTGCAACGAGCCCATCACGCCCGCGACCGGTCCCAATATGCCGGCCTGCTCGCAGCGCGGGATGAGGTCTTCGGGCGGCTGTTCGGGGAAAAGGCAGCGATAGCAGGGATGCGGGTTCCCAAGATGCGCCTTGAAGGTCGATATCTGCGCCTCGAAGCGCAGGAGAGCCGCCGAGACCAGCGGCTTCTTCAATCGGTAGCAGAGATCGTTCAAAAGGTAGCGCGTGGTGAAATTGTCGCTGCCATCGGCGACCAGGTCGAAGCGGCCGATGATCTCTTCCGCATTCGCCGCCGTGAGGCGCGCCGCGATGGGCTCGATGACGATGTCAGGATTGAGGGCGCGCAGGCGCCGCGTGGCGCTTTCCACCTTGGGCTGGTCGACGGCCGCGTCGTCATGAATGACCTGGCGCTGTAGGTTCGTGACATCGACCGTATCGTTGTCGATGACGCCGATCGTGCCGATGCCGGCGGCGGCGAGGTAGAGGAGCATCGGTGCGCCGAGGCCGCCGGCGCCGACCACCAGCACCTTGGCGGCGAGCAGCTTCAACTGCCCCTCCTCGCCCACCTCATCCAGGATGACGTTGCGGGCGTAGCGTTCCAGCTGGCGGTCGGTGAGGTCGGTCATGCAATAGCCTCGCGTCTCAAAATCCCCTCACCCCCACCCTCTCCCCGCTGGCGCGGGGCGAGGGAGCAACCGGATCCCGTCGCACCGCCTAGCCCCTCGCCCCATGGAATGGGGAGAGGGGTTGGGGTGAGGGGTGTTTCCGCTTACTCCAGCCCCTCGAACAGGGCCGTCGACAGATAGCGTTCGGCCGAGGAGGGGAGGATGACCAGGATGCGCTTGCCCTCATGGCCCGGGCGCTGGCCGATCTCGATGCCGGCGGTCAAGGCGGCGCCTGAGGAAATGCCGACCGGCATGCCTTCGATCTTGGCCACTTTCCGCGCCATCGCGAAGGCATTGGCGTTGGAGATGCGCAACACCTCGTCGATGATGCCGCGATTGAGGACTTCCGGAATGAAGCCGGCGCCGATGCCCTGGATCTTGTGGGGTCCCGGCTGGCCGCCGGAAAGGACCGGGCTGTCCTCCGGTTCGACGGCGACGATCTTCACGCCGGGGATTTCCTTCTTCAGGATCTCGCCGACACCGGTGATGGTGCCGCCGGTGCCCACGCCGGAGACGAAATAATCGAGCTTGCCGCCGCAATCGGCGATGATCTCCTGGACCGTGGTCTTGCGGTGCACGTCGGGATTGGCGGCATTCTTGAATTGCTGCGGAATGACGGCCCCGGGTGTCGCCGCTGCCAGTTCCTCGGCGCGGGCGATGGCGCCGGACATGCCGCGCGCGGCCGGGGTGAGTTCAAGCTCGGCACCCAGCAGGCGCAGCATCTTGCGCCGCTCCATCGACATGCTTTCCGGCATGGTGAGAATGAGGCGATAGCCCTTGGCGGCCGCCACGAAGGCAAGCGCAATGCCGGTATTGCCGGAGGTGGGTTCAATGAGGGTGCCGCCCGGCTGCAGCTTGCCGCTCTGCTCCAGCGCCTCGATCATGGCAAGGCCGATGCGGTCCTTGACGGATGAGAGCGGGTTGAAGAATTCGAGCTTGGCCAGCAGATCGGCCTTGATGCCTTCGGCGCGGGCCAGCTTGCCCAGGCGCACGACGGGTGTCGCACCGATGGTGGCGAGGAAATTGTCGTAGATCTTGCCGCGGAATGTGGCGTTGCTCATGGTGTCGTTCCTTGTTGGCAGATGCGGCCTCTATTTGGGCCGGCGTTCTTAGATGCTGAAATCGAGGCGCTGCAGGGCGTCGGTCTGGATGCCGGCAGCCTGCGCCTTCTGGCAGAGATCCTCCAGCGTGATGTCGTCGAGCTTGGTCAGCATTTCCTGCTGCAGCTCGCGCCAGACGGGGCGGACGATCTCCAACGCCACGCGCGATCCGGCCGCGGTCTGGACGGGATCGGGCGAACCTTCGAACTGCCGCACCGCGCGGACGATTTCGCCCAGATTGATGCGGCGCTTCTCGCGCGCCAGCAGATAGCCGCCCTTGGGGCCGCGATGGCCGGCAAGGATGCCGCTCCGCACCAGATGCTGCAGCACCTGCTCGAGATAACGGCGTGGAATGCCCTGGCGGGCAGAGATGTCGCCAGATTGCACGGGCTGCGAGCCACCGTAATAGGCGATGTCGAGCACGGCTTCGATGGCGAACAATAGGCGCTTGGAAGGATGTAGCACGGAGTTTCCCCGTTTTGGTTATCTCAACGTCTCGGTTATCTCTTGGCGGCGATCCCGGTCGAGCCGAAGCCGCCGCTGCCGCGCATCGTTGCCGGCAGCTCCGCAACTTCGTCCCACGCCAGCCGCTCGACCTTGGCCAGCAGCAATTGCGCGATGCGGTCGCCGCGCTGCAGGGTGACGGGCTGGTCTGAAAGATTGATCAGGATGACGCCCACCTCGCCGCGATAATCGGCGTCGATCGTGCCGGGCGCATTGAGCACGGTGACACCCTGTTTCAGTGCCAGGCCAGATCGCGGGCGCACCTGCGCCTCGTACCCCGCCGGCAGGGCAATGCTGATACCGCTCGGCACCAGCGCGCGGCCCAAGGGCTGCAGGATCACGGGGGCATCGATCGCGGCTAGAAGGTCGAGCCCGGCGGCATCGGCCGTTGCATAGGCGGGCAGCGGCAGGTCGGCGCCATGCGGCAGTCTGGTAATGGCGACGCGCACGTCACTCATGATTTGGTACCCTTCAGGTTTTCGGCGATGCGCGCCACCAGGCGTTCGGCCAACTCCGTCTTGGACAAGCGCGGCCACTCCTCGGCGCCTTGCGCCGTGATGACATGCACCTTGTTGTCGGCGCCCCCGAACGTGCCGGTGCCGCTCGAGACGTCATTGGCGAGGATCCAGTCGCATTGCTTCTTCTGCCGCTTGGCGGTCGCGTGCTCGATCACCTTCTCCGTCTCGGCGGCAAAGCCGATGACCAGGCGCGGCCGCTTGGGCCCGGGCGCCGAGATCGTCGCCAGGATGTCGGGATTGGTCGCAAGCTCGATGCGCGGCGGCGCACCTCCCTCGCGCTTCTTCATCTTCTGTCCGGCTTCCTGCACCGGGCGCCAGTCGCTCACCGCGGCGGCGGCGACGGCGATATCGACCGGCAGGCTCTGCTGCACCTTGGCCAGCATCTCGGCCGCACTCTCGATGTGGTGGACAATGCAGCCGGCGGGGTCTGCCAGGGCCGTCGGCCCCGTGACCAATATCGTCTCGGCACCGGCGGCGGCCAGGGCCGCCGCAATGGCATGGCCTTGCTTGCCCGACGAGCGGTTGCCGATGAAACGTACCGGATCGATCGCCTCATAGGTCGGGCCGGAAGTGACCAGGGCCTTCAATCCGGTGAGGGGGCCGGGCGAGAGCAGGCGCAGAGCGGCGTTCACGATATCGAGCGGTTCGGCGAGCCGCCCGTCACCTACTTCGCCACAGGCGAGATCCCCGGCGCCGGGCCCCACGGTGACGACACCGCGGGCGCGCAAGGTCGCCACATTGGCCTGCACGGCCGGGTGGCGCCACATGACGACATTCATGGACGGGGCGATGAGGACCGGCTTGTCGTTGGCAAGGAGGGCGGTGCTCGCCAGATCGTCGGCGAGGCCGTTGGCCATCTTGGCGATGATATCGGCGGTCGCGGGCGCCACCAGCACCAGATCGGCCTCCCGCACCAGGCGGATATGACCCATTTCGGCTTCGTCGGTAAGGGAGAAGAGCTCGGTATAGGCCTTCGAGCCGGCGAGCGAAGCGACCGAGAGGGGAGTTACGAATTCAGCCCCGCCTTTGGTCAGGATGACGCGGAAATTGAGGCCACGTTCACGCCCGCGCCGGATCACGTCCAGCGCCTTATAGGCGGCGATTCCACCGGCGATGATGAGGAGGATGCGTTTCCCGGCGCTCACGTGCTGATTTCCCACCGACAATCCATTCCACAGTAAGGCCTAGTATTTACTGTTTGGGGTGGAGAAATTCAAGATATGCCCGCCCGGGCCTGGGAATTAGGGGTGGGTATCCGGGGCCGGTTGGAAAGGGCGCCTAAAAGACGAAAACATCGTCCGCAGCAAGGTCGGCCGGCAGGTTGGAGAGGGTGACGATCAACTGCGCATCGTCATGGGCACCGCCGCTGGCGTCGTAATAGAGACTGCCGGTCTGCCGGTCGTAAAGAATACGGTCGTCGGCCGCCGCCGCATCGTCCCAATGCGCAAAGGCCGCGGCGTCCAGCTTGCCGATCGGGCCCAACTGGTCGAAAGCGGCATGATCCAGGCGGATCGTGTCGCCGGGTACCGAAAAGTCGCGGATGAAGTCGGCATTGCCGGGCAGCGGCGCCCGGTCGAAGACGAAACTGTCATTGCCGGCGCCGCCGATCAGGATGTCGCTCCCACTGCCGCCATTGAGCGTGTCATGCCCGTCTTCGCCGGTCAGATAGTCATTGCCGTCGCCGCCCATCAGCTGGTCGCTGTAATCGCCGCCATAAAGCCGGTCGTTGCCGGTGCCGCCGTCAAGGATGTCGCACTGCTTGTCGCCATAGATCAAATCGTCGCCGGCGCCGCCCTTGATAGTGTCGTTGCCGTCCATCCCATGCAGCGTATCGCCGCCATTGCCGCCGGTGATGGCGTTGGCGAGCGAGTTGCCGGTGCCGGTGAAATTGCTGCTGCCGGCATAGGCAAGGTTTTCGACATTGTAGGTCAGCGCATATTTCCACAGGGTCGTGGTGACGCTGTCGATGCCCTGGTCCAGCTGCTCCGTGACGACGTCGCCGCTGTTGTTGACGGTATAGCTGTCATTGCCGGCAAAGCCGCGCAAGGCGTCGGCACCGGTGGTCCCGGCGATGACGTCGTTGCCGGCTGTGCCATTGCCGCCTTCGACCATGTCGCGGACCGTGATGCCGACGGCCTCGCTGTGGCTGAGGCCGCCCTGATCGGTCACCGTCACGGTCAAATCGTGTTGCGCTGCCGTCTCGAAATCCAAGGCGGCTCCGGCGCGAACGTGAATTTCATTGCCGACGATTTCGAAATATTCGGCATGGGTGCCGCTCAGGGTGAAAGCATGCTGATCGTTGCTGTCCGGGTCGGTGGCGCTGAGGGTTGCGACCCAAGTACCGGCCACGGCATTTTCGGCCACCGACCCGCCGGTCACCGTGATGTCGGTGGGGGCGAGGTTCACCGGCGTCGTGATCTCCTCGATGACCGATCCGTTGAGCAGCCAGACGAGCGAAGCATAGGCGTCGGGAATCGGCGTGTCGATCAGCGTCAGATCGGCGCCGCCCTTGGAAAGGTCGAACAAGGTGCTGGGCAGCAACCCGTCGCTGAACTGGAAATTGTCGAGCACGGCACTGGCCCCGGCCCCCAGCCAGACATGGGCGACCCCGCCAATGCCGCCGCTATGGGTGGGGTTGAGGCTGAGGCTGTCCTCCAGCGTTACCGAATCGCTCCAGATGCGGAAAGACCGGTTGTTTTCCTCAGCCACCGCATTCACCAGCACCGTATCGCTCGATTTGAGGTCGTAGCCGGCGTCTGTATTGCCGCGCGAAACGGTGTTCTCGAAGCGGATATTATAGGTGCCGCTCTCCGTGGTGAAACCGTCGCCGTTCCAATAGCTGCCGGTGGATCCCACCGCCTTGCTGTTCGACATCTCGACATCGCGCAGCACGATGTCATGCGCGGTCCCTTCGATCAGCACCCCGGCGATATAGGGATCGCTGGTCGCGACACTGCCGTCCGCCGTTACGTTCTCAATGACCACGTCATGGCTGTCATATTTGAGGTGGATGGCACCCTTGGCATAGCCGGCGATATCGATGCCCTTGAGCGTCAGGCCGCTGACGGTCGCCGTCGCCGCCGTGCCGGAGACATTGTTCTCGATGAAGCGATAGACATTCGCGGCATCGACATGGTCGATCGTCAGGTTGGCAAGATCGGCGCCGATGCGGAACGCGCCGTTGCCGACATTGCTGATGTCGAGATCCTGGAAATGAAGGTTGTCGGCGCCGCCCAGCAGGCGAAAGAGTTCCGACCCCTCGCTCTGGCCGCTGGTCCAATTCTCCGGCCGCGTGCCGCTGATATCCGCATCCATCGGATTGCCGGCACTGTCGATGCCGCGAATCGTGACCGGCGCCCCCGCCGTGCCGCCGTTGGTGATCGAGATCTGCCCCATTGGATGATAAGTGCCCTGGTCGGCGATGAGCAGCACCTCGCCGCCCGGCCCGGCCTGGCCGATGAATTTCGACAGGCTGGAAAGGGTGCCGGCATTTTCCGGCGACGATCCGTCCATCAGACCGCAGCCGGTGGGGGAGATGTAGCAGACAGCCATGGCGCATTTCCCGCGATTGAGATGGCTGCGCGGACCGGCTCCTGCCGTCTTTGCAGCGCGTCTCAGCGAACATGCGCCGGTGTCCTTAACAAAGGATAAGCGGGACGATTATTCGGATTTTATATCAATGGGTTATGAAAAATATCGCGGTGAATTTTGCGCTCATTCAAGCGGTCTGTGACAGGACCAGACCCCAGGCGATGATGCCGTAGCGGGCCGCCTTGCCGATGAGGACGAGGATGAGGAAGGGCAGGAAGCGGGCACGCAGGACGCCGGCCGCGAGCGTGATCGGGTCGCCGATCACCGGCAGCCAGGAAAGCAGCAGCAGCGGATAGCCGTATTTTTCAAAGAGCGCACTGGCCTGGTCGAGGCGCTTGCGGCTCACCGGAAACCATTTCCGGCCCTGCCAATGCAGCAGAAAGCGGCCGAGCAGCCAGTTTGCCACACCGCCCAGAGTGTTCCCGGTCGTCGCCACCAGCAGCAGCATCGGCCAATCCTGCGGCTGTTCCAGCAACAGGGTGCTGAACACCACTTCGGAAAATCCCGGCAGGATGGTGGCGGCGCCGAAGGCGGTGAAAAAGAGGGTGAGGAGGGAGGCAAGCGTCACGAAAAGCGCGCCAGACAGTCCAGGATATCCGTCGGTTGCGGGCAGAGTTGATCTGCCCCGGCCCGCCGGAGCTCCGCTTCGTCGCCATAGCCATAGAGCACGCCGATGCTGGCAAGACCGTTCTTCCTGGCGCCGATGATGTCATGCTCCCGGTCGCCGATCATGACGGCGCGGGCCGGGTCGACTGCGTGGGTCGCCAGCACATGGGCGATGACCTCGGCCTTGTCGGAACGGGTTCCGTCGAGTTCGGCCCCTTCCACGGCGATGAAATGGCGGTCGAGACCAAAATGCGCCACGATGGGCCGTGCAAAGAAATGTGCCTTCGAGGTCGCGACATAAAGGCGGATGCCATCCGCCTTGAGCTTGGTGAGCGTCGTGTCGATTCCGGGAAAAAGCTCGTTCTCGAACATGCCGCCGGCACCGTACCGCTCACGGTAGAGGCGGACCCCTTCAGCCGCTGCCGCGGCACCGACCAGCCGTTCGAAGCTCTTCTGGATCGGCGGACCGATGCACCAGATGAGGTCGTCCGCCGGATCGTGGGTAATGCCCATTTCCTGGAGTGCATAGCGGATCGACCCGGTGATGCCGATCCTGGGGTCGGTCAACGTTCCGTCAAGATCGAAGAGAACCGTGTCGAAGGCCGCCATCAGCGGAACAGCAGGGCTGCCGTCAGGACGGCGATGATCAGCCACAGCCACCAGTTCGAGCCCTGGCGATTGATGACGCGCAAGGCTTCTGGATCGAGTTTCAGGCCGCCATCGGCCAGGTTGTTCACCAGCCGGTCGACGGTTTTGAGGACGCCCGGACCGCGTTCGACCACGTCGAGGAAATCGACGATGCCCTGTTCGATGCGGGCGCGGGGGCCGCGATTCTCGATCATCCATTGTTCGATGAGCGGGCGCGCCAGGGTCCAGATGTTGAGGGTCGGATTGAGTTGGCGCGAGACGCCCTCGGCCATCAGCATGTTCTTCTGCAGCAGCAGCAATTGCGGCTGCACTTCCATGTCGAATGTCTCGGCAATGGCGAAAAGCTGGCCCAGCATGCGGGCAAAGCTGATCTCATGCAGCGGTCGGCCCTGGATCGGCTCGCCGATCGAGCGCAAGGCAAGCGCGAACTCGTCGATCGATTGCGTCTGCGGCAGGTAGCCCGCCTCGATATGCATCTTGGCGACGCGCATATAATCGCGCTCCAGGAAGCCCAGCAGCATGTCGGCGAGGTAGAAGCGCGTCTTGCGCTCCAGCCGGCCCATGATGCCGAAATCGACCACCTGGATGGCGCCGTCATAGCCCACGGTCATGTTGCCGGGATGCTGGTCGCCATGGAAATAGCCGTCGCGGAAGGCCTGGTTGAAGAAGATGTTGGCGGCCTTGGTCAGCACGTCGTCGACATCGAGCCCGGCGGCGCGCATCGCCGGCCCGTCATCCATCGGGATACCGGTCATGCGTTCCTGGGTCATCACGCGCTTGGCGGTGCGGGCCCAGTCGATGGCCGGCACGCGGTAGCTGGAATCGCCCTCGAAATTATCGCGCAGTTCCGAGGCGGAGGCCGCTTCGAGGCGCAGATCCATTTCGATGCGCACGGTGGCGGCGAAGGTCTTGACCACTTCGACGGGTTTGAGGCGGCGCAATTTCGGCTGCGTGCGTTCGATGATCTCGGCGATCCACAGCAGCAATTCGATATCCGCCTGGAACGCATCCTCGATGCCCGGGCGCAGCACCTTCACCGCGACCGGCCGGCCATCGGGGGCTTCGAGTTCCGGTGTGGTGATGGCGAAATGCACCTGGCTGATCGAGGCCGCCGAGACCGGCTCGTCGTCGAAACTGGCAAAGAGGTCAGAGAGCGGCGCCCCCAATTCCGATTCGATCCGCGACTTGGCGGCAAAGGAACTGAAGGCCGGTAGCTGGTCCTGCAATTTGGCGAGATCCGCCGCCACCTGTTCGCCCAGCAAATCCGAGCGGGTCGAGAGCACCTGGCCCAGTTTGATGAAGGCCGGGCCCAGTTCCGACAGGGCCGCCGCCAAGCGTTCGCCGGGCCGCATGCCGCCCACTTCGCGTCCGAACATGATGCGGGCAAAGAAAAGCAGCACGGGGGCAAGTCCCGCATTGGACAAAGCCGCTTCGAACGGGGTAAGGGCCCCGTGCCGCGCAAAGACGCGGGCGATGCCGAACAGGCGATAGATCGAGCGCAGGGTACGGATCATCTAGACGCGCCAGCCGGAATGGAGGGCAGCGATCCCGCCCGTGAGGTTGCGGTAGGTGACCTGCTGGAACCCCGCCTTGGCCATCATCCCGGCGAGGTTGTCCTGGGTCGGGAACTTGCGGATCGATTCCACCAGATACTGGTAGGAATCGCGGTCCTTGGCGACCACTTCGCCCAGCCAAGGCAGCAGCTTGAACGAATAGACATCATAGAGCTTGGCAAGCGCCGGCAAGGCCACATGGCTGAATTCCAGGCACAGGAACCGGCCGCCCGGCCGCAACACGCGGTAGGCTTCCTCGAGCGCCCGCTGCTGGCGGCCGACATTGCGGAGGCCGAAGGCGATCGTATAACTGTCGAATTTCATGTCCTCGAAGGGCAGGTCCTCGGCATTGCCGCTGACCCAATCGAGACCGCTGAGGATGCCCTTGTCGATGGCGCGGTCGCGCCCGACTTCCAGCATGGCCGGGGTGAGGTCGCAGACGGTGACATGGGCGGATGGCTGCCGTTCCAGGATGCGGAAGGCGATGTCGCCGGTGCCGCCGGCCACGTCCAGGCTGTTCCAGCCGGGCCTCGGGTTCAGCCAATCCAGCATCGATGCCTTCCACAGGCGATGGATGCCCCCGGACATGAGGTCGTTCATCAGGTCGTATTTGCCGGCGACCGAGGAAAAGACTCCCTGCACCAGATGGGCCTTTTCGCCGGCGGCGACGCGGCGGAAGCCGAACCAGGTGCTGTCATTGTCCCCACTTTTCTCGGGGTCGTGCGATGTCTCGATTGGCATTGGATCTTTCCCGTTTCGCCGGGACTTTAGCCGTTGCCGCCGAGGGATGCCAGCCTTGTGGGATCAACAACTTGACGGTTCTGCTGCGGCCCATTACCGCTATCCCCATGCCCGAATTACCCGAAGTCGAAACCGTCTGCCGGGGCCTCGCCCTGAAGCTCCTGGGGCGCCGCTTGACCGCGGTCGAACAGCGCCGGCCCAATCTGCGCTTTCCCTTCCCGGAAGGGTTCGCGGCGCGCCTCACGGGGCGGCGCATCGATTCCATCCGCCGGCGCGCCAAATACATCATCATCGACCTCGACGACGGCACCGTGCTGCTGGTCCATCTCGGCATGTCGGGCTCGATGGTGGTCAATGAGAAGCGTCCGGCCCTGCTCGACCGCCATGACCATGTCGTCTTCGACATCGACAACGGCACCTGCGTCCGCTTCAACGATGCGCGCCGCTTCGGGCTGATGGATCTGGTGGCGGCTGCCGATCTCGCCCATCACAAGCTGATCCGGGGCCTCGGGCTGGAACCGCTTTCGGACGAATTCGACGGACCGGCACTGGCCGCGATGCTCAAGGGCCGCAAGACCTCGGTGAAGCTTGCCATCATGGACCAGCGCCTGGTGGTGGGGGTCGGCAACATCTATGCCTCGGAAGCGCTCTTCCGCGCCGGCATCAGCCCCAAGCGCCGCGCGGGAACCATCGCGGGCGAACGTGCCGCCAAGCTCGCCGCCGCCATCAAGAAGGTGCTGAAGGAAGCCATCAAGGCCGGCGGCTCCTCCTTGCGCGATTATGTCCAGGCCAATGGCGAGCTCGGCTATTTCCAGCACCGCTGGAAGGTCTATGACCGCGAAGACCAGAAATGCCCCACCTGCGGCGGGCCCATCAAGCGCATTACCCAAGGCGGCCGGTCGACGTTTTACTGTCCGAAGGACCAGAAGTAGGGAATAGCTCCCTCCTTCCATGACATATCCGCGTCACTCCCGTGACGCCCCCATGAAATCACTTGCAAATCCGGCGTTCCGCCCCGCGCGTCATCATCCTGCAACGCCTTGGTCGCTATTGAGCGGCCAATGCAGCAGGTCAATCGAGTCGTGAAGCGAACGATATGAACGCGATGTCCCAGATGACGAGTGAGACGGCACGTTACCGGGCGATCTTCATCTCCGACGTCCATCTCGGGACGCGCGGCTGCAAGGCCGAGTACCTGCTCGACTTCCTGCGCACGCATGAAGCCGATTACATCTATCTCATCGGCGACATCATCGATTGCTGGCGCCTGTCCAAGGGCTGGTTCTGGCCGCAAAGCCATAACGACGTGGTGCAGAAGCTGCTGCGGAAGGCCCGGAAGGGCACGCAGGTCATCTATGTTCCCGGCAATCACGACGAACCCTTGCGCGATTATGACGACCACGCCTTCGGCGATGTGATGGTGATGAACGAGGCGGTGCATGTGACCGCGACCGGCAAGCGCCTGCTCATCATCCATGGCGATGCCTTCGACGGCATCGTGCGCTACGCACCCTGGCTGGCCAAGCTCGGCGATTCCGCCTACACCATGGCGCTGGCGCTCAATCACTGGTTCAACCGTGCGCGGGTGGCCTTCGGCTATCCCTATTGGTCGCTTTCGGCCTGGCTCAAATCCCGGGTCAAGGACGCGGTGAAGTTCATCGGCGATTTCGAGCACACGGTCGCGGCCGAGGCGCAGCGCCGCGGCTTCGATGGCGTCGTCTGCGGCCATATCCACCAGGCGGCGCTGAAGGAAATCGACGGCATCGTTTACGCCAATGACGGCGACTGGGTGGAAAGCTGCACCGCCCTGGTCGAGCATCGCGACGGCAGGCTCGAAATTATCGAATGGGCGGCCAACCAGCAATTGTCGATGCTGACGCCCAAGGCCCTGGCGGGCCCAGCCAGATCGCCAATGGTCAAATCGCCAACGGTCAAATCTCCGGTCGCCAGCGCATGACCATGTCGCTCAACATCGCCATCGTCACCGATGCCTGGGCGCCGCAGACCAATGGCGTCGTGCGCACCATCGGCCGCACCATGGACGAGCTGATCGCGGCCGGACATCGGCCCACGATCCTGTCGCCGCAATCCTTCCGCTCGGTGCCGTGCCCGACCTATCCGGAAATCCGTCTGGCGCTCTTTCCCTATCGGCGCATGGCGGCAAGGCTCGATGCGCTGGCGCCCAATGCCATCCATATTGCCACCGAAGGGCCGCTGGGTCTGGCAGCACGGCGGTATTGCCTGCGTCGCGGCCTGCCCTTCACCACGGCCTATCACACCCGCTTTCCCGAATATGTGGCGGCCCGCTTCGGCCTGCCGCTGCGCTTCAGCTATGCCTGGCTGCGGCGCTTCCACAGCGCGGCGCAGGCCACCATGGTGGCGACACCCTCGATTGAGGCCGATCTCCGCTCGCGCGGCTTCCTGCACATCAAGCGCTGGTCACGCGGTGTCGATACGCGGCTCTTCCGCCCGCGCCACCAGGCCAATACGGTGCCGCCTCTGGCCGATCTGCCGCGCCCGGTCCATCTTTATGTCGGGCGCCTGGCCATCGAGAAGAATATCGAAGCTTTCCTGCAGCTCGACCTGCCGGGCAGCCAGGTGGTCATCGGCGACGGGCCGCTTCATGCCGATCTGAAATCCCGCTTCCCCAAGGCGATCTTCCTCGGCCAGAAGGTAGGCGAGGATCTGGCGGCGCTTTATGCCGCGGCCGATGTTTTCGTCTTCCCCAGCCTCACTGACACGTTCGGCTTGGTGATCCTGGAAGCACTGGCCTCCGGTGTGCCGGTGGCAGCCTTCCCGGTGGCAGGCCCGAAGGACATTCTGCGCGAAGGCGTTTCCGGAGCACTCGATCTTGATCTTGGGAAAGCCATCAAGCGGGCTCTCAAGATCCCGCGCGGCCAATGCCGTACCGAGGCTGAACGCTTTTCCTGGCGGGCAGCCACCGAGCAGTTCCTCTCCAACCTGGTTCTGGTGCCGATGCGCCTCTTCGGCTGACGCTCGTTAGCCGGCGTCCAGCAGGCGCTTGGTATGGCGCGCGATCATCCATTCCTCATCGGTCGGAATCATCAACACGCGCGGGCCCTGGGGCACGGCGCTGAGGTCGATCTTCTTCGCCCGGTTGGCATCCTTGTCCAGCGTCAGGCCGAGCCAGGCCGAGCCGGCGACGATGCGCGCGCGGAGATCGGCCCCGTTCTCGCCGATGCCGGCCGTGAAAACCAGCGCATCGATCCCGCCCAGCACGGCGGCGAGGGCGCCGATTTCCTTGGTGATGCGATAGACGAAGTGATCGAGGGCGAGGCGCGCCATCTTGTCGGCGCTCGCCTCCAGGATGCGTACGTCATTGCTGATGCCGGAAAGGCCCTTGAGACCGCATTGGTGATAGAGAAAGCGTTCGATGGCGGCGGCATCCATCGCCTTTTCGCGCATGAGATAGAGCACGATGCCGGGATCGATGGCCCCCGGCCGGGTTCCCATCGGGATGCCGTCGAGGGCGGTGAAGCTCATTGTGCTGTCGACGCTGCGCCCATCCTGCAAAGCACAGAGCGAACAGCCATTGCCCAGATGTGCGACGATGACGCGGCCGCCGGCAACCGCCGGGGCCACTTCCCGGAGCTTCCCGGCAATGAATTCATAGGAAATGCCATGGAAGCCGTAACGCCGGACGCCTTCGCGATAGAGCGCATCGGGAATGGCGAACCGATCCGCGAGCTCGCTATGGCCACGATGGAAGGCTGTGTCGAAACAGGCCACCTGCGGCAGGTCCGGCCGCCGCTGGCGCCAGGCATGAATCGGCGCCAGGTTCTTGGGCTGGTGCAGGGGCGCAAGGTGGGTGAGGGCGGTGATGCGCGCCAGCACGGCATCGTCGATGCGCGCGGCGGTGCTGAAATCCGGCCCGCCATGGACGACCCGGTGGCCGATCGCGGCGATCGGGCCGCCGATGATGTCGGCCGCCATCGTGCCTGTCAGCCAGTCGCCGACGATCGCCTCGCCGGCCTCGACGCTCGGCACGGAAAGGGTGGCCAGGCTCTCGTCGACAAGTGTTGCGCCGGCGCCGTCCTTGATGTGGAGGCGGGGCTGGCTGCCGATCCCGTCGAGCAGCCCGCTGACGCGCCGCGCGAGGTTGTCGCCCGCCGTGGCGAAGGCCTGGAATTTGATGCTGGAGGAGCCGGCGTTGACGGCAAGGAAGTTCTGCTGCATGGCGCGATCCTAGGCTGAAAGGGGCCCAAGCTGGCAAGAGCCAACGGGGCAGGGCCCAGCGGGCCAGGGAACGCCCCGGCCCCTATCGGCCGTTCCGCCGTTTCGGCTAGGATGCCGCTCATGCGAATCAACCCACCCCACGACCTTGCCGATTGGCGTCAGGGCTGGCCTCATGCCGGTGCCGCCGAAAAGGTGCTGATGGCCCTCAAGGCTGCCGGCGGCGAGGGGCGCTTCGTCGGCGGCTGCGTGCGCGATGCGCTGCTCGGCCGCGCCATTCGCGATATCGATATCGCCACCAATCTCGACCCGCAGGCCGTGATCGCGGCCCTGGAAGCCGCACAGCTTCGGGCTGTGCCGACGGGGATCAAGCACGGCACCATCACGGCCGTGGCCGATCATGTGGGCTTCGAAGTGACGACCCTGCGCCACGATATCGAAACCTATGGCCGCCACGCGAAGGTCGCCTTCACTGACGATTGGCAGGCCGACGCCGCGCGCCGCGACCTCACCATGAACGCGCTGTTCTGCGACGCCGCCGGCACGATCCATGATTTCTTCGGCGGCCTTGCCGATCTCGCCGCCGGGCGCGTGCGTTTTGTCGGCGACGCGGCCCAGCGCATGGACGAGGATTATCTGCGCATCCTGCGCTTCTTCCGCTTCCATGCCGATTACGCCGCCGGTCCCTTCGACGATGAGGCGATTGCCGCCGCGACGGAGCGGCGGCACGAACTGAAGCGCCTGTCCGGCGAAAGGCTGCGCCAGGAGACGTTGAAGCTGCTGGTGGCGAGGAAGGGTGTCGAGACCTGGGGCGAATTGCTGATGCGCGATTTTGCCGCCGCCTATCTCCCTTGGGCCACGAGCCAGGACCGGCTGGTCAAGGTGGCGGCGCTGGAAACCCGCCTCCATCTCAAGCCGGATCCCATCCGCCGCCTCGCGGCACTCGCCGTCACCGGCTGCGGGCCGGAGATTGCCGAGACATTGAAACTCTCCAACGCCGATCGCGATCGGCTGTTGGCAGCCAGCAATGTCCGCAGCACTTTCGACGTATCGGATGATGCGATCGTGCGCCGGCAGATCCACGCGCTGGGCAATGATCGGGCGCGCGACCAGGTGCTGCTCGATTGGGAGCCAGGTGAGGCGGAAGGACTGTGGCATCGCGCGTTTGAGGTGATCGAAAGCTGGCCGCGCCCGGTTTTTCCGCTGGCCGGCCGCGACCTCATCAAGCTCGGCGCCAATACCGGCCCGGAGCTTGGCGCGATGCTCGCCGAGATAGAGCAATGGTGGATTGCTGGGGACTTCCGGGCGGACGCGGCTGCTTGTTTGGCTGAGGCAAAGAAGAAAGTTGGGTCCTAACTCAACGTCATGGTCCGCGAAGGCGGACCACCCGTGAATTTTCCCGTGACTGAAGAAAGCAACTCGTAGGTCCTCCGCCTTCGCGGAGGATGACGTAGGGGGAAGCCCCCCTCACGCCTCCACGAGGTCCAGCAACTCACCCTTGGGATCGAGAAGGGCCGCTACCGCCTTGCCGCCAAAGCCGCAGCCGCCGTCCAAGGTCATGGTGAAGGCGCTCATGGCGGGGCCGGCATGCTGGCGGTCATAGCCGCGGATCACCTTGAGGAACTGGCCGTAAGGATGGTCGAGGGCGCCGAAGGCGCTGCCGCCCCACCACAGGCTATCGCCTTGCGCCGATAGCGGCCGTTCCGGGTCGAGCCCGGCATGGACGAAGAGCAGCCCCAGATCGTCGGTATAGGCAGCCCGGCGGATGGCCGACATGAGCGCTGCGTGGCCCGGCCGCGCCTGCTGGGCAGCGCGCAGCGAATTGGTCCAGCGCGTGATGGCGAGAGCCCCCTCGCGGCAATGGATGATGCCCTCCGCTGGATCGCCGCCATAGGCGGTGATGGTGGGCCCGACGCCTTGCTGCAACAGCCAGGGCAGGACCTCGCGCGGGTTGGGGGCGAATTGCAGCTGCAGCAGCTTGTTCCACATTTCTTCCTGCTGGCCACGCAGATAGACGATGTCGCTGGGGAACATGATCGGCCGTGCCAGGATCTGGCGGCGGAAGGTGATCATTTCATCCAAGGTTCCGGCGACGTCCGGTCCGCGGCCCAGGAACCCGCCCAGATAGACCATGCGGTCCATGGGATCGAATTGCTCGGCGATATAGGCGTGAAGGGCCCGCAGGCGCGGCATGTCCCCATGCACGGGCGAGATCGCCCAGATGCGGCTGGGCTTCTTCAGAATGGCGAACTTCTCTCGTTCCTGCATCGGATATGGTCTGGGGCTCTGATCGTGACGGCGACTCGGGCGGCAATTCGCGATCATAGCATGTGCGACAAAACGATGACGCCCCGGCCGGGAAGGGCCGAGGCGTCGTATGGGAGCGTAAATGCGGGCGGGCGGTCAGTTGACCACGGTGTACTCGATGTTCCACCCGGCGTTCTGCAGGTCCTGGATCGAAGACCAGCCCTGATTCTGGACACCGTCGAGTTCGACCGTCGAATTGCCGAAGGCAATGACCACGTCGCCGTCGGCGCTGGTGTTGACGAACACGTTGGGCGACCCGTTGCCGTAGGGATCGAGCAACTCCAGGGCGTCCTGCAAGGGATCGTAGTCGGTGATGATGTCGTGGCCGTTCACCGCGTCCACCTGCCAGTGGAAGGTATCGGCGCCGGCGCCGCCGGTCACGACGTCGTTGTAGTTGCCGGCACCGGCATGGATATGGTCGTTGCCGTTACCGCCGTCGATGATGTTGGCGCCCAGGCCGCCGAACAGGATGTCGTCGCCTTCGCCGCCCAGGATGGTGTCGTTGCCGGCGCCGCCCCAGATGTTGTCGTTGCCAGCGCCGCCCTTGATCAGATTGGCGTCGTCATTGCCGTCGATATTGTCGTCGAAATTCGACCCGATCAGGTCTTCGATGCCGCTCACCTGATCGTTGCCGCCGAAAGTGCTGCCGTTCATCTGGATGTAGACGCCATGCGTCGACGTCGAATAGTCGACCGTGTCGTGGCCATAGCCGCCGAACATCTTGTCGTAGCCTTCGCCGCCGACCAGGTAATCGTCGCCATTGCCACCGAACATGGTGTCGTCGCCGTCACCGCCGAACAGCTTGTCGTTGTTCTCGCCGCCATCCAGCGTGTCGTTGCCGGTGCCACCGTCGAGCAGATCGTTGCCGCCGAGGCCATTGAGGGTGTCGTTGCCGCCATTGCCGTAGATCGCGTTGGCGTGGGATTCCCCGTCCAGCACGTTGGAGGCGTTGCTGCCCTGGGTGGTGCTGTAATATTGCGGGCGATAGATCTGGCCGAGATAAAGCGAGCTATCCAGCGTGTTGAGGTTCATCAGGCGTTTGGTCGGATCTTCAAGCATGGCGTGGTCCTCAAGGCTCACGGGTTCTGCGGGATCGCATTGTCCGGTAGTCGAGGGGACGGGGCCGTCGGTTCGCCCGGTTCGGCGCGACTGTGACCTGGCTCACCTATGGCGCGTGCCGGCCGTCACAGAAGGCGGTCAAACGAGTGAAAAGCTGAGATTCTTGGGGAGATCGGCCCGCGCTGCAGGGATTGGGGCGGGCCGGGAGAGAAAAACCCCCGACGGATGGACCGGAAGGGGATCCGGGGACCATCCGTCGTTAGCGGTCATGCCGCTCGGGGAGCCTCTCTGAGGAGAGAGCTGGTGGGTGGAAGGTGGCCTTCTCAGGCCGCCTTCATCACCTGATGCAGACGTTCGGTCGCGGCCTGCTCGTCCATACCTTCGATGGCGGCAAGTTCACGCACCAGACGGTCGAGGGCGGCCTGATAGATCTGCCGTTCGCTGTAGGACTGATCCGGCTGGTCGGCGTTGCGATGGAGATCCCGCACGACCTCGGCGATCGAGACCGGGTCGCCGGAATTGATCTTGGCTTCGTATTCTTGGGCGCGGCGCGACCACATGGCCCGCTTCACGCGCGAACGGCCCTTCAAGGTCTGCAGCGCGGTCTCCATGACCTTCTTGCTGCTGAGCTTGCGGAGCCCCGAATTCTTGGCCTTGGCGACGGGAACGCGCAGGGTCATGCGGTCCTTGTCGAACAGGATGATGATGACCTGCAGACTGTGGCCGGAAATTTCCTGGCTTTCGATGCCCATGACCTTGCCGACGCCATGGGTCGGGTAGACGACGAAGTCACCCTTCTTGAAACCCAGATCCTTGTCCTTGGCGGCTACTGCCTTCTTCGCTTTCTCGACCACATTCAGCTCCATCTCATCCGATCTTTCATAACGTCACAATCCGGCCCGCTCCCAGGAAGTCCGGGAGCATTGAGGGGTCGCCTATCCTGCCCATGCCGGCCAGAAGCCTCCGGTCGGTATGGGGTCGCACTTGGACAACGGCCACGCTTTCGCGGGAGTTGCTCCACAAACCTTCGCCCGCCAGGCCTTGCTTATGTGGCTGCGCCCGAAACCGCCCGCGCGCTGCCGCCTGACTTTCCCCGCGGGTCCTTCTGCGGGACCCGGAACTGTCATAAATCCTGACTCAAAGCCGCAGCGAACCTTTCCCGGTTCCATACAGATTCCGAGTCCAGTTCGACGTTAACTTTTAGGCTTGGACGGGCGCGAAAAGATTAATCTTTCCAACGGATTCCGCCCCAACGACCTTCCCAAGTTTTATAGCAAAAATCGGGCTGGAATTCAAGGAAAGGCAGTTATGCGCTGGGCGCAGTGACCTTAACCACCGGGTGTAGCGGCTCGCTACAGATGGGCATCAAAATGTGGATTCACCAGCGCGACATAGCGTCGCGTTAGGATATTAATCACAGAAACAGAAGCGGAACCTCAGGCCTTTACTCTTAAGCCTTGCCCTTAAGCTTTGCCGGGGGCCGGGTCGAAATGCTTCTCGAACTTGTCCTCGACGCCCTTCCAGGCATCGGCATCGGCCGGGGCTTCACCCTTGCGGGTGATATTGGGCCATTCGGCGGCGTATTGCCGGTTGATCTCCAGCCATTTGTCGGTGCCGGACTCGGAATCGGGCAGGATGGCGTCGGCCGGGCATTCCGGCTCGCAGACGCCGCAATCGATGCACTCGTCCGGGTGAATGACCAGCATGTTGGCGCCGACATAGAAGCAATCGACCGGGCAGACTTCGACACAGTCCATGTATTTGCACTTGATGCATGCCTCGGTAACGACATAAGCCATGGCGACTGCTCCTGATGGCGGATTGGTTTTTCGCTTGCCGGGCTAGCTACCATAGCCCTCCAGGTGGCGCAACAGGGCCCCAGCGCGCAGACAGCGCGTATGGTTATTCAGTCTTCACCGTCTTCATCGTCCATCAGGGCGTCGAGTGCCCGCCTTTCGCGCTTGGTCGGCCGGCCGGCACCGGCATCGCGCTGCGGCGGCTCGCCGCCCAGGGGTGGCGCCGCGCGCGCGGGCCGCGGCGGCGGTGGCTGCAGATCTTCATAAAGCGCCTGCGCTTCTGGTGCCGGGCCACGCCTTGTTCCCGGGTTCAGCACCTTGATGACGCGGATATGCGGCCCCAGCGGAAAGGTCAGCACGTCGCCGGCCTTCACCTGCTGATGCGCCTTGGCGATCACGCTGCCGTTGAGCCGCAGGCGTCCGCTGGCGGCGAGCGTCGTCGCCAGCGAGCGGCTCTTCAGAAAGCGCGCGAACCACAGCCATTTGTCGAGGCGCTGCGTTTCGCTCATGTCGCATCCGGCTTGGGTGCCGCGGCCGGCCGCGGCTGGCGCCGCCGACGTTTGGCGCTGCGCGGTGCCGGCCGTTCCTGGGCCAGCAGACGGTCATGCAGGGCGGAGAGTGCCGCAAAGGGCGAATTCGGGTCGAGCTTGGGCTCCGGACGCACCGGCCTCGGCTGTACCGGCTTGGCCTGTGCCGTCTTGGCCTGCTTGCCGCGCTTGGGGCGCGATGGCGTGCGCACGCCGCCCGGCAGCGTTGCGCGCAGCCCAAGCTGTCGCATGGTCTGCCCCAGTTCGTCCGGCGTCATGTTGAACTTGGCGGCATTGGTCTCGTCCGCCGACAGCGTCCTTGCCGTCGCGGCTTCACGAAGTCCCAGGGCCAGCCGTTCCAATTCGCCAAACACATAGCTCTTGCCGGCGATGACGCGCTTGCCGCCGGCCATCTGCCACGCTTCGAGGCCCACGGCATCGAGCCTGGCGGGATCGGGCTTGCCCTCGGCATCCACAGCGAGGCGGTGCCAGAGTGCGCTGAGCAGGCCGAGGAGGCGGCGCTGGCGCTTGTCCTCAAGGCGTCCCATCCAGACGGTCACGGCGCCGATCCGCACGCCCAAGGCGGCCAGCGCCTTGCGGTCGGGCGCGCTGAGCGCCGCGAGCTGCGCGCGCACACTTTCGCGGCTGAGTGCGCCCAACCCCTCGCCCAGCTGATAGACAAGGCCGCGCGCCGCCGGTTCGAGCTTGGCGCTCTGTGCGGCGAAGATCGGCCGCAGCCGATGGCGCAGCAACCGCTCGAGCCAGTGGCGCAGGCGCTGCTGGATCGCCTGGCGCTGGCGCCCGTCGATGAGGTCGATGGATTTCAGTTCGACCATCGGCCGCAAGGGCTGGTCGCCGCGCACGAGCCGCGCCAGCGGTGTCTCCCGCCAGGTGACGGCGCCGTCATGCGCCAGCTTGAAATCGCCATCGGGCGAGGCGACGAGATCGCTCACGCGCGTCCGCAGCGCCGGCCCCAGCACGCGCCGTGCCGCGGCGAGAAGGGGGCGCGCTTCTTCGGCGTTGGCGTCGACGGCGGGGAAGAATTCAAGCCCCTTGAGGATCCCCACCTCATGCCCCTCGACCGTGACGCTGCCATCTTCGCCGAAGACGGCGTCGAGCTTGCCGCCACCCACCATGCGGCGATGGAGAGCGGCATGGCGCCGGTCGACGAAACGCTGCGTGAGCGCTTCGTGGAGGGCGTCCGAGAGCCGGTCCTCGATTTCCTGGGCGCGACCCTGCCAATGCGGGGCGTCGGACAGCCACTCGCTCCGCTGCGCGATATAGGACCAGGTGCGGATATGCGCGATGCGCTGGGTCAGATAGTCGATGTCGCCGTCAATGCGGTCGAGGCGTTGCATCTGATCGGCGATCCAGTCGGTGGGGATACGCCCTGGCGCCAGGCCGCGCCCGCCGGCCAGATGCCGGAAGATCTGCGAAAGGAGCCGCAGATGCGCGTCGGTCATCAGCTTGCGGAAATCCGGCACCTGGCAGACTTCCCACAGCAAGGCGACGCGGCCCTTGGGCAAGGTAAGCGCACGAATCTCGTCATCACGCGCGAGCGCCGCCAGGGATTGATGGTCGATCGCTTCCTGCTGGCGCACCAGGCCCGGATGCGGCGGCCGCGCGTCAAGGCTCTTCAGCAGGCCATCGACGCTACGGAAATCAAGCTCGGCATTGCGCCACATCAGGAAATGGATGGGATCGACGCGGTGGTTCTCGACCGCCTCGATGAGGTCGGGGTCCATCGGCCCCACATCCGCCGTCGTGCCGAAGGTGCCGTCGGTCATGTGCCGCCCGGCGCGCCCCGCGATCTGCCCGATCTCGGCGCGGCTCAAGGCACGCAAGGACCGCCCGTCGAACTTCTTCAGGGCGGCGAAGGCGACATGGCCCACATTCATGTTGAGGCCCATGCCGATGGCGTCGGTCGCAACCAGGTAATCGACCTCGCCCGCCTGATAGAGATCGACCTGGGCGTTGCGGGTGCGGGGGCTGAGCGCCCCCATGACGATGGCGGTTCCACCGCGCTGCCGGCGGATGAGATCGGCGATCGCATAGACGTCGGCGGCGGAGAAGGCGACGATGGCCGAACGCGGCGGCAGGCGCGTGATCTTCTTCGACCCGGCATAGGACAATGTCGAAAAGCGCGGCCGGTTGACGATCTCGATCCCCGGTGCCAGTAGCTTGACCCAGGGCGTTGCCGCATCCGATCCCATGAACATGGTCTCGTCCAGCCCGCGGGCCCGGATCAGCCGGTCGGTAAAAATGTGCCCGCGCTCGGTATCGGCAGCGAGCTGGATCTCGTCGACCGCGATGAACGCGACCGGCCGGTCGAGCGGCATCGATTCCACGGTGCAGAAGAAATACCGCGCACCGCGCGGCACGATCTTCTCCTCGCCCGTCACCAGGGCGCAGGCCTCGGTTCCGACCGCTTTTACCGCCTTGTCGTAATTTTCCCGCGCCAGCAGCCGCAGCGGAAAACCGATCATGCCCGACCGGTGGCCCAGCAGCCGTTCCATGGCCATATAGGTCTTGCCGGTATTGGTTGGGCCGAGGACGGCGGTAAGGCTTTGCGCACTCATGATCCAACCAGAATTGGCCCGGCGCGGGGCGGATTGCAAGGGCGGTGCTGGCCCCTCACCCCAACCCCTCCCCAGTGGGGCGAGGGGCTTCAGGGCGAACTCGCAGGAGACTCCTTCGCCCCGCTTGCGGGGAGAGGGTTGGGGTGAGGGGCTGTTCATTGACCTCCGCCCCGTTCGGTTTTAAAGAAACCCCATGATGAAACTTTCCGCCCAGCGCGACATGAACAACCGCCCGATTCCCATCCACGATGCGGAGGGTTTCGAGGGCATGCGTCGTGCCGGGCGCCTCGCCGCGGAAACGCTCGACTTCATCGGCGAACATGTGCGGCCCGGCATCAGCACCCTGGCGCTCGACAAACTGTGTGACACCTTCATGCGCGACCATGGCGGCATTCCGGCCACCGTCGGCTACAAGGGCTACCAGCACGCCAGCTGCATCTCGGTCAACCACGTGGTGACCCACGGCATCCCGTCGGAGAAAAAGATCCTCGCCGACGGCGACATCCTCAATATCGACGTGACGCCCCTGGTCGATGGCTGGCACGGCGATTCATCGCGCATGTTCATCGCCGGGACCGCCAGCGTGAAAGCACGGCGCCTCTGCGACATCACCTATCAATCCCTGATGGCGGGCATTGCTGCCGTGAAGCCCGGCAACACGCTGGGCGATGTCGGCCATGCCATCGAAACACTGGCGCACAAGAACCGCTTCTCGGTCGTGGAGGATTTCTGCGGCCACGGTGTGGGCCGCGTCTTCCACGACGCCCCCCAGGTGCTGCATTACGGCAAGCCCGGTACCGGTGTGGTGTTGGAACCGGGCATGATCTTCACCATCGAACCGATGCTCAATGCCGGCAAGGCGGACGTGAAGATCCTGGGCGATGGTTGGACCACGGTGACCCGCGATCAGTCCCTCTCCGCGCAGTTCGAACATTCGGTTGGAGTCACCGACACCGGCGTCGAAATCTTCACCCTGTCGCCGAGGGATATCTTCTGGCAGATGGCGGCGTGAGCGACCGGCAGGATGAATCGATCAACTCAATTGTAGGCGTCATCAACTCGGTGATTTTCAGCAAGCGCGGACTGATTATTATGGCTGTGTTCGGTGTCCTTGGTGCTTTGATCAACGCACTGGTATCTCGCTAGCGGCCACCCACAGCTAAGTCTTTGAGGGCCTGGGCATCGGGCCGGATCCGACCATCCCATGTCGTCATGCCCGGGCTCGACCCGGGCATCCACTCTCTCAACTGCAGCAGTGGATCCCCGGGTCTTCGCCCGGGGATGACGTAAAAACAAGGGCGGAGTCTTAAACCCGCCTGAACCTGAAGTAGTGCGGCACGCGGCCTTGGGCGATGGCTTTTTGCTCGTAGCGTGAGGGCGGCCAGTCGGCGGGGCGGACGAGCCAGTCGCTTGAGCGTTCCGCCAGCCATTTGAAGGCCGGGTGGCGCGTGGTGTGCGCAAGGGACCAGCCGATATAGACCGGGTCGTCGCTGCCGATGCGGAACTCGCCGCCGGGCTTCAGCAAATTCGCGACGATGTCGAGATTGGCCTGGTTGACGAAGCGGCGGCCCGCATGGCGTGTCTTGTGCCAGGGGTCGGGGAAGAGCAGGAAGATTTTGTCGAAGCTCTGCGGCTTCAACGCCGGCAGCAGGTCGCGCACGTCTTCGGGATAGATGCGCACATTGTCCAGCTTGTCGGCATCGATATGCGACAGCGCCGAGGCGATGCCGTTGAGGAAGATCTCGCAGCCGATGAGGCCCACATCCGGATTGGCTTTTGCCTGCGCGGCCAGATGCTCGCCGCCGCCGAAGCCGATCTCCAGCCAATGCGCGCGCATCGGCTTAGGGTAGAGCTGTGCGGGATCGATCACAACGGGTTGTCCGGCGGGGCCCGGCGTCACGGTGACGGTGATCCGGGGCAGCAGCGATTCCATCAGCCGCTTGCGGCTTTCGCGCAAGGGCCTTCCCTGGCGGCGGCCATAAAAGTTTCGCCGCGGCCCGGTTTCTCCCGGGGCCGCGGCGTTTCTGTCGGTCATCGACTTTTCTCGTTCCGGCGCGTCAGGCCATCGCTGCCTGCAGAGCGGCGACGAGGTCGAGCTTCTCCCAGGAGAAGCCGCCATCGGCCTCCGGCTCACGGCCGAAATGCCCGTAGGACGAGGTGCGCGTGTAGATCGGCTTGTTGAGGCCGAGATGCTTGCGGATACCGCGGGGCGACAGATCCATCACCTCGCCGATCGCCTTGACCAGCTTCTCTTCATCGACCGTGCCGGTGCCGTGGGTGTTCACATAGACCGAGAGCGGCTTGGAGACGCCGATCGCATAGGCCACCTGGATGACGCATTTCTCGGCAAAGCCCGCGGCAACGACGTTCTTGGCGAGATAGCGCGCCGCATAGGCGGCCGAACGGTCGACCTTGGTCGGGTCCTTGCCGCTGAAGGCGCCGCCGCCATGGGGAGCAGCACCGCCGTAAGTGTCGACGATGATCTTGCGGCCGGTAAGGCCCGCATCGCCATCCGGCCCGCCGATGACGAACTTGCCGGTCGGGTTGACGTAGAATTCCTCTTCCCTGGGGAACCAGCCCTTGGGCAGGACCTGCTCGACATAGGGACGTACAAGCTCGCGCACTTGTTTCTGTTCGAGGCCGGCATCGTGCTGGGTCGAGACGACGACCGAGGTCGCCTTCACCGGCCGGCCGTTTTCATAAAGCAGCGTCACCTGGCTCTTGGCATCCGGGCCGAAGCCCTTGACCTTGCCGCTGTGCCGATCGTCGGCCATCAATTTGAGGATCTGGTGCGAATACTGCAGCGGCGCGGGCATCAGGACCGGCGTTTCCTTGCAGGCATAGCCGAACATGATGCCCTGGTCGCCGGCACCCTCATCCTTGTTGCCGGCTGCATCGACGCCTTGCGCGATATCGGCCGATTGCGAATGGACGTAGCAATCGATGCTGGCATTCTTCCAATGGAAGCCTTCCTGCTCGTAGCCGATTTCCTTGATGGCACGGCGAGCGGTCTCGATCAGCTTCTCATGGGTGATCGAGGCCGGGCCGCGCACTTCGCCGGCCAGGACCACCTTGTTGGTGGTGGCCAGCGTTTCGCACGCAACGCGCGCTTCGGGCTGAGCCGCCAGATAGAGATCGACGATGCTGTCGGAGATACGGTCGCAGACCTTGTCCGGATGGCCTTCGGACACGCTTTCGCTGGTGAAAAGATAGCTGGATTTCGACACTGGCAGGATTCCCGCAAAGATAAAGGTTCGACAAGTTCACGTGCGTGGCGGGAGGGGTGTTCGAGGAGCAAGGCCCAATGAGCCAGCCCCGGAGTCGGACAGCAAAAATCCCGGCCGCGATGCGGCCGGGATCATGGTTGAGCGGGATTCGGCGGTCAAGCGGGTTTTAGTTGCCCCTCATCGCGGAAAATCCGCGCAAAACCGTCAATTTCCGGCTGATTTCAATCCTCGTCGGTCAGCGAACTCTTCGCCAGCGACTTGGTTAGCTCGAAGATGCGCTTGCGGACCGAGGCCTGGGGGATTTTGTAATAGGCGCGGACCAGCTCCAGCGTCTCGCGCTTGGCCATGGGGTCGGGCTCGTAATCGACCGGCGCCGGGGTGGCCACACCCATCAGCTTGGACGGGCTCTTCTCCTGCACCGAATTGGGCATGTCCTCAAAGAAATAGGAAATCGGCACGTCGAGCACGCGGCCAAGGTCAAAGAGACGGCTGGAGCCGACGCGGTTGGCGCCGCGCTCATATTTCTGCACCTGCTGGAAGGTGAGGCCGATCGCCTCGCCAAGCTTCTCCTGGCTCATGCCGAGCAAGGTGCGGCGCAGGCGGATTCGCTGGCCCACATGCACGTCGATAGGATTGGGAAAGCCCTTGCTGGCCATGCGGCCGGACGATTTGCGTCCCTTGGGGCCATTCCCTTGCTTGGTCGATTTTGCCATTTCTTTCACACTCCTCGCGATCCAGCACCCGAACGATCATCTTGCGTGATTACAATCGGGCCGCCGCAGCTTGTTTCCCGCAACGCGATCCGCCCTTGGCTGCCAGTAAGCAAACTGCAAGTTTTCCCGGCGGGCCGCGCATTCACCGTCATGCTGACGGTTCCCTCTTGTCATACGTAACAAGTCGGGTCAATCGCTTCATCAGTTCCTGTGTACAGGGCTTGGAATTGCGCTCAACCCAAGGCTGAAGAACTTGAACATCTTACGCAGATCGTCGCCGATGGACCATAGGAATGAGTGCAATAAGTACGAGAAATCCTGGGATACTTGTACCAAGTTGCGCGTACCAGGTCGGCGGCAAAACCTGCGGCAGCGCGGCGTCGATGACAGCGATTTCACCGAGCTTTGATTGTGTCTCGATGCGTCCATACGCATCGATCACACCCGAAATCCCCGTATTTGCAGCACGCACAAGAGGAATGCCTTCCTCGACAGCGCGGAATCGCGCCGAGGCAAAATGCTGATAGGGCCCGGCCGAATTGCCGAACCATCCATCGTTGGTGACATTGACCAGCCAGGATGGACGATGCACTTCATCAACAACGGCGCCGGGAAAGATCACCTCGTAGCAGATCGAGGGGCCGACATCGGGCGCACCCGGCACCGAGATGGTGGCTGGCCCAGGTGCCGCCGAGAAGTCCATCGACCCGGGCGTCAGCTTGGAAATGAAGGGGAAGAGCTTGCGCATCGGCACATACTCCCCAAGGGGTACGAGGTGCGCCTTGTCAGCAGTGGCGTGAATGGTGCCTGTGGGGTCCAGCACGGCCAGCGAATTCCATATCTGTTCCAGATCGCCATCCTGCGGTGCGCCCCGGATGGTCCCGGTCAGCAATGCGCCTTTCGGTGGTATGATGGCTGCGATCATCTGTCGCAGGGCCGGATCGCGGTCGAGCAGGAAGGGCACCGCCGACTCGGGCCAGATGATGTGGGTGACGGCGTCCAATCCCGGTGTCTCACGTGTGAGCTGCAGGTGTTTTTCAAAATGACGGGCTGAAAAACCGCCTTTAAGTTTCTCCACTTGGCTCACATTTGCCTGCACGATACGCAGCTTGATGCCGGCCACATGCTCGCTGGTGTCGCCGGCCAGGCGCCAGGCGCCGCCCGCCCAAAGCAGGCCGAGGACGGCGAGGGCCGAAAGACAAGCCGTCCGGGCGCACTTGCTTTCATTTGTGGCCAAACTCGCGGGTAAAGTGAAGATTGCGACGGTAAAAAGGCCCAGGCCCCAACTGCCCCACAGGGCCGCCGATTGCATCATCGCCGGGCTGATATCCCAGACATAGGCGACGAGGTTCCAGGCATAGCCGGTGAGCACATGGGCCCGCAGCCATTCGCCAATCACCCACAGGCCGGCGAAGGCGACGATGCGGCCGGGCGTCAGATCGCCCTTGCGCCAGATGACGGCACCGACCAGCGCCGGATAAAGCGCCAGGAACGCCGCCAGGCCGCTGATCACCGGCGGCATCATCCAGCCGAAGCGCACCAGATCGAGCAGGAAGGAATTGGCGATCCAGTAATTGCCGGCGGCGAAATGGCCAAAGCCCCAGATCCACGCGACGTTGAAAGCCAAACGCCGCGTGGGTGCCGACTGGATCAGCCAATAGAGGCCGATGAGCGAGACCGCCATCGCCGGGAAGACGTGCAGCGGTGCAAAGGCCAGGGCCGAAAAAGCGCCCAGCAGCACGGCAAGGAAGCGCCGCCGCCATTGGGTCAAGCCGCCGACCCACGCGTTAAGCCGCGCCATCATGAGCATGTGGAATCAGTCCTTTGTGGCTGGCTCGGCCGCCTTGGTGGGATCGGGAATATTGCGCACGCGCAGGCGCTTGATGCGCCGCGGATCGGCGTCCAGCACTTCAAAGGTGATACCGGATGAATGCGTCACCAGCTCCCCGCGCAAGGGCACACGGTCGGTCAGCGACATGACCAACCCGCCCAGCGTGTCGATATCCGCCTCGCGTTCTTCCTCGGTCAGCACGGGGCCGACCTTTTCCTCGAAGGTCTCGATCGTGGTGCGCGCATCGGCCAGCAGCGTGCCGTCCGGGCGTTGCACCAGATGCGGGCCCTTCACCACGTCATGCTCGTCCTCGATCTCGCCGATGATTTCTTCGACCAGATCCTCGATGGTGACCAGACCATCGATGCCGCCATACTCGTCGACGACCAGTGCCATATGGGCGCGGCCGTGGCGCATCTGCAGCAGCAGATCGAGCACGGGGATCGAGGGCGAGATGAACATCGGCTCGCGCAGAATCTTCTTCAACTGGAATTTTTCCGGATCGGGGAAGAAGGTCAGCACGTCCTTGGCGTGGACGATGCCGACGATGTCGTCGAGATCCTCGCGGTAGATCGGCAGGCGCGAATGGCCGAACTCGCGCACCATCTGGATGATGCCTTTGAGATCGATATCCTCGGATGCCGCTTTGATGTCGGCGCGCGGCACCATCACGTCATAGGCCGTGAGGTCGCCGAGCTTCAGCACATTGAGCAGCAGCGAGGATTCGTTGGAATCGAGCGGCGCCTCGCCGGCATCGCCGGCCTCCGATTCCTCGATCAGTTCCTCGATGGCGTCGCGCAGCGCGTTTTCGCCGCTCGCCTTGCGGCGGAAAAGGCGCATCAGACCCTTGAAGCCCAGGCGCGGTTTGCCCGAATCTTCGGCCGCGCCGCTTCTAGATGGTACGTCGCTCATAATTCTTCCAAACTCTCTCTATAGATAAGGATCGGGCCAGCCGAATTCGGCCAGAATCTCCCGCTCCAGTTTCTCCATGGCCCGGGCGTCGCGCTCATTTTCATGATCGTAGCCCAGCAAATGTAGCACACCATGCACCACCAGGTGGCAAGTGTGCTGTGACAGCGTCTTGCCCTGCGCCTTGGCCTCCGCGCGCACGGTCTGCAGCGCCAGGATCACATCGCCCAGCGCCCAGGGATAATCGGCGGGAACCCCCTTGGGCGGCAAGCCGGCATCAAGGGCGGCGAAGGAGAGGACGTTGGTAGGCTTGTCCTTGCCCCGATAGTCGCGGTTGAGATGGCGCATGCCGGCATCGGTATCAAGGGTCAGGCCGAGCTCGAATTTTCCGGCCTCGCGCAAGCGCTTGCGCGGCAGGGACCGGGCCTTGAGGGCCGCCAGGATGGCACGTCGCGTCGCCGCCCGGGTGAGCTTTGCTGCACCGGGCAGCGCCTTGTCCCAGCCCTTGGCGGCGATGTCGACGCTGATCCGGATCGATGGACCTTGGGCGCTCACCCTTTGCCCAATTGTCTGTCGCGCGCGTCATAGGCGCCGACGATCTTGGCGACCAGCGGATGCCGGACCACGTCGACCTCGGTGAATTTGGCGACGCCGATCCCGGGCACGCCGTCGATCGCCTCGAGCGCGTCCTTGAGGCCGGATTTGGTGCCGCTGGGAAGGTCAATCTGCGAAAGATCGCCCGTCACCGCCATGCGTGAGCCTTGGCCGAGACGGGTCAGAAACATCTTCATCTGCATCGGCGTGGTGTTCTGCGCCTCGTCAAGGATGACGAAGGAATGCGCCAGCGTCCGCCCGCGCATGAACGCAAGCGGCGCCACTTCGATCTCGCCCGATGTCATGCGCTTCACCACCTGGTCGCCGGGCAGCATGTCATTGAGCGCGTCATAAAGCGGGCGCAGATAGGGATCGACCTTCTCGCGCATATCGCCGGGGAGAAACCCTAAGCGCTCGCCGGCTTCCACTGCGGGGCGGGACAGGATGATGCGGTCGACGGCACCCTTGGTCAGCATCGCCACGGCGACGGCGACCGCGAGATAGGTCTTGCCGGTACCCGCCGGGCCCAGGCCGAAGACCAGCTCATGCTCATGCAGCATGCGCATGTATTTGGCCTGCACCGCCGAGCGCGGCGTGATGTGGCGCCGCGCCGTGCGGATCGCCATGCCGTCCTTGCCGTTGCCCTCGAAGAGATTGGGCTCCAACCCGTCATCGTCGCGCGTCAGGCGCAACGCCGCATCGACTTCACCCACATCGACCTCCAAGCCGCGTTTCAAACGCTGATAAAGGCCGGTGACCACCTGTCTTGCGGTGGCGACGGCCTCGTTGGGTCCGGAAATGGCCAGCTGGTTGCCGCGCGGCACCATCGAGACGCCGAGCGCCTGTTCGATGCGGGCGAGATGCTGGTCGTGTTGGCCGAAGAGCAGCGGCAGCAGCCTGTTGTCTTCGAATTGCAGGTGGATGGGTGTGGCGATCGGGGCGAGGGGGGTGGCACTCACGCGATAGCTCTCTCCGGTAATGGCAAAGCGGCGGGGCCCGCCGCGAGCACGCCGCCCAGGGTGTAATGGCCCAGGGTGGTAATCTCCACATCGACGATCTCGCCGATATGGTGTTCCGGTGCCGTGACATGCACGGCCTGCAGATAAGGCGACTTGCCGACCAGCTGGCCGGGGTCGCGGCCGAGGCGCTCCAGTAGCACCGGCACTGTCCGGCCAAGGGTGGCGCGGTTGAAATCGATAAGCTGCCGCTCGAGGAGGGCCTGCACTTCCTGGAGCCGCGCATCCATGACGTCCACCGGCACCTGGGCCTCGATATTGGCGGCCGGTGTCCCCGGGCGGGGGCTGTATTTGAACGAGAAGCTCTGCGCGAAACCGATATCTTCGATGAGACGCAGCGTCGCCTTGAAATCGGCCTCCGTCTCGCCAGGAAAGCCGACGATGAAGTCGGAGGAAAGAGCGATGTCCGGGCAGGCCTCACGCAGCTTCCCGATGATGCGGCGATAGTGATCGGCGGTGTGCTGCCGGTTCATCTCGGCCAGAATCCGGTCTGAGCCAGATTGCACCGGAAGATGCAGGAACGGCATCAAGGCAGGCACGTCGCGATGGGCGGCGATGAGGTTGTCGTCCATGTCGCGGGGATGCGAGGTGGTGTAGCGGATGCGCCTGAGCTCCGGCACCTTCTCGGCTAGATGCCGCACCAGGCGCGCGAGATTCCAGCTCGACCCGTCGCCATTTGACCTGCTTGGCGCCGCACCGTGATAGGCATTGACGTTCTGACCCAGCAGCGTCACTTCGCGCGCCCCTTGCGCACTGAGCTTCCTGGCTTCCGCCACGATCTGGTCGACGGGCCGCGAGAATTCGGCACCGCGCGTATAGGGCACCACGCAGAAGGTGCAGAATTTGTCGCAACCTTCCTGGATGGCGAGGAAGGCCGAGACGCCTTGGCTGCCCATCGCTTCCGGCAGATGGTCAAATTTCGATTCGGCCGGGAAATCCGTGTCGAGGACACCGGCGCCGTGATGCTTGGCAATCCCGCGCCCGCGCCGCTGGTCGCGCGCCCGCGTCGCCCGCGCCACCATCTCAGGCAGGCGGTGATAGGTCTGCGGCCCCAGCACGATGTCGATCTCCGGCATGCGGGCCATGATCTCGGCCCCCTCGGCCTGCGCCACACAGCCGGCGACCGCGATGATCATGTCGCTGCCTTCCGCCTGCCGCCGTGCCTGGTCCTGGCGCAGGCGACCCAATTCGCTGAAGGTCTTTTCCGAGGCCTTTTCGCGGATATGGCAGGTGTTGAGGATGACCATGTCGGCCTCCGACGCGTTGTCGGTCGGGCCGTAGCCGAGCGGTGCCAGGACATCCGCCATGCGGGCGGAGTCATAGACGTTCATCTGGCAGCCATAGGTCTTGATGAAGAGCTTCTTAGCCAAGGCGGATTCCGGTCCTCGTTTCTCTTGGACCATGGCGCGCAATCGGCATTGCTACGTTCAACGCGGCTCGATTCATGAGCTAAAGGATAACACGGCCCAGCCCCCTGGGTGTACCCAATTCCAGGGCTTTGCGCAAATGTCACTATCTAATTGAAATAAAAATGAAATATGGAACGATTGCAGCCCGCCCCGCGGCTGGTTAATGTGCCGCCCATCATGACAGAGCAAATCCCCTATCTCAGCCCCGAAATCATCAACGCCAAGCTCGATTACAAGAGCCTCGTGGCGAGCCTCCGCGATGCCTTTGCCGGGAACTGGACCGTTCCCGTCCGGCACCATCACGGCATTCCCATCCCGGGGGAGGAGGACCAGACCCTGCTCCTCATGCCCGCCTGGGACGCCGGAAAGTCGGTCGGCATCAAGATCGTCACCATCACGCCGGGGAATGGCGGGCGCAACCTGCCTGCGGTCCAGGGCATTTATCTGCTCCTGGACGGTCTCACCGGGGCGCCCAAGGCCCTGATGGACGGCAAATGCCTGACCGTGCGCCGGACCGCCGCGGCCTCGGCCCTTGCCGCAAGCTATGCCGCGCGGCCCGATGCCAGCACCCATCTGATGATCGGCGCCGGCGCGCTGTCGCAGCCCCTCATCGAAGCGCACCGCGCTGTCCGCCCCATCGCCAAGAGCCTGCTTTGGGCCCGCGACTTCGCCAAGGCCGAGGCGGCGGTCCGTGCGCTGGCCGGGACCGGTATCGAAGTGGAAGCGGTCCGCGACCTAGAATCGGCCGTGAAGCGCGCCGACATCATCAGCACCGGGACCCTGTCGCGCGATCCGCTGGTGAAGGGCGAATGGCTGCGGCCCGGTCAGCATCTGGACCTGGTCGGCGCCTTCCTGCCCGACATGCGCGAAAGCGATTACGAGGCCGTGCGTCGTTCGACCGTTTTCGTCGACACGCGCGAAGGCGCCCTCAAGGAAGCCGGCGACATCGTCCAGGCAATCAAATCCGGCGTGCTGACGCCGGACCGGATCGCGGCCGACCTCTTCGACCTTGCCCGCGGCAAGCATAAGGGCCGCACGAAAGAGGACGAGATCACCCTCTTCAAATCCGTCGGCACCGCGATCGAGGATCTGGCGGCCGCGCGGTTATTGATGGACCGAGTCTGACGCCGCCCCCCACCCAACCCTCCCCCCTGAAGGTGGGAGGGCTTTTGTTCTGAGCTCGAACGGCCAACCTCGCTCTCATCTCCTCCCACCTTCAGGGGGGAGGCAGGGAGGGGGCTGCCAAGTGATGGGTCTTACTTGGTCAAATCCAGCTTCATCCCTTCATGGCTCGCCTTGAAGCCGAGGGATTCATAGAAGCGCAGGGTATCGGTGCGCGTTTTGTCCATGGCGAGCTGCACCAGTTCGCAGCCCTTTTCGCGGCACCGGGCGATCGCCCAATCGAACATCTTGTGACCGAGTCCGCTGCCGCGCTTTGATGATTTGATCCGCACGCCTTCGATCTGCCCGCGCCACATGCCAAGCCGCGCGATGCCGGGAATGAAGGAAAGCTGCAGCGAGCCCACGATCTCGCCCGCGTCCTCGACCACCAGCAGGTACTGGTTGGGGTCCGCCTCGATCGCCGCGAAGGCCGCAAGATAGCGCGCATTGAGCGGCCGCGATCCGTCCTCGCGGCCCTTTCCGATCATGTCGTCGACCAGCATGTCGACGATGGGTTCAAGATCACCCCGCGTCGCGCGGCGGAAGACGAGGTCGGTCATGGTCTCGCATACTTTCTCAGTCGTCATCCCCGGGCGAAGTCCCGGGGATCCAGTGTCAGCCTTGATGGACTGGATGCCCGGGTCAAGCCCGGGCATGACGAATGTGGGGGCTAAGATCTCTCGATCAAATCGCCTTCGCCAGCAGCCCGTTCAGGCGCTTCACGAACGCCGCCGGGTCCGCGGGCGGCTCGCCGTCCTGGATCCTGGCCTGATCGAGCAACAGCCAGGCGGCTTCCGCAAGCTCGGTCCAATTGCCATCCTTGCTCGCCTGCTTGGTCATGGCTGCCACCAGCGGATGGCGGCCGTTGATCTCGAGGACGCGCGGCAGGCTCGCCTCCAGGCGCTTGTGCTGGCGCAACAGGCGCTCGAGATGCATGTCCATGTCGCCGGAATCCGCGACCAGGCAGCAGGCGCTGTCGGTCAGGCGCTCAGATAGGCGCACGTCCTTCACCGCATCCTTCAACGTCACCTTGAGGAAGGAAATGAGGCTGTCGACACCTTCGGCGACCGGCTTCTTCTCCTCTTGCCTGTCGCCTTCCGGCGCCTTCACCGCATCGAGATCGGCGCCCGAGCGCGTCACCGAGCGGAACTCCGCCTCGCCGAACTTCTCCACCGCCGGAATCCAGAACTCGTCGATGGGATCGGTCAGCAGCAAGACCTCGATGCCCTTGGCCTTGAAACCTTCCAGCTGTGCCGAGCGCGCCACGGTGTCGAGGCTGTCGCCGGTGATGTAATAGATCGCCTTCTGCCCTTCCTTCATCCGCGCCACATAATCGGTGAGGCTGACCCAGCCATCCGACGCGGTGGAGCGGAAGCGGGCGAGCTTCAGCACCTCGTCCCGCGCCGTCACATCCTCATAAATGCCTTCCTTGAGCACAGGCCCGAAATTCTCCCAGAAGCTTTCGTAAGGCGCCTTGTCGTCGTCATTGGCCTTCTTGGAAAGATCGCTTAAGATTCGCTTCACCAGCGCCGCGCGGATCTTGGCAATGACGGGGCTCGCCTGCAGCATCTCGCGGCTGATGTTGAGCTGCAGATCCTCGCTATCCACCAAGCCCTTCACGAAGCGCAGCCAACCCGGCAGGATTTCATCCGATTGGTCGGTGATGAAGATGCGCTTGGCGTAGAGCTTCAGCGACTGCTTACGCTCCGGGTTGAAAAGATCGAATGGGCGCTGGCTCGGAATGAACAGCAAAGCCGTGTAGTCGATCTTGCCCTCGGCCTTGAAATGGATCGTGGCCCAGGGCTCGTCAAAGGCATGGGCGATGTGGCGATAGAAATCGCGGTATTGCTCGGTGGTGATTTCCGATTTCGATTTGGTCCAGAGTGCTGCCTGCTGGTTGACGTGTTTGGGCTCGGCGCCGTCGACCAGATGGATGGGCAGGGCCACATGCTCCGAATGCTTGGCGATCACATGCTCGATGCGCGCCGCCTCCAGCCACTCAGCCTCGTCTTTCTTGAGGTGCAGGACGATCTCGGTCCCGCGCGTGGGCTTCTCGGCATTCTCGATGGTGAACTCGCCGGCCCCGTCGGAAACCCAGCGCCAACCTTGAGATTCGCCGGCCTTCCTGGAGACGACCTCGACCTTGTCCGCCACCATGAAGGCCGAATAGAAGCCGACCCCGAACTGGCCGATGAGGCTGACCTTCTGCTCCTGCGTCTTGGCGCCTGCCAGTTCCTCGGCGAACTTGGCGGACCCGGACCGGGCGATCGTGCCCAGATGGCTGATGAGGTCGTCCTTGTTCATGCCGATGCCGTTATCGGCGATGGTCAGGGTCTTGGCCTTTTTGTCGGTGGTGAGCGTTACCGCCAATTCCCCGCCGCCTTCCAGCAGCTCCGGCTGGGTCAGGGCCAGATAGCGCAGCTTGTCGCAGGCATCCGAGGCGTTGGAAATCAGCTCGCGCAAGAAGACCGATTTGTCGCTGTAAAGCGAATGCGCAACCATATGCAGCAGCCGCGACACTTCGGCCTGAAAACCATGGCGTTCCTGGGTCATGACGGCAATTAACTCCCGAACCAAATTGAACTTTGGCCGCTCATATGCGGCGAGTCGGGAGGAGAATCAAGAGGGGTGGATCGGTGCGGCGGTGGCCCCCCTCCCAACCCTCCCCCCTGAAGGTGGGAGGGCTTTGGGTCGAAGCTGACCGAACTACCTCGCTCTAAACTCCTCCCACCTTCAGGGGGGAGGCCGGGAGGGGGGCGGAAGCGGCGGATACCCGTCAATAAAACACCGTCATGGCCGGGCTTGGCCCGGCCATCCACGCGTTTGTCGGTGACACGAAGAAAGCAACTCGTGGATCCCCGGGCCAAGCCCGGGGATGACGAATGAGTATGGGCGGCCTTACTTCCTCAGTTCCCCGCCCGTCGCCTTGTTCACCGCTGCGACGATCTTGGCCGACACGGCCTCGATCTCCGCATCGGTCAGCGTCTTTTCACGAGGCTGCAGCACCACCGACAACGCCACTGACTTCTTGCCCTCGGGCAAGCTGCCGCCCTGGAAGATGTCGAACAGCTTCACGTCGGTGATGAGCGCCTTGTCGGCACCCTTGGCGGCTTTCACCAATTTTTCGGCAGCGGCTCCCGCATCGACGATGAAGGCGAAGTCGCGCTCGAGCGGCTGGAAGGCGGAAGGATTGAGCAGCGGCCGGGCCGTGCCCTTGCCGCGCGGGGATGGCAGGCGTTCGAGGAAGACCTCGAACCCGACCGCCGGACCTTTGACGTCCAACTCCTGCAGCACTTTGGGATGAAGCGCACCGAACTGGCCGAGGATGGTGGGGCCGAGGCGCAACACGGCCGATTGGCCCGGATGGTAATGGGCCGGTGCCGCCGCCTCGATCTGCAGATTTTCGACCGGGACACCGAAGGCCGCCAACAGCGCCATGGCATCGGCCTTGGCGTCGAAGGCATCCAAGGGCCGCTGTTTGACCTGCCAGTGGCGCGGTGTGCTGCCCACGCGGATACCGGTCGCGGCCAGGATCTGGTCCTTGGCCGTCTCGCCGAGATAGGTCGGCCCGATCTCGAAAATGGCGAGATCGGAGAAGCCCCGCGCCGCGTTGCGCGCCGCCGCCATCAGCAGATTGCCGAGGATGCTGGGGCGCATGACGTCGAGATCGGTGCTGATCGGGTTGGCAAGCGGCACGAGGGCGTTATTGCCGGCGAACATGGCGGCGACAGTGCTCGGCATGAAGCTGAAGGTCACGGTCTCGTTCAAGCCCCGCACAGCCAGCAGGCGCTTGGCCTGGTGCACGCGCTTCTGGCCCAGACTGACGGCGACATTGGGCAGCGCGCTCAGGCGCGGCATGGAGACGGCCGGGATATGGTCGAAGCCATGGACCCGCATGACTTCCTCGACGATATCCGCCTCGCCTTCCACATCGGCGCGGAAGGACGGCACGGTCACCGACCAGCTGTCGAAATCCTTCTCGACGACCTTGAAGCCGAGATCGATGAGGATCTGCTTCTGCCGCTCAGTCGCCACCTCGACACCGCCCAGGCCCAGGACGCGGGACGGGCGGAAGGCGATCTCGCGCAAGGAAGTGGGGATCGTGCCGGCCGCGGTCACTTCGGAAACCTCGCCGCCGCAGAGCTCAAGGATCAGCCGTGTCGCCACGTCGATGCCCCAGATCTCCGATTGCGGATCAAGCCCGCGCTCGTTGCGATAGCGCGCATCCGACTGGATGCCGAGCTTGCGCCCGGTCTTCGCGGTGGTGATCGGGTCGAACAGGGCCGCTTCGAGGAACACGTTCGCCGTCGCCTCGGTACAGCCCGAAACTTCACCGCCCATGATGCCGCCGATCGCTTCCGGACCATTCTCGTCCGCGATGACGATCATGCCGGGCTCAAGCGTGTAGGTTTTGCCGTCCAGCGCCTCGATGGTCTCGCCTGGCTGGGCTGAGCGCATCATGACATGGCCCTTCACCTTGTCGGCATCGAACACATGGAGCGGCCGGCAGAGATCGAAGGTGACGAAATTGGTGATGTCGACCAGCGCCGAAATGGGCCGCAGGCCGATCGAGGTCAGGCGGTCCTGCAGCCATTGGGGCGAGGGGCCGTTTTTGACGCCCTTGAAATAGCGCCCGGCGGTGTAGAGCACGCCCGACTTGGCGCTCTCATCGATCGACCATTGGATCGGGCTTTTGAAGGTGCCGGGAATGTGCTTCTCGGCGATCGGCTTCAATTTACCGAGGCCGGCCGACGCCAGATCGCGCGCCACACCGAACACGCCCAGGCAATCGGCGCGGTCCGGTGTGATCTTGATCTCGATCACGGGATCGTTGAGGCCGCGATAATCGACAAAGCTCTGACCCACCGGCGCGTCTTCGGGCAATTCGATGATGCCGTCATGATCCTGCCCCAGACCCAATTCGCGCGCCGAGCAGAGCATGCCGTTCGATTCCTCGCCGCGGATCTTGCCAGCCTTGAGGTCCAAGCCCGTTCCCGGCACATGGGTACCGACGGGCGCAAACACGCCTTTCATGCCGGTGCGCGCATTGGGGGCGCCGCAAACGACCTGCAAAATGCCCTTGCCGGTGTCGACCTTGCAGACCCGCAGCCGGTCGGCATTGGGATGCTGCACGGCCTCGACCACATAGCCGACGACGAAAGGCTTCAGGCTCTCGGCCTTGTCCTCGACGCCTTCGACCTCGAGGCCGAGATCGGTCAGCTTCTTCGTGATGGTGGCCAGATCCGCATCGGTCTCGAGATGAGTCTTGAGCCAGGAGAGGGTGAATTTCATCGCGTCAGTCCTCCCACCATGGTGGGGATATCAAGGGGTACGAAACCGTAATGCCGCAGCCAGCGCAGATCGGATTCGTAGAAGGTGCGCAAATCGGGGATGCCGTATTTCAGCATGGCGATGCGCTCGATGCCCATGCCGAAAGCAAAGCCCTGATACTTGCTGGGATCGATGCCGCAATTCTTCAGCACGTTGGGGTGCACCATGCCGGAGCCGAGGATCTCCAGCCAGTTCTTGGCATTGCCGTCCTTGTCGCCGCCGAGCTTCAACGCGCCGCCCGACCGGTCGCAGCCGATATCGACCTCGGCCGAGGGCTCGGTGAAGGGGAAATAGCTGGGGCGGAACCTGACCGGCAGATTGTCGATGCCGAAGAAGGCGCGCACGAAATCCTGCAGGCAGCCTTTGAGGTGGCCCATATTGGTATGCGTGTCGATGACCAGGCCTTCGACCTGGTGGAACATCGGCGAATGCGTCATGTCGCTATCGACGCGATAGGTGCGGCCCGGGCAGATGACGCGGATCGGCAGATCGCCTTTCAGCATGGTGCGGATCTGCACCGGCGAGGTATGCGTGCGCAGCACCATCTGGCTGCCATCGGGCTTCTGCGGCAGATAGAAGGTGTCCTGCATTTGCCGCGCCGGGTGATCGGCCGGGATGTTGAGCGCGGTGAAGTTGTGGAAATCGTCCTCGATATCCGGCCCTTCGGCGACCGAGAAACCCATCTCGCCGAAAATGGCGACGATCTCGTCGATGGTCTGCGTAATCGGGTGGATGCGGCCCTCATATTCGGGGCGCGCCGGCAAGGTGAGGTCGAGCGTTTCGCGCGCGAGCTTCGCGTTCAAGGCGGCGTCGGCAAGGCCCGCTTTTTTGGCGTCGATGGCGGCGGCCACTTCGTCGCGCAGCACGTTGAGTCTGGCGCCGAAATCCTTGCGCTGCTCGGGGGCCAGTGTTCCCAGCACCTTCATCAGGCCTGAAATCTCGCCCTTCTTGCCCAGCGCATCGACGCGCACCTGTTCCAGCGCTTCGACGCTGCCGGTGCCAGCCACGGCCTCCAGCCACTTCTTCTGCAGGCCATTGAGGTCCTGCCCCGTATCACCCGACATCTTCCATCGATCCCCGTTGATCGTATTCCACAAACAAAAAAGGAGGCTCGGATGACCCGGCCCCCAGCTCTCGTCCCAAAACCTTGGCGCGATTGCGGCCGGTCAGTCCAGTTGCAGCAAAAACAAGGTCAGGGCACCACCCAGCAGGCTTTGCCGCTTGCCATCGATATAGGCCTGCTCGAAAGCGACTTTGCGGGTTTCGCGGTTGTTGACGAATTCGAGTGCGATCTTGTGGGCGGCACCCGACTGGCCGACGCGCTCGATATCGGCGGTGACCAGCACGATCGCATCGTTGTTGTAGCGCTCGGCCTTGGCACCCTTCCAGGCGACGGAGCCGCGCGCGCCGGCGATTTCACGCGCCACCGCATCGTTGCTCTTGCCCGGCACGATGCTCTCGGCCGCCTGCACGCTCGCCACATCGTCCTTATAGGAATCGCAAGCCGTCACCGCTGGCAATGCCAGGGCGACGGCTGCAATCACATAAAGAGTTTTAAGGCGAAGCGCCGGCATGGCCGTGCTTACTTCGCCAGAGCCTCTTGGGCCTGCTTCACCAGCGCCGCAAAAGCGGCCGGCTCGTGGATGGCGAGGTCGGAGAGGACCTTGCGGTCGACTTCGATGCCAGCGCGCTTCACGCCGTTGATGAACTGCGAATAGGTGAGGCCGTGCTCACGGACACCGGCATTGATGCGCTGGATCCACAGACCGCGGAAATCACGCTTCTTGGCGCGGCGGTCGCGATACGCATACTGCAGGCCCTTTTCGACCTTCTCGAGCGCAATGCGGTAGTTCGTGGAGGAACGCCCGACATAGCCCTTGGCCATCTCGAGCACTTTTTTGTGGCGGGCGTGCGAGGTGACGCCCCGTTTGGTACGTGCCATTTATCAGTTCTCCGTCAGTGCCTTAGAGCCCGTTGGGCAGGAAGAATTTAATGACCTTCTTGGCATCCGCCTCGAACATCACTTCGCTGCGGCGCGACTGCCGCTTCATCTTCTTCGGCTTGGCAGAGAGCATGTGGCGCTTGTTGGCCGGCTTGAACTTGACCTGACCGCTCGCCGTGAGCTTGAAGCGCTTTTTGGCGCCGCTCTTCGTTTTCATCTTGGGCATTTCATATCCTATTGAATAGATTGAGCATTCGGCTGCGTTTGGGCATGCCCTATGGTTCGCCTTGGACGCATTACTGCCGTGCGGGGCGGGTTATATAGGGGGGACGGCCTTTATTCAAGCCCTGCGCCGCCCTATCGATCACCCAAAGCTTGTAACCGGTAAAAGGCCTTTAGCCGGTTACATAGCCGCAGGCCCTGAGCGCCTCCAGCATGTGCGGCGGCGGCGGGGCTTCGACCCGGATCGGGTCCTTTTTGGGATAGAGCGGAACGACCAGGCTGCGGGAATGGAGGTGCAGCTTGGCACTGGGTTTGGGCGATCCGGCGGGGAGGTATTGCGGCTCGCCCAGGATCGGGCAGCCCAGATGAGAGAGATGCACGCGGATCTGATGGGTGCGCCCGGTACGGGGGCTGAGCTCCAGCCAATGCAGATGATCGCTGGAGCCCAGCAGCTTGTAATCGGTGACCGCCTTCTGCCCATCCTTGTCGTCATCGCCCACCACGACCATGCGCCAGCCGCCGGCGCGGGTGGTGAGCTTCTTGAGGCTGGCGGTGATGGTGCCCTGTTTGGCCGCGGGTGCTGCCGTCGTGACCGCCCAATAGGTCTTGCCGATCTTGCCTTCCTGGAAAAGCTTGCCGAGGCGGGAGAGGCCCTTGTGCTGGCGGCCCAAAGCGAGGCAGCCGGAGGTGTCGCGGTCGAGGCGGTGCGCCAGCGCCGGAGCCTTGGGCAGGCCGAAGCGCAAATGTTCGAAATCGCGTTCGAGATTGGGCCCGCCACCCCGCGAATTGGTACTGGGGCCGGCATGAACGGGGAGGCCCGCCGGCTTGTCGATCACCAGCATCAGGGCATCGCGATAAAGCAAGCGGGCCTGGATTTCCTGCGGTGTCATGCCGTGGCGGTGACGAGAGGCGGTTCGGGCAAGGATGGCTCGGCCAAGGCCGTCAGGGCCCATTCGCGGAAGGCGGCGATGCGGGCAAGATCGGTTTCGTCGGCGCGGCAGACGAGGGTGTAGGTGCGGCCCGTCATGATGCTGATGTCGAAGGGGGCGACCAGCTGGCCGCTGGCCACTTCCTCGGCACAGAGGCGCGGGTCGACTTCGGTGACACCGCCGCCGGAAATGGCCGCCTGCACCGCCTGGTCGGCCGTTTCGACGACGATCCCGCGCTCGACCGGCACGCCGGCACAGCCCACCTGGCGCGCCAGCATGCGCCAGTCATGCCAGGAATCGTTGCCCTGGCGGATATGCAGCAAGGGCGCCTTGGCGATCATCGTCTTGAGATCGGGCCAGTTCGATTTCTTGACCAGTTCCGGAGAACAAAGGGGCGAGGAACGCTCGCGCATCAGCACCTCGGCGATGAGGCCATCGGCCTCGACCTCGCCGAACAGGACGGCGAGGTCATGGCCGGAATTGCGGAAATCCGGATTGACCGGCGGCGTCTCCAGGCGGATCTCGAGATCGGCATTGGCGCGCTGGAATTCCGGCAGGCGCGGCAACAGGATGCGCCGCGCGAAGGTCGGCGGGACGGCAAGGCTCAGGGGCGGCTTCTTCGACTGGCGGCGGAACGAGCCGATGATGACGTCCATGCGGTCGAAGCTGTCGGTAAGGACGGGCAGCAGGCGCTTGCCTTCCTCGGTCAGTTCCAGCTGCGCCTTCCGCAGGATGAGGCCGACGCCCAGGATATCTTCCAGATTCTTGACCTGGCGGCTGACGGCGCTCTGCGTCACCAGCAATTCCTCCGCCGCCTTGGTGAAGCTTAGGAAGCGTGCCACCGCTTCAAAGGCACGCAGGGCGTTGAGGGGCGGCAATTGCCGTCTGTTCTTGTTTCGGTTCGTGCTCATCGCATTCGTCTGCTGAAGGAAGTCGGCGTGACGCGGCGCAATCTAACAGCGTCGCCGGGAAAAGGCGCTAGAGATATATCGGGCGGGGCTTGACCGAATGGACGGGTTTCGCGCGATCGGGGACATTGCCTGCCTACCACCGACGGGGGAGGGACTATCGCGAACTGACCGGTTCAATTGCTCGTCATGGGCGCATGAGGCCTCGTCATGGAATGAAAAGCGGGGCAGCTTATTTTACTTTTGTGCTACGCCGCGATTGACCTGACGCGCCGAATGCCTAATCTTGGCCGCGCGCAAAATCCTGGCCGGATAAGGCCGAGCCCACGATGAGGCCTCGTAAGAAGGCCATTTGGGGTGTGAGGCGGATGGCGCAAATCAAGACGGGGGCGTTCAATCGTGTCAGCTGCTGTAGCTGTCGAAGCTAAAAACGTAAGCAAGATTTTCGGGACGGGGGGCGCAGAAGTCCGTGCCCTGGACAATGTCTCGGTCACTATTCGCCAAAACGAGTTCTTCACCCTCCTGGGGCCATCCGGCTGCGGCAAGACTACATTGCTGCGCATGATCGCCGGCTTCGAGATGCCGAGCGACGGCAGCATCCTGCTGGAAGGCGAGGAGGTGGCGCATCTGCCGCCCTTCAAGCGCCATGTGAACACGGTGTTCCAATCCTACGCCCTGTTCCCGCATATGACGGTGTCGCAGAACATCGCCTTCGGCCTGGAAATGCTGGGCAAGCCCAAAGCGGAAGTGCAGGCGACGGTTACCGCCATGCTGAAGCTTGTGCGTATGGAGGAATTGAAGGACCGCCGTACCAGCCAGATTTCTGGCGGCCAGCAGCAGCGCGTCGCATTGGCGCGAGCGCTCGCACCCAAGCCGAAGGTTCTGCTGCTCGACGAGCCCTTGTCGGCGCTCGATCTCAAACTCCGCAAGGAGATGCAGATCGAATTGAAGCGCATGCAGATGGAGACCGGTATCACTTTCATCTTCGTGACGCATGATCAGGAAGAAGCCCTGACCATGTCCGACCGCATCGCTGTCATGTCCAAGGGCAAGATCCTGCAGATCGGTTCGCCGACCGAGATCTACGAACAACCGACCGTGCGCTTCGTCGCCGATTTCATCGGCGAAACCAACTTCATCGAGGCCGAAGTGACGCAGCGCATTGCCGCCGACGGACAGATCAAGCTGCCCTCCGGCGTCATGATCAGCCACCCGGTCGCCGAGAATGTCGGCGTCGGCGCCATGGTGACCCTGGCGATCCGACCGGAGCGCATCGATCTGGTGCGGCCCGGCGCCGAGGCGCATCTCACCGGCAAGGTGACGAACATCGTCTATTTCGGTACCGATACGACCTATCACGTGGAGATCGACGGCTCGCACCAGGAAGTCACCGTGCGCGTGCAGAACCGCCGCGGCCATCAGGAGGTCTTGAAGGCCGGCGACGTCGTGGGCCTGCGCATCGCCCCCGAAGCCATGCAGATCCTGAAGGATTGAGTCGCCATGGCTGACGCCAAATCACTCTCCAACAAGGCGGCGCTGGCCTCCGCCGCAGTCGACCGGCGCGATACGCGCAATCGCTGGCTGCTGTCGACACCGGCGCTCCTCATCCTCCTGGTGGCGGCGATCGGCCCCTTGGCCATCGTCGTCGTCTATTCCTTCCTGCAGAAGGGCGGCTATGGCGGCGTCGAGTGGAAATTCTCGGCCGACGCCTGGTTCGGCGTCGTCTTCCAGAAGGATATTTTCACCGATGAGGTGACGCTTGCCGACGCGCATATGTCGATCCTGTGGCGCTCGGTGAAGCTTTCCTTCCTCAGCACCGCGCTGGCGCTGGTGTTCGGTTTCCCGACCGCCTATTTCATCGCCACGCGCAACGACAAGACGCGCGATCTGTGGCTGTTCCTGATCACCATTCCGTTCTGGACCAACCTCCTCATCCGCACCTTCGCGGTGATGGAAGTGATCCGCAACGAAGGCATCGTCAACTCGATCCTGCTGGCCTTGGGCATCGTCGACGCGCCGGTCCAGATCCTGTTCACCGACGGGGCGGTGATGATGGGCCTGCTCTATGTCTATCTGCCGCTCATGGTGCTGCCGCTCTATGCCAGCATGGAACGCATCGATTTCCGCCTGGTCGAGGCCGGCTACGATCTCTATGCGACGCGCTGGCGGGTGTTGCGTCACGTCATCTTTCCGCTGGTCAAGCCCGGTGTCATCGCCGGCTCCATCCTGGTCTTCATTCCCTCGCTCGGTGCCTATGTGACGCCGCGCGTGCTGGGCGGCGGGCGCAATCTGATGCTCGGCAACCTCATCGACATGCAGTTCGGCCAGGCGCGCAACTGGCCGCTGGGGGCCGCCCTTTCCATTACCCTGATGGCCGTGGTCATGATCGCCCTGCTGTTCTATGTGAAGAATGCCTCGAAGACGGAGGCGCGTCATGGCTGAGCCGGCAAAAGCACCGTCCGACGCCAAGCCCAGACGCGGCCGCGGTTTCGATGTCAAGAAGCAGACCGGCTTCACCACCATCGCCATGCTCTGCTTCCTGATGCTCTATGCGCCGATCCTGACGCTGGTGGTCTATTCGTTCAACGCCGGCACCTCGGTCGCCATCTGGGAGGGCTTCTCGTGGCGCTGGTATGAATCGGCCTGGGCCAACGGACAGGTGAAGGACGCCGCCATGCGCTCTCTCACCATCGCCATCATCGCCGCCTTGATCTCGACCTTCGTGGCGACGCTGGCCGCCTTGGCAACCACCCGGACCAAGCCCTTTCCCGGCCTGACCTTCATCTATGCCTTCATCAATCAACCCCTGATGGTGCCGGAAATCGTGACCGGTGTGGCACTCCTGATCTTCTTTGCCGCGATCAAGAACGCTACCGGCTATACGGGCCTCGGCTACCTGCTCATCGCCCACACGGCGTTCTGCATTCCCTTCGCCTATCTGCCGATCCGGGCCAGGCTGGAGAACATGGACCTGTCGCTGGAACGGGCGGCGGCCGATCTCTATGCGACACCCTTCCAGACCTTCCGCCGCGTCACCCTGCCGCTGCTCTGGCCGGGTATCCTCGCCGGCGGCATGCTGGCCTTCGTCATCTCGCTTGACGATGTCGTGATCACGGAATTGGTGAAATCAGGCGGACAGGATACGCTTCCGACCTATATGCTGGGGCAATTGAAGCGTATCGTGACTCCGGAAATGAATGCCATCTCGTCGGTCTTCCTGGCGATATCGATCGTGATGGTGACGATCTTCTTCCTGCTCAACAGGAAGAAAGCATGACCGATCGACGGGCCGCCCCTCCCCGTTCCGCGGGGAAGGGATGTCCGGCGGGGCAAGACGTTCGGTTGGCGTTCGGTTCGAACTAGAAGATGCCCGAAAGCCAGGCAATGACCTGGCAGGGGGCGGTGCAGCAGCAAGTTGGAGGATCAAGTGACATATCTACAGGCTTTCAAGAGTACGGCCATGGCCGTCACTATCATGCTGGCGCTGAGCGCCTGCGGCGAGAAGAAGGAAGAGGCTTCGTCAGAGGCAGCGCCGGCCGCGACCAGCGAAGCGGCCTCGACGGCCACCAGCGAGGCAGCACCCGCCACCAGCGAAGCTGCACCCGCGGCGACCAGCGAAGCAGCGGCCGCGGCACCGGCCGGCGGCGAGCTCAACATTTATAACTGGGGCAACTACACCAACCCCAAGCTGATCGAGAAGTTCGAGAAAGAGAACAACGTCAAGGTCACCGTGACCGACTATGACTCGAACGACATCGCTCTCGCCAAGATCAAGGCCGGCGGCCATGGCTTCGACATCGTCGTGCCGAGCAGCAACTTCGTGCCGATCTTCATCCAGGAAGGCCTCCTTGAGGAGACCAAGCCGAACACCATGTCGAACTTCAAGAACATGGATCCGCGCTGGGTCGATGTCGAGTTCGACAAGGGCCGCAACTACACGGTTCCCTGGCAGTGGGGCACCACCGGCATCACGGTCAACACCAAAGCCTATCAGGGCGACGTGAATACCTGGGCGATCCTGTTCGACACCCCGGCCGAGCTCAAGGGCAAGGTCAATGTGGTGCCGGAAATGAGCGACGTCATCGCCGCGGCCCTCGCCTTTAAGGGCTTCGATCCGAAGTGCAACGGCAACAAGGACGAGCTGATGCAGGTCCGCGACCTGCTGATGAAGGCCAAGCCGGACTGGATCTCGATGGATTACGGCAATGTCGAGAAGTACGCCAAGGAAGATCTGATGGCGGGCATGAACTGGAACGGCGCCTCGATGCGCGCGCGTCTCCAGAACGACAAGATCGTCTATGGCTATCCGAAGGAAGGCATCGCCGTCTGGATGGATAACGTCTCGGTCATCAAGGGCGCGAAGAACCTCGAGAACGCGAAGAAGTTCCAGAACTTCATCATGGACCCGGAGAACGCCGCGCTGATTTCCGATTTCGCCAAATATGCGAACGGCATCGTGGGTTCGGACAAGTTCCTCGACCCGGCCTTTGCCACGGCGCCGGAAATCAACCTGCCGGAAGGCCAGAAGACCTTCATCATGCCGGCCTGCGCGCCGGAGGTGACGGAGCTTCACACCGCCATCTGGACCGAACTGACGAAGTAAGCTGACCAGCTGGCTGCGGCACCCGTTTCCCCTTGGGGTATGGCGTGCTGCAGCCAGCCTTTGTTTTATCGTCATCCCCGGGCTTGACCCGGGGATCTGGTGCGACCGGGCGCGGTAATCTTCAGTCACCAACTGATCCCCGGGTCAAGCCCGGGGATGACGACATGGAGATACGGCGGCTGAACCATGACAACCGGATTGTCGCAAAACCCATATATCCCCCGCGAACACTGGGACCGGGCGCCGTATAACCGCTGGTCGTTCCAGCATGTGCGGGAAATTCTGCCGACCGCCGAGGTGTGGCGCGGTGCAGGCCCGGTCAGCGAACTGCCGCGCCATCCCCGACGTCTCGACGAGATCCGCTTTCAGGCCGCGCGCGGCGAGATCAGTATCGGCCAATTCCTCGACGACAATTTCACCGACGGCTTCATCGTGCTGCAACACGGTGCCATCATCTTCGAACGCTATATGAACGGGATGCATGAGCGGTCGGCGCATCTGTCGCAATCGGTCGCCAAGTCCTTCCTCGGGGCACTTTACGGCATCCTGGTCGAACGCGGCGCCGTCGATACGCGGCAGCAGGTCACGCATTATCTGCCGGAACTTGCGGCCACGGCCTATGAAGGCGCCACCATCCAGCAGGTGCTGGATATGGGGTCGGGTGTGGCTTATGACGAAACCTATACCGATCCCTTCTCCGATGTGGGCCAGACCGATGTCGCCAGCGGCTGGAAGCCCAAGCCCGCGGGCGACAAGCGCGATTGGCCGGGCTCGATCTGGCAGCAGATCCTGCGGCTGAAGAAGCGCGAGGCGGCGCATGGCAGCCGCTTTCTCTATCGTTCGATCGAGACCGACGTGCTGGCCTTTGTGGCGGAGCGCGTCACCGGCCAGCGCTTGGCCCAGCTGATGAGCCGCGAGTTGTGGCAACCCTTGGGCATGGAAGAGAACGCCTATTACACGGTCGATGCGCAAGGCTATGCGCTGGCCGATGGCGGCCTCAACGCTACTTTGCGCGACTACGCGCGTTTCGGCCTGATGGTCGCGCAGGACGGTTACATGAACGGGCGGCAGATCGTGCCGGCAAACTGGATCGCCGAGACGCGGCGGGCCAATCACGATCTCTTCGGGCCGGACTATCGCGAAACCATGCCGCTCGGCGCCTATCACAATCAATTCTGGATGTCGGACCATCGCACGCGCACACTTTCTTGCCATGGCGTGTTCGGGCAATGGATCCACGCCGATCCGGATGCTGGCATCGTCATCGTCAAACTCTCCTCCTGGCCGGACTTCCTCGACGATGCGCGCTTCCTGGAACAGGAAGCAGCGGCGGCCGCCATCAAGAAGGTTCTTGGCCATGGTTGATCACAGCAAGCTCCAATATCCGCCCCGCGACGGCTGGGACCGGGCGCCCTGGAACCGCTGGTCGTTCCAGCATGTGCGCGAAATGGTGCCGACGGCCGAGGTGTGGCGTGGGCGCGAGCAGGCCAGCCAGTTTCAGCGGAACCCGCAACCGCTGGAGCGTATCCGGTATCAAGGCGAGAGCGGCGAGAAGAGCATCGGCGATTTCCTGGACGATACCTTCACCGATGGCTTCATCGTTCTGCATCGCGGGCGCATCGTGTTCGAGCGCTATATGAACGGCATGAACGAGCGCACGCTGCATCTGTCGCAATCGGTCGGGAAATCGCTGATCGGCATCCTGGTCGGCATCTATCAGGCGCGCGGCTGGATCGATGTCGAGTCTCCGATCACGCGCTATCTGCCGGAACTTGCCGCCACCGCCTATGCTGGGGCCAGGGTGCAGCATGTGCTGGACATGACCAGCGGCGTCACCTTTGACGAAACCTATACCGATCCGTTCTCCGACATCGCCAAGATCGACGTCGCCTGCCAATGGCGACCGCGTCCCGATGACGGGCGCGACTGGCCCAAGACGATCTGGGACGTGGTGCTGGGATTGAAGGCGCGCGAGGCCGACCATGGCGCGCGCTTCTCCTATCGCTCGGTCGAAACCGACGTTCTGGCCTTCGCCCTGGAGCGGATTTCCGGGCGGCGTCTTCCCGAAATCGTCAGCCGCGACCTGTGGCAGCCCTTGGGTGCCGAAGAAAGTGCCTGCTACACGGTCGATGCGGCGGGCTACGCGCTGGCCGATGGCGGCTTCAATGCAACCTTGCGCGACTATGCGCGCTTTGGCGAGATGCTGACCCAGGACGGGCTCTTCAACGGACGCCAGATCGTGCCCGCCGCCTGGGTGCAGCGCAGCCGCCGGGGCGATCATGATAAATTCACCGGCGATTACCGCATTGCGACGCCGCACGGTGCCTACAGCCAGCAATTCTGGCTGGAGGATCACCGCACGCCGGTGCTGCTGGCGCGCGGGGTCTTCGGGCAGCTGATCTATTCCGATCCGGCCTATGGCTTCACGGCGGTGAAGCTCTCCTCCTGGCCGGATTTCCGCAACAACGGCCTGTTGCGCGAGACGTTGGCGGCGCTCAACTCCCTAAAATGCGCGCTTAATGTGTGAATTTGCACAAACGAAAAAGTAACCAATCACCGACTATTCTGGGGGACATGATGAAGAACGACGATCTCATTTATATGAGTGCCAGCGAAGCGGCGGCCCTGTTCCGCAAGCGCAAGTTGTCGCCTGTGGAATTGATGAGCGCCGTGATTGCGCGGGCCGAGGAAGTCGAGCCGAAGATCAATGCCTTCACGTTCAAGCATTATGACGAGGCGATGGACCTTGCCAAACAGGCCGAAGCCAAGTTCATGAAGAAGGGCGCCAGGGTCGGCGCGCTCGAAGGCCTGCCCATCGCCATCAAGGACGAGAGCTGGATCGCCGGCAAGCCCACCTCCTACGGCTCGCTCACCACGCAGAATTTCGTGCCCGACAAGACCTCGGCCAACAATGAGCGCATCCTGAAGGCCGGCGGCATCGTGCATGCGCGCACCGCCACCCCGGAATTCTCCTGCGCCTCCTATACGCATTCGCGCCTCTGGGGTGTGACGCGCAATCCGTGGAACCGGCGCTTTACCACCGGCGGCTCGTCCGGCGGCTCGGGCGCCTCGCTTGCGGCGGGGACAGCGCCCCTCGCCATGGGTTCCGATATCGGCGGGTCGATCCGTATTCCGGCCGCGGCCTGTGGCGTCGTCGGATATAAGCCGCCCTATGGCCGCAACCCGGACGATCCGCCCTTCAACCTCGACCCCTATTGCCATACCGGGCCGATGACCCGGACCATCGCCGACGCCATCCTGCTGCAGAACGTCGTCTCTGGCCCCAGCCCTTATGACATCGCCTCGCTGCGGCCCAAGCTGCGCCTGCCCACCGACTACAAGCCGATCAAGGGCTGGAAGATCGCCTATTCGATGGACCTCAACGTCTATGAGGTCGACAAGGAAGTGGTCGCCAACACCAAGCGCGCGCTGCGCGTCTTCAAAAGCCTCGGCGCCACGGTCGAGGAAGTGGATCTCGGCTGGACGCGCAATGCCATCGATACCGGCATGTGGCATCTCGAGCATCTCTTCGGCACCCAGCTCAACCAGACGGCCAAGAAATACGGCCATCTGATGACGACCTATGCCCGCAACTTCGCCAAGAAGGGCTCCAAATCCAGCGCCGACCTCTTCTTCAAATCGATGGAAGGTGCGGTGAAGATGTATGAGACGTTCGGTCCGATGATGGAGAAATACGATCTCTTCATCTGCCCGACGACGGCATTGCCGGCCGTGAAGGCCGATTTCGACGAGAACAAGGACCAGGTGCGCATCAACGGCAAGGTCTCGCCATTGCCCAAGATTCTCGCCTGGTGCATGACGACGCCGTTCAACACCCTCTCGCGCTGCCCAGTCCTTGCGGTGCCGACGGGGCATGCCACGAACGGTGTGCCCACCTCGATCCAGCTCATCGGCCGCACCTACGCCGATGCCGACGTGTTCCGCGCCGGTGTCGCCTATGAAGCGGCGGTCGGCGGCTGGTACGCCAAGCCCAAGACGCGCCCGGACCTCTGATCATGCGCACGGTCTACAGCGAGGATCACCGCCTGCATGACGGCAAGCATGAACTGCTGGAAGGGCAGTTCATGAAGGCCCATGAAATGCCGCGCCGCGCCGAAATCGTCATCGACCGGGTGCGGGCCACGAAGCTCGGCGAGGTCTTGAAGCCACAGGATTTCGGCCTCGAGCCGATCCTCAAGGTGCATGACCGCGGCCTGGTGGATTTCCTCAGTGTCGCCTGGCGCGACTGGGCGGCGACGGGGCGTACCTTCGATGCCCTGCCGCATGTCTGGCCGGTGCCGGGGCTGGGGCGGCGCCTCTCCGACAGCATCGACGGCAGGCTTGGCTATTACGCCATCGATGCGGGAACGCCGATCATGGCGGGAACCTGGTCCGCCGTGCGCGCGTCGGCCAACACCGCCTTGACGGCGCAGAAGCTGGTGGCGACCGGCGAGCGTGCGGCCTTTGCCCTCTGCCGCCCGCCCGGGCATCATGCCGGCAGCGATTTCTACGGCGGCTATTGCTTTCTCAACAATGCCGGGATCGCGGCGCAAGCCTTCCGCGACCAGGGTGCCAAGCGGGTCGCCATCCTCGACGTCGACTATCATCACGGCAACGGCACGCAACAGATGTTCTACGAGCGCGACGACGTGCTCACCATCTCGCTCCATGCCGATCCCAAACAGGAATTCCCCTATTTCATCGGTTATGCCGACGAGATGGGTGCCGGCGCCGGCGAGGGCTACCACATGAACCTGCCGCTGCCCTGGGGCACGGATTGGCGGCGCTATGCGGAAGCGCTCGACGTCGCCTTGAAGCGGATCGAGCAATATGGTGCCGAGGCCCTGGTCATCTCATTGGGGCTCGACACGTTCGAGCATGACCCGATCTCGCGCTTCAAGCTGGCCGAGGGCGATTATCACCGCCTGGGCGAGCGCATCGCCTGGGCCGACCTTCCGACCCTGTTCGTGATGGAGGGCGGCTATGCGGTCGAGGCGCTGGGCGTCAACACCGTCAATGTCCTGATGGGGTTCGAGCAACGCTGATGTGGCGCGAAGCGGTCAAATGGGTGCGTCGGCCGGCGGTTCTCCTCGTGATCGTCGGCCTCGTCCTGCCCAATCTCGCCTTCGTCGCCTTGTCTCTGTTCGGCATTTCCGTGCCGCCCAGGACTCTGCCGATCATCCTCTATCTGCTGGCAGCGACCAGCATCCGTTTCCTGCCCAGCCCGATCGTGGTCCTGCTCTTCGTGGGCGCGCTGGTCTTCGACATCATGTTCTGTGCCACGCAGCTCTTCGGGCTCACCTTGACCGAAGCGATGTTCGCGCTACGCTTCATCAACGAGCTCGATATCCTGAGTTCCAAGCTCTATATCGTGTTGATCGTCCTGCTCATCGCTGTGTTCGGCGGTACATTCTACCTGCTGACGCACCAGGCACGGCACATGCGAAGGGCGCGTGCCTTGCCGATGCTGCTGCTGGGCCTCGCCGCCCTGCCCGCCGACCTCTGGTTCAATACGCCGGGCGATTCGGCCATGTGGGTGAAGGTCGGCACCGAGCGGCCATTCGAATCGGCCATGGAGAAATCCGGCTATCTGCAGCTGGTCCAGCAGCCGAACGGCCGGCACATGCTGGTGGTGATCGTCGAGGCGATGGGGCATTTCAACGACCCAGCGATACAGGGCATGCTGGAACAAGCCATCCGCTCGGCCGGTATCGAAAGCCGCTATGTCGTGACCGGCGGCACCAACAGTTTCATCGGCGGCACGACTTCGGCCGAGATGCGCGAATTCTGCGCCACGCGCGACAGCTACCTGGACTATCTGACGACCGACCGGCCGGACTGTCTGCCGTTTGCCATGACGCAAAAGGGATACCTCACCAACGGGTATCACGGCTTCTCGCGGGACATGTTCGAGCGCGGCAAATGGTGGCCCCATATCGGCTTTGTCGAGCGACATTTCGCCGAGGACATGCAGCAGCCCGGGGAGAAGCTGTGTGGCGACGTCTTCGTCGGCATTTGCGACCCCAGGCTGGTGCAGACCGTCGCCGCGCGCCTTAAATCGGCGACCCAGCCGCAATTCAGCTATCTATTGACCTTCAATACCCATGTGCCGGTGATCGCCGACCAGGGTTACGGCCATCTGGATTGTCTGCACAAGGATCCGCGCGTCCCGGAGCGCGAGGTTTGCTTCATGGCCGATGCCTGGATCGAGCTACTGCACACGATTGCCGAATCCTTCGCCGATCCGGCAACACCGCCCACGGAAATCCTGATCGTCGGTGACCATGCCCCGCCTCTGTGGTACCGCAAGGCGCGCGACCTCTTTACGCCCGGCGAAGTCACCTGGTTCCGTCTCAGCCCCAAGGGCTGATCGTCTCAATTCGTCTTCAGATAGGCGCGGCCGCCCAGGCGTTCCAGAAAGACGCGGGCGAGGTTGTATTCCAGGAACTGGCGCATATCGGTATCGACGACATGCTGAAAATATTCCCGCGCCTTCTTCTTGTCGCCTTTGATCATCGCAGCGGCACCAAGATAGAAGTGCCAGTCGAAATCCTGGTATTTCCGCAAGACTTCGGTGCCGGTGGTGGCCGCCTGCTTCAATGCCGCATCGCTGCTTTCACCGATGAGATAGAGGGCGAGCGGTGCCGGCCATTCGGTGGTCGGCCAGCGCTTCAGCAGATCGCGCAAGGCGTCCTTGCCTTCCGCGGGCTTGCCTGCTTCGCCCAGCGCCAGAAAGAGCAGCAGCGGGTCGAACGGCTCGGTGGGGTCGAGCTTGGCGGCTTCGCGGTAATCGGCGATGGCGCCAGTCAGATCGCCCTTGATGTGACGTATCGTACCGCGCAGCGCGATATGCCCGCCGGACGGCTTGGCGTCGAGCTTGATGGTGAGGTCGGCATCCGACAATGCCGCGTCGACTTCGCCGAGATCGAGGTGAACGATAGCGCGTGCGCTGATGGCCGAGGGCATGTCCGGCTCTATCAGCAGAGCCGCTTCGATATCGTCGAAGGCGGCATCGGGTTCGCCGACGCGCATGTGGTAATTGGCCCGTTCGACCAGCAGATAGGCGGCATCCGGCCGGGCCTCGATCGCGGCGTCGTAATCCTCGCCCGCCCCCTTCATATCGCCCAGTTCGACTCGCGCATTGGCGCGGGTGAGCCGGGCCGAGACATTGCCGGGGTCGAGTTGCAAGGCGGCGTCGTAATCGACGAGGGCGCGGCGATAATCGTAGTCGCCGAAGAGCAGCGAGCCGCGCGTGATGTGGAGGCGCGCGCTCCCCGGAAACCGGCGAATGAGCAGATCGAGGTCGGCCATGGCGGCCTTGGCGTCGCCCTGCAGCTTGTCATTGCGATAGCCGCGCAGCAGCGCGCGGGCGTAAAGCGCCGGAGCAAAACCCGGATCGGCGCGCAGCGCCGCCGAATAGTCGACCAGGGCGGCGGCCTCGTCATCGCCGGCTTCCAGCCATAGGCCGCGCCGCGTCAGCAGCATGGGCGAGCGGGGCTTCCGCTCCAACGCCTTGGTGAGGTCGAGGACGGCCGGTTTGGGCGCGTTCACGTCGTAGCCCCGATCGGTCGCGTGATTCTTGGCGAGATAGGCGTCGATGATGGGGTCCTTCGGCAGATAGGGGGCAATCTGCGACAGGAAGGCGGAGACGGGCACGGCAGTCGGCAGCAGATCGAGATAGTCAGGCGCCTGCGGATCAATGATCTGCGGCTTCATCTCCTCCCAATGCTCGTTCTTGCCGATGACGCTGATGGCCAGCACGCGCGGCCAATCTTCGCCGGCTTCGGGCTTCTCAGCGAGGATCGGGCCACCGGAATTGCCGGGCAGGGTGGTGCAATCATGCTGCCAGCCGGTGCTGTCGATCTGGCCGAGCAAGGTGCATTTGGGGTCGACGGTCAGCTTGTCATTGTCGTGATCGGCGGGGAGGCCGACCGAGATCGCGGCAAGCGCGCCGCCATCCTGGGTGAGCGTGCTGGTCGAGACAGGCTTCAATTTGAGATAGCCGAACCCTTCATCGCCCAGGCACCGGTCGAGCTTCAGCAGGGCCCAATCGTCCCAGCCGGCCTTCAGCCAGGCAGCGCGCCGATCCGCGGTCGACCCGCTGTCGAAATCATGGGATTCGCCCCACACCACCGGCCGCGCCGGGCTCAATGCCGCGAAGGAGCGTGCTTCCTTGTACTCTGGACCCAATTCGCCGCTGCCGGCGAAAAATAGCATGACCTGGTCGGCGCTGATGCCTTCGGGCTCGGCGACGACATGGGCGGCGGTCAGCACATGACAGGGCGAGACCAGGAAGCCGGTGCCGAGGGCCGCACCGTTGGCACCCAGATGCAGCACCATGCCGATGGCGCCCATCGGCTCACCCGGTTCGCGCGGGACGCTGACGCGGTCATCGGCGACCTTGGCCAGTGCCCCATGCGTAAGAAGCAGCAGACCGAAAAGAGAGGCAAGGAGATAGCTGAGGCGCATTCAAGGTTCCAGTGCGAGGCAGGTCCGCAAGCGGTTATGCGGCATCATGGTAACGGTTCGTGGCGAAAATTGGGCCGGCGTTAGCCAAGCTTTTCCGCCATGAAATAGCGGCCCGGTTTGACCCCGTCGGGTAGCGGGAGCGGGTGCAGCGCCGGCGCTGTGATGGGCTGGTCGCTGACCACCACGGCGCCGGGCGCCATGAGCGCTGCGATATCCGGGGCGAGGCGGGCGGCCAGTGCCTGGCTCGCCTCAGCATCACCGCTGCCGAGATCGACATGGATGAAGGCTGCGGCACCAGCGCCCAGGCGCGCCAGGGCTTGCGGCAAGGTTGCGGTGAAGTCACCGATGAACAGCCGGTCGGGCGCTGGAATGCAATCGGGATGTGCTGCTACCTGGCGGTCGAAGACATAGATTTCGCGGCCCGGGCAGATCTCACGTAGATGATCGAAAGTGCGGCCGTTGCCGAGGCCGAGTTCAAGGACGATCCCGGGCAGTTTGCCGGTGCGTTCGGCGGCGGTGCCAAGGCAGCTGCGCTGCGCTTCAAGGCGGCGGATGAAACTGTCGAGGCGGCTCACGTTGATGTTCTCACTTCCGAAGTGCTCACTTGCGTGCCGCCACCGCTTCGCGCAATTGGATATTCATGTGCTCGATGCGCTGGGCGAGGACGCGCATGACCTCAATGCCGATCGAGGGGAAGTCGGTCACCATGCGGAAGAACAGTTCCTTGGTGATCTTTAGAACGGTCATCGGTTCGGTGGCACGGATGGTCGCGGTACGCGGCACATCCATGAGGATGCCGATTTCGCCAACAAAGGCGCCGGGGCTGGCATCGGCCACTTTCAGCGGCCCGCCCGGTGTGTCGACCAGGATGTCGGCAGAGCCGCTGAGGATGATATAGGCGGCGTCGGCGGCATCGCCCTGGTGAAACAACTGGTCGCCCGGCTGGTATTGCGCGCGCTCGCTGGCAAAGGCCATCAGCTTGAGCTTGGCCGGTTCGACCTTGGCAAAGAGCGGAATTCGCTTCAGCGCCTCGACATCTTCCTGAATACTCATCGCACCCATCCCAGATAGAAGACCTATTCCAGATCGGCCGCTTGCCTAGGCAGCCGGCCCGATTGTCGCCCCGATCCGCCTAAATTTCATCATCCTTCCGGCGCACCCAACAGCGCCTGGAATTTTGAATTCGGCCGGTCCAGATCGGCGGGCTTCCCCGCCTCGGCGATACGCCCGTTCAGCATGACCACGACACGGTCGAAGTTTCGAGCCAGGGCCGCCGTGTGCGTCACGAATACCAGGGTCGCGTCCTTGATGTTCTGACGGATCCCGGCAAGCAACCGACGCTGGCTGGCTTCATCGAAGGCCGAAATCGTGTTGTTGAGAATGACAAGCTGCGGCCGTTTCAGCAAGGCGCGGATGAGTCCGGCCTTCTGGCGCTGGGCAAACGACAGTTTCTTGCCGGCAGCGCCCACATTGAAGGTAAGGCCGACGGCGATGACCTGGGGCCGCAAGGCAAGGCTGTCGATGACTTCGGAAAGGACGGCACCGACCTTCTGCGCTGCCTGTGCCTGGCCATAGACCAGGCGGCCGAACAGGATGTTGTCCTGCACCGTGGCGGCGGCGTTGTAGCGGTCGGGGTCGTAGAATTCGATCGACGCCGCCTGGTCCTTGGGCAGCAGGTCGCGGAACAGGCTGCGGGCCTTGAGGAGCTTATCTTCCAATGCCGTGTCGATGAGGCCCAAACGGTGCCGGGCTTCGATATAGGGGAAAGTCAGGGCAATCAGGCGCCGTTTGTCCTCGGCCGTCGCGGCTTCAAGCCCCGTCCGCTGCAGCCGGGTGGTCAATTGCTGGAACAGCGGCAGGTCCTCGGCCGAAATGAAGCTGAACTGTTCGAAGAAGGGGTGGCCCGCCGGCAGGTCGGCGAACAATTCGACCATGGTGGTCGCGATCTGCTGGCCGAGCGCAATCAAATCGCCGGTGATCTGGGCCGCCGACAGCACGCCGGACAGATGGGCGTTGGTGGCCAGGGCTTCCGGTGCGAAGACGGCATCGAGCGCCGTGCCGAACAGCACGTTCTCAGCCACCGTCATGTTGCGGTTGTAGCGTGCCGGATCGAAGGGTTCGACGAGTGCGGCCAGTTGCGGTTCCGCCAGACGCATGCGCACGGCGGCGCGCGCCTTCAGGAACTCTTCGGCCAGGCCAACATGGCTCTTCGGATCGACGCGACCGCGCAGGCCGAACTGATAGACGTCCTCCTCGAATTCGACCGTCACCAGCAATTCGCGCAGCCGCGCTTCGAGTTCAGCCCGGTCGGCCACACCGGCGCCTTCATAGTCGATCCAATCGGCATGGATATCGAGGGTCGGGTTGCCGGCGCGCTTGGTTTCGTAGAGGCGCCGTTCATGGGCGATCAGTTGCGCGCCCTCATAGACCGCTTCGCGCACGGGGCGATGCTTGAGGCCATAGAGCAGATTGTCCTCAAGCGAGACGGGCAGCAGATAGGTTTCGTCGCCGAGATAGGCAAAGCGCCGTCCGGTGACACTTTCCGGCAGCTCGCCAAGATCGCGCGCACCATAGCGGACCTTGCCTGATGTCGGTCGCACCAGCCGCGCCATCAGGCCGGCAAGCGCTTCCTTGCCGCTGTTATTGGCGCCGACGAAGGCAACATGTTCGGTCGGGGCAAGATCGAGCGATACGTCCTCCACGAGCGGGGCACCGCTTTCGTCGATATAGGTGACGCGCTCGATGGTGAGAGGCGCCGGATCGATGCTGTTTTCGCCGTCGAGCCGCTGCAGATCCGGTTCCAGCATGCCGGGCGGGGTGAACTGCTCGATCACCTGATCGTATTTGATCTGCACGTCCTGGCGCTGCTGGTCCCAGTCGATCAGTTCCTTGATCGGCGAGGGCAGATCCTTATAGGCGTTGATGGCGGCAAAGAGCGTGCCGACATCGAACTGGCCCTTGAGCGCGAAATAGCCACCGATGACGAAATAGAGAAATGGCGTCGTCTGGGCCAGCATGTTGTTGATATATTTGACCAGGAACTTCCGTTTGTAGAGGTCGAAGCGGATCTGGAAGATCTTCCCTAAGCGATTGGAGATATCGGCGCGTTCGTAATTCGATGTGTCGTTGGCATGGATCTCGATGGCGCCGTCGACGCTTTCGGCAATGCGGCCGGCGAGCTGGCGGGCGGTGATCTGGCGCTGCTTGCCGAGCTGCAGGATCTTCACCCGCAACCTGGGGATAAGAATGAACTGGACCAGCAGCATCGAGATGGTGATGAGGCCCATATAGAGGTTCTGCATGAACACGAAGAACAGGGCCGTCACCGCCATGCCGCCGAGATAGGCCGGGGTGATGAAGGCATCACCGATGAAGCCGCCTAGCGGCTCCACCTCGTCCTTGATCATGGTGGCGATTTCCGCCTGCTTCACTTTGCGGAAATGCAGCAGCGGGAATTGCAGGACCCGGTCGAACAGCTCGAAGCGCAGGCGCCGCAGCATGCGTTCGCCGAGCCGCCCCTTCTCGGTATTGACCAGCTGCTTCATCCAGCCATTAAGGACGACGAAGAAGAGGTAGGAAAAACAGAGGGCAAAGAGATATTCGACCTGAGGCAGGGGAATGCCGTCAAAGAGCGATATCCGGCCGCCCAGAAATTCGGGCAAGGGCAGTTCCAGCTTCAAGAAGCTGGCCGTCGTGCTGTCTTTGAACGCGCCGCCCTGAATCGCGTCGTTGATGATTCGCTTGGGAAGGTCTAGGGAGACGAAGTACACCAGCAGACTGACAACGACGATGACCAGAATGACCCGCTGGTCACGCTTGGAATGGCGCCAGATGTATTTGAAGAGATTTGGCTCCATGACCCCGGCTTTTCCCCGAAATGTGACCCAAGAAACCCCGACCCGATCCGCAATGGAAACGAATTATCCCGCCATGTCAATGCTTTGGCCAGTGTGGACATTTCCCCGCAGTCACCAAACTTTGGCTTTCGAGCGACATTTCTCTTGTGCCATACTTCCCGGGCAAGTGCATTGCGGGCCATGGGTTGAGGCTCGCAGCGTTCGGGGGGATCGGGGCGCGTGCAAATGGAAGACGCCATGACCAGGGGCGCCCGCGTCCTTATTTATTCACATGATACGTTCGGCCTTGGCCATTTGCGCCGCTGCCAGACCATTGCCCATTGGCTGGTCGAGCAGAACAAGGACATGTCGGTCATCATCCTGACCGGCTCGCCCATCATCGGCAGCTTTAATTTCCGTGCCCGGGTCGATTTCGTGCGCATTCCGGGCGTCATCAAGCTGCGGTCGGGCGACTATACCTCGCTCTCGCTCCTCATCGACACCGAGGAGACGCTGGCCCTGCGCTCCTCGATCATCAAACATACGGCCGAAATCTTCGATCCGGACATCTTCATCGTCGACAAGGAGCCCCTGGGCCTGCGCGGCGAGGTGACCGAGACGCTGGAAATGCTCAAGGAGCGGGGCACCCATCTGGTCCTGGGCCTCCGCGACATCATGGACGAGCCGGCGGCCCTGGTGCCCGAATGGCGCCGCAAGAACGTGCTGCCGGCGCTCCGCGACCTTTACGACGCCATCTGGATTTATGGCCTGCCGCAGATCTGCCAGCCGCTGGAGGGGATCGACCTTCCCAAATCCGTGCAGCGCAAGATGATCTATACCGGCTACCTGCACCGCTCCCTGCCGCAGGGGCCGGGCCTGCCGGTGCCGCTGCAGAAGATCGAATCGCCCTATCTGCTGGTGACGACCGGCGGCGGCGGCGATGGCGAGGACGTGGTCGATTGGGTGCTGCGCGCCTATGAAAACGACAAGCGCCTGCCCTATCCCGCCCTTCTGGTCCTGGGGCCCTTCATGCATTCCGACCGCCAGGCGGAATTCCTGCTGCGTGCGGCCAAGCTCGACAAGGTCGAAGCGATCACGTTCGACGCGCAGATGGAGCATGTCATGGCACGCGCCATCGGCGTCGTCGCCATGGGCGGCTACAACACCTTCTGCGAGATCGTGTCGTTCGACAAGCGCGCTCTCATCGTGCCGCGGACCCGCCCGCGCATGGAGCAGTTCATCCGCGCCGCCAAGGCCGAGGAACTGGGACTTGCCGCCATGCTGGAAGATGACGGCGTGCGCGACTGGAAGAAAATGGCCACCGCCTTGCGGCAGCTGCCGCAGCAATCGCTCCCCTCCGAAGTGGTCGTGCCGGGCCTGCTCGACGGGCTCAACAACGTCAACCGCCTCGCCCAACAGGCCCTGGAACGCGGCCGCCGCCCGGCCTCTCTGCGGCTCGCGCAACGCAAGCGCTGATCGATCGACTTCGTGACCGGCCGCATCCTCTTTCTCCTCAAGGGCTATCCGCGCCTCTCCGAGACCTTCATCGCCCAGGAGATTCTGGGCCTGGAGGGCCGCGGCATCCCGCTTGAGATCTGGAGCCTGCGTTTTCCCACCGACAAGTACCGTCACCCGGTGCATGACGAGATCAAGGCGAAGGTCACCTACCTGCCGGAATATCTCTATCAGGAGCCGGGCCGGGTTCTTCGCGGGGTGCTGGTGGCCCTGAAACGGCGCGGTTTCGCGCGCGCCTTCCTGCAATGGTTGAAGGATCTGGTGCGCGATCCGACGCCCAATCGTGGCCGCCGCTTCGGCCAGGCCTGCGTGCTGGTGGCCGAGATGCCGGCCGATACCTTGCGCCTGCATGCCCATTTCCTGCACACGCCGGCCTCGGTTGCCTATTACGCCCATCTCATCGCCGGAACGCCCTGGTCCTGCTCGGCTCATGCCAAGGACATCTGGACGTCGCCTGATTGGGACAAGGCGGAGAAACTTGCCAGTCTCGACTGGCTGGTGACCTGCACGGCCAGCGGCCACGCGCATCTCCAGACGCTGGTCGACGACAAGGCCAAGGTGGCCTTGGTCTATCATGGCCTCGATTTCCGCCGCTTTCCGGAACCGCCGGCGCGTGCGGCAAAGGCCGGGCCGGTCGAGATTCTGTCGGTCGGGCGCCTGGTGGAGAAGAAAGGCTATCCGACGCTGCTGGAGGCGCTGGCGCTCTTGCCCAAGGATTGCCAATGGCGCCTCACCCATATCGGCGGCGGGCCGTTGGATGCTGAACTGAAGGCCAAGGCCACGGGGCTTGGCATCAACGACCGCATCCAGTGGTTGGGCGCCCTGCCGCAGGAGCGGGTGCTTGCGGCCTATCGCGCCGCCGACCTCTTCGTTCTGGCCGCCCAGATCGCCGCCGATGGCGACCGCGACGGCCTGCCCAACGTGCTGATGGAAGCGCAAAGCCAGCGCCTTGCTTGCATCGCGACCAACATTTCCGGCATCCCCGAACTCATCAATGACGGTGAAACCGGCCTGCTGGTGCCGCCGGAAAATGCGGCGGAACTTGCCCGTGCCATCCGCACATTGATCGAAGACCCGGCCAAGCGCGAGGCTCTGGCCGCAGCCGGCTTCACGCGCCTCCACGCCCATTTCGCCATGGAGGCCGGCATCGAGGATCTTCAGCGCCGATTTGCGGCGGAGAGCCATTAGTCACTTTTCCCTGGACCCTCGACGCATCCCCCGGCACCATCCGGCGCATGAAAATCGCGTTTTATGCGCCGTTGAAGGCGCCCGACCATCCCGATCCGTCCGGCGACAGGACCGTGGGGCGCCTGTTGCTGGCCGCTTTGCGCCGGGGCGGGATCGAGCCGGTCATTGCCAGCCGGTTCCGGGCGCGGCTGACGGGCGATACCGAGGCCGAGCAGAAGCGGCTCGCCGCCAGGGGGCTTGGCATCGCCGAGAAGCTGATCGCCAAGTACCGGAAACTGCCCAAGGGGCAGCGCCCGCGCGCCTGGTTCACCTATCATCTTTATTACAAGGCCGTGGATTGGGTGGGACCGCGCGTGGCCAGGGCACTCGATATTCCTTATATCGCGGCGGAAGCGAGCCACGCGCCCAAGCGTGCCACCGGGCCATTCGCCTTTTCGCATGCGGCGGCCGAGGACGCGATCAGCCAAGCCGCTGCCGTTTTCTGCCTCAATCCGGCCGACAAGGAATGCCTGGGGGCCATCGTGTCCGGCAAGCGGCTGGTCGATCTGCCGCCCTTCCTCGACTTGAAGGCCTTCCTTGGCACCGATCCGCGCGGGCCGGACCGGGCGCTGGGGCGGCTGAAGCTGTCGCAGCATTACAATCTGGATCCCGACATGCCGTGGCTCTTGACCGTGGCAATGATGCGCAAGGGTGACAAGCTTGCTTCCTATCAGGCGCTGGCCGAGGCGCTGCGGCATGTGACGCGGGCCTATCAGCTGATCATCGTCGGCGACGGGCCGGCGCGGGCCGACATCGAACATGCCTTCGCCATGGTCAAGAAGCGCACGGCCTGGCTGGGGCAGAAGCCCGCCAATGAACTGCCCGAAATCTACGCCAGCGCCGACCTCTTCGTCTGGCCGGCGATCAACGAGGCATTCGGCATGGCGCTCCTCGAAGCGCAGGCCTGCGGCACGCCGGTCATCGCCGGGGCCTGCGGCGGCGTGCCGGCAATGGTGGCCGACGGCGAGACCGGCTGGTTGTCGACGCCGGGCGATACCACCGCTTTCGCGGCCGATGTCGACTTCGCGCTGGAACGGGAACTGGCACCGGTCCGTCTTGCCGCCGCCGCTCATGCGCGCAAGTTTCACGATATCGCGGCGGCCGCCGCGACCTTGAAGAAGACCCTCGACAGAGTGGTGGGTGCGTGAGCATCCAATGCGCCATCATCCGGCATGCCCCCACCCAGTGGAATGTCGAAAAAAGACTGCAGGGTCGCACCGATATCGGTCTGGGGCCGCAGGGTCGCATCGTGGCCGCCAGCTGGTCCGTGCCGACGGCATGGCACCAGTGGCGCGTTCTCACCAGCCCCTTGAGCCGCGCCAGGGAAACGGCGGCGATCCTCTTTCCGGACGTGGTGGCCGAGATCGAGCCGGATCTGCGTGAAATGAGTTTCGGCGATTGGGAAGGGCAAAGCCTGGAAGCCTTGCGCGAGGCGCCGGGATCGGATGCCGAATCGCGCGAGGCATTGGGCCTCGATTTCCGCGCGCCAAATGGAGAAAGCCCGCGCGAGGTGCAGGCAAGGTTGCGGCCGCTGCTGGCGCGCCTCGCTGCCGAGGGGCGCGACGCGGTGCTCGTCAGTCATAAGGCTGTGCAACGCGCGCTTTATGCGCTGGCGACCGGCTGGGAGATGACGGAGAAGCCGCCTACCAAGCTGCGCGACGGCAGGGCGCATCTATTCCAGCTGAATGCCGGCGGCGTACCCGAAATCGTCGAGCTCAACATCGAAATGGCGGGCGGTCATGGCTGAGCAGATCCGCCTCGCCCTCTATGTGCAGCATCTTCTGGGCATCGGCCATCTGCGCCGGGCGGCGGCCCTGGCGCGCGCCTATGTAGATGCCGGTATCGACGTGCTGGTCCTGTCCGGCGGCGTCCCGGTGGCGGACGTCGATTTCGGCGCGGCGAGGGTCGTGCAATTGCCGCCCTGCCTCGCGGCGGATTCCCAGTTCTCGGCGCTGCTGGACGCGGACGGGCAGGTCATCGACAGCGCCTGGAAGGACAGGCGCCGCGATCTGGTGCTGAAGGAGACGGCCGCGTTCCGTCCGGACGCGCTGGTGATCGAAATGTATCCTTTCGGGCGGCGGCAGTTCCGTTTCGAATTGCTGCCTTTGCTCTATTGGGCGCAGAACGCCAATCTGCTGGTGGCAAGCTCGGTGCGGGACATCCTGGTGGACAAGGGGCGCGATGACCGGGTGACGGAGGCGGCCGATCTGGTGCGGCGCTATTTTGACCTAGTGCTGGTGCATGGTGATCCACGTCTGGTGCCCTTCGAGCGTACCTTTCCGCGCGCCCCGGCCATCGCCGACCGGCTGCACTATACCGGCTATGTGGTCGAGAAGCCCAAGACGGTCGGTGCCGTGGATCGAAGCGGGGGCGAAGTTCTGGTGTCTGCCGGCGGCGGTGCGGTCGGTGCCCCGCTTTTCACGGCGGCCCTGGCGGCGCGGCGGCTTTCGAGCCTCAAGGAACGGCGCTGGCGATTTGTCGCCGGGCGCAACCTGCCCGAGGCCGACTTTGCGGTGCTGCAACAGGCGGCGGCGATCGATCCGGGCATCGTCGTCGATCGGTTCCGCGCCGATTTTACCGAGCTGCTCGCCAATTGCCATGTGTCGCTGAGCCAGGGGGGTTACAACACGGTGATGGAATTGCTGGCGCTGCATACCCCGGCAGTGATCGTGCCCTTTGCGGAAGGACAGGAGAGCGAGCAGGCGCTGCGGGCGCAACTGCTCGCCGAACGCAATGCGCTCGACGTTCTGGATGCCGACAATCTCGACCCCGCGGCCCTGGCGGCGACATTGACGCGGCGCGCCCAGATCGGCGCCTTGCCGATCGACCTCGACCTCGACGGGGCAAGGCATTCGGTCGAGATCACCTTGAACGCCCTCGCCAAGAAGCGTGCCGGGGTGCTCCGTGGCTGAGCTGCCTGCCGCCGATTGGGACGCCCTGGCGCGCGAGGTCGATCTTTGGCGCCTCGCTGGCCGGCGAGCGACCCTGTGGTGGCGCGATGACGATGCCGTTGCGGTAACGCCGGCGCTCCTGGAATTGCAGCGATCGGCGCGGGTGCCATTGGCGCTGGCCGTCATCCCGGCAGCACCCGCCAATCCGCTGGAGGATGCGCTTGGCCTATGTCTGGCGGATTGGCCCGTGGCCAGCGTGCTGCAGCACGGTATCGGCCATGTGAGCCATGCCCCGGCGGGCGGCAAGAACAGCGAATTCCCGTCGATCCGGCCGCTGCCGGACATCCGGGCCGGGCTCGCGGCCGGCCTTGCCCGGTTGAGCGGGCTGTTCGGCGCCCGCTTTCTGCCGGTCCTGACGCCGCCCTGGAACCGCATTGCGAATGAAACGCTGCCGCTGCTGCCCGGCCTCGGTTTCCGCGGCCTCAGCCGGTTCGACGACCTGCCCTATGGGCGGGAAAGGGGCCGTGCCGCAGGCGTGCATGAAATCAATACCCAGGTGGATGTGATCGACTGGCGCGGCAGCCGCGGCTTTGTGGGGGAAGCGGCGGCGCTGGGGCGGCTGGTCAGCCACCTTGCCGCGCGGCGGACGGGGCTGGTTGAGCCGGAATTGCCTACCGGAATTCTCACCCATCACCTCGTTCACGATACCGCCACTTGGCGATTCCTCGAGAACCTGCAAGATTGGCTCGCCCGGCGCGGGGAACTGGAGCTGTTTCTGGACCCCCGGACGCTGTGGCCGCCGCTATAGCGCGCAGAAGTAAGGGGTTAGGGGTTGGCGTTCCATGCTTGAGTTCCGGTATCCGCTCTCGGCATTGGTCAAGGATTACCTTCTTGGGGTTCTGGGCCTGGCCGCGTCCGTGCAGATCTTGTCCACCACCGAATCCGGTACCGGCATTTTCTGGTTTTTCGTCGCCCTGGCCGTGTTTTTCGTCATCGTGACGGCCAACGCCGCCAATCGCCATGTGACGCGCATCACAGTCAGTGAAGAAGGTATCCGTTCCGGGCCCTGGGCGCGCCGTTTCATCGCCTGGAAAGACCTCAAAGGGTTGAGTTTGCGCTTCTACGCGGTACGATCCGTGCTGGGGCGCAATAAGGGGGGCTGGATGACCTTGAAGCTGAAAGCGGAAAACGGGGGCAGCATCAGCGTCGATTCCGACCTGCCCCATTTCCAGAGCCTGGTGACCAAGGCGGCCCATGTCGCCAAGGAAAACGGCGTGCTGGTCGATGCCTATACCGCGCATAATCTGCTGTCGTTGGGGATCGAGGTGCCGGCATGACCGACCTGCTGACCGTCCGTAACCTTGCCGTCGAATTTGCCCTGGAAGGCGGTGCCATCCAGGCCGTTCGCGGCGCCTCCTTCCGCGTGCCCGCTGGCAAGACCGTGGCGCTGGTGGGCGAATCCGGTTCCGGCAAATCGGTCTGCGCGCAGGCCATCATGGGCCTGCTGCCGAAATCGGCGCGGATCCGTTCCGGCGAAATCCTGTTCGACCGACGTGCCGGCAGCGGCAACGACTGGGGCCAGAAGAGCGGCATCGTCGATATTGCCAAGCTGGACCGCGATGGGGCCGAGATGCGGTCCATTCGCGGGGCCGCCATTTCGATCATCTTTCAGGAGCCGATGACCTCGCTTTCGCCGGTCCATACGGTCGGTCACCAGATCTGCGAAGCGTTGCACCTCCATTCCAAATTGTCCGGTGCCGAGGGGCGCGAACGCGCCGTCGCCATGCTGCGCGCGGTCGGCTTCCCGGATCCGGACCGGGCGCTGAAGATCTATCCGTTCGAGCTTTCAGGCGGCCTGCGCCAGCGCGCGATGATCGCCATGGCGCTGGTGTGCAAGCCGGCCCTCCTCATCGCCGACGAGCCGACCACGGCGCTCGACGTCACCATCCAGGCGCAGATCCTTAAATTGATGGCCGATCTGCAGTCGGAACTGGGCATGGCGATGCTGATGATCACGCACGATCTCGGTGTCGTCGCCAACATCGCCGATGAAGTCGTCGTGATGTATCAGGGCGAGGTGATGGAGGCTGGATCGGTCGAGGCGATTTTCGGCGCGCCGGAACACCCTTATCTCAAAGCGCTTCTCCATGCCGTGCCGCGCTTCGGCATGGAAGCCACCGAACGGCTGGTGCCCATCCGGGAAATCAGAAGCGAAGCCGGGCCGCTGTTTGCCGAAAAGCAGGCCTGGCCGCAGGGTGCCGATGAAGCCGGACCGCTGCTCAGCGTCAACGGCGTCTCCAAGGGCTTCACCATCCGCAAGAGCGGGTTGTGGTCGATGAAGGCGCAGAAATCGGTGATGGCCGTTTCCGATGTCAGCTTCGAGGTCCAGCGCGGCGAATGCCTGGGCTTGGTCGGTGAGTCCGGCTGCGGCAAGACCACGCTTTCCAAGATCATCATGAAGGCGATATCCGCCGATACGGGCGAGATCCGCTACAACGATCGCGGCCGGTCGATCGATGTCCGCCATATGAGCGGCAACGACCTGGCCGAATACCGCAAGCGCGTGCAGTTCGTCTTCCAGGACCCAATCGGGTCCCTCAATCCGCGCATGACGGTATTCGACATCATCAGCGAGCCGCTGGTCATCCACAATGTCGGCAACGCGGCGACGCGGGCCGAAATGGTGAAGGAGTTGATGGCCCTGGTGGGGCTGGATATCCGGCATCTCCGGCGCTATCCGCACAGTTTCTCCGGCGGCCAGCGCCAACGCATCGGCATCGCCCGGGCGCTTGCACTCAGGCCCGATCTCATCATCTGCGACGAGCCTGTTTCGGCGCTCGACGTCTCGATCCAGGCGCAGATTCTCAATCTGCTGAAAGATCTCAAAGCCAAGCTGGGCCTCACCTATATCTTCATCTCGCACAATCTGGCGGTGGTCGATTATGTCGCCGACCGAATCATGGTGATGTGTGCCGGCCGCGTGGTCGAATTGGCGCCGACGCGCGAATTGTTCCGCAATCCGGTCCACCCCTATACCAAGGCGCTGCTGGCCGCCGTGCCAAATCCGTCGCTCGATTGCCCGTTGGATTTCAACAAGGTCATGGAAGACAAAACCTCCTCGCCCGCAGCCTGGACGGCGCCCTTCACCATTGATGCCGACAACCAGCCGACGCTGGTCGATATCGGGAACGGGCATTGGGTCCGCGCGGCGCTTTCGATCCGGAGCATCGCGGCATGACACGGAACTGGTTGTTGGCGGGATTTGCCGCCGTCCTGACCTTGGTCGCAGCACAGGCGCCGGCGGCGGAAGTGGGCACTTATGTCGGCCCCAGCTATTTTGCCGAGGATGAGGCCAAGGGTGACTTGCCGCCGGTCGCGGAGCGGCTGCCGGAAAACCCGGCTGTGGCCAGCATGGACGAGTTGGGCCGCCCGGGCGGCGAAATGCGCATGCTGATGGCCAGCCCCAAGGATAGCCGCATCCTCGTCGCCTATTCCTATGCACGCCTGGTCGGCTATGACCGCAACTACAAGATCGTGCCGGATCTCCTCGAGAGCTATGAGGTGGAAGAGGGGCGCATCTTCACCTTCCATCTGCGCAAGGGCCACAAATGGTCGAACGGCAAGGCCTTCACCACCGAAGATTTCCGCTTCTGGTGGGAGGATGTCGCCAACAATACCGAGCTGATGCCGGCTGGTCCGCCGCGCATTCTCATGGTCGATGGCGAAATGCCGAAGGTCGAGGTGATCGACGATACGACCATCCGCTACAGCTGGTCGAAGCCCAACACCGACTTCCTGCCGGCGCTGGCGGCGGCGAGCCCGCTCTACATTTACATGCCGTCGAAATATTTGAAGAAATTCCACGCGAAATATGCCGATCCGGCGGAGCTTGAGGAGGCGGTGAAGGATAGCGGCCAGCCGAGCTGGGGCGCGCTCCTCAACCGGCGCGGCAATCAGTATCGCAACGACAATCCGAAACTGCCGACGCTCGATCCCTGGGTCCTGCGCATCAAGCCGCCGGCAGACCGGCTCGTATTCGTGCGCAATCCCTATTACTACCGTGTGGATACCAAGGGTCAGCAGCTCCCCTATCTCGACCAGGTCGTGTTCGACATCGCCGAGAGCAAGCTCATTCCCGCCAAGGCCGGGACGGGCGAGGCTGATCTGCAGGCGCGCTACATCCGCTTCGACAATTACACCTTCCTGAAACAGGCGGAGAAGAACGGCCGCTTCGCGCTGCATCTCTGGGAAGACAGCCGCGGGTCCAATTTCGCGCTCTATCCCAATCTCAATTGCAATGACGAAGCGTGGCGCGCGGTCAATCGCGATATCCGGTTCCGGCGCGCGCTCTCCCTCGGCATCGACCGGCACGAGATCAACCAGGCGATCTATTATGGCCTCGGCAAGGAAGGTGCGAATACGATCCAGCCCTTGAGCCCCCTCTTCAAGCCGCATTACCAGACGGCCTGGTCCAGCTTCGACGTGTCGACGGCGAACCGGCTGCTGGACGAGATGGGGCTCACCGCCCGCGACGATGAAGATTTTCGCCTGCTGCCCGATGGGCGGCGCATGACCATCATCGTTGACACGGCTGGTGAATCGACCGAGGAATCCGACATTCTCGAACTGATCAAGGACAATTGGCGCGCCATCGGCATCGACATGTTCGTGAAGCCCTCGCAGCGCGAGGTATTCCGCGACCGTATCTTTGCCGGCGACAGCATCATGTCGGTCTTCTTCGGTGTCGATAACGGCCTGCCGACGGCGGATATGAGCCCGCAGGAATTCGCGCCCTCGACCCAGCAGCAGCTGATGTGGCCGAAATGGGGCCAATATATCGAAACCGGCGGCATGAACGGTTCTCCGATCGACCTGCCCGAGGCGCAGAAACTGGCCGACCTCCTCAAGGCCTGGAAGGAATCGACCACCAGCGAAGCGCGCGCGGAGATCTGGGGCGATATCCTGCAACTATGGTCCGAGCAGGTCTTTGCCATCGGTACCGTTGCCAACATTCCGCAGCCGGTGGTCGTCGCGACCGGCTTCCACAATGTTCCGGCCAAAGGCATCTGGTCATGGGAACCGGGGGCTCATTTCGGCCTCTACAAGCCCGACAGCTTCTGGCAGGAAACGCCCAAGGAACTCAGCCCGGTCGAAAGCCGGCTGCAATAGGAACCAGCAAGAGATGCTTCGTTACCTCATTCAGCGTGTGCTGGTCATGGTCCCGACCCTGCTGGTCATCAGCATGCTCGTCTTTGCGATCATCCAGGCCCCGCCCGGCGACTTCCTGGAAACTATGATGGCCGAGATGCAGGCGCGCGGCGAGAACATGGACCAGGACAAGATGGATTTCCTGCGCAAGACCTATGGTCTCGACGAGCCGATGCATGTCCAATATCTGCATTGGATGTTCGGCCGCTGGGAGGGTTTCGAGCATCAGAGCGGCGGCCTGATCTTCGGCGATCTCGGCTATTCCTTCGAGCATAACCTGCCAGTATCGGAAGTGGTCGGCGACCGACTGATGCTGACCGTCATCATCTCGCTGGCATCTATTCTCTTCGTGTGGATCGTTTCCTTCCCGATCGCGGTCTATTCGGCGACGCATCAATACTCCATCTTCGACTACATCTTCACCTTCCTCGGCTATATCGGGCTCGCGACACCCAGCTTTCTCATCGCTTTGGTGCTGCTCTATTTCGCCAACATATGGTTCGGCACCTCGATCGGCGGCATGATGGATGCCGAATATGTCGGCCAGCCCTGGTCGATGGCCAAGATCATGAGCGTGATGGAGCATATGTGGGTGCCGGTGCTGGTCATCGGCCTGCCGGGAACTGCCGGCATGATCCGGCGCCTGCGCGCCAATCTGCTTGACGAGCTCAACAAGCAATATGTGACGACCGGCCGGGCCAAAGGGTTGCCGCCGCTCACCCTGCTGCTGCGCTATCCCCTGCGCATCTCGCTCAACCCGTTCATCGCCGATATCGGCTCGTTGCTGCCCGAGCTCATCTCCGGCTCGGTCATCGTCTCCGTCGTCATGTCGCTGCCCATCACGGGGCCGATGCTGCTCGCGGCCCTGCGGTCGCAGGATATGTATCTGGCCGGCTCCTTCCTCATGTTCATGGCCTTTCTGACGGTCATCGGCATCTTCATCTCGGACGTGCTGCTGGCGCTGCTCGATCCGCGTATCCGCCTCGGCGCAGGAGCTGAAAAATGAGCGGCTCCGATACCCGCCCCGGCAGCAGCATGCCGCATTTCGTCAGCAAGGCGCCGTTCGACCCCTACGCCATCGACAGCGTCAATCCGGCGCTGGAAAAGATCTACATGGCGTCGCAATGGCGCATGATGTGGCTGCGTTTCCGCCGCCACAAGGTGGCCATGGTCGCTGGCCTCGTGCTCGCCATCATGTATCTCGCCATCCTGTTCGTCGAATTTCTGGCACCGTACGGCCAGCATGCGCGCAATGTGGACTATATCTATGCACCGCCGCAGAAGGTGCATTGGGTGCACCAGGGCGAGTTCATCGGACCCTTCGTCTATGCGCTCGATTACAAGCTCGACATGGAGAATCTGCAGCGCATCTACACGGAAAATGTGATCGACCCGCGCCCGATCCGCTTCTTCTGCGCGGGCGATTCCTACAAATTCTGGGGCCTCATCGAGGGCAAGACACATCTCTTCTGCCCGCCCGACAATGACACGCCACTCTTCCTGCTGGGCTCCGACCGATTGGGTCGCGACATGTTGTCGCGTATTCTCTACGGCATGCGCATCTCGCTCACCATCGGGCTTATCGGCGTTGCCGTCAGCTTCGTGCTCGGCATGACCTTCGGTGGCTTGGCCGGCTATTACGGCGGCTGGGTCGACGACCTGCTGCAGCGCTCGATCGAGGTCCTGCGGTCGATCCCGCATCTGCCGCTGTGGCTCGCCTTGGCGGCAATCCTGCCGGTCACCTGGTCGCCGATGCTGGTCTATTTCGGCATCACGATCATCTTAGGGTTGATCGATTGGACCGGTCTGGCGCGGGCCGTGCGCTCGCGGCTCCTTTCCCTGCGCGAGGAGGATTTCTGCGTCGCCGCGCAATTGATGGGCGCCTCGCCCGGGCGCATCATTTTCCGCCATTTGATGCCGAGCTTCATGAGCCATCTCATCGCCTCGGCCACTCTCGCCATTCCCGGCATGATCCTCGGCGAGACGGCGCTCTCCTTCCTCGGCCTCGGCATCCGGCCGCCGATCACCTCCTGGGGCGTCTTGCTTAACGAGGCGCAGAACATCAACGTGGTAGCGCTCTATCCGTGGCTGATGCTGCCGATTCTGCCGGTCATTGTCGTGGTGCTGGCCTTCAACTTCCTCGGCGACGGCTTGCGCGACGCGGCGGATCCCTATCGCTGAATCCATCCCGGCCGGGCTTGGCAGCACCACCCGCAACATGCGAGGATGTTCCTATTGACCATACCATAGGGGCATCCTTGCTGAACTTCTTCCCACGTCAAATCCATCTCGCCGCCGTGGCCGGCCTGGCACTGCTGGCATCCGCCTGCCAACCCCAGCAGGGGCGCGTCCAATTGGCGAGCGACGAGAAACTGCAGATCAGCCGATCGGTCTGGGACGATTTCGAGGCCTATAAGCGCGAACTCGGCCGCGGCGGCGGGGCCTTCGTGGTGACGGAATCAGGCCTCGGTTCAGGCTATTCGCTCTGCCCGGGCGATTATTGCCGACCTGGCAGCTACACCCACAATGCCATCCAGCTCTGCGAGCAGGCCGGCGTCAAATGCGTCGTCTTCGCCCGCGGCTCGACGATCGTGGTCGATTACGAGATCGTCGATTGACCGGCGTCAGTCGGTGATGCGGATATGGCCGGGTTGTCCCGCCACGCGCTTTAGCCAGGCTGAAATCGAAGGATAGCGGCCAAGATCGAAGCCACCCTCATGCGCCACATGGGTGTAGGCGTAAAGTGCAATGTCGGCGATGGTGTAGCGGCCGGCGACGAAGTAGTCGTGTTTTGCGAGGTGGTCTTCCATCACGTCGAGCGCGCGGTATCCAGCGGCGATTTTAGCCGGCAGGGTGGGCTCGTTCTGCGGTGTCTTTCCCAGATGCGCCACCCAATGGCGGACCACGGCGATGGTCGGCTCGTGATTGTATTGTTCGAAGAACATCCATTGCAGGACGCGGGCCCGGTCGAGCTTCTCCGCCGGCCAGAAGGGTGTTCCTTCGGCGAAGTAATAGAGAATGGCATCGGATTCGGCGAGTGCGGTGCCGTCCTCCAGCACGATTGCCGGTACCTTGCCGTTGCGGTTGACCTTGAGGAAGTCGGGCTTGCGGGTCGAACTGTCGTCGACGCTCATCTCGATGCGCTTCAGCGGCAATCCGAGATGGCTGAGGATGAGGCGCACCTTGTAGGCGTTGCCTGAGATTGCGCTGTCGTAAAGCGTCAGCATGCCGGCCCCCTCGTTGCAATCGATTGCGCCGTTCATGACGCGGGGCGCCGATTCCCGCAATTGACGATTTGTTGCAACAGCCGTGAGCGACGCTCACAGCTTAGGGTGCGACGTCAGGCGAGATTGAGCAGCGGCCCCAGGCGCTGGCCGCCCAGCAGATGCAGGTGATAATGCGGCACTTCCTGGTGGCTGTCGGCGCCGCTGTTGGCGATGGCCCGATAGCCGGTGACATTGACGCCGATGAGGGCGGTGACCTTCGGGATGGCGCGGTGGAAGGCGACGATCTCGGCCTCCGAGGCGCGGGCTGAAAAATCCTCCAGCGACACATAAGCGCCCTTGGGGATGATCAGGGCATGGGCCCGGGCCTGGGGGCGGATGTCGCGGAAGGCCAGCACATGCTCGTCCTCATAGACCTTGTCGCAGGGGATCTCGCCCCGGAGGATCCGCGCAAAGATATTGTTGCTGTCATAGGCCATGGTCGCTCACCCCGGTTGATCCGATTGATTTCACGCCGAAACTGGCCGATTCAGCCGCCGCGCGTCAAGGGGCAGGGCGGCGGATGGGATTCTAACCCCTTGCGAAATCGGCCTTTTCGGAGGTTCATCAAGCTGTAACAATAGTGTCGTACTCAGCCCGCGACGACCAAGGGAGAGAGCATCCATCATGCTTCGCGCGCGTGGCACCCCGGGATCCGCCCGGTTCAGACTTTCGGCCCTCCTGGGCCTCGCCCTCGCGCTGGGGGCTGCGTTGCCGGCGGCCGAGGCGCGCGAGCAGCTACATATCGTCGGTTCCTCGACGGTTTATCCCTTTGCCACCGCCGTGGCTGAACATTTCGCGCAAACCGGCTTCAAGGCCCCGGTGGTCGAATCGACCGGGACCGGCGGCGGCCTGAAACTCTTCTGCGCCGGAATCGGCGAAGGCTTCCCCGACATCGCCAATGCCTCGCGCCCGATCAAGGAGGGCGAGGTCGAGAATTGCAGGCAGAATGGCGTCACCGATATCGTCGAGGTCGAGATCGGCTATGACGGCATCGTGCTGGCGTCCGGCAAGGGCGGTGCACCCCGCGCGCTCAGCGTGCGCAATCTCTATCTGGCCTTGGCCAAGGAAGTGCCGGTCAACGGCGTGCTGTTGGCCAACCCCTACAACATGTGGTCGGAAATCGACCCGAACCTGCCCGCGCAGAAGATCGAAGTGCTGGGTCCGCCGCCCACTTCCGGCACGCGCGACGCGTTCCTTGAACTGGTGATGGACAAGGCCTGCCACACCTTCCCGGAAATCACCGCCATTGCCGACGAGAAGGCGCGCAAGGCGAAGTGCCAGACCATCCGCGAGGACGGCGCCTATATCGATGCCGGCGAGAACGACAATCTCATCGTGCAGAAGCTCGCGGCCAATCCGGATGCCTTCGGTATCCTTGGCTACTCCTTCCTCGCCGACAATCAGGACATGCTGCAGGGCAGCTCGATGGACGGGATCCTGCCGACGGAAGAGAACATCATCAGCGGCGCCTATGAAGTCGCCCGCAAGCTCTATCTTTACGTAAAGAAGCAGCACCGCGCGGTTGTGCCGGGCCTTGCCGAATATGTCGCCGAGTTCATGAGCGAGAAGGCGTCCGGTCCGCAGGGCTATCTCACCGACAAGGGCATGGTGCCGATGCCGCCCGCCGAACATGCCGCCGTTTCGACTGCCGTGCTCGCCTCCCTGCCGATTGCAAGCTCGCTCGGCGCCGGGCTTGATCTCGGCGCCACCTCGGCATTGCTCCCCTGGATCGCCACCGGCTTCCTGCTGCTGCTGAGCTCGGTCGGCTTCCAGCTTGGCCGTCGCCGGGCCTTTGCCAGCGTCGGCGGGGTAACGCGCGAGCTGCATTCGCTGCCTGGCTATCACGGCACCTTCGTCGGCCTCGGCGCCTTTCTGCCGGGAGCCATCGCCCTTATCCTCGGTGCCGTCATCGCCCATTACCTGCCGGGCGATGAAAAGACCGGCCATGACGTGATCTGGGCGGCCATCGCCGCCGCCACATTGGGTGCCGCCGCTATCGGCCTCGGCTGGGCCCAGCGCCATATCAGCGCCAGCTTCCGCGCCCGCAATGCGGTCGAGCGGGCCATCATGATCCTGCTCATCGTCTGCTCGCTGCTCTCGATCCTCACCACCGTCGGCATCGTGCTGTCGCTGGTGTTCGAGGCGCTGCGCTTCTTTGCCAAGGTTTCGGTGTTCGAGTTCCTCTTTGGCCTGCAATGGTCGCCCCAGATGGCGATCCGCGCCGACCAGGTTGGCCAGTCCGGTGCTTTTGGCGCCATCCCGGTCTTTGCGGGCACGCTGCTGATTACCGTCATTGCGATGGTGGTCGCTGTCCCGGTCGGCTTGATGTCGGCGATCTTTCTCTCCGACTATGCCAGCCGCAAGACGCGCGCGTGGGCCAAGCCGCTCATCGAAATCCTGGCCGGCATCCCGACCGTGGTCTACGGTTTTTTCGCCGCTCTCACCGTGGCGCCGCTCATTCGCGGCTTCGGTGCCAGCATCGGCCTCGATGTCGCCTCCGAATCGGCCTTGGCGGCGGGCTTGGTCATGGGCGTCATGATCATCCCCTTCATTTCCTCGCTCTCGGACGACGTGATGAACGCCGTGCCGCAGGCCATGCGCGACGGCGCCTTCGCCCTCGGCGCCACCAAATCCGAAACAATCCGTCAGGTTGTGGTGCCGGCGGCCTTGCCCGGCATCATGGGTGGCGTGCTGCTGGCGGTAAGCCGCGCCATCGGCGAAACCATGATCGTGGTGATGGCGGCCGGTCTTACCGCGAACCTCACTGCCAATCCGCTGGAAGCCGTCACCACCGTCACCGTGCAGATCGTGACGCTGCTGGTGGGCGACCAGGAATTCGACAGCCCGAAGACGCTGGCAGCCTTCGCCCTCGGCCTGCTGCTGTTCGTCATCACCCTGATCCTCAACATCGTCGCCCTTCGCATCGTCAAGAAATATCGAGAGCAATATGAGTGACGCCACCGCACAAGTTCCAGCGATCAAGCGCCCGGATCTCAGCGAGAGCCGGATCCGCCGTCGCTACGCCGCCGAACGCCGCTTCCGTTTCTACGGCATGCTGGCGGTGGGCATCGCCATCGCCATGCTGGGGATCCTGTTGGTGACGATTTGCGGGCGCGGCTACAGCGCCTTCTATCGCACCGAAGTGGCGCTCGACGTCATGCTCGATCCAACCATCATCACGCCGGACGGCAAGAGCGATGCCGACACCTTGGCCGCGGCCGATTATCAGGGGTTGGTCAAGGAATCGCTGAAGTCGGCCTTCCCCGACGTTACCAGCCGCGGCGATCGCAAGCTGCTTTATGGCCTGGTCAGCAATGGTGCCGGCGACACGATCCGCCGGGCGGTACTGGCCAATCCCGACCTGATCGGCAGCACCCAGCGTTTCTGGGTCGTGGCCGCCGACGATATCGACATGCTGAACAAGGGCTTCATCAGGCGCGAGGTGGCGGAAGCCGAACGTGTGGTGCCCGACAGCCAGATCGGCTGGTTCGATGCCCTCAAGGACAAAGGCCAGGTCAAGAGCACCGTCAACACGACCTTCCTGTCGGCGGGCGATTCACGCGAACCGGAACAGGCCGGTATCCTCGGCGCCTTCATGGGCTCGATCTTCACTATGCTGGTGACGGTGCTGCTGGCGCTGCCGCTCGGTGTCATGAGCGCCATTTACCTCGAGGAATTCGCGCCGAAGAATCGCTTGACCGAGATCATCGAGGTCAACATCAACAACCTTGCCGCTGTACCTTCGATCGTGTTCGGCCTGCTGGGCCTTGCCGTGCTGCTCGGCGTCTTCGGCCTGCCGCGCTCGGCGCCACTGGTGGGCGGCATGGTGCTGGCCCTGATGACGCTGCCCACCATCATCATCGCCACGCGCGCGGCCCTGAAAGCCGTGCCGCCGTCAATCCGCGAGGCGGCCTATGGGATCGGCGCCTCGCCCCTGCAGGTGGTGACGCACCACGTGCTGCCGCTGGCAACGCCCGGCATCATGACGGGTGCCATCATCGGCCTGGCACGGGCGCTTGGTGAATCGGCCCCGCTGCTGATGATCGGCATGGTCGCCTTCATCGTCGACGTGCCGCATGGGCCCAGCGACCCGGCGACCGTGCTGCCGGTGCAGATCTATCTTTGGGCCGACAGCCCGGAGCGTGCCTTTATCGAGAAGACCAGCGCCGGCATCATGGTGCTGCTGGCCTTCCTCATCTCCATGAATGCCATCGCCATTTTTGTCCGCCGCCGGTTCGAGCGGCGCTGGTAGGAGCCTATGAACGCAATCTCCCCCACTCTCGCGAAGATGCATGGCCGCAAGGTGACCGTGCATTACGGTTCCAAGCAGGCCCTGTTCGACGTCGATCTCGACGTGCCGGAACGCATGGTGACGGCGCTGATCGGCCCGTCGGGCTGCGGCAAATCGACCTTTCTGCGCTGCCTCAACCGCATGAATGATGTCATCGACGGCTGCAAGGTCGGTGGTGAAATCACCCTCGACGGCCAAGACATCTATGATCCAAAGCTCGACGTGGTCATGCTGCGGGCCCGCATCGGCATGGTGTTCCAGAAGCCCAATCCCTTTCCGAAATCGATCTATGACAATGTGGCCTATGGCCCGCGCATCCACGGCATGGCGGCGACCAAGGGCGAAATGGACGAAATCGTCCGTTCCAGCCTTGAAAAGGCTGGCCTCTGGAACGAAGTGAAGGAGCGGCTGGATCAGCCCGGCACGGGCCTTTCCGGCGGCCAGCAGCAGCGTTTGTGCATCGCCCGGGCGATCGCCGTCAGCCCCGAAGTCATCCTGATGGATGAGCCTTGCTCGGCCCTCGATCCCATCGCCACGGCGAAAATCGAGGAGCTGATCGACGAATTGCGTGAGAATTTCACCATCGTGATCGTGACCCATTCCATGCAGCAGGCCGCACGCGTCAGCCAGAAAACCGCTTTTTTCCATCTCGGCCAATTGATCGAATGGGGCGATACTGAACAGATCTTCACCAGCCCCAAGGACGAGCGGACCCAGGGCTATATTACCGGCCGGTTCGGCTAAAGGAGCGATAGGATTATGCCGCAGAAAGCCACCGACCATATCGTCAAGAGCTTCGACGAAGAACTACGCCGCCTGCGCGAGCAGATCCTGGCCATGGGCGGCCGCGCCGAAGCGCAGCTCGGCGACGCGATCTCGGCCCTCGCCAAGCGCGATTCCGACAAGGCCATGCGGGTCATCGAAAGCGACAAGGGTATCGATGCCCTGGAAATGACCGTGGCGCAGGATTCGCTGAAGATCCTGGCGCTGCGCCAGCCGATGGCGAAGGATCTCCGCGAAGTCATTGCCGCGATCAAGATTTCGGCCGATATCGAACGCATCGGCGACTATGCCAAGAACATCGCCAAGCGCGCCCTGCAGCTCAATCAGCAGGCGCCCTTGAAGCCCACGGGCTCAATCCCGCGCATGGGCGATCTGGCGATCAAGCTGATCAATGCCGTGCTCTCGGCCTATGCCAATGACGATGCGGAAGGGTTGATCGCCGCCTGGCGCTCGGATGAAAGCATCGACGAGATGTACAATTCGCTCTTCCGCGAATTGCTCACCTATATGATGGAAGATCCGCGCAATATCGGCGCTTCGACCCATCTGCTGTTCATTGCCAAGAATATCGAACGCATCGGCGACCATGCGACCAACATCGCCGAAACCGTGCACTTCCTCGTGCATGGCAAGCCGATCGACGAGATGCGCCCCAAGGGAGATACGACCAATGTTGCGATCAATGGCTGAACGTTCGCGCCGGGCCGATTTGCCTCGTGGTGACACGGCAACCGATGGCCGCGCCAAGCCGGTTGTGCTGGTGGTCGAGGACGAGCCGGCATTGCTGACGCTGCTCAAATATAACCTGGAAGCCGAAGGCTACCGCGTCGTCGAGGCGATGAACGGCGAGGAAGCATTGGTGAAGGCGCGGGAAGAAACGCCCGACCTTATCCTCCTCGATTGGATGCTGCCGCTGGTCTCCGGCATCGAAGTCTGCCGCCAGATCCGCCGCACGCCGGACCTGAAATCGGCCGCGATCATCATGTTGACCGCCAAGGGCGAGGAAGCCGACAAGATCCGCGGGCTTGAGACCGGCGCTGACGATTATGTCACCAAGCCGTTCAGCCCCTCTGAGCTGATGGCCCGGGCGAAGGCCGCCTTGCGTCGTGCCCGTCCGCAATCGGGCGACGAGAACCTGACCTATGCCGATCTCGAGATGGATCTGGCGACCCATCGCGTCCGCCGCGACAACAAGGATTTGCATCTGGGGCCGACGGAGTTCCGTCTGCTGAAGTTCCTAATGGAGAACCAGGGCCGCGTCTTCTCGCGCGAGCAGCTCCTCGATCATGTCTGGGGCCGCGACATCTATGTCGAGCCGCGCACGGTCGACGTCCACATCCGGCGCCTGCGCAAGGCGATCAATGTCGACGGCCTGCCCGATCTCATCCGCACCGTGCGTTCGGCCGGCTACGCCCTCGACATCGAGGATTGAGGCAGACCCCTCACCCCAGCTCTCTCCCCACTGCGTGGGGCGAGGGAGCTTCTAGCGAGTTCTGGCGGCAAGCCCCTCGCCCCGCTTGCGGGGAGAGGGGGTGTGGTGAGGGGTTGTTACCCGCCCTTGGTCATCGCCACATAGACGCCGTCCCAATCTTCGGGCGGCGGATTGGCGGCGTATTCGGCGATGCGCGCTTCGTACATGTCGTAGAATTTCGCCAGCGATTCCGGTGCCGCTTCGCGCGCCAGCGCCAGCGATGCCCTGGCCGATGACCAGGACTGCTCGCGATAGGCGCCGAGCATCGAATCATGGAGGCTCTTCAAGGCCACGAAGCTGTTCGATTTGGCGACCTTCTCGTCGCCAAGCCCGGTAAAGATGCGCACCGGCAGATTCTTGCCCTTGACGCGCACTTGGTCGAGTTCGAGGAGCGCGAAGTCCGCCGCCGCTGCGGCCGTCTCCTCGCCGAGAACCAGGTCCACGAAATAGGCCGGAGACAGGCTCTCGAGGCGTGAGGCGGTGTTGACCGTATCGCCGAGCGCCGAATAGCCGAAGCGCTGCTTGGAACCCATATTACCGACGCAGGCGATGCCGGTATTGAGGCCGATCCCGATCTTGATCTCGATCTTCTTGGCGCCCGTGCGGGCCGCCTCCTCGGCGAAGGTCTCATTGAGCTTCACGAGTTCATTGCGCATGCTGAACGCCGCAGCGACAGCCTTGCGCTCATGCTGCGGGATGTCGAGCGGCGCGTTCCAGAATGCCATGATGCAATCGCCGATATATTTGTCGATCGTGCCGCCATGGGCCTGGATAATGTCGGTCATGGGAGTAAGGAACTGGTTGATGACATGGGTCAGTTGCTGCGGGTCGAGCCCTTCCGACATTTTGGTGAAGCCGCGAATGTCGCAGAACATCACGGTCAATGGCCGGTTCTCGCCGCCCAGCTTCAACTGTTCCCGGTTCCTCGACACTTGGTCGACCAGCACCGGCGAGAGATAGAGGGAGAATGCCCCGCGCACCTGAGCCTTCTCGCGCTCGGTACGGATATAGCCGATGAGAGTGGAGGTCACGAAAATGAGGAATGCGGTTCCCGCCGGGTAAAAGGGATCGACGAGCAGGCCCTTTGTTTGAAAGAGATAGTAGGACGTCCCGAAGGAGCCGACGATGGCGATGATTGCCACGGCGAGGCCGATCAGCGCCACGCGCAACTGAGCCAGGATCGTCAGCACCAGGCCGAGAACGGCGAGTCCCATGCCTTCGACGACGAAAGCCCAATAGGGCCGCTCAAGATAGGTGCCGGAAATGATCTGTTCGGCGATCTGGGCGTGGATTTCCACGCCGGCCATGTTGGCAAAGAGCGGTGTCGGCTTGAAGTCGCGCAGGCCCTCGACCGAAGCGCCGATGAAGATGATGCGTCCGGCCACGATGCTGGGGTCAAAATCCGCATCCATCACGTCGGCCAGGGAAAAGAAGCGCTCCGGTTGATGTCCCGAATCGTAAAGCAGGATGCTGCCGTCATAGGTCGTCGGCACGATCGCTTGACCGATCTTGATCTTGGCCACGCCGAGATCGTCGCCGAAGCCGCGTTCGCTGTTGGCGCCGGTTGATTTGATCGAGTAGGTGGTTTGCTGTTGCGCGACGCGCAGGGCCTCGGCTGCAAGCGAGCCGCGGAAATGCTCATTGACATCGGGTGACGGATCGGGAACCAGCACCACCAGCGGAACGCTGCGGATGATGCCGTCGAGATCGGGATCGGCATTGACTGATCCGACGCCGGCAGCGGCCTTCTGGAACAGGTCGAGCGAGGCGATCCAGTATTTCCAATTGCGCATGAAAGCGGTGGGCGGCGTCCCGGCAAAAGCAAAGCCTGCCTTGGCACGTGGCAGGTCCTGGGGTCGCAGCGGATCGGTCGCCAATGTCGCGAACGGCACGATCGTCGGTACCTTGGCAATGGAATCAGCCAAGGTCTCGTCCGGGTTGGGCAATTGCGACATCATCGCCTTGGCCGTGGCAAAGGCGACATCGTCCGGCAGGGTAGCGGCCACGGCCTGCGGCGCCGTGCGGTCCGATTCCGCCAACAGAATGTCAATGGCAACCGCGGCCGCGCCAAGTTCGCCGAGCCGGTCGATGATCTTGGCGATCTGCGCGCGTGACCAGGGCCATTGGCCGAATTTCTGCAGGCTCTTCTCGTCGATGTCGCCGATGCGGATGGGCACGGCGGGGTCGTAGGGTCGGGGATCGAGGCGTTGATAGGTGTCGAAGACGATATTGCGCAGCTGCTGCACCGGCTGCGGATCGTTCGCGCGCAAGGTCAGCGCCGCCAGCAGCAAAGCGAGCGGGATGACAATGCCTTCGATTCGGCCGAATTTGGCGCGAGCGAGCCGGCTGAAGAAGTTTCCGATCCTGGCAAAGAACGTCATGCGCCGCTTTTCCCCCAATAGGCGAACGAACTCTAGCATTGCGGCGCGGAAGCGGGGAAGAGTGGGCCTAGATCAAAGCCTTGCGGATCAGCTCGATGGCGGAAACGCCACTGTTATATGCACCATGCGCGGTCGCAAAGCCGTCGGGCGAGGTGGCTTCGCCGGCGAAAAAGACACGGTTTTCGATGGGCCGGGCCAGTTCCGCTCTCGCCTCGCCTCCGCCGGGGATGAGGACCGAATAGGCACCAAGGATCAGCGGGTCGGTGACCCAGTTCGTTGCCAGGGTTGTCGTGACTTCCTTGAGGATATCGGCGCCGAAGACCTTGGCGAGCAGAGCCTTGGCTTCGGCGATGGCGGCGTCGGCGCCCTGGGCAAAGAGGTCGCGGGCAAAGGGGCCGCTGGCGAACAAGGTTGCCATCGGCCGGTCATAGGGTTTGCAGACGAAGCCTGCCGTCGGGGCGCCGTCCCAGTTCAACATGGTGAAATGCGGGCCGATGCCGGCGAATACATCGCGCTTCAGCCACAGGCCGACCTTTTCGGCATGTCCCATGCGCAGGCGCCCGAGCGCATCCAGCTTCCAGTCCGGCAGCAAAGGGAAGAACTTGATGCGCTCGGCCTGCAGCACGGCCACGGAAACCGTGACCAAGACGGCGCGGCAGAAAATCATGCCCTTGGCCGTGCCGACCATGACCTCGCCGCCGCCCCAATCGATCGATTTCACCGGGCAATCGAGATTGACCTCGAGATCGGCACCATCTGCGGCGATGAGGGCGCCATAGCCGTCCTCGACCGGCCAGTCCTCATCGGTGAAACGGAAGCGGGAGGTGTCGTAGGTCGAAACCTCCTCGGGTGGCCAGGCCATGTAGCCGGTATAGGCGCGGCGGAAGAGTTGCGCCCAGGGATCGGCCGGATCGATCGCCTCGGCGGCCGGCACGTCCTTTCCAGCCTCGCCGAGGGCGGCAATACGGTCATAGGTGGCGGCAAGACTGGTCCCGAATTCGCCAACCAGGCTTTCGTTCAGCCACCATTTACCGTCATGAAGGCGATAGACGAAGGGGTCCTTGCGATAGCGGAACCCGAGGCGATCGGCGGCTTTCGTATAGGGATTGATGCTGGCGGCATGGAGCCATTGGCAGCCCAGATCGAACGGGGCCGGGAAGGTCGTCATGTCGGAATGCCCGCGCCCGCCGATGCGATGCGAGGCCTCCACCACTTCGATATTCAGTCCGGCGGCACGGGCTGCCTTGGCCGCCGCGAGGCCGGCCGCGCCGGCGCCGACGATGACAAGATCACAGGTCGATTGCATGTGGCGAGATTAACGAAGGCGATTGCGTTCGGCTAGAGCGAGGGCGGACCCCTCACCCCGACCCTCTCCCCGCAAGCGGGGCGAGGGAGTTTCGACAGATTTTGCTATGAAGCCCCTCGCCCCTTCGGGGAGAGGGGGTGGGGTGAGGGGAGTTCACCCCACCACATTGGTCCAGACGACCATGGTTTCGGCCTTGCTCATATTGGCGAAACGGTGCGGCGTCTGGCTTTTGAAGCGGAAGGAATCACCGGTTTTCAGGTGGAATGTGCGATCCTCGATCTCCAGCACCATCTCGCCGGCCATGACATAACCACCTTCCTCGCCCTTATGTGTATAGAGCTCGGGTCCCGACGAGCCGCCCGGCGCGATCGTGACCAGATAGATTTCAAGCGCTCCGGATACGGCCGGTGTCAGCAATTCCTTCTGCACGCCGCTGGTGTTGAGCGACAGCACACGGCGGCCCTTGGCGCGCACGATCCGGCCCAGCTCCTCGACGGGCGGGTAGTCGCCTTCGTGGAAAAGCTGCGACATCGGCACATTGAAGACTTCAGACAGGCGCCGCAGCGAGCGCATGGTGGGCGAGGTGATGCCGCGCTCGATCTGCGAGAGCGCGCCCACCGACAGGCCGCAGCGCTCGGCCAGCTGTTCCAGCGAGAGGTCGTGCATCTTCCTGAGACCGCGCAGATGCTGACCCAGCCACAGATCGGCGATCTTGGTGGCGGGCGCTGCATGCGCCCCGTCTTTTTTTGCAGCGCCCTTCTTCGCCGGGCGGATGCCGGCCTTGCGGGCGTTGTCGCGGTTAGCCTGGTCGGGTCTGGGCATGCCTGCAATTAATCCGGCTGAAAGCGTGGCTGGAATTTCTGAAGTCGTCCGGACTTCAGAACATTTCAGTGAAAATAGTCAACCTATTTTTCATTTTCCTGTTGACGGCCTCGGGCGCCACCCTTGATGCTAGTCGCTCGCGCAGAGGGGTGCTGGGAGCGCCGCTCGCGTCAAACAGGGAGGTCAAGAATGATCCGGAGAACACTGGGTTTCGCCGTCTGTGCCGTCATCGCGACGTTGAGCAGCGCTGCTTTTGCCGAAGGCAAGATCGTCATCTCCAACTGGGATGGCTATATGCCCAAGGACCTGTTGGAGAATTTCACCAAGGAAACCGGCATCCAGGCGGAAATGACCGTCCACGCCACCAATGAAGAGATCATGGGCAAGGTCGTCGCTTCCGGCGGCAAGGGTTATGACGTGCTGTTCGTCTCTGGCCAGTTCGGCGAAGCGCTGCATAAGCTGGGCCTCGCAGCCGACCTCGATCACGCCAAGATTCCCAATCTTGCCAACCTCTACCCTGAGGCGATGAAGCTCAGCCATGACGAAGGGCTCAAATACTCGGTCCCCTATGCCTGGGGCACCACTGGCCTTTGCTATCGCAGCGACATCGTTACCACGGCGCCGGCCAGCTGGAACGACCTGTTGAAGCCCAGCGACGCTTTGAAGGGCAAGACCACCATGCTGGCGACCGATCGTTGGCTGATGATGCCGGCTCTGCTCGCGCTGGGTTATTCGGTAAACTCTGTCAATGAGGACGAGATTGCCAGGGCCAAGGCCCAGCTGATCGAGACCAAGAAGACGCTGCTTACTTATGACGACACCACCTTCTACCAGAAGCTGGTTTCCGGCGAGGCGTCGATGGTCGAGGCCTGGGACGGCTGGTGCAATTACGGCATCGCCGAAAATGCCGCGATCAAATATGTGATCCCGAAGGAAGGCAGCGATATGTGGGTTGACACCATGGTCGTGACCTCCGCCTCCGAGAACAAGGAAGCGGCCGAGGCCTTCATCAATTACGTGCTGAAGCCGGACGTGCATCGCTGGGTGGCGGAGAACATCCTGTACAAGGTGCCGAACAAGGCGGCGATGGACGCGCTCGACCCGAAGCTGATCGAGCAATATCCCAATCTCGGCATCACACCGGCGGAACTGCTGAAATATGAGCAGCTGCGCGACCTCGGCGACGGCCAGAAGCTGTGGTCGAAGACGGTGACCGAGATCACCAGCGCCAATTAAGTCGCCTTACCCGATGGCGGAGCCCGGTCGGGCTCCGCCATTTTCTGTTCGGGAATCACTATGCCGGGACCATCATGGTAATTTCACGCCGCATCGTGCTGACAGGTCCGGGCATCGCCTGGATCCTCGCCCTGCTGGTGATCCCATGCGCGCTGCTGCTGGTGAATTCCTTCTTCGAGCGCGGCGTTTACGGCGGCATCGACTATATCTTCACCTTCGAAAACTATGCCCGTGCCATCGATCCGCTTTATGCAGAGATCTTCTGGGCGTCGGCGCGGGTAGCTCTCATCACCACGGCTGTTTCACTGGCGCTGGGTTATCCGGCCGCCTATTGCATAGCGCTCATGCCCAAGCGGCGGCAGCTTGCCTATCTCATCCTGGTGATGCTGCCGCTGTGGAGCAATTACCTTATCCGCACCTATGCCTGGATGGTGCTGCTCAATGGCGAAGGGCTCATCAACCGTGCGCTGATCGGTTTGGGTGTCATCGAAACCCCGCTGCCGCTGCTCTATAACGACTTCGCGATCATCGTCGGCCTCACCTATGCCTATGTGCCGTTCATGATCCTGGCCCTGTTCAGTTCAATTTCAAAGCTGGCACCAGAACTGCGCGAAGCGTCGACCGATCTCGGCGCCAGCTCGATGATGACCTTCTGGCGCGTGACCCTGCCGCTCACCTTGCCTGGCATCGCCGCCGGCAGCGTCTTCGTCTTCGTACTCTCGATCGGCAATTTCGTGACGCCCGATCTCTTGGGCGGCGGCAAGCGCACCATGCTCGGCAACCTCATCTATGACCAGTTCCTGACCGCCCGCGACTGGCCCTTCGGTTCGGCCATCGCTGCCATCGTCATCGGCGTCATGATGCTGCTTCTTACCGTGCAGGCGATCCTGGTCAACCGGCGCGACCGCGAGGAGCGCCAGGCATGAACGCAAATCCCTTGAGGAGCTGGCTCGGTGCACATCTGGGCCTGGTCTATGTCTTTCTCTATGGACCGATCCTGGTACTGGTGGCGCTCTCCTTCAACAAGGCGGGCATGCCAACGGTTTGGAGCGGCTTCTCGCTGGAATGGTATGGCAAGCTGTTCGAGAACCAGAAGATCATCGCTTCGGTCGGCAATTCACTGTTCATCGCCGCAATCGCCACGTTGATCTCGACCGTCATCGGCACGCTCCTGGCAATGGGGTTGGAGGAGCGACGCCCGCGCATCGCCACCGAAGCCTTGATTGCCGCACCGATGATCATCCCCGATATCGTGATGGCGATCAGTCTCTTGAGCTTCTATTCCCTGATCAAGCTCACGCTCGGTGCCCATTCAGTCATCCTCAGTCATTCCGCCTTCATGATCTCCTTCGTCTGCGCGGTCGTCCGGACCCGTTTCAAGCATTTCGACCGCTCGATCATCGAAGCGTCGATTGATCTCGGCGCCGGCGAAATCACGACCTTCCGCCGCGTCACTTTGCCGGTGATCGCCCCCGGCGTTATCGCCGCGGCCTTGCTCGGTTTCACGCTTTCCTTCGATGAATTCATCATCGCCTATTTCACCAGCGGGCCCAGTTCCGCTTCCATCACCTTTCCCATGCAGATTTACGCCATGATCCGTTTCGGTGTAACGCCGGACGTCAATGCGGTGGCCACCATCGTGATGCTCGTCTCCTTCTTTCTCATCTTCCTCTCGCAACGCATCAACCGCGAGGTGGAAGCATGAGCGCCCTACTCGAAGTGACAAACGTTACCAAGGCGTTTGGTCCGGTTCTCGCGGTCGACAATTTGTCGCTGTCGGTGGGCGGCAACGAGTTCTTTGCCTTGCTAGGGCCGTCTGGCTGCGGCAAGACGACTTTGCTGCGCATGATCGCCGGTTTCGAACAGCCGGATCAGGGGCGCATCCTGCTGGATGGCGTCGATATCACCGGCCTCAAGGCAAACAGGCGCCCGATCAATCTGATGTTCCAATCCTATGCGCTGTTCCCGCATATGACTGTCGCTGCCAACGTGGCTTACGGCCTTGAGATGGAGGGTGTCCGTGGCGCCGAACTTGCGCGCCGCGTGGACGAAGTTCTGGCGCTGGTGCAATTGTCGGCACTTGCCAAGCGAAAGCCCGCCCAGCTCTCCGGCGGCCAGAAGCAGCGTGTGGCCCTGGCACGCGCCCTGGTGAAGCGCCCGAAGCTGTTGCTCCTCGACGAACCCCTGGGTGCCTTGGACAAGAAGCTGCGCGAGCAGATGCAGATCGAATTGAAGCGCCTGCAGCAGGAAACCGGCATCGCCTTCCTGGTCGTGACCCACGACCAGGAGGAAGCCCTCACCATGGCCGATCGGATCGCTTTGTTGCGCCAGGGCCATATCGCGCAATTGGGTGAGCCGCGCGCTCTTTACGAACGCCCGAGCAGCCGCTTCGTCGCCGATTTCATCGGCCAGATGAACTTCCTCGACGGCGTCCGCGTGGCCGACGGATTCGAAGTGCCGGGGCTTGGCATCTTTCCCGCGGCCAATCTCGCGGATATCGCCATGGGCTGTGCCGGATCGCTTGCCGTGCGGCCGGAGCGGATCACGGTAACCGGCGCGGAGATGGCCGCTGCATTGCCGGCCGAGGTCGACGGGTCGGCCTATCTCGGCCAGGATCTCATTCTGCATCTGCGCCTGCAAGGCCAGGCGAAGCCGTTGGTGGCGCGCCTGCCTGCCGCCAACCCGCTCACCACCCATGTGGTGCGTGGCCAGCGCGTCTGGTGCGGCTGGTCGGACGCCCACAGCTTGATATTGTCGGAATAGAAGACGTTTCCAGGGAGATCTACATGAGCAAAGGTAAAACCATCGTCCTGTTTCCGGAGGCCGCGTTCGGTCCGGCGCTCAATTGCGTCGGTATCGCCCAGCGCTTGAAGTTCATGGGTCATAACCCGGTCTTCGTCTGCGACAAGGGCTTCAAGGGCGTCTTCGAGAAATACGGGTTCGAGGAAAACCTGGTCGACATGTCCGGTGGCATGTCGGATGAGGAGATTGCGAAGTTCTGGGCCAATTTCATCGCCGAGAAGCAGCCGCATTTCCGCCTCTCGCCGATCGACCAGCTGCCGACCTACGTCATCCCGGTCTGGGAAGCGATCGTCGATTCCGCTATCATCGCCGAGGATGGCCTCAGGCAGCACCTGGACCGCATCAAACCGGACCTCGTCGCCGTCGACAACGTCATCCTCTTTCCGGCCATCAAGAAGGCCGGCTGCCCCTGGGTGCGCATCATCTCCTGCTCCGAGAACGAGATTCCGGACGAGGATATCCCGCCGCATCTCTCCGGCTGCCATGAGAACGACAAGGCCGGCTTCAAGGCCTTCGATGACCGCTTCCTGGAACTGGTTAAGCCCACGCATGCGCGCTTCAACGAATTCATGGTGAAGCAAGGCGAAAAGCCCTATCCACTCGGCCAATTCTTCGAAGCCTCACCCACCATGAACCTACTGCTTTACCCGAAGCCCCTGGCCTTCAAGCGCCGCGTCCCCTTGGACCCCAAGCAGTTCCAATATCTCGAAGGCTGTGTCCGCGACGAAGGCACCTATACCGTTCCGCAGTTCAGCGTTCACAATGACAAGCCGCTGATCTATGTCTCGTATGGTTCGTTGGGGGCCGCTGACGTCGACCTCTACAAGAACCTCATCACGGCCTTCGCCAAGCTGCCCTACCGCTTCCTGATGAATGTCGGCGACTATATCGGCGAGTACAAGGATGTGCCCGGCAACGTGCATCTGGAAAGCTGGTACCCGCAGCCGGCCGTCATTCCGCATGTCGATCTCTTCATCCATCACGGCGGCAATAACAGTTTCAACGAAGCGCTCTATTTCGGGAAGCCCGCCATCATCATGCCTTTCTGCTGGGACGGACTGGACAACGCAGCCCGCATCCATGACACCGGTTATGGCGACCAACTGCCGCGCTATACCTGGACCGAAGAACAGCTGAGCTCGATGATTTCGCGTCTGCTCGCCGATAAGGCGATGAAGCAGCGCCTCAACGAGGTGGCCAAGCACATGCAGGCGGCCAAGGGTACTGAGAAGGCCGCCAATATCCTCGCCGAGATTGCCGAGACGGGAAAGTTCAAGCCGTGAGCAACAAGTCGAAGCTCGATTCCTCGGCGCCGCATATCTACGACGCCACCAATTTCAGCGACCTCGCCGATTGGGGCGAGCAGCCGGATTGCTCGGCCGACCATCCTGTGGGCCCGTCAAAATCCTCAGGCCGCCTGCTCTACAAGCGGCCGGATGCCAGCGTCGGCGGCAACTCGCCGGAAACCGGCCTCTGGGTTGTAACGCCGGGCAAATGGCCACTCTCGATTCCGCGTGACGAGTTCTGCCACTTCATCAGCGGCCGCGCCACCTATGTGCGCGATGATGGCGAGGTGATCGAGGTCCGCCCCGGCACTTGCGTCCATTTCACCGCCGGCTGGACCGGCATCTGCACGGTCCACGAGACCCTGCGCAATGTCTATATGCTGCGATAGGAGCACCTGATCTTGACCACACCCGTCATCTACAACCCGAAATCCGTGACCGAGGTGAAGGATTGGGGCCCGATCCCGACCATGATCGAAGGTCAGTCCATGACCTCAGGCGTCCTCCTGCACAAAGGCCCCAATGGCGAGAACGAGACCGGTATCTGGATCTGCACGCCGGGCTTCTGGAACTGCCATGTCACCCGCGACGAGTTCTGCCATTTCATGCTGGGGCGCTGCACCTACACCCATGAAAGCGGCGAGGTGATCGAAATCTATCCCGATACGATCGCCTTCTTCCCGCAAGACTGGAAAGGCACCTGCCGCGTGCACGAGACCGTGCGCAAGGTCTATATGATTCGATAAGTGACGTTGATGGCTGTCATCCCCGCGAAAGCGGGGATCCATCTATCCAGCGCACCGATCCATGGATGCCCGCGTGCGCGGGCATGACAAGTGAGAGCGAATATGCCCGCCTTCGACCCAACCCTCGGCCAGATCTTCCTCGGCAACGATTACGTCGCTGCCGCCGGCGCGTCTCTCGGCGACGTGAGGAATCCTGCCGACCTCTCGATCGTGGGGCAGGTCGCCCAATGCGCACAGGCGACGCTTGATGCCATGCTGGAACAAGCCAAGGCGGCGCAGAGAGAATGGGCGAAGCTCGACGGCAAGAGTCGCGCGGCGGCACTACATCGCCTGGCCGATTCCATGGAAAAAGCCACCGCCGGGCCTGCGGCCGAGTTGATGACGCGGGAGATGGGCAAGCCCTTCACCGAATCCGTGGGCGAGCTTTTGAACGTGGCGCCGATCTTCCGCTATTTCGCGGAACTGGCGCGGGAGGATGGCGGCTTCGTTGCGGCCCCCACCTCGCCGGGGTCCCTCCAATTTGCGCGCTGGTACCCTTACGGCATCACGGCGCATATCGTGCCCTATAACTTCCCGATCATCCTGATGGCCTTCACCGTCGCCGCCTCGCTCGCGGCGGGGAATGCCGTGGTGATCAAGCCGGCACCGGCAACCTCGCTTTCGACGCTGGCCTTCATGGACCATTTCAAGGCGCTCCCCAGTGGCGTTGTTTCCTGCGTCACCGGCGGCGTCGACACCGCGAAGGCGCTCATCAACGACGCGCGCATCGGCGCCGTGGCCTTCACCGGCTCGGTGGAAGCCGGCCGCGATGTCGCCGGCGCCTGCGGCAGGCTGCTGAAACCCTGCGTCATCGAAGCCGGCGGGTCCGACCCGTTGATCGTCATGGACAGCACCGATCCCGAGGTTGCGGCGGCGGCGGCGGTCACGGGCGCCTTCCACCTGTCCGGCCAGATCTGTACCTCGACCGAGCGCATCTTCGTGCATGAGAAGGTGCATGACGCTTTCGTCTCGGCGATGGTTGCGCGCACCAAGGCGCTCCGCATCGGCCCGGGCCTCGGCAATGTGGAAATCGGCCCGCTGGTTTCGGAAGCGGCACGCGCCAAGGTCATGCGCCTGGTCGACCAGGCCGTCGCGCAAGGTGCCAGGATCGCCTGCGGCGGCCGCGTGCCGCCGGGCTTCAACACCGGCTGGTTCTACGAACCCACGATCCTGACCGACGTGACGCCGCAAATGGATCTGATGCAGGCGGAAATGTTCGGTCCCGTGGCGCCCATCATCCGGGTGCGCAGTTTCGACCAGGCGATCGACCTTGCCAACAGCTCACGCTTCGGCCTGGGAGCGGCCATCTTCACCGCCAAGCTCGATGAGGCCATGGCGGCGGTCGATCGGTTGGAGGCCGGCATGGTCTGGGTTAACAATGTGCTGGGTGACAATGACGCGCTGCCCTTCGGCGGCTGGAAACTGTCAGGCCTCGGGCGCGCCTTGAGCCGCCTCGGCCTCAATGCCTTCCGTCAGTCGAAGATGGTGATGCTCGATCCGAAGGCGGAACTGCAATCCTGGTGGTATCCCTATTCGGACGATTTCTATACCGAACGCGGCGGGCGCTGGGCAAAGGACAAACAATCATGAAGCACCTCTATCACCCAAGTGCCCTTGATACCGCCAACCCGGTCAAGAGCTGGTGGCGCGAGTCGAAGACAGACTTCCCCGACTACCCGGAGCTCGAACAACAGATCGATACCGAAGTCGCCATCATCGGTGGTGGCTTCACCGGCCTTTCCGCCGCCTATCATCTGCAACGCGATCACCAGACGCAGGCGGTGGTGCTGGAACGGTCTTATATCGGCTGGGGTGCGTCGGGCCGTAATGGTGGCTTCTGCTGCATGGGCTCGTCGAAGATGCCCTGGAGCAAGATGATCGAGAAGTTCGGCCTGGAGGAGGCGCAGACCTTCTGGCGCAGCCAGACAGCCTCGGTCGAACTGGTGGCCGACATTGTCGCGCGTGAAAATCTCGACATCGACAAGACGGGTGTCGGCGAAATCTCGCTCGCGCACAAGACGACGCTGGTCGATGCCTTGAAGGAAGATGCCGCCTTCATGGCGAAGAATTTCGGCGCCAAGGAGGTTTTTGTCAGCAAGGAGGAACTGGTTGAGCAGGGCCTCAATTCGCCGGGGCTCCATGCCGGCGTCGCCAATCCGGTCGGCTTCGGCCTCAACCCGTGGAAATATGTGCATGGTCTCGCCGCCGCGGCATCGCGTGCCGGCGCCAGGATCTACGCCAATAGCGAGGTCATCAACTGGTCGCGCGAGGGCAGCAAGCACATTCTGGTGACGCCGCGCGGCCGCGTGCGCGCCGATAGGGTGCTGATCGCCACAGCCGCCTATACGTCCGAGGATCTGCATCCCGATTACGGCGGTCGTATCCTGCCGGCCTTGTCGTCCATCGTCGTGACGCGGCCGATGAACGAAAACGAACTTGGCGCGCAAGGCTGGACGAGCACCACGCCGGTCTACGATATCCGCTATCTCCTCCACTATTTCCGCCTATTGCCCGATGGCCGCATGATGTTCGGTGGGCGCGGCGGTCTCTCCGCCGAACCCGGCGCGCTCGACCGGCAGCTGGACAATATCGAGGCGGCCTTCCGCGCCTATTATCCGGAATGGCGCCATGTCGAGATCACGCATCGCTGGTCGGGCTTGCTGTGCCTCGCCCAGGATCTGGTGCCGCATGTGGGTGCCTGGGGCGAACAGCCGGGCGTCTATTTCGCCATGTGTTATCACGGCAATGGCGTTGCCATGGGCACGTGGTCGGGGCGCGCGGCTGCACGCGCCATGGTCGGCGGGCCGGAGGAGCGGCCGAACTTCATTCGCCGCCCGCCACCGAAATTCCCCTTCCCCTTCCTGCGGCCGCTTTACCTGCGCGGCGCCTATATCGGCTATGGCATCAAGGACGCCCTGAAATAGGGCTGAACCGCTTGCCTTGTCGCGGCGACGAAGGCGTGAGAGTCTTTACCCCGCTTTCGGGGACGTCCATCCAAGCAAGGTGACTTCATGCGCAAGATGCTCCTGGCGGCGGTCTTCCTGCTGCCGCAATTCGCTTATGCCGGTCCGCTGGTTGAGGAGACCGGCCCCTCCACCGTCACGATCGCGCCGGAGGGCGAGAATTTCCGCGTCGTCAATGACAGCCGGCGCTACCAGACCAATATGTTGCCCTCGGTCGCCGCCAAGAATGCCTTGCTCTATCAGTTGCTGGAAATCGAGCAGCATCAGGTTTCGGTCGAAGGGCCGATGACCGAGCAGAATTTTGAAGAGGCGACCGCCAAGGTTACCGTCTATCCCTTGAGCGCGGAGGGGAAAGGTCCGGCAGCTTTCACGATCGAGGGCAAGGCCGATGCCGTCCACGCGCAGAACTCGTTCCTGACGTTCACGCGCTATGGCTGCTGTGTCGAAATGCCTACCTATGCCGTCTATTCACTGGAGACTGGAAAGTATCTGTTCAACGCCACCGGTGAGGGACAGTCCGGGCAATGGGCGACGATGGGCGCCCAGGGCGGCTTCGCATTCGAGCGTATCTTCGCCTATCATGCCAAGGTCACGGCGGCCGATGACGAATTGTTCGCCGGCACGACCAACGGCGCCGTCATCATCACCTATGCCAAGGAAAGCGAGCCGTTGCAGCGGATCATGCTGGTGGCGACGCAGGACGACATGGACCACGACGCGCCGCTGGAATGGATGCCGAAGATCGATCTGGTGAGCGCTGCCTATCCCAACGGTATCGACCGCATCTTCGTGGACCGTACCGGGACAGCCGCAGACCTTTTCACCGACGCCAAATTGCGCCTCACGCTGGATGAGGGCACGATGGTCGAGATTCCGCTGGTAGCCGACCGACTGGATATCAAGGCCGCCAAGCTGCCGCAGGGCTACAGCCTCAAAGAGATGAAGCTCTAGGGCGCGGCCCTAGGGATCATTCGCCCTATCGATCGTTAGCGGGCCGGGGCATCAGGCAGCTGGCCCGCACGGCCTTGAAGCCGCTGCGGATCTGCCGCAGCGGCTGGAAGTACCAGCCGCGGACACCGATCAAGACCGGTTTCACAAAAACGTCTTCGCGCTTGGCGGCGACACTCATCGATTCTCTCTCGATTGGAAAATCAGCATCATTGGCCGCAATCATTGCCGAAACTTTCTGGCAGGAAGATGACAGCGCCGTGACGCATTGAGGGATTTGGGGGCGGACCGGGAGAAAGGGGACGCCGGCAGGCAGTTTGGGGGGCAGAAATGCCCGCCGGCGGGGTGTGGGGGTCGGGACATCAAGGTCCAATCCGGTAACACCCAAGTCATATTCAATCGCAAACTCAGGGAAACTCTCGACAGGACCTCCGGGGAAGAGATGCGCTGTCGACCACACAGATATTGGGATTGCCGCCGCCGATTTGCAGTGACGCGGGTCACATGGCCGCGCCCGGCCCCGAAAATGGGTCAAGGGACTGATTCAAGGGTGGAAATGGCCGGAAATCGGCTATCGCAACCGTGGGAACCCGAAAAAAAGTTCCGATTATTGGGCCTTCACGACCTCGCCATTGCCGGTAAAGGTGGCGGTGGCGAGGGTGATGAACGGCTCCATGATCTCATCCGGGGCCTTGAGGCTCTGCGGATCTTCGCCCGGATAGGCCTTGGCGCGCATGCGGGTGCGGGCGCGGCCAGGATCGATCAGATTGGCCCGGACCTTGGTCTGCTGGATTTCTTGGGCATAAATGCCCACCATCATCTCCAAGGCCGCTTTTGAAATGGCATAGGTGCCCCAATAGGCCCGGGGCCCCCGGGCGGCACCCGAGGTGACGAAGATGGCACGGCCGGCCGCGGACTGGCGCAGCAAGGGATCCATGACCCGCAGCAGCCGCCAATTGGCCGTGAGGTTAAGGTCGATGACCTCCTGGAATTCCTTGGGCGAGATGTGCCCCAGCGGCGACAGCGTGCCCAGCGCGCCGGCATTGCCGACCAGCACGTCGAGGCGTCCGAAGCGCTCATAGAGCGCGGCGCCAAGACGGTCGATATTGTCGAAATCCTTCAGGTCGAAGGGGACCAGCAGGCTGGTCTTGCCACTGATGGCGCGAATTTCGTCGTCGATTTCTTCAAGGCCGCCCACCGTGCGCGCGGTCAGGATCAGCTCGGCGCCTTCCTTGGCATAGGCGCGGGCGATGGCCGCACCGATGCCGCGCGAGGCGCCGGTCACAAGCGCCACCCGCCCGGCAAGGCGGCCGGGTTTTGCCTCAGCCGTGTTGCTCATGCGCTTTTTTCCGCCAGCAGCGAGAGCTGCGTGATCTTCTCGTTGTTCTGGTCGGTGAGCTCGGTCGGATAGTCGCCGGTAAAGCAGGCATCGCAATATTGCGGCGATTTGTTGTCGCGACCCTGATGGCCCATGGCGCGGTAGAGACCATCCAAGGAGATGAAGGCGAGGCTGTCGGCGCCGATGAAATCGGCCATTTCCTGCACGTTCATGCGGGCCGCCAACAGCTTGCTGCGTTCCGGCGTGTCGATGCCGTAGAAGCAGGAATAGGAGGTGGGCGGGCTGGAAATGCGCATATGGACTTCGGTCGCGCCCGCTTGGCGCATCATCTCGACGATCTTCTTCGAGGTGGTGCCGCGCACGATGGAATCATCGACCAGGATGATGCGCTTGCCTTGCACCTTGGCCCGGTTGGCGTTGTGCTTCAGCTTGACGCCCAGATGTCGGATCTGGTCGGTCGGTTCGATGAAAGTGCGGCCGACATAGTGGTTGCGGATGATGCCGTATTCGAAGGGAATGCCCGAACCTTCGGCATAGCCCAGTGCCGCCGGCACGCCGGAATCCGGCACCGGGATGACCACATCGGCTTCGACGCCGGCTTCCTTGGCAAGCTCCGCGCCGATGCGCTTGCGCGCGTCATAGACGCTCACACCTTCCATCACCGAATCGGGACGGGCGAAATAGATGTATTCGAAGACGCAGAAGCGGTGCTTGGTCGGCGAGAAGGGGCGCATCGACGTGACGCCGTTCTTGTCGAGGATGACCATCTCGCCCGCATCGATGTCGCGGATATAGTCGGCGCCCATGATGTCGAGCGCGCAGGTTTCAGAGGCGAGAATATGGCCGTCGCCGAGCTTGCCCAGCACCATCGGGCGGACGCCCAGCGGATCGCGCACGCCGATCACCATGTCCTTGGCGATGGCGACGACGGAATAGGCACCTTCGACCTGATGCAAGGCATTGATCATGCGGTCGACCATGTTGCCGCGCAGATGCGTTGCCATCAGATGCGGAATGACTTCGGTATCCGAGGTCGCCTGGAAGATCGAGCCGCGCTTCACCAATTCGCGGCGGATGGCTGCGGCGTTGGTGAGGTTGCCGTTATGGGCGACGGCGATGCCGCCGGAGGCAAGCTCGGCGAAAAATGGCTGCACGTTGCGCAGGGCCGTTTCACCGGTGGTCGAATAGCGTACATGGCCAATGGCGGCGCGGCCCTTCAGGGGGCCGACAATGGCTTCATGGGAGAAATTGTCGGCGACATGGCCCATGGCCCGGTGGGCGTGGAACTCATCGCCATCATGGGAGACGATCCCGGCCGCTTCCTGCCCGCGATGCTGCAGGGCGTGAAGGCCGAGAACGGTGCGGGTGGCGGCTTCGTCGACACCAAATATGCCGATAATGCCGCACTCCTCCTTCAATTTGTCGTCATCGAAGGGATTGGTCGTGAGCATCGGCATTTACCTTTTTCCGGCCGGGTTATTCGGAACCCTGAATAAGACGGTTTAGGTCGTTGCGTTCGGCGTCCTTATACCCCGATCCGGCATCTTGTCCACCGGGTTCTTGCGGTGCAGCACCCGTGTTTGTGCTGCTTTGTCCCGCGCCGGTTGCATTGGTCGAATTGGGGACAATCGATTGATAGGCATTGCCGATCGCCTGGCCCTGTTCGACCGCGTCCAGGCTGCGGTTGATCGCTTCCTCACCGGTTTTGAGGATGTCGTCGGGCAGCAGCTTCAGCAGGAAGGCGGCACCCCGCTCGACCACCGGCAGGAACCGGGCCTGATTGACCATATCTGGGCGCTCGGCCGCATTCGGCAAGGCCCAGGCCATCAGGATGTAGGCGGCGCAGATCACAACCGACCCGCGCACCAGGCCGAAGACGAGGCCCAACGACCGGTCGAGTGCGCCCAGCCCGTTGCCGCGCACCTGGGCCGAAATCCAGTGATTGAGCATGCCGCAGAGGACCAGGGTCACGATGAAAATGCCGACGCCGGCGCTGATATCGGCCAGCAGCTCGTTTGGGATATATTGCCGCACCATGACGCGGACCGGTGCGAACAGTGCCACCGTCGCGATGACGGCGCCGATCCAGCCCAGGATCGACAGCAATTCCTTGATAAACCCGCGGGAGAAGGCCAGCAGCGTGGAAAGGCCGATAACGCCGAGGATGATGAGGTCGAGGAAGTTCAACGGATCTTGTCTCCTGCCTGCTGCTGCCCCTGAGCCTGACCCTGCCCCTGAGCTTGCCCGCCTTTGTGCTGCGCCCGGCTGGCGCTGACGGTGGCGGCAAGCGCATTGGAGCGCACTTCATTATAGAGCCAATCGATCATCTCTTGCAGATGGCCAATTTCGATGAGTTCGATGCCCGGTACCTTCAGCGGCTTGCCGCCGGCCTGGCTGAGCCGCTTTGGTAACAAGGCCCGCTTGAAGCCGAGTTTCGCCGCTTCCTTGAGGCGCGTTTCCGCCTGCGCAACCATGCGCACCTCACCGGAAAGGCCGATCTCGCCAAAGGCGATGAGGTCGGCGGGCGATGGCCGGTCGGAGAGCGAGGAGACGAGCGCCAGGGCGACCGAGAGGTCCGCCGCCGGCTCCGAGATGCGCAGGCCCCCGGCTATGTTGAGATAGACCTCGCTGCCGGCCAGCCCCAGGCCGCAGCGCGTTTCGAGGACCGCGAGCGTCATGGCAAGGCGCGCACTGTCCCAGCCGACGACGGCACGGCGCGGTGTGGCGAGCGGCGAGGGTGAGACCAGGGCCTGCACCTCGACCAGCACGGGGCGCGTCCCTTCGATGCCGGCAAAGACGGAGACACCGGAAATATTGCCGTGGCGCTCGGCGAGGAACAGCGCAGAGGGGTTCGGCACTTCCGCCAAGCCCCGGTCCGACATCTCGAAGACGCCGATCTCGTTGGCCGGGCCGAAGCGGTTCTTGACCGAGCGCAGGATGCGGAAGTGATGGCCGCGCTCGCCTTCGAAATAGAGCACCGTGTCGACCATGTGCTCCAACACACGAGGGCCGGCAATCTGCCCTTCCTTGGTGACATGGCCCACCAGCAGCAGGGTGAAGCCGCGCGATTTGGCGAGGCGAATGAGCTCGGCCGAGCAGGTCCGCACCTGTGCCACGGTGCCGGGTGCCGAATCGAGGCTGTCGAGATAGAGCGTCTGGATGGAATCGATCACCACGATTTCCGGGGCATCCGGCCGGTCGAGGCTGGCCATGATGTCGCGCAAGGATGTGGCGGCGGCAAGCTCCGTGGTGATGTCGCTGACCTTGCGGTTCTGGTCGATGCCGACCCCCAAGCGCTTGGCGCGCAACTGTACCTGCTCGATTGCCTCTTCACCGGAGATATAGGCGACGCGCACGCCGTGCAGCATCGTCGCCACCTGCAGCATCAAGGTCGATTTGCCGATGCCCGGATCACCGCCGATGAGGACGGCCGAGCCGCGCACCAGGCCGCCACCGGTGACCCGGTCGAATTCAGCCATGCCGGTCGGGCGGCGGATGGTCTGCGGCACGTCGCCGTCGAGCGCCACGAAGGTGACGCCCTTGCCGCGCTTGCCGGACAGGCCCTTGGGCACATCGCCGCCGCTGACCGGTTCCTCGACGATCGAATTCCACGCCCCGCACGCCTCGCATTTCCCCGCCCATTTGGGGAAGGCGGAACCGCAGGACTGGCAGACATAATTGCGGACGGGCTTAGCCAAGGCTTGGCATCCCCCTCACCCCAACCCCTCTTCCGCAAGGGGAGAGGGGCCTGGTGCGTAGCTGACAATAATCTTCAAGCCGCAAGGAGGCGTGCTTTAAGCGCAAACTCGCTGGAGACCCCTTCTCCCCTCGCGGGAGAGGGGCGGGGTGAGGGGCGGCATTCAGTAAGATTTTCACCGCCGTCCGCCTCAGAGCGGCCGGACGGGCATGCGGATGGGGCCTTCGGCGCGGCCCTGCACGAACTGCTCGACGAAATCGTTGCCGGATTGGTCGACCGCCTTGGCGTCGCCTTCCCAGATGATGCGGCCTTCATAGATCATGGCGGCATAATCGGCGATGGCGCGCAGCGAATGCATGTCGTGCGTGATTGAAAGCGCCGTTGCGCCCAGCGAACGCACGCATTTGACGATCAGTTCGTTGATCACCTGCGCCATGATCGGGTCGAGGCCGGTGGTGGGTTCGTCGAAGAAGATGATCTCAGGTTCGGCGGCGATGGCGCGGGCGAGCGCCACGCGCTTCTGCATGCCGCCGGAAAGTTCCGCCGGCACCAGTTCGCCCACTTCCGGGCCCAGGCCCACGGCGGCAAGCTTCCTCAGCGCCACCTCCTTGGCCGAACGGCGATCCATGCCGCGTCCGGCGATGAGCCCGAAGGCGACATTCTCCCAGACCGGCAAACTGTCGAACAGGGCCGAACCCTGGAACAGCATGCCGAATTTACGCATGATCTCTTCGCGCTGGGCCGCCTTCATGCCGACCACTTCCTGCCCGTCGATCTCGATCGAGCCGGAATCGGGCTCGATGAGGCCGAGGATGCATTTGATCAGCACAGACTTGCCGGTGCCCGATCCGCCGATGATCACCAGCGACTTGTCCCGCGGCACATCAAGATCGATGCCGTTCAGCACCTTCTTGGGGCCAAAAGCCTTCTTCAACCCGCGCACCTTGATCTTGAGGTCGGTCATCGGCTGAAGAAGATCCCGGTGATGATGAAGTTGGCGGCCAAGATCAGGATCGAGGCGCCGACCACGGCATCGGTGGTGGCCTTGCCCACACCTTGCGCACCGCCCCTCGATTGGAAGCCGTTATAGGTCCCCATCAACGCCACGATGAAGCCGAAAGCGGCCGCCTTGACGAGGCCGGAGACGATGTCGATGGTCTCGACGAAATCGACCGTGTTCTTCAAGTAGATCGACGGGCTGAAGTCGAGCTTGAAAACGCTGACCAGGTAACCGCCGAAAACGCCGATGATGTCGGCAATGCCGACCAGGACCGGCAGCATCAGCACGGCGGCGATGAGGCGCGGGGCAATGAGGTATTTGAACGGATTGGTCGAGAGGGTGCGCAAGGCGTCGATCTGCTCGGTCACGCGCATGGTGCCGATTTCCGCGGCCATGGCGGCACCCACGCGCCCTGCCAGCATCAGGCCGGCCAGCACGGGACCCAATTCGCGGGTGAGCGAAATGACGACGACATAGGGAATGGTCGATTCGGCATTGAGGCGCGAAACGGCGACATAGGTCTGCAACACCAGCACCATGCCGGTGAAAACGGCCGTCATGCCGATCACCGGCAGAGAGTAGAAGCCAAGCTCGATCATCTGCTTGACGATGAGGCGCGGGTAGAAGGGCGGCGTCACACAATGCAGCAGCGATTTCAGCGTGAACACGACCAGTCGCCCGATCGCCTCAAGGCTGCCGAGGAAGGTGCGGCCGACGGGCTGCAGGACCGGCACGCTCATCCGCCGGCACCGACATAGCGGCGCTGGAAGCGGGCACCGAGATTGGTGAGGACTTCATAGCCGATGGTGCCGGCATCGCGCGCAAAATCGTCGAGCGACTGGTCCGGGCCGATCAAATCGACATTCATGCCGGGCTGTAGGCTTGCCGGGGGCAGGTGACCAACATCGATCGTGATCAAATCCATCGAGACGCGCCCCACGATCGGGGCCCGCTGGCCGGCCACGAAGACCGCACCGCGATTACCCAGCGATCTGAAAATTCCATCCGCATATCCGACCCCGATTGTGGCCAGGACGGACGGCCCCCGAAACTGATGCGAGGCACCATAACCAACGCTCATATTCAAGTCAACCTCGCGTAATTGCAGGATTTTTGCCTGCAACCGCACGGTCGGGCGCAGCGGATTTTCGACGCCGATGGTCGGGTTGATGCCATAGAGCGCCGCCCCCGGCCGGGCGAGGTCGAAATGATAGGCGGGACCGAGGAAGATGGAGGAGGAGGCCGCGAGCGACAGCAGCGGCCCTCTCGCCGATCCGGCAGCGCCGGACGGGCGCGCCGGCAGGCGCAGGCTGTCGCTGATCTCGCGGAAGCGGCGCAGTTGGGCGCGGTTCTGCGGATGCTCCGGATCGTCGGCGCAAGCGAGGTGGCTCATGATGATGGCAAGATCGAGCCCATCCAGGCGATGCGGATCGCCGATGAGGCGCAAGGCATCCTCCGGCGAAAGCCCCAGCCGGTTGAGCCCGGTATCGAACTGCAAACCCGCCGGACGCGGTCCCAGGGTCCTGGTCGCGGCCAGCCAGCGCTCGATCTCGCCCAGCGAATTGAGGATGGGAATAAGCTCATTCCCGGCGATATCGCGCTCCGCCCCCGGGGGCAGGCCGTTCATCAGATAGATTCTGGCCCCCGGCAGCAGCGGGCGCAGGCTCAGCCCCTCATCGACCGTGGCCACGAAGAAATGCCCGCAGCCGGCGCGCCGGAGATGCGGCGCGATCATGGCAGCGCCCAGCCCATAGCCATCGGCCTTGACCGCAGCGCCGCATTGGGCGGAGCCGATTCGGCCCGCCAGCAGGCGGTAATTGGCGACAATGGCGCCGAGATCGACCGTCAGCACCGGCGCGTAGGAATCGGGCATCGTCGCGGCCCGCCTTATTCGGTCTGCGCGGGGATGTAGTCGCTGCGGAGGAGATCGCTGAACTTGGTCAACATGCCCTCGAACTGCAGCGGCACGGTGCCGATCGGGCCGTGACGCTGCTTGGCGATGATCACTTCGGCGACGTTATGGACGCGCTCCATCTCGCGCTGCCATTCCTGCATCTTGTCGGTCTCGTGATCTCCGGGCTTCTTGCGCTCGTGATAATATTCTTCGCGGTAGACGAACATCACCACGTCGGCGTCCTGCTCGATTGAACCCGATTCACGCAGATCCGCGAGCTGCGGGCGCTTGTCGTCGCGCTGCTCGACGGCACGGCTGAGCTGCGACAGGGCGATCACGGGCACGTTGAGTTCCTTGGCGATGGCCTTCAAGCCGCGGGTGATTTCCGAAATTTCCTGCACACGGTTTTCGCTCCCACGCGCATTGGCCGAGCGCATCAGCTGCAGATAGTCGATGATGATGAGGTCGAGCCCGTGCTGGCGCTTCAACCGCCGGGCCCGGGTGCGGAGTGCCGGAATGCTCAGCGCCGGCGTGTCGTCGATGAAGAACCCGGCCGAGCTCATCTCATTGGCGGATTCGACGACACGGATGAACTCCTCGTCACCCTTGATGTCGCCGCGGCGGATGCGGTCCGAAGAAATGCCCGACTTCTCGGCCATGATACGCAAGGCCAGCTGTTCGGAGGACATTTCCATCGAAAAGAAGGCCACCTTGTAGCGCGTGCCGGTATTCCCTTCCTTGAAGGCCGAGGCGGCGTTGAAGCCCATATTCGTGGCCAGTGCCGTCTTTCCCATGGAGGGGCGGCCGGCCAGGATGATGAGATCGGATGGCTGCAGACCGCCGAGTTTCCGGTCGATATCGGTCAATCCCGTGGTGACGCCGGTCAGATGGCTGTCGCGCTTGAAGGCCGCCTCTGCCATCTGCAGGGCGGAAACCACGATGCTCTTGAAATCCTTCGGACCGCCTTCAACCTGGCCGGTTTCGGCCAGGGTGAAGAGCTTGCCTTCGGCCGCTTCGATCTGTTGCAGCGCGGTGACGTCGGTATCGTGGATATAGGCCTCGTTGACCGTCACTTCGCCGAGGTCGATCAGCTGCCGGCGTAGGTACAGGTCATGGATCGTGCGGCCGTAATCCTCGGCATTGATGACGGTCACCACGGCCTGGGCCAATTGTACCAGATAGGTGGCGCCGCCGATTTCCGCGAGTGCCCCGTCCTGGTCGAACAGGTTCTTCAACGTCACCGGATTGGCGATCTGCCCACGCTCGATCAGCTTGCCGATCGCGGCAAAGATGCGGCCATGCAGCGGATCGGCGAAATGTTCCGGCCGCAGGAATTCATTGACCCGGTCATAGACCAGGTTGTTCGCGAGCACCGCGCCCAACAGCGCCTGCTCGGCCTCATAGTTGACGGGAGGGGTGCGCGTCGGCGCATTACCGCTGCCGGGCAACCTGGTGACGTTGTTCGTTTGTGAAGCTTCCATGGCGGCGACCCTAGCAGCAAGCCGGATTCATAGCCCCTGTGGATAACGTGAATCACGCCCATAAGAAAAAGAGATTCAGCCGAGTCGGGTCCAATCACTTGTTGACAGAAACCCATATTGCGCCGCCATGCCCGGCCTTCGCCGGACATGACGGTGCGGGATGGGGAGCCGGGCTCAGTGTTCCTCGCCCATATCGTCGACCTTGCCGACGACGACCTGCAGATCGACCTTGCCGGCCTTGGCGAATTCGAGCGTGACGACAAAGGTATCGCCCTCGACGAACGGCTTCTTCAGCCCCATCAGCATGACGTGGAGGCCGTGCGGCTTGAGCGCGACCTTGCCATGGGCGGGGATGTCGACGATGCCGGCGGGCTTCATCGTCATCATGTCGTTTTCCATCGACATCTGATGCACTTCGGTCATGGCGGCCACGTCCGAACTGGCGCTCAAGAGCTGGTCCGGCGTATCGCCGGTATTCTCGATCTCGACGAAGGCGGCCCCGGATTTGGCACCGCCCGGTGTTGCCCGTGACCAAGCATGGTGCAGCACCAGATCACCGGCTTTCTGTTCATGCGCGCTGGCAAGCGCGGTGAGGCCGCCGAAGGTGATCAAGGCGGCTGCGAGGAGGGTGGCGAATTTCTTCATGTTCAGGCTCCGTGAGCAAAGATTTCCTTGAGCCGGGTGACCATTTCATCCGGCTGCATGTTACCGGCCAGAACGCCGGCATATTCGAAGTCGGGGTTCATGACGATGATCGCCGTGCTGTGATCCATCAGGTAGTACTCGCCCTCGCCCTGCTTGGCGTAATAGACGCGGAATTTCTTCGCCGCATCGGCGATCTCTTCCGCTGTCCCGGTCAGGCCCATGATGCGCGGGTCGAACGAGCCGAGATATTCCTTCAGCACCTGCGGCGTGTCGCGCTCGGGGTCGATCGAGACGAAGACCGGCTGGATCTTCGCCGCGTCGGGCCCGAGCTTTTCCAGCACCAGGGTAAAGGTATTGAGCGCCGTCGGGCACGCATCGGGACAGAAGGTGAAGCCGAAGAAGAAGAGCGAATATTTTCCCTTCACGGCGGCCTCGGTCACTTCCTGCCCATCGGTTCCGATGAGCTTGAAGGGGCCGCCCACGGCCAGCGTTTCCGTCACATGCTTGTTGTTGAGAATGTAACTGGCGCCGATTCCGCCCAGGGCCGCAATGGCCACGGCGGAAACCAGCAAAGCGCGCCGGTTCATGGGATCACTCCTGAAAAAGATGCGAAATCTGATGGATGGCGGCCGGATGACCGGCCCGCCTATGGCAAAAGCCTACAGCACGGCCAGGGCCGGCGGCGCCTGGGAATCGAAAGCTGCTGCCCGGGCGTCCGGGGTGGCCACCCATTTTGCCGGCAAGGCCGGCCGCTGGACCTGCCAGGCGATCGTCTGCACAAGGGTGACATCAGTCGCGGCAAAACCCTGCGCCTGGGCCAGGGTGAAGCAAACGGGACAGAAGACATGCTGCCCGGACTGACCCGGCCGGCTCTTTTGGGGGCCGCCGAAGCCGAGGCAGGTCGCCGCGAAGTCCTGCGCCTCCTCCGCCGTTTGGGCAGAAGCGCGCATCGCCCCCTGCATTGCTTCGGCCGGCATGACCTGTGCCGCCAATTGCAGGCATAAAGCCAGGAACCCCGCCGCCAGGGTAATCCAGCGGCGTGCCCTCTTGCCCGGCCCACGACCGGGCGATGCTTTGCTTGTGGCTCGCATGAAAGAAGCTTACCCCGCCCACAGCCATGCCAGCAAGCAATGGCGGCGTGCCGCGACGGTTCGCCGTAGGGGCTGAAGTCCTTGCGGATAAAAGCAAAACGGCCGCCCCCCATAGATCTCCTGGGGGGCGGCCGTTCCGTCAGCTCGATAGGCGGGCGCCTTATTCCGGCGTCGCTTCACCGGCCGCTTCCGCGGCTTCGGCGAGGAGCTTGTCGAGATCGGGCGTCTCGTCTTCGCCCGTCTTGGCGACGAAGCCGCCGGCCTTCTCCTGGATCGCTGCTTCGTCTTCCGACTTGGCAACGTTCGCCGTCACGGTGACGACGACTTCCGGGTGGAGGGCAACGCGGACCGGATGCAGGCCCAGCGTCTTGATCGGCTTGTCGAGGACCACCTGACGGCGTTCCACGGTGAAGCCGGCCTTGGTGACGCCTTCGGCGATGTCGCGGCTGGAGACCGAACCGAACAGGATGCCGGTTTCAGAAGCCTGGCGGATGACCACGACCTTGAGACCGTCGACCTTGCCGGCAACCTTCTGCGCTTCTTCCTTGAGCTTCAGGTTGTTGGCTTCGATCTGCGCACGCTGCGTTTCGAAACGCTTCTTGTTCTCTTCCGTGGCGCGCAGGGCTTTCTTCTGCGGCAGCAGGAAGTTGCGGGCAAAACCCGGCTTCACATTGACGATATCGCCGATGTGACCCAGCTTTTCGACGCGCTGGAGCAGGATGATTTCCATGATCCTATCTCCTTACTTCAACACGTAGGGCAGCAGGCCCAGGAAACGGGCGCGCTTGATCGCCTGGGCGAGAACGCGCTGCTTCTTGGTGCTGACCGCGGTGATGCGGCTGGGGACGATCTTGCCGCGCTCGGACACGAAACGGCCGAGGAGCTTCACATCCTTGTAGTCGATCTTCGGGGCATTCGGACCCGAGAACGGGCACGATTTCCTGCGACGGAAGAACGGACGACGGCCACCGCCGGCGCCGCCACGGCCACCCTCGCGACCGCCTTCGCGGCCACCCTCACGACCACCTTCGCGCCCACCTTCACGGGCGCCACGATCAAACTCGCTCATGCGCGGTCTCCTTCGCCTTCGCTGCTACGCTCGGCACGATCACGGCCGCCTTCGCGGCCCCCGTCACGACCCGGACGCAGACGGTCGTCACGATCGCGGCCGCCGAAACCACGGCCACCTTCGCGGCCGCCTTCACGGCCTTCACGACCGCCTTCGCGGTCACGACCCTTGGACTGCAGCATGGCGCTGGGACCGGCTTCGAGCTCATCGACGCGGACGGTCAGATAGCGCAGCACGTCTTCGTTCAAGCGCATGTTGCGCTCGACTTCAGCGATGGCGCCGGCCGGGGCGTCGATGTTCAAGAGCACGTAATGGCCCTTGCGGTTCTTGTTGATGCGGTAGGTGAGGCCCTTAAGACCCCAATATTCCTTCTTGGTCACCGAACCGCCTTGCGCGGTCACGATGCCCGTGAAGAGATCGGCCAAGGCGTCAACCTGCTGGGCAGTGACGTCCTGGCGCGCAATAAAGACGTTCTCGTAGAACGGCATTAAGACACTCCCTCTGGCTCTTGCTGGCCCGTTGCTGGTTTGCCGGGAATCGGCAACGCATCAGCGGAAATAACTGGAAAATCCAATGATTTCACGGACCTAGCCGATCCCCTCGCACCGTCAGCGGGTGGCACTCCAAGGAGTGACGGAGGGTCGGCAGGGCTATGGACGGGCGGGTTATACACAGGCCCCCCGAAATTGCAAGCAAAGGGTCAGGGCTTGGGCCGGAAAACCCAGCGTTTGGCGGCCTCGGTGGCGGCGATATAAGCGCCGACGACCAGCAAGATAAAGGCGATTTCGGCCCCGCTCACCGGGACGAAACCGAACAGGGTCGCCAGGGGGCCCAGGAAGGGTACCAGAAGGGCAAAGGCCGCGGCCGCCACGGTCGTCCAGAGGAGAAGGCGGCCGGGCCGACTGCGCCAGGCCGGCCCCCGCGTGCGCAAAACCAGGACCACGGCGAGTTCGGTCAGGAGGGAGATCGCGAACCAGACCGTCTGAAAGAGCGGTTCGCCGGCATGGAGCACCCAGACCAGGGCGCCGAAGGTTACGAGGTCGAAGACAGAACTGATCAGCCCGAAGACGATCATGAAGCGCTGCACGTCGCCGATCCGCCAATGCTGCGCCTTCAGAAGATGTTCGGCATCGACATTGTCGGTCGAGATGGTGAGGGAAGGGAGGTCGGAAAGAAGGTTGTTGAGCAGGATCTGCTTGGCGGCCAAAGGCAGAAACGGCAGCAAGGGCGTGGCGATCGCCATGCTGATCATATTGCCGAAATTAGCGCTGGTGGTGATCGAGATGTATTTGAGGGTGTTGGCAAAGGCGCGCCGGCCATCCTCGACCCCGCGCTTGAGCACGCCCAGATCCCGCTCCAGCAGGATGATATCGGCACTTTCCCGGGCCACGTCGACCGCCTCGCGGACCGAAATGCCGACATCGGCGGCATGGAGCGCCGGGGCGTCGTTGATGCCGTCACCGAGATACCCCACCGCATGCCCATTGCGCTGCAAAGCGCGCACGATGCGTTCCTTCTGCTGCGGGTCGACCTCGACGAAAAGATCGGTCCGCGGCGCCAGATGCCACAGTGCCTCGTCCTTCATCACCGCGATCTCAGGTCCGGTCAGGATCGCCTTGGGCTGCAATCCCACGGCGGCGGCGAGATGCGCCGTCACATGGCGGTTGTCGCCGCTGATGATCTTGGTACGGATGCCGAGACGGGCGAGCTCGGTCAAAGTCTGGCGCGCATCCGCCTTGGGCGGGTCGAAGAACAGCAGGAAACCCTCGAAACACATGCCAGCTTCGTCGCCATGATCATAATTGGCCTGGGCGGTGAGCTTGCGGGTGGCCAAGGCCAGAACGCGGAACCCTTCCGCGCCCTTTTCGGCATAGAAATGCTCCAATCCGGCCCGCTTTGCGGCATCGAGCGCTGTCTCCGCGCCCTCCTGGCGCAAGGTAGTGCACACGTCCAGCACTTGGGCGAAGGCGCCTTTGGTGATGATGCGGTGCTGCGCCGGGTCGGCATCCGCCACGACGATGGTCAGTCGCTTGCGGATGAAGTCATAGGGAATTTCGTCGATCTTCCGGGCATCGATCTTGAGTCCCGAAGCTTCGCCCGCGGCGACGATGGCGGCGTCGAGGGCATTGTCGATGCCGGTCTCCAGCGCGGCGTTGGTGAACGCATCGCGGAAGACGGCCTCCGATTTTGCCCCTTTGGCATCGAGGGCGGCGTCCAATGTCACGATACCGGCGGTAAGCGTCCCGGTCTTGTCGGTACAGAGCACATCCATGCTGCCCAGGTTTTCGATGGCCTCGAGGCGGCGCACGATAACGCCCTGGCGCGCCATGGTGCGGGCGCCGGCGGACAGGGTGACGCTGACGATGGCCGGCAGCAATTCCGGCGACAGTCCGACAGCGAGGGCCACGGCAAAGAGCAGCGATTCCACCACCGGCCGGTCGAGCAGCAGGTTGACCGTGAGCACGAACAGCACGATGACGATCATCACGCGGACGAGCAGGTAGCCGAACTGGCGGATTCCGCGTTGGAACTCGGTCTCCGGAGCCCGTGCCTGGAGGCGGGCCGCGATGGCGCCGAAGGCCGTGCGCGGGCCGGTGGCGGCCACCAGCACTCTTGCCGTCCCGCTGCGCACCGAGGCGCCGAGGAAGACGGCATTGCTGCGCCCGGAAAGCGGCGCCTCCGCCGCCACCCGGCCCGGCTGCTTCTCGACCGGGAAGGATTCGCCGGTAAGGCTCGCCTCGCTCACCATGAAGTCGTTGGCGGACAGCAACAGCCCGTCGGCGGGAATGAGGTTGCCGGCGGAAAGCTCAATGATGTCGCCCGGCACGATGCTGCTGGCCGGCGCCGTGACCAGCTTGCCGCCGCGCCACACCTTGCTGGTCAGCGCCAGATGCCGCTTCAGCTCCTCGACCGCGGCCGAGGCCCGATATTCCTGATAGAAGCCGAGCAGCGTGCTGATCAGCACGATGGCAAGGATGATGCCGGCATCGACCAGATCCTGCAGCAGGATCGAAATGCCGGCGCCGAACAGCAGGATGATGACGAGCGGGCTCGCCAATTGGCGCAGGAACAGGCGCAAGGGGCCGAGGCGGACGACATTTTCGACGCTGTTGGGGCCAAAGCGCTTCAGCCGCTGCGCGGCCTCCCGCTCACTCAGCCCCTGCAGATCCGCCAGCAGCGATGCCGCCGCTGCCGGCGGATCGAGACTCCAGAAGGGCGTGCCGTCCGTCATGATGCCGTGTGCTTGCGTGTCGTGTGACCGTGCCGGCGCAGCTCGCGCCGTGCGATCAGCAGGCCGGGTAGCATCGGCAGCCAGAAGGTAAAGCCGCGCAGCAGCAAGGTGGCGGTGAGCGCCGCTTCGACCGATTGCCCCTGGAGGTGCAGGATGGCCACCGAGACCGCTTCGAACGTGCCGAGACCCAGAGGCATGGGGCCGATGGTGGCGGCGAGAGAGGCCATCATGAAGGCGGCGAAAGCAGCGCTCGGCGCGGCGGGGGCGCCGATTGCCTGCAGCATCACCCAAAGTGTCGCCGCATCCAGCAGGAACACCATCATCTGCAGCAAGCTCGCCTGCAGGAACGGCTTGGGGTTGCGCAGCAATCTGGCCGGCGCCGCGGCAAGGGCCTCAAGCAGGGTCGCCACGCCCGGCACATGGTTGAGCCAGCGGGCCATGGGCGAAGCCTTGCCGGGGCCGTTGCTGTGAACCGACCAGCGGCGCAAGGCCAACACAATGAGCGGAATGCCGGTGGCGACGAAAACGAAGATGACGGCGGCGCCGATCATGTAGAGATCGAGGATGTCCTGGAAATAGAGCACGGCCAGGGCCGCCAGCACGGCGCTGAGATAGGCGACATAGAACGAGATCATGCCGATGAGGAGTGCCGCCATGGCAAGCCCGGAGGCGATTCCGCGCCGTTCCAGCGCCATCACCACCAGCAGCGTGCCGCCGATGCCGCCCGTGGGGAGTGCCTGGTCGGTGAAAAGCTTGGCAAGGCCCAGCGGCACGATCGACCAGAAACGCCGATGCGATCCCATATGGCGGAGCGCCCCGTGCCAGACGGCTGCTGCAACGATATAGGTGAGACATTGCAGACCGAAGGCAAGCAGCAGCCATAACGGCTGTGCCTGCCGCAGCAAGACAGCAAAATGTTCAAGTTCGGTGAAACGCGTCGCCACCAGCACGACGGCGGCCAGGATGAGCAGACCGGACAGCCATGAAAGGGCGAGGCGCCAGCCCGTACCGGACGGCGCAGCGAGTCTCAGCGGCGAGTCACCCGTGCTCATGGCGGCAGGATCGGGGAGCCGGCCTGATTTTTCCAGCCCCCTTATCGCCGCAACGGCGGCTCAGGCGCTGCGCCCGTCATAGGGAATGCGCTTCAAGGATGCGAGGTCGACCCCCTCCAGGCAGCGCACGTTGATGGCCGCCGTCTTGCTGCCGTCGGGCGCCGTGCCGAAACCGAAGGGTGCGCAGCCGCAGGTCGGGCAGAAATGATGGTCGATGACATGTTTGTTGAACTGATAGATCGTCGTCCGCAACTCGGGCGAGCCGATCCGCAACTTGTCCTGGGGCACGAACCACAGCAGATAGCCTTTACGGCTGCAATGCGAACAATTGCATTCGACGACCTGCTCGAAGTCACCCTCCACCTGGAATCTGATCTGGCCGCAATGGCAGCTGCCCGTGTGCATGGTTTGTTCCCTCCTGTTTTCCATGCCATACAACTCCCGGGCTGCGGGGGCAAGCCATTCGGCCAAATCCGGTTCCGCGCTTGACGGCGGGGCCAGTCCTGGGGTCTAAGCCCGGCACTCTTTCTTATGGAGGCAATCTCGATGCGTGCTTTCGTTTTCCCCGGCCAGGGGTCGCAGGCCGTCGGCATGGGCAAGGCTTTGGCCGAGGCGTTCGGGCCGGCCCGCCTGGTTTTCGAAGAAATCGATGACGCGCTGGGGCAGAAGCTCTCCAAGCTGATGTTCGAGGGGCCGGAAGGCGACCTCACGCTGACCGAGAATGCCCAGCCCGCGCTGATGGCCGTCTCATTGGCCGTGCTGCGGGTGCTGGAGACCGAGGGCAAATTCCGCCTCGCCGACAAGGCATCCTATGTGGCCGGGCATTCCTTGGGCGAATATTCGGCCCTGGCTGCCGCCGGCGCCTTTACCCTCGCCGATACCGCGCGCCTCTTGAAGCTGCGCGGCCAGGCGATGCAGAAGGCTGTGCCGGTGGGCGAGGGGGCGATGGCTGCCCTTCTCAATTTCGACCTTGAGCGCGCGCAGAAGGTGGCTGCTCAGGCGGCTGCTGAAACCAATCTGGTCTGCGCGGTCGCCAATGACAATGACCCCTCCCAGGTCGTCATCTCCGGCGCCAAGGCGGCGGTCGAGCGCGGCGGCGCGCTGGCGCTTGAAGCCGGGGCCAAGCGTTCGGTCATGCTGCCCGTTTCCGCCCCCTTCCATTGCCCGCTGATGCAGCCCGCCGCCGATGCGATGGCGGAAGCGCTGGCCAAGACCGATATCAGAATGCCGGTCGTGCCGGTCATCGCCAATGTGACGGCCCAGCCGGTCTCCGACCCCGCCGCCATTCGCAAGCTTCTGGTCGATCAGGTGACCGGCACCGTGCGCTGGCGCGAAAGCGTGCAGACCCTGAAAAGCCTCAACGTTTCGCATGTTTTCGAGCTGGGCGCCGGCAAGGTGCTGAGCGGCTTGGTGAAGCGCATCGACAAGGAAATCGACAGCCTGTCGGTCGGCCAGCCGGCCGATATCGAAGCCGCCCTCAAGATTCTGGTCTGAAGGAGTTCTCCATGATGTTCGATCTTTCCGGCAAGACCGCGCTCGTCACGGGTGCTTCGGGCGGTATCGGCGGCGCCATCGCCAAGGCGCTGCACGCGCAGGGTGCCACCGTCGGCATTTCCGGCACGCGCCGCGAAGCGCTTGATGCGCTGGCAGCCGAGCTCAAGGACCGGGTCCATGTCTTCGTTGCCGATCTCGGCGATCCGGCGTCGACGGATGCCCTGGTGAAGGACGCCGAAGCGGCCCTGGGCAAGCTCGACATCCTCGTCAACAATGCCGGGCTCACGCGCGACAACATCGCCATGCGCATGAAGGACGAGGAGTGGCAGAAGGTCATCGACGTCAACCTCACCGCCGGCTTCCGCCTTGCCCGCGCCGCCATGCGCGGCATGATGAAGCGCCGTTTCGGGCGCATCATCGGCATCACCTCGGTGGTCGGCGTCACCGGCAATCCGGGCCAGGCCAATTATGCCGCCGCCAAGGCCGGCATGATCGGCATGAGCAAGGCCCTGGCGCAGGAACTGGCCAGCCGCAGCATTACAGTGAATTGCGTGGCCCCCGGTTTCATCGAAACGGCCATGACCGATGCCTTGACCGATGAACAGCGCAACCAGATCCTGCCCAAGGTGCCGGCCGGCCGGCTGGGCCAGGCCCAGGAGATCGCCAGCGCCGTGGTTTATCTCGCCAGCGACGAGGCCGCCTATGTGACTGGCCAGACACTTCACGTGAATGGCGGTATGGCCATGATCTGATTACATTTTTATGTGATCGGGCGAGGTGGCGCCGGGGCTACTGGTCAAGTCCGGCTGAGTTGTGTTAAGTGACCGCTGACTATTAGCTCTGATTCATCCGGAATAGCGGGACGGAACCGATATTCGGGTGTGGAATTCGGGTAACAATTGCAAGGACCGTCGGCCAGAAGAAAAGGCCGGCTCAAACAAGGGAAGACAGAGATGAGCGACGTTGCTGAGCGCGTGAAGAAGATCGTGATCGAGCACCTCGGCGTGGAAGAAGCCAAGGTCACGGAAGGTGCGAATTTCATCGACGATCTGGGCGCGGACAGCCTCGATACGGTCGAGTTGGTGATGGCCTTCGAAGAGGAATTCGGTTGCGAAATCCCCGACGACGCGGCTGAGAAGATTCTCACCGTGAAGGACGCCATCGACTACATCAAGTCGAAGTCTGCCTAAGGCATTTTCCGGTCGAAGCTGTTGATCAAGTATTTGATCTGTGGCAATGGCCGGAACGATTGAGAAATCACGTGCGGGCCCCGGTTTCGGGGCCCAAACGATTTCTAGTGATAAGCATTTTCGGGACATTTGCGTCGCATCTCGCGGCGTATTCATGGACCGAGGCGTAAACTTAAACGGCAAAGAGTGAGCGAGGACATCATGCGTCGCGTGGTCGTCACCGGTATGGGCATCGTGTCGCCCCTGGGTGTGGGTGTGGAACATGTATGGAAGCGCCTGCTGAAGGCCGAATCCGGCATCAGCGGCATCCAGAGCTTCGATGTCTCGGATCTTCCCTGCAAGATCGGCGGCCAAGTGCCGCTGGGCGACAAGGCTTCGGGCAACTACAACCCCGACGAATACGTCTCCACCAAAGACCAGAAGAAGATGGAGCCGTTCATCGTCATGGGTGTGGCGGCAGCCACCGAAGCCGTGGCCGACAGCGGCTGGGCGCCGACCGAGCAGGAAGACCTCGACCGCACCGGCGTGCTCATCGGGTCGGGCATTGGTGGCCTCAATGGCATCTACGACACCGCGCTCATCCTCAAGGAAAAGGGCCCGCGCCGCGTCAGCCCGTTCTTCGTGCCGTCCTGCCTCATCAATCTGGTTTCCGGCCACGTCTCGATCAAATACGGCTTCCGCGGTCCCAACCATTCCGTGGTCACGGCCTGCGCCACCGGCACCCATGCCATCGGTGATGCCGCGCGCATGATCGCCCTCGACGATGCCGATGTGATGGTGGCCGGCGGTGCCGAAGCCACCATCGGCCGCATCGGCTATGCCGGCTTCTGCGCCGCGCGTGCCATGTCGACCTCGTTCAATGATGACCCGACCGCGGCGTCGCGTCCCTGGGACAAGGATCGCGACGGCTTCGTCATGGGCGAAGGTGCGGGCATGCTGGTGCTCGAGGAATACGAACACGCCAAGAAGCGCGGTGCCAAGATTTATGCCGAGGTGGTGGGTTACGGCCTGTCGGGCGATGCCTATCACATCACGGCACCGTCGGATGACGGCAACGGCGGTTTCCGCGCCATGCAGGCGGCTCTGAAGCGCGCCAAGATGAATCCCGAGGACATCGATTACATCAACGCCCACGGTACCTCGACGCCGCTCGGTGACGAGATCGAGCTCGGCGCGGTGAAGCGTCTCTTCGGCGATTCCGCCTACAAGCTCACCATGTCGTCGACCAAATCGGCCACCGGCCATCTGCTGGGGGCTGCGGGTGCGGTCGAGGGCATCTTCTCGATCCTGGCTCTCCGCGACCAGGTGGCGCCGCCGACCCTCAATCTCACCAACCCGTCCGAGGGGTGCGACATCGACTTGGCGCCGAAGCAAGCAAAACAGCGCAAGATTCGCGCGGCGCTGTCGAACTCCTTCGGTTTCGGCGGCACCAACGCCAGCGTCATCTTCACCGGCGTGAACTGAGGTTCGGGCCGCAGCCGGCGCTTTCGCTATGCCAAGCCATCTGCCCATGCTGGCACCGGTCATCGTCCTCGTCATGATGATGCTCTCGGTGCTGTCATGAGGCTGAACGGCAAGACGCTCGCCGAAATCATCGGCGGCGTGCTGTTCCTCATTCTGCTGGTGGGCGGCGGGGCCGGCGCCTGGTTCTGGAACGCCTTTAATGCCGGCGGACCTTTGCGTGACGAGACCGTGCTGGTGATCCCCAAGGGCAGCGGCGTCAACGCCATCGCCGAACTTCTCGCCAAGGAAGGCGTCATCGACAATCCCCTGGTCTTCAAGCTGGGCGTGAAGCTGTTCGCCAAGGACCAGCCGCTCCATGCCGGCGAATTCCGCTTTCCGACCGCCGCGTCCCCGCGCGGCGCCATGCAGGTGCTGATCGAAGGCAGATCGGTGCTCCACCGCATCACCATGGCCGAAGGTTGGACGGTGCGCGAGATTTTCGACGTGCTCGCGGCCTCGCCCCTGCTCGATGGACCGTTGCCGCCGCCGCCGGCGGAAGGGACGCTGCTGCCGGAGACCTATTTCTTCGTGCGCGGCGACGATCGCGGCGCCCTGGTCGAGCGGATGAAGACGAATATGAGCGAGACCCTGGCGCGCCTCTGGGAGAAGCGCGACACCGAGATCGCCCTGGAATCGCCGCTGCAGGCCGTCATCCTCGCCTCCATCGTCGAAAAGGAAACCGGCATCAAGGACGAACGCGCGCGCGTTGCCGCCGTCTTTCATAACCGCCTCAGACAAGGCATGTCGCTGCAATCGGATCCGACCGTAATCTATGCGGTGACCCTGGGCAAGGCGCCGCTCGGGCGCGACCTTACCTATGCCGATCTGAAGCTCGACAGTCCCTACAACACCTATGTCATCACCGGCCTGCCGCCGTCGCCGATCGCCAATCCGGGCGAGGCGTCCTTGCAGGCCGTGTTGCACCCCAAGAAGACCAAGGAACTCTATTTCGTGGCCGACGGGTCCGGCGGGCATGCCTTTGCCGAAACCATGGACGGCCATCTCAAGAATGTCGCCAAATGGCGCAAGCTCCAGAAACAGAACAAGCAGGCCAATTGATGTCGCTCGATCCGAATGACAGCCAGACTCCAGTGAGCAATCGTATGGAACCGGTCATGAATGTCGGCAAGCAATGTGCGCTCTATCTGGGCGTGGTGGCGGCGCTGGCCGGTGGTGTCGCTTTCTTCGGCCCCTTCGACCATGTGCCGGCGGTGGCGCAGGAACAGACAAGCCTGCCGCTCGAAGGCGAATTCGACATGGCGGCCCCCCTCGATGCCGCCGAGGGTGCGCCAAAGGATATCGCGGTCTTCTATGTGACGGGCAAGGCCGCCGAGAAGATGTGGGCCGCCTTCCCGATGGAACCGGTCCAGGATGAATGCGTCGGCCGCTTCTCCAAATACGGCAACGGCATCGTTTGCTACGGCGCCAATGGCGACGGCTCGCCGACCGAAGAACCCTATGAATGCAGCTTCGGTATCGACATGAAGAACCAGACGCTGACCCTGCCGCACGATTGCTGACGCGTCAGCTGGTCGGTACCACCACGACGGGCGACAGCAGCAGCACGAACAGGCTCTGCGCCAGGGTGTAGTCGACGATGGCGAGGATGCCGGCGCCAATATAGCCGATGCCCATCAACACATGCAGCTGATAGGTCTCGTAGACCAGTGAAGCGATGATCAACGCGCTGAACAGCAGGCTCGGTATGCCGCCGAGCGCGCCGCTGCTCTCCACCAAGGAAAGCGCGCAGGCGATGACGGAAAGACCGGCGCCGAACCAATTGTAGCTGCTGAGCGCGCCGATCGCCTGCGTTTCCCGCTCGATCGCGCGGCCGACGAGAATGAGGATGAGCGGGAACATCACCCAACCCAGCACATAGCAGGTGCCGATGGTGACGATGGCAAGGAGCGGCGTCGCCGCACTGGCCAGATCGACTTCGGTGAAGAGGCGGAAGAGGAAGACGGGCAGCATCGGCACCATCAGCCGGAAGGAGCGCCTGGCGCCCTCCGGGCTGCGGTCGAACCAGTTGACGAAGCCCGCGTCGAAGCGCAGCAGCAGCATGAGGCCGGTGAAGGCGGCGCGTGCTTCCGCCCAGCTACGCATCGAGATAGGCGTCTAGCACGCGCTCATAGATCCGGCTCAGGGCTTCGATATCCGCCACCGGCACATGCTCATCGACCTTGTGCATCGTGGCGCCGGCCAGGCCGAATTCGATCACCGGGCAGACATTCTTGATGAAGCGTGCATCCGATGTGCCGCCGGTGGTGGAAAGCTCGGGTGTCAGGCCGGTTTCCGCCTTCACCGCCTCGACCAGCAGCGCCGAGAGGGCGCCCGGCGGTGTCAGGAAGGATTCGCCCGAGCATTCGCAGACCAGATCATAGCGCCCGCCCACGGTATCAAGCCGCCGGCGGATCTCGGCCTCTAGGCTCTTGGCCGTATAAAGATCGTTGAAGCGCGAATTGAAAACCGCTTTCGCTTCGGCGGGAATGACATTGTTGGCCGGGTTGCCGACGTCGACGGTGGCGAATTGCAGGGTCGTCGCCGGAAAATGGGCAGAGCCCTGATCGAGCGGTTCGGTCAGGACCGCGATCATTTTCGAGAGGCGATGGATCGGGTTGTCGGCGAGATGCGGATAGGCCGTGTGACCCTGGACGCCGTGCACGGTGAGGCGCCCGGTGAAGCTGCCACGCCGGCCGATCTTGGCCATCTCGCCGAGCTTGGTGGGGTTGGTCGGTTCGCCGACGATGCAGGCATCGAGCTTCTCGCCCTTGGCGACCAGCCAATCCAGCACCGGCTTGGTGCCATTGACGGCCGGGCCTTCCTCGTCGCCGGTGATGAGCAGCGAGATTGTCCCGGCGAACTTGCCTTGGCGCTTTGCCACGAAACGCGCCGCCGCCGCGGCGAAGGCCGCGATGGCGCTCTTCATGTCGGCGGCACCCCGGCCATAGAGCTTGCCGTCCTGGATCTCGGCGGCGAAGGGGTCGCTGCTCCAGCTTTCAGCCCGGCCCACCGGCACGACGTCGGTATGGCCGGCAAAGCAGATGTTCTTGCCGGGGCGGTCGCCCTTGCGGCTGGCATAGAGATTCTGGATCTCCGTGGTGCCGGCAGCGGCGAAGGGCAGGCGCTGGTTCTGGAACCCCGCTTGCGCCAGGGCCGCCTCCAGCACGCCGATGGCGCCTTCGTCCTTCGGTGTGACCGACGGGCGCCGGATGAGGTCCTGGGCGAGCTTGACGGGGTCCACGATGTCTTAGTCCCGGAGCAGATCGTTGATCGAGGTCTTCGACCGCGTCTTTTCGTCGACGCGCTTGATGATGACTGCGCAATAAAGGCTGGGGCCGGGCGTGCCATCGGGCAGCGGCTTGCCGGGCAGGGCGCCGGGGACGACCACCGAATAGGCCGGCACGCGGCCGTAATGCACTTCGCCGGTCACACGGTCGACGATCTTGGTCGAGGCGCCGATGAAGACACCCATCGAGATGACCGAGCCGGTTTCAACGACGACGCCCTCGACCACTTCCGAACGGGCGCCGACGAAACAACCGTCCTCGATGATGACCGGGCCGGCCTGCAGGGGCTCGAGGACACCGCCGAGGCCGACGCCGCCGGAGATATGACAGTTCTTGCCCACTTGGGCGCATGAGCCGATCGTCACCCAGGTGTCGACCATGGTGCCGGAATCCACATAGGCGCCGACATTGATGAAGCTCGGCATCACGACGACGCTGGGCGCCACATAGGCGCTCTGGCGCACCACCGCACCGGGGACGGCGCGGAAGCCTGCGGCCTTGAAGCGCGCCTCGTCCCAGCCGGCGAATTTCGAGGGCACCTTGTCGAACCAGGCCGCCTCGCCGCCCGGGAAATCGCCGCCGCCAGCGACGCGATAGGAATCGTTGAGGCGGAAGGAGAGCAGCACGGCTTTCTTCAGCCACTGGTTGGTCTGCCATTTGCCGCCCACCTTCTCGGCGACGCGGTACGTGCCGTCATCGAGCTTGGCCAGCGCATGGATGACCGCATCGCGCACCTCGCCTTTGGTGGCGGCGCTGATCTCGGCCCGCTTTTCCCAGGCGGCGTCGATAACCTTGGCCAAATCGCTCATAGAATGCTCCCCGTTTTCGCTGGTAAGCCGAAGGGCCACAAGAAGGCAGCCAGGTCTTCGGTCACGTGATGGATGAAGGATGGATCGACGTCGGGACCCGCCCAATCGTCCTCGGTCTTGACCAGCACGGTGGTCATGCCGAGTTCGTGGGCCGGGGCGAGATTGCGCGGCATGTCGTCGATCATGACGGCCCCTGCCGGGTCGATCCGGTGTTCCGCACACAGGCGGCGATAGACGCCAAGATCGGGCTTGGGCACGAAATCCGAGGCGACGATGTCGAAGATCGCCTCGAAATGACGGCCGATGCCGACCTTTTCCATGACCCTTTCGGCATGCGGGACCGAGCCGTTGGTGAAGATCACCTTGCGGCCGGGCAAGGCGGCGATGGCGGCATCCAGCGCCGGATTGGGCGCCAGTCCGGACAGGTCGATCGCATGCACGAAATCGAGGAAGTGATGGGGGTCGATCCCGTCATTGACGATGAGGCCGCGCAGCGTCGTCATATGCTCTTGGAAATAGCGTTTCTGCAGCGCCAGGGCTTCACTCTCGCTAAGCCCCAGATTTTCCCGGATATACTGGCGGATGCGCACCTGCACCTGGTCGAACAGCCGGCAGGATGCAGGATAGAGCGTGTTGTCGAGGTCGAAAATCCAGGTACCGACCGGTTTTGCCTTCCCTAACGACATGACTGCCACTGACTTCCCGCATCGACTGCACTGATCCGGCCCGGACCTTATGGCCTGCGGCCAAAGCTCGCAAGCCGTGAGCGGGGCAAAAGAGGGGAGTTGTCGGCCGGTTTAACACCCTATTAATCGTGTGGGCGGCAATCTCTCCGACATCATGCCCGCAACGCCCGCAGCACATCCCGCACCCGCCCAGACCGCCCTCGCCGCGGCCAAATCGCTATTCGCCGCGGGTGGTCCTTTCGCCCTCGACCGCAACCCGGTCCTGCTTCTCGGACCGGCGGGCGAAATCCTTGCCGCCAATGGTGCCGCTGCCCCTCTCGTCAAAGGTGTGGCGGACCCCGCGCCGGATCTCGCTGCGGCTGTCGCCTCTGCCAGGAATGGCTCGGCCGGGCGCCTGGCCGCCATCGAGCTGACCGGTGCCGACGGCAAGCCGCTCTCGCTCGATCTGACCCTGCTGCCTTGTGCGGGCGACGGTGGCACGGGTGTCCTGCTGCTGGGGCGCGATATCAGCCTGGAGCGGGCCCTGCGCGGCGCCCTCATCGATTCGCGGCAGCGCTTCAAGGAACTGATCGACGCCGCCGCCGATTTCACCTGGGAAGTGGATGCCGAGGGTGCCTTCGCTTTCGTTTCCGGCCCGCTCGCCATGGGTTATCCGCCGGCGGATCTCATCGGCCGCAAGCCGCGGGATTTCGCCATAGCCGAGGGTGCCGAGATGGCCTTCCACGGCGACGGACCCCATGGCGGCAGCGAGATCTGGATGCGCGCCGCCGGCGGCCGGCCGATCTGCCTGCTGGTGCAGGCCCAACCCTTGTCGGCGACCGGCACATTCCGCGGTGCGCGCGGGTTGGCCCGTGACATCACCGCCCAGAAGGCGCGCGAGACGGAATTGGCCGAGGCGCGGCATCGCGAACGGCTCGTCGTGCATCTGCTGCGCTCGTTGCGCCGGACCATCGACCCGGCGGAAGCGATTGCCACCGCCCTCAACACGGCCATCCAGGCCGTGGGGGCCGATTTCGGCCGCGTGGCCCGCTTCGGCACCGAGGGCGCCGTCGAGGCGCTGGGTGGCGATACCACCCCGGCGGATTCCATCCTGATCCAGGCGGCCAGCCAGGCACCAGAAGGCGTCGCCATGATTCAGGATGGCCATCGCCTGGGGCTCGCCTTTCTGTGCCGCCATGACGGACGCCGGGTCGGCCTGCTGATCCTGTGGCGCGATGCGACGCGGGGCGACTGGCTGGCGGACGATCTCTTCCTGCTGGGCGAACTCGCCGAGCAACTCGCTGTCCTCATCGAACAACTTAAGGGTCATGAGCAGCTGAAGCATCTCTCCACCACTGATGCACTGACCGGTCTCCTCAACCGGCGCGGCTTCGAGACGACCCTGGCGCGTGTGGTCGAGCGGGCCCGCCACGCCCATCACGGCGGCGCGCTGGTCTATGTCGATCTCGACAATTTCAAGCAGATCAATGACCGCTTCGGCCATGCCCAGGGGGATGCGGCACTCATCGCCACCGCCAATATCCTGCGCAACCAGATGCGCGCGCGCGATCCCATCGGCCGGCTGGGCGGGGACGAATTCGTGGCCTGGATCGACGAGGTCGACCGGGCGGAAGCGATTGCCAAGGCGGTGGCGCTGCAGGAAGCGGCAAAATCGCTGGCAAGCTTCGCTCCCGGTACCGAGAAGCCGCTCGGCTTCTCCATCGGCATCGCCATGCTGCGCCCAAGCGACGCGGATTCTCTCGACGCGCTGATGGCGCGCGCGGACGAGGCGATGTATCGCATAAAGCACGGCGGCAAAGGCAGTTACGTGGTGGTGGATTAGGCATGGAATACGAAGAGGCCAAGCGGCTCGCCGCCGCCGGAAGCGATGCTCAGCGCCGCGCCCTTGCCGCGCGCAACGATATCCGGCCGGAAATTCTTTATTTCCTGGCCGAGGATAAATCGGCCGATGTTCGCCGTGCCATCGCCGGCAATGAGGCAACGCCGCGCCAGGCCGACCTGCTGCTGGCGCGCGACACCGACCAGAGTGTGCGCGAATTGCTGGCGCAGAAGATCGCGCGTCTGGCCCCGCAGCTGTCGCAGGAAGCCCGCACGCAGATTCGCGATATGACCATCGAGGTGCTGGAAACCCTGGCGCGCGACCAGGCGGTGAAAGTCCGGCGCATCGTGGCCGAGGCCCTGAAAGACCTCACCGACGCACCGCCACACATCATTCAGGAACTGGCCCGCGATCTGGAGATCAAGGTCGCCGGGCCGGTCCTCCAATACTCACCCATTCTCACCGATGATGATCTCATGGAGATCATCAGCAGCGGCCCCATTCGCGGGGCGCTGACCGCCATCGCCAAGCGCCGCCGCATCGGCGACCGGCTGGCGGATGCGATCGTTGCCGCGGCGGTCGAGGTGCCGGAAGAAACCGAGACCATCACCGGCCTCCTCAACAATGGCAGCGCCCAGATCCGCGAGGAGACGCTGGACCTCATCCTCGACAAGGCGCCGGCGATCGAGGAATGGCAGGAACCGCTGGTGAAACGCCCGCTCTTGCCGATGAATGCGGTGAAGCGGCTGGCCGAATTCGTCTCTTCCTCCCTGTTCGACCTGCTGACAGCGCGGCCCGATCTCGATAAAACGACCGCGAAAGCTGTGGCAAAGGCGGTCAAGAAGCGTCTTGCCGCCGAAGCCAAGCAGCGTGAATCGGCCGACAGCACCACCCCGCCGCCGCCGGGCGACGAGGAGGCGATGAACGGCGCCATCGCCGGCGGCAAGCGTGAGCAGGTGATGGCCGCCCTCGGCCGCGACGCCGCGTTGGACGCTGTCATCATCAAGAAGATCATGACCTCGATGAGCGCCAAGGCCGTGACGGCCCTCGCCTGGAAGGCCAAGCTCAGTATGCGCCAGGCCCTGCAGCTGCAGTTGAAGATTGCCGGCATACCGCCGCACCAGGTGCTGAACCCGAGGGGCGGTACCGACTATCCGCTGACCGAGCGAGAGATGGAGTGGCAGCTGGAACTCTTCACCGGCTGACGCTCAGAAGGTGGTGCCTTTCAGCAAGGCGAGCAGCCGATAGCGGCGGGCGGGCCGATGCGGTGCCGCCTGTGCCGCGATTTCAATCTCGTCGATGACGGAAGCGCCTTGCGGCAGCGGGCGATGATTCATTTGTGCGCGATGACCGGTGAGGCCAAGGCCGACAAGGCCGGCGACGAAGCCGATACGACCAGAAATCATGTTTCCCCTGTTTCATGACGACCGCCTTTGCGGCGGCCAGTCCAAGGGATCTGGGGGCACTGTCGGAAAAGGTTCAGTGACGTCCCGCACAATCCGGCCCGGATCCATGCTGCATCCGGTTCGATTGGCTAGCCTCTCTATCAAATAGTGTGCGCATAAAATGATTCCTACTCGCGCACACCATGATATGAGCACGTTAATCTCTGATTCAGATTCTCCTGGCTATAAAGCTTAACGGGCCCCAGTGCATTCGGCGGGCCCGACCACAATTGGAAAGCCGCGACAGGCCCAGCGATGCCGCTCATCTTCGAGACATCTGCCGAACAGCTGGCTCTCGCCCTGGGCTTTGCCACCCTGCTGGCCCTGGTGGGCCTTGGATTCGCTTTATTCCACTTCCTGCCCCGTTCCGCCCGTGCCAAGGCAGAAGCAACGGCACTGCGCGAAAGCGAAGCCCGCTTGCGCGCCAGCGAGGCGCGTTTCCGCCAACTGGCTGATGCGACGTTCGAGGGCCTGGTGATTCACCGCGACGGCATTGTGCTCGACGCCAACATCGCCATGGCCGCCATTCTCGGCTGGCCGCAGGAATTGCTGATCGGCCGCAGCCTCTATGACTTCTGTGCGCCGTCGAGCCACGGCATCCTACGCACACAATTGCAGCAGATCGACAGACCGCTCGCCACGCAGGAAAGCAGTGACGCGATCGAAATGGAATTGCGCCACGCCGATGGCAGCAAGATTCCGGTCGAAGTGCATGCCCGCATCATGCCGTTCGAAAATGGCGACGCCCGCGTGGTTGCCGTCCGCGACATCCGCGAGCGCAAGGCCGCCGAGCAGCGCATCTTCCACATGGCGCATCACGATTCGCTGACGGCGCTGCCCAACCGCAATCTCTTCCGCGATCGCCTGGGCCAGGCGATGGCGCGCGCCAAGCGCGGTGGCAATACGGTTGCCGTCCTTTCACTCGATCTCGACCGGTTCAAGCCGGTCAATGATCTGCTCGGGCCGGAAATCGCCGATGAATTGCTGCGCCAGGTGGCCCTGCGCCTCACGAATTCGATCCGCGCCGACGATACCGTGGCGCGGCTTGGAGCCGACGAATTCGCTCTCATCCAGGTGGGCTTGTCGCATCCCGACGGGCCGGCCGTCATGGCTGACCGCCTGGTGAAGACGCTGGGCGAGCCGTTCCTCATCTGCGGCCACCATATCGTCATCGGTACCAGCATCGGCATCGCCCTCTATCCAAGCGACGGAATCAGCGGCGATGAGTTGCTGCGCGCCGCCGATACAGCTCTTGACCGTGCCAAGGCCGCAGGCGGTGCCACTTACCGTTTCTTCGAATCGGAAATGGACCTTCGGCTGCAGGAGCGCCGCCGCCTTGAGCGCGACCTCCGCCAGGCCCTGAACGCCAACCAGCTGGAGCTTCACTACCAGCCGCTGGTCGATTGCGAACATCTGACTGTTCTGGGCTGCGAGGCGCTGCTGCGCTGGCGCCATCCCGAACGCGGTCCCATTTCGCCGGCCGAGTTCATTCCGTTGGCCGAGGAATGCGGCCTCATCATGCAATTGGGTGATTGGGTCCTGCGCACCGCCTGTCGCGAAGCGGCCGGCTGGCCCGGCGACAAGATCGTCGCCGTCAACCTCTCGCCCATCCAGTTCCGCCAGACGGATCTTGCCGAACAGATTCTCGCGATCCTCGCCGAGACAGGCCTCGCCCCCAACCGGCTCGAGATCGAAATCACCGAAGGCGTCCTCATTGAGGATACCGAGCGGACGCTCGCTATCCTCAAGGAATTGAAGACCGCCGGAATCCACATCTCGCTCGACGATTTCGGTACCGGCTTCTCGTCCTTGAGCTATCTGCAGCGTTTCCCCTTCGACAAGATAAAGATCGACCGGTCCTTCATCTGGGCGATGGAGCAGAATCCGGATTCGATGGCGATCGTGCGCGCCGTCATCGCGCTCGGCCGTTCCTTGCGCATCACCGTGACCGCCGAGGGCGTCGAAACGCCGACCCAACTCGCCTGGCTGCAGCACGAGGATTGCGACCAGGCCCAGGGTTATCTGCTGGGCAAGCCGATGTCGCGTGCCGACATCGCCAGATTGTGGGCAAACCCGCAACTCCGCGCCCAAGCCGAACTGCCGCTGATCCCCGCCAAGGCCGCGGAATAGGCCGACAGCCACCATCCTGCACGGAAAATTCAGTGATCCGGCGTCGCTCCATGCGCTGAAGGAAGCGCTAGCGTCGAATGATCCTTACAGGCTCAAGCTGCCGGCAATAAAGGCGCGCGCCAACAGAAGGCGGGTCGCCCTATCGATTTTCCGCCAGTCATCCAGATAGCTGCGAGGAAAGAAGATGCGATAGTCGTAAGCGTCGATACCGTCTGCCTTGGTGATCATGCGGTAAAACGCGCAATACTCTCCGACATCATGCGAGGGTGGCACGTCTCGCCGGCATTCGATCACCTGCTCTACGCGACCGTTTTTCTCGGACAGGAAGAAGGTCGGGGCATGGTCATCGGCGACTTCCGGGGCCAGGGCCACAAGCTGCGCTTCTCCTCGCCGCAGATAGGTTCGCCGCCCGCCATCGGGCTGAAGTGTTGATTTCGGGTCATACTGATAGCGGCTGCCATCGGGTGCGGTTTCGCGCCCACGCCAATCAGGGAAGGCGGCGGCGATGATATCGTCGACCGAGCGCCGCTGTGGCGGCAGCACGTCGATCTGGATCCTGCCCTCTTGCAAGTCCGGGTCGAGAGCTTCGGCCGGTATCTGCAAGGCGACCCGCGCGAATTGCATCGGCGACTGATAGGCGATGACGGGCCAGGTTTGCAGGACCTCGCCCGAGCGGAAGGCAAAGGCGCTATCGCCGATATGATAGATGGTCTCCCCGGATTGGGCGGCATTGTCGATGCCGGGTTGTCCAGGCGGTACCTGACTGCAGGCCGACAAGCCGATGAGGGCGGAAATGGCAATCCGGGGCAAGGTGCGCATCACGATCTCCCTTGGACCATTTGCGTTTATCTTACCACGGATCGCCCCACTTGCACTCAAAGCCCGTGATAGCGCTCCAACCCCAGCCCGCTGATATCGATTTCGGGCCGCCGGCCGGAAAGGAGATCGGCCATGATGCGTCCCGAGCCGCAGGCCATCGTCCAGCCGAGCGTGCCGTGGCCGGTGTTGAGATAGAGGTTGGAATAGCGCGTGCCGCCGATGATCGGGGGACCGTCCGGCGTCATGGGCCGGAGGCCGCACCAGAAGGCGGCCCTGGCGGCATCGCCACCTTTGGGGAAGAGATCGCTGACCACATGAGTGAGCGTCGATCGGCGGCCTTCGCGCAGATCGAGATTGAAGCCGGCCAGTTCCGCCGTACCGCCGACACGGATCCGGTCGCCGAGCCGCGTGATGGCAACCTTGTGTGTTTCGTCCATCACGGTCGATTGCGGCGCGCCATCCTCCGTCGTCACCGGCAAGGTCAGCGAATAGCCCTTCACCGGATAGATCGGCAGCTTGAGGCCCAGCGGGCGCAGCAGCTGCGGCGAATAGCTGCCCATCGCCACCACATAGGCATCGGCCGTGACGCGTCCGCCATTGGTGTCGACGGCGGCGATGCGGTCGCCGTCGCGGATAAGGCCGTTGATCGTCACCTGATAGAGGAAGCTGGCGCCGGCCTGTTCGGCGAGGTGCCGCAGGCTTTGCGTGAATTTGAAACAATCGCCGGTCTCGTCCTGCGGCAGGCGCAGGCCGCCGACGAATTTCTCGCGCACATGCTTGAGGCCCGGTTCGACCTTGAGACAACCTTCGATATCGAGCACTTCAAAGGGAATGCCGGTCTGGGCCAGCACGGCCGTGTCGGCCCCGATCCCGTCCATCTGCTTTTGCAGGCGGAAGAGCTGCAGCGTGCCCTGCATGCGCTGGTCATAGGCGATATTGGTGTCGCGCCGCAGTTCCTGGAGGATGTCGCGGCTGTAATGCGCGATGGGCAGCATCAGCCCCTTGTTATGGGCGTAACGCTCGGCCGTGCAGTTCCGCAGCATCCGGAGGCCCCACAGCCACATGGCCGGATCCGGCTTGGGCCAGATCACCAGGGGCCGATGGCGCATGAACAGCCATTTGAGGGCTTTCAGTGGAATGCCGGGTGCTGCCCACGGTGCCGAATAGCCCGGCGAGACCTCGCCGGCATTGGCAAAGCTTGTTTCCAGCGCCGGCCCTTCCTGGCGGTCCAGCACAACCACCTCATGACCGGCACGGGCGAGGAAATAGGCGCTTGCCACCCCGATGACGCCGCTACCCAGGACCACGATCTTCACGATGCAACTCTCCAGCACATACCCATGAAATCTGCGCGCTCTTTTAACCGATCGCGCGCGCTTCGCCCAGATACCGCCACCATCGCCGCCGACATGACAGGCATGCCGCAGCGTGAATTGTGACAGAGAGCCGCATCCGCTACCAAGAAGCCAGAAATAAGAAAAAAGATAAAGTCAGGGGAAAAGACCATGAATCACGGCTATGACAGCCGCTATGCCTGGGGGCGGCTCGCTGCGGGCCTCGCGATCGCCATCATCGGCGGCATCGGCCTGTGGACGCCTGTCGTGGTGCTGCCCACCATCGAGGCCGAATTCGGCCTGGGGCGCGGCGGCGCCTCGCTGCCCTATACCGCGACCATGATCGGCTTTGCCGTGGGCGGCGTATTGATGGGGCGCCTTGCCGACCGGCGCGGGATCATGGTGCCGCTCATTCTCGGTGCCTGCATGCTGGCCCTCGGGTTTATCGCCGCGGCCCTGTCGCAGAACTACTGGCAGTTCATCCTGGCGCAGGCCGTGCTCATCGGCCTGCTCGGTTCATCGGCCACTTTCGGCCCGATGGTGGCGGACATCTCGCTCTGGTTCCTGCGCCGGCGCGGCATTGCCGTCGCCATTGTCGCCAGCGGCAATTACCTGGCCGGCGCCATCTGGCCGCCCTTGCTGCTCAAGGCCATCGACGCCTTCGGCTGGCGCGCTTCCTATGCCGCGATCGGCATCATCTGCCTCGTCACCATGCTGCCGCTCTCATATCTGCTGCGCCGTCGCCCATCTTTCGCCGTCGACGTTTCACGTGAAACAGTGAAGGCGGCGCCGTCCGGCCCAACGAGCACGGCACCCTTCTATCTGCAGGGCCTGCTGATGTTCGCCGGCATCGCCTGCTGTGTGGCCATGTCGATGCCCCAGGTGCATATGATCGCCTATTGCGGCGATCTCGGTTACGGCGCCGCGGCGGGGGCCGAGATGCTGCGCATCATGCTATTCACCGGCGTGGTCAGCCGTCTCATTTCCGGTGCCATCGCCGACCGCATCGGCGGCGTCGGTACGCTCATCCTGGGTTCCACGCTGCAATGCCTGGCGCTCATCTTCTACCTGCCCTTCGACGGGCTGATGTCGCTCTACGTCGTCTCCGCCTTGTTCGGGCTCTCGCAAGGCGGCATCGTGCCGAGCTATGCGCTCATCGTGCGCGACAATTTCCCGGCGCATCAGGCGGGCCTCCGCATCAGCCTGGTGCTGACCGCCACGGTCATGGGCATGGCGCTGGGTGGCTGGATGTCCGGCGTCATCTTCGATCTTACCGGCTCGTATGAGATGGCATTCTTGAACGGGATCGCCTGGAATGTGATCAATATGGGCATCGCCCTGTGGCTGCTGTTGCGCCGCTTGCCGCGGGCGGCCATGGTGAGGCCAGGCGGGCTCAAATCGACCTGAAGGAGCAAGGCATGGCAACCGAGCCATTCGATTTCCGCAGTGCCGACGGGCATCAATTGTCCGGCCGGCTCGATCTGCCGGATGGAGCGCCGCGCGCTTTCGCTCTTTTTGCGCATTGCTTCACCTGCACCAAGCAATCCATCGCCGCCGTGCGCATCGCGCGGGCCCTGACCCAGCGCGGCATCGGCGTGCTGCGCTTCGATTTCACCGGGCTGGGCGAGAGCGAGGGCGATTTCGCCGACAGCACCTTCAGCGGCAATGTCCGCGACCTCGTCGCAGCGTCTGCCGAGATGGCGGGGAAGGGCATGGTGCCCAAGCTTCTCATCGGCCACAGCCTCGGCGGTGCCGCGGTGCTGGCGGCGGCGGGCGATATCGCCAGTGTGACGGCGGTGGCCGTCATCGGCGCCCCCTTCGACGTCAAGCATGTGACGCTGCAATTCGGTGACCGCTTGCCCGACCTGATGGCGAAGGGCGAGGCGGAGGTCGATCTCGGGGGGCGGCCCTTCACCATGCGCCGTTCCTTCATCGACGATCTCCACCGTCATGATCAGGCTGCCCGCATCGCCGACCTCAAGCGGGCCCTCCTGGTACTGCATTCGCCGATCGACCAGACGGTCGGTGCCGAAAATGCCGGCGCCATCTTCCAGGCCGCCAAGCACCCCAAGAGCTTCGTCTCCCTCGACGATGCCGACCATCTGCTCACCAAACCCTCGGATGCGGCCTATGCCGCCGATGTCATTGCCGCCTGGGCCTCACGCTATCTGGGGGCGGAAGTGGAATGGGCCGAGGAACTGCCGGAAAAGCGCGTCGTCGTCGAAGAAACCGGCGGCGGCAAATACCAGGTCGAGATCAAGACGGGCCGCGCCCGATTCCTGGCCGACGAACCGGTCGATGTGGGTGGCCTCGGCTCCGGCCCCACCCCGCATCAATTGGTGGCGGCGGGACTTGGCGCCTGCACGACCATGACCTTGCGCATGTATGCCGAGCGCAAGGGCTGGCCGGTGGCGCATATCCGCACGGTGGTCGAACATGTGAAGGAGAAGAGCGACCTGGCGCAGCCCGATCTCTTCACCCGGTCTATCACCTTGACCGGCGATCTCGATGCAGAGATGCGGGCGCGGATGATCGAGATTGCCGAAAAATGCCCGGTCCACAAAACACTCGCAAGCGGTGCCAGGATCGCGACGCAGGAAGCAGGTGGCATCTGATGTCGGACGAACGGCTTTCAGCGCCGGCCGCACAGCGCAACCGCGATCCCATCCTCAATGTGCTGCGTCGGGTGCTGCCGAATAGCGGCACGGTATTGGAGATTGCCAGCGGCAGCGGCGAGCACGTCATTCATTTCGCGCGGCATCTGCCGGAACTCACTTTCCAGCCGAGCGATCCCACGCTTGGCAGTCTGCGCAGCGTCGCGGCCTGGGTCGCGTCAAGCGGTGTCCCCAATATTTTGCCGCCGCTGCAGCTCGATGCGCGCGAGGCGGATTGGAAAGTGAAATCGGCTGATGCCGTCATCTGCATCAACATGATCCACATCGCGCCCTGGGCAGCGGCCGAGGGCCTGATGCAGGGTGCGGCAAGGATCCTGCCGCAAGGCGGCGTGCTTTATCTCTACGGTCCCTATCGGCGGGACGGCCGGCATACGGCGGAGAGCAATCTGGCTTTTGACAACCAACTCAAGAGCCAGAATCCGGCCTGGGGCGTGCGCGACCTGGGCGATGTGGCGGCTCTGGCGGCGGCGGCGGGTTTCGGGGCGCCGGAAATCACCGAAATGCCGGCCAACAATCTCAGCGTCGTTTTTCGCCGTCTTTAGGATTATTCAGGCCGATCAAGGCGATAGAGGACGTGCGGCTGCAGCCAGTGGCCGGGCTCGAAGCGCGGATCGGCAAAATCGCCGCGGGCGTCGCGGCGCATGCCCAGCTTTTCCATGACCCGGTGCGAGGCGGTATTCTCGACATGGGCCGCGGCGACGATTTCGGTGAGGCTGGGGTCGGACCAGGCTGTCTTGAGGCAGGCGCCGGCAGCTTCCGTGGCATAGCCCTGGCCCCAGAACTCCCGCCCGATCGTCCAGCCGGCTTCGACCAGGGGCTGTCCGCGCATCACCGCGCGGCTCGCTTCATCGATCAGGCCGACACCGGCATCGCCAATGAGCGCGCCATCTGATTTCCGTTCGATCGCGCGCCAGCCGAATGCGCTCTGTGCGAGCTCATCGATATAGCCATCGATCCAGCTGGAAGCCGTCGCGGCATCCACGACGCTGCGGAAGAATTTGCGCAAGACAGGATCGGCAAGGAACGCGGCGTAAGGTGCGCGGTCGCGCTCCTCCCAATTGCGGATGATCAGCCGGTCCGTTTCAATCGGCTGAGTCATCATGGATCAGCGCGCTTCGCTCATCAGTTTTTCGACCGAGGTCAGCACCATCAGCGACCGGCGATGCATCTTCCAATCGCCTTCGCCTTCGAACTGGGCCACGCGGCTCTTGGCGATCTGCAACGCGCTGTCGCGATAGCGGGCGATGAGTTCGGCCGCTGCCTTGTCGTAAGTCTCAACGGTATCCATCGTCATGTCCCTACCTCTTATCTTCTTGCGGACGACGATCGGTCATCCCCTACCGATCTTTGCCGTCGCTGCCGCTAGGCCGGACCTTTTTGCGAAACGCGCGGTCGCGCTTCAGGTGCCACTCCCGGCTCATGGCTTCGCGTCGTGTCGCATATTGCTCATGATAGAGCAATGTCCAAACGCCGCCCCGAGTCGACTTGGCCCCGCTGCCGTTATTATGTTGCGCGAGGCGACGCTCCAGATCCAGGGTCCAGCCGACATAGGTTCGGTAGCCATGTGGGCTTTCGCAGCCTAGAATGTAGACGAAACAAGGCGATGGCTCTTTCGGGTCAACCATGCTGCAATCCGCGGATCTTTTCGTGCCAATTTATCTAGCGTGTTTTGCATGACCCGCACCAGCCTGCTGCATGGCTCAGGGGAACCGCCAATTCCCACCTCCGTTAAGGAGAGTGGCACAGCAGGGATGATTCCTTTGACCGGCGACACCAGGCACGCGCGGTACCTCTCGCAGGCGGAAACGGCTGCCGTCGCGGAGGAGAATATCGAGAAGCTGCTCCGGCACCTGCCGCATTGGGCGGCGCGCTTCATCCGCCGCATGCGCAGGCCGCGGGCGCGCTGGGTGCGCTTGCCTGTCGCCCTCTGTCTCATCCCCGCCGGCTTCTTCGGCTTCCTTCCGGTGTTGGGCCTGTGGATGTTGCCGCTGGGTTTGCTGCTGCTCGCTGTCGACGTGCCGCTGCTGCAGCATTGCGTGCATCGCTTCATCAACTGGTTGGCGCGGCGGCGCCCGGCATGGTTCCGATGAACGACGACATCTTCCGCTCGGTGGGCGAGTGGCTCTCCGTCATTCACATCCCGCTTGCCAGCGTCGTGACCTTTCATGTCCTTCTCTACAAGCGTGACGTTCGCTCGGCGGTCGGCTGGATGGGCCTCGCCTGGCTCTCGCCTTTCGTCGGGTGTCTTCTTTACATTCTCTTTGGCGTCAACCGCGTGCATCGCAAGGCATCGCGCATCAGCCGCCGCCGGCGGCGCGCCCTGCATCGCCACGCCTATGCCGAAGCACCCCCGCGGCGGGACTATCTGGCACCCCTGCAGCAGGCCGTGGAACGCATCACCGACCGGCCCACGCAGGGCGGTAACACCATAAAATTGTTGAGAAATGGCGACGAGGCCTATCCGGCGATGCTGGCCGCCATCGAAGGTGCTACCGCCAGCATTGCACTTTCCAGCTACATCTTCGACGACGATGCCGCCGGGCAGACTTTCATCGCCGCCCTCGCTGCGGCCAAGGCACGACAGGTCGAGATCCGCGTCATCGTCGATGGTGTCGGCAGCGGCTATCTGCTTTCGCCGGCCTATCGGCGCATGCGGGCGCAGGGCATCAACGTCGCGCGCTTCCTTCACTCCTTCGTGCCCTGGCGGATGACCTTCCTCAATCTGCGCAGCCACAAAAAGATTCTGGTCATCGACGGTAGGCTGGCCTTCCTCGGCGGCATCAATATCAGCATCGACAATGTGTTGAAGGAACGGCCAGCACATCCGGTGCGCGACGAGCATTTCTCGGTCGAAGGTCCGGTTGTCGCCCAGATCATGGAAGCCTTCGCCGCCGACTGGATGTTCACCACCGGCGAGGAGTTGAAGGGCGAGTTGTGGTTTCCGCCGCTCGAAGCTCATGGCCAGGCGCAGGCCCGCATCATTACCTCCGGCCCGGACCAGGACATGGACAAGATCGAATTCATGTTCCAGCAGGCGATCGGTGTGGCGCGCGCATCGATCAAGATCGTGACGCCCTATTTTCTGCCCGAAGACCGGCTTATTACCGCCCTTTCTCTCGCGGCGATGCGCGGTGTCGCGGTCGACGTGGTGATACCGGCCGAATCCGATCACGCCTTCATTGATTGGGCAACGCGGGCCCATATCGAACCCTTGCTTGCTGCCGGCGGGCGCTTGTGGCGGGCGCCCAAGCCGTTCGAGCATTCCAAGCTGCTCACCATCGATGGCCGCTGGTCCTTGGTCGGCAGCGCCAATTGGGATGTGCGTTCGATGCGCCTCAATTTCGAGATCAATCTGGAGATCTACGACCGCGGCTTTGCGCGCCAGATCGACGAGGAGTTCGAGCGCAAGCGCGGCAAGGCCTTCACTCTGAAGCAATTGAAGCGCCGCCCCTTCTTCATCCGCCTGCGCGACCGCGCGGCGCGGCTGCTGCTGCCCTATCTCTGAAAAGTCAGGATCTCTGATAAGTCAGGCGCGGCTGATCAGCACTTCGATCGGATGATGGTCCGAGGGCCCACGCGGCAGCACGCGGGCGCTGCTGCAATGCAAGCCGCGCACCAGGCAGCGATCCAGCCGGGTCTTCAGCTTGTGTGTCGGGTCACGCGGGCCAACCTCGCTGAAATCGGGCAGAAGAATCGGTCCGACGGCATTGCAATCGCCGATGATCACGGTGGGGCCGTGCGTCGCCTCGGCGATGGTGCGCAATTGCCGGCGGTTGAGCACCTGCCCGTGCGACAGATGCACATTGGCGATCGAGATGCCGTCGAGCTTCAAGATCTGTGAAAGGCGCGGCGGCACCCGCAACGGAAAGGGTGAAATCGGCAGCGGCACGGAATGCCCTTCGCCCAACTCGTGCGGCGACCAGAAAGCAAGGCCATAGACGCGCCGCTGCATCTCCTGCCAGTGGAAATGCCCGCCAACCAATTGCGGCAGGGCTTCGAGCGGTCGCTTGGCTTCCTGCATGAGGAGGAGGTCGGGCTGTTCAGCGTCGATCAGGCTGGCGAGATCCCCCACCAGCGCCCCACCCCGATGCCACAAATTCCAGCTGATGACCTTGATTGGCTTGGACATTCGGTCGCGAAATCCCCTTTTTGTTTATCCTAGCGCAAGAACGGGTGACCGCGCGACCCGGTTCCGCGGCAACCGGACGGCGCGGATTCCCGAGAGTCGATTTCAGGCCGGTTCTGGTCTAGAAACGAACTCCACCCCGACCGGAGCCCCATCCCATGACCCCCATGGCCCTGCTGATATTTGCCGGTGTCTATGCCCTGGCCGTGCTGTCGCCCGGGCCCGGTGTCGCGGCCGTCGTGGCCCGGGCGCTCGCCACCGGGCATCGCCGCACGATCCCCTTCATCCTCGGCATCGTACTCGGCGATCTCTTCTGGTTCGGCCTGGTCGTCAGCGGACTCACCGTGCTGGCGCAGAATTTCTATCTAGTCTTCGCCATCATCAAATATGTGGGTGCCGCCTACCTGCTCTATCTCGCCTGGAAGCTGTGGCGCGCGCCGGCTGCCGCACCCGAGGAGCAGCATTATGCCAAGGGCGAAGGGTTGCGCTTAGGCTTGGCCGGCTTCTCCATGACGGTCGGAAACCCGAAGACGATGATCTTCTTCCTCGCCATCCTGCCGCAGGTCGTGGCGCTCGAGAAGATGAACCGGCTCACCATCCTTGAACTCTGCCTGCTGATGGCGGTCATCCTCTCCGCCATCATGATGATCTATGCCGTGCTGGCGGCCAAGGCGCGTGCCTTCATCGCCTCGCCGCAGCAGATGAAGCTGGTCAACCGCACCACGGGCGGCGTCATGGCGGGCGTCGCCGTTGCGGTGGCCACGCGCTGATCATGACCGGGCCGCGCAAGATCGCCGAGATTGCCAGCTACCATGCCCATATCTATTTCGACGGGCCGGAGCAACGCGCCATCGCCATGGATCTGCGCGACCTCATCTCTGAGCGTTTCTCCGTATCGCTCGGCCGCGTCCATGACCGGCTGGTCGGTCCCCATGTCCGGCCGATGTATCAGGTCAGCTTCGACGTGCCGACCTTCGCCGGTTTCGTGCCTTGGCTGATGCTCAACCGCCAGGGCCTTGCCGTGCTCATTCACCCCAATACGGGTCGCGAGCTCAGCGATCATATCGCGCAAGGATTATGGCTGGGCGAGATCCTGCCGCTCGTCAATCTCGAGATGCTGAAAGACGAAACGGTGGCGGAAGAGGCGCGGGCGCCCAACACGGTCCCGACCCTGTCGCCCTGATCACCGCAAGAAGCGGAGTGCGCAGGCCGATGGGCAGCGCCTAGATATCATCCAACGCCATTCAACATGGAAAGGATGAGAGATGATCGCAAACGATCCCCGCTGGGCTCAGGTCCTGGCGCGCGATGCCGGCGCCGATGGCAGCTTCTATTATTCAGTCAGGACCAGCGGCGTCTATTGCCGGCCCTCCTGCGCGGCGCGCCCGGCGCGGCCGGAAAATGTCGCCTTCCATCCGACAGCCGCCGATGCGGAAAAAGCCGGTTTCCGCCCCTGCAAGCGCTGCAGGCCCGACCAGCCGCGCGAAGTGATCCGCTATTGCCTGGGGCCGACGGCGCTCGGCCAGCTGCTTGTTGCTCAATCTCTGGATGGAATCTGCGCCCTGTTGCTGGGCGACGATGCGGCCGTTCTCAAGGCCGATCTCGCGCACCGCTTTCCGAAAGCGGGCCTTGTCGAGGATGGGGCGCTCGCTGCCTTTCCCAAGGCAGCGGCGTTGATGGCCGATCCGTCGGCCAAAGTCGATCTGCCGCTCGATCCGCGCGGGACGGAATTCCAGCGCTCGGTCTGGAATGCCTTGTGCGGTATTCCGGCGGGGCAGACGGTGAGTTATGCCGAACTGGCGGGGCGCATCGGCAAGCCGGACGCGGTGCGCGCCGTGGCCTCGGCCTGCGGGGCCAACCCGATTGCCGTCGCTATCCCCTGTCACCGGGTCCTGCGCGGTGACGGCGCCCTCTCCGGCTATCGCTGGGGCGTTGCGCGCAAGCAGCAGCTGCTCGCCGCCGAGGCACGGGCATGACGGCTTGCGACTGGAATTCCATCGGCGCCTCGCTGGATGCCGAGGGGCATGCTGTCCTCCCAGGATTTCTCGACCATGCGGATTGCGATGACTGCGTCGCCGCCTATGACGATGACGGGCCCTATCGCAGCCGCGTGGTGATGGAACGCCACGGCTTCGGCAAGGGCGAATATAAGTACTTCGCCTATCCCTTGCCGCAGCCGGTGGCGGATATCAGGCAAGCGCTCTATCCGCATCTGGCGCCCATCGCCAACCGATGGAACGCGGCGATGGGGCTCGATCTGCGATACCCGCCGACCCATGCCGATTTCATCGCCCAATGCCACGCCGCCGGCCAGTCGCGCCCCACGCCGCTCATCCTGCGCTATGGGCGGGGCGACTATAATTGCCTGCACCAGGATCTCTACGGGGCGCTGGCCTTCCCTCTGCAACTTGCCATCCTGCTCTCCAGCCCGGGGGAGGATTTCACCGGCGGCGAATTCGTCCTCACCGAGCAGCGACCGCGCCAGCAATCGCGCCCCATGGTGGTGCCGCTGCAAAAGGGTGACGCGGTCCTCTTTGCCGTGCATCATCGGCCGGTGCAGGGAACGCGCGGCACCTACCGCGTCAATCTGCGCCACGGGGTCAGCCGGGTGGCCGGCGGTCGGCGCCATACTCTGGGTATCATTTTTCACGACGCCACATGATGCAAGATTTCTTCGCCGATGGGCCTGAGCGCAAGGACGAAAAGCTGGACGAGGGCGCGCTGCTGCTGCGTGGCTTTGCCGAAGGAATGGCGGCGGATCTCCTTGCCGAAATCGACCGGATCGCGGCGGCGGCGCCATTTCGCCACCTGGTGACGCCAGGCGGCTTCCGCATGTCGGTCGCCATGACCAATTGCGGGGATTTCGGCTGGGTGTCGGACCGGCGCGGCTATCGCTATGACCCGCAGGATCCGGAGAGCGGGCGGCCCTGGCCGCCCATGCCGCCGCTCTTCCTCGATCTTGCCACGCGTGCGGCGGCCATGGCCGGCTTTCCCGGTTTCCATGCCGATGTCTGCCTCATCAACTGCTACACGCCGGGAACCAGGCTGACCTTGCACCAGGACAAGGACGAGGGCGATTTCACCCAGCCGATCGTTTCCATTTCTCTGGGTCTCCCGGCGGTCTTCCTGTGGGGCGGCCTCGCGCGGACCGACAAGGCGCGGCGGATCCCCCTCTACCATGGCGATGTCGTGGTCTGGGGCGGGAAGTCGCGGTTGCGCTATCACGGCATCGCCCCACTGAAGGAAGGGTCTCATCCGTTGTTGGGCGCCCGGCGCCTCAATCTCACGTTCCGCCGGGCGCGCTGAAAAAATCTCTCGCCGATGTCACACCGGCGCCCGCCCGCTCGTCTTGTCTGCGTAACCCATGCAACAGACAGGAAGACGATGATGAAAGCCCACCTCAACCCGTTCCAGGCCGCCCCCAAAGCCATGCAGGCGATGCTGGCATTAAGCGATCATGTGCAGACCTGCGGCCTCGACCACACGATTCTGGAACTGGTGAAGACTCGCGCCTCGCAGATCAATGGCTGCGCCTATTGCCTGCACATGCATACAAAGGATGCCCGCGCCATGGGCGAAACGGAGATGCGTCTCTATTTGCTGAGTGCCTGGCGCGAATCGCCGCTTTATAATGAACGCGAACGCGCGGCGCTGGCCTGGACCGAAGCCCTGACCACGCTCGACGGCAAGTCCGTGTCAGAGAGCGAATACCGGGCCATGGCCGCCCAATTCACGCCGGAGGAGCAGGTGCAGCTCACCCTTGCCATCACCGTCATCAACAGCTGGAACCGCATCAATGTTGGCTTCCACACCATCCATCCGGTCAAATGACGATGACTGATTCTGCCGACAGCTTCGCACCGCACCGTGCGCGTCTCACCCGCATCGCCTATCGCATGCTGGGCTCGGTGGCGGAGGCGGAGGACGTCGTGCAGGACGCTTACTTGCGCTGGCATCAACTCGACCGCGCCGCAGTCGAGAATGCCGGCGCCTTTCTGGCGCGCATGGTGACGCGGCTCTGTCTCGATCACCTGAAATCCGCGCGGGTGCAGCGCGAAACCTATATCGGCCCCTGGCTACCGGAACCGGTGGTCGAGCCGGATATCGACCTCAGCGAGGAGGCGGAGGATCTGACCCTTGCCCTGATGATGGCGCTGGAACGCCTGTCGCCGCTGGAACGCGCCGCCTTCCTGCTTCACGATGTTTTCGGCATGAGCTTTGACGAGGTGGCGCTGGCGGTCGACCGTGACCCGGCGGCCTGCCGCCAGCTGGCCTCGCGGGCGCGAGGCCACGTACAGGCCGCCAAGCCCCGCTTTCCGGTCTCGCCCGAACAGGGCCGCGATATTGCCGCAGCCTTCTTCACCGCTTCCCGCCAGGGCGATCTCACCGGCCTGCGCCAGGTCCTTGCCGCCGATGTGGTGGTCTTCTCCGATGGCGGCGGCAAGAAGAATGCCGCCGGCAGGCCGGTCGAGGGCATGGAGCGGGTGCTGCATTTCTTCGGCGGCCTCGCTCGCCTGCCGAGCTTCGCGGCACCCCGCATTCTCTATCAGGGCATGATCGACGGGTTGCCCGGCTATATCACCCGCGAAGGTGACGACACGCTGCAGAGCATGGCCTTCGAGATCGAAAACGGCCGCATCAAGGCCATCTATGTGATGCGCAACCCGGACAAGATGCGCCATCTGCCGTTCTAGGCTGTTCAGTTTCCCCACAGCGCCAGAATGAACGCACCGCTTGCCGCCAATGCCGCCATGGTGCGGACATGGTTCCACATCACCCAATCCTTGAGGTAACGGGTCCAGAGGCTTGCCGCCTCGTCACTGCGGGCCTCCAGCGGCGCCAGTGCGTTGTTGAGCGGTACGTTGCGGAAGATCGTCACGCCGAAACAGCCGATGACATAAAGCGCGCTGCCGGCCAGGAGAGGGCCCATGGCGGGCGTGCCATGGATAATGGCCAGGGCTGCCAGCAAGACGGCCCCCAGGGCTGTGCCGATGAAAACGCCAAGGAACAGCGGATTGATCACCGCGATATTGATCGATTGCATAGCGGCGACGCCCTGCGGCGCCGGCAATTTCGCCAAGGCTTGCATGACGAAGCTCGAAAACGCGAAAAACGCGCCGGCGATGAGGCCACTGCCGAGGGCGAGGATCAGCGTCAGCGGGAAGATAAGGGTGCCCAGCATCGGTCATTTCCTCAAATTGGCACCAAGCAAAGCCCGAGATTTGACAATCGGTCAATATGTTGATATCAACCTTTATCGCTGATGCCAATTGGCAAAAGAAATCGGAGGAAGCGATGCGTTATGTCGATGGTTTTGTCCTGCCCGTTGCAAAGAAGAACCAGCCGTTCGACATGACGCGCATGGCCATGGGCGGCTTTGCGTTGCTGGTCGCCCGCTGATCAGCTGCCGGATAAAAGCGCCGGCGATGAACTTCATCCTCTCCGCGGGCCTCCGTCCAAGGGCAAAATCGCAACCAATGAAATGGGAGACATCGATGCTCAAGCTCAACCCGTATCTGACCTTCAACGGCCAGGCGCGCGCCGCCTTTGAGTTCTACGCCAAAGTCCTCGGCGGCAAAATCGTCATGATGATGCGCAATGGCGAGGCGCCGGCCGAATCGCAGATGCCGGGCGGTAATCCGGACCTCATCATTCATACCCGCATCCATATCGGCGACCAGGTGCTGATGGCCTCCGACGCGCCGGCCGATTGCCATGTCGACACACGCGGCATGATGGTCTCGCTCGTCGTCGATACGCCGGCCGAGGCCGAACGAATCTACAAGGATCTTGGCGCCGGCGGTACCGTCACGATGCCGATGACGGAAACGTTCTGGGCGCACCGTTTCGGCATGTTCACCGATAAATTCGGCATTCCCTGGATGGTCAATTGCGAAAAGCAGATGTAATGCCTGCCGGCATCGATGGGTGTACCGGCCTGCCGCCGGCGCCTAAAGCCGTCCCAAACGGTCGAGGTGCCAGAGCATCAGGTCCGGATAGCGCGACTGGCTCAATGGCGCCCGGTGACAGCGCTGGATGATGTCGGTATCGGTCGCGGCATTGCCTTCGACGATGACGATTCCCTGATCCGTCAGGGCGACATCCCAGCCGACAATGGCGCGGTCGGCAAAAGCCTTATGGGCCGCAAGCACCGTAGCCACCATTTCCGTGCATTGCGGCAGGATGCGGCCGTTGATCTGCGCGCCCGACAGCGGATGCCGGTTGATCCATCCGGTACTCGGCGCGAGGCCCATATCGGTCGCTGGTCCAAGCCGCCCGGTCGCCAAATCCACCGCCGCGGCGATACCGCCGGCGTGGAAATTGTCGACGATGCTGTCCGCCCTGGCCGGCATGCGGAACACGGCGCGGATCGCCTCGGGCCGGCCACCTTCATCGATTGCGCTCACCACCCGCAAGGTGGCCAATGCCCCTTGCGCCAGATCTCGCAGGGCCGGGTGGTTCACCAGCCGGCGCTGCACCAGATAGGGCTCGCGCGTAGAGCGCGCGACGAGACGCGCCATGAAAGCGGCGGCATCAAGTTCCAGCCCGCCATCGTTGCGGTAGATACCCGCCGCATGGCGCCACAATTCGGCGCGGCTGCCGCCCCGGCCGCGCGTGCGCTTGACGAAGAGGTCTGCGGCCGGCAAGGCATCAAAAGTCCCATCAATGCGACCCTCGCGCAGCGAGGCGACGATGGGTGCTACCGGAATGTCGCGCGCCAGGCAATATTGCGCGAAGACAACCTTGTCCGTCAGCGGCGACCATGCCGTGTCATCCGGCTTGAGCAGTCGATAGAGCGAGTCCTTGGTGGCGCCGCGCTGAACATAGTGGGCGGCCTGGCCGAAATGTTCGGGCAGATAGAAGTCGAGCTTGTAATAATAGTCGGGAACGATGCCGAAGCGCGCCGCCAGCAGCAATTGCTCCCAAGCCTGGCGCCACAGGCTCTTGCCTGTCCGCGCGCGAACCATCGCGCCATTGCGCCGCGTCGTGTAGCAAATGCGTGCCAGGACAATGAGCGGCCAGCAGAGCAGCAGGCCAAAAAGTTCCAAACGGCCGATCATACCGCGGCTGCGCCACACGGCACGGTAATGCGTTCTGTGCAACCGCTTGACCCTGTCGGTGCCGCCCGATGCGAAGGCCCAGGCCAAAGGCAGCGGCGGTGGCAATTTCTGCACCGTCACCTTGATCCCTTTCAGCGACCCGGCACCCATGGACTGGAATCTCTTCGTCGTTGATCCAGCCGCCCTCTAGCAGATGCCTGAAATCCGGTCATGAGAAAGCTTGATGACAGTGACCATCTGGGGACCACCTGGCGCCCTAGCGGTCGGCCTTTTCGAGCAGGTGCCAGGCGAGCAGCGCGCCATAGCGCGTCGGGCCGAGCGGGCCCGCATGCGGGCGCTGGATGTTGTCGACATCCGGCGCGGCATTTCCTTCGACCAGCAGCAGGCCCCGGTCGGTCAGCGCGATATCCCAGCCGACGATGATGCGATCGGCGAATGCCGCGTGCGCGCGCTGGCCGAGTGCTACCACCTCGGCCCAGTGCGGCAAGGTGCGGCCGCTGATGCGCGCGCCGGTGGTCGGATGGTTGTCGAGCCAGCCGATGCTGGGGGCGAGGCCGAAATCGGTCGCCCGGCCCAGCGTGCCGGTGACGAGATCGACCGCGGCCGCAATGCCGCCGGCATGAAAATTATCGACGATGCTGTCGGCACGCTGCCCCATCCGGAAGACGGCGCGCACGGCCTCGAACGCCCCGTTTTCGTTCATGACGGTGATGAGGCGCACGGTCGCCAGCGCGCCCGGGGACAGGTCGGCGATGTCCGGATGATTGATGAGCCGGCGCTGTGCCAGATAGGGTTCCTTGGAGGAGAGGTGAATGAGGCGTGCCAACAGCGCGTCCTGGTCGAGGCGCTCGCCGTCTCGAGTCTCGTAGTGGCCGTTGCGGTATTCCCAGAGTTCGGCGCGCGCGCCGCCACGGCCACGCGTGCGCTTGATGAAAAGATCCGCCGGCGGCAGTGAAGTGGCGCCGCCGTCGATGCGCCCGCCGCTCAGCGACATTTCCGTCGCGGCGACGGGCAGGCCGTGCTCAAGACAATAGGCGGCAAAGCCCTCCTTGCCGGTGAGGGGAGAGAAGAATCTGTCTGCCTTGAGTTGGCGATAGAGGCTATCCTTCACCACGTATCGATGAATGTAGTCGCCGGCGTCGCGATAGCGCTCGGGCAGGAAGAACTCCATCACGTAATAGGCCTGCGGGCGGAATCCGAAGCGCGCTGCCAGCGCCACCTGCTCCATCACCTGGCGCAGGATGCCTTTGCCGGTCCGCGCCTTCACCATGGCACCATTGCGCCGCGTCACCTGGGCGATGCGCACGGCCAGCAGAAACGGCCACAGCAACAGCAATCCGGCCATCTGCAGCTTGCGCAGCGGCGTGAGGCTCCGCCAGACCAGTCGGTAGTGCAGCTTGTGAAGCCGGGCGGCAAAACCCTCACCGGGTGGCAGAAAGGCCCAGGCCAAAGGCAAAGGCGGTGGAAATTTCTGAACGCTGACCTTGATGCCGTCCAGCAGATGAGTATTCACGCGTCGCCAGCCTCATGCCGAGAGTTTTCCGCCGCTCGGCTCTAGCAGAAATGGCCCATCCCGTCATCTGAAAGTCCCGTCACCTGATAACCTGCCGCGCCGTTCAGAGCTTGGCTGCGGCGAGGATCGGGCCGCCTTGGGGCAATTGCACGATGATGGCACTCTCCAGGCCCGCTTGTGCCGGCGGCAGGGCCAGGGCGAGGCTCTCCCCGCTCCAGCTGCCAAGGCGCGTCAGTTCCCGCACCACATGCGTGATGGGCAGGACCCGGCGCCGGTTCTCGCCGCGCGCCACCGGCACCTCGCTCAGGCGCGGATCATAGCGCACCAGCCAGATATCGGCGGTATTGGCGGGTGCCGCGCTGCTGCCGATCGCGACGGCGCCGTCCTTGTGGCTGATGCTGGGGCCCGGTTCGGCGGCCTGCCGCGCGGCAGCCTGCGCGATCAGGTCCTCGATTTCGTCGAGATCCTGCCCAACCGCGTCGGCGCGGCCATCGACGACCATCTGCGGGGTGAAGGCGCCGGCATGGCCGAGCGGATGCTCATAGACCATCTGCCGTTCGGTGAATTCGGGCCGGGCGAATGTGTCTTCCCAGCCGAGATAGTCCCAATAGGTGACACCGAAACTCAGGGCCAGCACATCGGGCCGCTTGCTCAGTTCGATGAGATTGGCATCGGCCGGCGGGCAGGAGGAGCAGCCCTGGCTGGTGAAGAGCTCGACCACCACCGGACCCGCCGCCGCCTGGCTTGTGCCGCCGGCAAGCGTCAGCGCCGCCGCGGCCATGACCTGCATCAGATTGCGCCTCATCATCGATTCCTTCCGCTGGCTGTCTGTTGCGGAATACGGCGCCGACCCGCCGGGCGTTACACCAGCCCTGCTCATGTCCCTGGCAGGCGGCGGGTTGATCCGGCGCGTGGGCTGCCCTTACTATGCGCGACCCTTTTGACCCGCCAGCGTGACTCCCGTGAATCAGCCGACAATCAGCCAAGGCCATGCCCTGCCCGGGCGGCCCGAACAATGGGCGACGCGGCTCGCGTTTTTCTTCATCGGCGTGGCGCTGGCCACCTGGGCGCCGCTCGTTCCCTTCGCCAAGCACCGCTCCGGCCTCGACGATGGCGGGCTGGGCCTGCTGTTGCTGTGCCTCGGTGCCGGCTCGATCCTGGCCATGCCGCTTTCCGGCGCGCTCGCCACGCGTTTCGGCTGCCGGTCCGTCATTCTTCTCTCCGGCCTGGTGCTGACGGCATTGTTGCCGCTCCTGGCCTTCCTTGACGATGCGCTGCTGCTGGGTGCCACGCTCTTTGTCTTCGGTGCCGCCGTCGGTGCCTCGGAGGTGGCCATGAACATCCAGGCCGTGATCGTGGAGAAGGGAGCAACGCGCCCGCTGATGTCCGGTTTCCACGGCTGCTTCAGCGTCGGCGGCTTCGCGGGCGCCGGCTGCGTCAGCACCTTGCTGTGGCTGGGGGTGACGCCGCTCGGTGCGACACTCCTCATCGGCCTTGGCCTGCTGGTGACCTTGCTGCTCTCCAGCCGCAACAGTCTCACCTATGGCAATGAGGGTGGCGAACGCTCGCCCATGTTTGTCATGCCGCGCGGCATGGTGCTCTTCATCGGTCTGCTCTGTTTCATCATCTTCCTTGCCGAAGGCGCCATGCTCGATTGGAGCGCGCTGTTTCTGGAATCGCAGCGCGGCTTCGACCGGGCGCTGTCGGGCACCGGCTATACCGCCTTCGCCATCGCCATGACGCTCGGCCGCTTCGGGGGCGACCGCATCGTCGCCGGCCTCGGGCCCTACCGTGTCATGCTGCTGGGCGGCCTGGTCGTGGCCTTGGGTTTTGCCGTCGCTGTCCTGGTGCCGTTCGATGCGGCGTCGCTCATCGGCTTTGCGCTCATCGGCCTCGGCGCCTCCAACATCGTGCCGGTGCTCTACACCGCCACCGGCGCGCAGAAGGTGATGTCGCCCAGCCATGCCGTCGCCGCCATCACGACGATCGGCTATGCCGGCATCCTGCTGGGTCCCGCCGTGATCGGTTTCGTCGCCAGGGCCAGCAGCCTCAGCCTCGCCTTCGGCCTCATCGGTCTCCTGATGCTCAGCATCGCCGTGAGCGCCCGCCGCGTTACCGGCCCGCGCGCCCAAGGTTGATGCCCAAGGGTTGTGCCAGCCCTAGGATAGCGGCGCTGGGCCCACTCCCGAGGCTGGCGGCACGCTGTCGAACAGATGACGTGCATCCTCGCTGATCGCCTGGAAGGCCTGCCAGATGCGCGGTTCGAAATGCGATGGGCGGGTGCGATGATCGCCATTGACGATGATATCCATCGCCGCCTTGTGCGACATGCCGGCGCGATAAGGCCGGTCCTCGCGCAGGGCGTCATAGATGTCGCAGATGGCGACGATCCGCGCCGGCAGCGGTATATCGTCACCGCTCGTCCCGTGCGGATAGCCGGTACCGTCATGGCGTTCATGGTGATGAAGCGCAATGTCGGCGGCCAGCTGCACCAGCTTGTCGTCGGGTGTCGCCAGAATATCGTACCCGCGCGCCGAATGGGTCTTGAAGCAATCGACCTCGGCGCTCGACAAGGGGCCGGCCTTGCGCAGCAGATCGAGCGGCACGGCGAGCTTCCCTATATCGTGCAGGATGCCGGCGCGGGCGATGTCATAGGCTGTCCCGGCATCGAGGCCGATTTCCCGCGCCAGCGTATAGACGACATGGGCCACGCGCCGCTCATGGGAATTGGTCACGAAATCGCGGCACGCCTCGGCGCGGGTGAGGCAGGCAATGGCAAGGGGCAGGCGGCTGTCGTTCAGCATCGACAAAAGTTGTAAGCCTCGCAGTGGGTGCGCCTTTCGTTACGCCCGTCAAGGGTGCTCCGGCTGGTATTGCCAACGCCTTAAACGTGCGGTGCGTTCCTGCCGGCCGAGCAAGATGTCACAACTGTCCGGCGGCTGGGATGCAGGCGGCCCATCCCTCGGCTGCCGTGATGGCGCGCCGAGCCCCGTCCCGCCGCCTTAACTTGTTCGGTCCCGCCAATAATACTATGACGAAATACCTAAGGAATCGCGTGGGAAACTTAGGTATGCAAGAAAAGAAGCACTTTAAATACAAATTTAAGGAAGGCGATCCCACGATTGCTTGTTGTACGCAGTAATTATTACTGCGGTGACTTTCCCGGTGCGGGGTGTGTCGGCCGGGAAATGGCTAATGGAGCAACAAGGAGAGTGGGTCATGCGGATTACCAGCAAGATGCTGGCCGGTTTTGGGGTCATCTGTGCCGTCGTTGCCATTCTGGGCGGCTGCATGGTGTGGAGCCTTACCTCGGTCGTCAACAATGCGGGGCTGGTGATCGGCCAGCGCGCGCCTGTCGTCAACAGTGCCAACGAAATCAAGACCGCGCTCAATGGCGCGCTCGCCGCCTTGCGCGGCTACATGCTGACCGGCCAGCCGGAACAGAAGCAGCTGCGCGCCCATGCCTGGGGCCAGATTTCTGCGGCCGCCGGTGCCATCGACGGTCTCCTGCCGGCGACCGCCGACGCCGCCGACCAGGCCAAATGGGTCGAGTTCAAGACGATCCTCGCCGAGCTGAAGGGCGTCCAGGACAAGGTGGAAGGCATCGTCGGCACGCCGGATGCCATGCCCGCCACGACCTTGCTGGTCGATGAAGGGGCGCCCCGCGTCGAGCAATTGCTGAAATCCCTCACCGCCATGATCGAGGAGGAGCAGGGCCTCGCTGCCACGCCGGAGCGCAAGGCGCTCCTCATCTCTATCGCCAATGCGCGCGGTCGTCTCACCGCTTCGGTCGCGGATCTGCGCGGCTTCCTCGCCACCGGCGATGAAAAGTTCAAGACCGGCTTTGCCGATAAATGGCAGGGCGCCTTGGATGCGGCCGGCACGGTGAAGACCAACGCCCTGCTGCTCACCTCCGGCCAGGCCCAGGCTTTCGAGACCTTCAACAAGGTGGCCGCCGAATTCCAGGGCGTTGCGAAACAGATCGTCGAACTGCGCGGTGGTCCCGGCTGGAACGTGCCGCTCGCCACCTTGAAGATCGAGGCATTGCCGCGTGTGGCAAAGCTGCTCGAACTCATCGACGGCCCGCTTGCCGGCGAAGGCGCCGGCAAGGACGGCATCGCCACCCACCAGAAAGCCCTGATGGCCAGCGACACCGCCAAGCTGATGCAGCTTTCCGGCTTCATGAAGGCGCTGGCCTGGGTGATGCTGGCCGGCGGCGTCGCCCTCGGCATCGCCATAGCACTTCTGACCGCGCGCTCCATCGTCAAGCCGCTGGGCCTGCTCAACCGCATCATGCAGCGTCTGGCGGCGCGCGACCTCGCCGCCACCGTCGAAGGCCAGGACCGCAAGGACGAAATCGGCGACATGGCCAAGACCGTGCAGGTGTTCAAGGAAAGCATGATCGAAACCGACCGGTTGAACGCGATCCAGGCGGCCGAACAGGAACGCCAGCTGGAGCGCGGTCGCCAGATGGACCAGGCGATCGGCGCCTTCGACAATGTCATCAGCGAGGTGGTGAGCTCAGTGAGCTCGGCGGCCTCGCAGCTGCAGTCGACCGCGCAGTCCTTGGCGGCGACGGCGGAAGAAACATCGCAGCAATCGGGCGCCGTTGCCGCGGCTTCCGAAGAGATGACGCAGAATGTGCAGACAGTGGCCTCGGCGACCGAGGAACTTACCGCCTCGATCAACGAGATCAGCAGCCAGGTCACCGAATCCACCCGCATCATCGGTGGTGCCGTCAATCAGGCGGACGACACCAATGCCAAGGTGGCGGCGCTGGCCGGTGCCGCGCAGAAGATCGGCGACGTCGTCACCCTCATCAACGACATCGCCAGCCAGACCAATCTCCTGGCCTTGAATGCCACCATCGAAGCGGCCCGGGCCGGCGAAGCCGGCAAGGGCTTCGCCGTGGTGGCGTCCGAGGTGAAGAACCTCGCCATGCAGACCGCTAAGGCGACCGACGAAATCGGCGGCCAGGTGCGTGCCATCCAGGAATCGACCGAAAGCTCGGCACAGGCAATCGGCTCGATCACCGAGACCATCAACCGGGTCAGTGAAATCGCCACCTCCATCGCCTCGGCCGTCGAGGAACAAGGGGCAGCGACCCAGGAAATCTCCCGCAACGTCCAGCAGGCCGCTGCCGGCACCGGCGAGGTTTCCAGCAACATCGTCGGTGTCACGCAAGCCTCGCAGCAAACCAGCGCCGGTTCGACCCAGGTCCTGGGCGCTGCTACCGAACTCGCCCGCAACGGCGCAAGGCTGAAACACGAAGTCGACACCTTCCTGAAAACCGTGCGGGCACTCTAGTCCATCACCATTCCCCCTCCCCCCTTCAGGGGGGAGGGGGGCCGCACTCAGTCCGCATCCCCCTTTGCATCGCCCTGTCCCCCGGCACCTCATCCCCTCTCCCCTCGCGGGAGAGGGTCGGGGTGAGGGGGCGACATTGCCACGGCCTCAGAAGCACACGCCGCATCCCGGCTGTCAGGCTCGCACTGGAAGCGGGCATCCACGCATTCGTTCAAGTTCCGGTATCGATCCATCAGACATTTTTCTGAGGAGATCTCCGTGCTACAAGGCCTGGTGTTGAGCTCCGCAAGAATCACGAAAGCCAGCAATGAAGCTCATTCTCCCAGTCGTTGCGGTCGTCACGCTTCTCGTGGTCGCCGGATGCCAATCCGACCCCTATCGTGGCTATCAATCGGAAGCCTACGGCCCGCCGGAAGCCGCTAACGTCCCGCTCGCCATATCCGATGGAGCGCCAATGCTTTTGGATAGCGGGAGAGTCGTCCGAGCCGAGGTCGAGGAGAGCGTGCGTCGGAATCCGTGGCTCCTGGAATTGTCCGGGGACCTGCGCAATGAAGTTCTGCGATGTGTCGAGACCGTGGCAAGGTTGGACCCGCTCTACGCACCATCGCAGGATCCGGACGAGAGAGAGCGCAAAATGTTTGAATTGCTGGTGCAAGGCATCGACGAGATCGGTGCCGGCGACACATCGCGCTTCGCAACTCAATGCCCGGAAACCATGTCGGCTCTGAACGCCCCCTTGTGAAGTTGCTCTCCTGGCGGTCGGCAAGCGATCCGCCTGCCGCCCACATAGGGAGAATCCCCCATTTATTCGCGCCGCCGTTTACGCCGCTTGCACGGGCGCTTAGGGTGACGGCTGGCTCGCTTTGAGGGTTCGCCGCCGTGACCGCCGTCTTGAACAAGTCAAATTTCCGCATCGCTCTTCTCGCCGCCGTCGCCATGCTGGCCTTTGCGGCGAACTCGCTGTTGTGCCGGTTGGCGCTGGGGCCAGGGACGATCGGGGCTGGGACGATCGGGGCTGGGACGATCGGGGTTGGGGCGATCGATGCGGCGAGCTTTGCCAGCCTGCGCATGGTCTCGGGCGCCGTGATGCTCGTTGCCATCGTGGCTTTGCGCGGCCGGAAAGCGGGTGGCGGCCCCGGCAATTGGTTCTGGGGCAATTGGCGCTCGGCGGCGATGCTCTTTCTCTACATGGCCTGTTTCTCCTTCGCCTATCTGTCGCTGGGGGCGGGGACGGGGGCCTTGATTCTCTTCGGCGCGGTGCAGCTCACCATGTTCGCCGTGGCCCGGCGCGGGGGTGAGCGATTCTCCCAGCTCTCCTGGATCGGCCTGGCCGTGGCTGTCCTGGGCCTCATCTATCTGGTTTCGCCAGGCCTCCATGCGCCCGATCCCTTAGGTGCCTTGCTGATGACCGTCGCCGGGCTCGCCTGGGGCTTCTATTCGCTGCTCGGCCGGCGCGCCACCGATCCCCTGGCGGCGACGGCGCGCAATTTTGTCTCTGCGGTGCCGCTGGTGCTGCTGGTGAGCCTGGGCAGCTGGCTCATGACGCCCGATGCCGTGCATGCCAATGCGCGCGGCGTGATGCTGGCCATCGCCTCCGGCGCACTCGCCTCGGGTTGCGGTTATGTCGTCTGGTATGCGGTCCTGCCGTCGCTGCCCGCCATGCGCGCCGCCACCCTGCAGCTCTCCGTGCCGGCCATCGCGGCCCTTGGCGGCGTGCTGCTGCTGTCCGAGGAACTGACTCCGCGCCTGCTGCTCGCTTCCCTCGCAACCTTGGGCGGCGTCGCCTTCGTGCTGGCGCAACGCGCAAGACCGACGCGCTGAAGCGTGACCTTTCTCCAATAGTCGCAGCGAGAGATTGCCTACTCGCAACAAGAGCTGCTGATGACAATCCAGGGCCGCGGGCGCGCTGCAAAAGGGCTCGCGCTATTCCCTTTTATTCCCATTGGCGCAGCTTTTTGCAGGTGTCGCCGCAACGAGCGCTTTTAAACGCCGACGATCTTGCTACGCTGTGCAAGCGACTTTGCTGGCTGTGGTGCCGAACCGGCACGCTGCCCGTGCATTGAGGGGATGATGATCACTGACCTGGACGCCAAGGAACCTCGACCGGAGATACTGGTCGAGATCATCCATGCGCAGACCGAGATTGCCAAATTGGGTCTCGATCTCGGCGCCGTCATGAATCTTGTTGCCGAGCGCGTCCAGAAATTGACCGGTGCCACCGCCGCTGTGGTCGAACTCGCCGAAGGTGACGATATGGTCTATCGCGCCGTCAGCGGTCTCGCGCAATCGCAGCTTGGCCTGCGTCTGAAGCGGGCCGGCAGCCTCTCCGGCCTCTGTGTCGAGAGCGGGCAGATCCTGCAATGCGACGACAGTGAGGTGGATCCTCGCGTCGATCTCGATGCCTGCCGCCGCGTCGGCGTGCGCTCCATGATGGTCGCCCCCCTCAGCCATCAAGGCATTGTTGTCGGCGTGCTCAAGATTGCCTCCGCAGATGTGGCGGCCTTCGGTGGTGGCCACCGGCGCGTGCTCGAACTGATGTCGGGGCTGATCGCCGCTTCCATGTATCATGCCGCGCGGCATGACCCCGACGATCTCTATCACCGGGCGACGCATGATCCGCTGACGGGCCTTGCCAATCGCGCGCTCTTTTATGACCGGCTGCGGCAATGCGTTTCTCTGGCAATGCGGCGCGGCAAGCCGGTTGGCGTTGTCAGCATCGACATGAATCACTTGAAGGCGATCAATGATCGCCACGGCCATCGCGCCGGTGATGCGGCGCTGTGCGAGATAGCGGCGCGCATTGCCCGCATCTCGCGTCGGTCCGACACGGCCGCCCGGCTTGGCGGCGACGAATTCGGCGTCGTGCTGGCCGAGGTGGAAAGCCGCCAGGACGTGGCGCATCTTTCCGACCGGCTCGAACACGAGATCCGGCTGCCCTTCACGTTCGAGGATCTCGTGATGCCGCTTTCCGCCAGCGTCGGCATCGCACTCTACCCCGAAGATGGCACCGAAATCGAAGCGCTTATCGATCGGGCCGACCAGGCCATGTATCAGGCCAAGCGTGCGCGGCAGGCGCCCTAGCGTTTCAGGCGGATCATTCCGCCGGCGCTGCTTCGACGGCGTCGGGTTCATAAGACTCAGCCACCTTGCCCTGGCGCCTCGCCAGATAGAGCGAGAAGAGGCCGACCAGGCAGGCGGCGAAAGCCACGGCGGCGCCGACCCAGGGCACGTTGTGATAGCCAAGGCCATGGGCGATCGGCAGGCCGCCGAGGAAGGCGCCCGAGGCGCAGCCGATATTGAAGCCGGCATGGTTGAGGACCGAGACGAGGTTCGGTGCGCCTTTGGCTTCGATCACCACATGCATCTGCAGCGGCGCCACCACGGCAAAACCGGCGATACCCCAGACGATCAGCGTGGCGATCGCCGTCACCGGGTTGGCGGCGGTCACGGTGAAGAGGGCGAGCAGCAAGGCGATGCCGAGGAAGAGGGCGATGAGCGAGGGCATCAGCTTCCAATCGGCCAGCCGCCCGCCGACCAGATTGCCGAAAGTGAGGCCGAGGCCGAACACCACCAGCACATAGGTGACCGACGTCGCGGCGATGCCGGTGACGTCGGTGAGGATCGGGCGGATATAGGTGTAGACCGAGAACATAGCCGCGGCGGAGAGCGCGCTCATCGCCATGCCGATCACGACCTGCGGGCGCTTCAGCACGCGGAACTCGCCGATCAGAGAGGCGGATCTGCGCGCCGGCATTTTCGGCACCATCAGCGCCACGGCGAGAGCGGCAACGGCGCCGATGATCGCCACGGCAACGAAGGTGAAGCGCCAGCCGAAGGCCTGGCCGAAAGCGGTGCCGCCGGGGACACCCAGCACATTGGCGACCGTGAGGCCGGCCATGGTGAGCGCCATCGCCTGGGCGCGCTGATGCCTGGGCGCCAGGTCCGCCGCCACCACCGCGCCGATCCCCATGAAGGCGGCATGGGCGAAAGCGGTGAAGACCCGCGCCGCCAGCATCAGGTCATAGGTGGGGGCGAGGGCGCAGAACAGATTGCCCAGCATGAAGACGCCCATCAGGCCGAGGAGCGCACCCTTCCGCGGCAACCGCCCGGTGAGGATGGCGAGGATGGGGGCGCCGATGACGACGCCCACGGCATAGCCGGTGACCAGCAGGCCCGCCTGCGGGATGTCGACATGGAGGTCCCGCGCCACGTCGGGGAGCAGGCCCATCACCACGAATTCGGTGGTGCCGATGCCGAAACATCCGGCGGACAAAGCGAGGATCGAACGCGGCAGGGCCATCTTGGGACCGTTTCAGGGCGAGAGGGTGTGGCCGGCATTCTTCGCACATGCAGCAAAATAGGAAAGTTAATTCGTCATACCAATGACGCGGGCGACCTTGTGCCGGGTGCATGGGGCACTTGCCGCTTGCCAGCCCCGGGCGGGGTGTGAGAGGGTCCAGCTAATCGATTAGCTAATCGATTAGCTAATCGATTAGCTGGCCCGAAAAGCGCCGTTCCGGGAGAGATGCCATGTATACCAAGAGAGCCCTCCACGACTTAGGGGTGACGGGCGCCGATTTCACCGAATCCGAGCGCCGCCAGCTGGACGAGGCCGGCTTCTATCTGCGCCGGAACGTGTTCGATGCTGGTGCCTGCCGCGAGATGGCGGCGGCGTTCGACGCCCTCTCGGCCATCGAGGGCGCAGAGGGCGGGCATGAGGTCCATATCGAACCCGGCGCCCCCCGGGTCTCCAACATCTTCAACAAATCCAAGGCCTTCGATCGCTGCCTCGAAATCAAGCCGGTGCTCGCCGCCGCTGCCTATCTGCTGGGCGAGATCAAGGTGCACGGCGCCAACCTGCGCGAGCCCTTGCACGGCAAGGGGCAGCAGGACCTCCATGTCGATGTGCCCAAGCATTTCGACGGCGATTGGTGGGTCCTCAATGCCATCATCTGCTTTGACGACATGACGCTGGAGAACGGCCCCACCCGCGTCGTGCCGGGCTCGCATCATTGGGCGCCCTTCAATTGTTCGATCGTCAACCGCTTCGACTGGCAGCCACGGCCGCTTTCCGAGGAAGACAAGGTGCGGGTGCCCAAGGATGCGGGCGCCCCCTATCCCGGCGAGGTGCTGGTGACGGCGCCGGCTGGGTCGGTGATCATCTGTAATTCCGCGATCTGGCATTCGGGCACCCGCAACAACAATGGCGCGCGGCGCCGCGTGCTGCACCTCACCTATACCCGGCGCGACCTGCCGCAGCAGCTGGTGCAGCGCGAGCATCTTATCTCCTCGACCTATGAGCGGATGAGCGATGTGCAGCGCTATCTTCTCGACATCGAGCCGATGGCGGCCGGCGCCATGCTGCAATCGGCACGAGCGCCGGGTGCTGCGAAGGATTGGTGGGCGTAACCGGTCATGGCGACGATGCGCGATGTGGCCGAGGCGGCCGGCGTTTCAGTGGCGACCGTTTCGGCCTGTTTGAGCGGCCGCCGGTTCGTCAGCCCGGAACTCAAGACCCGCGTCAACCAGGCGGTGACGGAACTCGGCTACCAGCCCGACGGCATCGCCCGGTCCTTGCGCACGGGTGCCACCGGCCTCATCGGCCTGGTCATCCCCGATATCGGCAACCCCTTCTTCACCGAATTCGTGCGCGAGGTGGAGATGATGGCCAAGGCCTATGACTATTCCACCATCCTCGCCGACAGCGCCTATGATCTTGCCACCGAAACCAGGATGCTCAATTTGATGCGCCAGCAGCGCGTCGACGGCGTCATCCTGTGTCCGGCGGGTGCCAGGCAGGATTACACCTTCAAGGACTGGCCCGACGACATTCCGCTGGTGCTGGTCGACAATGCCTGGGACGACACGCCCTTCGACACCATCACGCTCGACAATGTCATGGCGGGGATGGACATCACGCAGCATATCCTGGGCCAGGGCCATAGCCAGATCGCCATCATCGCCGGGCCGAAGGGCAACCACACCAGCGACGAACGCCTGGCCGGATATGAACGTGCGCTGGCGATGGAACAGATCCGCCTGCAGCCGGATTTCATCCGCCATGGCGATTTCCGCGAGGCCGGCGGCTATACGCAAGCCCAGGCGCTGATCGACCTGCCGCGCCGGCCGAGTGCCATCTTCGTCGCCAACAACAACATGCTCATCGGCGTCATGCGCGCGCTGCACGACCGCAAGCTCAAGGTACCGGACGATATCTCGGTCGCCAGCATCGACGACTTCCCCTGGGCCGGCGCCTTCCGCCCGGGCCTCACCACCGCGCGCCAGCCGGTCAAGGAATTCGCCCAGCAGGCGATGCGCCTCATCCGCAAGCGCTTCTTCGAGGAAGAGGAAAGCCCGCAAGAGCAGATCATGCTGTCGGCCGAACTGGTGATCCGCGACTCCGTTGCAAAGAAGCGCTGACGGGAACGCTGCTTTTGCCTAAGATCGCCACGGAAAATCAGGCGATATGCAAGGAAGTATCATGAGCAGAAGATTGGACGGCAAGGTGGCGCTGGTGACGGGCGCCACGTCGGGTATCGGCCTGGCGATCGCCGAGCGTTTCGCGGCAGAGGGGGCGACGCTCATTCTCACCGGACGCAATGCGGAATCAGGTCAGGCCCTCGCCAGCAAGACCGGCGCCACCTTCATCGCCGGCGACGTGATGGATAAGGGTCTCGCCGATCGTCTGGTGGCGGTGGCCGTCTCGAATCATGGCCGCCTCGACATCCTGGTCAACAATGCCGGAATCATCCATCGCGGCAACATCCTGGAGACCTCGGACGAGGATTTCGCCCGCGTCATGGGCGTCAATGTCGATGCCGTCTTCCGCTTCAGCCGTGCCGCCATCCGGCAGATGGTGGCGCAGTTCGAGAAGGGTGGGAAGGGCGGAGCCATCGTCAACATCGCCTCCGACTGGGCGGTGGTGGCGGGCAAGCGGGAACTGGCCTATTGCGCCTCGAAGGGGGCGGTGGTGATGCTGACCAAGGCCATGGCGCTCGACCATGCGCGGCAAGGCATCCGCGTCAACGCCGTCTGCCCCGGCGATGTGGAAACGCCGATGCTGGTGGGCGGCATCCTGCATCGCGGCGACCAGGCGGCGGAGGGCTTGAAGAAGAACGGCGAGTCCATTCCCATGGGCCGCGTCGGCCAGCCACAGGAAATCGCCCAGGCGGTAGCCTTTGTGGCTTCGGACGAAGCCAGCTTCATGACCGGCCATGCGATGCTGGTCGATGGCGGCAACACTGCACAATAGATTCTGTGCAGGGTTTTGCCGAGCCGGCCGTGGAGACAATGGAGTCGTCGTCATTTCCTGTGGGGGTACCTGCCGTGAAGTCGCTTCTTGCCGGCCTTTGCGCCGCCTGCCTGCTGCTCGTCGCACCCCTGCTGCTCGTCGCACCCCTGCTGCTCGTCGCACCGGCCGCTGCGCAGGATCTCCCGGCCGGCGCCAAGGTCGAGAAGAACATTGCCTATGGCCCGGATCGCGATCAGCGATTCGATGTCTATCTGCCGGCCCATCCTAGGCACGCGCCGATCCTGTTCATGGTGCATGGCGGCGGGTGGAAGCGCGGCGACAAGGATATGAGCCGCGTCGTCGACAACAAGATCGCGCGCTGGCTGCCCAAGGGCATCATCTTCGTCACCGTCAACTATCGCATGATGCCCGAACTGGAACCTGTCTTTCAGGCCGACGACGTCGCGGCGGCCCTGGTGAAGGTGCAGGAAATGGCGCCCGGCTGGGGCGGCGATGCCGACAACGTCATCCTGATGGGCCATTCGGCGGGTGCCCATCTGGTGACGCTCATCAACAGCGCGCCGGAGATTGCCACCGGGAAAGGTGCGCATTTGTGGAAGGGCACCATCTCGCTCGACAGCGGCGCGATGAACGTGCCCGAGATCATGAACGCGAAGCATTTCAAGCTCTATGACGAAGCCTTCGGCACCGATTCGGCAAAATGGGAAGCGGCATCGCCCTATCATCGCGTCAAGGGTGTGACGCAACCGCTCCTCGGCATCTGCCGCCAGCGCTCGCCCGACGCCTGCCCGCAGAACAAGGCGCTTGCCAAGAAGGTCAACAGCCTGGGCGGCAAGATGCAGGTCGAGCCGGAGCGGATGAGCCATGGCGAGATCAACAGCGAGCTCGGCCTGCCCGGCGCCTATACCGACCGCGTCGAGAATTTCATGCGCAGCCTCGGTTGGAACGTCTAGAGGCCCGCTGCGCGACTAAGCTTTTCTTCCTGATCCTGCGGGCCTTCGCGCAAATCTTGCCGCTCGCCGGTGGGGCGCCTATGATTCCCTTCGACCCGGTCAAGGAACGGCAGGACGGCGTCATGCGCCGCGCGCATGCAAGCGGCGGGGTCGAGAAAGGTCGGCAGGCATGCAGACAGATTTCGATGCCGATGCTTTCGCCAAGGGCCTTCCCCAATCGATTCTGCGGCGCTTCTTCGATTATTGGCGAGCCAAGAAGGGCAGCCGTGAAATGCCGACGCGAGCCGATCTCGATCCGCTCGATTTTGCCTATGCGCTGGGGCACCTGATCCTGGTCGATGTCGAGCGTAACCCGATGCGCTTCCGCTTTCGGCTCTATGGCACCGCGCTGATCAATTTCTTCCGCGATGGGGATTACACCGGCAAATATGCCGACGAATTGCTGCCGCCCGACTATGCGCCCTATGTGGTCGAGCTCTATCGGACCGCGGTGGAAGCGCGTATCCCGCGTTATGCACGGCGCGATCTGGTGATGAACAATCAAAGACTGTCCTACGACGCGCTCACCTTGCCCCTTGCCGATTCGGACAATCCGGCCGAAATCGCCATGCTGGTCGTCCTGCTCCTTCCTCAGGAAAGAAGCACGCCCACCGATTCAGGGCGAATTTGAAGCAGCCTTCGCCGGGTCCGGAAAGGGGATGCCGTCGGTGGCGATGTCGGGCGGGAAGCTGGAATAGTCTTCGATGGCGAGGCATTGGCTGATCATCGCGCCGACCCGCAGCGGGAACATGCCGAACTTCACCTCGAGCTTGTAGCCAGCGCGCGTGGGCCAAGTGTAGCTGCCGAACACCGGCTGCCCTGTCTCCCAGGCCTGATGGTAGCAATCGAGCAGAATGCGGTTGGCGCCATATTTGTCGGCGGCCAGAAATTCATCGACATAGCGGCCGGTCAGGCTGAAATCATTCCAGCGGTCAACCTCGGTGCCGGTGAGGATGTAGCGCACCCGGAAAGGCTCGGTCTCGTAGCGCACGATGTAGAGAAAGGGCAGCAGCTTCTTGATGGCAGCCGGATCGATATCGGCGCGCTGCGGCGCCATGCCGTTGTTCAGGCCGCGCCAGTAACTGAATAACTGCCCGATGCTGCCGGTCGGTTCCTGCTGCAGGCTCATGTCCTGAGCATGACCCGAAGCCGGGGCATCTGTCGAGTCCGCTTCCCTTAGAGATCCGGGGTCATCTGGTCGAGAATCGTTTCGGCGACGAGATGGCCGGCCTTGGCGCGGAAGGCGGCCAAGGCCGGGGCTTTCATGTGATCCTGCCAGAGATCGTAGCTCGCCCAGCTCTCCACGAAAATGACGCGGCCCTGCTTCTCGTTGGAGACATGCAATTCATAGCGGATGCAGCCGGGTTCCTTGACGACGCCGGCCACCAGCTCGCGCTGGGCCGCCAGCAATTCCGCTTCCTTGCCGGGATGTGCCTGGACCTGGGCGATGATGGTGAGCGGTTTTGAACTGGGCGAGTTTGAGCTGGGCGGGTTTGAGCTGGGCATTGGGCTCATTCCCCGTAAATCTTCGACAATTTATCATAGCCCCAATCGATATCGACGATCTGCCAGCCGGCGTCGGTCCTAGCCAGGGACAGTTTCAGTTCTTTTAGCTCGTCGTAATTCTTGAACTTGACCACGGCCATCGTCTTGTCCGGCTCGGCCGATTTCGCCACCGCGATGGCGAGGTCCGTCACCTGCCAATCCTGCGCGCCGACGAAGGGATCGCCGTCGAGCGCCGGAATCTCGTTGGCGGCTGCGGCCTGCTTGAAATCCGCGTCGATCTTTGCCGCCAGATCGGGAGCGAAATATTTCGTCACCATGGCCGGATCGCCGAGATCCACGCCGCTGCCGGCGGGCTTGTCGGCATAGTGACCATAGAGCTCGTTCAAGAGATCCTGGGGGCTGGCAAAGCCCCCCTCTGCCAAGGCCTGGGGTCCAGGCGCGGCGCAGCCGGCAATGATCAGGCCGGCGGCCAGGAAGAGCGAGCGCAGCAATCCGTTCAGCATGAATATCCTCATTTTCGCGAGAGCAGTTCCAGGGCTCCGGCGGCGAGTTTCCGGGTGAGGTCGCCGGCCGGCAGGGCTTGACCGAGACTAGCCGCCTGGCCTGCCCAGAGCGAGCTGAAATCGCCGGAACTTTGCGCCTCTGCCTTGGCTTTCACGGGAGCGAGCGCGCCGCCGGCCAGCGGGAAGGCAGGGGCGTCGCGGGTGATGGGGCCAAGTTCGCGCATCACGCGGTTGACGAGGCCACGGGCGGGCCGGCCGGTGAAGATGTTGGTGAGGGCCGTCAGGTTGTCCTTGGCCTGATGCAAGGCGGCGCGGTGCATCGGCGTGATGCGGGCTTCGGGCGTGAAGAGATAGGCGGTGCCCAGCTGGACACCGGCGGCCCCCAAGGCGAAAGAGGCGGCAATGCCGCGCGCATCGGCGATGCCGCCGGCAGCGATGACCGGCACCTTCACCGCATCGACCACCTGCGGCACCAGGGCCATGGTGCCGGCCTGGGTGCCGGCAATGTCGAGCGGATCGTGACCCAGGGCGTTCTCCAGGAAGATGCCGCGATGGCCACCGGCCTCGGCCCCTTGCGCGATGATCGCGTCGGCGCCGTTTCGCTCCAGCCACACCGCCTCGTCGACCGAGGTGGCGGAGGAAATGATCTTCGCCCCCGTCGCCCGCACGCGCATCAGCAAGGCCTGTTCCGGCAGGCCGAAATGGAAGCTCACCACTTCCGGCTTGAACGCCTCGACCAGGCGGCAGAGTTCGTCGTTGAACGGGGCGCGGTTGCTGGCGGGAATGGGGGCGGCGGGATCGACCCCGAACTCCTCGTAGAAAGGTTTGAGGCGCCGGCGCCATGCCGTCTCACGCGTCTCGTCAACGACCGGCTCATGATGGCAGAAGAAATTGACGTTGATGGGCTTTGCCGTCTGCTGGCGGATGATCTGCAGCTGTGCGCGCATCTGGTCGGGCGTGAAGGTCGCCGTGGGGAGCGACCCGAGGCCGCCTGCTTCGGCGACGGCGACGGCCATGTCGGCGTAACACGGTCCTGCCATCGGTGCCTGCAGGATCGGATGCTCGATATGGAAGAGGTCGAGAAGGCGGCGGTCGGGCCACATGGCGGGCTACTCCTTAGGCGGCTTCGGGTGTCAGATCGAAATGAAAAACCTTCGCCATGATCTGCCAGCGCCCGTCGAGCTTGACGAAGGTGAGGAGATCGGTGAAGGCCTTCGGGCCGATGGCGCAATTGACCGTGGCGATGGCGGTGACCGGTCCGGCGAATTGAATCGAGACGATGCGGTCGGCGCGTATTTCGTTGCGGCCGGCAGGTGCGGGGCGCGCATCGACGACGGGAAAGTAGCTCGCCATCGTGTGGTAGGTCAGTGTCCCTTCGGTGGCGCAGGCATAGATCGCCTGGGGGTGGAACACGCGAGCGAGGCGCTTGGTGTCGGAATGATAGAGGCCGTCGAAATAGATTTCCAAAGCGGCAACGATTTCCTGGTAGCGCGGGTCCATGCGACGTCTCCGACAGGGTTGGGCTTGCTGGGGCCGAGCTTAGGGGGATATGGTAACCGATGTATACTGCGGCACCGGTCCGGATCTCATTTTCCGGTAACCGCGCGGTAACCGGAGAGACGGCATGGCCTTGAAACAGCGCAGGAGCGACGCCGCACCGCTGCCACCGCGTTGCGCGGTGGGCGAATGCATGGCGCTGCTGGGTGGGGCATGGACGGCCAATGTGGTCTGGCATCTCAGCGGCGGCCCGCGCCGCTTCGGCGAGCTCAGGCGCGACATGCCGCCGATTTCGCCCAAGATGCTGAGCGCCCGGCTGCGCGATCTCGAAGCCAAGGGCGTGGTGATGCGGGTGGCGCGCCCGACCGCGCCGCCTTCGGTCGATTACGAACTGACGCCGCTGGGGCGCGAACTGGTGCCGGCGATCGAGGCCATCGTCGCGGTCGGGCATAAACTTAAGGCGCTGGCCGGCAATGCCAAGCGAGCGGCCGCGGAATGAAGCGCCTGCTGGCCCTCATCCTGATCGCAGTCCTGCTGCTGCCGGCAGCGGCCGAGGCACGCGTCTATCCGCCGATCTTCAATTCCAAGGAATTCGCCAATAAGGGCATCAAGAAATTCCCCAAATGGGGCGACATGCTGGCGCGCTGGCACAACGCGGCGCCCTGCGATTCCGACCAATGCACGACCGATGGCTGGCCAGACCTGCTCGCGGAACTGCAGGGCAAGGATCGCATGACCCAGATCAAGGAGGTCAACCGCTTCTTCAATTCGGAGCGCTATATCGTCGACATGAAGAATTGGGGCGTCGAGGATTATTGGGCGACACCCTATCAGTTTCTCAAGATGGACGGCGATTGCGAGGATTACGCCATCGCCAAGTTCATGGCCCTGAAGGCGCTGGGCATTCCGCCCGAGGACATGCGCGTGCTGGCCTTGCGCGATCTCAACCTCGATGTCGGCCATGCGGTCCTTATCGTCTATGAAGGCGATACACCCTTGCTGCTGGACAACCAGATAAAGACGGTGGTTCCGGCCAATTCGGTGCGGCACTACCTGCCGATCTTCTCCCTCAGCGAGACCGGCTGGTGGCTGCATCGGAAGGCACCCTGAGCCGATGCGCGTTTAACCATTTGTTGAGAATTCATTGCTCTTCTTGCGCGTAGACCAACCACAAGCCGAGGAGCGCGCTTTCCCATGGATCTCGAGAACTGGCGCTATCCCTATGGACTGAAGACGTATCGCCTGGTGCTCGGCCTGCTGCTCTTCAGCGTGGCCGGCTATGGCGGCTTTCATCAGGCGCTCTTCGGCGAAAAAGGTTTGAGGCTCTTCGGTTTCATCCATCTCGACGTGCTGCAGGCGCGGGTCTTCTGGGCAGCCCTTGGCATCCTCTCCATCGGTCTGGTCGTATCCGCCATCATCTCGCTTTATCTCGGCATGACCACCGAACGGGCCGTCGTGCTGCGGCCGCGCGCGATGACCTTGCCGCGCCATATCCTGACGGCGACGGAAGTGACCATCCCCTATCGCGATATCCTGTGGCTGAAAATGGGCGGTGCCGGCCGCCATCAATATTTCCGCATCCGCACCGACAAGGAAAACATCATGGTGCGCAAGGGTGCGCTGCCGGACCATGACACGTTCATGGAACTCTATCAGGAATTGGGCACGCGGGTACGGCGCGCCGAAGCAGCCTTCGGTGGCGCCGGCTATCAGAGTTAAGCAAGCTCCGCGCAGAGCGCCAGCAGCCGGTCCACATCATCCTCGCTGTTGTAGTAATGCGGGCTGGCGCGGACCAGCATGGGCAGTTTGCGCCGTTCGGCATCGATCCGCGTGCTGGCGGGATCAGAGGCGCCGATGTTGATATTCCTGGCGGCGGCCTGTTTGACAATGTCCGCCGCTGCCACCCTCTCATGAGTGAAGCTGACGATGGCGGAGGGGTTGGGACCCAGATCGCGCAAGGTGACATGCTGCAAGGCGCTAAGGCCGTCGCGCAGGCGCGCGGCCAATTGGCGGCAGCGCGCCTCGATGACGTCCAGGCCGATCGCCAGCGCATAATCGACTGCGAGGCCGAGGCCGAGGCGCGCTGCGTAATTGTTCTCCCAATTCTCGAAGCGCCGCGCATCGGGGCGCAGCTCATAGCGGTCGCGCGCCACCCATTCGGCGGCGAAATGGTCGATCATGGGCGGCTCCAGCTTTTGCATCAGCGCCCGGCGCATATAAAGGAAGCCGCTGCCGCGCGGTCCGCGCAGGAACTTGCGCCCCGTGGCCGAGAACATGTCGCAGCCGAGCGCTTCGACATCGACCGCCATCTGTCCCACCGCCTGGCAGCCGTCGAGGAGATAAGGGATGCCGTGCGCGCGCGCCACCCGACCGATGGCGGCGGCGGGATTGGTGAGGCCGCCATTGGTCGGGACCCAGGTGATGGCGATGAGCTTGACGCGCCCGTCGATCATGCCTTCGAGCGCACCGACATCGAGCAGGCCGTTGGGGCCGGAGGGCACCACGTCGATGATGATGCCGCTGCGGCGCATGATCTGCAGGAAGGCCACGTAATTGGCGCCATATTCCGCTTCCGCGGTGAGGATGCGGTCGCCGGGCTTGAAGGTGAGGGCCAGGCCGTAGAAGGCCATCTGCCAGGCGACCGTCGCATTCTCGACCAGCGCGATCTCGTCGGGCGCCGCGTTGAGAAGGCGGGCCACGGACGCATAAACGCCGTCCAGCTGCTGGGCCTCCTGGGCCGCCGCCGCATAGCCGCCGATCTCGGCCTCGAGGTCGAGATAATCCTTCATGGCCTTGACGATGGGCGCCGGCGTCAGCGCGGCGCCGGCATTGTGAAGATAGGCGCGGCGGGCAGTGGCCGGCGTCTCGGCGCGGATGCGGGTGAGGTCAAGCATGGGTAGGGTCCAAATTCGTCAATGATGCCAATCCCCTGTACCTCTTTACCATTGCTTAATCGGCATCGTCGATAAAACGTAAAACATTAATCAAATTGTGGGATTGCAATGTTCGGTTTCGGTCGGGGAAAGAATAGCGGTGCCTTGCGATCGGCGGAGGCGCCGATGCCAGCCATGGCCGAGATAGAAGGTTTTCACCGGGCGCTCGCCCAATGCCTGCGCGATCTCGCGGCCGGCGATTTTGAGAAGGATCTCACCTGCCGCGGCGCTCTCACCAGCAATCCTGCCGCCCGCGACCTGGCCGAGGCCGTGCGCGCACTGGCCGCCGCGCTACAGGCGCAGGCCTCGCGCGATCTCGACGCCAATGTGGCCCTCACCATCAACAGCAATGAGGCAGCGATCCGCAGCGCGCGCATGATCGCCGCCGCTCGAAACACATCGGATCGTACCCAGGTCCTCGCCAGCGCCTCGACCGAAATGGTGGCCTCGGTCAAGGCCATCAGCGAAACCAGCCACGCCGCTGCCGATGAAGCCGCCGCCATGCGCAGCATCGTCGAGGCCGGCGTCAGCGCCGTGCGCCGGGTCACCGGGACGATGGAGGGCATCGCCGCCTCGGTGCAGGACGCGACCAGCAAAGTGACCGATCTCAGTGCGGCATCCGAGGAGATCGGATCGATCGTCGGTACCATCGAGGCCATTGCCAGCCAGACCAACCTATTGGCGCTCAACGCCACCATCGAAGCGGCGCGGGCCGGGGAATACGGCAAGGGCTTTGCCGTGGTGGCGACCGAAGTGAAGAATCTATCGAAGCAGACCAGCCAGGCCACCGAAGACATCAAGGCGCGCATCGGTCGGCTGCGCAGCGAGATGGCGCGGATCGTCGAGGCGATGTCGAGCGGTGCCGCGGCGGTTACGACCGGCACCAGCGAAATGAGCGACCTGGCGGCGAAGATCGATGAGGCCGGCGCGCGCACGGTGACGGTGAGTGGCAAGATGGAAGAGATCGCCGGCATCCTGGCGGAACAGAATGCCGCCATCGACGAGGTATCACGCGGTATCACCGGCATCGCCGAACTGGCCGGCGTCAATGTCAGCGAGGTCACGCATCTATCCGAAGTCATCGACAGCAATCAGATGCAGCTCGGCGGGCAATTGCAGCATCTGGCGCAATGTTCCTTCCCGCACAAGATCACGCGCCTCGCCAAGGCGGACCATGTCATCTGGAAGAAGCGGCTGGTCGACATGTCGGTCGGCCGCACGAAATTGCGCGCCGAGGAATTAAGCGACCACAGATCCTGCCGGCTGGGCAAGTGGTACTATAGCGACGCATCTGCCGATTTCCGGGACCGCGCCGATTTCCGTGCCCTGGAGGCCCCGCATGCGGCCGTTCATCAGCACGGCAAAAACGCGGCGACACTCTTTGCCGCCGGTGAACTCGACAAGGCGCTGCGCGAGATCGAGGCCGTCGAGAAGGCGTCGGAAGAAGTGCTGCAGCGCCTCGACGATCTCAGCCGCTAGGCCGACAGCAGCATTTCCGGCGACGCCTTCAGCCGGTTGGCGTCGCGCAAGGGCGGGGCGCCGAACAGGCGGCTGTATTCGCGGCTGAATTGCGAGGGCGATTCGTAGCCCACCTGATGGCCGGCGCTGGCGGCATCGGAGCCTTGGATGAGGATCAGGCGCCGCGCTTCCTGCAGGCGCAGCTGCTTCTGGTACTGGAGCGGGCTCATCGCCGTCACCTGCTTGAAATGATGATGCAGCGCCGAGGCGCTCATGCGTGCTTCCGCTGCCAGCGTCTCGATGCTGAAGGGTTCGGAGAAATGCTGCTTGATCCAGCTGATGGCGCGGGTGACGCGCCGCAGGTTGCTGTCGGCCTGGGCGATCTGGCGGAGGCGCGCGGCATCCGGCCCCTGCAGCAGCCGGTAGAGGATCTCGCGCTCGGCCAAGGGCCCGAGGACAGCGAGGTCGCGTGGATTGTCGAGGAGGCGCAGCAGGCGCATCACTGCATCGAGCAGTTCGGGTGTTACCCGGCTGACCGAGAGGCCGGCGCCCGGCGTGTCGCGGCCTGTATTCTCCGCGAGGCCGGCCTCGAGGATCAGTTCGCTGATGAGCGCGGGGTCGAGGTTGAGGCGGAAGCTGAGATAGGGATTTTCCGGCGTCGCATCCACCACCTGGCCCACCACCGGCACGTCGACCGAGACCACCAGATACTGGCTGGCGTCATAGAAATAGATGTTGCCGCCGACGATCACCTGCTTGCGTCCCTGGGCGAGGATGCACAAGGCGGGCTCGTGCACACCGTGCATCGGCTCGGAAGGCTGGCTGAGCTTGAACAGGGCGACGCGCGGCAGGGCGGTCTCCTGCACCCCTTCGCCCTTGGTGTATTGATCAATCAGTGCAGCGAATTCGGCTTGCCGATCCATTGTCCAAATCCTCTCAAACTCAGGAAATCCGCAGATAATCAGTGGGTAAGCGGGGTGCGGTCAGGAAAAGCATATAGGCGTCGACGTCCTCCGGGAAAGTGACATTTGAGGAGTCTGGAGGATTAGGCAAGAAGAAGACAGTTCTGGTCTACCACCCGCGGGCCTTTATCCCGCATCTTCACGTCCAGACAGCGGCGCTCGGCCGCGGCCACCAATTGCCGTTCAAATGGAGGCAACGATCATGGATTTCCTGCCCATTCCCCAAGAAGCCCGCCCGATCTTCGACGCCGAAGCCGCCAGCCGTCTGCCGGTCGAACCGCGCGGCGACTGGATCAACGAGACCAACGGGCAGACGCGCCTGTCGCTCAGCAACGACGGCCGCTACAGCAAGACACAGGGCCAGCGCCAGGGCATCTATAGCGGCCGCTATTCCTGCCAAGGCACCCGCATCCGCTTCATCGATGATTTCGATTTCGTGCTGACCGGCGAGATCACCGGCAACACCCTGCGCATCGGCGATTACGTCTATCGCCGGGCTTAACTCTCTAGGTGGGGGCTATTGGTCGCGCGCGGCGCGCGGATGCGTTTCAACGAAATGGCAGAACACCGCGCGCAGGACAGCGGCGTGCTTCGTGTCGCCGCGCCCTTCGGCCTTGGCGATGTCGTCGAGGATATAGCGGCGGATACAGCGCTCGCCGGCTTCGTTCTCGCAGAGGTAATTGGCCATCTCGGCGGCGGCCATCTGGGGAATGTGCTCATGCTCGGCGATCGCCGCGACGACGCCCTTGCTGACGCCGCATAGGGCCTGGCAATCGTCGAAGGTCAGCATGGCCGTTCCTCCCGGCCGGCTCAGCGGCCCGGGATCATCCCGGGCCGGCCGGCATTTTCGCATCAGCGCAGCGACACCACCTTGAACGGCCGCGTGACACCGTCATGTTCCGTGATCGAGACATATTCGCCAAGCGCGAAGCGGTGCTTGTCGAATTTGAAAGCCGGCTCGTCATCCTCGGTGCCGGGCGCATAGGAGAAGACCCAGCGGTCCTTGCCAAGGTGCTTGAGCGCGCCCTGTTCGTATTTCTCGCCGGTCCAGAAACGCCGCACCTTGCAATCGGTCTTGTGCTGCTTGAACGCCTCGGCGTCGAGATGGCCCTCGGCGGTCAGCGGTGCCGTGAATTCATAACCGCAACCCGGATCACCCTCGGGGTGATCCTTGGTGCGGCCGAGTTCCAGCCGGATGGTCTTGAGTTGGCTCATCGGGTCGGATCCCGTCTCAGGCCTGAACAGCACTGGCGCCGGCGCGGCCCTTCTCGGCCAGGCCCGCTTCCATCGCCGCCACGTTCTTGTGATAGACGGTGTAGACAAAGACGGGGATGTCCAGGCTGCCCAGATGCTTTTCCACCAGCAGCTTCACGTCGCTCCAATCCAGGCCGCCGACACCGGTCGCCAGGCGCGGCAAGGCGATGCTCTTGATGCCTTCCTTGGCGATCAGCTTGGCCAGCTCCTTGAGGGCGTGATGCACATTTTCCAGCGTCGCCTTGCCCGGCTTTTCGCCATGGCCATAGGCCGCTTCCTGCACCATCATGTTGACGATGGCCGGGCCTTCGGCGCCGCCCCAATACCAGACCTCGCCTGCCTTCGGATGGCTGCTCTGGCAATAATGGCGAAAGTCCTTGACCATGGCGGGCCAACGCTCGCGCAAGGCGAGGGCCAAGCCGCTGTCGAAATGATCGCCCGGCGCCACGCCATGCGCCACGACCTGGGCTTTGCTCAACAGGATGTCGCCTTCGACTTCACGAATCATGCTACGCGTCCTTCACTCATGATGATGACTAAAATCTGAGCTAAGGTTAGACCGACCGGGCGCGAGGTCCTTGATTTAGGTCAAGAAGCTATAATCTCGGTCTTTCTTCGCTTCGGTTTCGTTTTGTGATCTGCTTCACCGTGCCGAACAATGTTCCGCGGCATCGTGGAAAAATCGGCTGCTTGCGGAAAGGAGGCTGTCATGATTGGGGTGAAGGCTTTGATATCCGCCGCGGCAATGACCCTGGCGTTGCAGTGCGGGCTCACCGCGGGTGCATACGCCGACGCCGATTGCGTAGACGTTCCCGGTATTGAGGGCGAGATCGACAGCTTCCTCGACCAGGCCGTGGCGGCGCAAGGTGCTGGCCAAGGCACCATGCCGATCGATGCCGTGCTCTTCGGCGTCACCGATATCGGCGTCGAGGACCGGCAGGAACTGGATGCCAGGGCCAAGGTCGAACTGAAACGGCGCACGGCCGATGGCGGCGACTACACCAATCGCGGTCCTGAACGCATCACCGTCGAAGGCATCTTCGCCGAACGGGAAACACTTTTCCGCCTGCCCAAACTGATCCTCGGCCGCTACCGGCTCAATGGCCAGGGTGCGACACTCGCCTACGATCCCGAACACACGGTCGAAGTGGGCGAGCGTGTGCTCGGCATTCCCTTCTTCATGGAAATGGGGCGCATGTCGGTGACGCGCGAAGAACTCGCCTTCTACTTCGCCGGCAATGACGGACCGGAACCGGACCGCTGCTACAAAATCAAATAATGATGCGTGAGATGAGGAGAATGAGCATGCGGAAATTCTGGCTGTATCTGGTCGTGTTGCTGGCGGCGGCGCCGGCCTTGGCCGAGGACGCGAAGCCCCCGGTGGTGGTGACGCCGCTTCTCACCACCGACAGCACGGTGAGCGGCCAGCCCATCCAATGGCCGCAGCAGAATGCCGAGATCGTCACCGCAACTTATGAAATCGCCCCCGGCGCCAGCCTGCCCGAACACAAGCACCCATATCCGCGCTACGCCTATGTGCTCGCGGGCACGCTGCAGGTCACGAACACGGAAACCGGCAAGGCCGTCATCTTCCACCCCGGCGACGTCATCGCCGAAGCCGTGGGCCAATGGCACAAAGGCGCCAATATCGGCCCCGACCCGGTGAAGCTCTTCGTCATGGACATGATCGAGAAGGGGCAGAACAACGTGGTGAAGAAGTAGGGGACCAAAACGCAAAAACGGCCCGCTGGGGCCGTTTTTCGCATCGCGTCTTCTCGTGAAAGGCCAAACTGGAGCGGGCGAAGGGATTCGAACCCTCGACCCCAACCTTGGCAAGGTTGTGCTCTACCCCTGAGCTACGCCCGCACTCCGTTTGGCAGCGCCCGTATGGCCTTGGCCTCACGAGCGCGGCGCATCATACGCATCGGCGCCGCATTTGCAAGTGGGCTTATTCTGTTTTTTTGGCAAGGGGTTAGGCCGATTTCGCTTCCGGCCGGCGGCACGGGAATCGGGTGCCTCGGGGCGATTTTCCGGGTGTCCCCCGGGCTTTCGATTGTCTCCGGCGGCCTTCCCCGGCTATATCCGGCGGCAGTTTTGTTAACGAAGGTACTTCGCCCATGTCCGCCGATACCGCCACCGATCACACCGCAGCCCTGGAAGCCCAGGCCAAGCTGCCGACCAGCCCCGACCAGCTGCTGGCGCGGCTCTCGGAACTTGGCATTACCACGAAGACCACGGACCATGTGCCAGTCTTCACGGTCGAGGAAAGCCAGCAGGTGAGCCGCGACATGAGCGGCGGGCATATCAAGAACCTGTTCCTGCGCAACAAACGGGAAGAGATGTGGCTGGTGACGGTCGAGGAAAACCGCCGCGTCGATTTGAAGGCGCTGGGTGAGAAGCTGACCGGCGAAACCGGCGGCAATGCCAAGCTTTCCTTCGGTTCGGCCGACCGGCTGATGACCTATCTGGGGGTCATTCCGGGGGCGGTGACGCCGTTTGCGGTCATCAATGACAAGGGCCGGAAGGTAAAAATGGTGCTGGACCGGCATCTGCTGGACTGCAACCCGATCAACGCCCACCCGCTGGTCAATTTCAAGACCACGGCGATCGCACCTCAGGACCTCCTCAAATTCCTCGAGGCGGAGGAGCACAAGCCGCAGCTGGTGGATTTCGCATAACCCCCCTCGCTTGCGCATAAGCCCCCCGCATGCACATAACCCCTTGTCCCGACAGGGAACGGGGACTTGCGGCAAAGGTTGATTCAGACGCCGGAAAAGCCCATCTATAGGGCCAAATCCGGATTTATCAGGAGTAGCGCGGAATGGACAATCTGATCGGGGCCAACCTGGCCGGCGGGCCGGCCGCGGCCGATTTGGTCAAGGACAGCAGCCAGCAGACTTTCAAGGCGGACGTCATCGACGCCTCGATGGAGGTGCCGGTCATTGTCGATTTCTGGGCACCCTGGTGCGGCCCCTGCAAGCAGCTGGGGCCGGTGCTGGAAAAGGTCGTCAAGGAAGCGCGCGGTGCCGTGCGCATGGTCAAGGTCAATGTCGACGAGAACCAGGCCTTGGCCGGGCAGCTGCGCATCCAGTCGATCCCGGCGGTCTTCGCCTTCTTCCAGGGCCGTCCGGTCGACGCCTTCCAGGGCGCGCAGCCGGAAGGGCAGTTGAAGGCTTTCGTGGCGCGCCTTGCCAAGCTCGGCGGCGGCGAAGCGGGCGCCTCGCCCATCGACGAGGCGCTGGAACATGCCGAAGCCGCCCATGAAGCGGGCGATCATGCGACCGCCGCCGAGATTTTCGGCCAGATCCTCGAACATGAGCCGGAGAATGTGAAGGCGATCGGCGGCATCGTGCGCTGCCTCATCGCTCTGGGCGAACTGGAGCAGGCGGCGGAATTCCTGGGCCGGACCCCCAAGGACAAGCTGGGTGACCCGGCGATCGCCGCCGCCAAGGCGCAGCTCGACGTCGTGCAGGCCGGGCAGAAGGCCGCCGGACAGACCGATGCCTTGCGTGCCCGCATCGACGCCAATCCGAAGGATCACGAAGCGCGTATCGAGCTTGCCCAGGCCTTGTTCGCCACCGGCGACAAGGAAGGAGCGGTCGACCAGCTGCTGGACAGCATCCGCATCAACCGCGCCCATAATGAGGAAGCGGCCAGGAAGCAGCTCGTCACCTTCTTCGAGGCGCTGGGCCCGACGGACCCGCTGACGCTCAGCGCGCGCCGGCGGCTGTCGTCGCTGCTGTTCTCGTGATCATTTGAAGAGGCAAGGTTCCATGCGTTCCGGCCCCAGCCATCTTGGCCCCTTCGACCCGGGTTACGCGGATTTGCCGGCGGAGATGCCGATCTTTCCGCTGACCAATGCGCTGCTGCTGCCGGGCGGGCGCCTGCCGCTCAACATTTTCGAGCCGCGCTATCTTGCCATGGTGCGCGCGGCATTGATGACGCCGCAGCGTCTCATCGGCATGGTGCAGCCGATCGACGCCAATGCCGACCGGAACCTGCAATCGGATTTCGTGCCGGCGGTACATCAGGTGGGTTGCGCCGGCCGCATCGTCTCCTTCGAGGAGACGCCGGACGGGCGCTATCAGCTTATCCTCTCCGGCCTCATCCGCTTCCGCATCAAGGAAGAACTGCCGCTGGCCAAGGGCGGCTATCGCCGCGTGGTGCCGGACTTCCAGAAGTTCGCCCATGACATGGCCGAGCATGAATTCCAATTGGCCGATCGGCCGCGCTTCCTGGCGGTGCTGCAGGAATACCTGAAGACGCGCCAAGCGCGGCTCGACTGGAAGGGCATCGAAGAAGTGGCCGATGACGAACTGGTCGTCGCCATGGCGCAGATGTCGCCGCTGGAGCCGGAAGAAAAGCAATCGCTGCTGGAATGTGCGGACCTCGATGCCGTGGTCGAGATGATGACGGCGATGTTCGAGGTGCACGGCGCCACCGCTTCCGGCGGCGAACACCGGCTGCATTGAGAAGGACGGCCGGACATGGGCGACAACGACATCCTCATCGACCCCAAGCTCTTGGAAATCCTGGTCTGCCCGATCAGCAAGACGCCGCTCGTCTATGATCGGCAGAAGCAGGAATTGATCAGCAAGGCCGCGGGCCTTGCCTATCCGATCCGCGACGGCATTCCGATCATGCTGGTCGACGAGGCGCGGCCGTTGGAGATGGACGAATGAGCGATACCCTCGGCACCGAGCATTGGCCGGTCGAAATCCGCCACCGTCAGGCCGAGAAGCTGCTCGAGATCGAATTCGACGACGGCAAGACCTTCCAGTATCCGGCCGAATTACTGCGCGTTGAAAGCCCCTCAGCGGAAGTTCAGGGCCATGGGCCGGGACAGAAGACCATCGTGCCGGGCCGGCGCCATGTCGGCATCATGAAGGTCGAGCCGGTCGGCCATTACGCCATCCGCATCGAATTCGACGACATGCACGATACCGGCATTTACTCGTGGCGCTATCTCTATGACATGGGCCGCGACAAGGACCGGATCTGGCAGGGCTATCTCGACGCCCTCGCCCAACATGGCTTGAGCCGCGACCCGCGCGCGGTGAAGGCACCCGCTGCCCAGTCACCCGCAGCCAGCGGCCATAGCTGCGGCAGCGGCGGGTGCGGGCACAAGCACTAGTCCAGCAAGTCACTCCCGCCCTTGCGTGACCGTGAGGCTGGCTTCACCCAGTGCATTGGCCTTGGCAAAGAAACCGACCAGGGCCGGTGTCGCATTGGCGTCGAGCGGCAGCTTCGCCACCTTGAGCGCCGTCAGCGTGAAGACATAGGCGTGGCTCTCTCCTTCCGGCGGGCAGGGCCCCATATAGCCGGGTGATCCCAGATCGCTGCGTGTTTCGAGCGCACCCGCCGGCAGCTTCGCGGCATCGCCGCTGGCGCCGGTTGCCAATTCGGCGGCATCGACCGGGATGTTGACGACAACCCAATGCATCCAGCCGATACCCGTGGGGGCATCCTTGTCGTGGATCGTGAGCACGAAGCTCATGGTGCCTTCCGGCGCCCCCTGCCAGGTAAGAGCCGGCGAGAGATTGCCGCCTTTGCAGCCGAAACCGAATTTCTCGCTCAAGGCGAATTTCGCCGGCAGCCGGCCGTCGACGAGATCGGGGCTGTCGAGGGTGAAGCCGTCGGCCAAGGCAGGTGTCGCCAAAGCGAGGAAGGCGGTGAGGGAAAATAAGGTGCGCATGATCTCTCTCCTTGTTGAGCAAGGAGAGTTTTCCAGGTCAGTGCCGAGCCTGCGCTGCGGCAGCGCTCAAAGACTGTGCCGAAACGCTCAATCCGCCGTGCGGATATCGCTGGGGCCGAAACGCTCAATCCGCCGTGCGGATATCGCTGGGGCCGAAACGCTCAATCCGCTGTGCGGATATCGCTGGGGCTGAAGCCGAAACGAGCCCGAAAGCGCGAGGCAAAGCGCGACGGGCTCTCATAGCCCACGTCATGGGCGATCTCGCCCACGGCCTTGTCGGTCACCTGCAGCAAGGTGAGGGCCAAGGACATCCTGAGATCGGTGAGTTCGGCGGTGAGCGATGTCTTCTCGTCGGCAAGGCGCCGGCGCAAGGTGGCCTCGCTCATGCCGAGCGCCCTGGCGATCTCCGGGGCTGTCCAGTCCTTCGCCGGGGCGCCGGCCAGCAAGGCGCGCAGGCGATGGGTCGTATTCGGCGCATTGAGATTGGCCAGATGCGCGCCGCCATGGTCGATCCAGGCCAGCATCTCCTGGACGCGCTGGGCGGCGACGAGGTCGGGAAGATTCGTGGCGGCAATGCCCGCGGCCGCCCGGTCGAAAGCATCGCGGAAGTCGGCCGGCAGATTCCGCAAGGCGAGATGACCGGTTATCACGGAACTCGTGCTGGCGGCGGCGAAGCGGTCGATGAGGTCCGGCGCCATGGCCAGCCAATGCGCTTCATAGATGCCATCTGGATCCGGCCGGTTGATGACGTCATAGACGGTGCCGCCGGCGATCGCCACCGCGTCGCCGGGGTTGAGCCTGGTCTCGCCCCCATCCTTGGCGAGCACCTTCTGCCCGCGCTGGATGACGATCAAAACCGGCTGGTCGATGACGAGATGGGCCAGAAGCACGTCGCGGCGCTGGATGACATGGCCGGTGGCACCGATCCCCGCTCGCTGCGCGATCGAGCGCGTGACCGCACCCGAAGCCGGCCGGTGCATGGCGCGCTCGTGGCGGATGAGGGGCAGGATCTTGGACTGGGGCCGCATGGGCTTCAGTATAGGGCCGGCGGCACCCGTCCCACAATCGACCGGCCCCACAATCGACCGGCCCCACAATCGGGCGGCAGGCGCCTCTAGCCGTGCACCACCACGCTGTCGCCGGGCGCCTGCGCGCGCTCATCGAGGCCATAGTCGCGCAGGACTGAGGCCACGCGCAGCCGGTAGCCGGCAAAGAGCCCGCCGCGGCCGGCTTCCTGGGCACGGCGGTGAACCTCAAGATTGCGCCATTGCTTGACCGCTTCCTCGTCGCGGAAGAAGGAGAGTGACAGCATTTTGCCCGGATTGGTGATGCTCTGGAATCGTTCGACCGAGATGAAGCCGTCGATTTTTTCCAGCTCCGGCTTCAGCTTGGCGGCAATGTCGAGATAGGCATCGCGGTGGGCGGCCACGGGTTCAACTTCAAAGATGACGGCGATCATGGGGCAGTGCTCCTTGGGGCCTGTTCGCTTGTGCCGGCAATCGGTTCCAAGAATGTCCGCTCCTCGCGCAGGATGAAACGCTTTTCCTGGGCTAGCGCGAAATTGGCGCGGCCATCGGCATCGCTGCGCAGCCGCGCCCGATAGGCCTCATAAGATGTAAGGTCGGGAAACGATATGAGGCCCCAGGCAATGTCGTTGGTCCCTTCATGGGGCAGGAAATAGCCGATGAGATGCCCGCCGCAGGCCGGAATGATGCGGCCCCAATTTTCCGCATAGGCGCGGAAGGCATCGCGCTGGAAGGGATCGATCTGGTAACGGATGAAGACGGTGACGGCCATGTCAGGCTCCTTGCTGGATGTCCGGCATTTCTAGGACGAAACCGGCGATCAATGCTTCGTCCGGCAACGAACTGTGTCATTGTCGATGCGAGCGCGCTTGCTGCCGGGGAGGGCAGGAGCGCGACGCCGCATCTTCTTTTCATGCTTCAATCCAAGGGGGAAAGAATGGCTCACCGCCTGCTGAAGATCGCCGCCTGCTATTTCGTTCTGGCCGTCTGCCTCGGCGCCTATATGGGTGCCACCGAGAATTTCGAACAGGTTGCCGTGCACACCCATCTCAATCTGCTGGGCTGGGTGAGCCTGGCAATCATCGGCTGCCTCTATCTGCTGAAGCCGGCGCTGGCGACCACGCGCCTCGCCATGGCGCATTTCTGGCTGCACAATATCGGCGCCCCATTGATGCTGGTCGGCGTGGCGCTGATCCATGGCGGCAATGAAGCCGTCGGCGGGCCGATCGCGGGGATCTTCTCGATCGTCACGGTCATCGGCATCATCTGCTTCGCCGTCAATCTGTGGCAGGGGCTGGACCGCGCCTGATTTGACAGGCGAAAACCGTCCCGGCTACCACTGGGGCCATTCTGTTTTTCGCGGGGGATTTTCATGATCAGCGCCGATCTTTCCGGCAAGGTGGCCTTCGTCACGGGCGGTGCCTCGGGCATCGGTCTTGCGACCGTCGAGCGCCTTGTCGCCAACAAGGCCCGGGTCGCGATCAACGACCTCGCCGGCAATCCGCGCCTTGCTGCCGAAGTGGAGCGGCTGCGCGCTGCTGGCCACGACGTCGCGGCCTTTCCTGGCGATGTTTCCAGCCAGGCGGATATGGACGCGGCGGTCACGGCGGCCGTGGCGCATTTCGGGCGGCTGGATTACCTGGTCAACAATGCCGGCACGCCCGGCACGGCGGCACCCATTCCGGTCAATGATTTCGCGCGCATGGATGAGGCCTTCTGGAGCAAGCTGGTCAACATCAACCAGATCGGCCCCTATCGCTGTTTGAAGGCCGCGGCACCGCATCTGAAGAAGACGCGCGGCGCCGTCGTCAACGTCGCTTCCACCGCCGGCCTCGGCTATGGCGGTTCGTCGAGCGTCTATGCCTCGACCAAGGCCGCCATCATCCTGCTCACCACCGAATGGTCCTACGCCATGGGGCCGGAGGTGCGCGTCAACGCCATCGCCCCCAATGTGGTCGACGGTTCCGGCTGGGATTGCAAATTCGATCCGGCGCAGCTCAAGGACTATGTCGCCAAGCTGCCCTTGAAGCGCCCGGGAACCCCCGCGGATTATGCCGAGACGATCTTCTATCTGCTGGCCGGCGCCCCCTATATCACCGGCCAGACCATCGTCATGGATGGCGGCGGGGCGCGGTGAGCTAATGCGTATGGCCTTTGGCGTTATCCTGGGGGTATTGCTCTGTCTCTCAGGGCCGCTGTTGGGCTACGCGGCTTTGAAAGTCACGCAGTCATTTTTCGCATATACGGCGATATGCCTGCTGACAAATTTTGTCGGCGGAATGGTCCTCGCGCGACGCTTGGACACCAGGGCATATTTCTGTTCAGGCGCGATTGCCTTCCCGCAAGCCTATTTCAGTCTGGGACTCGTCGGAGCCTCGGCCTGGACGGGCCAACTTGGAAGCATCGCCGTGTTCTCGGTCGTCTGGATCGCAACCGCGTTTGTTGGCATTGCAGCTTATCTTTGGCGCAAGAATAGACGGTTGCGGGCGGACAAGCCGGCTTAATCCCGCTCGCTATCATACGGATTGTCCGTGCGCCGCATGACGATGCGGATGGGCGTTCCCGGCAGGCCGAAGACGTCGCGCAAGCTCTTTACCAGATAGCGGTGGTAGCTTTCCGGCAGATCGTCCGCTTTCGAGGCGAAGATGGCGAAGGTGGGCGGCCGGGTCTTGATCTGCGTCATGTAGCGGATCTTGATGCGGCGGCCGCTGACCAAGGGCGGCGGATGCTGCGCCGTCACTTCCGCCAGCCAACGGTTGAGCTTGGCGGTCGAGACGCGCTTGTTCCAGGTTTCGTAGATATCGAGCACCGCCTGCATCAGCTTGTCGAGGCCGCGTTCGGTCATGGCGCTCATGGTGATGACGGGAATGCCCTTGGCCTGGGGCAGGGACCAGTCGATGCGCTCATGCAGCTTCTTGATCGCGGCGTTCTTGTCCTCGACCGCATCCCATTTGTTGGCGGCGATGATGAGGGCGCGGCCTTCTTCCACCACCTGGCGGGCGATGGTGAGGTCCTGTTTCTCCAGCATGTCGTTGCCATCGAGGACGAGCACGACGACATGGGCGTATTGGATGGCGCGCCGGGTATCGGCGCCGGACAGGCGCTCGAGCTTTTCGGTGACGCGCGAGTGGCGGCGGAGACCCGCGGTGTCGATGAGGCGGATCGCCTGGCCTTTCCACGACCAGTCGATGGCGATGGAATCGCGGGTGATGCCGGCTTCAGGCCCGGTCAGCAGGCGGTCTTCGCCGAGGAGGGCGTTGACCAGGGTCGACTTCCCCACATTGGGGCGGCCGACGATGGCCATCTGCAGGTGCTTTGGCGCCGGCGGCGCTTCGACCAGATCATCCTCGCCGCTATCCTCTTCGAGGTCGAGCGGGGCCACTTCCTCGAGATCGGCGTCGAGATGCGCCCCCGATTTCTCGCCGGCTTTCTTGAGGGCGAAGGGCTCAAGCGCGTCGTAAAGCTCGCCCAGGCCCTCGCCATGCTCAGCCGAGATCGGCAGCGGCGTGCCCAACCCTAAGCGAAAGCCTTCCTGCGCGGACTCACCGCCGGCGCGACCTTCCGCCTTGTTGGCGATGAGGATGACGGGCTTCCTGGATTTGCGGATGATACGGCCGAAATGCTCGTCGAGCGGCGTGATGCCGGCGCGGGCATCGAAGACCAGCAAGGTGACGTCGGCCTCGGCAATGGCCGCCTCGGTCTGCTGGCGCATGCGGCCTTCGAGACTGTCATCGACCGCGTCCTCGAGACCCGCCGTGTCGATCACGGTGAAGCTGAGATCGCCCAGATGCGCTTCGCCATAGCGCCGGTCGCGCGTGACGCCAGGCGTGTCGTCGACGATGGCGAGACGCTTGCGGATCAAACGGTTGAATAGCGTCGACTTGCCCACATTGGGACGGCCGACGATGGCGACGGTCAAAGACATCAGAACGAGTGCCGATCAGTAAAAGGCAGGACGCCCGAGGGCGCCCTGCGGCGTTATTTGAGCGCGATCAGGTCGGCGTCATCGGACAGCATATAGACCATCTCGTTGGCCACCACCGGGGGCAGATGCGAGCGGTCCGGCAGTTCCTGCTTGCCGAGCAATGCGCCGGTATAGGGTGAAAGCGACAAAGCGAGGCCGTTGGAGCCGGTTACCAGCAACCGGTCGCCGACCAGTACCGGACCGGACCAATAGATCGGGTCCTCGCGATATTGCATGTCCTCGAAGGGCGGCAGCGGCGTCAGCCATTTGATCTTGCCATCGTCGCGCGTGACGCAGACCACTTCGCTCTGCGAGGTAAGGAGGTAGATGAAATCGCCGGCGGCCCAGGGCATCTGCGTGCCGCCGAGATCCTTGTCCCAATAGCGTTCGCCGCGGCGCAGGTCGATCGACGCCATGACGCCGCCATTGCCGATGGCGATGACGCGGTCGCGGTCGATCACCGGCCGGCCGCGAATGTCGGACAGGGCCGCGATCGAGGAGGTGCGTGCCTTGCCGGCGAGACTGTCGGTCCACAGCGAACGGCCGTTGACTACGTCGAAGGCCAGCAATTCGCCGGACGTATAGGCCGCGACGACGACATTGCCGAGGACGGCCGGGGTCGAGCCGCCCAGGAGGCCAGCCGCTTCCTCGACACCGGCATTCGACCACAGGCGGCGCCCGTCATCGACGGCGAAGGCCACCAGCTGGTTGTCGATCGTGGTGACGAAGACGCGGCCATCGCTGACCGCGGGGGCGGCGCGCATGGGGGCCGGGGCCTTGCCTTCCCAGATGAAGGCACCGGTCTTGGCATCGAGCGCATAGACCTTGGCATAGGGCGTGGTGACGAAGATCTTGCCTTCGGCGACGGCCATGCCGCCACCGAACAGGTCATCATCCTCGTCTTCAGGGGTGAAATCGGCCTGCCAGAGGCGGGCACCGGTATTGGCATCGAAGGCACGGACCAGCGATTCAGCATCGAGCGTGTAGATAATGCCATCTGCCACGACCGGTTCGGCGAGCAGACGGTTGGCGGAATCGGCCGAGGAGCCGATATCGGCCGACCACACTTCGGTGAGCACGTCGGACGTTGCCTGCAGATGATACATGGCATGGGCCTGGTTGCCGCCAACCTGCGCCCAATCGGTGTTCACATAGGGCTTGGGCAGGCGCACGGCGATCTCGGCCAGCGTCGGGTCGGCCGCGTTCTCGCTGCTCTGCTGCAGCACCGAAACACGCTCGCCGGGCAGCGGCACCTTGGTCGGGCCGCAAGCAGCGAGCAACAACGCCAGCGCAAAGCCGGTGCCGAGCAGGGTCCCCGCACGCGTTACCGAAGCGAGGTCAATTCGATTGCGCCTGGTTGCCATCATTCCCCCAGATCTTCTTTCGCTTTTCTTCTCTCGACACTTCTTCTGTCGGGTCTTCTGTCGGGCGTCCCTGCCGAAATATTCCCCGCCGATCACGCGGCGAGCCGGTCGAGCATGATGGAAACGCGGTTGCGCAGATTGGCCGGCGCCTTATCGAGCCCGGCCTCCTCTTCCTTCTTCAAGGCGGCATCGAGGCCCTGGAAGATTTCCTTGGCCTTCGCCTTGTCGCCGCTGGCAAAGGCGGCAAGCCCCGTGATCTCGATGGCCGACAGCCGGTAGGGCTGGCCTTCCGCGACAAGGGGTTGCGCCAAAGCAAGCGCTGCGTCGGCCTTGCCGAGGTCGAGCGCCACATAGCCGCCCATCAGCGCCGCCATACCCTTGAGCGGTGCCGCAAAGCTCGGATCGCTTGCCATGCCCGTCAGCAGTTCCAGCGCCTTGGCCTTGTCACCGGCCTGCAACGAGGCATGCACCAGGTCAAAGCGGGCGAGATTGGCAAAGGGACCATCGGCATGGATCAGCTGGCCGAGCAGTTCCGGCGCCGCCTTGGGGTCCTGGGAGACGCGTTGCAGCGCGCCCAGATATTCAGTGCCGGCGGCTTCCCGCGCATTGCGGTCATAAATCTGCCAGCCGGTCACACCGGCGGTGCCGAGGATGATGAGGGCGACCGCGCCATAAACCAGATTCTGGTATTTCGCCCACAGCGCAGCCGCTGTGTCTCGGCGCAGATCCTCGTCGACTTCTTCAAAAATGTCAGCCACTTATGACCTCTGGAGCCCGTTCGGGCATACCTGTTCTCTCCCGGGCTTGGCAAGCCTGGGCGGTTGATTGCGCGCTAACATACAGGCAAGCCCGCCGCCTTGCCAACCGAGGCTTTGCCGCAGCTTCCCGCCGGTTGGAACGGGAATTGCTTACCTCAGGCGGCAGAACTGATGACAATCCGATCGACCGGGGTGGCCGAGATGGCAAGGATGCGTGGCGACAGGGTGATTTTGATGGCGGCGGCCCTCTTGATGGCCGGCTGCAATACCACGACGATTCCCAGCTGGATCTCAGGCACCACAGCCTATGCCGTGGTCGAGGGCGTTTCCCTGAACCAGACCGGCAAGACCGCATCCGACCATCTGGCCTCGATCGCCACCGGCGACGATTGTTCGCTCCTCGACTACACCAAGACCGGCAAATACTGCCGAACCGCGGCCGAAATCGCCCAGGAACAGGCCGAAAAGAACCGCCCTTATCCGGGCTATTGCTACCGGCAGCGGGCAACCGTGGTCTGTTACGACACCCCTGATCGGACCGCCACCAACGCGCTTGAGGTCTATCCGGAACCGCATGGCTGGTAGCAGGACGATCCGCGCTTTACGGATTCGCCTGTTTGCGCGACACTTTTGGCAGGGCTTGGAGCATTTCCGAGTCGCCCTCGTGATCATAGGATCGAATGGCGCAGCTCGTTCTTCTTAATGATTACCGCCGCCAAGGCCGCCGGGTCTATTTCAACCGCGACGAACTTAATCTTCTGCTTGGAATCTACAGCCGCAAGGTGGCCCACGCCGTCTGGCGCGACTATGCCATCGACCATCGCAGCAACATGGCGGTGTTCTCGGTCTATCGCCGGGCGCAGGAACAGCCGACCTTTGCCATCACCAAGGTGCTGCTGCGGGGCGAGAAGGACCCCAACTACATCCTTCTGGCCGGCAAGCGGCAGGTCAAATCCTCGCGGCGTCTGCCGGAGTTGATCGAATTCCTCGACCGCCAGCTCAATCTGGTAGACTGATCCGATCGGGGCAGCATCCGATTATGTGCCCTGAACACTATATGTTCCGATAGATTCTATTGTTATCCACAACATTTTGATTTTCTCCGCTTGCCTCCCCGCATCTTGTAGGGTGAAATAATCATCACTCTACATCTTGAGCTGGCGCGGCCTTTGTGGCTTATGGCGCCAGCCAATCGCCAGCTAAAGAACCGGTGGGGAGAAGACATCATGGAATGGACCGAACAGCGGATTGATATGCTGCGCAAGCTCTGGGGCCAGGGCCAGACGGCAAGCCAGATCGCGACCCTTTTGGGAGGCGTCACCCGTAACGCGGTGATCGGCAAGGCGCATCGCTTGGGATTGACCGGTCGCCCGTCGCCGATCAAGCGCGAAGGCACCGAAGCCGCAGCACCCCGCCGCAAACCCGCCGCCCAGCGCCGCCAGCAACCGGCCATTGCGCCGATGCCGGCCCCGCGCCATGCCGTCGCCCCAAGCGCGCAGGCCGCGGTGACCGTGCCGGCCGAACGCTATGCGGCGCCGGCGCCCGAAATGACCGAAACCCGGGCCGAACCGCAGGTCGCAGCGCCCAAGGCGCCCAGCGCACCCCGTGTGACGGCCCAGGCCGGCTCGAAATCATGCTCCTGGCCCGTGGGGGATCCCAAGCAGCCGGGCTTCCATTTCTGCGGGGACGTGGCAGAGGCCGGCCGGCCATATTGCGCGCATCATTGCGGCATCGCCTATCACCGCAAGTCGGAAGCGGCGTAAACCAGACCATCCCATTTCAGGGGCGGCAGCCGGCAATCGGCACCGATCCGGTGGGGGCCAGACTGAGGCGGTTCGCCAGGCGAGCCGCCTCTTTTGCGTCGCAGCCGGTATAAACCACAATTCATACAACCCACACTATAGTGCGACAATTTTGCGCACCACATTAGTTGTGGGGCAGTTTTGTCCCGGGTATCAGGCCGAATGGGCTCGGGGCTAAAAATTAAGTCGTTGTTTACTATAGATTTTAAGAATAATTGCCGAAAACGATCGCCGTATCATAATAGTGTGCGTATTTTTCCGTTTGCAGAATGGTAGGAGGGACTAAGCCCCGCCATGTGTCCGTTTTCCTTGCGACACGCGAGCCGGGAATAGGCTGATCTCCAGCCGGGTTCGCGTTCCAGCATCTGAGGGACACGAACATCATGGCGAATGTCGAAACCACCATCCCGGGCAGCAACACCATCGTCCTGCCGCAGGGCAACGAAACCATCCGTGTGCAAATGGTGCCTGGTGCCACCATCAACCTGCCCTTCGCGCCGGAAGACCTGGCGGCGAAACTGGGTGAAAATGGCAATCTGGCCATCCGCGCCGGCAACCAGACGATTATTTTCCTGGGCTATGCCGATGCCAACCAGGTGTCGCCGATTACGATCACCGGCGAGGGCCGCGCGCTCGATATCGCGGATATCCTGGCGTCGACCGATCCCAATCTCGATATCCAGACCGCCGCTGGTCCGGCCGCCGGTGCTCCCGGCGCCGCTGGCGTGGACAATAATGGTGGCCTGTTCTCACCCTTTGCCCCGGTTGTGGGCATCGGCGGCCTCAATGCCGTCGGCGGGTTGCAGGCGACGATCCTCAACTACAACACGATCCAGCGCGAAGCCCCGGTGCTTATCGAGGAAGCCGACGCGCCGCTGATCCTGCCCACCGGCGAAACCGGCCCCACCGGCGAAACCGGCCCCACCGGCGAAACCGGTGAAACCGGCGAGACAGGGACCACGGGAGAAACCGGTAATACCGGCCCCACTGGCCCGAGCGGCGAAACGGGTCCCTCTGGCCCGACCGGCCCGAGCGGCGAAACGGGTCCCTCCGGCCCGACCGGCCCGAGCGGCGAAACGGGTCCCTCCGGCCCGACCGGCCCCAGCGGTGAAACGGGTCCCTCCGGCCCGACGGGTCCAAGCGGTGAAACGGGTCCCTCCGGTCCCACGGGTCCGAGCGGCGAAACGGGTCCGTCCGGTCCGACCGGTCCGAGCGGCGAAACGGGTCCCTCCGGTCCGACCGGCCCGAGCGGTGAAACGGGTCCCTCCGGCCCGACGGGTCCGAGCGGTGAGACGGGTCCCTCCGGTCCGACGGGCCCGAGTGGTGAAACCGGTGAGACGGGCCAGACGGGTGAAACCGGCGGCACGGGGCCGGACCTGCATCTGCCGGCCGGTGTCTGCGAAGGCGGCATGCCGACCGACCTGTTCGTCTTGACCGGCGGCGGCAACCAGTCCGACACGCTGCAGGGCGGTGCCGGCAATGAGAGCATCCATGGCTATCAGCAGGACGATACGATCTATGCCGGTGGTGGCCATGACGCCGTTTACGGCGACCAGGGTGACGATCACCTCTATGGCGAAGCCGGCAATGATTGGATCGAAGGCGATGTCGGCAAAGACACGATCAGCGGTGGCGAAGGCAATGACATGCTGTTCGGCCAGAATGGCGCCGATGATCTCAGCGGCGGTGCCGGCAATGACTGCCTGTTCGGCGGCGACGGTGCCGATACTTATCTGGGCGGTGCCGGCAACGACATCTTCCACGGCATCGACAACAACGACCTGCATGGCAACCAGCCGGTGATCATCGGCGACAATGGCGATGGGTCGGCCCAGGGCGACGACATTGCCATGATGGCCGGCCTGCAGAACTTCCGCGGCGACACGGCCAATAACGACGATCAGTATGTCCGTGAAATCGAGGTGCTGAACTTCGATGGCAAGCAGGCGGACAATACCGATGACGGCGCCGGCACCACGATCACGCTCGACGCAGCGAGTGTGCTCGACATGACCGATGACCGGAACACCCTGTTCGTCCAGGGCGACGCCAATGATTCGATCAGCATGCTGGGCGACTGGAACCAGGATGCGACGCTGCACTCGGGCGATGACGGGCGTACTTATCAGCTCTACACCGCCACCTATGGCGGCGAGACGGTCAATGTCTATGTCGATACCGACATCGTCATCGCGCCGTAAGGTTTACGCCTGGTAACACGTGACTTTGAGCGGGCGCCCCTTGACGGGGGCGCCCGTTTTCATTTCTCTGCCAGGATCCAGGTGCCGTTCTTGATCAGGCGCGGATCGTTGGGCGCCAGTTCCAGCGCCTTGGTCAGCCAGGTTCGCGCCAGCTCGCGCTGGCCGGCGTAATAGGCGCAGATGCTGCCGATGTCGTAGGGACCGACACCCCAGGCCTTGGCGTCGCGGGTGTGATCGCCGGGCATGACCGTGATGGCGAGCATGCGATGCACCGCCCAGATGCCGCCCTGCCAATCCTTGTCATCCATGCAGAATTTTGCAAGATCGTGCCAGGGCTCGCGCGCGTCCGGCGCTTCGGCGCAGGCCTGCAGATAAGCGCTGCGCGCCTCGCTCATGCGGCCCAGCGATTTCTGGCAGCGCCCGATGAAGCGCATCGAGGCCGATCTTTCCGCCTTCCAGGTGGCGCGCGGCAGGCTGAGATGACGCCGCAATTCGGCGATCGCCTCCTCATACTTTCCGTGAAACATCAGCTCGCGCCCATAATAATGCGCCAGGCGGTCGTCATCCGGGGCCTCCGCCGCGGCCGATGCCAGCATCGGCAGATATTGGCCGCGCGACTTGCTGTCGTCGGGCAGGTGCCGGATGCGCAGCTGGTCGGTGACCACGGTCTGCTCGACCGTACTCGCCGCGGGTGTGATCAGTTCATGAATCGTATATTTCCACAGATAGCCGAAGCGCTGGTGGATGCGGCTGCTGTTGAAATGCCGCTTGGCAACACCATCAGGGCCGATGTCGATCTCGAGCGGGTTGCGCAGGCGCGTCGTCCCCGGCTTCCAGGCGGCGAGCAACGCCTCGCGCCAGCCGGGCTGCAGGACCTCGTCCATGTCGAGCGAAATGCAGATATCGACGTCTGCCGGCAGCAGGGCCAGGGCCGCATTGCGCGCATGGTCGAAACGCCAGGGCTTGATGCTGATGCTGTGTACCTCGACGCCGGCCGCGCGCAGCTTCTCGACCGTGCCATCGGTCGAGCCGGTATCGGCCACCAGCCGATAGTCGGCCGGTGCCGCTGCTTCGGCCCAGCGTGCCGCGAATTTCTCTTCATTGAGGGCGATGGTGTAGACGGCGATTTTCATGATCCGCGCGCTATCCGACTGAATCCGTGAACGCCGACAATCTAGACGGCGGCATGCGATCTGGCAAAAGGAACGCAGTCCCCGAGCGGCGTCCTCAGTCTTGGCGGGACCCAATCGCATCGGCAAAGGCAGCGAGCGCCCGCGCGATGGCTGGTGCAGCGATACCGTCGGCGGCGATCGCGGTCGGCGTGGTATCGGGGCCAGGGAGCGGCACGGTGATCGAGGCCGGTTCGACGATCACCAGCGCCATGGTTTGCAGGACCAGTCGCAGGGCCGCCTGCGCTTCGGTCGCACGCTGCGACGCGTTGAAGAGGGCGATGGGCTTCCCCGAAAAGGTCGGGCTGCCGACCAGCCAATCGAGCGCGTTCTTGAAGGCACCGGGAATGCCGCGTGCATATTCGGGGCAGGCGATCAGCAAGGCGTCGGCTTGCGCGGCGCGCGAAAGCAGCGCCATGACGGCGGGTGCCGCGGATGGGTCGATATCCGGATTGAAAGCGGGCAGGGCCGCGAGCTGGTCATAGATCGAGATCTCCATGCCGGACGGCGCCAGCAAGGCAGCCGCGCGCAGCAGTGCCGTATTGAGCGATGCGGCACGCAGGCTGCCTGAGAGAGCGAGGATGTCGAGCATGAAAGCACCGCAGCTATGGGCAGCGCAGGGGACCCGATTCGTGCCGTACTGGCAAGTCGCCGTTAGGACTCCCTCTCCAGCAGCCATTCGGCATGGCGGATCAATGTAGCGATGGGGCGGCTTTCATGGCCGATGGTCTGCAGCGAGACGCCAGCGCCGTCGAGCAGCAGCAGCAGCTGTTCGCCGATCATCTCGGCACGCTTCAACCCGGCACGCTTTGCATTCTCGGCAAAGCGGCGGCGCATGCCGCGCTTGTGTTCCTCGATCACCTGACGCCCGGGATGTGTTGCATCGGGCAGTTCGATAGCGGCATTGGTGATCGGGCAGCCGCGACTCTCAGGCCGCTCCATCTGTCGGCCCATATCCTTCAGCCAGGCGAGGATGTGGCCGCGCGGGTCGTCGGCATGCTGCATGCCGATGCGGTCCCAGCTCGATTCCAATTCAGCCGCCACGTCGCGCAGATATGCCGCGACCAGTTCATCTTTCGAGGTGAAGTGGCGATAGAGCGTCATCTTGTTGGTATCGGCTGCTGCGGCCACCGCCTCGACGCCGACGCCGCGAATGCCCTGGCCATAGAACAGTTCATGCGCCGCCTTGAGGATGCGGGCGCGGGGCGGCAAATCCGCCGTATCGGCGATTGCGGTGGTTTTCCTGGCGGCGGCGCGCGTTTTTCTCGTGCTCATGAAATGTCACTTGACGCAATGTTACCGGTCGGTAACATTATTCACGTTACCGACCGGTAACATACATCATCCGAGCGGCCGGGCGAAGACCTTTCACACACGCTCTTTCAGGAGATTTGTCATGACTATCGGCGTCACGGGTGCGAGCGGGCAATTGGGTGGCCTGGTATTGGACAGCCTGCTGGGGCGGGGCGTTTCGCCCAAGGACATCGTGGCGCTGACCCGCGATCCTGCCAAGCTTTCAGCCTATGCCGCCAAGGGCATCACTGTGCGCCCCGGCGATTTCGATAAGCCGGCAGAACTCCAAGCCTCCTTGCAGGGCGTCGAGCGACTTCTCATCATCCCGGCGTCGGACCTGCGCCCAGGCATTCGCACGCCGCAGCAGAAGAATGCGGTCAACGCCGCCAAGGCCGCGGGCGTCAAGCACGTCATCTATATCTCCACCACCGGCGCCCATCGCGGGCAGGATCTCTTCACCTCGCATTTTGCGACCGAACAGGCGATCTACGCCTCGGGTCTGGCGTGGACCATTCTGCGCATGGGCATGTATTACGACAATCTCTGGATGGGCGGCATCGCTTATGCGCTCAGCCATGGCGTCTATCCCGCCACGGGCCCTGCCGGCGAGGGCAAGGTCGCGCGCAGCGACGTGGCCGCGGCCGCCGCGGCCCTGCTGGCCGCCAAGGGGCATGACAGCCATCTTTATCACGCGACTGGCCCGGCCTCGCTCACGCCGGCCGATGTCGCCAAGGCGATCGGCGATGTCTTTGGCAAAAAGGTCGATGCCGTCACCGTGACCCAGGATCAATATAATGGTGGCCTCGCGGCGGCGGGTCTCCCCGATTTCGTGGTCGACGCCATCGGCGGTATCGAAGCCGCCCGCGCCAAGGGTCTGCTCGATGTCGTCACCCATGACATCGTACACCTCACCGGCAAAAAGGCCCTGACGCTCACCGAATACCTCACCGCCACGAAGCACCTGGCGGCGGCGCATTAAGCGCGTCCCCTCACCCCAGCCCTCTCCCCGCAAGCGGGGCGAGGGGTTTGAAGCAAGGACTCGCTTGAAACTCCCTCGCCCCACGTAGTGGGGAGAGGGTCGGGGTGAGGGGCCCTCGCCAATTCAGAAGCACCTTAGGTTCTTAATTCGCTCCGGCCTTGACCGCCCGCCAGGCGGCGATGATGGCGTCGGCGGCGATCTCGGCTTCCCTCTCGGTCGTGTACCAGGAGGTGACGGAGAGCCGCATCACTTGCGACCCGCGCCAGGCGGCACCGCCGGCAAAGCAGATTCCGTCGGCCTGCAGGCGGGCGATGGTGCGGCGGGTGAGATCGTCGGCGGCCGCCCCGTCACCATCGCCGCCGAAGCGCAGCAGCATCTGGTTGAGCATCACCTCGTTGAGCACTGCGATGCCGGGTTCGGCGGCAACGCGTGCGGCGATGATCTGTGCCGCCCGGCAATGGCGCGCCACCATCGCCGCGACACCTGCCCGGCCCAGATGCCGGATGATGGCATAGGTGGCAAAGCCGCGGGCGCGGCGGGACAGTTCCGGCACATAATGGCTGGGGTCGCGTTCACCCGCTTCCGTCGTCGGCAGGTAGCTTGCAGCGATCGTCATGGCGCGGCGATGTGCTTCCGGGTGCCGGACGATGGCATAGCCGCAATCATAGGGCGTCTGCAGCCATTTATGCCCATCGGTCGCCCAGGAATCGGCAAGCTCGATACCGGCGGTGAATGCCTTGCGTGTCGGTTCCGCGCGTGCCCACAGGCCGAAGGCGCCGTCGACATGGACCCAGGCGCCTTTGGCCTGAGCGAGCGGCACGATCTCGGCGAAGGGATCGAAGCCGCCGGTATTGATCTGCCCGGCTTGGCAAATGACGATGAGCGGGCCGTCCACCGCCGCGAGGTCGGCGCGAAAGGCGGCGGCATCGATACGGCCGGCGGCGTCGGTCGCCACCCGCTTCACGCGGTTCTGCCCCAGCCCAAGGAACTTCAAGGCCGAAAACACCGTGGTATGTGCATCGTCGCCGATCATCACGGTGATGGGCGGCGCGCCGAACAAGCCCTGCATTTCGACATCCCATCCCACCCGCCGCAACACCTCGCCGCGCGCGGCGGCAAGGCCCACGAAATTGGCGATGGTGGCGCCGGTCACGAAGCCGACCGAGCTTTCGCGCGGCAGGTCGAGGAGATCGAGCAGCCAGCCTGCCGCCACCGCCTCGACCGCCGATGCCGCCGGTGTCGCCACATGATTGCCGGTGTTCTGGCCCCAGGCGCTGGTCAGCCAATCGGCGGCGACGCCCACGGGATGCGAGGCGCCAATGACCCAGCCGAAAAAGCGCGGCCCCGTCATGGCATGGAGGCCGGGTTCCGCATCCGCCGCCAGCTGGTCGATGATCGCCGGGCCCTCCGCCCCCGTCTCGGGCAATGGCGCCTGGAAGACCTTCAGCATCTCCATGAAGTCGCGTTTGGGCCGCTGCGGCCCGTCGCCGACATGGGCGCGGTAGCGGATCGCGTGCTGCGCGGCCGTCTCGAACAACTGCCCGAGCGCCGCTTCATCCATGTCGCTCTGGGCCGAGTTGCCGGAATCCATTCTGCTCTCCCTCGGATGGCACACCTTTGATGTCATCTTCGGTAATCCACGCGCGGAGGGCAATAAAGTCCCGGATCTGTACTGCGTCCAGCGCCACAGGCCCTGGCGCGCCTTGCGGGATCGCCAGGGCCTGTGGCGCTGGTGCCAGATCAGGCCGCGCGCAGGCGCTTCAGCTTCTCCAACGTCGGCAGCAAGTCGCTGGGATCGGGGCGGCGAGTATAGTCGGGATTGACCTCGGCGTAGGCGATGATGCCATCCATGCCGATCACAAAGCGCGCCGGCATCGGCAGCGTCCAGCTCTGATCGCCATTGACCTGGGTGAGGTCGTTTTTGAACACATCGCGATATAGCTCGATGAGATAGTCCGGCAGCCTGAAGCGCAGGCCGAATGCTGCCGCAACCTCGTTGCCGGCATCCGAAAGGATGGGAAAGCCCAGCTTGTTTTCGCGTTGCGCGCGGCGGCAGTTCACCGGCAATTGCGGCGAGACCGCAACCAACCGGGCGTCCTCGCCAACCAGCTGCGGCAAGACTTCCTGCAAGGCCTGCAGGTCGAAATTGCAGTAAGGGCACCAAACGCCCCGATAGAAGGTGACGACCAGCGGACCGGCCTCCAGCAATTGCGCCGATGAAACCGGGTTGCCATCAGGATCGGGCAGAACGAAGGCCGGTGCCCGGTCGCCGGCCTTGAGCGCACGCCCTGCCGCGCCGGAAGCGATCAATTCATCGGTCGCGCGGTGCATCGTTTCGTGGATCCACGCAGGTACGTTATGGGGCGGGCCGCCGGCCTCGAGATTGGTGCGAAAGGCGTCCAGTTTGTCTTGCAGGGCCATCATCGGTCTCCGTGAAGGGGGCTTGCGCTTCGGGGCGCTTGGGCAACATCATCTATTCGAGTCTGCAGCAGTAGCGGGTCATTTCGACTAAAATATATTTGGTGGCCAAATGAGTGATCGGATCTTCGCCCTGCAACTCTTCTCACGCGTCGCGCGTCTGGCGAGTTTTTCCAAAGCGGGCCGCGAATTCGGCCTGTCGCAGCCCTCGGCGTCGCGCATCATGGCCGACCTCGAACGCGAGGTCGGTGCCGCACTCCTTACCCGCACCACGCGGGCGGTGACGCTGACCGAAGCAGGCACCGACTATCTTGCCCGCATCGAGCCCATTCTGCTGGCGCTTGAAGAGGCCGATCACGCCGCGCGCGGGACCGGCGAGTTGCGCGGGTTCCTGCGCATCGCGCTCTCGTCGAGCTTCGGCGCCCGCGTGGTGATTCCCTGCCTGCCTGCCTTCGTCGCGCGGCATCCGGCTTTGCGTCTCGATCTCATCATGAGCGATCAGCGCCAGGATCTCGTCGGCGAAGGGGTCGATGTGGCGCTGCGGCTGGGGCAATTGCAGGACAGCAGCGCCACGGCGCAACTGATCGGCGTGTCGCCGCGCATCGCCGTCGCCGCACCTGCTTATCTCGAAAACGCGCCCGAACTGCAGGTGCCGGCCGATCTCGCTCAGCATGCGCTCATCATCGGGCCGACTGGCCCCCTGACGGCTTGGTCATTCCAGCGCGACGGCCGCTCGGTATCCTTGCGCATCGATGCCAGGCTCTCGGTCTCCGCGAATGAGGGCGCCGTGGCCGCGGCTGTGGCGGGTTTGGGGATCGTCTCCACCTCCGCCTGGGGCTGCCAGGCGGAGGTGGCGGGCGGCAAACTCAGGCGCGTGCTGCCCGATTGGGACATGGGTCGGGTCGACATTCATGCGGTTTTTCCTGCCGGCCGCGCCGCGAAGCCGGCTGCTCGCGCCATCGCCGAGCATCTCGCGCAGGCGCTCGCGTCATCGCCCTGACATCACGCAGCGCTTTCCGCTTGCAATCGCCCGCGAGAAGGTTCAAATTACAACCAGTTGCAAAATAAAAGCAGATTATGGGAGATGACGATGGCCCTCTCGCTCTTTGCCCACCCGCTGTCCTCCTATTGCCAGAAGGTGCTGACCGCCCTTTACGAACACGGTACCCCCTTCACCTATCGCCAGCTCTCGTTCGAGGACAGCCAGACCGGTGCCGAATTCGCGGCGCTCTGGCCGATCCAGCGCATGCCGTTGCTGCGTGACGGCGACACCAGCGTCATGGAATCCACCATCATCATCGAATATCTCGACCTCCATCATGGCGGGAAGACACGGCTGGTGCCGCGCGAGCCCGCGGCGGCGCTGGAGGCGCGCTTTCTCGACCGCGTCTTCGACTGCTATGTCATGACGCCGATGCAAAAGATCGTCTTCAACGCCATCCGCTCAGAGGACAAGCGCGATCCGCAAGGCGTCGAGGACGCGCGGGCGCTCATGGAAAAGAGCTATGCTTGGCTCGAGGAAAAGCTCAAAGGCCGCGCCTGGGCGGCGGGGGCGGAGTTCACCCTGGCCGATTGCGCCGCGGCTCCCGCGCTCTTCTATGCCGATTGGGTGCAGGAAATCGGCGACCGCTATCCGACACTCAAGGCCTATCGCAGGAAGCTCCTCGCCCGCCCGAGCTTTGCCCGCGCCGTCGACGAGGGGCGCCCGTTCCGGCACCTCTTTCCCTTGGGCGCACCCAACCGGGATTGAGCGCTATTTGAAGGCTGCCGCGTATTCCTCCGGCTTGAAACCGGCCAGGCGCTTCCCGGGTGTCTCGAGGATCGGGCGCTTGATCATGGAGGGCTGTGCCAGCATGAGGGCGATGGCCTTGGCCTCGGTAAGGTTGGCCTTGTCGGTCTCGGGCAGCGCGCGGAAAGTGGTGCCGGCGCGGTTGAGCACTTTCTCCCAGCCCAGTTCCTGGCACCAGGCGGCAAGATGCGGCTTGTCGATCCCTTCAGCCTTGTAGTCGTGGAAGCGATAGGCGATTCCCTTGGCCTCCAGCCAGGCGCGCGCTTTCTTCATCGTGTCGCAATTCTTGATGCCGTAGATCGTCACACTCATGCCCCTTGCTCCCGCTGTTCCGGCCGCGCCTTCCGCATAGCCGAAAGCAAGCGGGCTTGTCATCAGCGGTCCGGATTCCGTACCGTAGCGCGATGCGGCATTCTGCTAGGGTATCGGTATGAGCGGGTATGGACAATTCTGCGCGGTGGCGCGGGCGCATGAGGTGCTGGGCGGTCGCTGGACCCTGCTCATCGTGCGCGAATTGCTGATGGGCAGCCGGCGCTTCAACGACATCCGCCGCGGCATCCCGCGTATATCGCGCACCATGCTGTCCGAACGGCTGCAGGAACTGGTCGAAATCAAGGCCCTATTCCGCCAGGACGGCGCTCATGGCCCGGAATACGATCTGACCGAATCCGGCCGCGAGCTGGCGGCGCTGGTGATGGCGCTGGGCCAATGGGGCCAGCGTTGGCTGCCGCGCCGGGCCTTGGCCGAGGATCTTGATGTCGAGCCGTTGCTCATCGACATGCAGCGGCGGGTGAATTTTGCCAAGCTTCCCAGGGACCCCCTCGTCATCCGCTTCGAGATCGACCGCGCGCCGCCCCGCTTCATGCTGCTGAAACCGGGCGAAGCCTCGCTCTGCACGGAAAATCCGGGCTTTCCCGAACCCTTGCGCGTGCGCGCCAGGCTCGCGGCCCTGGTCGCCTGGTGGCGCGGCGATCTGCCATTCGCAGCCGCCCGGCGTTCCGGCCTCGGCATCGAAGGACCCAAGGCGCTGGTGCGCGCCTTCCCCAACTGGTTCCAGCTTTATCTGCTGGCCGATGTTTCCCCGGCACGGAAATCCGCATGAGGTTGCCATGACGCTCCATATCGTCCGGCTCGGGACACCGCGCCTCAAACACGAAGGCACACGCATCGGCACGGTGCGCCGCCCGCCGCGCGGTGTCGCCAAGGATCGCTTTGCCGCCGACAATTGGTACGACGTCTGGTATCCCGACCTCTCGCCGAGCGCCGAACTTGTGACGCTGGCTCTCGCCGCAGCGACGCCAAAGGAATGGAACGCCTTCGAGCGCGCCTTCCGCGCCGAGATGAACGAGCCAGGACCCCGCCGCACGCTCGACCTGCTCGCGGCCTTGTCGCAAGAATCCAATTTCTCCATCGGCTGCTATTGCGAGGACGAATCCCGCTGCCATCGCTCGGTGCTGCGCAAGCTGCTCGCAGAGCGCGGCGCTAAAATCGCCTGAGGTCGGTCCGGATTTCGGACCGCCAGCCCGTTCGATCCGGTGCTATGGAGACGCCACCACGTGCAAGGAGGCGCAGATGAACCCGGCCAACATTCTCGATTGTATCGGCAACACGCGGCTCTTGCCCCTGCGCCGCATCGCGCCGCAAGGCGCCCGCATCTCCCTCAAATTGGAGAGCGAGAACCCCACCGGCAGCATGAAGGACCGCATGGCGCTGGCCATGATCGAGGCCGCCGAAAAAGATGGACGCCTGAAGCCGGGCGGCACGGTCATCGAATATACCGGCGGCTCCACTGGCATCTCGCTGGCCCTCATCTGTGCGGTGAAGGGCTATCATTGCCACATCGTCACCGCCGACGCCTTCGCCCCCGACAAGCTCGCCCATATGCGCGCATTTGGGGCCGAGCTAACGGTGCTGAAATCCGATAACGGCCGCCAGACCGAAAAACTGGTGAAGGACATGATCGCCCGCGCGGAAGAGATCGCTCACGTCGCTGGTGGCCTGCTCACCCACCAGATGCGGAACACCGACCAGCTCGCAGCCTACACGAAGATGGCCGACGAGATCTGGGCGCAGACAGAGGGCCGCATCGACGCCCTCGTCCAGGCGGTGGGCACCGCCGCCAGCATAAGGGGCCTCAGCGCGCGTCTGCGCGCCCTCAAACCCGATATCCGGATCATCGCCGTCGAACCGGCCGAAAGCGCCGTCCTCTCCGGTGGTGCCACCGGCGCCCACAAGATCGACGGCATCGGCGCCGGCTACATCGCGCCGCTCTGGCAGGAAGGTTTGGCCCACGCCATCGAGCCCGTCTCAACGGCCGACGCCAAGGCGATGGCGGCGCGCCTCGCAAGGGAAGAAGGCATCCTCCCCGGCCCCTCCACCGGCGCCAATGTCGTGGCGGCGCTGCGCGTCGCCGCGCGGATGGGGGAGGGGGCCGAGATCGTCACCGTGATGTGCGATAGCGGGGTTAAGTATTTGGGGAAGTACTGAGCCCAGCTTCGCCCCCCACCCAACCCTCCCCCCCTAAGGGTGGGAGGGCCCTGCACCGAACCCGAACGCACAACCTCGCTCCCATCTCCTCCCACCTTCAGGGGGGAGGCCGGGAGGGGGGCGCCAAGTGACTGGTCTATCCCGCCATACCCTCATCTCCCTCTCCCTTCAGGGGGAGGGTCGGGGTGGGGGTGCTAAGCGACGGCTCTCGCAACAGTAGACGCTCTTTCCAAACACGTCATGCCCGGCTATATTGCCGGGCATAAGGAGCATGGACCGATGACCGCCTCGCAAAAGAAAGCCGTCGAGACCTATCGCAACCGCCTCAGCGAAAAGGGCCTCGCCCGTTTCGAGGTGGTGGGGCGCGATGCCGACCGCGATCTCATTCGCGCCCTGGCAAAACGCCTGGCGGAGGGCGGGAAGGAAGCAGCGCATCTGCGCAAGGCTGTGCAAAGCTCAATGACAGGCACATCGCCCACGCGTGGCGCCATTCTGGAGGCTCTGTGCAACTCGTCCTTGGTCGGCGCCGATCTCAATCTCAAGCGCCCGCGCCAGCCAGGACGTAAAGTCTCGCTTTGATGCGCTACCTGCTCGATACCAACATCATCAGCAATCTGGTCAAGCCCGCGCCGTCGCCAACCCTCGTTGCCTGGATGTCGGAACGCGAGGACCAGGAACTCTATATCTCTGCCCTTACCATCGCCGAAATCCGCCGCGGCGTGTTAGAAAAGCCCGCCGGTAAGCGGCGCGACGAATTGGAAAGATGGTTCAGTGGCCGGCAGGGCCCGCAACCTCTTTTCGCTGGCCGCGTCCTTCCCTTCGACGAAGCTGCTGCCCTCATCTGGGGCCGCCTTATGGCCGCCGGCCAAACCAAAGGCAAACCCCGCAGCGCCCTCGACATGATGATCGCCGCCATCGCCGAGGCCAATGCCTGCACGCTCGTGACGGATAACGAGAAGGACTTCGCGGGGATTAAGATTCTGAATCCGGTGCGGAATTAGGCTTTTAGTATGCCCTTGCCGGATTTTTGACGCCAGTATTTGGTGGATCTGGGTGAACTTGTTCGGCACAACTGAGATAGTGAGTACAATGTCAAGGACGCCGAAAGAACTTGTCTATGGACCCGTTTACGTAACTGCGGGCCAACTCAAGGGGCGAATTCTCTATTATGATGACGATGAAAGGCGAACTGCTATTTGCTATGCGGGTCAACCTACCGATTTTGTAGGAACCTATGATATTCAGCTTCGATACTTAAGGGAGCCTACAATTGATGATCTTCTCAAACGGCGAGAAGAAATTTGGAGAACTCTTACCGATCAAGCTATTCACAACGCCTGGCATATGGGTGCTGATGAGGTCCATGAGTTATGGTCCGAGAAGGACCTAATTTCGAATGAGCTGTACGAGCGAAGAATGGTCGGGGAAATGCGGCAGTTGAGTACTGAGAAATCTATTTTTCTCTGCCATAGCTCTGCCGATAAAGGCTTCGTTCGGATGGTCAACGATGACCTTCGTCGGCTTGGCGCAAGCACTTGGCTAGACGAGAACAATATCAAAGTTGGTGAATCGATAGTCGGGAAAATCTCCTCAGGTCTAAAGGAGTCTCAGTTTCTCGTGCTATTCTTGTCAGAGAGTTCCGTGAAGTCGCTATGGACTCGGCGCGAGTGGCAATCTTATCTGTCTCGGCAATTGAGCGGCAACATGATCACGATCCTGCCAGTTCTTATCGAAACGTGCGAGATTCCAGAAATTTTGGCCGATCTAAAGTATGCAAACTTTAGCGAATCTTATCATGACGGCCTCAAAGAACTGCATGCGGCTTTGGTCTAGCCGCCAATTCGTCATATTCGTTTGCGAGTGCTAGTTCTTGTCCGATTTTGCCTCTTTCATTGGCCTGTCGCACTTACATCCTCGATGCGGCTCCGCAACCACCGAAGCGCCGGGTCGGCGTCCTGCCGCGAATGCCAGAGCATCGAGATCGTGATCTCCGGCGCCTTGACGAGAGCGGGAAGCGGATGAGGCCTTTGGATAGGCTCGCGTGTAGCGTTCCAGTACGGTGGCGACGAGGTTAGTGGCGCGGGCCAGTGCATTCGCCGCGCTGCAGCCGCCGACGCGGGTAGCGATGTCGCGTGTAATCCCGATCTTTTCCAGGATGCCGTCGATGGGGCCACGCTCCGGCAGACGGCGGCGTAACCTGCCGCCGTCATCTCGTCCTTGGTGCGCGCATGGCCGTACCGCCCACGCCCGCGCGGCCATGCGGGCGTGGGCGGCTGAGGGCCACCTAGCCCTTGCGCTTATTCCGCCGCCCGTTAGCGCGGGGCCGCATGGGCTTGCATGAAGTTGGGCAGCATCGCCTGGCGCGCCTGGTCGAGCGCCATCCATTGCGCATCGTCCGGCAGCGGCGGAGTGTTCACCGTCTCGCGTCGGTCGAAGCCGATGAGGGCGGCGTCGACCAGTTTATTGCCGGTTGATCTATCTCAGGCCACCACGGGCACCGGCTTGGCTGGCGCGAACGGCTTGAAGGTGAGGGCGATCAGGAAGGCGCCGATGCCGAGGCCGCCGGCAAGGATATAGAGCCCCGCATAACTGGCGAAGGTGTCGTAGATCCAGCCGCCGGCCACCGGCCCCGTTGCCATGCCGAGGCTGCCGGTCATCGCTGTGGCGCCGATGACGGTGCCCATCATCTTCAGCGGAAAATTCTCGCGCGCCAGCACGGCATAGAGCGGCATGACGCCGGCATAGATGAAGCCGAACATGGCCGCCACCACATAGAAGGCCGCGAGCTGGCTGACCAGCACATAGGCAAACGCGCCCAGGGCCTGGACCAGCAGGCCCCAGGCCAGCACCTGCTTGGCCCCGAAGCGGTCGCCGAGCAGGCCGAAGGCAAGGCGCCCGCCCATGCCGGCCAAGCCTTCGACGCTGTAGATCGAGACGGCGGCGATGAGCGGTATGCCGCAGGTGACGGCATAGCTCACCGTATGGAAGATCGGTCCCGAATGCGTGGCGCAGCAGAAGAAGTTGGTGAGCAGCAGGATGATGAATTGCGGCGACCGCATCGCCTCGGCGACGGACATCTCAGGCGCTAGTGCGCTCGGCTCGCTCTGTGACGCGTCGGCTGCCTCTCCCGCCATTTGAGCCGCTGCCAAAGCAGGCGCGCGGCGCACCAGCAGCGACATCGGGATCATGATGACGGCGACGATCGCGGCGATGATCTCTAAGGTCGTGCGCCAATCATGGAGCGTCACCAGCCAGGCCGCCAGCGGCGCCATGGTCATCGGCGCCATGCCCATGCCGGCCGAAACGAGCGAGACGGCAAGGCTGCGATGCGTGTCGAACCAGCCGGTGACGCAGGCCATCGTCGGCGCGAAGACGGCGGCGGTGGCGACACCCACCAGCAACCCGAAGACCAGCTGAAACTGATAGAGCGAGCTGGCATTCGCCGCCAGTACCAGCGAACCCGCGAGGATCACCGACCCCGCCAGCAGCACCGGCATCGGCCCCACCCGGTCAGTGAGCACGCCCCAGCCCATGCTGGCAAAAGCCATGGCCAGGAAGCCGATGGTCATGGCGCTGGAAACCCCCGTAACCGACCAGCCCGTCTCCTCGGCAATCGGCCGCAGCAGCACCGGCAATGAAAACATGGCGCCTGCGGCCACACAGCCCAGCACCCCGCCCGCCGCAACGATGACCCAGCGATAGTGAACGCGCGCCATTCCTGCTCTCCTCACCGCATTTGGAATCAAGTATGTTGATATCAACTCAATAGTCAAGCGCGTGGCAAGATGGTTACGGGTTCCTCCTCAAACAAACACCGCAACCGCATCCAGAACCAATTGCCGCAGCCAGCGATGGAGCGGGCTCTGGTCGTGGCGGCTGTGCCAGTACATGCGGATTTCCGGGGCGGGGCTCGGCATCGGTGGCTGGTAGAGGTCGAGGCCGAGATCGGCGGCGACCGCGCTGGCGAATTGGCTCGGCAAGGCGGCGATGAGGTCGCTTTGAGCGACCGATTCCGCCACCGCCTGGAAATGCGGCAGGGCCAGCATCACCTCGCGCCTCGCCCCCTGGGCGGCCAGCGCCTCGTCGATATTTCCGGACATGTCGCCGCTGATCGAGCGCAGCGCCTGCGGGAGCGCGCAGAAGAGGTCAAGGGGGATGGCGTCGCCCGGCCTCACCGCTCCAAGGCGTGGGTGCCCCTTCGCCGCGACGATGACGAAGGGCGAGACGAAGAGAAGCTCGCTCGAGGCCCAATCGGGCAAGGTGAGCGGCCGCTCCAGGGCAAGGTCGATCGCGTCTTCGAGCAGCAGTCGCTCCACGTCGCCCCGCGCGCTGTCGAGGAAGCGGAGTTTCACCTCGGGTGCCTCGCGGCGCAGCCGCGCCGCAACCTTCGGGATCACCAAAGCGGAGAAGAAATCGGCGCCGAGCAAGGTAAGGGTGGCCTGCGCCGTCGCGGGGTCGAAACGCTGCTGGCCGAAAAGGCTGAGTTCCATCGCCGCGAGCGCCTCGCGCACCGGTCCGGCAAGGCTCGCGGCGCGCGGGGTCGGCACCATGTCGGGTCCGCGCCGGATGAAGAGTTGGTCGTCGAGGGCCGCGCGCAGGCGCGCCAGTGCCGCACTCATTGCCGGCTGGCTCAACCCCACCCGGTCGCCCGCGCGCGTGACGCTCCGCTCGCGCATCAGCGCGTCGAAAATGCGCAGCAGATTCAAGTCGAAGGTGCGAAAATTCACCGGATCGATGGTCCTGATAACGAGAGTCGATTGGGCCTGCGCCGTTCCCTTCTCTATGAAGCCCGCCACACAACATGGCAGGTGTCACCGTCCGGCGTCACCGTCCGGCGACATTGGCAAAAGAAGGGATAGCATCATGGATGGATCGGCACAAATCCGGCAAGGCGAGGCGCCCCACGGGCTCCATTTCTTCGACACCCGCGTCGTCATCCACCAGGCGGCAGCGCAATCGCCGGTGGGCCTCTCGGTGCAGGAGCATTGGCTGCCCTTCGGCTATTCGCCCCCACTGCACCGGCATCTCGCCGAGACCGAGATCTTCCACATTCTGGCCGGCGTCGTGCGCTTCCAGCTCGGCACCGACGAGATCCTGGCCGGCGCCGGCCAAAGCCTCGCGGCACCCGCCGGCGTGCCGCACAGCTTCATCGTCGAATCCGCAGCCGGTGCCCACTTCCTGGTGCTGGCGCCGGGCCCGGATTTCGAGGGTTTCTTATGCGCCGTGAGCCGGCCCGCCCCCGAAGCGGCCCTGCCGGCACCCCTGCCGCCGCCCACGCCAGCGGAGGGTCAGCGTCTCCAGGCCCTTGCCCTCAACCACCGCATCGAACTGCTAGGCCCGCCGATGATGCCGCGCGCGGCGTAAATTTCCGGCGACACTAGGCGGCGCATACCTCCCGTACACAGCCCCGCAGCCAACGATGCGCGGGGTCGGCATCCTGTCGCGGATGCCAGAGGAGCGAGACCGTGAAGGGCGGGAGCTTCACGGGCAGATCGAAGCTCACCAATCCCTGTCGCAGGTTGCCGGTGTGGCGTTCGGGGACGGTGGCGACGAGGTCGGTGTGGCGGGTAAGCGCCAGGGCTGCCGTGAAGCTTCCCACCACGGTGGCGATATTGCGGGTGAGGCCGTGTTCATCCAAGTCCTCGTCGACCCGGCCGCGTGTTTCGTCGCGCCGGGTGATGAGGATGTGCCGGGCGGCGGCGAAGAGCTGCGGCGTCATACGGCCACGGGCAAGGGCATGGGATTTGCGCACCACGCCGACGAAGCGGTCGCGGAAGAGATGCACGCTCATGAGTTCCGGGCTCAAGGATTCCGCCAGCACGCCGGTTTCGAGATCGATGCTGCCATCGCGTAACGGTGCACTGTCGCGGTCGGTCTTGGGGACAAAACTGAGCGTCACCCCCGGCGCCTCGCGGCCGATGCGGGCGAGGAGGGCAGGACCGAAATTCTCCACAAAGCCGTCGCGGCTGCGGATGGTGAAGCGGCGGTCGAGGCGCTTCAGATCCAGCCGGTCAACCGGGCGCAGCATGTGGCCGGCGGCGGCCAGCAGCGGCCCCACCTCGGATTTGAGTTCCAGCGCGCGGGGGGTCGGCACCAGCCCGCGCCCCGCGCGCACCAGGAGCGGATCGCCCACAGTCTCCCGCAGCCGCGCCAATTGCCGGCTCATGGCCGAGGGGCTGAGCTGCAGCCGCTTGGCCGCACCCGCCACGCTGCCTTCGCGGAGCAGGACATCGAGGGTAATCAACAGATTGAGATCGGGCTGCGTCATGGGTGGAGCGTAACACCACCGACGCCATTTGGCATAGCGTTAAACGCAATGAATGAGTGCAAATGCTGCGCCTGTCGCCATATGAGGAAGGAGGTCTAGATTTCCGGCAACGCTAGAATACCAGGCGATACCAAGAGGAAATCCATGTCGACACCCATCACCCTGCCGCGCGATGCGACCCCCAGAAATGAAACCCCCAGAAACGAAACATCGAGCAACGAAGCCTCATCAATGCGCTGGGCGCTGGCGAGTCTGGCGCTCTCCATGCTGCTCTCATCGCTCGGCACCAGCATCGCCAATGTCGCCTTGCCGACACTGACCCAGGCTTTCGCCGCGCGTTTCCAGGACGTGCAATGGGTCGTCCTGGCTTATCTCCTCGCCATCACCACGCTCATCGTCAGCGCCGGACGGCTCGGCGATCTCATCGGCCGGCGGCGCCTGCTGCTGATCGGACTCTGTGTCTTCACGGCAGCGTCCGGCCTCTGCGGCATCGCCCTCAGCCTGAAGCTGCTGATCGCGGCGCGCGCCGTGCAGGGCCTGGGTGCCGCCGTCATGATGGCCCTCACCATGGCGATGGTCGGAGAAACGGTGCCCAAGGATCGGACCGGCAGCGCCATGGGGCTGCTCGGCACCATGTCGGCAATCGGCACGGCGCTCGGGCCATCGCTGGGCGGCGCGCTCCTTGCCGGTCCAGGTTGGCCGGCGATCTTCCTCGTCATGGTGCCGCTGGGCATACTCAACATCTTTCTGGCGCGGCGGCATCTGCCGCACCACGCCCTGCCGGCCAACGCCGCGCGAAAGGGGTTCGACATTCCGGGGACCCTGGTTCTCGGCCTGACGCTGGCGACCTACGCGCTGGCCATGACGGTCGGGCGCGGCCATGTCGATCGGCTCAACCTCGTTTTGCTGGCGGCGGCCCTGATCGGTGCCGGTTTGTTCGTGGCAATCGAGGCGCGCGTGGCCTCGCCCCTGATCCGGCTGGCCTCGTTCCGCAACGCCGCCTTCAGTTCCAGTCTCGTCATGAATCTGCTGGTGGCGACGGTGATGATGGCAACGCTCGTGGTGGGACCCTTCTATCTCTCGCAAGGACTGGGGCTGGGGGCGGCCATGGTCGGCCTCGTCATGTCGGTGGGGCCGGTCATCTCCGCCTTCAGCGGCGTGCCCGCCGGGCGCATCGTCGACCGGTTCGGCGCACCTGCCATGGTGATTGCATCCCTCATCGCCATGGCGGCCGGTGCTGCGTCGCTCAGCCTGTTGCCAGGTCTCTTCGGCATCGCCGGCTATGTCGGCGCCATCGCCATCCTCACCCCGGGCTATCAGCTGTTCCAGGCGTCCAACAACACGGCGGTCATGAAGGACGTGAAGCCGGACCAGCGCGGCGTCATTTCCGGCACGCTCAATCTCTCGCGCAATCTGGGTCTCATCACCGGTGCATCGCTGATGGGCGCCGTTTTCGCCTTCGCGGCGGGCACGGCCGACATGGCAAATGCCGCACCCGCTGCTATCGCGAGCGGCATGGCCATCACTTTCGCCGTGGCTGCCGCCTGCATCGTCGCAGCCCTCATGCTCGCCATCGGCTCGCGCCTGGCGACGTGAAAAGCCGGGCGATGTGAATAAGCCCGGCACGACAGAAACCGGCATTGGGCCCGGCTTATAGACCTTTCACTCCCATCCCATAGTTGGCGTCCACATCAACCAATTGCATTGATTGCGGCGGAAATTGTCTCGCCCAGATTCGGCTCTTTGCGCGCATGAGGCGCGTGCAAAGGCAGAATCGCTCGGTGTGGGGCGTCGGCGCTTATCGGGCAGAGTCTGGGCCGAGCGTGGATTCGATCCAGGCACGCGTCTCTTCCAGGACCTCATCGGAAAGGGCCGTGTCGTCGATGGCGCGGGCAAGGATCACCGCTCCCACCATCGCAGCCCAGGTTCCGATCGCCGCGCGACGCCTGTCCGCCGCGTCGATATCCGGAAGGGCTTTCGCCACATGCTCGATTTGCGACCGAAGCCCGGCCGTCATGGCGGCCCGGGCAGCCGGGGTCTGATGGCGGATATCCGCTGCAAGCGCCGCCGTGGGACAGCCGGTAGCAGCATTCTTTCGGTGTCGCGGCGAAAGGTAGCTGCGAAGAAAGGCGCGCAGATCATTGCCACCGGTTCCGTCGCCGGCAAGGGCATAGCCGATCGTCTCGGCGACGAGGTCCTCCTTCGAACCGAAATGGCCGTAAAAGCCACCGTGCGTGAGCCCTGCGGCCTTCATCACCTCCGACACGCTGACGGCGTCGAACCCCTTGTCCCGGAACAGTTTGCTGGCGACATCCAGAATCCGGCGGCGATTCTCCGCCATCTGCTCTCTGCTGACCTTCATGTCGAATTCTTCCACCGACCCTATTGACATATTCATGATGATCATCATATTTGCGTAATCATGATGATGATCATAAATATATATCCTAACTGAGCAGAGAGCAACCTCATGTCCGTCATCCCCTCGGTCCTTATCACCGGCGCTTCCACCGGCATCGGCGCCACCTATGCCGACCGCTTCGCACGTCGCGGCCATGACCTCGTGCTGGTCGCACGCGACCACAAGCGCATGGAGGCGCTGGCGACGCGCTTGAGATCAGAGACCGGTGTGGCGATCGACATCATGCAGGCCGATCTGACCGAGGCCGCCGCGCTGGCCGTGGTGGAAGCGCGGCTGCGCGAGGATGCGCGCATTGGTGTCCTCGTCAACAATGCCGGAACGGCCATTGGCGGCAGCTTCACCGAGCAATCCACGGACGATGTGGCGCGGCTCCTCGCGCTCAACACGACGGCCCTGCTGCGGCTCACCAGCGCCGTTGCACCCCGCTTCGCGCAGGCCGGCGAAGGAGCGATCATCAACATCGGCTCCGTGGTGGGATTCGCACCTGAATTCGGCACGGCCGTCTATGGTGCGACCAAAGCCTTCGCACTGTTCCTGTCCCAGGGGCTCAGCCTCGAACTCGGCCCCAAGGGTGTCTACGTCCAGGCCGTTCTCCCCGCTGCCACGCGCACGGAAATCTGGGAGCGCGCCGGCGTCGACGTCAACACCATGAGCGGCGTGATGGACGTCGGCGAACTCGTCGATGCGGCGCTGGTTGGCTTCGACCGCCGCGAGGCGGTTACCATTCCTCCGCTGCCCGATGCGGAACAGTGGAATGCCTATCAGGCAGCGCGTCAGGCCATGCTCCCGAATATGAGCCAGGACCATGCCGCCGCGCGCTACAGGACGGCGGCCTGAGCGCGCGCCGGCACCAGACAGACCTGTCCTCCTGGCGGAAATAGATCATGGCGGCTTCTTCCTGCCGCCTGATCGGCCGCCCATTGCAAATCGCCGGCAAGGCATCCCACGGCCCCACATATCAGGCAAAAAATGAAAGCCCTCGTTTTCAAGCGCTACGGCAAATCCACCCAACCCGAATTCGCTGACGTCCCACGTCCTGCGATCGGCCCGGACGACATTCTCGTCCAGGTGCATGCCGTGGGATTGAACCCAATCGACAACATGATTCCCAAAGGTACCCTCAAGCCGGTGCTCGGATTTGATCTCCCGGCAACGATTGGCAGCGATGTCGCCGGTGTCGTCGCGGAGGTCGGCAGCAGCGTAAAGCGCTTCAAGGTCGGCGACGCTGTCTTCGCCAGCGTGTTCGACCTCGGCCGTGGCACACTTGCCGACTTCGTTGCCGTGCCGGAGAGCATCGCGGCGGTCAAGCCGGTGAGCCTCGACTTTGTTGAGGCGGCCTCAATCCCGATGGTCGGTCTGACGTCCTGGCAGGCGCTGAAGGAACGTGCAGACCTGAAACCCGGGCAGAAAGTCTTCATCCCAGCGGGCTCCGGCGGCATCGGCACGTTTGCCATCCAACTCGCCAAACATCTTGGCGCCAAGGTGGGCACGACGACCAGCACAGGCAACATCGATCTCGTGAAAGGCCTGGGTGCGGATGAGGTCGTCGATTATAAACGACAGCAGTTCGAGAGCGTTCTGCGCGGCTACGACTTGGTGCTCGGGACCGTCCGCGGCGATGTCATCGAGAAGTCGCTCCTGATCCTGAAGGCGAACAGCGTAATCGTATCGCTCGTCGGCCCTCTTGATGCGGCGTTTGCCCGCGCACGGCACCTGAATGCGGCGCTGAGGTTTGTCTTCAGCCTCATGAGCATGAAGATCCGGCGCCTCGCGAAGAGGCGCGATGTTGGCTATTCCTTCTTGTTCGTTCGCCCGGACGGCGGCCAGCTCGCGGAAATCGGCAGCATCATCGAAGCCGGCGGCATCCGCCCTGTGATCGACAAGGTGTTTCCCTTCGATCAGGCAACACAAGCGCTCGCCTATCTGGAAGCAGGGCGCGCCAAGGGCAAGGTCGTCGTTCGACTGCTGTGAGGCGCGAGGGCACCTTGTTGCAGTTGTTCCAGGCGTCTCCGCTCATCCAGCTCGCATCGTTCCGCGACCGGACCCTGAGTGCCAGCCTCGCCGTGAACCTGCTGGTCGCCACTGTGATGATGGCGACCCTGGTGGGTCTCGTCACGTCGATCAGCTCGGTTATCTCGGCACTCTCCGGAATCGTCGCCGGCCGCCTGATCGACCGCTTCGGGGCAGCCATCATGGTCGTTGGCGGATTGGTCGCCATGGTGGCCGGCGCCACGGGCATCGCTTTGCTACCGAGAATGGTCGGCCTTGTCGGCTACATCGCCGCCGTCGCGATCCTCACCTCCGGCTATCAGCTGTTCCAGGCCGCCAACAACACCGCGGTCATGGCGGAAGAGGCGGCCGAGCAGCGTGGCGTCACCTCCGGCATGCTCAACCTCTCGCGCAATCTCGGCCTCGTCAGCGGGGCGTCCCTGATGGGTGCCGTGTTCGCCGTCGCCTCAGGTGCCAGCGACATTGCCACGGCAGCACCCGAGGCGGTCGCCATGGGTCTCCGAATCACCTTCCTGGTGCCGGTATCATGATCGGCGTGGCGCTGGCCTTGGTGCTCGCCGGGCGCAAGCGCGCGACATGACGGGAGAATCACTGCCAGCTGGGGTCAGGCGGTCAACCATTGTCTGACTTCAGCCTGGGTCGGGATGCGGCCGCTGCTGACCAGTTTCTCGTTGATGACCAACCCCGGTGTCGCAAGCAGGTCGAATGCCATGATGTCCTTCATGTCGGTGACCTTGACGAACTCGGCCGTGAGACCGGCGCTGGCGGCTGCGTCCCGCGCCACGGCCTCGAGCTTTTTGCAGTTGGCGCAGCCGGACCCCAGAATCTTGACGGTTAACATGGCGCGTGTCTCCTTTGCATGGTCACGAGGGCTGCACCGCTTGGCGCCGGCGGCGCTGCAGCCAGGTCAGTGCAACCGCGAGCAGGATGACGAAGGCGGCCATCCCCAATGCCAGCCACCCGATGGCGACGCCATCCACCCAGGCGCCGAATATCAGGCCCGCAGTGATGCTGAAGATCGCCACCAGGCCCACATAGGCAAAAGTCTTGGGTCGGCCGATGACCGCCGAAATCATCAGGATGCTCTGCAGGCTCAACTCCGGGTCGGCCATCAGATAGGCCAATAGCGGGCCGGGATGCATGCCCAGATCCAGGAACATCCGGGCCACCGGCACTTCCACCAGTGTGGGAAAGTACATGAACACGCCAAAGACCACAGCCGTCGCATTGGCCAGCAGGTCGTTGCGGCCGGCCAAGGCCTCGATCCATTCGGGCTGGATCAACTGGCGGATGACGCCGACGGCAAAAACGCCGACAACCAGCAGCAGGAATATCTGCTTCACAAACCGCCACGATTCCCACAGCCAGGCCTGCCAGTCCCCGGGGTCGAGGCGTCTCGCATAGTGGCTGACGGCCAGCAGTGCACAGCCGACCGCGAGCAAGCGGCCGGTGACGACAACCTCAAGATTCCCGTCAAGCACGGCAAAGCGAAGGGCAGCCACCAGCAATGTGGTGGCTGCGAGGCCCAGGGTGACCCAGGTCCAGCGGTTGGCGCCTTCGACAATATTTTCCATACCCCTGTAGGCCGTGGCGCCGATCAGGATCAGCAGCGCAATGAGCAGGGAGCCTTGCACACTCACACCCTCCTCACCCTTGGTGGCGTCGAACGGCACCCACTGGAACAGCGTCGCCTGCCATGCCTCGGCCCAGGGCAGATTCAGGCTGACTACCGTCACGGTGGCGGTGAGCGGCCAGAGCTTGAGCGTACCGGCGATCAGCAGGGCGACCAGCGACAGGAGGACCCCGATGGCGTTGGGGTTGATGCTGGCCTTGTCGGCAAACAAGGCATCGGTCTGCGCATCGTGGCTGGCATCGTCGCGCCGGAACAGCAGGGCCATCAGCATGCCGACGCCGATGCCGAACAGGAGACACAGCAGAACGCGCGCGATGGCAAACTCCACCCCCAGGATGCTGCCGGTATAGGCCAGCGCCATGATATTTCCCGCCGGCGCGAAGAACAGGAAGGTCATGGCCGGTCCGATGCCGGCACCCTTGCGATAGATGCCGGCGAACAGCGGCACGATCGTGCATGAGCAAACCGCCAGCAGCGAGCCAGCAACAGCCGCCGCCGGATAGGACACATGACGCGGCGTCGTGCGTCCGAGCCAGCGTGTGATACTGGCCTTCGGGATGAGTGCCGCCATGGCTCCCGCGATGAAAAACGCCGGCAGCAGGCACAAAAGAACATGGGCGGCGAGATAGGCGGCGAGGTTGCCGGCGCCACCGTTCAACAGTTGCAGAACAAGGCTCATAGGTGAATGCTACCACAAGCGATGGGGCAATCGACCCGGATTCGACGTAATGGATTCCGCGCTTGTCCCCTCACTCCCACTCGATCGTTCCCGGTGGCTTCGACGTGTAGTCGTAGACCACACGGTTGATGCCCTTCACTTCGTTGACGATGCGGGTGGCGACCCGGCCCAGGAAGGCCGGTTCGAAGGGATAGAAATCGGCCGTCATGCCGTCGGTCGAGGTGACGGCGCGAAGCGCGCAGACGAAGTCGTAGGTGCGGCCGTCGCCCATGACGCCGACCGTGCGCACGGGCAGCAGCACGGCAAAGGCCTGCCAGATCTTTTCATAGAGACCGGCCTTGTCGATCTCTTCCAGATAGATCGTGTCGGCCTTCCGCAGGATGTCACATTTTTCCTTCGAGACGGCGCCGGGGATGCGGATGGCAAGGCCGGGGCCGGGGAAGGGATGGCGGCGGATCATTTTCTCCGGCAGGCCGAGTTCTCGGCCCAGCACGCGCACCTCATCCTTGAAGAGCTCGCGCAAGGGTTCGACCAGCTTCATGCGCATGCGTTCGGGCAGGCCGCCGACATTGTGGTGGCTCTTGATGGTGACGCTGGGGCCGCCGGTGAAGGAGACGCTCTCGATCACGTCCGGATAGAGCGTGCCTTGCGCCAGGAAGTCGGCACCACCCAGCTTCTTCGCCTCCTCCTCGAACACCTCAATGAAGAGGCGGCCGATGGTCTTGCGCTTCGTCTCGGGGTCGGAGACGCCGTCGAGTTGGCCGAGAAACAAATCGGAGGCGTCGCGATGCACCAGCGGGATGTTGTAATGATCGCGGAAGAGCGCCACGACCTGATCCGCCTCGGCCGCCCGCAACAGGCCGTGATCGACGAAGATGCAGGTGAGTTGGTCACCGATCGCCTGATGGATGAGGACCGCCGCCACGGCTGAGTCGACGCCGCCGGAAAGCCCGCAGATGACGCGCCCCTTGCCGACCTGGGCGCGGATCTTGGCGATCTCGGCGTCGCGGAAGGCCGCCATGGTCCAGTCGCCCTTGCAGCCGCAGATCTTGTGGACGAAGTTGGAAAGCAGCTTCGCCCCATCCGGCGTATGCGCCACCTCGGGGTGGAACTGCACGGCGTAGCGCTTCTCGGCCACATTGGCGATGGCCGCGAAAGGCGCGCCGCCGGAGGTCGCCACCACTTCAAAGCCTGCCGGGATGGAGACGACGCGGTCGCCATGGCTCATCCACACCTGATACGATCCGCCCTTGACCCAGACACCGTCGAAAAGCGGCACCTCCTTCTGCACCAGGAGTTCGGCGCGGCCGAATTCGCGGTGGTCGGAGCCTTCGACCTTGCCGCCCAATTGCGCGCACATGGCCTGCTCGCCATAGCAGATGCCAAGGACCGGCAACTTCGATTCCCACACATATTGCGGGGCGCGGGGGCCATCCTCAGTCGTCACCGAATGCGGCGAGCCGGACAGGATGATGCCCTTGGGATCGAACGCCTTGATCCGCGCTGCATCGGCGCTGAACGGGAATATCTCGCAATAAACCCCGGCCTCGCGCAGTCGCCGCGCAATCAGCTGCGTCACCTGCGAGCCGAAATCGAGAATGAGGATACGGTCGGTCATTCGGTCTCCTTAGTTTTGTCTTCGTAGAGCGAGGGTAACACCCTCACCCCGATCCTCTCCCCCTTGCAGGGGGCGAGGGAGATTCTTCAATGCTCCGCACCAACAACTTCCTCGCCCCGCTTGCGGGGAGAGGGTGGGGTGAGGGGTGTCTCATTCAGACTGGCCAATGCAAGCAAATCCCGCCAGCCATACGCCACATCTGGCACACCTTCATCGATGCCCTCGGCGATGAGCGCGCCGCCGATCTTTTCGTAGAACTTGCGATAGGCATTGTCGCTATAGGCCCAGAGCATCAGCGCGCTTTTGCCGGTTACTGTCCAGTGCGCGGCCGAGGCGGCGATGAGGGCGCGACCCAATCCCTTGCCTTGCACTTCCTGCCGGCAGTGGAGCGAATAGATCTCGCAATCGAAACCGGTAAGGCTACCCTTGCGGATATCGTGTTCCTTGACGGACCCGCCGAGCAGGAAGCCGTCGAGCCGCTCGCCGACACTTCCCACCAGGATGAGTTTCTTTGGGTCGGCCAGCCAGTCTTGCCACAGGGGCAGGCGCTTTTCCGGCTGCATGGCGGCGAGCTGGTCTGCCGGCATGAAGGCGCCATAGGCCAGCAGCCAGCCTTTGAGGTGGATCTCGGCGATGGCGGGGAGGTCGGCTTCCGTGGCACCGCGGATCTTCGTCATGGCTTCTGCCCCCACAACGCGACCAGCCGGTGCGGCACGGGAATGGGATCGCCGGGAAAGTCGCGGGCGAGGAGTGCACCGAGCGCGGCGTCGAATTTCTCGACCTCGGCCGCACCCAGGCTGGCCGCGATGCCGGCGGAGCCGCGGATGCGGCCGCGCCAGGCTTCCGGGCTGTAGGGAATGTCGTAATCGACCGACGCGCTCTCGCGCCGGGCGAAGCCGCCATTGATGAGGTCGCGCTGCTGGTCGGCGCTGTGGCCCTGCCAGCCGCCGAGATGCCAGTTGGGATTACGCGCCTCGATCAGCGCTTCCGTCGCCGCAACGACATTGCCGGGAAGCGGCAGCCAGACCAGATTGGCGATGAGCAAATGGCCGCCGGGTTTCAGGAGGCGCATGGCCTCGGCCATCACCTTCGGTGCGTCGAACCAGTGCCAGCAGGTACCGGCGCTGATGAGGTCAAATTGGTCCGCGGGCAGGCCGGTCGCCTCCGCCGGGGCGGTAACGTATTCGGTCGTGAGGCCGGCGGCCCGGTCGAGATCGCGGGCCGCTTCCATCATACCCGTGGCGACATCGAGGCCGGTGACGTGCGCGCCGCGAAGCGCGAAGCCGCGTCCCAGGAACCCCGTACCGGTACCGATGTCGAGAATCCGCGAGCCGGGCCGGAACAATCCGCGTTCCGCCATCCGGTCGTAGAACCAGTCCGGAAAGCCGGCCCGGTGGCGGGCGTAATCGGCGGCGGTCCTGTTCCAATCGGGGGCCAATTTCATGCGGCCTTATAGCCGCTGGACATCGCCTGCGTAAACCGGGATTGTGCCAGCCATGACAGACTCACATACCACACCGAATGCGCCAGCAAACGCAGGCACTTACCCGCTAAATGCAGGTGAGCCGAGGCGCGTTCCGCTTTCGGACGAGGCGCCCCACGAAACCGAAATATTGATTGTTGGCGGCGGCCTCGTCGGCATGGCCATGGCGGCGGCCCTGGGCGGGGCCGGAATCCCGGTGACCTTGGTCGAATCGGAAAAGCTGCCGGACCTCACCGGCGAGGCGTTCGACGGCCGTTCCTCGGCCATCGCCTATGGCTCGCAGCAGGTGCTGGCCGGCATCGGCGCCTGGGACCATATCGCCCCTTTTGCCGAGCCGATCCGCGACATCCGCGTTTCCGACGGCGGTTGGCAGTTCGAGGGGGCGAGCCCCTTTTTCGTCCATTACCATTTTGCCGACCTCAATCCCGAGACGATTCCAGGCGCCCGGTCACACGAGGGTGGGGGCGGTCATCCGCCCTTCGGCTGGATCATCGAGAACCGCGCCGTCCGCATCGGCCTGGTGAAGCGCCTGCAGGAAATTCCGGCGGTGACGCATATCCCCGGCATGCGGGTGGACGAGATCGATTTTGCGGGCAAGAGCAATCTGGCGACCTTGAGCGATGGCAGGCGCATCCGCGCGCGCCTCGTCATTGGCGCCGATGGCCGCGCCTCGGCCGTGCGCCGCATGGCCGGGATCGGCGTCAAGGAACTGGGCTACAAGCACGACGCCATCGTTTGCACCGTGACGCACGAACGGCCGCATGACGGCGTCGCACACGAGCATTTCCTGCCCATCGGTCCCTTCGCCATGCTGCCGATGACGGACGACGCGGAGGGGCGCCACCGTTCCTCTATCGTCTGGACCGAGGATGCGCGCATCATCCCGATGCTGCTGAAACTCACCGATGCCGAACTCGGCCTCGAGATCGAACGGCGCTTCGGCACGACATTGGGCCGCATTCTTCCTATCGGTCCGCGCTTCACCTATCCGCTGAAGATGATTCTCGCCGACACCTACATCAAGGAAGGCCTGGCCATCACCGGCGACGCCGCCCACGGCATGCACCCCATTGCCGGCCAGGGCTTCAACATGGGTGTGCGGGACGTGGCAGCTTTGGGACAGGTGCTGGTCGATGCCTGGCGGGGCGGCCTCGATCTCGGCAGCCTGCAGGTCCTCGAAGGCTATGCGCGCTGGCGCCGCTTCGACAATCTGATGATGCTGGTGGTGACCGATGGCCTCACGCGGCTCTTCTCCAATGATCTGCCGCCGGTCCGGCTGTTGCGCGATCTTGGCTTCTTCTTCTTCAACAAGGCCAAGCCTCTGAAGCGCTTCGCCATGCGTCATGCCATGGGCATCGTCGGCGATCTACCGCGTCTGGTGCGCGGCGAAAAGCTCTGAGCGCCTACGCCATGTTCCGGCCATCCCTGGTGATTTTCGATTGCGACGGCGTTCTCATCGACAGCGAGCATCTGGCCTGCATCGCCGAGACGCGCGTCTTCCGCCGCTACGGGCTCGACATGGCTGATGATTTCATCGTCAGCCATTGCGTCGGATTGAGCTGGGCGAGCGCGCTGGCATTGGTGGAGCGGCATTTCAATTGGGTGGCCCCGGCCGATTGCGCTGCGGCAGTCAAAGCGGAGACGCAGCGGGTCTTTGAAGCGGAGCTCAAAGCGACGGCCGGTATCGCCGATCTGCTCGACCGCATTGCTTTACCGCGCTGCGTCGCCTCCTCCAGTTCGCCGGAACGGCTGAAGCATAGCCTCGGCCTCGTCGGGCTCTATGAGCGCCTTGCCCCGCATATCTTCAGCGCCACCATGGTCGAGAACGGCAAGCCCGCCCCCGATCTTTTCCTCCATGCCGCGCGCCGGATGGGCCATCCGCCCGGGCAATGCGTGGTGATCGAGGACAGCGTCGCCGGTGTCACCGCCGGCAAGGCCGCCGGCATGACGGTCATCGGCTTTACCGGCGGCAGCCATGTGCTGCCCGGCCTTGGGGCCAGGCTCAAGGCGACCGGTGCCGACGCGGTCGTTGCCGACATGGCAGAAGTCGCAAAGATATTAGGGGTTTAGACGCCACCCGCCATTGCCTGTCTTGGCAGTTCCGGAGTCGCTCACCTATCCTCGCCCCCAGCCCGCCCGGTGGCGGTCGCCGATCGACTCACGCCTCACTGAAGGAGAATGTCATGGCAATCCGCGACGCGCTCAATCCGCATGCACCGCGATTCTTGAGCATCCTGCGCATCATGTCGGGCCTTGTCTTCCTGGTACACGGCACCGGCAAGCATCTGGGCTTTCCCGATCTCGGCATGGAAATCCCGGCGGGTTCCGCCGTGTGGTATGCCGGGTGGATCGAACTCGTCTGCGGCGCGCTCATCGCCATCGGCCTCTTCACGCGGCCGGCCGCCTTCCTCGCTTCCGGCACCATGGCGGTGGCCTATTTCATGATGCACGCGCCGGCCAGCTTCTTTCCAGCCGTTAACATGGGTGACGCCGCGATCCTCTATTGCTTCGTCTTCCTCTATCTGGTCTTCGCGGGTCCGGGCCCCTGGAGCGTCGATGCCAAGATCGGCAAGGACAGCTGATCAGATCAGCTGGAACTGTCCCGTCTCGCGGAAGCGCAGATAGGCGGCGATGCTGAGCGGGGTCGAGGGCATCAGCGGGTCGGGCAGCGCGTCCGGGCGGAACCAGCCGAATTCGAGCGATTCCTCCGATGTCACTGGCAGGATGCCGTCCGGCCAGTCGGCGCAGAACAGCATGACGAAGAATTGACACTGGTGGCCATTGGGAAAGGTGATGGTCTTCGTCTTGGGGTCCGAGGCAAAGCCATAGGGGGTCACGGCCTCAATCTCGACACCCGTTTCCTCCGCCATTTCGCGGCGGATGGCGGTGGCGATGTCCTCGCCCGGCTCCGGACTGCCCGCAGGGATGCCCCAGATGCCGAAATCGGCGCGCCGTTCGAGGAGAATCAGTCCCGCCGTATCGACGAACAGGCACGAGGCGCCCGGCAACAGCAGCAGGTCGTTGCCGACCTTCTGCCGCAGCGGGAAGAGATAGCTGTCGCGAAAGCTCATCCAGCAGCGCTCACGCGCCCATTCGCAAGCGCGCTCACGCGCGCGGGGCGTATTTGGCGAGGATGCGCTGCAGGGTGCGGCGATGCATACGCAGGCGCCGGGCGGTTTCCGAGACGTTGCGGTCGCATTGCTCATAGACGCGCTGGATATGCTCCCAGCGCACGCGGTCGGCCGTCATCGGCTGTTCCGGCGGCGGCGGCAGCGCGTCACGATGCTCGAGCAGCGCCGCTTCGACCTGGTCAGCATCGGCGGGCTTGGGGAGATAGTCGATGGCGCCCGATTTGATGGCGGCGACGGCGGTCGCGATATTGCCGTATCCGGTCAGGATGACGACACGGCAATCCGGCCGGCTCTTCTTGATTTCCGGAACCACGTCGAGGCCGCTGCCGTCAGCTAGACGCAGATCGACCACGGCATAGCGCGGCGGATGCGCCTTGGCCGCAGCGATGCCCGCATCGACGCTTTCCGCCTGGGTCACCTGGAAGCCGCGCTTCTCGAGCGCGAGGGCGAGGCGCTGGCGATAGGGCGCGTCGTCATCGATGATCAGCAGCGTCTTCTCGACGGCGGTGTTCGTCGGCGTCGCTTGTTCCGTCTTCTCGTTCATCTCGTCTTGCCCTTCACTCCTTATGCGCCTCGCTGTTGAGCGCGCTGCGTGGCCATACCACTTTAACCTCGGCACCGCCGAAATCGTTATTGTCGAACTGGACGCTCCCGCCCGAACGTTCCAGCAGGTTCTGGGCGATGAAGATGCCCAGACCCATATGATCCCCCTGGCGGCGGTCGGGTTTCGGGACCCCGGCGGTGCCGGTGGCTCGAGCGACCAGGCCGCGCCGCATCAGTTTGCCACCATAACGCCCCAGGGCGGCGGAAATATAGGGGTCGCCGAGCCGGTCGAGCAGGTCGGGCGGAAAGCCCACGCCGTCATCCGTGATGGTGATGCTGAGTTCTTCCCTCGACCAGGCGATCACCACCTGGACCTCTTCCTTGGCGAATTCGATGGCATTCTGCAGCAGATTGCCAAGGCCATGCATGATTTCGGGCCGGCGCGGCATGACCGGCGGGTCCTGCTCGCCGCCCTCGCTTTTGGACTCGATGCGGAGTGCCACCGACGGGCGCAGGAAGGGTTCTGCCGCCAGTTCCACCAGCAGGGGGGCGGCGAGGACATGAAAATGGTCCTTCGTGGATTGCTCCGGCCGCGCCGCGATTTCGGCCAAAATATGCCGGCAACGCTCGGCCTGGCTCAGCAGCAGCTCGGCATCGGGCCGATAGGGCGAGTCGGCCGGCAGGTCCTTGGTCAATTCCTTGGCGATGAGCGAGATGGTGCCGAGGGGCGAGCCCAATTCATGCGCCGCCGCCGCGGCCAGTGCTCCGACCGACGAAATGCGCTGTTCCCGGTCCAGGGCCGATTGCACCGCCATCAGCGCGTCGGCCACGCGGCGCGATTCCTCGGCCACCTTGAACACGTAGACCGAGATGAAGACTGCTGCGAGGGCGAGGGCGATGGCGAGGCCGAAGACGAAGATCGGCGGCAGGTCAAAGGCCGATGCGGGCCAGGGCAGCGGCAGATGGAAGAGGGCCAGGATGTTGATGCAGGTGATGGAGAGTGCCGTCAACCCCAAGGTCGAGCGGAAGCTCAAGGCCGCAGCCGAGACCGTGACGGGCGCCAGGAGCAGGAGCGAAAAGGGATTGTGGAGGCCGCCGGTCAATCCCAGCAGGACCGTTAATTGCACCATGTCGAAGGCGAAATAGAGCGCCGATTCCCGGTCATTGAGGCGCGCGTTCGACTTGCGGCGCAGCTGCGGGACCAGGGTGGCAATTGCCAGAGCCGCCACCGCGACAGCCGCCGGCACGAGCGGGATCGGATAGCCCAGCGCCAGATTGACGAACAGAAGCGATGAGGCCTGTCCCGCCACGGCTACCCAGCGGATGGCGAGAAGGGTGCGCAGGCGCACGCGACCGCGCGCCGGGCGCCGCAGGGCACGCGGCCAGCTTGGGTCGGGAGCCGACGCCTCGGGGGGTGAAATAGTCTCACTCATATCAGGGCATCAATGCCATGGTGGTCGGGATTTGCAACCTGCCGATTTTACACCAAGGTGTTGAATCGGCTATCAATGGGCGGAAAGTCATACCTTTTTCTTCGATCTTAAGAATCATTCAAACCGACCCGTATCATGGATTCCAATTGCATCATTGACGTGGATCAGCTTGCCAAGGATTTCGGTTCCTTGCGGGCCGTGGATGGGCTCAATTTCACCGTCGCCGCCGGGCGGACCGTCGCCTTGCTGGGCGGTAATGGGGCGGGCAAGACGACCACGATATCCATGCTGCTGGGCCTGCTGGTCCCGACCGCCGGGCGAATCAGCCTGTTTGGCCAAGATATCGCGCTCAATCGCCACCGCGTGCTGGGGCGCATGAACTTCTCGTCGCCCTATGTCGACCTGCCGCATCGCCTCTCGGCCCGGGAAAATCTCACCATCTTCGCCAAGCTCTATGGCATCCGGGACGTGGCGGGGCGCATCCGGGAGATCGCCAAGGCACTCGATCTCGATGCCCTTCTCGACCGGCGCACCGGCTCGCTCTCGGCCGGGCAGAAGACGCGGGTGGCGCTTGCCAAGGCACTGCTCAACCGACCCGAACTGCTGCTGCTCGACGAACCGACCGCCTCGTTGGATCCTGATACGGCCGATTGGGTCCGGCACTATCTCGAAACCTATCAGCGCGAACAGGGCGCGGCGATCCTGCTTGCCTCGCACAATATGGGCGAGGTCGAGCGCCTGGCGCATGAAGTGCTGATGCTGAGGAAGGGCAGGATCGTCGATCGCGGCACGCCGGACGATCTCATCTACCGTTTCGGCCGGCAGAATCTCGAGGAAGTCTTCCTCGACATCGCAAGAGACCGACGTGTCGGCGATCCCGCGAAGGTGGAGGCGTAATGGCGATGTTAGAGCGCTTGCACCCCCTCACCCCAACCCCTCTCCCCGGAGGGGCGAGGGGCTTTCAGTCGGACTCGTTCGGAACTCCCTCGCCCCGCGATAGCGGGGAGAGGGTCGGGGTGAGGGGTCGTCCGGAATGACCGCCATCTCCCTCACCCGCGTCGGGGCCATGTGCCAGCGCCATTTCTATGTCATGCGCCGCTCCTGGCCGCGCCTCATCGAGATGGCCTATTGGCCGACCATGCAGATGGTGATCTGGGGCTTTCTGTCGCAATTCCTCGCCACCAACAGTTCTTATGTCGCCGGTGCCTTCGGGGTGCTCATTTCCGGTGTCATGCTGTGGGACGTGCTGTTCCGCGGCCAGCTCGGCTTCTCGCTCTCCTTCATCGAAGAACTCTGGTCGCGCAACCTCGCCAATCTCTATTGCTCGCCGCTGACGCCGCTCGAACACATTCTGTCGCTGGTCGCCATGTCCTTCGTGCGTGCCGTCATCGGTGTCGTGCCGGCCATGCTGCTGGCCATTCCCTTCTACGATTTCTCGATCTTTACTCTCGGCGTGCCCTTGCTGGCTTTCTTCTTCAACCTGCTGTTCATGGGCTGCGCGCTGGGCCTGCTCGTCACCGCCATGATCCTGCGCTATGGCCTGGCGGCCGAGAACATGGCCTGGTTCCTGGTCTTCTTCCTGGCCCCCTTCTCCTGCGCCTATTACCCGATCTCGGTCCTGCCGGGCTGGGCGCAGATACTGGCGCTGGGACTGCCTTCGACCCATGTCTTCGAGGGCATGCGCGCCATGCTTTTCCACGGCACGTTCCTGTGGGATCACTTCTTCGCGGCGGTGGGGCTCAACGTCCTGCTCTGCCTCGTCGGCATCGCCGCCTATCTCTTCAGCTTCGGGCGGGCGCGAAAGCTGGGATTGTTGCTGCAGGTGGGTGAATAGGCAGCTCGGTGCCGAGCGCCAGCGGGGGCAGCGTCATGATGGCCGTCGTTCCGGCGCCGAGTTCCGAGGTCAAATGCAAGGTGCCGCCGTGGAGCGCCATGATCTGGCGCGACAGCGGCAGGCCGAGGCCGGTCCCCTCATTCTTGCGGTTGAGATGGTTTTCGACCTGCACGAACGGTTCGAAGACGCGCTCGAGATCAGCGGGCGCGATACCCAGGCCGTTATCCACCACCTCGATCACCGGCGAGCCGGCAAGATCGCAATGGGCGCGCAGGGAAACCACGTCGCCGCCATTCGAGAACTTGATCGCGTTGGAAAGCAGGTTGATGACGACCTGCCGCAACCGCCGTTCATCGGCGACGACCGCCAGCGACGGCGTCGGTTCCAGTTCCAGGCGCACATTGCGCGCGGCGGCCTGGCCGCGGGTGACGCCCAGTGCCGAATGCAGCATCTCGCCGAGCTGGAATTCATGGGCGTTCAGGGTGAGAGCGCCGGCTTCCAGCTTCGAATAGTCGAGAATATCGTTGATGAGGCCGAGGAGGTGCTGCCCGCTTTGGCGGATGTCGCCGATATAATCTGGCAGCTGCGGCGCGTCCCGGCCGGCACCGGGCAGGCCCAGCAGCAGTTCCGAAAAGCCGATAATGGCGTTCAAGGGCGTGCGCAACTCATGGCTCATGGTGGCAAGGAAGCGGGCGCGCGAGCTTGCCGCGAATTCCGCCGCATGGCGCGCCTCGTCCAGCTGCTCCAGGCGCCGATGCGCCTGCTCGACGGTAAGCTCCAGCAGTTTTGCCATGGTGCCGATGCCGCTGAAGCGGCCGTCCTTGGTCACCAGGAAGCCGGATTGGATCGCTTCCGGATAGCTCGCCGTGATCAGGCGCTTGATCTCGTCGAGCGGCGTCTCTTCGTCCACCACCAAGGGCTGGCGGTTCATGAGGGCAAGAATCGGCCGCTTGAAATAGACGTCGAACCACAAGGGCTGGGCAAAGACCGACAGCAACCTGTCGCGCTCGACTGCGCCATAGACCACGCCGGTTTCATCGGCGACGGGCAGCAGGGGCAGGGCGGTATTGCTGCGAAAGAGATCGAGTACCTTGGCGCCGGTCGTCTCCGGCCGGATGACCGGCGCATCCGAGGCCAGTTCGCGCGCCATCAGGGTAAAGGCGCGCACCTTCGGCGCCGCTTCCGCCGCCGCAATTTCCGCCGGGCGCAGCTCAGCTTCGCTCCGTTCCTGCGGCTCCGGCTTCATGTCCACCTTCGTCTGCAACATGGCGGGCTATGTGCCATATGCTCTGTGACAGGCGGATGACAGCCCGATGGCTGAATCACATTATGGCGTGCGCTTGAGCAGATTCAGTCAATCGCAGCAGGCATTCCGGGTCGCGGGATCGCAGGGATTGTCCTTTAGCGAGGCATGTTGCGGGCCTTCTGGCGCACGCGCCTGGGGCGGCATCAGATCGAGCGGTCCGGCCCCGCCACCGGGCGCATCCTCATACCGCCCATCCTGTCGCCAATGACAAAGGCCCACCATCGGCACCATGCCGCTGATGCGGCCGGTGGCTGCATCGATCGCCGTCACCGTGACCTCGCGCCGATCGCGCGTGCGCAATCCGTGGCCGGCGGAAATAAGGGCGGCGAAGTCATCGGTCATCCGTCGACCTTCCCCACCAACGTCATGCGCTGTGCCTTCGTCAAACCCGGTGAGGCAACGACCTTTTCGCATCCCGCGATGCGGGCAAAGCGGTGCACGGCGGCGCGCAAATGCGGCAGCGGCACGTCGTGATAGAGTTCCAGCCCGGTGATGCGCCAGTCGCCATCCTCCCGCCGGCCGTCGATCAACCCAACCGCGCGGTCGCGATAGAGCAGCGGCATGGCGAAATAGAAGCGGCGCTGGTCCTCCGGCGTATAGGCCTCGAACTTGTAGGTGAAGCCGAACAATTCGGTGAAGCGCCGGCGGCTGAACATCAGATTGTCCAGCGGCGGTACCAGGCGCACGGTGTCGTCCTGCGGCGGTATGCCTGCCATGAAGCGGTCGAGGTCGGATTTAAGCGCCAGATAGCGGTGATGCGTATCGCCTTCGAGGGATTCGATCCAGTCGATGAGCTGATGATCGAGCGCCTCCTCGATCAGCCGCTTCGCCACGGCCATGCCGCCGCGCCATGTGCCGACATGATGCGAGACGCGCTCGGCCAATTGCCGCGGGGTCGCGAGCTTCAGCACGGAGAGTGCCGAATGGACGAAGAAGGATTTGTGCGAATTGCGATAGTCGGGCAGCGGCAACAACAATTCGGGCGCCACGCGCTCGGTCAAATCGAACAGGCGATGAAAGTTCTTGCTGCGGCCGCTGATCTGCACCTGGCCGGTGTGATAAAGGTATTCGAGTGCCCGCGTTGTCGCCTTGATGGTGTTGAAGCCGCCGATGACGCGCTCGGAGTCGAGATCGGCCGGCGAGACAGGGCCGTTCGTCTCGATATGCTTCTTCACCTTGCGCATCAGCGGGCGCATTTCCTTCAGGCGCTCCTGATTGACCGCCTTGGAAAAATCCTTGAGGAAGAAGGGCACCCAATCGCGCCTGGTGGCAAAGAGCGGATAGTGCGTCTCCAGCATATGCCGGTCGCGATAATAGACGTCGTAAAGGTCGCTGATCGGCGCATCGGTGCGCGCAACCCAGGCGATCTCGTGATTGCGCAGGCCCGTGGAGCGGATGCTGTCGATCTGCATCATGCCAAGGCCGACCGCGCGCTTGCCGGCGTCATCACGCGTCCAGAAGGGGCCACGCAGGCCGAGGCGGTCGAGCAGAAAGGCGCGGGCGAGTTCCTGGGACATGGCACCAACTTAATGCGTCATGGTCCGCGAAGGCGGACCACCCACGAGTTATCGATCAGCTGCCAACAAACTCATGGGTGGTCCGCCTTCGCGGACCATGACGAGTGGGGTGGCACCTTAATCCTTGTCGCTGACCCCGGCTTCGGCGAAGGTCGCCATGCCGCTGTGGCAGAGGGCCGCCGCGCGCAGAATCGGAATGCACAGGGCAGCGCCTGAAGCCTCGCCCAGACGCATGCCGAAATCAAGCAGCGGCTTTTTCGCAATTTTCTCCAAAAGCCGTTTATGCCCGGGCTCGGCCGAGCAATGCGCCACGACGCAATGATCGAGCGCGTGGCTGTCGAGCTTGAGCAGCACTGAAGCCGCAACCGTGGTGGCAAATCCGTCAAGGATCACCGGCACGCGGGCGATGCGCGCGGCGATGACGGCGCCCGTGATCGCCGCCAGTTCATGGCCGCCGAGGCAGGCCAGGATCGCCAGCGGATCGTTGAAGCTCGACCGGTGCCTGGCGAGGCCCAGATCGATCACCTCGGCCTTGCGCGAAAGCTGTGCGCCATGAACGCCGGTGCCGGGACCGGCCCAATCCGTGCCGGTGCCGCCAAAGAGCGCTGCAGCCATCGCCGAGGCCGCCGTGGTGTTGGCGATGCCCATCTCGCCCACGCAAAGCAGATCGACGCCGGGTTCGACCGCCATCATGCCGTAGGCCATGGCGCGGGCGGCATCGACTTCGCCGAGTGCCGGACCTTGCGTGAAATCCTGCGTCGGCTGGTCGAGCGACATTTCATAGACGCGCAGATCGGCATCGGCATTCTTGCACAGTTGGTTCACCGCCGCGCCGCCATGGGTGAAATTGAGCACCATCTGACGCGTGACTTCCGCGGGAAAGGCCGACACGCCGAGTGCTGCCACGCCGTGATTGCCGGCAAAGACCGCAACGCGCGGATGATTGATGACGGGCGGCGCCTTTCCTTGCCAGGTCGCCAGCCATTCGGCCAGTTCCTCCAGGCGGCCAAGGGCGCCGGCGGGCTTGGTCAATTGCCCTTCTCGCGCCCGCGCTTCCCCCGCTGCCGCAAGATCCGGCCCCGGAAACTCCGCCACAATGCGCCGCATTTCCGCAAAACTGGCAATCGACTTGTTGTCCAACATAACGCCTTGCTCCAAAATCGGCCGCCCGGGGATATAGCCTGCGGGCCGCCAGCATGTCCTACAATGGCCCGTCCTATATCCCAGGCACGGTTCCTGATACAACGACAGCGGTCCCACCCTCCCCAACCGGCAGCGGAACCGAAGCACCCATGAGCGAAGCCAATCAACCGCCCCCGCAAGATGAAACCGCCGCTTCACCGGAAGCTGCTGCCGATAGCGCGCAAGGGCCCGGGAAACCGCCGGTTACGTCGCTCCTGGCGGCCTGGCGGCGCGATGTGTTCCTGGCGCTGGGCTTCTTCACCCGCCTGCCGATGCCGGCAGCCGAGGGCAGCCTGGGGGAAGCGGCCCGTGCCTTTCCGTTCGCGGGCCTGATTGTCGGGCTAATTGGCGCCCTGGTCTATTTTGTGGCCATGGAGATCGGCCTCTCTGGCCTGCTCGCGGCATTGCTTGCCGTGGCCGCGACCGGGATCGTGACCGGCGCCCTCCACGAGGATGGCTGGGCCGATGTCTGCGACGCCCTGGGTGCCCGCGGCGGGGTCGAAAAGCGCCTGGAAATCCTGCGCGACAGCCGTTTGGGCTCTTATGGGGGGCTGGCGCTCATCTTCTCGACCTCGATCAAGGTGGCGGCCATCGCCAATCTGGGTGCCCCCGAACTGGTGGCCGGCGCTCTCATTGCCGCGCATACGCTGGGTCGCGGCGTTTTGCCGCTGGTCATGGCGCGCATGCCGCTGGCCAGGGCCAATGGCCTCGCCGTCGATGCCGGCCGGCCCAGTATCACGGCCGCCAATTGGTCACTGACCATTGCGCTGGTCATCAGCGTCATCGCCGTGGCGCCGATCGCTGCCCTCGTGGCGCTGCTCGCAGCCCTGGCTGCCACTTGGGCGGTGGCCAAGCTGGCGCAGAAGAAGTTCGGCGGCTATACCGGCGACGTGCTCGGCGCCGTCGAGCAGGTGGCGGAGATGGCGATCCTCGTCAATCTGGTGACCCTGACCTAAAAGCAAGTTCAAATGGACCATACCGAAACCCGCCTCTGGCTGGTGCGCCACGCCCCCGTTATCGGCTCGCTCGGCCGCATCTATGGCCAGGACGATCTTGAAGCCGATTGTTCCGATGTAACCGCCTTTCAGGCGTTAGCCGGTTTCCTCCCCGTGTCGCCCGTCTGGGTGGCGACGCAGTTGAAACGCACGCATCAGACCTTGGCCGCGGTTCACCTGGGGCGCGGGATCGAACCGGTCCCGCCGCAGATCGAACATGACCTGGTCGAACAGCATTTCGGCGATTGGCAGGGCCTCACTTATGCTGAGTTGGATGCCAGCCGCGACGGCGCCTATCACCGCTTCTGGCACGCGCCAGCGACCGAGCGGCCACCGAACGGCGAAAGCTTTGCCGACGTCGTGGCGCGGGTGGAAAAGGCGCTGCTGCGCCTGACGCTCGCCCATGCGGGCCAAGATATCGTGGTGGTGGCCCATGGCGGCTCGATCCGCGCAGCCCTTGCCGCCGCCCTCGACATCGAACCGGAGCGGGCGCTGGGTTTCTCGGTCGACAATCTTTCCGTCACGCGCCTCGATCACATCGAAGGCAAAAGCTTCGGCGCCGCCTGGCGGGTGGCGTTCGTCAATCGACGGCTTTAGGCCACCGCGAAGACCTGCGCCGGGTCTTCGAAGGATTTGAATTCCAGTGCATTGCCGCTGGGGTCGCGGAAGAACATGGTGGCCTGTTCGCCGACCTGGCCCTTGAAGCGCACATGCGGCTCGATGATGAACTGGGTGCCGGCGGCCTTCAGCTTGTCGGCCAGGCGGTGCCAGTCACCCCAGGGCAGGATGGCGCCGAAATGCCGGACAGGGACATTGTCGCCATCGACCTGGTTGGTGCTGGCGATGGCCGTTTCCTCCGGCTTCAGATGGGCCGAGATCTGATGGCCGAAGAAATCGAAATCGATCCATTTGACATCGCGCCGACCGATTTTGCAGCCGAGCAGGCCGGCATAGAAGGCTTCCGTGGCAGCGAGATCATGGACCGGAAAGGCGAGATGGAACGGGGGAATGGTCATGCTTCATGGCTCCGGTAACGCGACTGCACCGAGCTTAGCGCGACCCGGCGGGCCGAGGCCAGCCTCTCGCTAAAGCAATTTCAGGGTTGCCGGGTCCGGCGCCCCGCCGAAATATTTCTGCAGGGCCGCTTCGAAGGGCGACCCGGCCAGCTGCGGGAAGATGAACCACATCCAATGGCTGGTTTTGCGCCCGGCCCGCAATTCATTGAGCACGGCTGGGTAAACGGCGTCCTGCGCCTCGACAAAGCGTTGCAGATGAAAGGGATCTTCCATGCGACCACCTGTTTCGGGTTATCATCAGGCCGCAAGACCCGGATAGCGCAGGGCGACAGCCTAGCATATCTCGTCAGGGCAGGATGACATGACAGCCAAGCGGTCCGACATGCCCGATGCTAGCGTTCTGGAAACTCACGGCAAGGCCGGCGCCACCGCTTTGGTGAAGCGTGCGGCCGCCTATATCGAAGCCCGCCAGGAATCCGAGGCCGACGGCCCCATCACGCTGGAGGAACTGGGGCGCCATTGCGGCTTGTCGCCCTGGCATCTCCAGCGCCAGTTCAAGCGCGTCATGGGCGTCTCGCCCCGCGACTATGAGGAAAGCCTGCGTCTTGCGCGCTTCAAGAAGGGCTTGCGCAGCGGGGCCGGGGTGGCGGCCGCCACTTTCGACGCCGGCTTCGGCTCCTCCAGCCGCGTCTATGAGCGGGCAGGTGCCGCACTCGGCATGACGCCGGCCTCCTATGCCAGCGGCGGCAAGGGTGCCGCGATCCGCTATGCCCTGGCCCCTTCGCCGCTCGGGCGGGTGCTGGTGGCGGCGACCGAAAAGGGCCTCTGCCGGGTCGAGATGGGCGAGGACGATGCGGCGCTCATCGCGGATCTGGCGGAAGAATTCCCTCGCGCCGACAGCGTCCGCCGCGACGACCGGGCGCTTGGCCCCTATGTCACCGAAATCCTCCGTCGCATGGCCGGCAAGGCGCCGCAGGCCGATCTGCCGCTCGACATCCGGATGACGGCTTTCCAGCGCCAGGTCTGGGCCGCGCTGACGCGGATCCCGGTGGGGGAAACCAGCACCTATGGGGCGGTGGCGGCGGCGATCGGCCAACCGAAGGCCGCGCGGGCGGTCGGCAATACCTGCGGCCGCAATCCGGTGGCCATTGCCATTCCGTGTCACCGTGTCTTGCGTAACGATGGGGCAATTGGCGGTTACGCTTGGGGTTCCGAGCGAAAACAGGCCCTTATCCGGGCGGAATCGGCATCCTTAATGACGCATGGCAGGGTGGCTCGCAAAAAAAGAGTAACCGGTTGAAAGCGTCATAGACGGGGCCGTAAAGTGGTCGCCAGGGGAAATTCGGTAACCCTGGGGATATGTGGATTGTTTTTGACCACCATGCGGAAAGTCGCGAAAAATCTGGCAAAGTCGTTATCGACCGCGCGCAAGTCAGCGGTTGATAAAGCGCGTCCTCCCCGTCGCCGCATCGCTGAGGCGAGCGATATTCACATGCTCTCTTTCGAGACCCGGAAAGTGCCGCTCGTGTTCAAGCAGAACAAGCGCGCGCAACGCATCATCCTCCGGCTCGACCATGGCAATTCGTCGATCATCGTGGTGCTGCCGAAACGCACTTCGCGCGATGAAGGCAAGCGATTTGCGTTAAGCAACAAGGATTGGATCGAACAGCATCTCGACCAGCTGCACGAGCCGGTGCCGTTCCTCCACGACAATGTCATCCCCATTCTCGGGACGCCGCATCGCATTCGCCACAAGCCCCATGCGCGCGGCGTTGTCTGGTGTGAATCGGAAGAGATCCATGTCGCGGGGCATGAGGAGCATGTGCCACGCCGCGTCCAGGACTGGCTGAAGATCGAAGCCAAGCGTGAGATCGAGGCCCGCGCCTATCAGAAGGCGGAAATCGTCGGCAAGAAGATCAAGAAGATCACCATCCGCGATACCAAGAGCCGCTGGGGGTCCTGCACCAGCGAGGGCGAGCTTGCCTTCTCCTGGCGCCTCATCTTCGCGCCGCGCCATGTGATGGATTACGTGATCGCCCATGAAGTGGCGCATCTGCGCGAAATGAACCACGGCCCGAAATTCTGGAAACTGTGCAGCGAAATCTGCCGCTCGGTCGATTCAGCCCGTCTGTGGCTGGAAAACCATGGCACCGATCTCTATCGCTACGGCCGGTTCTAGTCCTGCCGCGGTGCCGCCGCCCGCGTCAGGCGGTCATTGATGGCCAAGCCCAGCCCTTCGGCGGGGATCGGCATCACGGCGATGCCCTTCACATCGGCACGGTCCAGCGCCCGCAGCATGGCAAAGAGATTGGCTGCGGCCTCATTGAGGTCACCGCCGGGGCTGAGGTTGAGGCTGATCTTGGCCGGCGGCACCTGCGGCCCGAAGGCCAGCAGCGCCTCGCCCTCCCGCACATCCTGCGCGTTGAGGCGAACCGGCCGCTCCGGTGCATAGTGGCTGAGGAGGCGTCCCGGGCCATGGAGGCCAGCCTCCACATCGCCGACCGGCGGGGCGATCTCGATCTCGCGACCAAGCTCGGCAATGATCTGTTCGGCGGTGATGCCGCCCGGCCGCAGCAGGGCGGGCTTGTCGCCGAGCAGGCTGATGACGGTGGATTCGACGCCGATCTCGCAGGGCCCACCGTCGAGGATGAAAGCGAGCTTGTCGCCCAATCCCTCCTCGACATGGCGCGCGGTGGTCGGGCTGATGCGGCCTGAAGGGTTGGCACTGGGGCCGGCCAGCGGTCGCTCGGCAATCAATAGCAAGGCACGCGCCGTGGGGTGGGCCGGAACGCGCAAGGCGACACTGTCCATGCCGGCACTGACCAGCAGCGAGAGTGGGCAACCGGCGCGCCGCGGCAGTACCAGGGTCAGGGGGCCGGGCCAGAACTTCCGGGCGAGTTTCACCGCGTCGGGGGAAAATTCGGCATATTCGGTCGCCGCCGACAGGCTGGCGACATGGACGATGAGCGGATTGAAGCTTGGCCGACCCTTGGCCGCATAGATCGCGGCGACCGCACGGTCATTGGTGGCGTCGCCGCCCAACCCATAAACCGTCTCGGTCGGAAAGCTCACCAATTCACCGCGCTGGATGGCCTTGGCCGCCAGGGTGATGTGCTGCATATCCGCCGGGACGACCCTGCCCGTCATGGCCGCCGCCCGCGGGCAATGAAATGCGGGTTGCGCAAGCCCGGCTTCCCATAGGCGAGGGGCGAGCCGTCGAGATTGGCGACCGAGCCGCCGGCGGCCAGCAGAACGGCATGACCCGCCGCCGTGTCCCATTCCATGGTCGGGCCGAAGCGCGGATAGAGATCGGCCAACCCTTCGGCGATGCGGCAGAATTTCAGCGACGAGCCGGCGACGATGGTACCCGCCACATGCTCGCCAAGCTCCTCGACCTTCACCAGCTCGCGGGCGGCATGGGACCGGCTGATGGCCATGATCGCGCCGGCGGCCGGCAGGCTGCGCGCCGCGATGACGCTCTCATTGCCGCCGCACCGCCTTGTCGCCGCGTTGCCGCAACCGGCATACATCTCATCGAGCGCCGGCACATAGACCACGCCCAGCACGGGCTTGCCGTCCTCGATGAGCGCGATGTTGACGGTGAACTCGCCGTTGCGGGCGATGAATTCCTTGGTGCCGTCCAGGGGATCGACCAGGAAGAAGCGTCGGCCCACCTGCTGCGGCAACCCTTCCGCCGCCGCCTGTTCCTCGGCCACCACCGGGATCGCGGGCGCACAATCGGCCAAAGCGGCCAGGATGAGCTTCTCGGCCGCCACATCGGCTGCGGTCACCGGCGATTTGTCGGCCTTGCGGTCGGTCGCGAAATCCCCCGCATAGACCGCCATGATCGCGGCTCCCGCTTCATAGGCGGCGGCGATCAGTTTCTCGCGCAAGGTGATGAGGTCTGTGGACATGGTCTCGTTGCGGGGCTTCCAGGGGTGTTCGGCGGGCTTTCCTAGCCTGTTTGCCCCGAAAACACCATGCGGGGACGCCCCGAAGAGGTAATCAGGGTGTCCCGGAGGGCCGCAGGGCCTCGCCGGTCTCGGGCCCCTTTGGCGTATTGCCCGGGGCCGGCGGCGCCGGATCGTTGGCCGTGGCCGATTCCAGCGATGACAGCAGGCTCGCCAGCGCGTCCTGCTGTTCCATCGACAAGGGGGCGATGGCCGGCGCGGCTTCATGCTCGGCGGCGGAGAGGCGTGCTGCCTCCCCTTCGATCAGCGCCACCTTGGCATGGAGGGCGATCTTCTGGATGAGGTCGTTGGCATCGATGGGCTTGGCCATGAAATCGTTCATGCCGGCTTCGAGGCAGCGCCGGCGGTCTTCCTGGGTCGCATTGGCAGTAAGGGCGATGATCGGCACGCGCGATGGTGTCCCGCCCAGTTCGCGGATGCGCCGCGTTGCCTCCAGCCCGTCGAGATCGGGCATGCGCATATCCATCAGCACGACGTCATAGGCGCGGCTGCGCATGGCCTCGATCGCCTCGAAGCCGTTGCCGGCGATGTCGGCGCGAGCACCAGCGCGGGCGAGAATGGCATTGACCAGCATCTGGTTGACCTGGTTGTCCTCGGCCAGAAGGATGCGCAAGGCGGCGCCGTCGGCGAAGACTGCGGGACCGTTGGCACTTTGCCCGCGCCGCGCCGTGGCATGGCGCGAGCCTTCGATCAGCGCCATCATGCAGGCGAGAAAACTCGAGCGGCGCACGGGCTTGGGCAATTGCGCGTCGATCCCTTCATGCACCTCGTGCTGGTCGATGAAGAGGGCGGAGGAGGAAAGCACCACGTTCTCGACCTTGACGCCGGGAAGGTTGCGCAGGCGCCGGGCGAAATCGACGCCCGACATGGTCGGCATGACCTGGTCGACGATGGCAAGCGCGATCGCTTCCCCCGGCGGCTGGTCGCGCAATTCGTCGAGCACGATCTCGGGCTCACTGGCGGTGATGGCATGGGCGCCGATGCTGGCGACATAGCGCTCGAAAATCTCGCGGTTGATCGGGTTGTCGTCGACGATCAGGACCAGGCGGCCGCGGAATGCCGCCGTAATGGCGGCCTGGTCGGGCTCGGCCGAACCTGCGGCGTTGCCTTGCAACGGGCCGAACCAGGCGGTGAACCAGAAGGTCGATCCGCTGCGGGCACCCGTATGTGAATCGACGCCGATCGACCCGTGCATGAGATCGACCAGCTGCTTGCAGATGGCAAGGCCCAGGCCAGTGCCGCCGAAGCGCCGCGTGGTCGAGGCATCGACCTGGCTGAAATGGTGGAACAGGCGGCTCTGCGCTTCCTGTGGAATGCCGATCCCGGTATCGCGCACGGCAAAGCGCAATTTGGTGCCGTCGGCATTGCTGTCGGCCAGTTCGACAACCAGGCTGACACCGCCCTCTTCGGTGAACTTCACCGCATTGCTGAGCAGGTTGAGCAGGATCTGGCGCAGGCGGCCGGGATCGCCGTTGAGCCGTGACGGCACGTCGGGGGCTATGAAGCAGGCAAGCTCGATGCCCTTGGCATGGGCACGGCTGACGACCAGTTCCAGGACCGAATCCACCTCGGTGACGATGTCGAAATCGATATGCTCGATCTCCAGCTTGCCGGTCTCGGCCTTGGCGAAATCGAGGATGTCGTTGATGATGGCGAGCAGGGCCTCACCGGATTGATGCAGGACTTCGACATAGTGCCGTTGGCGCTGGTCGAGCGACGTGTCGGCCAGCAATCCCGCCATGCCGAGGACACCGTTCATCGGCGTGCGGATTTCATGGCTCATCATGGCAAGGAACTGGGTCTTGGCGATGGAGGCCTGCTCGGCCACTTCCTTGGCTGACCTGAGATCGCTGGTCATCGAACGCGCCAGAGCCTCGGCGCGGTAGCGCGCCGCGACCATGAACCAGAGGCTGGCGCCAAGCAGGATCGAAATCACGGACCCGCCCAGCATGACAAGGAGTGGGACCGTGGTGGCGCCGGGCGGCTTCAGTGACGAATGGGAGCGGTATTCGAGGCTGAAGCTCTGGCCGGAGAAGATCATGGTGTGGGCGCGGCGGAAGATGCTGCCTTCGCGCGGCTGCCGCGGCAGGGCCGTCTCGGCATGATCGCGCCGACGGCTGTCGAACACCAGCCGGTCGGAATCGACGTTGGCGCCGAGATAGAGAATGACGTCGAGTTCGTTGCCGATATCGAGCAGGGCGCCTTCGATGGCGGTGCCAACGGCGATCGGCATGACCACCCAGCCTTTCAGATTCTCACGCCGCTCCAGGTAGCTCGCCGGCGCGGAATCGCGCGCAAAGACGGGCGCCACCAAGAGCAGGCCGGGCCGGCTCTGCTTGTTGATGATGATCGGGATGATGCCGCTCATGGTGGTTTCACCATTGAGCATGGCCCAATCGAGCACGCGGCGGCGGGATTTTTCGCTGGCGAGATCAAGGCCGACGGCCGTGCGGTCCTGCATCATCGATTCCGACAGGCGGACGACATAGAGATCGTCCGAAACGTCGTTGGTGAGCGAGCGGATTTTGAACGTCTCGCCGTTGAGAACGGTGGCGCGCTTCAGATAGCGGTCGAGATCGGCCCGCTTGACCCGTTCGACATAGTTCAGTCCGATGCCGCCGGACATCTCGCGCCAATTGAGGCCGGAAACGAAGCGCTGCCAGTCGCGACGCGTGATGTAATCGGTCAGCGTCGCCATCCCCATACCCATGTTGACGACCAGGTCGAAGGAGGAGAAGCGGTCGCTGAGGCGCTTTTCAAAACGCTCGATGAGATAGTTGAAACGCTGCAGGGCCGCTTCCTGCGACTGCTGATAAAGGAGCAGCGCCACATAGACGCAGAAGAGGATGCCGACCAGGCTGACGACGACACTCCACGCCCAGGCCCGACCGCGCGCAAAGGCAATGCCTTGGCCGGCAAGTCCATGGACGGTCGATCTCGCCGCGCGCGCTGTGTTCTTCCGCTTCAATGAGGCCTCGGTCTGGGAGTGGCCCTATTGTCTTCAAAGATGGTGAAACAATAGTTAAGTTGCAGCTGGCTGAAGAGCTGTTAACGCGCTGAAACAACTTAAGAATTGATTGACGAATACCCGCGCCGGTGTGATTGGGCGGCGGCCCTGCCGCTGCGGGCGCGCCGCATTTCAGGGCTGCAGGGAGTCGAGTTCCTTGCGCAGCTCGGCGCGCTGGGGCGCATCCGGGGGCAGCTGTTCCAGAACTTCGGTCCACAGCCGGCGTGCTTCCTCGGTGTTGCCGGCCACCCGGGCGACCAGGCCGCCGTAATAGAGGCCCAGCGGATTCTTCGGGTCGAGCGTGCGCACCCGGCCTACCGCCTCGACGAATTCGGGCGGAAGATAGCGGTCGAGGTCCGAGCGGCCGGCGACGATCGCGTCGGCATAGTCGAGCTGGATGTCGAGCCGGGCCGGGGCAAGGGCAGCGGCCTTGGCCCAGGCGGCGCGGGAGTCGTCGCTGCGCTGCAGGACCTGATAGGCCCGCGCCAGGCGCACCCAGCCGTCGAGATCGTCCGGATTGGCCTTCAGCTTCTCCGCCAGGCGCCCGACCATGTCGTTGACGAAGGCCTGGCGCTGTTCGGGTGTCATCGATTCCGCTGCCGCGATATCGACGGCGCTGGGACCCGGCGTGGCGGCGCCCCCGGAGACAGCTGCCGCGCCGCTGCCGGGCAGGCCGGGCTTGCCGAGGCGCTCGGCGGCCTTGGCGATATGTTCCTCCAGCGTCGCGCGCCAGGGAGCGTCCTTGGGCGTGTCCTTCTCCAGCGCCATCCAATCGGTCAAGGCACCTTCGACATCGCCGGCCTGCGCCTTGCCCAACGCCAGGAAGAAGCGCGCCGTCGGATTGCTGGGATCGACCGCCAGCGCCCGGCGGAAGGTGGCGGCCGCGTTGTCGTTCATCTCGCCGCGATTGGCGATGAGCTGGGCCTGGCCGAACGCCGCCAATGTCGCGGCGTCCTCGGCGCCCAGCGCCACGGCCTTGCCATAGGCGGTCGCCGCATCCTGCGCACGGCCGACGGCGTCATAGCCGGCGGCAAGTGCCACCCAGGCCTTGGCGTCGGTGGGCTTGGCCGCAACATCGGCTTCCAGCGCCGCAAGCTCGGCACTGACGGAAGCGGGCTGCATGTGCTGGGCGACGAAGGGCTGGCCGGGCAGGGCCGGTTCGCCCAGCATCAGATAGAGCCCGAAGCCCAGCAGCGGCAGGGCCACGGCGGCGGTGATCAGCAATCCATGCGACGGCGCGCGGCCCGGCTGCCATTGCGGGCTTTCGGTCAAGGCGAGGACCCGGCGCTCGATTTCGACCTGGGCCGATTTCGCCTGGTCGGGGGCGATCAGGCCCGCTTCGGCATCGCGTCCCAGTTCCAGCATCTGGTCGCGATAGACGGCCAGCGCGAAGACGGATTCGTTCTTCACCTTGCGCGTATAAAACAGCGGCAGCGCCAGCAGCACCGCCGTCGCCAGGGTCATCGCGGCAAAAACCAGCCAAACCAAAATCATGCGCCACTCCCGTGATCGGGTCTTGTGGCGGTTTGCGCCGTTCCTGGCAAGGGGGGGGCAGCATCCAGCGCCGCGTTGACCCGGCGCATTTCCTCGGCACTGAGGCCCCGATCAGGTACCGCCGACCGGCGGCGGAAGAACAGCACGATCACGATGGCGCCGAAGCCCAGCAGCAGGAAGGGCCCCGCCCACAGCAGCGCCGTCGCTGCCTTGAAAGGCGGCTTGAACAGGACGAAATCGCCGTAGCGTGCGACCAGATACTGGCGGATATCTTCATCGCTCTTGCCGGCCGCGATCTCCTGGCGGATGAGCCGGCGCATGTCGCTGGCGATGCCGGCATCGGATTCGTCGATCGACTGCGCCTGGCAGACAACGCAGCGCACATCCTTCATCAGCTTGCGCGCGCGCATCTCGAGCGCCGCATCGGCAAGCGGCACGTCCGCCGCCTGGGTCTGGGCCGCGGCCGGCTTTGCTCCGAGCGGCAGGATGCCGGCACTGCCGAAGGCAATCAGCAGCAAGGCGAGGAGGGGACGCAGGATCACTGCGTCAGTTCCTTCAGCAAAGGCTTCAACTCGCCTTCGAGCCGGCTGGGGTCGAGCGGCTGCGCCAGGCGGTAGCGGATGATGCCCTCGCGGTCGATGACATAGGTTTCCGGCACGCCGGTAAGGCCGAATTCCATGCCGGCGCGACCTTCATTGTCGACACCGATGGCCTGATAGGGATCGCCCAGTTCGGCAAGATACTTTTCCGAATCCGCCGGCGCGTCCTTGAAGGTGACGCCGATGACGCGCACGCCGGGCAGGGTGGCGAGGTCCTTGATCAAGGGATGTTCGGCCCGGCAGGGCGCGCACCAGGAGGCGAAGAAATTCAGCACGGTGATCTGGCCGCTGAAATCCTTGCTCGCAACGCCGCCACGGGCGCCGAGGCCGGGGAGGTCGATTTCGGCCGCCTTCTTGCCGATGAGGGCAGAGGGGATGACCGAAGGATCCCGCGCGGGGTCAAGGCCGCGCCAGAACAGCAGCAACATGGCGCCCAGGACGAGGACGGGCAGAATGAACAGCAGGCGACGCATGGATATAGCGCTCCGTTACTCGGCCGCCGCCGGCTGCGCCAATGGCGCCCGGCTGGGGGCGCCGACGCGGTAGCGCCGGTCGCTGATCGACACGATGCCGCCCAGCACCATCAGCAGGGCGCCGGTCCAGATCCATGGCACCAGCGGCTCCTGATAAATGCGCACGGTCCAGGCGCCTTTGCCGTCACTCTCGCCGATCACGGCATAGAGATCGCCAAAGACATGCGACTGGATGGCGGCTTCGGTGGTGGGCATCGGCTGCACCATGTACTGGCGCCGCTCAGGGTAGAGATCGGTATAGAACTGGCCGTCCTTCAGCACGCTGAAATGCGCGCGCTCGGCCATGTAATTCTCGCCGCGCTCGGGGCCCACGCTTTCCAGCACATAGGTGAAGTCGCCCACCGTGATGCTGTCGCTGGGTTTCATCTGGCGAACTTCTTCGCTCTTCCAGGCGCTGGCTGCGGTGACGCCCATGATGGCGACGGCCAGACCCGCATGCGCAAGGCTCATGCCGTAAGCGGCGCGCGGCAGGCGGCAGGCGCGGCGCCAGGAATCGATCGGTCCGGTGCGGAAGAGTTTGATGCGCTCGGCCCATTCAAGGAAGGTCGCGGCGAGCAGCCAGACGCCGAGCCCGATGCCGGCCGCCGCGAGCGCCTGCCTGCCGAAATCGATCCATAGCGACGTGCCGAGGGCAGCGACGGCAAGGATGCCGGCTCCCCACAGGCGCTGCAGCGCGCCCATGAGATCGCCGCGCTTCCAGCCCAGCATCGGGCCGATGGCGGTGAGCGCGATGAGCGGCATCACCAGCGGGATGAAGGTCGCCGTGTAATAGGGCGTGCCCACCGAAACCGAACCGCCGCCCAGAATGTCGAGCGCCAGCGGATAGAGCGTCCCCAGCAAGACGGTCGCGGTGGCGGTCGCCAGCAGCAGGTTGTTGAGCATCAAGGCACCTTCGCGGCTCACCGGCGCGAACAGGCCACCGGCCTTCAAGGTCGGCGCCCGCCAGGCAAAAAGGGTGAGCGAGCCACCCAGCGCCAGGCCGAGGATGCCGAGGATGAAGAGGCCGCGCGCCGGATCCTGCGCGAAGGCATGGACCGAGGTGATGACGCCGGAGCGGACCAGGAAGGTGCCGAGCAGCGAGAAGCCGAAGGTGAGGATGGCAAGGAGCAGCGTCCAGGCCTTCAGTGCGTCGCGCTTCTCGACGACGATGGCGGAATGCAGGAGGGCGGTGCCCATCAGCCAGGGCATGAAGCTGGCGTTTTCGACCGGGTCCCAGAACCACCAGCCGCCCCAGCCGAGTTCGTAATAGGCCCAGCGCGCGCCAAGGGCGATGCCGGCGGTCAGGCAGGTCCAGGACAGCAGCGTCCAGGGCCGGACCCAGCGCGCCCAGGCGGCGTCGATCTTGCCTTCGATGAGGGCGGCCACCGCAAACGAGAAGGCCATCGAGAAGCCGACATAGCCGACATAGAGCATCGGCGGATGGAAGGCGAGGCCGGGATCCTGCAGCAGCGGGTTGAGTTCCTGGCCCTCGAGCGGCGCCGGATTGAGGCGAGCGAAGGGGTTGGAGGTCAGCAGCGTGAAGAGAATGAAGGTGACGCCGATCATCGCCTGCACGGCAAGGGCGCGCGCCTTTAGGCGCGGTGGCAGGTTGTCGCCGAAAAGCGCCACCAATGCCCCGAAAAAGGCGAGGATCACGACCCAGAGCAGCAGCGAGCCTTCATGCTGGCCCCAGGCGGCGGCCACCTTGTAGATGAGCGGCGTCTGCGAATGCGAATGCAGATAGACGACGCCGACCGAAAAATCGCTGACCACGAAGGCATATACCAGGGCGGCAAAGGATATCAGCAGAAAGACGAACTGGCCGAGGGCCGCGGGCTTGGCCAGCGCCATCCAGGCGCGGACACCCAGCTGCGCGCCGATGAGCGGCAGGGTCGCCTGCGCCACTGCCAGCACCAGGGCCAGCACCAGCGCGAAATGCCCGATCTCGGTGATCACTGCGTCGCTCCTGTCGTGGCTGGCGTGCCTTCGGTTCCAGCCCCCTCCTGCCAGCGCCCGGATTCCTTCAGGGCCTTGGCGACTTCCGGCGGCAGGTAATTCTCGTCATGCTTGGCCAAGACCTGCGTGGCGACGAAATTGCCGCTGTCGTTGAAGGCGCCCTCGACCACCACACCCTGGCCCTCGCGAAAGAGGTCGGGGAGGACGCCGCGATAGGCAACCTCGGTTGCCGCCTTGAGGTCGGTGACGCGGAAGCTCACCGTGGCGCCATCGCCGAGCTTGGTGACGCTCCCCGTCTCGACCAATCCCCCTAAGCGGATGATGCGGCCGGCAACGGGCTTTTCCGCCGCGATCTCGCTGGGGCTGAAGAAGAAGACCAGTTCACGGTCGAAGGCGTTCAACACGAGCGCGGTCGCGATGCCGAGCAAGGCGAGGCTGATGAGGACCAGATAGAGCCGCAGCGTCTTGCGCTTCATGATTTATTGTTCGTTCCTGCGCGATTCGAGCGCCGCCAGCGCGCGTTCGACAGCGCGGCGGCGACGCTGGCCGTCCAGCCAGATGGCAGCCAGGATGACGATGCCGGCGCCATAGGCCGGCCAGACATAGGCAGCGTAGCCGCCCATCGCAAGGAAATTGCCGAAATCCATTATTCGCCCGCTCCCACTTCGCGAACGCCGGGTTGCAGCCGGTCGAAAGCGGCAAGGCGCTGGTTGCGCAGCCTGGCCTCCAGCAGCAGCGTGCGCATGCGCTCGATCACCGCGGCCAGCAGGAAGCAATGGAACGCCGCCGCCATGGTGAAGAGCGGCCATTGCATGGAAGGATCGATGCTGATGCCGCCCGCCCGCACGATCGAGGCCGGCTGGTGCAGCGTGTTCCACCAATCGACCGAGAATTTGATCACCGGCAGGTTGATGAGGCCGACCAGGGCAAGCACGGCGGCCGAACGCTGGCCGCGGCTGCGATCATCAAACGCGCCAAGGAGCGCCATATGGCCGAGATAAAGGAAGAACAGCAGCAGGAACGAGGTCAGGCGCGCATCCCACACCCAATAGGTCCCCCACATCGGCTTGCCCCAGAGCGAGCCGGTGATGAGGGCAAGCAGCGTGAAGGCAGCGCCGATCGGCGACATCGCCTCGGCCGCCACATCGGCCAGCGGATGCCGCCAGATGAGCGACGAGGCGCTGGAAAGACCCAACAGAAGATAGGTGAATAGCGCCATCCAGGCGGCCGGCACATGGATGTACATGATGCGGACGGTATCGCCCTGCTGGTAATCCGGCGGCGAACCGATCAAGGCGAGGTAAAAGCCAAGCGCAAAACCCAGCAAGGTCAAGGCTTTAAGCCAAGGCTGGATCCGATTGGCCAGGCGCAGGAACCGGCCGGGATTGGCAAATCTATGCATGGCTGTGGGTTATACAAGGCAAGGCCGGAAGGTGCCAGTGCCACTGTGAAGCAGGGGAATGAGGGAATCCCCTTATAAGTCCCACCTTTAGGGGTAAATGCTGTCCCCCTAAAACGCCAAGGGCGCCAGCTTGTGACTGGCGCCCTTGGTTTAACGGTTCAGCCGAAAGACCGGAGATCGGTCGGTCGGATCCTCGTCAGCTTACATGCCCTTGTTATAGGTACCATGCGGCTGGACGATGATGTCGACGCGACGGTTCTCTTGGCTCTCGGTGTTGTCGGCGCCATCAGCTTCGCCAACGGCCTTGACCGAGACGTCGGCCGCGAGCGGCACGCCGGCTTCGGACATGGCGGCCATGACGGCCTTCGCACGACGCTGCGCCAGCGCCTTGTTGGCGTTGGCCGAACCGACGGTGTCGGTGTAGGCGTCGATCTGGACGTGGGCGATCGGATACTGGCTGAGGAAGTTGCCGGCATCGGTCATCGCGGCGGCTTCGCTCTCACGGATCTTCGCGCTGCCGGTGTCGAAGTAGACCGAGGTCTTCTGCGGGCCGACATCCTGCGGGACGTGGAGCGATTCGAGGTAGGCGAGACGCGCGCGGATCGGATCGAGGAAGCGATTGAGCGCGGCTTCGGCCTTGGCGCGATGCTCGGCGGCTTCTTCCGCGAGCTTCACGCCTTCCTGGCGCAGCGGCAGGTTGGTGTAGAGGTAGGGGGCATCGGCATCGATGCTCGCCTTGATTTCCTCGGCCGTGCGGGCCTTATCACCAGCCTGGTTGAGGTTATAGAGCAGTTCGCCGAAATCACCTTCGTAGGTCTTGTCGACATTCGCCTGAATGTTCGACAGGTCCGGCTCACGGTTCGGAGCGGCGCAAGCAGTCACGGCCAACAGAGCCGAGCCCAGCAGCGCGAGTTTGAAATAACGGTTCATGGTTTGAAACCCCCTGGGACGTTCACGTGAAGAGGTGCGATGACAGCGGATCGCGACCGCCCGACATTTCAGATGCCGGATGATTAAGCATATGCCGATTCAACTTAGGGAATCCATGTTGATTCGGGCACTTTACGCGACCTGTGTCAAAATGCCCGCAGTCTGTTGCATGGATGCCACAGCATGCTGCATTCGCTCAATTTGTCGCTTTCCCGCCCCTTCGGTTCAAGCAAGACAGCAATCCTGTGCCAGGCGTCACAGTTGAGGTCCGGCCCTCAGCGCAGGACCTGGCGCAGGGCCATACCCATGGCCCAGGGCACCAGCGCCAGCAAACCCAGGTCCAGCGCGAGCAGAAGCTCGAATGCCCCCATCGCACTCTGCCCCTGGGCGACGGCGCTCACCGACCCCATGCCGAGGATCAGAATAGGAATAAATAGCGGCAGAATCAGAAAGGCCAGCAGCAGTCCACCACGCCGCGCCCCCAGCGTCAGGGCGGCGCCAAGGCCGCCCAACAGCGACAAAGCGGGCGTTACCGCGACCAGGGCCAGCAGCAGAATCGGGTAAAGTGCTACCGGCAGATTGAGCAGCAGGGCCAGAATCGGTGCGGCCGCCAGCAGGGGCAGGCCGGTCATCAGCCAATGGGTCGCCACCTTGGCCAGGGCCACCAGTTCCAGGGAAAGAGGGGAGAGCGCCAGCCCGTCCAGGCTGCCATCCTCATAATCGCCGCTGAACAACCGGTCGAGGGAGAGGAGGGAGGCCAGGGCGGCCATGGTCATGACGATGCCGGCGGCGATTCTGGCGAGCAGTTCCGGCTCCGGGCCGAGGGCAAAGGGGAAGAGGGCGCCAGCCGCCAAAAAGAACAGGACAACCACCAAAGCGTCGATGCCTTGACGGAAACCCAGACGCAAATCGCGGCGCAAAAGGGCGAAAAATGCGGTCATGCCGCGCCCCCTGCCGATGCGCCCAACACGAGAGTGGTGGCCTGCGCCAGGGCCAGGTCATCATGGCTGGAAATGACGGCGATCCCGCCGGCAGCGCGATGCCGGGTGATGAGGTCCACCACCAGCTTCTGCCCGTTGGCGTCGAGCGCCGTCGAGGGTTCATCGAGGAGCCAGATCGGCACCGGTTTCAGCAGCAGCCGCGCCAGGCCGAACCGCCGCCGCTGCCCGGCGGAGAGATGCTGCGCCGGAAAATCGGCGCAGGGTGCCAACCCCACCTTCGCCAGGGCATTGTCGACCGGCATGGTGGCGCCGATCAGCTCGGCCCAGAACTGCAGATTCTCGCGCACCAGCAATTGTGGCTTCAGCGCATCGAGATGGCCGAGATAGGCAAGGTCCGCGCGGTAGGCGGCGCGCTCGGCGCCGACCTTGCGCCCGCGCCAGGAAAGCTCGCCCTCCGCCATCGGCAGCAGGCCCGCCAGCAGCCGCAACAGGCTCGACTTGCCGCTGCCATTGGGGCCGCGCAGCATCAGCACCTGTCCCGGCGCCAGGGTGAAATTGAGTTCGCGGAACAGCAGCCGCTCTGCCCGCCGGCAGGCGATGCCGGTGGCGACGAGTGCTGGTGCGGCCCCCTTGCTCTCCATCCCTAGCTGCCTGCCCCTAGCTGCGTGTTCCGGCCAAAGCGATTTCGCTCACGCGCCGGCCAGGGTCATGCCGTCGATGCGCAGGGTCGGCGCATTGGTGCCATATTTAAAGACCAGATCGTCGGCTGGCGTGATCGCCTTGAAGATGTCCTTGAGATTGCCGGCCAGCGTCACTTCCGAGACCGGATAGGCAAGCTCGCCATTCTCGATCCAGAAACCCGCGGCGCCACGGCTGTAATCGCCGGTAACGCCATTGACGCCGGAGCCGATCATCTCGGTGACATAGAGGCCCTGCTTGATCTCGCCGATCAGCTTGTCGCGGCTGATCTTGCCGGCGGCCATATGGAGGTTGCTGGGGGCGGGCGAGGGCGGGCTCGACGTGCCGCGCGAGGCGTGGCCGTTGGAGACGAGACCCAATTGCCGGGCCGAGCGGCAATCGAGCAGCCACATGGTGAGGCGGCCATTGTCGATGAGCTTTGCCGGGGTGGTCGGCAGGCCTTCGCCGTCGAAGGGGCGCGAGCGCAGGCCGCGCTGGCGGTGCGGGTCGTCGACGATGTCGATCCCGGCCGCAAAGACATCCTTGTCCAGGAAATCCTTCAGGAACGAGGTGCCGCGCGCGATGCTGGCGCCGTTGATGGCGCCCACGAGATGGCCGACGAAGGAATTGCTGATCCTGGGGTCGAACACCACCGGCACCACCGCGGTCTTGGCCTTCCGCGGGTTCAGCCGCCGCACGGCGCGTTCGCCGGCCGATCTGCCGAGTTTCACCGGATCGTCGAGATCGGCCAGGTAGACGGTCGAACTGTAATCATAGTCGCGCTCCATCCCCGTGCCCTCGCCGGCGAGGACCGAGACCGAAAGCCCGAAATGGCTGCTGGCATAGGCGCCCTGGAAGCCGTTGCTGGCGGCGATGGCGACGTCGGAGCGGCCATAGCCGGCCTCGGCGCCCTCGGAATTGGTGACGCCCTTGACGCTGCGCGCCGCATCCTCGGCCGCGCGCACCAGATCGGTCAGCATCGCTTCGCTGGGCTCGGTCGTGTCGCAAAGGTCGAGCTTGGGCCAGTTCCTGGCCAGTTGCGCAGGTTCCGCGAGGCCGCAGAAGGGATCTTCCGGTACGGCCTTGGCCATGGCAACGGCGCGCGCGGTCAGTTCTTCCAAGGATGATTTGGTGAAATCGCTGGTCGAGACGATCGCCTGGCGGTGCCCCACGAAAACGCGCAGGCCCATATCCTGGCTTTCCGCGCGCTCCAATTTCTCCTTGGCGCCCAGACGTTCACCCAGTGACAGTGAAATGCTGCTGCCGATGACGGCGTCGGCGGCATCGGCGCCGGCGGCTTTGGCCTTGGCTAGAACGGTGTCGAGGAGGGCAAGCTGATCGGTGCTGGTCATGCTGACTTTCGCAGGCTGTATGGCAGAAGAGGGAGCCGGATAGATGGTTCCCCGCGCAAGGTTCCGCAAGCTGGGACAAAGCGGCGCAAAAGACAAGTCTTTGCACCCCGGCGCCGTTTTCCGACCCTCCCAATGCAAAGCGAAACCCTCTATGATCCAAGCCGCACCCGGTCGGGGGGACCGGGAAGCCACAGGCTTAGAGGCATGAACAGGCATTCCAGTACCGAGGCGGAGCCGGCGGGCACAGGCCAGCTCTATCCGGTCAGCATTTCGTCGCTCATTCTGGTCTTTGCCGCCGCCCTTATCGTCCTTTTCGCTTTCGGCATGGTCTTTGTCGGCTTGCGCTCCTCGCAGGAGGCCGATCGCCGCGCCCGGGAGAACGATCTCACCCTGTTCGAGAACACCCTCAACAGCCGGTTCATGCTGCTGGCCCGCGACCAGCATGCGCTCGCTGCCTGGAACGCCTATTTCGCCCATGGCGCCGCCAAAGCAGGGGCCATGTCCGGCGCCGACGCCATGGTGAACGCTCTCTGGTACGAATTCGGTCATGACCGCACCTTGCTGATCGGGCCGGACGGCCGTCTCCTTGCCTATGCCCGCGAAGGCATGGTCGTGGAGGCGCCGGACGCCATCCCGCTCGACGCCGATCTCAAGATGCTCATCGACAAGGCCCTGGCACGCTACCGGGCCGAACCGGGCGCCCCGCCCGGCAGCTTGTTCGAAGCCGCCTTCCAGCGCATCGAAGACCAGCCGGCCCTGCTCAGCGCCATGGTCTTGACCGACCCGGCACAGCCGGAGAAGGCGCCGGGCGTCCTCATCTCGGTCAAGTTCATCGATGGCGATCTGCTCGAATATCTCAACGCGCAGCTTTCCTTCACGGCGCTCAGCTTCAACGCGAACCCGCCGGATGACTTGCCGCCGACGCATCGGCTGCTCACCAGCCTCAGCGGCCAGAAGCTCGGTGCCTTTCTCTGGGCCGACAATTATCCGGGCGCTGCGATCTGGTCGGTCATCTGGCCCCTTATCGTGCTCATCGGTCTCGTCATGGCGATGGCGGGCCTGCTGATCGCACGCAAGCTCGGCGGCATGACCAATGTGGTCGAGCGCAGCGAACGGCGGACGCGGCACATGGCGCGGCACGATTCCCTCACCGGCCTCGCCAACCGGCTGCATTTCGGCGAGGAATTGAAGGCGGCGGTCGATCTGCTGCCCGGTACGCCCTTCGCCATCATCGCCTGCGACCTCGACCGCTTCAAAGCCGTCAACGATACATTCGGCCATGCCGCCGGCGACAAGGTGATCCGCGATGTGGCGGTACGCATGAGCGAGACGGTCGACCAGGCGGGCCTGGTCAGCCGCACCGGCGGTGACGAATTCATCATTCTGATGCGCGGGACGAGCGATGCGCGTGACCTGGCGGAACTGGGGCGCCGGCTGATTGCCGCCATATCGGCGCCGATCGTCCTTGATGACGGCGCGGTGACCGATGTCGGCGCCAGCCTCGGCATCGCCCAGGCCCCGCAATGCGGCGACAACGCCGCCTCGATCATGCGCGCCGCCGACGAAGCGCTCTACGAAGCCAAGGAGACCGGGCGCGGCCGCCTGGTCTTTACCGGCGACAGGCTGCTGCGCCAGGCCGCGGAAAATTGATCCGACACGACGTAATTTCAACCTTGGGACAGTGACTCATGCATTTCCGACGACAGGCCAATTCATTCGGCGCCACGATATTTGCGGCCCTGCTGGCAATTTCGACGACCTGCGCTTTGCCGGCCCGGGCGGATATCGGCGTCGGATCGACCGTGGGCGGCTTCGTCCATGTGAAGGGTGCGGTGACGGGCGCGCTGCCGGATCAGACACCAGCCGGTAAGAAAGAGAAATCGCCGGCGCTCTACGGCGAGATCGTCTCGACCGGCGAGGCCAGTTCGGCCACGATCGGCTTCGTCGATCATTCGCATCTGCTGCTCAGCCAGCGCGCGACCATCACCATCGACTCGCTCGTCTTCAACCCGAAGACCGGTATGGAAGAAGCGGCCTATACGCTGACCCAGGGTGCGGCACGCCTGATTTCGGGCGCCATCAAGGGGGATTCGCTGCGCATCAACACACCAACCGCGACGCTGGTCGTGCGCGGCACCAACGTGAAGCTCAAGGTCGATGCCGGTGGAAGGACCGTGGTCTCGGTCAATACGGGCGAAGTTGAGCTGACCGCCCGCAGCGGCGGCTCCAGCGTCAGGCTGAAAGCCGGGCAGAATGCCAGCGTCGATCGTGACGGCGTCAGCGATGTCGCCGATGGCGAGGTCGATGTGGACGAAGCCGAAATCGACGATCCGGCGCTCGATGGCGAACCCGATCTTCCTGACGCGGATCTGGCCGATCTCGGCTTCTCGGACGAGGACATCGCTGAAATCGAAGCGGCGATCGATGATGCCGAGGCCGAGGATGCCGGTGAAGATGCCGGCGAAGATGCGGGTGAGGATGGCGACGCCGATGCCGATTCCGATGCGGATTCCGGCGACAGCGATGGTGGCGACAGTGACGGTGGCGGCGATGGAGGGGGTGACGGCGGCGGGGGTGACGGCGGCGGGGGTGACGGCGGGGGCGACTGACGCCGTTTCCTGCGACAATGCGGCGGCAACGGCAATGTCTGCTTGCCTAAAGGGGTCGCGCGCGGGTTAATCTGAGGTGGGATTCGCGCGCCGGCCGGTTGCCGGACTTGGCCTAATTCATTTCCCGGCGAGAGGATAAAGGCAGGTTTGCACAGCGATGCCATCACCGACATCCTGATCGTGCTCACGGCGACGCTGGTGCTGGTGCCGCTGCTGCATCGGTTCGCGATTTCGTCCGTGCTGGGCTATCTGGCGGTCGGCATCGTCATCGGTCCATCGGGCTTCGGCGCCATCGACGATCCTGAAGAGGCCGCCTGGCTTGCCGAACTGGGCGTCGTCTTCATGCTGTTCGCCATCGGCCTTGAACTGCCGCTCGAGCGGTTGAAGACCATGCGCTATTACGTCTTCGGCTTGGGCACGGCGCAGATGCTGGTCACGATGCTGGCGATCGGTCTCGTGGCCAACATTCTGGGGGCCACGCCGGCGGCCGCCATCGTCATCGGCGGTACCCTGGCGCTTTCCTCGACAGCCACGGTGCTGAAGCTGCTGGTCGATCGCGGCGAAGCGGCGGCGCGCTTCGGCCGCATCGCCGTTGCGGTCCTGCTGCTGCAGGATCTGGCGGTGGTGCCGATGCTGGCGCTCATTCCGCTCCTTGGCAATACGGACGGGGGCAGCCTGTGGATGGCGCTGGGAACAGCCATGCTGAAGGCTGTTCTGGCGCTCGGTTTTATTGTCCTTGCCGGACGCTATTTCATTCGGCCGCTTTTCCGCCAGATCGCCGCCACCGGCAATGCCGAGCTTTTCACGGCGGCCAGCCTCTTCATCCTGCTGGGGCTCGGCTGGGTAACGCGTGAGGCCGGCATGTCGATGAGCCTCGGCGCCTTTCTTGCCGGCATGCTGCTTGCGGGCACACCTTATCGTCACCAGATCGAAGCCGATATCCAGCCCTTCCGGGGCCTGCTCCTGGGGCTTTTCTTCGTCACCGTCGGCATGACCTTCGACCTTGCCGCCCTGATGCCGCAGATCGTCACCATCCTGGCGCTGACTGCCGCTTTCGTGCTGGCCAAGGTCCTGCTCACCGCCGCCGTCGCGCGTGCGTTCAGGCTGAAATCCGAAACCGCCTGGCGTGCGGCGCTTCTGCTGGCGCAGGGCAGCGAATTCGGCTTCGTGCTCACTGGCCTTGCCGGCAGCGGCGGCATCCTGGACGGCCAGCTGACGCTGCAGCTCAATACTGCCATCGTGCTCAGCATCGCCATGACACCCGTGATGGCGCTGCTCGGCCAGCGCATCGCCCTGCGTATCCGCGACCGTCGCGGCAGCAAGGCCAGTTCCCTGGTCGAGGAATCGGAACGGTTGGGTCAGCATGTGCTGGTGGCCGGCTTCGGCCGGGTCGGCCAGGCCATCTGCCGCCTGCTCGACAATGCCGAGATCGGCTATGTGGCGCTGGATCTCGACGTGCAGCGCGTCATCCGGGCGCGCGCCAGCGGCTTGCCGGTCTATTTCGGCGATGCCGGGCGCATCGACGTGCTGCGCGCCGCCGGTGCCGACCGTGCGTCGCTGGCGGTCATCGCCATCGACAACCCGGCCAGGGCCGAACGCATGGCGGCTGCCTTGCATGAGACCGCACCCGATCTTCCCATCGTGGCGCGCGCCTGGGACGGCGGACATGCCTTCCGTTTGGCCAGGCTCGGCGTCAACGAAGCCATTCCGGAGGATATCGAGATCGGCCTGGGCCTCGGTGGCGCCATGCTGCGCCGCCTGGGCCAGACGCAAGACCGCGTCGACGCTTTCATCGCGGCCTTCCGCGCCGAGCAGCAGACCTATGGCAGCGCCGAACCGGACAAGACCGGCCAGCGCATGACGAAGGATTGAGGAGAAAGGGGTGTCTTACCCGATCCGGCCTTCAAGCGCCTTCCTGATAAGCTCGGCCGATTCCTTGCGGCCATAGAGAGCGAAAAAGGAGCCCATGCGCGGCCCCGTTTCCTGGCCCAGCAGCGTTTCATAGAGCGCCTTGAACCAGGCACGGAGTTCCGGGAACGGATGCTTCTTGCCGATCTCGAAGACGATGTTCTGGAGATCCTCGGCGCTGGCCGCTTCGGGTGCCGCTTCGAGGGCCGCCAGCAGTTCGGTGAGGGCCTGGCGTTCCATCGCATCCGGCGTGCGGTACTTCTTATGCGGCTTCACATGGTCGCGGTAATAGTTGATCGCGTATCCGACCATCTTGTCGAGGAAGGGCGCGCTCGCCGGGTTGGCTTGCGGCAGATAGCGGCTGACGAAACCCCACAGCGTATCCTTGGTCTCGGCATTGGCGACCGAGGCGAGGTTGAGGAGGATGCCGAAGGACAGGGCGTTCCTGGGAATGCCGTTGCCGGTGACCGGGGGCTTGCCGTTATGAATGTGCCAGGCCGGGTTCTCCAGCTTCTGCGCCGGCGCTTCGCCTTCGAACTTCTCGACAAAGGTCAGATAGTCATCGACCGCGCGCGGGATGACGTCGAAATAGAGGCGCTTGGCTGCCCGCGGCTTCTGGTACATGAACAAGGCGAGGCTCTCGGGCGGGGCATATTCCAGCCACTCTTCGACCGAGAGGCCATTGCCCTTCGACTTCGAGATCTTCTGGCCCTTGTCGTCGAGGAAGAGTTCGTAGTTGAAGCCCTCCGGCGGCGGCGAGCCCAATTCGCGGCAGATCTTGTTGGCGAGCTGCACGGACGGGATGAGGTCCTTGCCCGACATCTCGTAATCGACATTCATCACATGCCAGCGCATCGCCCAATCGGGCTTCCATTGCAGCTTGCAGCGCCCGCCGGTGACCGGCGTTTCGACCTTCGAGCCGTCCTCGTCCTGATAGACGATGGTGCCGGCCGCGGCATTGGTCTCAAGGATCGGCACCTGCAACACGCGCCCGGTCTTCTGGCACACCGGCAGGAAGGGCGAATAGCTGGCCGCTCGCTCTTCGCGCAAACTGGGCAGCATGATCTCCTGCACCTGCTCGTAATGCTTCAGCACGTCGAGAAGGCCCTGGTCGAAGCGGCCCGACATGTACCAATCGGTCGAGGATTGGAATTCGTACTCGAACCCAAAACCGTCGAGGAAGCCCCGCAGCATCGCGTTGTTATGGTGGCCGAAGCTCTCATGGGTCCCGAAGGGATCCGGCACCAGCGTAAGGCGCTTGCCCAGATGCTGCGCCAGCATCTCCTGGTTCGGCACATTGGTCGGCACCTTCCGGAGGCCATCCATGTCGTCGGAAAAGGCGAAGAGGCGGGTGGGAATGTCGGAAAGGCGCTGGAACGCCTGGCGCACCATGGTCGTCCTGACCACCTCGCCGAAGGTGCCGATATGCGGCAGGCCCGAGGGGCCGTAACCGGTCTCGAACAGCACATAGCCCTTTTTCGGCGGCGCGGATTTATAGCGTTCGACCAGCTTCTTGGCTTCCTCGAACGGCCAGGCACGCGCGGCTTGGGCATAGGTACGGTCGTCGGTCATCTCGTCTCTCAGGCAAAAATGGGCAAAAAGCCGCCGGAGACTAGGGACTAAGCCGCCCCCTCGCAAGCGCGAAACGGGCCGATTTCTGCGGATCAGGGTTGCGCGTAGCCGATAATCGCTTCAACCGGCAGATGGTCGGAACCGACATTGGGGCCGGGATTGAGGGCGGCGAGGTGAAAGCGGCCCCGGGTCATGATGTGGTCGATGGGCAGACGCAAAGGTGCTGGACCCCAGGCCGGCCAGGAGGGGACGAGGAAGCCGGCATTGTCGAGGCCGGTCACCTGCCGCAGATCCTGTTGCACGCGGCTCCAGGGGGCGGCGTTGAAATCGCCCATCAAGAGCAGGTTGGGACCGAGTTTCTGCAGAGCGTGGATGAGGTTCCGTGCCTGCTCGGCCTGGACGGTTTCCCGGTTCTCGCCGAGATCGGCGCGGACGACCGGCCAACTGAGATGGGTGACCGCGAAAGTGAGCGGCGTGCCGTCGCTGGGGGCGGCGATCTGGGCCCAGGCGATCACCGGCAGCGCCTTATTGATGTGGCCGGAAAAGCTTTTCACGAAAGGATGCTTGGAAAGCAGCATCTCCTCGCAGCGCGGGTTCCGGTCCTGGCAATCGATGCTGTAGGGATAGAGGCTGCGCAAGGGCGCCAGTTCCGCCTTCCAGCGGGGCGTCACCTCGACCAGTCCGACGATATCGGCATTGCTCGCCGCGATGTAGTCGCGCACTGCCCCATAGGAATCGCTCTTGTGCCAGACGTTGAGCGATATCACTTTCAGGTCTGCCGGTTGTCCGGCAAGCGCTGATTTCGGCCCGGCGAGAAAGGCCGGCCAATAAGGGTGGATGGTCCACAATTCGATGCAGGCGATGCCGGCAACCAGCCCCAGCCAGCGCCAGCGACGTAGGGCGAGGGCCAGCAGGCCCAGGGCGATGGCCGCCATCAGCACCTGAAGGGCGAAATGTTCGGCTACCCCCGCCAGCGCCCAATAGGGATGCAGCAATGGCAGGAAGGTGACGAAGAGAAGTGCAACGCCGCCGAGCCGGAGGCCCGCATGCAGCCCGCGCAGCAACGCCCCACGCCAGGTGCGGGGACCAGCGTCGATCTCGTCATCGGATGCAGGAATGTCGCTCAATCCGTCCCTCGATATCAGCAACTCCGGCTCTCTCTCGCGGACAGCCGATCCAGGACCGGTTTATGCCCGTCAGGCATGGCGAGAATATGGCAAGACCGGTGCAAAGCGGCGGCAGACAGGCCCGTAGGTGATTCATTCCACCCGCAATTCATGCCATGCTGCAACCGTCGCGACACGAGAGGCTAGGCGGATTCATGCGGGCGTGGAAATCTCAGCGGGGCGCAAGGGCAGGTGCGCTGCTTCTGGCCCTGCCATTGGTTTTATGGAGCAAATCCGCCGCCGCCGCCGAGATTGACGACGACGTCATCCTGGGCGCGCTGGTGGCCGAATTCCATATCAGCGTCGCCGGTTCCCTGTTGCCGGAGGCGGAAACCGGTCCCGACGTCGCCAATTCGGAGGAGGCTGTCATTGGAGCGGCCCAGCTCATGCAGCTCACCGGTGTCTCGGCCCAGCCCGACGATCCGGCCGAGGCCGATCTCGGCAAGGCGCTCGACGCTTTCCTGACCTTTGCGGCGACGCTTGACCGGACCAAGGAAGCGCCCTTGACCCCGCGGCTGGCGCGCAAGCTCGCCTGCCAGCTCATCGGCGCCGATCCGGTGGCCCATGCCGCCCTCGGCGCCACGTTGAAGATCGACGCGGCGACCGCCAAGACCTGCACGGAAGAAGCGGCGGCAGCGGCGGCACGCTGGAACGAACGCCTCGCTCCCTATCGCCGCGGTCCGGGCCTCACCCCGCCGGAAGGGGCGGGGCCGCTTTATGTCGAAATCGCTCCGGTCATCGACGAAGCAAATGAGGCGATTGCCGCGGCTCTCCGCGGCAACGGCCTTTATGACAGCCTCGCCGAACGGCTGAATGCCGAGTTGGCGCTGCCCTATGGGCGCATGCTGCTGGTCACCGAATGCGGCGGCCCCAATGCCTTCTTCAACCCCGACCGCCGCGAAATCGTGCTCTGCGACGAACGCATCGCCGCCTGGATCGCCGTTCAGGGGAAGCGTTAGGCCCGTTTCGCCAGATAGGCGTCGCACAGTTCCACCAGCCGCTCCCGGCCGAAGCTCGGATCATGGCCGGCATGGACGACGCGCACCGGCAACTCGCGCAGCCGTTTCATGGTGCGCACATAGGCGGGTATGTCCGAATCGTCGAGTTCGTCGAGCAGCGGCCCGTCATAGAGGGCATCGCCGGAAAACAGCGTGCCGCTATCCGCCTCCCACAATCCCATCGAGCCCGGCGAATGGCCGGGCAGGTGCATGACCTCAAAACGCCGGTCGCCGATATCGACCGTATCGCCATCCTCGACGATCTCGGTGACACGCGCCGGGTTGATCTTGTAGCTGCGCAAGTCATAGCCGGCATGCGGCAGCGCCGTGATGAGATCGCCGTCGATCTCATAGCCGGCGACGCGGATCTTGATGACGTCTTCCTGTGAAAAATCGGAATAGAGCAGCGTACCGCGCTCGGTCGGCGTGGCGAGATTGGCCGCTTCCGCCTTGTGCACCAGGCAATGCTCGAACTCGCAATGGCTGCCGATATGATCGGCATGGGTATGGGTGGCGACCGCCGTCACCGGCTTGGTGAGGAGATGCTTCGCCGCTTCGGTCAGGCTCGCGATCCCCATACCGGTATCGATCATCAAATCGCGGTCTCGGCCCCGCACATGCCAGATATTGCAGCGCATGAGCGGGATGACATGCGGCTCCCACAGAAGCGTGATGCTGTCATCGACGCGTTTGCTCTCGAACCAGCGGTCGGCAATGGGGATCATGCGTCACAGTCCTTTGAAGAGCGGGGCGCGCTTGCCGAAGAAGGCGGCAAGTCCCTCCTGGAAGTCCTCGGTGTCCGCCGCCTGCGACTGCAGTTCCGCCTCCAGCGCCAGCTGCTGTTCCAGGCTGTGATGCCCACCAGCATGAATGGCCTTCTTCATCAGCGCCAGCGCCTTGGTGGGTGCAGCGGCGAGGCGCGCCGATAATGTCTCCACTGTCTTGTTGAAATCCGCGTCCGGCACCGCGCGCCAGATGAGGCCGAGATCGGCCGCCTCCCTGGCGCTGAGCTTTTCACCGAGCATGGCGAGCGCCATGGCGCGCGCCGGTCCCAGCAGGCGCTGCAACGTATAGGTGCCGCCGGCATCGGGGATCAGGCCGATGCGCGCGAAGGCGAGGTCGAAGGCGGCGCTCTCGGCAGCGACCGTGATATCGGCCGCCAGCGCCAGGCTCATGCCGGCACCCGCGGCAATGCCGTTGACCGCGGCGATGACCGGCAAATCGAGGCTGCGGATCTGCCGCACGACCGGATTGTAATATCGCTCCACCGTGTCGCGGCAGGCGCGGCCGTCCTCGACGGCGCCCTTGTCGCCCAGATCCTGCCCGGCGCAGAAGCCCCGGCCCGATCCACTGATGACCAGCACGCGCGCTTCATCGTCGGCGGCGATATCGGCCAGCGAGTCGGAGAGGGCGCCGAGCAGGCTGCGCGTCAGGGCATTGAGGCGTTGCGGTCGGTTGAGGGTAAGACGGCGGACGGCGCCTTCTTTGGCGACAAGGATTTCGGCTTCGCTCATGATGAAAGGATCACTCTTTGCTGGGCATTAGGTCGCATCGGGAGAATGATGCCATATCGCGCGGCCCATGCGATAGTTCCGCGAAACGGCTTTGATCTGGTGACGGAACGATGAACAGATATCTGGCGGCAGCCGGCTTTCACGGCACTTTGGGTGTGGCTTTCGGCGCCTGGAGTGCCCATGGCGCCGAAGCGGTCTTGACGCCGGAGGCTGTGGAATGGGTCAAGACCGGCGCCTCCTACCAGCTTTGGCACGCCTTGGCCCTGCTCGGCGTGGCGGCTTTGCTGGGGCGGCAATTGCTCGATCACCCGGTGCCCCAGGGCTTGGCTGTGCGCCTTGTCACAATCTCGGGCCTCGCCTTCTTCCTCGGTGCGCTGCTATTTTCAGGGAGTCTTTATCTGCTGGCTCTGTCGTCTTCGCCCGAAGGGGCTGGGCTGCATTGGCTGGTCTATCTTACGCCGCTGGGCGGCAGCCTGCTCATCCTGGGCTGGGTGCTGCTGCTGGTGGCAGGTATCAGAAAAGGGTCCGCTTGATGTTTCGACTTCCGCTTGCCTCGGCCATGTTTCTGGTCGCGCTGATGGCCGCCCTGGTAGCACCGGCCGCCGCAGAGGAGATCAGCCCCAGCTTCGATTGCACCAAGGCCAGCCAGCCGGTCGAACATGCGATCTGCGCCGATGGGACCTTGGCCAAGCTCGATGCCGATCTCGCCGTCATCTATACCGAGGCGCTGGCACAGGCCGCTGACGCCGATGCGTTGCGGAAAAGCCAGCGCGATTGGTCGAACGAGCGCGCGGCGGCCTGCGGCATTCTTCCCGGCGCCGATGACGATGCGCCTGATTTCACCAAGCCTCAGCTCGACTGCCTGACCGAACTTTACACCGCGCGCGTGGCGGAACTTGGCGCCGGTGCCCCGGTGCAGGCGAATGCCCCTGACCCCGCGCGCCTGCTGGGCGGCATGTGGCAGGTGGCCGAGATCGTCGCGGCAGAGGATGCCGCACTCAAGACCGAGGACCAGAAGGGCCGGCTCATCCGCCTCGACCGCCACGGCTTGAGCGCGCTCGGTGGTGCCGGCTGTGCAGGTCCCACGTTGCAGCCTCTGGCCGAGGCGCGTGGCCGGCCGCTCGATGCCGAGGAACAGGCCATCATCGACAAGGCCGATGCTGCAGCGGTCGATGCGCAAGACGGCATCGCCGGCTTCTGCCTCGGCCGCCTCTTTGCACTCTATCTGCCGGCTGCGGACGGCTCGCTCCTGGTGGCCGATGCGGGGGCCGTCTATCGCCTGCAGCGCCTTACGGCTCCAAACCCATAACGGGGGCACTATGAAGACGGGGATACGATGAGGACGGGAATACGATGAGGACGGGGCTATATACGCATCCGGCCTGCCTCGGCCACGATACCGGCCACGGGCACCCTGAGCGTATTCAGCGCCTTGCCGCCATCCTGCGCCTGCTCGACGACCCGATCTATGCGGCCCTCGACCGGCGCGAGGCGCCGGCGGCGACGCGCGCCCAACTCGCCCGCATCCATACCGAACATTATATCGACGAGGTTTTTGCGGCGATTCCCAGTGTCGGCTTCGGCGAGCTTGACGGCGATACCGTGCTCTCGCCCGGTTCCGGCGAGGCCGCCTTGCGCGCTGCCGGCGCGGCGACGGCCGCCGTGGGCGCCGTGATCGGCGGCGAGTTGAAGAATGCCTTCTGTGCGGTCCGCCCGCCGGGGCACCATGCCGAACGCGACATCGCCATGGGCTTCTGCATCTTCAACAATGTCGCCGTGGGGGCGGCGGAAGCGTTGGAGGTGCATGGCCTGGAGCGCGTCGCCATCTTCGATTTCGACGTCCATCACGGTAACGGCACGCAGCATATTTTCGCGGCCGATCCGCGCGTGCTCTATGCCTCGACCCACCAGATGCCGCTTTATCCCGGCACGGGCGCGAAACATGAAAAGGGTGTCGGCAACATCGTCAACGCACCGCTGCCGCCCTATGCCGGGTCGGAAGAGTTTCGCGACGCGGTCGAGACCATCATCCTGCCCGCCATCGAAAAATTCCGCCCGGAGCTGCTGATGATCTCCGCCGGCTTCGACGCGCACCGCGCCGACCCGCTGGCCAGTCTCGAATTCGAAACCGAGGATTTCGCCTGGGTCACCGATCAGTTGGTGGCACTCGCCGCGGGCCTTTGCCAGGGGCGCATCGTCTCCACCCTCGAAGGCGGCTACGACCTCAACGCACTGGCGGAATCCACCACCGCGCATGTCTATGCGCTGCAGCGGGCGTAGCTGAGCCCCTCGCCCCGCTTGCGGGGAGAGGGGTTGGGGTGAGGGGAGTTCTTAAGCCTTCAGCGCATCCGCGGCGAGCTGGTGGCGGCGGCGTTCCATGCGCTTTTCGCGCATGTGGCGGTAGGCGTTGACGACCTTGAGGCTCCAGCGATAGCCGAGCCAGCCGCATAGCAGCGCCCAGGGGATGAAGCCCACCCACATGGCGACGGCCCAGTCGAGGAAGAGCAGGCGCGAGATCATCTTGATCTGATCCCACAGGCCCTGCTGGTCCGCGACCAGATCGCGCGACAGGTTGACGAAGCGCTCGAAGCCCGAGAGGTCGTCCCAATGGCCCATCATCACCTGCCCGGTGACATAGAAGCCATAGAACATCGGCGCCGTGGTGAGCGGGTTGCTGATGAAGGTCCACAGCGCCGCCACCACCACGTTGAAGCCCCAGTTGAAGCGCCGCGCCACCAGCCAGACGGCCAGCACCACGGTCGACTGGCCGATGACCGGCATCAGGCCGCACACCACGCCGACCAGCACGGCGCGGGCGCTGTATTCGGCCGGGTGCCGCGCCCGCAGCATGGGGGTGACCAGGCGATAGCGGATATAGCGGCTGGTCCGGCGCAGGAGTCCGGCGGGCTTGGCGCGGCCCGGCTGGGAGGGTGTGTCGCGATTGGTCTGGGCGGTGTTCATCGGTACTTTTCTGGCATCCCTGTTGGCCACATTTGGCAAGATCGAGCCCCAAAATGCAACGCTGGCGACGTCTCATCCGACCAAGGTCTGGGGTGGCGATTCGCCGGGCCGCTTTTGCCAACTATCTGAATCATCACGTTTCCCGCCTATTGTCGGGGACGAGGCCCGTCAGTAGAATGCGCGCCATCGGCGCTTCGCGCGGCCGCCTTGCGACAGAAGGCCGCGCCGGCGCCATTTTGATTGGAACAGGTGAGCGTCCGGACATTCGTGTTTTATGCCACGGGGTCTATGACGAATCTCTTACCGGGCGGGCGAATGCCTGCATCAGGAATTCAGGGGAAGCGCTGCATGGCTGAGTCAAAATCCGAGAACGCCAAGCTCGCCGCCATCGCCGGCATGAGCTTCGAGGAGGCGCTGGCCGAGCTCCAGGATCTGGTGAAGCGCCTTGAGCGCGGCGACAACAAGCTCGACGAGGCGATCAGCGCCTATGAGCGCGGCGCCGCCTTGAAGCAGCATTGCGAGATGAAGTTGAAGGAAGCACAGCTCAAGGTCGAAAAGATCGTGCTGGGCGCCGACGGCAAGCCGCAGGCCGTGCCCGCTGATATCGATTAGGCCGATATCGACTGACGTCCTTCCTATTTGCACACATGATTCAATCTGAGGTCCCCGTGTCTATCGAGAACGCCCTGAACGACGCTGCCCTGTCCGTCAACCGCAAGCTCGACGAGCTCATCCAGCCGGTGAGCGGTGCGGAAGCCCGCGTCTACGAGGCCATGCGCTATGCGACCATGGGCGGTGGCAAGCGCATCCGCCCCTATCTGCTCATCAACAGCGCCGCCATTTTCAACGTGCATCAGGATTATGCCCTGCGCGCGGCGGCAGCCATCGAGATGCTGCATTGCTACAGCCTGGTGCATGACGATCTGCCCGCCATGGACGACAGCGATCTGCGCCGCGGCCGGCCGACCGCCCACAAGGCGTTCGACGAAGCCACCGCGATCCTCGCCGGCGACGGGCTCCTCACCATGGCGTTCGAAGTGCTGGCGCATCCCGACACCCATCCCGATGGCGGCGTGCGCGCCGAGCTCTGCCATGCCCTGGCCGTTTCCGGCGGTGCCGCCGGCATGGTCGGCGGGCAGATGATCGACCTCGCTTCCGAAAACGAGACCCTCGATATCGGCGCCATCACCCATCTGCAGCGCCTGAAGACCGGCGCCATCATCGCCTTCTCCTGCGAAGCGGGCGCCATCCTGGGCCATGCCTCGAAGGAACAGCGCCACGCCCTCATCGGCTATGCCCACGATCTGGGCCTTGCCTTTCAGATCGTCGACGATCTCCTCGATGCCGAGGGCGACGCGGCTGAGACCGGCAAGCCGACCGGCGCCGATGCCGCGGCGGGGAAGGCGACCTTCGTCTCCATCCTGGGGCTGGAGCGCGCGCGCCAGCAGGCGCGGCTCCTGGGCGATCAGGCCAACGCCCATCTCGACATCTTCGGCAAGAAGGCCGATCCCTTGCGCTGGATGACGGAATTCGTCATCAACCGGAAGAGCTGACGGAACGGAAATAGCTTCATGACAACCCTTTCCGCCGGCTCCCGGAAGGGCGCGGCGGAAAGCCGGTTGCCCCTTCTCCAGTCCATTTTCGCCACCATCAGTTTGGCGGCGCCCATCGCCGTTGCGCTGTTGGTTGAAATGGCCATGGGTGTGGCGGAATACGCCATGGCCGGGCGCCTGGGTGCCGCGGCCTTCGCCGCCGGTGGCTTCGGCGCGCAGATCCTCTTCGTGCCGAAGATCCTCGCCATGGGCGCGCTCTATTCCGTCGCCGCTCTGGGCTCGCACGCACATGGGGCCGACAAGCCCGACGAGCTGCTGCGCATCATGCGTCAGGGCCTGCGTCTTGCCACCATTCTCTCGGTCCCGGTGATGCTGTTCATGCTGGGTGTCGGGCCGGTGCTGCGCATGGTTGCGGCGCATGACCCCGAATTCGCCCTCGACATCCCGGCCATCGAGCAGCTGCTCTGGTGGGCGCTGCCCTCCGTGCCGGCCTTTCTCTGGTTCCATACGCTGCGCAACTTCGTCACCGTTCTGGGGCGGCCGGTCGCCATCACCATCATCGGCCTCATCATCCTGCCGATCTTCATCGGCATCCTCTATCTGCTGATGTTCGGCGCCTTCGGCTGGGGCGGCATGGGCGTTCCGGCGATCGGCCTTGCCACCACGATCATCTGCTGGATCCAATTTATCCTCGGCGCCCTCTATGTGCATCGCTTCCGGCCCTTCTCGGCCTATCCGGTCTTCCGGCATCTCGCTCAGGCCGACGGCAAGCTGCTCAAGGAGATGCTGGTGGTGGGGGCGCCCATCGCCGGTGCCTATCTCTTCGAATCCGGCATGTTCTTTGGCTCGACCGCGGCCATGGCCGGTTTCGGCACCGATCCGCTGGCAGCTCACAATATCGTCCTCAACGTCACCAGCATCACTTTCATGATCCCCTATGCGATGGGCCAGGCCGGTACGGTGCGCGTGGGCTATGCGCTGGGTGCCGGACGGCCTACCGATGCGCGTCAGGCAGGCCTCGTCGCCATCGCACTTGCCTTGCTGTGGATGCTGTTCGGCGCGCTCATCATGTGGCTGGCACCGGTCTGGATCAGCGGTTTCTATCTCGACATCGCCGATGCCGGGAATGCCGCCGCCTTCTCCGTCGCCATGACGCTTTTCCCCATCGCCGCCATCTTCCAGTTCTTCGACGGGCTGCAGGTCTCGGCCCTGGGCGCCCTGCGCGGTTACAAGGATACCAAGGTGCCGATGCTGATCGCCTTCATCGGCTATTGGGTCCTCGGTATCGGCGGCGGCATCACCTTGGCCTATGTGCTTGACGTGAAGGGCCCGGGCGTGTGGTGGGGTCTCGCCATCGGCCTCGCGGCGTCCGGCACCATGCTGCTGCTCCGCTTCCTCCATCTTTCCCGCCGCCATCTTGTGCTAGATTAAGTCGATGGCCAAGGAACGTGTCGACAAGCTGCTCGTGGATCGCGGGCTCGTGGAAACGCGAGCGAAGGCGCAGGCGCTGATTCTGGCGGGCCTCGTCTACAGCGACACCAAGCGCATTGCCAAGGCCGGCGACCAGATCCCGCTCGATGCGCCGCTCAATGTGAAGGGGCAGGATCATCCCTGGGTCAGCCGCGGCGGTCTGAAACTTGCTAAAGGTATCGAGGCCTTCGGCCTCCCGGTTTCGGGGCGCATCGCCGCCGATATCGGTGCTTCGACCGGCGGCTTCACCGACGTGCTGCTCGCCAATGGTGCTGCCAAGGTTTATGCGGTCGATGTCGGCCATGGCCAACTCGCCTGGAAACTGCGCCAAGACAGCCGCGTGGTGGTGCTGGAAAAGACCAATGCGCGCCACATCACCCCGGCGCAGATTCCCGACCCGCTCGATATCGTGGTGTGCGACGCCAGCTTCATCGGCCTCGAAACCGTGCTGCCGGCGGCGCTGGCGCTCACCAAGTCCAGCGCCTGGTGTGTCGCTCTCATCAAGCCGCAATTCGAGGTCGGCCCGGACCGTGTGGGCAAGGGCGGCGTGGTGCGCGATGCCGTCCTCCACGACGAAGTCTGCGCCCGTATCGAGGCCTGGTTCGGCAACCAGCCGGGCTGGCGGGTGCTCGGCATCGTCGAAAGCCCGATCCTGGGCCCGGAAGGCAACAAGGAATTCCTCATCGCGGCGCGCAAGGGAGATGGGCATGACTAACGCGCCGCAATCGGGCACCTCCGAGACCGTCGACCTCGCGATCGAAACCCTCGGCGCGCAAGGTGATGGCATCGGCCGCTATGAAGGCGCCCAGGTCTTCGTGCCCTATACGCTGCCGGGCGACCGGGTCCGCGTGCGCCTACAGGTGAAGGGCAACAATGCCTTCACCGGCCGGCTGATCGACGTGCTGGCACCCGCTGCCAATCGCGTCGTGCCGCCATGCCCGGTCTTCACGCAATGCGGCGGCTGCGCCATGCAGCATATGGCGCTTGCCGATTACAGCGCCTGGAAGCAGGCGCAGGTCGCAGCGACCCTCGCCACGCGTGGCCTCAGCCTGCCTCCTGAGACGCATTTCGTCGGCACGATACCGGGCGGTCGCCGCCGCGCTGTCTTTGCAGCCCATAAGGACAAGGACCGGGTGGTCCTCGGCTTCCATGCCGCCATGAGCCACGAGATCGTGCCGCTCGAGGATTGCCTGCTGCTGACCCCGGCTTTGCGCGCGAGCCTTCCGCATCTGCGCAGCCTTGCCGCCATGGCCCTTCACAACAAGCAGAAGGCCGACATCCAGGTGACCGAGACGCTGACGGGTCTCGACGTGCTGGTGCTATCGGCCGACAATCTGGCCGAGGCGCGGCGCCAATCGCTCATTAGCGTGGCGCGCGAGGCTGATTTCGCGCGCGTCTCCTGGGCACATGGCAAGGCGCAGCCGGAGCCGATCGTCATGGCGCGCGTGCCGCAGGTGCGCTTTGCCGATATCACGGTCGACCTGCCGATCGGCGCCTTCCTGCAGCCGAGCGTTGAAGGCGAGGCGGCCCTGGTCGCGGCGGTGCTGGCCGGAATCGGCAAATCGAAGCGCGTCGCCGATCTTTATGGCGGCTGCGGCACCTTCAGTTTTCCGCTGGCCAAGCGCGCGCGTGTCCTCAGCGTCGACAGCGCGAAGCCCGCGGTGGCGTCCCTCATCGCCGCCGTCAACCGCGCGCAGCTGTCGGGCCGGGTCGAGGGCCTGGCGCGCGATCTCGATCAGTCGCCGCTGCCGCCGGGTGACCTCAAGCCCTTCGACGCCGTCATCTTCGATCCGCCGCGAGCCGGTGCCGAGATGCAGGTCCGCATGCTGGCGAAGTCGCAAGTGAAGCTGGTCGTCGCCGTCTCCTGCAATCCGGCAAGCTTCGCCCGCGATGCGCGCCTGCTGGTCGATGCCGGTTTCAAGATGACCGCCCTCACCATCCTCGACCAGTTCCTCTGGTCGCAGCACAGTGAATTGGTGGCGGTGCTGAAGCGCGGCTAAAGCAGCAATTCCTCGGTGCGGGCAAAGGCGCTGAGCACGAAGCCGACCTCGCCGCCATCCCGGGCAAAAGGCAGGGCCAGCATTTCCAGCGCGATGTATTCGTAATCGGTGCCGAAGGGGGCGCCCTTGAAATAGCAGGGCGCCTTCGCCTTCGTGGCGGCATCGGTCACGGCGAACCAGCGTTCGGCATAAGGCTGGCCGACATCGCTGAGCAGCATGCGCGTGACGGATTGCGCCTGGAAATAATGGGCGAATTCGGTGCCGATATAGCGATAGAGCACGTCATAGGGCCGGATGGCATTGGGCTTGTCGGCGATCTCGCCCAGGATCATCCAGGGCAGCAATGCCGGAAAATCCATGGGGTCGAAACGGTCCCGCCGCGGCAAGCTGTCTTCCAGCGCCCAGCCCCGCCACGCTGTCTCGAGCGCCTTGAGCGCCGGTGCATCGATTGCCGTCTTCTTCTTCCACCGCAATTTGTCTGCTTGCATTGGATCCCGTGATTAGGCGCGGCGCGATGACAAGGCCGCGCACTGGCAAGGCGATGAACGTAACAGAGTGGTCAGAAAGTCAAACCTGGTTTCTGGCTTGAAGTACTGAAGTCACAGGCCGATCTGGCCCCGGTGCCGCAACAGATGATCCGCCAGCACGATCGCCATCATCGCTTCGCCCACCGGCACCGCACGGATACCGACGCAAGGATCATGGCGGCCGGTGGTGACGACATCCACTTCGCCGCCCTCGGTGGTGACACCCTTGCGCGGCGTGTTGATGGAGGAGGTGGGTTTGACCGCAAAGCGCACCACGACGTCCTGGCCGGTCGAGATGCCACCCAGGATGCCGCCCGCCTTGTTGCTGAGGAAGGCGACCTTGCCGTCCTGCATGCGCATCTCGTCGGCATTCTCTTCGCCGCTCAACGTTGCGGCATCGAAGCCGGCGCCGATCTCGACACCCTTCACCGCGTTGATGCTCATCATGGCGGCGGCGAGGTCCGCATCGAGCTTGCCATAGAGTGGCGCACCCAATCCGACCGGCACATTCTTTGCTACCACCTCGACGACGGCGCCGATCGATGAACCGGATTTGCGCACGCTGTCGAGATATTCCTCCCACACCGCGGCCGTCACGGCATCGGGCGACCAGAAGGGATTCTTCTCGACCTCACCCCAATCCCAGGCCCGGCGATCGATCTTGTGTGGGCCGATCTGCACCAGGGCACCCCTGATTTCGACCGCCTGCGGCAGGATGTGATCGAGCACCTTGCGCGCAATGGCGCCCGCCGCCACGCGCGACGCCGTCTCGCGCGCCGACGAGCGGCCGCCGCCGCGATAGTCGCGGATGCCCTGATACTTGGCCCAATAGGTATAGTCGGCATGACCCGGGCGGAACTGGCTGGCGATCTTGCCGTAATCCTTGCTGCGCTGATCCTCGTTGCGGATCATCAGCGAAATCGGCGTGCCGGTGCTCCTGCCCTCGAACATGCCGGAAAGGATCTCGACCGTGTCCGGCTCCCGCCGCTGCGTGACGAAGCGCGACTGGCCGGGCTTCCGGCGGTCCAGCCAATGCTGGATATCGGCCGGCGTGATGGCGATGCCGGGCGGTGTCCCGTCGACGACGCAGCCGATGGCCGGGCCATGGCTTTCGCCCCAGGTGGTGAAGCGGAACAGATGACCGAAGCTGTTATGCGACATCTAGCTGCCGCTTCTTATGAATCGGTCTTCGAGAAATTGCGCAGCATCTCGGTGAGTTCCACCGCCGATTCCGGCCGCAGCATGCCGACGACATTGTAGCCGCTGTCGACATGATGCAGTTCGCCGGTCACACCGCGCGACAGGTCGGAAACGAAATAGAGGCCGGCCCCGCCCACATCCTCGATGGTGACGTTGCGCACCAGGGGAGCGTTGAGTTCGTTCCAGCGGAGGATCTGGCGGAAGTCGCCGATGCCGGATGCGGCCAGCGTCTTGATCGGACCGGCCGAAATCGCGTTGACGCGGATGCCCTGGTCGCCGAGATCGGCGGCGAGATAGCGCACCGAGCATTCGAGTGCCGCCTTGGCGACACCCATGACGTTGTAATGCGGCATGACGCGCTCGGCGCCGAGATAGGTCAGCGTCACCAGCGAGCCGCCATTCGGCATCAAATCCTTGGCGCGATCGGCCACCGCCGTGAAGCTGAAGCAGGAGATATCCAGCGTGCGCGCGAAATTCCCGCGCGTCGTGGCGACGTATTTGCCCTTCAGTTCTTCCTTGTCGGAGAAGGCGATGGCATGGACCACGAAATCGATCGTGCCCCAGCGTTCCTTCAGCGTGGCGAAGGTCGCATCGATGCTGGCATCGTCGGTGACGTCGCAGGGAACCACGATATCGGCGCCGATCGACGTCGCCAGCGGCTTCACGCGGCGCTCCAGCGCTTCGCCCTGATAGGTGAAGGCCAGTTCGCCACCCTGTGCGGCCACGGCCTTGGCAATCCCCCAGGCGATGGATCGGTCATTGGCCACGCCCATCACCAGGCCGCGCTTGCCCGCCATCAGCCCTTTCGACTCACTCATTTAACAACCCCAATTCCTTGATTTAACAAAGGTTATGGCCCGCATCCTACACCATCACGCGCATGGGTCAATTCGCTGGGGCAACATAGCGGTTGCAGCATAAGGGGGCTGCAAAAATGAGGGTGCTCAGCGCGTGATCGGTGCCGTTGCCGTTGCCTGGACCAGCAATCCCGGCCGGTCGCGGCGCAGCAATTCGGGCGCGGCTCCGCCCTCTGCCACGTCGGCAACCAAACGGCCCAAGGCGGGGCCGAATTTGAAGGCATGACCCGAACAGCCGCAGGCGAGGATGAGGCGCCGGCCCCAATCGCCGCCGGCTTCATCGACAATGAAATCGGCATCCGGCGTCATGGTCCAGGGGTGGCGCTGCGTGCGCGCGACCTTGGCCGGCACGTCGGGAAAGCGCGCATGAAACCAGTCGAGCAGGCGTCGTTCCTCGACGAAATCCGGCGACCAGGACGTGACCTCGCTGTCCCAGCCGGCCTGCCCCGCATCGAAGGCGATCTTGTAGCCGATGCCCGGCACCGGATGGCCATAGAGCCCGCCATCGGCGCCGTCCTTGCCCACGGCCTGCCATTCGGCCAGGCCCGGCCGTTCGGTGAGGTCGGGCGCATCGAGAAAAGTCACCTGCGCCACCGCCGGCGCCAGCGGCAGATCGAGCCCGGCGCGCGACAGCAGCGCGCCGCTCCACGGTCCCGCCGCCATGACGATGCGGTCGGCGCGAAGTTCCCGCTTCCCGGTATCGACACGGACACCGGCACCGTCCGGCGCCAGTGCCGTCACCCGCTCGGGGGCAAGGATCGTGGCCCCGGCTTCGGCCGCCGCCTGCGCCAGCACCATCAGCCCCACTTCCGCCAGCACCGTGCCGGCATGGGCGTGATAGAGCGCGCCTTCATGGGGCAGCAGATGCATCTCCGGGAAAAGCGCCCGCACGCCATCCGCGTCGAGCGCCGCGATCTCGACCCCGGCAGCGCGCACATGATCGGCCAGGGCGGCAAGCTTTGCTGCCGGTCCCAGATCGATCTGCCCGGTGAGGTGCAGGATCTTGTGCCCGCTCCGCGCTTCGAGATCGTGCCAGCCGGCAATCGCCTCCAAGGCGAGGTTCACATAGAAAGGATGGTCATAGGCGACGCGGATCGAACGCGAGGCGCCGGTTGACGACGTCACCTCATGCCCGCTCCCGAAGCGATCGATCACCGCCACGCGCTGCCCGCGCCGCGCCAACTCAAAGGCGCTCGACATGCCGAACACGCCGCCGCCGATGACGATGGTGTCGAAGGTCTGTGCTCCACTCATGCGCCGGTCCGCCCCTGCGAATTCCCCAAGGCATTCATCACAACCTCGGGCCACGCGGAAAGCAAGGCCGCTGTTACGCGACTGAGCCGGGTCGCGGATCACCGGCCGCAAATTTATCTTCGCCGACGCATCCGACGGCGAAAGCCGCCCGTAAGCATGGTCAGTGAGGCAGGAACAAGCCTCACGACAAACAGCGACAGAGGAAACCTCCATGAACCTGAAGATGAACCTGAAGATTCTGGGCACGCTGCTGGCGTGCACGATTGCGGCCGGCTGTTCGTCGCATGCGATGAGCCCCGAGAACCCGATGGTCGGCGGCGCGCCGATGTATCAGTCGAAGAACATTGTCGAGAACGCGGTGAATTCCAAGGACCACACCACGCTGGTCGCGGCCGTGAAGGCGGCGGATCTGGTGGCGACGCTGGAAAGCCCCGGCCCCTTCACCGTCTTTGCGCCGACCGACGCCGCTTTTGCCAAATTGCCGGCCGGCACGGTGGAAAGCCTGGTGAAGCCGGAGAACAAGGCGACGCTCAGCTCGATCCTCACCTATCACGTCGTGCCGGGCGCGCTTGATGCCAAGACCCTGCTGACCGACATTGCCGCCGGCGGCGGCAAGGCCATGCTCACCACGGTGAATGGCGAGCGGCTGACGCTGCAGCAGATGGGCGGCGGCATCGGCATCACCGATGCCAAGGGCGAGACTTCGATGGTCACCATCGCCGATGTCCGTCAGTCGAACGGCATCATCCACGTGGTCGACACGGTGCTGCTGCCGTAAGCGAGCCCATCGTCCTTACGCCCCATCAGCAGTATCCGGTCACCCCTCCCGCCTCGTGCGGGAGGGGTCTTTTTGGCGGATGGCGACGTCACCATTTGTGCTGACCGCGCAGGATCGGCGGAGGCACCGTATGCGGCACTTTGGGATTGGTGGGTGTCGCCTTCTGCCCCAGGGCACGCGGCTTGGGCGGTTGCAGCGCGTTTGACTTCGGCTGGTTGATGATCTCACGCGGATTGGGCCGCGGATCGAAGGCGTCGATGCAGGCCGACCTACGCGGCTCGACCAGATCCTTGCAATGGGTACCGCTGGGATAGCCGGTGTTGTTCTGCGCCAGCGCCGTGCCCGCCAGCATCATCCCCACCACAACCGTCACCACAATAGTCACCACAACGGCCTGGGCGGCGACAAGGGCAACAGTGCTGCTACTGCTTGATGCCCAGCACATTGCCGGCAGCATCGACCGCCACGGCATAGAGGTTACCGCCCAGAAGCGCGGTGCCGCGAAAGACGCCGCTTCCTTCCCGCGACAATCCGGACACCTGATCATAGCCGGCATTCAGCACCCATAATTTTGCTTCCTGCTCCGATACGGTATCGAAATCCTCGCCCGTCGGCACATTTGCCAGCATGACGCCGCCGGGTGCCGAAGCCAGCGGGCCGCCCAGCGCCAGGGCGGAATCAGCGCCGGCCATGCTCGAAAATGTTAGCAACATCACGATGGTCAGGGTCTTGATCTTCATCATGCACCTTCCCGAAAGAAGCCAATGCAGCATGATGAAGAAACGGCCCGCGCCCCAAGCTGGTTCCCCGCGCTGAAATTGGAGAACCGGCACGCGCCAGGATGGTTAATGCCCGATATGCCGGGTTTTCGGCGCTGGCGTGATGCCGGTCGAGCCCTTGTCGAGACCGGTTGAGCTTGGTGCATTGGGCGAACGCAGCCTTTCGCTCGGCAGTGGCGAGGTTTGCATTAGCCCCGGCTTGTTGCCCGATTTGCGCTCATTCTGCCGCGATGGCGCGCGATGCTTGTCGCGGATGCGGTCGCTGGCGGAGGGCGGCAGGTTGCGGCAATTGGCATTCCCCTGGCCGCAACGCGTCGGATCGCGCAACTGCCCGCTATCGGCCGATGCCAGATCGATCGGCATCAGGGCAATGCCCAGGACCAGTGCGCTCGAAAGAACTGCGTGTTTGATTTTCAATCGCATATCGCTGCCTTTCCATCTCTTATAGAGATGGTTACGGCGCGGCCCGACTTGCAGCGCCGGCAACTTCACGAAAACGTGATCGGTCGATTCTTTCGCTGGGTCAGCGCGGCCGCTTTTACGCTTGGCGTGCCAGGCGCAGGCGTCCGATCTCCATCCCGGCCTTGGCGACATAATCTTCCAGCACCAGGCATTGTGTCACCATGCCCTGTGCATCGACCAGCGGACAGATGAGGTATTCGACATCAAGCGCCGTCTGGTGCGTGATCTGCGCAAAGGCCATGCCGATGCCGGCCCGCCCTGAATCGCAGACCGATTTATAGGCGCGGTGCAGATCATCCGTGGCGCAGATGTCGAAGGCCAGCTCGTCGAGGAACGTGCCGGTGAAATCGAGGCCCGAAAAATGCGCCACCGCCGTGCCGACCAGGCGGTAATAGACGCGGAACGGATCGCGGTGGATGTCGACGATCAGCACATAGGGCAGCAACGATTTGATTTCTGCGGGGTCGATATCCGCGCGCTGCGGCAGGGCACCGGCGCGGCGCGTCTGCCAATACTGATAGAGCTTCTCGGCACGCAGCGAGCGGAAGACCGGCCCCGTATCGGCAACCAGATCGAAACAGGCCCGATCCGGCCTGACGAAATCGGCTCTCGTTTCCTTGGCATCCGTTTCCGTCACCGGCTGCTTGATCCCCACCTCTGTCACTTCAGCCTCCATGGCGAATGCGCCAACCGGCCTCGCCCCGCTTGACCCTACAACCGGTATGGGTTGCTGGGACTGGCTAACAATACTTCAGAGTGTGGGGAGTAAAGTCTTAACGGGTGGTAAATCCGGCCTATGCCTGCCCCTGACGGCGCTGGGATGCAGGCGTTTCGGGGATTTCCACCAGCAGCGCCACGATGCGCCGCACCACCGGCATCACCAGCAAGGCGGCCGGAAAAGCGATGAGATAGGACACACCCCAGGCCTGCAGCAGCCGCGGCAACGTCACCTCGGCCCAGCCGATGGCCTTCAGCGTCGAAATGCTCGAGACCACGCCGGACATCAGCAGCGACAGGATCATCGGCATGACGACGACCTGCGCCCGCGCCGGCAGTTTGCGCAATTCCCAGTTCATGACAGCCAATCCTTCGCCACCGGTGCGATTCCCGCCACCAGATCGCGGGCGAAGAAGGCCTGCGTGTGCGGCAGTTGCATATGCAAAGCGAGCGCTGCGGCGCTGGCGAATTCCTCGATCAGCAGGAAATGCTCCGGCGCGCTGAGGCTCTGGAAGAAGGTGAAGCCGCTGCAGCCTTCCTCCAATCGCGTCGGTGCTTCAAGCGCCAGCAGCGCTGCGCGCATGGCGTCGCCGCTGCCGGGTTTTGCGGTGATATGGACGATCTTGCGCTGGGCGGCATCGGTCGTTGCGGGTTTGGTGATCTCGTTCATGATGGGGGCTATCCGGCCTGGTTGCGATGCACGCAACTTGCCAGTGCCCGGCCTCATGCTAAATTCCCCATCCTTTCCCATCGCATGTGCAGGAATAGGGGATAGCGAATTGACGACGGCGTCCGACTTCGGGCCGGCCCATGCTTGATTGGGACGATCTGCGCTATTTCATGGCGCTGGCCGATGGCGGCGGCCTTGCCGCCGCTTCACGCAAGCTCAAGGTCGAGCACGCGACCGTTGCCCGGCGCATCGCGGCACTCGAGGAGAAACTCGGCGCGCAACTGGTCGACCGTCGACCGCGCCGCTATGAACTGACCGAGGCCGGGCGACGTGTCGTGGCACACGCCCGCGCCATGGAAACCGAGGCCTTCGCCATCGAACGCGATCTGCTGGGTGGAGCGGACAGCCGTGTGGTTGATCTGGCGGTGAGCGCCCCGCCACTTCTGGCCCGCCTGGCCGCCCGGCATCTCGGCAGATTGCGCGCCAGCCATCCGGATATCCGCCTCACCTTGCTTGGCGAAACGCGCAACGTCTCATTGCTCCGGCGCGAAGCCGATCTCGCCTTGCGCCTCGCCCGCCCGACGGACCAGAGTCTCGTCATCCGCAAGGTGGGTGCGCTCTGCTATCGCCTCTATGGCAGTGCCGCCTATCTGGCCGCGACCCGCGCGCCCGACTACGCCTTCATCGCCTTCGACGAAAGCCTCGACGACCTGCCGCAGCAGGTCTGGCTGAAGGAACAGATGGCCGGATTTCAGAACGGCGACCGGCAGGTCGCGCTGCGCAGCAACGATCTGGGGACCCAGGCCGAGGCGGCGGCCGCCGGCATCGGCCTCGCGGTCCTGCCGCATTTCATCGCCGCCGCCCTCGGCCTCAAGGCCGCCGGCCCTCGCCAACTCAGCTTCCAGCGCGACATCTGGCTCACCTATCACCGCGACCTGCAGAAGAACCCGTCGGTCAAGGCCGCCGCCACCTTCCTCGCCGGCTGCATGCCGATGGAAAAGGGCCCGGCCTGAGGCATTCCCTCACGCCACCAGTTCCGGCCCCTCATTCTTCACGCTGTTGACCAGCTTCGAGACGATGCGCTCTTGCAGCGCGTCGGGGGCGGCGCTCTTGAGTAGCTGGGCGGCGGTGTCCGGGGTGCCGCTCAGCCAGGCGTCGACATCGGCTTCCTCAAGGATCACCGGCATGCGGTCGTGGAAGGACTGCATCCAGGCATTGGCGGCGGTGACGATGATGGTGAAGGAATTGACGGTCTCGCTGCCGTCCTTGGCGCGCCAGCTTTCATGGAGGCCCGCCAGCGCCAGCAGGGCGCCGTCGCGCCGCTCGAAGAGATGCGGGACCTTGCAGCCCTTGGGGCCGGTCCATTCATAGAAGCCGTCGGCGGGAACGATGCAGCGGCGTTTGCGGAACGCCTCGCGGTAGGTGGGCTTTTCGCGCACCGATTCCGCGCGGGCGTTGAAGGTGGCGAATTCGGCCTTGCCTTCCTTCGACCAGGCGGGGATCAGGCCCCATTTCTTGAGTTCGATCCGCCGCCCGTCCGTCTCGGCCACCACCACGGCGGCATCCTGCGTCGGCGCCACGTTGTAGCGTGGGCCGAAATTCGGCACCGGCCCCTTGATGTCAAAGAAACTCTGCATCTGGTTGGCCGGACTCTTCTGCACAAACCGTCCGCACATCTGCGCCCCGCGTTCTTTCGGATCCGGCGGTCATTTTCTCCGTATCTGCGCGGGGCGGCAATATCTCGATTGCTGGCCGTTCCTTCTCTCAGAGCGCAAAGACGCTGAGTGCCAACAGGCCGCCACCGACGAACAATGCCGAAGCGACCCATATCCCCACCATTGTCATGCTGGTCATGGATTCTCCCTATCGCCCCTGACTGATTGCCCAACCCTTGCGGCGCATTCTCTGCATCCGTCCCCTGCCTGCTCTTGCTTCGTCTCTCGTGGACGGTTGTCGGATGAGCCTGCCACTTTTCTGTTTCAGTAAGCGTATCGCAGGTGCTTTGTTCCCAGCCCATTCCCCGATACCTCACAAACATCTCACGCGGCCATCTCACGCGGCTAGTGGGTTTCTTTCAGCCTTTGCACATTGCACATCGATATGTGAAGGCACGCGCAAAGGCGTTACTGCGCGCGCGTTGCTGCGATACAGCCGCACAGCAAATTGCAAAGGAATCAGGAGGACGTGCCGATGAATTGGGCAATGGCACCGGCACTCACGCCGGCTTCCTTGCCGATGCGCCGAGCAAGACTCTGCGCTGCCTCGCGCATCGGCCCCGGTGGCCGGTCGAGCCAATAGGAGGAAGGATTGAGCGCGGTGCGCTTGTCGAGCGACACCAGCTTGCCTTGTTTCAGCAATGCTTCTGCCAAGGGCGGGCGTGCCAGCGCGATGCCGAGGCCGCTCATCGCCGCATCGAGCACGAGGTTGTAATCCTCAAAGCGCCGGTCATGGGCGCGCGGGCGGAAATCGAGACCTTGTGCCGTAAACCAGGCGCGCCAGCCGGCAGCATCGGAATCGTGGATCAGCGTCTGCTCGAGGAGCCGCGCCGCATCGCCTTCGGTGCCGATCTCGCGCGCAAGCTCGGGCGATGCGATGGGGAAACAGTATTCCTCGAAGAGCTGCAGCGAGACCCGGTCGGGAATGGCGCCCCGCCCGCAGCGGATGGCAAGGTCCATGCCCTCATCGGCGAGATCGACGTAACGATGCTCGACCGACAGCGTGATGCGCAGGCTCGGCCGCCCTGCCTCGAACCTCTTCAGGCGCGGCATCAGCCACAGGCCGCAGACCGAGGGGATCGACGCCACGCGCACCACCGCCGAGCCGCGCTGCTCCGACCACCGTTCCGAGGTGTCGGCGATGAGGGCGAAGGCCTCGTTGGTGCGCAAATAGAGCCGTTGCCCCTCCGGCGTCAGGGCGACGCCGCGCGCCTGGCGGTCGAATACCTTGACGCCCAGCCAGTGCTCCAGTTTCGCGACTTGCCGGCTGACCGCGCCATGGGTGAGGTTGAGCGTCTGGGCGGCGGCCGAGAAGGAGCCGCCGCGCGCGGCCGCCTCGAAGGCGCGCAGGGTGTCCAAGGGCGGGAGCGAGCTGTGATCCATGCTCACAGCTGAGGGTTCAAATGTTCGTTTGTCAAGGAGCTCGGTGCCTGGGATGGTGCCGCAAATCCTGCCAGCAGAAAGCCAGATCATGAGCACAGACACGATTTCCCACCCGCGACCGGCTGATTTCGGCGTCCTCAAAGGCACGTTTGGGTACCTGCTCGTGACCGTTCTGGCCTGGGCCAGCGCCTTCCCGGCGATCCGCGCCGGCCTCCAGGGATTCGGACCGGTCGAATTGGGCGCCGCCCGCTTTGCCATCGCGGCCCTGCCGGCCGCCCTCTTTCTGCTGATCACGCGGCCCGGTTTGCCGAAGCTGGGCGAGCTCTGGCGCTTTGCGACCGGGGGCCTGTTCTTCGTCTGCCTCTACACGATCCTCCTCAATATCGGCGAGCAATCGGTGTCGGCGGGTCCGGCCAGCTTCATCATCAACGTCAACCCGATCATCACCGCGCTGATGGCCATCGCCCTCCTCGGCGAGCGGTTCGGGAAATGGGCCTGGGCCGGCACTTTCCTCTCCTTCGCCGGCATCGGCCTCATCGCGCTGGGCGAGGGGTCGGAAATGAAGATCGATCTGGGCGCCCTGCTGATCCTGGGGGCGGCGCTCTGCAATTCGATCACCACCATCGTGCAGAAGCCGCTGTTCCAGCGCCACAAGCCGCTCACCGTCTCGGCCTGGAACATGGTCATCGGCGCCGTGCTGCTGGCGCCGGCCTTGCCGGATGTGGTGGCGCAGATTCCGGCGGCCTCCACCCAGGCGCTCTTGTCCGCCATTTATCTGGGGATCGTGCCCAGCCTCATCGCCTATGGCACCTGGGCCATCGTGCTTTCCAGGATGCCGGCCAGCCGCGCCTCCAACTTCATGTATTGCGTGCCGCCGGTGGCGACGTTGATCGGCTTCCTGTGGCTGGGTGAAACGCCCGGCCTGCTGGGGATCCTCGGCGGTGCGCTGGCGTTGGGTGGTGTGGCGCTGGTGAACGTCAAGAAGTCTTGAGGCCGAACTTCCCGCGCACATCGTAGGCGTGGGCCTTGGCCCAGTCGCGGATGATGCGTTCGAGATCGGCATCGCCGTCGCGGGGCAGGGTGACGACGAAGCGCACATACTGATCGCCGCGCTGCTTCGATTTGGGGTTGAGGATGCCCTTGCCCTTCAAGCGCAACTGCGTGCCGGAATTGCTGCCGACCGGAACCTTGAGCGCCACGCGGCCGTCGATGGTCGGCACCTCGATGGTGCCGCCGAGCACCGCTTCGTTGAGGCTGATCGGGCATTCGAGCAGGATGTCGAACCCGTCGCGCTCGAAAAAGGGATGCGCCTTGACGCCGATCTCGACGAAGGCGTCGCCATTGGGGGCGCCGCCCTGGCCGGGCATGCCCTGGCCTTTCAAGCGCAGCTGCGCGCCGTCCTCGGTGCCGGCGGGAACGGTGACGTCGAGCGTCTTGCCGTCGGCCAGGCCTAAGCGCTTCTTGCCGCCCAGCACCGCGTCGAGGAAATCGACCTCGAGCCGGTAGGTGACGTCGGCGCCGCGCATCTTGAGCCCGGTGCGGCCGCGGCCGAAGCCGAAGAAATCCTTGAAGATCTCGTCATTGTCGTCTTCGTCGAGGCCGAAATCCTTGGCCGTCTTGGCGCGCCCGCCATTGCCCGCGCGCGCCCCGCCCCAGGGACCGCCGGCGGTGAAGCCGCCGGGATGGCGCGGGTTGCCGTTGTCGTCGAGCTCGCCGCGATCATATTTCCGGCGCTTCTCGGCATCCGACAGCATGTCATAGGCGGCGCTGATCTCCTTGAACTGCGCCTCGATCTTCTTGTCGCCGGGATTGAGATCGGGGTGCAGCTTCTTCGCCAGCTTGCGATAAGCCTTCTTGATCTCGTCCGCCGTGGCGAGGCGACCGACGCCGAGCGTCTTATAGGGATCCGGCATGGAGGTTTCCGCCACGAGAAAATTTCATCATGGCGGAAAGGTAGGGGTTAGCGGATGATTTTCCAAGTGCCATCGGGCTGGCGGCAGGCGGTGCCGGTGCCGGACGAACTCTGGCCCTGTGCGGTGACGCCGGTCTGGAACTCGCGGCAGGTCTGGCCGCTCGCGGTCTTGGTGGTCTCGATGGGCTTGGTATAGCCGCTGGTCTGGTTCTGCGGATTTGACCATTTGGCGGCCTGGCCGTCCGGCACATTGTTCAGCGCATAATTGGCGTTCTGATAGGAACGCTGCTGATCCTGCCGGTCGAGATAGGCGCCGACCTGGTTGCCGACGACACCGCCGGCGAGGGCGCCGAGGCCCGCCGCCCACCACCAATTATCCTTGCCGCCGATGGCCGCACCCGCCGCCGCCCCGCCCAGGGCGCCCAGAACCGTGCCGGTATTCTGCGAGGAGCCGCCATAGGAATTGGCCGAACAGGCACCAAGCGGCAGCGCAAGGCTGGCCACCAAGGCGAGACTCATGGCCTTCGCAGTGTATCGAGACAGTTCACGGGTCTGGTCACGAGTCTGGAACATCGGCGGAATCCTGTGTCAAAAAAGCGCGGCAGAGATGCAGAACGCTAATGAAAATGGCGTCAACCGGTTCCAAATTCAATGCTATAGAAGGGCTTCAAAGGAACGTGATGGATGAAGCGATCATGAGCGATACCGCGGCTGAGACATCGCCCGACGAAGGCGCCCTCGATTCCCGCCGGCACCATCCCTGGGCCGAGCCCTTCGCCAAATTCGGCGTCTGGTTCAAGGAAGCCGAACAATCGGAACCCAACGACCCCAATGGCATGGCGCTGGCGACGGTGGGTGCCGACGGCATGCCATCGGTGCGCATGGTGCTCCTCAAGGATTACGACGAGCGCGGCTTCGTCTTCTATACCAATTACGAAAGCAAGAAGGGCACGCAGATCCTGGCCACCATGAAGGCCGCCATCGTGCTGCATTGGAAATCCCTGCGCCGCCAGATCCGCGTCGAGGGCGAGGTGGAGAAGGTGTCGGATGAGGAAGCCGATACCTATTACCATTCGCGCCCGCGCAGCAGCCAGCTCGGTGCCTGGGCCTCGATCCAGTCGCGCCCGATGCAGAACCGTTTCGATCTCGAAAAGCGCGTGGCGCTGTTCACCGCGAAGCATCCCATCGGCACCATCCCGCGCCCGCCGCATTGGTCGGGCTTCCGCATCAGGCCAACCTATATCGAATTCTGGGAAGACCGCCCGTTCCGGCTCCATGACCGCCTGATCTACCGGCCCGCGCCGGGTGTGGCGCAAGGTACGGCCTGGGTGACGGAGAAGCTTTATCCGTGAGAGCGAAAGCGAGACTGAACGCGGCCCCCCACCCAACCCTCCCCCCTGAAGGTGGGAGGGCTTTGGATCGAGACGCACGCAACCACTGCTCCTCCCACCTTCAGGGGGGAGGTCGGGTGGGGGGCGCCGCCGCAGGATGTCGCGAAAGGATTTCCGCATGACAACCACCGCCATCACCCGCGAGGAAGCCGCGCGGCTGATGAAGCTCGCGTCCAACGCCGCGGTGGCGGCGGCGCTCGTCATGATCGGCATGAAATTCTATGCCTATCTCGCGACCGGTTCGGTCAGCCTGCTGTCGACCCTCTTTGACTCGGCGCTCGATATCGCGGCCTCGCTGGTCAATCTGCTGGCCGTGCGCCATGCGCTGCAGCCGGCCGATGCCGAGCATCGCTTCGGCCATGGCAAGGCGGAACCCTTGGCGGGGCTGATGCAGGTGGCCTTCATCCTCGGCTCCTCGCTGCTCCTCCTCATGGAGGTCTACGACCATTTCATCCACCCCAAGCCCGTGACCAAGCCCGGCATCGGCATCGGCATCATGGTGCTCTCCATCGCCATCACGGGTGCGCTCATCCTGCTGCAGCGCCATGTGGTGAAGCGCACGGGCTCGGTCGCCATCAAGGCCGATTCCGCGCATTACGGCAGCGACTTCCTGGTCAATTTCAGCGTCATCGCGGCGCTGCTCGTCTCGTGGAAATTCGGCCTCTGGTGGACCGATCCGCTCTTCGGCCTCATCGTGGCGCTCTACATCGCCTATACCGCCGTGCAGATCGGGCGGCAGAGCTATGACATGCTGATGGACCGCGAAATGGACGAGGCGGAACGCGCGCGCATCACCCAAATCGTTGAACAACACCCGCAGGCGGTGAGCCTCCACGACCTCCGCACCCGCCGCGCGGGCCAAGACACCTTCATCCAGTTCCATCTGGAACTCCCCGACAACATCTCGCTCATCGAGGCGCATCGCATCTCCGACGCCGTGGAAGCGAGCCTTCATGAAGCCTTCCCAAGCGCCGAGATCATCATCCACCAGGACCCGCATTCCGTGGTCGAACGAAGGCAGGACCTCCGCGCCCGCATGGACCAGACAAGACCGGGGCGTGCGGCACTGCTGGAAGCGGATGAAAAGCGGGGGTGAAGGGGCGCGGATGAGAATGGCGTGCCCCTCACCCCCACCCTCTCCCCGCTGGCGCGGGGCGAGGGAGCTAATGGTGCGATCTTAAGCCCCTCGCCCCTTTGGGGAGAGGGGTTGGGGTGAGGGGGGAGCGCGTGATGAAAGACCGAACAGGAACCGAGACGACATGACGACCGAGACCAGAAAGACCGTGATCCTCACCGGGGCCAGCCGCGGCATCGGCCATGCGACGGTGCAGCGCTTCAGCCATGAGGGCTGGCGCATCATCACCTGCTCGCGCGAAGCGGTGCCGGAGGAATGCCAGCGCGATCCCAACTGGACGCATCACATCACGGTCGATCTGGGTGAGCCCGGCGACGCGCCGCGCTTCGTCGCGGAAGCGTTGAAGGTCCTGGACGGCGCCCCGGTCCACGCCCTCATCAACAACGCGGCGATTTCACCTAAGACCTCGTTCAAGGAACGCCTCGGCACATTGAACGGCGACGTCGCCGCCTGGCGCGAGGTCTACGAACTCAACCTCTTTGCTCCGCTGCAGCTTGCCAAGGGGTTCGCGACACCGCTGGCACGCGGCAAGGGTTCCATCGTCAACATCACCTCGATCGCCGGCCATGCGATCCACCCCTTTGCCGGTGCCGCCTATTCAACCTCCAAGGCCGCCCTCTCCGGCCTCACCCGCGAAATGGCCGGCGAATTCGCGCCGCTGGGTGTCCGCGTGAATGCCGTGGCCCCGGGCGAGATTGAGACCGCCATGATCGGCCCCGAATACGAAGCCCTCATCCCGCGCATCCCCATGGGCCGCATGGGGACACCCGCGGAAGTGGCCGGCGTCATCTTCCAACTCTGCGGCCCGGACTTCGCCTATGTCACGGGGACGGAGATCTTTCTCACTGGCGGGCAGCATTTGCTGTAGCGCTGCGTCCTTCCAAATCGTCATCTTCTCGCCGGCACGCCAGACTCCGTACTTGCCTTCGCTACCTCCGGTACGCTTTCATCGGCGCAACAAAGGGAGTGTGCGCAAGATGAAGATGACCGATATCCCGTTCGGCACCACTGACTGGGCCGAGGTACCGCCCACTGAACATAAGGGCGAAACCGGCATTGCCCTCTGGCGCACGCGTCATTTCGGCGACATCCGCGTGCGCCTCGTCGAATACTCGGCCGGCTACCTCGCCGATCATTGGTGCGAAAAAGGCCACATCCTCTTTTGCCTCTCGGGCGAACTCCACACCGAACTGGCAGACGGCCGCACCTACACCCTGAAACCCGGCATGAGCTACCAGGTCGCCGACAAAGCCGAGGCACATCGCTCCTCGACACCGATCGGCGCGCGGCTGTTCGTGGTGGATTGAAGGGGCGCCTCTCTCATCCGTCATGCCCATGGGCCGCATGGGCAAACCCGCAAAATTCGCCGGAGTCATCTTCTAGCTCTGCGGGCCCGATTTTGCCTATGTGACGGTAACCGAAATCTCCCTCACCGGCGGGCAGCATTTGCTGTAAGAAGATGTCGTGGGCGTAAATCAACTTTAGATTGAAATTTATAACCATCCTGCAGTATGATCGTCCCTAATCCGCGGTCGACTTGCTGGGTTGGTTTCGACTGAATCTAATTGAGGTCGTTTTAGCCGACGGAGACAGTGATGGCCGAGACTCAGATTGAATGGACTGATGCGACCTGGAATCCGGTTGCCGGATGCACAATTGTGTCGGCCGGTTGCAAGAATTGCTACGCGATGGAGATGGCAAGGCGATTGGAAGCCATGGGGGTCGCCAAGTACTCGAAGCTAACGCGTCGCAGCGGCAATCGGACAATCTGGAATGGAAGGGTAAGAGAGGACCGCGAAGCACTAGTCATTCCCTACAAGTGGAAGAAGCCTCGAAAGATATTCGTCAATTCAATGAGCGATCTCTTTCACGAAGGAGTGAGTGATGCGTTCATTCGAAGCGTTTGGCAGGTCATGCGGAATACTCCTCATCACAACTATCAAATACTAACCAAGCGCCCAGATCGTATGGCGCAGTTTGTGTCAAAACAGGTAGCAGAAGTGCTGCCTAATATCTGGTTAGGCACTAGCGTAGAAAGCGGCGAGGTAGTGGATCGGGTCGATGCTCTTCGTGTTGCGCCAGCTGCAATTCGATTCATTTCATTTGAGCCCCTAATTGGGCCAGTTGGCAACGTCGATCTGACAGATATTCATTGGGCGATAGTTGGCGGCGAGAGCGGGCGATCAGCACGGCCAGTACTTGAAGAATGGATAGACGAAGTACATGAGCAATGCGTCCAACACCGCACAGCTTTCTTCTTCAAGCAATGGGGGACTTGGGGCAAAGATAATAAGCGGCGGTCAAAAAAGGAAAATGGCCGTGAGTATCGAGGAAAGATCTGGAATGAAATGCCGGATACCCACGCTGCTAACGTTTAGAGTCGCTAGCCCCTTCCCGTACGAGTGTGTGGCGAGGGATGAGCAATGGTTCGCAAAGCTTATGACTGGAAGGGCGGAGCGGCACTTGATGAACACTCGAAGAGAAAACACAAGATACTTAGAGAGTACTTTGCACAGTATCTGACGGTCCGCTGTAGTATCCCTCGCCAAAGTCAATTTCGCCTAGCGATCGTAGACGGCTTCTGCGGCGGAGGAATCTACAAATGTGGGAGCAAAGGCTCTCCAGTAATCTTCATCGAAGAACTTCGGTATGGGATTGAGCGAATAAACCTAAATCGAGCGTCGCAAGGCTTGGGTGCGCTCGAGATAGAGTGCCTTCTGATTTTCAATGACGCAGAGCGCGACGCTATTGAGCTTTTGAAGGATAATATTGCTTCGTTGCTCGGTGAAATTGCCCAAAATGTCCCTAAGCTGCACCTCCGAGTTGAATGCCTGAGTGATACTTTCGAGGGGGCATTTTATCGAATTAAGGAACTCCTCCAGATTGGACGCTTTCCGAATACCATTTTCAACCTTGATCAGTACGGGCATAGTCGGGTTGAACTCGCCACGCTTCGCGATATTATGAATTCGTTTCGTTCGCCCGAGATATTCTACACATTCTCAATTCAATCGCTGATCTCGTTCTTGCATCAATTTGATCGCGAGAAATTGCTAAGGCAGTTGAGTCCGTTTGGTCTCAAGAATGATGATCTGGGTGATCTAGACCCACTAATGAGCAAGGCTCAGTGGCTGAGTTCCGCTGAACGCCTAGTATTTGAGACATTTAAGGGCTGCGCATCATACGTTACGCCCTTCTCCATTCACAATCCGAAGGGCTGGCGATACTGGTTCATCCACTTTGCAAACAACTATCGCGCACGCCAAGTCTACAACAATGTCCTACATGGCAATAGCAGCGCTCAGGCTCACTTCGGCCGTTCGGGTCTCCAAATGCTCTCATTTGATCCCTCTCATGAGACTGGATCGCTCTATCTCTTTGATGATTCTGGTCGCGCACAAGCGCTACAACAGCTCATGGTCGATATACCAAGAATCGTGGCCGATTCTGGCGACGCCATGAAAGTTCTCGAATTCTATCAAGCGACGTACAACGAAACGCCAGCTCATGCAGATGATATACATAAGGCGATCATCGAGAATCCCGAGCTAGAGGTTCTGACTCCGGCAGGAGGTGAGCGTCGGAAAGCCAATACGATAGACACGGAAGACATACTCAAGCTGAAGAGCCAGCGGAGCTTCTTTCCGCTTTTCATAAAACGCGAATCAACAATCGAATAGACTTCACACCATGATCCTTGTCGGCCAATACGATTCCCCCTATGTCCGCCGCGTCGCCATTTCGCTGCGCGAGCTGGGCTTCGACTACACCCATGACACGCGTTCGGTGTTTGGGGATTTTGATGACATGCGCAAGACCAATCCGCTGGGGCGGATTCCGTCGCTGGTTTTGGACGATGGCGATGTGCTGATCGATTCCGGGGCGATCCTCGATTGGCTGGATGAGAGCGTGGGACCGGAGCGGGCGCTGGTTCCGGCTTCGGGTCTCCCCCGGCGGCGGATGCTGCAGCTGGTGGCGTTGGCTTGCGGGGCGATCGACAAGGCGGGGGCTTCGGGTTACGAGCGCCTCATCCGGCCCGCTTCCTATCGCTGGCCCGAATGGATCGCGCGTTGCCGCACGCAGGCGGCGGGTGCCATCGCTTCGCTCTCCGAGGTGGATTGGACCCGCACTGGTGCGATGGCCGGGGGCGCCGGGCAAGCGGGCCAGATCACGCAGGCGGAGATCAGCTGTGTCTCCATGCTGCGTTATGTGCGCATGACGGATGCGGATCTGGCACCGGTCGGGCGCTATCCGTCGCTCGACGCGCTCGCCGAGCGGTGCGAGGCGCGGCCCGCTTTCATCGCCACCTATCCGCCGAACATCGCCTATCCGACGGCGTAATCGACCCTCTCAGCGATCAGCCCCTTCAGCGATCAGCCAGGGCGAGCTTGGCGCTCAAGGCCACAAAGGCCGCCGCAAACGAGCGGCGCAGCCAGAGGAGGATGCGCGGGCGGGAGAGCACATGATCCCGCATTGCCGCGGCGAGCAGTCCATAGAGCGCGAAGATGGCGAAGGTCATCGCCATGAAGACAGCGGAAAGCTCCAGCATGCTGGCCAGCGGGTGCGGCTCGTTTGCCGCGATGAATTGCGGCAGGAAGGCCAGGAAGAAGATCGAGAGCTTGGGGTTGAGGATGTTGATGAGCACCGCATTCACCGTCACTTGGCATGCGGAACGGGCATCGACCTCGGTCTCGACGCGCAAGGCCCCGCGTTCGCGCCAGGTCATCCAGGCCATGTAGAGGAGATAGGCGACGCCGAGATATTTGAAGGCGTGAAAGGCGAGCGCGCTGGTGTGCAGCAGCGCCGCGAGGCCCAGGATCGCCGCCGCCAGATGCGGCACGATGCCGATGGTGCAGCCGAAGGCCGCCACGATGCTGGCGCGCCGCCCGCGCGAAAGCCCGGCCGCCAAGGTGTAGAGCACACCCGTGCCGGGCGACGCCACGATGATGAGCGAGGTGAGGAGGAATTCAGGCGACATCGTCGTCTCCGCTGAAGCGCAATTGCCGGCGGAGCATCCCAGGCCCGGATGGTCCGGGCAAGGGCCGGCGTTTTTCGGAGATTTCGCCGGTTGACATAGAAACCAACCAGTTGGTATGTTGCGTCTTACCCGGTCGACAGATGAGATGAGCGCCATGGGCCAGCCAAGAACACTCAGTGAAAACAAAAGGTTGCCGCGCGGGGAGGCGCGGACCCGGCTGCTCGACGCCGCCATGCGGGTGATCCGCGAACAGGGCTACGCGGCATCCAGCGTCGACGACATCTGCGCCGCTGCCGGCGTCACCAAGGGTGCCTTCTTCCATCATTTCGCGGCCAAGGAGGAGCTTGCCGTGGCGGCGGCCGATCATTTCGCGGCGATGGCCGACGGCTTCTTCGCGACGGCGCCCTATCGCAGCCTGCCGCGCGCCAGGGACCGGGTCATCGGCTATGTCCGCTTCCGCCAGGCGATCATGAGCGGCGCTCTCTCCGACTACACCTGCCTGCTCGGCACCATGGTGCAGGAGGCCTATGACAGCCACCCCGCTATTCGGAGCGCCTGCGACCGGCATATGAGCGATCATGCGCGGATGGTGCAGCGGGATATCGAGGCGGCGATCGTCGAAGAGCAACTTGCGCCCACCTGGAGTGCCGAGAGTCTCGCCTATCACACCCAGGCGGTGATGCAGGGCTCGTTCATCTTCGCCAAGGCCAAGCACGGTGCCGACATCGCCCGCGGCAATCTCGATCACCTCATCGCCTATCTCGAGATCATTCTCACAAAACCGAAACCGACAGGAGGAAGACCATGAGTGCACAGCCCAAAGAAAAAGCAGCCGAAACCCGCGAGCTCGTGCTCGATCGCCTGCTCGATGCACCCCGCGAGAAGCTGTTCAGGATCTGGACCGACGGCAGCACTTATGCCGAATGGTTCTGCCCCAAGCCCTGGACCGTCACCAAGGCCGAGCTCGATGTGCGCCCCGGCGGCAAGTCGCTCATCGTCATGAAGGGCCCGGAGGGTCAGGAATTTCCCAATCGCGGCATCTTCCTTGAAGTGGTGCCCAACGAGAAGATTGTCTTCACCGACGCCTTCACCGATGCCTGGACGCCCTCGGAGCGTGCCTTCATGGTGGCGACCGTCACATTCGCCGACGAGGGCGGCAAGACCCGCTACCGCGCCGTGGCACGCCACTGGTCGGCGGAAGCCTGCGCCGAGCATGAGAAGATGGGCTTCCATGAAGGCTGGGGCATCGTCGCCACCCAGCTCGAAGCCTTGGCGAAGAAGATGTGACGGAGGACTCCCATGGCCACCACGCAGAAAGTCGTGACGCATCTGTGGTTCGATAAAGACGCAGAAGAAGCCGCGAAATTCTATACCTCGCTCCTGCCGAATTCCGAGATCCTCTCGGTCACCGAGTTTGATCGGTCACGGAATCTCTCCGGCGTCGTCTTCACGCTGGCGGGTCAGGAATACCGTGCGCTCAACGCCGGCCCCACCTACAAGCTCAGTCCCGCCGTGTCGATCTGGGTGAAATGCGATGACCAGAAGGAACTCGACCGCATCTGGGAGGCGATCCTGAAGAATGGCGGCAAGGAACAGGCCTGTGGTTGGATCGAGGACAAATGGGGCCTCTCCTGGCAGGTGCACCCGGCAGCCCTCGACGCGATGATCAGCGACCCCGACGAAGCCAAGCGCAACCGCGTGCTGCAGGCGGTCTGGGGCATGATCAAGATCGATCTGCCCGCACTCGAGGCGGCCTATCGGGGTGCGGCAGCTTGACACGCTGCCGCCCCGGCCCTTACTCTCCCGCGCCATGAGCCAGATGCGCAAACATCAACAAGTAACCACTACCTGGACCGCCGACCGGCGGCCGAGGGGTGTTGGCTTGTGCTGATGTAACGCGCGATCTGACCATTACCCAAGGCCCCGCCGGTTCCGGACGGGGCTTTTTCTTTGATGCCTCCGTCCGTCTTTTCCACGCCTCAAGACGCACGGAGACTGACATGGACGCGTTCGATCATCGAAGTATCGGCCACAGGCTGGACCTCTTCCATTTCCAGGAAGAAGGGCCGGGCATGGTCTTCTGGCATCCCAAGGGTTGGGCGCTTTATCGCCTGATCGAGGATTATATCCGCCGCCGCATGAAAGCGGCCGGCTTCAACGAGATCAAGACACCGCAGATCCTGGCGCGTGCCTTCTGGGAGAAGAGCGGCCATTGGCAGAAATTCGGCCCCCACATGTTCGCGCTGGAAGACGGCGAACGGCAATTCGCGGTGAAGCCGATGAGCTGTCCGGGCCATCTGCAGGTCTTCAACGCGAAGCTTCGCTCCTATCGCGATCTGCCCTTGCGCTATGCCGAGTTCGGCGCCTGTCATCGCAACGAACCGTCCGGCGCGCTGATGGGGCTGATGCGCACGCGGGCCTTCGTGCAGGACGACGCCCATGTGCTGTGCCGCATGGAGCAGGTGGCGGAGGAGGTGAAGCGCTTTTCGCAGCTCCTGCGCGCGGTCTATCGCGATTTCGGCTTTGCCGATTTCGCCGTCGCCTTCTCGACGCGGCCGGCGGTTCGCGAGGGCAGCGAGGAGCTTTGGGACACGGCCGAACGCGTGTTGCAGAATGCCGCGCGCGGTGCCGGCCTCGATTACGCGCTGCAGCCGGGCGAGGGCGCCTTCTATGGACCGAAGCTCGAATTCAGCCTGCAGGACCGGCTCGGCCGGCGCTGGCAGTGCGGCACGATCCAGCTCGACCTCGTGCTCCCGCAACGGCTCGGTGCGCAATATGTCGATGAGGATGGTGCCAAGCAGGTGCCGATCATGATCCACCACGCGGTCCTTGGCAGCATGGAACGCTTCATCGGCATGCTGCTCGAACACTGGCAGGGCCGTCTGCCGCTATGGCTGGCGCCGGAGCAGGTGCTGGTGGCGGCGGTGAGCGCGCAGTATTTCGGCTATGCCGAGGAAGTGGCCATCCAGCTGGAGGCCGATGGCTTCCGCGCCGCCATCGATGCCAGCAACGAGACCCTGCCGAAGAAGATCGTCGGCTGGCGCGATCGCGGCATTCCGATCCTGGCCGTGGTCGGCGCGCGGGAGGCGGAGAAGGCGCGTGTCAACCTGCGCATCTTGCTTGACGATGTGCGCGCCGAACTGCCGCTCCGCGAAGCCGCGGATTGGATCAAGCGGATGGCACGGCGGAACGGCGTAGCAGCCACCACGCCGACATGACAGCACTGAGCGGCAGGAGGAGCGACCAGAAGCCGACATGCACATAGCCCAAGCCGCCGGCCAGCGCCCCTGAGGCAAAGGCCAGGACCGGTGGCAGCATCTTCGTCAGGCGCGCCTTTGCCGCCGCCGCCTTGTCCGGTGCCGCCACCAGATCGACCGCGTCGATCACGATCTGCGTTACGTTGCCGGTCATCACCGTGGTGGGCGAAAGAGCTGCAAAGACCGAGCGCGCGCCGGCATTCTGGATCGCCATGGCCGTCACGGCCAGCATGCCGGTGGCGATGGCGGCGGGGCTGTCGGCAGCGGTGAAGGGATTGGCGGCAAGCCCCGACGCCATGAAGGCCGCGAGGAAGAGGGCCTCGAACAAGGTCAGCGCCGCAACCGGACTGACGCCGCGACGCTGGCGCTGCGTCACGAACAGATGTGTCAAAGCGACGGCGGCAATGAAGACCGGCAAGGCGATCAGCTTGGCGACGATCCCGCCATGAAATTCGGCGATCGACGCGCCGATCAGCACGAAATTGCCGGTGACATGCGCCGTGAACAGGCCGAACAGGGCGACGAAGCCGACCGTGTCGACGAAGCCCGCCGTGAAGGCGCGCAAGGGGCCGAGATAGGGTGACATCAATCAAATTCCTTCTCTTTCGTCATCCAGCGCCCCCTCACCCTGACCCTCTCCCGCGAGGGGAGAGGGAATGAGGTGCCCTCGGCAATAGTCGCCGATACTGAAAGTCATTGCGGGTTAGGCAACAAGCCCCTCTCCCGCGAGGGGAGAGGGGTTGGGGTGAGGAGGGTACTTCAAACAGCCCAACACCCACAGCCGAGCGCGCCCCAGAACTCGTTCCCCGAAACGGGCACGTCCGAGGCCCAGGCCTTTGCATGCGCGTGGCCGTGGACGTTGCAGCTATTGGCGCAGCCGCAGCTGACGGATATTTTCTCGAACCTGGGCGCCATGCGATCCTGATAGCCGCCGAAGAGCTTCACCGGCGACCAATCCGGCGTCGGTGCGGGGAGTGCTGGGGCAAGTGTCGAGAAATCGCCGGCCCCATGCACGATCTTGCCACCGAGCAAGGTCAACACCGATGAGAGATGCGCGATCTCATCTTCGGCGACGCTGAGATAGTCGGCCGAGAGCACGGCAAGATCGGCGAGTGCCCCCACTTCGATGCGTCCTTTCTTGCCCTGCTCGCGCGAGAACCAGGTATTGGCCTCGGTCCACAGGCGCAAGGCTTCCAGCCGGTCCAGGCGATTGGCAGATGGATAGAGGCGCATGCCGCCCACGGTCTTCCCCGTCACCAGCCAGGACAGCGAGACCCAGGGATTGTAGGAGGCGACCCGTGTCGCATCCGTGCCGGCGCCGACCGGCACGCCCGAGCTGAGCATGCGCTTGATGGGCGGTGTCGCTTGCGCCGCCTCGACGCCATAACGTTCGACGAAGTATTCGCCCTGGAACGCCATGCGGTGCTGCACGGCGATGCCGCCGCCCAGTTTCGCGATGCGGTCGATGTTGCGGTCGCTGATCGTCTCGGCATGATCGAAGAACCAGTGGAGATCGTCGATCGGCGTGTCGCGATGCACCTTTTCGAACACGTCGAGCGCGCGGCTGATCGTCTCGTCATAGGTGGCATGAAGGCGCCAGGGGAATTTGCGCTCGGCCAGCAGGCGCACCACGCGCTCCAACTCGCTTTCCATGCCGGGATCGAGATCGGGGCGTGCTTCGCGGAAATCCTCGAAATCGGCGGCTGAGAAGACCAGCATCTCGCCCGCCCCATTGACGCGGTAGAGATCGTCGCCCTGGTCGGCTTTCACCATATTGGTCCAGCGGGCGAAGTCGTCCAGTTCCTCGCCCTTCTTCTGGGTGAAGAGGTTGTAGGCGATGCGCAAGGTCATTTCGCCGTTTTTATGCAGCGTCTCGACGACGTTGTAATCGTCCGGATAGTTCTGGAAGCCACCGCCGGCATCGATGACGCTGGTGACACCCAGCCGGTTGAGCTCGCGCATGAAATGCCGCGTCGAATTGATCTGCTGTTCCGGCGCCAGCTTCGGGCCCTTGGCGAGGGTCGCATAAAGGATCATGGCATTCGGTTTGGCCAGCAGCAGGCCGGTGGGATTGCCTCCCGCGTCGCGCTGTATCTCGCCGCCCGGCGGGTTGGGCGTGTCCTTGGTGTAGCCGACGGCACGCAAGGCGGCGGCGTTGAGCAGCGCGCGGTCGTAAAGATGCAGGATGAAGACCGGCGTGTCGGGTGCCGCTGCATTGATCTCGGCGATGGTCGGCAGGCGCTTCTCGGCGAATTGATGCTCGGTGAAGCCACCGACGACGCGCACCCAATGCGGCGGCGGCGTGATCTCTGCCTGGCGCTTCAGCATCGCCATGGCGTCGGCGAGGCTCGGCACGCCGTCCCAGCGCAATTCCATATTGTAGTTGAGGCCGCCGCGGATGATGTGGAGATGACTGTCGATGAGGCCCGGAATGGCGCGCCGGCCGCCGAGGTCGATGACCTTGGTGCTCGGCCCCTTGCGCGCCATGATGCCATCCGCATCGCCCACGGCGGAAAATTTGCCGTCCGTGATGGCGACGGCTTCCGGATTCGGATTGGCACGGTCGAGTGTAGTGAACTTGCCATTGATGAGGATGAGATCGGGCTGCATGGTCGTGCCTATTCCTGATTTTCCGTGGGGACTTCACTGGCGGCCGCTGCGGGCAGAATATAGCGCACGGCCAGTGGAAAAAGCTGCTCGCCGATCAGCATGCCGAGCAGGCCGATGAGGGCGATGGCCGGCGGCGCCGGCGAGCGAACCTTGAAGAGAGCATAGAGCACGCCGACAAGAAGACCGATGCCGAGCGAGACGAGATAGGGCTTCATGGGGATTCTCTTCGTGTTGGCTTACTTCCTTCCGTCATGCTCGGGCTTGACCCGGGCATCCACTCTCACAAGCGGCACTGGTGGATCCCCGGGCCAAGCCCGGGGATGACGCGTTCAGTTTGATGGGACCCTGTTAGTGCCCCGCCCCCGCTTCACTCGCATGTGCGCCGAGCACGGCGCGGGCGTAGGTGATACCGATGCCATAGGCGCCGCCGAAGCGCATCGCGGTGCGGTTGGTGTGTTCGTAGGTTTCCGACCGCGCCCAATCGCGCTGCAGTTCGAGGAGATATTGCAGCGAGGTCATCGGGCGAGCGCCGGCCTGGACCATGCGGGTCACGGCCTGGTTGTGCGCTTCCTCGGTGATGTCGCCGCTGGCGTCGGTGATGACATAAACCTCGAATCCCTGGTCGAGTGCCGAGAGCGCCGGGCCGACGATGCAGACACTCGTCCACAGCCCTGCCAGTACGATGCGGCCCTTGCCGATCGCATTGACGCGCTCGGCGATGCGCGGGTCTTCCCAGGTGTTCATGCTGGTGCGGTCGATGGCGACGACGTCCGGGAAGGCTTCCTGGATTTCCGCGAAGATCGGACCGGAGAAGGTCTTTTCGGCAACCGTGGTGAGGATGGTCGGCACCTTGAACTCGGCCGCGGCATGGGCCACCAGAGCGGCGTTGTTGCGCAGAATGGTGGTGTCGATCGACTTGGTGGCGAAGGTCATCTGCGACTGGTGGTCGATCATGATGAGGGTGTGGTCGGCGCCGTTCAGCAGGGTCTTGGCCGGAACGGGGCGGGCGGTCGGAACATTCTGCGTCGTCATCGTAAATTCTCCATGTCTTCAGCGGGTTGAGATGTTTTCGAGAACCTCGGCGGCTCTGGAAGCAAACCTACGCTTGACCAATCCCGGCAACAATTGTGTATAGTTTCATAAGACTGTTGCAGGAGACGCGACAATGGATCGGCTGGCGACTATGGAGGCCTTCGTCAAGGTGGCGGAGACCAAATCCTTTTCCGAAGCGGCGCGGCGGCTCAGGAGTTCCAAATCGCTGGTGAGCCGGCAGATCTCGGCGCTGGAGGCGGAACTGGGCGTGCGGCTGCTGCAGCGGACGACGCGCTCGCTCACGCTCACCGAAGAGGGGCGAACCTACCATGCCGAGGTGACGCGCATCCTTGCCGATATCGAGCTCGCCAATGCTGCCGTGACTCAGAGCAAGGTGGCGCCGCGCGGGCGCCTGCGGGTGAGCGCGCCGATGAGCTTCGGCATCCTGCATTTGGCACCCATCCTGCCGCGCTTTCTGGCGCGCTTTCCCGAGGTCGAGCTCGATCTCAGCCTCAACGACCGCTACGTCGATCTCATCGACGAAGGCTTCGATCTCTCGATCCGCGTCGGGCGGCTGGCGGAATCGAGCCTGGTGGCGCGGCGCCTGGCGCCGTTCCGCATGATCCTTTGCGCCAGTCCCGATTATCTCAGCCGGCACGGCACGCCCAAGGTGCCGGAGGAACTGAAGCAGCATCAATGCCTCTGCTACAGCACCAACAGCCTGACGCCGGAATGGCGCCTGCAGAAGCCCGACGGTTCGCCCTGGCCGGTACAGATCGCCGGCCATCTCCATGCCAATAATGGCGACGTGCTGCGCGTGGCGGCGATCGAAGGGGCGGGCATCGCCTATCTGCCGAGCTTCATCGTCGGCGCCGATCTGCAGGCGGCGACCTTGGTCTCGCTGATGCCGGATTTCGTGCCGCAGGATGCCGCGATCTATGCGGTCTATCCCAATTCACGCCACCTGTCGCCCAAGGTGCGCGCCTTCATCGATTTCATGCTCGAACTCTTCGGGCCGCGCCCGCGCTGGGATCTGCAGAGCTAGCTTCCGGTGCCCAGCCGTCCTCTGCTAGAAGAAGATGGAATGTCGCGGGGGAAACGAGATGACGATAGATGCTGGTCTGGTCGCCGATCTGGTATGGGACAGTCATGCAGGCTTTGCCTTCATGCGGGCGGAAGACCTTGACGAGCTGTCGCGCTGGCGCAAGACCGGCATCGACTTCGTCTCGGTCAATATCGGCTATGATGTCGAGCCCTGGACCAGGGCCATCGCGGCCCTCTCGGGCTACCGGCATTGGCTGCGCCAACATGCCGACCGTTTCGTCCAGGTCGAGACGATCGACGATGTGCACGCAGCCAAGCAAAGCGGCCGCCTCGCCGTCTCTTTCGATCTCGAGGGCGCCGATGCCTTGAACGGCGATCTCGGCATGGTCGATTTCTATTATCGCCTGGGCGTGCGGCAGATGCTGTTCGTCTACAACCGCAACAACCTGGTGGGTGGCGGCTGCCACGACAAGGATGTCGGGCTCACGGATTTCGGCCGCGGGGTGGTGAAGGAAATGAACCGCGTCGGCATGGTCGTCGATGCCAGCCATTGCAGCCACCGGACCAGCATGGAACTGATGGAACGCTCGACCGCCCCGGTCGTGTTCTCCCATTCCAACGCGCGCGCCCTCCACGATCACGAACGCAACATCGCCGATGACCAGATCAAGGCCTGCGCCGAGCAGGGCGGTGTCATCGGCATCAATGGCGTCAGCCTCTTCTTGGGGCCGGGTGACGCGACGGACCGCATCCTCGCCCATATCGACTATATGTGCGAGCGTGCCGGCGCCGCCCATGTCGGCATTGGCCTCGACAGCATTCTCGACTGCCAGCCAGACGACGCGCTCTCGGAGGATGCCCTCGGCCCACGCGCCAAGGAGTATTGGCCGCCGCGGCAATACCCCAACGCGCCGATGGCATTTGCACCCGTCGAAGTGCTGGCCGACATCACCGTGGGCCTGGAAAAGCGCGGCTACGGTGCCGCCGATATCGCCGGCATCCTGGGTGGCAATTTCGCCCGCATCGCCGCCGAGGTGTGGAAGCCGGTCGCCATCATCTAATCGGTCGAAGGGCCGCATCAACGATCGGCTGCATCACCGCGCCCGCCAGGCGAAGGTTCCGGCTCCGCGACATCCGGCCCTTGAGCTTGCTGCCCCTTGCATTTTTCGGGCTTTACCGGGCTAAATGCCTGCATTACTCGGCGCCCTAGGAATGTCTTCGGAAATGAACAAGCACGAGCCAGCGATAGAATGAGGCCGCCAGAATGAAGCCGCCAGAATGAAGCAGGCCGAGCCCAAGACACGCGCCAAAGTACCGCCTGCCGGTTCACCCTGGCGCATTCTGCTGGCGGACGATCACGCCATGGTGCGCGAGGCCCTGGCCCTGATGCTGGAACGGCTGGACGAGCATCTCAGTGTCGCCCAGGCGCCGGATCTGCCGGCGGCCCTCGCCATGTTGGAGCGGGACCGTGACTTCGCGCTCCTGCTGCTCGACTACAACATGCCGGGCATGGCCGGCGCGCAATCGGTGCGCGATCTCGGGCAGCGTTACCCGGACCTTCCCGTCGGCATCATCTCCGGCTATCTCGCCAGTACCGAGGTCGAGCCTTTGATCGAATCCGGCGCCATCGGCGTCTTCCCCAAGACGATGACCGGCCCCGCTTTGATGATGGCGCTGAAGCTATCCCTTTCCGGCCAGACCTATGTGCCGTGGAGCGGCGATCTTGGCCATGCCGGCGCGGCTCAGCGCGGCGCCACGACGCCGGAAGCGCCGCCGCCCGATCTCAGCGCAAGGCAGGTCGACGTCCTTAAATTTCTGGTGACGGGTGCCGCCAACAAGGAGATCGCCTATCAGCTGGGCCTCTCGGAAGTGACCATCAAGGTCCATGTCGCCGCCCTCTGCCGCAAATTCGGCGTCGCCAACCGCACGCAGCTCGCCATGGCGGCGCTGCGGGCCGGCATCGGCGGCGATGGTGCCAACGCGCCTTAAGCCCCTAGCGCCTTGCGCGGCGGCAGCGGTGTCACCTGCAGCGGCGTCGGGTCGCCGAGCGGCCCGCGCTTCAGCTTGACGACGCGTCCCACAAGTTCGCCCACCTCGCGCAACGAATAGGGCTTGGGCAGCAAACCCTCGATATTGAGGCGCGCGCGATCGGTCATCGAAATGTCCTGCACGCGGCCGCTGGTGATGACGATGGGCTTGTGGAAGCCCAGGTCGCGCAAGCGCGCTGCCAGCTCGATCCCGTTCATATTGGGCATCAGATAGTCGCTGATCACCAGATCGAACAATCCCGGCTCGTCATGCACCAGCGCCAGGGCTTCTTCGCCGCTGTCGCAGGCAGCCGTTTCGCAACCCAGCGATTGCAACGTCAGGTCCAGCGCCTCGCGTGCCTGCGGATCATCATCGACCAGCAGGATCTGGAGGCCGCCATAGGGCCATTGCTGGCTGCTGCCCGCGGGTGCGGCCGTCCGGGTCCCTTCCTGCGCCGGCAGGAGCGGCAGCAGCAGATCGAAGACCGTGCCCTTCCCCAGCGTGCTTTCGACGGCGATGGCACCACCATGAGCCGAGACGATGCCGAGCACCGAGGAAAGGCCGAGGCCGGTGCCCTGGCCCACATTCTTGGTGGTGAAGAAGGGTTCGAACATATGCCGCATGACGTCTTCGCTCATGCCGCTTCCATCGTCGACCACACGGATGCGCAGATGATCGGATGGCGCATCGCCCAACAGGCCCACCAGCATGCGCGTGCGGTTGGCGCCGGCCTGCTCGACCACCACCGGGGCCTCCGCCGGTGAGAGGATCGCATTGCCCTTCATGCCGGAGAGGCGACCGCCATCGATATGCACGCGGCGCACCTCGAGGCGCACCTTGCCGCGACCGGCGTCGAGGGCGTCGAGCGCGTTGATGCACAGATTCACCACAGCGCTGTCGATCTGCGTGAGATTGCCGAGGATGGGCAGCGGGCCTTCTTCGATATCAATGTCGAACTTCGCCGGTCCGGAAATGGACACGCCGACCATGGTCGCAGCCTCGCGGCAGATGTCGCCGGCATCGATCGGATGCCGCTCGGCCTGCTCGGCGCGGCTGAAGGTCATGATGCTCTGTACCAGATCCTTGCCGCGCGTGGCGGCGGCGGCGATCTGCTGCAGCATATGCCGCTGCTTGGGACTGTCGCCAAGGTCGATCTCGAGCAGCGCCGTGAAGCCGGAGATGGCGGCGAGGATATTGTTGAAATCATGGGCGACGCCGCCGGCGATGCGGCCGATCGAGCTCATCTTGTCGGCTTGGTGCAGCGATTCGAGAAGGACCGCGCGCTGCTGCTCGGCCTTGCGACGGTCGCTGAGGTCGCGCAGCAGGGCGATATGGCCGCCCTCCTGGCGCGCCATGACATGGACCTCCCAGGCGCGGTCTTCTCCCGCCAGCGTCCGACCGGTCACCTCGCCGCGCCAAGGCGTGGTATGGCCGCGGAAGTGGCGGGCGATGGCTGCGACCGATCGCCGGTTGAGGAAACGATCCCACGCCATATGCGTGAGATCGCGGGCGTAATCGTCGCCGATCAGGACATGGAAGGCCTCGTTGGAATAATGAAGCCGCCCGCGCTGGTCGAAGATGGCGATGCCTTCGCCGCTGCTTTCGATGGCGGCGAGCTGTGTCGCCCGCTCCTGTTCGGTGGCACGATGCTGCTCGTAAAGCTGCCGCACGCGCTGGGTCTTGAGCAGATTGCCGATGATGAGCGCGATGCCGGCCAGGATGGCGAGCGCGAAGGCGCCGACGGTCATCCATATTCCATGTGACAATTCACGGGCGCGATAACGCATCTCATCTTGCACGAGCAGGAGTTGCACCATCTCCTCAAGCGGTCGTTCCAGCAGGTTCATCGTCTTGCGGAACGGTTCGATCGATTGCGCGTCGCTCGGCCTCGCCGCGGAAAGCTCCTGTTCCAATACCGGCAGCGTATCGAATATCTGTCGGGTATTGGCCTCAATTTTCGGAATGCGGCGCACGCCGGCGCTTTCGCTGGATTCCAGGATGATGGGAATACGGCTCCAGAACACGTCGAAGCGCAGCTTCAGCTTATCCAGGGTTGCCGCATCGGGCTGCAGCTGAAAATCGGCGAGCGCAAGCTGCACCATGTGGAACTCTTCCTGGGCCTCGACCACGGTCCAGGTGCCGGTCCGATAGTTGTGCAGCAAGGTGTTCATGTCCGAGAACGTGCGGATGCCGCCGAAAAGCGCCGCCGGCACGAAGACGATGATGGCGATCACCAGCCAGATGTCGCCGACGCTTTTCCAACGGCCGAACATCGCTCATGCGCCTCTACTTGATCTCCAGGCGGTTCAATTGCCAGATCATCCGCGAGTTGGTGGTCTCGTTCTGCAAGGCGGGTTCGTCGCTGAGCGGGTAGATGATCCACAGCGGGCCCTTGTCGCGCACCGGCATCAGGGCACCGTTCCTGCGCGCGGCGATGATCACGTGGGGATTGTCGGCATCGCTCACCGGAATTTCGACGGCATAGTCGTTGAGGGCGGTCGCAATCAGGGTTCGGCCCTTGGCGCCGGCGACATTCAGCAAGTCCTTCAGCGAGACGCCGGAGAATTCGACCATGCCCTCGGTCCAGGGCGTTTCGGTGCGCACAATGGTCTGCGGCAAGGCATCGAGCGCCGCCTGGTCGAAGGCCAGGCCCTCGGCGCTGTTGGTGACGGCTATGCCGCCGGTCACGGTCAACACGACCGGACCCTGGGGCGCTTCAAGGGCTGCCGCCGGCAAGGCCGCCAGCAGCCAACCGCCCAGGACAAGCGCCCATAGCTTCATGCGTGGGAGCTTCACGCGTGGGAGTTTCAGGCCCCGGCCGGGCAGGAATATCATCGCATGACCCCGTTCGCGGAAATGCACCCGCAGAAAAACATTCTCATGGTTAACGCGGACGGTGCCGCCAAACCAATCTGCATCGGCGTGGACGCGCCATACCTTCGTATAGGGATCATGCTTTCGCGCTAATGCGGCGGTTTGCGCTCAACCTTATGCACAATCGAATTGCCGAGCAGGAACGGGCACAAGAAGCCTTGTGAGAGCGATGGCTATCGCCGGAAGGAAACCGGCAGCAACGCCAGTATTTGGGAGCGAAGAAGATGTCGAGCAGCACCATGCGCAACAGGGCCGTCGTGATCGAAGACGATGTGCTGGTCCTCAGCCTCACCGCCGAGATCCTGCGGCGTGCCGGCTATGTCGTGCATGAAGCGATCAATGGCGAGGACGGTCTGGCCAAATGCCGCGCCATCCAGCCGGACCTCGTCGTCACCGACATCTTCATGCCGGAACGCGATGGTATCGAGGTGCTGCGCGAAGTGAAGAAGTCGAGACCCGAAACCCGTGTCGTGGCGATCTCCGGCGGCTCGCCGCTGCTGCCGCGCATGGATTTCCTAGTGACCGCCGACAAGCTCGGCGCCGATGCGGTGCTGGCAAAGCCCTTCACGCCGGCGCAGCTGCTGGCGGCGGCAACATCGAGTGATTGGGATCCGGACGGAAAGGTGCGTCCGCTCGATCGTCACAGCCGGAAAGAACCGGCCATGACGATCTGGGACCGGTCGGCTTAGTTGCCGTCGAAGGTATAGGCGGTCTTCACCGTGGTATAGAACTCGGCCGCATAACGGCCCTGCTCGCGGGCGCCATAGCTCGACCCCTTCCGCCCGCCGAACGGCACATGATAGTCGACGCCCGCCGTCGGCAGGTTGACCATCACCATGCCGGCCTCGGCATTGCGCTTGAAATGATTGGCGTGCTTCAGCGACGCGGTGCAGATGCCGGCCGAGAGGCCGAACTGCGTGTCGTTGGCGACCGCCAGCGCCGCATCGTAATCCTTGACCCGCGTCACGGTCGCCACCGGGCCGAAGATCTCTTCGCGCGCGATGCGCATCTTGGCGTCGACCTCGGTGAAGAGGGCCGGTGCCAGATAGAAGCCGGGGGTCGAACGGTTGAGCAGTTCGCCGCCCGCCACCAGCTTGGCGCCTTCCTTCTTGCCGATATTGATGTAATCGAGATCCTGGTCGAGCTGCGACTGGTCCACGACGGGGCCGATATGCGTGCCGTCCTTCAAGGCATCGTCGATCACCAGCCCCTTCATGCGCTCGGTCATGGCGGCGACGAACTTGTCGTGGATGCCTTCCGTCACGATGAAGCGCGACGAGGCCGTGCAGCGCTGGCCGGTCGAGAAGAAGGCGCCGTTGACCGCGCATTCGACCGCGATCTTGAGATCGGCATCGTCGAGCACCACCATCGGGTTCTTGCCGCCCATCTCCAGCTGGATCTTCTTCATCGGGTCGCTGGAGACGCAAGTTGCGGCGATCTTCCGGCCCGTGCCCACTGAGCCGGTGAAGGAAATGGCGCTGACATCCTTGTGCTGCAGCATCGCCTCGCCGACGACCGAGCCGCGGCCCATCACCAGGTTGAAGACGCCGGCCGGCAATCCGGCGCGCGCGATGATGTCGGCGAGCGCATGGGCGCTGGCCGGCACCAGATCAGCCGGCTTGAAGACGACGCAATTGCCATAGGCCAAAGCGGGCGCGATCTTCCAGGCCGGAATGGCAATGGGGAAGTTCCACGGCGTGATGAGGCCGATGACACCCAGCGGCTCGCGGGTGATCTCGACATCGACGCCCGGGCGCACCGATCCCAGCTTCTCGCCGGCCAGGCGCAAGGTCTCACCGGCGAAGAACAGGAAGATCTGGCCCGCGCGCATGGTCTCGCCGATGCCCTCGGCCAGGGTCTTGCCCTCTTCGCGCGACAGCAGGCGGCCGATCTCGTCCTTCCGTGCGATGATCTCGTCGCCGATCTTCTTCAGCGCGTCGTGGCGCTGCTGGACAGTGGAACGCGACCAGGCGGGGAAGGCGGCCTTGGCGGCGGCGATCGCCGTTTCGGCATCGGCGGCCGACCCCTGGCTGAACTCGCCGATCACGTCGCCGGTGTTCGATGGGTTGATGTCCTTCGACTGATTGGCTGCTTTGCTCCAGGCGCCGGCAATGAAGTTCTGGGCTTGGATCATGGTAGGCGTCTCCTGGAAATTTCGGGTTGGGAATTGGGTGGGTCGGGAAATGACGGTGCTGGCCCGTCGGTTTATTTGGTCCCGTGGGATTATTTGGTTTTCGCTGCGGGAGCAAGCTCCAGCCTGTCGCGAAGGGGCGCAGAATAGCACGCCAGGAATTGTATGACATAATATTTTGTTGTTATATGTCAATGCCCTGGGAAGCCGGCCGCAGCGTCATTTCACCGGCCAGAAGTAGAGCAGCGCCGGCACGGCCACCAGAATGACGATGAGCGAGAGCGGTCCGCCAAGCCGCGCATAATCGCCGAAGCGATAGCCGCCGGGGCCCATCACCAGCGTGTTGCATTGGTGACCGATGGGGGTGAGGAAATCACAGCCGGCACCGATCGCCACCGCCATCAGGAAGGCGTCCGGCTTGTAGCCGAGCGAGGTCGAGAAGCTGGCGGCGATCGGCGCCATGATCAGCACCGTGGCGGCGTTGTTGAGGAAGGGCGTTACCAGCATGGCGACGGCCAGGATCAGGCCCAGCGCGCCGAAGGGCGGCAGGCCGGTCGCCGCCTGCGACAGCCAGTCGGCGATGAGATCCGTGGCACCGGTCGTATGGAGGGCCTCGCTCACCGGGATGAGCGCTGCCAGCATCAGCACGATCGGCCATTCGACGATCTGATAGACTTGGCGGAGCGCGATGGCGCGTGTGAGCACCATCAGCACGGCGGCGCCGAAGAAGGCGATGGCGACGGGCACCACCCCGAAGGCGGTGAGGCCCATGGTGCCGGCCAGGATGGCGATCGGCAGCAGCGCCGCACGCGGCCGCCCCAGAAACAACTCCCGTTCGGCCAGCGGCAGGCAATCGAGTGCCCGCAAGCGCTCCGGCAATTGCGCGAAATTTCCCTGCAGCACGACCACGTCGCCCATCTGCAGTTCGATCGTGCCGAGCCGGTCGGTGAGGCGCTGCCCTGTGCGGCTGACCGCCAGCAGATTGACGCGGTAGGTCTCGAAAAGGTCCGAGCCTTGCGCGGAGAGACCGATAAGGGGCGAATTGAGGCCGATGACCGCCTCAATGCTGCGAATTTCGGCCTGTGGCTCGACCGCTTCCGGCTTGCGGTGGCCGGATTCGAGGCGCAGCTTACCGCGCGAGACGATGCGCTCCAGCGCCTCCTGGTCACCTTCCAGGATCACCGTCTGCCCGATCTTCAGGATGGCATCGGGCAGCGGCACGATGCGGCTGTCATCGGCTTCGAGCAGCGCCACCACCTTCGCTTCGCCATCGGCCAGGTTCTGCAGCTCGGCGATGGTCTTGCCGACCATGGGCGAGGTGCCGGTGATTTCGGCCTCGGTCATGTAGTTCTTGATGCGCACCGCTTCGTCGAGCGAGGCGGTGGCGCGCTGGCGTTCGGGCAGCAGGCGATGGCCGACCATCAGGAACAGGACGCCGGCCACGGCCAGGATGATGCCGACCGGCGTGAAGTCGAACATCGAAAAAGGCGCGCCGGTAAGCGTGCCGCGCACTTCGGACACGATGATGTTGGGCGAGGTGCCGATCTGCGTCATCAGGCCGCCCAGCAGCGCGCCGAAGGACATCGGCATCAGGAAACGCGACGGTGAAACGCCGGAGAGGCGCGCCACCTGGAAGGCCACAGGAATCATGATGGCAAGCGCCCCGATATTCTTGACGAAGGCGGACAGCAGGGTGACGGTCACCACCAGCACGAACAATTGCAGCTGAAAGGAATGGCTCCTCGGCAGCACCCGCTTCAGCCCGGCTTCCAGGATGCCGGTCTGGGCTATGGCGCTGGACACCACCAGCGCGCTCGCCACGATAAGCACGATGTCGTTGGAAAAGCCCTTGAAGGCCTCCTCCGGCTTGACGATGCCGAGGATGAGGGCTGCCAGCAAGGCAAGGCACGCCGTCACGTCATAGCGCGGCCGTCCCCAGATGAAGAGTCCCACCATCCCGGCGACGACCGCAAAAGCCAATGCCTGGTCGATTGTCACAATCCTGCTGCTCCCGATCACAACCCCGCCGCCCCAACCGCCCGAAAGGGGGATGGTTCCCGCCGCACCGAAGCCGATTGCCGCATTTGGCGCAAAATCCTACGCAAGGCGGCAATGGCGGCGCTAAACTCCCTCCCGGCGGGCGAGTCGGGGCCCGCCCACCGATTCACTGCGCAGGCTGACAGCCGGTACCATGCCGAAATCGCTCTTCGTCTTCATCTGGCGCGTCAGCGGCCGCAAGCAGATCTTCCTTTGCCTGCTTACCATCGTCGTTTCCATGCTGACCACGGTGCCGCTCGAACTGCAGCGGCGCATCGTCGACGACGCGATCCATAACGGCACGATCAATTACCTGCTGCTGCTCTCGGCCATCTATCTCCTGGTCCTGCTGCTGCAGGGCGGCCTCAAATACATGCTCAACGTCTTTCGCGGCCGCATGGTCGAGGACGTGGCAAAGCTGCTGCGCCAGCTCATTTTCGACGGCACGCAAAAGCCGGAAAGTGCCCATACCAATCACAAGGGCGCCGTCGTCTCGATGGTGGCGGCCGAGACGGAGGATCTCGCGGGCTTTGTCGGCGACAGCATCTCCTTTCCGCTGCTGCAGGCGGGCACGGCTTTCTCGGCGCTGGGCTATCTGGTCTGGGTCGAACCGCGCATCGCCATCTTCGCCGCTATCCTCTATATGCCCCAGCTTCTGGTCGTGCCGCTGGGGCAGCGGCGCATCAACCGCTGGGGCAATATCCATGCGCGCCTGCTGCGCAAGATGGGCGACACCATCGTCGGCTCCGATCTTGACCGCAAGGGACGGCCGAAATTCCAGCGCCGCTTCCGCCGCCTGGTGCAAGGCGCCTTCCGCACGCGCCTCGGCATCTACCGGGTGAAGTTCTTCCTCACCTTCTTCGGCAATTTCCTCGACGCGCTGGCGCCGCTCATCGTCCTCTCCGTCGGCGGCTGGCTGGTGATCAAGGGCGAGGTCGAGGTCTCGACCCTGGTCGTCTTCATCACCGGCTTCCAGAAAGTGGCCGATCCCTGGGACCAGCTGCTCACCTTCTATCGCACGGCTTCCAATGCCAGCGTCAAATACCACCTCATCGCCGACGCCCTGCCGGGCATGAAAATCCCCAAGCAACCCTGGCTTCGCGCGACCATAGAGCGACGCTAGGCGGCGTTGCGCTGGCGCAGCAGGCCGTCGCGGATGAAGCGGGCGAATTCCAAGGTGGCCGGGCTGTTGCCGCGCGGCGGCAGATGCAGGCTGATGGCAAAGCTCGGCAGTTCCGGCAGGGCTGCATCGGGATGGGCGGAATCCGGCCCCAGGATGTCGAGATCGGCCGGCACGGTGGAGGCAAGCCAGGCGGTGACCGCAAGATCGGCACGCACGGTGGCGCGCGTCGCCTCGATATTGCCGTTCTCGAACAGCGTCCGCCAGGGAATGCCCCTTGCCTCCAGCGCCCCCAGCACCAGGGGGCGGAAGGCGCAGGTATCGGTCACCAGCGAGACCGGCAATGGCCGCTTCAGATGGGCGATACCGGCGCGGGCGCCGACCCAGACCAGCTTTTCGATGGCCAGGCATTCGCCGCTGCCCGTGCCCTGCGGCGCTTCGATGACGGCAAGCTCGACCTCGCCTTTCCCGAGCGCCTTGGCAAGGTCGGGCGAGGAGGCGCAGACCAGCGAGACGTCGACCTGCGGCCAGGCCTCCGTATAGGCCTTCAGCACGGGGGCAAGGATGGTCCCCACCAGATCGTAAGGCACACCCAGCCGCACGCGGCCGGTGACGGTGGTACCGGTCATCTCCGCCCAGATCGCGTCATTGAGGCCGAGCAGGCGCCGCGCCTTGCCGAACAGGCGCTCGCCATCGGCGCTGAGGCGCAGGCTGCGCCGCTCGCGGGCAAAAAGCTGGCAGCCCAACATTTCCTCCAGCCGCTTCACCTGCTGGCTGACGGCGCCCTGGGTCAGATTGAGCGCGCCGGCGGCCGCGGTCATGCTGCCGCTCTCGGCGACGGCGACGAAGGTGCGCAGCAGGCTGGTGTCGAGGTTCTGGGTCATGCTCAGTATTACGTTATCTAATAGATATGCTTAATAATATTGCATTTACTGATGAAAAACCAGGACCTAGCCTGCGGCCAAATTTGGAAAGGCCGCGTCATGGCATTGGAAGCAATTCTGCCCATCATCTTCTTCGCGGTGGTGGCGACCTGCACGCCGGGTGCGGCGACAGCCCTTGCCACCGCATCGGGGGCGAGCTTCGGCTTTCGCCGCTCGGTGCCGCTGCTGGCGGGTGTCGGCCTCGGCCTCGCCACATTGGCGGCCGCTGCGGCGAGCGGCCTTGCCGGATTGCTGCTGGCGGCACCCTCCTTGCACCTCCTCCTCAAGATCTTAGGTTCGGCCTATCTGCTGTGGCTGGCCTGCCAGATCGGCCTCAAGGGCCGCCCGCAAGGAACGACGGATCTTGCCGCCCCGACCAGCCTGGTGGGCGGCGCCTGCCTGCAATGGCTGAACCCCAAGGCCTGGGCGATGACCCTGGGGGCGGCGGCATCCTTCGCCACCCTCGCCAGCGGCCCGGGTCAATTGGCGCTGCTCCTCGGCGTGGCGTTCGGCGTGACCGGCATCCTCTCGATGGCATTGTGGTGCACGGCCGGCCTGATGCTCGGAAAGCTGCTCAGCAGCGAGCGGCAATGGCGCGCGCTCAATATCGCCCTCGGCCTCATGCTGGCCGGCTCCATCGTGCCGATGTGGCGGGCATGAACGGCTTTCCTGCCATCGTCGATCTGCTGGCGGCAGCGGGCGACCTCACCGCCTATTGGTCGCCCCGGATCGTCGCGCGCGTGAACGATCAGTATGTCAAGGTGGCGAAGCTCAAGGGCAGCTTCGTCTGGCACGCCCATGAAGACGAAGACGAACTCTTCCATGTGCTGCGTGGGACGTTGCGCATCGAATATCGCGACCGGCCGGCGGTCGAATTGCCGGCCGGCGCGATCCATGTCGTGCCGCGCGGGGTCCAGCACAATCCCGTGGCGACCGAGGAATGCTGGATCGTGCTGGTCGAACCTGTCGGCACAAGGCATACCGGCGATACGTCCTCGCCCCTCAGCAAGACGGTCGCCGAGCAATTGGGGCGCTAGACGCCGCCCGTTCCCGGCCAACCTGTTCCCGGCCAACCTGTTCCCGCCCGGCCTCTCTTGCATTCATCACCCATCGCAGGACGGCCCGCAACCAATGCCCGGCCGGGCGCGGTGGTGCTGTCACCAGATGCGTCGGGTCCTCTGCCAGAGCGAGTTCGCCGGATTGCGTGCGGGTGAGGCCGATATCGCGCAGCAACCGATCGTCATGGCCGCGCTGGTCGGCATGCGGGGCATAGGTGAAAAACAGCGAGTTGAAGTCGTTTTTCATGTCGGCACCTCATAGAGTTTCTTAATCGCGTCGGCTGGAAGGGATTTCCAGCTCCTGCGGATACTGGCTATATTGGCGCGGTTGCGGCTGGAGTCAGCTTAGAAGCCGTACCAAGCGGATTAAGCTTTACTTAACAGGAGCGGGAATGGCCGAAAGAATGCCGATGCTGCCCGCCTTGCGCGCCTTCGAAGCCGTGGCGCGGCTGGGCAGCGTGCGCATGGCCGCTTCCGAACTCCATGTGACGCCGGCTGCGATCAGCCAGCAGGTGAAGGCGCTCGAAGCCGATCTCGGCCTGCAACTCATCCGCCGGCGCGGCAATGCGCTGGAGCTGACCGCGGCGGCCCTGGCCGGCAGCGAAACCCTGAGCGCCGGCTTCCGCCTGATGGCCGAGGCCGTGCGCCAGATCCGCGATCACCAGGCGCGCCCGCAGATCCGCCTCAGCGTCGACCCGACCCTGGCCGCGAACTGGCTGATCGCCAGGCTGCCGCGTTACCGCGCGCTGCCGGGCTGCGTCGACCTGCTGCTCGATGCCAATCGCCGCTATGCCGATTTCGGCCGCGACCAGGTCGATGCCGCGATCCGCTTCGGCATCGGTAAATTTCCGGGCCTCGATGCGCATTTCCTGATGGCCGAGGAATTGTTCCCCGTCTGCAGCCCCAAATTGCTGCGCGGGCCCCATCCCCTCAAAAAACCCGATGATCTCAAACGCCACACCTTGCTGCACAACGACTGGTCCTCGCGCCAGGGCAATTGGCCGAACTGGCAGAACTGGCTGGACGAGGCCGGGGCCCGCGGTGTCGATGCCAGAAGCGGCCTGCATTTCAATGACGGCCTCGTCGTGATCGAAGCGGCGCTGAACGGGCAGGGTGTCTTCCTTGCCAACACCACGGCGGTGAAGGATCTCCTTGCCGCTCGGAAACTGGTGGCGCCCTTTTCCGTTCGGGTGAAGAGCGATCTGGGCTACTACTTCGTCTGTCCGCAACAGACCGCGCGCCGGGGCGAGATCGTCATCCTGCGCGACTGGCTGTTGCGCGAAGCGGCGGCCGATTGAAAGAGAAGGGGCAAGGCATGAGCGACATGGCACCCATCGAACACATCATCGTGCCGCGCCTGCGCGACATCGGCGATTTCTCCGTCATGCGCGTCCTACCCGCGGCGGCGCGGCGCATGGTCGGGCCCTTCGTCTTCCTCGACCAGTTCGGCCCGGTGACCTTAGCCGCGGGCAAGGGCATGGATGTGCGCCCGCATCCCCATATCGGCCTTGAGACCGTCACCTATCTCCTCAAGGGCTCGATCGTTCATCGCGATTCACTGGGTTCGCTGCAATCGATCGAACCCGGCGATGTCAATTGGATGACGGCCGGGCGCGGCATCGTGCATTCGGAACGCTCGGACGCGGAACTGCGCAAGCGGCCGCAGGAACTCTACGGCCTCCAATCCTGGGTGGCGCTGCCCCGCGCCGATGAGGAAACGGCGCCCGCCTTCACCCATTACGGCAGCGACAAACTGCCCGAGGAAAAGGCCGCGGGCGTTGCACTGAAAGTGATCGCCGGAAGCGTCGATGGGCTGACCTCGCCGGTCAGGACCCATTCCGATCTCTTCTATGCCGACGTGACACTCGCACCCGGCGCCAGCTATCGGCTCAGCGCCGATTACGACGAGCGTGCCGCCTATCTCATCGAAGGTGTGGTGTCGATCGACGGCACCGATTACGAGCAAGGGCGCTTGCTCGCTTTCGGTCCAGGCGAAATCTTGCTGAGGGCCGTGACCGCCGCCCGGCTCGTTGTGCTGGGCGGCGCGCCGCTCGATGGGCCGCGGCATATCTTCTGGAATTTTGTCTCATCTTCAAAAGACCGCATCGAACAGGCGAAAGAGGATTGGCGGCGCGATCAGTTCGGGCTACGGATTCCAGGCGAGCACGAATTCATCCCACTCCCCGATTGAACGGGTGCAGTGGAAAGATCGGGGGAACAGTGCAGCAGGCAGTGCAGTTCGACCCGGACGATCCAGGCGGGTTGCGCGACGGCATGGCGAAGCTGGGAATGGCATCGCCTCTCATCGTCGCCGGCTTTGCCTATTGGAACGACCGGCGCCGCGGCCGCACCGTGCCGGACCGCGCCGATTTCGATCCGGTCATGGAGATCCCCAAGCTACTGCCGCATATCATCCTCTTCGATGTGCGCCGCGATCCGCTCGACTTCCGCTTCCGCCTCGTCGGCAGCCATGTGCGGCAGAACCTGTCGCGCGACTATGTGGGGGAATGGTTTTCCGCCATTCCCAATTATGCCCCGGGCAGCACGATCTGGCCGCGCCACCAACTGGTCGACGAATTGCAGAAGCCGATGCTGCAACGGCCGACCTATGTCGGCCCGCACAAGGATTTCGTCGCCGTCGAAAACATCCTGCTGCCGCTTGGCGCCCCGCAGGCGGGCTGGGGCATGCAGATGATGTTCATCGACTTCATCCGCCGCAGCCAGGTGACGCTGGCCGAACGGATCCCTGGCTGAGCCCCCCACCTCGGCTGAGCCCTGCTGGCGGGCTTTGCAGGACCGCCCTCGCCTGATATGGAGGGGCATCGCGCAACCGCTCATACGCAACAGGTTAGGAAAGCATCCGCCACATGATCAAGCTCGACGGTCCCTCGCATCCGCCCATGGCCGGCGGCAAGCCCGAACAACTGGTGGTGTTCCTGCATGGCTATGGCTCGAACGGCGAAGACCTGATCAGCCTCGCCCCTTACCTCGCGCCGGCTCTCCCTGAGGCGGAATTCCTCTCGCCCAACGCGCCCTTCCCGTGCGAGGTCAACCCGTTCGGCGGCTATCAATGGTTCGGCCTCGAGGAGCGCAATGCCGAGACGCGGCTAGAGGGCGCGCGCCAGGCAGCTCCCATCCTCGATGCCTATCTCGACGCGGTGCTCGGCGCGCGCGGTCTCACCGAGGCCGACCTCGCCCTCATCGGCTTCAGCCAGGGCACGATGATGGCGCTGCATGTTGGCTTGCGCCGCGCCAATCCGGTTGCCGGCATCGTCGGCTATTCCGGCATGCTGGTGGCGCCCGAACTGCTCGCCACGGAGCTGAAATCGAAGCCGCCGGTCCTTCTCGTCCACGGCATGGCCGACCAGGTGCTGCCCTTCGATGCGATGGGCGAGGCCGAGGCCGCGTTGAAAGCGCAGGGTATCCGCGTCCATGCCGAAGGCCGGCCGGGCCTGCCGCATTCGATCGACCAGCGCGGCCTCGAACTCGGCGCCTCGATGCTGCATCAGCTGATGTGCCGGCATCACGATCATGGCCATCAACACTGAAACCGCGCTGCCATCTCCTCTTTCGTCATCCCCGGGCTTGACCCGGGGATCCACGAGTTTGGAAGGGGCGATAAGGAAGCCGTGGATGCCCGGGTCAAGCCCGGGCATGACGACGGAAATTCAGGCTGGAAATCCTCACGCCATGACAACATCGTGAAAGATCACACCGGGGTGACCGCTACATCTTGAGTTTTTTTTCCGGCCCGGCTATTCCTTAAACGTTGGATCGCGGATTTCCGCACACCAGCGGACCGCCGCGGTCCCATTTGGGAATGCGGGAGATGGCATGATGATGGCCTCACCTGAGGCATGTCCGGCCCTGGTCCTCAACGCCGATTTCCGGCCGTTGAGCTACTTCCCGCTGTCTCTTTGGCCCTGGCAGGAAGCGGTCAAGGCCGTGTTCCTGGACCGCGTCAACATCCTTTCCGAATATGACGAGATGGTGCACAGCCCCAGCCTCGCCATGCGCCTGCCTTCCGTCATTTCGCTGAAGGAATATGTGCCGCAGGAACGGCGCCCCGCCTTCACGCGGTTCAACGTCTTCCTGCGTGACCGCTTCCGCTGCCAGTATTGCGGCCGGCACTCGGCGGCGCACGATCTTACCTTCGACCATGTGGTGCCGCGGGCGCGTGGCGGCCGCACCTCCTGGCAGAATGTCGTCGCTGCCTGCCAGGGCTGCAACCTCAGGAAGGGAAGCAAGCTGCCGCATCAGGTCGGCATGTTCCCCAAGAGGCGTCCCATCCAACCGACGACCTTCGAGCTTCAGGAAAACGGCCGCGCCTTCCCGCCAAACTATCTCCACCAGAGTTGGCGGGATTTTCTTTACTGGGACAGCGAACTCGAAACCGGCTGACGCATCCGGTTCGGTTGCGGCGTCAATCCTCGACTCTTTTGTCGCGCGATATTTCCCGAGATTTTTCCTGAGATATTTCCGAGGCGGCCGCCAGCTCCTGGCGTTGCAGCGCCAGCGCCATGTCCAGCATGCGCTGACGCTCGGCCCGGTCGCGCGCGGTCGCGGTGATGGCGTTGTGGATCTGGGCACAGCGGCGCCCCAGGCCTGAGCGCGCCGGCCGGCGCCCCAGTTCCGCATAAAGCAGCAGCATCCCTTCCGTCACCAAATCGAGGAGGTCGGCATCGGCCTCCGGCGTCGCCATTCCGGCAGGGCCATCGGCATCGGCGCGGCCGGCACCGCTCACCAGCCAGCCGAGATCCCGCCGCAGCACTTGCGCCAGCACCGCCAGGGCCGGCCGCTTCGGTTCGGAACGCCCGGCGAGGTAATTGTTGAGCGTGGTGAGCGGGATGCCGCTCACCTGCGCCACATGGGTGGCGCCGCCGGACTGGCCCACCGCCAGGCGCAGCCTTTCCGCGAAACTCTCCATGTTCCGGGGCCGGGTCACAGGTGGCTGGCCCCGGCGGGCCGCAACCGGTGCCCGGGCCCAAACATCCGACAAGATTCCCAAGCGACCTGCAATCGTAAGAATCTTGTCTTGAAATAGACATCCATTTCTGGAACAGTAGGAATATCGACTGCGGGGCGACCAGGGGATGGGGGTATCATGCGACGCTGGGCAAAGGGGCGAATAAGTGTATTTGTGTTACGCAATTCCGTGAATCTCCCAGGCTGGCGCGCGGCGTGACCATGTCGGCGCTGCACCAGATAATGGATCGTGGCTATCCATTTCTGGAACAAGAGCCGACGCGTTTGTGCCTCCCTCTGGTCGTCGCGGTCGCCGTTTCGGTGTCTGGACGTTCCAGCTTCGGCTCCAGCTCCGGCGGATTCCATCTACCGGCGGTCGTGGGCCGGTCCGGCACCGCGCCCATCCTATCACGGGTGCAACCGCCTGCCATTGGCAAAACCTGAATCGCTTCACGGGGTTAGGTGTGCCCACGCCGCGCCGGCCGACGCCGCGGCCCGCTTTTCTCATAAGGGATGAACAAGATGAATTTGGGCAACTTCCGGATCGGGACCAAGGTACTGGCCGTCATTCTGTTTCTGGGACTGGTCGCCGGCGGGATCGCCGGGGGCGGCATCGTGTCGATGCGCCTCCTCAACCAGGCGACCGAGGCGATCGAGCATACCGGCCAGCAGACGCTGATGAGCGCCCGCATGCGCCAGAACATCCTGGCGCTCAACCGCGGCGAATTCCGCCTCGCCGTCGATACCGAGGGCTATGACGAGGCCGTCGCCTTCATCGAGGTGCAGCGCAAGGAGCTGCTGGAGCGGCTGGGTGCCGCCGAGGCCAGCGTCATCGAGCCGCAGATCGCGGCGGCATTGGCGGGCTTCCGGTCCAGCACCACCGAATATCTGGCGATGCTCGATGCGACCATCGCCCTTGCCGGCCGCAATCGCGGCGCCCAGATGACCGACAGCCAGCGGCAGATGCTCTCCCAGGTGATGCAAAGCCGGCAGAAGGCCAGTGCGGCGGAAGAGGCCGCCACCAACTTCACCAAGGCGGTCACCGAGAAAGCCGATCGCGTGACCGGCGAGGCGGGCGCTCTCTATGAAACGGCGAGCCAGGCCATGATCGTCGGTGCCGTGTTGGGCTCCCTGATCGGCCTCGGCCTCGGGCTGCTGATATCGCAGATGGGCATCGTCCGCCCGATCCGGCGCATGGTCGATTGCCTCCGGGGCCTGGCCGACGGCAAGCTCGAAACCGAGGTCTTCGGCACGGAGCGCCGCGACGAAATCGGCGAGATCGCCGCGACCACGCAGGTCTTCAAGGAAAACATGGTGCGGGCCCGCGACCTTGCCGCCGAGCAGGAAGCGCTGAAGCGCAAGGCTGCCGAGGACCAGCAGCGCGCCATGAACAAGATGGCCGACGAGTTTGAAAGCTCCGTGGCCGGCATCGTCGACACCGTCTCCTCCTCGGCGACCGAACTCGAGAAATCGGCGCAGGGCATGTCGGCGACGGCCGAACAGACCAACCGGCAATCGACGGCGGTGGCGGCCGCCGCTGAACAGGCGACGACCAATGTGCAGACCGTGGCGGCAGCGACCGAGGAACTTACTTCCTCGATCACCGAGATCGGCCGCCAGGTCGCCCAATCCGCCGCCGTCGCCAGGAAGGCGGTCGACGAAACCACGCGCACCAACGAGGTCGTCAACAGCCTCTCGACCGAAGCCGAGGCGATCGGCGATGTGGTGAAGCTGATCAGCGAAATCGCCAGCCAGACCAATCTGCTGGCCTTGAACGCGACGATCGAGGCAGCCCGCGCCGGCGATGCCGGCAAGGGCTTTGCCGTGGTGGCGTCGGAGGTCAAGAACCTCGCCACGCAAACCGCCAAGGCCACCGACGATATCAGCGCCAAGATCGGCTCCATCCAGCAGGCGACCGAACAATCGGTCAGCGCCATCCAATCGATCGCCCGCATCATCGACGAGATGAGCCAGATCTCCGGCACCATCGCCGCGGCGGTCGAGGAACAGGGGGCGGCGACGCAGGAGATTTCCCGGAACGTGTTGCAGGCTAGCCAGGGCACCAGCGAGGTTTCGACCAACATCGCCGGCGTCACCACGGCGGCCGGCGAAACGGGTCATGCCGCTGCCCAAGTGCTGAGTGCCGCCGCCGATCTCGGCAAGCAATCGGAGATCCTGCGCACTCAGGTCACGGAATTCATCGCGACCGTGCGCCAATCGGCCTGAAGCCATGTCGACGGAATCGCTCCATTTCTTTACCGAGGCGAAGCTTGCGCAAACGGCCAGCTTCATCGAGGCCAGCAATGCCGCCCTGGCGCGGCTGCTGGCCATGGGGCGCACCTTGTCGCTCGATGCGCCGCAGCTGCTCGAATTCGCCGCCATGGCGGAAAGCGCACGCCAACTGCGCCGGCAATTGCTTCACGATCTGCAGCCGGTCCTGGCCGATACGGGGCCGCTGGCCGGCATCAGTGCCGATCCGGCGGCCCGGCGCCTCATCGATGCCACAGAGCGCGTGGTCGAACGCCTCGATGAAATGATCCGCCGCATCGACGACCTGCAGCAGCCCGGCGCCAACGCGCATCTCCCCCAGACCAGCTGACTTCGCCGAACCAGCTGACTTCGCCGAACCAGCTGACCTCTCCGGATTGTCTGCAGACCCGGATTGTCTCCAGACATTGCGGCATGCCGGAGCAGGCCGGCGCATAGCCGACATGCACGGCAATGCTGTTGCCAGCGGCCCCGGCCTCCCCTAAAGCAGGATCGAACCGGTCTCAGGGGCGCCAACCATCCATGTCCGATCTGCTGCTCAAGCGGCTCACGCCGCTTCTCATCGGCTTCGTCATCTGGGGCCTCGCCGTGGCGCTGCAGGTGCGCGCCGATCTCGGCCTCTCGCCCTGGGACGTCTTTCACCAGGGCCTCGGGAATCATTTAGGGATCGGCATCGGCTGGGCCGGCGTCGTCACCAGTGTCGGTGTCCTGCTGCTGTGGATTCCGCTGCGCATGAAGCCCGGCATCGGCACGGTTCTCAACGCGCTGGTGATCGGCCCCTCGGCCGAATTCTTCCTCACCATCCTCGATGCGCCGGAGAATATCGTCGTACGCTGGGCCTATATGCTGGGCGGCATCCTGCTGATGAGCATCGGCAGCGCCCTCTATCTGCCCGCACGCCTCGGCACCGGCCCGCGTGACGGCGTCATGGTGGGCCTCAACAAGAAGTTCGAATTCTCGATCCGCCTCTCGCGCACCATCGTCGAAGTGCTGGCGCTCATCACCGGCTATCTGCTGGGCGGCACGGTGGGCCTCGGCACCCTCGTCATCGCACTGGGCCTCGGCCCCACCGTGCAGACCTGCCTCCACGCCCGCCGCTGGCTGGTCGAACGCCTGACCGGCGTGCCGCAGAGTGTGCTGTAGCGACCTAGGCAAGTTCCTTGTAGAACAGCGCGCAATCCTCCAGCACACCCGCACCGTTCCGGCCATAGCGCGGGATGATGCCGACTTCCTGGTAGCCGAGGGCACCATAGAGATCGATGGCGGCATCGCCGCGCCGTGCATCCAGCGTCAGCAGGGTGTGGCCTTGCGCCAGTGCCTCCGCTTCCGCCGCCAGCATCAGCGCGCGGCCGATGCCTTTGCGGCGGCTCGCCCGATGCACCAGCAGCTTGGCAATCTCGGCCCGGTGTTGCTGGCTCGGCCACAAGGCGGGAATCAGCTGCACGCAGCCGAGAATGCGGTTGACCTGATCGCGCGCCACCAGGATCGTGCGATGGTTGAGATCGGCGATGGACTTGTCCCAGAACGCCCCAGCCTCGCCCTCGGTCAAGGGCGGCACGAAGCCGACCGCGGCCCCGCCATCCACCACATCCATCAGCAATTCGATGAGGGCGAAACGGTCCTTGGCGGAAACGGGTGCCGTAAGGCTGCTGATCTGATCCATGGATGGCTGGTGCATGGCGCGCTTCCCCGCAAATGGCGTTGATTCACTCCGAACTTGGCGAACCGGAAGGCGGATTTCAATGCGACCCAGCGTCATGGGTCTCGGCAACGAGTGGGGCTATTCAGCCTCCAAACGTACCAGTTCAGCCGCCGCGAGTTCGGATTCGATTTGGTCGAGCTTCTTGGCCGCCACCGCTTTCTTGAAATAGCGGATGGCTTCTTCCTTGTCTCCCTGAGCGAGAGCCGCTTCACCCAGAAAGAAGCGGTTCTTGGGATAGTCGGATTCCAGTTCGCCCCATGTAGCGCGATATTCGCGATACGAGTCCTTCGGCGCCTTGTCGCCGCGCAGTGCTTGCGCCAGCATGTGATAGCCGGCATCGTCCGCTGGATCACTGGTCAATTTGATGCTCGGTGCTTTGCCGGCCCGCTTCTGCGCGACAAAGAGCAGCAGCGGCACGGTGCCACTGGTGGCGCCTGCATCATAGACGCGCTGCAGACCGCGCGATGCAGCCGCGAAATCGCCCTGTTTGAAATCAAGAATCGCTTGATCGACAGCCCCTTGCTGCGCTGCAGGAATAGACGCGTGATCGAGCTCCGTCAGGCCGGGGTTCAGATCGGGCCGACCGAAGAGCATGATGAACAAAGCCGGTTCGAAAGGCGGTGCGATGTTGGCTGCCTTGAAGAATTGCCGCTCGGCCGCGTCAGAATCCTTCGCCAGCAATTTGGCAAGCCCCAGCGAAAGCGGTGCCAGCACGTCCGTCGGTGATTCCTTGGCAAAGGCCGTGCAAGTCTTATTGGCCGCTACCGTGTCGCTTGCTTTCAGCGCGGCGAGGCAATCGTGACCCATTTGCGTCTGTGGTTGACGATCTGCGAGCATGACCGGCAGATAATTTTCGACTGCCAGCGGGTAATTCTTTGCCCGTATGGCGTCGATGAAACGTGCTCGCAATGCCTTGGTATCCTCCGCCATTGCAGCAATCGGTGCGAGGCAGAGGAAAACGAAGCCGACTTCGATCCATCGGCGCCGAACCATGCTCACCGATGCAGCGTGCTCAAGGGGCTGGTCGCCAGCGAGGCGAAGGCGGCCGCTGTCACCAGTTCGTTGACCGTGGCACCTGTCTGCACGATCTGCACCGGCTTGGAGAGACCGACCAGCACCGGCCCGAAGGACGTGCCGCCCAGTTCCTGCATCAGCTTGGCCGCGATATTGGCCGAATGCAGCGCCGGCATGATGAGGATGTTGGCGGGGCCGGAGAGGCGCGTGAAGGGATAGAGCTCCTTCATCAGGCCGTAATTCAGGGCGACGTTGGCCTGCATCTCGCCTTCATATTCGAAATCGACCCGGCGCTGGTCCAAGACCAGCACGGCCTCGCGGATGCGCACCGCCTTTTCGCGCGGCGGGTTGCCGAAATTGGAGAAGGAGAGGAGGGCGATGCGCGGCTCGTGGCCGAGCTGTCTGGCGATCGCCGCCGTCTGCACCGCGAAATCGGCGAGCTGCTCGGCCGAGGGCAGTTCATGGACGTTGGTGTCCGCGAGCAGCACCGTGCGACCGCCCGCCACCAGGATAGTGAGGCCCATCAGGGTCTGGCCGGGGCGCGGGTCGATGACGCGGAGCGTATCGTCGAGGCAGACATTGAAGCTGCGGGTGACGCCCGTCACCATCGCATCGGCATGGCCCGCCGCCACCATGCAGGCGGCAAAGACGTTGCGGTCCTGGTTGACCATGCGCTGCACGTCGCGGCTCAGGATGCCCTTCCGCTGCAGGCGTTCATAGAGCATGTCGTGATAATGCTGGCGGTGCGGCGTGTTCGCGGCGGTGACGATCTCCAAGGCCTCGGCGTCGTGCAGGCTCTGGGTGCGGATCACCTCGGCGATGCGTTCGGGCCTTCCCACCAGCACCGGTGTGCCATAGCCCGCCGAGCGGAAGGCGATGGCGGCGCGGATGACCTTCTCCTCCTCGCCTTCGGCAAAGACGATGCGCTTCGGGTTATGCCGCACGCGCTCGAAGATGAGCTGCAGCGAACCTGCGGCCGGGTCGAGCCTGCCGGCCAATGACGCCACATAGGCATCCATGTCGATGATGGGCTTTCTGGCAACGCCGCTTTCCATCGCCGCCTTCGCCACCGCCGGCGGCACATGGGTGATGAGGCGTGGGTCGAACGGGACAGGGATGATGTATTCGGGACCGAAGCGCAGGCGGCGGCCCGAATAGGCGGCATCGACCTCGTCCGGCACGTCCTGGCGCGCCAGTTCCGCGATGGCGCGGGCCGCTGCGATCTTCATATGCTCGTTGATGGTCGAGGCGCGCACGTCGAGCGCCCCGCGGAAGATATAGGGGAACCCCAGCACATTGTTGACCTGGTTCACATAATCGCTGCGCCCGGTGGCGACGATGGCGTCGGCGCGGACGGCCTGCACCTCCTCCGGCGTCACCTCGGGGTCCGGATTGGCCATGGCGAAGATGATCGGCTTGTCGGCCATGGACTTCACCATGGCGGGCGTCACGGCGCCCTTCACGGAAAGGCCGAGGAAGACATCGGCGCCCTTCATCGCTTCTTCCAGCGTGCGCCGGTCGGTCTTCACCGCATGCGCCGATTTCCACTGGTTCATGCCCTCGGTGCGGCCCTGATAGATGACACCCTTGGTGTCGCACAGGATCGCATTGTCATGCGGCAGGCCCATCGCCTTCACCAGCTCGACGCAGGCGATCGAGGCCGCCCCCGCGCCGTTGACGACGATCTTCGTGTTCTTGAGGTCGCGCCCGGTGAGATGCAGCGCGTTCAAGAGGCCGGCGGCGGCGATGATCGCGGTGCCGTGCTGGTCGTCATGGAAGACGGGGATGTCCATCAGCTCGCGCAGCTGCTGCTCGATGATGAAGCATTCCGGCGCCTTGATGTCCTCCAGATTGATGCCGCCGAAGGAGGGGCCGAGATAGCGCACCGAATTGACGAACTCGGTCACGTCCTTGGTGTCGACCTCGAGGTCGATGGAATCGATATCGGCAAAGCGCTTGAAGAGGACCGCCTTCCCCTCCATCACCGGCTTCGAAGCCAAGGCACCCAGATCGCCCAGGCCCAGCACCGCCGTGCCGTTCGAGATGACCGCCACCAGATTGCCCTTGGCGGTGTAGTCATAGGCCGTGTTGGGGTCCTTGGCGATGTGGAGGCAAGGATAGGCGACGCCGGGGGAATAGGCGAGGCTGAGGTCGCGCTGGGTGGTCAGCGGCTTCGAGGCAATGATCTCGATCTTGCCCGGTCGGCCATTGACATGGAATTGCAGCGCATCTTCCTCGGTGATCGACGGCTTCTTCGTGCTCATGATAAGGCGGTCTCTCCCAGCAATTTCCCGCATGTTTCCGACAGGCTTGCATGAAATGCGCGCAAGTTAAAGAGGAACAGCGGGGAGAACATGGGATGAGAACGCCGGCGCGGAAACGTTTGTGCAGACGAATTCGTGGAACAGCGAGCGGCCGGTTCCTCCCACCTTCAGGGGGGAGGTTAGGTGGGGGGCGGTTCAAACTCGATCCCGGCAGCTTCGCCCCCACCCCGACCCTCCCCCTGAAGGGGGAGGGAGGTGTCTATCTTTAAGCGATATCCAGCACCATGCGGCCGACGATCTTGCCTTTGCGCATGTCGTTGAAGATCTTGTTGATCTGGGTGAGTTTGGCCTTCTGGATCTTGGCTTTCACCAGGCCATTCAAGGCGAACGCCACCGCTTCGTTGAGGTCGAGGCGCGTGCCGACATTGGAGCCGGTGACGGTCAGTTCCCAATTGGTGATCTGCGCGATCGAGGCGCGGATCTGGTCGGACTTGCCGCCGGGCAGGCCGATATAGGCGACCGTGCCGGCCGGGCGCAGCACGCCGATCGCCTGCTCGAAGGCGCTGGGGGCCACGGCGGTGACGACGGCGCCGTGGCTGCCGCCGATCTTGGCCTGGATCTCAGCCACCGGATCGACCTTCTTGGCATTCACAATCATCTCGGCGCCGAGGCGTCTGGCGAGCTTCAGTTTCACATCGTCGACATCGACCGCGACCACGCGCATGCCCATCGCCACCGCATATTGGACGGCAATATGCCCGAGGCCGCCAATGCCGAACACGGTCATCCATTGGCCGGGCCGCGTCTTCGTGCGCTTCAGGCCGCGATAGGTGGTGACGCCGGCGCAGAGGATGGGCGCGATCTCATAGAGGTTGGCGGTCTTGGGCAGCTTGGCCACGAACTTCGCGTCGGCCACCATGAACTCGGCATAGCCGCCGGGCTTGGTATAGCCGCTGGCCTCGCCGGATTTGCAGATCGTTTCCATGCCGGCCTGGCAGAATTCGCATTGGCCGCAGGCGCTGTACATCCACGGCACGCCGACCGCGTCGCCGAGGCGGAAGCCTTTGACACCGGCGCCGACCGCCGCCACATGGCCGGCCACTTCATGGCCGGGAATAAGCGGCAAGGTGGGACCGGGATTCCAGTCGCCGTCGATGGCATGAAGATCGGAATGGCACACGCCGCAGGCCGTGACCTTGATCAGGATTTCGCCGGGGCCGGCCTGCGGGATCGGCAGCGTCTCGATCTTCAGCGGGGTTCCGGCCTTGCGCTGGATCGCCGCCTTCATGGTGCCTTGCATCTCTTCTCTCCGGAAATTTGGAACAATTGACAGACTTCCGCCGCGCTGGGCATTCTCAGCCCCGCGGCAGGTTATCTTGCTGCTTTGCGGAGTATAGACCCTGAACAACACACGCCCCCATATCTCCAAAGCGATAGCGCCCGATGCCCTGGCGACGCCGCCGGCATCGCCACGCCGCCTGCCGATGACCCGTTCCAGCCAGCTGCTGGAACAATGGAACCGCGGTGTTGCCGACATGCTGGCCGAACTCGACCAGGAAAGCTTCGGGCCGACTTTGCTGCGCTCGGTGGCGCGCCTCATCCATTTCGATTTCCTGATGGTCTTCGCCTATCGCGGTGCCGGGCGACCGCTGGCCTTGGGCGACACCTTGCCGGCCCCGCAGCGCGAAGTGGTCATCAATGCCTATTGTGCCGCCCCCTATGTGCTCGACCCCTTCTTCCAGAAGGTGGCGGCGGGGGTGCAGGCGGGGTGCTATCGCCTCCGGGATATCGCCCCCGACCGCTTCCGCCAGAGCGAGTATTTCCGCACCCATTATTCCCTGACCGGAATCCGCGAAGAGGTCGGCTTCTATTTCCCGCTCGGCGAAGCGACCGGCGTGCTGTCGCTGGCGCGCTGGGACGAGGGGCAGGCCGCCGTCAGTTCCAGCCTCGGCCGCTCCGACATGGATCTCCTCGAAGCGCTGGCGCCGGCCATCTCCGGCCTCTGCGCAAGACATTGGGCGAGTGTCGCGGCGCCGGCGAGCCTGACGCGCCCGCGCGCCCGCGATGCCGCGCAAGTCACCGCCGCCTATACCGAATTCGGCGCCCGGCAGCTTTCCGAGCGCGAACGCCAGATCGTCTCGCTGATCCTCCAGGGCCATTCCACCGGCTCAGTGGCCCACCTCCTCGACATCTCCGCCGGCACCGTGAAGGTGCACCGGAAGAACATCTACCGGAAATTGGGACTCTCGACCCAAGCCGAGCTGTTCGCGGCGTTTCTGAGCTTCGTGGGGTAGCCCAGATCTCAACGCCGATTGTTGAGCCCTCTCCCGCAAGGGGAGAGGGGACGAGCCCGCTTGGGCAGGGTCCGATCCGCACGCAAATGTGACGCCCGCTATCTCCCCGGGGATATCGCCAGCTTCGCGGAAAGGGGCCAAGATGCTGGCGGCTTCGCGGCGGCCCAGAAGACGCATTCGCGCACGATCCGGCCGGCCCGCACGTCACTTAAAGGGAGGTTGGGATGTCGTGGTACAGTGATCTACCGAAATTCTACCAGAACCAGATCAAGGCGATGGGCCTTGACGATGAAGGCATGTCGCGCCGCCGCCTGCTGAAGACGGCCGGTGCCGCGGCGGGTGCCGCCGCGATGAGCGGCCTCACCTTCGGCCGTTCCGCGCGCGCCGCCAGCCAGATGAGCTATATGTGCTGGGAAGGTTACAACGACCCGCGCATCATCGATCCCTTTAAGGCGGCCAATGATGTCGACATCGCCTTCGACCTCATCGTCGATTCACCGGGCGGTTTCGCCAAGCTCCAGGCCGGCGCCTCGCGCGAGATCGACCTCGTCTCCAGCGACATGCCCTGGGTCACGCGCATGGGTCCGGCGGGCCTTGCCATGGAGCTCAACCCGGACGATTACGCCGACGTCTATGCGACCTTCTACGACCAGTTCAAGCCGCCCTTCGAGCCCTTGATGAACGAAGGCAAGACCATCGGCGTGGCCACGCGCTGGGGTTGGGTCGGCGGCTGCATCAACACCGACATCACCAATCCGGACGAATGGCGTAGCTACGATCCGGTGTTCGATGCCAAGAACAAGGACAAGATCTGCGTCATGGATTGGGGCGATTGGCCGATCCTGCCCATGGCGCTCCATGCCGGCATCGATCCCTATCAGGAACTCGATGCCGCGGCGCTCGAGGAAGTGCGCAAGGTGCTGCGCGCCATGTTCAAGAACACGCGCACGCTGGTGGCCGATCTGACGCAAGCACAGAAGGGCCTGCTCGACGGCTCGCTCTTAGGGTGCATCGGCGCCGGTTCCTACCTCACCTCGGCGGTCCGGAAGCAGGGCCACAAGAACATCATCGCCACGGTGCCGGACCCCAAGAACGGCTTGAAGCAGGGCATCATCTGGGTCGAGGCGACCGCGATCGTCAAGGAAACCGACCAGCCGGAGCTGGCACAGAAGCTCCTGAAGCACGTCGTCTCCAAGGATGCGGGCCATGTGCTCTCGCTGCTCGACACCACCTGCAACGTGGTGACCAACAAGGCGGTCGAAGAGCTCTACACGGATGAGGAAAAGAGCATCCTGCAGACCGATTACATGTGGCACGCCTGGGACAATTCCCAGATGCACCGCATCGCTCCGCAGATCGACGAGATGCTGGCGATCTGGCAGGAAGAGCTGGCGGCGGCGCAGTAAAGCTGCTGCGGCGACGCGTTAACCTTGCGCCCCCGGATCTCGGTCCTTTGCGGCCGGTCCGGGGGTGTTTATTGTTCAACGGTCCCTATTCGTCATGGTCCGCGAAGGCGGACCACCCACGAATTTGCGGGCAACTAAAAAAGTAACTCATGGGTGGTCCGCCTTCGCGGACCATGACGAAACGTTGTGAAACGGGCGACAATGGCTGGCGAAACGATCCTCGAAATCCGCGACCTTCGGAAGAATTTCGGCGCCTATCAGGCGCTGAAGGGTGTGTCGCTCAGCGTGGCGCAAGGCGAGTTCATCGCCCTCGTCGGCCCATCGGGTTGCGGCAAGACCACGCTCCTCAAACACATCGCCGGTTTCGAGGAGCCGGACAGCGGCAGCCTTGTCATCGACGGGCAAGCCATGCTGGGCGTGCCGGCGGCGGCCCGGCCCACCTCGATGGTGTTCCAGAAGCTGGCGCTGTTCCCGCACATGACGGTCGCCGACAATATCGGCTTTCCGCTGAAGCTCCGGAAGGTCGATCCCGCCATCATCGCCAAACGCGTCGATGAGATGATCGATCTTATGCAGTTGAAGCGCGAATATCTCACGCGCTTCCCGCGCCAGCTTTCGGGCGGCGAGCAGCAGCGCGTGGCGCTGGCGCGTTCGATGATCTCGGAACCGAAATTGCTGTTGCTGGATGAACCGCTCTCGGCGCTCGATGTGAAATTGAAGAAGGTGCTCCAGGCGGAACTGAAGCGCCTCCACCGCAGCGTCGGCGTCACCTTCGTCCATGTGACGCATGATCTCGAAGAAGCCATCATGCTGGCCGACCGCATCTGCGTCATGCGTGCGGGCGAGATCCTGCAGGTGGGTGGACCCAACGACATCTATTACCGACCGGCCGACAGTTTCGTGGCGGGCTTCATCGGCGACACCAATCTCATTCCCGTCAACATCCGGTCGAACGATGCCGGCGGCGCCGTCATTGAAGCGCCGGGGCTCCAGGCGGCCGATCCGCGCGTGCCGGCGAATTATGTGGCGCCGGGCCTGGGCACTGGCCCGGCGTTGCTGATGGTGCGGCCCGAATTGCTCACCCCTCTGGTCGCGCGCGAAGCGGCCGAGTTCTCAGTCGATGTCACGATCACCGAAATCTTCTGCAAGGGCGGCACGGTGCAGTTCCGCTCCAGCATGGCCGACGGATCGCCGCTGATTTTCGAACTGCCCGGCGCCTCGCAACAGCCGGCGGAGATCGGCGACAACTTGCGCCTCGGCTTCCCAAAGCGCGACATCTATCTCTTCCGCGAGAAGGCGGCAGCATGAGCGGCGAGATCGAACGCAGCTGGCGCGATCCGGAGCTGGTGGCGAAGGCGCTGCCCAGCGTGTTGCTGCAGACCGGCTTCTTCCTGGCGCCGCTCCTCATGACGGTGGCGCTTACCTTCCAGCGCACCAAGAATTTCCAGCTGACCTGGACCTGGTCGCTGGAAACCTGGACCGACATCTTCACCAAGCCGCATTACTGGACGATCCTAGCGCACACGCTCTTCATGGCGATCGCTTGCGTTGTCCTCTGCCTGCTCATCGCCTTTCCCGTGGCCTATGCGCTGGCGACGCGGCTCCGGGCCTTCCAGAATCATGTGAAGGTGCTGATCACCTTCGCCTTCCTCACCGACGCCACCTTGAAGACCTTCGGCTGGGTCCTCTTCCTCGACAAGAACGGGGCCGCCAATTTTCTGGTGCGGGGCCTCGGCTTCGAGGGCGACGCGGTCAACATCCTCTTCACCGATTGGGCCACCATGCTGGGCATGGTCTATAACCTGCTCTCCTTCGCCATCTTCACCATCTACCTCTCGATCGACGCCATCGACAGGTCGTTGATCCTCGCGGCCTATGATTCCGGCGCCAGCAAGTTCCGCGCCTTCTGGGAAGTGACGCTGCCGCTGGCCCGGCCCGGCATCTGGGCCGCCTCGGTCCTCATCTTCCTTTTGGCCGTCGGCGTGTTCCTCGAGCCCAAGGTCCTTGGCGGCGGCAAGTCGCCGATGTCGGCGGAACTCATCCGCCAGACCTTTGAGACGCGCGTCAACTGGCCGCTGGGTGCTGCACTCACGCTGGTGCTGATGACGGTCGCGGTCTTCGTGGTGCTGCTGTTCAGCCGGGTCTATTCGCTGAAGCGCCATATGGGGCCTGTCTGAATCATGGCTTATCCCACACCGACACCCTGGATGAACGCGAAGAGCGAGGCGCAGCTTGCCAATGTGCTGCTCTACGGTTCCGTGGCCGCCGTGCTCATCTTCTTCTATTTGCCCATCTTCACGCTCATTGCCTTCTCGTTCCAGGAAGGACGCTATCCGACCTTGCCGTTCGAGGGCGTGTCGCTGAAATGGTATGTGGCGCTCTTCGAGAATTCAGGGGCGCGCGATGCGCTGTGGAACTCGACCGTCATCGCCGTGGTGGCGACCCTCTTTGCCACCGTGATCGGTTCGGCCGCGGCCATCGTCGCCGTGCGCTACCGCTTCCGCTGGCGCATTCCCTTCACGGGATTGAGTGCGGCACCGCTTGCCTTCCCGCAATTGCTGCTGGGCATCGTGCTGCTGCTGTGGTTCTCGGTGCTGGGGCGGACGTTCAATTTCAATACCGGCGTCGTCACCGCGATCATCGGCCATATCGTCTACATCACGCCCTTTGCCATGGTGATCGTGGCGGTGCAGGTGTTCAATTTCGACAGCACCCTCGAAGACGCGGCGCGGGATTGCGGCGCCGGCACCTTCGAGGTCTATCGCTATGTGACGCTGCCGCTGCTGTGGCCGGGCATCTTCTCCGCCGGCATCTTCGCCTTCCTGCTGAGCTGGGGCAATTTCTACCTCACCTACAGCCTGGCCGGCTCGACGCGGACCCTGCCCACCTTCGTCTTCTCCGGCATCGCCACCGGGTCCTCGCCGCTTTATCCGGCGATCGCCACGGTGGTTTTCATTCCCGGCATCCTCCTCGTGATCCTCGCCGACCGCGTGCGGCGGAAGGCTGCTTAGCTCTCAGGAAGCCATCAGGCGCTCCCCCTCACCTCGACCCTCTCCCGCAAGGGGAGAGGCAGTTTTTACCGAGCTTGGACACAAAGCCCCTCGCCCCTTGGGGGAGAGGGGTTGGGGTGAGGGGGCTTTGCGAATCCCGCCCCCCGGTGCTAAGCCTGCGGCCCATGGATAATCAGCCTTCCCCTGAAACCCCGCATTGGGCGCGCGAATCGGCGGATGCGACGCCGATGATGGCGCAATACCTCGCCGCCAAGCGCGAGCATAGCGACGCGCTGCTGTTCTACCGGATGGGCGATTTCTACGAGATGTTCTTCGAGGATGCGGTCAAGGCCGCGGCCGCCCTCGACATCGCGCTCACGAAGCGCGGGCGCCATGCCGGCGAGGAGATCCCCATGTGCGGGGTCCCGGTGCATGCGCATGAGGCCTATCTCTCGAAGCTCGTGCGCCAGGGTTTCAAGGTCGCGGTTTGCGAGCAGGTCGAGGACCCGGCGGAAGCCAAGAAGCGCGGCTCGAAATCGGTGGTGAAGCGGGCCGTCACACGCATCGTGACGCCTGGCACGCTGACCGAGGATTCGCTGCTCGATGCCAGGCGCCACAATTTCCTCGTCGCCGTCACCGAGGCGGGGGGTGAGTTGGGCCTTGCCTGGGTCGATATCTCCACGGGGAGCTTCTTCGTGCAGAAGGTCGCGGAGCGGGATCTGGCCGCCGCCATGGCGCGGCTCGATCCCACGGAAATCCTCATCGCCGACCGGCTGCTGGCGCGGGCCGAGCTCTTCGAGTTCCTGGCCGATTACAAGAAGCGCCTGTCGCCGCTCCCCTCCGCGCGCTTCGACAGCGACAACGCCAGGAAGCGCCTGACCGGGTTCCTCGGCACGGCGACGCTCGATGCCTTCGGCAGCTTCACCCGCGCCGAAGTGGCGGCGGCGGGTGCTGTCCTCGACTATGTCGAACTCACGCAGCAGGGCAAGATCCCGCGCCTGTCGGCCCCCCGCCAAGTGGTCGACGGTGCGCTCATGGAGATCGACGCGGCGACGCGGAGGAATCTGGAGCTCATCCGGTCCCTGACCGGCGAGCGGCAGGGGTCGCTGCTGGCGGCCATCGACCGCAGCCTGACGGGGGCGGGCGGGCGTCTGCTCTCCGATTGGCTGTCGGCGCCGCTCACCGATGTCGCGGCCGTCAATGCGCGGCTCGACCTGGTCCAGTACCTGTTTGGCGAAGATAATTTGCGCGGGCAGTTGCGCGAGGCCCTGCGCCGCGTGCCGGATCTGGAGCGGGCGCTGTCGCGCCTGACCGCGGGGCGCGGTGGCCCGCGCGATCTTGCCGCCATCCGCGACGGGCTCAAGGCGACGGCGGATTTCCGGGCGCTGATTGCGGAAAAGCAGGCACCGGTGCCGGCAATGCTGCAGGGCGCCAATGCCGATCTTGGCCATCACGCGGAGCTGGTCGACCGCCTCGGGCGCGCACTCGCTGAAGAGCTGCCGCTGCTGACGCGCGATGGCGGTTTCATCGCCAGGGGCTATCACGCCGAGCTCGATGAGTACCGTAGCTTGCGCGAGGATTCGCGGACCCTCATTCTGGAACTGGAAGCGCGGCTCAAAAGCGAGACCGGCATTCCGGCGCTTAAAATCCGGCACAACAACGTCATCGGCTATTACATCGAGGTGACGCCCGTCCATGCCGACAAGCTCAAAGGTGACGCGCGCTACATCCACCGGCAGAGCATGGCCAATGCCATGCGCTTCTCGACCGGGGAACTGGCTGAACTGGAAAGCAAGATCGTCCATGCCGGCGACCGCGCCATTGCCCTCGAGCAGCGCCTGTTCGAGGATCTGGTCGCCGAGACGATCGGCCGGCAGGAGATGATCGCGAAGGCCGCCGGTGCCCTGGCGCTCATCGATGTCGGTGCGGCGCTTGCCGAACTGGCGCGCGAAGGCGATTGGGTCCGCCCTGAGATCGACGACGGCGCCGAGTTCGTGATTCAAGCCGGGCGGCATCCGGTGGTGGAAGCGGCTCTGCTGCGCGCGCAAGGCGGCAGCTTCGTCGCCAATGATTGCGACCTCTCGCCGGAGAAGCGGCTGTGGCTGGTGACCGGTCCCAACATGGCCGGTAAGTCGACATTCCTGCGGCAGAACGCGCTCATCGCCATCCTGGCGCAGATGGGGAGTTTCGTGCCGGCGAGGGCCGCCCGGATCGGCATCGTCGACCGGCTGTTCAGCCGTGTGGGGGCCGCCGACGATCTGGCGCGCGGCCGCTCGACCTTCATGGTCGAGATGGTGGAGACGGCGGCGATCCTCAACCGCGCGACACCGCGCTCGCTGGTGATCCTCGACGAGATCGGGCGCGGGACAGCGACCTTCGACGGCCTCTCCATCGCCTGGGCGTGCCTGGAGCATATCCATGAAGTGAATGGCTGCCGCGCCTTGTTCGCGACGCATTACCACGAGCTGACGCATCTTGCCGGCACCCTTTCCGCGCTGAAGCCGCATACGATGCGGGTGATGGAATGGCAGGGCGAAGTGAAGTTCCTGCATGAGATCGGCCCCGGCGCCGCCGACCGCTCCTATGGCATTCATGTGGCCAAGCTCGCCGGTCTCCCGGCAGCCGCTCTCCACCGCGCCGAGGAAGTGCTGGCCACGCTGGAAAAAGGCGACCAGGCCGGGGCGCTCACGCGGCTGGTCGACGATCTGCCGCTCTTCTCCGTGCAAGCGCCGGCAGCGCCGTCGCTCTCGAAATCGAGCGCGGTCGAGGAACGGCTGAAAGCGGTCAACCCCGACGAACTCACCCCACGCGCGGCGCTGGAGGAGCTTTATCGGCTGCGGGGGTTGCTGGGCGGTTAGAACCGTCACTTGCGGCCCCTCACACCAACCTCACCTCTCCCATCCCCATCGGGAATCGCTCGGGCAGCAAGCGGCCGTTTCGTGTCGGCCGCGACGTGGGCGGCTGCCTGCCGTCCCAGGAGGGGAACCCGGTCACCGCGTCGGGTCCAGCGGGGGCCGACATATCCATCTGCGGCCCGAGGGGAGCGTCCTGTGACCCGGGACTCGCGGGGGATCGCTCATCCAGCCGATCCGGGAGGCCGGTTGCAGCCACCGGCCCAGGCTGCCCCCGGTGGAAGGGAGGCGATATGGTCGGCCTGCGCCCCGACCGGGGCTTGCGCCGAAGACAACCGAGCGATTCCGGATGGGCACCGGAGGGACTGTGTGCACCAGTAAGCTAGTATCAAATTCCTAGGCAATTGTCAAGAACAATTGCGGAACAATAATGGCTGGCCAAGTTTAGCATATTTTCAATGTTGAATGCGCCGGATGGCAAATGCATTCAGGCAGGTAAAATATCTGAATTAATATAAATAGTTATGCGGGCATTGGCGTCTGAGCGTTAGCTGAATTCACAGATCTGATAGATATTGTCGCTCAATTACGCATGTATAATAGTTGAATATCGGAGAGCGCATGAATATTGGTTGTGTAGATATCTTCCGGAGTATTCACACCATGACGCTGCGTAATCTGGCCCGACTGGGCCTTGCCATCCTGCTGCTGACCGGCCTCGTTGCCGGCGGCGTGCATGCCAAGGCGGCATCCACCCAGACGAGTCTGGCAATGACGAGTCTGGCAATGCGGCTCTGAGGCGCGGTGCGGCGGCAAAAGCTCCGACGCGACGCTGGTAGACCAAAGGAGGGGCTGCGGCGCATTGACCCACCCGCTCCAGCCTGTCAGCTTTCGGGCAAGCGTTGTGCGGCTGGGGAGAGTCGCGCAGTGCCCGCAAAAATGCGCCAATCAATGGCCGCTTTGGCTGACCGTTGGGGGGAAAGGCTGTCCAAAGGCCAATCCAGATGGGAGGAAGTCATGAACGATCTTTCACGCCGCCAGATGCTCAAGGGCGGTGCTGCCCTGGTTGCCATCGCCGCCGGGGGCGGCACGCTCACGGGCGGCATGCTGCTGCCGAGCGCTGCCTATGCCGCCCTCGAATCCCTCACTGTCGTCGCCCCGGCCAAGCCCGGCGGCGGCTGGGACCAGACGGCGCGCGCGATGCAGGAAGTCCTGCAGGGTGCTGGCATCGTCAGCGCCGTCCAGGTTGAGAATGTCGCCGGTGCCGGCGGCACGGTGGGTCTCGCGCAATTTGCCAATCGGAAGGGCGATGCCAGCGCGGTGCTGGTCGGCGGCCTCGTCATGCTGGGCGCCATCCTCACCAACAAATCGCCGGTCACGTTGAAGGACGTGACGCCGCTGGCGCGCCTCACCGGCGAATATGAAGTGATCGTCGTGCCGGCCGCTTCGGAACTCAAATCGATGGGCGATCTCGCGGCCAAGCTCAAGGCCGATACCGGTTCCGTCTCCTGGGGCGGCGGTTCGGCCGGCGGCACCGACCATATCCTTGCCGGCCTCATCGCCAAGGCGGCGGGTGCCGATGTCACCAAGCTCAATTACGTCGCCTTCTCGGGCGGCGGCGAAGCGCTGGCGGCGATCGTCGGCGGCCATGTCACCTGCGGCGTCAGCGGCCTCGGCGAATTCGAAGCGCAGATCAAGGCCGGCGAGCTGCGCGCACTCGCCATCTCCTCGGGCGAGCGTCTGCCCGGGCTCGATGCGCCGACCTTGAAGGAATCCGGCCTCGACGTCGAACTCGCCAATTGGCGGGCCGTCTTCGGTGCCGGTGAACTGGCCGATGCCGACAAGGCAGCCTTGCTCGACGCCGTCGACCAGATGGTGAAGTCAGACGGCTGGAAGAAGACGCTGGAGACCAAGGGCTGGATGGATACGTATCTGGCCGGCGATGCCTTTGCCGCCTATCTCGGGGAAGAGGAAACGCGGGTCACGGCGGTCCTGAAGGAAATCGGTCTGGTCTCGTGACAGCACCCAAATATCAGCCGGGCGGGGTCCATCCTCAGGGAGATTCAGCCCCGGCAGATATAGGGAGCAGCTTTCAACGCTGGCAGGGCATCGTCATCGGCGCTGTCCTGCTGGCGCTGGGCGCCGGTATCTGCATCGTCACCTTCGGCGTCACGGCATTGCCAGGCCAGGACAGCCTGGGGCCGCGCCTTTTCCCTGTTCTCATCGGCGGCGGGCTCGTGATCCTGGGCGTTGCCAATGCCTGGTCAGGCTGGCGCGCGATGCGGCAGGGCCTGCCGCATGAAGGGGCCCTCATTCCGGTGAGCGATGAGGAGGCCGTTGCCGAGCCCGGCGACTGGCCGACGGTGTTGTGGGTCATCGCCAGCCTCGCCATCGGGGCGCTGGGCTATAAGAGCGTCGGCTTCATTCCCGCGGCCTGGGTCGTCTTCATCCTGACGGCCCGGGGCTTTGCCGGGCGCTGGAGTCTCCGCGACGCGCTGGTCGGCCTTGTCGTCGTGCTGATCGCTTTCTTCGGCTTTACCAAGGGCCTCGGCCTGCCCTTGCCGAGTGGCGTACTGGCCTTCATCCTCGGGGGACATTGACGCAATGGATACCTTGAACGGGTTGATGCAAGGCTTCGTGGTGGCCTTCACGCCCATCAACCTCCTGTGGTCGCTGCTGGGCGTCACCTTGGGCACAGCCATCGGCGTGCTGCCCGGCATCGGTCCGGCGCTCACCATCGCCTTGCTGCTGCCGGTGACCTATCACCTCGACCCCACCGCCGCCTTCATCATCTTCGGCGGCATTTATTACGGGGCGATGTATGGAAGCTCGACCACCTCGATCCTGCTCAACGTGCCGGGCGAGACCGGCTCCATCGTCACCGCCATCGACGGGCATATGATGGCTAAGAAGGGCCGGGCGGCGGCGGCCCTCGCCACGGCGGCGATCGGCTCCTTCGTTGCCGGCACCATCGCCACGGTGGGGTTGAGCTTTCTCTCCCCCATCATGGTCAAGATCGCGCTGCTGTTCGGGCCGGCGGAATATTTCAGCCTGATGGTGCTGGCCTTCGTCACGGTCTCGGCCTTGCTGGGGAGTTCGATCCTGCGCGGCCTCACCGCCCTCTTCATCGGCCTCGCCATCGGCCTCATCGGCATCGATGCGCAGACCGGCCAGGCGCGTTTCACCTTCGGCCTGCTACCGCTCCTCGACGGTCTCGACGTGGTGGTGGTGGCGGTCGGCCTCTTTGCGCTGGGTGAGGCGTTCCATGTGGCTTTCCGCGAAGCAAGGCGGCCGGAGGAATTGAGCAGCGTCACCGGCAGCCTGTGGATGTCGAAAAGCGATTGGGCAAGGTCGTGGAAGCCGTGGCTGCGCGGCACGGCGCTGGGGTTCCCCTTGGGCTCATTGCCGGCGGGGGGCACGGAGATCCCGACATTCCTCTCCTATCTCATCGAGAAGCGGCTTTCCAAACGGCCGCAGGAATTCGGCCAGGGCGCCATCGAAGCCGTGGCCGGGCCGGAAGCCGCCAACAATGCGGCGGTCGCGGGTGTGCTGGTGCCGCTCCTCTCCTTCGGCCTGCCGACCTCCGCCACGGCCGCCATTCTGCTGGCGGCGTTCCAGCAATATGGCATCCAGCCGGGGCCGCTGCTCTTTTCCAGCAACAGCACGCTGGTCTGGGCGCTCATCGCCAGCCTCTATCTCGGTAATCTCATGCTGCTGGTGCTCAACCTGCCGCTGGTGGGATTGTGGGCGAAGCTGCTGCTCATCCCGCGGCCGCTGCTCTATGGCGGCATCCTGGTCTTGTCGATGCTGGGCGTTTATTCGCTCAACAATTCGGTGTTCGATCTGTGGCTGCTGCTGGGCATCGGCCTCCTCGGCTTTGCCATGCGGCAATTCGAATATCCGGTGGCACCGCTGGTGGTGGGCCTGATCCTGGGGCCGATGGCGGAAGAACAGTTCCGCCGCGCCTATGCCATCGCGCAAGGGGATATGAGCGTCTTCGTGACGCACCCGATCTCGGCCGCCCTGCTGGCCATCGCCGCCGCCTGCGTCATCGGCCCGTTCCTGCTGCGCCGGCGCAGCTCCAGCCGGGGGTAGGGATTCAGCGCGGGGCGGGCGGTACCATCTGGAAGGAGCGGCGGTTGACGCCGTCATCGAGATCGACGGCGATGGCGTAGCGCTGCCAGTTCAGCCGATAGGCGGCGATGTCGGCGATGCGCAGTTGCACGCGGCTTTGCGTCATGCGGCGGACGGCGCCGCCGCCATCCGAGGAAAAGATCGGGAAGCCGATGCCGATGCCGGTGGAAACACCGCTGCTGGAGCCACCCACCACGCCGACACCGACATTGGGCCGCACGCTGCTGCCGCCGCTATAGGTCTGGCGGTCGCGGTCGATGGCGAAGGCCTCGGTCACCCGGCCGTCGGGATCGATGAGGCGCGCCGCCTTGACGGGCAGGGGATCGTCGATGGTGACGACGATGATGGTCTCATCTTCGGCGCTGATGGCAGCGGTCACCGATTCATCGATGCCGCCGGGCCTTGCGGAATTGTAGCCGCAGCCGGCGAGTGTCAGCAGAGCGAAAGCGAGGATCGGTATGCGCATGCGCCGAATGTGGCGCAGAAAAATCCGCCGGCCTAGTGCAGACACGAAAATGTGATGAAAGCGTGTGAAGGGCCCCTCACCCCAACCCCTCTCCCCCCGGAGGCGAATGCCGACCTTCGTCGGCGGAGGGGCGAGGGGCTTCGTAGCCAGCTCGATCGAGACTCCCTCGCCCCGCGAAAGCGGGGAGAGGGTTGGGGTGAGGGGCGGCTACTCCCGGATTCCCTGCGAGTTCAAGGCGGCGCGGACTTCGTCGTGGTAATATTTGACGCCCATCTCGTGGCGCGGGCTCAAGGGGCCGCGCTGGTAGATGCCGGCTTCGAGATTGGCCTGGGATTGCTCGCAGATGCCGAAATCCTCGCGCACGATCTCACAATTGGTGTCGATGGTCTTCTGCTGCGCCGGCAGGAGTGAGGGCGACAGATCCTGGAAATAGAAGCTGTAATGGAGCGTCGTGGCGCGCGGCCCATGCGGCACGATGCGCGAGGCGTTCATGCCGTCGGGATAGACCGAGAGCGTCATGTTGGGCCAGATCCACAGCCACAGCCCGCCATAGATCGAGCCGGATTTCTGCGGCGCCTTCATGATGACGACATGCTTGGCATAGGTGGTTTCGAAGGCGTTGAAATCGATGGCTTGGATGAGGCCCGGATGGATGCCGGGGATATGGTAGCCTTCGACGAAATTGTCGGTATAGGTCTTCCAGTTGCATTTGATGGCGAAGTCGGCGTCGCTGCGCTTATTGAAGCTTTCGATCGGATAGGGTTCGACCAGCCTGGCGACGTCGCTCAAGTAATCGCCGAGCGGTTCGGCCTTGCCGTCGATATTGACGAAGACGAGGCCGCGCCAGGCATCGAGGCGCACCGGCTTGAGGCCGTGCTCCTCCTTCCTGAACCAGTCGCATTCGCCGAAATGGGGTGCCGCCTTGAGCTTGCCGTCATGGTCGAAGGCCCAGCCGTGATAGCGGCAGCGCAGCACATCGCAATGGCCGGTCCCTTCGGCAAAGAGCGGTGCTGCGCGATGCGGGCAGAGATTGTGGAAGGCCTTCAAGGCGCCATTGCGGTCGCGCAGCACGAAGATGTTGAAGCCCGCGACCATGATGGCGGTGTAGTCGCCGGGCTGCGGCAGGTCCGCCTCGCGGCAGGCGAATTGCCAGGTGGCGGCGAAGACCGACCAGCGTTCGGCCTCATAGACATCATCGGCGTGGTACCAGCGGGCCGGCAGGGTATAGAGCGGCGTCGTCTTGCCATCGATCATCGTGCCGGTCATTGCCGAAGCCTGGGTGCCCGTATCCGGTGCCATGTCGCGTCCATCCCGCTAAAATTCAGCTGTATCATAGCAGCGGCGGCGCTGCTTGCCAGTACCTCCGGCGCGGTAGAGGGCGAGAGGATTGCGGCCAGCCAAAGGCTGTGATCCACTGCCGCCCCACACTTTGTCGTGCAACAAAATCCCCGACTAAACGCATGCAACTGATCGGCCTCATCGGTGGCCTCTCCTGGGAGTCCACGGCGGAATATTACCGCATCCTCAACCGCGGCGCGCAGGCGAAGCTGGGCGGCGTGCATTCGGCGCGCGCGCTCATCTATTCCTTCGATTTCGGCGAGATCGAGGCGCTGCAGCACAGGGGCGATTGGGACGCGGCCAGTGCCGCCATGGTCGAGGCGGCAGGGCGGCTTGAGCGTGGCGGGGCGGATTTCCTGGTGATCTGTTCCAACACCATGCACCGCATGGCGCCGGCGATCGAGGGTGGCGTGGGCATTCCGCTGCTGCATATTGCCGATCCGACGGGTGCCGCGATCCGGGCCGCGGGGTTGAAGCGCATCGGCCTGCTGGGGACGGGCTTCACCATGGAGCAGCCCTTCTATCGGGCGCGGCTGGTGGATCGCTTCGGTCTCGAGGTGATCGTGCCGGATGCTGCCGGCCGCAAGATCGTCCACGACATCATCTACAGCGAATTGGTGAAAGGCATCGTGCGCGATGAGTCGCGCGCCGCCTATCGCGGCGTCATCGACCAGCTCATTGCCGAGGGGGCGCAAGCCGTCATCCTCGGCTGCACCGAGATCATGCTGCTGGTGGGGCCTTCGGATTCCGCCGTGCCGCTCTTCGACACCACCACCCTCCACGCCGAAGCGGCGCTGGAGCGAGCCTTGCAGGAGAAGGAGCCATCATGAAGCCGGTCAAATGGGGCATCGTCAGCACCGCCGATATCGGGGTCAAGAAAGTCATCCCGGCCATGCTGCGCGCCAAGGGCGTGGAGATCGCGGCGATCGCCTCGCGTGATGCCGCGCGCGCCAGGGAGGTTGCGCAGAAGCTCGGCATTCCGAAATCCTACGGCACCTATGAGGCGCTGCTGGCCGATCCGGAAATCGAGGCGGTCTACAACCCGCTGCCCAACCATCTCCATGTGCCGGTGACCCTGCAGGCCCTGGCCGCCGGCAAGCATGTGCTGTGCGAGAAGCCGATTGCGCTGACGGCGGCGGAGGCCGGGCAGCTGACCGACGCCGCCAAGAAGGCCGGAAAGCTCGTCACCGAGGCCTTCATGGTGCGCTATCACCCGCAATGGCGCCGGGCGCGGGAGCTTGCGCAATCGGGGAGGCTCGGCGATGTGAGCCTGATCAGCTCCGTCTTCACCTATTACAATGTCGATCCCGCCAATGTGCGCAACATGGGCGATATCGGCGGGGGCGCCCTCTACGACATCGGCTGCTATCCGATCGTGACCGCCCGCTTCGTCTTCGGGGCGGAACCGGTGCGCGTTTCGGCCGCGATCGATTGGGACCCGACATTCAAGACCGATCGCCTCACGTCGGCCCTGGCGGAATTTCCCGGCGGCCGGCACCTCGTTTTCGCTACCGCCACGCAATTGGTGCCGCGCCAGCATGTGCAGATCCTCGGCACCAAGGCGCGGGCCGAGGTGATGATCCCGTTCAACGCCCCGCCGGGCCAGGCCACGACCTTGCGCATCGACGACGGATCGGACCTCACCGGCGCCAATATCGTGACCGAGGTGCTGCCGGCCTGCGATCAATACGCCCTGCAGGGCGAGGTCTTTTCACAAGCCATCCGCGGCGAGGCGCCGCTCGACTTCGGCATCGACGACGCGATCCTCAACATGCGCGTCATCGACGCCATGTTCAAAGCGGCCAAGAGCGGGAAGTGGGAGAACGTGTGAGAGGATAACTGTGCTGCAGCTCCAACCGTTGCAGATGATGCCGCAATAACGGCGCCAGCGGGCTCTGCCCGATGGGTTGGCGGTGGACGCGCTGCAGGAAGGCGACGTCGGGCATGGCGTTGCCTTCGACGATGATGACACCGTCCGGCGTCACGGCGATGTCCCAGCCCAGCAGGATGCGGTCGGTGAAGGCCCGGTGCGCCTTGATCGCAGCGGCCTGGACATCGGGCCAGGCGGTGAGCAAGCGGCCAGCGACCGGGGCACCGGTCAGCGGATGACGCTCATGCCAGTCGAGAATTCCCGGCAGCTTGTCGCCGGTCATGGCCCCCATGCGGCCGGTCCTGAGATCGATTGGCGCTGCATATTCGGTGGCGTCGTTCCAGGAAGGCTCCAGCTTGGCGATCACGCGCAGCATGCCGTGCGTCACCTGCGGCGTGCCCACGGCGTCGAGACAGGTGATGACGCGGATGACGATAAGCGATTCGCTCGCCAGATCGGCGATATCGGCGTGGTTCACGAGGCGCGGCTGCACCAGATAATCGGCGCGGGTCGATGCGCGCGCCAATTCCCGGAGATAGGCATCGAGCGCGCAGAGGCGCCCATCGGGCAACAGGTATGCGCCGGCCCCGGCATAGCGCAGCAGCGTGGTGCCGCGCGCACCTTTGCCGCGCCGCAGCTTGACGAAGAGATCGCATCCCTCCGCGACGCCACCGTCCAGAGTCTCAAGCCGACCGCGGATTGCGCTCATGAGAACCGGCACCGCCGGCACGTGGTGCTGGCGGCAACGCGCATGGAAGGCAAGCTTGTCACCGAGCGGCGAGCGTTCGGCCGGTTGGCGCGGGGCAAGGCGCCGCAATGCGCTGAAGAGGCCGTTCTTGGTCTCGTATCGGGTGAGCGTGTCGGCGGCACGCCGCGCGCCACCCGACCGGTACAGCTCCTGCATGTAATAGGTCTGTGCATCGAGCCGTTCGCGCCAGGCGAGCCGGACCATGTCCCGGGCCTGCTCGGTCCGGCTGCGCCCATTACGGCGCGCCACCGCCGACGCCAGACGGGCCCAGCAATAGCCTGCATGGGCGGCAAGGGCGATCTGGCGCAGCATTGGCCAATGCAGCAAAGGCACGGCCGGATGGCGCGGCTGGTCGTAAAGCGCCAAGTCGCGGAACAGGCGGCGGGCCAGACTGCCGAGGCCTTCGGCTGGGCGCAGTCCCCAGTCGATGGGGCGGGCGCGTTCGCTGGCAATGAAATCGCGCCAGGCTTGCGTCGGCGCGCCGATGCGCCCCTCGTCGTCAATGACCAAACGGCGGGTGAGAGGCGCGTTCATCGCCGCGTCTCCGCATTCTTCACGATATTGCCGTCATAGGGGTTGAGCGTCAGCTCGACCTCGGCGCCGTGCTTGTCGGTTCCGGAGAGCTCGTAGCAGCCATGCTCGGTCTCGATTCTGGTGATGCGATAGCCAAGCGTCTCGCCGAACTTCGCCGCGGCCTCATGTGACATCGCGGCCATTCCCTGCGGCGCGTGGCAGACGTGATCGTCGCTGGCCACGGCAAGGCCGACCGCAACGGGTAGCGAGCTGAGGCCGAAGAAAATGGCGGCGGAGGTGATGGTCTTCCACATGATGCTCTCCCTCAAATTTGGCCGCCGGAACGGAGTCGGGCGGTGCGATGCGGGGAGGCTAGCGGGATGGGCCTGACGGTCGGGTAACGGGAGCTGTCAGCGATCTGTCAGCTTGGTTTTGCCATCAAGGGAATGAGATGTTACCGATGTTTTCATGAGTGCCGAGACGATGCCCCTTTTGACCATGACCCTGCGCCTGCTGGCGGTTGCCGGCGTCCTCGCGTTGCCGCTGCTGACCGCGCCGGCGCCGCGTGCCTTCGCCCAGGCGGCGGAAGAAGACGTCGACCAGGAGGTCGCGCGCAAGGCGCTGGAGAACAAGGAAATCCTGCCCTTGAGCACGGTTCTCGCCGAGGTCGAGGGCAAGGTCACCGGCGATGTCGTCGAGATCGAGCTGGAGCGCAAGCTGGGCCAGTGGGTCTATGAGATCGAGGTGATCGGCGAAGATGGGCGCGTGCGCGATATCGATGTCGACGCGAAGACCGGCGAGGTCATCAATGTGGCGCTCGACGAATGAAAGTCCTGCTGGTCGAAGACGATCCCCGCATTGCCGAGGAAGTGGCGCTGGCCCTCACGGGTGCCGGCTACATCGTCGATGCGGTGCGCGATGGCGAGGACGCCTGGTTCAAGGGCGATACGGAAGAATATGACGCGGTGGTGCTGGATCTGGGCCTGCCGCAGATGGACGGACTCTCCATCCTGAAGAAATGGCGCGCCAACGAGCGGCGCTTTCCGATCCTCATCCTGTCGGCGCGTGGCAGCTGGAGCGAACGCGTCGAGGGCATCGACAGCGGGGCCGACGAATACCTGCCCAAGCCTTTTCACATGGCGGAATTGCTGGCGCGGCTGCGCGCCATTATCCGCCGCTCCGCCGGCAATGCGACGACGACCTTGAGCGTCGGGCCGGTGACGCTCGATCCGAGGCAGATGCGCGTCACCGAGGCGGGCCAGCCGGTCAATCTTTCGCCGCTCGAATACCGGCTGCTGTCCTACCTGCTGCACCATGCCGGCCGGGTGGTGACGCAGATCGAATTGACCGAGCATCTCTACGCCCAGGATTTCGAGCGCGACAGCAATGCGATCGAGGTGCTGGTGGGGCGCGTGCGCAGGAAGCTGCGGCATGAGCTCATCGAGACGCGCCGGGGCTTCGGCTACATCGTCAATGGGCCGGCGGCATGAGGGGGCCGGCGACATGAGCGGCCGGTCGCTGCGCCTGCGGCTGCTGCTGGCCGCGGCGATTTCCGTCAGCCTGGCGCTGGTGCTGGCGGGTTTCGGCCTGGTGGCATTGTTCGACCGCCATGTCGAGCGCCGGGTCAATGCCGAGCTCCATACCTTTGTCAACCAGATCGCGGCGGGCGTCGATTTCGCGGTGGGCGGCTTGCCGCAGCTCAACCGGCCGCTTGCCGATCCACGCTTCGAGCGGCCCTATGGCGGGCTCTATTGGCAGATCGTCGATGAAGCGGGGGACGCGCAGCGCTCGCGCTCGCTGTGGGACTATGTGCTGCAGCTGCCGGCGCCGGCGGAGGAGAGCGGCCGCCCGCAGCGTTATGAGATCGCGGGCCCACAGGGAAAAATGCTGCATGTCTATGAGCGGCGCATCGTCTTTCCGGCGGCGAGCGGGGAGCGCACCCTGCGCATCGTCGTCGCGGTCGACCAGCACGAGCTCGACAACGCGCGTGACGAATTCGTCGAAGATATCGCCCCGGCCCTCATCATTCTGGCGCTCGTCCTGGTGGCGGCTGCCTGGGTGCAGGTGAATGTGGGCTTGAAGCCGCTCGAGGCCGTCCGCCAGGGTGTGGCCGCCATCCGCACGCAGCGCGCCCGCCGGCTGGAACCGGATTTCCCCGACGAGATCATGCCGCTGGTCAATGAAGTGAACGAGCTGCTCGACGCGCAGGACCGCACGGTCGAGCGGGCGCGCATGCGCGCGGCCGATCTTGCCCACGGCCTCAAGACCCCGCTTACCGTGCTCGCCAACGATGCCGAGAAGCTGCGCCGCAAGGGCGAGGGCGACATGGCGCGCGAGATCGAGGAACTGGTGCGCGCCATGCAGCGCCATGTCGATCATGAACTGGCCCGGGTGCGGGTAGCAGCCCATAGCCGGCGCCAGGCCGCCGCGGCGGATCTCGGCAAAGTGCTGCGCGGCATCGTCGAGACCATCCGCCGCACGCCGCAAGGCGAGAAGCTGAGCTGGGAGGTCAGCGGCGCGGAAACCAGCGCGATAGTCGCCGTGGACGCCCATGACCTCGCGGAAATGCTGGGCAATCTGGTCGACAATGCCGCCAAATGGGCGTCCGGCCACGTCGCCATCCGGATCGGCCGGGAGGGCGGCATGGCGGTAGCGACGATCCGCGATGATGGGCCGGGTGTCCCGGCGGCGGCCACCGAGGCGCTGGGGCGGCGAGGCCTGCGGCTCGACGAAGCTGTCGCCGGCACGGGCCTGGGCCTGGCCATCGTGCGTGAACTCCTTGATGCCTATGGCGGATCCCTCACTTTGGCCAATGCGCCCGAAGGCGGCCTGGTGGCCGAGATGCGGCTGCCGGCCGCCGCCGGCCGATGACCCTGGCGGGGTTGGGGAAAATTTATATTTTTCAATAATATGACGCGGATGTGGCAGTTTGGTGCCGGTAGAGGCCCGCAGCCACAATCTCCTTGCATCCTGCCTTGAAATCCCTATATTCCCGGGCAAATCCCAGGGTCCGATGAGATCCAGTTGAGAGGGTGGGCCCAAAACGGCCCGCCTTTTTTGTTGGGCAGCTTTTGGCGCGGCGCTGCTGGGATTGACCAAATCCCAGATTCGACCACTCCCGGGTTCGACCGCTCCTGGGACGACGCCAAACCCCGATGATTGCCTGACCTCGTATGAGTCTGACCGACCACATCGCCGATTTGATTGCCCCCAGCATCGAAGCCCTTGGCTACGAAGTGGTGCGCGTGACCCTGGCCGGGTCGCAGCGCAAGGTCCTGCAGATCATGGCAGAGCCCCAGGACGGGCGGGTGATGTCGGTCGAGGATTGCGCGCGCGTCTCCCGCGCCGTTTCCGCGATCCTCGACGTCGAGGACCCGATTTCGGGCGCCTATTCGCTGGAGGTTTCGTCGCCCGGTATCGACCGGCCGCTGACCCGGCCCAAGGATTTCGACCGTTTTGCCGGCCACGAGGCCAAGATCGAGACGCATGAGCCGGTCGACGGCCGCAAGCGTTTCAAGGGCATCCTCAAGGGTGTCGCGGGTGAAAGTGTGAAGATCGACAGCGAGGGGGCGGAACTGGCCCTCCCGCTCAACCAAATCGCCAAGGCCAAGCTGGTGCTGACCGATGCGCTGATTGCAGCGCATGAGGCAGCAGCAGAAGCCGAACTGAATTGACGCCAACCGAGGACAACATGGAAACGATTGCCATTCCCCGTATGGAGCTGCTGCAGGTCGCCGACGCGGTCGCCCGCGAGAAGGGGATCGACCGCGACGACGTGCTGACCGCCATGGAGCAGGCCATCCAGAAGGCCGGCCGCTCGAAATACGGTCACGAGCACGACATCCGCGCCCAGATCGACCGCAAGACCGGCGAGATCAAGCTGATCCGCGTGCAGGAAGTGGTTGACGTGGTCGAGAACGAGGTGACCCAGATCCCGGTGAAGGCGGCGGCCCGCCGCAAGCCCGACGCCAAGGTGGGCGACCTCCTCATCGACGAATTGCCGCCCATCGATTTCGGCCGCATCGCCGCCCAGACCGCCAAGCAGGTGATCGTGCAGAAAGTGCGCGAATCCGAGCGCAAGCGCCAGTTCGACGAGTTCAAGGACCGTAAGGGCGAGGTCATCAACGGCTTGGTGAAGCGCGTCGAATTCGGCAACATCACGGTCGATCTCGGCCGTGGCGAAGCGATGCTGCGCCGTGACGAGCTGCTGCCGCGCGAAACCTTCCGCACCGGCGACCGCGTCCGCGCCATCATCTTCGACGTGCGCGAAGAGCAGCGTGGGCCGCAGATCTTCCTCAGCCGCACCCATCCCGACTTCATGGCCAAGCTGTTCGCCCAGGAAGTGCCGGAAGTCTATGACGGCATCATTGAAATCAAGTCGGTGGCCCGCGACCCCGGCAGCCGCGCCAAGATCGCCGTCATGTCGAATGACAGCGGCATCGATCCGGTCGGCGCCTGCGTCGGTATGCGCGGCAGCCGCGTCCAGGCGGTCGTCCAGGAATTGCAGGGCGAGAAGATCGACATCATCCCCTGGAGCCAGGACCAGGCCACGTTCGTCGTGAATGCTTTGGCCCCGGCCGAAGTCTCCAAGGTCGTCATCGACGAGGATACCGGCCGCATTGAAGTCGTGGTGCCGGATGACCAGTTAAGCCTGGCCATCGGCCGTCGTGGCCAGAACGTGCGCTTGGCCTCCCAGCTCACCGGCTTCGACATCGATATCCTCACCGACGCCCAGGAATCCGAGCGCCGCCAGGAAGAATTCAAGTCGCGCTCGCAGACCTTCATGGACGCGCTCGACGTCGACGACGTCATCGCCCATCTGCTGGTGACCGAAGGTTTTGCGTCGGTCGAGGAAGTGGCCTTTGTGCCGACCGAGGATCTGGCTGGCATCGAAGGCTTCGACGCCGACGTCGCCGAAGAGCTGAAAGCCCGCGCCCAGGCCTGGATCGAGGCTGAATCGGAGCGCTCGACCGCCAAGCGCAAGGAAATGGGCGTCACCGACGAGGTGGCGGCCATCGACAAGCTGACCCCGCCGATGCTGGTGGCGCTGGGCGAGAAGGGGGTCAAAACCCTCGACGACCTCGCCGATCTCGCCGCCGACGAACTGGTCGACCCGAAGGACGGTATCCTGAAGGAATTCGACCTCACGTCCGATGACGCCAACGCCATCATCATGGCGGCGCGCGCGCATTGGTTCGAAGACGAGAAGAAGTAAGGACCCAGCCAGAGGCGCCATGGATTTGAGCCCGCACCAGGACCCGATCATCATGACTTCCGCGGATGAAACCGATCCGGCGGCGGTCCATGACGATTCCCTGATCCAGGATGCCTTGGCGGGTTCGAGCGGGCCCGAGCGGACCTGCATCGTGACGCGGCAGGTCATGGACAAGGGGCGGATGATCCGCTTCGTGGCCGGACCCGCCGGTGATATCGTGCCGGACCTCAAGGGCGACCTGCCGGGACGTGGATTTTGGGTGACAGCCGACCGCCAGATTCTGGCTGAGGCCGTGCGCAGGCACGTTTTTACCAAGGTTACCAAGGGCCAGGCCAAGGCCGACGCCGGTCTTCCCGACCGGGTGGTGCAGCTGCTGGAGCGACAGCTCCTCGACCAGCTGGGCCTTGCCAAGAAGTCGGGGCAGTTGGTGGCCGGCTTTGACAAGGTCGAGGCGGCGCTCCGGGCGGGGCAGGTGAAATTCCTGCTCGAAGCCAGCGACGGTTCGGCCGACGGGCGGGGCAAGCTGGCGCGACTGGCCGGTCCTGGGGTAGAGATATGGGCGCCTTTGCCATCCGAAGCGCTGGCGCCGGCCTTGGGCCGGCTGCATGCGGTTCATGTGGCGGTGAAACCGGGCGGCATGGCCGAGCGCTTGGCGCTGACCCTGCGCCGGCACGCCGGTTTTGCCCAAATTGGTCCAAATCAATCTGGTTCGGGCCAGCAGGGCGACAACGAGATTTAGAGCTAAACGACGTACTTTACGAACGGAAACACGCGCAGCATGTCCAGTGATACCGATACGCCGACCCGCAAACCGCTGAAGCTTTCTTCGCCCGGCAAGCTCGAGCTGAAGAAGACAGTGGATGGCGGCCAGGTGCGCCAGAGCTTCCCGCATGGCCGTACGAAGACGGTTGCGGTCGAGGTGAAGAAGAAGCGCACCTATACCACCGGTGCCGGCGGCAAACTGGCGGAAGTGGCGCCCGAGGTCGAGGTAAAGCCGCATGTTCCGGCGCCGGTCGCCCCGGCCCCCGAGGTCGACGAGCGGCACCATACGCTGACCGAGCAGGAGCGTCAGAACCGCCTCAAGGTCCTTGAGCAGGCCAAGAAGGACGAGGACGTCCGCAAGCTCACCGAGGCCGAGGAAGCCAAGCGCGCCGCCGAACGCTCCGAGCGCGAGCGCGCCGAGCTCGACCGCCGTCGCCGCGAGGAAGAGGAACGCAAGGCCGCTGAAGACGCTGCCCGCAAGGCGCGCGACGTGGTGGCCGAGGCGCCCAAGGCGAAGCCAGCGGCGGCTGCAGCCGCTGCGGCGGAGCCGGAAGCAGCGGCCGGTGCGGCAGCAGCGCCCCATGTCGGGCGCATGCATCTCGCGAAGACCGTGGCCAAGCAGGCCGAGGAAGAAAACGAAGAAATGATGCGCCGGCGGACGACCGGCCATCGCGCGCCGGCGGCCAAGCCCGCAGCCGGCCGTGGCCGTGGCGACGACCAGCGTCGCCGCAGCGGCAAACTCTCGGTCACCCAGGCGCTCGACGCCGATGGTGGCGAGCGTCAGCGCTCTCTGGCGGCCTTCCGCCGCCGGACCGAAAAAGAACGTCGTGCCATGATGGGCAACGCACAGTCGCAGCAGAAAGTCCTGCGCGAAGTCGTGCTGCCCGAAGCAATCACGGTGCAGGAACTGGCGAGCCGCATGGCGGAGCGCGGTGCCGACGTGATCAAAGCTTTAATGAAAATGGGTGTCATGGCCACAATTAATCAGACAATCGATGCCGATACGGCCGAACTCATCATCGGTGAGTTCGGACACACCGTGCGCCGCGTCTCCGCGGCGGATGTCGAACTCGGCCTCGAGGGCGATACCGACACCTCGGAAACGCTGGTGTCGCGTCCGCCGGTCGTCACCATCATGGGTCACGTCGACCACGGCAAGACCTCGCTCCTCGACGCGCTGCGCCAGACCGACGTCGCCGCGCACGAAGCCGGCGGCATCACGCAGCATATCGGCGCCTATCAGGTGAAGCTGCCCACGGGCAAGAAGATCACCTTCATCGATACGCCGGGCCACGCCGCCTTCACCGAGATGCGCGCGCGCGGTGCCAACGTCACGGATATCGTTGTCCTGGTCGTGGCGGCCGATGACGGCATCATGCCGCAGACGGTCGAAGCCATTCATCACGCCAAGGCGGCGAAGGTGCCGATCATCGTCGCCATCAACAAGATGGACAAGCCCGGCGCCGACGCCACGCGCGTGCGCCGCGAACTCCTCAACCATGAACTCGTCACCGAGGACATGGGCGGCGACGTGCTGTCGGTCGAGGTCTCCGCGAAGGCCAAGACCAATCTCGACAAGCTCGAGGAAACGCTGCTGCTGCAGGCCGAAATCCTCGATCTCAAGGCCAACCCGGAACGCCAGGCCATGGGTGCCGTGGTCGAAGCCAAGGTCGAACGCGGCCGCGGCACGGTCGCTACCCTGCTGGTGCAGAAGGGCACGCTCAAAGTGGGCGACATCTTCGTCGCCGGCGCCGAATGGGGCCGTGTCCGCGCCCTCCTCGACGACCGCGGCCGCAACATCGACAGCGCCGGCCCGGCCTCGCCGGTCGAGGTGCTGGGTCTCCAGGGAACGCCGCTTGCCGGCGACGTCTTCGTCGTCGTCGATTCCGAGGCCCGTGCCCGCGAGATCACTGAGTTCCGCCTGAACCGCCAGCGCGAGCAGATTGCGCTCACCGCCGGCCGCTCGACGCTGGAGCAGATGTTCTCCAAGATCCAGGCCGGCGAAGCCAAGGAAGTGCCCGTGGTCATCAAGGCCGACGTGCAGGGCTCGGTCGAAGCAATCTCCGGCAGCCTCAAGCAGCTCGGTACCGACGAGGTCAAGGTGCGCATCCTGCATGCGGCCGTCGGCGGCGTGAACGAAAGCGATGTGACGCTGGCCCGCGCCTCGGGCGGCATGATCATCGGCTTCAACGTGCGTGCCAATCCGCAGGCCCGTGAAATGGCGCGGCGCGACCATGTCGACATCCGCTACTACTCGATCATCTACAACGTCGTGGATGACATCAAGGCGGCCATGTCCGGCATGCTGGCGCCCACTTTGCGCGAAAAGTTCCTCGGCAATGCCGAAATCCGCGAAGTGTTCAACGTCACCAAGACCGGCAAGGTCGCCGGCTGCATGGTCACCGAAGGCCTCGTCAAGCGCGGTGGCAAGGTGCGCCTGCTGCGCGACAACGTCGTCGTCCACGAAGGTACGTTGAAGACCCTCCGCCGCTTCAAGGACGAAGTCCGCGAAGTCAAGGAAGGCTTCGAATGCGGCATGGCCTTCGAGAATTACGACAACATCGAAAAGGGCGACATCATCGAGTGCTTCGAGATGGAAGAAGTCGCCCGCGAGCTGGCGTAAGAACAGCCCACTCCGCATATTGATGTCATCCCCGCGCAAGCGGGGATCCATCTTTCCGGTTGCTCCGTCCATGGATGCCCGCTTTCGCGGGCATGACAAATTCTGCTGATGAAACGCTAAGCATGCCACGCAAGAAAACCATCACCCCCAAGGCCGGTCAGCGGCAGTTGCGCATTGCCGAGGAAATCCGGCATGCGCTTTCGGGCATCATCGCCGATAACAGCCTCTCCGACCCCGACCTCACCGGGCGCATGATCACGGTGACGGTGGTGAAGATCAGCCCGGACCTCCGCAACGCCACCATTTTCATCGCCCCCTTTGGCGGACCGAAAGAGGCCGGCGCGGCCGAGATCATCGTGCGTGCCCTCAACCGGGCGGCCGGCTATTTCCGCGGCGAAATCGCGCGGCAGGTCGACATGCGCGTCAGCCCGCAGCTGCGTTTCAAGATCGACGACAGTTTCGAGGAAGCCAGCCGCATCGAGGCCCTGCTGCACGATCCGGTGGTGCGGGCGGATATCGCCAAGAAGCCGGAGCCCGAATCCGAGCAATGAGCCCCCGCAGATGAGTCGGCGTAAGAAAGGCCGGAAGGTCGACGGCTGGGTCATTCTCGACAAGCCGCTGGGGATGACCTCGACCCAGGCGGTCAATGTGGTGCGGCGCCTGTTCGATGCGCAGAAGGCCGGGCATGGCGGCACGCTCGACCCGTTGGCGACGGGCATCCTGCCGATTGCCTTGGGCGAAGCCACCAAGACGGTGCCTTACGTCATGGACGGCACCAAGACCTATCGCTTCACCCTGAAATTCGGCGAGCAGCGCACGACCGACGACGCCGAGGGCGAGGTCATTGCCCGATCCGACGTGCGGCCGAGCCAGGCCGCGATCGAGGCAGCGCTCCCCCATTTCATCGGCCTTATCGACCAGGTGCCGCCGCAGTTCTCGGCCATCAAGGTGGGCGGCGAACGCGCCTATGACCTGGCGCGCGATGGCGAAACGGTCGACCTCGCCCCCCGGCAGATCCGCATTTTCGACTTCCGCCTGGCGGGGTTCATCAACCCGGACGAGGCCGTTTTCGAGGTCAAATCCGGCAAGGGCGCCTATATGCGGAGCCTGGGGCGCGATCTGGCTCTACATTTGGGGTCCCGAGGCCATATTTCGGCCCTGCGGCGACTATCTGTTGGGGGGTTCACCGAGGAAAAGGCGATTTCGCTCGACGCCCTCAAGGATGTAATTTCGCTGGACGCCGAGAATCTGATTTCGCTGGACGCTCAGGGGGCATTGGGGCATATTCCGGCCGCTTTTAAGCATTTGTTGCCGATAGAGACCGCGCTGGACGACATCCCGGCTCTGGCCTTATCGGCCACCGAGGCGATACGCCTTCGGTCCGGGCAACCGGTTGGATTACTCCACCGCCAAGACCGCGATCGATTTCGGGAGTTCACTCCCGGCGGCATGGTTTGCGCCATGTCCGAAGGCAAGCTCGTAGCCCTCACCCGTTATGAGGCAGGCGAACTCGTCCCGGTGCGCGTCATCAACCATTAGGACCACAAAGGAGAAGGTCGATGTCGATCACTGCCGAACGTAAGCAAGAAGTTCTGAAGGAATTCGCCAAGGCCGCCAACGATACCGGCTCGCCTGAAGTGCAGATCGCGCTCCTCACCGAGCGGATCAAGAATCTGACCGAGCATCTGCAGACCCATGACAAGGATTTCCATTCGCGTCGCGGTCTGCTGGTCATGGTGGGGCAACGCCGCCGCCTGCTCGATTACTTGAAGAAGTCCAGCAACCAGCGCTACCAGGAAATCCTGGGCAAGCTGGGCCTGCGCCGCTAAACCCAACGGGGATCCCGCCCAGGGCTGAAGTCATGGGCGGGATTGTCGTATTGGGGTTGCCCACGATAATCCCAACGCGACATCCTCATCCACCGGCCGGCGCGGTTCTTCGACCATCGCGCCATCAGCCGCAACGAGCCGGGCCGACGCAAGCAACGCCATCTCTTTCGCGCGTTGCTTTCGCGGGTCCGGCATCCCATCGGTCGAGATGACCGGCTCCGCCCGAATAACCGCGGCGGGGCCCTGAAAGGACCAGATATGTTCAAGATCTATCGTAAGGAATTGATGTGGGGCGGGCGTAAGCTCACGCTCGAAACCGGCCGCATCGCGCGCCAGGCTGACGGCGCCGTGCTCGCGACCTATGGCGAGACCGTCGTGCTCTGCACCGCCGTCGGTGCCAAGTCCCCGAAGCCCGGTGTCGATTTCTTCCCGCTCACCGTCAACTACCAGGAAAAGGCGTTCGCCGCCGGCAAGATTCCGGGTGGCTTCTTCAAGCGCGAAGGCCGCCCGACCGAGAAGGAAGTGCTGACCAGCCGCCTGATCGACCGTCCGATCCGCCCGCTGTTCCACGAGACCTATCGTAACGAGACGCAGGTCGTCTGCACGACCCTCTCCCACGATCTCGAGAACGATCCCGACATCGTGGCGCTCATCGGCGCCTCGGCCGCCCTCACCATTTCCGGCATCCCGTTCCTGGGGCCCATCGGTGCGGCGCGCGTCGGTTACATCGATGGCGAATACGTCATCAACCCGAAGCGTTCGGACCTTCCCAATTCCAAGCTCGACCTCGTGGTCGCCGGCACCGCCGAGGGCGTGCTGATGGTTGAATCGGAAGCGCAGGAGCTCTCCGAAGAAATCATGCTGGGCGCCGTCAATTACGGCCACAAGGAATTCCAGCAGGTCATCAACGCGATCATCGAACTGGCCGAGCAGTGCGCCAAGGATCCGCGCGAACTGACCCCGCCGGATGCAGCCGCCGTCGAGATCTACGGTGCCTTGAAGGCCCAGTTCTCGGAGAAGCTCGCCGAAGCTTACCGTGAGACCGCCAAGCAGGCGCGCACCGACAAGGTCGCCGCCGTGAAGGACGAAGCCAAGAAGACCCTGGGCACCGACGACAAGAAGATCGAACTCGTCGGCAAGCAGTTCAAGGAACTGGAAAAGGACATCGTCCGCGGCAACATCCTGAAGACGGGCCTGCGCATCGACGGCCGCGACACCAAGACGGTCCGCCCGATCACGGCGGAAGTGGGCGTGCTGCCGCGCGCCCATGGTTCGGCGCTGTTCACCCGCGGCGAAACCCAGGCGCTGGTCGTGACCACGCTGGGCACCGGCGATGACGAACAGATCATCGACGCGCTGGAAGGTGAATTCCGCGAGACCTTCATGCTGCATTACAACTTCCCGCCCTATTCGACCGGCGAAGCCGGCCGCATGGGTTCGCCGGGCCGCCGCGAAATCGGCCACGGCAAGCTCGCCTGGCGCGCGGTGCACCCGCTGCTCCCGGGCAAGGAAGCCTTCCCCTACACGATCCGCATCGTCTCCGAGATCACGGAATCGAACGGCTCCTCGTCGATGGCGACCGTGTGCGGTTCGTCGCTTGCCATGATGGATGCCGGCGTGCCGCTGGCGCGTCCCATCGCCGGCATCGCCATGGGCCTGATCAAGGAAAAGGACGGCTATGCCGTTCTCTCCGACATCCTGGGCGATGAAGATCACCTCGGCGACATGGACTTTAAGGTGGCCGGCACCGACAAGGGCATCACCGCCCTGCAGATGGACATCAAGATCACGTCGATCACCTCCGAGATCATGAAGATCGCCCTCGGCCAGGCCAAGGACGGTCGCCTGCACATCCTCGGCGAGATGGCCAAGGGCCTCACGGGTGCGCGCGAAGGCGTCAACCAGAACGCCCCGCGCATCACCGTGATCAACATCCCGAAGGAAAAGATCCGCGAAGTGATCGGCCAGGGCGGCAAGGTCATCCGCGAGATCTGCGAAGTCACCGGCGCCAAGATCGACATCGAAGACGATGGCACCATCAAGGTGGCGGCGGTCGATTCCAAGGCCGGCGAAGCGGCCATCAACTGGATCCGCGGCATCGTCGCCGAGCCGGAAGTCGGCGTCATCTATGACGGCAAGGTCGTCAAGCTGATGGATTTCGGCGCCTTCGTGAACTTCTTAGGGAGCAAGGACGGCCTCGTCCATATCAGCGAGCTGGCACCGCAGCGCGTCAAGCAGACCTCGGACGTGGTCGAAGTCGGCCAGGCCGTGAAGGTGAAGGTGCTGGGCATGGACGATCGCGGCAAGGTGAAGCTCTCGATGCGCGTCGTCGACCAGAAGACCGGCGCTGACATGTCGGAAGAGATCGCCAAGGCCGATGCCGAACGCCGCGCTCAGCGGAACACCGAGCGTGCCGATTCGTGAAGAAATGGAGATGGCGGTCTTTGGCCGCCATCTCCGCCTTCGCTTCTGATAGGCTGGCCCGATGCCAAAACGCACACTTTCCCTGCCGCGGGTGATCGGTCATCGGGGCGCTGCCGAAGCGGCCCCTGAGAACACGCTGGCAAGCTTCCGCGAAGCCAAGCGCCAGGGGGCTGCCTGGGTCGAGTTCGACGCCAAGCTTTCAGCCGACAATCGTGCCTTCCTCCTCCATGACGACAATATCGATCGCACCAGCAACGCCGCGGGTGCCGCCCGCGCGCTCACCTATGACGAGCTACGCGTGCTTGATGCCGGCAGCTGGAGGGGTCCGCAATTCGCCGGCGAAAAGATGCCGCTGCTGGCCGAGGCGCTGGCGCTCTTTGCGCAGGAAGACCTGCAGTTCAATCTGGAATTGAAGCCCTGTCCGGGCCGCGCCCGCGATACGGCGAAGATCGTGCTCGACGAGCTTGCCCATCTGTGGCCGGCGGCGAAGCCGAAACCGCTCATTTCCAGCTTCGTCCTCGAATGCCTCGAGATCGCCCGCGACCAGGCGCCGGAACTCCCGCGCGGTCTGCTGCTGGAAGATCATCCCGTCAACTGGCTGGATCTGGCGCAAAACCTCAAGGCCGACACGGTCAATATCTGGGACCAGGCGGCAACGCCGGAATGGGTGGCCGAGATCAAGGCGGAAGGCTATGGCCTTCTGGTCTATACTGTTAACGATGCCGCGCGCGCCAGGCAGCTGATCGATTGGGGCGTCGACGGCATATTCACCGATGCGCCGGCACGCATCTTGGCGGCCGTCGGTCAATAATTATATAAATTGGGATGTCGCCGCCGGTGATGCGGCGGCCAGTGGGAGGCACGGGTGAAAGCACTAAAGCCGTTGATCATTTCGGGACGCGAAGTCCTGCCGCTCATCGAAGGCGGCAAGGGCATCTCCGTCTCGAACGGGCAGTCTTCCGGCGCCTGGGCGCTGGCTGGCGGTGTCGGCACCTTCTCCGGCGTCAATGCCGATTCCTATGACGAGAACGGCAAGCCGATCCCGCAGCTTTATCACGGCAAGACCCGCCGCGAGCGGCACGAGGAATTGCTCGACTACGCCATCAAGGGCGGCATCGCCCAAGCCAAGATCGCCCATGACTGCATGGGTAATAACGGCCGCCTCCACATCAACGTGCTGTGGGAGATGGGCGGCGCCGAGCGGGTGCTGCACGGCGTGCTCGAAGGTGCCAAGGGCCTCATCCACGGCGTCACCTGCGGCGCCGGCATGCCCTATCGCATCGCCGAGATCTGCGCGCAGTACAACATCCACTATTATCCGATCGTTTCCTCGGCGCGCGCCTTCCGGGCCCTGTGGAAGCGCGCTTATCACAAGTTCAGCCATCTGCTGGGCGGTGTCGTCTATGAGGATCCGTGGTTGGCCGGCGGCCATAACGGCCTTTCCAATGTCGAGGATCCGAACAAGCCGCAGGCGCCTTATGAGCGTGTGCGCGATCTGCGCAACACCATGCGTGACGAATGCGGCCTCGCTGAGACGCCCATCATCATGGCGGGCGGCGTGTGGAACCTGCGCGAGTGGGAAGACTGGATCGGCAATCCGGAGCTTGGCCCCGTCGCCTTCCAGTTCGGCACGCGGCCGCTCTTGACCCAGGAAAGCCCGATCTCGGACGCCTGGAAGAAGCGCCTGGTGAATCTGAAAAAGGGCGACGTCTTCCTCAATCGCTTCAGCCCGACCGGCTTCTATTCGTCGGCGGTCAACAATGCCTTCATCCAGGAACTGCGCGACCGCTCGGACCGGCAGATCGCCTTTTCGCAGCACAAGATCGGCGAGCATGAATGGCCGCTGGCCGTGGGCGCCCGCGGCCGCCAGGTCTTCGTGACGGCGGCCGACAAGCTGCGCGCCGAGGAATGGGTGCGCCAGGGCTTCACCGAATCCCTGCGCACGCCGGAATCGACGCTGATCTTCGTCACCCGCGACAAGGCCAACGAGATTCTCAAGGACCAGATCGATTGCATGGGCTGCCTGTCGGCCTGCAACTTCTCGAACTGGGCCCAGAACGAGGAAGGCACCACCGGCCACAAGGCCGACCCCAGGAGCTTCTGCATCCAAAAGACGCTGCAGGAGATCAGCCATTCGGACAAGATCGAAGACCAGCTGATGTTCGCCGGCCACAACGCCTACCGCTTCCGCGACGATCCCTTCTATGCGAACGGCTTCGTCCCCACCGTGAAGCAGCTGGTCGAGCGGCTTGTAACGGGGGATTGAGTTTTCCGAGCTTGCACCTTCTCCCTCTCCCTGAAGGGAGAGGGGATAGAGACCTGGCTTCGCAACCATCGCAGCGATGCATTTCCCGCAAGGCCTGCGGCTGAATTTGCGGAGCGCGCCGCGCGGCCGGCAGGCTAGTCTCGCCCCATGACGAACACCGCACCGACACACATACCGCTCCCCCGCTGGCAGGCGCTGGCGCTCATCGCAGCCCTGTCCCTCATCTGGGGTTATAATTGGGTGATGATGAAGGTCGCGGTGACCTATGCGCCGCCTTTCGCCTTTGCCGCCATCCGCTTCCTCGGCGGTGCCGTCGTCCTCATGCTGACACTGAAATTGATGGGCCGCTCCCTGCGCTTCCGCGAAATGAAGAGCCGCTGGCGCGTGATCGTCCTCATCGGCTTGCTGCAGACGGCCCTCTGTTTCGGCCTCGTCACCTGGGCGCTGTCCACGGGTGCCGCCGGGCGCAGCGCTGTCCTCAACTACACGATGCCGCTCTGGGTCCTGGTCTTCTCGGTGCTGATGCTCAAGGAGCGCGTTCCCGGCGCGCAATGGGCGGCGGCCGCCCTGGCGCTTGTCGGCATCGTTCTCATCTCCGTCGATGGCGGCCGGTCGGGCTCCTTGCTTGCTGTCATGCTGGCGCTGGGCGCCGGGCTCACCTGGGGGCTCGGTGTCGTCGTGACCAAGCGCGCGACGCGGACGGCGCCGATGGACCCGCTGGCGCTGCCTGCCTGGCAGATGCTGGCCGGCGCCATCATGCTCTGCGTTGTCGCCCTGCTCGTGCCGGAAACGCCGATCGACTGGTCGCCGGCCTTCATCACGGCGCTGCTCTACAATATCGGGCCGGCGACGCCGCTGGCCTATGTCATCTGGTTCACCTTGCTCAACCGGCTCGATGCCGGTCTCGCCTCGCTCGGCATCCTGTTGACGCCGCTCCTGGGGCTTCTCCTCTCAACCCTACAATTGGGTGAGCGGCCGGGGCTTGTCGAAGGGGTGGGGATGGGGCTTATCCTGGTGGCCATTGCCGGATTAGGCTGGGTCAGCGGGCGCCAGGCGCGCAGGAGCCGCGCGGCCTGATCGTCTCCCAGCCTGTCGCGGGGGACCGTCTGAAAGGGGAGCCCAGGTGGGGATCAGGGTATCGAGCTTCCGGCGTGCCGGCGTGGCGGCGGTCTTCGCCTGCCTGCTGGCGCTTCCTTTGGCATCGCCGCGTGCCGAGGATGGCGCCGAGATCGCCGCCCTGGAAAACGAGGCGATGACCGATTTCGCCGCCGGCCAATACGGTCCGGCGGATGAGAAGATCCGCGCCGCCATCGCGCTGGCGGATAATGACAGCTTCAACCGCCTGGCGCTGCTGCAGGGCCTCATTGCCGCGCGCATGGGCAGCGACGGGCGCAGCCTGATGGGGGCCGCCATCGCGGCGCATGAAAGCAATGCCTGGCCGCGCCCCGTCATCGCCTATCTGCTGGGCGAGCGGCCATTGCAGCAGGTGGCCGACGAGGTGCGCCGCTCCGGCAATGCCTTCGACATCAAGCGCCAGCAGGTCTGCGAGTTGTCCTTTTATGCCGGCGCCTTTGCCGCCAGCGATGGCGAGAAGCGCTTTGCCAAGCTGTTGCTGGAAAAGGCCGCCGCCACCTGCGGCAGCGACGGGCGCCTGCAGGCCCTTACCGCCGCCGAGCTGGGCAGCCTAGCCGCCCAGCCCTGACGCCCTTCCTGCTATCCCTCATGGTTTAGTCATTTTCCGCTTTACAACTAATGAGATTTATCGCAATAGTTGGAACATAAAGTGAACTTTGGCGGGAGCAAGGAATGGCGCGGGCGGCGAACAGCAATGGCGAGGCGGCGGAAAGCTGCGGGCTTGGTCGCGCGAGCCCCGACCAAAGACGCTTCATCGCCGCCATTATGACCGTCTCGGCCGCCGACGACATGCTGGAGCAGGGCGACCGGGCCGGCGCCATCACCGCCTATCGGAAAGCGATTGAAATCTGCCCGCCCTGCAACGAGCGGGGCAGCTTCCAGATTCTTCTGGCCATCATCCACTTCGAGAATGGCGAGGTGGATGCGGCCGCCGAGGCCCTCCGCGCTGCCAGCTTGCATGGCTGCATCTATCCCCACGAGGCGTTGCGCTATCTGGGCTTCGTCCACGCCGCCAAGGGCGAGTATGCATCCGCCATCGCGGCCATGACCGAAGCGCTTGCTGCCGGAGAAGACGCAGCCTTCGCGGCCCAGGCGCTGATGATCTTTGATCTGGCCCAGGACGGGGTGGGGGCCGCCTTGCATCGGGCCGAATTCGATCTCGCGGGGTCGAAGCCGGAATATCTTTGCCGCCATGCCTTGCTGCGGGCCGAGTTGCACCGGCTGGATGGCAACCGGGCGGCGGCGCAGGCCAGCCTCGATCTTGCGGCCACAATGGCGCGCGACGATGGGCTCAGCGTGGAACTGGCCTTGTGGCTGGCCGTGCTCGACCAGTCTTTCGGCCGCGCGCTTATGCGCCCCGATGTCGGTGCGGCCTTCGCGGCCGAGCCGGAGTCTTGGCCGGCCCTTGCCTGGAAGATCCTGCAAGGCGACGGCGCGCGCGCCGATCTCGAGGCGGTGCTTCAGACTCTGCCCTGGACCCAGCGCGCCGAGAACCTCGCCATCTTCGATCGCTTGCAGGGATTGCTCGCCGAAAAGGCCGGCGATCTCGACACGGCGCGGACCTGCTACCGACGCGCACAGACCGAACCGCATACGCGCTGGTGCGCAGATTATCATATTGCGGCACTGGATGTGCGTCGCGTCGAGGAATCCCTATGAGCGGCACCGAGGGAGACGCAAAGTACAATGGCGGTAAGATCGCTGCGGTTCTCAAATCCAGTGAGGCGCAGGCGTTGGCGGAGAAAGGCAGGAATGCCGAGGCTCTCATCCTCTACGAGGAGGCGATTCAGCTATGCCCGCCTATCTCCTATCGCGGCAATCTGCGTACCCTCTACGGTGCCTTGCTTTTCGACATGGGCGACGTCACGCGGGCCAGGGAAGCATTCACCGCAGCGATCACGGACGAATGCATGTTTCCGTATGAATCCTATCGTCGTTTGGCCTTTGCCTATGCTGCCGAAGGTAGTTTCAACGATGCCTCCGGATGCATGCTCCTGGCGGCCGAGAAGGGTGAGGATGCGGCCTTTGCGGCCCAGGCCATCTCGACCTACCGCTTCGCGATCGGGCACCGCGATCAGGCCATGTTCTTTGTCCAGGAAGATCATGACTACACTGGATGCGAGGCTGATCCGCGCATGAGGGTATGTCTGGTGCGCGCCGAGATTCAGCGACGAAATGGACAGTTGGCCGCGGCACGCAGATCGCTGGATGATGCGGCGGCCATCGCTGAAGACATGCCAACCGACATCGCTCTCTGGCTGTCGGCCCTGGATAAGGCAATGGGCAACTCGGAAACGCGAGGCATCATCGCGGATGCTCTCTCAGACAAAGATGATATCTGCTCTAAACTGCATGATATCCTGGATCGGCCTGAACTGATCGAAGCAACCCTGAGCGATATCTCCAGCTGGGATCCAATGATCCGGGCCGAGTTTGCGATGACGGGCTATCGCCTCTCGGGGCTCTGCGCCGAGACGGCCGGTAACATGGCGGCGGCGCAGAACCTATACAGCCGGGCGCGCATTGACGCACGAATGCAGTGGCTTATTCACTATCATATGGCAGCTGGAATCTCGGATAGCGCGCCGCCTATTCCTTGACCGCGAACGGGCTGAAATGGGTGTTGGTGTCGTAGAAATCGACCCCCTCGGCGCGCTTCAGCTTGTTGACGACGAGATAGGTGACGGGCGTTGCCAGCGTCTCGTAGCCGACCTTGAACAGCCACTGATTGAGGATGATGGCGGTGAGCATCTCGGTCGGCCAATCGCCGTAGAAGGCGATGGTGAGGAAGATCGCGGTATCGCAGCCCTGGCCGAAGATGGTGGAGCCGATGGTGCGCGCCCAGAGGAAGCGACCCTTGGTCCAGACCTTCATCTTGGCGAGGATGTAGGAATTGACGAACTCGCCCACCAGATAGGCGGCGAAGGAAGCGGCGAGGATGCGCGACTGGGAACCCAGGATCGCTTCGTAGGCCGCCTGATCGGTCCAACCTGCATCGGAGGGCAAGACTTGGCCCAGCGTGATGGCGCCGACGGCAAAAAGATTGCAGCCGAAGCCAATCCAGATCGCGCGGCGGGCGCGGGCATAGCCATAGACCTCGGTCAGCACGTCGCCGAGGATATAGGTGATCGGGAAGATGAGATCCGCCGCCTGCAGCGGATGGCCGAAGATATTGATCGCCTTCACCGCGATCACATTGGAGATGATCAGATCGGTGACGAACAGGGCGACCACGACCACGAACAGGGTCGAGTGGCGGCCGGGATGGGCGGTATGAGCGGATCCGGTCATGGCGTAACTCTGAGCAGAACTCTGGCGAAAAACGGGGGATTTCGGGCGGTTATAGACTCCCACTTATCCCCCGCCAAGCAGCGATTTTGCGCCGGTCCCATGCGGTGGAAGGGCCCGCGCCATGCTGTGAAAAGGCTGGCGGGATGGGGGCTCGCTGGCTAAAACCGGCGCCATGCGCCTCTCGGATTTCGATTTCGACCTGCCCCCTGACCGGATCGCCCTTCACCCTGTGGAGCCGCGCGACGCGGCGCGGTTGCTTCATGTCCGCGCCGAGGGGTTTTCGGACAGGATCGTGCGCGATCTGCCCGAGATCCTGCACCCAGGCGACGTCCTGGTCTCGAACGACACCAAGGTCATCCCTGCCCAGCTCGAAGGTCGCCGCAAGGAGGCGCGGATCGAAGTCACCTTGCTGACCCGGGAAGCGGGGGCAAAGTCGATCGAATGGTGGGCTTTTGCCCGGCCGGGCAAGAAATTGAAGCTCGGCGACCGGATCGATTTTGCGGCCGATTTTGCGGCGACCGTCCTGGCCAAGGCCGAAGACGGTCAGGTCCGGCTGGGTTTCGAGGGCGACGAAGCCAGCTTCCAGGCGCGCCTTGCGTGCCATGGCTGGATGCCGCTGCCACCCTATATCCGCAAATCCCGCGCGGTCGAGCGGCGCGACGATGCCGATTACCAGACCGTCTTTGCCGCGCGCGAAGGCGCGGTGGCGGCGCCGACAGCGGGTCTTCATTTCACGTCGGCGCTGCTCGAGCGGCTGGCGGCCAAGGGTATCGAGCAGCAGCGGGTGACGCTCCATGTCGGCGCCGGCACCTTCCTGCCGGTGAAGGCCGACGATGTGTCGCAGCACAAGATGCATGCCGAATATGGCGAGGTCGGGCCTGAGACGGCGGCCACCATCAATCGTGCCAAGGCGGAGGGCCGCCGCATCGTGGCCGTCGGCACGACCAGCCTGCGTCTTCTTGAGAGTGCAGCGAAGGATGGTCGCCTTTTGCCCTTTGCCGATTCAACCGATATCTTCATCACGCCCGGTTTCAAATTCCAGATCGCCGATTTGCTCATGACCAATTTCCATCTGCCGAAATCGACTCTCTTCATGCTCGTCTCGGCCTTCGCCGGCACGGAGCGGATGAAAGCCGCCTACGCCCACGCCATCGCCAGCGGCTATCGCTTCTTCTCCTATGGCGATGCGAGCCTCCTGGAGCGTGGCGCATGAGCGGCAAGTTCGATCTTCTCGCCACCGACGACAAGGCGCGGCGCGGGCGCATCCACACGGCCCACGGCATCGTCAACACGCCGGCCTTCATGCCTGTGGGCACCGCCGGCACGGTCAAAGCCATGCTGCCGGAATCGGTGAAGGCGACGGGGGCCGAGATCGTGCTCGGCAACACCTATCACCTGATGCTGCGTCCCGGTGCCGAGCGGGTGGCGTCGTTCGGCGGTCTCCATAAATTCATGAACTGGCCGGGGCCGATCCTCACCGACAGCGGCGGCTTCCAGGCGATGAGCCTGTCGGACTTGCGCAAGATCAACGAGCAGGGCGTGGAGTTCCGTTCGCATATCGACGGCTCGAAGCACATGCTCACACCTGAGCGCTCGATCGAGATCCAGGATCTGCTCGATTCCAACATCACCATGGTCTTGGACGAATGCACCGCCTTTCCGGCAACGCCCGAGGAGGCGGCAGCCTCGATGCGGCGCTCGATGCGCTGGGCGGAACGCTGCCGCAAGGCCTTCCGCGACCGCGATGGCTATCTGCTCTTCGGCATCGTGCAGGGTGGCATCTATCCGCACTTACGTGAGGAATCCGCGAAGGCGCTCACCGCCATCGGCTTCGATGGCTATGCCATCGGCGGGCTTGCCATCGGCGAAGGCCAGCAGCAGATGTTCTCGGTACTCGATTACACGCCGGATTTCCTGCCCGCCGACAAGCCCCGCTATCTGATGGGTGTCGGGCGTCCGAGCGATCTGGTGGGGGCCGTTGCGCGCGGCATCGACATGTTCGATTGCGTGATGCCGACGCGCTCCGGTCGCACGGGCCTTGCGCATACGCGCTATGGCGACATCAACATGCGCAATGCGCGCCATGCCACCGACGACCGGCCGATCGATCCCAAATGCAGCTGCCCGGCCTGTTCGTCCTATGTGCGCGGCTATATCCACCATCTGATGAAGACCAAGGAAATCCTCGGTGCCATGCTGCTCACCTGGCACAATCTTCACTACTACCAGGAACTGATGCAGGGCATGCGCGCGGCGATCGAACAAGGCAAGCTCACCGACTTCATCGCCGATTTCCATCGCCAGCAGGAACTGGGCGACATTCCCGCCTGAAGGAGGCTTCCATGCCGAAGAAACCAGCCTATAGCGGCCTCACGCAACTCGGCGCCAAGGTCGAAACGGCAGCGACACCGGACGCAGCCGTGCTGGAGCGCGTACCCAATCCGCATCCGGGAACGGTCTATGTGGCGCGCTATACGGCACCGGAATTCACCTGCCTCTGCCCGGTGACGGGCCAGCCGGATTTTGCGCATCTCGTCATCGACTATGTGCCGGACAAGTGGCTCATCGAATCGAAATCGCTGAAGCTCTATCTGACCGCGTTTCGCAATCATGGCGGCTTCCACGAAGGCACCACGATCGACATCGCCAAGCGCTTCATCGCGGTGGCGAAGCCCAGATGGCTGCGGATCGGCGGCTATTGGTATCCGCGCGGCGGTATTCCGATTGACGTCTTCTTCGAACAGGGCAAACGACCGAAGGATCTGTTCCTGCCCGACCAGGCCGTCGCCCCCTATCGTGGCCGCGGCTGAGGCCGTCTTTCTGTCTTGTCACGCCGAGCGAAAGTAGTCGGCCTGATGAATGGATCCCCGCTTGCGCGGGGATGACAAGTTTCTTACTTCTTGTCCGTTTTATTTCTTGTCATGGCCCGCGCAAGCGGGCCATCCATGGATCGTGATGCTGATTGATAGGCAATTTGGGCGCGTAGATGTCCTATGCTTGGGTCTATATCATGGCCAGCGCTCCTTACGGCACGCTTTACATCGGCGTAACGAATGACCTTGTCCGCCGCGCCTGGGAGCATCGCAACGATGTACTGCCCGGATTTACCAGGCGATATGGCGTCAAAAGCCTAGTTTACTTCGAGGGACATGATGATATCAGCGCTGCGATTCTCAGAGAGAAACGACTCAAGAAATGGCAGCGGGACTGGAAGATTGAACTGATTGAGCGGAGTAATCCGCATTGGAGCGATCTTTACGATTCACTGGTCAAATGAAAGTCGTTGGGCGGGGCGCCTGACAAATGGATCCCCGCTTGCGCGGGGATGACAACCCTCTTGCTTCTTGTCATGCAGTGCGAAATCAGGTGGTCTGTAAATCGGAACGCAGGAGGCCAAGATGGGCGAAAAAATGCAAGCAGGCCTATGACCGTTATCCACGACCCGGCAGCGATCAGAGACGCCATTCGCGCGAAAGCGCTTGCTGCCGGCTTCGATGCCGTCGGTTTTGCGCCGGCCAACCTCACCGAGGAGACGCGGCGGCATCTTGCCGAGTTCCTTGCCGATGGCCGCCATGGCGACATGGGCTGGATGGTCGAGAAAGCCGACCGCCGGGGCGATCCGCAAACATTGTGGCCGGCGGCGCGCAGTGTCGTCGTCCTTGGCATGAATTACGGTCCCGATCTCGATCCGCTGGCGCTCATCGAGAAAAAGGAACGTGGCGCCATCTCCGTCTATGCGCGCCACCGCGACTATCATGATCTGGTGAAGAAGCGCCTGAAGGAAGTCGGCCGCTGGATCGCCGAGACTTGCAAAATCGAGATCAAGGTCTTCGTCGATACGGCGCCGGTGATGGAAAAGCCCCTGGCGATGCAAGGTGGCATCGGCTGGCAGGGAAAGCATACAAATCTCGTCTCGCGCAGCTTCGGGTCCTGGCTGTTCCTCGGCGAAATTTATCTGGCGCTGGACCTGCCGCCGGACAGAGGGGAAGTGGATCATTGCGGGGCCTGCCGGCGCTGCCTCGACATCTGCCCGACCGCAGCCTTTCCGGCGCCCTATCAACTCGATGCCAGGCGCTGCATTTCCTATCTCACCATCGAACATGCAGGTCCCATCCCGCGCGATCTGCGCCCGCTTATGGGCAACCGCATTTATGGCTGCGACGATTGCCTCAGCGTCTGCCCGTGGAACAAATTCGCGCAAGCGACCGCCCACGCGCCGCTGATGGCGCGGCCTGATCTCCTGGCGCCGCACCTCGCCGATCTCGCCCGGTTCGATGACGCGGCCTTTCGCGCCTTCTTCTCAGGCTCACCGGTCAAGCGTATCGGGCGCGATCGCTTCACCCGCAACGTCCTCATCGCCATCGGCAATAGCGGGCAGCGGGAACTGTTGCCTGCGGTCGCGAGTCTATTGAACGATCCGGCGCCGGTCGTGCGGGGGGCCGCCGCTTGGGCTCTGTCGCGGCTCGATATGGAAACGTGGCAGCAGCACCGTCGGGCAGCGATGCAGGGAGAGAAAGATCCTGACGTACGGGCCGAGTGGCAGTTGCCCGAAAGATTGTAGGGTTTCCAGCTTGATGGCCATCTCATTGTGGTGGCGCGGTAATTCGATAGCAGCCTTGCCCCCACCGCAAGGCTGCACGCGGTCTCGGCAATTGACGCGGGAAAGATTCCTTACCTATCCTTAACCAAGATGACAGTGTCGATCTAGCGTTGGGCCGGTTCTCGGGACGGGGTACCGGCATGGAAAAGGGGGTGGGCGATGTTTGCCAGACTCTTGCGCGCCGGGATCAAGACCGGCCATATCGCGCTCATTGATCATCAGGGCCGCCGCGAGGATTTCGGCAGCGGCACACCATCCGTCACACTTCGACTGCATGATCCGGCGCTGGCCTTTCAACTCGGTCTCAGCCCGTGGCTCAAGGTCGGCGAAGCCTATATGGACGGGACCCTCACCATCGAGGACGGCACGCTCTACGACTTCATCGACATCGCGATGCGCAACACGCAGTCGCTGCTCGGCCTCAAATCGCAGAAGGCGTTCACCGTCATCAACCGCGTCCTGCGCTGGTGGCATCAGCACAACCCGATCGGCGCGGCGCAGCGCCATGTCGCCCATCACTACGATCTCAGCCGCAAGCTGTTCGAGCTCTTCCTCGATGAGAGCATGCAGTATTCCTGTGCCTATTTCACGCGGCCGGATGCAACGCTGGCAGAGGCGCAGCAAGCCAAGATGCGCCATATCGCGTCGAAGCTGCTGCTGGAGCCCGGCCAGCGCGTGCTCGACATCGGCTGCGGCTGGGGTGGGCTCGGCATCTATCTGGCCAAGACGGCGGGGGTCAAGGTCACCGGTGTCACCCTTTCCAAGGAACAGCACGAGATCGCCTGCGCGCGGGTGAGGGCCGCTGGGCTGGAAGGCGAGGTCGAGTTCAAGCTGCAGGATTATCGCCTGGAGCCGGGCCGCTTCGACCGCATCGTCTCGGTGGGCATGTTTGAACATGTCGGCCTGAAGCATTTCCCGGAATTCTTCGCCAAGGTCGAGGATCTGCTGGTGCCGGGCGGCGTCGCCCTGGTGCATGCCATTGGCCGGCGCGACGGGCCGGGGCACACTAATCCCTGGTTGAGGAAGTATATCTTCCCAGGCGGCTACTCGCCGGCCTTGTCCGAGGTGCTGCCGGTGGTCGAGCAGACGAAATTGTGGGTCACCGATATCGAAATCCTGCGGCTCCATTACGCCGAGACGCTGAAGGCCTGGCGCGCGAATTTCCAGCGCAACCGGGCGGCCATCCAGGCGCTCTATGACGAGCGCTTCTGCCGCATGTGGGAGTTCTATCTGGTCGGCAGCGAATTGTCGTTCCGCTACGACTACAACATGGTCTTCCAGATGCAGCTCGGTCGCGGCATCAATTCCGTGCCGATCACACGCGACTACATGTTCGATTGGGAGCGGGCGGAAGCTGCGCGACCCAGGGCGCAGATCATCTGGAACAACGGCCAGGCGGCGGAATAAGGCTGCTCAGCCGGGCCCGTGCTGGTCGGCGCGGAGCATTGCGGATTCGGGCAGGCTGATGGTGATAGACGTGCCGACACCGAGCTCGCTGGTGACTTCCAGCGAGCCGCCATGCTCCTGAATGAGCTTACGACTGATATAGAGGCCAAGGCCGCTGCCGCCATATTTGCGGCTATAGGCGGCCTCGCCCGAACGGAACGGCTGGCCGAGATCGCGCATGATTTCCGGCGGTATGCCCGGCCCGGTATCGCTGACCACGACACGAAGGCCCGGGGCCGTGCAATCGGCGGCAAGCTCGATGCTGCCGGCGGCCGGCGTGAATTTCGCGGCATTGCCGACGATGTTGAGGATGACCTGGCGGAAGCTGCGGCTGTCGACCAGGATATCCGGGCATTCCGGCGAAACGGCGATGCGGATCGGTGCCGCGTCGGGGAAGGCATGGCGCACCAGATCGACTTGCTCGGTGAGATTGGCGGCAAGGTTGAAGCGCTGGCGGTTGAGCTTGGCCGTCCCGGATTCGATGCGGCCCACATCGAGCAGGTCGTTGATCAGGTCTAGCAATTGCCGGCCGCTGCGATGAATGTCGCGGGCATATTCGCGTGTCTTCTCGGGATCGAGCAGGATGCGGTCGATGGCCTCCGAAAAACCGAGGATGGCGTTCAAGGGCGTGCGCAGCTCGTGGCTCATATTGGCGAGGAATTCGGATTTGGCACGGCTCGCAGCCTCGGCCTTTTCCTTTTCCGCGATCAGCGCCTCGTCGAGCAATTTGCGCTGAATGGCGATGGCTGCGGAAGAGGCGAGGCGCCAGGCCACCTTGAGTTCGCGTTCGCTCGGCCGGTAGGAGGTGCGGTGATAGGTAGCAAAGGTGCCAAGCACCGCGCCGCCCTTCGACTTCAACGGGATCGACCAGCAGGCGCAAAGCCCGTGCGCGGCGGCGAGGCCTTTATAGTCGGCCCAGAGCGGGTCGGTGGCAATGTCCTCGACCACAACCATCTCGCCGGTATAGGCGGCGGTGCCGCAGGAACCGGCCGCTGGTCCGATCGGGGCGCCGTCGATGGCGGCGGAATAGTCCTTGGGCAAATTGGGGGCCGCCCCATGCGCCAGATGCTTGCCATCGGGCGAAAGCAGCAGCACGGAGCAGAGGGCTTCGCGCAGCACGCTTTCAAGCGCACGGCAGGCCAGATCGAGGATATCCCGTAAGGGGACGTCCTCGACGATCGCACGCAGAATTCGCTGCTCAGCGTCTTTGAGCGCTTCTTCCTGCCTGCGCTCCGCCATCAGCTCAATCAGCTCGGTGCTCGACGCCATTCCTGTGCCGCCCCATTGCGCATCTGGTCCGGTATCCCCTTCATCGGAGATTTATACCGGCCGCACGATTCTTAATTTTTGACGGTTCTGATGTTGCGACAGCTTCGACGTCGCGGGTTCCGGTGAAGCGCTCGAACCCGACCTTGTCTCGCCATTCTCTGGTTGCAGAACTCACTAAAGCAAGTCGCCGCAATCAACAAGCGTGGTGATTGGTGAAAAAATCGTAAACAAGGTGTGGGTGGCGTTAATGAATCGGACGCCTCACACTGGCAGCAACACGCGGGCCGTCAAACCCTGAATGGCGCCGTCCGCGCCTGCACGATTGTGTAATTCGACGTCGCCGCCCTGTGCCAGAATGGCGCTGCGCGCGATGGCGAGGCCCAGCCCCGTGCCGCCCGATTCGCGGTTGCGCGAAGCCTCGAGGCGATAGAAGGGGCGGAACACGCGCTCCATCTCGGCGGGTGGAATGCCGGGGCCGCGATCGTCGATGCGGATCTCGAAGCGGGCATTGCCGTCGCTATCCTGGCCGCGGCTGAGATTTACCACCGCTTCGCCGCCATACTTGACCGCATTGTCGATGAGATTGGCGATGGCGCGCTTCAGGGCCAAAGGCTGCGCCGCCAGTTCCCACGGGCCGGTGCCGGCGATGCCGAGGCGCATGGCCGGCTGGTGTTCGCCCGCTTCCTTCACCAATGCGCGCAGGTCGATCCTGGCGGCGGGTTCCGGATTGCCCTCCTCACGCGCGAAGGCGAGGGTGGAGCCGATCATCGCCTCCATCTCGTCGAGATCCTTGACCAACTTGCGGCGGGTCTCCTCGTCGTCCATCAGCTCGGCGCGCAGGCGCAGGCGGGTGATGGGTGTTTTCAGATCATGGGAGATGGCGGCGATCATCTGCAGCCGGTCCTCGATGAGGCGGCCGATGCGCGCCTGCATCTTGTTGAAGGCGATGGCGGCGCGGCGCACTTCGCCCACACCGGTTTCGGGCAGCTGCTGGGCGGTACCGGAACGGCCGAGGGTTTCGGCGGCGCGCGTCAGCCGCTCCAATGGGCGCATCAGGCGCAGCAGCGCATAGAGGCAAAGCCCGAGGACAGCCACCACAGAACCGACGGTGAGGCCGAGGAGCTGCGGCGACGCCCAGGGAAGACTTGCCACCATCGGGAATTCGAAATTCAGCCAGGAGCCGTCGAAAAGGCCGATCGCCACACGGATCGGCACCAGTTCGGCAGCAGCTTCTTTTTCGCTGGGCTGGCCGCTGCCGACACGGATTTCTCGCCAGTTGACGCCTTTCAAGCGGTCGGCAATGGCACCGGCGAGCGGCGCCAGTTCGCGCGGGGCCGAGGCGGTCGCCACCAGCGGCCGGTCCGAGATGCGGGCATCGAGCGACGGCCCGCTCATGGCATCAGCAACGCCGCGGCGCAGGGCCGGCGCGGTGTGGTCGAGGAAGACGGTAAGGGCGGCAATGCGTTCCGCCGCCCGTTGGTCCTCAAGATGCAAGAGCACCTCGTTGCGATTGAGATTGTGGAGCAGCATGGTCACGGCCTGGCTGGCCAGCACGCCGGTGATCAGGATCAGCAACAGCCAGGCAAGGATGCTGTCGGGGAAAAAACGGCGGCTCATGCCGATCCCGATTCCGTTCCAGGCCCGTTTTCGCGCACGACCTTGGCGGCGAACATATAGCCCCCGCCGCGGACGGTGGTGATGAAGCGGGGCTGCGCTGGATCGCGCTCGATCTTGCGCCGCAGGCGGCCGATCTGCACGTCGATGCTGCGATCGAAGGGCTGCGCCGCGCGGCCCTTGGTGAGATCGAGCAGCTGGTCGCGCGAGAGCACCCGCTGCGGGCGTTCGGCCAGCGCCACCAGGAGGTCGAATTCGCCGGTCGAGAGTTCAACCTCGCCCTCAGGTCCCTGGACCCGGCGGCCGGAAAGGTCGATGCGCCAATCCTCGAAGACCAGCATCTGGACCGGTTCGCCGACACCCGCCGGCGCGTCCTGCCCGCCGCGGCGCAGGACGGCTCGGATACGGGCGAGGAGCTCGCGCGGGCTGAAGGGCTTGGGCAGGTAATCGTCGGCGCCCATCTCCAGGCCGATGATGCGGTCGGTCTCCTCGCCGGCGGCGGTCAGCATGATGATCGGCAGGCGGGATAGCGCTGCGTTGCGGTCGGCGCGGAGCTGGGCGCAAAGCTGCAGCCCGGTCTCGCCCGGCATCATCACGTCAAGGACGAGCAGGTCGATCCGGGCGTCCGCCAATTGCCGGCGCATGTCGCGCCCATCGGCCGCCTGGCTACAGCGGAAGCCGTGCTTTTCGAGGAACCTGGAAAGCAGGTCGCGAATTTCGCGGTCGTCGTCGACGATCAGGATATGGGGCGTTTTCTCGCTCATGGCGCCAGTGTTATCCGCCGTTTCGGGCCGGCGCCAGCCAATTTGGTAACGTTTTGTAACAAGTAAAGCCCCTGTCGCATGCCGTTGCCAAATAGCATGCCGGCCGACATGGCGCTGTGACAGGGCAAGAACAATATCCCCTTCAACGCGGCCCGAGACCTGCCGGCCAAAGCCCCGGCGCGCATACTGGCCGCAAATGGAGAGACAGATGACCGAGATCATTTCCGCCCAGCCACCCAAGGCGCCCGAAATCAGCCGCAGCCGGCTGTTCGTCACCGTCGGCCGCGCTGCCCTCCTCATGGGGGCGCTGGCCTTCATCCCCCCGGCCATCAGCTTGGCGCATGTCGCCGAAGCGAAAGCCGACCAGCTGTCGGGCGAGACCCGTCCCGCAAGCTTTGCCGACCTTGCCGCCAAGGTGACGCCGGCCGTGGTCAATATTTCGTCCTCGCGCAAGGTCGCCGAGGCTGACAGTCCCGAAATGCCCTTCAATTTCCCCAAGGGCTCACCCTTCGAGGATTTCTTCCGCCAGTTCCAGGAGCAGCAGGGCGGCGGCCATAAGCAGATGCACAAGGCCATGTCGCTGGGCTCCGGCTTCGTCATCGATCCCGCGGGCTATATCGTCACCAACAACCATGTGATCGAGGAATCGACCGACATCACGGTAACCCTGGCCGACGGGACCGAATATCCGGCCAAGTTGATCGGTACCGATCCCAAGACCGACCTCGCCTTGCTCAAGGTCGAACCGAAGAAGCCGTTGCCCTCGGTGCCCTGGGGCGATTCCGACAAGGCGCGGGTGGGCGATTGGGTGATGGCGGTCGGCAATCCCTTCGGCCTTGGCGGGTCGGTCACCACCGGCATCGTCTCGGCGCGCAGCCGCGATATTCATGAAGGCCCGTTCGACGATTTCCTGCAGATCGACGCTGCCATCAACCAGGGCAATTCCGGCGGCCCGACCTTCGACATGAGCGGCCATGTGGTCGGCATCAACACGGCCATCGTCTCGCCCTCGGGCGGGTCGGTCGGCATCGGCTTTGCCATTCCCAGCAACCTTGCCAAGACCGTGGTGGCCGAATTGCGCGATAAAGGTTCGATCGAACGCGGCTGGCTCGGCGTCGAGATTCAGCAGGTGACGCCGGATCTGGCGCAGGGCATCGGTCTCGACGAACCCAAGGGCGCGCTCATCGCCAATATCGATCCCAGCTCGCCGGCGGCCAAGGCCGATCTGCAGCCGGGTGACGTGGTGCTGGCCTTCAACGGCGCCAAGGTGATGGAGATGCGCGACCTGCCGCGCCTGGTGGCCAATGCCGATCCTGGCTCGAAGGCGACGCTCGACATCCTGCGCCAGGGCCATGAGAAGGAGATCAGCGTCGAGATCGGCAAGCTGAAGCCGGAACAGCTTGCCAGCAATGACAACAATGCAGGCTCCGGCGATGCCGCCGATGGTTCGGAAAGTGCCGTGCTCGGCGCACGCCTCTCGGCCCTGACGCCAGAAGCGCGCCAGGCCTTCAACCTCGACGACAAGGCCAAGGGTGTCGTCATCGTCGACCTCAAGGACGATTCGCCGCTGGTCGATCAGGGCCTGAAACCTGGCGACGTCATCGAGCGCATCGGCAACAGCGATGTGACCGACCCGGCCGAAATCACCCGCCTCGCCGAGGCCGCGCAGAAGAGCAGCAAGCCGGTGCTCGTCATGCTGGTCAACCGCGACGGCCGCGATCACTTCATCGCTGTCAACCTGAAGCAAGCTTGATCATGTAGTTAAAGGCCCCTCCAGTTAAAGACCCTTTGAGTTCAAGACCGGGCGCCGTCACCGCCCCTGTCCAAGGCAGGAACTGCCTCCTGCAGCGGCGCCCGGTCAGGCCGACGTTGGTACCCCATCCCCCACCGACGTCGGCCGCCCCCTTCCACCGCGACCTGCCTGAGTTTTACCTGCCTGAGTTTTGCCCGCCTGAGTTTTTGCCCGCCTGTAACTTGTTAGCCTCTCGTTTCCTCCAACTGTCCCGGGGTGCCGTTCGCGGCACCCCGTTTTTCTTGGCCCAAATGAAAAAAGCGCGGGAGGTTGGCTCCCGCGCTTTTATCGTTCGGATCGGTGCCGGCTTCAGGCGCCGACTTCCTTCAGATAGTCTTCGCGCATCTGACGGGTGACGGGGCCGGGCGTGAATTTGTAGTCGCCGATCTGGCCCACCGGCGTCACCTCGGCGGCCGAGCCGACCAGGAAGACCTCGTCGGTCTTGGCCAGTTCTTCCGGCTGGATGGCGCGTTCGACGACCTTGATCTGCCGGCGTTGGGCAAGCTCGATCACCGTCTGGCGCGTGAGGCCGTTGAGGAAGCAATCGGGCTTGGGCGTGTGCAGTTCGCCGTTCTGGACCAGGAACACGTTGGCGCCGGTGGCTTCAGCCAAGAGCCCGCGGTAGTCCAGCATCATCGCATCCTGGAAGCCGTCGCGCTCGGCCTCATGCTTCGAGATCGTGCAGATCTGATAGAGGCCGGATGCCTTGGCGGCGGTCGGCGCCGTATCGGGGGCCGGGCGCTTGTACTTGGCCCATTTCAGGCGGATGCCGTTGGCGAGCAGTTCGGGCGAGAAATAGGAGGGCCATTCCCAGGCGGCAATGGCGACGTGGATCTTGTTGTGCTGGGCCGAGACGCCCATCATTTCGCTGCCGCGCCAGGCAATGGCCCGGACATAGCAGTTCTTGAACCCGGTCCGGCGCACCAGTTCGGTCTTGCCCGCTTCGATTTCGTCGACCGTAAAGGGGATCGCATAGCCGACGATTTCGGCCGATTTATGCAGGCGCTCGGTATGGGCCCGGGATTTGAAGACCTTGCCGTTATAGGAGCGTTCGCCTTCGAACACGGCTGAGGCATAATGGAGGGCGTGGGTCAGCACGTGCAGCTTCGCTTCCCGCCAGGGAATGAATTTGCCGTCCATCCAGATTTCGCCATCACGGTCGTCGAAAGGCACTAAACTCATGAATTCCTCCACTTGGCTTTCCGTCGGGTTATAAAGGAACCCGGAATGACCTTGTTTTAAAATATTCGGTTAGATAAGTCAACATGGCTGACATAAAAAATGGCTGATTTGAAATCGACGCCTAACCCCTTGTTCCTGCGGGACGATGAGTTGCGGCAGGGAATCGAGCTGTTGTTTTTCGGCTATCGCGATTTTACGGCGCGGGCCGACCAGACCCTGGCGGCCTATGATTTCGGCCGGGCCCATCATCGGGTCATCTATTTCGTCGGCCGCAACCCGGGCATGACGGTTTCCGACCTGCTCGACATCCTGAAGATCACCAAGCAGAGCCTCAGCCGCGTCCTGTCGCAATTGGTGCGCGAGGGCTTCATCGTGCAGCGTCCCGGCACCACCGACCGGCGCCAGCGCCTGCTCAGCCTCACCGAGAAGGGCGCCGAGCTCGAACGGCGCCTCACCGAAGACCAGCGCGCGCTGGTCGCCCGCGCCTATAAGGCGGCCGGGGCCGAGGCGGTGGAAGGCTTCAAGAAGGTCCTCCTTGGCCTCATCAATGAGGAGGATCGCAGCCGCTTCCGCATGCAGAATCCGGCGGCACCGGGTTCGGCACCCTTGCCGGGGACGACGCCGGGTGGCACGGGTCACAGCGGATCGCGCTGAACCATGGCGCATGCCGCACATATCCTGGTCGTCGACGACGACAAAAGGCTGCGCGATCTCATCGCGCGCTATTTGGGCGAACAGGGGTTCCGCGTCACCGTGGCGACCGATGCCGCGGAGGCGCGGGCGAAGCTGAAGAGCATCTCGTTTGATCTGTTGGTGCTCGACATCATGATGCCGGGGGAAAACGGCCTCGATCTGACGCGCGCCTTGCGCAGCGACAATGCCGTGCCGATCCTGCTGCTGACCGCGATGGGGGAAGTGCAGGACCGCATCGCCGGACTGGAAAGCGGCGCCGACGATTATCTGCCCAAGCCCTTCGAGCCCAAGGAACTGGTCCTGCGCATCAACGCCATCCTCAAGCGCGCGCGGCCGCGGACACCGGCAGCGGCGCAAGCTGCCAGCACCGTGCGCTTCGGCGATTTCGCCTTCGAGGTGGAGGGGCGGCGCCTCCATAAGGGCACCGACATCGTGCATCTGACCGAAGGGGAAAGCGATCTGCTGGCGGTGCTTGCCCGCCGCGCCGGCCAGCCGGTCAGCCGCGACGAACTGGCAGCCCGCACCGGCGGCGGCAGCGACGGCGACGAACTCGCCGGTGAACATGCCGAGGGCAATGTGGCGGAAGTGGGCGCCTCGCGCCTCATCGATGTGCAGATGACCCGCCTCAGGCGCAAGATCGAGGACGATCCGCGCTTCCCGCGCTATCTGCAGACCGTGCGCGGCATCGGCTATGTGCTGCGGCCGGACTGACGCCTGATGAACACGCTGCTGCAGGAATGGCTGATCGGGATCGAGCGCGTGTTGCCGCGTTCGCTGCTCGGCCGCTCGATCCTCATCATCGTGACGCCGATCGTGCTGCTGCAGGTGATTTCCGCCTGGGTCTTTTATGACAGCCATTGGAACACGGTCACCAAGCGCTTGGCGCAGTCGGTGGCGGGCGAGATCGGCGCGGTGACGCGGCTGATGCCGCGCGCCGGCAGCGCGCCGTCGGGCAACGAAGTCGCAATCCACGCCCTGTTCGAGACCGCGCGCCAGGATATGGGCCTCAACCTCGAATTCAAGCCGGGCGAGATCCTGCCCAATGATCCGACCATCATGCGGCAGAACCTGGTCGACCGGCAGCTGGCCAGGGCGCTGGAGGATCTGGTCGAGCGGCCCTTCATCATCGACAGCCGCAGTCTCGAAAAATACATCGAGATTCACGTTCAGCTGGCCGACGGCGTGCTGCATGTCGTGGTGCTGCGCCGGCGCCTGTTCAGTTCGACGACCTATGTCTTCTTGCTGTGGATGGTCGGCACCTCCCTGGCGCTGCTTGCCGTGGCCACCCTCTTCATGCGCAACCAGGTAAAGCCGATCAAGCGCCTGGCGCAAGCCGCCGACGATTTCGGGAAAGGGCGCGAGGTGGCCGACTTCCGCATCGAAGGAGCGACCGAGGTGACCCTCGCCGGTCAGGCCTTCAACCAGATGCGCAATCGTATCCGCCGCCAGATCGCGCAGCGCACCGAGATGCTGGCCGGTGTCAGCCACGATCTGCGCACGCCGCTCACGCGCATGAAGCTGCAGCTGGCGATGATGGGCGAGAATTCCGAGATCACCGACCTCAAGAAGGACGTCGCCGACATGGAGCGCATGATCGGTGCCTATCTGGCCTTCGCCCGCGGCGAGGGCATGGAGCAGCCGGCGCCGACCGACCTTGCAGAACTGGTCGCCGATGTCGTGGGCGATGCGCGCCGCCAGGGTGCTACGATTGAGCTGAAGCTGCCGGCGCGCGACATCGTGGTGCCGCTGCGGCGCGATGCCTTTCGCCGCGCCCTCGACAATGTCATCGGCAATGCCCATCGCTATGCCGGTGCCATCGGTGTCACCATGGTCCTGCGCCCGCGCCATGTCGAAGTGATGGTCGATGATGACGGTCCGGGCATTCCGGCCGAGGCGCGCGAGGACGTCTTCAAACCTTTTTTCCGCCTGGAGCAATCGCGCAATCAGGAGACCGGCGGCACCGGCCTCGGCCTCACCATCGCCCGCGATATCGTCCGTGGCCATGGCGGGGATCTGGTGTTGTCGGATGCGCCCGGCGGGGGCCTCCGCGCGGTCCTGCGCCTGCCGCTTTAACGAACGGTTGCTTTAGCGAAAAGTTAGGATTCCGTGAGGGGGAAATTAGCATGCACCCCAGCGGCGGCGGCGGCATCTTCGCGCCACCGCCGCGGTCATGGACGACCCGGCACCCCCCAAGCCGAGGATCGCTAACATGAGCAACAGATCGACTGTCGAGGCGAAGGCCTTCCCGACCGTTCCCGACTATCAGCCGCGCCAGACCGTAACTTCCGTCCAGGCGCCCGATTTCATCGCCGGCATGGCTGCCAACGACAAGGCCGCAGCGCCGCAGCGGCGCGAACTCTATCATCTGGTGCATAAGGGCTTGCGCGCCGCGATGAGTGACGCGCTGGTGCAGCTTGGCCGGGTGGATCTGGCCAGTGCCGAGAGCAGGAAGGCGTCGCTTGCCACCGTCACCAATCTGATGGCCTTGTGCAGCGAACATCTGGAACACGAAAACGCCTTCGTGCATGCGGCGATGGAAAAGGCGGCGCCCGGCTCGTCGAAGCGCTGCGCCGACGATCACCAGCATCATGTGGCGGCGATCGCCGCCCTGAGGACGCGTATCGATGAAGCGGCAAAAGCGGATGCGCAGATCCGCGAGCGCGCCTTCAAGGTACTCTACCGCCTGCTCGCCAGCTTCGTCGCCGAGAATTTCGAGCATATGGAAGTCGAAGAGAGCGCCAACACCGAGCTTCTCTGGCAGCATTGCTCGGATGCCGATCTGCTGGCGATCGAACTCCAGATCCACGCCCATATCAAGCCGGAGAACATGATGACCTGGCTGCGCTGGATCCTGCCCAACGTCACGCGCCAGCAGCGCGCCATCATGATGAAGGGCATGCAGGCCGGCATGCCGCCGGAACTGTTCGGCGGTGTGCTCGAGATGGTGAAACCCTATTTGAGTGAATTCGAGCGCGTGGCGCTGGCGGCGGATCTCGCCTGACGCTCGTCGAGTGAAGTCGGCCGACCTAGCCTTCCGCCTCGATCAGCTGCACGGGACGGCCGAGATTGAGGCGGAAGCGGCCGCGTCCCGCCTTGTCGAGCGCCAGATGCTGGTTGCGCTCGGCGAGGCGTCGGCGCAGCAGGATGAGGCGGGCTTCGAGGTTTTCCGAAAACTCCGGCAGGCGGATCTGCGGCGCCAGGCGCAGTTCCTTGTTGCTGAACTCGACCCGGCCGCTCCGCGCATGCTCGCTGAGGAGGAACCAGAGGATCGCACCGGCAACACCCTTGATGACATATTCATCGTCGACGAAGACACTGTCATCGGCCGGATAGTGGCGCACGATCAGCGGCGCGCCGGAACCGGTCGCCGTTTCGGCGCGGATCGCCGGGGCGCTTTCCTCGGCATCGCCCTGCAGGGCCTGCATCGCCGGTGCGACTTCGGCAGCCAGGATCATCAGCGCGTCTTCCTCGTCATAGCCGAAGCGGCCGGCCTCTGGGCTTTCGGCGTAGATGACGCCGAGAAGCTCTTCACCATGCAGGATCGGCACGGCGATCTGGCTGCCGCTGTCGGGCAGGCCGGGTAGCGGGATTTCCGTCTCCAGCCGCGCTGCCATGGGACTGCTGCGCAAGGCGTCGCGGATGGCGCGGCCATAGAGATATTCGCGGGTCGCATGGGCGATGCGGATCGGCGTGCGTTCGCGCGCGGCGACGCCGATGACGCCCTGGCCGGGCAGGATCTCGGCGCCGACGCCGGATTCGTCATAGCCCTGGCTAGCCACCGTATAGAGTCGGTCGGCCGCGGCATCGGCCATCAGCAGCATGACATGCGCGAGGCGGAACTCGCTGCGCAGGGCGGAGAGCAGGGTGGCGACCAGGCTGTCGAGGTCGCGGGCCGCACGCAGGCGCGGCAGGGTCTGGCGTAGTGCCGCCAGCAGCGGCGCATGCGGTGGTGGCAAGGGCAGCAGGTCGCCGCGCACGATTTCAGCCTCTTCGACGTGATAAATGTCAGCCCCCAAAAGACGGAAAATACCGGACATGCCTTCATGCGACGCGATCCCGGCAAGCTTGGCGCGCATGGTTTCAAACAGCGGCCCTTCGAGCTCCGTGCGCAGATAGCGGAGATGCAGGCGGTACTGCGCACAGGTCGAAGGATGTTTCAGCAGAACCGTGGCGCGCGGATTGGCAAGGATGTTGGCGCGGGTCTTGCTGAAGAACTGATACGAAATGGCGACATGGGCGGCATCGACGTAATGCACGTCGGAAATGACGCTGACATTGGGCACGCCATTCGCATCGCAGGTCGCGATCTCCGATGGAATGGCCCCCTCGAGACTCGCGCGCAGATTGGCAAGGTCGATCCGGCTCATGGGCGGTCCGCCTTCTTCCGGCCGGTGGCCTTGGCGTCGGTCGCAACGCCAAGCTTGTCGCCGGCACCCGGGCCTGGCGTCTGCTGAAAGACGTCCTGCGGCGAGAAGCTCACCGTCACGAAGTCGCCATGTTTTGGCGTGCTGAAATAGCCATGGGCGAGCGGCGCTGCATAGCCCAGGGCTACCAGTTCATCAGCGGTCAGGCGGTGATGCGCGGTCCGAGCCACGGCGTCTTCCGCGTCGAAGGCGTCGATGACGGCGTCATGGCCCTTGATCTGCAGCGAGCGGAAGCTGCGCACGTCGCTATAGACGGTCGCGACCTCGCCATTGGCAGCGATGTCGGCAAGAACGCGCCGCGCTTCGTCACGCAGCACGAAGACGCGAATTTTCATGGGCTGGCCCGGGCCAGCCGCGCCGACCACCCGACAGCCATAGGCGTGCGCGACGCTCGGGCGCAGTTCCGCATCGCGCCCCGCAACGGAGATGGCGATGGGCCTCGCCAGCAAAGCGAGATAGGTGTGGTCGGCAGGCATGAATGGGTGACCGGGATGTTGTTCTTGCCCAAAAAGATAGGCGTGCCCCCGAAAACCGTCCAGTGCGCGCCGTCACGCTAGGACGATTGAGCCTTGAACCTATTCCCGGCTGGTGCGACGGCGATCACTCCTGTGCGACCAGATCCAGCATTTGCCGGGCTGTCCGCCGCAGATGGCGCTCCTTGAGCGGGGCTTGCAGAAACCTGCCCAGCGCGCTGGCAAGGAGCGGCGCCAGCTGCGGATGCGCCCGCGCCAGGCGCTCCGCGGCCAGCAAGGTCTTGATGAGATGGGCGGAAATGATGAAGCGCCCGCGGCCATGATCGAGCAATCCCGCGCGGGCTTCCTGCCAGAAGGCGTCGGGGTCATTAACATTGAAGGACGCGGTGTCGAGTCCTGCATCGACGAAGCCGCTGTTGCGGCCGATGAAGCAGGCCAGTTGCAGCATGATTGCAGGCCACAGCTCGGGCGCGCGGGCGGCGGCTGTTTCGCCGGCATCGGCAAAGGTAAGGGCGTGGGTGAGGTCGAGCCAATTGGCATTGTCTGCAATCTTCAGGTCGGGACGGCGGAAATGGCTTTCATCAGCGTGCAGCAATTGCCAGGCGGCGGCTTCCACCAGGACCGGCCAGATGGCCCGCATGTCTGCTTGGGCCGACCAGTTGCGCTGGATGGCCATGGCCGATTTCGGTGACGCACGCCGGAAGGCGTCGGGCGCGGGGGCACCGATGCTGGCATCGGCCTTACCCCATAGGCTCAGCTGGTCGGCATAGCTGCGGAATTCCGGCAGCAGGTCGTCGCGGCGGGCAAAGCACAGGCTGCGCACCAGCATGGTCAGCAAGGGTTCGGCAAGCCCTGGACCCAGCAGGTCAAGGAGATCCATGGTCTTCACGCTGTAAATCAGCGCATGGCCGAAATCGGCGTAATGCGTCAGCGCAGCCTGCATAAAGACGCGCTGCCAGCTGTCGGCCGATAGCGGGACAGCGAGGCCGCCCCGCATCAACCGGATGGCGGTTGCCTCGTCCTGCGCTTCGATGGCGGCGGCGAAAGCCACGTCATCCCAGGGCGAAATTCCGGCCGGAATCGGATAGCGCGTGCGATCGCGGGCGTCGTCCGAGAGATGGCCGAGGATTTCGCCGCAGGCGATCAGGCGCTCTTCGGTGCCTCCCTGCCAGCCGAGCTGCAGCCAATCGGGGGCTGCCCCGATGGCATGGGTGGTGCCGAATTCCAGACGGTCATGAGCCCAATGGATGGCATGCCGCAGGGCGTCGTGGGGATCGAGCCCCAGCTGCATCAGCCGGGCCACCTCGCGGACCTGGCGGTCCGCATCATCCTCATGGAGGGCGCGCTCCAGGCCGGCAAGGATGGCGGTCCGGCGCTGGTCGGTATCTTCGGGGACGATCTCGATCTCGATGCGCGCATCTTGCCGGCGGATGGGAAACCGGCGCAGCCTGTCGCCGCCGACCAGCGTCTCGCCAGTGCTGAGGTCGAATTTCCAATTATGCCAGTTGCAGGTGAGGATGCAGGCGGCCGTGCCGCTGCCGAGGCTGCCTTCGCGCAAGGGATAGCCTTCATGGGGGCATCGGTTGACACAGGCGAACAATCCCGCCGGGGTATCCAGCAGCAGGATCTGGCGACCTTCGTGCCGCACCACCAACCTGCCCGCCGCCGCCAAATCGCCGGCCGCCGCCACATCGATCCATGCCATGCCACCCTCCATAAAGAAGGTGGATGCTCGTGCCGGATATTAGAAAAGTAAATACTTTCTAAAGTTAGTAGAGCCGGCCGCCATTGGGGATGCCGAGGGTAGGGGAAATCAACACCACCTCTCCCTGCTCGTCCGGGAAGCCCAGGACCAGGACTTCGGACATGAACTTGCCGATCTGCTTCCTGGGAAAATTGACGACGGCGGCCACCTGGCGGCCCGCCAGTTCATCCAGCGCATAGCGCCGGGTGATCTGCGCCGAGGAACGTTTGAGGCCGATCCCGGGCCCGAAATCGACCGTCAGCTTGTAGGCCGGCCGGCGCGCTTCCGGATAGGGCTCGGCGCTGACGATGGTGCCGACACGGATATCGACCTTGCGGAAGTCGTCATAGGTGATTTCGGCGGCGATCGGTTCGGGCTCAGCGGTCATGTCAGCGACTCATTTTGTGATGGGCTGCTGCATGTAAGCGGGCTTGGATGTACGAGGCAAGCAACCCCTCACCCCTTGGAATGGGGCGAGGGGTTGGGGCGAGAGGAATTACTCCGCCGCCTTCTTCGCTTCTTCCGGTTTCCAGCGCAGGATCGGCTGGCGCGCGGCCAGCGTTTCATCGAGGCGCCGGCGCGGCGTGTGATAGGGCGCGCCGTGGAAATAGTCGGCTTCGCCGGCCTTGGCGCGGCGCGCGAGCCCTTGCACCACTTCGATGTAGCGATCGAGGCCGATCTTGCTCTCGGTCTCGGTCGGTTCCATCAGCAGCGCACCATGGACGACCAGCGGGAAGTACATCGTCATCGGATGATAGCCCTCGTCGATCATCGCCTTGGCGAAATCGAGCGTGGTGACGCCGGTCCCTTCCAGGAAGTCGTCGTTGAACAGCGCCTCATGCATGCAGGTGCCGGGGAAGGCGGCTGTGAGATCGCCCTTGAGGCTCGCCTGCAGGTAGTTGGCGTTGAGGACCGCATCCCCCGAGACCTGGCGCAGGCCGTCGGCACCATGGCTGAGGATATAGGAGAGGGCGCGGGTGAACATGCCCATCTGGCCATGGAAGCCCTTGAGACGCCCGAAAGCCCCCTTTGATCCATCCGGGCCGTCATCGTGCTCCACCAGGTCGAAGCCGTTCGGCCCATGCGTCACATATGGGAGCGGTGCATAGGGGGCGAGGGCGGCGGAGAGCACGACCGGGCCGGAACCCGGGCCACCGCCGCCATGGGGCGTCGAGAAGGTCTTGTGCAGGTTGATGTGCATGGCATCGACGCCGAGATCGCCCGGCCGCACGCGGCCGACGATGGCGTTGAAATTGGCGCCGTCGCAATAGAAATAGCCACCGACGCCGTGGATCGCATCGGCGATGTCGATGATGTCGTTCTCGAACAGGCCGCAGGTGTTCGGGTTGGTGATCATCGTGCCGGCGACGTCGGGCCCGAGCTTGGCCTTGAAGGCCGCAAGATCGACCCGGCCACGCTCATCGGCGGGGACGGGATCGACTTCATAGCCGATCGAAGCGGCCGTGGCAGGGTTGGTGCCATGGGCCGATTCCGGAACCAGGATGCGCTTCCTGGCATCACCCTTGGCGAGTTGGGCGGCACGAATCGTGAGCATGCCGCAAAGTTCACCATGGGCACCGGCGGCCGGCGACATGGCCACGGCCGGCATTCCGGTCAGGGTCTTCAGCCAATGCGCCAGCGTGTCGATGACCTCAAGCGCACCTTGCACCGTCGAAACCGGCTGCATGGGATGAAGATCGGCAATACCCGGCAGGCGCGCGATCTTTTCGTTGATGCGCGGGTTGTGCTTCATGGTGCAGGAGCCCAGCGGATAGACCGACATGTCGATCGCATAGTTCTTCTGGCTGAGCTTGGTGTAGTGCCGCACCACTTGGGATTCGGCCAGGCCCGGCAGGCCGACCGCGCCTTTCCGCTTCACGCCGCCGAGGCGCTCCTTGTGCTTGGGCACGTCCGGCAGATCGACGCCGGAACGGCCGGGCACGTCCATCTCGAAGATCAACGGCTCTTCGAGCTGCAGGCCGCGATTGCCCGAGATGGTGTTGGTGAGGGGATTGGGTTTGGTCATTTCAGCACCTCTTTGAGGCCGGCTTCGAGAGCGCTCATCTCGGCCTCGGTGGTGAGTTCGGTGGCGGCGACGAGCAGCAGGTTCTCGGCCGCCTTGTCCTTGACCATGCGCGCCACCGGCACGCCGGCCAGAATGCGCTGCTTGGCGAGGGCTTCGACGACCGCAACGGCGGGCTTAGGCAGCTGCAGCGTGAACTCGTTGAAGAAACTGTCATTGAGCAGCTTCACACCGGGCAACGCGCCTAGGCGATCGGCCAGATTGCTGGCATTGGCGTGGTTGAGGGCCGCCAACTTGTTGAGGCCGGCTTCGCCCAGCAACGTCATGTGGATGGTGAAGGCCAAGGCGCAGAGGCCGGAATTGGTGCAGATGTTGCTGGTGGCCTTTTCGCGGCGGATATGCTGCTCGCGGGTGGACAGGGTCAGCACCCAGCCGCGCCGACCGTCGACATCGACGGTCTGCCCGGTGACGCGACCCGGCATCTGCCGCACGAATTTCTCGCGCACGGCAAAGAGGCCTACATAGGGACCGCCGAAGCCCAGCGGGTTGCCGATCGACTGGCCCTCGGCCACGACGATATCGGCACCCATTTCACCCGGCGGGGTCAGCAGGCCCAAGGATACCACCTCGGTCACGGCGACGATCAGCAGCGCGCCGGCGGCATGAACGGCCTCGGCCAGCTTGGTGAAGTCGCGGATATGGCCGAAGAAGCTGGGGTTCTGCACGACGACGCAGGAGACGTCGGGGCCGAGATGCTTGGCGAGGTCTTCCTTGCCGCTGGCATCGAGCGGGGCCGCCACAGTCTCGAAGCCGGTGTGGTGGCCATGGGTTTCCACGACTTCGCGGTAATGCGGATGCAGGCCGCCGGAGATGATGGCCTTCTTGCGCCTTGTCACGCGGTTGGCCATGGCGACGGCTTCGGTGGTCGCCGTGGCGCCGTCATACATCGAGGCGTTCGCTACATCCATGCCGGTGAGGAGCGCCACCTGGGTCTGGAATTCAAAGAGATATTGCAGCGTCCCCTGCGCCACTTCCGGCTGGTAGGGAGTATAGGAAGTGAGGAACTCGCCGCGCTGGATCAGATGGTCGACCGCCGCCGGCACATGGTGGCGATAGGCGCCGGCACCGAGGAAGCTCGGCGCCTGGTTGGTACCGAGATTCTTCTGCGCCATGGCGCCGATGAAGCGCTCGACCTCCATCTCCGACATGTGGTTGGAAAGGCCGGCGATAGGTGCCTTCAACAGCGCGCCGTTCGGCACGTCCGCATAAAGGCTATCGACCGAGGGTACCCCGACCTTGGCCAGCATTGTCTGGCGGTCGGGCTCGGTCAGCGGCAGGAAGCGCATGTCAGTGCAACCCCTCGCAATAGGTCTTGTAGGCGGCCTCATCCATGAGGGCGTCAAGCTCGGCTTTGTTCGACATCTTCACCTTGGCGAACCAACCCTTGCCCAGCGCATCTTCATTGACGGTGCCGGGCGTATCGCCCAGTGCCGCGTTCACTTCGACCACTTCGCCGGAGACCGGCGCATAGACTTCGCTCGCGGCCTTCACGGATTCGACGACGGCAAGCTCCTTGCCCTTTTCGATCTTCTTGCCGATGGCCGGCAGGTCGACGAAGACGACGTCGCCCAGCTGTTCCTGCGCATAGGGGCTGATGCCGATGGTGGCGACATCGCCCTCGACCTTCACCCATTCATGATCCTTTGCAAAGCGAATGCCGCTCATGGAACCTGTCTCCTCAGTTTTGTTGTGGCGCTTCGACGGATCGTCGCGCCGTTCCCCGGTGAAGCTGACCATTTCCTGTCAGCGTTGATAACGATGTGGCACGAAGGGCATAGCGGCGACCTTGGCCGGCAGGGCCTTGCCGCGCACCATGAGGTTGACCGCCGTGCCGGTGGCGGCATGCGCGGTCTCGACATAGCCCATGGCAACGGGTGCGCCGAGGCTGGGGCCAAATCCACCCGAGGTGATCTCGCCGATGATTCGGCCCTGCTGGTCGGTGATTTCGGTATGCGCCCGGGCCGGCGCCTTGCCCTCAGGCAAAATGCCGACGCGCTTCCTTGCCGGACCTTCCGCCAATTGGCGCTGCACGATGCCGGCGCCGGGAAAGCCGCCCTCGTCGCGGCGACGCTTCTGCATGGCCCAGACCAGATTGGCTTCGACCGGGTTGGTCTTTTCGGTGATGTCATTGCCATAAAGGCAAAGCCCGGCCTCCAGGCGCAGCGAGTCGCGGGCACCCAGGCCGATCGGCTTCACTTCCGGTTCCGTCAGCAACTTCCGGGTAAAGGCGACGATATCCGAATTGGCGACCGAGATTTCGAATCCATCCTCGCCCGTATAGCCGGAGCGGGTGGCGATGACGTCGCAGCCGGCCGCTTTCAATTTTGCACCGCTCATGAATTTGAGCTTGGCGCTTTCTGGGGCCAGCCGCGCGAAGACGGCGGCGGCCTTCGGCCCTTGCAGGGCGACAAGCGAGCGGTCGCCCAGCACCTCGATCTCGCAGCGGCCATTGAGATTGGCTTTGAGATGGGCGATGTCGGCATCCTTGCAGCCGGCATTGACGACCATGAAGATGTGGTCGCTCTCATCGCCCGGACCCATGCGGGTCACCATGAGATCGTCGAGGATACCGGCGGCATTGTCGGTGAAGAAGCTGTAGCGCTGCTGGCCGGGCTTCAGCCCCATGAAATCCGCCGGACATAGGCGCTCCAGCGCGGCAGCGGCGGCCGTGAAAGATTCGGCGCGGATGCGGATCTGGCCCATATGCGAGACATCAAACAGACCCGCAGCCTCGCGGGTGTGAAGATGCTCGGTCAGGATGCCGGCCGGGTATTGCACGGGCATGTCATAGCCGGCGAACGGCACCATCTTGGCGCCCAGTTCGACATGCAAATCATGCAGAGCGGTGGAAAGAAGGGGCGCATCGGCCCCGGTTGCGGCACTCACTTGGTAACCCTCCGACGAATGGCGACCGCGACCGGGAATTCCTCATTCGGATTTCCCGCGCGACCCCCCTCTGTCTTCGGAACCTGAGAGATTGGCCGTCGGCTGTCCTGCGCCATGAATGGCGCAAAACAAACTGGCGGTTTACTCCTTCGGTGGGATGAAGCCCAGGTGTGGGGCCATCCGCTTTCCAGAGTTTTTCCCCGTATCGGTCCTTTTGCCTGAGAGTTTCCGGGGGCGGTTGCTCCTTCGGCGCCTGACCCCAGTCACTCTGGCTGGGGCAAGGTCTCTCCCGACGACGGGTTTTGCCGCGCGCAACATGGGCCGCCGCGCGACTATCCGTCAAGCGGCATTTTTATGTGCAGATGCGGCATCGCCCGGTGGGCGATATTTGGAGAAGCGCAGCCTCAGAACTGCGGGTTGCGCCGGTTATAGGCCAATTCCTTCTCATTCACCGCAAGGCCGACATAGATGCGGTAGAAATCGCCGTTTTCGCCCTGCTTGAGCGGAACGAGAATGTTCACTTCATCCTGGGCGAGACCCTGGACCTTGGAGGCGGTGAAGGGAATCTCGACATCGAGGGTCTGGCTGGAAAGCTGGCTGCTGCCCGGGCCCGTGACGCGGATCCAGTAATTGAACTTGGCGGTGCTGTCCGGATTCTTCGGGCCGCGCGAGGCGGCGAATTCGACGCTCACTTCACTGCGAATCGTTGTTGCACCGGTACTCGTGTCCATCACGTAAGTGCAGAACGATTTGGAGCGGGCAATGCGCGCCTCGAACGACGTGTCGGCCAGATCTTCGCTTTCACCGACGAAGCGTGTGAGATAGGCAGCGTCCTGGACCACCTTGACCAGCGGGCATGGGCGCGATTGCTGCGGGACCGGGTCGTAGCAGCCGCTGAGCAACAGCACTCCACCCAGCGCGCACAGGAGATTTCGCCCAAATTTGTACATCGTGGTCATTGTCATCCTTTCCGCGCGTCCGGTGTCGATTCCAGGGGTTGGACTAGAGTTTGGAATGCGTACCGTCGCAAAGCGGTGCTTTATGGGAATGTTTGCAGCCGCAGAAGAACACGGCCTTGGCCTCGGTTGCGTCGAATTTCACGGGATTGAAGCCGGTTCCCTTATGCGATCCGTCGCAAAAGGGCTGCTTCTGGCTGCGCCCGCAGGCGCACCAGAAATAGGATTTGCCGGCTTCGACATCGACCTTGAAAGGCGCTTTCTGAGCGATCTGCGGATCCGTCATCGCGGCCTCTACCCCCGGAGCGGCCCGGCCGGCACACGCCTTGCTGGCAGCACCGAATCCTGACCGAATTAACCCTACTCGCGGACTTTAGTTGAGCGGTCAGGCTTCCACAAGCGGGGCCGGCAAACCCGGGCGCCGGCTTGACCGGATTCGATGCACGCATGAGCCTGTGGTATTGCGCCATTTGGCATTGCCTATAGGGTCGAAAACCCTATATTCCAGCCGAAATAACCCGACCAACACGGCCTTTCGGGAAAGCGTCCGATGAGCAAGAGCAAGCTGACCGTCTACCTGGCCGCCCCGCGCGGTTTTTGCGCCGGTGTCGACCGTGCGATCCAGATCGTCGAGCGGGCTTTGGAACGGTATGGCGCGCCGGTCTATGTGCGCCACGAGATCGTCCACAATCGGCATGTGGTCGAGGCGCTGGAGAAGAAGGGCGCCATCTTCGTCGAGGAACTGGACGAAATTCCAGGCCAGTTTCCGGTGGTCTTTTCGGCCCATGGTGTGCCCAAGGCCATCCCGGCGGAAGCCGAGCGGCGCGAATTGATGTATCTCGATGCCACCTGCCCGCTGGTCTCCAAGGTCCATCGCGAGGCCGAGGGCCATTTTGCCGCCGGCCAGCACATCATTCTCATCGGCCATGCCGGGCATCCGGAAGTCATCGGCACCATCGGTCAATTGCCGGAAGGCGCCGTCTCGCTGGTGGAGACGGCCGAGGATGCCGAGAAGATCGCCGTCAAGGACCCGCTGGCGCTGGCCTATATCACGCAGACGACGCTCTCCATCGACGACACGATCGGCATCATTTCGGTCCTGAAGCGCCGCTTCCCGGCCATCCATGGGCCGCGCAAGGAAGATATCTGCTACGCCACCACCAACCGCCAGCAGGCGGTGAAGGCGATCGCGGAAAAATGCGATCTGATGCTGGTGATCGGCGCGCCGAACTCGTCGAATTCGCGCCGCCTGGTCGAGGTCGCGCGCGTCGCCGGCTGTACGCAAGCCTATCTGGTGCAGAAGGCGGCGGAGATCGACTGGTCCTGGTTCGACGGCGTCAAGACCGTCGGCATCACGGCCGGGGCCTCGGCGCCGGAAATCCTGGTGCAGGAAGTGATCGGTTCCTTGCGCGACCGTTTCGACATCGACACCGACGAGGTTTCGGTCACCACCGAGACCACGCATTTCAAACTGCCCCGCGCCCTGACGGCATAGGGCTCGGCTGCATAACCAATCCGGAACATCGACATGGCTGTTTACACCGAAGTGCCGGATGGCGATCTCGCTGCCTTCGTCAAGGCCTATGACATTGGCGAGGTCGTCTCCTGCAAGGGCATTGCCGAAGGGGTCGAGAATTCGAACTTCCTCATACGCACGACCAGGGGCAGCTATATCCTGACCCTCTATGAAAAGCGCGTGAACCGGGACGATCTGCCGTTCTTCCTGGGCCTGATGGAGCACCTGGCAGCCAAGGGCCTCAGCTGCCCGACGCCGATCAAGGCGCGGGATGGTGGTTCCTTGCGCGAATTGTGTGGCCGGCCGGCGGCAATCATCAGCTTCCTCGAAGGCATGTGGCCGCGCCGTCCCAATGAGCGGCACTGCCAGCTGCTGGGGACGGCGATGGCCGAATTCCATTTGAAAGGGCGTGATTTCGCCTTGAAGCGGCCGAACAATCTTTCCCTTTCCGGCTGGCGCAATTTGGTCGCCAATACCAAAGACCGGGCGGACGAGGTTTCGCCGGGACTGGCCAAGATCATCCAGGACGAGTTGGCCTTCCTCGAGAAGAACTGGCCGCAGGATCTGGAGATCGGCGTCATCCACGCCGATCTTTTCCCCGACAATGTCTTCTTTCTGGGCGACCGCCTTTCCGGTCTCATCGATTTCTATTTCGCCTGCACGGATTACCTTGCCTACGACATCGCCATTTGCCTCAACGCCTGGTGCTTCGAGGTGATGGGCGAATTCAATGTCACCAAGACGAAGCTGATGATCGAAAGCTATGCGAAACTGCGTCCCTTGCCGGCGCAGGAATTGGCGGCGATGCCGATCCTCGCGCGCGGTGGAGCGCTCCGCTTCCTGCTGACGCGCCTCTATGACTGGCTCAACCATCCGCCGGGCGCCTTCGTACAGCCGAAGGATCCGCTGGAATATCTGAAGAAGCTGCGTTTCCACCAGCAGGCAGGCAGTGTCGCCGCCTACGGCCTATGACGACCGCACCCGATCTCAAGACCGTCGACGTCTTCACCGACGGCGCCTGCAGCGGCAATCCCGGCCCGGGCGGCTGGGGTGCTATCCTGCGCTATGGCGCGATCGAAAAGGAACTTTCCGGCGGCGAGGCGGCGACGACCAACAACCGCATGGAACTGATGGCGGCCATTGCCGCCATCGAGGCGATGAAGGCTACCACCCATGTGCGCCTCCATACCGACAGCCAATATGTGAAGAACGGCATCACCACCTGGATTCATGGCTGGAAGAAAAACGGCTGGAAGACAGCGGACAAGAAGCCGGTGAAGAATGTCGATCTGTGGCAGCGTCTGGACGCGGCGGTGAAAAGCCATAAGGTCGAATGGATCTGGGTCCGCGGCCATGACGGTCATGCCGAGAATGAACGCGCCGATGCGCTGGCGCGGGCTGCCATCCCCGGAAGGTGATAATCCCCGAACGCTTTAAGGAAAGGACGCCTTGCCATGACGAAAGCCTTGCTGATCATCGACGTACAGAAGGCGATCCTTGCCGGTGCGGGAACGACCGAAAGACAGCCGGTGCTCGACCGGGCGCTCGATGAAATGGTGGGGCGTCTGCAGGCCGTGCAGCAGCGGGCGCGCGCGGCGGGCGTGCCGGTCATCGTCGTGCAGCACAATGACCAGGGCGACCATCGCTTGGCGAAAGGCCAGCCGGGCTGGGAGTTGCGGCCGGAGATCGCGCCGTTGCCGGGCGAAGCGCTGGTGCACAAGACAGCTTGCGATTCATTTTATGAGACTGACCTTCAGGAACAGCTCCAGAAGCGCGGCATCACGCATCTCGTCATCGGTGGCTGCATGACGCAATATTGCGTCGACACCACCACGCGCCGTGCCGTCACCATGGGCTATGACGTGACGCTGCTCGGCGACGGCCATATGACCGGCGACCGCGGTGCCCTCACTTACGATCAGATCATCGCGCATCACAACCTGCTGCTCGATGGCTTTGATGCGGGCAAGCATGCGGTGACCGTGCAGAAGACTGCCGAAGTGGCGTTCTAGGCGCTCACCGGAACGCCGCCAGCACTTCCAGGAAATCGGCGCCGTAGCGCTTCATCTTGCGTTCGCCGATGCCGGGGATGTGCAGGAAGTCTTCCAGGCGCTGCGGCTTGGCCTGCGCAATCGCCAGCAAAGTCGCGTCATGAAAAATGACATAGGGTGGCAGATTCTGTGCCGTGGCAAGGTCGCGGCGGCGGTTGCGCAAGGCATCCCACAGATCCGGCGCCACATCGGCGCGGGTGAGGGCAGCGGCGGTCGTCGCTTCCGCCGTGCCGTTGCGGCGCGGGCGATTGCCGCGGCCCATCTTCACCGTCGGGCGGCGCATCATCAGCGTGGCTTCGCCCTTGAGCAGCGGCCGCGCCGTTTCGCTCACCGCCAGGGTGTTGAACTGGTCGCTCTGCACGATGAGATAGCCTAGCGACACCAGCTGGCGCGCCAGCGATTTCCAGATCTGCGCGTCTACGTCACGGCCGATGCCGAAGACCGGCAGTTGCTCGTGGCCAAAGCGCGTCACCTTGTCCGTCGCCTCGCCGCGCAGCACGTCGACGAGATGACCGACGCCGAAGCGCTGGCCCGTGCGCCAGCAGGCCGAGAGCAGTTTCTGCGCCGGCACGCTCGCATCCCAGCTTTCACCGGGCTCCAGGCAGATATCGCAATTGCCGCAGGGTTGCGATTCCTCGCCGAGATAGGACAGCAGCGCCACGCGGCGGCAGGTCGTCGCCTCGCAGAAGGCCAGCAGCGCATCGAGCTTGCGCCGGCTCACCACCTTGCGCTGGTCGGAAAGCTCCGATTCCTCGATGCGCCGGCGCAACAGCACGACATCGGCGAGGCCGAAGGCCAGCCAGGCATCGGCGGCGGCGCCATCGCGGCCGGCGCGCCCGGTTTCCTGGTAATAGGCCTCAATGGAACTGGGGAGGTCGAGATGGGCGACGAAGCGCACGTCCGGCTTGTCGATCCCCATGCCGAAGGCGATGGTCGCCACCATGACAATGCCGTCTTCGCGCAGGAACCGCTCCTGGTTGCGGCGCCGCGTCTCCGCATCCATGCCGGCGTGATAGGGCAGGGCCTTGATCTTATGTGTGGCGAGCCAGGCTGCGGTTTCGTCGACTTTCTTCCGGGACTGGCAATAGACGATGCCGGCGGCACCCACATAATCGCCCTCGATCAGCGCCAGCAGCTGGCGCTTGGCATCGGTCCGCTCCACCACCCGGTAGCGGATGTTCGGCCGGTCGAAGGAGGTGAGATAAACCTCGGCCTCCTCGAGCGCCAGGCGGGTACGGATCTCGGCCCGTGTCTCGCGGTCGGCTGTGGCGGTGAGTGCTATCCGCGGCACATCGGGAAATTGCTGATGCAGCACGGATAGCTGAATATATTCGGGGCGGAAATCATGCCCCCATTGCGACACGCAATGCGCCTCGTCGATGGCGAAAAGGGCGATCTTCAGCGTGTGCAGCAGGTCCAGGAAGCGGGGTGTCAGCAGCCGCTCCGGGGCCACATAGAGGAGTTGCAGGGTGCCCTGGCGCAACTGCGCCTCGACAGCGCGCATTTCATCGAGCGATTGGCTGGAATTGAGGACGGCCGCGGCAACACCCATCTGCTGCAACGCGGCCACTTGGTCCTGCATCAGGGCGATGAGCGGCGAGACGACGATGCCGACCCCGTCACGCAGCATGGCGGGAATCTGATAGCAGACCGATTTGCCCCCGCCCGTCGGCATGAGGACCAGCGCATCGCCGCCCTTTACCACATGGTCGATGATTTCCGCCTGCCGGCCGCGAAACGCTTCGTGGCCATAGACGCGGTGCAGGATGTCGAGGGCCGCTGCCAGTGTATCGAAGGGCAGTGAATCGAGGGGCGGCGAATCGGCCGGCATGAATTTTCCAATAGAAAAGCGGGGTGGCGGTCCAGAGGATCGATTCTGGACCGCCACCCCGCTTTGGGCAAGTTCTTAAGGCTTAGAGGACCTTCAGCACGGCTTCGGCGCTGGAAACCTCGAAGGCGCCCGGCGCTTCGACATTAAGCGCCTTCACCTTGCCGTCCTCGACCACCATCGCATAGCGGCTCGCGCGCAAGCCCATGCCGTAGCCGGAACCGTCCATGGTGAGGCCCACGGCCTTGGAGAAATCGGCATTGCCATCGGCCAGCATCAGCACCTTGTCGCCGGCATTCTGCGCCTTGCCCCAGGCATCCATCACGAAGGCATCGTTGACCGAGAGGCAGGCGATGGTGTCGACGCCCTTGGCCTTGAGGGCCGCCGCGTTGTTGACGAAGCCCGGCAGATGCTTGGCCGAGCAGGTCGGCGTGAAGGCGCCGGGCAAGGCGAACAGCACCACTTTCTTGCCCTTGAAGATATCGTCGGTGGAGAGGGTCTGCATGCCGTCCTTGTCCATCGTCTTCAACGAGACCGACGGAATCTTGTCGCCAACCTTAATCGTCATGAATGAGATCCTTTCCTAGAGTTCCGACATCCGGCCGAGCCAGCGTCATTGCCAGTGCAGTGCCCGCAACAATTGGCGGAGCGGCAAATCAATACGGGAGTAGATATAGGCCCGGCCCGGCCCCATTGCCAAGCGGGCAAAGTCATTCGCAAAAATGCGGTTATTTGGCTTGCTGCAGCGCCGTCATGACAACGTCACTGGACAGAAGCTCCGGCAGCAGGATGCCGTCCGGCGCCCCGGGGCCATAGACGACATTCATCGGAATCCCGAATCGGCCGAAGCTCGCCAGATAGGCGCTGATGGCGGGATCCGGCCTGGTCCAATCGGCCAGCATGGCTTGGGTGGCACCAAGGGCATCCGCGACCGGTGCCTGCGTCAGGACGAATTCCTTGTTGGCCTTGCAGGTGAGGCACCATTCGGCGGTGACGTCGACGAAAACGACCCGGCCCTGCTTGACGAGATCCGGTATGGCCGCCGCATCGAACTTCTGCCAGGCGATGCCGTCATCGCGCGGCGCCGCGGCCACCAATCCCGTCTGCTGCACCAGAATGAAGCCGAGCCACAAGCCGGTGGCGGCCAGCGACAGGCCCAGCGCGCGTTTCAGCCACAGCATCCAGCGGCCCGGTCGCGGCAGCCAGGCGACAAGGCGCGGCACAGCGGCGATGGTGAGATAGGGCAGCGCCAGGCCAAGACCGAGGGCGAGAAAGATGACAAGGATTTCGCCGGGTCCCCGCGCCAAGGCAAAGCCCACGGCGGTGCCGACCAGCGGCGCCGAACAGGGTGTGGCAAGGATGGTTGCCAGCACGCCACTGAGAAAACTGGCGAGCAACGGCCGGCGCGGTTCGGACCTGTCGGCGAGATTGCCGAGTGCCCCCGCAATCGCCGGCACCGGAATCTGGAACCAGCCCCATACGTTTGCGGCCAGGCCAAAGCAGAGCAGAGCGAGGAAGCCGAGGAAGAGCGGCTGCTGGAACTGGATGCCCCAGCCGATCGTCTCGCCGCTCGCCTTGACGGCGATAAGAATGCCGGCGAGAACGCCGAAGGCGCTGACGATGCCGGCGGCACTGGCAAGAAATCCGGCGCGCATATGGCGCCGCGCCGTGCCCGCATGTTCCAGTACATGGCTGAGTTTCAGCAGCAGCACCGGCAGCACGCAGGGCATGACGTTGAGGATGAGTCCGCCGGCGAGGGCCACCAGCAGCATCGGCCACAAGGCAGGCGCATCCGGCGCGATCGCGGGCGCGCCGATCGACGCGACGAAAATACCCGGCACCAAAGTCTGTTCAAGTGCACGCTCGCCATCGAACAGGGTGAAGGTCAGCGCCGTCGTTGCGGGATCCGGTCCTGCCTCTTCGCGCTCGAAGGGCAAATCGAGCCGCGCACTTTGGCCGCCTTCCAGAAGCTCCACCTTCGGCTTGTCGAAATAGAGACCGCTCGGCGCTTCCACGATGGCATCTGGATGCACCAGCGGGGCGCCGTCCGAGCGCAAAGTGACGCTGAGGGTGCCGTTCGCGATACGCAAGTCCTGGACGGAGAAGCGCGCCTTGGCACCGGCATCGGGCACCAGCGCCTGGTAACGGCTGATGAGGGCCGCATCCTCGCTGACCGCGGCAAGGCCTGCCGGCAAATCGAGCGACAGTTGATGCTCGTAAGGAATGCAGACCTGCTCGCAGACGAGATAGCGCAGCTTCGCGCGCAAGGCGACCGGCTGGCCCGGCTGCTGCGGCGTCAGGGTGAGGGGAAAGACGATTTCCCCGCCATAGCCGAAAGTCTGCAGGCCGAAGAGTTCGAAGCGATGCGGCACCGGATAGGAGAATTCCGCGGCCGCCACATTGCTTGATCCTGTGATATCGAACGTGGGGGCGAAGCCCGCATCGCCGGGGCTGCGCCAATAGGTCTTCCAGCCGGGCTTCAGGGTCATGGCGACGCCCAGCGGCACTTTTGCGAGATCGCCGGCGGCGGTCACGGCCGAAATGAGGCGAACTTCAGTCTGATCGGTTTTGGCACTGTCCTGCGCCAGGGCGGGGTTCTGCGAAAAAACAAGCAGAAGCCCCAGCGCGAGCCCCTTAAGGCGCGCGCCGACCGGCCATCGCAAAGACTTGATGCAAATTGCTTGATTCACTATTTGCCAACTTTCCGGCGCAATTATACCCTCAGCTTCTACGGATGGCGCTGCCGGCTTGTTTCAGCGGCGGCGCGTCATTTTGCCGCCACCTACGGATTGGTCGCCATGCACAAAGGGCTTTTACATCAGGGCTTTATGACGGGGCAACTGCTCGTCGCGATGCCGCAGATGCGCGATGCCCGTTTCACCCGTACGGTCATCTATCTGTGCGCCCATACCAGCGACGGCGCCATGGGGCTCATCCTCAACCGATTGGTGGGCGCCCTCAGTTTCCCCGATTTGCTGAGCCAGCTCGGCATCGACTCGGTGCAGAACGCCGAACATATCCGCATCCGCTCCGGCGGCCCGGTCGAAACGGGCCGTGGCTTCGTCCTGCATTCGGTCGATTATGTCGAGGATGCCACGCTGAAGGTCGGTTCCGAAATCGGCCTCACCGCCACGCTCGACATCCTGCGCGACATCGCCGCCGGCCAGGGCCCGCGCCGCTCGGTGCTGGCCCTGGGTTATGCCGGCTGGGGCCCGGGGCAGCTGGACGCCGAAATGCAGGCCAATGCCTGGCTCAACGTGCCCGCCGACGAGGAACTCATCTTCGACGACGACCTCAACGACAAATGGGAACGCTGCATCGGCAAGCTCGGCGTCAACCTCACCGCACTATCAGGCGATATCGGTCACGCGTGACTCTGCCGCATAATCCTCCGCCAGCAATTGGTGGCAGAGGTGATCGCGCCATGTGCCGGCGATCTTGAGATAGGCCGGCGCCAGCCCGACTTGGTGAAAGCCGCAGCGGCGCAGCAATTCGCGGCTGGGGGTGTTGTCTGGAATGCAGGCGGCATCGATGCGGTGGAGGCCGAGGCCCGGCTGATCTTCACCTTGGCTAGCGAAGGCAAAGGGCAGCAAAACCTGTAAGGCCGCGTGCATCAGCCCGCGCCCGGCAAAGGGCTCGCCCATCCAATAACCCAGGTTGCAGCATTGCGCCGACAGGCGTCGCACATTGTTGAGATTGACACCGCCCAGCAGCGCATCCTTGGCAAGACCGTTGCGGCCGGTTGCGAAAATATGGAAGGCATAGCCGAGGTCGCTATTCCACTCGCGCAACACGCGGTTGATGCGATTGCGGTAGGTGCCGCGGGAGAGAGCATTTTCGCCCCAGAGCGGTTCCCAGGGTTCGAGGAAGGCGCGGCTATGCGCGCGCAAATCCGCCCAGGCTCGATAATCCGCCATCAAGGGCGGGCGCAGATAGACGAATTCCCCCCTCAGCACCGGCGGTGCCGGCCGATAGGTCGGTTCGAACAGGAACATGCGGCTTCCTCAGAGCTGCTTCCTCAGGCCGGTCGGCATGGGCTCAAGCCTGCAGGCGGCCGCGCAAAGATGCAAGGTCCATGACCTGTCCGACCGGTCCCATGGCCGTGAGCGTGGGATTGCTGGCGATGAGGCGCCGGGCCACGCGGACCAGATCGGGAATGCCGACGGCATCGACCTTGGCGACGATCTCGGCCGGGGTCAGCACCCGGTTGTGGATCAGCAATTGCGCGGCCAGATGTTCGCAGCGGGCCGAGGTCTTTTCGCGCGACATCAGAATGCCGGCCTTGAGCTGGGCCGCCGCCCGGCGCGTCTCTTCTTCCGAGATATCGTGCGGCAGCTTGAGCAGTTCGTCGCAGACGATGGGGAGCAATTCCTTGGCCTCATCCTCGCCCGTGCCGGCATAGATACCGAAGAGGCCGGCATCGTTCCAGGCGCTGGCGAAGCTGTGGATGCCATAAACCAGTCCGCGCTTCTCACGTACTTCCTGGAAGAGGCGCGAGGACATGCCGCCGCCGAAGAGCTGCGACAGCACGGCGCTGGCATAGTAGTCGGGATCGTGGACGCCGATGCCTTCAAAACCCAGCAGGATATGCGCCTGCTCTAGCTCGCGGCCATAGCGCGTCTCGCCACCCCGATAGCGCGCCGCTTCCGGTGCGCCGGTATGGCCCTGCGGCAGGTGGTCGAAGGCCTTGAGCGCAAGATCGACAAGGCGCGTGTGCTCCAGATTGCCGGCAGCTGCCAGCACCATGTTGCCGGGCCGATAGCGACTGTTCTGATAGGCGGCGATCTCCTCCGCCTTCAGCGCGGCGATAATGTCGGCGCGCCCCAGCACCGGGCGTCCCATGCTCTGATCGGGAAAGGCCGCTTCCTGAAAATAGTCGAAGACGATGTCGTCCGGCGTGTCCTCGGCCTGCCCGATCTCCTGCAGGATGACGCCGCGCTCGCGTTCCAGTTCCGTCGCGTCATAGGTCGAATGCTGCAGGATGTCGGCAATGATATCGACGGCGAGCGGCAGATCGGCGGCCAGGACCTTGGCGTAATAGGCCGTCTGTTCGCGCCCCGTATAGGCGTTGAGCACACCGCCCACATTCTCGATCTCGACGGCGATGTCGCGTGCCGACCGGCGCCTGGTGCCCTTGAAGGCCATATGTTCGAGGAGGTGCGAGACGCCGTTCTCCGCCGCTTCCTCATGCCGTGTGCCGATGCCGACCCAGACGCCGAGCGAGACGGTTTCGACCGATGCCATGCGGTCGCTGGCGATGCGGAAGCCGTTATCGAGCGTCGTAACCTCGACGCTCGTATCCGCTTTGCTGGTGATCATGTCCAATACGATGGGATCCGTTACCTGTTATGCCCAAGCCGGGTGTGGGCGAGGACATAGTCTTGCACCTTCTTGAGGTCGTTGGGTAGCTCCGAAAGGCGCTCCTTGCGGCTGAGCAGGTCCGAGAGATGCGCCGGCAGACCCGGGCGGATGCCGGTGGCCTTTTCAACGGCGTCCGGGAACTTTGCCGGATGCGCGGTTGCCAGCGCGATGGTGGGCGTGGCGTCGGACTTGCCGGCCTTGCGCTGCTCCAGCGCGGCCGCGATGCCGATGGCCGAATGCGGGTCGACCAGCATGCCGGTGCGCTTATGGATATCGCGCATGGCGGCCAGGGTCTCGCGATCATCGAGGCGATGTGCCTTGAACAGCTTGGCCGTTTGCGCCCAGCCCCTTTTCGGCGCGGTGAAGCTGCCGGTTTCGCGGAAGGCCGTCATCGCGGCGCCCAGTCTGTCGCCCTTGCGGTCGAAGAGATCGAACAGCAGGCGCTCGAGATTGCTGGAGACCTGGATGTCCATCGAGGGCGACAGCGATGGCGCGACCTTGCTCATCTTCATGGCGCCGGAATGGAAGAAGCGCGTCAGGATGTCGTTGCGGTTCGAGCCGACGATGAGCTGCTGGATGGGCAGGCCCATGGCGCGGGCGGCATAACCGGCAAAGACGTTGCCGAAATTGCCGGACGGGACAGCGAAATTGACGGCGCGATCCGGGGCGCCGAGCGCCAGGGCGCCGGTCACGTAATAGACGATCTGCGCCATCACGCGCGCCCAGTTGATCGAATTCACCGCCGACATGTTGACCCGGTCGCGGAAGGCGGGATCGTTGAACATGGCCTTGACCATGTCCTGGCAATCGTCGAACGATCCGTCGATGGCGATGTTGTGGATGTTGTCGGCCTCGATCGTCGTCATCTGCCGGCGCTGCACTTCCGAGACGCGGCCCTTGGGATGCAGGATGAAGATGTCGATCGACTGCCGGTTCTTGCAGGCCTCGAGCGCGGCCGAGCCGGTGTCGCCCGAGGTGGCGCCGACCACGGTGATGCGCTCGCCGCGCTCCTTGAGGACGATGTCGTAGAACTGCCCCAGCATCTGCAGCGCCACGTCCTTGAAGGCGAGCGTGGGTCCATGGAACAGTTCCATCAGCCACAGGCTCTCGTCGATCTGGACCAGCGGCGCCACGGCCTGGTGGCGGAAGCTGCCATAAGCGGCCTTCAGCGCCTTCTCCAACTGGGTGGGCTTCAAGGTGGTGCCGATGAAGGGCTTCATCACCGCCCCCGCCACATCCACATAGGGCTTGCCGGCAAGCTTGCGGAACTGCGCATCGCTCCATTGCGGCCAGGCTTCCGGCACGTAAAGGCCGCCGTCGCGGGCCAAGCCCGTGAGCAGAGCCGCCTCGAAATTGAGTTTCGGCGCCTGGCCGCGGGTGCTGATGTAACGCAAGGGGAAACCTCGTCTGGTTCGGGGCGAAATCGGGCTCAAATTAGGGGGGCCGGGGCCCCCTGACAAGCAATGCCGGGGCCTTCGGGCGGGCAACGGCCTTGCGAAATTGTCATGGTGAACGGCCCCCGGGCGCAAATTGGGGGCCAAAATGGGGGGCTATCCGATCAGGGCGTCATCTGGCGCGCTGCCGGCTCCAGCGCATGCAGCCGCGTCTCGGGCAGGATCAGGGTTACGACGGTGCCCCGGCCAAGCTCGCTGTCGATGGTGACCTTGCCGCCATGCATTTCCGCGAGCTTTTGCGAAATGGCGAGGCCCAATCCGGTGCCTTCGCGCTTGTGGCGGAAGTCGGCGCCGGAGCCCTGGAAGAAGGGCTCGAAGATGCGCGCCAAGGTCTCTGCGCCCATGCCGATGCCCTGGTCGGAAACCGAGATGGAAATGCCGTCTGCACCCGCTGCCGGTGGGCGGCGGACGGAAATTCTGACGATACCGCCGGCGTGGCTGAACTTGACCGCGTTGGAGACAAGATTGATCAGGATCTGGCGGATGCTGCGCTGGTCGGCATGCAAGCCGAGATTGCTGACCGGATTATCGATCTCGATGGTGACGCCCCGCTTGGCGGCCTCGCGTTCGTTGAGGCGGGCGGAGCCGCTGATGATGGGGCCGAGATCACCCAATTCCTCGTTGAGCTCGAAACGCCCGGCCTCGATCTTCGACATGTCGAGGATATCGTTGATGAGGGCCAGCAGATGCTGTCCGGAATCGGCAATGTCCTCAATATATTCGCGTTGCTTGGTGGTGAGGCTGCCGAAGGATTCCGCGTTCAGCACTTCGGCGAAGCCGATGATGGAGTTCATCGGCGTCCGCAGTTCGTGGCTCATCGAGGCGAGGAAGCTCGATTTGGCCCGGTTCGCCTGTTCGGCATGGAGGCGCGCTTCCTGCAACTCGCGCTCGCGCTGGGCCAGTGCCAGTTCGCGGCTTTTGAGCACGGTGACGTCGGTCATCATGCCGCGCAACTCCAGCGATCCGTCGACCTTGTGGTCGATGCGGAAGAGGTCGCGGATCCAGACGGTCGACCCGTCGCGGTGAATGAGGCGATACTCCCATTCGTAGTCCTGGCCCGGCTTCAGGTCGCGGCCGGTGATCCGCTCCATCCGTTCCCGGTCCTCGGGCGCCATGAAGCTGAACCAGGCCTTCGGTTTCTGCCATTCGCCGACGGAATATCCCGTCATCGCCTCGATGCGATCGCTGATGAAGCTGTAGGTGATGAAGTCCGGCCCCGGCATGGCGTAGGGCGAGACCTTGTTGTTGTCGATGAGGATCTTGAGGCGCGATTCATTCTCGGCGATGCGGTCCTGCTGCCGGTCATGTTCCGACCGCGCCACCGCAACCGCCACCAGCCCCAGCTCGCAGCTGAGCAGGAACAGCATCAGCGCGGCATGCTCATGCGTTCCGGCGATATGGTGGAACAGAATGGCGCCGTGGTGCGAGCCGGTCACCATGATGAGGGCGAAGGCGAGTGCCGCGAGCGTGGCGCCGCGGCGGCCGTAATGAGTCAGTGCATAGAATGCCAGCGGGAGTGCCAGGATGCAGGCGAAGACCAGTTCCCGGATGATGGCGAGCGGCGTGTGCAGGCTCAGCCACAGCAGCAGCCCGATCATGGCCAGGACCCAGGCGAGTTCGGCGCGGAACGGCGGGCGCGACTGGACCTGGGTCGTCCAGACCAGCAAGAAAGGAACGACCGCCAGCAGGATCACTGCATTGGTGGCGAGCATGACGACGAAGGCCGGGAGCGGATCCCGGATGATGCCCAGCATCGCACCGATCGTGGTGGTGACGAGAAACACCAATGCCGGGACGATAAGGGCCGCCAGCAGCAGCAATTTCCAGAGATCACGTTGCAGGCGCAGGCGCAGGTCGATCGGAATGGCCACCCGTGTCGCCACATAGGCGATGCCGGCGCCGACCAGGTCGGCCGTGCCGGCGGCGATCGCCGTGGGCCATTCGCCCTGGATCAGGTAACGCGCGACGATGCCGATGGCGAGCAGGGCCGGCGCCGACCGCCAACCCAACAGCAACAGCGGGGCAAGGAGGAGCGCAGGCGCCCCCCATTGGATCGCCGCCAGCTCCGGCCAAAAGGCCGCGATATCGGAATTGATGCGATAGGCATAGGCCGTGCCCAGCAGCGCCAGCAAAGCCACATAGGGCCGCCGTGCCGGTTCAATTGTCGCCCAGGATCTGCCGCCGCTTTTCGTCATCCATCCCCACCGGGTCGCATGCTGCCAATCGGGGCCGTACAACTCAAGCGATTAAGTGATTTCTCTAATTTCTCACATGCACAAGTGTGTGCATCCACCTCGACATAGGCCGGAAATCCAGTCAAATGCCGGAATTTCAGGCCGTGCCGAGATAGCGCTGCTGCAGGTGCCGACGGAAGATGCCGGCATCGAGCGGCTGGCCGGTGGCAGCCCGGATGATCTCCGGCGAGGGCAGGCTGGAGGCGCGGCCATGGACATGCGTCCGCAACCAGCCCATCAGGGGGACAAAGTCGCCCCGTTCGATGGCGTCCGGAATGCCGGGTTCTGCCGCCACGGCGGCCGCAAAGAACTGGGCTGCCGTCATGGCGCCGAGGCTGTAGCAGGGGAAATAGCCGAATGCCCCATCGAACCAGTGGATGTCCTGCAGGCAGCCTTCGCGGTCATTGGTGACGGTGAGGCCGAGCAGTTTCTTCATGCCCTCGTTCCAGGCACCGGGCAGGTCGGCAAGCTGGAGATCGCCGCTGATGAGTCCCTGTTCGAGGCGATAGCGCAGGATGACATGGGCGGGATAAGTGACCTCGTCGGCCGAGACGCGGATGAAGCCCGGTGCCACCTGCGTATAGAAGCGAGCGAGGTTATCGGGTGCGAACGCCGCCTCGTTGCCGGGATAGGTCTCGTTCAGCAGCGGCGAGAGGAAGCGGCAGAAGGCTTGGCTGCGCCCAGCCTGCATTTCGATGATCAGCGATTGGCTTTCATGGAGCGCCATGCCGCGGGCCTGGCCGACCGGCTGGCGGCGCCAGGCAATGGGCAGGCCGCGCTCATACATGGCATGGCCGGTCTCGTGCACGACACCCATCATCGCGTCGGCGAACTGATCCTCGTTATAGCGCGTCGTGATGCGCACATCGTCCGGCGTGCCGCCGCAGAAGGGATGCAGCGAGGTGTCGAGCCGGCCGTGATTGAAGTCGAAGCCGATCACCGCCATCAGCTTCTCGCCGAGCTTCTTCTGCGATTCGATGCTGAAGGGACCCTGCGGCTGGATGGCCGGGCCCTGGGCGCGCTGGTGTTCCAGCACGCGTCCCAGGAATTCGGGCAGGAAGGCCGCGTAATCGTCGAAGATCGGCGTGATGTCAGCCGCCCGGGCGCCGGGCTCGAACTCGTCCATCAAGGCATCATAGGGGGTGAGGCCGAGCTTCTCCGCCTTGGCGAGAGCACCCTCGCGGGCGAGGTCGAGCACGGCCTGCAGCTTGGGCAGCACCAGCTTGAAATCGCCCTTGGGCCGCGCCTCGCGCCAGGTCTTTTCGCAGGCGGCCTTGGCCCGCGTCGCCGCTTCCACAAGATCGGGCGAAAGCGCCGTCGCATGCGCGTGGACGCGCTTCATCTCGGCCAGATTGGCGCGCTGCCAATCGTCGAGACCAGCCTCGCCGGCGAGCGCCAGCAGGTCGCCGGTCTCGGCCGAGGTCAGCATCTCATGGGCGATGACGTTGATCGTCGCCAGCTGCTCGGCGCGGGATTCGTGGCCGCCTTCGGGCATCACCGCCGCCATGTCCCAATGCAGCATGCCGGCCGCTTCACCGAGCGCGCCCATGCGCGCAAAACGCTTCTCCAGCTGGGTGTAGGCGTTGCTGCTCATACGGTCTTGTCCTCAGATGTCGGGCGCAAAGGCGTCTCGGTGCGACCGACCTTGAAGCCGTGGATCGCATAGATGACCGCCAGCGCCAGCGCCAGTGATCCCCAGGTGATGGCATATTGCAGATGATCGTTGGGCATCTGGATGCGCGTCTGCCCGCCCAGCGGATAGTTTCCCGGAATGTCGGTCTTGACCGCGTCGAGATAGAGGTCGGTGCGGAAGGGCAAGCCGCTCGCTTGTGCCATCTCGGCCGGCGCCAGATAGAACCAGCGGTTCTTTTGCGGTTCGTTGGGCGGCTGGAACCAGGCCTGCACCTGCGGCAGGCGGATGATGCCATCGAAGGTCACCACTTCCGGAAACTGCCCGTCGGGGCGCGTTGCCGGGTCGCGGCGTTCTTCCGGCACCCAGCCGCGGTTGATGAGCAGGCTCTGGCCGCCATCCGCCGGCTGCAAGGGCGTGACGATCCAATAGCCGACATTGCCGTTCTGCGAGCGTGCCGGCATGTAGAATTCATGGGCGTGGTCGAAGCGGCCGGTGAGCGCCACGCGGTGGAACTCGAATGCCTTGAGGTCGCTGCCCACATCCGGCAAAGCGATGGGTGCCGCGGTGGTGCGTTCAACCCGCTCGGCGATCAGCCCTTCCTTCCAATAGAGGCGCTGCACCTGCCATACGCACAGCGCCAGCATGAAGAGGACGGCAGGAACAGTGAACAGGGTCGGCCAGAGGCCGGGTCGGAAGGAGCGGGTCATGGAAACCGATCTGGTGAGCTATTCGTTACGATGTTCGGCAGCCTGGTGATGGAACTGCAGGGCGATGAGGATACCTTTCATCGGCCGCAGCAGGCCGATGGCGCCGCCGCCGACCACCACGGGCCAGATCAGGATATGCACCCAGATGGGCGGCTCGAAGGCGAATTCAAGCCAGATCGCCAGCGGTGCGACGATGGCACCCAGGATCATGATGATGAAGACGGCCGGGCCGTCGCCGCTGTCGGCGGCCTTGAGGTCGGCGCCGCAGGCCGGGCAGGTCTCGTTCAGAGTGAGAATGCCACGAAAAAGCCTGCCCCGCCCGCAGCGCGGGCAACGGCAGGCTATTCCGGTCAGAATGGGTGAGGGTACGGTCACGGTCGTACCCTCACCAAAATTTCATGGCATCAGCCATGATAGGGTCCGGGACCCGAACCCCAGATATAGACCCAGAAGAACAGGAACAGCCAGACTACGTCGACGAAGTGCCAGTACCAGGCGGCAGCTTCGAAGCCGAAATGATGGTTCGGCGTGAAGTGGCCCTTGATGCCGCGGATCAAGCAGACGATTAGGAACAGCGTGCCGACGATGACGTGGAAACCGTGGAAGCCGGTCGCCATGTAGAAGGTCGACGAATATATGCCGTCCTTGAAGGCGAAGGGCGCGTGGATGTACTCGAACGCCTGGAAGCCGGTGAAGACGAGGCCCAGCAGGATGGTGAGCGACAGACCGAGGAGGAAGCCCTTGCGGTCGCCTTCACGCAGCGCATGGTGCGCCCAGGTCACGGTGCAGCCGGACAGCAGCAGGATGAGCGTGTTGAGGAGCGGAATGGCCAGCGGGTCGAGAACCAACACGCCCTTGGGCGGCCATACGCCGCCGATCGCTTCCTTGGGGAACAGCGACGAATCGAAGAAGGCCCAGAAGAAGGCCACGAAGAACATGACTTCGGAGGCGATGAAGAGAGCCATGCCGTAGCGCAGGCCGATCTGCACGACCGGCGTATGCGCCTTGTCGACCTCGGCTTCCTTCACGACGTCGCGCCACCAGCCGAACATGGTCAGCAGAATGAGCGCCAGGCCCGGCAGCACCGCCGGGGCAAAGCTCAGCTTTTCGTGCATGAACAGCACCATGCCCATGAAGAACACGCCGCCGGCAATGCTGCCGACCAGCGGCCACGGGCTGGGATTGACCAGATGATAGGGATGGTTTGGCTTATGTGCCGCTTCGCTCATGGCTCTCACTCTTTCTCTCAAAACGGTCGACCACCCCGGGCATTCTCCCCCGATCGACCGGATCTCTGCACAATCTACTTAACTACCGTTACCCAGACTAGATTCAATCGGGCTCGTTTCCACGGGACCGGCTACTGCCGATGCCCCATTCGCTCCCGACCCGACGCCACCCACGACCTGTGCCGCCTGGTCGTTGGGCACCTGGAAGAAGGTATAGGCGAGGGTCACGTCACGCAGTTTCGCCAGATAGGGATCTTCCTCGAGCTTGGGGTCGAGGAAGAAAACCACCGGCATCTCGACCCGTTCGCCTGGCTTCAGCACCTGCTTGTCGAAGCAGAAGCACTGCACCTTGACGAAATACTGACCAAAGACATCCGGCGAGACGTTGAAGGTGGCGGAACCGGTGACGGTATGGTCGGTCGGGTTCTCGGCGACGAACAGCGCCTTGTAGGTGACGCCCGTGCGAACTTCCATCTTCGGCACTTCCGGGCGGAAATGCCACGGCATGCCTTGCCCCAGATCGGTATTGAAGGTCACCGTCATGTCGCGGGTGCCGACCATGCTGTCATTCTCGGCCGCGCGCTGCGGCGTGCCGCCGAAGCCCGTCGCCTTGCAGAAGAGGTCATAGAGCGGCACCGACGCGTAAGCGAGGCCGATCATGCCGGCGACGACGCCGACCAGCGTCATCATCAGATTGCGGTTGCGTTGGGCGAGCGAGGTCTTGGCCATCACGCACCGCCCATCTTGACGATGGAGATGATGAAGACCAGGACGACGAAGAGGACGAGCGCGCCGGCAAGGGCCCAATTGCGCTGCTTCAATCGCTTCAATCGTTCCATTTCGATCCGATCCTGCCCGCTCATGCTCAGATGCTCCCGCCGATGAGGCTGACGAGGCCGGGCGCGCGGTCGATCATCAGCACGGCAAAGTGCAGGAACAGATAGAGCAGCGAGAAGCCGAACATCCGCTTCGGCCACTTCATGTCTTCCGAATTCAGCACGCGCCAGGCGTGATAGATGAAGCCGATATTGAGGGCGATGGCGGTGGCGCCGTAAATCCAGCCGGCAACACCCAGATAAACGGGCGCCAAAGCGATCGGCGCCAGCAGCAGCGTATAGACGAACATCTGCCGCTTGGTCGATTGCATGCCGGCGACGACCGGCATCATCGGTACGCCCGCCTTGGTGTAATCCGGGTTGCGCCATAGGGCCAGCGCCCAGAAATGCGGCGGCGTCCACATGAAGATGAGCAGGAACAGGGCGATCGAGGCGATGTCGACGCTGCCGGTGACGGCGGCCCAGCCGATCATCGGCGGGAAGGCGCCGGAGGCGCCGCCGATCACGATGTTCTGCGGCGTGCGGCGCTTCAGCCAGATCGTATAGATGACGACATAGAAGAAGATGGTGAAGGCGAGGAGCGCTGCCGCGGTCAGGTTGACGGCGAGGCCCATCAACATGACGGCGAAAATGGACAGGGTGAGGCCGAAGGCCAGCGCCTGTTCCGGCGCCACATAACCTTTGGGGATCGGCCGGCCGCAGGTGCGGCTCATGATGCTGTCGATGTCGCGGTCATACCACATGTTCATGGCGCCCGACGCACCGGCGGCAACGGCGATGCACAGAACGGCGACCGTGCCGATCAGTGGATGGATATGGCCGGGGGCGACATAGAGGCCGGCAAAGCCGGAGAAGACGACGAGCGACATCACGCGCGGCTTCAGGAGCGCCCAGAAATCGCCGACGCGCGCGCCGGCCAGCACCAGTTCGGATGCCGTTTCGCCTTCAAGCGGTAGATCGAGCGCGTTGTGACGCACTTTAGCCATTCAAGGAAATTCCGTTCAAAAACCAGTCGCCAGAAAAACAGTTGGGCGGCGGAGGGTTGCTCCGCCGCCCGCGCGTGTCACGTCAGTGGTGCTTGGCTGCCTCGATAACCGGCAGTTCTTCAAAGGTATGGAACGGCGGCGGCGAGGGCAGCGTCCATTCCAGCGTCGTGGCACCGACACCCCACGGATTGGCGGCCGCCTTGCGGCCGGCAAAAGCGGAGTAGAGCGCCATCACCACGAAGAACAGGGTCGCACCGAAGGCGATGAAGGCGCCGACAGACGAGATCCAGTTCCAGAAGGCGAAGGCGTCGGGATAGTCCGGATAGCGACGCGGCATGCCTGCCAACCCGAGGAAGTGCTGCGGGAAGAAGGTCAGGTTGACACCGATGAAGGTGGCCCAGAAGTGCAGATGACCCGCCCAGGCCGGATGCTCGCGGCCGGTGATCTTGCTGATCCAGTAGTAATAGGCAGCAAAGATCGCGAACACGGCACCGAGGCTGAGCACGTAGTGGAAATGCGCCACCACGTAATAGGTGTCATGGAGGCTCTGGTCGAGGCCGCCATTGGCCAGCACCACGCCCGTCACGCCACCGACGGTGAACAGGAAGATGAAGCCGAAGGCCCAGACCATGGGCACCTTGAACTCGATCGACCCGCCCCACATCGTGGCGATCCACGAGAAGATCTTCACACCCGTCGGCACGGCGATGACCATGGTGGCGGCGGTGAAGTAGGCGCGGGTGTCGACGTCGAGGCCCACCGTATACATGTGGTGCGCCCAGACGACGAAGCCGACGAAGCCGATGGCGACCATCGCATAGGCCATGCCCAGGTAACCGAACACCGGCTTCTTCGAGAAGGTCGAGACGATCTGGCTGATGATGCCGAAGCCCGGGAGGATGAGGATGTACACTTCCGGATGGCCGAAGAACCAGAACAGGTGCTGGAAGAGGATCGGATCACCGCCCTGGTCCGGCTTGAAGAAGGCCGTGCCGAAATTGCGGTCGGTCAGCAGCATGGTGATGGCGCCGCCGAAGACGGGCAGCGACAGCAGCAGCAGGAAGGCCGTGACCAGCACCGACCACACGAACAGCGGCATCCGGTGCAGCGTCATGCCCGGGGCGCGCATGTTGAAGATGGTGGTGATGAAGTTGATGGCACCCAGGATCGACGAGGCGCCGGCAAGGTGCATCGAGAAGATCGCCATGTCGACCGCCATGCCCGGCTGGCCTTCGTCGGAGAGCGGTGGATAGAGCGTCCAGCCACCACCGACGCCGCCATCGACGAAGGACGAACCGACGAGGAGGGCGATCGAGGGAATGAGCAGCCAGAAGCTGATGTTGTTCATGCGCGGGAAGGCCATGTCGGGCGCGCCGATCATGAGCGGCACGAACCAGTTGCCGAAACCGCCGATAAGCGCCGGCATGACCGTGAAGAAGATCATGATCAGCGCGTGGGCCGTGATGAACACGTTCCAGCGCTGGCCGTCGACCTGTGCGTCGGTGCCGAAAATCTGGATGCCGGGATGCATCAGTTCGGCACGCATGTAGATGGAGAAGGCGCCGCCGATCAGGCCCGCGCAGATCGCGAAGATAAGGTACATCGTGCCGATGTCCTTATGGTTCGTCGAAAAGAGATAGCGGGATAGACCAGTCGGATGATGGTCGTGATGGGCGTCGTGATGATGTGTACTGACGGGGCTCATGGCTCTTGTCCCTAAATCGGATTAGCTATGTTCGATCAATTGGCCGGCTGAATTGCGGCCGGGGTGGCAATCGCGACGTCGGTCGGATTGCTGCCCGGGACCGTAACCCCGTCTACCTTGGCAAACTTCTTCTGCGCTTCGGCGACCCAGGCATTGTATTCGGCCTCGGTCACAGCGCGGATCTTGATCGGCATGAAGGCGTGGGCGGTCCCGCACAATTCCGAGCACTGGCCGTAATAGAGGCCCGGCTTGTCGGCATCGATGTTGAACCAGCTCTCGTTGACGCGGCCCGGGACAGCGTCGTGCTTGATGCCGAAGCTGGGCACGGTCCAGGAATGGATCACGTCGGTCGAGGTGATCTGGATGCGGATGTTCTTGCCGACCGGCACGACCACTTCGTTGTCCGTCTCCAGGAGACGCAACTGGCCGGGCTTCAGATCCGCCGTCTGGATCATGTTGGCGTCGAAGGTAAAGTTGCCGTTGTCCGGATACTCATAGGACCAGTACCACTGGTGGCCGATGGCGCGGATGGTGAGATCGGTCTTCGGCAGGTCGAGCTGCTTGTAGAGCAGCTTGAAGCTGGGGATCGAGATGACGATCAGGATCAGGATGGGAATAACCGTCCAGGCGATCTCGAGACCGGTATGGTGCGTCGTCTTCGACGGCACCGGGTTCTTCGAGGCTCGGAAGCGGAACACGATGTAAAGCAGCAGCAGCATCACGAAGACGGTGATGACCGTGATGATCGGCATCAGGACCATGTTGTGGAAATGGTGGCTGTCGACGGCGATCGAGGTCGCCGCTTCCTGCATGCCGAGCTGCTCGGGCTTGGGCGCGCCGATGACGGCGGCTTCCTGGGCAAGGGCCGAACCGGCGCTCCCCAATATGGTGGCGCTCAGCAGAGCGACAGCCCCGGCCAGCCTTGTTCCGGTATTCTTGAGAGTGAGAAACATATCGGTCCCATCCGTTCTGGCTAGGGGATTGGGACAAAAATCCTTGAACACGGATCCGGCCCCGACCGCCCTGGCATGATCAATCTCGCAACAATTGGCCGCCTATGCCGGCAGCCACCCGTCGCGCATCCCCTGAAGATTTCGTGCTCCGGACTCCAGATGGCTGGAAATACACCGGAAGCAGGCTGAAACTACACGGGACCTTGATCTAGCTCAAGCTTTGCCAAGGGCCAAATGTCGCAGGAAGTGTCTGAAAAGAGCCCTGAAATTGCCGCGTGGCGCCTCGTGGCCGCAAAACCACGGGCCGAATGCGGCAATACGCCGCAATTTGTTTGGTTAATATTTGTTAACACTTGAGGATGTTTGCCGTGCCGGTGCAGAGCCTGCATAATGTCGCCAGCTGTTGAACGTGCCACGGAGAGCGCCTAGATAGTATCGGTAATCCTGGGTAAGGCCATGCAATATAAACCAAATTCATCGTTGAACCCGAGTCAGCACCGGCCTGTTCTGAGCGAGCTTTCGGCGCGTTCGCGCGACATTTTCCGTACCATCGTCGAAGCCTATGTCGAAACCGGGGAGCCGGTGGGCTCGCGCACTTTGTCGCGTCGCCTCGGCCAGCTGACCGGCGGGCAATTGTCGCCGGCCACGATTCGCAACGTCATGGCCGATCTGGAGGAGCTGGGCCTCCTCTTTGCGCCACATACCTCGGCCGGGCGCCTGCCGACCGATCTGGGGCTGCGCCTCTTCGTCGATGGGCTCATGGAGACCGGCGGTTTGTCGGAAGACGACCGCGCTTCGATCGACGGGCAATGCGCCGCCACCGGCCGCAGCCTGCCGGAAGTGCTCGACCAGGCGACGCTGATGCTCTCGGGTCTCTCCCGCTGTGCCGGTATGGTGGTGGCACCCAAGACCGACCGGCCCTTGAAACATATCGAATTTGTCCACCTCGCCCCCGGCCGCGCCCTTGTCGTCATGGTGACCGAGGGCGGCATGGTCGAAAACCGCATCGTCGACGTGCCCTTGGGGCTGCCGTCCTCGGCCCTGGTCGAGGCCACCAATTACCTCACCACTCGCCTCGCCGGCCGGACCCTCGGCATGGGCCGCGACCAGATCCTCGCCGAGCTGGAGACCGAGCGCGCGGCCCTCGACCAGCTCACCAAGAGTGTCGTCGAAGCGGGCCTTGCCTCCTGGTCGCGCGAGGACAATAGCGGCGCCCTCATCGTGCGCGGCCAGGCGCATCTCCTTGAAGATGTGACAGGAATCGGCGATCTGGAGCGCCTCCGCTCGCTCTTCACCGCTCTTGAAACAAAGGAGCAGCTGCTTAAATTGGTCGAAGCGGCGGAAGTGGCGGACGGCGTGCAGATCTATATCGGCGCCGAAAACGACCTTTTCGGCCTCGCCGGCTGTTCGGCGGTCATCTCGCCCTATCGCGACAGCCAGCGTCGGCTGATCGGCGCCATCGGGGTGATCGGCCCCAGCCGCATTAATTATGCGCGCATCATCCCCATGGTGGATTATACCGCCAAGGTCATCAGCCGAATCCTCGGCTGATATTTCATCATCTGCTTTGTGTTTTAGGAGTTCGACGTCGTGATGACGGGTTCTGAGGAAAAAGACGTTGTGGACAATCCCGTCGGCGGGCCCGTCGGCGGGATCGACGAGGCTGCGGCCGGCGGAGCGGCGGAAGGCGTGGATCTCGCTGCCCTGCAGGCCGATTACCTGGCCATGAAGGACCAGCTGCTGCGCGCCGTGGCCGAGACGGAGAACACGCGCCGGCGCCTGACGCGCGAACGCGACGAGACGGCCAAATACGCCGCTTCGACCTTTGCCAAGGAAATGCTCGACGTCGCCGACAATCTGCATCGGGCATTGGCCGCCATTCCGGCCGAGGCGATCGCCAAGGACGAGGTGCTGAAATCCCTCTTCGACGGCGTCTCCGCGACCGAACGCCAGTTGGACGCCGCTTTCACCCGCCAGCACATCAAGCGCATCTGGCCCGAAGGCGAGAAGTTCGACAGCAACCTCCACCAGGCCATGTTCGAAGTGCCCGGCACGCCGCATCCCTCCGGCACCGTGGTCCAGGTCCTGCAGGCCGGTTACGTCATGCATGACCGCCTGCTGCGCCCGGCCCTGGTCGGCGTCGCCAAAGGCGACCCCACCCCCGCCGGCGACGCGCAGGGCCATGTCGACACGGTTGCGTAGTTAATCCCCCTCTCCCCCCCCTCCCCCACGTTGGGGGAGGGAGCCTGACCGAGGTCGCTGCGCAATTCGCGTTCAGACTGGCTGGAATTCCCTCCCTCCAATGTGGGGGAGGGTTAGGGAGAGGGGGAGCAACCAATCCGCTCTCTCCAACAAACCTCAAAAATCCATGCCCCCAGCCCAACGTCTCCTCGCCCTTCGCCTGCTGCTCTCCACCGGAGTCCTGCTCGGCCTTTTCGCGCCGATGGGGAAGATCGCGCGTGAAAGCGGGATATCGGCAGCAGCCTGGGCCTTCGCCATCGCCGGGGGCGGGGCGCTGGTGCTGCTCGTCATCCTGATGTTGCGCCGGCAGCGCGTGCCGCTCGACCGGCCGCATCTGCGCTATTATCTGATCACCGCGCTCCTCGCCTATGTCATCCCCAATCTCGTCATCTACAGCGCCATCCCGCATCTGGGTGCCGGCATGACGACGATCTATTTCACGTTGTCGCCGATCATGACCCTGGTCTTCTCGATCCTGCTCGGCACGCGCCGGCCCGGTGTGCTGGGCATTGCCGGCATCGTGCTGGGCTGCCTGGGGGCACTCATCGTCGTCTTCTCGAAGGGGCAGGTGGATCGTCCCGCCGATCTCACCTGGGCACTCCTGGCGCTCGTCATTCCGCTGAGCCTCGCCGCCGGCAATGTCTACCGCACCGTCGATTGGCCGGATGGCGGCGTGCCGCTGGTGCTCGCCATGGGCAGCAATGCGGTGGCGGCCCTCTGCCTCATTCTGGCAGCGCTCTTCTTCGACGGCGCGCTGCCCTTCCCGATGCTGGCGATCAATCCCTTCCTGGTGGTGGCGCAGATGGCGCTGGCAGCGCTGATGTTCGCCCTGTTCTTCCGCCTGCAGGTCGCGGGCGGGCCGGTCTATCTCAGCCAGATCGGCTATGTGGCGGCGGCGACCAGCCTCATCGTCGGCGTCAGCATGCTGGGCGAACGCTATGGGCTGATCACCTGGGCGGGCGCGCTGGTGATCGTCGCCGGCGTCATCGCCACGACCTTCGACCGGGCGCCTAAGACGGCCTAGGTTCTTTCCCAGGGCGGCGTGCCCTTGAACGCCGCCGCCAGGAAGTCGACCATCACCCGCACCTTGGCGCTGATATGCCGCCGGCTGGGATAGATCGCCATGAGGTCGGTATCGGGCAGCGTGTGATCTTTGAGGATGCGCACCAGGCGCCCCGCCTTGAGGTCGTCGGCCACCATGAACATCGCCGGCCGGATGATGCCGTGACCGTCGATGGCGGCGGCCCGCATCGTATCGCCATTGTTCGTGTGCATGACGGCGCGCGTCCGCACGATTTCGGGCTTGCCGTCCCGACCGGCGAAATGCCAGTCGTCGCCGGTGGCGGCATAGGAATAGCCGATGGCGGCATGGCGGGCGAGGTCGGCCGGCACCTTGGGCGTGCCGTGGCGCTTCAGATAAGCCGGCGCGGCGCAGACGATGTTGCGCGAGGCGGCGAGCTTCCGCGCCACATGCGCGGTCGAGCCCTGGCCGGAGACGCGCACCACCAGATCGTAGCCTTCCTCCACCATGTCGACGACGCGGTCGATGAGGTCGACGTCGAGTTCGATCTCGGGATATCTGCGCATGAAGTCGGGCCACAGATTGGCGAGGTAACGGATGCCGAAGCTGACCGGCGCGTTGATGCGCAGGCGCCCCCGCGGCCGCAGGGCGGTGGCGCTGGCCAGCGCTTCGGCTTCCGCCACGTCGTCGAGGATATTGGTGCAGCGCTCATGAAGCGCCCGGCCGCTTTCGGTGAGCGAGACTTTCCGCGACGTGCGGTTCAAAAGCCTGGTGCCGAGATGCGCCTCAAGTTCGCTCACATAGCGGGTGACGTTGGCGGGCGAGGTTTCCAGCGCCTCGGCGGCGCGGGTGAAACTGCCCTTGGCGACCACGCTCGCAAACACCTCAAAGGCCCGCAGCCGGTCCATGTCAGAGTCCATTATTCATAAAAACTGAATGATATGATCATTTTCACTGCCTTTATTCAAGGTCGGTGACGCCCTACCTTCCTCTCATCGGCCGGACGACGGGTTCGGCCCTTTAAAACAAACAGGCAGGTGCGTGATGGGTCGTTTGAATGGAAAAGTGGCGATCGTGACGGGTGCCAGCTCCGGCATCGGCCGGGAAACCGCCAAATTGTTTGCCGCCGAAGGTGCCAAGCTCGTTGTCGGCGCGCGCCGCCAGGCCGAGCTCGACAGCCTGGCCGCCGAGATCAAGGCGGCGGGCGGTGCTGCGGTGGCGCTGGCCGGCGACGTCGTCTCCGAAGATTACGCCAAGGCCCTGGTGGCCCTGGCCGAGACGACCTATGGCGGCCTCGACATCGCCTTCAACAATGCCGGGACCCTGGGTGCCATGGGCTCGGTCGTGGATGTGACCGAACAGGGCTTTGCCGAGACGCTCGCCATCAATCTCACCTCCGGCTTCCTCGGCGCCAAGCATCAGATTCCGGCGATGCGCAAGCGCGGCGGCGGCTCGATCATCTTCACCTCGACCTTTGTCGGCCACACCGTGGGCTTCCCCGGCACCGCCGCCTATGCCGCCAGCAAGTCGGGCCTCATCGGCCTCACCCAGGTACTGGCCGCCGAGCATGGGCCGGAGAATATCCGTGTCAACGCCATCCTCCCCGGTGCCGTCGACACGCCGATGTATCGCGGCATGAACAACACGGCTGAGTCACAGAGCTTCATCACCGGGCTCCATGCCTTGAAGCGCGCGGCGCGGCCCGAGGAACTCGCCCGCTCGGTGCTCTATCTCGCTTCGGATGATTCGAGCTTCGTCACCGGCACCGCCTCGCTGGTCGATGGCGGCGTGTCGATCACCAGGACCTGAAGCCCTCAGCAGGCTTCGCTCTCGCCGCCGGTCAAGCCCTTTTGGTCGCGCGGTAGGGCGAGCCGGTGGTCAAAGGCGCTGCGATATTGCCGCGGCGTCGTCTGGTAGGCCTCGCGGAACAGGCGGCTGAAATGCGCCTGGCTCACAAAGCCCACGGCAAGGGCGATCTCGCCGATCTGCCGCGCCGTGGCGTCCAGTGCCTCCAATTGCCGCCGCGCCCGCTCCAGGCGTCGCTGCCGCATGAAATCGCTGAAGGTCGTGCCCTCTTCACGGAACAGCATGGCGATATAGCGCGCGCTGATGCGGTATTTGGCGGCGACCATTTGCACGCCGAGCAGCGGTTCATGGAGTTGCGCCTCGACGAAATCCTTGATCCGGCCGAGCAGTGCCGCCCGGTAGGGTGATGCCGGCGCCGGTGTTTCCAGCATGTCGCCCAGCGCGATGCCGAGGTGATCGATGGCATGGCCGGCGAGGCGCAGGGAGGTGGCGCTGCGCAGCTCGGCCGCCTTCCTGCCGAAGGTCTCGAAGAGATTGCTGAAGAAGCCGATGGTCATCGGCTGCATCGGCCGGTCCGCCGGCAATTTGGCGGCCGCGAAATCGGCGTGGCCCGGCAGGCGTTCGACCAGGGCCTGGCGCGGCATGTTGAGCGACAAGGTCGTGGCCCCTTCGGGCATGCTGTATTCCGACGGCAGGCGTGAATCGATGACGATCATGTCATGGCGCCCCAGCGTCACCTCGCGTTCGGCATGCCGGAGGTGGATGGTGCCCGCCAGATTGATCAGCAGCAGGCAGCGTTCCTCCTCGGCCGCGCCGGGACCCAGCGCGGCGCGGCGGCCGCGCTGCGCGGTTGTCGAACTACGCGCCAACGTCACGTCATGGAGGCTATTGGCCTCGACCGAAGCCCGGAAGGGTATTCCCTCCATCGGATCGATGCGCGTTGCCAGATGGAAGCGCGCGACGCAGGCCTCCCAATAGGCGCGCCTTTCCTCGGCCGGCACATCGTCGGTCGAAAGCGACAGCGAGCGATGCCCTTTTTCCTGCGGCAGCGGCATCAGGCCGGCCCCGCCGCGGCCGGGCGCGCGCCCGCGACGCACGCATTTGGGTGCCGCGCGTGCGCGCAGCCGGCGCACCGCTGTTCCCTGCATCCTGATTTGCCCGGCATGGCGCAGCCAACTTCCCCACCCGCATGAGACCGCAATCCTGCATCCGTCATTCTCGGGCAGGTGCCGCGCCACTGTTTGTCTTGGCGCGAAGCAAAATTTGACGCTGCGGGAACAATCGATCCGTGCGCTGGCAAGGGGCCGCCTCAATCAATAAATCGTTAACGGAACAGGACGACTTTCTTATGCACCGACTTTGTTCCCAAAGCGTTATCAGCGCCGCGGTGAATGCCCTGGGGGTGAGATGCACACGCGATTCAAATTGCGGCGATACGAGGTCCTCGCCGGACGCAGCGAGGCCTTGGCCGATGCCGCGGACCGGCTGGTCGGCGATCTGCTGGGCTTTGCCGAACGGCAGCAATCGGCCGCGCTCTCGGATCTGACCACGGCCTATCGCCGGGCCATCATCGATGTCAGGGAAGCGGCCCGCACCGGCGCCTACCTGCCGCCCTATCTCTTCCAGCTCGAAGCGATCGGGCGCGACGTCGCGCTGGCGCTCAATGTCCTGCAGGCGGATGTCCTGGCGCGGGCCAAAGAAGAAGATCCACCCGATAGCGGGACCGCGGCAATCGCTGCCGGCAAATCCTAGCGACCCCGCAATCCCCAATAAGCAATCAGCTGACAACCACACCCATCCACAGTCGGCCCGACGCATGCGGGCCATCGGCGATCCTGGAGGCGCCGTCACCATGAATCTCAGCAATTGGAAGATCCGCTCGAAACTGATCCTGCTGGTCGGCGTCATGGCCGTGATCATCGGCACGGTGGCCGGCGTCGGCGTCATCTATCTCAGGAGTGCCGCCACCGATCTCGGCAAGGTCACCGTCAGCGGAATCGAAGGCGTCACCAGCGCCAGGCTCAACCAGAACGTCATCGGCCTCAACCGTACCGAATATTTCCTGGCGCTTGACCCCTCCGTGCAGGGCATGGAGGCGCGCCTGCAGCGCCTGGGCGAAGACCGCAAGCTGTTCGAGGAACGCCTCGCGCAATTGCGCAGCACCGCCGGCGAAATCCGCAACAAGCTCCTGGACGAGGTCGCGCAGAGCTATGCCGACTACAATGCCGAACTGGAAAATACCTTTGCCCTGGCCAAGCAGGTCGGCGCCAGCGTTCAGCTGGGCGGCGCGCAGCAGCAATTACTCGATGCCGTGTTGAAAAGCCGACCCAAGGCGGACGCGCTGCAAAAGACCGTCCGCGCCTATTCCGACTTCGTCAACAAGCAGGGCGACGAGGTTTCCGCCCAGGCGGCGGCCGACGCGGCCTTCGCCCAGACGCTGATGATCGTGGTGTCGGTTGCCGGTGTCGTCGGCGGCCTTGCCTTCGGCTACCTGCTGGCCACCATCGGCATCAGCAAGCCGCTTAGCGGCTCGATCGAGAATCTCAACCGCCTGTCGCAGGGCGGTCTCACCATCGACATCACCGGCGGCGCGCGCGGCGACGAAATCGGCGATATCGCCCGCGCGCTCCAGGTCTTCAAGGACACGGCACTGGCTGCCGAGGAGATGCGTGCCCAACAGGCCGAGGAACAGCGCGCCAAGGAACGCCGCCAGGCGGTTATCGACGGACTGATCAAGAATTTCGACGACACGATGTCGAGCGAACTGACCCAACTCACCTCGGCCTCGACGGAATTGCAGGCCACCGCGCAGAGCATGTCCTCGACGGCGGAAGAAACCAGCCGCCAGGCCACTGCCGTGGCCGCTGCCTCCGAACAGGCCTCGGCCAATGTGCAGACCGTCGCGGCCGCGGCCGATGAATTGTCTGCCTCGGTGGCCGAAATCAGCCGCCAGGTCGAACAATCGACCCATATCGCCGGTCAGGCGGTGGCCGATGCCGAACGCACCGATGCCGCCGTGCGCATTCTGGCCGAAGCGGCGCAGAAGATCGGCGCCGTCGTCGGCCTCATCAACGAGATCGCCAGCCAGACCAATCTCCTCGCCCTCAACGCCACCATCGAGGCGGCGCGCGCGGGCGAGGCCGGCAAGGGCTTTGCCGTGGTGGCGTCCGAGGTGAAGAACCTCGCAACGCAAACGGCCAAGGCCACCGATGACATCAGCGCCCAGATCACCGGCATGCAAAGCAGCACGGATGAAGCGGTCAGCGCCATCAAAGGCATCTCCAACATCATCGGCCAGATGAGCGAGATCACCACCACCATCGCCTCCGCCGTGCAGGAACAGGGGGCAGCCACCCAGGAAATCGCCCGCAATGTTCAGCAGGCGGCGCAAGGGACCCAGGATGTCTCCACCAATATCGGCGGCGTCACCCAGGCCGCCGGCGAAACCGGCGCTGCCTCGACCCAGGTTCTGGGCACCGCCTCGACCCTCTCGCGCCAGGCCGACACCTTGCGCAGCTCCGTCACGCAGTTCCTCGACGGCGTCCGCTCGGCCTGACCTACATGCCATCCACGCCTCCCCCCGTCAGGGGGGAGGTTGGGGGGTGGGCGCTACGGCGTGCTGCTCGCCGCTGGTGGAAAGCTCGCCGGCCAGAACTCCGGATCGTGCAGCAGGTCGCGGACACCGTTGATGGCGAATTGCACGCCGATACAGACCATCAGGAAGCCCATGATGCGCGAGACGGCGGCGATGCCGTTGGCGCCGAGCAGGCGGTTCAAAAGCCCCGCCGCCCGCAGGCAGAACCAGATGATGATGGCGGTGATGACGATGCCGATCGAAATGACCAGATAGGTCATGGGCGTGGAGAGCGCGCCCGATTGCTGCACCGTGGTCGACATGGTGATCACGAGCGCGATCGACCCTGGACCGGACAGGCCCGGCATCGCCAGGGGCGTGAAGGAGATGTCGACCTTCTGCCGCGCCTCGATATCGGAATCGGTGTCGAGCGCGTTCTCCTGCGGGAACAGCATGCGGAACCCCAGGAACGCCACGATCATGCCGCCGGCGATGCGCAGGCCCGGAATCGAAATGCCGAACAGATCCATGATCAGCACGCCGGCCAGCAGGAAGCTCAGCAGAATGCCCGTCATATAGATGCAGGCCATGGTGATCTGCCGGTTGCGCTCTTCGTTGTTGAGCTGCCCGGTAATCCCGATCAGCATGCCCGCGGCCGAAATCGGGTTGATGATCGGCAACAGCGTGCCGACGGTCCAGCCGACGTAAGAGAGGAAATTGGAGGTCATGCGTGTTGTGCGTCCTCTCTAAGTTCCTCCCACCTTCAGGCGGGAGGTCAGCCGGGGGGCTTAACACCCTCGTTCCCTGTCGATCATCCCAGAATTGCCGCCCACGTCAAACCCCACACATATTGTCTCCAGACATGATTCGACTTTGGCGGTCATGGAGGTGCCGCTAGCATCGTTCGTCCCGACGAACCGGAGCCCCCCGATGGACATCCTGCATCACCTCCTCATGGTCTATGCCGTCTATGTCGTCGGCACCGCCAGCCCCGGCCCCAGCAACATGACGATCATGGCGGTTGCCATGCAATATGGCCGCCGCCCGGCGCTGACCCTTGCCGCCGGCGTCATGACCGGGTCGCTCAGCTGGGCGGCCTTGGCCGCCACCGGCCTCTCGGCCGTGCTCGCGACCTATGCCGAAGCCCTGCTCGTCATCAAGATCTGCGGCGGACTTTATCTGCTCTATCTCGCCTTCAAATCGGGCCGCGCGGCGCTGCGTGGACGCGCCAAGGCGGCGATCGACGCGCCGAACGCCGCTCTCTATCGGCGCGGCCTCTTCATGCATCTCAGCAACCCGAAGGCGATCATGTCCTGGCTCGCCGTCATGTCGCTGGGCCTGCAGCCGGATTCGGCAGGCTTCGTCCTGCCGGCGATCCTCGCTGGCTGCGCCACTTTGGGCGTGCTGATCTTCGGTGGTTACGCCGTCCTCTTCTCCACCGCCCCCATGGCCCGCGCCTATGCCAAGGCCCGCCGCTGGATCGAAGGCACCCTGGCGCTCTGCTTCGGCTATGCAGGTCTGCGGCTGTTGCTGTCGCGGGGGTAAGGGGCACCCATCACGCGCGGCCCCCTCCCGACCTCCCCCCTTCAGGGGGGAGGGTTGGGTGGGGGGCTGACACTCTCGTTCTATGTCAGGACGAAGCTCACCCCTGCCTTTTCCAATCGATCCCCAGCAGCAGGCAGCCTTTTTCAGTGCGGCTGTTGTGGACCGTGCCCGGCTCGGACATGACAAAATCGCCGACGCGCAGCACGGTGCCGTCGCTCTCGATGAGTTCGCCTTCGAGGATGATGTGATTGCCTTGGAAATAAAACTGGCATACCTATGCGACTATTGGGGGGGTGACATGGCGAAAATTGCTATCAAACAATTGTCGGCGTCGGATCTCACATTTTTCCGATGGCACTATGAGAACCGGAATGCCGGTAATCAGAAGGCGATCAACCTGAATGCGGATGTGTTCGTTGATATCTTGTATCCCGATGTCCGCACGGTCGCCGATAGCCAGGGCGGCCACGTCCCGGTGGTTCTGACGATGTTCGGCCCAGCTGGGCTGGGAGCCTATCGTGTTACAAGAAAAGTGATCACGGGTGCTGCATACAAGAACTGGCGACTCAACGGTGAGTTTGTCGGAAACCCTGACGGCGAGCCAGGGCGGTTTGACATTCTTCAGCCGAATGACCTAGTCGTTATGTCGTTCCATGGCGTAAGTGCGCCCCACGCGATTGATATGATTTTCATCGCTGCATCAGATGAACCAGCCCTGCACGCAGCGTTGAGTCACCATATCCCCGGTGGGAGAGTCACGATGGCGACGATATCTCTCGAAGCGCTTGACGACGCGGTCGCGGCAGCGGCAACCCCGTCAGCACATCCGGTGCGCTTGCTGCTCGCTGATCCTGCGTTTGAGGAGGCTCTGGAGGAAGCAGTTACCGGAAGCGCTAAGGGGGTCCAACTTGTCGAAAGCAGGCGAGGGCGGCGGCGAATTACGCTGGCGGACCTACGCAAGGCAAAGCAAAAGGCCGAACAGGTAGGCGCCGACGGAGAAGGCGCGGTCAATGCCTATCTTGCCGAATGCAAGGCATCTGGATTGATTGCAGACTTCATATGGAGTTCGCAGGCTGATGCAACAGGGCCGCTAGACTTCAGAGTCACCGAACTCTCAGGGCAGGTGCTGAAGATTGATGTGAAGAGCACGGAGGGGCCTTTCGGGCGCCCAATTCATCTTTCGGCTGCCGAGGTTGTCGAGGCCGCGCAGAGTGGAGAGCCATATCACGTCTATCGCATCTATGAAATGGGGCCGAGCGGCGCAAAACTTCGAGTGTCAAGTGACGTTCGCCAGCAGGCAAAGTCAATTCTCGATGCGCTATCTGCTTTACCGAGAGGTGTTACGCCCGATGCCTTCACTGTCGACGTTGATGCCTTGGTATGGGCAGCAGCTATCACAGTAGCGGTCACTGATGGAGATTCCTGAACTACTCTGCAGCGACCTTCATTCTGTTTGTCTGAGAGGTTGCTTTGCGTAGTGACTTCAGGATTTCCACGGCCAGCTTCTGAGCCATCACCGGGGGAACCGCATTGCCGATCTGACGAAAGGCTGGGTTCATGGTGCCTGAAAAGACAAATCCGTCAGGAAAGCTCTGCAGCCTAGCCGCTTCGCGAACGGAGATGACTCGTGCCTGAGCACTGTCATAGTGAATATGAGAGTACGTGTCCTTTCCGATATGAGCCATCAGAGTTCTTGATGGCCCGTCTGCACGAAGCTTCCACCAACGGTTTGGAAATGTGTCTACCGGATATGGCGGAACCATCGCTCGATGCAGTTTCTGCCAATTGGCGCTACCAGATCGGAGGCCCTGTTTTACAGCTTCTTCTTCAAAGATAGCAGTAGCAACCTTGTGTGCCGCAGGGTACTCGTCCCCGGACTGCATGCGCTCAAAAATCAAAGTATCTCGCGGAAGAAAACGCAGAACGTGATCATAGACTCCCTGCTTAGACTCAAATTGCGGCCAGGAACGCATCTGTTGGGCATAGGTAGAAAGGCGTTCCCATGCAATCGCGCGATACTTGGATAGGTCTGTGAAGCGTCGCGCCCCCCGTTTCAACTTACCTTCCCGATGAAGAGTAATTGGGGGCAGATCTGACAGTGCCTGGCTTGCAGTAATCGCAGGAGGTAGATCAGGTTTTCCTAAGTCCGGCTCGACATATGCACCGCGTGAGAACATGTCGATGTGCTTCAGTGCGACCGAGCGAGTGCCTTCATAACCTGAAGGTAACTTGCACCAGTTTGAAGCTTTCGGGAATCTGATCGAAACACCGAGTTCCTTCCGGAAGGCAATCATAAAGACACGATCGCGCATCTGCGGCACGCCATGGTGAGCGCTGTTAATCAGAGAGTATTTGGCGTCATAGCCAAGATCACTGAGGCTTTCGACCATTTCTTCAACGATGTTATGCCCGCCGTGATTGAGAATATCAGGCACATTCTCCATCAGCAGAGCAAGAGGTTTCAGGCGGTCAATATAGTGCAGATAGCGCAGATACAGATTGGCACGCGGATCAACCTTGAATGCCTCAGGATGCTCGGCAATTTCGCGCAGTTTCGCCCGTCCTACACGCGCATAGGCTTGACAAGGTGGCCCCCCGATAATGACGTCAAAGGCCATTTTCGGTTTTCCAAGACCCAAGTCGAGCACTAGGTCCTCTGGATCTATTTTGGTTATATCTCGTGGCGCAGCATGATGACGAATTGTTGCCTCATCAGATCCCTTGAAGAAATTGACGGCATGCGAAAGGGCAGCAAGGTCGTCAATTTCCATCGCTGCAGCTATGTCGAACCCTGCCGAACAGAAGCCCAGGCTCAGGCCGCCACAGCCCGAAAACATATCCAGAACTCGCGGCCGATATTTTGGCGTTGCTGCCATGCGTTCAATTTTTTTAGATACCGCGGAATCATACGACGAAGCCATCATTGTGCCACTTCGTTAGTGTTCTTGGGCATGTCGAGGAAAGCCCTTAGGCGCATTCCCAGATCTTTTAGGTCGGAGAGTTCACATTCCCAAACGATCATTGTTCCCCATCCCCGCCGGATCAGCTCAGACACTTGTTCGCGATCCCGATTAACATTTGCTTCGAATTTTTGAGTCCAGAATTCAACACGAGACTTCGGATGGTATGCATACTTGCAACCTGGATGCCGATGCCAAAAGCAGCCATGCACCATGATGACCTTGTTGCGGCTCGGGAATACGATATCGGGCCTTCCAGGCAGGTCTCGTCGATGCAGTCGAAATCTGTAACCCAAACCATGCAGCAGCTTGCGGACGCGAAGCTCAGGGCCGGTATCCTTGCCCCGGATTCGCGCCATGTTCTCGCTACGTTCCTTTATTGATAACCGATCCATCATCGAAAATCCATACCGATTTATTGTCGCTCAAATGGAAGGGGCGCACAAGAGATTGGGTTCCACTTGCTTGGAAATGTGCAGATCTTGTGTTTGATGGAGCTGTCGCTCTACAACCAGGACCTGAGCGTGGCCACGTCTCCGAACACGCCATAGCCCGCGCAATCGGGGGCATCGACGAACGTACTCGCAAACGCTTAGGGTTCCGCCAGAGGTTCGTGAATGCCTCCTCCAAGTGCAGGCATGGAACAGAGAGCGGGCAAGCTCGCCTCACCCCTGCCTTTTCCAATCGATCCCCAGCAGCAGGCAGCCTTTTTCGGTGCGGCTGTTGTGGACCGTGCCCTGCTCGTACATCACAAAATCGCCGACGTGCAGCACCGTGCCGTCGCTCTCGATCAGTTCGCCTTCCAGGATGATGAATTCCTCGCGGAAGGGGTGTTCATGGGCGATGGTCTCGGCGCCCGGTTCCATGCGGATGAGATAGGCGCCCTGTTTGGCGGTCCGGTCATAGGACAGCTCGATCACCGACATGTCGTGCTGCACCGGCCCTTCCATGTCATAGGGTGCAAAGGGTTTGCTCTTCGTGTGGATGATGCGCCGACCCGGCTTGTACTCTTCATGCGCCCCAGACATAGCCATCCCTCCGTCAGACGATGCCGATCACTGATACCTGCCGGCCGTAATCCGGTTCATCGCGCTTGGTCTTGCGCCGGTAGCTGAAGAAATCATCCTCCAGCGCGCAGGTGTCGTGGCCGCTCACCACCACCTCGGCGAGGCCGAGGGATTGAAGCTGGGCCGCGCAATAGCCGGCAAGGTCGAACTGGAACTTGCGGCAGGCATTGGCGGCAAAGAAGCGGGCGTTGTCCCGGTCCTGCTCGATGAAGGGCGTCGGGAACTCAGTGCCGACTTCATATGAGTCCTGTCCGATGCAGGGGCCGATGGCGGCGACGATGTTCTCGCGCCTTGCGCCCAATATTTCCATCACGCGCACGGTCTCCTGCAGCACGCCGCTGAGTGCCCCTTTCCAGCCGGCATGGGCGGCACCGATCACGCCCGCTTCTGCATCGGCAAAGAGCACCGGGCCGCAATCGGCCGTGAGCACGCCGAGATTGATGCCCTTGGTCCTGGTGACGAGCCCGTCGACTTCCGGCCGGTTCGACTGGTCGAGCGGTGTCTCCACCACCAGCACCTTGGCCGAATGGACCTGATAGGCGGTGTTGAGCGGCCCGTCGAGGAGGCCCGCAGCCTTCATGGCGCGAGCGCGGTTCTCGAACACGCGGGCGCGTTCGTCGGTCGTCCCTAGCCCACAATTCAGCGAATCATAAATGCCGTCGCTGACGCCGCCGCGGCGGGTGAGAAAGCCGTGCCGAATGCCTTTCAGCCTGTCCAGCGCATCCACGGTGACGATCATAATCCGGCCAATCCTCCAAATTTCTCGGTATCGAGCGCGGGTCCGGCGATGCCGATGACCTTGAACAGCCTGCCCATTTGTTCCGGCGCAATCAAGCGGTGCACCTGCCGGCGCAAGGTTTCGACGGTGGCGAGGTCCGATTTCTTGGCCAGCATGTCGGCCCTGAGCTCGATGCCCAGCGCCCGCAGGAAATCGCCCTGGGTGACGGGGCCGAAAGTCTGCGCCCCGGCCTCGTCGGCGGCAGCTTTGAGGGCGCCGAAATCGACATGGGCGGTGAGGTCGGCTGCCCCCAACTCCTCAAGCGGTGCGTGATAGCGATGATTCTTCAGGGCCTGGAAGGAATCGCCCAGGCCGCTTTCCGCCGGTCCGTAATCGATGATGAGGGCGGCGCCATTGTCATCGCGCACGCGCCGCGCGATCGCATCCATCAAGGCGACCGATGCCGGGCTCACCTCGGCGATCATGCCGGGCACCGCCTCGGCATGCGCCGGGCGCAGCAAGCCCAGCGCCGGACCGGGGGCGGCAAGGCCGAATTGCAGCGCCCCGTCCTGCAGCGCCCCGTCCTGCAGCGCCACCACGCGTTCGCGCCAGCCCTGCGATGTCATCTCAAGCTGGTGGATCGGCAGCGCATCGAAGAGCTCGTTGGCGATGAGGATCATGCGTCCCGCCGGGACGCCGCCCAGGCTCTGGTGCCAGAGCGGCCGATGCTCCTGCAGCTTTTCCGCCTGCTTCTGCCGCAGCACCCCGTTGATCTCGACGAGGTGCAGTTGCTTGGCGGCGAGGAATCCGGGGGCCACGCGCGCCGCACGCAAGGCATCGGCCATCAATGTGCCGCGGCCGGGTCCCATTTCGACCAGGTGGAATTCTGCCGGCGCGCCCAGGCGCTGCCAGGTGTCGACGCACCACAGGCCGATAAGCTCGCCGAACATCTGGCTGATTTCGGGCGCGGTGATGAAATCGCCCTCCGGTCCCAGCGGGTCATTGTCGCGGTAATAGCCGTTGCGCCCCGCAAGCGCCTCCTCCATCACCGCGGCGACCGTGAGCGGTCCTTCAAGCGCGATGCGTTGGCGGATGCTGCGCTCGGCCGGATGCATCGACGGGCTCAGGCGGTCACGGGACGACGGCCGCGCCAGACGAGATAGAGGCCATATACCAGCATGGGGACGGAGAGCCACTGGCCCCAGGTGGTCTCGACCAGCGTGCCGGTCAGTGTCTCGGGCTCGCGGAACATTTCCGAAAGCATGCGCGCAAAGGCATAGCCGATGAGGAAGACGCCCGACAGCGTGCCGAAGCGCTCGCGGATCTTCTGCTGGTGCGCCAGGACAGCAAGGATGACGAACAGGAGCACACCCTCTGTCAGCGCCTCATAGAGCTGGCTGGGATGGCGCGGCAGATTGTCGATATGGGGAAAGATCACCGCCCAAGGGACATCGGTCGGGCGCCCCACCAATTCGCCGTTGATGAAATTGGCAAGCCGCCCCAGGCCGAGGCCGATCGGCGTCGCCGCCGCGGCGAGGTCGGCGAGGGCGAAGAAGGGGATCTTGGCCCGGCGGCTGTAGATGATCATGGCGACGATCACGCCGATGAGCCCGCCATGGAAGGCCATGCCGCCTTTCCAGACCATCAGGATTTCCAGGGGATGGCTGAAATAATAGCCGGGGTCCCACAGCAGCACATGGCCGAGCCGCCCGCCGATGATGGTGCCGAGCGTCGCCCAGGTGATCATGTCCTCGCAATGGTTGGGCTTCACCAGCGCCGGTGGCTTCTTGGCGAGGTAGAGCATGTAGCGCCAGCCGATGAGGATGCCGAAGATATAGGCCAGGGCATACCAGCGGATGACGATGGGCCCGAGGGCGAGGGCCACCGGATCGAATTCCGGGAAGATGAAATAGCTGGTTTCCGGCGTCATTCTCTACTCTCGTCAGCGGGGCGTGGCTCGGTTATATAGGCCATAAGGAATGGGCCACAAGCTTAGGGACTTTCATGATGCAGAGCGACAACCGCATTCTCGATGACATGGCCAAGGTGGCAACCGGGGCCCTGGGATCGCTCACCGGCCTTCGGGCCGAGATCGAGGCCAAGGTCCAGCAGCAGCTCGAACGGCTCCTCGGCCGGATGAATCTGGTCAGCCGCGAGGAATTCGAGACCATCAAGGCCGTGGCCCAGGCCGCCCGCGAGGAGCAGATCAAGCTCGAGCGCCGGCTGCAGGAAATCGAGGCCAGATTGGCTGAAAAAGGGTCCAGCTAATCGATTAGCTAATCGATTAGCGGCGGTTTTCGGCGGCCTGAATAAGACAGGCGCATTAAACTTCGTAAATGTCTCTTGCGCTGCACCCGCAAATTTGCGACTCTAAATGTGGTGGCGAATTAACCATTCCCCATCAAGCCTTAGGGGTCGCGCGCCCCATGAGTGGCGGCTCCGGTGAGGCAAACGTCTGGTCGATCATAGGCGGCCGGTTCGCCGGCAGCCACCGCATGGAGGGCGCTTCCGATGCAGTTGAACCACGAATCGACCCTGGCCCCGACCGCTAATCCCCTCGACATGATGGAAGAATTGGTCAACGCCAATGAATGGCGCTACGACCGTTCGACCGACGAGGAGATGATCGTCGAGTTCACCGGCCAGTGGTGCGAATACCGCATGTTCTTCGTCTGGCAGGAGGATCTCGGGGCACTTTATTTCTCCTGCCTGTTCGACACCAAGGTCCCGGCGGGGAAGCGCGCCGGTGTCGCGGAACTGCTGGCGCATATCAACGAGCGCCTGTGGCTCGGCCATTTCGACCTGTGCTCGGAGGAATCGGCGCCGATGTTCCGCCATACCATCCTGCTGCGCGGGACGGCCGGCGTTTCGGCCGAGCAGCTCGAGGATCTGATGGAAGCGGCGATCCACGAATGCGAGCGCTTCTACCCCGCCTTCCAATTCCTGCTCTGGGGCGGTAAGAAACCGCAGGAGGCGGTCGAAGCGGCGCTGCTCGATACGGTGGGCACGGCCTGACAATCATCGACCGCCCGGACATCTAGGGGCGGGGATGACATGGGCAAGTTGATTCTTCCGGGTGCGCTGCTGCTCGTCGGCTGCGGCAAGATGGGCGGCGCGCTGCTCAGGGGCTGGCTGAAACAGGGCGTCGACCCGCAGCAGGTCTTTGTCGTCGACCTTGCCCCCAAGGAGCTTGATGACGTCGCCGCCGCCGGCGTCCATATCCTCTCCAGCCCGGATCAGTTGCCCAAGGATCTCAAGCCCGCGATCGTGCTTCTCGCGGTCAAGCCGCAATTCATGGACGAGGCGCTGGGCCATTACAAAAAGATGGCCGGGCCGGATACGACCTTCCTTTCCATCGCGGCCGGCAAGACGGTCGCCTATTTCAAGCGGATGCTGGGCGACAACGCGCTGATCGTGCGCTCGATGCCGAACACGCCGGCGGCGGTCAGCCGCGGCATGACGGTGATCTGCCGCGATGCCCGGGTGCCGGCAGGTATCCTGGATCTGTGCGGACAGCTGCTGTCGGCGGTGGGCGAGGTGGCCTGGGTCGATGACGAGGACCTCCTCAACCAGGTGACGGCTGTTTCCGGCGGCGGTCCGGCCTATGTCTTTTTGCTGATCGAGGCGCTGGCGGAAGCCGGCCGCGTCAACGGCCTGCCGGCGGAGCTCGCCATGCGGCTGGCGCGTTCGACCGTGTGCGGGTCGGGCGAGCTTGCCTTTCAATCCCCAGAATCCGCCACCGCGCTGCGCCAGGCGGTGATGAGCCCCAAGGGCACGACGCTCGAAGCCGTCAATGTGCTGATGGCCGAGGACGGCATCCAGCCCTTGATGAACCGCGCCATTGCCGCGGCCACCCGCCGCTCGCGGGAACTGGCCAATTGAGCGCCGCGGAATCCGGCAGCGTCGGGCGCGTTCGCGCGGCCCTGGTCGCGGCGGGACTTCCGGCCGAGATCAAGGAATTCGACGCCTCGACGCGGACGGCAGCCGATGCCGCGGCCGCCATCGGCTGCACGCAGGCACAGATCGCCAAATCGCTGGTGTTCCGGGCGACGGCATCCAACAAGGCGGTTCTGGTGATCGCCTCGGGCATCAACCGGGTCGACGAGAAGAAGCTCGGCATCCTGGTCGGCGAGAAGATCGGCAAGGCGGATGCCGATTTCGTGCGCGCCGAGACCGGCTTTGCCATCGGTGGGGTGGCGCCCGTCGGCCATACCGGCCCCGTCACCGTGCTGATCGATGCCGATCTCACGCAATATCCTGAAATCTGGGCAGCCGCCGGCGCGCCCAATGCCGTCTTTCGCCTGACGCCGGCCGATCTGGTCAGCGTAACCGAAGGCCGGGTTGCGGAGGTGAAAGCATGACGCCAGCAAACGTGACGGACCGCAGCGGCTGGGTGGCGCTGGCTGGGAATTACCGGGCCTTTCCGCAATTGGCCGGCGTCAACAAGACCGATTGGCTGGTGATCGGCGGCGGCTTCACCGGCCTTGCGGCAGCAAGGCGGCTGGCCGAACTGCACCCCCAGGATCGCATCATGCTCATCGACCGCAAGCGGTTGGGGCAGGGGGCGAGCGGGCGTAATTCAGGTTTCGCGGTCGCCATGGAAATGCCGGGACCGGGCGATCTCAATTCGGCCAAGGGGCGCGCCGACTACCTGGAGCACGCGGCCATTCACAAGGCGGCCGGGGCCGAGGTGAAGCGGCTGGTCACGGATCTGGGCATCGCCTGCGATTACGATCCGAACGGCTATATCTTTGCGGTGCGCGAGCGGGCCAAGTTCAAGGCGCTGGAGGAACGCGCCCGCGCCCTCAACGATCTGGGTGGCGAAGCGAAGGTGCTGGACGCCGCGGCGCTCAAAAGCCGGCTCGGCATCTCCTTCTACAATCATGGCCTGTGGATCGGCGCCGGAAATGCGCTGCTGCAACCGGCACGCTTTGCCAAGGGGCTGATCGACAATCTGCCGCCGCAGATCGAATGCTATGAGAATACCGAGGCGGTGACGATCACACCGAACGGCACCGGCGGTGCCACCGTGACGCTTGCGCAGGGCAGCATCCAGGCGGCGCGGGTCATCATCGGCCTCAACGCCTTCATGCCGCGTCTTGGCATCAAGCAGGACCGGGTCTTCCCGATTTCACTCACCGCCAGCCTGACGCGGCCGCTGGCGCCGGCCGAGGAAGAGGAGATGGGCCGGGCAGCGCCCTGGGGCATGCTTTGCCCGATCGAAGGTGGTGCCACGGTGCGCCTGACGGCGGACCGGCGCATCCTGATGCGCAACACAGCCGAATATGAACCGGCCGGCATCAGCGAGAAGATGCTGGCCAAGCGCCGGGAATGGCACGAGATGGGCCTTCGTCACCGCTTTCCGTTCCTGCCAAAGGACGCGATCGAATTCACCTGGTCGGGCCATATGTGCGCCAGCCGCAATTGGAGCTTCGTTTTCGAGGCGCTGTCGCCGGGCGTTTTTGCCGCCGGCTGCTACAATGGCGCGGGCCTTGCGCGCGGGACCCTGCTTGGCAAGCTGATGGCCGAACATGCCAGCGGCGAGACGTCGCCGCTCATCAAGAACGCGCTTGCACAGGAGAAGCCGAGCTGGATCCCGACCGGCCCACTCTTCACGCTCATCGCCAAAATCCGCCTCGGCCACGAACTGCGCCGCGCCCGTTCGGAACATTGAACGGCAGGGCAACGAGCTGCGGAAGCTTGGAGCGCGCGGAACCGGCTAGTGCTGCCAGCGCGGCAGGAAGACGGTAACCGTCGTTCCCTGGCCGATCTGGCTGGTGATCTCGATCCGGCCCGACATCGCCTCGGCCAGCGACTTGCAGATGGCCAGCCCTAAGCCGACGCCGCCGGTGTCGCGCACCAGCGCGTCGGATACCTGCACGAAGGGCTTCAGCACATCGGTCAACCGGTCGGCCGGAATGCCGCGCCCGGTATCGCGCACGAATAGGGCAGCACCGCGGTCGCTCACCGTGCTGCCGATTTCGACGTGCCCGCCGCCAGGCGTGAACTTTATACTGTTGGAAACGAGGTTGACCAGAATCTGCGACAGCGATTTCTGGTCGGCGGCGAAGGCCGGCGCGTCGACCGGCTCCAACAGGCGGATCTCGACGCCTTTTGCCAGCGCCATCGCGCTCAAGGTGCTGGCGATCGGCATCCAGGCATCAGCCAGGGTGAGGCGGTCGATATGCAGGTCATGCTTGCCGGATTCAATCCGTGACAGGTCGAGGATGCCGTTCACATGATCGAGCAGGAGCTGGCCGCTTTGGAGGATATCCTCGACATATGCGCGGTAGGTATCGTTGCCGATCGGGCCGATCAGTTCGCGCGTCATCAGTTCCGAGAAGCCGATGATGGCGTTCAAAGGCGTGCGCAATTCATGGCTCATGACGGCAAGGAAGCTCGACTTGGCCCGGTTCGCCTCCTCGGCGCGTTCGACTGCCAGTTCGCGATCGGCCAGCAGGCGCCGGAGTTCGTCCTCGGCCTGCTGCGCCTCGGTCATGTCGCGGATGATGGCGGTCATGGTGATCTTGCCGGCGACCTCGACCCGGGAAATGATCGCCGATAGCGGGATGGTGCGGCCGTCGGCGGTAAGTCCCCGGATTTCGCGCCAGTCACCCATTTCGCGGCTGGTCGGACCGCTTTTCATGAACGCCCGCATATGCGCCTGATGGCGATAGATCGAGGGAATCGGCACCAGCCGGTCCAGGGTCGTGCCGACCATCGCCTCGGCGGTGTAGCCGAAGATGTGCTCGGCCTGGCGGTTGAAGGAGACGATGCGCATGTGATCGTCGACGGTCACGATGCCGACCGCCGCCGTGTCGAGGATCGTGGCCAGGCGCTTTTCGCTCTCGATCAGGCGCTTGCTGGATGTTTCGACCTCCATCTCCGCCCGTTTCAGGTTGGTGATGTCGACCATGACGCCGCGCACCAGGGCCGCCTGACCGTGTTTGGCGATGGTGGAGACCACCTCGTGCAGCCAGACCACCTCGCCCCGGCTGTCGATCATGCGATAGGTCGATTCGTAGGATTGGCCCGCCGCTGTCGACAGCTGGTACAGCGCAATCGCCTGAGCGCGGTCATCGGGATGCAGGTGCTGTTCCCAGAACATCGGTATCGACATCCATTCCGCCGCGGAATAGCCGAGCACCCGTTCGGCACTGTCGCTGACATAGGTCAGCACGTCGCGATGAATGTCGGCTTCCCAGACGATGCCGTTGATGGTCGAAATGAGCTCGCGGTAATTCTGTTCAGACTGGCGCCGCTCTTCCTCCGCCAGCTTCAGGGCCGTGATGTCGCGCACGACGCCGAGCAGGCGTCGTCGCCGCTCCGTCTCGCCGGTGAAGGTCCGGCCGATGACACGGTACCAGCGCATATTGCCGGCGGCATCGGCGCGGCGGAATTCGACCTCGCACAATTCGGCGCGCGTGGTGACGACGCCGAAAGCTTCGTTTACAAGATCGCGGTCCCCTTCATGCACCATCGGCAGGAAGTCGCGGAAGCTCTCGGCGATGAGGCGCGGCTCGGTGTCGGACAGCCAGCCGGCATAGTCCTTGCAGTAGATGCGCCCGGTCTCGGGCTCGATCTCCCAGGAGCCGAGTTCCGCCGCGGCAAGGGCGAGGCGCAGGCGTTCCTCGCTCTCACGCACCGCGACATCGCTGTTGCGGCGCTGCAGCGCCATGGTGATGGTGGCATGCAGTTCGCGTTCGGAGAAGGGTTTGACCAGATAACCATAGGGCTTGGTCTGCCGCGCGCGGTCGAGTGTCGTATCCTCGGAATAGGCGGTGAGATAGATGACCGGCAGCATCATGTCCGCGGGAATGCGCGCCGCCGTCTCGATGCCGTCGATCTCACCTTCGATATGGATGTCCATCAAGACGACGTCGGGCTTTTCCTGGCTGATCGTGCGCAGGGCATCGGCGCCGGTGGAAACGATCGTGGAAGCGTTGTAGCCGAGACGGTTCAGGGTCCGGCACAGATTGAGTGCGACGATCCGTTCATCTTCGACCACCATGATCCTGGGTGCGTTCATGGGAGCTCCCGCGTCACGCTGGCTGAGGAAAGCGAATGATGAACCGCGTCGGGTCGGCGTGCCGGATATCAAATGATCCTCTCAATTGATCGGTCAGCATCGTTACCAGCTGGAGCCCGAGCGTCGGGGCGGTGGCGACATCGAAATCCCGTGGAACGCCGACACCATCGTCGCTGACGCTCATGACCAGATTACCGTCCTCCTCGGCCTTGATTTCAAGGGAAATCTGCCCGCCTTGTTCATCGGGGAAGGCGTGCTTGAGGGCATTTGAGACAAGTTCGTTGATGATGAGGCCGCAAGGAATGGCCGTGTTGATCGGCAAGGCGATGCCGTCGGCGCTGACATCGAGCGAGACACGGTTGGGATTGGTCGCGTAGGAGGACACAAGGACGGGTACGAAGCTGTCGAGGAAGGTCGCAAGATCCACCTTGGCGAAATCGTGCGACTGGTAGAGCGTCTGGTGGATGAGGGCCATCGAGCGGATGCGGTTCTGGCTGTCCCGCAGCATATTGAGCACGGCAGGATCGCCGATCTGCGAGGATTGCAGATCGAGCAGCGAATGCACGATCTGCAGATTGTTCTTCACACGGTGATGGATTTCGCCCAGCAGCACGTCCTTTTCCTTGAGCGATTGCTCGATGCTGCGTTCCTTCTGCTTGCGGTCCGAAATATCGACGATGGCTGACAGCACCATGGTGCCGTCCTCCGTTTCGATCGGGTTGAGGCCGATTTCCACCGGAAACTCGCTGCCATCCTTGCGCCGGCCGTAAAGGTCGCGGCCGATGCCCATGGGGCGCGATTGCGGCGCGTCGAAATAGGCCTGGCGCAGTTTGGGATGCTGGGCGCTCAGGCGTTGCGGCAGCAGGATTTCGACCGGCCGGCCGATGAGCTCGGACCGCTCATAACCGAATACGCGCTCGGCCTGGGCATTGACCATCTCGATCTCGCCGCGCGCATTGATCATGACCATCGCATTGGGTGCTGCTTCGACCACCAGGCGGAAGCGCTCTTCCGAGCGCTTGCGTTCGGAAATGTCGACGATGGCAGAGAGCACCATGGTGCCCTCTTCGGTTTGGATCGGGTTGAGGCCGATTTCCACGGGAAACTCGCTGCCATCCTTGCGCCGGGCAAAGAGATCGCGGCCGATGCCCATGGGGCGCGATTGCGGTGCCGCGAAATAGGATTGGCGCAAGGCCGGATGCTGCGGCCTGAAACGCTGCGGCAGCAGGATTTCGACCGGCTGGCCGATGAGTTCAGCGCGTGCATAGCCGAAGACGCGTTCGGCCTGCAGATTGACCATCTCGATCCGGCCGGCCTGATTGATCATGACCATGGCGCTGGGTGAGGCTTCGACGATGTGACGGAAACGGGAATCGTCCGTTGCCGTCCCAGATGGGGAATCCGATGATGCACTGCTCGCGTCGGACAATCGGCCTGTCTCCACTGCGGTGGAAGCTCTGGTGAATAGTGCCGCGCCTTCTGCAACGCCTGCAAGCCCCGATATCAGCTCGTCTTTGCGTTGCAACCAAAAAAAAGGTCTGATGTCCCGCGTCGCACTCGGGAATAAAGTCGGCTGCAGCCTTAATCCTGGACGGCGGCGACGGCTCTCACCGCCGGCCGCGCTGCCATTCGCTCGCGATGCGCCAGGATTTTTGGAAAGCGGGCGGGATCGACGCCGTCGCCCTCCAGCCAGGTCGCCAGGGTATAGAGATAGGGATCGCAGATCGAGTAGCGTTCGCCCATGACGAAGGGCCCGGCGAACATCTCGGTCTCGATGAGGGCGAAGCAATCGGCGACATTCTGCGGTACCTTGCGCTTCATGTCGGCCAGGGCGACGGGATCGTCGGCCCAACGATAGCCGCGCATGCGATGCGCGTGCGCCACATGCACGGTCGAACAGAGATAGCTGTTGAACGCCTGGATGCGGCCGAGCGCGAAGGGATCGTCGAGCGGTGCCAGCCCTGCCGCCGGATGCGTCTGGGCGATATAGAAGAGAATGGCCGGCGTCTCGGTGAGAATGCCGTTCGCTGTGGCCAGCGCCGGCACGCGGCCTTTCGGATTGATCTGGAGATAGTCCGCCTGGCGCTGTTCATTGCGCGTGAAATCGACCTTAACCGGCTCATAGTCCGCGCCCGCTTCCTCGAGAGCGATATGGCTGGCAAGGGCGCAGGATTGCGGCGCGTAGTAGAATTTCAGCATCTGATCCTCTCCTGGCGAATGATCGAGGCTAGCACTCGACAGGTGTGGCGGTCATTCATAGAGTGAGCCAAGCGATCACTTTCGGAGGATCCTTGCCATGAACGAGCCAGCAAAGCAGCCGGGTCCGGACCATCTGATCAGCATCGCGCCGACCGGCGGCCGTGTCGTGGTACGGCGCGAGGGCATCGTCATTGCCGAGAGCCACCGCGCGCTGACGCTCCGGGAGGCGAACTATCCGCCTGTACAATACATCCCGCGCGAAGATGTGCGCATGGATCTGCTGACGCGCAGCGCGCACCAGACTCATTGTCCCTATAAAGGGGACGCCGCGTATTTCAGCCTGGGCGCCGATGCTGCGAACGCGGTCTGGTCTTACGAACAACCGTTTCCGGCGGTGGCAATGATCGCAGGGCACCTTGCCTTCTATCCGAACAAGGTTGATTCCATCGAGATTGCGCCTTAAGCGGAGGCGCAATATTCAGCATCATTCTCGGGGAACACTGCCGCCATGGCCCAAGCCAATTTGTCTGACCAGAAACCGGTTACCATCTTCGGTCCGGACTTCCCTTTCCCGTTTGACGATTGGATCAAGCACCCGGCCGGGCTTGGGCAGATTCCGGCGGAAAGCCACGGCCAGGAAGTGGCCATCATCGGTGCCGGCATCTCCGGCCTGGTTGCTGCTTATGAACTGATGAAGCTGGGCTTGAAGCCCGTCGTCTACGAAGCTTCGCAGCTGGGCGGGCGCCTGCGCTCGCAGCCCTTTGAGGGAGCGCCGGAGGGGATCGTCGCCGAACTGGGCGGCATGCGCTTTCCGGTCTCCTCGACCGCTTTCTATCATTATGTCGACCGGCTGGGCCTGGACTCCCGCCCCTTTCCAAATCCGCTGACATCGGCCGCCGGCAGCACGGTGATCAATCTGGAAGGCCAGACCTATTACGCCCGCACCATCGAGGATCTGCCGCAGCTCTTTCGCGAAGTGGCCGACGCCTATCACGCGGCCCTCGAGGAACATGCGCAATATGCAGCATTGCAGCAGGCCATCCGCAATCGCGACGTGAAGGCGATCAAGGCGATCTGGAATCCGCTGGTCAGGGAATGGGACGAACGCACTTTCTATGATTTCGTGACGCGCAGTGCTGCGTTCTCGAAGCTCTCCTTCCATCACCGCGAAGTGTTCGGGCAGGTGGGTTTCGGCACCGGCGGCTGGGATTCCGACTTTCCCAATTCGATGCTGGAGATCCTGCGCGTCAACGTCACCGAATGCGACGACAACCAGCGCTTCATCGTGGGTGGCGTCGAGCAGGTGCCGCAGGGTATCTGGCGCCGCCAGCCCACGCGCCTGCAGCATTGGCCCAAGGGCACCTCGCTCTCCAGCCTCCATGGCGGCGCGCCGCTGCCGGGTGTCGCCCATATCAGACGGCGGGCGGACCAGAATTTCGACGTGGTCGACCGCTGGGGCCGCACCAAGACCTTCGCCGCTGTGGTCGCCACCTGCCAGAGCTGGCTGCTCACCACCAGCATCGACACGGATGAATCCGTCTTCTCGCAGAAAATCTGGATGGCGCTGGACCGCACGCGCTACATGCAATCCTCGAAGACTTTCGTCATGGTCGACCGGCCGTTCTGGAAGGACAAGGATCCGGAGACGGGGCGCGACGTGATGAGCATGACGCTGACCGACCGGCTGACGCGCGGCACCTATCTCTTCGACAACGGGCCGGACAAGCCGGGCGTCATCTGTCTTACCTATAGCTGGATGTCCGACGCCTTGAAGATGCTGCCGCTACCCGTCGAGCGGCGCGTGGAGCTGGCGCTCTCGGCCCTTGCCAAAATCTATCCGAAGGTCGACATCGCCCAGCACATCATCGGCGACCCGATCACCGTCTCGTGGGAGGCGGACCCGCATTTCCTCGGGGCCTTCAAGGGCGCACTCCCGGGTCACTACCGCTATAACCACCGCATGTACGGTCATTTCATGCAGAAGGATATGCCGCCGGCCGAGCGCGGCATCTTCCTGGCGGGCGACGATGTCGCCTGGATTCCGGCCTGGGTCGAGGGGGCGGTGCAGACGGCGCTCAACGCGGTCTGGGGCGTCATGACCCATTTCGGCGGCCAGACGCACAAGGACAATCCGGGCCCCGGCGACGTCTATCATCAGATCGGGCCTGTGGCCCTGCCCGATTGAGAGCGGCGCCGGGAACCGCAGCTCGCTTGTCGGCGTTGCATCCCAGCCTGTATCATTGGGGTCCGTATCATCGGTGTATAAAGCCCGGAAATTCGGAGGCAGGCATGGCCAAGGCAGCAGGCGCAGCGAAGAAACCGGCAGAACGGAAGAAGGCGGCCAGGAGCAAGACAGCGGGCGGCCAGACAGCGGGCAGCAAGGCGCATCCGGCCGATGCGGCGGCGGCAATGCGCGCAGCGCTGCTGCAGCTCATGGCCACCCAGGGCTGGTGCGACCTCTCGCTGGCAGCGATCGCCGAAGAAGCGGGCCTCGACATGGCCGCGGCGCATGCGACCTATCCCACCAAGGCGGCGATCCTGCTGGGCCTCGCCCGTGCCACGGATGAGGATATTCTCAACTCACTCAAGGACGATCCGCTCGACGGGTCAGGCCGGGACCGGCTGTTCGATCTCCTCATGCGCCGCTTCGATCATCTGCAGCAGCATCGCGATGCCTATCTCACTTTGCTTCACGAATTGCCGCGGACACCGCTCGAAGCCGCGTGCCTCGCCAAGCAGGTGCGTCGTTCCATGGCCCTGATGCTGGAGACGGCGGGGGTGAGCGCTTCGGGCCTCAAAGGGCTCGTGCGGGTGCAGGGCTTGATGGCGATCTATGGCGCGGGCCTCCATGCCTGGCGCCGCGACGACAGCGCGGATCTCGCAAAGACCATGGCCGAGATCGACAAGCGCCTTGGCCAGGCGGTGAAGATCACCGAGATGCTGCAGGCCCGCCGGGCCGCGGCCTGAGAGGCCGGGCGCTAGCCCACGGATAGCGAGGGTCGGTTGTTCAGGGTCTCCCGGTCGAAGCCGGCCAGCGTCTTGTAGCGCGCGGCGATCTCCTCCAATTCGGCCCGGCTGATGACTTCCGCGATATCATCGAAGCCTTGCGGGGCGCGGGTCTCGGCGATCTGCATCACTTGCTCGGGTCCGTTGCCGCGATTGGCGAGCACGATTTTTGCCGTGGCCGGGCGTCTGGCGGCTTCGTAGCTGGCCAAGGCCGCCGTGATATCCGGCCTGGTCGCCAGTTCAAAGGCCAGCGTCCGCGCATCGAGGATCGCCTGTGAGGCGCCGTTGGAGCCGATCGGGAACATGGGATGCGCGGCGTCACCCAGCAAGGTCAGGCTGCCGAAGGTCCAGCCAGGGAGCGGATCGCGGTCGACCATGGGGTATTCGAAGACATGGTTTGCCGCACGGATGATGCCGGGCACATCAAGCCAGGGAAAGCGCCAGGACTGAAAAGCCGGCAGGAAATCGCTGATATCGGCGGGCCGGTTCCAATCTTCGCGGCGCCAGAGATGCCCTTCGGGAAAACTCAGTTCGGCGATCCAGTTGATTTCGCTGCCGCCGCCACTTTCAGCGATCGGGTAGCAGACGAATTTCTGATCCTGATGGCCGGCCATCACCATGGCGCGACCGCCCAGGAAGGGCGGCGCCATGCTGACGCCCCGCCACAGGATGCGCCGGTTCCATTTGGGCAGTCCCTCGTCGGGATAGAACTGGGCGCGGGCGGCGGAATGAATGCCGTCGGCAGCCACGATCACATCGGCCGTGGCGCTGCCTGTCGCGAAATGGACCGCGCCGCCGCCGCTGCCGGTTTCAAAGCGAACCGTCCGCCGGCCAAGATGGATCCGGCCGCGGCCCAGCCGCGCCTCAGCGGCGGCAAGCAGCCGCATCTGCAATTTGCCGCGATGCAGCGAAATCTGCGGCCATTTGTACCCGGCGGCGAGGCCTCGCGCCTCACGCCAGATCTCCTGCCCGAACTTGTTGGCATAGATAAGTTCCGTCGGCGCCAGGCCGATCGCAGCAAGGTCGCCCGCAAGGCCAAGCTCGGTCAATTCGCGCACGGCATGCGGCAGCAGGTTGATGCCGACGCCCAGCGGCTTGATCTCCGCCACGGCTTCATAGACGTCGACCTCGATGCCGGCTGCGTGCAGGCTGAGCGCTGCCGTCAGGCCACCGATACCCCCACCGATCACCGCGACACGCACTTGTGGCTCCCGCAGAATTATGTATGTATAGCGTACAATTGTGACGCACCGTTGCCTGCTGTCAAGGGATGCAAGAGAAATGGCCAAGACGGGTGGCTTCGAGCAGTGGCCCGCGGATGTCGAATTCGGCCTGTTGGGTGAACTTGTCGGCTACGCCATCCGCCGGGCGCAGATCGCGATCTACAAGGATTTCGAGAAGAGCGTCACCGGCCTCACGCCACCCTTGCTGGCAGCGCTCATTCTCATCGACGCCAATCCAGGTATCAATCAAACGCGCCTTGGGCAGGTGATGGGTGTCAACCGTGCCACCATCATGGCTCTCATCGATCGGCTGGCAGCGCTGAAACTGGTCAGGCGCGCTCCCTCGGCCGCCGACAGGCGCGCCAATGCCCTGCAACTGACGGATCTCGGCCGCAAACGACATGGGATTGCCAGCGCCGAAGTTTGGGCCCATGACGCACGCGTCGCCGGCAACCTGACCCCGTCCGAACTCAAGACCTTGCGCCATTTGCTGACCAAGTTCTGATATTTTTCGTTCCAGAGACGATCGGAGAGATCATGTCCTATTTCGCCACTCCAGAAGCCGCCGCCAAAATCTATTGCGAAGCGCGCGAGAAGGCGCCTGCTACCGCCGCCGACCTCGGCCTGATGCAGGGATTTCCGGCGCCTGAAGCGCAACGCGTCACATGGTCGAATTGGATCGCCGCCCCCTATAATCGCTGGGGCTTTCAGCATGTCGGGCAATTGGTGCCGACGCTGACCGTCCAAGCCGGTCAAGCATCGGTCACTCCCTTGCCGGCGGCGGAAATGGATCTCGACGGTTTCCAGTTCGACAGCCTCAGCGGGGAACGGCAGACGCTCGCTGAACATCTCGCGGCGACCTACACCGATGCCTGCCTGATCCTGCAGGGCGGAAAGCTGCGCTTCGAGCGCTATTGGAATGGCCAGACGCCGGCGTCGCGCCACATCATGTTCTCGGTCACGAAATCGATCATCGGCCTCGTCGCCGAAACCTTGATCCAGCGCGGCATCTTCGATGAGACGCGAACAACGCGGCACTATGTGCCGGAACTGGCCGCGAGCGCTTTCGGCGATGCGACGGTGCGCCAGCTGCTCGATATGGCGGTGGGCATCGACTATGTCGAACAATATGACGACCCGGATTCCAGTTCGTCGCATTACGGCTATGCCAGCGGGCTGCTGCCCGCGCCGGCCGGACTGGGCCGCTACGCCTCGCTCTACGAATACCTGCCCAGCCTTAAAATGCGCGGGCAGCATGGCGGCCTGTTCCACTATGTCACGGCGGTGACCGAGGTGCTGGGCTGGGCGATGGAACGGGCCAGCGGCAAATCCAGCGATCAACTGGTCGAGGAGATGTTGTGGTCGAAACTCGGCGTCGAGCGTGACGCCTGTTTTGCTGCCGATCCCTGGGGCAGGGCTATCACCGGCGCCGGTTTTAACGCCACCTTGCGCGACCTGGCCAGTTTCGGCCGTCTGGTGCTGCAGGAGGGGCGGATCGATGGCGTCGAAATCGTGCCCGCGGCGGCGATCCGCAGCATCGCCGCCGGCAACGATCCCGCCATCTTCGCCCAGGATGCCGAATTTGCCGCCTGGGCACCCGGCTTCTCCTATCGCAGCCAATGGTATGTCTGCAACGAAGGCGGCGCGTCGATGATGGCCTGCGGTATTCACGGGCAATACATCTTCGTCGATTTCGCGGCGGATCTGGTGGTGGTGAAGCAATCATCCCTGCCGGCGGCGGAATCACCGGTCGGGGCCGATACGGTGCGCCTGCTGCGTGCGCTTGCGCGTCACTTCCGCGGCGCGCGTTAAGAGGGGGCACCGACATGCCAGCTAGATCAGCACCGGCACTGGCCTGGATGTTCGACATCGACGTGCGGATCGGCCCGGCAGAGCCGGCTGGTCATGGGCCCGACGGTGAACGGACGGACTATCCCATTCTGGGCGGAAGTTTTGCCGGGGCCGATCTCAGCGGCGAAGTGCTGCCGGGCGGTGCCGATTATTTCCTGATGCGCCATGACGGCGTCGGGGTGCTCGATGCCCGCTATCGGTTGCGGGCGGCCGATGGGACGGAGATCGATATCCACAATCGCGGCCTGTGGGTCCCGACCGATGCCGGGCTGGCGAGGTTGCGGGCCGGTGGCGAACCGGCCGCGGACGAACTCTATTGCCGCTGCACGCCGCAATTCCGCGCGCCCACCGGACCGCATGACTGGCTCAACCGGATCGTCTGCGCGGGCGTCGTTACCTATCCTCGAGCGGACGTCGTCGCGGTCAGTTGCTTCAAGCTGATGTGAGGCGGCTTAAACCTCGTCCTCGATGCCGCTGAGTTGGTCTGCCTCACGGAGCTTGGGAAACCAGCGCATCCATAGCAGGGTGACGGCAAGGGTGCAGACACCGCCCAGCACAGCGGCGATCACCGGTCCGAAGAAGTCGGCCGAGGCACCGGCGCGGAAGGTGCCAAGCTCGTTGGAGGCAGAGATCGCCACGGAATTTACGGCGGTGACTCGGCCGCGCAGCTGGTCGGGCGTCCACAACTGCAGCAGCACTTCACGGATATAGACGCTGATCATGTCGCTGGCCCCCATGACGACCAGGGCAGCTACTGACAGGATGAAGGAGTGCGACAGGCCGAAGACGATCGTACCGAGGCCGAAGACGGCAACGGTTGCGAACATGATCGGTCCGGCCTTGCGGCGGACCGGGAAGACGCCGAGCAGCAAGGCCATGCCGAGGGCACCGACACCGGTCGCCGAACGCAGGATGCCGAGCTCAAGGGGATCGGCCAGCAGGATATCTTTCACGAAGATCGGCAGCAACGCCACCGTGGTGCCGAGCAGCACGGCGAAAAGATCGAGCGTGATGGCGCCAAGCACGATCTTCTCGGACTTCATGTAGCGCAACCCGCCCATCAGGGCATCCAGCATGCTCTCTTCCTGTACCGGTTTTTGTGGGACAGGGTGGATGAACAGGGTGGCGAGAGCGGCCAGCAACACCATGACGAGGGCCGTGCCATAGGCCGTCATCGGCGAGATACCGTAGAGCAGGCCGCCCAAGGCGGGGCCGCTGATCGAACAGCATTGCCAGATCGCGGTGGAGCAGGAGACGGCGGCGCCGATTTCTTCGCGCTTCACCAAGGTCGGCGCCAAAGCCCTTGAGGCGGGGGCCAGAAAGGCGCGGCCGATACCGAGCAACACCAGGAAGGCAAGGATCGGCCAGATCTCGCCGGTCGGCAACTGGGCCACCAGGGCAATGCCCAGCATGGCCGCAAACTCCACCGCCATGCAGGCCGTGACAATGCGTCGTCGTGAATAGCGATCGGCGAAGGCGCCCGTCAGCATGACCAGCAGCGGCACGGGCAGGAATTGCGCAAGGCCGACGAGGCCGATGGCAAGGGCATTGCCCGACATTTCATAGATGCGCCAGCCGAGTGCCACGGTGAGGATTTCGGCGGCGAGGGTGGCGAAGAAGGCGTTGAGTTCGAGAAAGAAGAAATCCCTGTTCCTGAGAACAGAGAGCATGTTGGGCTGGGCAGTCATGAAAGATCCGAGCTTGCGGCAAGGCGGTTCCGCATACTGCCGCAAAGCCGGGATCGGTGATAGGCCTTAACCAGTGCGCTTCCTGCGGGTGACGGCTGCCTTTTTGGCCGAGGCCTTGCGCGCCGCCTTGGGCCGTGCAGCCGAGGCAGCGCCGCCCTTGCGGCCGCCCTTCCTGGCTGGCGTCTTGTTCGTCGCCTTGCCGACGCCTGAGCCGCTTTTCTTACCGCCGCCGCTCATCTTGTTGACCGTGGCCCAAGCGCGGGCCTCGGCCTCGTCTTTGCCGACGCCGCGTTTTTCATAGCCGTCCTCGATATGCGCGGCCTGGCGCTTTTGCTTCGAGGTGTATTTGTCTTTGTCACCACGGGGCATGATTCACTCCTCTTTCCGTCTCGCTAGTTTCTGTTTGGTTCGGGGCCCCTCGCCAGGCGCAGGCTGGTGGGTCGCGGGCCGGTTCTGCCGCGGATCGTCGGCAATATCCGCCTCGACTATGCCTGGCGTTGAATGGTCGCCCGGCGCCAATGATTTGCCGGCGCCTGGCCGTTTGCTTTCGGCATCCTGGATCTCAAGGCCAAACTTGGCGGCTTCGCCTTCGGCATTTGCTTTGGCGGCAGGATCGTCACCTTGCAGCGACTTGCGATACTCACGCACTCGCTTCGATTCCTTCATGGCGCTACTCCTCAACAGGTTGTTATCAATGCAATTCTGTCCTCCGCCGGAAGTTCCCAGAGTCGTCCCCATGTTAGGAATTTAACATTTTCGGATTGACGTAGCCGTCACAGCCATCGCATGCTGACACTGATGTCCGATCCAGAGAGCCGCGCCCAACCGGTCCGGTCGTGCGTCGCCGCCAGGGGAGTGTCATCCGAATGTCCAGCCGCAAATCCGAGCGCACCAATCTGCTGGCCGAAGCGCTAGCCCAGCGCGGCGTGCTGCACTTGCGAGACGCGGCCGCATTGCTGGGCGTTTCCGAAATGACCGTGCGCCGCGACGTCAGCGCGCATCCTGAGCGTTTTGCCTATCTCGGCGGTCACATCGTCAGCGCCGAGGATATTGCCGGCGGCTATGAGCTGGGGCGCGAGGCCGACAGCCACGCCAATGCCAAATTCCGCGCCTGCGCCCACGCCCTGAAGTTGATCGTGCCGGACGACACCATCTTCATCGACTGCGGTTCGACACTCGATCATTTAGCCCAGCAAATACCGGCAGATCTGACGATCACGGTGATCTGCTATTCGCTTAACGTGGCCGATCGGCTGGCACAGAAGCCCAACCTGCGCATGATCATGCTGGGTGGGCTCTATCATGCCTCTTCGGCGACCTTCTCGAGCGGCGAATGGCTTGAGCCGCTTGGCCGATTCGGCATCAACAAGGCCTTTATTTCAGCTGGCGGGGTCGATGTGGAACGCGGGGCCAGTTGTTCCCATTTCCACGAGGTGCCGATTAAGCAGAAGGCGATCGCCAGCGCGCTGGAAAGTCATCTGGTGGTGGACGAGAGCAAGTTCGGGACCGTGAAGCCGGCTTATTTCGCGCGACTCTCCGATTTCCGCTCGATCATCACGGAAGAGGGCCCCCGGGCCGCTTGACGGCTTTCCAACCCGATGTCATAAAGTGATCAAAGTTTGGTAGAATATTAACAAGCGCCGCAAAGAGCGCCGAGTGGGAGGAAACGGGGCCGATCCAGGCCCAGATCGTCCTTTTTCGGCCGTTCCGCGCGGGTGCCTTATGAAGAGACGGTGCCGGCATGGCTGATCTCAAGATCGCCCCCATCGCTTCGCATGTTGCGGGTCATAACGCCTTGGCTCGCAACGTGGCGCAGCCGCTTGATCTCGGCTGGGTGCGGGATGTGCGCGTCAATCTCTCCGCCGCCGAACGGCGCGTGGCGACGTTGCCCGGTCGCCGGACGGTCAAGAAGGATGCGCAGGCGGCCTGGCTTCTCAAGGCCATCACCTGCATCGACCTCACCACGCTCAATGGCGACGACACGACCGAGCGCGTGAAGCGGCTTTGCGCCAAGGCGAAATCACCGGTGCGCGCCGACCTCCTCGAAGCGCTCGGCATGGCGGATCGCGGCCTCACCACTGGCGCCGTTTGCGTCTATCACCGCTTCGTGGCGACCGCGGTCGAGGCTTTGGCCGGTTCCGGCGTGCCGGTGGCGGCGGTCTCGACCGGCTTTCCGGCCGGCCTCGTGCCCCATGACGTGAAGCTCAAGGAAATCTCAGCCTCGGTCAAAGACGGGGCGCAGGAAATCGACATCGTCATCACGCGCGAGCATGTTCTGACCGGCAATTGGCAGGCGCTCTATGACGAAATGCGCGACTTCCGTGCCGCCTGCGGCGAGGCGCATGTGAAGGCCATCCTGGCCACGGGTGACCTCAAAACCATGCGCAATGTCGCGCGCGCGTCGTTGGTCTGCATGATGGCGGGCGCCGATTTCATCAAGACCTCGACCGGCAAGGAAGGCGTCAACGCGACGCTCCTCGTGACGCTCATCATGCTGCGCATGATCCGCGACTACCAGGAACGCACCGGCTTCAAGGTCGGCTACAAGCCGGCCGGCGGCATTTCCGCGGCCAAGGACGTGCTCAACTACCAGTTCCTGATGAAGGAGGAATTGGGGCGCGAATGGCTGGAGCCGAACCTGTTCCGTATCGGTGCCTCGAGCCTGCTTGCCGACATCGAACGCCAACTCGAACATCACGTGACCGGCCGCTATTCGGCCTATAACCGGCATGCCGCAGGATAAGACGATGAGTGTCGCCCGCTATTTCGACGAGATGTCCTATGGGCCGGCGCCGGAAGCCGATGGCGAGGCGCGGGCCTGGCTGAAGCGCCATGAGGCGGGCTTCGGCCATTTCATCGGCGGCGGCTTCGTGAAGCCGGCCGGTGGCCAGTATTTCAATGCCGTGGATCCCGCCACGGGCGCCATTCTGGGGCGCGTGGCGCAGGGCGATGCAAGCGATGTCGACAAGGCGGTTGCCGCGGCACGCAAGGCGCAAGGTGCCTGGGCAAAGCTGCCCGGCCATGCGCGCGCGCGGCACCTCTATGCCCTGGCCCGCGCCGTGCAGCGCCATGCCCGTCTTTTTGCCGTCATCGAGGCATTGGACAACGGGAAGCCGATCCGCGAGACGCGCGACATCGACGTGCCGCAGGTGGCGCGCCACTTCTATTACCATGCCGGCTGGGCGCAATTGCAGGCCAGCGAATTTGCCGACCATATGCCGGTTGGTGTCGTCGGACAGATCATCCCGTGGAATTTCCCGCTGCTGATGCTGGCCTGGAAAGTGGCGCCGGCCCTGGCGCTCGGCAACACGGTGGTGCTGAAGCCGGCCGAATTCACCTCGCTGACGGCACTGCTTTTTGCGGAGATTTCCTGCGCCGCTGGCCTTCCTGCCGGTGTCCTCAATGTGGTGACCGGCGACGGCAGCACGGGCGCGGCCCTTGTCGGCCATGAGGGTGTGGACAAGATCGCCTTCACGGGCTCCTCGGAAGTGGGCAAGCTGATCCGGGAAAAGACGGCCGGGTCGGGCAAGTCGCTGACCTTGGAACTGGGCGGCAAGTCGCCCTTCATCGTCTTCGACGATGCCGATATCGACGGTGCCGTCGAGGGTGTGGTGGATGCGATCTGGTTCAACCAGGGCCAGGTCTGCTGTGCCGGCTCGCGCCTGCTGGTGCAGGAAGGCATCGCTGAGAAGTTCCTCTCCCGCCTCAAGCGCCGCATGCAGAATCTGCGCGTGGGCCTGCCGCTCGACAAGGCGATCGATATGGGCGCCATTGTGGCGCCGGTGCAGCTGGAGCGGATCAGGTCGCTGGTGGCGACGGGTGTCGCCGAAGGGGCGGAGCTGTTCCAGCCGGATATCGATCTGCCCAAGGGCGGCTGCTTCTATCCGCCGACCTTGCTCACCAATGTGCAGACGGCAGCGACCGTGGCGCGGGAAGAGATCTTCGGGCCTGTGCTGGTTTCGATGACCTTCCGCACGCCGGACGAAGCGGTGATGCTGGCCAACAATTCGCGCTATGGCCTTTCGGCAAGTGTGTGGAGCGAAACGATCGGCCTGGCGCTCGATATCGCACCCAAGCTGCAGGCCGGCGTGGTGTGGATCAACGCCACCAATCTGTTCGATGCCTCGGTCGGTTTCGGCGGCTATCGCGAATCCGGCTATGGGCGCGAGGGCGGCAAGGAAGGCGCTTATGAGTATCTGAAGCCGAAGGCCTGGAGCGGCCGCAAGCCGCGCATCGCTGCGGAAACGCCCAAGGAGGCCGAAAGCGTCGCCGGTTTCGACCTGCCGGCGCTCGACCGGACGGCAAAGCTCTTCATCGGCGGCAAGCAGGCGCGCCCCGACGGAAATTATTCACGCCCCGTGCTGTCGCCCAAAGGCGTGCGGCTCGGTGAAGTGGGCGAGGGCAACCGCAAGGATATCCGCAATGCGGTTGCTGCCGCGCGCGGTGCCGAAGGCTGGTCGAAGGCTACCGCCCATAACCGCGCCCAGATTCTCTATTACCTTGCCGAGAACCTGTCGGCGCGTGCCGAGGAATTTGCCGGCCGAATCGCTGCGATGACGGGCGTTACCAAGGCGAAGGCCGCAGCTGAAGTCGAAGCCGGCATCGCGCGACTTTTCTCCTATGGGGCCTGGGCTGACAAATTCGAAGGCAGCGTGCATCAGCCTCCCTTGCGCGGCGTGGCACTGGCGATGAATGAGCCGATCGGCGTCGTCGGCGTAGTCTGTCCGGACGAGGCGCCCTTGCTGGCACTCATTTCGCTGACAGCACCTTTGATCGCCATGGGCAATCGCGTCGTGCTGGTGCCCTCCGAACGTCATCCGCTGGCGGCGACTGATTTCTATCAGATCCTGGAAACCTCGGACGTGCCGGCCGGTGTCGTCAACATCGTGACCGGTGCCGCGAAAGATCTCACCAAGACGCTGGCCGAGCATGACGATGTCGATGCCGTCTGGGTCTTCGGCACCAAGGAGAATGCGGCTCTGGCGGAGAAGCTGTCGGTTGGCAATCTCAAGCGCGTGCTGACGGATCAGGGATTGGTCACGGATTGGTTTGCGCCGGAGGCGGCGGAAGGACCTATCCTGCTGCGCCATGCGGTGCAGGTGAAGAACATCTGGATTCCCTATGGCGAGTGACTAGGGTTGAGCGCAAAGCGGCACCATGAACCGCTGAAGACGAAAACGGGGAGGGACGAGACGTGCTGAAGAATATCAATCCGCTGCTGAATGCGGACGTGCTCTACGCGCTGCGTGCCATGGGCCATGGCGACCGGCTGGTGCTGTGCGATACCAACTTCCCGGCCGATTCCGTCGCTCGCGAAACCAAGCTCGGGAAGCTGTTGCGCATCGACGGCGTCACCACGGCGGAAGCGACGCGCGCCATTCTTTCCGCCATGCCGCTCGATACCTTCATTCCCGATGCGGCCATGCGCATGGAAATCGTCGGCAGCCCGCGGGAAGTGCCGCCGGTGCAGCAGGAAGTGCAGGCCGAGATCGACCGCGCCGAAGGCAAGTCCTGGCCGCTGGTGCCGGTCGAACGCATGGCCTTCTACGAGGTGGCCAAGAAGTCCTATTGCGTCATCGCCACGGGCGAGCGCCGCTTCTATGGCTGCTTCATGTTCACCAAAGGCGTCATTCCACCGGAAGCGAAATAGGGGAGCGACGCACATCATGAGCGGGGGACAGGAAGGCGTCTGCGTTCTGGGGATCTTCGTTGCCGATCTCGCCTTCATGGGTGATCGCATGCCGAAGATCGGCGAAACCATCGCCGGGTCCGGCTTCAAGATGGGGCCGGGTGGCAAGGGCTCGAACCAATCGGTGGCGGCGGCGCGCGCCGGCGCCAAGGTCACCTTCATCTCCAAGATCGGCCGCGACACATTCGGCGAGATCGCCCAGAAGACCTGGGCGGCCGAAGGCATCAAGGCGCAGGTTGGTCTGTCCGATGTCGATCCCACCGGCGTTGCCTTCATCTATGTGAACGACAAGACCGGCGAGAACGCGATCATCGTCTATCCGGGCGCCGCCGGGACGTTGTCGCCGGCCGATGTCGAGGCCGCAGCCGCCAGCATCCGTTCTGCCAAGGTGTTCGTGACGCAGCTGGAGCAGCCCGTTGCGGCCGCACAGCGCGCGTTGGAGATCGCGAAGGCGGCCGGCGTCACGACCGTGTTCAATCCGGCGCCGGCGGAACGTTTCCCCGACGCGATCTATCCGTTGTGCGACTACATCGCGCCCAATGAGAGCGAGGCGGCGGCCTTGGTCGGCTTCCCCTTGAATTCGCTGGACGATGCGCGCCGGGCCGGTGACCTGTTGCTCGCCAAGGGTGCTGGAAATGCGCTCATCACCCTGGGCGAGCGCGGCGCGCTGCTGCATGGCAAGGGCAGCTCGATCCATGTGCCGGCGGTTTCGGCGGGCAATGTGATCGACACGGCCGGGGCGGGCGATGCCTTTGTCGGCGGCTTTGCTGCCGCGATTGCCGGTGGTGTGGCCCCGGCCGAGGCGGTACGCTTCGGCTGCACGGTCGCAGGCATATCGGTGACGCGCCGTGGTACCGCGCCGGCCATGCCCATGCGGGCCGAGATCGATGCACTCCTGGCCAAGGTAGCGTGATGCGCAACGATCCGATCAAATATTTCTTTATTTGGCCGGCCCTCTTTGTGGTGCTGGCGATCTCGATCTTTCCGCTGATCTATTCGCTTACCACCAGTTTCATGAGTTTTCGCCTGGTGCCGCCGACACCGCCGCGTTTCATCGGTCTCGAAAACTACGGCAGTCTGCTCGCCAATCCGCGCTTCTGGCATGTCACCGTGACGACCAGCATCATCGCCTTCATCTCGGTGGCCATCGAATATGTCATGGGCTTTGCCGTGGCGCTGGCGCTGCACGCCAAGGTGCCGGGCGAAAAGCTGTTCCGGGTCGGCTTCCTGATGCCCATGCTGATCGCCCCCGTCGCGGTGGCCCTTATTGCGCGCCAGATCTTCAATCCGACGCAGGGCCCGCTCAATCAGTTCATGACCTTCCTGGGTTTCCCGAACCTGCCCTTCCTCACTGAGACCCATTGGTCGATCGCCGCCCTCATCACCGTCGAAGTCTGGCAATGGACGCCCTTCATCATCCTGATGCTGCTGGCCGGCCTCGCCACCCTGCCGGACGATGTCTATGAAGCGGCGTCGCTGGAAAACGCCAGTCCCTGGCGGCAGTTCTGGGACATCACCTTCCCGATGATGCTGCCAATCTCGGCGGCGGTGGTCTTCATCCGCCTCATCGAGAGCTACAAGATCATCGATACCGTCTTTGTCCTCACCGGGGGCGGGCCGGGCATCTCGACCGAGACGCTGACTCTCTTTGCCTATCAGGAAGGCTTCAAGAAGTTCAACCTGGGCTACACCTCGGCCCTCTCGTTCCTGTTCCTGATCGTCATCACGGTGATCGGCGTGGTCTATCTCGCGATCCTCAAACCCTATCTGGCGAAGCATCGATGAGCACCCGAATCCTCAAAGGCCCGCCGCGCTATTTCGCCCTGCTCGGCATCCTGTTCTGGGCGGCGTTCACCCTGTTCCCGCTCTATTGGGTGGTGGTGACCTCGTTCAAGACCTCGCTGTCGGTGGTGGGGCAGGCGACGTTCATTCCCTTTGTCGATTTCGATCCCTCGCTGCAGGCCTGGCGCGAGCTCCTCTCCGGCGAACGCGGCGAGTTCTTCAATAATGTCATTGCTTCCACCATCATCGGCCTGACCTCATCGGTGCTGGCGACCGCCATCGGCGCCATGGCCGCCTATTCGCTGGTGCGGTTCCCCTTCAAGGTGAAGCTGGCTTCGGGCCTCGTCTTCTTCGTCATCGCCTGTGGCGGCTATCTCATCGGCTACAACGTCTTCGGCTTCAGCCGGGCGACGGCGATGATCATCGCTTTCGTCACCGCCCTCATCCTGTCGCTGATCACCAACCGCATGCGCGTGCCGGGACCGGTGCTGGGTAACGAGGACATTATCTTCTGGTTCGTCAGCCAGCGCATGTTTCCGCCCATCGTTGCCGCTTTCGCGCTTTTCCTGATGTATAGCGAGATCGGGCGTCTGGGCTTCAAGCTGATCGACACCTATGTCGGCATGACGCTTGCCTACATCGCCTTCAGCCTGCCGATCGTCGTGTGGCTTATGCGCGATTTCTTCGCCGCCCTGCCGCTCGAGGTGGAAGAGGCGGCGATGGTCGACAACGTGCCCTCCTGGCGCATCTTCACCGGCATCGTCCTGCCGATGTCGGTCCCCGGCCTGGTCGCTACCTTCATGATCACCCTGGCCTTCGTGTGGAACGAGTTCCTGTTCGCGCTCTTCCTCACCAATGCCAAATGGCAAACGCTCCCCATTCTCGTCGCTGGACAGAACAGCCAGCGCGGCGACGAATGGTGGTCGATTTCCGCCGCTGCGCTGGTTGCCATCGTTCCGATGATGATCATGGCGACGTTGCTGAGCAGACTCATGCGGTCCGGTCTGCTGCTCGGTGCCATCAAATGACCGCCCCTTGCTGAAACTACCGACCATCCGAAGTTCACTGAAGCCAAGCCTAATCAACAAAGAGAGAACGGGAGTGAGAACATGAGGAAACTGCTACTTGGAGCGACGGCGATGGCAGCGCTGTCCTTGAGCACCGGCGCGGCATTTGCCTGCGATCCGGACTATACCGGCGTCACCCTGACTGCCGCATCGCAGACCGGCCCCTATATCGCCTCGGCCTTGCAGAGCGCCGGCGAGGAATGGTCGAAGAAGACCTGCGGCAAGGTAAATGTGGTCGAATTCCCCTGGTCGGAACTCTATCCGAAGATCGTTACCTCGCTCTCCTCGGGCGAAGAGACTTTCGACGTGATCAGCTTCGCCCCGGCCTGGTCGCCGGACTTCACCGACTACCTCGCCGAAGTGCCGGAAGCCATGCGCTCGGGTGCCGCCTGGGACGACATCGCGCCGATCTATCGTGAACAGCTGATGGTGTGGAACGGCAAGACGCTGTCGCAGACCATCGACGGCGACGTCCATACCTACACCTACCGCATCGATCTCTTCGAGGATCCGAAGGAGAAAGAGGCGTTCAAGGCGAAATACGGCTACGACCTCGCCGTGCCGCAGGATTGGAAGCAGTATCTCGACATTGCCGAGTTCTTCACGCGTCCGGATAAGGGCCTATGGGGCACGGCGGAGGCCTATCGTCGCGGCGGCCAGCAATTCTGGTTCTTCTTCAGCCATGCGGCCTCCTACACCAACATCCCGGGCCAGAAGGGCGCCATGTTCTTCGATCCGGACACGATGGATGCCAACATCAACAATCCGGGCTGGGTGCGGGGCCTTGAGGAATATGTGAAGTCCTCGAAACTTGCGCCGCCCAACGCGCTGAACTTCTCGTTCGGTGAAGTCAACGCGGCCGTGGCCGGCGGCCAGGTCGCCCAGTCGATCGGCTGGGGCGATACCGGCGTCATCGCGGCGGATCCGAAGCAGTCGAAGATCTCCGGCAAGGTCGGTTCGGCCGTGCTGCCGGGCTCGAACGAGATCTATGACTACAAGACCAAGGAATGGAAGAAGTTCGATCATGTCGTCAAATCGCCGTTCATGGCGTTTGGCGGCTGGCAGGCGGCGGTTCCGGCTTCCTCCAAGAACCAGGAAGCTGCCTGGAACTACATCGAATTCCTCTCCAGCCCGGAAGTCTCGGGCAAGGCGGCGATCACCGGCGGTACCGGTGTGAACCCCTATCGCATCTCGCACACGACCAATCTCGACCTGTGGTCGAAGCTGTTCAGCCCGCGTGAGGCGAAGGAATATCTGGGCGCCCAGGCGGATTCGCTTGCCGCCGAGAACGTCGTGCTCGACATGCGGCTCCCCGGTTACTTCTCCTACACCGAAGTCGTGGAGATCGAACTCTCCAAGGCTCTGGCTGGTGAAGAGACCGCCCAGGAGGCTCTCGACAACGTGGCCAAGGAATGGAATCGTCTGACCGACGAATTCGGCCGCGACAAGCAGCTTGCCGCCTATCGCGCCGCGATGGGCCTGCCGCCGAAGTAATTCGGCCGGCAGTTTGAGCTAGACGAAAACGCTGTTCCGCCCCGGCCGCAAAGCCGGGGCGGGATTGCCCAACAAAGAAGAAGTTGCCCATGGCCCGCGTAAGCCTCGATCGCATCACCAAATCCTTCGGCGATGTCACGGTCATCCCGCCGCTCGATCTCGAAATCGCCTCGCGCGAGTTCGTCGTGCTGGTGGGGCCGTCGGGCTGCGGCAAGACCACGACCCTGCGCATGATCGCGGGGTTGGAGACGGCAAGCTCCGGCTCCATCAAGATCGGCGACCGGGACGTGACGCAGCTGCGTCCGGGCCTGCGCAATTGTTCGATGGTATTCCAGAATTACGCGCTTTATCCGCATATGACGGTAGCCGAGAATATCGGCTATGGCATGAAAGTGCGCGGCACCTCGGCGACTGAGATCGATACCGCCGTCAAGAATGCTGCCCGCATTCTCAACCTCGAGCCCTATCTCGAGCGGCGCCCCAAGCAGCTGTCCGGCGGCCAGCGGCAGCGCGTCGCCATCGGCCGTGCCATCGTGCGCAATCCGGACGTGTTCCTGTTCGACGAACCGCTCTCCAATCTCGATGCCAAGCTGCGGATTGAAATGCGCACCGAGATCAAATCGCTGCATCGGCGCCTGCAGACCACGGTGGTCTATGTAACCCATGATCAGGTCGAGGCCATGACCATGGCCGACCGCGTCGTCGTCATGAATGGTGGGCGCATCGAACAGGCGGCCGATCCGATCACGCTTTATGAACGCCCCCGCAATCTGTTCGTTGCCGCCTTTATCGGCGCGCCATCGATGAACTTCGTCGAGGGCGCGTTGGCCGGCGGCGATGGCGGCCTCGCTTTCAAGACCGAGGGCGGCGTCAGCATCCCGGTGCCGGCGTCGCGCCAGGCGGCCTATGCCCCGCATGTCGGCGCCAGGGTCGTGGCCGGGATCCGGCCTGAACATACGGTGGCCGGCGGCAGGCCCCTGCCGACTGTCGAACTCAAGGTGCGCGACGTCGAACCGCTGGGGCCGCATACGCTCCTTATCGGCACCGTCGGCAATGCGCCCTTTACCGCTCAGGTCGCCGCCCATACCAAGACCGCGGCGGACGACACCGCGCTTATCCCGATCGATGCCGACAAGATGCATGTCTTCTTGAAGGATAGCGGCGAAGTCATCCCGGTCTGAGCCGCCGGCCATTTTTGCGGCCTGCCCCTTGCAGGCGAAATGCAGCCGCCACCCGCCCAGGTGGCGGCTTTCCGGCATGGGATGTTCTTATTTAAGACATTGAATTGTAATGGTTTTGTTCTATATTGTGCGCTGCAACAAAATATCCCTTGATTTAGCGCCAACTCTGCCTCATATAGAACCTCAGATTGTGCACCGCACAATGAACCAATTGCACCAGAACCGTTTCACTGAGGAGACGCCACCATGGCTAAAGCCCAGACCACGTTCGAGAACACCCCGACCCCGACTTTCCCGGACTTCACCAAGTTCGATTTCACCAAGATCCAGGCCGATTTCGGCAAGTGGTTCGGTGATTACAGCAAGACCTTCGCCAACGGTAAGGCGAACTTCTTCGACTTCGACGGCGTCGTTGCCGCCCAGAAGAAGAACTTCGAAGTCCTGACCGCCGCCAACCAGGCCGCCTTCGAAGGCGTCAAGGCCGTGGCGCAGCGCCAGGCCGAGATCGCCCGCAAGGCGGTTGAAGAGTTCGGCAAGGTCGCCAAGGAACTGGCCGAGCCGGCCAGCGCCGAAGAGAAGCTTGTGAAGCAGGCCGAGCTGACCAAGGCTGGCTTCGAGCAGGCCGTTTCGAACCTCCGCGAGATCACCGATCTCGTGCAGAAGTCAAACGCCCAGGTTGCCGAGCTGATCCAGGACCGCTTCGTCGCCCAGATCGACGAAGTGAAGTCGGCGATCGCCAAGGTTGCCAAGAAGTAAGACTCGTTCGATCGGCGCGCGGTGCCAAAAGCGCCGCGCTGCCCGGACCGACGTCAAGCCGCCCGCATCACCCGATGCCGGGCGGCTTTCTATTTGGAGGGCATGCAGGCATCAGGAATGCGGGCGTCAGGAATGCGGGCGTTCTGCCGGCTTTTCAGCGACAGGGGCTGACGGCCCCCTTTTCCGGCCGGCCGCACGGTCAAAGACTGCAACGATCAGCAGCGCGGCCAGTCCCAAGCCAATCGCCCCACCGCCGGCAATGAGCAGATAGGTGCCCAGCGAAAAATCGGCCGGGCCCAGCAGCCAGATCACGATGAGAAAAGCCACGAAACCGCCGACGGCGACACGGGCCGCAGCTTGCCAGCGACCGGGCATATCGCCGCCGCGCAGGCGCGCCAATTCGCCATCCAGGGTCTGCCGGTAGAGCGACCGCCGCAGATCGTCTTTCAGCCGACGTTCGCGGGCACGTGTTTCGACGGCCCGCTCCACCTGGCGTTCGGTGGCGGCAAAGGCGGCTTTTCTTGCTGCCTCTTCCCCTGATTCTGGGCCATCCAGTGGCAACGTCATCATTTCAGACCCCGCATGGGCGGCGGGCGATGCCCATGCTGCCTGCGCTCAACAGACGGGCTAGCTGCCCGATCAGTCCCGCATCTTCGTCGCAAGCAGTTAAGGATTGGTCCACGCAACTGCGCGTCAGCTGGCAATTTACCCGAATCGCGGGGGCCCGGCCACATTTATAGGAAATACCCCGACCGTGTGCGCGCTCGAATGCCCATTCCCTGACAAAGCAAAAGGCCCTGACAAAGCAAAAGGCCCGGATCGCGAGGATCCGGGCCTTGAGCTTAAGGGTCGTTCTGTCGATAGGGCTCAGTGCAGCCGCGTATCGACATCCTTGATGGCCGCATCGACGAGCGCGCTGGCGCGAGCGTCGTTGAGGCTGCTGGCGATGAGCTTCTTCGCGGCGGCGGTCGCCACGTCGACTGCTTCGCGGCGAACCTCGGCGATGGCTGCCGCTTCGGCCTGGGTGATCTTCTCCAGGGCCAGCCTCTCGCGGCGGGTAAAGGCGAGGTCGAGATTGGTCGCCGCTTCCTTGGCCTGGCGCAGGGCCACGGTCTTGGCGGTCTCGATGATCTCGGCCGCTTCGCGCAGGGCATCCTTCTGCTTGCGCTGGTATTCGGCGAGCAGGGCCTGGGCCTCGTCCTTGAGCTTCTGCGCTTCGTCGAGATCGGCTTTGATCTTGATCGCGCGCTGGTCGAGCATCTGGGTCAGCGCCTTCCAGATCTTCGGGCCGGCGAAGGCCAGGAAGATCAGGCCGCCGATATTGACCCAGGTATGCGGATTGGCGAAGAAACCGACTTCATGTTCCATCACGCACGCTCCTTGACCACGGCGTCGACTGCGGCACCGGCAGCGGACTGATCGACACCCGTACCCGTCAGCTTGGCGGAAATGCCGGCGGCCAGATCCGTGGCAATCGCCTTCACCTGGGCCATCGCGTCCGCCTGGGCGGCTTTGATACGGCCTTCTGCGGTGCGGGTCTGCTCGGCCAGGCGTTTTCCGAAATCGGCTTCGCGGCGGGCGGTCTCGGCGGCGCTTTCCGCCGCGGCCTTCGCCAGTTCCGCCTGGGCCTGGGCCTTGGCGTCAGCGATCGCCTTTTCATAGGCGGCGAGGACGTTCGCAGCTTCGGCGCGCAGCTGTTCCGCCTTGGCGAGGTTCCCCTCGATGCGCTCGGCGCGGCTCTCGATGATCGTCGCCACCTTCGGCAGCGCGAATTTCGACATCAGCACATAAAGCGCCACGAAGGTCACAACCAGCCAGACCAGCAGCGGCGAGAAAATGGCGGGATCGAATTGGGGCATGGGTCCCCTCCCAACTTCAAACTTGTTTTACGGACTGGCCGGCTTCCCGTTTTGGAAAGCCGGCCGGCCGCAATGTCGCAACGTTACTTTGGTCGTCCGTTCGGGCTTAGCCGAACAGGATGATCATGGCGATGACGAAGCCGAACAGACCCGTGGCTTCGATCAGCGCGAAGGCGAGCATCGGGTTGACCTTCAGCTTGCTCTGGGCTTCCGGGTTGCGGAACGCACCCTCCATGTAGCTGCCGAACAGGTTACCGAGACCGACGCCAGCGCCGCCGAGGGCGAGGGCTGCGATACCGGCGCCGATCATTTTCGCGGCTTCGAGTTCCATGATGGATGTCCTTTCTTGGGATTAACGTTGCTTGGTGTTGATGGAGAACTTCTTCTCTGCGTCTGCCCTTAGTGCGCCAGGTGAATGGCGTCGTTGAGGTAGATGCAGGTGAGAATGGCGAACACATAGGCCTGCAGCAGGGCGACCAGGACTTCGAGGGCGAAGATCATCGGGATCGCAACCAGCGGAATGGCGCCCAGCGCAAAGAACAGACCGCCCAGGCCGACGACGAAGGTGCCGAGCACGCCCAGCATCACGTGACCGGCCACCATGTTGGCGAACAAACGGACCGAGAGGCTGATCGGGCGGATGAGATAGGAGATGACTTCCAGCGGAATCATCAGCGGCATCAGCCACATCGGCGCACCGGCCGGGGCGAAATAGCTGAAGTAGTGGGTGCCGTGCTTCACGAAGCCCACGATCGTCACGATGGTGATGACCATGAAGGCGAGGGCGAAGGTGACAACGATGTGGCTGGTGACGGTGATGGCGCCGAAGAGGCCGATGAGGTTGGCGCCCAGAATGAACATGAACAACGAGAAGATCAGCGGAAAGAACTGCTTGCCGGCCGAACCGGTATTCTCCTTGAGGAGATTGGCGATGAATTCATAGAAGAATTCGACCATGCCCTGGAAACGGCCCGGGATGATGGCGGCGTTGCGCATGCCGGCGACGATGAAGAGGGTGATGAGGCCGACGACCACGACCATGATCAGCGACGCGTTGGTGAAGGATGCGTCGATGCCGCCCAGATGGAAATCGGCAAGCGTCTTGATCTCGAATTGGGCGAGCGGTGAATGGGCTTCGGCCACGATGTCATCCCCGGTTGATGCCGCCCGCGAACCCGGCTGGACTTCCGTCCGTGGCCCGGCCCGAAGGGTCGACGCTTAACGTTGATCCTTCTTGGAAGCTTCCAGCTGCTCCATCTGTTTCGACACGCGCATCACGTTGAGGATGCCGCCGCCGAGACCGAGGATCATGAGAACCAGCATCAACCAGGGGCGCGTACCCAGCCAACCATCCAGCAGGTAGCCCATCCCCAGACCAACCAGCAGGCCCGCCAGCAATTCGACGCTGAGGCGGAAGCCATAGCCCAGGGAAGTGCCCTCGCGGGCCAGTTCCTGGGTGCCCGAGCCTTCGATCCGCTCCCGCGCCGCCTTCAGCTTCGCGTTGAACTGGTCGAGATTATCGGGCTGCTGTTCGGTCATTGTCGCCGATCCTCAAGGTATCCCCCGAGCAACAAGCCGCTACCTCCGCCAATCGGAGGATCGGCAGAAGCGCGCGCAACATAGGCAAGGGGTGATAGGCTGTCAAGGTGATTTCAGGTGGTCTAAGTTGTTGAATATAAATCGGAAAATTGGCACCAGCGAGGCCCTGCGGCGGCCTTTCCGGGAACGTTTCGGAATCGATCTTGCCCAATCAACCGACGCGACGGCCGCTGGTTTCCCGCATAGCGGCAGGAAAAGCGCCGCCGAAGGGTAAAACAGGACGATTGTCCTTGGCCAGTTCAGGGGAAACGCCGAGTGACGTGAACAAGTCTCGCATGCCTGACCTTGGCTGAGGCGGGGTTCTGCGACAGTCTGGGCCGATGGGGCGAATCGGCTGGTCGGTACGGTAGGGGAGTTAAACTTGCGAAAAATTGCTGCGTTGGCGCTGGTCGCCGTCGTTTGTGGCGGCGGCATGGTGGTCATGATCCTGGCCGGCATCCTGGCGGCCCTCATCACCGATCCATTTTATCCCTTCTGGGCCGCCTTCGCGCCGCTGGGTGCCGCCGCGGCCCTGTTCACCGCCTGGATCGCCGGCCGGGTCCCGGCCTGGCTCTACTCCGCACATCCGGACCGTAAACTCTGGACCCGCATCGCCTGGATCGTCTCGCTGGCAATCAGCGGCCTTTGGGGCCACGGCGTCGCCGATGTTCTCGGCTCACCCATGCATTGGCAGTGACGGCCGCGCACCGGCAATGTCGGAACCAACATCACATCGATAGCCGTCATACCCGGGCATGACGGGACCTGGCGGGCCGGATAGAGCCTTATGACGCGGCTTTGAGGTGCGCGATTTCCTGGAGGTCGACCGAGACCAGCTGGCTGACGCCGCGTTCCGCCATGGTGACGCCGTAGAGGCGGTCCATGCGGGCCATGGTCAGACGGTGGTGGGTGATGACCAGGAAGCGCGTGCCCGAGGCTTCGGCCAGTTCCTGCACGAGATTGCAGAAACGCTCGACATTGGCGTCGTCGAGCGGGGCGTCGACTTCGTCCAGCACGCAGATCGGTGCCGGGTTGACGAGGAAGACGGCGAACAGCAGGGCCAAGGCGGTGAGGGCCTGCTCGCCGCCCGAGAGCAGCGACAGGATCTGCAGCTTCTTGCCCGGCGGGCTCGCGAAGATTTCCAAGCCCGCATCGAGCGGATCTTCTGCTTCGGTCAACTGGAGGTGCGCCTTGCCGCCGCCGAAGAGACGCGTGAACAGCGACGTGAAATGGCCGTTCACCAGCTCGAAAGCGGCCAGCAGCCGCTCGCGGCCTTCGCGGTTCAGTGAGGCGATGCCCTGGCGCAGGCGCGAAATGGCATTGATGAGGTCGGAACGCTCGGTCTGCATGCCGGCAAGCTGCTGGTCGAGCTCGTTCGATTCCGTTTCGGCACGCAGGTTCACGGGGCCGATATTCTCCCGCTCGCGCAGCAGCTTGGAGAGGCGCTGCTCGGTCTCGTCGCGGGCCGGCAAGCCTTCGCCGGGATCGAGCTCGGCCAAGCCCAGTACTTCCTCGGGCGAGCATTCCAGCTTCTCGCGGATGCGCTCGGTCAACGTGTCGGCGGCTTCCTTGGCCTGCTCGATCGCCGCCTCGGCGCGGACGCGCTGCTCGCGCGCTTCGATGAGCTTGTGTTCCTCGCCCTTCAAGCCGCGATCGGCCTCGTTGAGGGCGGTTTCGGCGGCGGCCAGCGCATCGGCGGCGTTGCGGCGCTTTTCCTCGGAGACTTCGAGAAGATCCATGAGGTCGCGGCGCTGCTGGGCGATTTCTTCCGGCAGGGCGGCGAGGCGTTCGATTTCCGCCTCGATATGCGCGCGGCGCTCGACCAGTTCATCGAGATGCGCTCTCGCTCGCTGGCTGCGGTTTTCCCAGGAACGGAGTTCGTCCGCGATCGCCAGCAGGCGCTGCTGGCGCTGCTGCGCCTCGCGCTGCAGGCGATCGAGCGCGGAGCGCGCCTCGACCAGGCGCGTGCGGCGCTCAGCCACTTCCGGCCGGAGTTCGTTGATGCGGTGGCGGGCCTGGTCGAGATCCGGCAGCTCGGCGCGCTCGGCGGCCGCCGCTTCCAACTGACCTTCCAGTTCCGCGATGTCGCCGGCGACCGCTTCCGCCTGTTCGGCGATGGCGGCAAGGCGTGACTGCATCTGTGTGGCGCGCTGCTCGACGCGAGCTGCGGCGTCACGCGCCTGACGCGCGGTATTGTAGGCCGCCTGCAAAGTCTGGCGCTGGTTGCGCTCGCGGTCGATCAGCCCCTGCGCTTCGTCACGGGCCGAGCCGAACTGCGCTTCGACCTCGGCCAGCGCCGCTTCCGCAATCTGCAGCGTGCCTTCAAGTTCGCGCAGGCGGTTGCGTTGCTTCAGGCGGGTGGCGGCAGCGGTTTCCGTGCCGGCGGCGATGGTGAAGCCGTCCCAGCGCCACATGGCGCCGTCTTTGGAAACGAGGCGCTGGCCTTGGGCGAGCTGTGGTCCAAGCGCGCGGCAGGTCGCTTCATCTTCGATCACGCCGATCTGGGCAAGACGACGGCCAAGCGCCACCGAGCCGGTGACGAAGCGCGAAAGCGGTTCGGCGTTGCCAGGGAGGGAAGGTGCCGCAGCATCGGCTTGGCCTTCGCGCCAATGCGTCGGCGCCCCGAGATCGGTCGAGGCCTGCAGATCGTCGCCCAAGGCCGCGGCGAGAGCCGTTTCATATCCCGGCGCCACGGTCAGGCTGTCGATCAGCGGCGGCCACATGTCGGCGTCGGAATTGGCGAAGATCGAGGAGAGCGCGTCGACCTCGGCCTTCAGGCGCTGACGCTGGTCCTGCGCCTGCTGCAACTGGGCACGTGCCCGGGTCTCTGCCTCGCCGGCGAGACCCCGTTGTGCCTCGATCTCGGCCAGGACGGCCTGGGCTTCTTCGAGCGCCGCTTCTGCTTCGGCAACAGCCGCGCGGGCGGCACTCGTCTCGGCATCGTTCTCGATTTCGGCCGACAGGCGCTGGCGCTCGGCATCGACTTCCTGGGCACGGTTGCCCAGGCGCTGGCGGCGCTGCTGCAATTCGTCGAGACGGCGGATGAGGGCCTGCGCGCGGGCTTCCGCGGCGGCGAGGTCTTGGGTCAGGCGGCCGAGCTCGGCTTCGCTCTCGTCGACCTCGGCCTGTGCTGCCTCGACGCGGCGCTGCGTCTCTTCGGAGATCGCGGCTTCTTCGCCGGATGTTTCCTCGATGGCGGCGCGCTCGTCGGACAGGCGCGCGGCAGCGGCCACGGCATCGTTGGTGAGCGCCAGTTCGCGACCGTGATCGGCTTCGTTCTCGCGCAGCTGCCGGTCGGCATCTGCACGGGCCTGGGCGATGCGCTCTTCTTCCTTGTCGAGAGCGCCGCGCGCGATGGTGAGGCGCTGCAGTTCAGCGGCCGCTTCCGCTTCCGCCTGGCGGAGGCTGGGGAGCACCGTCGCTGCTTCCGTCTGGCGGGTGGCGGCGATGGCGGCGGCCGAGGTCAGCGAGACGACGGCGGTTTCGGCCGCCATCAAGGTCTGTTCCGAATACTCCAGACGCTGACGCGCATCCTGCCATTGCAGATGAAAGAGGATCGCCTCGGCGCGGCGGATATGGTCCTGCAGATTGCGATAGCGCGACGCCTGGCGCGCCTGCTTCTTCAACTGGCCGAGCTGGCTTTCCAACGTGATGATGACGTCATCAAGGCGCGCAAGATTGGCTTCCGCCGCCTTCAGACGCAGCTCCGCCTCATGCCGGCGGGTGTGGAGGCCGGTAATGCCGGCGGCCTCTTCGAGCAGCGAGCGCCGGTCGGTCGGCTTTGCATTGACGATCGCGCCGACGCGGCCCTGGCTCACCAAGGCGGTCGAATGGGCGCCGGCCGAGATGTCCTGGAACAGCAGCTGCACGTCGCGGGCGCGCGCTTCCTTGCCGTTGACCTTGTAGGTCGAGCCTTCGCCGCGATCGATGCGGCGCGAGATTTCAAGATCGTCGCTGTCGTTGAACTGCGACGAGGCACGGCGGTCGGCGTTGTCGAGCGTCAGGATGACTTCGGCGACGTTGCGGGCCGGGCGATTGCCGCTGCCGCCGAAGATGACATCGTCCATTTCCCCGCCGCGCATGCGCTTGGCCGAGGTTTCGCCCATCACCCAGCGCAGGGCTTCGACCAGATTCGACTTGCCGCAGCCATTGGGGCCGACGATCCCGGTCATGCCCGCCTGAATCGAAAGCTCAGTGGATTCGACGAAGGATTTGAAGCCGGTCAGGCGAAGCTTGTTGAACTGGACCAAGGCTGGGCGTTCCCTAAAACAGGTCGTGATTTAGTTTGCAGCAGGGGCGAGGGCGTCCAAGATCTTCTTGAATTCCTCGAACGACTTTTCGCCTTTGATGACGATGCCGTTGACGACAAAGGTCGGCGTTGAATCGACCTTGTACGCCTTGTCGGCTTGTTCGGCCGAGGCGATGATCTTGTCCTTCACCGCCTTGTCGTTGAGGCAGGTCTGGAAATCCTGGCCATTGATGCCGGCGGCGGCGGCGATGCCGGCCAGCACGGGGCCGGAATTCTCATTGACCCATTGGGCCTGTGTCGCAAAGAGCTGGTCGACCATGCCCCAATAGGCGAGCGGCGAGACGCAATGGGCGAGGAGCGAAGCCTGCACGGCGGGGCCGTTCAGGGGGAAGTCGCGCAGCACCAGCTTCACTTTGCCGGTGTCGATGAACTGCTTCTTGATCTCCGGCAGCACCGTCATGTGATGGCGGGCGCAATGCGGGCAGGAGAGCGAGGAATATTCAATGAAGGTAATGGGGGCGTTGGCATCGCCCAGCACCATGTCGCCTTCCTGGGCCTGGTTCATGGGGCTGTCCACCGGAGCCGGCAGGCCGGCCAGGGCCGGATTGTCGCTGATCGCGGGGGTCGCACCCGGCCCATAATGGGTCCAGGCATAGAAGCCGCCGACGCCCAGAAGGGCCAGCACAACAACACCGATTACCAGATTGCGCGGGTTCAACATTGCCTCCATTTCCGGGCTCTGGAGATGAGACCCGATTTCGCCGCTATTTGGCAGGATTCAGGAGGTCATGCAAGCGAGGCCTCGGTGACGGGCGGGTGGCCCGGCTGGGCTACATGAAGAGTCACCGGATAAGTCTTTGGATTCGGGCGAGTCGTCCGCTGTCCAGCCGGAATTTCACGGAAACGCAATGTTTTAGGGGTGTCAGACCCGCTTGGCGCGGGCCGCCCCGAGTCGCCGCAGGGCCTCGCGGATGTCAGGGTCCGCGACGTTAGAGAGGTCGGGCTGGGCGACCTGGCCCTTGGCCGGCTGGCGGGTCTTTGGCGCCCCCCTTTTCCGCTCGCCGATCTCGATCTTGATCTCGGTGATGGCGGGATAGCCGAAATAGCGCTGGATCCGCTCCAGGATGCGGGGTTTGAGATGCTGGATCTCGAGGCTCGCGGCAGGGCTCGCGCGCAAGGTGAGGGTGCCGCCAGCGACATTGGGGGCAATGGCGCCCGCCGGCTTTTCATCCTTTTTTGGGCGCGGCAGACGCATCTTCACCGGAATGGCGAGGCGGGCGATATCCTCGCCGACGATGGTCGGCCATTCACCGATGAGGCTTGCTTCGGCGAAGCCCTTCTTCCCCAGGGCGAGCTTGGTGAGGTTGGGCACGGAACTCGCCAGCGCCGAGAGGCGGTTCTTCCGCTCGGCCTCGATTTTCTTCCCCGGTTTTTCCTCTTGGGCGCTCATGGGCCGCAGTCTAAGGTCGCGCGCCATGTCACGCAAACAGCCAGACTCATCTGCCACCAAACTCCTCGCTTGGTATGACCGCCATCGCCGGCACCTGCCCTGGCGCTCAGGCCCGGGCGAGTCCGCCGATCCCTACCACGTCTGGCTCTCCGAGATCATGCTGCAGCAGACCACGGTGGTGACGGTCGGGCCCTATTACCGCGACTTTCTCACGCGTTGGCCGCACATTGAAGATCTGGCTGCCGCGCCTCTGGATGATGTGCTCACTGCCTGGGCCGGCCTTGGCTATTACGCCCGCGCGCGCAATTTGAAGAAATGCGCCGAAACGGTGGTGGCTGACCATGGCGGGCATTTCCCCCGCACCGTGGAAGGGTTGCTGAAGCTTCCCGGCATCGGTCCCTATACCGCGGCAGCGGTGGCGGCGATCGCGTTCGATGTGCCGGCCACCATCCTCGACGGCAATGTCGAGCGCGTCATGGCCCGCCTGCACCGCGTCGAAACACCTTTGCCGAAGGCGAAGGAAGAACTCCGCGCCTTGGCCGCGCGCTACACGCCGGATGTTCGTCCCGGCGATTACGCGCAGGCGATCATGGATCTCGGCGCCACCATGTGCACGCCGACCAAGCCCAAATGTCCTTCATGCCCTTTGCGCGCAGGTTGCGCAGCTCACGCGGCCGGCGACATGGAAAGCTACCCGAAGAAGTCGCCCAAAGCGGCACGGCCGCAGCGCTATGGAATCTGCTTCTTCATGCTCGACAAACAGGGCCGTATCGCGCTCGAAAAACGCCCGGAAAAGGGCCTTCTGGGTGGCATGGTGCAGGTGCCGACCAGCGACTGGCTGGGTGCACCGCTCGATGCCGGTGATGCTGCGAAACTGGCGCCGCTAAAGGGCAAATGGCGCCAGCTCGACGGCGGCGTGACGCACGTCTTCACTCATTTCGCCCTGCATCTCACCGTCTTCGCGGTGACCGGCGCGAAATCCGATCCGCGTTATCAGTGGGTCGCCATCGACGAACTCGGCACCGTCGCCCTCCCCACCGTCATGCGCAAAGTCGTCGAGCACGGCTTGGCGAAGCTCGCCTAAGTAATCTCTACGGCCATGCCCCGGCTTGGCCGGGGCATCCACGAGTTCGTCAACGACTAAGGAAAGAAACTCGTGGGTCCCCCGCCCCAGCCGACGAATGTCGGCATTTGCCGACGGCGGGGGATGACAAACGAGGTGCCGCGGCTTAGTGCAGTTCCGCCCGCAATTGCTGGCGGTAATAGTCGATCGGGATGAGCTGGCCTTCGCGCGGCACGCACCAGAATTGCCAGCCGTTGCAGGCGGGCGCACCCTGCACGGCGGCACCGACCTGGTGGATCGAGCCCCTGTGATCGGATGAAATGAGCGTGCCGTCAGCGCGCACCTTCGCCGTGAAGCGGCCGTTGGTGCTGGTCAGCACCGTGCCGGGCTCCAGGAGACCGCGTTCGATGAGCCAGCCGAAGGGAATGCGCGGTTCCTCGCGCTTGGAGATGATCTGCAGCATTTCTTTCTCTGGCACCTGCTGCACCTTGGCGATGCGGGCGCGGGCCACCTTGATGTAATTGGGGTCGCGTTCGATGCCGATCCAGCGACGTCCCAGCTTCTTCGCGACGGCGCCCGTCGTTCCACTTCCGAAGAAGGGATCGAGCACGACATCGCCCGGTTTGGTCGCCGCCATCATGATCCGGTAGAGCAGAGCTTCCGGCTTCTGGGTCGGATGCGCCTTGGCGCCGTCTTCGCCTTTGAGGCGTTCCGAACCGCTGCAGATCGGCATCAGCCAATCGGAGCGCATCTGCAGATCGTCATTGAGCGTCTTCATCGCTTCGTAATTGAACTGGTAGCGGCTTTCGGCGGATTTCGCGCACCAGATCATGGTTTCATGGGCATTTGTGAAACGCCGGCCGCGGAAGTTCGGCATCGGGTTGGTCTTGCGCCAGATGACGTCGTTGAGCATCCAGAACCCGAGATCCTGGAGCTTGGCGCCGACGCGGAAGATGTTGTGATAGGAGCCGATGACCCAGAGCGAGCCGTCATCCTTGAGGACCCGGCGGGCGGCCGACAGCCAATCCACCGTGAAACGGTCATAGGTCGCAAAATCGGCGAACTTGTCCCAGTCGTTGTCGACCCCGTCGACACGGCTGTTATTCGGCCGATGCAGATCGCCATTCAACTGAAGATTGTATGGTGGATCGGCAAATATCATGTCGATCGACCGCTCAGGGAGCGAGTTCAAGGCTTCGATACTGTCCCCGCCGATGATGGAATCGAGGGGGAGAGTGGTGAGGTTTGGCTTCGGCGCTTTCTTTGTCATGGCGCCGATCCTGAGTCACGCGACTCGGACTGTCAATGAGAAAGTGTTATGAGTCAGCAGGTTATCTGAATGTTCTCAGAGATCGGTCTAAATGACCGGCGGTGATGTGGGGTGATGCCATGGGTCCGGATGGCCTTGAGATGCTCGGCCGTCCCATACCCTGCATTGCGCTCCCACCCATATACGGTATGGGTGAGCGCCAGCAGACTCATGATCTTGTCCCGCTCCACCTTCGCGAGAATCGAGGCGGCGGCGATCGTGAGGGATTTGGCATCGCCCCCGACGATGCAGGTGGTGGGGCAGGAAAGTTTCGGCGCCCGGTTGCCGTCGATGAGGGCATGGGCCGGTTTTTGGGCGAGGCCCTCCACGGCGCGGCGCATGGCAAGATGCGTTGCCTGCAGAATGTTGATCGCGTCGATCTCGGCGACACTCGCTTCGGCGATCGAAAAGACCGCGATCTCGCGCAAGGCGGCGGCGAACTCGTCGCGCAACGCTGCCGACAACTTTTTGGAATCATCGAGCCGCTTCTGCAGCGCCTTGGGGACTCGCGCCGGATCGAGGATCACGGCGCAGGCCATCACCGGCCCCGCCAGCGGCCCGCGCCCGACCTCGTCCACACCGCAGACGAGCGTGCCGGTCTCCATGCCGGCGGCGATTTCATAAGACCAGTCGGGCATGGCCCAAGACTCCTGCAGAGCGTTCCGGCGCCATCTTGCTGATCGGACAGAGTCGCCGCAAACACAATGGAGGCGTGGCCCTGGTTAACTATTGGTTGGCGGCGGCAGAGCCTTGCGACTAAAAATAAGGCAATGACCAGGGAGGTCCGTTTGCCGATGTCTGGATTGTTCACATCGCGGCTGCGGTTCCGCCGTGTCGTGGCCGCGCTCACAATGGCGATCGGCTGGTCAATGATCAGCTGTAGCCAGGCGGCGGCCGGCAGTCATCCGCAGGCGGGTGAAACCGCCATATCGGATCCGGCGGCGCTCCAGGCGATCCTCGGCGGCTATACGATCATCGGATATTTCGAGACGCCTGATGGCGGGCAGGACAATTGGACTGAATATCACTGCCCGAATGGGCAGAGCCGATACATTCACGACGGCACGTTGATGAAGGGCCTGTGGCGGTTGCGGGACGGCCATGTCTGCTACAACTACGACCGGCCCAACCCTGGCGAAACCTATTGCTTCGATGTCTATGCTGACCAGGGCAATGGCTACAAACTGATCCTGGTGGGCGAAGAGGAAGAGGGTTTCGTCGTCTTCATTTCGCAACGCCTGCGCGGCGATCCCTTTAAGATCCTGAAGCTGGATGGCGGCAGCTGCGAGGACCTTTCGAGCTGACCTGCCCCCTCAGTTTCCTTCCGGCCTCACCATGCCGTCCGGTGACAGCACGATATTGCCGCTCTGGCCGCCCTTGGTCCCGGTCGCGTGCCAGAAGTTGTCGCAGCCCTTTTCCAGGATCTGCACGTCGCTGTAGCCCGCGGCCTTAAACGTCACCAGGGCCTGCTCGGCCGTCGTCGCGTCGATCTTCTCGCCATTGGTGCAGTTGTTGCCGCTGACGGGTTGCGATTCGGTCGGCTGAGCTGTGCCGCTGCTATCGGCATTCGCGGGCATCACGATGGCTATCGGGTTCAGCAGGATGCCAAGCCCGCCGGCAATGACGATCGTTCGAAAAGTCACGCGGGTGGTCGCGTACATGTCGAGCCTCATCTGAAAATGGGAGCCGCCGTATAAACAGGCTAAAGACGAGGTTGTTCCCGGGAATTTGGGCGCGGTCGTGCCACCCACCCCTCTCTGCCGTCGCGATGCTCACCCGAACAGACTGAGCTGCGCCTTTTCACCCGCAGTCTCCGGCCCGGTCATGCGCCCGGCGGGCGCCTTGAACTGGCTGCTATCCACTTCCCAGCGATAGCCGTTGAGGCCAAGCTTCTTGACGATCGCCTGCACACGCTGGCGAATGAGGGTGGCGTAGGGGCCGCTGCCCTTCATGCGTTCACCGAATTCGGCCTTGTAGAGGGCGCCGTCGCGGCAGTCGCGTATGAGATCGAGGACGCGCTTGGCCTTCAAGGGGTGATGCGCCTCCAGCCATTCCTGGAACAGGTCCTTGATCTCGAGCGGCAGGCGCAGCAGCGTCCAATTGACCGACGTGGCGCCGGCCGCTGCCGCCGTCTCGATGATCGCCTCGATTTCATGATCGGTGAGGCCGGGAATGATCGGCGCCACCGAGACGCCCACCGGAATGCCGGCCCCAGCGAGTTGGCGGATCGCGTCGATGCGCTTTTGCGGGGTCGAGGCGCGCGGCTCCATGACGCGCGCCAGATCGCGGTCGAGCGTCGTCACCGAGAGATAGACCTTGGCCAGGTTCTTCGCCGCCATCGGTGCCAGGATGTCGATGTCGCGGCAGACATTGGCTGATTTCGTCGTGATGCCGAGCGGATGGTTGTAGGCCGCGAGCACATGCAGCACTTCGCGCGTGATGCCATAGCGCTTCTCGATCGGCTGATAGGGATCGGTATTGGCGCCAAGCGCGATCACGCTGGGCTTGTAGCCGGGCTTGCGCAATTCCTTCTCAAGGAGCTTTGCTGCATCGGCCTTCATGTAGAGCTTCGTTTCGAAATCGAGCCCCGGCGAATGGCCGAGATAGGCGTGGGTCGGGCGCGCGTAGCAATAGATGCAACCATGCTCGCAGCCCCGATAGGGGTTGATCGACTGGTCGAAGGGAATATCCGGCGAACGGTTGTGGCTGATGATCGAACGCGCATGGTCGAGCGCCACATGGGTCTTGAGCGGTGGCAATTCGTCCGCATCGCCGCCTGAGACGGCCGGTTTGGGTGTCAGGTGGATCGGATTGCCCTTGAAGGTGAGGCCGGAGAAGGCCTCGCCGTCGCGGACCTTGCTTTCCAGCCATCCGTCATCTTCCTGTGGTCGCAAACCCGGCTCATAGCGGCCGGCGTGGTTGCTGACCGCCCCGCGCCCTTTGCGGGCCATGTCGGGAAGGCTTGAATCCTCAAAAGGGTCGACGGGATCACGTTCGTAGCGCATGGCAAAATCCTGCCATGAGCGAAAGAACAATTCAAGAACAAAGCGGCTTTACTTGGAGGGTGAGGGTGGCAATTCCACGTGCGGATCAGGGCCGCGCTCGGTGAGGCTGTAGGCCGCCAGCCGATAGGCATCCGCGGCGATCTGTGCGGCGCGGCAGGGTTCATTCTGCAATTCGTCAGGACAGAGCTCAGGCGCCGCTCCGGCAGGCAGGCGCAGAACGCCGCCGAGGACGGGGCGGATCGCCACGTCATGCTCGGTCGGGCAATCCTGCGTTTGGCAGAATCTCCCCTCGGTCAGCAGATCGGCGACGATGAATGGCAGGTGATAGGTCGGCACGCGCGCCGGCAGCGACAAGGGGCCCTTGCGCCCATCGATTACAATCAACGGAACCTCGAACTGATGCTGCGGCGGCGCCGGATAGCGGATGCGCGCATCGTTGATCGGCAAGGGCGGCGGATGATCGCCCAGGACGATGATGATGCCGTCCGGATCAAGTGCCTGCAGCGCCGAGACATGCGCTTCGACCGCTGCCGAGGTGTAATGGATGTTGTTGACGAAACCGGCCAGGAGATCGCTGTCCGGCTCGACCCGGACCACCTTCGGCCGCTTGCTTGTATCGAGCGAAAAGGGAAAGTGACCTGCGGTGGTGAAGAGATAGTTGAGGAAAGGCTTGCCGCCGGCCAGCAACGAACGGACATGCGCCAGATTCTGCCGCAGCAAGGACTGGGCCGACAACGCCTCACCGTCGAGATCGCTCATATCCATTTCATCGCGGTAGACGCTGCGCGCGATGCCGATGCGGCGATAGGCAGACTGGCTGTTGAAGAGCGATGCCGTGACCGGGACCCACGATTCACTCCACCAGCCAAGGTGGGCCAGTTTGCGCGGCAGGCAATCCACGGTGTCGACAGCGAGCTGCGCATAGATGACCTGGCTGGAATCGAGTGTTGCCGGCAATCCGCACAGCAATTCGAATTCCGCGTCCGGCGACCGGTCGCCGTAGACAGGCGATACCGCATGCGTGCCGCCGCGGGAACGCCAAGTCTGAAACATCGGCGAAAATGGTTCCCCGCCGAGCTCCACGCCTTCGATCTCGCGCGGATCGAAGAAGCTTTCCAGCAGGATTATGTGAACATTGCGCGGCGCCGGCGCCTCGAGCTTGCTGCCGATGAATCCGAAATCCGGCTTCACCTCGTCAGCGAGGGCCGCAATGCGCGCTTCGCGGTCGGCGTAATGCAGTGCCGAGCGCAGGAAGGCGTTCCACTGCCCGAACCAGGCCGCTTCCGGAAACCAGGAATGGCCTTGCACGATCGGCGGCACCAGGCGCGCCGCCAGCGCCGGTGCCGTGACCTTCATGCCGCAAAGGAGCCCCAGGCCCAGCAACGGGAGGAGCAGGATCATTTCAATGTGCGTTGGCCGTCTGAGGTTCAGCGCCGACACCAGAATGAACAAGCCCGCGGCCAATAAAGCCGCCTGCCAATACCAGGCACCGCCGAGGCCGTAATAGAGAAACAGGTCGTCGAGCAGGAAGAGGTCGCTGAACTGGACAGGCGCTGCGAGAATTTCCTGGCGCAGGATGGCTGCCGCGAAGGCGCTGCCGAAAAGCACCACGGCCAGCAATGAACCCCAGAAGAGATTTCTGTGGAAGGTCAGGAATGTGCGGCAGAGATATGCCGCCAGGATGAAATCCATCATCCCGGCGGTCCAGGCGACCTGCCGGATCGTCATCCAAACCCACAGCGCCGTCCCGGCGGCCGTCAACGCACCGATTGAAACCGAAACAGCGGAAGCCACCCGCGTGCGCGTGGCGGCGGCTTGCGGAAGGAGGCGCCCTGGAATGATCGCCCCACGGCCGCTGGAGCTCTGTATGGATGTATTATTATATGGATAAGGCACGCAATATTAGTGCATGCCCACCTCATCCCGTCAACAGTCCTATGGCTAGGTGCAAAGACCTGAAAGCCTGAGCTCCGAGAGCCCAAAACTGATCATTTGTACAGCGCCAGCGCGTATGGCCACCGAAAAATGCACCCAAGATGTGTGACAGGATAATCTGAATCGGTCAACAGTCCTAGATCGCTAGGAAGTTGGGCCTCAGTTCGAGCTTTTCAGATGCTCGGTCAGGCGGGGCATCAGCTCGACCAGGTTGCAGGGCCGGTGGCGGTAGTCGAGCTGCCATTTGAGGATCTCCTCCCAGCCATCGCGGACGGCGCTGGGCGAGCCCGGCAGGGCGAAGAGATAGGTCCCGCCGGCGACTCCGCCCACGGCCCGCGACTGGATCGTCGAGGTCTTGATCTTCTGATAGGAGATCCAGCGGAAAATTTCGCCGAAACCGTCGATCTTCTTTTCAAAGACGCTCTCGAAAGCCTCCGGCGTCACGTCGCGGCCGGTGACGCCCGTGCCGCCGGTCGAGATGACGACGTCGACGCTCGGATCGGCCATCCAGGCACGCAACTGAGCGGCAATGGCGGGGATGTCGTCCTTGACGATGATGCGCGCGGCCAGTTTGTGCCCATCGCGGGTCAGCAATTCGACCAGCGTGTCGCCGGAGCGGTCATCGGCCGTGGTGCGCGTATCCGAGACGGTCAGGACCGCAATACTGACGGGCACGAACGGACGCTGGTCGTCGATGCGCGACATGCCGCGACCTCAGGAGATCTCAGTTGGAAGCAGCCGCGATACTGTCGCTGCGCTGATAGGTCGGCCAGGCACCGTTGGCAACCGCTTCGAGCGAGCGCTGCGGCTGGCCGAGGCGCGCCTGATAGACCCAATAGCCACCGATCACGCGCTCGACGAAATTCCGGGTCTCGCGCGAGGGCAGACTTTCGATGAACAGCAAGGGATCCTCGCTGCCACGAATGCTCTTCTTCCACTTCGCCAGATTGCCCGGACCCGCATTGTAGGCGGCGGCCATCATGAAGAGATCACCTTTCACGGCCGGATCTTCGAGCAGGCGTTGGATGTATTTCTGGCCGTAAGCGAGCGACGTCAGCGGATCCTTGAGGCGCAGGCCGGCCGGCGCACCGATCGCCTTGGCCGTGCCCGGCATCAACTGCATCAGGCCGACGGCACCGGCACCCGACACCGCGTTCGGATTGAAGCCCGATTCCTGGCGCATCACCGAGAAGAGCAGGGCCTGGTCGACGGTGAAACCGTTGGCCGGCTTCCATGACGGCAGCGGATAGAGCGCTGCATCCATGCGTGCGCCACCCTTGAGCTGGCGCCAGGCGCCGATCTTCAGGGCGAGCGAGGGCAGGCGATGGGCCTGGCTGATCGCGACCAGCGCGTCGCTCACATCCGTGTCGGATTCGCTCTGCAGGATGAGAAGCTCTTTTTCAGCAAGATCCGTCTCGCCGACCTGCAGCAGGGCCAAGGCCCGCTTGCCGATGCGCGAGGTCATGAGCTGGGCGCCATGGCTGCCCGTCAAGGTGGGCACGCGCCAATCGAAAGTGGGCTCCAGGCCCAGCGCGCGGGTGGCGAGCTGGCCATAGAAGGTGCGCGGGAATTCAGCGGCGACCTTCAGCCAATGACTGACCTTGTCCGGGTTCTTGGCGCGGACATGGGCGCGGCTCGCCCAATACGCGGCGGCAGCGCGATCCCAGCCGGATGAATTGGTGCGAATGGCGGCCTTCTCGAACAGCTTGGCGGCCTGCCCATACTGTTTGGCGCGCCAGGCGTTGAGGCCGGCCTGCCAGTTCGGGTCGTTGTCGCTCGAATTCTCATCCGGCGAGCCAACGCGGGTGATGTCGAATTTCGGCTTGGCCAGCGCCGCCTTCTTGACGCCCTTCTTGGACGCAAGCTTGTAGATGGCGTCAGCCTCCGGCAAAGCCGAATAGGATTTCAGCCAGTCGGTCAATTCCTTGGTCTTGGTCTTGTAACCGGGCGCCAGATAACGGTCGGCGAGGACATGGCCGAGCAGAACGGGATCGGTCAGGTCGCTGATCAGTCGGTCGGAACCGACGAAGTCGCCCATCGCCTGCAGGCGGAAGATCTGGCGGTAGCGGTCGGCGTTCACGGCATCGAGCGGCTGCGGCAAGGTCGCCCCGAAAACGTCCGGGCCGGTCTGCAGCGACGCGGTCGTGCTGCCACCCCCGTTCGAGCCTGTTGGGCTGAGCGTAGCGGCGCTCAGTTCGTCGGCCTTGGCCAGCGTTGCGCCCAGCACGATCGCCGGAGACAGCAACACCATCGCCGCGGTCGACGCCAGTATCCGGCGCCAGCCGTGTTGTTTAAACTCAATCTGCAATCTTTCGCCCCCCTTAGAGCGAACCTCACAGGACATTCCTGAGAGCGCGTTATTAACGAGTTGCGTCTTTTCTGGTTCCCAGCGTTACCGATTCGACGCTGTGACGTCCAGCAAAAACGCCCGAGCGGATCTACAGATATGGTGTCGCAGGCAATATTAACCACTATATATTGATTTTGTCGGTAAAATTTTAGGTGAACAGCTCATTCGCCCCGGCTTTATCACAAAACCGCCGCAAAGGTTAACGAGCCCAACCCGGCGATCCGCCGGGACCTGGGGCGCCCCTTTAACCAAGTTCGGCGAGACGGGTTTTCAGTTTGAGGAGGTCGGCCCATGTCTCGCGCTTCTGCGCCGGCTGGCGCAGCAGGAAAGCCGGATGGAAGATGGGCAGGGCCGGGACCGGGGCGGCAAGTCCAGTTGATTTGTAGTCAAACCAGCGACCGCGCAGGCGCGTGATGCCGTCATTGGTGCCTAATAGTGCATGGGCCGAGGCCGCACCCACCAGCACGAGTATTTTCGGCCGCACGAGTTCGATATGCCGCTGGACGAAGGGCGCCTGCGCCACCAATTCCGCCTCGGTCGGCTTGCGATTGCCGGGTGGTCGCCAGAAACAGACATTGGTGATGTAGAAGCGGGTGCGATCGAGCCCGATCGAGCCCAGCATGCGGTCCAGGAGCTGCCCGGACACGCCGACAAAGGGCTTGCCGAGGCGGTCTTCGTCGGCCCCCGGCGCTTCGCCGACCAGCATGACCGAGGCTTCGGGATTGCCGTCGGCGAATACCATGTTGGTGGCCCGGCCGCGCAGACTCTCGATTCCCTCGAAACGCTGCAGGATTTCGCGGAGCTCGTCGAGCGACTGGGCACCCGCCGCCGCGGTACGGGCTGATTCGGCCAGCGCCCGGTCATTGGCGCCAAGGATGGCGCTTGGCTGAGGCGGCGCACTGCGTGCCGGGACAGGTCGAGGCTCCGCCGATGTGTCGCTGGCCCGCGGTGCTATTGCCGGCGGCGGCGCTGATTGCGCTTCCATGCGCGCGCCGGCCATGCCGAAGCGGCTTAAAGGAGCATCCTCGATTGCCGCATCGACCCCGGCATCGAGGTAGAATTTCAGCAGCGCGATCGCATGGTTCACGTCGGAAAATGACGTGGAAGTGTCGGAAACGGGGCCGGTCGGGGTCATAGCCCAAGGCTAGCATCGCCCCTGGCTTCAGGTCCAGTTGACCGGCTGCACTATATATATGAGGTGCGGCTGGTTGCGCGGGGATACCCGGCCGTTGTAAGCAACCACGCCGCTTGGGCCGGACGGGACCGGTCCGGCATGCCGCATAAAGGGGAGGGGCCCATGGACCGGGAAGTAATGGAATATGATGTGGTGATCGTCGGCGGTGGCCCCGCCGGCTTGAGCGCCGCCATTCGCCTGAAGCAGATGGCAAACGAGGCCGGCAAGGAAATCTCGGTCGTCGTCATCGAGAAGGGTTCCGAGATCGGCGCCCACATCCTCTCCGGCGCCATCATGGACCCCAAGGCCCTCAGCGAACTCATCCCCGATTGGAAGGAGAAGGAAGCACCGCTCACCTGCCCGGTGACCGAGGACCGCTTCCTCTTCCTCACCAACGACCAGAATTCGATCCGCTTCCCCAATGCCCTGCTGCCGGACACGCTGCACAACGACGGCAATTACATCATCAGCCTTGGCAATGTGTGCCGCTGGCTGGCGACACAGGCCGAAGCCTTGGGCGTCGAGATCTTCCCGGGCTTTGCTGCCGCCGACATCCTCTTCGATGACGACAAGAAGAAGGTGCTGGGTATCATTACGGGCGACATGGGCCGCGCCAAGGACGGCAGCGAGAAGGCGGAGTTCACGCCCGGCATGGCGCTGACCGGCAAATACACGCTCTTTGCCGAAGGCTGCCGCGGCTCGCTCGGCAAGCGCCTCATCAAGCACTTCAATCTCGACGCAGGCCGCGACGCGCAAAGCTATTCGATCGGCATTAAGGAATTGTGGGACATCGATCCCGCCAAGCACAAGCCGGGCCTGGTCATGCACACCGCCGGCTGGCCGATGGATACCAGCACCTATGGCGGTTCGTTCCTCTATCACGGTGACAACAACCAGGTGATGGTGGGCTTCGTGGTCGGCCTCGGCTACGAAAATCCCTATCTCTATCCGTTCGAGGAATTCCAGCGCTACAAGCATCATCCGGCCATTGCCGAGCAGTTGGAAGGCGGCCGCCGTGTCGCTTACGGCGCCCGCGCCATCGTCACCGGCGGCCTTCAGGCCCTGCCGAAGCTCACCTTCCCCGGCGGCGCACTGGTCGGTGACAATGCCGGCTTCCTCAACGTGCCGCGCATCAAGGGCAGCCATGCAGCGATCAAGACCGGCATGCTGGCGGCGGAAGCCGCCTTCGAAGCGCTGGGCGCCGATCGTTCGCATGACGAGCTTTCCGCCTATCCGGATGCGTTCGAGCAGTCCTGGCTCCATGACGAGCTTTATCGCGCGCGCAATTTCAAGCCCTGGATGAGCAAGGGCCTCATCCTCGGCACGATCATGGCCGGCATGGACCAAAAGCTCTTCGGCGGCAAGGCGCCCTGGACCTTGCACAACAAGACGCCGGACAATGCCAAGATCAAGAAGAAGGACCGCTTCAAGCCGATCACCTACCCCAAGCCCGATGGCAAGCTGTCCTTCGACCGGCTTTCCTCCGTCTTCCTCTCCTCGACCAATCACGAGGAAGACCAGCCCTGCCACCTCACGCTCAAAGACCCCAAGGTCCCGATCGAGGTCAACCTCCCGCTCTATGACGCGCCGGAACAGCGCTATTGCCCGGCCGGTGTCTATGAGATCGTGCGCGAGGCCGACGGCTCCAAGCCCCGCCTGCAGATCAACGCGCAGAATTGCGTCCATTGCAAAACCTGCGACATCAAGGATCCGACCCAGAACATCAACTGGGTGACCCCGGAAGGCGGCGGCGGTCCGAATTACCCGAATATGTAAGAAGCACCCCTCACCGACCCTCGCTCCTTTGGCGATAGGGGTTGGGGGGAGGGACAAGGGGTTGAGGAAAAGGGGCCGCCATCCACTTTGATGGCGGCCCCTTTCTGCTTTGGGCACTTCCTGCTAAGAGTGTTGTTGGAATTCGACAATCCATTGCCCTGAGGCTCTTTCCGCCCATGAAAACCCGATTCCCCGCGCCGCGTCTTCGTCCGGCCATGTTTGCCCTGGCCCTGCTGCCGGCGATGATCGCCTGTGCCGGTAAGGAAGATGGCAACGGCACCGCCCGGGCGGATTCAAGTACTGCCAATGCCGTAATCACCACGCCGGTGGAGCCGCATTGGACCCTGTCGGGGGCCTTGCTGGCCGGCCGCCTCGCCTATAGCGAGGGCGATGATGTGATGGCGGCGAAGCTCCTGGGGCTGGCGCGGGAAGCCGCGCCCGGTGACCAGGCGCTGGCAGCCCGCACCCTCGCCGCCCTCGTCAGTGCCGGTGATTTCAAGGCAGCGGTGAAACTTGCCGCCGACATCAAGGCCCAGGGCGCCAAGACACCGCTGATCGGCCTGGTCGAAGTGGTCGACCGCGCGCAGGCGAAGGACTTCGCCGGCGCCAAGACGGCGCTGGCCTCGATCAGCGATGACGGCATCGGTCGCATTGCGAAACCCTTCATTGCTGCCTGGATCGAAATCGGGATCGGCGGCAAGCTCGAACCCGCCGTCGATGCGTTGGCTCCGCTCTCGGAATTCAACGGCCTCGGCGCCGTCGTCACTCAGCACACCGCTTTGATGGAAGATCATCTCGGCCGCACACAGGCAGCGCTCGATCGCATGAAGGGTGCTGCTGATGCCGGGGCGAACAGTGCCCGCTTCATCGAGCTCTATGTCGAATTCCTGCGCCGCACGGGCGATCAGGGCGACGCCACGGCCTTTCTCGATCTCTTCCGCAGTTCCAATGCCGGCATCGCCGGCGCCATTGCCGATCCGCTGGCCGACCGCCTGAAACAGCCGGCGGAGAAGGGGCCGATCGTGACCACGCCGACGCAGGGGCTGGCGGAAGCCTTCTTCGACCTGGGCTCCATCCTGCAATCGGAGAATGTCGAGGACCAGGCCAAGGTTTTCGGGCGCCTGGCGCTTGAGCTTGATCCGAAGCTCGACATCGCGCGCATGTTGCTCGGCAACCTGATGCAACAGCGCGAACGCTGCGCCGATGCGATCGAGATGTATCGCACCATACCTTCGGATTCGATCTATCGCTGGTCGGGCGAAATTTCCATCGCCGACTGCCAGCAGAAGCTCGAAGACGTCGATGGCGCCATCGCCACCTTGCGCGGATTGGTGAAAGCGCGGCCGGGCCGCACTGAAGCCGTGGTGGAACTGGGCGATCTTTTCCGCCGCGAAAAGCGCTTTGCCGAAGCGGTTGACGCCTATGACCAGGTCATCGCCACGATCAAGGAGCCCAAGGCCGAGGATTGGGCGCTGTTCTATTCACGTGGTGTCGCCCATGAGCGCAACAAGCAGTGGGACAAGGCCGAGCCCGATTTCAAGAAGGCGCTCGAATTGTCGCCCGACCAACCCTACGTGCTCAATTACCTTGCTTATACCTGGGTCGAGCGGCGCGAGAATCTCGACGAGGCGCTGAAGATGCTGAACAATGCGGTCGAGCAACGCCCCGAGGAAGGCTTCATCGTCGACAGCCTGGGCTGGGCCTATTTCCAGCTGGGCGAGTTCGACAAGGCAGTGACCTATCTCGAGCGTGCGGTCGAATTGCAGCCGACCGATCCGGTCCTCAATGATCATCTGGGCGACGCCTATTGGCGCGTCGGGCGTAAGAACGAGGCGCGCTTCCAATGGCATCGTTCGCTCTCCTTCAAGCCGGAGGAGGACCAGATCGGCCTCATCCAGGAAAAGCTGAAGACCGGGCTGGGAGATGCCAAGCCGGAAGCGACGACGCCCTCGGGCGGTTGATCGCGTCGTTCAGCCGGATCGTCCCATGCTCGCGCGCGCGAAAATCAATCTCTATCTCCATGTCGTCGGCAAGCGCGCCGACGGCTTTCATCTCCTCGACTCGCTCATCGTCTTTGCCGAGACGGGCGACGACATCCGCGTTGCCAAGGCCGCTGATCTTTCGCTCACCATCGATGGGCCGTTCGGTGCGGGGCTTGAAACGGGCACCGGCAATCTGGTGATGCGTGCGGCGCTGGCCTTGCGCGAGCTCACCGGCACGAGCCAGGGTGCCGCCATCCATCTCACCAAGAATCTGCCGCTGGCCTCCGGAATCGGCGGCGGTTCGGCCGATGCGGCGGCAACCCTGCTGGCGCTCGTCGAATTGTGGCAGGTCAAGCCGGAGCGCATCGCCCTCTATAAGCTGGCCGAAAAGCTCGGCGCTGATGTGCCGGTCTGCCTCGACGGCCGCCCCAGTTTCGTGGGCGGCATCGGCGAGGATCTAAAGCCGGCCGGCATCCTGCCCGACACCCATGTCCTGCTGGTCAATCCGCTGGTAGAGACGCCGACACCGGCAGTCTTCAAGGCGCGGCGTGGCGATTTTTCGGCGGCAGCGCGCTGGAGCCGGGCGCCGGCCACGGTCTGCGATCTGGCAAGCTACCTGACATCACGCCGCAACGACCTCACCGACCCGGCCATCATCGTGGCGCCGGTCGTGGCCGACGTCCTGAAGGCGATCGCCGGCACCGAGGAATGCCTGCTGGCGCGCCTTTCCGGCAGCGGCGCCACCTGCTTTGGCCTGTATGAGACCGCAGCGTCAGCCGAACATGCGCGGCGGCAGGTCGTTGCGCAATATCCGGAGTGGTGGGCTACCTCCGCGCCGCTCGCCCGCTGATAAAGCGTCCCGTCGATATGGCGTTGGGCCAGTCGCCCTGGAAAATGGTCCTAACCGGCACCATTGCGGATGGCGACCGCGTGCCGCAGGGACCCATGCCTTTGCATGGGTTGGAAACGGAACCTTAAAAGCCCTAGGCTAGCATTTGGACGATGGCCGCAATCCGCGGCCGGTATGGCGAGCCTTTATATAAATGGATGATCTGCAGCTCACCGACGCCCCAGCGCCGACGGCCCCGTCACCGGTGGTCCCGTCACTGGCGGTCCCGGCGTCCGGGCCGGACGATGGCCGGCTGGCATGGGGCGCCCTCAATGCGCTTCCCATGGCGGTCAGTGTCATCGACCAGCGGGGGATTGTCCGTGCCGTCAACCGTGCCTGGGAGGTTCTTGCCAATGCCGGCAGCGGTCGCATCACCTTTCTGACGGGCGACGATTGCCTGGCGAGCCTCGATCAGACCGCCGCCGGCGGCGACGCCATGGCTGGCGAAATCGCCGCCGGCATCCGCAAGGTTATGAGCGGCGCCTCGCCTGAGTTCGTGCGCAAGGATGTGCGCTGCCTTTCCTACCCCAATAGCTGGTTCGATGTTTCGCTGAAGGCGTTGGAGGATCTGGGGCGGCGCTATTTCCTGCTGTCGCTGGACGATGTCAGCGAACGTCGGCGCAGCCTGGAACTGGTTGTCGAGAGCGAAGCCAGGCACCGCCACGCAGAGCGGATAGCAAGGCTGGGACATTGGCGCCTGACGCATCGTGACGGAGATTGGGAAAACGGCGACATCGAATATTCGGAAGTTGCCGCTGCCATCCTGGGCCTGTCGCCCGGCAGAACGACGCATTCGTTCGCAGACATGCAGCGGCTCATTCATCCCGACGATGTGGCGAAGGTTCTAGCCGCCTATGAGCAGCAAGGCACGGATGGCTATGTTGTCGAGTATCGTATTATCCGCGCCGACGGCACGACCGCAACATTGCGGGAGGCTGGCGAAAGCGTATCGGTCGAGCATGGTGTCACCTTCGAGTTCGGCACCATCCAGGACATCACGCTGCAACGCCAGGATGCGGACCGACTGCGGCGGCTCAATTACGAACTGGAACATCTGGTGGCCGAGCGGACCGCCACGCTGGCGGAACGTGAATCGCAGTTGAGCCGTGCCCAGGCCTTGGCCGGGATCGCTCACTACACCTGGCGCAAGGACCGGGAACAGCGCACGGATGGCGGCTGGCACACCGGCCTCACCTACGCGCCGGCTATCACCGCGATCTTCGGCGTGACGCCCGAAGACCTTATTATTCCCGACGAGGAATATGTTTCGCGCTTCGTGCACCCGGGCGACCGGAGGGCCGTGAACGACGCCTATTTCAATCAGTTCAGCGAGCGGATCTCGAACCAGCAGCCGATCGAATATCGCATCATGCGCCCCGATGGCGGGGTGCGCTACGTCGTCGAGATCATCGAACGTATGGTCGGCGACGAAGGCAATGTGAGCGAAGCCCTGGGCATGATCCAGGACATCACGACGCGCAAGGAAGCCGAAATGGCCCTGCGCGCCAGCGAGGCCCGATTGCTGGCCTTCATGGAAAACGCGCCCTTCATCATGTCCATCAAGGACACCGAAGGCCGCATGCAGATGATCAATCGTGAAGGCGCTCTCAGCTACCGGCGATCCCCGGAAGAATTGCGCGGCCACCTGACCCAGGAGCTTATACCCGGTGCGAGTGGGCAGGCCATAACGGCCATGAGCCGTGAAGTGATGACAACCGGCGCCGCCGTTACACGCGAAATCGAAATTCCCGGCAATCAGCATTATCACTGGAGCCTCGAGATCGAATTTCCGATCCGTGGCGCCGAGGGTGAAGTGACGGCAATCGGCGGATTTGCCGTCGACATCACCGAACAGAAGAAAGCCGAACTGGCGTTGCATGAGAGCGAGGCGCGGCTGCGCGCGATCTTCGACCATGTCCCGGTCACCCTCTCGCTCAGCAATCCGGCCGGCTTCTATACGATGGTCAACCGCCGCTTCCTGGAGAAGGTAGGCAAGAGCGAGGCAGAGGTCATCGGCCACACCGCCCGCGATGTTTTCGGGTCGGAAGCGGCGCGCGTCTTGAGCGAGCGCAAGGCTCAAGTCATGCGCTCGCTGCAGCCCGTAACCTATGAAGCCCGCACACCGACGGGCGGCGGGGCGCGTGACTGCGTTTTCACGCACTTTCCGATCACGGACGACGGTGTCCTCACCGCCGTCGGCACCATCTCACTGGACATGACAGAACAGCGCGCCGCCGAGGCAGCGCTCCATCAGGCGCAGAAGATGGAACTTGTCGGCCAGCTGACCGGCGGGCTGGCCCATGATTTCAATAATCTCCTCGGCGCCATTATCGGCAATCTCGATCTCTTGGCGCTCGACGTCGACGGGCGGCCACGCGCCACCGAATTGCTGCAGCGCGCGATTGCGGCTGCGGAAAGCGGCGCCTCGCTCATCCAGCGCCTGCTTGCTTTCTCGCGGCGTCAGACCTTGTCACCGCGCCTCATCGACATCAACCGGCAAATTCAGGGCATGCGGCCGCTGCTTGAGCACAGCCTGGGCAGCGCGTTGAGCATCACCATCCGCACCGCGGCGGAACATCCCTTTAGCCGCGTCGATCCGGGGCAGCTTGAGGCAGCGCTCCTGAACCTGGTCATCAATGCGCGCGACGCCATGCCGAACGGCGGCAAACTCATCATCGAGACGGCCAATGTGACCATGGCCATGGACGCCGCCGAGGACCCGGTCCCTGGGCCCTATATCATGATCGTCGTCGCCGATGAGGGAACCGGCATGGCACCGGACGTTCTCGCCCGCGTGTTCGAGCCGTTCTTCACCACCAAGCCGGTCGGCAAGGGCTCAGGCCTTGGCCTCAGCATGGTGCATGGTTTCGTGAAGCAGTCGGGTGGCCATGTCCATATCGACAGCCAGCTGGGCCGTGGCACCACTGTCGGCCTGTTCCTGCCCTGCGCCGACAGTGCCGATGATGACGAGGCGGGTGGTACCGCTGCCGTCAATCACCGTCCAGGCCATGGCGAGAAAATCCTGGTGATCGAGAATGACCGGGAGATACTGGCCTTCTGCGTGGCCGCCCTGCAACAACTCGGTTATCGCTGCGTGGCGGCGGCCGGGGCACCGGAAGCCCTGCGTGCTTTGGCGGAGCAGCCGGATATCGCCCTCGTCTTCAGCGATATTCTTCTCACCGAAGGGGCGAAAGGGCCGGATCTCGTCCAGGAAGCGCGCCGCACCCGCCCCGGCCTCAAGGCACTCTACACATCCGGTTTCAGCCAGGCGGAGCGCGCGCTCGAAGCACAGCTGCCCGTAGGCGATCTCTTCCTGGCCAAGCCCTATCGCATCAATGACCTCGGCCAGCTGGTGGCGGATATTCTGGCGGAGGCGGTGCCGTGACCACGAAGCGCGTCCTTGTCATCGACGATGATCAGGGTTTTCGCGACTTTGCTCGTGACGCGGTGCTGACCAAGGGATGGACCGTCGAGACGGCGGCAAACGGCGTCGAAGGATGTCAGGCCTTCCTGCGCTTCAAGCCGGATATCGTCGTGCTCGACATCGTCATGCCCAAGATGGACGGATTTGAAGTTCTGAATTGGATGGCCAAGGAAAGGACCGATTGCAGGATCATCGTCCTCACGGGCTTCAATCCCAGCTATGCCATGATGGCCGAACAATTGGGAGAGGCTAAGGGGTTGGCCCATCTGACCTTGCTCAACAAGCCTGTGCGCCTCTCGGCCCTCATCACCGCCATGGAGCAATAGGCGTCGGCCTCTCCCTTGCATGACGCGCAGGACCCTCACCCCGCAAAGACGAGGTGAGGGATGCGGTGTGGGCTCAATCGCTCAGCAGTGTTCCGGCCTTGCGGTGGGCGAGCTTGGTCTTGCCGACGATCATGGCGATGCCATCGCCAGGCGAGACCAGCTTGCGGAGGCAGCGTGACAGGACCAGCCCGTCATTGAGGGCGCGGATCGGCTGCCGCGCCTTGCTCTGGTCGTCGGCCAGCGGGTCGACCAGTTCGGCGATGACGTCGCCCTTCTTCACCTCAGCGCCGAGTGCTGCCTTGTAGGCGATGACGCCGGCTTTCGGCGCGCGGACGATATCGGTCGCCTCCAGATCGGTGCCGTCGCATTTAAGCGCCGGCATGGCGCCGGGATTGCCGGCCAGCGCTCCGTGACGCTGCAGGAAGCGATAGAGACCGGCGGCATCTTCCGTCGCCATTTCGTCGAACACGTCGGCCTGGCCGCGGAACTCGACCGTGGTGGCAAAGCAGGCATTGGGAATGGGGAACTTGTCGCCCACCGCTTCCTTGAGCTTGCTCCAGGGCAGCGAGAAGGTCTCGTCGAAGCTCTGCGCCTTTGAATCCATACACAACAATCCGGCGCGGGCGCCAAGCTCGGCGGCCAGATCGCTGAAATCGTCCCAATGCACCGGCTGCATGTAGACATGCATCAAGGCTTCGTCGTCGCAATGGAGATCCAGCACCATGTCGGCATCATGGGCGAGGCGGGCCAGTTCGACCTTCAGACGCGACAATTCCGTATCCGGCGTCATCTGGTTGATCTTGGTGCCGATGGCGGCGCGCACGGCGGCCACGTTGGCGGCGGCGTCGCTCCCCAGCTTGGGGCGCACCGTGTCGAGAAGCCCCTCAAAGAGATCTGGCCATTGGCGGTTGAAATTGCCGCCGCCGCGCAGCTCATAGCGGCCGCTATGAGCGCCATTGATGATCTGGCCGAGGCCGATCGGGTTGGCCACGGGCACCACGACAATCTCGCCCTTGATGTCGCCCTTGGCGTCGGCGGCGTCGAGCATCCGGATGAGATGATGTGCGGCCAGCATGCCGGGAATCTCATCGGCATGCAGCGAGGCCTGCAGATAGGCCTTGGGCCGGGCGCCCTTGGTGCCATAGCGGTGCACGGCAAGGAAACGCTCCGTACCCGGGCTCATGGCACCCAGTGAAATCCGGTCGATCGTCTTGGTCATGATGGATTTTTCTCCCAAATTTTGTGGGCGCATTGGGCCGATCCAGGCCCTTGCTGTCAAGACCGGGGCCGGATCGCGGGGGGTCTTACAATGCCGCCGGAATGCTATAAGGGCGCATGACCGAATCGACCGATATCACCGCTCTCAACGCCCCCTACCTTGCCGGCCTCAACGACCGCCAGCGGGAAGCCGTGCTGGCCATCGACGGCCCGGTGCTCGTGCTGGCTGGCGCCGGCACGGGCAAGACCCGCGTTCTCACCACGCGCCTGGCGCATATCCTCACCTCAGGCCTTGCCTGGCCGTCACAAATTTTGGCGGTCACATTCACCAACAAGGCGGCCAACGAGATGAAGGAGCGCATCGGTCACCTCATCGGCCGGCCGGTCGAAGGCTGGTGGCTTGGCACGTTCCATTCGCTGGCCGCACGCATTTTGCGGAGCCAAGCCGAATTGGTGGGACTGAAGCCCAATTTCACCATCGTCTCGACCGACGACCAATTGCGCCTGGTCAAGCAGCTCATTGAGGCCGAAGGGCTCGATTCCCAGCGCTGGCCCTCGCGCGTCGTCCTCGGGCTGATCGAGCGCTGGAAGGATCGGGGCCTCACTCCCGACAAAGTCAGCCGTGCGGAACTGGCTGAGGTGGCCTCGGGGCGTATCCTCGACCTCTATCACGCCTATCAGCAGCGCCTGCTGACGCTCAACGCCTGCGATTTCGGCGATCTGCTGCTCCATAATCTCACCATCTTCCGCACGGCGCCGGATCAGCTGGAACGCTATCAGCAACAATTCCGCTACATTCTGGTCGACGAATACCAGGACACGAACGTCGCGCAATATCTCTGGCTGCGCGCTTTGGCGCAGAGCCACAAGAATATCTGCTGCGTCGGCGACGACGATCAATCGGTCTATGGCTGGCGCGGGGCCGAGGTCGAGAACATTCTGAAGTTCGAAAAGGACTTTCCCGGCGCCCAGGTCATCCGCCTTGAGCAGAATTATCGCTCTACGCCGCACATTCTCGCTGCCGCCTCCGGCCTCATCGCGCACAATGAGGGGCGCCTCGGCAAGACGCTGTGGACGGATGTCGCAGAGGGCGAGAAGGTGCGCATCATCGGCGCCTGGGACGGGACCGAGGAAGCGCGCCAGATCGGCGACGAGATAGAGACGCTGCAGCGGCGCGGCACGGAACTCAAGGACATCGCCATCCTGGTGCGCGCTGGCTTCCAGACCCGCGAATTCGAAGAACGCTTCATCACGCTGGGCATTCCCTACCGCGTCATCGGGGGCCCGCGCTTCTACGAACGCCAGGAGATCCGCGATGCGCTGGCCTATCTCCGCCTTATCCACCAGCCGGATGACGGACTTGCCTTCGAGCGCATCGTCAACACGCCGCGCCGGGGCCTGGGCGACACGACGCTGAAGCAGCTCAACGAGATCTCGCGCGTGCAATCACTCTCGGTCCCAGAGGTCGCCCGCCAGATCATCGGCACGGACGAGCTGAAGCCGGCGGCGCGCCGGTCGCTCACCGCCTTCATGAACGATCTCGCCCGCTGGCGTCAGATGGCCGATGTGACGCCGCATGCCGAACTGGCGCAGATCGTTCTGGACGAGAGCGGCTACACCGCCATGTGGCAACAGGACAAGTCGATCGAAGCGCCGGGGCGCCTCGAAAACTTGAAGGAACTGGTGCGGGCGCTGGAAGATTTCGAGAGCCTCGAAGGGTTCCTCGACCACGTCTCCCTGGTGATGGAGAATACGGAGGGCGCCCCCCGCGACCAGCTTTCCATCATGACTCTTCACGGCGCCAAGGGCCTGGAATTCGACGTCGTTTTTCTGCCGGGCTGGGAGGAGGGGCTGTTCCCACACCCCCGCGCGCTCGACGAGAACGGCATCAAGGGGCTGGAGGAAGAGCGGCGCCTCGCCTATGTGGGCCTCACGCGGGCGCGGAAACTTGCCGTCATCGCCCATGCGGGTTCCAGGCGCATCCATAATCAGTGGCAGAACTCGCTACCCTCGCGCTTCCTCGCCGAACTGCCGAAGGATCATATCGACCGGCAGGACCATGCCGGTTTTCAGGCGCCCAAGCAGAGCAGCTTCGGCTCCATGACTTTCGGCGGCAATTCGGGTGGCTGGTCCGGCAATGGCCGCAGCTTTGCGGCCCGCCCGAAGCCACCCACCATCGATCTCGAGGCGGAAGTGCTGCCAAGTTCATCTGGCAGCTATCCCGCCGGCAAGCGTGTCTTTCATCAGAAATTCGGCTACGGCAAGGTCTTGACCGCCGAGGGCGACAAGCTCGAAATCGCCTTTGACAAAGCGGGCGTCAAAAAGGTCATGGCCGGTTTCGTGGTTCCGGCGGAAAAAGCCGGCTAAAGGGGAAAACAATGACGACCAGAACCAAACTCTATTCGGTCAATGTCGATTTCGACTTCAAGCCGGAGCCCGCCTGGCGCCTGGCGCTGGAGGAGGCGCTGGAACCCTTCGGCGAGGCGCTGGTGAGCTTCGAGACCGATGGCGGCAAGGGCTGGCATATGGAAGTGATCGGACAGGCGAAGCCGAATGCCGCAGCCGTGAAAGCCGCGCTGAAGCCCTTCGGCAAACTGGCCGCCACCATCGGTCCGGTGCCGGACAAGGATTGGCTGGCGGAAAGCCGCAAGGGGCTCGCTCCTTTGAAAATGGGCCCCTTCTTCATCCACGGTGAACATGACCGGGGCAAGGCGCCGGGCAAGACCATTCCGCTCGAGATCGACGCCGGCATGGCCTTCGGGACCGGGCGCCACGAAACCACCAGCGGCTGCGTCAAGGCGCTGCTGAAACTCTCGAAAACGATGAAGGTGAAGAAGGCGTTGGATGTCGGCACCGGCACCGGCATCCTGGCCTTCGCGGCACATCATCTGTTCCATGTGCCCATTCTGGCCGGCGACAATGACAAGGACGCCGTCCGTGTGGCGCGCGAGAACGCCGCCATCAACGGCCTAAAGAAGCAGATCCGCATCGTGACCTCGGACGGCTACCGCGCCAAGGCGATCCGCGACGGCGGCCCCTATGATCTCGTGACCGCCAATATCCTTGCCAATCCGCTGATCTCGCTGGCACCCGATCTCGCGCGGAACCTCGCCCGCAATGGCCGCGCCATTCTTTCCGGCTTGCTGAAGACGCAGGAGAAGGACGTGCTGGCGGCGCATCAGGCGGTGGGTTTGGAACTCGACTTCCGCATCCGCCAGAACGATTGGTCGGTGCTGGTCCTGAAGCGTAAAGCGCGGCGCTAGAATCAAAACGGCGGCCCGGTTACCCGGACCGCCGTTTCGGCGCACTACTTAGGGGAAACTCAGTAGTATATGTCTTAAGCGGCCTTCGGAGTCGAAACATGGTTGCTGTTGGCAACCAGACCACGCTCGGCGAGATCGCCGGCCAGTTCGTCGATGTCGCCGCGGATGACGCCGATATCCATCAACTGACGATCCGTGAGACGCGACAATTCCTTCACCGTGGCGCGGGCCGCAGACCAAGCCTTGAGCGGCGCGGTCACGTCCTCTTCCATCGCCTGGACGGCCGCCGGCAGCGGACCGTTGATGGCGCCGGAGAGGCGAGCCACATGGGCGTCGATCTCATAACGGGCGAGGCCGATATCGGCGAGCAGCCGGTCGTCGAGGGCCTGGAGGGTGGCGCGCGCCTTGCGGCGGCGGTTCCAGTCGATCACCGGGCGCAGCACGCCGTTGACGACCAGGCGGCTGAATTCGGCAAACAGGTCGCCATCTTCGCCAGCCGGGAGGGCTTCGCGGGCCAAAGCCGGGATCGAGCCACGACCGACACCGATGTCGTTGAGCGACCGGTCGTCGAGGGCGTAAAGTTCATTTTCCAACTGGGTGCGCGCATAGATGCGGCGCGCCGTGTTGGCGAGGGCCTTGCCAAAGCGCGCAAACGCGGCGAGGCCAATTTCGCGGTGGGTGACGGCAGGCGAAACCGCCACGTTCGACGTCACGTTCTGATTGATCACGATCCGATTCATAGTAACCTTCCAATCCGGCTCTAAGTTCAGATGGCACCGTTGCCATCACTTGTGTTTCGCGGACAGCCGGAATGTAGCTATAACCCGACCCATTTAGTAGTGGTTTCGCCGCATCGCAGCAATGCAGCCAGCGCATGCAAAACGGTCAAGATGGCAGTGTGATGCATATCACTAAGAAGTAATTAAGATGTTAGAGTGACTTAGCTGTCACAGTGTTTATGGTTAATTTGGAGATCGACATGGTAACTTCCCCGGATTCAGCCTGCCGCGAGACCTATCAAGGGGATGAAGCGCTGGCTGGCCTGCTCAAAAAGCACCAGGCGCACTTAAGTGTTAACGCACTTACTGAACTTTTGCCGGGGATCGGCGCCGCACCTGCTGGCGAACGGCCCGAAGCCTGGGTCGATCTGGTGGCCGAAAACCCCAGCCCAGCCTTGGTTGCCCAGCTCCAGGCCTTTCGCCGCGAAAAGGAATCACGCGAAAACGAAACCCGCACACCGCCCGTCGCTGCCCGCTTGACCCTGCTCCGGGAGGCGCTGAAGCGGCAGGGGCTCCAAGGTTTCATCATCGGCCGTGCCGACGATCATCAGGGTGAATATGTTCCCAAGAACGCCGAGCGCCTCGCTTACGTCAGCGGCTTCACCGGTTCGGCCGGCATGGCCGTGGTGCTGCTGGAAAAGGCCGCGATCTTCGTCGACGGACGCTACACGATCCAGGTGAAGGATCAGGTCGACCCATCTCTCTATATATATAGACACCTCGTCACCGAGCCGGCCGATTCCTATATCGCCACCGAAGCGAAGCCGGGGCAGAAGATCGGCTTCGATCCCAGGCTCTTCACCCCTGACCAGGCCGGCCGTTTCCGGGCCGCCGCCAAACGGGCCGGGGCCGAGCTGGTGGCCGTTGCCCGCAATCCGGTGGATGAGATCTGGGCCGGCCGCCCGGCCGATCCCATCTCGCCCGTCCTGCCGCATGACATCAAATTCGCCGGCGAAGGGTCGGCCGAAAAGCGCCGTCGCCTGGCCGCCAAGCTGAAGGCGGAAGGGAAGGCCGCGGCAATCATCTCCGGCCCGGATTCGCTCTGCTGGCTCCTCAACATCCGCGGTGCGGACGTGCCGAGGACGCCCTTCGCGCTGGGCTTTGCCGTGCTGCATGACGATGCCCGGGTCGATCTCTATATGGACCGCCGCAAGCTCACCCCCGCGGCGCTCACGCATCTTGGCAACGAGGTTGCCGTGGCCAGTCCCGACGCGTTTGAAGGTGGCCTCGCAACCCTGGGGGCGGCCAAGGCCCATGTCACCATCGATGCCGCGACGGCCAGCGAATGGGTCTATGACAAGCTCACCATTTCGGGTGCCAAGGTGAATGTCGGCGAATGCATCTGCGCTTTGCCCAAGGCCGCCAAGAACGCGGTCGAGGTGCAAGGCTCGCGCAACGCTCATATCCGTGACGGTGCCTCGGTGGCGCGCTATCTCGCCTGGCTCTCGGGTCGCGCGCCCAAAGGCGGCCTGAAGGAGATCGAGGCTTCGGATCAGCTGGCCGCGTTCCGCCACGGTAATGACTACTTCCGCAACCTCTCCTTCGACAGCATCTCCGCGGCTGGCCCCAACGGCGCCATCTGCCATTACCACGCGATGCCGGAAACCCAGCGCGAGATTCCCGTGAACTCGCTCTATCTCATCGATTCCGGCGGGCAATATCTCGACGGCACCACCGACATCACGCGCACGGTGGCGGTGGGAACACCGAGCCAGGAAATGAAGGAATGCTTCACCCGGGTCTTGAAGGGCCATATCGCGCTGGGCACCGCGCGCTTCCCGCGCGGCACCACCGGCTCGGCGCTCGATGCGCTGGCGCGCCGCCCGCTTTGGGATGCCGGCCTCGATTACGATCACGGCACCGGCCACGGTGTCGGCTCGTACTTGTCCGTGCATGAAGGCCCGCAGCGCATCTCCAAGGTGCCGAACCGGACCCCGCTCGAACCCGGCATGATCGTCTCGAACGAGCCCGGCTATTACAAGGAAGGCGAATTCGGCATCCGCATCGAAAATCTGGTCGTGGTGCAGGAGAGCAAAGACCATCCGGGTTGGCTCGAATTCGAAACGCTGACCCTGGCGCCGATCGATTTGAATGCGATCGAAAAGAAGCTGCTGACGCCGGAAGAGACCGCCTGGCTCAACGCCTATCACGCCCGCGTCCGCGAAGCCTTGGCGCCACAGCTCAGCGGCAGCGATCTTTCCTGGCTGGAACAGGCGACTAGGGCGATCTGATCTCTTCCTCACCCCTCCCCCCTTCAGGGGGGAGGGGTGAGGGGGCGGTTTCAGTCTCACTCTTCCATTACTGCAGCCCCCACCCTAACCCTCCCCCTGAAGGGAGAGGGGACTTGAGAGAGTTCGCGCTAACGTCGCAGCAAACGCGATGAGATTCCCTCTCCCTTCAGGGGGAGGGTTAGGGTGGGGGTGCGCGCAAGCGAACGGGCTACACCATCACGCCCTAAAAATCTTCCCCGGATTCATCCGGTTGTCCGGATCGAGTGTGCTCTTCAACTGGCGCATCACCGCGACGGCCGAGCCGTGTTCGGCTTCCAGGAACCCGATCTTGCCGAAGCCGATGCCGTGTTCGCCTGTGCAGGTGCCGCCCATGGCGATGGCGCGATGGGCGAGGCGGTCGGTCAAGGCCTGGGCGCGGGCTGCTTCCTCCGCATCGTCGGGGTTGAGGATGATGCAGAGATGGAAATTGCCGTCGCCGACATGGCCGACCAGCGGCGTGAGCAGGCCCGAGGCTGCGACATCCGCCTTGGTCTCCAGGATACAATCGGCCAGGCGTGAGATCGGCACGCAGACATCCGTGGGCCAGCCCTTGGCGCCGGGCCTGAGTGCTAGGCCGGCATAGAAGGCGTCATGCCGCGCCTGCCACATCTTGCTGCGGTCCTCCGGCTTCGAGGTCCATTTGAAATCGCTCATGCCGAATTCGGCGCCGATCTCGTTCACCAGCGCCGATTGCTCGGCAACACCCGCCTCGGTGCCGTGGAATTCAAAGAACAGGGTCGGCCGCACGGCGAAATCGAGCTTGGAATATTTGTTGATGGCGTCGATCTGCACTTCATCCAGCAATTCGATGCGCGCCACGGGGACACCCGCCTGGATGGTGCGGATGACCGTGTTCACCGCCGATCCGATATCGGGGAAATTCGCGACCGCCGCCGCCAACGCTTCGGGCACACCGTAGAGGCGCAGGCGGATCTCGGTGATGATGCCGAGCGTGCCTTCCGAGCCGACGAAGAGCCGCGTCAAATCATAGCCCGCCGCCGATTTCCGTGACCGCCCGCCGGTCTTGATGATGCGTCCGTCCGCCAGCACGACAGTGAGGCCCAGCACATTCTCGCGCATGGTGCCGTAGCGCACGGCATTGGTGCCGCTGGCGCGCGTCGCCGTCATGCCGCCGATCGTGGCATCCGCCCCCGGATCGATCGGGAAGAACAGGCCCTGATCCTTGATATAGGCGTTGAGCGCTTTCCGCGTGACGCCGGCCTCGACCTTCACGTCGAGATCGTCGGCGTTCACTTCCAGCACCTTGTTCATGCGGCCCATATCGATGCTGATGCCGCCATCAAGTGCCGCCACATGACCTTCCAGCGACGTGCCAACACCAAAGGGAATGACGGGTGCCCCGAACTCCGCCGCCACCTTGGCGATGGCCGAGACCTCTTCGGTCGTCTCCGGAAAGACCACGACGTCTGGTGCATGACTCTCATGATAGGATTCGTCATGCCCGTGCCGGTCGCGAATGCCGGCATTAGTCGAAACCTGATCGGGTTTCAGCACCTTCTGCAAGGCTTCGATGAGGCCGGAAACGTTCAGATTGCGCTGTGGGCGGCCGGGTAAAGCGGTCATGGATCTGTTCCTCAATAGCTCAGTCAGTTCAAAGCTTGTCCAGGCGGCCCCTCACCCCGACCCTCTCCCCACTTCGTGGGGCGAGGGAGGTCCCGCCGAACTTCGCAAAAAGCCCCTCGCCCCGCTTGCGGGGAGAGGGGTTGGGGTGAGGGGTCCTTCAGTCCGACCACTGACCCTATCTATCAACCCCTACCATACCCGCCGCCGCCCGGCGTCTCGACCAAAAAGACGTCGCCCGGCTGCAATTCCGCCCCATCTGTGCCGTTGAGGGTTTCCACGCGCCCGTCGCGACGGATGACGCTGTTCCGGCCCAAAGCGCCCTCGCCGCCGCCCTCCAACCCATAGGGCGCCACGCGGCGGTGGCCGGAGAGGATGCCGGCGGTCATCTGTTCCAGAAACCGGACCCGCCGCACCACGCCGTCGCCGCCTTTATGTTTGCCCTTGCCGCCGCTCCCGCGCCTTATATGGAAATCCTCCAGCAGCACGGGGAAGCGAAATTCCAGCACTTCCGGGTCGGTGAGGCGCGAATTGGTCATGTGGGTCTGCACGGCATCGGTGCCGTCGAAATCAGGCCCGGCACCCGAACCGCCGGCGATGGTCTCGTAATATTGATGGCGCGCATTGCCGAAGGTGAAATTGTTCATCGTGCCCTGCGCCGCCGCCATGACACCCATAGCGCCATAGAGCGCATCGGTGATGCATTGCGAGGTTTCGACATTGCCGGCAACCACCGCCGCCGGATATCTGGGTCGCAGCATGGACCCTTCCGGAATGACGATGTCGAGCGGATCGAGGCAGCCCTGGTTCATCGGGATGTCGTCGTCGATGAGCGTTCTGAAGACATAGAGCACGGCGGCTTTGGCAACCGCCGCCGGCGCGTTGAAATTGGTGGCAAGCTGTGCCGAGGTGCCGGTGAAATCGATCCGGGCGCGCCGCGCCTGATGATCGACGGTGACGCTGACCTTGATCATGGCACCATCATCCATCTCATAGGCGAAGCTGCCATCCTTCAGGCGGTCGAGCACGCGCCGGACCTGTTCGGCGGCATTGGCCTTCACATGGTTCATATAGGCCTGGACCACGGGCAGCGAGAACTGCCCCACCATGCGATGCAGCTCCTGGACGCCCTTTTCATTGGCGGCCACCTGCGCGCCGAGATCGGCGATGTTCTGGTCGATGTTGCGCGCGGGAAATTTGCCGCTACCCAGGAGCTTGCGCATCTCCGCCTCCAGCATGATGCCGCGATCGACCAGCTTTACATTGTCGATGAGGATTCCTTCCTCCTCGACCGTCTTGCTGTAGGGCGGCATGGAACCGGGAGTGAGGCCGCCGATATCGGCATGGTGCCCGCGGCTCGCCACGTAGAACAGGATCTTCTTCGCCGCCGCGTCGAAGACCGGCGTCACCACCGTGATGTCGGGGAGATGCGTGCCGCCGTTATAGGGCGCGTTCAGCACATAGACATCGCCCGGGCGCATGTCGGTGCCGCCGCCCTTGGTGCGATGCGCGCGTATGACGCTCTCCACGCTTTCGCCCATCGAGCCCAGATGCACCGGCATATGTGGCGCGTTGGCGATGAGATGCCCCTGCGCATCAAAAAGCGCGCAGGAAAAATCGAGCCGCTCCTTGATGTTCACCGAATGGCTGGTCTTCTCCAATGTAGAACCCATCTGCTCGGCAATGGACATGAAAAGGTTGTTGAAAATCTCCAGCATCACCGGGTCGACATCCGTCCCCATTGCATGGCGGCGCTGCGCCACGATGTAGCGGTCCATCACCAGATGGCCGCGATCGTTCAGAATCGCGCGCCAGCCGGGTTCCACCACATTGGTCGAAATCGGCTCCAGGATGATGGCCGGCCCATCGATGCGCTGGCCGGGGCGCAGGTCCGCGCGGTCATAGACGGGCGCCGAAAGCCGCTCACCATGTGCCCAGAACGGCACCTGTGCCAGCGGGGCGGCATCCTGCGCGCGCACCGGCAGCAGCGGGTCGGCCACCTGTTCCGTCTTGCCGATCGCCTCGACCGAGATCGAATCGACAATCAATGTCTTTGCCGGGACGATGAAGCCGTAACGCTGGCGGTGCGCTTCCTCGAAGCCCGCCTGGATTTCATGGGCGCTGCCGAAATCGGTGATGAGCGAAGCGTCCGTTCCGGCATATTTGACATGGACCTGGCGGCGGATATCGATCTGTTCCGCAGCGATGCCCTGTGTCGCGATCTCGGCGCGCGCCGCTTCCGCCATCCTGTCAAACTCGATGGCAAGGCCTGACACCAGATGCTGGTCGAGCGCTGCCTCGACCGTCTTGTGACGAATGGCGCGCATATCGGCCAAGCCCATGCCATAGGCCGACAATACGCCGGCCAGCGGATGCAGGAATATCCGGGTCATGCCGAGTGCATCGGCGACACGGCAAGCATGCTGGCCACCGGCCCCGCCGAAACAGGCCAGCGCATATTTGCTGACGTCATAGCCGCGTTGGATGGAGATTTCCTTGATCGCATTGGCCATGTTGGCGACCGCGATATCGAGGAAACCTTCCGCCACATCCTCCGGCTTTGCCGCCTTGCCGGTCGCCTTGGCAATTTCCTGGGCAAGGCTCGCGAACTTCTTCACCACCACATCGCGGTCGAGCGGCTGGTCGCCGTGGGGACCGAAGACCTGCGGGAAGAAATCGGGATTAAGGCGCCCCATCATGACATTGCAATCGGTCACCGCCAGCGGCCCGCCACGGCGATAGCTGGCCGGTCCGGGATTGGCGCCGGCGGAATCGGGCCCGACGCGGAAACGGCTGCCGTCGAAATGCAGGATCGACCCGCCGCCCGCCGCCACGGTGTGGATCAGCATCATCGGTGCCCGCATGCGCACCCCGGCCACCTGCGCCTCGTAAGTGCGTTCGAATTCGCCGTTGAAATGCGAGACATCGGTCGACGTGCCGCCCATATCGAAGCCGATGATCTCCTTGAAGCCAGCCTGGCGGGCCGTTTCCACCGCGCCGACGATGCCGCCGGCGGGGCCGGAAAGGATGCTGTCCTTGCCCTGGAACTTCGCCGCGTCCGTCAAGCCGCCATTCGACTGCATGAACATGAGGCGCGTGGTCTTGTTGCCGATCTCGCCGGCCACCTGGTCGACATAGCGCCGCAGGATGGGCGAAAGATAGGCATCGACCACCGTGGTATCGCCGCGGCTCACCAGCTTCATCAGCGGCGAAACTTCATGGCTCACCGAGATCTGCGTGAAACCGGTCTCCTCGGCGATGATCTTCAGCGCCGCCTCGTGGGCATGATAGCGGAAACCGTGCATCAGCAGGATGGCGATGACGCGGTAGCCTTTGTCATAGGCTGCCTTGAAATCGGCCCGCGCCTTGGCCAGGTCGAGGCCTTTCAACACCTGCCCGTTCGTGTCGATACGCTCGTCGATCTCGATCACGTCCCGGTGCAGAAGTTCCGGCAGCTCGATCTTGCGCGCGAAAATCTTCGGCCGGTTCTGATAGGCGATGCGCAGGGCGTCCTTGAAACCCTTCGTCACGGCCAGCACCACGGCCTCTCCCTTGCGCTCGAGCAGGGCATTGGTGGCGACGGTGGTGCCCATCTTGATGGCGCCCACGCTGCCTGGCAGCGCCGCGTCCGCAGCAAGACCCAGGATGGCCCGAATGCCCGCCATCGCCGCGTCCCGGTACCGCTCCGGGTTTTCCGACAGCAGCTTATGGGTGATGAGTCGCCCGTCCGGCGCCTTCGCCACGATATCGGTAAAGGTGCCGCCGCGATCGATCCAGAACTGCCAGGTGTCAGTCACGTTCTTTGCCCATCCCTCATTTTGTCATCCCCCGCATAGGCGGGGGATCCACGAGTTTCTTTCGTCAGTCTCGTTGAAACTCGTGGATGGTCCGCCTGCGCGGACTATGACGCAAAAAAACTATCGCGTGACGAGGTCGGTCGACCGCTTTGATAGTACGCGGCAGCCGGTCTCCGTCACCACCACCGTCTGCCCCGACGTCATCGCAAGATTGCGCTCGCTGTCGAAGATGATGAGATGGATGAAGAAGACCTGGTTCGGCGCCGCCAGTTCCGCATTGCCGTGATAGAACATCGGGTAGTCCATCCAGTTCGGCGCGAAGGTGGTGCCGAGGCTGTAGCCGGTGGCGTTCATCCGGTAGGCCTGGTAGCCGGCCGCGTCCAGCACCTTGGCGTGGGCGTCGAACACTTCGCCGATCGGGCGGCCGGGAATGAGCGCTGCCTTGCAGGCCTCGAGCGCATCGACGGCGACCTTGTGCATTTCCACTTGCCGCGCGGGCACCTTGCCGATGGGGATTGTGCGCATGAGCGCCGAATGGTAGTGGCGGAACACGCCGGCGAATTCGAGGGTGAGCTGGTCGTCTTTTTCAAGTACGCGGCGGCCGGAATGGTAGCGGCACAGAAGAGCTTCCGGCCCCGAGCCGATGATGAATTCATTGGCGGGATCGTCGCCGTCATTGCGGATGATGATGCTCTGCATGGCGGCCAGGATCTCCGCCTCCGAAACGCCCGGCGCCGTCAGCCTGTGTGCTTCATCCAGGGCGAGATCCGCAAGATGTGCCGCCTTCTCGACATAGGCGATTTCAGATGCAGACTTCACCAGCCGCTGCCGGGAGACGATGTCGCTGGCATCGATCAGGGTCGCGAAACCGTCGAAGGCTGCTTGCAGCCGCATGCCGTTCCTGGCGGTGAGCCCATAGGAATCCCATTCGACGCCGAGCTTTTTGCCCGAGAGGCCCCAGTCCTTCAGCATGTTCTTGAGTTCGGCGGACGGATTGGCCTCCGGCCCATCGACCCAGATTCGGATGTCGGCAATGTCGGAGGTGAGTTGGGCCTGCCGGAGGTCCGGCGCCCGGGTCAGCAGGAACTGGCGGCCGTCGGCGCCGAGGAAATAGCATTGGAAAAAGACGTAGCCGAACGTGTCGTAGCCGGAAAGATAATACATGCTCTCCTGCCGGAACATGAGCAGGCCGGAAAGGCCGCGCGCTTCGAGGGCGGCGATGGTGGCCTTGCGGCGGGCGGCGAATTCGTCCCGGGTGAAGTGCAGCGACATGATGTGAAACTCCGGCTTTGCTGGCGATGGGGCAGAGAAGATCACGGGCGGTGCCCAAGCTCAAACGCGTTAGTGACAATTATTCTACATTGTAGAATATGAAGCCATGAAACAGGTCCGAATCCAATCCCTCGCCCGCGCCGACCAGATTCTGGAGGCGCTTGCCCGCGACCCGGCGGAGGGTCAGCGCCTGCAGGATGTGGTCGCCCGCACGGGCTTGAAATCTGTGACCGCGCTGACCTTGCTGCAGAGTCTGGTGGCACTCAAGCTTGCCGAACAGGTGGGGAAGCGCGGGCGCTACCGGCTGGGGCCGCGCTTGCTGCAATTGGGCCGCAAGGTCGAGGCGCGGCTCGACATCATCGCGCTCGCCCGGCCGGCGCTGGTGCGCCTCTGCCAACAATCGGGCGAGATGGTCAATCTGCTGGTCCCCTCTGCCACCACCATGGTCGTGGTCGAAAGCCTTGAAGGCGAGGTGTTCCTGAAGGCGACGCCGCTCAAAGGCCGCGATCTACCCATGCACGGCACGGCGTCGGGGAAGTGCTTCCTCGCCTTTTCGTCGGATGAGGCGCAGCGCCAGTTGCTTGCGGCGCTCACCTATACGAAGACGACGCAGAAGACGATTGGCGACGCCAAGCGCCTAGAAAAGGAATTCGCCAAGATTCGGAAAGCCGGCTATGCGACAGAAGAGGACGAATACACCGCCGACACCGTGGCACTCGCGGTGCCGATCATCGACCAAGGCGGAAAGATTCGCGCGACCTTGAGCCTGCATGGACCAAGTGCCAGGTTCGGTACCGCACGCCGGCCGCGCTTGTTGGCGCTGTTGCAGAAGGAGGCGCAGCGGATTGGAAGGGAGTTGTTGTGAAAAGCCCCGCGCCCCTTTGGAGCGAGGGGTTGGGGTGAGGGGCCTTCTCAGAGCAATTTCGCCGGGAAACCCGGTGCGCGCAGATCGGTCTTCAGCGCATCCTCGAGCAGCTTCACGATCATCGGCGATTCGGCCTTGCCGCCATAGACCGCCTTGGCTTCGACATAGGTCTGATTGGTGATCGAGGCCAGTTCCAGCGGCACGCCGAACTCCCGGCCGAATCCTAAGGCAAAGCCCAGATCCTTGAGGGCGAGGTCCATCGAAAAGCCGATATCATAGGAGCCGTTGAGGATGAGCTGGCCCTCCGTCTCGTGGACGAAGCTGTTGCCGGAACTGGCGGCGATGGCGTGATAGGCCTGGGCGAGATCGAGGCCACCGCGTTTGGCCAGCATCAAGGCCTCACCCACGGCCTTCAAATGAATGAAGGCCAGCATGTTGGTGATCACCTTGATCACCGCCGCCGAGCCCAATGGACCCATATGGAAAATCTGCGACCCCATGGCCTTCAACGCCGGCAGATGGGTATCGAACATATCCTTGTCGCCGCCGGCCAGCACCGTCACATCGCCGCTCGCAGCCAGATGGATGCCGCCGGTGATGGGCGATTCCATCGTGCGCACGCCATGCTGCCTGGCCAATTCGGCAAAACGCAGGATTTCGTCGCGGCCCAGGGTTCCCATCTCGATCCAATGCCCGCCTTCCGCGAGGCCGGCGAGGATGCCGTCCTTGTCGGCAAGCACTTCCTGCGTGGCGCCGGGCGAGGGCAGGCAGGTGATGACGGTATCGACCTGCTCGGCCAGCGCGCGCGGGCAATCGGCCCATCCGGCGCCAAGATCGAGGACCGGCTGTGCTGCTTCCTTCCTGAGATCGTGAACGATGAGGGGGAAGCCCTTGCGCTGCAGGCTCATTGCCAGATAGCGGCCGATATGGCCGAGCCCGATGAATCCGTAACGCATGATGCCTCCCCGTTTGGTTTCTATTGGATGACCTTGTTGGTCATCTCCAGATGCAGGTTCTTGCCCGTGTAAGGATGGGCGCGGGCGACGTCTTCATCGAGTTCGATGCCCAGCCCGGGTTCGGTGGGCGGGATGACGTAACCGGCTTCCCATTGCACCGGCTTCTTGATGATCTTGCCATGGAAGCCGCCCCAGGTCTCGATGCTCTCGAGGATGAGGAAGTTGGGGCTGGCGGCGGCCAGATGCACATTGGCCATGCCGATGACCGGCCCCGCATAAAGATGCGGTGCGATCTGGGCGTAATAGGCTTCGGCCATCGAGGTGATCTTCTTGGCTTCCAGCAAGCCACCGACACGGCCCACCTGCATCTGCAGGATCGAGGCGGCACGGCATTCCAGCACGCGGGCGAACTCGTATTTCGTCACCAGCCGCTCGCCGGTGGCGATGGGGATCGAGGTGCCGCGGGCGACCAGGGCCATCTCCTCCGGCTTTTCCGGCGGGGTCGGTTCCTCGAACCAGAGCGGCTGATACTTCTCCAGGCGCTGGGCGAAGCGGATGGCGCCCGAGGTGGTGAACTGGCCATGGGTCCCGAAGAGGAGATCGGCCTTCGCGCCCACCGCTTCGCGGATCAGCCGGCAGAACTTCTCACATAGATCCATCGATTCCAGCGAGGGCTGTCGGGGGTCGAAGGGCGAATAGGGGGCCGCCGGGTCGAATTTGATGCCGGTAAAGCCCATCTTTACATAATGCGCGGCGCGCTCGGCCGAAGCCTCGGGGTTCCAGTAGATGGAGCTGTCCTGGCCGTTGGCGATGTCAGGATAGATATAGGTGTAGGAGCGCAGGCGCTCATGCACCCGGCCGCCCAGCAATTCATAGACAGGCTTGCCGGTGGCCTTGCCCTTGATGTCCCAGAGGGCGATCTCGATTGCCGACAGCACGCTCATCGCGGTGACATCGGGGCGCAGCGTATAGCCGGAACCGTAGGCGAGGCGCCACAATTTTTCGATATGGAAGGGGTCCATCCCTTCGACATAGCGCTGATACATGTCCTCGATGGCGGCGACCATGGTCTTCGGGCCGAAGGCGGTGCCGTAGACCTCGCCCACGCCCTCGATCCCGTCATCGGTCACGAGCTTGACGAAGATGAAGTACTGGCCACCGAAAGAAGGCGGCGGATTGCCGACAACGAATGTCTTGAGACCGGCGATTTTCATGGAGTGGCTGTCTTCTCGCGCGAAAAAGGGCGGTTGCGGGCCGCACAACCGATCGGCCCGCAACCGGTCATTCGGGTCGTTTAGGCGAACCACCAGCGCTGGGTGATCTTCATGCCGTCGACATCCCAGTTTGGAGCGACGACATCGCCATGTGCAACGGTTTTAGCGAATGCGTTCATGTAATTATAGAACATCAGGACCAGCACGCCGCCATCGTCGGCGACGATATCCTGCATTTCGGCATACATGGCGGCGCGCTTCGTCTGGTCGAGCTCGGCCCGGGCCGCCACCAGCAGCTCGTTGAAGCGGTCGTTTTTCCAGAAGCTGTCATTCCAGGCGGCGTCGGCTGCATAAGCCGTGGTGAACATCAGGTCGGCCGTCGGTCGGCCCGACCAATAGGACAGGCACCAGGCCTTCTTCATCCAGACCGCATCCCAATAGGCGTCTTCGGCCTCGCGGATAACGTTGATGTCGATGCCGCATTTGGCCGCCGATTCCTTCATCAGCTGGGCGGCGTCGATGGCACCGGAGAAGGCGGCGTCGGAGGCCGAGAGGTCGACCTTGAGCGAGGTGAGGCCGGCCTTCTTCAGGTGGAACTTGGCCTTCTCGGGATCGAAGGTGTGCTTGGTTGCGGGGTCGTGGGAAAAGGGGACGCCGGCAGCGATCGGGTTGTCATTGCCGACCGAACCATGGCCGCGCAATACCTTCTTCACGATCTCCTCGCGGTCGATCGCGTATTTGAGGGCGAGGCGGACGTCCTTGTTGTCGAAGGGCGCCATGGTGCAGATCATCGGCGCCACATAATGGGCAAAGCCGCTGACCTCGGAAATGCCGATATTGCCGCCACTGGCCATACGATCGACGGTTTTGAGATCGACGCGGTCGATATAGTCGACTTCGCCGGTGGTGAGTGCGTTGGAGCGGGCCGCCACATCGCCGATCGAACGGATCTCGATCTCGTCGAAATAGGTGTCGCGATGGTAATTGGCAAAGCGCTTGCCCGTGGCCTTCACGCCGGGCTCGAAGGCGGTCATGGCATAGGGACCGGTGCCGTCGCCCGATTGCCAATCGGCCTTGCCGTCCTTGCCCGGCATCATCGGCAAGTGATAGTCGGAGACGACATAGGGGAAGTCGGCATTGCCGTCGCTCAAGGTGACGACGATCTTGTCCTGGCCGTCGGCCTTGATGTCCTTGACTGTTGCCAGCAGCGATTTGGCGGCTGATTTCGAGTCTTCTGAACGATGATGATTGATCGAGGCCACGACGTCATCGGCAGTCAGCGACTTGCCGGAATGGAATTCGACGCCCTTCCGCAGCGTGAAGACCCAGGTCTTGGCATCTTTCGAGGCTTCAAAGCTTTCCGCCGCATCGCCGACGATTTCGCCCGTGGCGGAAACCTCGGTGAGGCTGGAGCGGAGCGAGCCCCAGCCGAAGACGCCGTTGAACGTGTCCGGGAAGGTCGCCGCGTCGAGCGTATCGGTGGTCGAGCCGCTGCCCAGCGCCACACGGAACAGTCCGCCTTTTTTGGGCTCGGCGCGGGCGGCCTTGGTGAACATGGTCTGGGCGGCGGCGGCACTGATGCCGGCCGCGATGGCCAGTTGCACGAAATCGCGGCGCGACATCTTGCCCGTCGCCGCGAGGCGGGTCATCGACTTGATATCCATGGAGCTTTTCTCCCCTGAGGTTGCCGTTTCTGCATTGGCGCACCAGCCGCGGCGGCCTTATGAAAGGCACGGCGGGGACTGGCGGCTGGGGCTATTCCGCGCTTGACAGCGTATAAAATCAAACGATGTATTATTGGCCTAAGGCCTAAATTCATTTGTCGCTTGGGATTCGTCGATGTCCTACCACCTGCCGCCCTTGCCCTGGTTGCGCGCCTTCGAGGCGGCGGCGCGGCGGGGGTCGTTTGCGACTGCCGCCAGCGAACTGGGCCTCACCTCGGCCGCGGTCAGCTATCAGATGCGCGCGTTGGAGCAGATGCTGGGCTATCCGCTGTTCGAGCGCCTGCCGCGCGGCCTGCGCCTCACCGATCTCGGCAAGGCCTATCTGGTGCCGGTACGCCAATCCTTCAGTGAACTCTCGATTGCGACGCTCAGCATCTTCGGCCCGGAAGGAGAGGCTGTTCTAAATATCCGCGTACCGGTCTCCTTCGCCGTCTTGTGGCTGACGCCGCGCCTCAGCGGATTTGCCCGCGCCCATCCCGGCATCCGACTGCGGCTCTTTTCGGCGATCTGGGCCGACGCGCTGCCCACCGACAAGACCGATGTCGACATCCGCTTCGGCTATGGCAACTGGCCGGGCTCGGCCGCGCAATTGCTGGTCAACGATCCGATCGTGTTGGTGACTGCACCGGACTCGCCCATCAAATCGGTGCGCGACATCGACAGCGCGCAGATGATCCAGATCATGGGGGTCGAGAGCGACTGGCTGCATCTGTTTGAATCGGCCGGCATGGTGCTGCCCAAAGGTGGCGCCGGCATCACGGTTGATACCAGCCTCGCCGCCCTCGAAATCGTGGCCTCAGGCCATGGCGCGGCGCTGGTTTTGTCGCGCTTTGCGACGGCCTTCGAGGCCAGCGGCCGCGTCCGGCGTGTGCCTGGCATCGAGCTCCCGCACGACCAGTCGCACTATCTCCTGACCCCGCAGAATTTCGAGGCACCCCGCGCCGAAGCGCTGTTGTTCAGCGATTGGCTGCGCCAGGAATTGGCGCAGGAAGCGGCCCGGAACAATCATCCCCTTTCAGACAAGCCGGCCAGGCGCCGACGGAGATCCCATGGCAAGTGATTTGAACAATGCTGATTTCGTGATCGTCGGCGGCGGCTCGGCCGGCTGCGTGATGGCGGCGCGCCTTGCCGAGAACGGGCGGCACAAGGTGCTGCTGATCGAGGCCGGCCCCAGCGACCGCCGTTTCGACATCGACGTGCCGGTCGGCTATGCGCACACCTATCTCGACCCCAAGGTCAATTGGATGTTCAACAGCGCGCCGGTGCCGTCGCTGGATAATCGGATCGTCTACTATCCGCGCGGCAAGGTGCTGGGCGGGTCGGGCTCGATCAACGCCATGGTCTTCGCACGCGGCCAGGCCGCCGATTATGACGGCTGGGAGGCCGCCGGCAATCAGGGCTGGGGCTGGCGCGACGTGCTGCCCTTCTACAAAAAGATGGAGACTCACGATTTCGGGGAGAGCGAGCTCCATGGCGGCGATGGGCCGATGCATGTGTCGCAGATCGGCCGCGATGCGCATCCGATCTGCCACAGCTTCTTTCGCGCCGCCGAGGAACTGGGTTTCAAGCATCTTCAGGATCTCAATGGCGCCGAGATGGAGGGTGTCGGCCATTACCAGATCAACACGCGGAAGGGGCAGCGCCATTCCTCGGCCAAGGCCTATCTCAGGCCCGCGCTGAAGCGGCCCAATCTGCAGGTCGTCACCGGCGCCCATGTGCTGAAGCTGATCGTCGAGGGAAAACGCGTCGCCGGCCTCAGCTATCGCCGCGACGGGGTCGTCACGGAGGTCCGCGCCCAGCGCGAGGTGATCCTGTCCGCTGGGGCGATCGGTTCGCCGCAACTGCTGCTCCTCTCCGGCATCGGTCCTGCCGAGGAATTGCGGGCGCTTGGGATCGAGGTGAAGCTGGATTTGCCGGCGGTGGGGCGGAACCTCCTCGATCATGTCTGCTATGACCATTATTTCGAAGCGACGGTGCCGACTCTCAATTCGGTGCTGGGCAATTGGGCCGGGCGCATCAAGGCGGGCATGCAATATGCTCTGCTGCGGCGTGGCCCCCTTTCCATGAGCCTCAACCAGGCGGGCGGCTTCGTACGCTCGTCGCCGGCCCATGACCGGCCGAATCTGCAGCTCTATTTCTGTCCGCTCTCTTACGAAAAAGTGACGCCGGAGAGCCGCGAGTTGATGATCGTCCGCTCGACGCCATCCTTCTCTCTGAGCGTCTCGCCGTGCCGCCCGAAAAGCCGTGGTTACTTGCGCCTGCGCAGCAAGGAGGCGGGCGTTGCCCCTGAGATCCAGCCCAATCTGCTGCAGCATCCCGACGACATGGCCGAACTGATCGAAGGTGCCAATTTGATGCGCCGCCTGGCGCGCACCAAGGCGCTGGGCGCCATCATCCGCTCGGAAACGAAACCCGGCCGCGCCGCGCAATCGGATGCCGAGTTCGCCGCCTATATCAAGGAATCGACCTATTCGATCTTCCACCCGTCCGGCACCTGCCGCATGGGTCCGAATGCCGCGGATTCGGTAGTCGACGCACGCCTCCGGGTGCATGGTCTCGATGGCCTGCGCGTCATTGACGCCGCGATCTTCCCCGCCATCCCCTCCGCCAATACCAACGCGCCCACCATGATGGTGGCGGAGAAGGGGGCGGCTTTCATCCTGGGGGAAGACAATCGGGGGTAAAGTTGCCGCGCATACCCCTGCGGCGTCGCCTGCACTGGCAATCGGGGGCACTGCTGGCTATGGTTTCCCCAATCATGCCAAACAAGCATTTCCAGGCGATATGAGCATTTGGGGCAAGATCATCGGCGGGGCGGCCGGTTTCTTCGCGTTGGGCGGGCCTTTGGGCGCGCTTCTTGGCGCCTTGGCCGGGCATGCCATCGATAAGCAGCTGGAGGAAGAGCCCGCGCTGGCGACGGCCGACGACCGGCGGGCGACGCGTGAGATCGCTTTCACCATCGCCGTCATCGCGCTGGGGGCCAAAATGGCCAAGGCCGACGGGACGGTGAGCCGGTCGGAAGTTGCGGCCTTCAAGCAGGTTTTCAAGATTCCCCCGGACGAGATCAACAATGTGGCCCGCGTCTTCGACCAGGCCAAGCGCGACGTCGCCGGTTTCGATGCCTATGCGCGGCAACTGGCCAACATGTTCGACCAGCGCCACCCGGTGCTGGAGGAACTGATCGACGGCCTGTTCCACATCGCCCGCGCCGATGGCGAGGTGCATGAATCGGAAATCCTCTTCATTCACGAAGTGGCGCGCATCTTTGGTTTTTCCGACGCCGATTTCGCGCGCCTGCGCGAGGTCAATGTCGGTGCCGATCTCGCGGATCCCTACACCGTGCTGGGTGTCAGGCGCGAGCAGTCGGATGAGGAGATTCGGGCAACCTGGCGGCGCCTGATGCGGGAAAATCATCCCGACAAGCTGATGGCGCAAGGGTTGCCAGCGGAGTTCGTGGACCTAGCCAATGAGAAGGTGGCGACGCTCAACGCCGCCTATGACAGGATTGCCAAGGAGCGCGGCATCAAGTAGGTCAGCCGGCAGCTTCCCATTTCTCGAAATCGATTGACCGCATGCCGCCCGCACCACCGCTCGTAGCCCTTCGCGACGCCGCCATCACTTTCGGCGGCAAGCCGCTCTTTTCTGGCATCACACTGACCCTGGGCAAGGGCGAGCGGGTGGCGCTGGTAGGCGCCAACGGTTCCGGAAAATCGACCATTCTCAAGGCCTTGGCCGGCGCAATCGATCTCGATGGGGGGACCCGGTTCCTGCAGCCCGGCACGCGCATCGGCTATCTCTCGCAAAGCCCGGACCTCTCGGGCGGCGGGTCGGTGGCGAAATTCGTGACCGCGGCGCTGCCGGGCGCCGACGAGGATGATTATCGCATTGCCCGGGTGCTCGATCATCTCGATCTCGATGCCAGGCGCGACACGGCGACCTTGTCGGGCGGCGAGGGGCGCCGGGCGGCCATGGCGCGGGCCCTGGTGGCGGAACCTGAAATCCTGCTGCTCGATGAGCCCACCAACCATCTCGATCTCCCCACAATCGAGTGGCTGGAACAGGAGCTTTCCGCCTTCAGCGGCGGCATCCTGATGATCAGTCACGACCGCACCTTCCTGAATGCCCTCTCAAGGCGCGTGCTGTGGCTGGATCGTGGTCGCATGTTCGAGATGGATGGCGGCTTTGCCGGCTTCGAGGAATGGTCGGCCAACATCATGGCGCAGGAAGCGGCCGAGGCGCGGCGCCTGGAAAAGAAGATCGAGCAGGAAGAATATTGGATGGCGCGTGGCGTCACGGCACGGCGCTCTCGCAACGAAGGACGCCGCCGCGGACTCATGGCGCTGCGCAAGGAACGGGCCGAGGCCCTGCGTGCCATCGGCCGCGCCAAGCTGGAACTGGGCGAGGCGGTGCAAGGCGGCCAGATGGTGATCGAGGCGGAGAAGATCTCGAAGACCTTCACCAGGCCCGATGGCACGCCACGTCTCATCGCCAAGGATTTCTCCACCCGCATCCAGCGCGGCGACCGCATCGGCATCATCGGGCCTAACGGCGCCGGCAAGACCACGCTCATCAAGATCCTGACCGGCGAAATCGCAGCCGATGCCGGCAAGCTGAAGCTCGGCACCAATGTGACACCGCTCTATCTCGACCAAAGGCGCGAAAGCTTCGATCTCGACAAGACCTTGTGGCAGACCCTGGCATCGGGCGGTGGCGATTCCATCATCGCCCAGGGTCGTTCGCGCCATGTGGTGGCCTATCTGCGTGACTTCCTGTTCGACGAGAAGCAGGCCACCATGCCGGTCAAGGCGCTCTCGGGCGGCGAGCGGGCGCGCCTGCTGCTGGCCAAGCTGTTCGCGCAGCCGGCCAATCTCATCATCCTCGACGAGCCGACCAACGATCTCGACATGGATACGCTGGATCTGCTGCAGGATGTGCTGGGCGATTTCGACGGCACCGTCATCGTGGTCAGTCATGACCGTGATTTCCTCGACCGCCTCGCTACCTCGATCATCGCGGTCGAGGGCGACGGGGTGGTGGAAGAATATCCCGGCGGCTATTCCGATTATCTCGACCAGCGCAAGGCCGCCGAACGCCATGCCGTAGAGGTTAAACCGAAACCGGCCGCGAAGGTCGCGCCGAAAACGGAGACGGAGCGCTGGTCGTCGAAGGACCAGCGGGCCCTCGACCAGGTGGCCGACCGCATGACCACTCTTGAGGCCGAGGTGAAGACGATCGAGAACGCGCTCGCCGACCCCAACCTCTATGCCCGCGACCCGGCGAAGTTCGAGAAAGCAAGTGCCCTCCTCGTCGCCAAGAAAGGTGAGCTGGAAACAGCTGAGCTGAAATGGCTCGAGCTCGAGGAGCGACGGACCGTATTGGAGGGCTGAGAGTGGGCAACGACTATATCGATACCTTCTATCGCCGGACGCTCACCGGCGATCGACGCTATCCTGCACTCGGTGAAGCTGCTGTGGCCGATGTCTGCATCGTCGGCGGTGGGCTTGCCGGCCTCACGACGGCCCTGGAACTGGCGCGGCGCGGCCGCAAGGTCGCCTTGCTGGAAAGCCGCCGTATCGCCTGGGGGGCTTCGGGCCGCAATGGCGGCTTCGTCTGTGCCGGCTATTCGACGGGGCTGGAGAATATCGAGCGGCGCAGCAATGCCCATGATGCCGAAACGCTGATCCGCCTCTCCATGGAAGGGGTCGAGATTGTCCGCAATAACATCGCGGGTCTCAGGATCGCGGATGCTGCACCGACGCCGGGCATCCTGAAAGTGCTGCGCCATGATGGTGGCGACACGCTCAAGCGCCGTCGCGACAGTGAGAACGCCCGCTTCGGCATGCGGTTGGAATTCCTGGACAGCGACCAGGTGCGTGCCCAACTGGTCTCGAAATCCTATCATCAGGGGCTGCTCGACCCGGATGGCTTTCATTTCCATCCGTTGAACTACGCGCGCGCTCTGGCTGCGGAAATCATCCGTTTGGGCGGTGACATCTTCGAGGAGAGCGCCGCACTCTCGGTCGAGCGCGTCCAAGGCGGCCATGAAATTGCCACCGCGGGCGGCAGGATCTCGGCGCGCCATGTAGTATTCACCGGCGGCGGCTATACTGATGGGGTGGCCAAACGGCTCAAGGGCAGCTATCTGCCGATTGCGACCTATGTGCTGCTGACGGAGCCATTGGGCGATCTCCTGCAACAAACCATCCGCACCAAGGCGGCGATCGGCGACGATCGCCGCGCCGGCGACTACTATCGCATCGTCGACGGTGACCGGCTGCTGTGGGGCGGGCGCATCACCACAAGGACCCACGATCCACGCAATCTCGCTGCCCAATTGCGGAAGCAGATGGTCGGCACCTATCCGCAGCTGAAGGACGTGAAGGTGGAGTTGGCCTGGTCGGGGCTCATGTCCTATGCCCGTCATCTGATGCCGCAGATCGGGCGGATGCGGGATGGCCTCTGGTATGCGACGGCCTTTGGCGGCCATGGCATGAATACGACCGCGATCGGCGGCAAGGTGATCGCGCAGGCCATCGCCGGGGAAAGTGACCGCTACCGGCTCTTTGCGCCCTTTGGCCTCGATTGGAATGGCGGGCCGTTCGGCCGCGCCGCCGTGCAGCTCACCTATTGGACCTACCAGGCGATGGATGCCTGGCGCGAGCGCCACAACAAGGCGTGAGGCGCCGGTCCGGCACCCCACGCCCGATTGCGCGTGCATCTTAGAACAGCCGCAGGATTGCCTGCTGCGCCTGGTTGGCAAGCGACAGGGAGATCGTGCCCAATTGCTGCCGCGTCTGCAGGGTGAGGATGTTGGCGCCTTCCTCGTTCTGATCCGCCTGCACCAGCTTATTGGCTCCCTCCGTCAGCACATCGGTGAATTCCTTGGTGAAGGATTCACGCGACTGGATGATGTTGAGATTGGTGCTGAGCGCGGTCGAGGCCGAGCGCAGCTTGAGCTTGGCGGCATCCAGCTGCTTGACTGCGTTCTCGATGTCGGACCGGTCGTTCCAACTATTCTGTGCGAAGTCGAGACGCAGGCCCTGGCCGTCGGTCTGCACGTTCTGGCTGACGACCTGGACCTGGCTGGTATTGGTCTCGTTGAACTGGACCGCGAGATCGTTGGCGTCGCTGCCATCGACCACCTGCTTGGTCGAGATAGTGGCCGAGGCCTGGGATTGCCCCTGCCGGACGGCGAATTGCGCCGGCGTGGACTGGCCCGTAAAGGCGCCGCGAACGGCGAAGTTCACGGTGCCCTTGGTTCCCGCCGTCACCGCCGCCGAGACGTCCATCTGCAGCACGGCGCCGTCATTCGCCCCGCCCGAGATGGTGAATTTGAGATCCGTGGCCGCGGCCGAGAGATCGACATTGTTGAGCACGGCCGTGCCGCCGAAGCCGTCCGACAGTTTCAACGTGACATTGGCATTGTCGGTGGCGTCGATTTCGATGGCGACGCGGGTGACGCCGTTGTCAGCAAACCCCGTAACCGTGTCGGTCACGAAATTGGCCGCCGTCAACCCGCCGCTTGCCGTGGCCGTCGCTGCGACCTGGGCGGCGGTGGCCGCCGCCGCCGTGGTGACAACATTCATCGAGCTGTAGTTGAAATTGACGCTGTTGGTATTGGTATTGGCCGCATTGGCGACGGCAACCGCCGTCGCTGCGTTGGCGGCAGTCACGGCATAGGTGGCGGCGGCATTGATGGTGACGGGATCGCCGCTGCTGCCCAGCACCGACACCGTATAGGTATCAAAACGGCCGGTCGTGTAGTCGAAATCGGCCTCGACGGCGGCCGCGGACAGCGTATAGGTCTCGTCTGCCGCGATCGTTCCTGCCGTGATGCTGTTCAAGGCAAGAGCCCCCGCGCCGAAGGGCGCGCTGGCAACGTCGGCGAAGGTCGATGCGCGAATCAGCTGGCGCTGGTCGATCGACAGGCGCGCCGTCCCGGAATCGAAGGCGAAGGCGCTTTCGCCGTTGGCAAGCTTGGCCAAGCCAAGATCGTTCATGCCATCGCGCGTGATCGTCTCGCCATTGCCGTTGGTGACGGCGAGGCGCAGATCGACATTCTTCTGGATCACCGAGGTGCTGACGCCGCCGGTATCCGGCACGTCCTCGATGTCATCGAAATTGACTTCGAACGAGACATTGGTGCCGCTCTTGAACGAGGCCGCCACATGAAGCGAACTGGCGACGGCATCGGCATCCTTCCACTGGCTCTGGGTCAGCGTGACGGTGTGGGTTTCGCTACCTTCGGAAATGGTGAAGGTCTTGTCCTTGCCCTTGCCGCCGCTCACTTTGATCTGCACGGCGTCGAAATTGCCGGCATTGCCGTCGATAAAGCCCGAGATGTTGACGTTGCTGAGGCCGCTGCGGAGTTCGGCATCGGCGATATCGCGGCTGTTGCCGCTGATGGCGCCGTTGCCGCTGACTTCGATCTTGTAATTGTCGGCCGTGGCGACATTGCTGACGCGGGCGCCCGAAATGCCTTCAAGCGCGTTCGCGGCCGTCTTCGAGGTGTCGGTCGCATCGAGGCGCAGACCGGAACCCACCAGCAGGTTCTTGCCCTGATAGCCGCTGTCCTGCGACAGCTTGTCGACTTGGCGCAGGATGGTGTTGTAGGAATCCGCCAGCGATTTGCGCAACTTCACGGCATTGGCGTCATTGCCGAGATTGCCGAGCGCCTGGGTCGTCAGGCCGCGCGCTTGCTCGACCATGCTCTCGATCTGCGTGATGCCCTTGTCGGCCGCGGTAATGGTGCTGATGGCCTGGCCGATATTGTCCTTGAGTGCGCTAAGATCGCTCGCGCGCTGGCTAAGTCCCTTGGCGGCAAAGAATTGCGCCGGGCCGTCGAGCGCGGAGTTGACCTTATTGCCAGTGGCAAGACGCAGCTGTGTCGCCTGCAATTGCGTGGTCGTCTTTTGCAGCAGCAGCAGATTCGACCGAGTGCCCGAAGCGAGTTGAACCTCATTCGTCGTCATTTGAGAAATCTCCCATACTGAGAAAATCCGACCGATCTTCTATCGGCGGGTCGATGCGAAATCGCGTCGACGAGATGAGGTCGACGCAGCCGGCGCGCCAGTTGTCCTTGGACCAGTCGCGAAGGTGGCCGATATCGCGGCGTCAATGCGACCTGGCACGGTGTGCGGCGCGGATGCGCTTACGCGCTTCTCTGGAACAGATCGAAAGTCGAAATCCGTCTCTCAATGGTGATCGGCATCGAGACGCGTTTGACAGCGCGCCGCGCTTGCTGGTGCGACATGTGTCGCATGAGGCATGGAAGGCTGCCTGCCGGACAGGAAGACGATTGAGATCTCCATCCTGTCTCTGACTTAGCCGCGGTGAACAGAATCAGACTAAGTTGAGATTGGCCCATTGCGCGTATCGCATCGACGCATGCTGCGCGATGCAGCCGCATGCTTGCTGCGCGCGTCACTGACGACCGTCGCGCAGATGCATTTCTGCAGCAACGTGATTGGCAAAAAAATCGCGGAAGTATCGCGGCGTTTCGCATGGCGATCGCGACGGATTGACGCGCGCGTGTTTGCAGGAGGAGTCCGCCGCGCTGCATCCACCCAATGCGCAAGGCGTGCAGAAATTGACTAGGCAGAAAATGCCTGAACAGGCAAAATATGCCGGATAGATTTTGCCGGGGAAGGAAGGTGGGGCGATAGGCGCATCCCATCGATATCGGCTAAGGCTTTCGGACCGGACGGCATACGCGACAAAAGACCGCGATGCTGCGTCAATCCGTCACCTGGGTGCGGAACGCATGATTGCGATGCTGGGCCGTACGTTATTGGGGCAGTCGTTATTGGGCCGGGCGTCATTTGGCCGGGCGTCATCATGTCCAGCAAGAAGGCGGCGATTACGGATCGAGCATGCGGGAAGATGCAACCGCCACCCATGGAAGCGAACCCGATGCGACACGCGGCGGGAATCGTGGCCGCCCTTGTCATGTCACGGTCAAGCCGGTTGGGGCGCTGTGCGCACTGGAGTGCAGCTATTGCTACTATGCGCAGGCCGACAAACTGGCCGAGACCGGTGGGCGCAAGAGCGGAATCATGAGCGATGCGACCATGGCGCAGCTCATGCACGATCTCATCGACGCCTCCGATGCGCCGGAAATGCACATCTGCTGGCATGGTGGCGAGCCGCTGCTGGCGGGCCTCTCCTTCTACCAGCGCGTGATCGAGGTGCAGGCGCAGCTTTGTCCGCCGGGGCGGCGCTTCGTCAACGCCCTGCAGACCAGCGGCATCGGTCTAGATGCCGACTGGACGCGGTTCTTCGGCCGGCATGGTTTTCTGGTCGGCCTTTCCATCGACGGTCCGAAATTCCTTCATGACCGCTGCCGGCGCGACCATATGGGCCGGTCGCGCTTCGGCGCCACGCTGGCCGCTGCCGAGCGGCTGATCGAAGGCAAGGTCCAGGTCAACAGCCTGACCACCGTGGGCGCGCACAATGTCGAGCATGGCGCGCGGATCTATCGGTTTCTGAAGGCGCTGGGCTTCCGCTTTATGCAGTTCATTCCGATCGTTGAGCGGATGGGCGCCAATGCGCGACCAGCACGCCCGCCTTCCATGCCGGGCCCGGATGAAGCGGATGCGGGTGAAGCGAATCTGGCGCCGACGCCCTGGTCGGTGCCCGCGCACGGTTTTGGCCAGTTCTTGCGCGACGTATTCGATGCCTGGATGCCGCGCGACCGGTCGCGCATCTCGGTGCAGAATTTCGATCTGCTGCTGGGCGCCATGCTGGGAGCCCCGTCAGGCCTTTGCGTCCACGCGGAAAGCTGCGGCGATTGCCTGGCGCTTGAGGCCGATGGCAGTCTCTATCCCTGCGATCACTATGTCTATCCGCAGCTGCGCCTGGGGCAGCTTGGCCAGCAGAAGCTGGGCGAGATGGTGGCCGAGGATCGGCAACGTGCCTTCGGCCGGTGGAAATGGAGCGGGTTGCCGCAGGCATGTCGCAGTTGCGCTTTTCGCCGCGCCTGCCATGGCGGCTGCCCGAAGCATCGGTTCGTCACTGCCGAGGCTGGTCCGCCGGACAACTATCTGTGTCCGTCTTATCGGCAGTTTTTTTCTTATGCCGTTCCCCGCCTGGCGGATGCGGCAGCCAAACAGAATACGGCGAAGCGAACAGAGTGGGGGGAGCGCCAAGGGGCGCAAAGCGAACGGGCCCGGGCCGGCTGATGCCGACCCGGGCCCGTTGCAAGCCGGATTGCCGTTAGATCGCGGCCGTCATCATGATCTCGACCTTCCACTTCGGATCGGCGAGCTTGGCTTCGACGGTGGCGCGGGCCGGAGCCTCGCCCTTCACGACCCATTCCTTCCAGGCCTTGTTCATGTCCTGGAAAGTCGAGATGTCGGAAAGCCAGATATTGGTCTTGATGATCTTGGTCTTGTCGGTGCCGGCTTGGCGCAGGAGGGCATCGATCTGGCCGAGAATGTTCTTGGTCTGCTCGTAGACCGAGGCGGAAACCGGGTCTTCCGCCACCTGGCCGGCCAGGTAGACGATATTGTTGTGGATGACGGCATCAGAGATGACCGACGGATCGCCCAGACGCTTCAGTGACATGTAGACCTCTAAGGTGTTGGAAAAAAATAATAATTCTGGCCCGGCGCGGAATTCTGCCGAGGTCGGCGGGAACCGCCGGGCGGCGCATTATGCCGATGCCGGGGGATCGCGCAAAGGGGCATCCGAATATCCGGCCCGCCAGCCCCATTCCCCCGTTGCAATCCGCCGCCCATGCGGCTAAAAGGCCCCCGCAACCGCTTACTACGACGTCCCCATCGTCTAGAGGCCTAGGACACCACCCTTTCACGGTGAAGACACGGGTTCGACTCCCGTTGGGGACGCCAAGCAGCCGGCCTACTGAATTTCTGGCCGCTGTTTTGGCCGGCCGTTTGGCTCAGCCGTTGTCCGCATCTGGCGCATTCAGCCGGTAGCCGACCCCCGGGATCGTCAGGATTACTTTCGGATGCTGCGGGTCGCTTTCCATCTTCTGCCGCAGCTGGCGCACATAGACGCGCAGATACTCGATGTATTCCGCATGACCGGGACCCCAGACATGATTGAGTGCCTGCTGGTGGGTGACGACCTTGCCGGCATGTTCGGCGAGATAGACGAGAAGGTCGAATTCGCGCCGTGACAGCTTGATGCTTTCGCCCCGCATCTTGACCTCGCGACCCAGCACATCGATGACCAGGTCACCGACGCGCAAGTTTGCCGTCTGCCCCTGCTGCTGCAGTCGATGGCGCAAGGCTGCGCGGACGCGGGCCATGAATTCGTCGATACCGAACGGTTTCGTGACGTAATCGTCGGCACCGCCGTCCAGCGCCGCCACCTTGCCGGTCTCGTCATCCCGCACGGAGAGCACGATGATGGGAACGGGCGATTGCTGCCGGATCGTGCGGACAAGCTCATGCCCATCGATGTCGGGCAGCCCCAGATCGACCACGACCAGGTCAAATCCGCCGCGCACCAGCGCTGCCAGGCCGGCCCTGCCGGTCTCGGCCTCGACGATCTCGAAGCCATGGGCGATGAGGCTGCTTTTCAGGAAGCGGCGGATGGCGGGCTCGTCGTCGATGATCAGAATCTTGGGAGTTGACGTCACGAACGCACCTGCAGGGAATTTGGAAAGCTCAGCGTGAAGACGGCGCCCTGCCGATCGGTCCGGTTGCCGGCACGAATGCCGGCCCCCATCGCCTCGGCAAAGCCGCGGCAGATGGCCAGGCCCAGGCCCGTACCGGCGCGCCGCCGGTCACTACCGCCGACGCGGAAGAACCGGTCGAAGACCTTATCCAGTTCGGCTGCTGGAATGCCCGGTCCTTCATCCTTCACGCTCACCAATATTGCCTCGGTGCCGGGCTCGATAGCGAGCGTGATCTGGCTGCCGGGTGCGGCATATTTGGCGGCATTGTCGAGCAGATTGAGGAGGATCTGCCCGGTCAGCGTCGGGTCGATGGCAAGCAGCGGCAGGCCCGCCGGAATGTCGGCCAGCACGCGATGCTGCTGAAGCAAGGCTTTAGAACGTATCAGGGCTTCCGTCGCCACCTCGCCAATATCGGTCGGCTGCGCGGTCGGCGCCAGCGCACCGGCCTCGAGGCGGGTCATGTCGAGAATGTTGCCGATGAAGCGGTTGAGACGCTCGGCTTCCTCTTGCGCCGTCCGCAGCAGATCCTCGCGCGTTTCGTCCGGAAACTTCTGCCACAGCGAGCGCAGGCTGGAAATCGAGCCGATGATGGAGGAGAGGGGTGTTCGGAAGTCATGCGAGATGGAGGTAAGCAAGGCGGTGCGCAACTGCTCCGTCTCGCTCACCACCCGCGCCTTGTCGATATCCTGCATCAGGCTGATGCGTTCGATGGCGACCGCCGCCTGGTCGCACAGGGCGTCGAGGAGGCGCTTCTGGTCAGGGGTGAACATTGGTCCGGCTTCTTCGCGGTCCAGCCCCATGACGCCGATCTTGCCGCGCTCGGTAGCAAGCGGCAGGAAGAGGCGCCTTGCACCCGGCAGAGTCTCGGCGCCGCGACCCGCTGGCTTGCCATGGTCCCAGGCCCAGCGCGCGGCGGCCAGATCGGCGGCATTGAGTTCGTCATCCGGCGGATAGCCGATGCGCACGGTGATCTCGCCATTCTCCTCCGGCAGCAGCAGGATCACATGAACGCGCAGCATCAGCGCGATCTGGTGGGCGACGGCCCAGAGCAGATCGTCCATTTCGCCGATCGCCGCCACCTTGCGGCTAAAATTGTAGAGGGCGGCAGTCGACGCCGCGCGCTGGCGCGAAGCCCGCGCCTCGGCCCTGACCTTGGCGGTGAGGTTGCTGGTCAGGATCGCCACCATCAGAAAGAAAAACAGCGCGATCACATTCGAGGGATCTGCCACCGTGAAAGTGTGGATCGGCTCCAGGAAGAAATAGTTATAGGCAAGAGTGCTGAGGATGGATGCGGCGAGCGATGGCCACAGCCCATATTGAACAGCGGAAAAAAGGACCGCTGCCAGGAACATCATGGAGATGTTGGGCAGGTCGATGAAATGGTCGATGGCAAGGCTGGCCAGCAAGGCGAGACCCACCGTGATGGCGCTGCCGACGAAAGGCGCCACGCTGAAGTCCGGTGCCACTTCGGCCACATGGCTTTCCGTTGCATCGTCCTGCACCTGGGCACCGGCCACGACATGGACGCCGATATTGCCGGAGGCGCGCACCAAGTCGCGCACGACTGAACCGTGCAGCAGTTCGAACCAGCGCGACCGGTTGGACTTCCCGATGATGATCTGCGTGATGTTATTGGACCGCGCATAATCTATGAGATCGGCGGCGATATTGTTGCCGGGTAGCGTGACCGCATCGCCGCCCAGCCGTTCCGCCAGACGCAGGGCCTCGTCGACCCGGTCACGCTCTTTTTCAGAAAGATGGTGATAGCGCGTGGTCTCGACATGAATGGCGCTCCAGCGCGCCTGCATGCGATCGGCGGCGCGCTTGGCATAGCGTACCAGACCGAACGACGCCGGATGCTCGTTGACGCAGACCAACACACGCTCGCCCGCCGCCCAGGGGCCGGCGATGGCATGGGCCTGCATGTAATTGAGCATCTGGTCATCGACGCGTTGCGCGGTGCGGCGCAAGGCGAGTTCGCGCAAGGCGGTCAGATTGCCTTCGGCGAAGTAATGCTGCAGCGCGCGGTCGGCAGCGTCGCGCATATAGACCTTGCCCTCTTTCAGGCGCTGGATGAGGTCCTTGGGCGTGAGGTCGATGAGCTCAACCTCGTCGGCGCGGTCGACGACGCGGTCTGGCAGGGTTTCGCGGACGCGGACATGGGTGATCTGCGCCACCACGTCGTTGAGGCTTTCAAGATGCTGGATATTGAGGGTCGAATAGACGTCGATGCCGCGGCTCAGCAGCTCCTCGACATCCTGATAGCGCTTGGTATGCCGGCTGCCTTCGGCATTCGTATGCGCCAGCTCGTCGACTAGCACCAGTTGCGGGCGCCGTGCCAGGATGGCGTCGATATCCATTTCCGGCAATTCGCGGCCGCGATAGGCCACCATCTTGCGAGGCACGAGCTCCAGCCCCTCGACCAGCGCCTCCGTTTCGGCGCGGCCATGTGTCTCGACGATGCCGATGACGACGTCGACCCCTTCCTGCCGACGCTTCTTGCCCGAGAGCAGCATTTCATAGGTCTTGCCAACGCCGGGGGCCGCCCCAAGAAAGATCTTGAGGCGGCCCTGTTGTTCGCGTTGCGCCGATTGCAGAAGGGCGTCGGCGGAGGGTCTGCTTAAGGGGTCGGGCGCTGTGGCCATCGAGTCCTGACATCCATCATTTGGCGAGGCCGTCCAAGGCAAGATTGAGCGTTAGCACATTGACATGCGGTTCGCCAAGAAAGCCGAAAGTGCGGCCCACGACATGCGCATCGACCAGCGCCTCGACCGACGCGGGGTCGAGCCCACGCGCCGCTGCCACGCGCTTGACCTGGAAATAGGCGGCGGCAGGCGTGATGTCGGGGTCGAGTCCGCTGCCCGACGCCGTCACCAGGTCGACCGGCACCGGGTCCGACGGGCTGCCGCTCTCAGCCGCTGCCGATTGGGCGATACGATTGATGAGCGCCTTGGAGGTCGGGCCGAGGTTCGAGCCGGAGGAGGCGCTGGCATCGTAGCCATCGGCACCGGCCGCCGACGGCCGGCTGTGAAAATAGGTGGCGCTGGTGAATTTCTGGCCGATGAGGCTCGACCCGATCACCTGGTCGCCGCGCGTGATCAAACTGCCACTGGCCGCGTCGGGGAAGGCAAGCTTGGCGACACCTGTCACGGCCAAGGGATAAGCAAGGCCGGTGATCAGGGTGAGGACGACCAGCAGCAGGAGGGCCGGACGCAATTGGGCTAACATATTTCTCTCCGTCAGACGATATGGAGGGTATTGATGACGAGGTCGATCAGCTTGATACCGATGAACGGCACCACCAGACCGCCCAGGCCATAGATCACCAGGTTGCTGGCGAGCAGCGAACCGGCGGATTTCGCCTGGTAGCGCACGCCCTTCAGCGAGAGTGGGATCAGCGCCACGATGATCAACGCATTGAAGATCGTTGCGGACAGGATGGCGCTTTCCGGCGTTTCCAACCCCATCACGTTGAGCAGGCCCAGCTGCGGGTAAAAGGCTGCGAACATCGCCGGGATGATGGCGAAATATTTTGCGACATCGTTGGCGATCGAGAAGGTGGTAAGCGCGCCGCGCGTCATCAGCAGCTGCTTGCCGATCATGACGATCTCGATAAGCTTCGTCGGATTGCTGTCGAGATCGACCATATTGCCGGCCTCGCGCGCGGCCTGTGTCCCGGTCTGCATGGCGACGCCGACATCGGCCTGCGCCAGTGCTGGGGCGTCATTGGTGCCATCACCGCACATGGCCACCAGCTTGCCCTTGGCCTGCTCCTCGCGAATGAGCTTCAGCTTGGTTTCCGGCGTCGCCTGGGCAAGGAAATCGTCGACACCGGCTTCGGCGGCGATGGCGGCGGCGGTCAGCGGGTTGTCACCCGTGATCATCACCGTGCGGATGCCCATGCGCCGCAATTCCTGGAACCGCTCGCGGATGCCGCCCTTGACCACATCCTTGAGGTGGATGACGCCGAGGATGCGCGCACCGTCGGCGACGGCGAGCGGCGTTCCGCCACTCTTGGCGATGCGTTCGGTGATCCCGGTCAGTTCCGGCGAGGCGCTGTCGACGCCGCCCATGCGCGCGCGAACGAATTCCAGCACCGCATCGACGGCACCCTTGCGGATATTGCGTCCGTCGACATCGACACCGCTCATCCGTGTCTGTGCCGTGAAGGGCACGAAGGTGGCATGCCCCGTCAGCACGCCTTGGGGTGCCATGTCGCGCCCGCGCAACCCGTATTTCTCCTTGGCGAGAACGACGATGGAGCGGCCTTCCGGCGTTTCGTCGCTGAAGGAGGCAAGCTGCGCCGCATTGGCCAGTTCCTCCGCGCTGACGCCGCTTACCGGCACGAATTCGGCGGCAAGGCGATTGCCCAGCGTGATCGTGCCGGTCTTGTCGAGCAGCAGCGTGTCGACGTCGCCGGCCGCTTCGACCGCGCGGCCGGACATGGAGAGCACGTTGAACTTCACCAGCCGGTCCATGCCGGCAATGCCGATGGCCGAGAGCAGCGCGCCGATCGTCGTCGGGATGAGGGTGACGAAGAGGGCGATGAGGACGATGACCGAAACCGTGCCACCGGCATAGGCGGCAAAGCTCGGAATGCTGGCGACGGCGAAGATGAAGATCAGTGTCATGCCGGCCAGGAGGATGTTGAGCGCGATCTCGTTGGGTGTCTTCTGCCGCTTGGCGCCTTCGACCAGGCCGATCATGCGGTCGAGGAAGGTCGAGCCCTGGGCCGCCGTAATCTTCACCTTGATCTCGTCGGAAAGGACGCGGGTGCCACCGGTGACGGCCGACCGGTCGCCACCGCTTTCACGGATGACGGGCGCCGATTCGCCGGTGATGGCGGATTCGTCGACCGAGGCGATGCCCTCGATCACCTCGCCGTCGCCTGGAATGAGGTCGCCGGTCTCCACCAGCACCATGTCGCCCGGCAGCAGCGAAAGCGCCGAGACGATCTCGAAGGGACGGCCCGCTGCTCCCAGCTTCTTGGCCGTGGCGTTGATGCGCGACTTGCGCAAGGCGTCGGCCTGGGCCTTGCCGCGGCCCTCCGCCACCGCCTCGGCGAAATTGGCGAACAGCACCGTGATCCATAGCCACACCACGATCTGGCCGGCAAACGGCGTACCCGCGCCGGTCGCGAGATCGCGGGCGAAGAGGATGGTGGCGATGGCCGCGACCAGTTCCACCGCCAGCATCACCGGATTGGTGTAAAGCTGGCGCGGATCTAGTTTGCGGAAGGACGCCCAGGCCGCCTGGGTCAGAATATGGCGGTCGAGCAGAGTCGCTTTGCGTGACATAGTCATATCATTTTCCTTAGAACAGCTGGCCGGCCTGCATCATTAGATGCTCGACCACCGGGCCAAGTGCCAGGGCCGGAAAGTAAGTGAGGCCGCCGACGATCAGCACCACGCCAACCAGCAGGGCAATGAACAGAAAGCCGTGGGTCGGGAAGGTGCCCGCACTGACCGGCGCGATCTTCTTGGCCGCGAGCGATCCAGCGATGGCCAGCATCGGCAGGATGACGAAGAAACGGCCGATGAACATGGCGATGGCGCCGGTCACGTTGTAGAAGGGCGTGTTGCCGGTGAAGCCGGCGAAGGCGCTGCCGTTATTGGCGGCGCTGGAGGTATAGAGATAGAGGATCTCCGAGAAGCCGTGCGGACCGCTATCCTGCACGCTCTTCAGCGCGTCCGGCAGCACCGTGGCCAGCGCCGTAAAGCCAAGCACCACGAACGGGATGCAGAGGATGGCGAGCACAGTCATCTTGACCTCGCGCGCCTCGATCTTCTTGCCGACATACTCCGGCGTGCGACCGACCATTAGGCCGGCGATGAACACCGCCATAATGCAGAAGAGCAGCATGCCATAGAGACCGGCGCCGACACCGCCGATGATGACTTCGCCAAGCAGCATGTTGATCATCGGGATCATGCCGCCAAGGGCCGTGAAGCTGTCATGCATCGCATTGACCGCACCGCAGGAGGCCGCCGTCGTGATGGTGGCAAAGAGGGCCGAATTGGCGATGCCGAAGCGGACCTCCTTGCCTTCCATATTGCCGCCGCTCTGCAGCAGGCCGGCCGATTGGTCGATATTGAGGGCGGTAAGCGCCGGATTGCCCTGGGATTCGGCCCAATAGCAGATGCCGGCGCCGAGCAGAAACAGCACGCCCATGGCCGAGAAGATTGCCCAGCCCTGGCGCTGGTCACCGACCATGCGCCCGAAGACATTGGTGAGGCCGGCGCCGAGCGCGAAAATCGCCACCATCTGCACGAAGTTGGAAAGGGCGTTCGGGTTCTCGTAAGGGTGCGCCGCATTGGCGTTGAAGAAGCCGCCGCCATTGGTGCCCAGCATCTTGATGGCGACCTGGCTTGCCACCGGACCCTGCGCGATCGTCTGATGCGCGCCTTCCAGAGTGGTCGCGTCCACATAGGCACCCAGAGTCTGCGGCATGCCCTGGGCTACCAGGAAGAGGGCGATGACGAAGGAGAGCGGCAGCAGGATGTAGAGCGTACAGCGGGTGAGATCGACCCAGAAATTGCCGATGCCGCTTGCCGAGCGACGCGCAAAGCCACGGGTAAGCGCCACGGCCAGCGCGATGCCGGTCGCTGCCGACAGGAAATTCTGCACGGTCAGGCCCAGCATCTGGGTGAGATAGCTCATCGTCGCTTCGCCGGCGTAATTCTGCCAGTTCGTATTGGTGACGAAGGAGATGGCGGTGTTGAGGCTGAGATCGGCCGGCACCGCGCCGAAGCCCTGCGGGTTGAGCGGCAGCAGATCCTGAATGCGCATCAGAGCATAGAGCAGGACGAAGCCGGCGCCGTTGAAAAGCAGCATGGCGATGGCATAAACCGACCAATGCTGGTCTTCGCGCGCGTTGATACCGCAGAGGCGGTAGATCGCGCGCTCGACCGGGCGCAGGATGGGGGAAAGGAAGATTGCCTCACCGGCAAAAAGGCGCGTCATATAGGCGCCCAAGGGCTTGGTGAGGGCAATGATAACGACGCAGAAGAACGCGATCTGCAGCAGACCGTTGGCTGTCATTTCATCACCGGATCAGAGTTTTTCAGGCCAGATGACGGCGAACGTCATGTAACCGAGAAGCAGCAGGACGGCGGCCCCGCCCAGCAGGAGATCGAGAATCATCGCTTGAGGATCCTCTCAGATATGCGCGCAAGCGCTGGCATAGAAGCAGGCGGCCACGAAGAGGCCGGCCGCAACCGCCGTATACAGAACATCAACCATGACGCATCCCATCGTCTCGTTGGCACGCTCTTGAAATACGGCCTTTCGGCGTAAAATTTCGAGACGGCTTTATGGATGCAGATATAAAGGGAGCATAAAAATGCGCGGAAAAACCCGCCTGCCCACCGGTCGATGAGGGCGGTGGCCGCTTCGCGCCTTGAAGCGGAAGGGGGACGTCAGGGCAGCATCGAGCCCGTCTCGACGAAGCGCTGGTGCCAGGACAGGGCCTCGGCGAGGAGGGTCGGGGTCTGCAGGCCGTAGGAACCGGCGAGCGCGCGCTTGTAGTAATCCTGCAAGGCCGGGCGATAGAGCGGGTGGGCGCAATTCTCGATGATGACCTTGGCCCGCTGCTTGGGCGACAGGCCGCGAAGGTCGGCCAGCCCCTGCTCGGTCACGATCACCTGCACATCCTGCATGATGTGATCGACATGCGAGGCATGCGGCACGATCGCCGAGATTTTACCGCCCTTCTTGATCGAGGGCATCATGAAGATCGAGATGAAGGCGTTGCGAGCGAAATCGCCCGAACCGCCGATGCCGTTCATGATGCGCGATCCCATCAGATGGGTCGAATTGACGTTGCCGTAGATGTCGGCCTCGATCAGCCCGTTCATGGCAAGGCAGCCAAGCCGCCGGATGAGTTCGGGATGATTGCTGATCTCCTGCGGCCGCAGGATCACCTTGTCGCGGAAGGCCGCCAGGCGGGCATTGAGCGAGGCCGCGGCATCCGGGCTGAGCGAGAGCGCCGTGGCCGAGGCGACGCGCAGCCGTCCACATTCCAACAAGTCGAGCATGCCGTCCTGCAGGACTTCGGTGAAGGCGGTCATATTGCCGAAAGGGCCGTCGACCAGCCCGCCCAGCACGGCATTGGCGACATTGCCGACACCCGATTGCAGCGGCAGCAGCGTTTCCGGCAACCGGCCTTTCTTCACCTCATGGGTGAAGAATTGCAGCAGATGTCCGGCGATGGCGCGGGCAGAGTCGTCCGGCGCGTCAAAAGGGGCGTTGCGGTCGGGGGAATCCGTCTCGACGATGGCGACGATCTTCTCCGGATCGCAGCGGAAATGCGAATTGCCGATGCGGTCGTCGGCGCGGATCAAGGGGATCGGCACCCGCGCCGGCGGTAGCGCCGTGCCGTAATAGATGTCGTGCATGCCGTCGAGCGCGGCATTCTGCCAGGAATTCACTTCCAGAATGACCTTGCTGGCGCGGTCAAGCCAGGTTTTGTTGTTGCCGACCGAGGAAGAGGGAATGAGCGAGCCGTTGGCGTGGATGCCGGAGACCTCGACCACCGCCGTATCGAGCGTGCCGAGGAAGCCTTGCCAGGCCATCGGTGCCACCTGGCTCAAATGCATGTCGATATATTCCATCTCGCCGCGATTGATCTTCTCGCGGCAGAGCGGATCGGAATTGTAGGGCAAGCGCAATTCGATCCCGTTGGCACGCGCCAGCGCACCGTCGAGTTCGGGGCCGGTCGAGGCGCCGGTCCAGACCTGGATGCGGAATGGATCACCGGCCGCGTGCGCCGCTTCCATCCGTTTGGCCAATGCCTGCGGCACGGCCTTTGGATAACCCGAACCGGTGAAGCCGCTCATGCCGACAACGCTGTCCGGCGTGATGAAGGTCGCGGCGTCTTCGGCTGACATCACCTTCTCGCGCAGAGCGGCGTTGGCAATGCGGGTGTGATCGATCATATTTTCCTCAAATGGCAAAGAAGGACGCGCGGCCCGTCAAGACCGATTGTCCTCATTTGCAACCATCGAGGGGCCGATGGCAACTCCATGCCGAAACTGACCGGGGACGTGCTGGGAATCGTGCCCGATATCCCGTGATCCGGCCTGGGAAATAGGCAGGAAGTCTTGCCCTTGCGCCGCCGTCTCTAGCCAGCCGCGACCCAGCTGCCGCTTTTGGCCGAGGTGACGATCGCATGAAGCACGCGCTCGATCTCCATCGCTTCCGGAATGCTCGGATAAAGCGGCTGCTTGCCGGCGATACCTTCCAGCAACTGCGCCACTTCGATGATCTTCAGGTCGTTGAAGCCGATGCCATGCCCCTTGGCAGGTGTGAACTTGCCATAGAACGGATGTTCCGGTCCGATCGGAATGCGGCGATAGCCGTTGGCGGCCGGGTCTCCGCTCACTTTGGTATAGAGCTGCAACTCGTTCATGCGCTCATGATCGAGCAGGATCGAACCTTCGCTGCCGAAGATCTCGAAGGCCAGATGCGCTTTGCGGCCCCAATGCGCGCGGCTGGTGATCAGCGTGCCCATGGCGCCGCCGGCAAACTGCACTAGGGCATGGGCGGTATCCTCATTCTCGACCTTGCGCATCTCGCCGGTCACGGCCGCCGCTGAGCCGTCGCGTTTCTCGGTGCCGTCGCCGGCCGCCGGGACAGGTCGCTTCTCGATGAAGGTCTTCTGGTCGGCCACCACGCGGGCGATGGGGCCAACGAGATCGCGGGCGACGCTCACCAGATGCGAGGCGAGATCGCCCAAGGCGCCGAAACCGGCCGTGTCCAAGCGGCAGCGCCAGGAGAAGGGCGTCGTCGCATCCGCCATGTAGTCCTCGTCGCAGATGCCGTGGAAATAGGTGACGTGGCCGATGGCCCCGTCGGCGATCAGCTTCTTGGCATAGGCGATGGCGGGCGAGCGCAGGTAGTTGTAGCCGACCAGGCTCTTGCCTTTGGAGGCTTTGGCAGCGGCGACCATGGCTTCAGCGGATTTGAGATCGGCCGAAAGGGGCTTTTCGCAATAGACATGCTTGCCGGCCTGGAAAGCGGCTATGGCGATGTCGGCATGCAGCGCATTTGGCGTGGTGATGGCGACGAGATCGACGTCGGGGTCGGCGACCAGTTCCTGCCACGACCCCAGCGCCTTGGCAAAGCCGAAGCGGGCGGCGGTCGCTTGCGCGGCGGCGTGGTTGATGTCGGCGATGGCAACGAGGCGCACGCTAAGCTCGGTGCCGAAAATGAGCGGTGCCGATTGAAAGGCCATGGCATGGGCCTGGCCCATGAAGCCGGTGCCGACGATACCGATGCCGATCGAGCGAGACATAGCGAAGCTTTCCTCAGAATTCACGAATGATGGATAAGAAAAAACCGGCGGGCTGAACGACCCGCCGGTCACGACAAGTCGAACAGGTATTTTAGCGGATACCCTGCTTGCTGAGGTCGAGCACCTTGGCGGCATCCGCCTTGGTGACGAAGGCCGGGCCGGTGCGCACGGCATCGGTCGGGAAGGTGCCGTACATCGCCTTGGTGGTCAGGAACACGACCGGCAGATAGCCCATCATGTATTGCTGGTTGTCGATGCCGAACATCATCTCGCCCTTGTCGACGGCGGTGAGCACGTCCGGCGACAGATCGAAGGTGCCGATCTTCATCTTGTCGAGCGCGCCCAGCTCACGCAGGCGGTTGAGGATCGGCGAGGCAACGGTTGGCCCGAGCGTGAGGAGACCCGTGGTCTCCGGATGCGCGCTCAGATAAGCCTCGACGCGACCGGCGGATTCGGTCGGGTCCATGGTTGCGGCGACGACTTCGACCTTGCCGCCGCTTTCCGCGAGACCGTCGGCATAGCCCTGGCAGCGCTTGTCGAGGCTGACATTGCCGACTTCGTGGTTGACGCAGATGCCGGCCTTGACGCCTTCGGCGCCCATCATCTCGCCGGCCCGCTTGCCGTTATCATATTCGGAACCGCCGCCGACCCACAGGTCGAGGCCCCATTCCTTGATCTGCTCTTCGCCACTGTCGACGACGACGACGGGGATGCCGGCATCCTTGGCGCTGGTGATCGATTGCTTCAAGGCGGCGGCGTCGGGAATCGAAACGACGAGACCGTCGGGCTTCGAGGCCACGGCGGCGTCGATCATCTGCGCCATCTGCACGACGTCCCAGACTTCGGGTGCATGATATTCGACCTGGGCGCCCATGGCCTTGGCGGCCGCCTGCACGCCGTTCTTCACCACCGACCAATAGACGTCATTGGCCTGGCCGTGGGTGACGAAGACGATGCGGACATCCTTGGCTTCCTTGGCCTGGGCCAGCGCGTCGCCGGCCCACAGCATCGACGCCGCCATCGAGGCGGCGGTGATCACGGATTTCAAACCAAACTTTCTCATTCTATCCTCCCTATTGCGCGTTATGTCGGTCGTTACGCTGATCGGTCTCCTGCGAAATTCCGAGCTTCTGTAGGCTTCTTCTTCTTGGAACTAGTGTCGTGTCGCGGTCTGTTTGGCATGGGCGGCGCGGAGCGCGTCGCGAAAGCCGCGCATACCCAGGATCTGGCAATCCGCCAGCAGCGGGCCGGTGAAACCCGTATCCTGGAACAAGGCGAATTCCTCGGTGCGGATATGCGCGGCCTTCGGTTCGATCGCCTCGATCTCGCCCGGTGCATTGAAATGCAGCGCCAGGAAATTGAGGCCGGGTTTCATGCGCGCCATCAAGGCGTGATAGGCGGCCTGGGGCGGACCCTGCCGCGTCCACGGCGTTTCCAGCACTTGGTCGGCGAGCGTTACGCCCGCAGCTTCGACCTTGGCGGCCGCCCGGCCGAGCGGTGCCGCATCGCTGAGATCGCCCAGATTGTGGCGCGGATCGTAATCGGCATAAGTGCGCGTCAGCAGCACCGGCAGGGCGTAATCGAGGGCCACGCGGGCATAGAGCTCGACGAATTCGGGGCAGAGCAGCGCGCCCATATGGCTGTCGACATGGGTGACGTCGATGCCGGCGCTGAGGGCAGCGTCGATCTGGGCCCGCAATTCCGCCTCGACCGCCTCAAGCTGCGCATGACGACGCAGTTCACCCACCGTCCTCCAGGCATAGCCGTCCTGGTCGGTAAGGCCGGCGGCACGGCCGGGCCGCGTCAGGGGCCGCCAGCGATAGAAGGACTTTTCCGCGTTGAGCGTCAGATGCACGCCGATATCGAGGCTCGGATGCTCGGCCTGCATCGCGGCGATTTCCAGGAACCAGGGGCAGGGCACCATGACGGAACCCGATGTGCACACGCCGCGCTGCGCGAGGTCCAGGAACGCCGCATTGGCGCCGTGGCACATGCCAAGGTCATCCTCATGGATGACGACTTGTTTCACCGCTGCCTGCTGTGCTGGCATGACCGATACGGCTCCCTCCCAGAATGCCAAATCCGCCTTAAGTTCCGCGCCGGTCTTTCTGCCGCATTGCGAAAACTTATTCTGTTGGCTGGACGATACAGAAATTTTGTTCCATTATCAACAGGGCTTTTGAGTATTCATTCCGGTGGTTGGCGGTTGCGGGTTCCAGCCACTTGATTTCGACACCCACACGCGGCACTTAGCGGGCGCCAATGCCAGGAGACATGCGTGGAACGCTCTTACGAATCGCTGAAGCAGGAAATCGCCGAGCGGCATGACCAATTGCCAAAGCGCCTGCTGCAGATTGCCGAATTCACCATGGAGCAGCCGGATTTCGTCGCCCTGGAAACGGTCGCCAACATCGCCGACAAGGCGAAGGTGCAGCCCTCCAGCCTCATCCGCTTTGCCAAGCTCTTCGGCTTCGACGGCTTTTCCGACATGCAGCAGGTGTTCCGCTCGCGCCTCATCGACCGGGTGGTGAGCTATGGCGAGCGCATCCGTGCTGCCGAATCCGACGGCGCCACGGCGAACTCGCCCAACGGCGTCCTGGAACAACTGATCGCGGCCGATTCCGCCTCGCTCGATCGCATGAGCCGCGACGTGCCCGCAGCCGATCTCGAGCGCGTGGCCGAGATGCTGGCCGGTGCCCGCATCATCGGCGTCACGGCGCAGCGCCGGTCCTTCCCGGTGGCGGCCTATCTTTCCTACGCGCTCTCCCATCTCGGCCAGCGCGCCGTGCTGCTCGACAGCATCGGCGGCATGAGCGGCGAACAGGCGCGCCTGCTCTCGGGCGACGATGCGCTGATTGCCGTGAGCTTTACCCCTTACGCGCCGGAGACGCTATCGGTCGTGGCGCAGGCCAAGGCGCAAGGTGCCAAGATCATCGCCATCACCGACAAGGGATTGAGCCCGCTGGTGTCACTGGCCGACATCCGCTTCGAGGTGGAGGAGGCGCAGATCAAGGGCATCCGCTCTCTCACCGCCACCACCTGCCTGGCCGTGGCGCTGGTGCTGGCGCTGGGCCACCGCCTCGAAGCGGCCGCCCTCAAGCGGCAGCCAGCCGCCCGATCGAAGCGATAAGCGCCATATCCTTGCGGGCATGGTTGATGCCCGTGCGGACCGGCGCCCCGTCGACGATCGCGGCGTGAAACCCTTCCAGTTCCGCAAGATATGGCTCGGCAAAGCCATCGCGGATCTCGGCGCTTTCATAACGCTGCCCGTTCGAGCGCTGCACGATGAGGCGCGTCGGCTGGTGATTGAGATAGGGCGCCGGGAAGATGAGTTCGACGATGCGGTCGTCGAAATGCAGCGCCACGCGCTCGCGGTATTCGGCCAGATGCGGCACGTTGAGATGCGTCATCTGCCACAGCGCCTGGTCACCACCAATGCGCATCGTGGCGCTGGCGCCTTCCGCTTCGGCAAAAACCTGTGCTGCCACCGCCTTGACGTCATCAAGGCCCAGATGCTCCAGGAAGCCATGCACCAGATTGACGTCATGCACCAGGCTTGAACAGAAGGCGCCGGTATAGCCGCGGAAGACGGCGCCGCCGATCTCGCGGCCCAAGGCGGCCTTGACCTGGGCCTGCGTTTCGGCGCGGCCTTGCGCGATCATCTCCGGCGTCACGTCGTCGCTGGGGCGATAGTGATGATGTCCCATCTGGTAGATGGCATCCGGCTCGGTCTTTTCGACCGCGATATAGCGCAGGCGCTGTCCTAATCCCTCGATGAGGCCGAGTGCTGCCACATAGCTTGCATCGAAGCGCTTCATATAGGCGACCTGCACGATCTTGCCGGCCTTCATCTGGGCCTGGGCGAGGCGATCGGCATCGGCCGGGTTGTAGCAAAGCGGCTTTTCCGCCAGCACATGGAGCCCGGCACCGAGCGCTTTCTCGACCGCGGCCACATGGCAGAAATCGGGTGCCGCGATGAGCAGCGCGTCGAGCTCGCGGCCGAGCAATGCGTCCAGCGACGGGTCGCTTGCCAAGCCGAATCGGCTCTCCATGAAGCCGCGTGCCTTGGCCGACGGATCGGCCACCGCCACCAGTTCAAAGCGCTCGCGCAGATGCAGCAGATTCGGCACATGCTCGACCTGGGCCACCATGCCGGCCCCGAAAACACCGATACGCAAACGAGTCATGGAAATGGATCCTCCCGCAATGCCCCGCAATGCCCCGCAAAACACGAAGCACGATTTTTGTTGAAATTTAGAAATTTTGTTCCATCATGGCCAGTAAATAGAAATGGCCGCCGCAAATCAAGTGGTGCCGAACGTAACGCGCTTGATGAAACCAAGCGACGTGCAGGGGAGCAAGTGACGATGGATCAACAGGACGCCTCGGCCGCGCCGGCGATACCGATTTCTTCGGGAACAGCCGATTCGGCCCCGCCGGCCAAGCCCGTTTCCAAGGATGAGCGGCTGCGCAAGGTGCCGCTCTGGCGCCAGATCATGATGCGGCCGGAACTCGGCTCCATCGCCGGCACGGTGCTGGTCTTCCTGTTCTTTCTCGCGGTGGCCGGCGATTCCGGCATGTTCAGCGCCAAGGGCATGGTCAACTTCCTCGAAGTGTCGGCCCAGCTCGGCATCCTCGCCGCCGTGGCGGCGCTGCTGATGATCGGCGGCGAGTTCGACCTTTCCGTCGGCTCCATGATCGCCTTTGCCAGCATGACCATCGCCATCCCCTCGATGGTCTGGGGCTGGCCACTCTGGGCCTGCATCATCCTGGCCTTCGTCGTCGCCGCCGGCATCGGCTTCATCAACGGCTACATCGTGGTGCGCACCGGGCTGCCATCCTTCATCGTGACCCTGGCCGGTTTCTTCGTCCTGCGCGGCCTCACCTTGGCGCTCACCCGCGCCATCACCAACCGCACCCAGGTTTCCGGCCTCAACGACCTGGTGGCGCACGATCCCCTGGGGCCGTTCTTTTCGGGCGACGTGCTGCAAGGTTTCTTCCAATGGATGGCGCGCATGGGCTGGATCGCCGCGCGGCCCGATGGGCAGCCACTGGCGACCGGCCTGCCGATCTCGGTCGTCTGGTGGGTGCTGCTGACAGCGCTCGCGACCTGGATTCTCCTGCGCACGCGTTTCGGCAATTGGATCTTCGCGACCGGCGGCGATCCGGTGGCGGCGCGCAACGTCGGTGTGCCGGTGGCGCGCGTCAAAATCCTGCTTTTCATGGCCATGGCGATGACGGCGACGCTTTTCGCCGCGATCCAGGTGCTGGATTCAGGTTCCGCCGATACGCTCCGCGGCACGCAGAAGGAATTCGAGGCGATCATCGCGGTCGTGATCGGCGGCACCTTGCTCACCGGTGGCTATGGTTCGGCGGTTGGCGCCTCCTTCGGCGGCCTCATCTTCGGCACCGTGCAGATGGGCATCTTCTATACCGGCGTCGATACCGACTGGTTCAAGGTCTTCCTCGGCATCATGGTGCTGGTGGCCGTCCTCTTCAACAATTACGTCCGCAAACGCGCGACGGGCTCGCGCTGAGGTGCCGTCATGAGTGAAGCAACACCCGTTCTTGCCCTGCAAAATGTCAGCAAATATTTCGGCACCGTGATTGCCCTCCGCGATGTCTCCATCGCCGCCAAGGCGGGGGAGGTGCTGTGCCTGCTGGGTGACAACGGCGCCGGCAAGTCGACCCTCATCAAGACCTTGTCCGGTGTCCACAGGCCCAGCGAAGGCCAGATCCTCGTCGACGGGCAGCCGATCGAATTCGATTCGCCCCGCGCCGCCCTTGATCTCGGCATCGCCACCGTGTTCCAGGATCTGGCGACCGTGCCGCTGATGAGCATCGCCCGCAATTTCTTCATGGGCCGCGAGCCGGTCCTGGGGCGGGGCCCCTTCCGGCGCATGGATTGGGACCTCATGTGCCGCACCACGCGCGACGAGATGGCAAATCTCGGCATCGATGTGCGTGATCCGACGCAGGCGGTGGGCACCCTTTCGGGCGGCGAGCGGCAATGCCTCGCCATCGCCCGCGCTGTCCATTTCGGTGCCCGTGTCCTCATCCTCGACGAGCCCACCTCGGCCTTGGGTGTCCATCAGGCCTCGGTCGTGCTGCGCATCATCGTGCGCGCCCGGGCGCGGGGGCTTGCCGTCATCTTCATCACTCACAATGTCCATCACGCCTATCCGGTGGCGGACGAATTCACCATTCTCAATCGCGGCCGTTCCATCGGCACGTTCAGGAAGGCGGATGTCACGCGCGACGCGGTGCTTGAGATGATGGCGGGCGGCAAGGAACTGGTCGATCTCGAAGCCGAGTTGAAGGCGGCGAGCGCCGCATGAATTTCCCCCCCAAAGACGCCCGCAAGCTCGATGTCATCAGCATCGGCCGCTCCTCGGTCGACCTCTACGGCCAGCAGGCCGGCGGGCGGCTCGAGGACATGGCGTCCTTTGCCAAATATATCGGCGGCTGCCCCACCAACATCGCCGTGGGCGCCTCGCGTTTGGGGCTGCGTGCCGCCGTCATCACGCGCGTCGGCGACGAACATATGGGCCGCTTCATCCGCGAACAGCTGGCGGCGGAAGGGGTCGATACGCGCGGTGTCGCGACCGATCCGGCGCGCCTGACGGCACTCGTCATCCTCGGTATCCGCGACAAGGAACATTTCCCGCTCATCTTCTACCGTGAAAACTGCGCCGACATGGCGCTGGAGGCGGCCGATATCGACCCTGCCTTCATCAATGAGGCGCGGGCCGTCCTGGTCACCGGCACGCATCTCTCCAAACCCAACCTCGCCGCCGCCAGTAAGCGCGCCATGGATCTTGCGCGCCGGAACGGCGCCGTCACCATCCTCGACATCGATTACCGCCCTGTGCTCTGGGGCATCGGCGGCCACGGCACGGGCGACATCCGCTTCGTCGACAACGCGGCGGTCAGCCAGCATCTGCTGGCGATCCTGCCGGCTTGCGAAATCGTGGTGGGTACCGAGGAAGAGGTGCATATCGCCGGCGCCTCGACCGATACGCTGACCGCCCTGCGCAATATCCGCGCCAGAACCAAAGCTCTCATCGTCATGAAGCGCGGGCCCCTGGGCTGCGTCGCCTATCCGGACGCGATCCCGACAACGATCGACGCTGCGCTTGTGGATACCGGCTTTCCCGTTGAAGTCTATAACGTGCTGGGGGCGGGCGACGGCTTCATGAGCGGCCTGTTGCGCGGGTTGCTGGGTGGCGAAACGCTGCCGGCATCGATGCGCATGGCCAATGCCTGCGGCGCCCTGGTCGTCTCGCGCCATGGCTGCGCGCCGGCGAGCCCCACCTGGCGCGAACTGAAGCACTTCCTCGACCATGGCAGCGCGCAGCACGCCTTGCGCAAGGATGTGGTCCTCAATGACCTGCACTGGTCGACGACGCGCCGCCGGGCCTGGCCGGAGATCTGCGCCTTGGCCTTCGATCACCGCGTGCAGCTGGAACGCCTCGCCGCGCAGACAGGTGCCGCGCCGGCCCGCATCCCGGTCCTGAAGCGCCTGATCTATGAAGCCGCGGCCAAGGCCTTCGGCGACGATCCAGCCTTCGGCATCATTCTCGACGACCGCTTCGGCAGCGACGTACTGGCCGCCGCCACGGGACGCGGCCATTGGATCGCGCGGCCGGTAGAGTTGCCTGAACAGATCCCCCTGGTCTTCGAAGGTGGGCGCGACATCGGCAATGTGCTGCGCGAATGGCCGGTCGAACACACGGTGAAATGCCTCGTCTACCAGAAGCCCGCCGATGGTCCCGATATCGCCGCGCCGCAGGAAGACCGGCTGCTGGCCCTCTTCGAGGCCTGCCGGCAGACCGGCCATGAACTGCTGCTGGAAATCATCCCCGACAAGACGCGGCCCGGCGACGGCGCCATGGTCGCCGCCATGATCCGGCGATATTATGATCTGGGGTTGAAGCCCGATTGGTGGAAGCTCAGCTCCCCCGACGATCAGGCCGGCTGGACGGCCATCACCGAGGTCGTGCGGTCGCGCGATCCGGATTGCCGCGGCGTGCTGCTGCTGGGATTGGATGCGCCGGAACCGGATCTGGTGAGGACGCTGACGGCCGCAGCGGCGCAGCCGATCTGCCGGGGCTTTGCCATCGGTCGCTCGGTCTTCTCGCAGCCGGCGGAAAGCTGGCTGCAGAATCGGACGGACGATGCGGCCTTCGTCGCGGAAGTGGCGGCGCGCTATCGTCGGCTCATCGATGTCTGGCGCCAGGCGCGCGGTCGCCACAGCGCCGTGGCGTGAAGAAACAGGAAGCAAGCGATCATGAAGACCATCCGTTTGACCATGGCCCAGGCCCTGCTGCGTTACCTGCGCGCGCAGGAGGTTGAGATCGATGGGAAGCGTCAACCCATCCTTGCCGGCATGTTCGCCATCTTCGGCCATGGCAATGTGGCGGGGCTCGGCGAGGCATTGGCGGCGGCAGCCGACGATTTCCCGACCTACCGCGCCCAGAACGAACAATCCATGGCCCATGCCGCCATCGCCTTTGCCAAGGCGCAGAACCGCCGCCGCATCCTAGGCTGTACGACGTCGGTGGGACCGGGTGCTACCAACATGCTGACGGCCGCCGCCGTCGCCCATGTCAACCGCCTGCCGCTCCTCCTCCTGCCCGGCGACATCTTCGCCAACCGCCGGCCGGACCCGGTGCTGCAGCAGATCGAAAGCTTCGGCGATGCGACCCTCTCGGCCAATGATTGCTTCAAGCCGGTTTCGCGCTATTGGGACCGCATCACGCGCCCCGAACAATTGCTGAGCTCGCTCCCCCAGGCGATGCGCGTGCTGACAGACCCGGTCGATTGTGGCCCTGTGGTGCTGTGCCTGCCCCAGGACGTGCAGACCGAGGCCACCGATTATCCGGTCGATTTCTTCGCACCGAAGCTCCATCACTGGCGCCGGCCGGCACCCGATGCCACCGAGCTCGCGCGCGCCGTCGACCTGCTGCGCGCGGCCAAGGCGCCGCTCATCATTGCGGGTGGCGGCGTCAAATACAGCGAGGCCGGCGCTGCCCTTCGCGCCTTTGCCGAAGCGCATGATCTTCCCATTGCCGAAACGCAGGCGGGAAAGGGCGTTCTCCCTTGGGACCACCAGCTGCAGATGGGCGGCATCGGCGTCACCGGCACCACGGCCGCCAACGATCTGGCGCGCGAAGCCGATTGCATCCTCGCCGTGGGCACCAGGCTGCAGGATTTCACGACCGGCTCCCATGCGCTGTGGGGCGCCAGGCTCATCCAGCTCAATACGGCAGCTTTTGATGCGGTAAAGCAGAACGCGCAGCCGCTGGTGGCCGATGCCAAGGTCGGTATCGAAGCCTTGGGTGCCGCCCTCAAGGGCTGGCGCAGCCCCGCCGCCTGGGGCCAGCGCGCGCTGGCGGGGGCAGCCGCCTGGAACAAGATCGTCGAGGCGCGCACGTCTGCTGCGGCGAATCCCGGCAACGCGCTCCCCTCGGATGCGCAGGTGCTGGGCGCCGTCAACCGCTCCGCCGACGCGCAAGACATCATGATCAATGCCGCCGGCGGCATGCCGGGCGAGCTGCACAAGCTGTGGCGGGCGCACCGGCCCGAAGGCTACCATCTTGAATACGGCTATTCCTGCATGGGCTACGAGATCGCCGGCGGCCTCGGCATCAAGCTGGCGCATCCCGACCGCCGCGTGATCGTGTTTGTCGGCGACGGCTCCTATCTCATGATGAATTCGGAGATCGTCTCCTCCGTCATGATGGGCGCCAAGCTCGACATCATCGTTACCGACAACAGCGGCTTCGGCTGCATCAATCGCCTGCAGCAGGCCTGCGGCGGCAAGCCCTTCAACAACCTCTTCGAGGACGTGAAGCGCGTCCGCGACGTCAAGATCGACTTCGCCGCCCATGCCCGCGCGATGGGCGCGCTCGCCGAAAAGGTCACCAGCATCGCCGAGCTCGAAGCGGCCCTTGCGCGCGCCAAGACCCAGGACCGCACCAGCGTCATCGTCATCGACACCGATCCCCTGAACTCCACTGCCGATGGCGGTGCGTGGTGGGATGTGCCGGTGCCGCAGGTCTCCACCCGCGCCGAGGTAACGAAGGCGCGCGCGGGCTACGACAAGGCCCTCGCCGGCCGCGACTAGAATCTACTCAATCAACACAAAACGGAAAACGGATCATGAGCGTCAAACTCGGCATCAACCCCATCGGCTGGACCAACGATTGCATGGCTTGGCTGGGCGATCTCATCCCCTTGAACACGCTTCTTTCGGAAGCGCGCGCGGCTGGCTTCAGCGGCGTGGAACTGGGGCGCAAATATCCCAAGCAGCCCAAGAAACTGAAAAGCCTGCTTGATCGCCACGATCTCACCTTGGTGTCCGGCTGGTATTCGGCGCGCCTGCTGGAGCGCGACGCAAGGGCCGAGATCGCCGCCATGGCCGATCACCTGGCGCTGATGAAAGGCTGCGGCGCCAAGGTCATGGTCTTTGCCGAAACGACCGGCGACATCGTGCTCAATGTCGGCGCCGGTTTCTCCCAGCGTCCCAAGGTCAGCAGTGCCGCACAGTGGAAGCTGCTCGGCCAACGCATGACCGAGGTGGCTGATTATATGCTGGGCCAGGGCGTGCAGATGGCCGTGCATCATCACATGGGCACACCGATCGAAAGCCAGCAGGATGTCGACCGGCTGATGGAAAACACCGGCTCCGCTGTGGGCCTTCTGCTCGATACCGGCCACATGACTGTGGCCGGCGGCGATCCGGTCGCGGTTGCCAGGAAACATGCCGCCCGCATCAAGCACGTCCATTGCAAGGATGTGCGTCGCTATGCGCTGGAAGCCTGCCGCAGGCGCGATACCAGCTTCTCCGAAGCGGTGCTGTGCGGCCTCTTCACCGCGCCCGGGGACGGTATTGTCGACTACGCCAAGGTGTTCGGCATCCTCTCCAAGGCCGGCTACAAGGGCTGGCTGGTGCAGGAGGCGGAGCAGGACCCGCGCGTTGCCAATCCGAAGATCTATGCCGAGCTCGGCAACGCCTATTTGCGTGCCACCGCCAAGGCTGCCAAGCTGCGCGTCAGCGAATAGGCGAAAGGGAAAGTCATGGCAAGCCAAGCGCGCGATCTGCTGGTGAAGGCGAAGGCGCCGGACGCAAACGGCCGGGTCCATCACGTGACCCCGGAGAGCGCGCATTGGGGCCATGTCGGCTTCGATCTCTACCGCCTCAAGAACAAGCAGGTCCTCGACGTGCCGGCCGACGGGCGCGAGCATTGCCTCGTCCTCGTCGCCGGCCGCGCCGATGTGACGGCTGGCGCGGAGAGCTTTCCCAATATCGGCGACCGCGCCTCGCCCTTCGAGGGCAAGGCGCCCTACGCGGTCTATGCCCCGGCCGGCACGGCTTGCCGCGTCACCGCGATCGGCGATGTGGAGCTTGCCATCTGCTCGGCTCCCGGCACGCATCGCGACACGCCGGTCAGGCTCATCACGCCCAAGGATGTGGGCTATGAGGAACGCGGCAAAGGCAGCAATGTCCGCCACGTCTATAACATCCTGCCCGAGACCGCGCCGGCCGACAGCCTGCTGGTGGTCGAAGTGGTGACGCCCGGCGGCAATTGGTCGTCCTATCCGCCGCACAAGCACGACACCTCCGCGGCGCCGCATGAGACCAAGCTGGAGGAGACCTATTATCACCGCCTCAATCCGGCCCAAGGCTTCGCCTTCCAGCGCGTCTATACCGATGACCGCAGCATCGACCAGACCATGGCGGTGGAGGATGGCGATCTGGTGATGGTGCCCGAAGGCTATCACCCCGTGGGTGCCCCGCACGGCTACGACCTCTATTACCTCAATGTCATGGCGGGGCCCGAGCGCCGCTGGTGCTTCAAGAACGACCCCCAGCATGAATGGATGCTGAAGCGCTAGGCCGGGCGTTCCTTCCGCTGGTTTGAACCTTCCATCGGCAAGGCTACCGTGCGCAGCGCGAGCTGCCAGGAATAGGCCCTCACTTGATCTCTCAATTCGGTCTCATCACCGACGAAGCGACCACTCAACAACTTCTGGGCTAGTCGGGCTTCTGCCTCGACGGCATCGTTTCCTTTTTGTTCTTGACAAGTGTCTAGGAATTTGATACTAATACACTGGTGCGCACACTCCCTCCGGTGCCCATCCGGAATCGCTCGGTTGTCTTCGGCGCAAGCCCCGGTCGGGGCGCAGGCCGACCATTTAGCCCCCCTTCCACCGGGGGCAGCCTGGGCCGGTGGCTGCAACCGGCCTCCCGGATCGGCTGGATGAGCGATCCCCCGCGAGTCCCGGGTCACAGGACGCTCCCCTCGGGCCGCAGATGGATATGCCGGCCCCCGCTGGACCCGATGCGGTGACCGGGTTCCCCTCCTGGGACGGCAGGCAGCCGCCCACGTCGCGGCCGAGACGAAACGGCCGCTTGCTGCCCGAGCGATTCCTGATGGGGATGGGAGAGAGTTCAGAGACGAGAGAAGACGGAAGCAATCATCGCTTACCCCCTCGCCCCGCCCGGCGACGATGTCGGCATTCGCCTTCGGGCGGGAGAGGGGTTGAGGTGAGGGGCCTTATTTACTCCGCCGGCTGGTGCGTCACGGCCGCCGGCCGATGCCGCCCCTCGCCGATCTTCTTGATCAGCGAATAGAAGACCGGGGTCAGCAGCAGGCCGAAGAAGGTGACGCCGAGCATGCCGGAGAAGACCGCCACACCCATGGCATGGCGCATCTCGGCGCCGGCACCGGTCGAGAGCACCAGCGGTACCACACCCATGATGAACGCGATCGACGTCATCAGGATGGGCCGGAGGCGCAGGCGGCAGGCTTCGAGCACGGCAGCGATCCGGTCCATGCCTTCCTGCTGCTTGTCCTTGGCGAACTCGACGATGAGGATGGCGTTCTTGCACGCCAGGCCCACCAGCACGATGAGGCCGATCTGGGTGAAGATGTTGTTGTCGCCGCCCGACAGGATGACGCCGGTGATCGCCGAGAGCAGCGTCATCGGCACGATCAGGATGACCGCCAGCGGCAGGCCCCAGCTTTCATACTGCGCGGCCAGCACCAGGAAGGCGAGGAGCACGCAGAGCGGGAAGACGAAGAGGGCGGTATTGCCGGCGAGGATCTGCTGATAGGTCAGTTCCGTCCATTCATAGGTCATGCCGTTGGGCAGTTCCTGTGCCAGCAGCTTCTCGATCGCTGCCTGCGCCTGGCCGGATGAATAGCCGGGGGCGGGTGCGCCGTTGATCTCGGCGGTGGCGAAGCCGTTATAATGCATGACGCGGTCGGGACCGGCGCTGTCCTTGACCTTCACGAAGGTCGAGAGCGGCACCATTTCACCCTGATCGTTGCGCACCTTCAACTGGCCGATCTGGCCGGATTCCAGCCGGTATTGCTGGTCGGCCTGGACATTGACCTGGAAGGTACGGCCGAAGCGGTTGAAGTCGTTGACATAGAGCGAGCCGAGATAGACCTGCAGCGAATCGAAAATGTCGTTGATCGCGACACCATGCGTCTTTGCCTTCTCGCGGTCGATATCGGCATCGACCTGCGGCACGTTGATCTGATAGCTGGAGAAGACGCCGGCCAATTCCGGCACCTGTTGCGCCTTGGCGAGGATGTTCTGCGTTTCCTTGTAAAGCTCCTCGTAACCCAGCTGCGCGCGGTCCTCGATCTGCAGGCGGAAGCCGCCGATCGTGCCCAGGCCCTGAACCGGGGGCGGCGGGAAGATGGCGATGAAGGCGTCTTGAATGCCGGCATATTGTGCGTTCAAGGCACCGGCCACCGCGCCCGCCGATTGGCTGGGATCCCGGCGCTCCTCGAAAGGCTTCAAGGGCACGAAGACGATGCCGCTGTTGGGGCTGTTGGTGAAGCCGTTGATGGAAAGGCCGGGGAACGAGACTGTGTTTTCCACCGCCGGGTTCTGCATGGCGATGTCGGACATCTTCTTGATCACCGCTTCGGTGCGGTCGAGTGTTGCCGCATCGGGCAACTGGGCAAACGCCACCAGATATTGCTTGTCCTGCTGCGGCACGAAGCCGGTCGGGGTGTTGGCAAAGCCGGTCCAGCCCAGGGCCACCAGGCCCACATAGACGAAGAGGGCGACGGCCGACCCCCGCAGCACGCGCCGCACGGTGCCGACATAGCCGTGGCTTGCCTTCTCGAAGAAGCGGTTGAAGGGCTTGAACAGCCAGCGCCCGAAGATGAAATCGAGGAGGCGCGAGAAGCCGTCCTTCTTCTCGCCATGGCCCTTCAGGAGATAGGCAGCCAAGGCGGGTGAAAGAGTGAGTGAATTGAAGGCCGAGATCACCGTCGAGATGGCGATGGTGAGCGCGAACTGCCGGTAGAACTGGCCGGTCAAGCCGGAGATGAAGGCCGTCGGCACGAAGACAGCACAAAGCACCAGGGCGGTGGCGACGATCGGCCCCGTCACCTCGCGCATGGCGCGCTTGGTGGCGTCGACGGGCTTGAGGCCGAGCTCGATGTTGCGCTCGACATTCTCCACGACGACGATGGCGTCATCGACCACGATGCCGATCGCCAGCACCAGGCCGAAAAGCGACAGGGCGTTCAATGAGAAGCCGAAGAAATGCATCACCGCGAAGGTGCCGATCAACGAGACCGGCACGGCCACCAGCGGAATGATCGAGGCGCGCCAGGTCTGCAGGAAGAGGACCACCACCAGCACCACGAGGGCGATGGCTTCGAGGAGCGTGTGGACGACGGCTTCGATCGAGCCGCGCACGAAGACGGTGGGGTCGTAGACGATCGAATAATCGACGCCTTCGGGGAATTTCGTCTTCAGCTCGGCCATCTTCTCGCGCACCAGATCCGAAATGGCGATGGCGTTGGAGCCCGGTCGCTGGAAGATCGGAATGGCGACGGCGGGCTGGTTGTTGAGCAGCGAGCGGAGCGCATATTGGCTGGAGCCCAGCTCGATGCGCGCGATGTCGCGCAGCCTTGTGATCTCGCCATTGTCGCCGACATGGATGATGACGTTCTCGAACTCCTCCTCGGTGACGAGGCGGCCTTGGGTGTTGATGGACAGCTGGAAGGCGTTTTCGCCGGGCGAGGGCGGGGCACCCAGAGCGCCGGCCGCCACCTGGCGGTTCTGTTCGCGGATGGCGCGCACCACGTCGCTGGCGGTGAGGCCGCGCGTTGCCACCTTGTTGGGGTCGAGCCAGACGCGGAGCGAATAGTCACCAAGGCCGAACAGCTGCACGTCGCCGACGCCGTCGAGGCGCGCCAGCTCGTCCTTCACATTGAGAAGGGCGTAGTTGGAGAGATAGAGCATGTCGTAGCGTTTGTCCGGCGAGGTCAGGTGCACGACCATGGTGAGGTCGGGCGAAGCCTTGTCGACGGTGATGCCGATGCGCTGCACTTCCTCAGGCAGCTTGGGGAGCGTGCGGGTGACGCGGTTCTGCACCTGGACCTGGGCCACGTCGAGATCGGTTCCGAGTGCCAGCGTGACCGTGAGCGTCATCTTGCCATCGGCGGTCGATTGCGAAGACATATAGAGCATGTTCTCGACGCCGTTGATCGCCTGTTCGAGCGGTGCGGCGACGGTTTCGCCGATCACCTTCGGGTTGGCGCCTGGGAAGTTGGCGCGCACCACGACCGTGGGCGGCACCACTTCCGGATATTCGCTGATCGGCAGCTGAAAGAGCGAGATGAAGCCGCCGATGAGGATGATCAGCGACAGCACTGCCGCGAAGATCGGCCGCTGGATGAAGAATTGCGAGAAGTTCATGGGAGCGATCCTCAGTTCGCGGCAGGCGCTTCGGCGGGCTTGGCGGCAAGCTGTTCGGTGCCGGCGCCGGTTCCTGCGGCGGTGCCGAAGCTGGACAGGGTCTTGTCGTCAGCCATCGGTACCGGTTGCGGGTCGACCGGCATGCCGGGACGGACGCGCTGCAGCCCGTTGACGACGATCTTCTCGCCGGCCTCAAGACCGCTGCGGACGATGCGCAGGCCTTCGAGCTTCGGGCCCAATTCGATGCTGCGATAGGCGACCTTGTTGTCCTTATCCAGCACCAGCACGAATTTCTTGCCGAGATCGGTGCCGATGGCCGCATCGTCGATGAGGCTCGCCATGTAATTGGCGCTGCCCACCAGCTTCAGGCGCACATAGAGGCCCGGCGTATAGGTGCCGTCCGCATTGTCGAACACGGCGCGGCCGCGCATGGTGCCCGTCTTCGGATTGACCTGATTGTCGAGGAAGTCCATGCGGCCTTCATGCGGCAGGCCTTCCTCGTTGGAGAGGCCAAGGAAGACCGGTGCGGCCGCGGCGATATCGCCCTGGCGGGTGAGCGCTTCGTATTTGAGATAGACGCTCTCGTCGATGTCGAAATAGGCATAGACCTTGTCGGTCGAGACGACGCTGGTGAGGCGGCTTTCATCGGCCTGCACGAGGTTGCCCACGGTCAGTTCGGCGCGGCTGACGCGGCCGTCGATGGGCGAGCGCACTTCGGTGAAGCTCAGATTGAGCTTGGCGATGTCGAGCTGCGCCTGCGTGGCGGCGACGGCGGCCTTGGCTTCGGCGGCGGTGCTGTTGCGGGCGTCGGCTTCTTCGCTGCCGATCACCTTGCCGGCACGCAAGGCCTCGCCGCGCTTGGCTTCATTCTGCGCGCGTTCATAGCTGGCGCGGGCGCGCACCACCTGCGCTTCAAGCCGCTTCACCTCGGCCGCGAAGGGGCGCGGGTCGATCTGCACCAGGAGGTCGCCCTTCTTCACCAAGGCGCCTTCTTCAAAGGCGATCCTGTCGATATAGCCGGAGACGCGGGCGCGGATGACGACGGATTCCGGCGCCTCAAGGCGGCCGGTCACTTCGTCCCATTCATTCACCGGGTGCTGGATGACCTCGGCGACGCTGACCTTGGTGAGCGGGCGTTCCTGCACGGCCGCCTGCGGCTTTTCGCAGGCGTTCAGCATCACAAGCACGGTGAGGCCAGCAGCAATGTACACAAGCTTCGATGGGAAATTCATACCCGGCTCCGACGAATTGATTCCAATATCGGGGCAATGTGCGCAGGTCGGGCGCGCGGTACGAATAGAACGGGGTGAAGATGATTATCGACGGGAGTGATGTGATCGGGGATGGGATAAGAAAACCATCATGTCAGTTTGATGATTCCTCATCGCCCACGAACATGCTGATGCGCGAGCGCAGCCATTTCTCCGCCGGATCATTGTCTTGGGCACCGCGCCAGGCCATCGAGAGCGAGCCCGGCGGCAGGCTCAGCGGATGCTCCTCGATGCGCAGGCCGCCGGTCGCGGCAAGATAATCGGCGGTGTAATCCGGAACCGTCGTAAGGATATCGGTGCCGGCGAGCAGGCTGCCCAAGCCGTTGAATTGCGGGACGGCGAGAACGACCTTGCGCGAGCGGCCGATCTTGGCGAGCTCATTGTCCACATAGCCATTGAGGTCACCGGCGAAAGAGACGATGGCATGGGGCCGCGCGCAATATTCATCCAGGGTGAGCTTGCCGGGCGTGGCGTCGGCGCGCAGCATTTTGGCGCGGATGCGGCGCACGGTCTTTTTCTTGGCATTGGCCGGCAATTCGTCGAGGAAGCTGACCGCCACCGAAATCTCGCCGGAGGAGAGCATGCCGGGCGCCAGCAGGTAATTGACCCGCCGCACCACCAGCACGATGCCCGGCGCCTCGGTCCGGATGCGGCGCAGAAGCAGCGGCAGCAGGCTGAATTCCACATCGTCCGAAAGACCGATGCGGAAGGTGTTGGTGGCGGTGGCCGGATCGAACTCCTGCGAGGCGCTGAGCGCCGTCGAAATGGAATCGAGCGCCGGGGTCAGCATGGCGAAGATCTCGATGGCGCGGGCGGTCGGCTCCATGGAGCGGCCGGTGCGCACGAAAAGCTCGTCATTGAACAGGGTGCGCAGGCGCACCAGCGCGGCGCTGATCGCGGGCTGACCCAGGAACAGCTTTTCCGCGGTCTTGGTGACGCTGCGCTCATGCATCAGGGTCTCAAAGACCACCAGCAGGTTGAAATCGATGCGCCTGAGATCGTTCCGGTTCATGAAATAGCCAGTGTTTGCAATGCGAAATAATGACCGGTGTGGAGGCATATGCCAATATTCTTATCAGAATCGGGCATGAGCACTATCGACCGGGGTGAATAGTTGTGGCTCTCTCTCATCATTAGATATGAACTGCGTCATAGTCTGGTTCTGAAAAGCTTGGGCGCCGAAAGCGCCCCTTACCGAGGTCGACCATGTCCCGAATGATCCGCTTCCACCGTTTCGGGGAAGCCGATGTGCTGAAACTGGAAGAGGTGCCGACGCCCAGGCCGGCGGCGGGAGAAATCCTTATCCGGTCTGAGGCGATCGGGGTCAGCTGGGAAGACGTCCTGTGGCGTCAGAATCTGGCGGCCGAGCAGGCCAAGCTGCCGGCGGGCATCGGTTCGGAAGTGGCGGGCGTGGTCGAGGCGGTGGGCGAGGGGGTCCAGGATCTCGAGATAGGTGCCAGGGTCGCGAGCTTCAAGGCACACACGCCCAACCGTTATCCGGCCTATGGCGATCATGTGCTGATGCCGCGCGAGGCGGTGACGATCTATCCCGCCAGCAACAATTTCACGGCCGCCGAGGCCGCGGTCCATTACACGCCCCAGCTCAGCGCCTATTTCGCGCTGGCCAACCTTGCCGGCCTGAAATCCGGGCAGACGGTGCTGGTGACCGAAGCCGGGCGCTGCATCGGTGGCGCGATGGTGCAGATGGCCAAGGCGCTGGGCGCCCATGTCGTCGCCGCCACGCGCAGCGCCGAGCCGCATGACATGCTGCTGAAGCTCGGCGCCGACAAGGTGGTGCTGACCGAGGAGCAGGACCTCAGCCTCGCGGTTGGCGCTTACACCCATACCAAGGGCGTCGAGGTCGTGGTCGACGGTTGCGGCGGCAACAAGATGGCGCTGCTGGGTGATGTCGCCGCCCCTTGCGGCAAGCTCATTCTCTATGGACTCGACGGCGGCAACGAGGCCGCCTTTCCCGCCTGGGCGGCGTTTCGCAAGCATCTGCAGTTCCATCGCTTCTCGCTGCTGGATTTCACCGGCCATGCCGAACTCGGCATCAAGCCGAACTGGCCCGCCGTGACGGCGGCCCTTTCAGAGATCAATCAGATGACGGCGCGGGGCCAGCTGTGGCCGATCATCGACCGCAAATTCGCCTTTGCCGATTTCATCGAGGCGCACCGGCATATGGAGGCTTTCCCCCATCTCGGGCGCGTGGTCTTGGAAGTGTAGTCCGCGAAGTATAATGTTCCGGGCCAGTTTGCCCATTCACGATCCTGCAAAATTCTGGCCCGATCCTCCAATCCTGCCTCTCCCATTTTGCTGCTGACGAGGTTTCATCATGACGTTCTCGATCCATCGCGCCTCCATCCCCGTGCTGCTGCGGGGCCTTGCCAATCTCTCAGGGATCCTTGCCAAGGGCGAGGCCTTCGCCACTGAGAAGAACATCGATCCGGCCGAGCTCATTCAGGCGTCGCTGGCACCCGACATGTACGCTCTGGCGCGCCAGGTGCAGGTCGCTTCCGATAGCGCCAAAGGCTGCGGCGCGCGCCTTGCCGGCCTCGAGCCGCCGAGCTTTCCCGACACGGAAACGACTTTCGCCGAACTCTGCACCCGTATCGACAAGACGGTGGCGTTCCTCAAAGGTCTCACGGAGGCGCAGCTGGCGGGCGCTGAGTCACGCAAGGTGACGCTGAAGCTGCGCGGCCGCGAGGTGAGCTTCAAGGGTGATGACTATCTGCTGAACTTCGCGCTGCCGAACTTCTATTTTCACCTCACCACCGCCTATGACATCCTGCGCCACAAGGGTGTCGCCCTGACCAAGCCGGACTTCATCGGCGGCATCTGAGCATCAGAGAAGCCGTATTTAATTTGTGGTGATGGTCGGACCATAACGGTCTGTTCGCCGCATTGCATTGACTGTGTCGCCGCTTGGCTGAGATGATGTTCCTCATAGATGGCGATATGGGGGACTCATGTCGGAACCAGCGAACGCGCCAAGCCCGAACGCGGCGCCGCAGACATTACCGCCGCTGCCGCATCATCAGCCGCGCAATCCGCGCTGGGTCGTCAGCACATTGATCATCGGCGCCATCGTCTTCGGCGGTGGCTATTGGTATTTCCAGCACTATCAGGGTGCTGCGGTGCAGACGGCCGCAGCGGCGTCGGCCGCGCCACCGCCGGTGACCACGGCTAAGCCCCTGGTCAAGGAAATCATCGAGTGGGACGAATTCACCGGGCAGTTCGAGGCGGTGGACGAGGTCGAGATCCGCGCCCGCGTCAGCGGCTATCTTGAATCGATCCATTTCACCGACGGGCAGATGGTGAAGGAAGGCGATCTGCTGTTCGTCATCGACCCGCGTCCTTTCGAGATCACGCTCACCTCGGCGCAGGCGGCGCTCAATTCGGCCAAGGCGCGGGTCGATCTTGCCAAGCAGCAATTGGCACGTGCCGACAAGCTGAAGAAGAGCGATTTCGTCTCGCAGAGCACTTTCGACGAGCGCCAGCAGGAGATGCTGTCCGCCTCGGCCGATGCCGAGGTTGCCCAGGCGGCGATCGCGTCGGCGAAACTCAATCTGAGCTTCACGCGCGTCACGGCGCCGATGTCCGGGCGCATCGGCAACCACCAGGTGAGTGTCGGCAACCTCATCACCGGCGGCGATGGCGGCGGGGCGATGCCGCTTGCCTCGATCGTCTCGCTCGATCCCATCCATTTCAGCTTCGATGTGAGCGAGGCCGACTTCCTCGCCTATCAGCGCGCGGCGGCGTCGGGCAAGCTGACCTCGGCCCGCGACGAAAAGCTCAAGGTCTTCGGCCATCTCTCGGATGAAAAGGAATGGTCGCTGGAAGGGCGGATGGATTTCGTCAACAACCAGGTGGACCGCACCACGGGCACCATCCGCGCCCGCGCCGTCTTCCCCAACCCGAAGCTGCTGATCACGCCGGGCCAGTTCGGCCGCGTGCGCATCCCGGGGTCGGATCCTTATGACGCGGTGCTCATTCCCGACAGCGCCATCCTTTCCGACCAATCGCAGAAGATCGTCATGGTGGTGAAGGATGACGGTGTGGTGGAGCCGCGCGTGGTGCGCCCCGGTCCGCTGATCGAGGGCTTGCGCGTCATCCGCGAAGGACTCACCGGCGATGACCAGATCATCATCGACGGGCTGTTGCGGGCGCGCCCCGGGGCCAAGGTGGCGCCGAGTCCCGGCAAGATCGAAGCAAAGCCAGAAAACTAGAGGAGCGCGGAACCCATGCGCTTCTCGCATTTCTTCATCGACCGGCCGATCTTCGCGACGGTGCTCTCGGTTTTCGTGACCCTGGTGGGGGCTGCAGCCTATTTCACGCTGCCGGTCGCGCAATACCCAGAGATCGCGCCGCCCACCATCGAGATCCGCGCGAGTTACCCCGGCGCCTCGGCCGAAGTGGTCAGCAACACGGTGGCGACGCCGCTGGAGCAGGAGGTGAACGGCGTCGAGAACATGCTCTATCTCACCTCACAGGCGACCGGCGACGGCAATCTGGTGGTGACGGCGACCTTCAAGCTCGGCACCAATCTCGATATCGCGCAGGTGCTGGTGCAGAACCGCGTCTCGGCGGCGGAACCGCGTCTCCCCGAGGAAGTGCGGCGCATCGGCGTCACCGTGCGCAAGAACTCGCCGGACCTGATGATGGTGATCCATCTCACCTCGCCGGATGAGTCGCGCGACCAGCTCTATATGTCGAACTATGCCACCCTGCAGATCAAGGACGTGCTGGCGCGCCTCGACGGTGTGGGCGATGTGCGCATCTTCGGCGCCCGCGACTATTCGATGCGCGTCTGGCTCGACCCGGAAAAGATCGCGGCACGCAACCTCACGGCCAGCGAAGTGGTGGCGGCGCTGCAGGCGCAGAACGTGCAGGTGGCGGCCGGCGCCTTGAATCAGCCGCCGGTGCCGACACCCGGTGCCTTCCAACTCAATATCGAAACGCTGGGCCGCCTCGTCGATGCGCGGCAGTTCGGCAATATCGTGGTGAAGTCGGAACCCAACGGTGCCATCACCCGCGTGCGGGACCTGGGCCGCGTCGAGATCGGCGCTCAGGATTACAGCACCAACTCCTATCTCGATGATCGTCAGGCGGTGGCGCTGCTCATCTTCCAGCGGCCCGGCTCGAACGCGCTGGCGACGGCGGAAACCGTGCTGAAGACGATGGAAGACCTCGCCAGGAGCTTCCCCACGGGCCTGAAGCACAGCATCGTCTACAACCCCACTGAATTCATCGCCGAATCGGTTCATGAGGTGATCAAGACCATCTACGAAGCCGTCATTCTCGTGGTCTTCGTGGTGATCCTGTTCCTGCAGAGCTGGCGCGCCTCGCTCATTCCCATCCTCGCCATTCCTGTCTCGCTGATCGGCACCTTCAGCGTGCTGGCAGCCCTCGGCTATTCGCTCAACAATCTGTCGCTGTTCGGGCTGGTGCTGGCGGTGGGTATCGTGGTCGACGATGCCATCGTGGTGGTGGAGAATGTCGAGCGCAACCTGCGCGCCGGGCTGTCCCCCCGGGACGCCACCAAGCGCACGATGGACGAGGTCGGCGGCGCGCTCATCGCCATCGCGCTGGTGCTGACCGCCGTCTTCGTGCCGGCGGCCTTCATCACCGGCATTTCCGGCCAGTTCTTCCGCCAGTTCGCGGTCACCATCACGGCGGCCACCGTCATTTCCTGCTTCGTCTCGCTGACCTTGAGCCCGGCCTTGTGCGCCGTCCTCTTCAAGGCGCATGACCATAATCCGCCGCGCGGCAACATCCTCACGCGCGGGGTGCGCGGGTTCTTCGCGGGCTTCAACAAGGTCTTCGACGCGTTGTCGGGCGGCTATGGCAATGTCACGCGCCGGCTGGTGCGGCTCTCCATCCTGATGCTGGTGGTCTATGCCGGCCTCATCGCCTTGACCGGCTGGCAGTTCAACCGCGCACCCACCGGCTTCATTCCGCAGCAGGACCAGGGTTATCTCATCACCGTGCTGCAATTGCCGCCGGGCTCGTCGCTGGAGCGGACCGATGCGGTGGTGCGGCAGGCGGCCAAGATCATCCAAGGGACGGAAGGTGTGGCCCATGCCGTGCAGTTTGCCGGCTTCGACGGCGCCACCTTCACCAACGCGCCCAATGCCGCCGCCATCTTCGTGCCGATGAAGCCGTTTCCGGAGCGGGCGAAGCTGGGTCTCAGCGCAGATGTGATGACGCAGAAGCTGCAGAAGAATCTGGGCGCGGTGCAGGGAGCCTTCATCATCGTCATCGCCCCGCCGCCGGTGCGCGGCATCGGCAATGCCGGCGGCTTCAAGATGATGCTGCAGGACCGGCGCGGACGCGGCCTGCATGCGCTGGAAGAAGCCATGCACAGCATCATCGGCGCCGCCAACCAGACGCCGGGCCTGATGGGTGTGTTCTCGCTGTTCAACACCAAGACGCCGAAGGTCTATGCCGATATCGACCGGGCGAAGGCCGAGATGCTGGGTGTTTCGGCCGACCAGGTGTTCAAGACGCTCGAAGTCTATGTCGGGTCCAGCTTCGTCAACGAGTTCAATTATCTGGGCCGCACCTACCGCGTCACCGCCCAGGCCGACGGCGCGTTCCGGCAGAGCCTTCACGACATCGCCAATCTGAAGACGCGCAACATGGCCGGCGACATGGTGCCGTTGGGATCGGTCGCATCCTTCAGCGACGTGACCGGCCCCTATCGCGTGCCGCGCTACAACCTCTATCCGGCGGTGGAAGTCCAGGGCAACACCCAGCCCGGCTATTCGGCCAGCTTCGGCCTCGACATGATGGAGAAGATTGCCGCCGAGACTCTGCCCGACGGTTTCGGCTTTGAGTGGACCGAGCTTGCCTATCAGCAGAAACTGGCCGGCAATACCGGCCTGCTGGTGTTCGGGGCGGCGGTGGTGTTCGTCTTCCTGGTGCTGGCCGCGCAATATGAAAGCTGGTCGCTGCCGCTCTCGGTCGTGCTCATCGTGCCGATGTGCCTGCTGGCGGCGGTGAGCGGACTCCTGTTCCGGCATATCGAGGTCAATATCCTGGCGCAGGTCGGCTTCGTCGTGCTCATCGGCCTTGCCGCCAAGAACGCCATCCTGATCGTCGAATTCGCCAAGCAGGCGGAAGAGGAGGGATCGGATCGCTTCGCCGCCGCCACCGATGCGGCGCAGTCGCGCCTGCGCCCGATTCTCATGACCTCCTTCGCCTTCATCCTGGGCGTGCTGCCGCTGGTGCTGGCCAAGGGGGCCGGCGCCGAAATGCGGCAATCGCTGGGCACGGCCGTCTTCTATGGCATGATCGGCGTCACCTTCTTCGGCCTTATCTTCACGCCGGCCTTCTATGTGGTGGTGCGGCGTTTTGCACGGAAGGGCCATGCGGCGCCCCTGGTGCAATCGCCTCATGAGGCAGCGACAACACATTGATGTGAATTGCCTTTGCCGGTCATTCGCGGTGAGCTGACAAGACGCTGACGGCCGCAGCGGAACTTTCGGGTGCCGTTGCGGTTAAGGCCTCGACCCGATCCACACACGACCCGATCCACACACGACCCGATCCACACACGACCCGATCCACACACGACCCGATCCACACACGACCCATCCACACACGACCCATCCACACACGATCAGTCCCGGAAGCAATGCCCCAGATCCTTCGCCGTTCGCTGCGTTCCTTGGCCATGCTCGCCCCCATCGTCGCCGCTTGCCCCGTTCTGGCGGACGATGCCGGCCGCATCACCCTGACGGAAGAAAACGATTCGATCGTCTTCCCGACCGACCGCTATTACACGCAAGGCTTCGAGTTCGCCTATCTGGGACCGGACGTGGAATCCGAGAGCATTTGGGTGGGGCCGTTCGACGGCCTTGCCGCGATCGGGCTGTTCGGGTCGGGCGCGCAGGTGTCGCGGCGCTATCAAATCATCTTCGGGCAGAGCATCTTCACGCCGGACGATACCGGCGCCGAGGACCCGGACCCGGACGACCGGCCCTATGCCGGCTGGACCTATGGCGGCCTCAGTTTCGTGCAGGACACCGACAAGCGCCGGCTCGACAATCTCGAATTGCTGGTCGGCATCGTGGGTCCCGCGGCGCAGGGGCGCCCGACGCAGAACGACTGGCATCAGTTCATCGGCGTCGACACGGCCAATGGCTGGGACCGGCAGCTGCACAACGAGCCCGGCATCCTGCTGACCTATGAACGCAAATACCGCTTCTTCCAGCCGCTGGTCGGCGGCTTCGCCGTCGATGCCATTCCGGAAGCGGGGGTGACGCTGGGCAATGTCATGACCTATGGCGAGCTTGGCAGCATGCTGCGCTTCGGGCGCAATCTCGAAGCCGACTACGGCCCCAACCGCATCCGCCCCTCACTCAGCGGCACCAGCTATTTCAATGCCGATTATCTCGAGGACCCGTTCGGCTTCTATGTCTATGTGGGTGCGCAGGGCCGCGCCGTGGCACGGAACATTTTTCTCGACGGCAACAGCTGGCGCGAGAGCCGCAGCGTCGACAAGGAGCATTTCGTCGGCGATCTCACCGGCGGCGTGGCCTTGTTCTGGTCGAATGCGATCAAGCTCGATGCCGGCTTCACCTATCGAACGGAAGAATTCGAGGGCCAGGACGGCGACACGAAATTCGCCAACGTCAATCTGACGGTGGGGTTCTGACGCGGCCTATTGCGGCCGCTTCACGCTGCCGCGCAGTTCCAGCTTGTAGCCGACGTCGATGCGGTTGTCGGCCGGGCGCTCGCCGGACTCGATGATCTTGCGTACGATCTCGGCCGCCATCTTGCCCATTTCGTAACGCGGCGTCGTCACGGTGGCGAGGGGCGGTTCGGCGCAGGCGGCGAATTCCAGATTGTTGAAGCCGATGATCGACATCTCGTCCGGCACCTTGATATGCCGGCGCTGGCATTCAAAGAGCACACCCAGCGCCAGCAGATCGTCGCAGCAGAAGACCGCTTCCGGCCGGTTGCCGCTGTCGATCAGCCGGGCCAGCAAGTCGCCACCGGCCTTGACGCAGGTCTGCTGCGGCGTCGTCGCCAGCCATTTTTCGTCATAGAGCCCGGCTTCGCGCATGGCGCGGCTGTAGCCGTCGAGACGCGCCCGGGCGCGCGCATCGAGGCGCGAGGCGATGACGCCGACCTTGCGATGGCCGAGATCGAGCAGGGTCTTCGTCGCCTCGAACGCCGCCTGCTGCTGGTCGAGGCCGAGATTGATGTCGATCGGATCGTCGGCCAATTGGAAGGTCTGGATGACCGGCACGCCGGAATGCTCCAGCAGCCGGCGCGCATGTTCGGATTGGTCGACACCGACGATGATGATCGCTTCCGGATGCTGGCCGAGCAGGGTGGCAATGGCCTTTTCCTCCTCGCCCTCCGAATAGCGCGTCGAAAGAATGAGGACCTGGTAGCCCGCCGGCAGCAGATTGTCGTGGAGCGCATTGATGTAGTCGGCAAAGACGCCGTTGGTGAGCGAGGAGACGATGACGCCGATCGTATGCGTGCGGTTGGAAGCAAGCCGGCTTGCCGCCACGTCCGGCACATAGGCCAGTTCCCGCACGGCCGCCTGGATGCGGTCATGGAGCTTGGCCGAGACCATGTCGGGACGCCGCAGCGCCCGCGAGACCGTCACGGCGCTGACACCCGCCAGGCTGGCGACATCGGCCAGCGTGCTGCGCTTTCTGCGAATAGCAACCTCCCCATCGATGGGACGGTTGGGAGCCGGATTTTCGCCGACTCAAGCCCGTCCTCTGTGCCGGCAAGCTACCTCTTTGCCTGTTTAGCAGGCAATCGCGCCAATTGACAGCGCTGTCATTTCATCTTATCCATGATGCGCCGGCGCGGACCAGGAAAATCGGGCGACGCGATCGCCACCATCCGACCGGGATTGGGAATTCAATCACGAATGACCTTTTGGGAGGATAAAATGCTCGCGCTGAAATCTCGGCGGCCCGGCCTTCGGCCTTTGCTGAAGCTGCTGGCCGCAACTGCTCTGTCGACTTCCTTCGTCACCGCTGCCATCGCGCAGGAAGTGGTGTCCGGCCCCGGGGCCGAACCGGAATGCTTCGCCCCCTGGACGGCCGACACCAAATATTTCCAGTTCCCCAAGAAGGAAGGTCCCTATCGGATCGCGCTGGCCAACGGCTTCATCGGCAATACCTGGCGCATCCAGATGATCAAGACCGCCAAGGCCTATGCGGAACAGCCTGACGTCAAGGCGAAGCTGAAGGAATTCAAGGTCGTCTCGACCGGCGAGGACCTGGCGGCCCAGCTCGCCGCCGTCGATAACTTCATCGCCTCCGGCTATGACGCCATCGTCGTCAATGCCCAGAACCCGGCAGCCTTCACCCCTGTCATCAAGCGCGCCAAGAAGGCCGGCATCGTGCTGGTGGCCTTCGACAACACGCTCGATACCGACGAAGCCATCAACGTCAATGTCGACCAGAAGGGCCTGGGCGAATATTGGGCGCAATGGCTGGTCGACAACATTCCCGGCGGCGGCAAGGTGCTGGAAGTCCGCGGTGTCGAAGGCACCTCGGTCGACCGCGACCGCCATGACGGCATCCAGGAAGTGCTGAAGGCTTCCGGCAAGAACTGGGAAACCGTCGAGGTCGTCGGCAAATGGGATGACGGCACCGCGCAGAAAGTGACGGCCGATGCGGTGGCCGTCCATAAGAGCTTCGTCGGCGTCACCGTGCAGGGCGGTTCGACCGGCACCGTGCGGGCCTTGATGGATGCGGGGCATCCCTTCGTACCGGTGGGCGGCGAAACCGAGAACGGCTTCCGCAAATTGTGCGGCGAGCATTCCGCCGAGGGGCTGAAATGCGCCTCGGGCGGTACCGGCCCGGCCCAGGTGGCGGTGGCGATCAAGACCGCGATCGCAGCCCTTGAAGGCCAGGTGGTTCCGCAATCGATCCGCCTGCCCTTGGCCAAGGTCAATGACCCGGATTTCAAGGACGGCGAGAACTATTACAAGGACCAGTCCGACAATTTCTTCGTCGGCAACTCCTTCCCGACCTGCGGCATCAATTTCACGGCGCAGGAAATCATGGGCCAGTCGGAAACGGATCAATAGGCTTCTGACGGCTATGCATGTGGCCGCCCGGCAGGGGCGCTGGCGGGCGGCCATTTGATTTAAAGGGAAGTGCGTCGATGGATCAGCAGATCCCGCTCTTCGAGATGCGCAACATCGCCAAGAGCTATGGCGGTGTGCGGGCGCTCGAGGATGCCCAGTTGCGGGTCGAAACCGGCCGTATCCATGCGGTCCTGGGCGAGAACGGGGCCGGCAAATCGACCCTCATCAAGATCATGTCCGGCGTGGTGCAGGCGGATCACGGCATCATGCGCCTTGACGGGCAGGAAGTGCTGTTCCCCACACCCAAATCCGCCAACGCCGCCGGCATCGTCTGCATCTTCCAGGAATTGTCGCTGATCCCCGATTTGTCGGTCGCGGACAACATCGCCATCGCCAGCCCGCCCAAGCGTTTCGGCCTCATTGACAGGAAGGCGCAGCGCCGCTTCGCCGAGGAGGCGCTGGCCCGGGCCGGGGCCGAGGACATCCACCCGCTGGCGCTGGTGAAGGACCTGCCGCTGTCGCGCCGGCAGATGGTGGAAATCGCCAAGGCGCTGGGGCGGCAGCCGCGCATCCTCATTCTCGACGAGGCGACCTCGGCCCTGACCGCCAGCGACGTCGCCAAGGTGTTCACGGTTCTGAAGCGCCTGCGCGGCGAAGGCCTGGCGCTGCTCTATATCTCGCACCGCATGCAGGAGATCGACGAGCTTGCCGACGATTGCACGGTCTTTCGCAACGGGCGCCATGTGGCGAGCTACGCCCAAGGCTCGAAGTCGCGGGGCGAGGTCGTCGAGATGATGATCGGGCGCGAATACAGCCATGTCTTCCCGCCGAAACCCACCACCCCCAAGACCGCAGCGCCGGCGCTGGAGGTGGCCAAGCTCACCTGGAACCAGCGGCTGCACGGCATTTCCTTCGTCGCAAGGCCGGGAGAAATCGTGGGGCTCGGTGGCCTCGACGGGCAAGGCCAGCGTGAATTGCTGCTGGCGCTGTTCGGCGTGTTGCGCGGTGTGGGCGGCGAGGTCACCGTCAACGGGAGCGCGCGCCATCTGCATGGGCCGCGCGGCGCCAAGGCCAAGGATTGCGCCATGGCGCTCATCCCCGAGGACCGCAAGACCGAGGGGCTGATGCTGCCCATGTCGGTCAAGGACAACCTCACCCTGCCGGCGCTCGACTCGCTGGCGCGGGCCGGCATCATCGACCGTGCGCGCGAACAGGAGGCGGTCGAGACGATGGTGAAGCTGCTGGCCATCAAGGCCGCCAATCTCGATATCCCGGTGGGGGCGCTGTCGGGCGGCAACCAGCAGAAGGTGGTGATCGCCAAATGGCTGATGATCGCACCGCGCATCATCCTGCTCAACGATCCAACGCGCGGCATCGACGTCGGCACCAAGCAGGAAATCTATCAGCTGCTCAGGAAACTGGCCGATGACGGGGCCACGATCCTGTTCTATTCGACCGATTATGACGAACTGATCGGCTGCTGCGACCGGGTGTTGGTGATGTATGATGGTGCCATCGTGCGCGAACTGGCGGGCGCCGACATTACCGAACATGCGCTGGTCAGCAGCGCCTTCAGCATGGATTCCAGCAGTATGAATTCCGGCAGCATGGATGCAGGACAGGAGCGGCACGTTGGGTGATTTCCGCTATTGGCTGGCCGAGAACAGGGGCACGCTGCTGGCTGTCCTGGTCTTCGTCATCATGTTCGGCATCTATACCGGCAATCACAGCGCCGGCTTCAGCGGCATGGTGGTGACGACGGCCGCCAATAAGGGTGTGCTGCTGGCGCTGGTCGCCATGGCGCAGACCCTGGTCGTGCTCACCGCCGGCATCGACCTGTCCGTCGGCATGATCTTCGTGCTGGCCAATTGCCTCGCGTCGCAGCTGGTCGTGGGCTCGGCCTTCGAAACCGGCCTCGGCGTCATTGCCGTGCTGCTGGCGGGTGTTCTCTGCGGCGCGCTCAACGGGCTCATCGTCATCTATGGGCGCCTGCAGCCGATCGTCACCACGCTCGCCACCGGCGCCATCTTCTATGGCATCGCCTTGTGGCTGCGGCCCATTCCCGGCGGCGACGTCAATTCGGACCTTGCCGATGCGCTCACCGAACAGCTGCCGGGCGGCATTCCCACCTCGCTTGTCGTGCTGCTGGGCATCGTGCTGGTGATCTGGGTCCCGCTCCGGCGCTCGGAAGTCGGCCGCGCCATCTATGCCATCGGCTCGTCCGAACCGGCGGCCTACATGTCCGGCGTCAGCATCGACCGCGCGCGCCTCGCCGCCTATGTCGTGGCGGGGCTTCTTTCGGCCTGCGGCGGGCTGATGCTGACCTTCATCACCTATTCGGGCGAAGCCTCGGCCACCATCGGCGGCTCCTACACCTTGAACGCGATCGCCGCCGTGGTCATCGGCGGCGTCTCGCTGTTCGGCGGGTCGGGGAGTGCCATCGGCGCCATCTTCGGCGCCTTCGTCCTGCGGACGATCGGCGACCTGCTCTTCGTCTTCGATCTCGATCCCTTGTGGCAGCCCTTGTTCCAGGGCGTCATCCTGCTGGGCGCCGTGACCTTGGGGTCGCTGCGGCTGCTGCGCATCAAGAACCGCCTGGATCTGTTCGGCTGACCATGACCCGCACCTTGCCCCCCTTCATCGCCCGCCTCGACAAGCCGGTTCTCGCGGCCTTCGGCTGCATCGTCCTGCTGCTGCTGGTGGGCAGCCTCTATTCGTCGAGCTTCCTGTCGCCGGAATATCTGCTGAAGCAGCTGCAGGTGGCCTCGTTCCTGGGGCTGATCGCCACCGGCATGATGCTGGTCATCCTCCTTGGCCAGATCGACCTGTCGGTTCCCTGGGTGGTGACGGTGGGCGGCATGATGTCGACCGCCGCCGCCGGCTGGGGGCCGCTGGGCGAGGCGCTCGCCATTCCCTTCGGAATCCTGTGCGGCATGGCGATGGGATTGATCAGCGGCTTCGGCGTCGCTTACCTGCGCGTGCCCTCGATGATCTTCACGCTGGGCATGAATGCCGTGGCGCAGGGCTTGATGGTGATCCGGACCGGCGGTTTTGCGCCGCAGGACCACACCACCGACATGATGCATTTCCTCGCCACCGGGGCCAGCATCCTGCAGATTCCCAACGCGCTCTTCGTCTGGGCGGCAGTGGCGGCAGGCGCGGTCTTCATCCTGACGCGGACCACCTATGGCCGCGCGGTCTATGCCATCGGCAACCGGGAACGCGCCGCCTATCTGTCGGGCCTGCCTACCCAGCGCGTGATGATGCTGGCCTTCATGGCCTCGGGCGGCCTCTCGGCCTTTGCCGGCGTGCTGCTCGCCGGCTATTCGACCAAGGCCTATCAAAGCATGGGCGATCCCTATCTGCTGCCGGCGGTGGCGGCGGTGGTGCTGGGCGGCACCAATATCCTGGGCGGGCGCGGTTCCTATATCGGCACCATCGCCGGCGTCATCCTCATCACCCTGCTGCAATCGATTCTCTCTGTCATGCAGATCGACGAAGCCGGGCGCCAGCTGATCTATGGCAGCGTCATCATCGGCATGCTGCTGGTCTATGGGCGGCAGAAGAAGGCGTCTTGAAAAGGCCCCTCACCCCAACCCCTCTCCCCACGCCGTGGGGCGAGGGGCTTTAGAACGAGTTCGGTCGAAACTCCCTCGCCCCGCACTTGCGGGGAGAGGGTCGGGGTGAGGGGTGTCGCCGCTTGGCGCGCTACTTCGGCAACCTCGACAATATCTCCCGCAGAATCTCATCCCGTGCCTTTGCGATGTCGATGACGATGGCGTCCTTGGGCGGTTCCAGGGTGGCCAATTGGCTGGGGAGGAGGGTGGGCGGCATGTAATGGCCGCTGCGGCCCGACATGCGGGCGGCGATGAGGTCGGGTTCGCCTTTCAGGAAGACGGTGAAGCCGGTCCGGCCGCCCTCTTTCAGCAGCCGGTCGCGATAGGCCTGTTTGAGGGCCGAGCAGGCCAGGACCACGCGTTTCCCATCTCTGACCGCTTGATCAAGGGCTTGGCCGATGGCGTCGAGCCAGGGCCAGCGGTCCGAATCGTCCAGCGGCACGCCCTTTGTCATCTTGGCGACGTTGGCCGGGGAATGAAACGTGTCGGCTTCGAGGAAATCCGCCTGAAGCGCATCGGCCAGCGCCCGGCCGATGGTGCTCTTGCCGGCGCCGCTCACCCCCATCACCAAGACGATCATAGCCTACCCAACCGTGGAGCCCGAAAGGCGGTGCAACCATTAACATAGCAAAAAAGAGAACTGCATCGCCATAATAGTGAGGCGTACTCTATTGAGCCTGTGAAAGGATAGTTGAAATGACGGGAGTAATCCAAGTGCTACAGGCGCTGTCCGTGCCTGTAATTGCAGTCGTAGGCGCTTACATTGGTTGGCAGCAGTTGCTGATCTCCCGAGTGAAGCTAAAGGGCGATCTTTTTGATCGTAGATTCGCTGTGTTCGACTCAGTCAGAAAATTCTTGAGTGAAATTATGCGTGAAGGCGATGTGCCGGATAAGGCTCTTTGGGAGTATCGAGCTGGAATCGCTGATGCTCCTTTTCTTCTTGATGATCAGCTTTGCGAGCATTTTGATGTGATATGGAAGCGATCTATAGACCTAAGAGCTACGATGCGAAACCTATCGAGCCAAGCACAGGGGGCCGATCGCACGAAGCTTAGTCATGATATGGCAAGCGACTTGGAGTGGTTTGGCAATCAACTCACAGCCCTCGTAGACGAGTTCAAACCATTTTTGAAGCTGCAACAGCCTGTAAAATGGCCGTGGCAATAGGCTGTAACTAGTCAAAGATTGCACCAAAATGGCTAGTTTCCCCCAAAAACCACCGGCAGGGGTATTGTGCAAGGGTGGCCTGCCGGAGTAGATCGGGTGTGCCCTCCAAGCCAAAGGAAGCCAGGAATGAGATACGAGCGTCCTACAACCCTCAAGGCGGCGGCGCAGATGCTCGCCAAGGAAAAAGGCCAGGCCTTTGTCCTCGCCGGCGGTACCGATCTGCTGGTCCGTCTCCGCACCGGGTTCATCGAGCCTGATCTGGTCGTCGACATCAAAGGCGTCGCGGGCGCCAAGACGATCCAGAAATCGGCCAGCGGATTCAAGATCGGCGCGGCCGTTTCCGGCGCCGAGCTCGGCGAACATGCCGCGCTGAAGAAGGCCTGGCCCGGGGTGGTGGAAGCCGCCAACCTCATCGGCTCGAAGCAGGTGCAGGGCCGCTGCACCATTTCCGGCAATCTGTGCAATGCCTCGCCCGCCGCCGACAGCGTGCCGGCCCTGGTCGCCGCCGGCGCCAAGGCCGTGATCGTCGGCCCCAAGGGCAAGCGCACCGTGGCCGTCGAAGAAATTCCGGTCGGCCCCGGCAAGACCTCGCTCAAGAAGGGCGAGATCATCGAAAGCATCGTCCTGCCGGCCAGGAAGCCGAAATCGGGCGACGCCTATCTGCGCTTCATCCCGCGCACGGAAATGGACATCGCCGTGGTCGGTTGCGGCGTCAATGTGACGCTCGATGGCAAAGGTGTGGTGACCAAGGCGCGCGTGGCGCTGGGTGCCGTGGCGCCGACCGTGCGTCTGGTGCCGGCTGCCGCCAAGGCTCTCATCGGCACCAAGATGGACAAGGCCGCCCTCGATGCCATGGCCGCAGCCTGCTCTGCCGCCTGCAGCCCGATCGACGACAAGCGCGGTACGCGCGAATTCCGCATCAAAGTCGCTGGCGTGCTCGCGCGCCGCGCCGCCCTCATCGCGCGCAAGCGCGCTGGCGGCCGTTAAGGACAGGGGAAATCTAGATGTCCGGCATTAAAGTCAACACCAAGATCAACGGCGATCCGGTCGAGTTCATGTGCGAACCCGACGAAACGCTGCTCGACGTGCTCCGCAACCGCCTTGGCCTCACCGGCGCCAAGGAAGGCTGCAGCACCGGCGATTGCGGCGCCTGCTCCGTCACCGTCGACGGCCGCCTGACCTGCTCCTGCCTGGTGCTCGGCGCTGAAGTCGAAGGGCATGACATCGGCACCATCGAGGGCATGGCCAAGGGTGACGAGCTGCATCCGCTGCAGAAGAAGTTCATCGAGCATGCAGCGCTGCAATGCGGCATCTGCACGCCGGGCTTCCTGGTGGCGGCGAAGTCGCTCCTCGACAAGAACCCGGATCCCACCGAAACCGAGATCCGCTTTGGCCTCGCCGGCAACCTCTGCCGCTGCACCGGCTACGACAAGATCGTCCGTGCCGTGCAGGACGCCGCCAAAGACATGCGCAACACCAAAGCTAAGAGGGCCTGAAAAATGCCGCTCGATAACGCACCCGATTCAAAGCGCAAATTCAATGTCGTCGGTTCGCGTCCGCTGCGTCCGGACGGCATCGACAAGGTGACGGGGCGCGCCAAGTTCGGCGCCGACGCCTCGGCACCGGGCCAGCTGGTGGGCCGCATCCTGCGTTCGCCGCATGCGCATGCGAAGATCAAGAGCATCGACACCTCGAAGGCCGAGAAGCTCGCCGGCGTCAAAGCCGTGATCACGCGGGACGATTTCCCCGACAAGACCGACGGCGATTCCGGCCTTTACGACACGATGTGCAACATCATGGCGCGCGAGAAGGCCTTCTATGAAGGCCATGCCGTGGCGGCGGTCGCTGCGACCACGGCCGCGATCGCGCGGGCTGCGCTGAAGCTGATCAAGGTCGATTACGACGTGCTGCCGCATGTGACCGATGTCGACGAGGCAATGAGCCCCAAGGCGCCGGTGCTGCATGCCAAGATGTTCACCGACGGCGTCGATCCGAAGCCGAAGAAGAGCTCCAACGTCGCCCGCCGCTTCGAATTCGGCCATGGCGATGTCGAAGCAGGCTTTGCCAAGGCCGACATCATCGTCGAGCGCAGCTTCAAGACCGAATCCACCCACCAGGGCTATATCGAGCCGCATGCGGCCTTGGCCAGCATGTCGCCCGACGGCAGCGCCGAACTGTGGTGCTGCACCCAGGGCCATTACATGGTGCGTGACGTCTGCGCCCGCATCCTCGGCATCGATATCTCCCGCCTCCGGGTGACGCAGTCGGAAATCGGCGGCGGGTTCGGCGGCAAGACGACCGTCTTCATCGAGCCGGTGGCCCTGGCGCTCTCGCGCAAGGCCAACCGCCCGGTGAAAGTGGTGATGACCCGCGACGAAGTGTTCAAGGCGACCGGCCCCACCTCGGCCACCTCCATGGACATCAAGATCGGCGTGACCAAGGACGGCCTCATCACGGCGGCCGACGGCGCCTTCCGCTATACGGGTGGCCCGTTCGCCGGCTGCTCGCCGGCGGAATTCGGCGCCATGAGCGCCTTCGCGCAGTTCCATCTCGATAACGTCCGCGCCGTCGGCTACGACGTCGTCTGCAACCGCCCGAAGACGATCTCCTATCGTGCGCCGGGTGCCCCGATGGCGAACTTCGCGGTCGAGAGCGTGATCGAGGAACTGGCCCACAAGCTCGGCATGGCGCCCATCGACTTCCGCATCAAGAATGCGGCGCGCGAAGGCACCAAATCGTCTTATGGTCCCGTCTATGGTCCGATCGGCCTCGGGCCGACACTGGATGCCGCCAAGAACCATCCGCATTTCAAGGCACCGCTCGGCCCCAACCAGGGCCGTGGCATGGCGGCGGGCTTCTGGTTCAATTTCGGCGGCCAGTCCTGCGTCAGCCTCAACATTCCCATCGACGGCACCATCACGGTGTCGGTGGGCTCGCCCGATATCGGCGGCTCGCGCGCCTCGATGTGCATGATGGTCGCAGAGGAAATGGGCATCGGCTACGAGCATGTGCGGGCAATCATCGCCGACACCAGCTCGCTCGGCCATAACGACGTGACCGACGGCAGCCGCACGACGTTCGCGACCGGCATGGCCTGCATCCTCGCTGCACGCGATGCCATCAAGAAGCTGTGCGCCCGTGCCGCCGCGACCTGGGGCATCCCCGAGGACGCGGTGACCTGGGAGAAGGGCTATGCCAAGCCCGCCGGCGCCAATGCCGGCAATTTCGCGCCGCTCTCCCTGAAGGAAATCGCCGCGGCCTCGCCGGGAACAGGTGGCCCGATCGCCGGCCATCACGAGTTCTCGGCCGACGGTGCCGGCGTCAGCTTCGCCACGCATATCTGCGATGTTGAAGTCGATCCGGAAACCGGTGGGACCAAGATCGTGCGCTACACGGTCATCCAGGATGCCGGCAAGGCGGTGCACCCGTCCTATGTCGAAGGGCAGTTCCAGGGCGGCGCCGTGCAGGGCATCGGCTGGGCGCTCAACGAGGAATACATCTATGGCAAGGATGGCCGCCTGCAGAATGCGGGCTTCCTCGACTACCGCATCCCGGTCTGCTCGGATTTGCCCATGATCGACACGCAGATCCTCGAGATCCCGAACCCGGGGCACCCCTACGGTGTCCGTGGCGTCGGCGAAACCTCGATCGTGCCGCCGCTTGCCGCCATCGCCAATGCGGTTGCCGCGGCGACGGGCGTCCGCTTCACCCAGCTGCCGATGTCGCCGCCGCGCGTCCTCAAGGGTATCGAGGACGCCAAGGCAGCCAAGGGCAAGAAGGCTGCCTGAGGCAAGAGCATGGTCAAGGTCGTCGTCTGGGGATCGCTGAAGCCGCATACCGGCGGCAAGACCACGGTCGAGATCGAGGCCAAGAACGTGGCTGAATTGCTGGCCCGGCTGGGCGAGACCTATCCGGGCCTGCAAGGCCAGATCAAGCGAGGTGTCTCCGTCTCCATCGACGGGCTCATCTATCGCGAAGGCTGGCTGGAACCCTTGAAGCCGGACAGCGAGGTCTTCCTGCTGCCGCGCATGACCGGTGGATAAGCCGTCGGGTGGATAGGTACCGATAAACAACGACATAGTCGGAACGAACAAGCGCGCGCCGGAACCTTCGGCGCGCGCTTTCGTTTGTCTCGTTGACGCATAGCGAGAAGGAGAGCGGAGATGCCGACGAAGACTCCGAACGAGACGGTGCCGATGGAAGTGCCCGGCGAGAAGCATGAGCAGGGCCATTCCCTGACCAGCGATCAGCAGCAGCAGGGCGGTGCGAAGGATCGCCAGCGCCAGCAAGGCGGCCAGCCCAATGAAGGCGAAGGCAACCGGACAGCCGCCCGTCACTACAATACCGGCGCCCAGCAATCCGCCCAGCATCCGGGCCGGACGGAACGCCAGGCGGAAGCCGCCAAGCGCGCCGTCGATGGACCGGAAGGCACGGAATTGGCGCGGGCGGAAGAGGCCGGCAAGAAACCGGCCAGACGATGAACCGGCCAGGCGCTGAACCGGCCGGGCGCTGAACTGGCCGCGGAACCAATCACAAAGCGCCGCGTTTCATTCTGCGTGGCCGCCATGTGACCGGAGCGACCCCACGATTGCCGCAGTGACCCTTCCCCCAAACGGTCACTGTCTGCCCAGCCATGAGATCCGATGGCCGGGCACGCACGACCCTGGCAATCGACTTTCCGGCCAAATGGCGACACGCGGCCCCGCGCGGTCGCCCCCGGTGCCATGCTGCTCCCTGTTGCATGGCATCGGCGGTGCGATCCGCGGGGCCACCCCTCGCGCCAGGCGAATTTAGGGCCAGGCGTAATTAGGGTCCGGCGACTCTCGTGTGGGGCGTGGTTCGGAACCGGCGAGAACTCAGTCTTTTGAATCCAGCACCGAAGCTGGCTTTCATCCATCGGCAGAAGGAAAAACAGCATGCTCTATTGGGCCGTGGTCTTTCTTGTTGTCGCCATCATTGCCGGCGTTTTCGGCTTTGGCGGCATTTCGCAGGCGGCGACCGGCATTGCGAAGATCCTGTTCCTGATCTTCATCGTGCTGTTCCTGGTGTCGCTCGTTGCCAACTATGTCTGAAGCCCAACTATGTCTGAAGCAAGGAAGGAAAAGACCGTCATGAAGGAAGGAAATGTCGCTATGGCAGATCGCAGCCTGGACAAGGAATTCGACGTGTTGAAGAACGATCTCGGCACGCTCAAGGAAGATGTGGCGACCATCGCCAAGTTGCTGGCGCGCAAGGGCTCGGCCCAGTTCAACGAGGCGGTCGATAACGGCAAGGCCCGGGTGCAGGCCGGCGTCGGCGTGCTGGAAGAGCAGATCACCGAGCGGCCGCTCACCAGCCTGCTGGTAGCGTTCGGCGTCGGCATCCTGCTCGGCAAGCTGACGCATCGTTGATTTTCATCCGGATAAAGGGAGCCGCGGCATGCTGGCATCGATCGACCGCCTGACCGACCGGGTCCTGCGCCGCCTGGTGCTGGCGGGGCTGGCGGCCTGTCTCGGCCTCGGTGCCATCGGCGTTGCCGCGGCTTCCCTCTACCATTACCTGCTCGACTGGATGCGGCCGGCCGCGGCACTGGGGATCGTCGCGCTGTCGCTGGCGATCATCGCCCTGGTCCTCGCGCGTATCGCCCAGGCCCAGTCCAGCCCCAAGCGCGTCGCGGCCGTGCAGGGTGCCACCATGGACAGCATGCCGGCCCTTGTTGCGGCAGCAGGCGACATGGCCGGCGAGGCGGTCAAGGCGGACCCCCTGGGGGCGATGCTGGGGGCCGGTGCGATGGGCTTCATCTTGGAAAGCCGGCCGGACCTCGACCACGCCCTGGTGCAACAGGTGTTGCGCCAATTCACCCGCTGACGGTAATCAGTTCCGATTATGGGGGTTTTCGGCCACCCTCCGGGAACTTGGCCGGGCGGGCGCCGTTAGCGCTGCAGTGAGATCGTTAACAAGCGCGGTTTCCTGACGCTGTTTCTGGGAGTTTTCAGCCGCAATGAATGCCGGTCGGAACGGGAAGGGGTGGGAGGACGGCAGCGATTCGCCGGCCAATGACACGTCCCTGGATGCTGCTGCCGGCCCTGCCGCCCCGGCGCCAATGCCCGGCGCCCCCGCTTCCTCCCTGCCCATGACATCCCCAGCCTTTGACCGCTGGCTGGAGCGGCAGATGAAAACGTTGTTCGCTGCCTGCGAAGAACCGGCCGACGAGAAGCTCATCAAGCTCATTCGCGAGGCTTTCCCCAACGATTCAGGTCCAAGCGATCCGGGCAAAGTCACGAAATAATCCCAGTCTATTCTTTTATTCCTATTCCAAAAGTCGGAGGTCACAGCTTCTCCTCCGTCTTGTCGCTCGGCTTGTCACGCCGATCCGCCCATCTTTCGGCCATGCCCACCGCCCATTCCGGCGGGGGCCTCCCGCACAAGGCGGGGACCTGACGTCACGATTTTCCGACGCTTGGACCGAAGACTGAATCGACCGAAAGGACAACCGATGGCCGATACTTTCCAAAACCAACTCGTCGCATTGCTGCCGGCCATGAAGGCTTTTGCGGTCATGCTGACCCGCAACCGCCAATCGGCAGACGATCTGGTGAACGACACGGTGCTGCGCGCGTTGCGCAAGCAGGACCTCTATGCCATGGGCACGAACCTCAAGGCCTGGCTGTTCACGATCATGCGCAACATCCATGTCAACAATCTGCGGGCCGGGCAGCGTAGCCGCCTGGTCGAGGTCGATGACGACCTGCTGCCCAATCTCGCCAGCGTGGCTCCGGGGCAGGAGCATGTGCTGGTGCTGAAGGAGCTGTTCCGTGCCATTGATGGCCTCAATGCCGACCAGCGCGAGGTATTGCTGCTCGTCGTCGGCCAGGATCTTTCCTATGAGGAGACAGCGCGGATCTGCGGCTGCCCCATCGGCACGGTGCGATCGCGCCTGGCACGGGCGCGGCGCGAACTTGAACGCATGCTGTCCGGCGAAGTGGCGATGCCGGTGCCCGATGACGGTGCCGCGCGCACGCTGAAGCGCGGCGCCCGGCCGGCTTGCCGCCCGGCGCTGACGGAGGGCCTGCGGGCCGCCAGCTGAAATGATGATGACGGCGCCCCCGAGCGATCGGGGGCGCCGCTGTTTTTCGCCAACGGCATTGCTATTGCGCGCGGGATGGCCACAATCGGCGGATCATCCCCATCCGATCAGGAGCCGCGATGCCTGCCGTCCCCGCCGCCGACCCCATTTGTGTCGTGAAAACCCCCGCCATCCTAGGCGAATCGGTGCTGTGGCATCCGGTCGACAAGAAGGTCTACTGGCTCGACCTCAAGGGGCCGACGATTCACATCTATGACCCGGCGACCAAGGCGGCCGATGCCTGGCATTTGAAGCTCGACGTGCCGATGGGGACGATGGTCCGGGCAAAGGAAGGCTTCATCCTCACCGGGCGCGAAGGCACCTTCAAGGTCGATGTCGCGGCGCGCAAGCTCACGCCCTGGGTCAATCCCAACGACCGGCCAGAACTCACCATGTTCAACGACGGCAAGGTCGACCGCCAGGGGCGGCTGTGGCTGTGCACTTCGGACAACAAGGAGACCGAGCCGATCGGCGGCATCTACAGCCTGACCGCGGACGGCAAGAGCGAGATCCACGACCGCGGCTTTGCCTGCGGCAATGGTCCCGGTTTCAGCCCCAATGGGCGCGTCTTCTATTTTTCGGATACGATGGTGCGCAAGGTTTACGCCTATGACCTCGACCCCCAGACCGGCGCCCTGACCAACCAGCGGCTCTTCACCGAGTTCACGGAAGAGCAGGGCATGCCGGACGGCATGACCGTGGACGCTGCCGGCGGCATCTGGATCTGCCATTGGGAAGGCTGGCGGGTGACGCGCTTCCTGCCCAACGGCAAGATCGACCTGGAGGTCCGCTTGCCCGTGCCGCTGGTGACTTCCTGCGCCTTCGCCGGGGACGATCTCGATACGCTCTACATCACCACGGCGACGGTCGGGCTCGACGCCGCGATGCTGGCCCAGGCGCCGCTCGCCGGCAGTCTCTTTGCCGTCAAGACCGGCCACCGGGGATTGTTGGAGCCGGTGTTCGGGGCCGCCTGAGAATTCCACGCGGTTGTCCAGACAAGGGCCGGTTGACAGCCCGGCGGGGCTGCTGATACCCCCTGCGCTGGCCATTTTGCCATGGGAAGGATTTGTCCCAAGGTAACGTGCTGATTTAGTGAACTTATTCTGGTCGACACAGGCGTCGGCCATAATTGCCTGGGGCATTGCAGATGTTTGAAACGGCACTTCCCGACCTGAACGGGAAATCGATCCTGGTGACGGGCGGGACGGGTTCGTTCGGCAAGGCGTTCATCCGCCGGGTGCTGAAGGACTGGCAGCCGAAGCGGCTGATCATCT
>NZ_JAYRJJ010000010.1:0-48959 GCF_041906375.1 Dongia sp. | reverse complement strand
GCGAGTTGATGCGTATCGTCATCGTCGGCCATGTCGATCACGGGAAGTCGACCCTGGTCGGCCGCCTGTTCCACGATACCGGCTCATTGCCCGAAGGCAAGTTCGAGGCCATCAAGGCGATGTGCGAACGGCGCGGCATGCCGTTCGAATGGGCCTTTCTCATGGATGCGTTCCAATCGGAGCGCGATCAGGGCATCACCATCGATACCGCGCAGATCTGGTTCAAGACCGCAGCGCGCGACTATACCATCATCGATGCACCGGGGCACCGCGAGTTCATCAAGAACATGATCACCGGCGCCTCCAGCGCCGAAGCAGCTTTGATGCTGATCGATGCAGGCCAGGGCATCCAGCAGCAATCGCGCCTGCACGCCTTCCTGCTCAACCTGCTCGGTGTCAAGCAGATCGCGGTGCTGGTCAACAAGATGGATCTGGTGGATTTCCAGGAACAGCGCTTCAACGACATTGCGCAGGAATACAGCCACTATCTGGGCTCACTCGGCATTGCAGCCAACTACATTATTCCGATGACGGCGCGCGATGGCGACAATATCGTCCAGCGCTCGGCGCGGATGAGCTGGTATCAGGGGCCGACCCTGGTGGAAGCGCTCGACAGTTTCGAGCCGGCGGCACCTCTTGCCGCTTTGCCGCTGCGCCTGCCGATCCAGGATATCTACAAATTCGACGACCGGCGCATCCTGGCCGGCCGTATTGCCAGCGGCAGGCTGGCCGTGGGCGATACGCTGCTGTTCTCGCCCAGCAACAAGACAGCGCGGATTGCCTCGATCGAAGCCTGGGCGGCACCGGAACCGCAGAGCGGCGAAGCCGGCCAGTCAGTCGGCATCACGCTCGACGAGCAGCTGTTCATCGAGCGCGGCGAGATGGCGAGCCATGTCGATGCGGCCCCGCTCGAGAGCCATGTCTTCAAGGCCAAGCTCTTCTGGCTGGCGAAAACGCCCTTGCAGCTCGGCGCCAATTACCGGCTGCGCTTGCAGACGCGTGACGTCAACGTCGTCGTCGAGAGCATCGCCTGCGTCTACGATCCCGAAAGCTTCAGCGCGCGGCAAAGTGCGGCGGTCGAGCGCAACGACATCGCCGAGGTCGTGCTGCGCTCGCCGGCCCTGCTGGCGCTTGATTCGGTTGAAGCCAATCCGAAGACCGGCCGCTTTGTGCTCTCCGACGGGCGCAACATTCTGGCCGGCGGCACGATCGCCGTCGAAGGCTATCCGGACCAGCGGCGCCTGGTGACGATCCGTTCCAGCAACATCACCGAAGTGGCGCATGGCGTGACGCTGGCACAGCGCAGCTTGCGCAACGGGCATTCCGGCGGCGTGCTGTGGTTGACCGGTCTCTCCGGTGCCGGCAAATCGACCATCGCCATGGCGCTGGAGCAGGAATTGTTCCGTCGCGGTTTCCACGTCTTCGTGCTGGACGGCGACAATGTGCGCCGGGGCTTGAGCGCCAATCTGGGCTTTGCACCGGAAGACCGTGCGGAGAACATCCGCCGCATCGGCGAGGTCGCGGCGCTCTTTGCCGAATCCGGGCAGATCGTGATCACGGCATTCATCTCGCCCTATCGCGGCGATCGCGACCGTGCGCGCCAGGCGGTGGCCAAAAGTCTCGCGGGGAGCGAGCGTGCTGAGGCCGGTGCCGGCGCTTTCCATGAAATTTATGTAAAGGCGGATCTCGCCACCTGCGAAGGGCGCGATCCAAAGGGGCTCTATCAGAAGGCGCGTGCCGGCCAGATCGCCGAGTTCACCGGCATCAGCGCGCCCTACGAACCCCCGGTCGAGCCGGAACTCGTCATCGACACGGAGAAGCTGAATATTACCGAAGCCGTTGCTTTGGCCGTGCGCTATGTCGAGGCCCATTTCCGTCGGCCTGTGTGAGTTGCGCAGATTATATCAACTCATTGATCTAGAATGTTTTTCATATAAATGAGGGGCGCCCCTACCCGAGGCGGGTTGATTCGGCTTGCGTCCCCTTTTCGGTCCGCCTAAGTTAAATCCGATAATAATAAATTAACGATTTGCCGTGGCAGCAACAGCTGCCTTCGGTGCAATCGTCAGGGGGGCCAAGATCGCTTGGTCCGGTATGTGTCACGCGCCACACGGCGTCGGCTATCCGAGGGGTTCGCGGGTCGGTCGGGGAACGTAGGGCGGCTATGGGTCAATTGAGCGTCCTACCGTGGGGATGGGATCGTGGTAACCGGAAGAAAACCTGAAAAATTGTCACCGCGTCATATGGTATCGCGCGTTGCCGCGACTCTCTCGAAGCATTTCTCGCCGCGCGAACTCATCGTGCGCAGCGACGGCAAGATCAAATATGTGCGCCTGTCGACGCGCAGCCAGCTGGTCGGCGCATCGCTCATCGGCGGCATCGCTGTCCTGTCGCTGGCGACCTCGATCGGTCTTGCCATGCAGCAGGTGACGTTGCACGGCCGCGATATCGCCGTGCGCGAGGCCGAGGGCGCCTATACGGGCCTGCTTGCCGAAGTCGCCGATTATTTCGACCAGTTCAAGGGCAGCACCGGTAAGCTCGGTGACGATGAGGCTTATCTGCTGGGCCTGTCCGGCGAAAACGCCACGATGCGCGACGGGCTGCGTTCGATCGCCACACAGATTGAAGGCCCGGCACCGCTCGATGGCGCTGCCACTGGCAGGACTGTGGCCGCGGGCGAGGATCCGCTGCGCGCCAAACTGCGCGAAGCGCTGAAGAATCGGCTGCTCGCCTTCGACAGCGATCTCAAGCGCATCGCCGCGCGCAACCAGTCGCTGACCAACCAGATTGCCGATCTGAAGTCGGAAATCCGCGGCATTGAAGGCGATCGGCGCCGCATGGCGGCCGAACGCGACGAATTGACGGCGATGCTCGAACAGAGCCGCCAGAGCAACGGCAATCTTGCGACCCAGGTTGCTGACCTGACCGGCCGCCTCAATACATTGCGCCGCGATCATCAGGCCGCGACTGAGCAGGTCGCGAGCCTCACCGCCAAAGTCGGCTCGCTGCAGTCCGAGTTGCAGGTGGCGCAGGCGAGCAACGCCGATCTCACCCGCCAGGTGGCGCAGACCAAGCTGGCGCTCACCACGGTGATCAGCCAGCGCAATGCGTTGCAGCTCGGCCGCTCGGACCTCGGCCGCACCATCGACGAACTGCGCGACAAGGTGGCCTCCGTTCAGGAGAGCCAGGCGAATTTCGTGGCCTCGGTCACCGAGCGCACGCGCAACAGCCTCGAGGAAATGGAAAAGACCCTGGTGATGACCGGGCTCGACGTCGAGAACATGATTGCGGCGGCCGAGCAGAACGGCATCGGCAAGGGCGGTCCGTTCCTGCCGGACCCGGCGACCGGCGCCGATGAGACGGAACAGAAGCTGCTGGCCAACGTGGCGACGCTCGATGACGAAGTCGCGCGCTGGGAGAAGATGCAGGTCGTGCTGCGCTCCGTGCCGCTGGCGGCTCCGGTCGACCATTACTACATCTCCAGCGGCTTTGGCGCCCGCGTCGACCCGTTCAACGGCGCCCGTGCGCGCCATGAAGGCCTCGACATGGTCGGCACCCTGCGTTCGGACGTGCTGGCGACGGCGCCCGGAACCGTGATCGCCGCCGGCTGGAAGGGGAATTACGGCCGTGTCGTCGAAATCGACCATGGTCTTGGCATACATACGCTTTATGCCCATCTGGATTCGGTTGCCGTGAAGGTCGGGGATGTGGTGGACTACCGGCAGCTGGTCGGCAAGCTCGGGTCATCCGGGCGGTCGTCCGGCCCGCATTGCCATTACGAAGTGCGCTACAACGACAAACCGCTCGATCCCATGGGCTTTCTCAAGGCAGGTCGCTATGTTTTCAAAGGTTAACAAATCCGGGCAGCCGACGACGGTTCATGACTCGCCGCGGCCGAGCGTGAAGGCCGGCATTCCCTCCATCATCAGTGCCGATCTGCGCATCACCGGCGACCTCGTCTGCAGCGGCGACGTGCAGATTGACGGCTGGGTCGAGGGCGATATTCAGAGCCGCAATATCACCATCGGCGAGGGCGCCACGGTCCAGGGCGGCCTGCAGGCCGAATCCGTGCGCATCTGCGGTCTGGTGAATGGCGAGGTCCGCGCCGACATGGTCGTGCTGGAAAAGACCGCGCGCGTGACCGGCGACATCCTTCACAAATCGCTCGCCATTGAGCAGGGCGCTTACCTTGAGGGCATGTGCCGCCGCACGGATACGCATCCGGTCTCGGCGGTCGCGACCACCACGGTCGAGCCGGCCAAGGAAGTGACCAAGGAACCGCTGGAGAAGAAGGCCGCGACGGCCTGATTCTCCCGCCTAGCGATTAAGTTCAGACAAGCGGGTCGTCCCTGTCGGCGGCCCGCTCGATCATTTCGGGATCGGCATTGCCGCCCGAGCAGACGATGGCGACCGTCTTGCCGGCAAGCTCTCGCCGCATCGCCAGCGCACCGGCCAGAGCCGCAGCCCCACCGGGCTCCACCACCAGTTTGAGATGCCGGAGGGCGAAGTTCATCGCATCCAGCACGGCATCGTCGCTCACCACGCATGAGCCGGCCAGCAGCTTGCGGTGGATCGGGAAAGTGAGCGCCCCGGGCCGCTCCGCCATCAGCGCGTCGCAGATTGAGGGCGTCTTGCCCTGGTTGGGAAGGCGCTCTCCAGCGGCCAGCGAAAGATTGAGATCGTCGAAGCCCGCGGGTTCGGCGGCATAGATCGCGGCGTCGGCGAACTGGTCCTTCACTGCAAGTGCGACGCCGGCCACCAGCCCGCCGCCACTGCAGGGCGCCATCACCACGTCGGGCCTGGCATTGAGCGCCAGCGCTTGGCTGCAGATCTCCAGCCCCACGGTGCCCTGGCCGGCGATGACGAAGGGATCGTCATAAGGTGGGACGATGAGCCCGCCTTCTTTCGTCGCAATCGCACGGGCGATCGCCTCGCGATCCTCACTGCGGCGTTCATAGGGGACCACCTCGGCGCCATAGCCCTTGGTGTTGGCGACCTTGATCGCCGGCGCGTCGGACGGCATCACGATGGTGGCCTTGAGGCCAAGGAGCTTGGCCGCGGCGGCGACGCCCTGCGCATGATTGCCGGAGGAGAAGGCGACGACGGCACGCAAGCCCGGATCCGCCGCCTTGGCGGCGAGCAGCCGGTTGCAGGCGCCGCGGAACTTGAACGAGCCGGTGAGCTGCAGCGTCTCCGCTTTGATCAGCAGGCGGAAGCCCAGCCTTTCGCTCACCAGCGGATAATCGAGGAGCGGTGTGACGACCGCTCGTCCCTGCAGCCGTTCGGCTGCCTTTCGCACATCGGCGGCACTTGCCGCGAAGGCGGCTTCAGCCTGGATCGGCACGCTCACGATCGGACCTCGTCAGTTCAGGGTGAGGTTAGTTGATGGCAGGACGGTTGAGGTCGTCCTCTAGGGCGATGCGGGCACCATTCTCGGAGAGGCGGCTGCGATAGATCTGCAGATTCTCCATCACGCGCTGCACATAGTTGCGGGTTTCGTCGAAAGGGATGTTCTCGACCCAATCGATCGCGTCGGTTTCGGCCGAGCGCGGATCGCCATAGAGAATCGTCCAGTCGCGCACCCGGCTGGGGCCCGCATTGTAGGCAGCCACGGCCATGATGTAGGAGCCGTTGAAACGGTCGATCAGCTTTTCGAGATAGAGGCGGCCGAGGCGTACGTTGAACGCCGGATCGCTGGTGAGCTTCTTCTCCTGCAGCTTCTTGACGCCAAGCTCCTTGGCCAGCGGGCGCGCGGTCGAGGGCATCAGCTGCATCAGGCCCATGGCGCCGGCCGGTGAACTGATCCGCGCGTCGAAGGCGCTTTCCTGCTTGATGATGGCGAGGACCAGCGCCGGTTCCGGCTCCTTGCCGGCCGGCAGCTTGATGGTGGGGAAGAGGTATTCGGACAGCTCGAAACCCTTTTGCCGAGCATCCTTGGCGACGGCGATGGCAAGATCCTCGCGCTTGGCCGATTTGGCGAGGTCAGCCAGCAGCACGTAATCGGTGGCCTTGGTCGCGCGTGCCGTCATCGTCATGATGAAGGGGCGCACGCGCTCTTCGGCGCCGACCTTGGCCAGCAATTGCACGACCCGGACCATCTCGCGCTTGGCGAAGGCCGCTTTCTCGGCACCGCTCGGGCGAACGCCGCTGTCGAGCACCAGATGCTTCGGGTCGGTGAGGCGGGCCGCGGCCAGCTGGCCGTAATAGACGCTCAGATTCTTGGCGGCGTTGCGGTACCAGTCGGTTGCCGCCGCCATGTCGCCCTTGGCTTCGGCGGCACGACCGTTCCAATAGGCGGCCCGCGTCTTGCTGATGACCGATTTGGCGCCGTTATAGAGATTGGTGAAATGCTTGCGGGCGACGTCCGGCTCCTCAAGATAGCGCAGCGCCACCCAGCCGGCGAACCACTCGCCCTCGACGAAAGCATCGCCCGTATCGGCATTGTGCGCGGCGGCGAGGCGATAGGCGGCGCTGATGTCGCCATTGCCCAGCAGCTCGCGCGCGGCACGATAGAGTTCGTCCCACATGAGGTCGGGCCGCGCCACCTTTGCCGGCGGCGGATCGAGGAGCTGGAGCGCGCGCTCGATCTTGCCCTGCTTGCGCCAGGCGCGCGCCATTTCGTAGATGAGGCCGGCATCGTCGCGCAGTTCCAGCGGCACGAGGCCGCCGACCGCTTCGGGCGATATCTTTTTGTCCTGCAGCCGCATACGCGCGCTGGCAAGGGCGGCATGGCCGGAATCGACGCGCTTGAGCATGCGCACGGCCTGCTCGCGATCGTCTTCCCACAGCAAATTGTCGAGCCGCACGACATGGTCGGCCATGGTGATGATGTCGCCGAAGCGCAGCAGGAAGGTGTTCTCCTGCTCCTTGTTGAAGTCCTCGGTGGTCCAGGCAAGGACCGCGACCTTGCGGGCGCGGTCGAACTGGCGGTCGGCGCGGAGCGCGCCCAACAGCTTGATGGCCCCATCTGCCGTCAGCGGGTCGCGCGCGCCAAACCAGTTCAGCACCGCGGCGGTCGGGTAGATGTCCGGCATGGCGCGCTCGGCCTGGGCGGTGAGCGTGTCCCGCAGCGGCCAGTCCGGGTTGGCCTTGAGGAAGCGGGTCATTTCATCGAAGGAACGGCCCGGGCCCGGCCGGGTGAGGTCCAGCCACTGGACCACCTTGCCGAGCAGCGGCTCCTTGGCGAGGTCGGCGAGGCGCCGCGCTTCCTTCCAGCGGTCCTTTTCGATGGCCTGGAAGGCTTGCTGATAGAGTTTCTTGTCGTGCGCGCTGAGATTGACACCGTCGGCAAGGCCCGGCCGGACCAGGCCGGCGAGGCAGAGGAAGGCGGCAAGAGAGAGCCAGATCAGGCGCGACAGGAAGGCTCGGGGCAGGATGGCTGACCCCGATCGGGTGGTGCCGGACGGTGCCAAGGCACCGGAATTGAGAATTATGTGCTTCATTTCCTCGCTCGGCTGCGCGCGAATCGGCAGGCGCAGGCCCAGCATTCTATGAGCCAATTGCCTCTCACTCAATGGATTCAATGTGTTGGCCATCACACACTGATGCAGCACCTTCATTTATTGAGGCTAACTGACGCCAAAATACCACAGGCGGCGATTCGTCGGTTTTTTCGGCAGAACGCTTGCGGCGGGTTCGGTGGGCCGCTATTTTCCGGGCCCGATTTGCAACCACCCGCGGCGCCGGCCGCTCTGCGGGCGACCTGATGGAGCCAGACATGTTCAAGGGTTCGATGACCGCTTTGGTCACCCCGTTCCGCAACGATGCGGTGGACGAGGCTGCGTTCCAGAAATTCGTCGACTGGCAGATCAAAGAGGGGATCGACGGCGTGGTGCCGGTGGGCACCACCGGCGAATGCCCGACGGTCAGCCATGAGGAACATCACCGCATCGTCGAACTGGCCATCGAGGTGGCCAAGGGCCGCGTCCCCGTCATCGCCGGCACGGGTTCCAATTCGACCCAGGAAGCCATCGATCTGACCCGCCATGCCGAGAAGGCCGGCGCCGATGCCGCGCTGGTGGTGCTGCCTTATTACAACCGCCCCACCCCGGAGGGGCAGTTCCAGCATTTCAAGGCGATCCACGACGCCACCAACCTGCCGATCATCATCTACAACGTGCCGCCCAGGAGCGCCGTCGACATGTCGATCGACACGATGAAGCGCTGCGCCGAACTGCCGCGCGTGATCGGCGTCAAGGATGCGACGGCGGATCTTGCGCGGCCTGCCCGCACCAAGCTCGCCATCGGCGCCGATTTCTGCCAGCTTTCGGGCGAGGATGCGACGGCGCTGCCGTTCCTCGTGCAGGGCGGGGTAGGCTGCATCTCTGTCACCTCGAACGTGGCGCCGAAGCTCACGGCGCAGATGCACGCGGCCTGGCGTGCCGGTGATTTGAAGCAAGCGATGGAAATCAACGAGCGCCTGATGCCGGTCAATGATGCGATGTTCTGCGAGACCAGCCCGGGGCCGGTCAAATACGCACTCTCGATCATGGGCCATATCCAGCCGGACCTCAGGCTGCCGCTGGCACCCATCTCGGATGCCTCCAAGCAGAAGGTCGAGGCGGCATTGAAGAAGGCCGGCCTGATCGGCCAGTAAAAGAGCCAGTAACAGAACATGGCGCGCGACATCTCGACCAACCGCTTTGCGGCGCAGAACCGCAAGGCCCGGCATGATTATGCCATCACCGATACGATGGAAGCCGGACTCCAATTGATGGGGTCGGAGGTGAAGTCGCTGCGTCTTGGCCGTTGCAGCATCAACGAGGCCTTCGCTGCCGAACGCGATGGCGAGTTCTGGCTGCTCAATGCGCATTTCCCGGAGTATGAGGCGGCCAACCGCTTCAATCACGAACCCGGCCGGCCGCGGAAGCTACTGCTGAAGAAGCGCGAGGTCGTGAAGCTGGTGAATGCCACCCAGCGCGAGGGCATCACCGTGGTGCCGCTCTCGATCTATTTCAACGAACGCGGCCGCGCCAAATGCCAGCTCGGCATCGCCAAGGGCCGCCGCCAGGTCGACAAGCGCGCCGCCATCAAGGAACGCGACTGGAAACGCGACCAGGCCCGCGTCGTGCGCAACCGCGGCGGGGATTGAATCTCGCAAGCTGCTGCGCGACGGAGCATTTGCTGACATCCCCCCTCACCCTGACCCTCTCCCGCGAGGGGAGAGGGAATGAGATGCCGGTGGCAGAAGTCATCGACTTTGAAAGTTGTTGCCCAGGCCGCACCAAGCCCCTCTCCCCTCGCGGGAGAGGAGTTGGGGTGAGGGGGCGTCAGAGCCCCGCTGCCTTCTTCACCTGGTTCATCGCCTCACGGAACATCGCGGGCGTCAGCACGCCGGTATTCGTGTTGTAGCGCGAGCAGTGATAGCTATCGATGAGGACGCGGCCGTCGCTTAAATCGTGGCGACGGTTATGGCCGAATTTGAAGGCGCTGCGTTTTTCGCCGAGCGCCATCAGCGCCGCGTCATGGGCGATGGCGCCCAGGGCCAGATAGCAGCGCGCCGGTGAGGCTTCGAGTTCGCTTTTCAGGAAGGTGTTGCAGGTCCTGATCTCGGCCGGCAGCGGCTTGTTCTGTGGTGGCACACAGCGCACGCCGTTGACGATGCGGCAGCCCTTCAGCGTCAGCCCGTCATCGGGGCGCTCGTCATAGGTGCCGGTTGCAAGGCCCAGTTCCAGCAAGGTCGCAAAGAGCAGGTCGCCGGCCCAATCGCCGGTGAAGGGGCGGCCCGTCCTGTTGGCGCCGTGCAGGCCGGGCGCCAGGCCGATGATCAAGAATTTTGGCTTCGCGTCGCCGAAGGCGGGCACCGGTGCATTGAAGTAATCCGGCAGCTTCCGACGATTCTCGGCGCGGAAATCGGCGAGGCGCGGGCAGAGCGGACAGTCCAATCCCGGCGATACGGGGGCGGCTGGCATGGTGGATCAGACGTTGTCGCGGATCATTGGCCGCTCGGTTCATCATCCGGATGCGGTTCGCGCGGCGGCTGGTCGCGCGACGGGTCGCGATTGGGATCGCGCGGGCGCGGGTTATGCGCGCGGGCGACGATGGATGAAAGCTCCTCGAGCTCGACGAACATGTCGGCCTGACGCCGGAGTTCGTCGGCCACCATGGGCGGGTTCGAACGTACCGTCGAGACGACCGAGACGCGCACACCGCGCCGCTGCACCGCTTCGACTAGGCGGCGGAAATCGCCATCGCCCGAAAACAGCACGACATGGTCGAGATGCGCCGACATTTCGAGGACGTCGATGGCGAGCTCGATATCCATATTGCCTTTGATCTTGCGCCGGCCCATGGCGTCGGTGAATTCCTTGGTCGGCTTGGTCACCATGGTGAAGCCGTTATAGTCGAGCCAATCGACCAGGGGGCGGAGCGGTGAATACTCCTGGTCCTCGACCAACGCCGTGTAATAGAAGGCGCGGATGAGGCGGCACTGCTCCTGGAAATGCTTCAGCAGGCGCTTGTAGTCGATGTCGAAACCGAGCGCGCGGGCGGCGGCATGGAGGTTGGCGCCATCAATGAAGAGACCGACCCGTTCCTGGGCGTAAAAGCGAAGGGGCATTATGTTGTCCTCGTCGGCAATATGAATGAAAGATATGTTGGTCCGGTGAGCCGGCATCTATATGAGACGCTCTGCGCGGACCTTAGTGCCGATGGCCGGCGCCTCGCAAGATTTAATGAGGCGAACCATCCAATCCCGGTTCGGCGCTGGCGCGATACGGACAAGTGCAATCGAAAGTCGGAAAAAGCGGCGTGACGGAAAGCATTTTTATCGGATTGGGAGCGAACCTGCCCAGCGATGCGGGGAGCCCGGTGGCGACGCTGGAAAAGGCGGTGGCCGACATCGCCGCGGCCGGGATCGACATCCGCCGCCGCTCGCCCTGGTATGAATCCGCCCCCGTGCCAGCGGCACCCGACCAGCCCTGGTATGTGAACGGTGTCATCGAGGTGGCGACGGAACGCTCTCCGGCCGCGCTTCTGGTTTTATTGCAGCAGCTGGAAGCCGCCAGCGGCCGGATCCGCTCGGTCGCCAACGCCGCCCGGCCGCTCGATCTCGACATCATTGCCTATGGTGAGCGCGTGGCCCAGCATATGATGGGGGATGTGGCCGGGGATGTGGTGGGGAATTCTGGGCCCCTGCTGCCGCATCCGCGGATGCAGGACCGCGCTTTCGTTCTGCTGCCGCTCCAGGCCATCGCGCCCCATTGGCGCCATCCGGTGAGCGGCCGGAGCGTGGCCGAGCTCATTGCGGCCCTGCCCGCAGGCCAGGAAATCCGTTTGCTTTGAGGCGCTTGCGGCGTTGTTTCGCACGGTCGCAGCGCCATGCGCCTGCGGCATGATGCCTGCCCGGCCCCGCTGCTTGAACCAGCAAAATCAATATAGTAGGTTCAGGCAATTAGGCGAATTCCTGGAGATTATCGAAAATGGCGCGCGTTACAGTCGAAGATTGCGTAGACAAGATCCCGAACCGGTTCGAATTGGTCATGCTGGCTGCCCAGCGGGCCCGCGAAGTGTCGGCCGGTGCCCAGATCACCGTCGATCGCGACAATGACAAGAACCCGGTCGTGGCCCTGCGCGAGATTGCCGACGAAACCGTCGTCCTTGCCCAGCTCACCGACAACCTCATCACCGGCCTGCAGCGTCATGTCGAAAATGACGAGCCGGAAGAAGAAGGCACCGGCTTTGGCACCGGCGCCGGCGATCTGCTGGCGGAAATGCAGCAGGCGCAGATTTCCGATGACGAGGCCGAAGAGGCCGACATGGCTATCGACGGCGAGTTCGAAGATGCCGCGGAGGCCGATGACGGCAACTGATCGGGCATTCCCGTCGTCAGTTACCTTATTCCTGAACAAGGGAAAGGATTGGTTTCACCCGCATGTAGGTAGAGCCGCAGAAGCGGCGAGAGGTACATCGAGGACCGCATGATCCGGCAATTCGAACTGGTCGAGCGGGTGAAATCTTACGATCCAGGCGCGGATGAGGACCTCCTCAACCGCGCCTATGTTTTTTCAATGAAGGCCCATGGCAGCCAGGCGCGTGCCTCGGGCGATCCCTATTTCTCGCATCCCCTGGGCGTCGCCGAGATCCTGACGCGGTTGAAGCTCGATTCCGCTTCGATCGCCACCGGCCTCCTCCACGACACGGTCGAGGACACCGAGGCGACGCTCGAGCAGGTGCAGAGCATGTTCGGCGGCGAGGTGGCGCAGCTGGTCGACGGCGTTACCAAACTCTCGCGCCTGGAACTGCAGTCGGACAACACCAAGCATGCGGAAAACTTCCGCAAGCTGGTGCTGGCGATGTCGAACGATATCCGCGTGCTGCTGGTGAAGCTCGCCGACCGCTTGCACAACATGCAGACGCTGCATTTCATCAAGAATGCGGACAAGCGCCGGCGCATCGCTGCGGAGACGATGGAAATCTATGCGCCGCTCGCTGAGCGCATGGGCATGCATCAGCTGAAGGACGAGCTTGAAAACCTCGCTTTCTCCGAACTCAATGCCGATGCCTATCAGTCGATCATCCAGCGCCTCTCATACTTGCGCGAGCAGGGTGCGGATATCTGCACCAAGATCATCGCCGAGCTCTCGAAGACGCTGAAGGAAGCAGACGTCGTGGCCGAAGTGTCGGGGCGCGAAAAGACGCCCTTCTCGATCTGGCGCAAGATGCAGAAGAAGCGCATGGAGTTCGAGCAGCTCTCCGACATCATGGCCTTCCGCGTGATGGTCAAGGATATCGGCCAGTGCTACCAGGCGTTGGGCGCCCTCCACGGCAAATATTCGATGATCCCCGGGCGCTTCAAGGATTACATCTCGACGCCCAAGCCCAATAACTACCAGTCGCTCCATACCGGCATCATCGGCCCGCAGCGCATGCGTATCGAAGTGCAGATCCGCACCGAAAACATGCATGAAATCGCCGAAATGGGTGTGGCGGCCCATTGGGGCTACAAGCAGGGCGCCAACAAGATCGACGGCCGGCAATATCGCTGGCTGCGCGAGCTCCTGGATATTCTCGAACATGCCTCCGGCCCCGAGGAATTCCTCGAGCATACCAAGCTCGAAATGTTCCAGGACCAAGTGTTCTGCTTCACGCCTAAGGGCGATCTCATTGCGCTGCCGCGCGGGGCGACGCCGGTCGATTTCGCCTATGCGGTGCATTCGGAAGTGGGCGACACCTGTGTCGGTGCCAAGATCAACGGCCGCATCATGCCGCTGCGCACGGAATTGCAGAATGGCGACCAGGTCGCCATCGTCAATTCCAAGGCGCAGACTCCCTCGCCGGCCTGGGAACGCTTCGTCGTCACGGGCAAGGCGCGTGCCTGCATCCGCCGCTTCATCCGCACGCAGCAGCGCGCGCAATACATGGAACTCGGCCGGGCGATGCTGCACAAGGAATTCGCCCATGCCGGCTATGAATATACCGAAAAGGCGATCGACGGCGTCCTCAAGAAGTTCAAGGCGGACGAGATCGAAGACCTGGTGACACAGGTCGGCGAAGGCCTGGTCAGTGCGCGCGAAGTCGTCAACGCGATCTTCCCCGGCAACAAGACGCAAGGTGCGCCCAGCGACAAGGTGGTGCCGCTCAAGCGCGACGCCAAGAAGGGCAAGGGCGCCCATGCCATTCCCATTCGCGGCCTCATTCCCGGCATGGCGATGCATTTTGCCGGCTGCTGCCACCCGCTGCCCGGCGACCGTATCGTCGGCATCGTGACGACCGGCAAGGGTGTCACCATCCACACCATCGATTGCGAAACGCTGGAAAGCTTTGCCGACACGCCGGAGCGCTGGCTCGACGTCGCCTGGGACCAGGACAAGAACGCGGTCGAACAGCATACCGGGCGGCTCGACGTCGTCATCGCCAACCAGCCGGGCAGCCTCGGTTCGCTCACCACCGTCATCGGCAAGAATTCCGGCAATATCTCGAATTTGAAGATCATCAACCGCTCGATCGACTTTTTCGAAATCATCGTCGATGTCGAGGTGAAGGATCTCAAACACCTCACCAACATCATCGCCGCCTTGCGCGCGACACCCTCGGTCAATTCGGTCGACCGGGCCAGGGGCTGAGGGCTAGGTGTACAATGTCACCTCTCCATTCTCCGTCATGCCCGGGCCCTGTCGGCGCATGCCGACATGCGTCGGCGGGGCCCCGGGCATCCACACGTTCAACTGCAGCAGTGGATCCCCGGGTCTTCGCCCGGGGATGACGACATAAGAAATGCAGGGCCTGTCAGTTTCATGATCCTCGGCATCGGCAACGACCTCATCGACATCCGGCGCATCGAGAAATCGATCGAGCGTTTCGGCGACCGCTTCATCCAGCGCGTCTTCACCGAGGTGGAGCAGAAGAAGTCCGACCGCCGGGCGCAAAGGGCCGCCTCCTATGCCAAGCGCTTTGCCGCCAAGGAGGCTTGCTCGAAGGCGCTGGGGACCGGTTTTCGCGACCAGGTCTTCATGAAGGATATGGGGGTGGTGAACCTGCCCAGCGGCAAGCCGACCCTCGCCCTCACCAATGGTGCCCTGCGGCGCCTCCACGAGATCACGCCCCCCGGCATGGTGGCGCAGATCGACCTCACCATTACCGACGACTTTCCCCTGGCGCAGGCCATCGTGATCATTTCGGCGATGCCGGCTCCGGCCAAATAGTTATCCGCACCCCCTCACCCCGACCCTCTCCCCGCTATCGCGGGGCGAGGGGGTTTCGACCCAGGCAGTTGGAAAGCCCCTCGCCCCTTTTGGGGAGAGGGGTTGGGGTGAGGGGTTTCGGCTAAACCAGCGGAATATCTCGTAAAAATCCTGGTGCAAAGACGCTGAATCGGCCTTAAAGCCTTGACTTTGCTGGGGTTGGCTGGCTTGATCCGCCCGAAACGCATGCTGCAAAGGCATGCCTGACGCTCCACCCGATTCCCACGCATAAGGCCCTTTTACCCACCATGGCGCGAAAGACAGAGACCGAGCCCAGCCAGATCGTCGAGACCGTAAAGACCATAGCCTGGGCCGCCGTGATCGCCGTGGTGATCCGCACCTTCGCCTATGAACCGTTCAGCATCCCGTCGGGCTCGATGATCCCGACCCTGCTCATCGGCGATTATCTCTTCGTCTCCAAGACCGCCTATGGCTACAGCCGCTTTTCCTTCCCCTGGGGCGTGGTACCCCTCAAAGGGCGCGTCTGGGAAGACAAGCCCGAGCGCGGCGACGTCATCGTCTTCCGCCCGCCGGGAGAGCCGCAGACCGATTTCATCAAGCGCCTCATCGGCCTGCCGGGCGACACTGTCCAGGTCCGCGACGGCCTGCTCTACATCAATGGCGCGCCGGTGAAGCGCCAGCGCATTGAGGATTTCGTCAATCTCGATAACGGCCTGGCCTCGCCCCAATATGTCGAGACGCTGCCGGGCGGCGTTGCCCACCGCATCATCGAGACCCGCGGCGACCAGGGCGAGCTCGACAACACGGCGGTCTATGTGGTGCCCGAGGGGCATTACTTCATGATGGGCGACAATCGCGATTCATCGAGCGACAGCCGCGTGCTGGCGGGCCTGCCGCCGGCCGACCTCAACACCCGCATTACCGATCCGGCGCAGCTCGGCAATGTCGGCTTCGTGCCGGCCGAGAACCTGATCGGTCCCGCCAAGGTGCTGTTCTGGTCCTATGACAACAGCCTGAAACTTACCAATCCGATCACCTGGGTCACGGCGTTGCGCTGGCGGCGCCTGGCTGATCTCGTGGAGTGATGGGTGGCCAAGGCTGCCCTACCTGAGCTCGCCCCGATCCTCGGTCATGTCTTTGCACGGCCGGATCTGCTGGACACGGCCATCACGCATCCCAGTGCCACCGGGCGCAACCGCACCAAGCGCGTCCGCCGCACGGCCAAGGCTGCTGCCGAAGCCAAGCTCGCGGACAATCAGCGCCTGGAATTCCTCGGCGACCGGGTGCTCGGCCTGATCGTCGCCGAGATGCTGTTCGCAACCTTCGCGGAAGAGGATGAAGGGGCGCTGGCCAAGCGCCTGGCCTCCCTCGTGCGCCAGGAAGGCTTGGCGCAGGTGGCGCAGGGCATCGGGCTCGGCCGCTTCCTGGTCCTTTCCAAGGGCGAGGAGGAAAGCGGCGGCCGCGAGAATCCGGCGACCCTCGCCGATGCCTGCGAAGCCATTATCGGGGCGCTCTATCTTGATGGCGGCATCGATGCGGCGCGGATCTTCATCGAGCGTTACTGGCGCCCGATGATGACCGCCGACCTCAATCCGCCGCAGGACGCCAAGACGGCGCTGCAGGAATGGGCCCAGGCCGCCGGGCTCAATCTGCCGCGCTACCGGGTCATCCGCAGCGAAGGCCCGCCGCACGACCCGGTTTTCGAGGTCGAGGCCGCCGTCGAGGGCCATCCGGCCCGGAGCGGTACGGGCCGTTCCAAGCGCGCTGCCGAACAGGCGGCCGCCACCCAATTGCTGGCTCTGGTGCGACCCGAGGGCTTGAGCGAAGATCAGACCGTCGCGGTCAACCCGGCTTGAGGCCGCGTTTCAGGAAAGCAGGCGTCCCATGACTATCGAAACCGCATGCGGCTTCATCGCCGTGCTCGGCGCCCCCAATGCCGGCAAGTCGACGCTGGTTAATCGCGTGGTCGGGCAGAAAGTGTCGATCGTCAGCCCCAAGGTGCAGACGACCCGCGCCAAGGTGCTGGGCATCGTCATGCACGGGCCCGTGCAGATGATCTTTGTCGACACGCCGGGCATCTTTGCGCCCAAACGCCGACTCGACCGTGCCATGGTGGCCGCGGCCTGGAGCGGGGCCGGCGATGCCGATGCCGTTCTCCTCATGGTCGATGCCAGCCGCAAGGGTATCGATGACGACACCAGGCGCATCATCGAGGGCCTGAAGGCGCACAAGCGCAAGGCGGTCCTGGTTCTCAACAAGATCGACCAGGTCAAGGAACGCGAGCGCCTGCTGGCCAAGACCGCGGAACTCAATGCCCTGGCCAATGAGGGCGAGGAGCTTTTCACCGACACCTTCATGATCTCGGCCGAGCAGGGCGACGGGGTCGACGATCTGGTGGCTGAACTGGCGCGCCGCATGCCGAAGGGGCCGCATCACTATCCGGAAGACCATATCACCGACGCGCCGCAGCGCTTCCTCGCGGCCGAGGTGACGCGCGAGCATCTCTTCCGCCAGCTCCATGACGAAGTCCCCTATGCGCTGACCGTCGAGACGGAAGGCTGGGAGGAATTCAAGGACGGCTCGGTCAAGATCACGCAGATCGTCTTCGTTGCCAAGGAAGGGCAGAAGGCCATCGTCATTGGCAAAGGCGGCGCCAAGATCAAGGCGATCCGCGAAGCGGCGCAGCGCGAGATGCAGCAGGCGTTCGAGCGCCAGGTGCATCTCTTCCTTTTCATCAAGGTGCGCGGCAGCTGGGCCGAAGACCCCGAGCGCTACCGCGAAATGGGCCTCGATTTCGAGAACTGACGCGCGGCAGGCGGCAGTGGATTTCACCGACACCGCCTTCGTTCTGTCCGCCCGCCGCCATGGCGAGGGCGATCTCATTCTCTCCTGCCTCACGCGCGCGCATGGACGGCATATGGGGCTGGTGCGGGGCGGGGCCGGGCGCCGGTCGCGTGCCACCTACGAGGTCGGCAATGCGATCAGCGTCAATTGGCGGGCGCGGCTTTCCGAACAGCTGGGGCATTTCCAGGCCGAGATGATCGAGGCCAATATCGCGCATCTGATGGACGATGCCGATCGCCTCTCGGCCTTGAGTGCCGCCGCCGGTGTCATCGATGCGACCCTGCCGGAGCGGGAGCCGCATCAGGACGTCTATAACGATTTCGCAGCGCTGATCGCCGGGCTGGTGGCTTCCGTGCCGGATTGGGGACGGCTCTATCTGCGCTGGGAACTCAAATTGCTGGCCGATCTCGGCTTCGGTCTCGATCTCACCCGCTGCGCCGTCACCGGCGCCACCGATGGTCTGGTCTTCGTCTCACCCAAGACCGGCCGCGCGGTCAGCCGGGCCGGGGCCGGGCAATATGCCGAGCGCTTGCTGCCGCTGCCGGCCTTCCTGCTGGCCGATGACGCAGCCGCGGACGCAACGGCCTTGGCGCAAGGGCTGCGCCTCACGGGCCATTTCCTCCACGCCCATCTGCTGCCCACCGGCGGTGCCGAAAAACGCTTCAGCGCCCGGGACCGGCTGGTCGAACGCCTGACGCGCTGAGTGTTTTTGCCGCAGCTTGATTTGGCGGCCGGCCTTCGCCATGCTCCCCCATTCGAGTATCGGGGGTCATCGGGGTATCATGAGCAATCGGCATTTCATCGTCATCGGCGCCGGCATCGTCGGCATTTCCACGGCACTCTATCTGCAGAAGGATGGGCATCGCGTCACCGTGATCGACGGGCGCGACCCGGGCGAGGGCACGTCGAAGGGGAATGCCGCGGTCATCGCGACCGAATCCTGCATCCCGGTGGCGACGCCAGGCATCCTGTGGGATGTGCCCAAGATGCTGATGGACCCGCTGGGGCCGCTCGCCATCCGCTGGGGATACCTGCCCAAGATCGCGCCCTGGTTGCTGCGCTTTGTTGCCAATAGCGGCGAGAAGCGGGTCGAGCAGATTTCGATCACGCTCCGCGCCGCCCTGGTGCAGGCGCTGGCAGCGCATAAGGAATTGGCCGCACTTGCCAACCAATCGCTGATGATCAAGGACACAGGCTGGCTCGGCGTCTTCGAGAAAGACGAAAAGTTCCAGAGCTATCAATGGGACCTTGCCCTGCAAAAGCGCCGCGGCATCGATTTTCAGGTGCTGAAGAAGGAAGAGATCCGCCAGTTCGAGCCGAGCCTGCAGCCGATCTACAATCACGCGGTCTATTACCCGGAAAATTCCTTCGTCACCGACAACTTTGCGCTGGTGCAGCGCCTCGCCAATCATTTTGTCGCCAATGGCGGCAAGATCGTGAAGGCTGACGTGACGGGTTTCGAGATCGGTACCGACGGGCCGAGAGCGGTCAAGGCCGGCGGGCAATCATATGCGTGCGACGCCGTGGTCGTGGCGGCCGGCGCCTGGTCGAAGAAACTGAGCGCCATGCTGGGACATAAGGTGCCGCTCGATACCGAGCGCGGCTATCATGTCACCCTGCCCAATGCGCAGAAGCGCCCGCGCATGCCGCTTTATTCCGGCGATCATTCCTTCGCCATCACGCCGCTCGATGTGGGCCTGCGCTTTGCCGGCACGGTCGAACTGGGCGGGCTGGAGGCGGAGCCCAATTACGCTCGCGCGCAGAAGCTGATGAACCATGGCAAACGCATGTTCGGCGATCTCGACGAAACCGGGCGCAGCGACTGGATGGGCTTCCGTCCCTCGATGCCGGACTCGGTCCCCGTGATCAGCCAGGGCGGGCGCTTCAAGAACACCTATTTCGGCTTCGGCCACGGGCATATCGGCCTCACTTTGGGCCCAGTGACGGGCCGCATCATTGCCGATCTGGCGGCCGGGCGCGATCCGGGGCTCGACATGCAGCCCTTCCGCATCGACCGGTTCTGAGACCATGCGCGCGCCCGACAGGCCAGCCGAAGGCGGCTTTTCGCTGCGTCTGCTCCTGCCCTCGGATGCGCCGCAATACCGGTTGTTCCGGCTCAACAATCTGCGGCTCTATCCGACACTCTTCCGCGCCGATGCGGCGGAAGAGTCGCTGAAACCGCTGGCGACGTCGGAGCGGCGCTTGAAACCGACGCCGCTCAACCGCTGGCAGGGCGCCTTCGATCAGGCCGGCATTCTCATCGGCGCAGTCGGCTTCCGGCGCGAACCCGGCGCCAAGCGCCAGCATATCGGGCAGATCATCGGCCTCTCCGTCTCGCCGGATTGGCAGGGGAAGGGCATCGCCACGGCGCTGATGCTCGGCGTCATCGATTATGCGCGCAGCCTCGACGGGCTGCGGCAACTGCAGCTGACCGTCACCATTCCCAATCCGGCGGCCGAGCAGCTTTACGACCGGCTGGGCTTCCAGGTCTTCGGGCTGGAGGAAGACGCACTCAGGATCGGCGGCGAATCGCATCCGAAACAGCATCGGCAATTGTTCCTCGACCGCTAAGCGATTGATCGGCCTTGAAAGATAACAGGACTCGCAGGCTTGACGTGGGGCCAGCGCCGCCTAGGATGGCGCCCGATTCACGCCTTTAGCTGAAAGCTGATTCCCCTTATGGCCAAAAAAGCCGCTTCGACCACGCCGCCCCCACAGGGTGAGATCAAACTGACCAACCTCGCCGAGGCCCTGGGCGAGCGTTATCTGTCCTACGCGCTCTCCACCATCATGTCCCGCTCGCTGCCCGATGTGCGCGACGGCTTGAAGCCGGTGCACCGGCGCATTCTCTATTCCATGCGGCAGCTCAGGCTCGACCCGGGTTCCGGATTCAAGAAATCGGCCCGCGTGGTCGGCGACGTCATGGGTAAGTTCCATCCCCATGGCGATGCCTCGATCTATGACGCCATGGTGCGCTTGGCGCAGGATTTCGCCGTCCGCTATCCGATGGTCGAAGGCCAGGGCAATTTCGGCTCGATCGACGGCGATAACCCGGCGGCGATGCGCTATACCGAGGCGCGCCTCACCGAGGCCGCGGCCCTCATGCTGCAGAACCTCGACGAGGATACGGTCGATTTCCGCCCGTCCTATGACGGCGAAAATCTGGAGCCAATGATTCTGCCGGCGGCCTTCCCCAATTTGCTGGCCAACGGTTCGCAGGGTATCGCGGTCGGCATGGCGACCAGCATCCCGCCGCACAATGTGGCCGAGATCTGCGATTGCTTGTCGCATCTTCTCAAAACGCCCAATGCACGCATCGAGACGCTGGTGAATTTGATGCCGGGGCCGGATTTCCCGACCGGCGGCCTGCTCTGCGAAACGCGCGAGACCATTGTCGAGGCCTATCGCACGGGGCGCGGCTCGTTCCGCATCCGCGCGAAATGGGTGAAGGAGGAATTGAAGGGCGGCGGCTACCAGATCGTCGTCACCGAAATTCCCTACCAGGTCGCCAAATCGCGCCTCATCGAAAAGATCGCCGAGCTGCTGCAGGACAAGAAGCTGCCCTTCCTCGACGACATCAACGATGAATCGACCACCGACATGCGTCTGGTGCTGACGCCCAAGTCGCGGAACATCGAGGCCGAGCATCTGATGGAGCAGCTGTTCCGCCAGACCGACCTCGAGACGCGCTTCAGCCTCAATATGAACGCGCTCGATGCCAACCAGACGCCGCGCGTCATGCCGCTCAACGAGGTGCTGCAGGCCTATCTCGACCATCGCCGCGTCGTGCTGCAGCGGCGCTCGAAATTCCGCCTCGGTGAAATCGAACGGCGTCTCGAAATCCTCGACGGCTATCTCGTCGCCTATCTCAACATCGACGAGGTGATCCGCATCATCCGCTTCGAAGACGAGCCCAAGGCCGTCATGATGAAGAAGTGGAAGCTTTCGGACATCCAGACCGACGCCATCCTCAACATGCGCCTCAAAGCTTTGCGCAAGCTTGAGGAAATGGAGATCAAGGGTGAGCACAAGGAGTTGTCGGCCGAACGCAAGGCCTTGCAGGCCCTGCTGGCCTCCGACGACAAGCAATGGGAAGCGATCGGCACCGAGGTGCTGGAGCTGAAGAAGCTCTATGGCCCGAAGACGACCCTGGGCAAGCGCCGCACGGAACTCGGCGAGGCGCCCTCGGCCATGATCATCCCGCTGGAAGCAATGATCGAGCGCGAGCCGATCACGGTGGTTTGCTCGTCGAAGGGCTGGATCCGCGGCATGAAGGGCCATGTCGAGGAAGGTGCCGAGATCAAGTTCAAGGAAGGCGATTGGGCGAAGTTCCAATTGCATGCCGAGACGACCGACAAGCTGGTGATCTTCGCCACCAACGGCAAGTTCTATACGATCCCTTGCGACAAGCTGCCGGGCGGGCGCGGCCATGGCGAGCCGGTCAGGCTCTATATCGACCTCGGCAACGAGCATGACATCGTCACCATGATGATCCACAAGCCGGGCCGGAAGCTGCTGGTGGCCAGTCATGACGGCCGCGGCTTCGTCGTCTCGACCGACGAGATCCTGGCCCAGACCAAGAACGGCCGCCAGGTGCTCACCGTGCCGGAAGGCGAGGAAGCCAATGTCTGCGTGCCGGCCGATGGCGACATGCTGGCCGTGATCGGCGACAACCGGAAGCTCCTGATCTTCAAACTCGCGGAAGTGCCGGAGATGACGCGCGGTCGCGGCGTCATGCTCCAGAAATACAAGGACGGGGGTCTCTCCGACGCCAAGGTCTATACCAAGGCGGAAGGCTTGACCTGGCGCCTCGGCGACAAGATCCGCACCGAGACGCACGGCAACCTCAAGGACTGGATCGGCGAACGCGCCCAGGCCGGCCGCCTGCCGCCCAACGGATTCCCGAAGGCGAACAAGTTCGGCTGAGGCCTGATAGAGACAGATTGGATCTAGATCCCCGCGCTGCCGACAGGCTCGCGGGGATTTTGCTTTGAGTGCGCATCGCTCTGTAACAAACAGAACGATGCCGGCGAAACCTCCTTTGCTGGCCGGGTTCTGCGCCTGACGCGCTGCCCCGCCCGCACCAACAACACTTCTGGAGGGAGCGCTTTATGACGACCATGACCAAGATCACCACCAGCACTTTGGCCGCCGCAGCTATGGCTCTGTTGGCCGGCGGCACGATCAGCCTCAGCACCACGCCTGCCCAAGCCGATGCGGTGCATTGCGCCGGCATCAATGCTTGCAAGGGCCAGGGTTCCTGCAAGAGCGCCAACAATTCCTGCAAAGGCCTGAACAGCTGCAAAGGCCAGGGCTGGATCGAACAGCCGAGCGCCGAAGCCTGCACCGGCGCCGGCGGTATGGTAGTGGAATAAGCGCGACCATCGGTTAGGCGGGGCGGTTGGGCGGGCGGCATCATCCCCGTGGCTGCCGCCCGCCAGCCACCATCGGCAAGTAGAGTTGAGGCAAACATGTCCTCTCCCTTGAGCGGCTTCGGCCTCGGGCTGCGCCCGGTTCATTATGACGATCTGGCGGCGCATGCCGACGCGCCGGCGCGGCGCGTCGATTGGCTGGAGATCATCTCGGAAAACTACATGCGTGTCGGCGGCAAGCCGCGTCGGCATCTGGTTGAACTGCGTGCGCGCTACCCGATGGCGATGCACGGCGTATCGTTGTCGATCGGTTCAACGGCACCGCTGGACCGGGACTATCTTGCTGCCTTGAAGGAATTGGCCGAGGATCTGGAGCCGGCCTGGATTTCCGACCATCTATGCTGGACCGGCATGGCCGGGCTCAATATGCACGATCTGCTGCCGTTACCCTTCACCGAGGAAGCGCTGGGCCATGTGGCGGAGCGGCTGCTGCGGGTGCAGGATTTTCTAGGGCGATCCATCCTGCTTGAGAACACATCGAGCTATGTGACGTATGTTCAGTCGGCGATGCCGGAATGGGAATTCATTGTCGAACTTGCGCGCCGCACGGGATGCGCCCTTCTGCTCGACGTCAACAATGTCCATGTGAATGCGTTCAACCACAATTTCAATCCGCTGGACTTCCTGCGCGCCATCCCACCGGCATTGGTGCGGCAGATTCACCTGGCCGGCCACGAAGATCACGGCACGCATATTATCGACACGCACGATCACAAAATCGCGCCGGCAGTCTGGGATCTGTATGCCGAAGCTGTCGCGCGTTATGGTGCGATACCGACCATGATCGAGCGTGACGATCACATCCCGCCGCTGGGCGATCTGCTCGTCGAGCTTGATCAGGCCCGAGAAGTCGCCGCTACTGCAATGCGTGCGATGCGGGTGGCATGATGCAGTTGCCGGTGTTACTGGCCGCGTTCCAGGCGTATCTGCAGCGGAAATCCAGCGACATGCTGTGCCATGTCCGAGGCAATGAGCGGCTTCCGGCAGCAGATCTGCTGGAGGTCTACCGGCGTGGTTACGGGTTGCGGCTGGTGGAAGCTCTGGGGAATGATTTTCCGGGCCTCAGGGGATTGCTGGGCGAAGACGATTTCGCCAATGTCGCGCGAGACTATGTGGCCACACATCCGTCGCGGCATCCGTCACTGCGGTGGCTGGGGTCCGGCCTGGCGGATTTTCTCGCCGACCATGGAAGCGTCCTTTCTGCCGACATGGCGCGATTCGATTGGGCCGTTGCCCTTGCCTTTGATGCCCCCGACCAGTCCACCGCCTCGCTTTCCGACCTGTTTTCCCTGCCGGCCGAAACATGGGAGACATTCGGTCTGCGCTTTGCCGATTGCGTCAGCGATCTGACGGCCGATAGCTCTATCGCCGCGCTACGTCATGCGTTGTTGCGCAGCGAATCGGATCTCCCGCCCGCCACGGGATACGAAATGTCCTGGTTGGTCTGGCGCCAGGGTGAGGACGTGCAGTACCGTCCATTGCCGGAAGACGAAGCGCAGGCATTCGCGTTCATGCGCGCTGGCGGTTCGTTCGGCAACATGTGCAGCCTGCTGGCATCGACTTGCAATGAAAGCGAGCCATCCCGGCGCGGTGCCGAGATACTGCAAGATTGGTTGTCGCGCGGACTGGTGGCGGAAATTCCACCGCTGGCGCCCGAACTCAGGCCGGCTGCAGTTCCTGCCTGAGCGGCAACTTCAACGTGACGGTCGTGCCCACCTCCGGCTCGGAGGCGACCGAGAATTCGCCGCCGAGGATGGCGGTGAAGCGTTGTACCAGGGTGAGGCCGAGGCCGGTTCCCTCAATCGTCCGGCTATGCGCCCGCTCGACCTGGGCAAAAGGCTGCAGCGCCCGTTCGATTTCCGGTCCGGACATGCCGATGCCGGTATCGGCGATGGCGATCACAAGATGTTCGCCGTCGTCATGGTGTGCGGCGCTGAGGCTGATGCGGCCGCCCTCCCGGTTGAACTTGACCGCGTTGGACAGGATGTTGAGCAGCAATTGCTTGAGCAGCCGCCGGTCACTGCGCAATTCAATTGGCGGGATGTCGAGCTCGATCGAGAGCGATTTCGGACGCGCCGCCGGTTCCAGATAACCGACGCATTCCTGGGCCACCACCTGCAGCGGCACGTCGACCGGTCGCAATTCCAGACGGCCGGATTCGACCTTGGCCAGGTCGAGAATGTCGTTGATCAAGCTCAGCAGATGGCGGCCGCTCTGCAGGATGATGCCGTGATATTCGCCCTGCTTGTCCGTCGCCATGTTGGCGCCGAAGGTCATCAGCAATTCGGAAAAGCCGATGATGGCGTTGAGCGGCGTGCGCAATTCGTGGCTCATCGTTGCCAGGAATTCGGACTTTGCCCGGTTGGACTGTTCGGCTAGCTGCGCCAGCCGACCTGATTCTTCGATAAGGCGGCGCAGCTCGGCTTCGCTGTTCTTGGTGTCGGTCACGTCCTGGGTGACACCGACCGCCCACAGCCTTCCCGTCTCCGCATTGCGATAGACATGGCCGATCTCGCGGAACCAGCGCAGCTCGCCGTTCTTGGTGAGGGCACGGAATTCCTCCTCATAGCGCCGACCGGCCTCGGTCAGGCCCCTTTCGTCGTCTTCAGGCCGATAGCTCGGCAGGGGATCGTGTCTGATCTTCCGGTCGCTGTTCCGCTCGCGCTCGAATTCCGCCACCGACATGCCGAAGAGGGCCGCCAGTTCTTCCGAGCAGACCATGCAGCGATCGTCGGTGACGTCCCACATCCAGGTGCCGAAACGACCGATCTCGGCGCCTTGCCGCAGCAGGTTCTCATGCCCCCGCAGCGCCTCTTCGGCCAATCGGCGCGCGCTGACGTCGATCACGGCGCCGATCGTGCGCAAGGGGCGCGATGCGGCACCCGTTCCTGCAAAATAGGTTTGCGACCGGTTGTCGAGCCACCGCACCGTGCCATCGCGGTGCAGAATCCGGTATTCGATATCGAATCTGCCGTCACCGTCGGGGTCGTGTGCCGCCTTGAGGGCGGCAAGAACGCGGGCGCGGTCCTGTAGATGAATTTGCGCGGCGAGCTTCTCGATGGTGACCGGCTCGGTCATGTTCCAGCCGAAGATGCGCCGTTGTTCGGGCGACCAGAAGATGGCATCGGATTCGTGATCGTGATCGAATATCCCGATATGCGACAGCTGCGCCACTTCCTGCGTCAGCTGTTCCTTGCGCCGCAGCGTGTCCTGTATTTTCAGCCGCTCGGTTACGTCATGCCCGATCGCCAGAAGTGCAATCACGCGGCCATCGCCGTCACGGATGGGCGTGTCCGACCATTCGATCATGCGTTCCTGCCCGCTACGCAACCGGACCGGATTGACATGGCCGCGCGTGGGCGTACCGCCCAGCGCAGCATGCATGGCGAGACGAATCTTTCCCTGGAGGGGCTCGGGCACGAAGGTTGATATCCAATCCCTGCCGCGAACCTCCTCAAGGCGGTATCCGGTCAACTCCTCGCAATAGGGATTGACGCGCTGGATCACACCTTCGGGCGAGAGCAGCAGAACGAGGGCGGGGACGGCGTCGATGAGCGCGTCAGAGAATGCGCGCTCGGCTTCAGGCGGCGTCCCGTCCGCTTCCGACCCGGTAAGGTCGTTGAAGGACAGGCAGCAGCCCCAGACATGGCCGTCGCCATCCTGCTGGGGTGCGCAATCAAGCCTGACGCGACGCCGGATCTCGCCGGCAAAGGGGAATGCCAGATGCAGGGTGACAGGCGTGCCGGCCAAGGCGCCGTTGATCGCATCCACCAATTGTTTCGGCGCCGATCCCGCCGGCAGGATGTCGGCCAGTTGCCGGCCGGTTGCGGCGTGTCCGTCGACCGCACACCAGCGGGCCATCGTACGGTTGAGATAGAGCAGGCGATGGGATGCGTCGAGAAGCAGGATTCCGCCTGGCAACGTATCCAGGATGTCGCTCAGCATTGACGCGTTGGGCAATTGAATGGTCATGCCGCGACGTTAGGCGGGACGACCTTAAATTTGATTTAAAACCCGACAGGTGTGCCCGACAGGTATGGTTGCCACGCAATACGCATTCACTCCCAAGGACAGGCATGAATACCGGCATGAATTCTGTCTCTTGCCGTATCCGCGGCAAGGCCATACCGGTATGGGAGTGATGATCTGCGGATAAGACACTGGACCCATACCTATGTTTCCTAGAGATCGCGGGTCGGACGGAAACCGGGGATCCTTTCGTATCCCCGGCCATCAACCGGGTCGCGGCGGGCCAAGCGACGGCCCCATTGCCCGCCGACCCTGCGCCGCCACGGCAAAACCCGGCGCAGGGGTGTCGTTCTCCACGCGGGCGATTAAGGATCCATGCTTTGAAGGTGCGTTGCCGGGTGGCCGGGGTGAATAAGGGAGGGGGAGCAATAAGGAGCTTCGACTCCGGGCCGAGCCGGCGGGCAACGATCTGAATTGATTTTTAGGTAATTTAATTACCAAAAAGCTGAGCTTTTCAGTCGGAAAGGCCGGGCGAGGCTAGAAGTAGGGGGCTGGGGCCCTCAAGGGCCCAGCGTATGGTAGTTATGCACAGACCGTCGTGCTGCTGTTAAGCCTTTGAAAAATCCCGATTTCAGCCCGGATTCTTCTGCTTGACCGGGGGTATTCGAATCAATATATTCCGCCCGCCTTTAAGGGGGCTGGTGGTAGACCTTTGGCGCGCAAGCGCCACCACAGTCTAGACGCTGTCCCCGCTTAAGCATCCGAAGCGACATATGGCTCCTCTGCCTTTGAGCATGAGCAATCTGGCGTTTTTAGCGACCGCATCGAGACGCGAAAGCGTCGGTAGTTCGATGAGGTCGCGTTTGCATATGGCAACCATTTGCATGTCGCAAATCTGCGCCAATGGGCTCGGCCCGGACGCGCAACGAGGTGAGGAAGAAGAATGCCGACGATTAACCAGCTGATCCGCCAGGGCCGTGCGCCCCTGAAGGCCCGTAACAAGGTCCCGGCGCTTGAAGCGAGCCCGCAGAAGCGTGGCGTGTGCACCCGCGTCTACACGACGACGCCGAAGAAGCCGAACTCAGCGCTGCGTAAGGTCGCGCGCGTGCGGCTCACCAACGGTTTCGAAGTCACCTCATACATCCCCGGCGAAGGCCATAACCTGCAGGAGCACTCGGTCGTCATGATCCGCGGTGGCCGCGTAAAGGATTTGCCGGGCGTTCGCTATCACATCATCCGCGGCACGCTCGATACCCAGGGCGTGAAGGACCGCAAGCAGCGTCGTTCGAAGTACGGCGCGAAGCGGCCGAAGTAAGGAGATCCAGAGATGTCGCGTCGTCACGCAGCTGAAAAGCGCGAAGTTCTGCCGGATGCCAAGTTCGGCGACATCGTGCTCACCAAGTTCATGAACAGCCTTATGTATGCCGGCAAGAAGTCGACGGCAGAAACCATCGTCTATGGCGCTCTCGCCAATGTCGAGAAGAAGTCCAAGGGCGATCCCATCAAGTTGTTCCACGAAGCCCTCACCAACGTGAAGCCGCACCTCGAAGTGCGCTCGCGCCGCGTCGGTGGCGCGACCTATCAGGTGCCGGTCGAAGTTCGCCCGGACCGCGCCCAGGCGCTGGCGATCCGCTGGATCATCACGACCGCCCGCGGCCGTTCCGAGCAGACCATGACCGACCGTCTCGCCGCCGAAATCCTCGACGCCGCCAACAACCGCGGCGCCTCGGTGAAGAAGCGCGAAGACACCCATCGTATGGCGGAGGCGAACAAAGCCTTCTCCCATTATCGCTGGTAAGAGCAAGGAAACCGCATCATGGCGCGCACTACCCCGCTCGAGCGATACCGCAATATCGGCATTATGGCCCACATCGATGCCGGCAAGACCACCACGACCGAGCGCATCCTCTATTACACCGGCAAGTCCTATAAGATCGGCGAAGTGCATGAAGGCACGGCGACGATGGACTGGATGGAGCAGGAGCAAGAGCGCGGCATCACGATCACCTCGGCCGCCACGACCTGCTTCTGGAACGACCACCGCATCAACATCATCGACACCCCGGGCCACGTCGACTTCACCATCGAAGTCGAGCGTTCGCTGCGCGTGCTCGACGGTGCCGTGACGGTGTTCGATTCGGTTGCCGGCGTCGAGCCGCAGTCGGAGACGGTGTGGCGCCAGGCCGACAAGTACGGCGTGCCGCGCATCTGCTTCGTCAACAAGATGGATCGCATCGGCGCCGACTTCTATCGCTGCGTCGACATGATCGTCGACCGCCTCGGTGCGAAGCCGCTCGTCATCCATCTGCCGATCGGTTCGGAAAGCGAATTTGCCGGTCTCGTCGACCTCGTCGCCATGAAGGGCGTCATCTGGAAGGATGAGAGCCTCGGCGCCGAATTCGTCATCGGCGACATCCCCGCCGACATGAAGGAAAAGGCCGAGGAATATCACGCCCGTCTCGTCGAGATGTGCGTCGAACTCGACGACCAGGTCATGGAAGCCTATCTCGAAGGCAAGCAGCCGGACGTCGCGACGCTGAAGAAGCTCATCCGCAAGGGCACCAACTCAGGCGCGTTCGTGCCGGTCCTGTGCGGCTCGGCCTTCAAGAACAAGGGCGTGCAGCCCATGCTCGACGCCGTCGTCGATTTCCTGCCGTCGCCGCTCGACGTGCCGGACATGAAGGGCGTTGCCGTCGATTCCGACCAGGAAATGACCCGCAAGAGCTCGGATGACGAGCCTTTCTCGGGCCTCGCGTTCAAGATCATGACCGATCCGTTCGTCGGCTCGATCACCTTCGTGCGCATCTATTCCGGCATCCTCAACTCGGCCACCACCGTGCTCAACACGGTGAAGGAAGAGAAAGAGCGCGTCGGCCGCATGTTGCTCATGCATGCCAACAGCCGCGAAGACATCAAGGAAGCCCGCGCTGGCGACATCGTCGCCCTCTGCGGCCTGAAGAACACCACCACCGGTGACACCCTCTGCGATCCCGCGCACCCGATCGTTCTCGAGCGCATGGAATTCCCGGAGCCGGTCATCGAAGTGGCGGTCGAGCCGAAGTCGAAGGCCGACCAGGAAAAGATGGGCGTGGCCTTGAACCGCCTCGCGCAGGAAGATCCCAGCTTCCGCGTCAATTCCGATCCGGAAAGCGGCCAGACGATCATCAAGGGGATGGGCGAACTCCACCTCGAAATTCTCGTCGACCGCATGAAGCGCGAATTCAAGGTCGAGGCCAACGTGGGTGCGCCGCAGGTGGCGTATCGCGAAAGCATCACCAAGAAGGTCGAACACGACTACACGCACAAGAAGCAGACCGGTGGTTCGGGCCAGTTCGCCCGCGTCAAGATCCGCTTCGAGCCGCTTGAGGCGGGTTCGGGCTTCGTGTTCGAGAACGCCGTCGTCGGCGGTTCGGTGCCGCGCGAATACGTGCCGGGCGTCGAAAAGGGCCTGAAGCTCGCCAAGGAAACGGGCGTCATCGCCGGCTTCCCGCTGATCGACTTCAAGGCGACCCTGATCGACGGCGCCTATCACGACGTCGACTCGAACGTGCTGACCTTCGACATCGCGGCGCGCGCCTGCTTCCGCGAAGGCATTCCGAAGGCCGGCCCGAAGCTTCTCGAGCCGATGATGAAGGTCGAGGTCGTCACCCCGGAAGACTACATGGGTGACGTGATCGGCGATCTCAATTCGCGTCGTGGTCAGGTCCAGGGCATGGACAGCCGCGGCAATGCGCGCGTCATCACGGCGATGGTGCCGCTCGCCAACATGTTCGGCTATGTGAACACTCTGCGCTCGATGAGCCAGGGCCGTGCCCAGTACAGCATGACTTTCGACCACTATGAGCAGGTTCCCCAGGCGGTTGCGGACGAAGTCCGCGCCAAGATGGCCTAACGGAACCGCGACAGATACTGACGGAGTAAAGAAGATGGCGAAGGCTAAATTTGAGCGTAACAAGCCGCACTGCAACGTTGGCACGATCGGCCACGTTGACCACGGCAAGACGTCGCTGACGGCGGCGATCACGAAGGTTCTGGCGGAAACGGGCGGTGCGACGTTCACGGCCTACGACCAGATCGACAAGGCGCCGGAAGAGCGTGCGCGCGGCATCACGATCTCGACGGCTCACGTTGAGTACGAGACGAAGAACCGCCACTACGCCCACGTCGATTGCCCGGGCCATGCCGACTACGTGAAGAACATGATCACGGGTGCGGCGCAGATGGACGGCGCCATTCTGGTGGTTTCGGCCGCTGACGGCCCGATGCCGCAGACCCGCGAGCACATCCTCCTGGCCCGTCAGGTCGGCGTGCCGGCGCTGGTGGTGTTCATGAACAAGTGCGACATGGTGGACGACGCCGAGCTGCTCGACCTGGTCGAGCTCGAAGTGCGCGAGCTGCTGTCGAAGTACGATTTCCCGGGCGACAAGATTCCGATCATCCGCGGTTCGGCCCTGTGCGCGCTGGAGAACAAGAGCCCGGAATTGGGCCATGACGCGATCCTGAAGCTGATGGCGGCGGTTGACGAATACATCCCGCAGCCGGAGCGTCCGAAGGATCGTCCGTTCCTGATGCCGATCGAAGACGTGTTCTCGATCTCGGGCCGCGGCACGGTGGTCACGGGTCGCGTTGAGCGCGGCATCGTGAAGGTCGGCGAGGAAGTCGAGATCGTCGGCCTCAAAGCCACGGTGAAGACGACGGTGACCGGCGTTGAAATGTTCCGCAAGCTGCTCGATAGCGGTGAAGCGGGCGACAACATCGGCGCGCTGCTGCGCGGCACCAAGCGCGAGGACGTCGAGCGCGGCCAGGTCCTGGCGAAGCCCGGCTCGATCACCCCGCACACCAAGTTCAAGGCGGAAGCCTACATTCTGACCAAGGAAGAGGGTGGCCGTCACACGCCGTTCTTCTCCAACTATCGCCCGCAGTTCTACTTCCGCACGACGGACGTGACGGGCACGGTCGAGTTGCCGGAAGGCACCGAAATGGTGATGCCCGGCGACAACATCTCGATGGTGGTCAACCTGATCGCCCCGATCGCCATGGATGAAGGCCTGCGCTTCGCCATCCGCGAAGGCGGTCGTACCGTCGGCGCCGGCGTCGTCGCCAAGATCGTCGAGTAAGGCCTTTAGGCCCAAAGGATCCAGAAGATGGAAAGCCAGAATATCCGCATCCGCCTGAAGGCGTTCGATCATCGTGTGCTCGACCAGTCGACCAACGAGATCGTCTCCACGGCGAAGCGTACGGGTGCCCAGGTCCGCGGTCCCATTCCGCTGCCGACGCGCATCGAGCGCTTCACCGTTAACCGTTCGCCGCACGTCGACAAGAAGAGCCGCGAACAGTTCGAGATCCGCACCCACAAGCGGCTGCTCGATATCGTTGATCCGACCCCGCAGACGGTGGACGCGCTGATGAAGCTCGACCTCGCCGCCGGCGTGGACGTCGAGATCAAGTTGAAGAATTAAGAGGAGGGGCACCTATGCGAACCGGCCTCATCGCCCAAAAGCTGGGCATGACCCGCGTCTTCGCCGAAGATGGCGCGCACGTGCCCGTGACCTTGTTGAAGGTCGCTGGTTGTCAGGTCATCGCCGTCCGGACCGAAGAGCAGAATGGCTATAACGCCGTTCAGCTTGGTCTCGACAAGGCGAAGGTGAAGAATGTCTCGAAGGCCCAGCGGGGCCATTTCGCCAAGGCGAAAGTCGAGCCGAAGAAGAAGATCGCGGAATTTCGCGTGGATAAGGACGCCCTCCTGGAAGTCGGCGCCGAGCTCAGTGCTGATCATTTCGTCGCCGGCCAGTTCGTCGACGTCACCGGCACCACGATCGGCAAGGGCTTCGCGGGTTCCATGAAGCGCTGGAACTTCGGCGGTCTGCGTGCGACCCACGGCGTGTCGGTCTCGCACCGCAGCCATGGTTCGACCGGCAACCGTCAGGATCCGGGCCGTACCTTCCCGGGCAAGAAGATGGCCGGTCATCTGGGCGACGAGCGCGTCACCACCCAGAACCTGAAGGTCGTCGGCACTGATCCGGCTCTCGGCATCGTCATGGTGAAGGGCGCCGTTCCGGGCCACGAGGGCTCCTATGTCCTCATCAAAGACGCCGTCAAGCGGCCCCTGCCGAAGGAGGCGCCGTTCCCGGCCGCCCTCAAGGCAAAAGCCGAAGCGGCTGAGTGAGCGAGGAAATCATGAAGCTCAAGGTCATCGACATCAATAACAAGCCCAAGGGCGAGATCGAGTTGGACGACACCACGTTCAACGACATCTTCGGTCGTCCGGTCCGCAAGGACATCCTGGCGCGTGTGGTCAACTGGCAGCTGGCCAAGCGCCGCTCCGGCAACCACAAGACCAAGGAAATCGGCGACGTCTCCGGCACCACCAAGAAGCCGTACTCGCAGAAGGGTACCGGCCGCGCCCGTCAGGGCTCGCTGCGCTCGCCGCAGTTCCGTGGCGGCGCCACCATTTTCGGCCCCGTCGTGCGCAGCCATGCCCACGACCTACCGAAGAAGGTCCGCGCCCTCGGCCTCAAGACCGCCCTCTCGGCCAAGGCCAAGGAAGGCAAGCTCATCGTCCTCGATGGCGTCGGTTCCGACTCCAAGACCAAGGACGTGGTGAAGAAGTTCGAAGCTCTGGGTTGGAAGTCGGTTCTTCTCATCGAAGGCCCGGCGGTCACCGAAGGCTTCGCCCGCGCCGCGCGCAACATTCCCCATGTGGATGTGCTGCCGCAGCAGGGTGCGAACGTGTACGACATCCTGCGCCGCGACACCTTGGTTCTCACCAAGGACGCCGTGCAACATCTGGTGGAGCGCCTGAAATGAGCCGCGCACGTAAGATGGTCACGCCGAAGGTGAAGCTCTCCGACGCAGCGATGCTGGAGATGATCCGCCGTCCCCATGTGACCGAAAAGTCGACCATGGGGTCGGAGCATAACCAGGTCACCTTCAAGGTGCCGCTCGATGCCAGCAAGCCGGAAATCAAGGCTGCGGTCGAAGGCGTGTTCAAGGTGAAGGTCGATGCCGTCAACACCATTCGTGTCGAAGGCAAGTCCAAGCTGTGGCGCGGCCGTGCCGGCAAGCGTCCGGATTTCAAGAAAGCGATCGTGACCCTCGCCGAGGGCCACAAGATCGATGTGACGACGGGGATCTAAGCCATGGCTTTGAAGAATTTCAAGCCGACCTCCGCCGGTCGCCGCCAGCTGGTGCTGGTCGACCGTAGTGAGCTCCACAAGGGCGAGCCCGTTAAGGCTCTCACCGAGGGTCTCAAGAAGTCGGGTGGTCGCAACAACTATGGCCGTATCACGGCTTTCCGCACCGGTGGTGGCCACAAGCGCCGCTACCGCATGGTCGACTTCAAGCGCGGCAAGTTCGACGTGCCTGCGACGGTCGAGCGCCTGGAATACGATCCGAACCGCACCGCGTTCATCGCCCTCATCAAGTATGCGGACGGCGAACTGGCCTACATCCTGGCACCGCAGCGCCTCAAGGCCGGCGACCAGGTCGTCTCCGGCGACCGCGTCGACGTGAAGCCGGGCAATGCGATGCCGCTGCGCTCGATCCCGGTCGGCACCATCATCCACAATGTCGAACTGAAGCCCGGCAAGGGTGGCCAGATGGCCCGTTCCGCCGGCACCTTCCTGCAGCTGGTGGGCCGCGACCAGGGCAATGCGCTGCTGCGCATGCCGTCGGGCGAAGTCCGCATGGTCAAGGCCGAATGCATGGCCACGATCGGTGCGGTCTCCAACCCGGACCAGCAGAACACTTCGATCGGCAAGGCCGGTCGCGCCCGTCATCTCGGCTACCGCCCGACCACGCGCGGTATCGTGATGAACCCGGTCGACCATCCGCACGGCGGTCGTACCAATGGCGGCCGTGCCTGGGTCACTCCCTGGGGCAAGCCGACCAAGGGCAAGAAGACGCGTCACAACAAGAAGACGGATGGCCAGATCGTGCGCCGCCGTCATGCAGCGAAGAAATAAGGAGGGCGACTAAAAATGGCTCGCTCCGTATGGAAAGGTCCGTTCGTTGACGGTTATCTGCTGAAGAAGGCAGATGCCAGCCGCGCTTCGGGCCGCAACGAGGTGATTAAGACTTGGTCGCGCCGCTCGACCATCCTGCCGCAATTCGTCGGCCTCACCTTCGGCGTCTATAACGGCCAGAAGTTCCTGCCGGTCCTCGTCACCGAGAACATGATCGGCCACAAGTTCGGCGAGTTCTCGCCGAGCCGGACCTTCCACGGCCATGCCGCCGACAAGAAGGCTAAGAGGGCCTAAAGATGAGCAAACAGAAGAAAGCACGCGCGCTGAAGGACACCGAGGCGAAGGCTGTTGCCTCGGTCGTGCAGACCACACCGCGCAAGCTTAACCTTGTTGCACAAATGATCCGCGGTCTCGACGCCCAGCCGGCCCTGGCCGCCCTCACCTTCTCCAAGAAGCGTGCGGCCCAGGACGTCAAGAAGGTGCTGCAGGCAGCGATCGCGAATGCCGAGAACAACCATTCGCTCGACGTCGACCGCCTGTTTGTCGCCGAGGCCTATGTCGGCAACAGCTTCCGACTGAAGCGCTTCCATGCCCGCGCCCGCGGCCGTGGCGTGAAGGTGGTGAAGCTCTGGAGCAACCTGACCGTGGTCGTGCGCGAGCGCGTCGAAGCAGCCGAGGAGGCAAAGTAATGGGTCAGAAAGTCAACCCGATCGGCCTGCGCGTTGGTATCAACCGCACCTGGGATTCGCGCTGGTTCGCCGACAAGGACTACGCCCAGCTCCTCCACGAGGATCTGCGCATTAAGAAGTTCCTGACTGAGCGCCTCAACCAGGCCGGTGTCGCCCGCGTCGTCATCGAACGTCCGGCCAAGAAGGCCCGCGTCACCATCCACACGGCTCGTCCGGGTGTGGTGATCGGCAAGAAGGGCGCCGACATCGAGAAGCTGCGCGGCGAATTGTCGAAGATGACGGGTTCGGAAGTGAGCCTCAACATCATCGAAATCCGCAAGCCGGAAATCGATGCCAAGCTCATCGCCGACAACATCGCCCAGCAGCTCGAGCGCCGTGTCGCGTTCCGTCGCGCCATGAAGCGCGCGGTCCAGTCGGCCATGCGCCTTGGCGCGCTGGGCATCCGAATCAACTGCTCGGGCCGTTTGGGCGGCGCCGAGATCGCGCGTCTCGAATGGTATCGCGAAGGTCGCGTGCCGCTCCACACGCTGCGCGCCGAGATCGATTTCGGTGAAGGTACGGCCAAGACCACCTACGGCACCTGCGGTGTCAAGGTGTGGGTGTTCAAGGGCGAGATCATGGGCCACGACCCGATGGCGATGGACAAGCGCTCGATGGAGCATCAGTCCACCGGTCATCAAGGCTCAGGTCATCAGGGTGCCGGCGCTGAGCGTCGGGCCTGATTGAGCGATAGGGAATAAGAAGATGCTTTCTCCAAAGCGAACGAAATTCCGTAAGGCCCACAAGGGCCGCGTCAAGGGTGTCGCCAAGGGCGGCTACACGCTCGACTTCGGCGCCTTCGGCATGAAGGCGATGGAACCCGGCCGCATCACGGCGCGCCAGATCGAAGCGGCCCGCCGCGCGATCACGCGTCACATGAAGCGCGTTGGCAAGGTCTGGATCCGCATTTTCCCGGACGTGCCGATCAGCCGGAAGCCGGCTGAAGTGCGCATGGGCTCGGGCAAGGGCAACCCGGAATACTGGGTCTGCCGCGTGAAGCCCGGCCGCATCATGTTCGAGATCGACGGCGTGCAGAAGAGCCTGGCTCAGGAAGCCTTCACGCTCGCCGCCGCCAAGCTGCCGATCAAGACGCGCCTCGTCGGCCGTCTCGGCGAAGAATAAGAAACGAGGAACCCGATCATGAAGGCGAAAGACGTTAGCCTGAAGACCGAGGACCAGCTCAAGGCGGACCTCGTTAATTTGAAGAAAGAGGCCTTCAACCTGCGCTTCCAGCGTGCGTCGGGCCAGCTCGAGAACACCGCGCGCGTGCGCGTCGTTCGTCGTGACATCGCCCGTATCGAGACTTCGCTGCGCCAAAAAGCGCTGGCGAAGGCGTAAGGAGAAAGAGAATGCCCAAGCGCGTTCTGCAAGGTACCGTGGTCAGCGACAAGACCGACAAGACCGTCACCGTTCTGGTCGAGCGTCGCGTCATGCACCCCGTGTACAAGAAGTTCATCCGCCGTTCGAAGCGTTACGCTGCGCACGATGCGGACAACAAATGCAAGGTCGGCGACGTGGTCTACATCCGCGAATGCCGCCCCTTGTCGAAGACGAAGCATTGGGAAGTGGTCGACGCTGCCACCGCCCAGGCTTGAACGATAACCAGCGTAATTGTAACGAGAGGATCTGAACCATGATCCAGATGCAGACGAACCTGGATGTCGCCGACAACTCAGGCGCGCGCAGGGTGCAGTGCATCAAGGTGCTGGGTGGCTCGAAGCGCCGCACAGCCGAGGTCGGCGACGTCATCGTCGTGTCGATCAAGGAAGCCATTCCGCGCGGCAAGGTGAAGAAGGGCGATGTCCATCGCGCCGTCATCGTGCGCACCGCCAAGGAAATCCGCCGCGCCGACGGCAGCGCCATCCGCTTCGACCGCAATGCTGCGGTGTTGATCAACAAGCAGGGTGAACCTATCGGCACCCGCATCTTCGGCCCGGTGACTCGCGAGCTCCGCGGCAAGAAGTTCATGAAGATCATCTCGCTCGCTCCCGAAGTGTTGTGAGCGCGAGAGGCAAGGTGCTGAAAATGGCAACGAAGCTTAAAGTCAAAAAGGGCGACAAGGTGGTTGTGATCACCGGTCGCGACAAGGGCAAGACCGGCGAGATCATCGAGGTCAACCCGACTGAAAACCGCGTCAAGGTGCGCGGCGTCAACATGGTGAAGCGTCACCAGAAGCAGTCCATGCAGACGCCGGGTGGGATCATCGAGAAGGAGGCGCCGATTCACGTCTCTAACATCGCCCACATCGACCCGAAAACGCAGAAGCCGACCCGTGTCGGCTACCGGACCGAAGGCGAGGACAAGATCCGTTTCGCCCGTCGTTCTGGCGAAAAGATTGGTTGAGGGAGCGCTAGGAAATGGCACGCACCCGTTTGCAAGATCATTACGAAACCGTCGTTCGTCCGGCCCTGATGAAGGAGTTCTCCTACGAGAACGCCATGCAGGTCCCGAAGATCGAGAAGATCGTCATCAACATGGGTGTCGGCGAAGCGACCGCCGACAGCAAGAAGATCAACGTCGCGGTCGATGAGCTCACCGCCATCGCCGGCCAGAAGCCGGTGGTGACCAAGGCTCGTAAGTCGATTGCGACCTACAAGCTGCGCGAAGGTATGTCGATCGGCACCAAGGTGACGCTCCGCCGCCAGCGCATGTACGAGTTCCTCGATCGTCTGATCACCATCGCCCTGCCGCGCGTCCGCGATTTCCGCGGCGTCAACGGCAAGAGCTTCGATGGCCGCGGCAATTATGCCCTGGGCCTGAAGGAGCAGCTGGTGTTCCCCGAGATCGATTACGACAAGGTCGATGCAGTTCGGGGCATGGACATCATTATCGTCACAAGCGCCAAGACCGATGCTGAGGCCAAGGCGTTGCTGAAGGGCTTTCAAATGCCCTTCATCAATTAAGCCGAAGCCGGAGGAAAAGACATGGCTAAGACAAGCTCCGTCGAGAAGAACAAGAAGCGCGAGAAGATGGCGAAGCAGTATGCTGCCCGCCGCGCCCGCCTGAAGGCTGTTGCCGATAACGAAGCACTGCCGATGGAAGAGCGTTTCGCCGCGCGCCTCAAGCTCGCCGAACTGCCGCGCAACTCGTCCAAGGTCCGTATTCGCAACCGTTGCGAACTGACCGGTCGCCCGCGCGCCACCTATCGCAAATTCAAGCTGTCGCGCATTGCGTTGCGCGAGCTCGCTTCGACCGGCCAGATTCCTGGCATGGTCAAGTCGAGCTGGTAAGGAGCAAGAGATCATGGCAATGAACGATCCCTTGGGAGATCTCCTGACGCGCATCCGCAACGGCCAGAAGGCCCGGATGTCGGCAGTGACCAGCCCCGCTTCGCGTCTTCGCGCCAACGTGCTCGATGTGCTGAAGCGTGAAGGCTATATCCGCAACTACAGCGTCGACGGCTCCAAGCCCGGCGGCGAAATCACGGTCGAGCTCAAGTATCACGAGGGTCAGCCCGTGATTCAGGAGATCGCCCGCGTGTCGACCCCCGGTCGGCGCGTCTATTCGCGGATTTCCGATCTGCCGCGTTACTATAACGGCCTCGGTATCTCCATTTTGTCGACGCCCCGTGGCGTCCTCTCGGACAGCGAAGCGCGCACCCAGAACGTGGGTGGCGAAGTGCTGTGCCGCGTATTCTAAGCGAGGAGGACCCAAGTCATGTCTCGCGTTGGTAAAAATCCCGTCGCCCTGCCGCAAGGTGTGAGCGTCGACCTCGCCGGTGGCCTGGCCACGGTGAAGGGCAAGCTCGGCGCTCTCAAGCTGCCGATCTCTGCGCATGTCGAAGTCAAGGTCGAGGGCGACAAGGTGTGGGTGAAGCCCATCACCGAAACAAAGCAGGCTCGTATGAGCTGGGGCGCTACCCGCGCCAATCTCAAGAACATGGTCGAAGGCGTTTCCAAAGGCTTCACCAAGGTTCTCGAGATCAACGGCACCGGTTACCGTGCTGCCGTCCAGGGCAAGAACCTGCAGCTCAATCTCGGCTATTCCCATGACGTGAGCTATCCGATCCCGGAAGGCATCACGGTGAAGTGCGATAAGCCGACGTCGATCTCGATTACCGGGTTCGACAAGCAGAAGGTCGGCCAGGTGGCCTCGGAAATCCGTGAATACCGCAAGCCGGAGCCCTACAAGGGCAAGGGCATCAAGTATTCGGACGAGACCATCCTGCGCAAGGAAGGCAAGAAGAAGTAAGGGCTGGACATGTCGAAAACGAAAGAACTTTTCGAGCGCCGCAGGGCGCGCGTCCGGACCCAGATCCGGAAGAAGTCGATCGGGCGCCCGCGTTTGTCGGTGTTCCGTTCGAGCCTGCACATCTATGTTCAGATCATCGACGACGTGAACGGCAACACGCTTGCCGCCGCTTCGACGGTCGATAAGGAACTCAAGGGCAAGATCAAGACCGGCGCCAACATCGATGCCGCCAAGGCCGTGGGCAAGCTCATCGCCGAACGTGCCGTCTCGAAGGGCATCAAGGAAGTCGTGTTTGATCGCGGCGGTTACATTTACCACGGTCGGGTCAAGGCCCTGGCCGACGCTGCCCGCGAAGCCGGGCTGGCGTTCTAAGGAAGGGACCGGAAACAATGGCCAAACCAGCAAAAAGCGAGCGCCGCGACCGCGAGCGCCGTGACCGGGAGACCGAGGTCGAGCTCATCGAAAAGCTCGTCGGCATCAACCGCGTTGCAAAGGTGGTGAAGGGTGGTAAGCGCTTCGGCTTTGCCGCGATCGTCGTCGTCGGTGACGGCAAGGGTCGCGTCGGCCACGGCTCGGGCAAAGCCCGCGAAGTGCCGGAAGCGATCCGCAAGGCGACCGAACATGCCAAGCGCGGCATGATCCGTGTCGCTCTGCGCGAGGGCCGCACGCTGCATCATGACGTCACCGGCCATTACGGTGCCGGCCGTGTCGTGCTGCGCGCTGCCGATGCCGGTACCGGCATCATCGCCGGCGGTCCGGTCCGTGCGATCTTCGAAGCGCTCGGCGTCAATGACGTCGTCGCTAAGTCGGTCGGCACCTCCAACCCGCACAACATGATCCGCGCTGCGTTCGACGCGCTCAATCATTGCTCCTCGCCCCGTTCCGTGGCTGCCCGCCGCGGCAAGAAGGTGAGCGACGTGATTGGCCGCAAGGACGCCGCCGCCGAAGCCCGCGAATAACGGGGGAAGTGAAAAATGGCTGACAAAGTCAAAATCACCCAGGTCGGCAGCCGCATCGGTCGCAAGTTCGACCAGCGCGATACGCTGAAGGCCCTGGGCCTCGACAAGATGAACCGTTCGCGCGTGGTCGAAGACACGCCGTCGATCCGCGGCATGATCCGCAAGGTCCAGCATCTGCTGCTGATCGAACCGGTGAAGTAAGGAAATCCATCATGAAGCTTCATCAGCTTTCCGATAACCCGGGCGCCCGCAAGAAGCGCATCCGCGTCGGCCGCGGTATCGGTTCGACCAAGGGCAAGACCGCCGGCGTCGGCGGCAAGGGTCAGCACGGTCGTTCCGGCGTCGCCATCAACGGCTTCGAAGGCGGCCAGATGCCGCTCTATCGTCGCCTGCCCAAGCGCGGCTTCAACAACATTTTCCGCCTCGATTTCTCGGTGGTGAATGTCGGCGCGCTGCAGGATGCGATCGATGCCAAGCGCCTCGATGCCACCAAGCCGATCAACGGCAAGGCGTTGAAGGCTGCCGGCCTCATCGGTCGCGTGCGCGACGGTGTGCGTTTGCTCGCCAAGGGCGAATTGAAGACCAAGGTCAACATCACGGTGGTCGGTGCCTCCAAGGCGGCGGTTGCGGCAGTGGAAAAGGCCGGCGGTTCGGTGACCATCAAGGCGCCGAAGCAGCCCAAGGAAGCGGCCGCCCAGGCCTAAACGATAATCGGGCCTCCGGTGGCAAATCGGGGGCCCGATCCCTATATGCTTGAGATCACCCCGCCTGATTCACCCGCACTGACCGCGCCGAAGGGTAACTGATGGCCTCCGCTGCTGAACAACTTGCCGCCAATATCAATTTCGGTGCCTTCGCCAAGGCCGAAGAGCTCAAGGCGCGCATCTGGTTCACGCTCGGCGCCCTGATCGTCGCCCGCATCGGTGCCTATATCCCGCTGCCCGGGATCGATGCCGCGGCCTTTGCCGCCATCTTCCAGCAGCATTCGGGCGGCGTGCTCGGCATGGTCGACATGTTCGCCGGTGGTGCCATCAGCCGCATGACGGTCTTCGCGCTCGGCATCATGCCGTACATCTCCGCCTCGATCATCATGCAGCTCCTGACCTCCGTCTCGCCCCAGCTCGAGGCGTGGAAGAAGGAAGGCGAATCGGGTCGCAAGAAGATCAACCAGTACACCCGCTACGGCACCGTCATTCTCGCCATGGTCCAGGCCTTCGGCATGGCCAATGGCTTGCAGAACATGGCTGGTCCCTCGGGCGGCGCCGTCATCAACCCGGGCATGATGTTCGTGCTGGTCACCGTCTTCACCCTGACCGGCGGCACCATGTTCCTGATGTGGCTGGGCGAGCAGATCACCGCCCGCGGCATCGGCAACGGCATTTCGCTCATCATCTTCGCGGGTATCGTCTCGCGCCTGCCGACCTCGCTCGGCCAGCTGCTGGAACAGCTCTGGGCCGGGTCGATCTCGGGCCTCACTGTCCTTCTCTTCGCCGTGATCGCGGTCGCAGTCATCACCGGTATCGTCTTCTTCGAGCGCGCCCAGCGCCGCCTCATTGTGCAGTACCCCAAGCGCCAGGTCGGCAACCGCATGTTCGGCGGCGAATCCTCGCACCTGCCGATGAAGCTGAATGCCTCAGGCGTCATCCCGCCGATCTTTGCGTCCTCGATCCTGCTCCTCCCGCTGACCGTCGCCGGATTCTACGGTACCGGCGCCGATACGCCGGGCTGGCTGCAGGAGGCGATGGCCTATTTCGGCCACGGCAGGCCGCTTTACATCGTTTCCTACATCGCCCTCATCGTCTTCTTCGCCTTCTTCTACACGGCGATCGTCTTCAACCCCGAGGACACCGCTGAAAATCTGAAGAAGCATGGCGGCTTCCTGCCCGGGATCCGTCCCGGCAAGAACACGGCTGAATATTTCGACTATGTGCTGACGCGCCTCACCGTGATCGGTGCTGCCTATCTCGCGGTCATCTGCGCGCTGCCGGAAGTCCTCATCGCCAATTACGCCATGCCGTTCTATTTCGGTGGCACCAGCCTGCTCATCGTCGTTTCGGTCACGATGGACACGGTGGCGCAGATTCACTCGCATCTGCTGGCGCACCAGTACGAAGGTCTGCTGAAGAAATCCAAGCTGAAGGGGCGGCGCGGATGAAACTGATACTGCTGGGCCCGCCGGGGGCGGGTAAGGGGACCCAGGCAAAGCGTCTTTACGATCGGCATCATTTGGTTCAGCTGTCGACCGGCGACATGCTGCGCGCCGAAGTGGCGTCGGGCTCGGCCCTGGGGGCGGAAGCCAAGCGCGTGATGGATGCCGGCCAGTTGATGCCGGACGCCATCGTCATCGGCATGATTGAAAAGCGGATCGAGCAGCCCGACTGCAAGGATGGCTTCGTCCTCGACGGTTTCCCGCGCACGGAAGGCCAGGCGACGGCACTCGACGAGATGCTGGCGCGGCACAAGGCCAGGATCGACGGCGTCATCGAACTCGCGGTGGATGAGAACGCGCTGGTCGAGCGTATCTCCGGCCGCTATGCCTGCGCCAAATGCGGTGCCGGCTATCACGACAAATTTCAGAAGCCGAAGGTTGCCGGCGTTTGCGATTCCTGCGGTGGTACCGACTTCACCCGCCGCAAGGACGACAACGCCGAAACGGTCAAAGCCAGGCTGGTCGCCTATCGCGAGCAGACAGCCCCGATTCTGCCCTATTACAAGGGCAAGGGATTGCTGCATCAGGTGGACGGCATGGCGGAACTTGATGAAGTCACCAGTCAGATCGAACAGGTATTAACGAAAATCAAGGGGTAAGCCTTTGAATTCGTTAATATAACAGAATCGCCTCGAATGCGGGGTGGTGGTTGACGGGCGGGCATTTCGCCATATAATGCGCGCCTTCTCGACCCACCCGGCTGAACCCTGGGGTTTAGGGCGTTTCGACTTGCGTCAATCGAAGGATTGGCGTTGATCGCATGAATTAAGGAGAGCCGACGTGGCGCGTATTGCTGGCGTGAACATTCCGACGCAAAAGCGGGTGGTCATCGCACTGACCTACATCACTGGCATTGGCCCGAAGAAGGCCAGCGAGATCTGCACGAAGGTTGGCATTCCGGCCGAACGCCGCGTGCATCAGCTGACCGACGCCGAAGTCGGTAAGATCCGTGAAACCATCGACCAGGATTACATGGTCGAGGGCGATCTGCGCCGCCAGACGGCGATCAACATTAAGCGCCTGATGGACCTGGGCTGCTACAAGGGCCTGCGTCATCGCAAGGGCCTGCCGGTCCATGGCCAGCGCACCCATACCAATGCCCGCACCCGCAAGGGCAAAGCGGTTGCCATCGCCGGCAAGAAGCAGGCGACGAAGTAATTTAAAGGACGGACTTAGAAAATGGCGAAAGCTGCAGCAGCCGCACCGGCGGGTCGCGTACGTAAGCGCGAACGCAAGAACATCACGTCGGGCATCGCCCATGTGAATGCGTCGTTCAACAACACCATGATCACCATCACCGATGATCAGGGTAACACCGTCGCCTGGGCCTCGTCCGGCGCGCAGGGCTTCAAGGGTTCGCGTAAGTCGACCCCGTATGCCGCCCAGGTCGCTGCCGATGTTGCCGCCAAGAAGGCGATGGAGCATGGCGTGAAGACCCTCGAGGTCGAAGTGAAGGGTCCGGGTTCGGGCCGCGAGAGCGCGCTCAGGGCCTTGCAGGCCGCTGGCTTCACCATCACCTCGATCCGCGACGTGACGCCGATCCCGCATAACGGCTGCCGCCCGCCCAAGCGTCGCCGCGTCTAAGAAGAATTTGGTTCCGGCGCGGTTTAAGCCGGTGCCACCAGCGACGTGAGCGGGAAGCAATGCTTCCCGCCACACGCGTTTTAGGACCAACCGATCGCACGACCTGCCAAATCGGATCGCCGGACCGGAAACGACAGAATGGTTTCTGGCCGGATTTGAGAAAGGATACGACCCGTGATTCAGAAGAACTGGACCGAACTGATTAAGCCGAACAAGAAGTTCGACGCCGGCCACGATGCCAAGCGCGGCGGCACGCTTATCATGGAACCGCTTGAGCGCGGCTTTGGCCTGACGCTCGGCAACGCGCTGCGTCGCGTGCTGCTCTCCTCGCTGCAGGGCGCTGCCGTGACCGCCATCCATGTCGATGGCGTGCTGCATGAGTTCAGCTCGATCCCGGGTGTGCGCGAAGACGTGACCGACATCGTCCTCAACGTGAAGCAGATCGCTTTGCGCATGGGCGGTGACGGCCCGAAGCGCATGCGCCTCAAGGCGCAAGGCCCCGGCGAAGTGAAGGCCGGCCAGATCGAAGTCGGCCATGACATCGAGATCTTGAACCCGGATCTGGTGCTCTGCACCCTCGATCAGGGCGCCAATCTCTCGATGGAATTCACGGTCGAAGCCGGCAAGGGCTATGTCCCGGCCGCCAACAACCGCCCGGAAGATGCTCCGATCGGCCTCATCCCGGTCGACGCCATCTTCTCACCCGTGAAGAAGGTTTCCTACAAGATCGACAACAGCCGCGTCGGCCAGGTGACCGACTATGACCGTCTGTCGCTCTCGATCGAGACCAACGGCGCCGTGACCCCGGAAGATGCGTTGGCCATCGCCGCGCGCATTCTCCAGGACCAGCTGCAGCTCTTCATCAACTTCGAAGAGCCGACCGCTGCCGTCGCCGAAGTGGCCACGTCCGAGCCGCCGTTCAACCGCAACCTGCTGCGCAAGGTCGACGAGCTCGAGCTCTCGGTGCGTTCGGCCAACTGCCTCAAGAACGACAACATCGTCTATATCGGCGATCTCGTTCAGAAGACGGAAGCCGAAATGCTGCGCACGCCGAACTTCGGCCGCAAGTCGTTGAACGAGATCAAGGAAGTCCTCGCCCAGATGGGTCTCCATCTCGGCATGGAAATCCCGAACTGGCCGCCAGAGAACATCGAAGACCTGGCCCGCCGTCTCGACGAGCCGTATTGAGTTTTGTGATTGGGATGTGACCGGCATATCCGCCGGTCATGTCCTGTTTTGGGTCATGGTGACCCGCCCCTGCCGCGCCTGAGGCCGCCCAGAGATCTACTCTGGTACCTTGCGCCGGATCTGGGATTGCCATCGGATCTACGGCCGCCGCCGATTTCGATCGCCGGCATGGAGCCGCAGGCCAGGAAGAGGAAGGAGCCAAAAAATGCGTCACGGTTTAAGGGGTCGTAAGCTCAACCGGACCAGCAGCCATCGTAAGGCGCTGTTCATGAACCTGTCTCAGGCTTTGATTAAGCACGAGCAGATCACGACCACATTGCCCAAGGCGAAGGATCTGCGTCCGATCGTCGAGCGTCTGGTGACCGTCGGCAAGAAGGGCGGCCTCGCTGCCCGTCGTCAGCTGATCGCTCAGCTGCAGGACGAGAAGCTCGTCGAAAAGCTCCTCACCACCCTGGCCACCCGTTACAAGACCCGCGCCGGCGGCTACACCCGCGTGCTGAAGGCCGGTTTCCGTCATGGCGACATGGCGCCGATGGCCGTGATCGAGTTCGTCGATCGCGACGTCAGCGCCAAGGGCCAGGATTCGGGTCCGAAGCAGAATGCGGGCGAAGCCGAAGCGGCCTGATCAGGCCGGGCTTACAGCCCCAGGAAGTAGAGAAGGGCGGCCTTGTCGGCCGCCCTTTTTGCTATCATCTACTCACCATGACAACTGATGGAATGACGGGCCGTCGATGAAAAGCATATACGCCGCATTTGCCGCCCTTCTGCTGCTGGCGCCATCGCCGGTCCTGGCCGAGGATGCGGTGCCGCAATCGCAGGGGCAGATCGACCTTACCTTCGCGCCGCTGGTCAAGGCCGCCGCGCCGGCGGTGGTCAACATCTACACCCGTACCGTCATCAAGGAGCGGCAGGCCTCGCCCTTTTTCGATGATCCCTTCTTCCGCCAGTTCTTCGGCGACCAGTTCAAGTCCGGCCAGCCCAAGGAGCGCGTCCAGGGGTCGCTGGGGTCGGGCGTCATCGTGCGCACCGACGGCCTCATCGTCACCAACAACCATGTCATCGAGGGCGCCGACCAGATCCGCGTCGTGCTCAATGACAAGCGCGAGTTCGAGGCCAAGGTGATTGCGGCCGAGGAGCGGCTCGATCTCGCTTTGCTCAAGGTCGAAACCAAGGGCGAGGCCCTGCCGGTGCTGACCTTGCGCGATTCCGACGAGCTTGACGTGGGCGATCTCGTCCTGGCAATCGGCAATCCCTTCGGCGTCGGGCAGACGGTCACCTCGGGCATCGTTTCCGGCGTTGCCCGCACCAATACCGGCATCGGCGATTTCGGCTATTTCATCCAGACTGACGCTGCCATCAATCCCGGTAATTCCGGCGGCGCCCTCATATCCACCGACGGCAAGCTGATCGGCATTCCGACGGCGATCTTCTCCAAGACCGGCGGCTCGGTCGGTATCGGCTTTGCCATTCCCAGCAACATGGTGGCGGCGGTGATCAAGGCCGAAGGGAATGGCGGCAAGCTGGTGCGCCCCTGGATCGGCGCTGCCGGCGAAGCGGTCACCAACGACATCGCCCAGAGCCTAGGCCTGGCCCGCCCGGTCGGCGTGGTCGTGCAGCAGCTATACGCCGACGGCCCGGCCGAAAATGCGGGCATCAAGCCCGGCGACATCATCGTCGGCGTCAATGGCCGTGAGGTCGAGGATCCCGAAGGCCTCCGCTTCCGCCTCGCGACCCTGCCGGTCGGCGAGAATGCGACGCTCAACCTTATCCGCAAGGGTGCGGCAATCGATCTGCCCGTGGCGCTCATCGCCCCGCCGGACCAGCCGGCCCCGGGTGAAACGCTGCTTAGCGGGCGTCAGCCATTGTCCGGTGCCCTCATCGTCAATCTGTCGCCGGCCACCGCCGACGAACTCAATATCGGCGCCTGGGAGGGTGTTGCGATCGCCAAGATCAAACGCGGCAGCATCGCCGACCGCATCGGCTTCGAGGCCGGTGACTTGATCGTCAAGATCAACGACCATGAGATCACCTCGGCGGCCGATCTCGCCAACTTGATGGATGAAACGCCGGCGCCCTGGTCGATCACCGTAAATCGGGGCGGCAAGGTCAAGACCTTCAATCTCGACTGAAGAAAGGCGAGGGGTGCTTTGAGCGGTCTTTTCGAATCCCAGGCACCCCGCCCGCTCGCCGACCGGCTGCGCCCGCAGAAGCTCGTCGATATCGTCGGCCAGGACCATCTCATCGGCCCCACCGGGCCGATCACGCGCATGCTGGCGGCGGGCCAGGTCTCCTCGATGATCCTGTGGGGGCCGCCGGGTTGCGGCAAGACGACGCTCGCCAAGCTGCTGGCCGACGGAGTCGATCTTCATTTCGAATTGCTTTCGGCGGTCTTTTCCGGTGTCGCCGACCTGCGGAAGGTGTTCGAGGCGGCCCGCGAGCGCCGCCGCATGGGGCAGGGGACACTGCTCTTCATCGACGAAATCCACCGCTTCAACCGCGCCCAGCAGGATGGTTTCCTGCCCTACGTCGAAGACGGCACCATCGTGCTCGTGGGCGCCACGACCGAAAATCCGTCTTTCGAACTCAACGCGGCGCTTCTCTCCCGCGCGCAGGTCTTCGTGCTCAACCGGCTGGATGCGGCGGCCGAGGAATTGCTGCTGGCGCGTGCCGAGGATCTGATGGGCTATCGCCTGCCGCTCAACGAGGCGGCGCGCAAGGCCCTCCTCGACATGGCCGATGGCGACGGGCGCTATCTCCTCAACCTCGCCGAGGAACTCTTCCGCCTGCCGCCAGAGATCGAGCTCGACCCGGCCGGTCTCGGGAAGGCGGTGCAGCGGCGCGCACCCCTCTACGACAAGGCGCAGGAAGGGCATTACAATCTCATCTCGGCCCTCCACAAATCCTTGCGCGGTTCGGATACCGATGCCGCCCTCTATTGGTTCGCGCGCATGCTGGATGGGGGCGAGGACCCGCTCTACATCGCCCGCCGCCTGGTCCGCTTCGCGGTCGAGGATGTGGGGCTTGCCGATCCGCAGGCGCTGCCCCAGGCCCTGGCCGGCTGGGATACCTATAAGCGCCTCGGTTCGCCGGAAGGCGAGCTCGCTCTGGCGCAGGTGGTGATCTATCTCGGCACCGCACCCAAATCGAATGCCGCCTACAAGGCCTATAACACCGTCCGCCGGGCAGCGAAGGCCAACGGCTCACTCATGCCGCCCAAGCATATCCTCAATGCGCCCACCAAGCTGATGA
>NZ_JAYRJJ010000021.1:0-7195 GCF_041906375.1 Dongia sp. | reverse complement strand
GGCGTCGCCCTTGCCGTCGATGGCCGGGAGCCAGCGGTGATGCGCCATCGGGTGGCCGTTGACGAAGCCGTTCTTCTCGGCGGGACCGGTCAAGGTGATGACGGCTTCGGCGAGGCGCCGGTCGGCAGCCGCCAGCGTTGCACCGAATTTGCCACCAGCCGCCACTTGTGGGGCCGGGGCAAAGGGATGCGGCCGTGTCATATGGATCGAGCCGAATTTCTTCGGATAGCCCTGGTGGATGCCGCGCAGCATGGCGAAATCCTTGTCGACCCAGATATAGATGCAGCGCGAATAGGTCCGGCCTTCGAAGGCGCAGCGCACGACGGCGAAGGCCTCCTTGTATTGGGCGCGCACGGGGTCGAGCATTTCATCGCGGCTGCCGCCGCAGGATTGCCAATCGGCCCAGATGAGCGCCACCGCGCCGGGATCTTCGGCGGCGAGCGTCAGGGGTGCCGGCAGGATGTCGGCGATGAGCTTCGGGTCGGTACGGTATTCGACGGTGAGGAGATCGCCGGCATAGTGCCAGGGCGGCGGCGGCAGCAGGCTCGATTGACCGCTCTGGCTGCGCGGATAGAAGAAACCTTTGGGCTCGGTCATGGCGGCGCTCCTTACTGGCCGGGTTTCTTCGGGGCGCGGATGCCGCGGAATTCCCAATCGCCGCCCAGGGCCGTGGAGAGCACTTCCTCGGACTCGGTCGGCTGCGCGCCAACGTCAGTGCGGATCGGTTCCGGTCCTTCGACGATGCGGTTGGAGAGCCGGCCCAACCCTTCGACCTCGACCTCGACCAGGTCGCCCGGTTGCACGGGGCGCGAATTGGCCGGCGTGCCGGAGAGGAGTACGTCGCCCGGCTCCAGCGTGATGTTGCGAGCGATGTCGGCCACCAGGTAATGCATGTCCCAGGTCATCTCGGCGGTGTTGCCGTCCTGCACCACCTTGCCGTTGACATAGGTGCGCAGGAATTTGTTGTGGAAGTCCCAGCCGGTGACGAAGCCCGGCCCCAGCGGGCAGAGCGTGTCGCTGCCCTTGACGCGCAGCATGGAGCCGGCATCGGTGTCGCGGAAATCATGCAGGCCGAAATCGTTGGCGACCGTATAGCCGGCGATATAGGCGCCGGCTTCGGACTGGCTGATGTTGCGGGCGCGCTTGCCGATGACGATAGCAACCTCGCCCTCGTAGTTCAGCCATTTGCACCCCTTAGGCCGCACGATCTCGCCCAGATGCGAATTGAGCGCCGAGGTCGGCTTCTGGAAATAGGTCGGCGTGGCAGAGAGCTTGATCTGGAATTCGTGCACGCGACTCACATGGTTCAAGTGCACGGCGATGATCTTGCCGGGCTGCACGGGCGGCAGATGAATGGCGTCCTTGATGGCAACACGGCGGCCATCGCGCGCCACCAGTTCTTCACCCTGGCGCTCGGTCTCGACAATGGCGCCGCCCAGCAGAATGCGTCGGTATTCGGTCACGTCACCCTCCCAATTCTCTTGCTTCTTCGGCCGGCAATCTTATTCCGCTGCCTTTGCCTTGCCGGTCCAGCCAGCCTGCGGCCGGTCGAACCAGATATGCACCTGGCCGGTGCCGATCGAGTTTTCGTATTTGCTGAAAAGGCGGCCGGGCGCGCTGAGCTTCTCTTCGCCCAGGGCCGCCGCCATCATCAGATAATGGCCGAAATTGGCTTCCGGCTTGAATTTCAGGAACTCCGGCATGGTCTTGATGACGGCGGCATGGTTGCCGGCCTTAAACCATTCGATGCGCTCCAGATCGGCTGCCGAATGTTCGGGGCTGAAGATATGTTCGACCCCGGCCGCCTCATGCTGCCGCAGCTTCTGCAGCGGCCAGAATTTGTGACTCATGGCGCCCGAGGCCAGCAGCAGCACTTTCTTCCCGCTTTCCGCGATGGCCTCGCCAAGGGCGCGTCCCACCCGCAGGAAGTCCTCGGTCTCGCCGGTCTGGGCGCAGCTCATGGAGAGCCAGGATTCGCTGCCCTTCTGCAGATAGGCCGCCACATTGACCGTGGCGTATTGGATGGGCAGGCACGGATCGGCGATCGGCGTGATCCAGGTGCCGTGCTTGCTGGCCTTGCTCGCCACCAATTCGGCGAAGGCCGGGTCGCCGGGAAGATCGTAAGGCACCTGGCTCATGCCGCGCGGCAATTCGTCGGAGGTGTATTTGCCCCGGCGCCGCGCTTCGCTGGTGATGACGAATTCGACCGTGGTGAACCAATGCGAATCGAGCACGACGACGGTGTCATAATCGAGCTTTTCCAGCACCTCGCGCTTCAGGCGGCGGAAACCTTCGACGACGGTGAAATCTCTGCCGTTGTTGAGCTCGTGGCGGATATGCTCCGGCAGCATGACGGTGGGAACATGGGCCAGGAGCCCGCAACCGACGACTTCACCCATCACACTTTTCCTCCCACTTGGCTCCAGCCATGCGGCGCATAGACGCTATTCTTGACGTCGCAATAGAAATCGAACGACCAGGTGCCGCCCTCGCGGCCGATGCCGGACCGGCCGTTGCCGCCGAAAGCCTGCCGCAGATCGCGCACGAAGAAGCAGTTGTTCCAAACGAGACCGGCATTCACCGCGGCCGTCACGCGCTCGGCACGGGCGGGATCGCCGGTCATCACCACGGCGGCGAGGCCGTATTCGGTGTCATTGGCCATGGCGATGGCTTGCGCTTCGTCCTTGAAGGATTGCAGGCAGAGCACCGGCCCGAACACCTCATCGCGCAGGATTTCGGAACCGGGCGTCGGATCGGCAAAGAGAGTCGGGCGGAAATAGAGACCGCCCAGATCCTCGTTCGGGCCACCGCCGATAAGTGGCTTCATGCCGGCGCCCCTGGCCCGGTCGACGAAGCCGCTGACGCGTTCGAAATGCGCCCGGCTGATCTGCGGGCCGATATCGCTGGATTCGTCGCGCGGATCGCCCTGGCGAATGTTTTTTGCCTTAGCGATGAAGGCTTCCTGGAATTTGTCGCGGATGCTCTCCTCGACCAGGATGCGCGTGCCGGCCAAGCAAACCTGCCCCGCATTGTCGTATTGGCCGATGGCCGTGTTGACGGCGAGGTCGAAATCGCAATCGGCAAAGACGATGAAGGGCGATTTGCCGCCGAGCTCGAAAGAGAGCGGCACCAGATTGGGTGCCGCGGCGGCGGCAATCGTGCGCGCCGTCGGCACTGAGCCGGTAAAGCTGAGGCGCCGTACCTTCGGGTGACGCGAAAGGGCAGCACCCGCCTCGCGGCCCATACCCTGCACCACATTGAACACGCCCGCCGGCAATCCAGCTTCGGCCGTAATGTCAGCGAGGAGCGAGGCGGTGAGCGGCGCCCATTCCGGCGGCTTGTAGACCACGGTACAGCCAGCGGCCAAAGCCGGTGCGATGCGCCAGGTGCCCAGCATCAAGGGCGCATTCCACGGGGTGATGATGCCGGCCACACCACTGGGGTCATAGGAAATATGGTTGCGGTGGCCGCGCACGTCGAAATCGGGGTGATCGAGCTGTGTCAGCCAGTCAGCGAAGAAGCGGAAATTCATGGCGACACGCGGCATCACGCCCCGGCGATGCGAGCGGAGCAGCGAGCCATTGTCGCGGGTTTCGACCACCGCCAGCGGCTCGACGCGCGCCTCGACGATGTCGGCAATTTTGTGGAGATAGGCGGCGCGTTCGGCAGGGCTGGTCTTCTTCCAGCTTTGAAACGCCGCCTGTGCGGCCGTCACGGCCTGGTCGATTTCGCTTTCGCCACCAGCCGCGATGTCGGCGATCTTCTGTTCGTCGATCGGCGAAATGCTGGAAAAGGTGGCGGCACTGCCGACGCGCTTGCCGTCGATCCAGTGGCGAACGTCAACCTCAACCCCTTCGACCAGCGCCTTCATGCCACTGCCGCTCCCGCATAAATCGTTCGACGTCGAATAATTATGCGAAGCACTCTCGCCGAGTCAAGCAGGAGCCGCGACCGATCGTCGCTTATTCGGATTCGGCGATGCCGTCGAGGTCGGCGATGGTGGCGAGGATGAGGCGGATGGCATCGGTCGCCGCCTGCATCTGCTTAGGACTGAGGCGCGCCACGATGCGCGTTTCCTCCGCATTGAATTTCGGGAAGAGGCTGCTGATCAATTCGGCGCCGGTGGCGGTGAGGTTGACGATGACGAGACGCCGCTCCAACTCGTTGGTGCGCCGGCGCACCAGCTTGCGCCCCTCCAGCATGTTGAGAATGCTTGAGAGCGTGCTTTTGGCGACGCCCGCTTCCGCAGCGAGTCGCCTTGTTTCCAGATCGCCATAGATCCACAGGCACCACATCGTGACGAAGGCAGACCAATGCAAATCGGCTTCCTGCAGCACGGCACGCTCGAAGTGATCGCGGATGAAACCCGAGGCGCGATGGATATTTGAAACCAGAGCCATCGAATCGAGATTGATGCGCAGGCCCGCAACGCGCTTCTCGCCCAGCACTTCGGCCAAGGGTTTTTTCTGCAGCTTCCCGCCCGACTTCCGCAGCGCAGCAGCAGCAAGCGATGATTTCGACGGCGTTTCCACGGCAGCCTTCGCGGGCGCAGCAGCGCGGATGGCGGGTCGTCGGTCTTTGGTCAAAGTGCTGAACTCCGATCAGATGGTCAGGTTTCGGGCCTCGGGCGGGCATCCTTATAGCATCGTCCATCGCCACTCATAATAGGCCAATCGGGCCGCGACAATTTTCCATCTTGATCTCTTGCCACGGATTTTCATTCGCGTTATCGTTCGACATCGAATGAATAATGAAGACCGTCGCGCCCGAGAACCTTCGGGCGGAAACGGTTCAGTGCGCCCTGCGGCGAACGCCGCAGCGGCCGATAGAAACGGGGTTGCGGGGGGCACGAGATCGTTCGGTCCCGCCAGCGTCACAGGAGGGGAAGAATGACCGACATCACATCCACCGACAGGTTGCGACGCAACGCGCTAGGCGTTGCCGCCGTCACCTTCTTCGTCGTTTCCGCCGCAGCACCGCTGACGGCCGTGGCCGGCGGCTATCCGATCGCCATGCTGCTCGGCAACGGCGTCGGTGTCCCCCTGGCCGTGCTTATCGTCATGGCGATCCTGCTGATCTTCTCGGTCGGCTACACCACCATGGCGCGGCACATCTCGAATGCCGGCTCGTTCTATGCCTTCACGGCGCGGGGCCTGGGCGGCGTCATGGGCGGTGCCGCCGCCTATATCGCGGTGCTGGCCTATAACGCCATGCAGGTGGGGCTTTACGGCCTGTTCGGTGCGGTCGCGGCCGGCACGGTTGCCGGCATGTCCGGCGGCGCTATCGACCAGCCCTGGTGGGTGTGGGCGCTGGCAGCCTGGGCGCTGGTCGGCATCTTCGGCTATCTGAAGATCGATCTTTCCGCCAAGATCCTCGCCATCCTCGTCGCCGCCGAATATCTGATCGTCGTGCTGCTCGACCTTGCCATTCTGGGGAATGGCGGGCCGGAAGGCATCTCGACCGTGAGCTTCACACCGGCGGCCTTCATGACCGGCGAGCCGATCATCGGCATGCTGCTCTGCTTTGCGGCCTTCATGGGCTTCGAAGCGACCACGATCTACAGCGAGGAAGCGCGCGATCCGGAACGCACGGTGCCGCGGGCAACCTATCTGTCGGTGCTGGTCATCGGCATCTTCTATGCCTTCACCACCTGGTGCATGGTGATCGGCACGGGGTCGAGCAAGCTGATGGAAACGCTAGGCGGCCTCGCCGACCCGACTACCTTCATCTTCGTCCTCTCTGACCAATATGTGGGGTCGTGGCTCACCACGGTCATCAGCCTGCTGCTGATCTCCAGCGTGTTCGCCGCACTCCTCGCCTTCCACAACGCAGCCGCGCGTTACTTCTACGTGCTGGGCCGCGAAGGCCTGCTGCCGGCGCATTTGGGCAAGACCCATAACGAGCATCAGAGCCCGCATATCGGCTCGGTCCTGCAGACCGTGCTGGGTGTCGTCATCCTCGCCATCTTCATCGTGACGGCGCAGGATCCGGTTCTGGGTCTCTTTGCCTGGCTCACCAATCTTGCGACACTCAGCGTCATCACCTTGATGGCCATCGTCTCCTTCGCGGTGATTGTCTTCTTCCGCCGGCAGCCGCAACTGGAAGGTTCCGGTTTCAAGACGATGCTGATGCCCCTGCTGGCCGGTGCGGCGCTCGCCGTCATCGCCTATCAGGTGGTCACGCATTTCGACGTGCTCACGGGCGCCTCGCCGGCATTGGCCATCGGCTTGCCGATCCTGGTGCCGATCGCCGGCATCCTCGGCGCCATCGTGGCCTTCCAGATGAAGCAATCCGGCAGCGCCCGCTTCGCGCAACTCGGCGCCCATCAGGACAAATAGGCGACCCTCGACCGGGGGCGGAGCGGCCATCGGCTGTTCCGCCCCTTCTTCTTTAGCGCGGCGGAGACCCAGGATGTCCTTGGCCGACCGGATCACTGTCCAGGAGTTGGAGTCGGACCCCTACCCCTTCTTCGCCTATATGCGGCGGGAGGAGCCGGTCTGCTTCGTGCCGGCCGTCAATATCTGGCTGGTGGCGCGCTGGGCCGATGTCGAGATGGTCGCCAAATCGCCGGACCTGTTCACGGCCCATGTCGGCAGCTCGCCGGTCGAACGCACCTTCGGCAAGCCCACCATTCTGACAACCGATGGGCCGGTACATAAAGAATTGCGTGCGGGTATTGACCCGAAATACAAGCCCAAACCCGTCGCCACCTATATCGACGGATTGGTTCGGCCGATTGCCGAAGAATACCTGGCGCCCCTTCTAGCCAAAGGCAGGGGGGATTTGATGGCCGAGTATTTCGAGCCCATCTCGACGCTGAGTCTCGCGCGCTCCTTCGGTTTTTCGGATGTCGACATGGCGACCTTGCGCCGCTGGTTCTATGGCCTGGCGCAAGGTGCCATCAATTTCGAGAACGATCCGGCGCGCCAGGCCATCGGCGATGCGGTGAGCGCCGAAATCAGCGCGAAGGCCGGAGCGATTTTCGAACGGCTGGAGCGGCATCCAGATGATTCTGCCTTGTCGCACATGCTGCATGACGGCATGCCACCGGGTCAGACGAGGCCGCGTGACTTCCTGTTGCCGACGGTGAAGGTCACCTTGCTGGGCGGCATGCAGGAACCGGGTCATGGCGCGGGCTCGGTGATGGTGGGCCTGCTGAGCAATCCGGAGCAGATGCGAGATCTGCGCGCGGCAC
>NZ_JAYRJJ010000020.1:0-7570 GCF_041906375.1 Dongia sp. | reverse complement strand
GGCCCCAAAGCCGCGCGTGTGGCGGGCGTGGCGGTTGAGGATTTCGCAGGGGACATACCGGAAGGTTTCGCGCAAACATCCGACGCATGATTTAACGTCGGAGGCGAAACATGGATCTCGGGATCAGCGGCAAGCGCGCACTCGTACTGGGAGCCAGCCAAGGTCTCGGCGCCGCCTCGGCATCGGCCTTGGCGGCGGAAGGTGTCGCCGTCACCCTGGTGGCCCGCAGCGCCGACAAGCTTCAGGCACGCATCGCCGAAATCAGGGATAAGGGCGGCAAGGCGTCGGCCCATGTGGCCGATCTGGGTTCGGCCGCGGACCTTAAGCCGATTCTTGCCGACGCGCAGGGCTACGACATTCTGGTGCTGAATTCCCCGCCGCCACCGCCGGTAAAGGCGCAGGATGTCGACCGCGCTGTCTGGGCAAAACAGTTCGAAGCGATGTTTCTCAACCAGATCGACCTCACCGCCCATCTTGGCCGGGGCATGGCAGCGCGCGGCTGGGGCCGCATCCTCTCCATCGCCTCCACCAGCGTGCAGGAGCCGATCCCGGGCCTCGTCTATTCCAACGCCTTGCGCGCTGGCCTGCAGGGCTATCTGAAATCCCTGTCGGATGAACTGGCGGGGCAGGGCGTCACGGTCAATACCGTGGCGCCGGGCTCTTTTGCCACCGAGCGCACCTCGTCACTGGATGCCGCCGCCGCCAAGCGCAGCGGCCGCAGCGTGGATGAAATCGCCGCCGAAGGTGCCGCCGGCATCCCCGCCGGCCGCTATGGCGACCCGGCCGAATTCGGCGCGATGATCGCGTTTCTCGCCGGGCAGCAATCGGCCTACACCACCGGCGCCTTCTTCCGCCTCGACGGCGGCTCCAGCCGCGGCGGAATCTGAGCCATCCCCCTCACCCCAACCCCTCTCCCGCGAGGGGAGAGGGGCGAGAGCCCGCATCCACGCCTTGGATGGTCGGCGTGCCCGTGTTTTCCCGGTAGATCTCCTCCCCTCTCCCCTTACGGGAGAGGGTCAGGGTGAGGGGGCTGCTACCAGCAAGCGCTCCTAATCCCCAAACACCTCGTCAAACGCCGCCTTGAGCGCGATATCGAGCTCCGCCATCGTCACCATCTGCCCCAGCTTTGCCAGCGACGTGACGCCATAGGGCGTCGCGGCGCTCTCGGTGATGCCGCAGGGGACGATGCCGCTGAAATGCGCGAGGTCCGGATCGACATTGATGGCGATGCCGTGGAAGCTCACCCAATGGCGCAGGCGGATGCCGATGGCCGCGATCTTGTCCTCGCGGTTCCCATCTGCCACCCACAGGCCCACGCGCCCCTCGCGGCGCTCGGCCCGGACATTGAAGCGGGCGAGGGTGCGAATCACCCATTCCTCGAGATCGCGCACGAACTGCCGCACATCGGCGCCGCGCTTCTTCACATCCAGCATGACATAGGCCACGCGCTGGCCGGGCCCATGATAGGTGAATTGGCCGCCGCGGCCGGTCTCATAGACCGGGAAGCGGTCGGGGCTGAGCAGGTCGCCCGCTTTGGCGCTGGTGCCGGCGGTGTAGAGCGGCGGGTGTTCGATCAGCCAGATGGTTTCCGGTGCCTCGCCAGCGCGAATCTCGGCCACCCGTTTTTCCATGAAATCGACCGCTTCCGGGTAGGGAACGGGCAGATCGCTGATCCGCCACGCCACCTCGCTCGTTTTTGTCACGGCAAGCCCTTTGAATGGTTAGGTTTTTTGTTTGCTTGAACACTTCGTCCCGATTTGCTATTCCCCGCCGCGCTGTCTGGCAAGGGTTCTCGTGATCTTTGCCGCAAAGGCGCGGTCGTGGCGGAATTGGTAGACGCGCAGCGTTGAGGTCGCTGTGGGGCAACCCGTGGAAGTTCGAGTCTTCTCGACCGCACCATTTTTCTAAGGCAGTCAGGGCCCAACCTCAGGGCCAGCAGATGGTCAGCGCTTCGGCTGGCTATCTCCATGAATTGAAATCCAAAAAATAGCCCTTCGGGGCCCCGCCGGGGTGGCATAGAGGCCGCCGATGGCTATAATCCGCGCCAATTAACAATCGCAAGCGCGCCTGAAGACGCGTTTTGGGGCATCTCGAGGGCGGGCATGGCGGACGACAGCATCAGGGAAGGCGCGCTGGAATATCATCGGCGCCCCAAGCCCGGCAAAATCGCAATCACGGCGACCAAGCCGCTCGCCAACCAGCGCGATCTGGCGCTGGCCTATTCCCCTGGTGTCGCCGCCGCGTCCGAGGCGATTGCTGCCGATCCGGCAAAGGCCGCCGACTATACCAGCCGCTCCAACCTCATCGCCGTAGTCACCAACGGCACCGCCGTGCTGGGCCTCGGTGCCATCGGGCCATTGGCCGCCAAGCCGGTGATGGAGGGGAAGGCCGTTCTCTTCAAGAAATTCGCCGATATCGACGTCTTTGATATCGAAATCAACGAGACCGATCCGCAGAAGCTTGTCGACATCATCGCCTCCCTCGAGCCCACCTTCGGTGGCATCAACCTTGAGGACATCAAGGCGCCGGAATGCTTCGAGGTGGAAGGCAAGCTGCGCGAGCGGATGAAAATTCCGGTCATGCATGACGACCAGCATGGCACAGCCATCGTTGTCGCCGCGGCCCTCATCAACGCGCTCGAAGTCGTCGGCAAGAAGATCGGCGACGTGAAGCTGGTCACCTCCGGGGCCGGCGCCGCGGCACTCGCCTGCCTCGATCTGCTGGTGGCCCTCGGCCTTTCCGTCGACAACATCACCGTGACCGATATCGTGGGCGTGGCTTACGAAGGTCGCACCGAATTGATGGACCCGCGCAAGGCCCGCTATGCGCGCAAGACCGATGCGCGCACCTTGGCCGATGCGATCAAGGGTGCCGATGTGTTCCTCGGCCTCTCCGCGCCGCGCGTGTTGAAGCCCGAGATGGTGGCGCAGATGGGCGACCGTCCCATCATCTTCGCGCTTGCCAACCCGACACCGGAAATCCTGCCGGAGGAAGTCAAGGCCGTCCGCCCCGACGCGGTCATCGCGACGGGGCGCTCCGACTATCCGAACCAGGTCAACAACGTCCTCTGCTTCCCCTTCATCTTCCGCGGCGCCCTCGACGTGGGTGCCACGCAAATCAACGAGGCGATGAAGGTCGCCTGCGTCTATGCCATCGCCAAGCTGGCGCGGGCCGAAAGCAGCGATGTGGTGGCCTCGGCCTATGGCGGACAGGAAACGCAGTTCGGCCCGGAATTCCTGATCCCCAAGCCATTCGATCCACGCCTCATCGTCGAACTGGCGCCGGCCGTGGCGCGGGCCGCCATGGACAGCGGTGTTGCGACTCGGCCGATCACCGATTGGGACGGCTACCGCGCAATCCTCGAACAATTCGTCTTCCGTTCAGGCCTGGTCATGAAGCCGGTCTTCGAGCGGGCGCGCGCCGACAAGCGCCGTCTGGTCTATGCCGAGGGCGAGGATGAGCGCGTGCTGCGCGCGGTCCAATCCGTGGTCGACGAACGCCTGGCCTTTCCGGTCCTGGTCGGCCGCCGCTCCGTGGTCGAACGGCGCATTGAGAAGATCGGGCTTCGGCTTACCGAAGGACGCGACTATGAACTGTGCGATCCCGAAGGCGATCCGCGCTACAACGAGTATTGGAACTTCTATTTGACGCTGACCGAAAGGCGCGGTGTGACGCCGGATTCGGCCCGCACCCTGGTGCGTACGCGCAACACGCTGATCGCCTCCTTGATGGTCCGGCGCGGTGAAGCCGATGCACTGATCTGCGGGACGGTCGGCCGTTTCGAGCGACATCTGGGTTATGTCAACGAAGTGATCGGCCGCAAGGCGGGCGTCAAAGCCTATTCGACCGTGACCGCGGTCCTGCTCACCTCCGGCACTTTCTTCATCACGGATACCGAGGTGACTGCAAATCCGACCGATGAGGAAGTGGCCGAAAGCGCCGTGCAGGCGGCGGCCTGGCTGCGCCGCTTCGGTATCGCGCCGAAGGCCGCGCTGCTGTCGCATTCCAATTTCGGCAGTTCCGACAGCGATTCCGCGCGCAAGATGCGCCGCGCTCTGGGTCTCATCCTGCAGCGGGATCCGGAATTGGAGGTCGAGGGCGAGATGAAGGGCGATTCCGCCGTCTCCGAGGCGGTGCGCGAACGCCTGTTCCCGTCATCCCGCCTCAAGGGCCGTGCCAATCTCCTGGTCATGCCCAATCTCGACGCCGCCAACATCACGCTCAATCTGTTGCGGATGCTGGGTGAAGGTCTTTCCATCGGTCCCATCCTGCTCGGCACCAACCTGCCGGCGCATATCGTTTCGCAGAGCATTTCCGTGCGCGGTCTCATCAATATGAGCGCCGTCGCGGCCGTCGAGGCCCAGGACAAGAAATCCCGCGAGGCGACGAGCCATGGCCGGCCCTGAGGAAAAGACAGGCCCAGGGGCCGAAGGGGTGGCGGAGGAAGCCGACAAACCCACCATCGTCGAGACGGTGGACGAGGAAGAGCTTTATGGCCCTTCCGAGGAATTGCTGGAGAATATCAACGCGGCGCTGAGCGCCGGCGATATCCCGCTGGTTGAATCGCTCATCGAGCCGTTGCACCCGGCCGACGTCGCTGACCTCATCGAGCATCTGGAGCCGGAACAGCGCAAGCTCTTCCTCGACATCACCCGGCATGCGCTGGAGCCGGAGACGATCTCCCATCTCGACGAGGCGCTGCGCGAGGAGGTGGTCGAGCAGATGGCCCCGGCGGAACTCGCCGAAGTCGTCACCGAGCTTGATACCGACGACGCCGTCGACCTTCTCGAAGATCTGGACGAGGCCACGCAGCAGCGCGTGCTGGACAGCCTGCCGGCCGAGGACCGCGCCTTCCTGCAGCAGGGCCTGACCTATCCGGAAGACAGCGCCGGCCGCCTGATGCAGCGCGAACTGGTCGCCATCGCCGCGCATTGGACGGTGGGCGAAATGGTCGACTACCTGCGCGCCGCCAAGGATCTGCCCGACGATTTCTACGATCTCTTCATCCTCGATCCGGCGGGCAAGCCCATGGGCTCGGTGCCGCTTTCCCGCGCCATGCGCAGTAAGCGCGCCACCAAACTTACCGACATCATGGACGAGGAATTGCGCCTGGTTCCGGCGGATATGGACCAGGAGGCGGTCGCCTATCTCTTCCGGCAATACGCCCTGGTCTCCGCCCCCGTGGTCGATACGCAAGGACGACTCATCGGCGTCATCACGGTCGACGACGTCGTGCGCGTCATCGACGAAGAAGCGGAGGAGGATCTCCTCAATATCGTCGGCGTGTCCGACACCGATTTCCATGCCCCGGCCTACAAGACCGCGTTCTTGCGCGTACGCTGGTTGGTGGTGACCCTGATCAATACACTCATCGCCAGTTTCGTCATCTCGCGCTTCGAAGGCACGATCGGGCACTACCCCGCCCTTGCCGTCCTGATGCCCATCACCGCCGCCATGGGCGGGAATGCCGGCGTCCAGGTCATCACCGTGACCGTGCGTGCGCTGGCCACCCGCGACATCACGCCGAATTCGAACGTCATGCGCCTCATCGGCAAGGAATTGGCGGTAGGCTTCATGAATGCCATCGTCTTTGCCATCATCCTCGGCACCCTGGGCGGTTTCTGGTTCGGCCACGCGGCCCTGGGCTTCGTTCTTGGCGGCGCCATGATCTTCAACATGGTCTGGGCGGGTTTCGCCGGCACCATGATCCCGCTGGTCATGGACCGCATCGGCTTCGATCCGGCAACCGGCGCCGGCCCGTTCCTCACCACCACCACGGACTGCCTTGGCTTCTTCGCCTTCCTCGGCCTGGCGACCTTGTTCCTGACCTGATTGGGTGGCAGGATGCGACCCGCCCATCAGGGACGAGGTACTTTAGATGACTTTCCCCACCCTCGATTTCGATCTCGGCGAGACAGCGGATGCGCTGCGCGAGAGTGTCGCGGCCTTTGCCGCCGCCGAGATTGCGCCGCGTGCGGCCGATATCGACCGCGACAATGAATTCCCCGTCGATCTGTGGCGGAAATTCGGTGAAATGGGTCTCCTCGGCATCACGGTCGAGCCGGAATATGGCGGCGCCGGCATGGGTTATCTGGAACATGTCATCGCCATGGAGGAGATCAGCCGCGCCTCGGCCTCAGTGGGCCTGTCCTATGGCGCGCACAGCAATCTCTGCGTCAACCAGATCCGCCGCAACGGCAACGAGGCGCAGAAGCGCCGCTATCTGCCCGGCCTCATCGACGGCAGCGCAGTAGGGGCGCTCGCCATGAGCGAGCCGGAGGCGGGCTCCGACGTCGTCTCCATGCGCTTGCGCGCCGACGCGGCCTCCGGCGGCTTCGTCCTCAACGGCGCCAAGATGTGGATCACCAACGGGCCGGATGCCGATACGCTCATTGTCTATGCCAAGACCGATCTGGCGGCAGGCTCCCGCGGCATCAGCGCGTTCATCGTCGAAAAGGGCGACAAGGGTTTCTCCTGCGCCCGCAAGCTCGACAAACTGGGCATGCGCGGATCGAATACCGGCGAACTCGTCTTCGCGGACTGCTTCCTGCCCGCCGAGCGCCTGCTGGGAACGCTCAATGGCGGTGTGCGGGTACTGATGAGCGGATTGGACTATGAACGCGCCGTCCTCTCCGGCGGTCCGCTCGGCATCATGCAGTCGGCGCTCGATCTGGTGCTCCCTTACGTGCACACGCGCCGCCAGTTCGGGCAAGCCATCGGCACCTTCCAGCTGATGCAGGCCAAGATCGCGGATATGTACACCGTGATGAACGCCGCGCGCGCCTATGTCTATGCGGTGGCCAAGGCCTGCGACAAAGGTAAGACCACGCGCAAGGATGCTGCCGGCGCCATCCTGTTTTCGGCGGAAAAGGCTACAATTCTGGCACTCGATGCCATTCAATGCCTGGGTGGAAACGGCTATATCAATGACTATCCGGCTGGGCGGTTGCTGCGCGACGCCAAGCTCTATGAGATCGGCGCCGGCACCTCGGAAATCCGCCGCATGCTGATCGGCCGTGAATTGTTTGAAGAAACCGCGTGAAACAACCAACAGGAAGAGTGAGATGTCGCATCAATTGATTTCCTCAGGATCCGCTTTCGAAAAGGTCGCCGGCTATTCCCGCGCCGTGGTCGATGGCGATTGGATCTTCGTTTCCGGCACCACCGGATTCGACTATGCCAAGATGAGCATTTCCGACGACGTGGTCGAACAGACCCACCAGACTTTCCGCAATATCGAGGCAGCCTTGAAGCAGGCTGGATCCAGCCTGAAGGACGTCGTGCGGGCGCGCTACATCATCGTCAATCCGGCCGATTGGGAAAAAGTGGCCCCCGTTTTCGGCCAGTATTTCGGCGAGGTGCGGCCGGCTTCGACCGCCATCATCTGCGGCCTGGTCGACGCCAAGATGAAGATCGAGATCGAAGTCACCGCCAAGCGCCAGTAAGAGAGGGACAGATGCCGACCGTTCTCATCACGGGCGCCAATCGCGGCATCGGGCTGGAGCTTACCCGGCAATATGCGGCTGCCGGCTGGGACGTCATCGCCTGCTGCCGCAAGCCCAAGGAAGCC
>NZ_JAYRJJ010000001.1:0-1435912 GCF_041906375.1 Dongia sp. | reverse complement strand
CGATCTCGAATTCAATCAAAGCCAGAACAACGACATCTCTGTCGAATGGTCGCGCATCCATTATATCGGCCCGCCAACAGGCGAGGAAGATCTTGGCACACCAGTCGACGCCAGCGGCAAACCGATCTCGAACGGGACGCACCCGGACGCAGAGGGCCAGTTGCTGTTCCGCCCTACGGCTAACTGCTGGGAATTCTCCGAGGACATCCGCTGGGATCGGAGAAAGTGACCATGCATAGAACCATTTTTTCAAACCGACCCTTCCTCATCGGAGCGGTCGTTCTGGCTGTTATTGCAGGGGGCATCGGCTCGAGTAGCGCGTTCTCTCAAGGGCTCAACGCTTCGATCGGCGATGTGCCGGTCAGCGAGGGAGCGGAAGCGATGCGCGCGCTCCCCAAAAACGAACAGCTGGCGAGAGCATTCGCGGCAGCGTTCAGCAGCGGAAAGGAGCGCGTCGAACTCGATAGCGGCGCGATCATGGTGTATAGGCCCGGCGCGCTGGCATGGACATCGGTCGGCGCAGTCCTCATCAGCGAAGGCACCGTCAACGGTGCCGGTCCCGATGATTTCGGCGTGTTGGCCGTCCATTATCTGAAACCCGAGGGAACGACGTTCCAGGTCACGGGCGCATATGCCAACGGGATCGAAGGCAGCCTCATGGGTGGGCCGCCCCAGTGGGTAGTGTCGACGGATTTCGGCGACAAACCGGTCATCGTGGCCGATACCTTCGGCTCATGGCAGGGCGTGGCCTGCACGACCACCGCGCTCTATGAACTCGGAGGTGGCGAGCCCGTATCTCTGGGCGCGTTCCGGTCCGGCTACGACAATATCGGAGCTGAAGGCCAAGGCCCGAAGGCTGTGTCCATCACCGGCTCGATCCGCAACATCGTCAGGGGACAGTCCTTCGAGGTCCATTTCGACGGGACATCCCGTTTCAAGCAGTTCTTCGCGCGCAAAGGCTCGACATACGTGAAAACCGGCGGGGACGGCGAACTGCCGGGATGTTGACGATGATCAGGCCAAAGCGGAGGTTGAGAATAGATGAAGCATGAGCGGATCAGTTCTGGCGGCGCTCATGGTGGTAAACTCGATCAGAACGCCAGCGGCCCGGTTTCACTGGAAGCCAAGCGCTCAGCTTTCCTTCTTGTTCTGTGCCCGCTTCTGCTGCTCACCTCTACGGGTGCCGACGCGCGTATCGCAGGCAAGCACGACAAACGAGAACTCAAATCTGCTTCAAACGCCGAGGAGATCTGGCGCTACGACTGCTCGGTGGAGCGGCAGCTAAAAGGCGGCACGATATCGCTCTCCCGGCTGTTCAAGGACGATGGATCGCTCGACGCGGGCGACTTCATGCGCTGGAATTCCAGTGGCGATGCCTCGCAGCGCCCGCTAGGCCTTGAACTCTCCTATATCTGGGAGCCGGCAAAGCAGCCCGCGATCGAACCACGTGCGATTGAGCTCAAGGTGCGGCTAGGGCTGGATACCAACCTGCCCGAAGTCGCCTGGTTTCGGGTGCAGCGCCCGTTCCCGGTAGAACCCTATGGCGTCATCGGCAGCACTGCACTCTCTACCGAGATCTTTCCTTATAGCGGCAATGATTTGCGCAATGGGCATGGCGAACTGCCGCTTGGCGACCTTCTCGCCTATGCTGAAGGGTATGAGACGCTCGACTGGAGCCTGATCCGGCCATCCGACCAGTTGGGTGCCAGCAAGGAACTGGCTCGGGGCATCTTTGACATCGCTACGCTACGCGAAGCCGCGGCCGCGTTACCCAACCTACGTGACGCGCTCGCCACCAAGACGGAACATCCGAAAGTCCAATGCGAACGGGTGCGGTGGCCGAGCGATATCAGATATTGACTGTTCGCAGCATTGGTCGAGATATTTTTCGGTGCCGACCCGCCGATTTCTATCCTTCACTAGCCGTTCTTCCTACGCTCTTTGAATAGGGCTTCCCTGCTTGCGTGCTCGTGGTCCATTCATTTCCGTGCGGCAGCGTGAGCCGCCGGAGGCCGACAAGTCTAACGGTGACACTGAGTGATGGCCTCACTGGAAAGAGAATCTCGCGCCCGACGACCACTCGACAATCGGCAACGCAGCGCTGAGACGCTGCCGCTCGCAGGAGGCATTATGTCAGAGACCAAATTTCTTACCCCTGAAGAGGTGAGTGAGCGCTATCGCGGAGGCGTGTCCGCGGGAACGCTCCGAAACTGGCGCGCCATGAAAATTGGGCCATCGTTCGTGAAGATCGGTAAGGCCGTTCTCTATCCGATCGAGGAGCTTGAAGCATGGGACGAAAGGAATAGAGTGCAATGCCGTGCTTCAAAGCGACTCGATGAGCCTGTCGGTGATCAGGCGTGACGATCACGAACGATCATTGTGGACCTGCCCCATTCCCCGGCACCAGCTCCCAATGAAATCTAAAAAAGTTAAGCGATTTCATTGCGTTATGAGATCGGCTAGAGTGGTCCACAATCATCCGACCGGCGACCCCACCCCCTCCCGCGACGATATCGAGATGACGCGCGCCGTCCAGCAGGCATTGGAGCAGGTCGGTATCCAGGTCCACGACCACGTCATCATCGGCCGCAAGGGCCATGCCTCCTTGCGCTCGATGGGCTATTTGGACGCGCCCAAGCGGCGCTGAACGCAAGGAAGCAGGATCTTGAGCAACGTCACCCGGATGCCCGTCGTTTTCGTCTCCCACGGCAGCCCCACCCTCGCCTTCGACGACGTGCCGGCGCGCGATTTCCTGGTACGGCTGGGGTCGAAACTACCGCGCCCACAGGCGATCCTCTGCATTTCAGCGCATTGGGAGGCCGCCATCCCCTCGGTAACAGGCAGCGATGCACCGAGCACGATCCACGACTTCTACGGCTTTCCCCAGGCGCTCTACGATCTGCGCTATGACGCGCCGGGCGATCCGGCCCTCGCTGCGCGCGTCGTCAAGCTGCTGGAAGATGGCGGCCACAATGCCATGATCAACAGCGACCGCGGGTTGGATCACGGCGTGTGGAGCCCGCTCATCCTGACCTATCCGCAATCGGGCATTCCGGTGGTGCAGCTCTCGCTGGTGCATCACCGGTCGCCAGCCGATCATGTCGCTCTGGGCCGGCTGCTCGCTCCCTTGCGCGACGAGGGCATTCTCATCCTCGGCTCCGGCGGCGCGGTTCACAATCTTCGGGCCCTTGATTGGAACAACCGCTCCGGTATCACCGAATGGGCCGGCGCGTTCGACCAATGGCTCACGGATCACATCACGGCCGGTGACATCGCGGCCCTCAGCGACTATCGCGCCCAAGCGCCCCATGCAGGCGTCGCTCATCCCAGCGAGGATCATATTCTGCCGCTTTTTGTCGCCCTCGGCGCGGCCGCGGGCGCGGCGCCGAGCGTCCAGGGGACGCAACTCCACCGTAGTTTCACCTTCGGCAGCCTCAGCATGAGCAGCTATGGCTGGGGCATCTAAATCGGCTCCTTAGGACATTTGTCCGTTCGGTCGAAAAAATTCCGCCTTTCTAAGAAGTGACCGAACGGCGCCAGATGGCGCCAGAGCGTCCTTCCCCGGTGACAAGCGATTGAAACAATTATCTAAAAACTTCGCGACCGCGTCGCTCGGCGGGTATTTAAACGCCTGTTTCCGCCACGCAACCTCACACTATCGTGGCAGCGAAAGTAACCCGATTTAACATTCTAGTAACGATCCGGGCCCTATCGTTTTCAGATCAAAAGAAAGTCCCGACGCCCGCTCTTGAAGCCTTCTGCAACACCAACGCAACACAATACGAGAAGCAAAGTGATCGCCACCGACGTTCGCATGCTGGTCGATCTCGCCCGTGACAAATCCAGTCAAGGGCGCTCCAGCCTCGTTACCGCTATTGGCGATCTGATGGACGATTCCGGCCGCATCCTGACCCTGCAGGAAAAGGCCTTGATGAACGACATCCTGAAAAAACTCATTCAGGACGTCGCGCGGCCCATCCGCAAGGCCTTGGCTGAAAAACTCTCGCAATCGCCCAATGCACCGCATGAAATCGTCAATCTGCTGGCCAATGACGAATTCGACATTGCCTCGCCGGTGCTGCTTAAAAGCGATCTGCTGAGTGACGAGGATTTGGTCGAAATCGTGCGTCACCGCACGCTCAGCCACCGTCTGGCCATCGCCATGCGCCGCAGCGTCAGCACTCTGGTCAGCGATGCGCTGGTGGGTACAAGCTCCGTCGACGTCATCAAGGCGTTGCTAGAAAATCACGGGGCGCAGATTACCGACGCCACCATGACCTATCTGGTGCAGCAGTCGGAAAGTGTCGATGAATTCCAGGAGCCGCTGCTGCGCCGCAAGGACTTGCCGGTCGACCTCAGCAAGAAGATGTATGTCTGGGTCTCCGCGGCGTTGCGGCAATACATTATCGACCACTACGCGGTCGACAAGGCGGACCTTGATCTGACCGTCGCCGCCGTGGCGGAAGATGTCGCCGACCAGGATGGCGAAAGCGGCAGTCGCTCGGAAGATGCGGCCATGGCGCTCGCCGAGCAACTGGCCAAGCGCGCCGAGCTTACCGCCGACATGCTGGTCAAGACGTTGCGCCGCGGTGAAATCGCGCTCTTTGAAGCCATGCTGGCACAGATGATCGGCCTTCGGCCGCAGGTGGCGCGCAAGTTGATCTATGAAGACGGCGGCGAAGGCCTCGTTATCGGTTGCCGCGCCTGCAACATCAATCGCACGGACTTCACCGCCCTCTTCCTGATGTTGCAGCGGGCGCGGCCGAGTGAACTTGCCAACAATCCCTATCAACTGTCGCGATCGATGGAAATGTTCGACCGCTTGAAGCCGGATACGGCGCGCAAGGTGGTCGAACGCTGGAAGATCAATCCGTTCTTCCTCAAATCCATTCGGCGACTGGAAAATCAGCCGCGCTGATGGCAAGCATGCGGGACAAACTCCGCCTGGTAAAGCCAGAGCCGGTCCTTTCCCGCCAGCCAACCGCCGAGCAGATCAAGCAGATCTTCGCGCAACGGCTGTTTGATTTCGCATCACCACTCTATTTGGTCGATAAGGACGGCCGCCTCACCTGGTGCAACCTGCCCTATCGCCAATTGAGCGAACGCCTCGGCCTGCGCGATGGCCTGATCGAGCTTCTTCCGTTCACGTCCCTGTTCGAAGAGGCCAGCGACCGCGACAGGGTCATTCGCCGCGATGTCTCGGTCAATCTGGATGGGCAGAACAATACCCTGCGCGTGCATCATGTGCCGCTCTGCGACAAACAGGGCAATCAGACCGGCCTTGCCGGACTGGTCGAACCGGTCGACAATTCAGCGCGCCTCGTTGCCGATCTCGCGATAGCGCAAGAGCGCTTCGACGATATCGTCCGCCTCACGTCGGATTGGGTTTGGGAGACGGACACAGATCTCAACATCATTATGCTGTCGGACCGCGTCACCAAGGTACTCGGCTTCCTGCCGCAGGAATTGGTCGGGCAGCAACTCGGCAGCCTTGCCGACAGCGAGGCCGGCACAATCGCCATGCGCCAGCGCTTTTCCGTAATGGCACCCTTCCGCGACCATCGGCTGGAGGCTCTGACCAAATCCGGCGAAACACGCCTCTTCCTTCTCAGCGGCGTACCGACCTTCTCGCCGGCTACCGGCGCCCATACCGGCTTCCGTGGCACTGCGAACGACATCACGGATCTGGTGCGCCGGGAACATTCACTGATCCTCGCCAAGGAGGCAGCCGAACTCGCCAACAAGGCCAAATCCGACTTCCTGGCCAATATGAGCCACGAACTGCGCACGCCTCTGAACTCGATCATCGGGTTCGCCGATCTCCTCGCCCGTCAAATCTCCGAACTACCCACGATCGGTCGTGCCGCGGAATATGCGGGTGATATTCAGTCGAGTGCCAGCCACTTGCTCACCATGATCAACGACATACTCGATCTGTCGAAGATCGAATCCGGACGCCTCAATCTGAACGAGGAAGAGATCTCGGTATCGATGTTGTGCGAGCCGGTCCTGCGGTCGATCCAGGACCGCGCGCGCGCGGCCGAGTTGACACTGGCAAACGATATTCCTGACGACCTGCCTCTGGTGCTGGTCGACCAGCGCCTCGCGCGCCAGATCCTCGTCAATCTGCTGTCGAACGCGGTGAAATTCACCCCGGCCGGTGGAACGGTCACCTTGCGGGCCTATCGCGATCAGAGCGGCGATCTCATTGTCGAGGTCGAGGACAATGGCATCGGCATTCCGGAAAAGGATGTCGACCGGGTTCTCGAACCCTTTGTCCAGGCCGAATCTCATCGGGCGCGCCGCTATGGCGGTACGGGCCTGGGGCTTGCCCTGGCGCGCCGCATCGCCGAACTCCACGGCGGTCGCCTCAGCCTGGTGAGCCAGCCCGATTACGGCACCAGGGTCAGCCTGCATATCCCCGCAAGCCGGCTCTGCTAGGCGCCGCCAAATCCTTCCAGGAACGCCACCAGATTGCGGCCGAGTTCTGGACAAAGATAACCACCTTCCTGCACCAGAACGCTCGGCAGCTGCAACGTCGCGAGCTTGCCGGCAATCCGCCGGAACCCGTCTTCCGTGACCGCAAGTCCAGCGAACGGGTCGCCGGCAAAGGCATCCAGGCCCAGAGCCACCACCAGCGCCTCAGCACCGAAGCTGCGTACCTTTGCCAGCCCCAGATCGAGCGCCGCCAGAAAGGCGTCGTCACCACTGCCCAACGGCAGAGGCAAATTGAGATTGGCGCCCTTCCCGGCACCCTCGCCCGTCTCGCCGGCATGACCCCAGAAGAAGGGATAGAAGTTCGCGGGGTCGGCATGCACCGAAACCGTCAGCACGTCGCCACGATCGTAGAAGATTCCTTGGGTGCCATTGCCGTGATGGAGATCGACATCGACGATCGCGACCTTGCCGTACTGTCCGCGCAATATTTGCGCGGCGATGGCACTGTTATTGAGGTAGCAAAAGCCCCCTGCCATGTCGGCAAAGGCATGGTGCCCCGGCGGCCGGCACAGCGCATAGGCTGAACGCGCCCCTGCCAGGACCGATTTCGCCGCGGCGATGGCGCAATCAGCGCTGGCCAGGATGGCGTCGAGACTGTCTCCGTCAAGCGGACAGGCAGTATCGGCCATGTGATAGCCCGCTTGGCCGACCACTGAATGCGGGTAGCCGACACCGCGCCCATTGGGATGAATATTGGGAATGACCGTCGTCGATGCACCCGGCAATTCCCGCCAGCGCGCATGCGCGGTCTCGAGAAAGGCGAGATAGCGATGATCATGCACGGCGGCAATCGCCGCGCGGTGGCCCGCCGGTGGAAGCTCTACGCGATGGCCCGCCGCCAGCAATGCCGCCTTCAAAGCTGTCGCGCGTTCCGGCTTTTCGGGGCAGGGCTGCCATTGGCCGCGCACCAGGAACTCGCGCGGCGCGTGCCGCATTTGCACATCGGAGAAGAATACCTGCATGACCCGACCCTTGCTGACGATCTTCGGGGTCGCAGCATCGGCCGGGTCATGCAGTCAAGGCAAGCGCCTTATTCAGCAGCGAGCCGAGCCGTATTGCCGGACTGATCGGCAAGGTAGTTGAGCGCTTGCTGTACGCCACCCGCCTTGTGCGGGATCCTGGCCGCAGCAAGCCCCATCTCGACGCCAAACAGGGCACCGCCCAGCATCAGATCATTTGTGTCGCCAAGATGCCCGATGCGGAAGGCTTTATCGGCCAGTCGCCCGAGGCCGCCGCCCAGGGGCATGTTGAAACGCTCCAGCACCAGCTTGCGGAAGGCGTCAGCCGAACAGCCTTCCGGCATGAAGGCCGCTGTGATCGAACGGCTGTAGTCTTTCGGCTCGGCACAGACGACCTCAAGGCCCCAGCCGCGGATGGCGCGCCGTGTTGCTTCGGCATGGTGCGCATGGCGGATGAAGATGTTCTCCAGCCCTTCGGCGTCGATGAGGTTCAGCGCCTCCCGCAGGCCGAACAACAGATTGCAGGCCGGCGTATAGGGGAAGTTGCCACCCAGATAAGAGTCCCAGTCCCAATAGCTGCGCGGCAGCTTGGCCTGTTTTGACGCCGCCAGCGCTTTCTCGCTCACCGCGCAGAAGGCGAGGCCGGCCGGCAGCATCAGTCCCTTCTGCGAACCGCCGATGGCGACGTCGACACCCCATTCATCCATGCGAAAGTCGGCGCTGCCGAGCGAGGAAATGGTATCGACCAGCAGCAGGGCCGGATGCCCGACGCGGTCCATCGCCTGGCGGATCTCGGCGACGCGCGTCATGCAGCCATTGGCGGTTTCATTATGAATTAGCAGCACCGCCTTGATCTTCTTTTCACGATCTTCGGCAAGGGCTGCTTCGATGAGGGCAGGGTCCGGCGCGCGGCGCCAATCGGTCGCCAGCGTCTCGACCTCCAGGCCGAGCTTCCTCGCCATGTTCGTCCACAACAAAGAGAACTGTCCGCTGTCGAAACCCAGCACCTTGTCGCCAGGCGAGAGCGTGTTGACGATGGCTGCCTCCCAGGCCCCGGTACCGGAGGCAGGAAAAATCAGCACCGGCTGCGCCGTTTTGAAGATCGGCTTGATGCGAGCGAGGACTTCGGATGCAAGCCTGGCGAAATCGGGACCACGATGATCGAGTACGGGAGCGGCGATGGCGCGCAGGACGCGTTCAGGAATATTGGTCGGTCCGGGAATCTGCAGAAACTGCCGTCCAGGCTGATAGGTCATCACGCTCCCCTGCTGTTCAAGCTTGTTATGAGGAGCAGCGTGAAGCGCTGGCGGCATGCCGGCTGGCCAGAAAACGACGCCGATCAATGACCGAACGCCGACATCGCCACGAAAGTGACAGGCGAGTTATTACTTGTCCGACTGGATAATTAGCGCATCGACCGCGACGGCACCATGCGGCAACACCATCAGCGGATTGACGTCGAGTTCGACGAGATCGCCACGATGCGCCTCGGCATAGGCCGCCACGGCCATGACAGCGTTTACAACGGCCTCGATATCGCCGGCCGACTTGCCACGATAGCCCTTGAGCAGCTTGGCGATCTTGAGGCCATGAATGGCCTTCTCGACCGTCTTGCGCTCGGTGGGCAGCAGCAGCAGCGCGGAATCCTCGACCATCTCGACCAGGATGCCGCCGGCGCCTACGACCAATGCCAGGCCGAATTGCGGATCGCGCTTCACACCGATGATGAGCTCCGCCACCACGTCGCGCACCATCGCCTCGACCAGCACCTTCTCGATCTTGAGGCCCGGCTCATAGGCAGCGACCGAAGCCTGCATGCGCGCCACAGCCGCCTCGACCTCGGCTTCCGATTTTAGATTGATGGCAACGGCGCCTGCCTCCGTCTTGTGGGCAATGACGGGGGCGGCGACCTTCACGACGACGGGGAAGCCCAGCCCGGCGGCAGCCTTGGCGGCGTCCTGCGGCGCCACGATGCGGCTCGCCGGCGCCTTCAAACCGTATTTCCCCAATGCCAGCTTGGCATCATGCTCAGAGACGATGCGCGTAGGCCCATCGAGTACCGGTGTCTGCGGCATGATGAGGGCGTCGGCGGAGCCGGCCTTCAGATGGTCGCGTTGATAGGCAAAGCGCGCAGCGGCGGCAAAGGCACGCATCGCTTCCGGCAATCCCTGCATGGGAGCAGCGCGGCGCGTCGCCATGCGCGCCCGCACCTTGGCCGGCAGAAGTTCCGGCAGGGTCGCCGTCACGATCGGCATCTTTCCATGTGTGTCGCAGGCCGCCATGATGGCGTTGACGGAGGCGTCGCAGGCGCGCTCGCTGGCCTCTCCATCCGTCGCATAATCGAGGATCAGCATGCCGGCATCGTAGTCGCCGCGCATAACGGTGCCGAAGCACTTGGTGAGCAGATCCTCATGGCTCCAGAGCGACGTGTTGTAGTCGAGCGGATTGGTGACAGAGGCAAAATTCGGCAGCTGCGCCTTGAGATCCGCGACTTGGTCGGAGCTGTGCGGATTGAGCGGCACGCCGAGCTCTTCCGCCAGATCCGCCGTCATCAGCCCGTCGCCACCTGAGCAGGTAAACACGGCGAGGCTCTTGCCCTTGGGCAGGCCGGCGATGGAGATGAGCTTCATCGTCTCGAGAAGATCCGGGATCGACTGCACCCGGATGACGCCCAGGCGCTCGAACAACGCGTCATACATGCGGTCGCTGCCGGCCAGGGACGAGGTGTGGCTCATGGCGAGCTGGCTGCCCAGTTCCGACTTGCCGGCCTTCAGGGCGATGAGCGGCTTGCCGTTCTGCAGGGCCTTGGCGGCGGCGCGACTGAAGGCTGCCACATCGCTGATCGCCTCGATATAGAGGCCGATCGCGGTCACTTTCGGATCTTCGGCCAGCGCATCGACAAAGTCGGCGACATTGAGCACCACCTGGTTGCCCGAGGTGATCACATAGGCGAACGGCACCGAGCGGTCGTTGCAGGTGAGATTGAGGGCGATATTGCCGCTCTGCGCCACCAGGGCGCAGCCGGTCTCGACCTTCTGCCCGTTATGGCCCGTCGGCCACAGCACGATGCCGTCGAGATAATTGAGGATGCCATAGCAATTGGGTCCCACGACGGCGAGATCCCCCGCCGCCTCAATGAGCTGCTTCTGCAGCCCGACGCCCTCGCCGCCCACTTCGGCAAAGCCCGCGGCGTAGCAAATGGCCCCACCGGCGCCGCGCGCGTTCAGTTCCTTCAGCATCTCGATCGTGGCTTCGCGCGGCACGGCGATGAAGGTCGCGTCCGGCGCCTCCGGCAGGCTCGCGATGGAGGGGTAGCATTTGCGCCCCCCCAGTTCCTCATACTTCGGATTGACCACCCAGACTTCGCCGGCAAAACCGGCCTGCGCGCAGCGGCGGATCGAATCCGCCATCGCCTGGCCGCCGATGATGCACACATGGCGCGGCTTCAAGAGGCGCCGGATGTTCTGCTGACGCTTGCTAAGGATATTCATCTAGGGGGATTCCAATTCCGTCGTGATCCGCTAGAAGTGCTGATACCAAACCTGATGGGCTTGAGACAAGTCGCCACAGACTTGATGAAATCCGACACAGCCGGGAGCGCCAGCATGCAGCACGACATCCTCATCCGCCATGGCCAGGTCATCGACGGCACCGGGGCCAAGCGCTTCCAGGCCGATCTGGCGGTGGACGGCGACCGCATCACGGCCATCGGCAACCTCGCGTCCCATCGCGGCCGCACCGAGATCGACGCCACCGGCTGCATCGTGGCGCCCGGCTTCATCGACGCCCACGCCCATGACGACATCGCCCTCCTGGCCGAGCCCGACATGCCATCCAAGGTCAGCCAAGGGTGCACCACCGTTGTCGTCGGCAATTGCGGCTTCAGCGCCGCCCCGCTCACCCCGCGCGCTTCCTACCCCCTGGATTTCCTGCTCGGCGACGAAAGCTATTACCGCTTCCCGCGCCTGGCCGATTATTTCGCAGCCCTCGAGCAGACTCCGGCCGCGGTGAATTCAGCGGCCCTGGTCGGCCATTCCGTGCTGCGCGTCGAATGCATGAAGGAACTCGACCGCCCGGCGTCGGAATCCGAGATCGCCGCCATGGCCCAGCGCCTGAAAGAAGCCCTGGCCGATGGGGGCCTCGGCTTCTCGACCGGCCTCGAATATCCCAGCAACAAGGCGGCCGACACCCGCGAAGTCGCGGCCCTCGCCCGCCTCGCCGGGGAAGCCGGCGCCGTCTTCACCACCCACGCGCGGAACTACGACCATCACTTCCGCGAAGCCCTCACCGAGGCCATCGAGATCGGCCGGATGGCCGAGGTGCCGGTGGTGCTGTCCCACCACCAGGGCGATGGGCCGGAGAATATCGGCCATACCGCCTGGTCGCTGCCGATGATCGACGAAGCCCGCTTGAGCCAGAAGGTGGGCCTCGACGTCTACCCTTACAACGCCGCCGCCACGATCATTGACCCGGCCTTCGTCATTTCGGCGTCCCGCATCCTCATCAGTTCCTCCCAGCCGCACCCGGAAATGGCCGGGCGCGAGCTTGACGACATAGCCGCCGAATGGGGTGTCGACCGCGACACCGCCGCGCTCCGGCTCATTCCCGGTGGGGCCATCTATTTCTGCCAGGACGAGGCGGACGTGCAGCGCATCCTCGCCTACCCGCCCACCATGATCGGCAGCGACGGCTTGCCCGGCGGGGAAATCAACCACCCCCGGCTTTGGGGCAGCTTTCCCCGAGTTCTGGGTCACTACAGCCGCGAACTCGGGCTTTTTGACCTTGAAACCGCCATCCATAAAATGACCGGGCTCACCGCCAACCGCTTTGGCATCATCGATCGCGGCAAACTGGCTGCGGGCGCGTTTGCCGATGTCACAGTCTTCGATCCGGCGACGGTGATCGATCGCGCGACGTTCACCGCGCCCAGCGAGCCCAGCCTCGGCATTCGATTTGTGCTTGTAAATGGGGCCTTGGTGTGGCGCGACGGGCATGCCACAGGGGCGCGGCCAGGACGCCCCTTGCCGCGCCGCGCCTCGGTTCCGTCACAATCGTTAAGCGCGCCTCAACCATTGTCGATCGCGAACTTTTGACGGAAACGCACACCTTTGTGCCGCCTTCGTATTGGCGACTCATTAACTCTCGTTCTATATCTTGATGGTGCTGCGCAAGAAGAAATTTGACGCAGCCTTGACCCCCAAGCGACGATCCAGAAGCGACCGGCACGGCAATGGACTTTTTGAAGGTCAGCAAGCACGCTATGCGTTCGATGATGTCATCGGACAGCTTGCGCGCGAACCTGGTCAGCCGGCGCAAGGTCCTGTTCGGCCTCGGCGGAGCGGCTTGTGCCGCAGGGGCGATCGGCTTCGGCCTGCCCCTCCTCAGCGCCCCGGTCCGGTCCAGCGCCCAGGAACTCAGCTATTTCCGCGTCGGCGCCGGTGCGCCGGGCACGCCCATCTATGAAATGGCCGGCCTCATTGGCGGCGCCATCAGCAACCCCCCAGGCGCCCGGACCTGCGAGGAAGGCGGCTCCTGCGGCATTCCCGGCATGATCGGCCTCGCCCAGACCAGTTCCGGCTCGGTCGACAATCTCAGCCAGCTGCGCGGTAAGATGATCGAATCCGCCGTCGCCCAGGCCGACATCGCCTATCTCGCCTATACCGGCAAGGACGTCTTCAAGACGGCCGGCAAGGACACCGAACTCCGCGCCATCGCTGGCCTCGGCCGCCTCAACGTCAAGATCATCGTCGGTCCGCAATCGGCCGCCAAATCGGTCGCCGGCCTCAAGGGGCTGCGGGTCAATCTCGGCGCCGAGAAGAGCGACAACGCCATTACCGCGCGCCAGATGCTGGGCTTCCACGGCCTGACGCCAAAGCGCATCAAGCCGAGCTATCTGGATTTCCCGGCTGCGGCCGAGGCGCTGGCTGCCGGCAAGATCGACGCCATGATCGTGGTCGACGCCCTGGACAGCCGCGACGTGACACAGCTTGCCGCCTCGATGCCGCTGCGCTTCCTCCCCATCGAGGGCGAACCGGTCAACAAGATGATGAAGAGCTTCGGCTTCATCTCCAGCGGCATCATCAAGGCCGACACCTTCCGCAATGTGCCCGACACGCCGACCATCGAGTTGGTTGCCGTCTGGCTGGTACCGGCGACGCTCGACCCCAACACCGCCTATGAACTGACCCGCGCCGTCTGGCAGGAAGCGACCCGCAAGAACCTCGATCAGGTCTCAGCTGCCGGCAAGGCGCTGGACCTGCAGCTCGCCATTGCCGGCGTCAGCGTCCCCTTCCATGCCGGCGCACTCAAATATTACGACGAGCACGGCGTCACCCGTTTCCTCCCCGCCGCCTTGCGCGCCGATCCGGCAATCAAGACGAACTGAGCGGCGGCGCCCTTCTCCCGCGCCTCGCCTTAGCTCCGCACCAAGAGGTCGACCTGCGGCCCCCAGGTGTCGGAAAGGGCAAAGCCCGTTTGAAATGGATCGGCGCCGTCGACCCGCAATTGCTCTTTGCCATAGATCCAAACCTGCCCCGTGATCCGCGGGCGAATGGCAGGGTAGGTTCCGACCTTGGTCTCCTCAATGATCTCGGCCAGAAACTCGCCGCCGATAATCGAGGCGCTCATCCGCCTGTCGCTCGAGGATCTGGTCGTCACGCTCCCGGACCGAAGCACCATCGTGGCGCCGATTGAAATCGTGACCTTCCCCGCCTATGTGGAGGCGCTGGACATCGCACAGCGCATGAACAGCCGCCTGGCTGCGGAGCTGAATTGAAGACGACGGCCAGCCGCCAGCGGAAGTTCGAGGCGGCTGTGAAATCAGGCGACCACCTCGCCATGTCGGAGGCCAACAACGATTTCCACATGGCGATTGCCCTTGCCGGCCGCTCTGGCGCTAACCCCTACCCCACCACCTCGACCCTGATCCGAAAAACGCCGGGCTGGGGTTCCGAGCCATCGAGCAATTTGTTGCCCGTCACTTCGCAGAAATGCGCGAAGTCCTTGGGGGCGCCTGGGTCGGTGGCGTCGACTTCGAGGATGTCGCCGGGCTGCAATTCCTTGATGAGCTTGCGCGCCTTCAAGACCGGGATCGGGCATTTGAGGCCACGCGCGTCGAATTGGCGGATCATGCGTTCGCTCCTTCGGCAGCGGCGGCCTGCGTTTCGCGGCGCGCCTGCCAGGTTTCCAACAAGCTGGCACCGACGATGAGGATGCCGCCAACGATCTTGTGCCAGCCGAGATCTTCGCCGGCGAGCCAGGCGGCCGAGCCGACGCCGACCACGACTTCGGACGTCATCAGGATACTGGCGCGGCCCGGTGACAGGCGGCCGGCGCCCCACAGGCTCAGCACCATCGCCGGCACGACCCAGATGAAGGCGGCGGCGATGATCCAAGGCAGAGCACCGACGAGCATCGACAATGCCGGCCAAGCCACGGGCGCGTAATAGTCACCGATCAGCACAAAGACCAGCAGGCCGATGGGCAGGGCGCAGCCGAACTGGGCGATGCTCTTGTCGAGCACGGTGATCCCCGACCACATGCGCGCCGTCAGCAAGGCGACCGCCCAGCAGAGGCCGGCACCCAGCCCCATCCATTCCGCGAGATCCGACGGCCAGGGCCAGCGTCCGCCGACGCCTTGCAGCACGACAAGGCCCAGCAGCGCCAAGCCGATGCCGATCCAGCGCACCGGCGTGAGAGGCGTCTTCATAAAGATGCGCTCCAGAACGGTCGACCAGATCGGGCTCAAATAGAACAGCAATATGATGATGCTGACCTCTCCCAGCACCACGGCAACGGCGAAGAGGATGTTGCAGCAGGCGAGCGACCCGCCGCACAGAAGCACGCGCCAGCCGCCCTGGGCCAGTTCGCGCCGGCGGGTGAACAGGAAAGGCAGCAGCGGAATGAGCGGCACACCGTAGCAGAGGGCTCCGGCAAGGGCTGCCGGAATCCCCGCCCCTTCCACGGCGCGCAACGGGTACCACATCGATCCCCAGAAGATGGAGGAACCGATCATGGCGAGGCTCGGCCACAGGATACCGCCGCCGGGGACCGTCGAGCTGTGCGCCATCATCGCGTTACGCCACCTGCGCCCAGCCGGAAAGCCTTGCCGCCATTTCCTGTTCGGGGATGACGTCATAGGCGGCTTCATCGAGCACCACGACGCCGTCGAGCAGCAGTCTGGCGCGGACGTCTTCCAGGTCGGGATCGCCGAATGCCGCGGCAAGACCGCTGCGCAGGGCCGCCACATCCTCGATCGGGCGGTCCAGGCCGGTGATGTAGGGGAGGCACGGCGCCGGCGCCGTCTGGTCCAGCACGCGCAGCTCCTCCACTTCATCCGGCGCAACGGCGGACAGCAACGTCCAGCTCACGCAATCGACCGCGCAGAAATCGGCAAGGCCGTGCTTCACCATCCTGACCGACTGGCGATGCGCGCCGCTTTCCAGCGCTTCCCGCAGCAGGCCGTTGGCGACCCCTTGGCCCGCCAGATAATGCTTCAGCACATTGCAGCCGGATTGCGAATCCTTGCTGTTGAACGCCGCAATCCGGCCGCTGAGATCGCTGCCCTTCGTGGCCGGGTCGTCGGCCCGTACGATGATGAAGGAACGATAGGTGCTACCCTCGCAGCCCGGCGCAGAGAAACAGGGCGTCGCCAGATAGCGCACCCGCCCTTTGAGATGATGGGTCAGCGGATAGCCGCAGGTCTGCGCAAAGACCAGGTCGCGCGACAGCCACAGCGGATAGGGGTCGCGGGGGCGGGTCAACTGCTCCGGCAGGTTGGTCATGCCGGCCGCGGAGAAATGGCCGCGCAAGCCTTGCCAGAAGGCATCGGTCGCGTCCTTGAGTTCAGGGAAATCATACATCGGCAGGGCCGCAATCATGGTCTTTTGACTCGTCTGTTTGGGGCCCGCGCTAGAACGGCAGCGAATTGCCGCCGGTCCCGGGAAATTGCGGCAGCTTGTCGGGGATGTCGTAGTAATCGCCCTTATCGGCGACGAAGATATGGTGGCGCTGGCGCGGTTCGATCGGCATATCGAAGGCACCGGCAGCGATGGAAACCGCGTCGGCCCCGGTGCGTTCCCAGAACAGCGACGACCCGCAGCGATCGCAGAATCCGCGCCGGGCCTCGGTCGACGATTTGTACCAGGCCAGATGCTCGCCCCCCTTGAGCGTGATATCCGCCCATTTCGCCTTGGTATAGGCCGGGGCATGGCCATGCCAGCGGCGGCACTGGCCGCAATGGCAGACGCTGATGTCGCGCATCTTGCCGGTGACGGTGAAGTCGACGGCGCCGCACAGGCAATGGCCGTGATGCCGGGGCGCATTGGCAGAATCCGCCACCGGCGCCGCTGGCGCGATCGGCGCCGCATTCGCGGAGGAATGGGCGTATTGGGGCAAACGGTCGGCGATATCGTAGTAATCGCCCTTGAAGGCCACCCAGATATGTTTGCTGACCTTGATGCCGGTCGGTCCGTCCAGGCTGCCCATGGTTATGTCGAGATCGGTGCCGCCCACTTTGCGCCAGAACAGCTTCGATCCACAGGTGCCGCAGAAACCGCGCTCGGCCCCGTCGCTGGACCCATACCATTTCAGATGTTCGGTGCCGCTCAGCGTCACCCGGTTGAGCGGCGCCGAGGTATAGACCCCGAGGGCCCCGTGGCTGCGCCGGCACATGGCGCAATGGCAGGCGGCCGGCGTCGCGAGCGCGCCCGCGATCTCAAAGCTTACGGCGCCGCACAGGCAGCTTCCCCGGTGAATTTCCAGCGACATTAACCATCCTCCCGCACCCGGGCGAGCATAGCTGCGCCGGCAGGCCCAACCAAGCGCCTACGCATGCCGGCATAAGTATTTCTTCATTGCTGGTGTTATACAATTTGGTTACGAATAACCCTAGTAACCGAACGCCCATTGAGGCACATGTCCGCGCAATTTGAGACCCCAGGAGCAACGATCGCCGCGCCCTGGCGGGAAAACAAAGGCGAGATTGGCCGCCACGCCTATGAGGCCGATATCCCGACTTTGCTGCTGGCAGCTGGGATATACGCCGCCTTTTTCCTCACCACATGGTTCTATCATGCCCTGCCCTGGTGGGCGGTGCTGCCGCTGGGCGCCTCGATTGTCTGCCTGCATGGGTCGCTGCAGCATGAGGCGGTGCACGGCTATCCCTTCAAGTCGCGCCGGTTGACCCGCTGGATCACGGGGTGGTCCCTCTGGCTATGGATCCCCTACGACGTCTATGTGAAGACCCATACCAGGCATCACATCGACCAGGATCTCACCGATCCCTTCCTCGACCCGGAATCGAACTATCTGACTGAGGAGCAATGGGCGCAAATGTCGGGCCTGCACCGTGCGGTGCGGCAGGCGATGCGGACCCTGGCCGGGCGCATGCTGCTCGGCCCCGGCTATTACACCGTGGCCTCAATCCGCGAAGCGGCGCGGGATCTCACCTCGGGCGATCGCTACCGCATCGTGCCCTGGGTCTGGCACGTCTTCACGGTGGCCATCATCCTCACTTGGGTGATCGGCGTGTGCCATATTCCGCTCTGGGCCTATGTCCTCTTCTTCGCCTATCCGGGCACGTCGATGGCGCTGGTGCGCTCCTACGCCGAGCATCGTGCCGCCCCTGACGAGAAGACCCGCTCGATCATCTGCGAGGCCGGGGCCTTCTGGGGCTTCATGTTCCTCTACAACAATCTCCACGCCCTGCACCACGCCGAGCCGGCCCTGGCCTGGTACAAGCGCCCAGGCCGGTACCGGCAATTGAAAGCGCGGCTGCTGTCCGAGAATGGCGGCTACTTCATGCCGGGTTATGGAGCGATTGCCCGGGCCTATCTGTTCCGGCCCAAGGAACCGATCTTCCACCCGTTCAAAAAGGCCAGCTAATCGATTAGCTAATCGATTAGCTGGCTCCCTTTTACGCCGAAATAGGCCCGTCGAAGGGCAGCGAGCGCAGGCGCTTGCCGGTGGCGGCGAAGATCGCATTGCCGATCGACGGCGCCAGGGGCGGCAGGCCGGGTTCGCCGATGCCGGTCGGCGCCTCGGCCGATTTCACCAGATGCACCTCGACCGCCGGCATCTCCTTGATCCGGGTTGGTTCGTAATCGTCGAAATTGCTCTGCTCGACGACACCCTCCTTGAAGGTGACCCGGTTGCGCAGCACTGCCGACAGGGCAAAGCCGATGGCGCCTTCGACCTGGGCCGCAATCACGTCGGGGTTGATGGCGATACCGCAATCGACTGCGGCGGTGATCCTCTCCACCTTCAACCCATCACCGCCCACCGTGACCACGGCCACCATGGCGACATAGCTGCCGAAGGAATGGTGGAAGGCGATCCCCTGCCCGCTCCCCTTCGGCATCTGCTTGCCCCATTGGCCTTTTTCGGCAGCGAGTTTGAGGACGCCGGCTTCGCGGGAACCTTCCTTGAGATACGCCAAGCGGAAGGCGAGCGGGTCCTGGCCGGCCTTGTGCGCCAGCTCGTCCATGGTCGTTTCCATGACATGGGCCGTATGGCTGTGCCCGACCGAGCGCCACCACAGGACCGGGACCGGCGTCTTGGCGTTGTGCACATCCACCGCGAAATTCTCGATCGTATAGGGCGTGTCGGAAACACCCTCGACCGTGGTGGCGTCGACGCCGTCCTTGACCATCATGCCCTCGAACGGCGTACCGGCCAGGATCGATTTGGCGACGATGGCATGCTGCCAGCCGGCGATGCGGCCATCCCGCAGGCCGGCCTTGACCCGGTGCAGGGCCATCGGCCGATAGAAGCCCCCTTTGATGTCATCCTCACGGGACCACAGCAGGTGCACCGGCGCCTTGCCGCCGATGGCCTTGGCGATCTGTGCTGCCTCGACCGCCCAATCCGCCGCCGCATTGGCGCGCCTGCCGAAACTGCCGCCACCCAGCAGCGTGTGGATCCTGATCTTGTCCGGCGTCGTGCCCAGCACCTGGGCGACGCTGTAATCGTCGATGCTCTGGAACTGGCTGCCGCCCCAGATCTCGGCGCCGTCGGCGGTGAGCTCGATGACGCAGTTCATCGGCTCCATCGGCGCATGGGCGAGGAAGGGGAAGAGGAATTCCGCCTCATGGCTGTCGGCACCGCTGAGCCCCGCCACCGCATCGCCCCGGCGGGCGGCGGCGAGGCCCGGCTTGGCCGCCAGATCGCGATATTCGGCCACGATGGCGTCAGTCGAACGCTTCTCCGCCTGATCGAGATTCCAGGTGATCTTAAGCGCCTCCCGCCCGCGCATGGCGGCCCATGTATCCTTGGCGAGGACAGCGACGCCGCTCGGCACCTGTACCACCTCGACCACACCGGGCATCTTGCGCGTTTCGGCATCGTCGAAGGAGGCAACCGTGCCGCCGAATTGCGGTGGCCGCGCCACCATGGCGGTGAGCATGCCGGGCCGGCGGAAATCGATGGCGAAGGTCGCCGTGCCGGTGGTCTTGCTCTTGGAATCGAGGCGCGGCAGGCGCGCCCCGATATATTTCCAGTCTTTGGGATCCTTGAGAGCAACCTCAGTCGGGACCGGCTCCTGCATGGCGGCGTCGACCAGTTCACCCAAGCGCGCCGATTTGCCGGAGGCATGGGAGAGCAAGCCGTCCGAGATGGTGATCTCGGCCGCCGGAACATTCCATTTCCTGGCAGCAGCCGCCACGAACATGGCGCGCGCCGCGGCGCCGACCTGGCGCATCTGGGTCCAGGAATTGGCCATCGAGGTGCTGCCGCCAGTGCCGATATAGGAACCGAAAAACAGGTTGTTGAAAACCTTCGGATCGTTCGGCGCGTGGTCGAAGCCGACCTTCGACCAATCGGCGTCGAGCTCCTCGGCAACCAGTGTCGCAAGCCCGGTGCTGACGCCCTGCCCCATTTCAAGATGCTTCAACAGGACGGTGACGGTGTCGTCGCTGCTGATGCGCAGGAAGAGGTTCGGGTCGAACACGGCTTTCGGCGCCGCGGCCTCCCCCTCGGCCGCCGCAAAACGCCCGAACGGCACGAAACTGCCGAGGACGAAGGTACCGGCGGTAGCGACAGCGCCTTTAAGGAAGCTGCGGCGCGATGACGGCATATCGGCTTGACGTAAATTCATCATGGTGGACCTCCGTTAAGCCAAGGATTTCGCAGCTTCGTGGATGGCCTGGCGAATACGGACATAGGTGCCGCAGCGACAGATATTGCCTTCCATGCTGGCATTGATGTCGTCATCAGTCGGCGCCTGATTGACGCTGAGCAGATTGATGGCCGACATGATCTGGCCCGACTGGCAGTAACCGCATTGCACCACGTCGAGCTTCTGCCAGGCGGCCTGGACGGCAGCCGCGACCTTACCGGACAGGCCTTCGATCGTGACAATGTCACGCCCGGCAAGATCGCCGACCATGGTTGTGCAGGAACGGTACGCCTCGCCATCGACATGGACCGTGCAGGCGCCGCATTGCGCGGCGCCACAGCCGAACTTGGTGCCGGTCAATTCGAGGCGGTCACGGATCACCCATAGCAAGGGCATTTCCGGATCGACGTCGAGATCGTGAGTCTTGCCGTTGATCGTCAGTGTAATCATGAGACTCTCCCTTTGCGCTCGATCGCTTGGCTGTAAATCATTGCGGGCATTTGCTGCCACCGGCGAGCCATGTCTTCACGTGGTCGGCAAGCTCGGCGCGCGGCATCGCGATGGGTGTGCGACCCGCGCCGGGGTTCCAACCCCAGCCGACCAACTCGTCCTCGGCAAAATGCGCGACCATCTGTTCGGCATTGCGATTGCCGTTCCGCGCCGGGTCGCGCAGCTGGCGGCAGATCTCGCCGGATGAAAGACCCTGCCAGTTCTGCTCCAGCGGCGCCAAGGACCAGCCCGGCGCGCCGGGGACACCCGAGGTCGGATTGTTGCCGGACTGGCTGTGGCAGGTGGTGCAACGCATGCCGGTCACACCCATATTGTCCTCGCCCCGCACGACCAACGGCACATGCAGGCGCGCCATGTCGCCCTGGCGCGGCGATTGCACCTGATGGCAATTCAGGCACCTGGGATTTTCAAGAACGGTGACGATCTTGTCCCATGCGGCAAGACTCTGGGCAGACGTCGGCTGGGTGTCGCCATAACTGGTATTGAAATTGGCCTGCCAGATGAACAGGGCCATACCCATGATGATCGCGAGGGGAAAGAAGACGAGGTATCGAAAGGGGTATTGCGCAGAGCGCATCGACATCTCCCAAAACGGCAACTGGCTGAGGCTCCAAGTGCAACACAATTCCGCCCGGACATGAATGCCCGTTCGTGTCAGTTGGTTGCACAAAACTACAAACGGTGAAGCCCCCTCACCCCACCTTTGCAGGGTGAGGGGTTTACAGTCAGTGGCGATCGGCATCGCCTTCCGGCGCCAAGGGCCATGGCTCCAAGGTGACACCGTTGACCGTGTTGCCGCCTTGCGCGGCCTGGACGACATATTCCAGGAAACGGGCTGGGAAGTTGAGCGTGGGTTCGCTCAAGCTATTCAGCTTCTGCACCAGCTCGACCGGCAATTTGACGTCGAGAGCGCCGAGATTGTCGTCAAGCTGCGCCATGGTGCGCGCGCCTACGATCGGCGACGAGACGCCGGGACGCCCGAGCAGCCACGCAAGGGCCACGCGCGAGACACTGGTGCCGAGCGATTGTGCACCGTCAGCCAGCGCGTCGACGATATCGTAGGTCCGCTCGGTCAGAGCCGTCGTTACCCGCGTGCCGCGTCCGGGCTCGGCATTGCCGCCACGGCGGTATTTGCCGCTGAGAGCGCCGCCCTTGAGCGGCGACCAGGGCGTGATACCCAGACCCATCTCGCGCGCCATCGGCACCAGATCGCCTTCGACCGAACGCTCCAGCAGGGAATATTCGATCTGCAGGGCGACGAGTGGCGCCCAGCCACGGAAGCGTGCGATGGTCTGCGCCTCGGCGCATTTCCAGGCCGGGGTGTCGGAGAAGCCGATATAGCGTACCTTGCCACTCTCCACGAGATCGTCGAGGGCGCGCATGGTTTCCTCGATCGGGGTCAGCGGATCCCAGGCATGCATCCAGTAAAGGTCGATGTAATCGGTCTGCAGGCGGCGCAGCGAGTTTTCGCAGGCGGCGATGATGCTCTTGCGGTTGGCGCCGCCGCCATTGGGGTCGCCGCGATAGAGATTACCGAAAAATTTCGTCGCGATGACGGCCTTGGCGCGCTTGGCGGCATGTCTCCCCAGATGGTCGCCGATGATCTTTTCGGAATGGCCCTTGGTATAGACATTGGCCGTATCAATGAAATTGCCGCCGCGGTCGAGATAGGCGTCGAGGACTTTGGTCGATTCCTCGACCGGCGATCCCCAACCCCAATCTTCACCAAACGTCATGGTGCCGAGGCAAAAGGGCGATACGCGCAAGCCGGAACGGCCGAGCGTCACGTAATGATCAAGCGGCATGGTGCATCCTTCAAAGATGAGATGGAAGGTGCACGCATATGATCACAAGGACGCCCCGAGCTTTAATACCTGTTCCTGGCTGATGCTTGCATGATCCTGCTGAATTGCGGCCGACGCGCCGTCAGATTTGCTTCACGCCGCCTTCGGCCTTGCGGCGGGCGATGAAATCCTTCATGGCATCGTCGATGGCGGGGTCGATGGCCGGCTGTTCGTATTCGGCGAGCGCCTGCTTCCAAAGCGTGTTGGCGCGTTGGGCAGCATCCTGGGCGCCGGCAAGGCGCCAGGTTTCAAAATTGCGCCAGTCAGAGACGAGCGGCGAATAGAAGGCCGTCTCGTAACGCGCCAAGGTATGCGCCGCGCCGAAGAAATGGCCGCCGGGGCCGACTTCCTTCATCGCCTCGAAGCCGAGTGCATCTTCGGAGACGTCGAGCGGCAGCAGGAACTCGCTCATCGACTGGATCATTTCGGCATCGATGATCATTTTCTCGAACGACGCGACGAGGCCGCCTTCCATCCAGCCGGCACCATGCAGGATGAGATTGGCGTGCCCCATGACGGCACCCCAGAGCGACATTTCCGATTCATAGGCCGCCTGGGCATCCACCGCGTTGGAAGCGCAGGCGTTGCTTGAGCGATAAGGGAAGCCGTACTTGCGCGCGAGTTGGCCCCCAGCCATGGCGGCGCGCGTGTATTCCGGCGTGCCGAAAGCCGGGGCACCGGTCTTCATGTCGACATTCGAGGTGAAGCCGCCATAGACGCAGGGGACACCCGGATTGACCATCTGCGTGAAGGCAAGACCCGCCAGCGCCTCGGCATTGGCCTGCGCGAGCGCGCCGGCGATGGTGGCGGGCGCCATGGCGCCGGAGAGGGTGAAGGGCGTCAAGACGATAGGCTGCCCCGCCTTCGCCATCGCCTGCAGGCCCTGCAGCATCGGCGTGTCCAGGCGCAAGGGCGAGTTGCTGTTGATGATCGAAAAGACGCTCGGTTCCTTGGTCAGCTGCTCCTTGGAAATGCCGCGCGCCATCGCCATCAACTCGATGGCGTCTTCGATGCGCTCATTGCCCAGCGAGTAAGGATGCCAGACCTTGTCGGTCAATGTCGCCGCCATATAGAGCGCGTCAAGATGGCGGGTGCTCGGCGGCAGATCGGCGGGCTCGACCGGATAGCCGCCGAGGAACTGCACGGAATTCAGCGACTGCGCCAGGCGCACGAGGTTGCAGTAATCCTCGAAATTGCCGGGGCGGCGGCCCTTGTCGAGATCGGAGACATTGGGCGCCGAAGCGACCGAGCCGAAATTGATGTGGTTGGCGCCGAAGGTCAGATTGTGCGCCGGGTTGCGGGCATGCAGCGTGAAGGTCTTCGGCACCGTCTTGATCTTTTCCATGATCAAGGCCGGATCGAAGCGCACGCGCTGGGTGCCCGGCACGATCTCGGCGCCATTCTCCTTGAGAATGCGCAGCGCGTTCTCTTCGAGGAATTCGATACCGAGTTCAGAAAGGATGCGCAGCGAGGTCCGGTGAATCGCCTCGATCTGGTCGTCGCTCAGGACCCGGACGGGATCGTAATTGTTGCGGTGGTTGCGCCAGGGCAGCTGCTTCAGTCCCCGCGCCGATCTGGTATTGCGGCGACCGCGCGCTTCCCGCGCTGCTTCCCGTGACATGTTGGGCCTCGTTCAGGTGTTAACTTCTGACCCAAGCTAGCAAAGATAGGCGCATTCCGGTGTGTTGAAAGTCTCATAGGGCGCATTCCGGCTTATCATCGGGGGCGCACAATGGAAAACGGCGCCCCTGGGGCGCCGTTCTAAGTGAGCAGTTGCAGCAGTGGATGCCCGGGTCAAGCCCGGGCATGACGATTTGAGCGCATGACGGTATTCCGTTCCCCGTCATCCCCGGGCGAAGACCCGGGGATCCACTCTTGCCGATCGCTCCCTCAGTTCGCGGCGGCCACTTCCGGGGCGCCGACGCCTTCCTTGAGGTTGACCTTCTTGCTGGTCGTTTCGCCGGCCGTGATCACGATCTGCTCGCTGCCCCACATCTTGTTGCCGAGGCGAGCCACCGCGATGTAGCGGCCTTCGCGCAGCATGACGGTCGGGTCCGGCTTCTCGCTGCTGGTGACCAGCTCATAGACGCCGGGCGCATTCGGGCGCAGGCGCAGGATCTGCCAGTTGAGTGCCTCGGCCGTCGTCTTCTGCTTCTTCGGCTTGAGGGCCGTGAGCTTCACATAACCGGCATAGAGGTTGAGCGTGTATTTCAGCGACTGGCCGGGTTCGATCGGAATGACAAGGTCCGCCTTGGTCCCCTTGTAATGGGCGCGCACGACATAGGAACCGCCGGGCAGGCTGAACTGGCCGGTGGCCGATTTCTGCTCGGCTACCTTCTCGCCGGAATCGGTGCCGCCTTTTTCATAGGTATAGACTTCCCAAAGCACCGCTTCCTTGAGCGGGCTCTTGCCCTTGCTGAGCTTCATATTGATGGAAAGCTGAGCGGGCGGTCCTGCTTCGGGCTTCTTCGCAGCGGTCTTCTTGGTGGGATCGCCGAGAACCAGTGAGCGGGTCGTGGCCGACTTGCCGACGATGATCGCCTGGCTGCTCTCGACCTTGCCGAGCTTGGCCGTCACCAGATACTGACCGGGTTCGAGCTGCGCCATCAGGCGCGGGCCGTTGCCGGCAATCGTCGCCTTGGCGTCCGGCTTGCCGGTATCCTTGTTCACCTTGACGACCGACCAGGCGATCGGCCCCTTCACTTCCGGACCACCGGCGCTTTCGATCGCCAGCAAGGTCACGTCGGCGGCTTTCGCCGCGGTGAAGGAAACACCTAGAACGACGGCGAGACTGGCACAGAAAGCTGCCAGCGAAAGAATGAGTGAGCGCAAAGCCCGCCCTCCAGCTGTTGGAGCAATTTTTGGAGAAATAGTAGATACCCCATCGACTCCCACAGGGACAAGCGTCATGGACGGAAGCGGGGTGCCGGCTCCCGACTTGTCACAAGCCCTTGCAGAGGCCTGCTTTTTCTCCACCCGGGGATTGCGGGCCGAATGGCTTATCCGCCAAAGGTGCCGCCGGCCAGGAGGCTTGCCAGAAGGGCACCGCCTACCATCAGAAAGGCCGCCAGGGCCAAGGTTCCAAATGCTTTAATTCCAGCGAGGTGTTTCATTCTTCTAATCTTCGGAAAAGGCGTCGTTTTTGGTGAGCCGGTCAGTCGTTTCCAGCCGTGTTAAGGTTCAAGCGGGTAAGGATCAGCGGCGCTTTGCCAGGAAGGCCTCCATGTGGAACGCCATCTGTGGCGGCGAATAAGAATATTCTCTGCCGACAGGGCAGGCCCGCCGCGCCAGGCAACCGCGATCCCGGCATTCAGCGCCGGCCGACCCGTCGACATGACGGGCGCAGGTGAGATCATCGAGGCCGTTTGGCCCGAAAGCGCCGACTGGGCAGGATGTGAGGCAAGGCTGTGCAGCACATGTTGTGCACGGGCTCGGGAGCGCTGCACGCGGCGGCAGGTCGACGGCCTCGGCAAAGAGGAAGGCCGCCCGATAGGCGTGCCACAGGCCGTAGGTCGGGTGGATGAAGATACGCAACGGCGAGACATGCACGGCTTCCGCCCGCGCGGCCCAACGCTGGAACGGGTGGTAAGGCGGTCCGGAAAACGGATACAGCGCGCTGGCCCGGAAATGCTCGGCGATCGGGTCCAGCACATCCTGCGTCCACCGGTCCATCGGATCCGCAGAGTAGGCGGCAGCAGCACCGGATTCGGCGAAGGCCGGCCACATGGCGCCACCGATATTGCCGACGAGCAGAACCGCGCGCGGCGGGCGGCCGCTGGCCAAAAGCGGCACGCCATCGTCGCTTTCGGGCACAAAGCCGCCGCGCAGCGCCATTCCTTTGGCGGCTAAGGCATCTTTGAGCGCGGCGAGCATGGGCAGTCCTGGACCGGGAAGTTCCTTGCTCCTAAACTGCACGCGATTTTGTCAAAATGATGTCGAGGAAGCGCCGCCATGGACTCTGAATCCGTCAACTTCATCCGCATGGAAGACGGCACTTTCGAGGAATACCAGCTCCTCGACACGATCTATCAGAAGCTGAACCACGGCCTTGCCGAGAATGTCCTGGCGAACCTCAAAAAACTTGAGGGCGACAAAATGGGCTACAAGATCGACCGCTATCAGCACTCATTGCAGTCGGCCACCCGGGCCATGCGCGATGGTGCCGACGAGGAACTGGTGGTCTGCGCCCTCCTCCACGACATCGGCGACCTGCTGGCGCCGGAGAACCATTCCGAACTCGCCGCCGCCATCCTGCGCCCCTATGTGTCGGAGGAGAATTACTGGCTGGTGAAACATCACGGCATCTTCCAGGGCTATTACTTCTTCCACCATATCGGCCTCGACCGCTATGAACGCGAACGCTATCGCGGCCACCCGATGTTCGAGAAGACCGCCCTCTTCTGCCAGAACTACGACCAGAACAGTTTCGACCCCGAATACGACACCGCACCGATCGAGGTGTTCGAACCCATGGTCCAGCGCCTCTTCGCCAAGCCGCCCTTCGGCCGAGTCCGGGCGGACTGAAGCGAAACTTGCCGCCTCGGAGACGATCCGGTTACGCCCAGCGGCTGTGCCGGACGTCACATTTTTCTATTTTTTAATTACATAACAATAGTTTAACTGCAATACCGGCTGTGCCCCCCGTCACAGACGCCGGATGGCAATGCGGATACCTTCTCAGCATCGATCGAGGCGCAAACAGACCGCGCCGCAAGTCGACGGCATCAAGAGGTTTCACCATGTTCCGCATCATGAGCATCGCCACGCTGGTTTTGATCGCGCTGTGCTTCTTCATCGGCGCCGGCTTCGCCTTCGCCGACGAGGGCCCGGTGATGACCGACCGGGAAGCCGCACCGATCAATGACGCCTCGCGTCCGGTCGAGACGCTCTATGAGGAAAATCTGGCGCAGAATGACCGCCAGGGCGACGTCTATGATTTCAGCGATTATTTCGCCCAGCCGGGTACTGCGAGCAGCACGCCGACGGTCGATTCTGAAGAGATCGAGGAACCCGACCTCCACAGCTTTGAGAAGATGGATTGCTAGGGGCTAGGGATTCGGGCCGACTGACTAAGAATTTGTTTACAATCCACATGGCCTAATCGCATCAATTCCTTGGAGTCGATGCGGATATGTTTCCTACTTCGGTCCCGGACGGGCCAGACGCTATCTGGGGTCGCTGCGCCCCGCGCCTTGAAGCCGTCACGGCCACCTGCCGCCGATGAGCATTCCCATTCCGACCAGCAATCGGCAGGCCCTGCTGGTGGCGGGCGCCACGTTACTGGTGTTGCCGCTGCTCCTGCTGCTCTTCCCCAGTCTCCAATTCCTGCACCAGCAGGACAATTACCTGCCGCTGCATACCTTCCTGGAGTTCTTCGCGATCGCCGTCGCCATTCTGGTGACCGGGATCGGCTGGAATGCGACGCATGGCGATCATTCCGGCCATATGACGGTGCTGGGTGCCGGCTTCCTGGCGGTAGCGCTGCTCGATATCGGGCATACGCTCTCCTTCGCGGGCATGCCGGACTTTGTGAGCCCGTCAGGCGTCGAGAAAGCAATCTGGTTCTGGGTGATGGCACGCATCGCCGGCGCGGTGACGTTGCTGACGGTTGCCGTTGCCCCGGCGATCTGGCACGTCACCGCCCGCTTGCGATTATGCGCGACCCTGGCTTCGATCTGCTTCACGGCACTTGCCTATTATCTCATCCTCTTTCATCAGGAATCGCTGCCGCACACCTTCATCCCGGGCCAGGGGCTGACCGGGCTGAAGATCGCGATGGAGTACCTGGTCTGCGGCCTGTTCGTGACCGGCGCCCTGCTGGTATGGCTGCGTCCGATCAGCGGTTCGGCCTTTCGCGGCCCGGTGCTGCTCGCCGCCCTGCTGATCATGGTCGCCAGCGAAGCGGCCTTTACTCTCTACGCCGCGGCGCATGACGCCTTCAATCTGCTGGGACATCTCTACAAGGTCGCCGCCACCTATCTGGTCTATCGCGCAGTCTTCGTCGGCGCGGTCACGGCGCCCTATGTCAGCCTGCATCGGTCCGAGGAGAAATACCGGGAGATCCTTGAGCAGGCCGCCGACGGCATCATCCGGGTCAATTCCCACGGACGCATCATCGACGCCAATCATCGCGCCGAGATGATGACCGGCGTGACGCACAATGCCCTGCTCGGCCGCCGGATCGACACGCTGATCGCAAACTGGCTGCCGTCGCCGCAGCCCGGCGATGAACAGGGCGATACCATCTTGTGGGAAAGCGAGATGAACGCCGCTTCCGGCACCACTCTGCCTGTCGAAATCAACGCGCGTCGGCTGAAAACCGGTGAAATCCAGGCGATCATCCGCGACATCACCCAGCGCCATGCCGATGCGGCGCAGTTGCGGGCCGCGATCGAACACGCCGAGCAGGCCAGCCGCGCCAAGAGCCAGTTTCTCGCCAATATGAGCCATGAACTGAGGACGCCGCTCAATGCCATCCTGGGGTTTTCCGAGGTTCTGCAGAGCCAGATGTATGGACCGCTCGGCAATTCACACTATCTGGACTATGCCAATGACATCCATAAGAGCGGCAAGCATCTCTACAGCATCATTGCGGACCTGCTCGACATCGCGCGCATCGAAAGCGGCCATGTGAAACTGAACGAGGTGGAGATTGACGTCGCCACCGTCATCGGCGATTGCCTGCGGCTGGTGGAGCCGACGGCGCAGCATGTGAGACTGTCGGCAACGACCTCGCTCGGGGCGCTCACGATCCGCGCCGACGAGCGCTCGATCCGCCAGATCCTGATTAATCTGTTGTCCAACGCGATCAAGTTCACGCCCGAAGGCGGCACGATCGAGGTATCCAGCCAGGTGACGCCGGTCGGCGAAGTGGCGATCGAGGTGCGCGACAGCGGTATCGGCATCGCCGCTGCCGATCTACCGCGGATTACCGGCGCCTTCGTGCAGGTCGAAACCGCCTATTCGCGCAAGCACCAAGGCGTCGGCCTCGGCCTTGCCATCGCCAAGGCACTCACCGAATTGCATGGTGGCCGGCTGCAGATCGACAGCGAGCCCGGCAAGGGCACCAAAGTATCGGTCATTCTGCCGGGCTGGCGCATCGCGGCGCCATCCCTCGCCGCCTTGGGTTGATCGGTCAGGCGGCGACGCTGCCCAGTTGCACGCGCGGTGCGGCATTGGGCGTCGCCCGCTCGCGGCGCGGCGTCTTGCCGAAGAAATCCCGATAGCATTTCGAGAAATGCGAAGCCGAAACGAAGCCACAGGCCAGCGCCACGTCGATCACCGACATGTTGGTCTGCAGCAGCAGCAGGCGCGCCCGGTGCAGGCGCAATTCGACATAGTATCGCGCTGGCGAGCGATGCAGGTATTTGGCGAACAACCTCTCCATCTGCCGGCTGGAGAGGCCGGCCGCATCGGCCAGCTCCGCCCGGTCAAGCGGTTCTTCCAGATTGGCTTCCATCTGCTGGATGACCTGGATGAGCTTGGGGTGCCGCACGCCGAGGCGCGCCGTCAGCGCCATGCGCTGATGGTCGTGGCGGTCGCGAATACGCTCATGGATGAACTGTTCTGAAACCGCCGCCGCCAGTTCATGGCCGTGCTGCTGGGAAATCAGGTTGAGCATCATGTCGAGAGCCGCCGTGCCGCCTGAACAGGTGAAACGATTGCGGTCGATCTCGAAGAGTTCGGATGTCGTTTCGATCTCGGGGAAGTTCTCGGCAAAGCTGGCGAGGTTTTCCCAATGGATGGTGCAGCGATAGCCGTTGAGCATGTTGGCTTTGGCGAGGATATGCGCCCCGGTGCAAAGCGCCCCGATGTCGGCGCCTTGCCGGTCGGCACGCCGCAAATGGGCAAAGACGTTCTTGTCCTCGTAAAGATGGCCATCGACGCCGCTGCACAGCACGATGGTCTCGTATTTGACGATCAGCTCGACCGGGCCTTCGGGCGTCAGGGGGATGCCGTTCGAGGCGGCGACAGCCTTGCCGTCGGACGAGAAGAGATGCCAGCGATAGAGTTCCTTGCCGGCTACACGGTTGGCGAGCCGCAACGGTTCGACCGCCGAGGTAAAAGCGATCATCGAGAAGTTGGGCACCAGCAGGAAGGCGATTTCCTGGGGCAGTTTCACCGGCAAATCACCGAACACGTCAGCATTCCCCCTATTGAGTGAGTTCAGCGAAAATCGAAGCGAGGGAAATATCTTATTTCCGACATGTCGTCCACAGGCAAAATGGCGCGCATGCGACATTGATTGAACCTGTCGGTCAGGAAATCAGTCATTTCCGCCAATACGCCAATTTCTTGTAATGACGTACGAATAATAGCTGCAACCCTAGCGGCCCTGAGGTTTTGTGGGCGAAAATGTCAAAAGGCTATGAAATGTGGCAGCTTGACCCAGGGCGTTAACGCGACATTAGATGGCGCGCGATCGGCGGATTCGGGCGTGTTGCCCTGGCATCATCCGGCACCGTAAGAAGGCGCACGACCCCATTTGCGCGACAGCTTTTCGGGGAAACCCCCAAATCGGGATTGCTATGAAGCAGAACTATTCGATTTTCAGCCTGGTCCGGAACGCCCTCAGCTACCACCAGGGCTGGCAGGAGGCCTGGCGCAGCCCGGCGCCGAAGCCGGAATACGATGTCATCATCATCGGCGGCGGCGGCCATGGTTTGGCGACAGCCTATTACCTGGCCAAGGAACACGGCATCACCAATGTCGCTGTGGTGGAAAAGGGCTGGCTCGGCGGCGGCAATACCGGCCGCAACACGACCATCGTGCGATCGAACTATCTCTGGGATGAATCGGCGCATCTCTACGAACATTCGCTGAAACTGTTCGAAGGCCTGACGCAGGATCTCAACTACAACGTCATGTTCAGCCAGCGCGGCCTGATGAACCTCGCGCATACGCAGCATGACATGCAGGCCCTGCGCCGCCGCGTCTACGCCATCCAATTGAACGGCATCGACAGCGAAATCCTGACGCCGGAGCAGATCAAGGAAATGGTGCCGATCCTCGATTGTTCGGCGAAGGCACGCTATCCGATCATGGGCGCTTCGCTGCAGCGCCGCGGCGGTGTCGCCCGCCATGACGCCGTCGCCTGGGGCTTTGCCCGCAAGGCCGATGAGCGCGGCGTCGACATCCTGCAGAATACCGAAGTGACCGGGTTCAAGATCGTCAACGGTGTCGTGAAGGGCGTCGAGACGACACGCGGCTTCATCGGCGGCAAGAAGGTCGGCATTGTCGTGGCCGGCCATTCCGGCGTGATGGCGGGCCTGGCCGGCTTCCGCCTGCCGGTCGAGAGCCACCCGCTGCAGGCGCTCGTCTCCGAGCCGATCAAGCCAGTCCTCAACACGGTGGTCATGTCGCCGCAGGTCCACGTCTATGTCAGCCAGTCCGACAAGGGCGAATTGGTACTGGGGGCCGGCATCGACGCCTATACGTCCTACGCGCAGGTCGGTTCGCCCTTCATCATCGAGAACCAGCTCAACGCGCTGACGGACCTCTTCCCCTGCTTCGGCCGCCTGCGCATGCTGCGCCAGTGGGGCGGCATCGTCGACACCTGCCCCGACGCCTCGCCCATCATCGGCAAGACGCCGGTCGAGAACCTGTTCATCAACTGCGGCTGGGGTACCGGCGGCTTCAAGGCGACGCCGGGGTCCGGCAACGTCTTTGCGCACACCATCGCGCGCGGCGAGCCGCATCCCTTGGCCCTGCCGTTTGCGCTGGAGCGCTTCACGACGGGCTATCTCATCGACGAACACGGCGCCGCCGGCGTCGCGCACTAATTCAAGCAGACGAGACAATCAGATGCTTCTCATCTCCTGCCCCTATTGCGGTCCCCGCGACGAGCATGAGTTCGCTTACGGCCACGAGGCGCATATCGCGCGCCCGACGCTCGAACAGCAGAACACCATGACCGACGCCGAATGGGCCGATTACCTGTTCATGCGCAAGAACCCGAAGGGCGTCCATTTCGAACGCTGGGTGCACAGCCGCGGCTGCCGCCAATGGTTCAACGTCGCGCGCCATACGGTGACGCACGAAATCATCAAGGTTTACAAGATGGGCGAGCCTGCCCCGAAGCTGGAGCAGAAGTAACATGAGCGCGCAGAAGAACCGCGTCGCCACCGGTGGCCGCATCGACCGCTCGAAACCCGTCCGCTTCACCTTCGACGGCAAGACTTATTATGGCTATCAGGGCGACAGCCTGGCCTCCGCCCTCCTCGCCAATGGCGTGACGCTGGTCGGGCGGTCGTTCAAGTACCACCGTCCGCGCGGCATCCTGACCGCGGGTGCCGAAGAGCCCAATGCGCTGGTCGAAGTCGGTACCGGCGCCTATCGCGAACCCAACACGCGGGCGCCGCAGGTCGAACTCTATGACGGCCTCGTCACCACCAGCCAGAATCGCTGGCCGAGCCTCGATTTCGATATCGGCGCCATCAATTCCATCGGCAGCCGTTTCATTCCGTCGGGCTTCTATTACAAGACCTTCAAATGGCCGAAAGACGGCTGGATGTTCTATGAAAAGTTCATCCGCCGCGCTGCCGGTCTTGGCACCGGGTCGACCGAGACCGATCCCGATCGCTATGACAAGGTCTATGGCCATTGCGACGTGATGGTCGTCGGCGGCGGTCCCGCCGGTCTTGCCGCGGCCCTGGCTGCCGGCCGCGCCGGCGCGCGCGTCGTGCTCTGCGACGAGCAATCGGAACTGGGTGGCTCGCTGCTTTCCGAACGCGACCGCACCATCGACGGCAAGCCGGCGGCGGAATGGGTCGAGGCCGCGAAGGCCGAGCTCGCTTCGATGCCGGAAGTCCGCGTGCTGACCCGCACCACGGCGTTCGCCTATCTCGACGCCAACATGCTGAGCCTCGTCGAACGAGTGACCGATCATCTCGGCCCCACCGCGACCGGCCCGCGCCAGCGCCTGTGGCGCATCCGCGCCAAGGAAGTGATCCTGGCGACCGGCGCCATCGAACGGCCGCTGGTCTACAGCGACAATGACCGCCCGGGCTGCATGCTGGCCTCGGCCGCGCGCACCTATGTCAACCGCTATGGTGCGGCCCCCGGCCAGCGCGTCGTCATCATGACCAACAACGACACCGCTTATCAGGTGGCGCTCGACCTCAGCGCTGCCGGCGTGTCGGTTGCCGCGGTCGTCGATCTGCGCGCCAACCCGACCGGTGCATTGCCGCAGGCGGCCCGCGCCAAGGGCATCGAGGTCATCGACAATTCGGCGATCACCCAGGTCAAGGGCACCAAGCAGGTGCGCGAGGTCGAGGTCCAATCGCTGACCAGCGATGGCAACGGCGTGGTGGGTTCCGCCCGCCACCTCTATTGCGACACGGTGCTGAGCTCGGGCGGCTGGCAGCCGACCGTGCATCTCCATTCGCAGACCCGCGCCAAGGTCGTTTGGGATGATGGCATCCAGGCCTTCATCCCGGGTCCGATCATGCCGGGTCAGAACAATCGTTCGGTCGGTGCGGCGCGCGGTCTCTTCGGCCTTGATGCAGGCCTCAGGGAAGGCCATCAGGCCGGCGCCGAGGCGGCGGCCAAGTTCGGCTTCAGCAACGTCACCGGCAATGCGCCGAGCGCGGAGGCCGAACCGGAATCCCAGCCGCTGCGGTCGCTGTGGATCGTGCCGTCCAATGTGCCGGTGGGCCAGGGCGGCAAGCATTTCGTCGACTACCAGAACGACGTCACCGCCGCTGACGTGAAGCTGGCGCACCGCGAAGGCTATCAGTCGGTCGAGCATCTGAAGCGCTATACCACAATGGGCATGGCGACCGACCAGGGCAAGACCAGCAACGTCAATGCGCTGGCCATCATGGCGGGCCTCAAGAACGTCACGATCCCGGAAGTCGGCACCACGACTTTCCGCCCGCCCTACACGCCGGTCACCTTCGGCGTGTTCGCGGGTTCGGACAAGGGCGACTTCCTCGACCCCATCCGCAAGACGCCGCTGCATCAATGGCACGCTGATCATGGTGCGCCGTTCGAATGCGTCGGCCAATGGCACCGCGCCTGGTACTATCCCAAGGCCGGCGAGGACATGCACGCCGCCGTCAATCGCGAGGTGAAGGCGACCCGTGATTCCGTAGGCATCGTCGATGCCTCGACACTGGGCAAGATCGACATCCAGGGCCCCGACGCCGCCTGGTTCCTCAACATGGTCTATACCAACGCCTGGACCAAGCTGGAGCCCGGCAAATGCCGCTACGGCTTCATGTGCGGCGAAGACGGCATGGTGTTCGATGACGGCGTCACCAGCCGCATTTCGGAAAACCATTTCCACATGACCACCACCACCGGCGGCGCGCCCCGCGTGCTGAGCTGGCTGGAGGAATGGCACCAGTGCGAATGGCCGGACAAGAAGGTCTATTTCACCAGCGTCACCGAACAATGGGCGGTGATCGCACTCAACGGCCCGAACTCGCGTAAAGTTCTGGAGAAGGTCGTCGAAGGAACGGATCTTTCCGAAGAAGCCTTCCCCTTCATGACCTGGCGCGATTGCACCGTGGCCGGCGTCAAGGCCCGCATCTTCCGCATCAGCTTCACGGGCGAACTGTCCTACGAAGTCAACGTACCGCCGAGCTTTGCGCTGCATGTGTGGCGGGCACTGATGACGGCGGGTGAGGAATTCAACATCACCCCCTATGGCACCGAAGCGCTGCACGTGCTGCGCGCCGAGAAGGGCTTCGTCATCGTCGGCCAGGAAACCGACGGCACCATGACGCCGCAGGATCTGGGCTTCGAATGGATCATCGGCAAGGCCAAGCCCGACTTCATCGGCCGCCGCTCGCATCTCCGCTCGGACACCAAGCGGCCGGACCGCAAGCATCTCGTCGGTCTCCTCACCGAGAACCCGAAGGATGTGCTGGCCGAAGGCGCCCAGGTCGTCGAGCATGTCAAAGACAAGCCGCCGATGACCATGATCGGGCATGTGACGTCGAGCTATTGGAGCCCGAACGCCAATCGCTCGATCGCGATGGCGGTCATCAAGAACGGCCGCAACCGCATGGGCCAGACGGTCTACCTGCCCTATGAAGGCAAGGTGATCGCGGCCAAGATCACGAAACCGACCTTCCTTGAGGATGGAGCCCCCGCCAATGGCTGATGCCTATACCCGCCGCAGCGCGCTGCAGCATTTCGGCCTGACCGCCGCCGCCGCCAAAAGCGACGCTGCCGGCGCCGACCTCGTCATCGGCGAATCCGCCCACCGCGCCATCGTGAACATCCGTGGCGATGGCGGCGAGGCCTTCAAGGCCGCGGTCAAATCGGTGACCGGTGTCGACCTGCCGGTGACGCCGAACACGACCGCCAAGGCCGGCGATTTCCGCATCCTGTGGTTGGGTCCGACCGAATGGTGGGTCGTCACCACGGGCGGCACGGAAGAGAAGCTGGTGGCCGATCTGCGCCAAGCCTTCAACGGCCAGCATGCCGCCGTGATCGACGTTTCGGAAAGCCGCACCGTCATCACGCTGTCCGGGCCCGCCGCCCGCGACGTGCTGGCGCGTGGGTGCAGTCTCGATCTCCATCCGCGCGCCTTCGGCCCCGGCCAATGCGCGCAGACCGGCCTGACCAAGGCCAACATCATGCTGGACCAGATCGACGGGACGCCGAGCTTCGACGTCTATGTGCTGAAAAGCTTTGCCGATTATCTGTGGCAATGGCTGGGCCTCATCGGCCGCGACTTCAAATTCGCCATCCGCGCCCACTGACCTTCGGGCGAAATATGACGGAACGAGGGCCGCTGCAACAGCGGCCCTTTTTCTTTGTTGCTGCAGGGGCGAAGGAAAGCGCCGCATGAGGGGGACGCGTTAATAGGGGGCCTCGCGCGCGCTTGCCCATGTTATCCAATTGGGCAATTCGTGCAGAAATTACCCTCGCGTGTCCCCGATGACCCCGCCAACCACCAAGGCCCTCTATCGCGCCATGCTGTTCATGGCCTTCGGCGTGTTCTGGTTCTCCGTGCTGGACGCGGTGACCAAGCAGCTGACGGAGGGGTACGGCACCTGGCAGATCAGCGCCACCTCGCGCATCATCACCCTCGCCGTGATGACGGTCATGGTCCTGCAGCGCCATCGCAGCGTCTTGGTGCTGCGCAGCAGTTTCATCAAGACACACATGCTGCGCTCGCTGTTCATCGTCGCCACCACCTGGACCTTCTTTGAGTGCCTCCGCTACCTGGAACTTGCCGACGCCATCGCCATCGCCTTTGCGGCCCCGCTCTTCATCACCGCGATGTCCGGCCCGGTCCTGGGTGAAAATGTCGGCTGGCGCCGCTGGACGGCTGTCGTCGTCGGTTTTGTCGGTGTGATCGTGGCGGTTGAGCCGGGACGTCATGGCGTCAGCTGGGGCGCCCTGCTCGCCCTCATCGCCGCCATCACCTACGCCATCGGTCAGCTGTGGCTGAGGCCGCTTGCCGGGCGCGAACAGGGTCACAATATCGTCTTCTACGGCACGCTGTTCAGCGGCCTCATCGTCCTCGGCCCGGCCATTTATGAATGGAAGTGGCCGGTCAATGCCTTCGACTGGATGCTGTTCTTGGTGCAGGGCAGCTGCAGCACGCTCGGCCAGATCTGCATGGTGCGCGCCTTTCGCGTTGGCGAGGCCTCGCTGCTGGCTCCTTTGGAATATACCGCCCTCGTCTGGGCCGGGCTCTTCGGCTATCTCTTCTGGGGCGACCTGCCGACCCTGCAGGTCCTTGTCGGCGCCGTGATCATCATCGGCGCCAGCCTCTATATCGCGCGCCGCGAAGCCATCAAGCGCGGCGCAGCTTCATGACAGCTGGTGCACCAAAGCATCTCTCCGCCGCCGGCGCCATGTTCTTCATGGCGCTGGGCGTCCTGCTGTTCGGCGTCGCGGATGCCAGCGTCAAATGGCTGACCAGCGGCTACGGCACCTGGCAGATCCTGGCCGTCGGGCGCATGCCGGCATTGATCGTCGCCATCGGCCTCACCTGGCGCGCGACCGGCAGCCCGTTCAAGGTGAAGACCGCGCATTTCCGTTTCCATGCCATGCGCAGCATCCTCATCATGCTGACGGGCTACACGTTCTTTGAAGGGCTGCGGTTTCTGCCGCTCGTCGATTGCATCGCCATCGCCTTTGCCGCCCCGCTGTTCGTCACCGCTCTCTCCGGACCGCTGATCGGCGAAAGTGTGGGATTTCGGCGCTGGATGGCGGTCGGCGTCGGTTTTGTCGGCGTTGTCATCGCCCTCATCGCGGCGCCGCGCAGCGATGGCAGCTTCATCAGCCATCTCAATTTCGGCGCCGTCCTGGTGCTGATTTCGGCCTTCTTCTACTCCCTCACCCTCATCACGCTGCGGCGCATATCGGGCAAGGACAGTTCGCACAACATCCTGTTCCATACCTCGACCGCGACGCTGATCGTCGTCTGCCCGTTGGCTGCCATGGACTGGCATTGGCCGACCGGAGCCGACTGGGCCGTACTGCTGCTGCAGGGCGGCAGTTCGGCGGTGGCGCAACTGTGCATGATCAAGGCCTTCCGCAGCGGCGAAGCATCGATGCTGGCCCCGATCGAGTACACCGCTCTCATCTGGGCAGCTTTCTTCGGCTGGTCGATCTGGAACGAAATTCCGACCTTACAGACCCTGGCCGGTGCGGCGATCATCATCGCCGCCAACTTCTACATCGCCCAGCGCGAAGTGCACCATGCCAGGAAGAAGGATATCGTGCCGGAAAATCCCGTGCTCCCGGAATAGCAGGAGCTAAAAGCTCGGCGTCTCTTCGAAAGAGAGCATCTGGTAGATGGCGTCGAGATCGTGGACGCCGTCGGCCCAGAAATCGAGGTCGCGCAGACGCCCGTCGCGGACCGAATAGGCCCAGCCGTGGACGCTCAAAGGCTGGCCGGATTTCCAGGCGCTCTGCACGATGGTCGTGTGGCAGATGTTGCGCACCTGCTGGCGCACATTCATCTCGCACAGCATGTTGAGGCGCTTCTCGACATTGGGCTCCGCTTCCAGCATGTCGGAATTGGCGGAATAGATATCCTTGATTTGCCGCAGCCAGTTGTCGATGAGGCCAAGCTCGGTATTGCCCATGGCCGCCCGGACACCGCCGCAGCCGTAATGGCCGCAGACGATGATGTGCTCGACCTTCAGCACGTTGACCGCGAACTCGAGCACCGACAGGCAATTGGTGTCGATGTGATAGACGAGGTTGGCGATGTTACGGTGGACGAAAATCTCGCCCGGCGGCAGGTCGAGAATCTGGTTCGCCGGGACGCGTGCATCCGAACAGCCGATCCAGAAATATTTGGGCGCCTGCTGCTCGGCGAGGCGGTTGAAATAGTCGGGGTCCGCCGCGACCTGGCGTTCGGCCCACCTACGGTTGCGCTGGAAGATCTCGTTATGGGTCTTTTCGGACATGAGCTGGCCCTGGACGTGAAAATTGCCTGGGACTAGGCAGAATGCTGGACCTCGCATACCATGCCGCACTGCATCAGAACAATAGGACCAACTCGTCTCATGGCCGGCGCATCCTCCCCTAAAGGTATCAAATATCTGGTCGATTTCGGCCCGCTAGCGGTCTTTTTCGTGGCTTACAAGCTCGATGGCCTGATGACCGCCACCTTGGCCCTGGTGGTCGCCACGGTGATTGCCCTGGCGCTGGCCTATGCCGCCACGCGCCGCATTGCGTTGATGCCGCTCATCACCGCCATCGTCGTGGTCATTTTCGGCGGCCTCACCCTGTGGCTGCAGGACAAGACCTTCATCAAGATGAAGCCCACCATCGTGCAGGGGATATTTGCCATCGTCCTCTTCGGCGGCCTGATCCTGAAGCGCCCGACGCTGCAATATGTGATGGGCGAGGCCCTGAAACTCACCGACACCGGCTGGCGGCAACTGACCTTCCGCTTCGCCCTCTTCTTCACGTTCATGGCGATCCTCAACGAGATCGTCTGGCGCAACGTGTCCGAAGACCTTTGGATCGACTTCAAGGTGTTCGGCATTTTCGGCCTCACCATCCTCTTCAGCCTCAGCCAAATGCCGCTCATGAAGCGGCACATGGTCGAGACGACCGAGCAGGCCTGACCGGCCCCGTGACCGCCGCAGCCCTTATGGCCCTGCTGCCGGATATGAGTGCCGGCGCTGCCGCCTTGGTTTTCGGCACGGTCTTCCTCGCCGGCTTCCTGCGCGGCTTCACCGGATTCGGCTTCGCCCTCGCCGCCGTGCCGGTGATCACGCTGTTTGTCGAACCCGCCGCCGTCGTCCCTTCCATTCCGATCGTCGCCATGGTGGCGGGGGCCGAGCAATTGCGCCGCGCCTGGAAGACCGCCAATTGGCATGCAATTCAGCGCCTGCTAATTGGCGCCGTGCTGGGCGCCCCCTTTGGCGTCCTCGCCCTCACTTATCTGCCGGCCAATGCCATGCGTGTGATGATCGGCCTGGTCCTGCTTTTCGCCGTACTCGCCCTCTGGCGCGGCTACCGTTTCAAGCAACGACCAGCGACCAGCGCGCAGGTCGGCATCGGCTTTGCCTCTGGCCTCCTCAACGGCGCCACCGCCATGGGCGGGCCGCCGGTCATCCTCTTTTTCCTCGCCTCACCGGAAGGCGTTGCCATCGGCCGCGCCTCCCTGCTGGTCTATTTCTTCTTCATTTCCGCCTGGAGCATCGTCACGCAGACAGTCGCGGGACTGATCGACCTCAAGGTCGTGGTGCTGGCCCTGCTCATGATTCCCGTCATGGCCGTCGGCAATCTGATCGGCGATCGGCTGTTCGCCCGCGCCAAGGCGGGGACCTATCAGCGCATCGCGCTCGGTTTCCTGCTGCTGATCGCGGTTCTCGCCATCCTGCGCGCATTTCTTGGATGACATTGCCCCAAGGTGGACGGCTCATCCTGGAGTTGGTAGCCTTCGCAGCGTCATCAGGAGTGCATGCGTGACAGAGCGCAAGGACAGGATCATCGGGCCGGAAGGCAATATCTTGGGCGCCGGCGACAAGCTGCCTTGCGAGCTGGCCATGGCCCGCGCCAGCAATGAATCCCGCCAGGTCTATGATGCCTGGTACGCCCTCTGCCGCGGCGACCGATTGCCGAGCCTCGCGGATTGGGATGCGGCTGAGCTGGTGACGGAGCTGCAATCCAGCCTCCTGGTCGTCGAAATCCTGCCCGAGACGGAGAATTATCGCTACCTGCGCCTCGGCCCCAGGGCAGCAAAGCTCCGCGGTTACGACCCCACCGGCAAGACCGTCCGCGACATCTATCAAGGCGACGCACTCGACTTCGTTCTCGAGAATTACGCGCTCGCCATTGCCAATCCCAGCGGTATCGTCGACTTCTCCATCGACGTCGTACCCGACGCCCATTCGATGGAACTGGAGACCCTTTTTCTACCCCTGGCCGACGATCACAAGACGCCGAGCCATGTGCTGGTCTATGGCCACTACATTACGAAATGATCTCCGCGTGAGAACGTGACGTTCGCGCGTTCAAGGCACGATTGTCACGGCGGTGCCGTCCGGCACCAGGCGCCACACTTCCTCGATCTCGGCATCGTCGAGCGCTACACAGCCTAACGTCCAATCGACCTTCGGCGCGATCCTGAACGGGTAGTAGTTGGGCAAACCATGGATAAAGATATCGCCGCCCGTCGGCACGCCCAGCGCGGCGCTTGCCATCCGGTCCGCTGCATTCGGATAGCTGATGTGAAGAGCGAGGTGATAGGCGCTGTCGGCCTTGCGGAAATCGATCACGTAATGGCCCTCCGGCGTCCGCTGATCGCCTTCCTGCCGCTTGGCGCCCTCGGGATTTCCGCCTAGGGCAACTTGATAACTCCGGATGACAACACCCTCGCGGCGCAATTCAAGGCGCCGTTCCGACTTGTCGATGAAGACGAGATCAGCAACCTTCTCTTCAGCCCCACCAGCCATCGGGCAAAGGCAGATCGCGATAGAGATGGAGAAGGTGAAGATGCGCATGCGCCAGGGATAGGCGGCGCCTGTGGCTCGGTGATGGCGACATTGTGGCCGAAAATGGAAAGGGCGCCCCCCTTCATCAGATGAAACTGGGGCGCCCTTTCTACTTCTATGCTATCCGTTGATCAGACGTTGCTGTCCGGGGTCGCCGCCTTCTTCTTGGCGATGAACTCCTGCAGCGCCTCGTCGATCGCCGGATCGAGCGTCGGGGCCTCGTATTCCGACAGCATGCGCTTGTAGATCTTGTTGGCACGCTGGGCGGCGTCGAGGCCGCCTTCGGCTTCCCACTGCTCGAACGAGTTGTTGTCGGCGATGTTGGAGCGGTAGAACGCCGTCTCGAAATTGGCCTGGGTATGCGCGCAGCCCAGGAAATGGCTGCCCGGACCCACTTCGCGGATGGCGTCGAGCGCCTGGCCGTTCTCGGAGAGATCGATGCCTTTGGCCAGCGTCTGCATCATGCCGAGCTGGTCGGCATCCATGATGAACTTCTCGTAGCCGGCCGAGAGACCGCCTTCGAGCCAGCCCGCACCGTGCAGCACGAAGTTGGTGCCGGCCTGGAGGGTCGGCAGCAGCGTCTGGGCGCTCTCGTAAGCAGCCTGCGCATCGGCGATCTTCGAGCCGCAGAGCGAGCCGCCGGTCCGGAACGGAATGCCGAGGCGACGGGCGAGCTGTGCGGCGGCCAGCGACACCAGGGTCGGTTCCGGCGTGCCGAAGGTCGGCGCACCCGACTGCATGGAAATCGACGACGCGAACACGCCGAAGATGACCGGCGCACCCGGATTGTAGAGCTGCGAGGTGCCGGCACCTGCCAGCACTTCCGCGAGCACCTGTGCCAGCGTGCCCGCGGCGGTGACCGGGCTCATGGCGCCGGCGAGGATGAACGGCGTCGTGATGCAGGCCTGGTTGTTGCGCGCATAGACCTTCATGGCGCCCAGCATGGTGCCGTCCCAGACCATCGGCGAGTTGGCGTTGATGAGGCTGGTGATGACCGTGTTCTTGGCGACGAAATCGGCACCGAACAGGATCTTGGCCATCTCGACCGTATCCTCGGCGCGTTCCGGCGCCGTGACCGAGCCCATGAACGGCTTATCCGAGAGCTTCATATGGCTGTAGACCATGTCGAGGTGCCGCTTGTTCACCGGCAGATCGACCGGCTCGCACACCGTGCCACCCGAATGATGGATCGAGGGCGACATATAGGCGAGCTTCACGAAATTCTGGAAGTCGGCGATGGTCGCATAGCGGCGTCCATTGTCGAGGTCGCGCACGAAGGGCGGGCCATAGACCGGCGCGAAGACCGTGGCGTTGCCGCCGATCTGGACGTTCCGCTCCGGGTTGCGGGCATGCTGGATGTACTGCTTCGGCGCCGACTTCTGCACGATCGAGCGGGCCAGGCCGCGCGGGAAATGGATGCGCGTTCCCTTCACATCGGCGCCGGCCTTTTTCCACAATTCCAACGCTTCCGGCTCATCGCGGAACTCGATGCCGACTTCCTCGAGGATCGTGTCGGCATTGCGTTCGATGATGCTGAGGCCCTCTTCGTCCAGCACCGTCACCAGCGGGATGTTGCGCACGATATAAGGGTTCTGCACGATGGTCGGCTTCTGGCGCAGCGCGCGGCGGGCGTCCGCGCCGCCGCGGGTCCGGCGGCCGGTGACCGGCTGGCCTTCCACGGCTTCGGAAGTCGATGGTGAAGTGGACATTTTCAGGCGCCTTTCCCGTGAATCAAACTAATAGACCGATGACTTATTCGTCGCCCATATCGGCACCGGAAGGGCCTTTCCTCTAGCGAAAGTGCGACAACGCCTCACCTGATCCCGCCAAATGCGCCATTGCGGAATACGTTGATTTTGCGGCCCAATAGCGCGAATTATCCTGATTGCGCCATCGCGGGTCAAACCCCGCGATTCGCCTGGGCGGGCGAGGAAAACCACAGGGAAAACAGCCGCCTAGCCCCGCTATGGCAGGGTACTTGTCGCGCCGCATTTTGCTAATGTCGCAAACAGGCGGCAATCGCTTGGCGGCCCCGCCCTATAGTCTGGCAACAATACCACTTCGGAGTAGCGGGTTATGGCTGAATTTCCATCGAAGGCGCGGGTCGTCATCGTCGGTCTGGGCGGCATCGTGGGCGCCTCGGTTGCCCATCATCTGGTCGAGCGCGGCTGGGACGACATCGTCGGCATCGACAAGTCCGGCGTTCCCACCGATATCGGCTCGACCGCCCACGCCTCCGATTTCTGCTACATGACCAGCCACGACTTCCTGTCCTGCTGGTCGTCGCTCTACTCCATCGACTTCTACAGCAAGCTCGGCCATTACGAGCGCATCGGCGGGCTTGAAGTGGCCCGTGTCGGCGACGACGGCCGCATGGACGAAATCAAGCGCAAGGTCGCCTCCGCCAAGGCCTTCGGCACCCGCGCGCGCCTGGTGAGCCCGGCCGAGATCAAGAAGAAGTTCCCGCTCATCGAGGAAGACAAGGTCCAGGGCGGCCTCTGGGACCCCGATGCCGGCCTCGTCATCCCGCGCTCGCAGACCGTCGCCGGCAAGCTGGTCGAAAAGGCTGAAAGTCAGGGGAAGCTCAAGGTCTTCGCGTACACGGCTGCGAAGTCGCTGGTAATCGAGAATGGCCGCATCAAGGGCGTCGTCACCGACCGCAGCACCATCATGGCCGATTACGTCGTCGTCTGCGCCGGCCTCTGGGGCCGCCTCATCGCCGGCATGGCGGGCGAAGATCTGCCGGTGATGCCGGTCGACCATCCCTTGTGCTTCTTCGGGCCCTATAACGAGTTCGCGAATACCGGCAAGGAGATCGGCTGGCCGCTGCTGCGCGACCAGGGCAACTCCGCCTATATGCGCGATACCGGCGATCCCACCACGGCCGAAGGCGGCATGATCGAGTGGGGCTATTACGAAGAGAAGAACCCGCGCCTCGTCCACCCGCGCGACCTCCTCGAAAAGGAGCAGGCCCGCCTCTCGCCCTCGCAGCGCGACCTCGAGATGGACCAGATCCTCGAGCCGCTTGAGCGCGCGATCGAATTGACGCCGATCCTCGCCGAGCTCGGCTATGAGGAGAAGCGCTCCTTCAATGGCCTCTTGCAGGTGACGACCGATGGCGGCCCGTCGATCGGCGAAAGCCAGAAGGTGCGCGGCCTCTGGTATGCCGTGGGCATCTGGGTCAAGGACGGCCCCGGCATGGGCAAGCTGATCGCCGATTGGATGACCGATGGCCGCACGCCGATCGATCACAACCGCATCGACTTCGCCCGCTTCTACCCGCACATGCTGGAGGAGAAGTTCATCGAAGGCCGCTGCGGCGAAGCCGCGCGCAAGATCTACAACCCGGCGGTCCATCCGCGCGAACCCTATGACACCGGCCGCAACGTCAAGCGCTCGCCCTTCTACGAACGCGAAGTGGAACTCGGCGGCTATTTCATGGAACTCGGCGGCTGGGAACGTGCCCATGGCTACAAGGCCAACGAGCATCTCCTGGAAAAATACGGCGACCGCGTGCCGGTGCGCGCCAATGAATGGGACAACCGCCATTTCTGGCGCGTCTCCAATGCCGAGCACCTTGCGATGAGCGAGGATTGCGGCATCGTCAACCTCTCGCACTTTTACATGTTCGACGTCGAAGGCCCCGACCATGTCGACCTGATGGAATGGATCTGCGCCGCCAAGATCGGCGGCGACGCCAATATCGGCAAGGGCATCTACACCCACTTCCTCGATGACGAGGGCATGGTGCGCGCCGACTTGACCGTCATCCGCATGGCCGACCGCATCCGCGTCATCGACGGCGCCGATGCGGGCCCGCGCGACTTCCACTACATCCGCCGCATGGCCGAGGATAAGGGCTACAACGTCAAGGTCACCGACGTCGCCGCCCAATACGTCACCATCGGCATCTGGGGCCCCAACGCCCGCACGACCCTGCAGAAGGTCGTCGAGGACCCGGCCGGCTTAGAGCCCGCCGCCTTCCCCTTCGCCGCCATCAAGCAGATCAAGATCGGCGGCAAGCCGGTGACCGCCTTCCGCATCTCCTATGTCGGCGAGCAGGGCTGGGAATTGCACATGCGTTACGAAGACGGCCTCGCCGTCTGGGACGCCCTGCGCTCGACCGGTGTCATGGCCTTCGGCGTCGAGACCTACGCCAACAGCCGCCGCATGGAAAAGAGCCTCCGGCTGCAGAACGCCGATCTCCTGACCGAATACAACCTCATCGAGAGCGATTTGCAGCGCCCGAAGGTCAAGGAAGCCGACTTCCGCGGCAAGGCGGCGAACATCCGTCACCGTGCGCTGCCCAACCAGGTCGCGATGCTCTGTACACTGGTGATGACGGACAATATCGACAGCAAGGGTGTCGCCCGCTACCCCGTCGGCATCCTGCCGGTCATGGACCCGGAGACGAAGCAGACCCTGGTCGACGACCTCGGCCGCCGCTCCTTCACCACCTCCATCGCCTACGGCCCCACCATCGGCAAGAACATCGCGCTCGCTTACCTGCCCTGGTCCTACTGCCAGCAGGGCCGCAAGCTCATCGTCGAATATTTCGGCGAACAATACCCGGTCGAAGTCGCGGGTGTGGGCTACAAGCCCCTCTACGACCCGGAGAATCTGAAGCCGCGTACGTAATAGTCGACCGACCACAAACTTCAAGGCCCCGCTCTAACGGCTGGGGCCTTGGCCATTTTCAATCGAAAGGAATATTAACCTACGATTAATATATTTGAGATAGTCTGGTTTTTCGTAACCAGAGAGCAATCAGATGACTCACAATTCCGTCAACGCATCCTCAGGATTTAAGGTCTTCGTCGCTTTCTTCCTGATTTCTATCTCACCAATTTTAGCGTTGCTAATCGCTATGATTTTCTCGGTAGCTCCGCAGGATGCTGTCCGTTGCATGATGGTAACCGGAGCATTGGTTGCACTTGCTCGGGCAGCCCTTGCGCTGATGGCAACAGCCAGCAGCGCCGGAGCAAAGCGCCTTGAGTGCTTGCATAAATGGCTGACCGGACCTGACGCAGCTTCGATTGATAAGTTATTGGAGTTTGGATTAATCAGTTCAGCATTCGTCGCTGCTTGGGCCGGCTTCTCCTCATAAGCAGCGGCGCTCCAAAGGAAGCCAGAGAGTAAAGCGACGAGAGCGCTCGGTACATCTGATTGCGGGATATGATTCTTGCTTCCGTAACGGCAGTCTCGCCAGCCTAGCGCCTCATCGCCCGGGCACGAACATCCGCCGCAGCGTCTCGTCCTTCAGCTTGAAGTGATGGAACAAGGCGCCCAGCACATGCAGCACGATGAAGGCGATGAAGAGCGGCTTGCCGATCTCGTGGATCTCGCCGATCTCCTCATCAACATAGACCGCGAGCAAGCCCGTCACCGGCACGGCAATGAGGAGCAGATAGAAGATGCCGTGAATGGCCTTGGCGATGAGGAGCTGCGGGCCGCTGCCGATCGGCGCCGGTGCCCCTTGCGTCACGCGCAGGATCACGCGCAGGCCGACCAGCACCAGGATGGCGATGCCGACCCAGTAATGCGCGTCGGCGAGGAACTGCTCGCTCGCGTCCGGCGTCTCGCCATGTTCAAGCGCCTCGGCGACCTCGCCCATGCTTTCGCCGAAGATCAGCTGAAAGAGAACCAGGAGCGCGATCGTCCAATGCAGGAGAATCTGCAGCCCCGAATATCCCTGTCTCATACCCTGCGCCATGTTCCATCCCCTCTTCTATCAAGCCTTCCGGCGACTCGGAGTTGAGCCCGACTATCGCCGACACGCGCCCCATAACCTTACATAGCTTGCGGTTGTCTGTCGCCCCTGCACATTTTCCTGCGAACGGTCCGCAAGCCGGAAAGAGCTCCCAAATGACGGCTCCCACCTATCCCATCGAAACCCCGCGCCTTCTTGTCCGCCCCTTTGCCGATAAGGACCTTGCGGACATGATTGCGCTCTACGCCATCCCGGAAGTTCTGCGTTACCTCTATGTCGGGAAACGGCCGGATGCAGAGGTTGCGAAGTCGCTTGCCGAGCGGAAGGCAAAGACAGCGCTCAACACCGAGGGCGACAAGATGATCCTCGCCATCGAGGAGAAAGCCTCCGGCCAATTTGTCGGTGAGGTCGTGCTTGTGTGGCTCAGCGAAACGCATCGCTCGGCGGAAGCCGGCTTCATCATCCACCCCGCCTTCCAAGGGCAAGGCTTTGCGCGCGAGGCGATCCTGCCGCTGCTCCGCTTCGGCTTCGAGGTGATGAACTTCCACCGCATCATCGGCCGCTGCGACGGGCGCAACGCCGCCTCGGCCCGGTTGATGGCGAAGCTCGGCATGCGCCAGGAGGCACATCTCATCGAGAACGAGTTCATCAAAGGCGAATGGACCGACGAACTGGCCTTCGCCCTGCTCGACCGCGAATGGTGCGCCCTCCAGGGATGAAAAAATAGCGTGACGGCGATGCAACAGCGCATGGCTGGTGCGGCGCCGGCCGAGCCGGTTATGGGCTTACCTGGTAGCCACCTCGGCTAGGCCGGCAATTTTCCTTCCCATGCAGACAGTTGCCTCGTCCCTACTGCTCTTTGAATTTGCACTTGCGAACCATTCGCAATATTGATAGCCGGATGCCATCCGCTGAATTCACACTCCCCAGCGCGGGATAACCCCTTGCAGGCGATTGATATTCTGTCGTTTTCCGGTTAGACAGCGCAGCATCAGTGTTCAATGCTGCAACGCAAAACGGGCTTCCCCAGGCGGCCGCCCGACAGTTTTGGTGAAGAGAAGAGATCATGAGCAACCTGCTGCAGGCGGAAGTGACCGACGTCCACCACTGGACCGATCGCCTGTTCACCTTCAAGACCACCCGCGACCCCGCCTTCCGCTTCGCCAGCGGCCAGTTCACGATGATCGGCCTCGAAGTGAACGGCAAGCCGCTGCTGCGCGCCTATTCGATCGCAAGTGCTGCTTACGAGGACATGCTGGAATTCCTCAGCATCAAGGTGCCGGACGGGCCCCTCACCTCGCGCCTTCAGCATCTCAAAACCGGCGACAAGATCCTGGTCGGCCGCAAGGCCACCGGCACGCTGCTGCCGACCAATCTGCTGCCCGGCAAGCATCTCTATCTGCTCGGCACCGGCACAGGCCTCGCCCCCTTCCTCAGCCTGGTCAAGGACCCCGAAGTCTATGACCACTACGAGAAGATCGTCCTGGTCCATGGCGTGCGCCACATCAACGAGCTCGCCTATGCCGACTTCCTCGAAAAAGAACTGCCGGCGCATGAACTGATCGGCGATCTGGTGCGCGAGAAGATGATCTATTACCCGACCGTGACGCGCGAGCCGTTCAAGCATAACGGCCGCATCACGCATATCATCGAGAATGGCAAGCTGTTCTCGGATATCGGCCTGCCGCCGCTCAACGCGGCAGAGGACCGCATCATGCTGTGCGGCTCGCCCGCCATGCTGGCAGATCTCCGCCCGCTCTTTGAAGCGCGCGGCTTCTCCGAAGGCAGCGTCGCCCAGCCCGGCCACTATGTGATCGAAAAGGCCTTCGCCGAGCAGTAAGAACCGGTAAGAGATTAGTTTAACGCTTTTTCATCCTTCAGCGCTTCCTTCTGACGGATCAATTCGATCTGAGCCTTGATGGCTTCTGCCTCGGCCTTTGTCAGGCCTCCCTCGTCAGTGGCTTGCTTGATCTTGAGTGTCAGCAATTCCGCCGGGATAGAGGCAATCGTCTTCAGAATCTCGACCGGCAGGGTGACGGCCTGCAACACTTCGCTAGGCTTGTCGACCTCCAGGCCCGTCAGGACACCATCGGTCACGGCCATGTCGATACGTTTCTTCACCATAAACCCGCGACCGGTATCGGCGACAAACGTCTTCAATGGGTGCTGCGCCATAACGGTAACGGGTTCAGTATCGATAGCGACATCCGGAATGAGGCACGTCTCATTGCTTGGCGGCGCTGCGTCTTTCTGGATGCCTTCAATTAGTTCCTCCACCAGCCTTGCCGCTTCGGTATTCTTCTCGTCTTGCGCTTTCTTCAACTGCTCCTTTGCCCGAGCCAGTCGCACGTCATTCGCTTCTTGAACACGAAGGCCATTGGTGTTGAAAGCGAAAGACAACGTTACCGGGTCGGAGATACGAAAGAGAATACCTGCGTCCTTTACAGAGGACTCTGGAGCACCTTCTGAGACTTCATAGTCCTTAACCTGCTTGTCCGTGGTTTCGCTTATCCTATCCACGACAAAAGTAGCAGAGCGGCTTGATATAGCTCCGACCTTTGCGATGCTTGTATGCATGGCAGCCAGCAGCTTTTGCGCCTCGCTGTTCAGTTCCGACGCGCCGTCACCTTTCATTAGCTGTCCAGAAACACTCAGGTACTTGGTAATTGTGAATTTCTGCGCCAACTCATGACAGCGCAGCCGATTGTCCTCGACCTCGGACGCAGTGAGACCCTTGATGCCCAGTGGCATGCCTGAGCCGAATTGTACAACCGCCTTCGCTGCTTCCTTCACCAATTCGGCCAGCTTCTTCGCAATCTCCCCACTCTCGTCCTTCGAGGTAAGCTTGACGGATTGGAGAAGACCATTCGCACCGATGGTAAATTTGAACTCATCGCTCGAGACTGCTTCCGGCAGATATTCCAGCAGATAGCGCGCGGACGGATCCGGCAGCTGTTTAGTCTGTCCGATAGAGACTGAGACGACATAGTCCTGAAACTTCGGGTCCTGCTTCTCCTTGTCGCTCGCAGTCGCGATCGGTACGAAGTCTCCGCTGATCGTCACCGGCAGGACCGTCTTCGGCAGGAAATATGGGATGCCGCGCAGAGCGTCCTTCTTCGTTGGCGATTCCTTCAAATAAGGGTCCGAGAGAATTGCAGTCTGAGCCATGGGTGCTTGGCATGCCCCGGCCAGCAACGGAATGATAAGTGAGACAACCACCTTCGATGCCTTTGGCATGCCATCCCCCGTTGGTCTTTGTTGCAACCTCTGCGGTCACCTCTCTATTAGAAAGCCGCTTGCCGCGCGTATGCAATTTAAAAATGTGAGAATTTGCAAATTAACAATGATTAACTGCACCGGCAATATTGACGATTGTGTCACCGACGCGGATCGCCCGCACCGGGATGGCTGGCGTTGCCAGCAATTGGCGATAGAGCGGCGCGAAATCGCGCGACATCGCGGCGAAAAGCTCGTCATAGCTATCCAGCACAAAATAAGTTTCCTGGAAGGCATCGATCCGGAAATCCGTGCCCATGACGCGGGCCAGATCGAACTTGAGGCGCTGCGGCTTGGGCGAGGCGACGCTGAATTCCGTCTCGGTCGCCGAGGAGAGCATGCCGGCGCCATAGGCCTTGATGGCGCCATTTTCTTGGATCAGGCCGAACTCGACCATGTACCAGAAGAGCCGCGCCAGAATCTTGGTGGCGCCCATCGCCATCGCTTCGTCGCCCTTGCGGCCATATTCCTGCAGATAATCGGCAAAGATCGGCTGCGTCAGCAGCGGGACGTGGCCGAAGAAATCATGGAAGACGTCGGGCTCGACCAGATAGTCGATCTCATCTTCTTCACGGATCCAGACCGTCACCGGAAAGCGGCGGTGAGCCAGGTGACGGAAGAACGCATCGTCGGGAATGAGACCCGGCACCGCCACGATCTCCCAGCCAGTCAGTTGGCGCAGCCGCTTGCTTGCTTCTTCAAAATCGGGAATCCGATCGGCCGACATGTCGAGGTTCTTCATGCCGCTTAAAAATGCGCTCGCCGCAAAGCGCTTGGCGACTTCACTCTGGCGACGGAACAGCCGCCGCCAGAGATCATGTTCTGCCGCTGTGTACGCGCCCAAATCCTGAGCCATGCTGAAATCGGCAGCGCAGGTCGAATAATCGCCGCGCAGCTTTTCCTGCGTCGCCAGCCAATCCTGGGCCGAAGCAGGCTGCACCGTGGGCGGGGACTGAAGATCAAGCATGGCACGCTCCGACAAAATCCGATGCTCGATTGTGCGCTCTCTTCTCTGGTGTTTTTCGCCAAAGATCGCGCAAGATATTTACTTTTTGACGTAATTCCCTACCATCAGTCGATCTTGTGGAGATTTTCACTATGTCTGAGCTTGACACTATCGACCGCAAAATCCTGCGCATCCTGCAGCGCGAGGGCCGTATCGCCACCACGGACCTCGCGGAACAGGTTGGCCTCTCGCCCACGCCCTGCGCCCGGCGGCTGAAGCGGCTGGAGGATGACGGCTATATCCGCGGCTATCACGCCGTGCTCGATCCGAAGAAGGTCGGCTGCGGCCTGCAGGCCTTCATCAACATCCGCCTCGGCGATCATGCCGAAAAAACGGTCGCTGCCTTCCAGGCCGCCTTGCTGCGCCGGCCGGAAGTGGTTGCGGTTTACGCCATCACCGGCAATAGCGATTACCTCATTCACGTCATGGCCGCCGACCTCGATGCCCTGAGCGAATTCACCACCCGCACCCTGCTGCGCATGCCCGGCATCCGCGAGACGCAATCAAGCATCGTACTCTCGGTACTGAAGGCCGAGACGGCCGTGCCGCTAAACGCTGCCTGAGAAGCGGTCGCCAAGATAAACGTCGCACGCGGCATCGTCACGGGCCGAGCGCAGATAGCGCTTCCATGCCTGCTGCTCATGCCAGACGGCGCCCATCTCCCAGACGCAGAAGGTGCCGCGATGCATGCCCTCGAAGGTAAAGAGCGCGAAATCGGGATGCGCATCGCTCTTCTTCGCGTAGACGGATTCCCAGAGCTCGTTATTGCCGCGCCAGGAACTCACCAGCAGGAAATAGAATTCGCGCCCGCAACGATGGAGTATGACGAAGCCGAGATCGTCACCGAGATCGAGCGGCGCACAGCTCAGAAAGCGCTGCGCCAATTGATGAACGTCGCTGGGCACTGGTTCTTCAGCGGGCGCCAAATCGTACCATTTGAGGCGCGCCTTGCCGTGGCGGATCGTTCCGCGCGGTGTCACCAGCTTGTCGCAATGGCGATAATCGTCGTCGACGCCGTGCATGTCACTTCTCCTTGGCGGCCGCACATTTCGCCCGCACCAGCCGGTCGAGGCTGGCGAGGCCGCGGTCGTTGATGCCGAGGCCCAGCAGGTGTTCATGCGTGGTGTGGAGGTATTCCGCATTGCTGCCGACCGGCCCGCAGGCTCCGGCGATCATCTCCGCCGCATAGTCGAGCGAATGGGGTTTCAGATAGCGTTCGTTGGCGCGGTTGGCGACGAAGGTGATGCCGCGCAAGGGGCCGGCTGGTGACTTCAGATTGACCCAGCGCGGCCGGTAGCCGCCCGTCACCATTTCCCGCCGCCACAGGCCTTTGAGGTCATTCGCGAGGGTCGCCTCGTCGAGACGGAAGGCCATGCCGCGGCAGAGGCCCCCGCGATCGAGCGCCAGCATCAGGCCGGGGCATTCCTCCGTGCCGCGGAAGCGGCGCATGACCAGACAGAAGCGCCGGTGATAGCCGGTCAAGGTCGCAAGGCGGCTCTCGACCGATTGGAAGGCCGGCCGCCACAGCAGCGAGCCGTAGCCGAAAATCCAGATCGGCCCGTCCTGCTCGGCCAGGATAGCGTCCAGCGAAGCCTGGCGTTCTTCGTCGGTCAGCCAGCCGGGGGCGGGTGTATCCGGCCATTCTTGAGCGGGATCTGTGGCATTTTGCTCGGTCGACATCGGCTTCAGTTTAACCAATCTCTCGGCTTGAACCAGCATCCGGAAAGCCTTAGGTTGCACGTTATATAACAATCTCGTTATATGAAGAACAGGGCGCGAACACTGGCGCCGCAATTGGGACTTTGCCTGATGACCAACCGCTTCCTGCGCCTGCTGGCTGAAAAGCCGTTCCTGATGGCCGATGGTGCCACGGGCACCAATCTGTTTCAGGTGGGCCTTCAGGCCGGCGATGCGCCGGAGATGTGGAACTTCGAGCATGTCGACCGCATCGAAGCGCTGCATGAGGGTTTCGTCCGCGCCGGCGCCGACATCATCCTGACCAACAGCTTCGGCGGGACCAGATACCGCCTGAAACTCCACGGCGCGCAGGACCGCGTGACCGAGATCAACCGGCGCGCCGCCGAAATCGCCCGCCGCGTGGCCGACCGCAGCGGTCGCGATGTCGTCGTCGCGGGCTCCATGGGCCCGACCGGCGAGCTGCTGGAACCGCTGGGTTCGCTGACCGAGGCCGAAGCCATCGCCGCCTTCCGCGAGCAGGCCCTGGCGCTCAAGGCCGGCGGCGCCGACGTGCTGTGGATCGAGACCATGTCGGCCAAGGAGGAAGTGGCCGCGGCTGTGAAAGGCGCTGCGGCAGCGGATCTGCCGATCGTCACGACCATGAGCTTCGACACCAATGGCCGCACCATGATGGGCCTCAGCCCCGCCGATTTCGTCGAATTCGTCCATACGCTGGACCCCAAGCCGGTCGCCTATGGCGCCAATTGCGGCGTCGGCGCCTCGGACCTCACGGCCACCATCGTGCAGCTGTCGGCAGCGGCGCATCCGGGCGACATCATCATCGCCAAGGGCAATGCCGGCATCCCGTTCTTCGAGGGCGGCAAGATCAAGTATAACGGCACCCCGGATTTGATGGCCGATTACAGCCGCCTGGCCCGGGATTCCGGCGCCCGCATCGTCGGCGGCTGCTGCGGCACCTCGGCGGAACATCTCGCTCATATGCGCGGCGCCCTCAATTCCTATACCCCGGGTGAGAAGCCCAGTGTCGAGACCATCGTCGCCCGGCTGGGGCCGGTGACGGCCGGCGCCACCGCCCAGCTTGCCGGCGAGGACCCCGTCCAGGCGACCAAGCGGGCGCGACGCCGTGACCGCACATCGGCTGGCGACGTAGCGTTCTAATCCCGGTATAACCCTCCGATCGCCCGCCGCCCCACAGGCGCGCGGGCCCTTTTACGTTGGAATTTTTTCGATGACTTCTTTCACCACCCAGCTCAGCGACATTGCCGGTGCCGTGTTCAAGGAACAGGGGCTCGACCCGACCTTCGGCCAGGTGATCGTTTCCGGCCGGCCCGATTTGGGCCAGTTCCAGTGCAACGGCGCGCTGGCTGCCGCCAAGGCCGCCAAGTCGAACCCGCGCGCCATCGCCGAAAAGGTCGCCGAGGCATTGAAGGCCAATCCGGCCTTCCGTGATGTGTCGCTGGCAGGTCCCGGCTTCATCAATCTCAGCGTCACGGACGCGTATTTCGCCGCGGCGATGAACCGCGTCGCCGCAGACCCGCGCCTTGGCCAGCCGGTGAAAGCGAAACCCGAAGTCGTCGTGCTCGATTACGGCGGACCGAATATTGCCAAGCCCATGCATGTCGGCCATCTGCGCGCCGCCATCATCGGCGATTCCATCCGCCGCATCTTCAAGTTCGTCGGCGACGAGACCATCGGCGACGTGCATATGGGCGATTGGGGCCTGCAGATGGGCATGCTGATTTCGGAACTCGAAATCCGCCGCCCCGACCTCCCCTATTTCGACGCCAAATTCACTGGCCCCTATCCGCAGGAAAGCCCGGTCACACTGGCCGAGCTCGAGGAGATGTATCCGAAGGCGTCGGGCGATTGCAAAGCGGACCCGGCGCGGCTTGAACGGGCACGCCTGGCGACGGCCGAGCTGCAGGACGGCCGCCCCGGCTACCGCGCCGTCTGGCAGCACTTCTTCGACATCTCCGTCGCCGCGATGAAGCGCGACTATGGCAATCTCGGCGTCCATTTCGATCTGTGGAAGGGCGAAGCCTGTGTCAACGACCTCATCCCGCCGATGGTCGCGGAGATGCGGGAAAAGGGTATTGCCATCGAGGACAAGGGCGCCCTCATCGTTCCTGTGAAGGAAGAGACCGACAAGCAGGACATTCCGCCGCTGATCCTGATCAAGTCGGATGGCGCCGCGATGTATGCAACGACCGATCTTGCGACCATCGTCGACCGCGTCAATTGCCAGAACCCGGACCGCTCGATCTATGTGGTCGACCATCGCCAGGGCCTGCATTTCCTGCAGGTGTTCCGCGCCGCGATCAAGGCCGGCATCAACGGCAAGGGCAAGCTGTTTCATCTTGGCTACGGCACCATGAACGGTGTCGACGGCAAGCCATTCAAGACGCGTGCCGGCGGCGTCATGCGCCTCGACGACCTCATCCAGATGATGTCGGACGAAGCGATGAAGAAGCTCACGGAACACGGCCTCGGCAGCGACTATACCGAAGCCGAGCGGACGGACATCGCCAAGAAGGTCGGCGTCGCGGCGCTGAAATTCGCCGATCTCAGCAACAACCCGATCGCCAATTATGTCTTCGATCTCGACCGCTTCTCGCGCTTCGAAGGCAAGACGGGGCCCTATCTTCTCTACGCCGCCGTGCGGGTAAAATCGCTGCTGAAGAAGGCCGAAGCGCAAGGCGACAAGCCGGGCGCAATCCTGCTGCCGGAACCGGGCGAGCGCGACCTCATGCTGATGCTGGGGCAGATGCCGGATGCGGTGGATTCGGCCTATGCCGAACTGGCACCCAACCGCATCGCCGACTTCGCCTTCAACCTGGCGCAGACCTTCAGCTCCTATTACAGCGCCTTTCATATCCTCTCCGAACAGGATGTGGCGCGCCGCCGCTCACGCCTTGCCTTGGCCGAACTGGTGCTGAAGGAACTCGAGCTCTGCCTGGAGCTTCTGGGCATCGCGACGCCGGAGCGGATGTAATGTCCGCAACTCTCACCACGGAGCGCCTTGTGTTGCGCCCGTGGCGGGAGACGGACAAGGTACCCTTCGCGGCACTCAACAACGATCCGCGCGTCTATGCGACACTTGCCGGCCCGATGAGCCGCGATGACAGCGATGCGTTTGCCGATCGCATCGCTGCGCATATTGCCGAGCATCGCTGGGGTCTTTGGGCCGTCGAGGTTCCGGGTGTCGCTGACTTCATCGGCTTTACCGGTCTGTCGCGCCCGCGCTTCGAGGCGCATTTCACCCCTTGCGTCGAGATCGGCTGGCGCCTCGCTTTCGATCATTGGGGCAGGGGCTTTGCCACCGAGGCGGCACGCGCCGTGCTCGATTTCGGTTTCGGCACACTGAAGCTCCCGGAGATCGTGTCCTTCACCACGGTCGGCAATAAGCGATCCCGCGCTGTAATGGCGCGGCTTGGCTTCACCCATGATGCGCGCGACGATTTCGAGCACCCGATGCTGGCGGTCGATCATCCATTGCGGCGTCACGTTCTCTATCGGAAGCGCTGGGCGTAGGAAGGTCGGCTCGCAACTTGTTGCATCATGTGGGCGAGAACTATCGCGAGCAGCCCCCCACCCCCGCCGACGCATGTCGGCATTCGCCGACGGGGCCTCCCCCCTGAAGGTGGGAGGGCTTTAGGTTGAGGCTGGTCGATCAACCTCGCTTTAAACTCCTCCCACCTTCAGGGGGGAGGTTGGGTGGGGGGCCGATTTGAAAACTCTCACCAACCTCACCTCTCCCATCCCCATCGGGAATCGCTCGGGCAGCAAGCGGCCGTTTCGTCTCGGCCGCGACGTGGGGGGCTTCCTGCCGTCCCAGGAGGGGAACCCGGTCACCGCGTCGGGTCCAGCGGGGGCTAACGTATCCATCTGCAGCCCGAGGGGAGCGTCCTGTGACCCGGGACTCGCGGGGGATCGCTCATCCAACCGATCCGGGAGGCCGGTTGCAGCCACCGGCCCAGGCTGCCCCCGGTGGAAGGGAGGCGATATGGTCGGCCTGCGCCCCGAAACCGAGGCTTGCGCCGAAGACAACCGAGCGATTCCGGATGGGCACCGGAGGTAACATGTGCACCAGCATGCTAGCACCAAATTCCTAGATGTTTGTCAAGAACAAATAGGAAACTTATTTGAGAGAAATCGGCGATATGGCTTGGCGAGAGCCGTCACTTGGCGCTCCCCCCCCTCCCGGCCTCCCCTCTGAAGGTGGGAGGGGAGGAGAGTGAGGGTGTTGGGACGAGTGCGGTCGAGAGCCCTCCCACCTTTAGGGGGGAGGCCCGTCGTCGAATGCCGACATGCGTCGGCGGGGGTGGGGGGCTGGGAGCCGAGGCGCGTTTCGCCCGTTGCGGACCTTCGGCACCTGCCTCTATCGTCGGCGAATGCGGGCTCCAGAGGCTTTTGAAACTGAGCGTTTGCGTCTCCGGCCGATCCAACGATCGGATGCCGACAGCATTTTCCAATACGCCGGCGAGGCGGCACCGACGCACTTCATGACGTTTCGGCGCCATCGGGATATTGCCGACAGCCTGGCATTCGCGCAGCGGTGTGAAGATTGCTGGACGTCCGGCGCGGCCTTTCCCTGGGCCGTTACCGAGAAAACGTCCGGGCTTTTCCTAGGTACGCTGGAATTGCGGCTGTCACCACCCAAGGCCGATTTTGGCTACATCTTCGCGGAACAGTTCTGGGGAAACGGCTTCGCCACCGAAGCCGCGTCCGCCGTCGTCGCCTGGGCTATAGCGCAGCCCTTGATCCTGCGCATCTGGGCGACATGCCATCCCACCAACGCCGCGTCGGCTGCGGTCCTCCGGAAGGCCGGGCTCAGCTATGAAACGACCTTGGCGAATTGGGAAGCGCGCCCTCAACTGAATGAAGCCGCTGGGCCAAGCGACTGCTACGCGCTGACGAGGGCTGCGACGGGATAGTCGCCTTTCCATCCCGGACAATCGACATCTCCAACTTCGGGCGCCGTCGACGGCCTAAGTGGCCAGCGAGTCCAATTTGACATTTCGTCTAATTTAGACTATCTATCTCCACATGAGCCCCAAACTTGCAACTTCACCGGGCGCCCTCGCCCTGCACTTTCCGACGGCTGCCGCCATTGCAGCACTCCTGGCGCCACAGGCGGAAGTTGTTGTGCATGATCTTCGCACCGAGCGGGTGGCCGGAATTTGGAATGCGTTTTCGAAACGCAAGGTCGGCGATCCGTCGCATCTGGGGGACGATCCGGAACTCATTGGCGAGAAGGACGTCTATGGGCCTTACGAGAAAGCGGCCCCCGATGGCGGGCGCCTCAAATCGGTGAGTGCCATTCTGAAGGATGAGGCTGGCCGTCGCATCGGCCTACTCTGCATCAATTTCGATCTCGCCGTCTTCGACAACGCGATTGCCCTGCTCAGCGCTTTCACGCAGGCGGAGCAGCCGCGGCCCGAAGCGATCTTCGCCCAGGATTGGCGGGAACAGATCAATCTGGGCATCCGCGCCTTCCTGCAGGAGCGGCAACTGACCCTGAAGGCGCTCGACCGCGATGACCGCGTGGCGCTGGTGGGTGCCTTGGATGCCCGCAACTTTTTTGCCACGCGCAACGCCGCGCTGCATGTCGCCGAAGCTCTCGGCGTATCGCGCGCCACCATCTACAACCTGCTCGGCGATGCCCGCAGCATTTGAGGGAATGAGACCATGAGCATGCTGCCCGATTTCCGCCTCGAAACCTATCTCGGCAAATGGGAGTTCGCCTGCCGCTATCACATGACGGCGTCGGACATGCAGACTTTGAGCCTCAAGGAGCTGCTTGCCCTCGCCTCGCCCGAGGACCGTGCCACTTTCGAGGAACTGCCGCTGCATTACATCGAGCCCGCCGGCACCCCTGCCCTTCGTGCCGCCGTGGCGGCGACATATCAGGGCGTGCAGCCGGAAGACATCCTGGCCTTTGCCGGCGCCGAGGAAGGCATCTTCTGCGCCATGCATGCGCTGCTCGAGGCGCAAGATCATGCCATCGTCGTGACGCCCAATTACCAGTCGAGCGAGGAACTGCCCAAGGCGCTATGTGCCACGACCGGCGTCGCGCTCGATGCCGACAACAATTGGTCGCTGGACCTCGACAAGGTGAAGGCGGCGATCCGGCCCAATACCAAGCTGATCGCCGTCAACTTTCCGCACAACCCGACCGGCAAGGTGATCGACCGCGCGACCTTCGACGGTCTCGTTGCCCTGTGTCGCCAGCATGGCATCTGGCTCTTCTCCGACGAGGTCTATCGCGGCCTCGAACGGTCGCCCCAGCTCCGCCTCCCCTCGGCCGTCGAGGCGTATGAAAAGGGCCTGACACTCGGCGTCATGTCGAAGGCCTATGGCTTGCCGGGGCTGCGCGTGGGCTGGATCGCGGCGAAGGATCATGCCCTGCTCTACAAGATGGAACGGGTGAAGCATTACCTTTCCATCTGCAATGCCGGTCCCAGCGAGCATCTGGCGGTCATCGCGTTGAAGGCATCCGAGAAGATCATCGGCCGCAACCGCGATCTCATCGACCGCAACCTCGTGGCGGTCGACGCGTTCTTCGCCGAGTTCCCGGATCTCTTCGATTGGCGGCACCCGGATGGCGGCTGCATCGCATTCCCACGCTATCTGGGGAAGGACGGCGTCGAGACTTTCTGCCGCCGTCTGGTCGAAGAGGCCGGCATCGTGCTGTTGCCGGCCAGCCTCTACAACTCCGACCTCACACCAACGCCCGGCGATCGCTTCCGCATCGGCTTTGGGCGCACTCATGTGCCGGAAGGATTGGCGGCGATGCGGGCGTTCCTACGCGGCAACACCTGACCCTTAGGGTGTTTCAGGGTTTGGCGGAAATACCCCTCACCCCGCCCCTCTCCCCGCTACCGCGGGGCGAGGGAGTTTCGAGCGAGCCTTGCAACTAGCCCCTCGCCCCTCTGGGGAGAGGGGTTGGGGTGAGGGGTATGATGTGATTCTGCTTCCTCTTATGAGCTCAGCCTGTAGTCAGCGGCTCCGCTTTCAGCCATTACCAGCTCTGCGTTGGGGATATCGTTGCTACGCGCCTTCGCTTCGGCGGCGTCCGGTGCGAAGCCGTGATCGAGCCAGCGTTGGATCAGCCGGCGTTCGAGTTCCACGAGCGGTACAGAGAGGAACACGGTGAGATCGAAGAGAGGCTTCAGCGCCGCCCAGGGTTCCTGCTTCAGCAGCAGGTAATTGCCCTCGACCAGCAGGATGCGTTGGGTCGGTGTGACGATGCGCGCACCCGCGCGCGCCAGTTCCAGCGTGCGGTCGAAGACCGGCAGCGCCACGTCCGGCTCGTTCGCGCGCAATCTCAAGAGCAGATGATGGAAGCCGGCTGCATCGAAGGTATGCGGTGCCCCTTTGCGCGGCAGAGCGCCGCGCGCCTTGAGGATCGCATCGTCGAAATGATAGCCGTCCATCGGCACCACGGCCGCCGGGGAGCCTTCGAGATCGCGATTGAGACGATCGCAAAGTGTCTCGGCCAGCGTGCTCTTGCCCGCACCGGGTGGCCCGGCGATGCCCACCATGAAACGCCGGGCCGAGGCCGCCTTTTCCGTGATCAAGGCAGCGAGTGCGACCTTGTCGATGTCGCGCGTCTCGGTCAGAGCGGCTTCGCGATATTGCCGGCCGGCTGCGGCAGGCAGATGGAATGAATGCCGCCACCGCCGAAGGCCAGCTCGACCGCCGGCAATTGCACGATCTCGCGCTTCGGGTAAATGCGGGTGGCGATGTCATAGGCCCGCTTGTCGGCGGGTCCGTCCTCGAAGGCCGGCAGGATGACGGCGCCGTTCGGCAGATAGAAGTTCACATAGGACATGGCCAACCTGCGCCCTTCGGCGTCGAAACGGGGCCTCGGCTGTTCGACCTCGATAATCTCCAATTCGCGCCCGCTGGCGTCGCGCGTCTGGCGCAGGCGCTGCAGGTTGTCGGCGCAGACCTTGAAATTGGGATCGGCCGGATCGCTGCAGGAGGTGGCGAGGATGACGCCCGGCCGCACGAAGCGGGCTAGGTTTTCGACCTGGCCGCCACGCATGTCGTCCTGTAGCCCCTCGCCCAGCCAGATGATGTGGCGCACGCCCAGCATCTGGATGAGCTGTTCCTCGACCTGTTCCTTGGTCAGATTCGGATTTCTGTTCGGATTGAGCAGCACGGCCTCGCTCGCCAGCAAGGTGCTTTCGCCGTCGCTGTTGACGGCGCCGCCCTCAAGGATCAGCGCGCCGATATAGCGACGCATCTGGATCTGCGTGAGGAGTGCCTCGGCGACCGCGGCGTCGCGCTCGAAATCCTCGAAGCGGTGGCCCCAGGCGTTCCAGCCCCAGCTGACGCCGGCAACCTCGCCGCCGCCGCTGACAACGAAACTGGGCCCCATGTCGCGGATCCAGCAATCGTCATGGGCGAGCGAAATCTGGCTGACGCCGGAGCCGGTCACCAGCGAGACCTCGGCGACATTCTTGGGCTTGGCGATCATCGACACGGGTTCGAACTCGGCCACGGTATTGGCGAGTTCGGCGACGGTGTCGCGCGCGGCATCGAGATGCTCGCCCCAGCTTTCTGCGCGGGTCGGCCACGCCATCCAGCAACGGGCATGCGGTGCCCACTCGGCCGGAACGGTGAAGCCGTCATCGAAGGGTAAGGACATCCGCTCCCCTGGATATTGGTCCGATCACCGGCGCCCGCCAGCGTTTGACTTGCTGGCCCTTTTCCCACCGGTTTGGATCCGGCGGGGCCTCCGCAGCGCGGGATTTCGCGGGATACTGACTTACTTTTTCGTCAAAGGCAAATCGAGGCGAATGCTCAATTCCTTCAACCGCGCCGGCGGCACTTCGGTCGGCGCCTGCATGAGCAGATCCTCCGCCCGCTGGTTGAGCGGAAAAGCAATGACTTCACGGATATTCTTCTCTTCCGCCAGCAGCATGACAATGCGGTCGATGCCCGGGGCCGAGCCGCCGTGCGGCGGTGCGCCGTATTTGAAGGCATTCAGCATGCCGCCGAACTTCTCCTCGACGACCGAGGCCGGATAGCCGGCGATCTCGAACGCCTTGTACATGATTTCGGCGCGATGGTTCCGGATGGCGCCCGACGACAATTCGATGCCGTTGCAGACGATGTCGTACTGGAACGCATTGATCGTCAGCGGGTCCTTGTTGAGCAGCGCGTCGAGGCCGCCCTGCGGCATCGAGAACGGGTTGTGGCTGAACTCGATCTGATTGGTGTCTTCGTTGAGCTCATACATCGGGAAATCGACGATCCAGCAGAACTCGAACTTCTTCGGATCGATAAGGCCCAGCTCCTCGCCAAGACGCGTGCGGACGGCGCCGGCAAATTTGGCGGCGGCGAGTTTCTTGTCGCAGGAGAAGAAGACGGCATCGCCGTCCTTCAAGCCGGCCTGTTCCTTCAACTGCGCCAGGCGCGCCTCGTCGAGATTCTTGGCGATCGGACCCTTGGGGCCGGCCGCCTCGAAGATCACGTAGCCGAGACCCGCGGCACCGCCGGCCTTGGCCCAATCATTGAGCTTGTCGAAGAACGAGCGCGGCTTCGTGGCGGCACCGGGCGCCGGAATGGCGCGCACGACCGAGCCCGCCTCCACTGCCTTGGCAAAGATGCCGAAGCCGGAGCCACGGAAGACTTCGGTGACGTCGGTGATGCGGATCGGGTTCCTGAGATCCGGCTTGTCGGAGCCGTAGCGCAGCATCGATTCCTCATAGGGAATCTGCGGGAACGGCATCGGCGACACCACGCGGTCTTCGGCAAACTCTTCGAACACGCCATGGAGCACCGGCTCGATCGCCTGGAACACGTCTTCCTGGGTCACGAAGGACATCTCGAAATCGAGCTGGTAGAACTCGCCGGGGCTGCGGTCGGCGCGGCTGTCCTCGTCACGGAAGCAGGGGGCGATCTGGAAATAGCGGTCGAAGCCCGCCACCATGAGGAGCTGCTTGAACTGTTGCGGCGCCTGGGGCAGCGCGTAGAACTTGCCCGGATGCAGACGCGACGGCACCAGGAAGTCGCGGGCACCTTCCGGCGAGGACGAGGTCAGGATCGGCGTCTGGAACTCGGTGAAGCCTTGCGCGATCATGCGGCGGCGGAGGCTGGCGATGACATTGGCGCGCAGCAGGATGTTGCGATGCACCTTGTCGCGGCGCAGATCCAGGAAGCGGTGCTTCAGACGGATTTCCTCGCCGTAATCCTCTTCGCTGTTGACCTGCAGCGGCAACACCTCGGCGGTGCCCTGCACAGCATAGTCCTGGATGACGACTTCGATCTCGCCCGTGGGCATGCGCGGGTTGACCGTGTCGCCGGTACGGGCGACGACCTTGCCGGTCACCGTGACGACGCTCTCAAGGCGGGTCTGCTCGACCAGCTTGAAGATCGGGTTCGAGATGTCGAGCACGCATTGCGTCAGGCCGTAATGGTCCCGGAGATCGATGAACACCAGATTCCCGTGGTCGCGCTTGCGATGAATCCAGCCGGACAGGCGGACGGTCTCGCCCGTGTCTTTGGCACGCAATTGGCCGCAGGTATGGGAACGATAGGCATGCATCTTGGGAAGTCCTTGAAAACAGGCGGATTTTGCACGGAAACGGTGTTGGAATTCGGGGGCAAAAGACGCGGAAAGCGGCGGATTGTCAAGGGTTTCGGCAGTGGTCCATTTCAGCGGTCCCGCAATGCAAACGAGGCCCTTCCCTTGACTCGGCAGGTGTCGGTATAGCTTAACCTGATGAACATGGTCGCAGCAAAACAACAGCCCACGGTAATCGCCGACACCGCCACTTTGGCCGCTTTTTGCCAGCGGTTGTCGTCGGCGCCGTTTGTCACCATCGATACCGAATTCCTCCGGGACAAGACCTATTGGCCGGTCCTGTGTCTGGTGCAGTTGGCTGGCCCCGACGAGGCGGCCGCCATCGATGCCCTCGCTGAGGGCATTGATTTAGCACCGCTTTTTGAACTTCTTGCCAATCAGAGCGTGATCAAGGTGTTCCACGCCGCGAGGCAGGACGTGGAAATCTTCGTCCGCATGACCGGGAAGGTGCCCACCCCATTGGTCGACACCCAGGTCATTGCCATGGTCTGCGGATTCGGCGATGCGGCGAGCTATGAGACCCTGGCCACGAAGCTGGCCGGCGCCCGGATCGACAAATCCTCCCGCTTCACCGACTGGTCGCACCGGCCGCTGACCGAAAAGCAGCTGGCCTACGCCCTCTCGGACGTGACCTATCTCCGGACCGTCTACGAAAAGCTCCACGCCAAGGTGGAGAAGTCCGGCCGCGGGCATTGGGTCGCCGACGAAATGGCGATCCTCACCGACCCCAACACCTATCGGGCCAATCCGGAAAACGCCTGGATGCGCCTGAAGACCCGCAGCGACAAGCCGCGCTTCCTGGCGCTCCTCAAGGAGATCGCCGCCTGGCGCGAGCGCGAGGCGCAGGCCCGCGACCTGCCGCGCAACCGGCTGGTCAAGGACGAGACGCTGCTGGAGATCGCCGCCCACCCGCCCAAGGATGTCGGCGCCCTCTCCCGCTGCCGCGGCCTCTCGCGCAGCTTTGCCGAGGGCAAGCTCGGCGACGGGGTTCTGGCTGCCGTAAAACGCGGACTGGAATTGCCCGAAGCCGACGCACCCAAGCTCGACGCAAGGCAGGACATCCCCCCGGGACTGGGGCCGATCATCGAACTGCTGCGCGTGCTGCTGAAGTTCCATTGCGACGAATATGAAGTCGCCCAGAAGCTCATCGCCAATTCCGGCGATCTCGAAGCCCTGGCCGCCAACGATCACGCCGACATCCAGGCCCTCAAAGGCTGGCGCCGCGAGATCTTCGGCGAGGAAGCCTTGAAGCTGAAGCACGGCAAGCTGGCGCTGACCACGGCCGGCAAGAAGGTCAAGGTCATCACGCTCGATTAGAGCGCGCTCTCCAACTCGGCGATGCTGTCGATCACGACATGGGCGCCATGATCCATCAGATGCTCGCGGTGGCTGACGCCGGTCAGCACACCGATCGCCTTGCCGGCACCGCCGGCACGCGCCATGGCCATGTCATGCGGGCTGTCACCGACCACGGCGATCATCCCCGGCCGCAGGTTCACGTGACGCGCGAAGGCTTCCACCATGCCACCGCCCGGCTTCAACCCGTGGCCGGTATCGAAGCCGCAGATGAAATCGAGCGAGCCATGGACGCCAAAACGCGCCATGGAGGCCCGCGCCGATTCCTCGCTGTCCATCGTCGCCACGCCCAGCGACAGGCCCTTGACCCTGAGCCGCGTAAAGAGCACGTCGAGATCCGTCACCGGCGTCGCCGCCGTCGCCTGGCGCTTGAGGAACAGCTGATGCACTTCCTCATAGACCGCGTCGTGGTCGGTGCGGCCGGCGAGGTTCGCCCAGAGATCGGAAATCTCACGATTGCTGCCGGAGGCGATAGGTGAACCGGGGACGTACCTGCCCGTCTCCGGATCCTTGCCGCTTTCCTTGAGAATGTGCCGCGCCTTGGCCGGATCGCCACGGGCGACCAGCAGCGCCGCCTCCTCGGTGACCGGCCCCCAGGTCTTGTAGAAATCGAACAACGTCCCGTCCTTGTCGAACAGGATTGCGTGAATGGTCTCGGAAATCTGGGGCACGGGATCAGACCGCCACTTTGTCGGGGCCGGAGGTATTCACCTTGGCGTACTCCGTCTGCCGCAGCATGCCGCGATAGATTTCGTGTTCGCCGACCACGCCCAGAAGCGCGCCATCGTCGCCGAGCAGGATCATCGGCCGCTTGGTCTGCTGGCGCACCGTCACGGCCGCGCGCATCGGCGTGCGGTCGAGCCCGGTCACCATGACATTGCTCTCGGCGATCGCCGCCAGATCAAGCTCGCTCGAATAGGTGACGAATTCGCCCGGGCGCCCGTTGACCATCAGGTTGAAGGGCTTGCCGACTTCGTCGAGCTGGCAGCGGCAGCGCCCGGCGCGGTCGAGCTGGATGAAGCTGGAACCCGGTTCACGCACCAGATCGCTGGCCGGTCGCATCAGTGTGCCGCCCTTCAGCACGGTGAGCGGATTCATCGAGGCCACGAACTGGCGGACATAGTCATTGATGGGGTTGAGGATGATCTCCTCGGGCACGGCAAACTGGACCACCTTGCCGGCTTCCATGATGGCGATGCGCGTGCCGATCTTCAGTGCCTCGTCGAGGTCGTGGCTGACGAAGATGATGGTCTTCTTCAGTTTGCGCTGCAATTCAATGAGCTCGTCCTGCAGATGCTCGCGAATAAGCGGATCGAGCGCCGAGAACGGTTCGTCCATCAAGAGGATGTCGGCTTCCGTCGCAAACGACCGCGCGAGACCCACGCGCTGCTGCATGCCGCCCGACAGTTCATGCGGAAACTTGTCAGCAAACTTGTCGAGCCGCACCAGGGCGATCTTCTCGTTGACGATGCGCGTTTGCTCAGCCTTTGCCATGCCACGGATATCGAGACCGAAGCCAATATTCTCGGCCACCGTCAGCCAGGGCATCAGACCAAACTGCTGAAAGACCATTGAGATGCTGTTGCGCCGGACCTGGCGCAACGCGGTTTCGGAGCAGGTCGCAATGTCGACGTCGCCATGTTCCGTCGAAACGATCACATGGCCCCGCGTCACCTTGTTCAGGCCGTTCACACAGCGCAGCAGCGAAGATTTTCCAGACCCGGAAAGCCCCATGAGCACGAGGATTTCGCCCTTGTTCACAAACAACGAGGCATCGTGCACGGCAACGAGTGAATCCGATTTGTCGAGGATGCTGTCGCGCCCCTCGCCCTGATCGAGCAGAGCCAAGGCAGCCTCGGGCTTCTGGCCGAAGATGACGTCGACATTCTCGAAGCGGACCGCGTTAAGCTTATCCATGGCCCGCCCCCTATGCCTTCGCTTTTGAAGATCGACGCCTGACCTTAGGCTGCTTCAGGATGCGGTCGAGTACGATCGCCAGCGCCACGATCGCCAAGCCGGAATCAAAACCGAGCTTAACATTCGCCTGCGCCAGAGCGCGCACCACCGGAACGCCGAGACCGGGAGCGCCGACCAACGCTGCAATCACCACCATCGAAAGCGACAGCATGATCGTCTGATTCACGCCGGCCATGATGGTTGGCAATGCGGCGGGAAGTTTGACTTTGGTCAGCAGTTGCCAACGCGTGCAGCCAAAAGATTCGCCGGCTTCAACCAGGGCCGTCGGGACCTGACTGACGCCGAGATAAGTAAGCCGCACCGGCGCCGCGACCGCAAAAATCACGGTCGCAACGACTGCCGGCACCATACCCAGGCCGAACAGTGCCAATGCAGGGACGAGATAAACGAAGCTCGGCATCGTTTGGATGAGGTCGAGGACCGGCGCGACCGCGTTATAGACCGCCGGTCGACGGGCGCAATAGATACCCAAGGGAACGCCAATGAGGAGGCTGACCAGCGTCGAATAGAGGACCAACACGAGGGTGGCGACCATGTATTCCCAGATGCTCTTTTGCCACATGCTCAGGTAGAGAACGAAGAGCAGGCCCAAGACGACAATCGCCGCCACCTTCCAATCGCGATGTCGAAGGTAGGCCACCAGGCCAAACGCAGCCGTGAATACGAGCGGCGGCACGGCTGCGGCCGACTTGATCGTCGCATCCATGCCGTCGCCGGCAAATTCAGAGATGAAATCAAAGAACGCGCCGAGATAGAGCTTGATCAGTTCGATTACGGCATTGGCCCAGCTGCCTGGATCCCCGTTTGCCAGAATCCAATCCCTTATCAAATCCATGGCATCCCCCAAACGGCCAATCTGACGATGTTTCTCGTCTTCCCCATCAGGCGCGCAAAAATATGTGGCCTCGGCCCCACTATAGGCCGAGGCCACAAATCAATCAGCCATTAAAGACCGAGAGCCGCTTTGACGACGGGAAGTGCTTCCTTGCCGTCAAACGTCGTCACACCGGCAAGCCAGGCATCCAGCACGCCCGGGTTGGCTTTGAGCCAATCGCCAGCAGCGGCCTTGCCGTCTTTGCCACCGAGGATCGTTTCCATGATCGCCGATTCCATTTCGAGCTTGAACTCGAGATTGGAGATCAGCTTGCCGACATTGCCGCACTCGGCGGAATAGCCGCTACGCGTCAGGGTCTGGATGTTGGAAAGGCCAAAGCCCTCCTTCTCGAAGCCGGTGAGGTAGTGCAACGGCATCTTGCCCATGACGGGATGCGGCGCCCAGCCGAGGAAGATGATCCAGTCGCCCTTCTTCATCGCCTTATCGGCCTGCACGAGCATGCCCTGCTCCGAAGATTCGACCAGTTCCCAACCTTCCATGCCGCCGGCCGGATCGTCGATACGTGCCTGAATCAGCTTGTTGCCGTCGTTGCCAGGTTCAATACCGTAAAAGCGGCTTTCGAACTTTTCAGCATTGGCGGCAAGATCCTTGGCGTCTTTGACGCCAGCATCGGCCACGTATTGCGGAACGACGGGACCGTACGGCGCATCCTTCAGGTTCGCCTGCAGCATATCGATCGACTTCTCGTCGAGATACGGTTGCACATTGGATGAATTCGTCGGCATCCAGTTATCAAGGAAGATATCGATATCCTTGTTTTTCAGGCCCTCCAAGATGATTGGGAGGCCAAGGACGTCGTCTTTGACTTCGTAGCCCATTGGCTCGACGAGATTCTTGAACAGGCCGTTTTGGGCAGTATTGTCGGTCCAGCCCACATCCGCCATGCGGATGGTCTTGCAGGAATCCGGCTCAGCCGCCTGCGCCGCCGAGTTGGCCGCGACGGCCATCACCAGCGACATCGCCGAAGCGGCGAGCAGTTTACGCATCAACATTTGTCGTTCTCCCATTTTCCATTGCCATCCCGTACGCCTGCCCCAGGCTTTTTGTCGTTCTACGCCCGGTTGTTCTTGTGCCGCGCTTAAGGGCGACTTCAAAGTTAGGGGCAAATTGGCAAAAAAGTTTCGCCAGGACGCCATATTATCGTCGGTCGACGGCAAATCCCAAGGTTTTTTTTGATTGATCGTCCAATATAAAACCATCAGGATGCCTCGCTTCCGGGGCGTTTAAGGGTCCGAAAGAGGCCTCTTACGAGGCCGAAATCACACGACGCCGGGTGGAATGAGTGTGGGACGCGCCGCCGGAGCCGGCAAGAGGGCCCCGGATCAAAGTTCCGCGAGGGGAGCAGATGCCCAAGGTTGGCATGGAGGAAATCAGACGCCGGCAGTTGATCGACGCAACAATCGCCTCGATCCATGAGGTCGGTTTTGCCGAATCCAGCCTGTCGCGCATTTCCGGCAAGGCGGGCGTCTCGACCGGCATCGTCCATCACTATTTCGGCAACAAGGCCGACCTGCTCGAAGCGACTCTCCGGCAGCTGGGCGATTCCTTGCGCGATTCCGTGGTGCAGCGGCTGGAGCTCGCCCGCTCGCCGATCGAACGCCTGCTCGCGGTGATCGACGGAAATATCGGGCCCGACCAGTTCACGCCTGAGGGCGTTTCCGCCTGGCTCGCCTTCTGGGCGCAGGTGCCGAAGAACGAACGCCTCGCCCGCGTGCAGCACATCATCATCTCGCGCCTGCATGACAATCTCGTTCACGCGCTGAAATTGATGGGCCGTGCCGACGCCGACGACATTGCGCGTGTGACGGCAGCCCTCATCGATGGGCTGTGGCTTCGTGCCGCGTTGTCAAAGGAAGGACCCGACCCACGCAATGCGCGCCGGCTGGTGTTCGATTATCTCAATACAAAACTCAATTTGAAACTCGGATGAAAAGACCATGAAATTCGACGCAACCTTCGACTATGTCATCGTCGGCGCCGGTTCGGCCGGCTGCGTGCTGACCAATCGCCTGAGCGAAGACAGCAGCCTCAAGGTCTGCGTACTGGAAGCCGGACCCAAGGATCATTGGTGGAACTGGCAGATCCATATGCCGGCCGCACTGATGTATAACCTGTGCCACGACCGCTACAATTGGTACTACCATACCGAACCGCAGCCCCACATGGACAACCGCGTCATGTACTGGCCGCGCGGCCGCGTGCTGGGCGGTTCATCCTCCTTGAACGCGATGGTCTATATCCGCGGCCATGCGCTCGACTATGACCGCTGGGCTTTCAAGGAGAACTGCCCGGGCTGGTCCTATCAGGAAATCCTGCCCTATTTCAGACGCGCCGAAACGCGCGAAAAAGGCGGCGATGCCTATCATGGCGACAAAGGGCCGCTGAACGTCCATACGGGCGACCAGCAGAACCCCTTGTTCGAGGCATTCATCGAAGCGGCGCAACAGGCCGGCTATGCCTACACCGATGACATGAACGGCTATCGCCAGGAAGGCTTCGGCCGCATGGACATGACCATCAAGAACGGTCGTCGCTGGTCGGCGGCGCAGGCCTTCCTGCGACCGGCTGAAAAGCGCAGCAACGTGACGGTGGAAACCCGCGCACTCACCAGCCGCATCATGCTGGAAGGCAAGCGTGCGGTCGGCGTCGAGTTCATCCAGGATGGGCAGGTGAAGCGCTATCGCGCCGAGCGCGAAGTGATCTGTTCAGGTGGCGCCATCAATTCACCACAGCTCCTCATGCTCTCCGGTATCGGACCGGCGGACCATCTGCGCGAAGTTGGGGTCGAGGTGAAGCATGACCTGCCCGGCGTCGGACAGAATTTGCAGGAGCATCTGGAGATGTATATCCAGCAGCAATGCTCCAAGCCGATCACGCTATATAAATATACGAAGCCGGTGCCGATGGTGCTGGCGGGCATGCGGTGGTTTCTGGATCATAAGGGTGTCTGCGCCTCAGCGCAGCTGGAGGCCGGCGGCTTCATCCGCTCCTCGGCCGGAATCGAGCATCCCAATCTGCAGTTCCATTTCCTGCCCTCGACCGTCAACGACCACGGGCGGGTCAATGGCACCAGCCACGCCTATCAGGTCCATATCGGCAATATGCGCCAGGAGGCGCGCGGCTGGATCAAATTGAAATCCGGCAACCCCAAGGATCATCCGCGTATTCAGCCCTTCTACCTGCAGACGGAGAATGACCGGCGCGAGTTCCGCGACGCCGTGAAGCTGACGCGCGAAATCTTCGCGCAGAAGGCTTTCGACCAGTATCGCGGGCCGGAGATCAATCCAGGCGACAATGTAAAAACCAATGCCGAGATCGACGCCTTCATTCGCCGCCGGGGCGACAGTGCCTATCATCCATCCTGCTCGTGCAAGATGGGCACGGACGAAATGGCGGTGGTGGATCCGCAGGCGCGCGTCCATGGCATCGACGGCTTGCGTGTCGCCGATGCGTCGATCATGCCCTCAATCGTCAGCGGCAATCTCAACGCGCCCACCATCATGATGGCCGAGAAATGCAGCGACATGATCCTGGGGAAGACTCCCCTGCCCCCGGCCAATGCGCCGGTGTGGCAGTCACCGAACTGGCAGACGTCGCAGCGTTGATGGAAACCCCGGCGATCAGCGGTCGCCGGGGTCCTCGTCGTTGTAATAGAATTCCGGCAGCGGATCGGTACGCGGGTCGAGCGCGTTTGCGATGGCCGATGTCGTCTGCATGGATACGAAACTCGTCTGCTCCGCCGCGGGACGTGCCTGTCGCGCGAGCATGCGGTAGGCCGTGAATGCCGCGATGGCGCCCGCGATGATGGCAAGATAGACGAAGAGTGCCGATGGGCCGAACCTGCCCATGAAGAACGAGGCGATGAGCGGACCGACGGTGCCGCCGATCGCCCACACCAGCAGCAAACCACCTGAGGCGCCCACCATGTCGGCCCGGTCCACATAGTCATAGGCCTGAGCGACAGCAAGCGGATAGATCGTCGCCAAAGCACCGCCAAGGAAGACGACGGCGATCAGCAGGGGCGTCAGGTCCGCGCCACTGATGCTGAAGACGCTCAGCACCACACTGGACACCACGCACATGGACAGCACGCCCAGCAGAACCGTGCGGCGGTCGAAGCGGTCGGACAGGCGCCCGATCGGCCATTGCAGGACGAATCCGCCGAAGATCGGCACACCCATGAACAAAGAAATCTGCCAGATATTGAGATTGAGGCTGCCGGCATAGATGGCGCCCAGCGCATAGAAGGCGCCCGACAGCATGCCGGCACCCCAGGTGGCGACCACGCCGAGGGGTGACGCATTGTAGAGTACGCGCAGACCCAGTCGTTTCACCCCTGCCAATTCCGGTCCCGCGACACGGGTGAGCACGACGGGGACAAGGGAGAGCGACATCAGCAGCGCGCCGAGGCAAAAGAGCCCCAGGCCCTTGATTTCCTGCACATTGATGAGGAGCTGGCCGATGAGCGTCGCCAGATAGGTGGTGACGAGATAGATCGACAACACCTGGCCCCGATTGTCGTTGCTGGTTTTTACATTGAGCCAGCTCTCGATTGTGGCATAGAGGGCCGCGAGGCAGAAACCGGTGAGCGCCCGCATCACGGCCCAAACGATCACATCGAAGAAGAGTGCGTGGACCAGTGAGGTCGCCGTCGCCAGCGCGGCGAAGGCCGCAAAGGCGCGGATATGCCCGACGCGACGGATGATGTCTTGCCCCAAGACGCTGCCCATCATGAAGCCGAGGTAGTAGGCCGACATGACAAGACCGGAAATGTCCGGCGATACCTTTTCGATGCCCAGCCGCACCGGCAGCAGAATGCCGATCAGTCCGTTGCCGAGCACGAGGAGCCCGGCACCGAAGAGCAGCGAGAAGACGGGCCTAAGAGCGAGCAGCACTGGCGGCGACCTGTGGCTGAGGTTTAGGGGCGCGGACAACGCAAAGCAGGCCAAGCAGCGTCAAGGCGCCAGCAACAATTTCCAGGACCGAAAGCTGCTCGCCGAGAAATAGCGCCGATGCACCGATGCCGAAGATCGGCACCATAAGCGAAAACGGCGCCACGACGCTGGCCGAATAGAGCCGCAGCAGATAGACCCAGAGCGAAAAGCCGACGATGGTCGAAGCCCAGGCGATATACAGCACGGAGAGGATGCCGCTCCAGGACAGAGCCGCAAGGGTCGCCATGATGCGGTCCTGCCCTTCGAATGCCCAGGATAGCCCGATCATCGGCAGAGGCGGTATGACCGCCACCCAGATGATGAGGTTGAGCATGTTCGGCGCCTTGGCCTGCTTCATCAGGATGTTGGCATAGCCCCAGGCGCAGGCGGCGGCGACCACCAGAACGAGGCCGATAAGGCTGGTTTCCTGTACGCGCTCGATTCCGATCAGCACCAATCCGCCCGCGGCCAGCGCGATGCCCGCCGCCTGGATGGGCCGCAGCCTTTCGCCCAGCAGCAGGACGGCAAAGAGAACGGTAAACAGCGCTTGCGCCTGCAGCACGAGGGAAGAGAGGCCCGCCGGCATGCCAAGATCCATGCCGAGGAACAGGAGGCCGAATTTGACCACGCCGAACACCAGGCCGATGGAGATGATCCAGCGCCAGCTGACACAGGGTTTGCCGACAAAAAAGAGCATCGGCAATGCGACGGCAATGAAGCGGAGGGCTGAAAGCAGGAAGGGGGGGAAGTCCTTCAGGCCGATCTTGATGGCGACAAAATTGATCCCCCAGAGGGCTGCGACCAGCAGCGCCAGGGCGATATGTACCGGTTTCATGAGCGGATCACCTGCAGCTAAACAATGTGCTACCTTGCCCCAGTTCCGGATTCGGAAACAAGGCCGCTACCCTTGTTGAAATGTATCAAGGAGAGAGAATGTGAGCAGCAGCACATTCGCACTGCACCCGCAATTGTCTGCAGACACTTTGCAGATCGGCGACTGGCCGCTTTGCCGCCTGCTGCGCATGAACGACCGCAACTATCCGTGGCTTATCCTGGTGCCCAGGGCGGCCGGCATCCGCGAGATTATCGACCTCAGCGAGGTAGACCAGCAGCGCCTGATGACGGAGATCGGGCGAGCCAGCCGGGTCCTGCGCAACCTCGTCGCAGCCGACAAGCTTAATGTGGCCGCCCTCGGCAATGCGGTGCCGCAACTGCATGTGCATGTCATCGCCCGCTTCACGACCGATCCCGCCTGGCCGCGTCCCATCTGGGGCGTCAATCCACCGGCACCGTTCGGGACCGACGAAGCGGAGGCCGAACTGGCGCGCCTGCGATCCGCCCTCGCCCCCTTTCAGTAGCGCGTGCGACCACCCAATTCGTGCCCGGCCAGAAGCGAGCCGATATGCATGATCAGGGTAAAGCAGATGACGACCGCGATGAATTGGATGGCGAACCACGGAATCCCGTGCCAGCGGCGTTCATAGGGACGGCGCATTTGCAGATTGGCCGTGACACCGAGGCCGAGGGCAATCAGGAAAACAATGCTGCTGGCAAGAAGACCGGGACCGCCTGGCATCGTCAGAGCTCGCGAATGATGCGCCGCAGAACCATCGCCGCCCCAGGTGCGACGGCAGCAACGAAGCGGGGAAAGTCGAGATGGCTTTCGGATCCGGCAAGATCGCTGAGGCAACGCACAACCACAACCGGCAATCCCAGCAGCGCACCGACCTGCGCCACGGCGGCACCTTCCATCTCCACGGCCTGGGCTGCAAATTCCGTATGCAGCCGACGGCGCACAGCCTCGCTGTTGATGAACTGATCGCCGGAAAGGATGCGCCCCATCAACACGCGCCGGCCAAGACCGGCCGGCCGGCGGTCGGCTGTCTCGGCGGGTGGCGGCAACAGATCGTCGGGCAGGTCCGGCAGCGCGATCTCCACGGCGACACGCGCCAGACGCTCGGCTAGATCCCGCGGCAGATCGAAGGCGTAGTCGCGGCGATTCGACCCCAGCGGCGGAACGCCCGGACGGAAGGGCGTCAGCGTCGCATCATGCTGGTGGCCGTAATCATGCTGCACCAGGGAATGGGCAATGACCGTATCGCCGATATGCAGGTCCGGATCGAGCCCGCCGGCCACGCCGCTGACCACCAGGCCGCGACAACCGAACTCGCGCGCCAGGAGAGCTGCGGTCACGGCAGACGCCACCTTGCCCACGCCGCTCTCGGCCACCACGACATCATGTCCATCGAGCTGACCAAGCGTCACCGTCCGCCCGAGCAGGTCCCGGGTCTCAATGAAGGACATATGTTCCTTGAGAGCGGCTTTTTCCTCCGCCATCGCGCAGATGACGGCCAGGGCGGCAGTCGAATCGGGCATAGCCATCCGGCTCCGGACAGTTGAGAATGAGACCGTGAACCGTAGTGAGGCACGCCGCCGCCGTCCAGTGGCGACGATGATCCAGCCGCATATGCCTGTCGTACCAGACGCTACCATTGCCAGGCTCAGATTGAATGACTCGAGATCCCCGCCCCACCCTTCTCTGGCTGCGCCGCGATTTGCGCCTTGCCGACAATCCAGCCTTGACGGCGGCGGCCAGGGGCGGGTCACCGGTCATACCGATTTTCATCGATGACGAGCCCCGCATGGGCGGGGCCGCGCGCTGGTGGCGAGGTCGTAGCCTCGCGGCGCTGCGCCAAGCCTTTGCTGAGTTGGGGTCGCGGTTGATCATTCGCCAAGGTGTCGCCCTGGACCAGATCATGAGCCTCGCCCAGGAGACGGGCGCCGGATCGTTGCATTTCAACCGCCGCTTCGAGCCGCGCGGCCTCACCGCCGACGCGCAGATCGTGACCGAGCTGCGAGGCTCCGGCATCGAGGTACATGAGCATCATGGCAATCGCCTGCACGAACCGTGGAGCCTGAAGACACTCAAAGGTGAGCCGTTCCGTGTCTTCACCCCATTCTGGCGCAGGCTGGCGGAGAACTACCGAGCGCCCGAACGCTGCGCCGCGCCAACTGCCCTGACGCACCCGCGCGCATGGCCGGCTTCACTCGATATATCCGCGCTGCAGATAGCAGCCCCCTGGAGTGCCGGCATGACGACGCAATGGCGACCGGGCGAAGCCGGTGCGCTGGCGCTGTTGGAGCGATTGCCGGCCAAGATTCCCGACTATGGCGCTTCGCGCGATCGGCCGGATGTCGAGGGCACGTCCCGCCTCAGCCCGCATCTCGCCTGGGGCGACATCAGCGTGCACGAGATCTGGCGTCGCCTTGCCGCTGACACGCCGCCAGCATCTAACGGTTTTCTGCGTGAACTCGGCTGGCGCGATTTCAACACGCACCTGCTCTATCATTTTCCGCGGTTGCCGGTGCAGAACTGGAACACGCGGTTCGATGCCTTTCCCTTCCGGCAGGCACCGGAGGACTTCGCGGCTTGGTGCAAGGGTCGCACCGGATTTCCGATCGTCGATGCCGGCATGCGCGAGTTGTGGACCACCGGATGGATGCACAATCGCGTACGCATGATCGTCGCGTCCTTCCTGATCAAGGATCTGCTGATCGACTGGCGCGATGGCGAGAAATGGTTCTGGGACACGCTGGTCGATGCCGATCTGGCGCAGAATGCCGGGAACTGGCAGTGGGTGGCCGGATCGGGCGCCGATGCAGCGCCTTACTTCCGCATCTTCAACCCCACTACCCAGAGTGCGAAATTCGACCCTGACGGCATCTATATTCGCCGCTGGCTGCCGGAACTGGCGCGGTTGCCACGCACTTTCATTCATGATCCCGCATCTGCCCCAGACGACGTATTGCTCAATGCAGGCGTCAAGCTCGGCCGGACCTATCCGTACCCGATCGTGGATCATGCTGCGGCACGCGGTCGCGCCCTCGCCATCTACAAGGCACTCGGCAGCGCCGATCCCGGGGGCGCCAGCAGTGCGGAATCAATGCACAAGGCCGCCAGCAGGCAACGCAATCTATTTTCCTAGATTGCTGCACTGCGCCAACCTGTCACGCGTCATTGTGCCAAGCTGACATAAAGCTTTCATCGCCCCATTCTTTCTATGGGTTTGACCGGGAGTCTGTCGGACCCAGGTGAATTTTTTCGGGGATGAAAAAGAATGAGCAGAAACCGCATCTGGCTCGCCGGCTTGGCCGTCGCGAGCGCCCTATTTCTTGCCAATGCCGCCGCGGCCCAGGAAGTCACTGAGCCGGGCAAGAGTGCTGGCGACTTTCTGATCCGCTTGCGCGGCATCGGTGTCATTCCGGCGGACAATGCCGATATCGACCCGATCGGCGGCGATACCGAGCTCAGCAATACCGGTATGCCCGAAATCGATTTCACCTATTTCGTCACGGACAATATCGCGTTCGAGTTGATTGCCGCGACCACGCATCATGAAGTGTCGGCGAAGAATACGTCGGCAGGCAATGTCGACCTCGGCGATGTGTGGCTGCTGCCGCCCACGCTGCTCGCTCAGTATCACTTCTTCCCGAAGGAGCGCTTCAGCCCCTATATCGGCGCCGGCATCAACTACACGATCTTCTATGCGGTCGATGAGGCCAAGAACAGCATCGCTAAAGACGTCGATTACGACAACAGCCTGGGCTGGGCCCTGCAGATCGGTGTTGATTATCGGCTGACCGACAGTTGGTATATCAACGCCGACGTCAAGCGGCTGTTCCTGGATACCGATGTCAGCATCAACAATGGCGGCGTGAAGGCCGATGTCGATGTCGATCCGTGGATCTTCGGCATGGGTATCGGCTACAAGTTCTAAGCGGCATCCAAGAAAGAGCCCGCAACCAATCGGTTGCGGGCTCTTTTTTTGTCCGCGGCACCGGATACAATCAGGCCGCAGCGGACTCGGCGTTCTTGTCCAAGCCGTGACGCAGCCGCAGCGCCGTCTCGCGGTCATCGTTTGTCGGCTGATAAAAAACCGAAAACTCCTTGAGTGCTTCGGCATAGCCATCGACGCGCTTCTCAGCCGGCGGTTCGATCGTGTCGATGCCGCAGCGGAGCATGAACAGATACTGATCGCGCAGCACCTGGCCGAAAGCGCGGATCTCGCCGCGATAGTCCAGTCGATCGCGCAGGACACGCGCGTAGGAGAAAGCGCGGCCGTCGGTGAACTTCGGAAACTCCAGCGCCACCAGCGAAATATGTGCGAGATCGTCCGCCAACAACAACGGCGACTGGTCGCTCTTCAATGATACGCCGATAGCAGCGTTGCGCTGACGCAAGGTCTCGCGGTCGGCCTGCCAACGCTCCAGCGAGACAATGGCTTTGGCGCCTTCCGGCAACGCGGCATCATCGGCCACGCGTACCCATTCATTCGGCTGCGGAACGCCGTTCTTTAAGACTGTCATAGACCTTCTCCTTGAAGGGTTCGATGCCAATACGGCGATAAGTGTCGATAAATCGCTCGGACGGATCGTTCCTGAAGCCGATATAGGTATCGATCACGATCTCGATCGCGTCGGTGATCTGATCATAGGAAAATGCCGGGCCGAGTATCTTGCCGATCGAGATATCCTCGGCCGACGATCCGCCAAGCGTCACCTGGTAGAACTCCTCGCCTTTCTTATCGACACCCAGAATGCCGATATGTCCGACATGATGATGGCCGCAGGCATTGATGCAGCCGGAGATGTTGAGGCGCAGTTCGCCAATCTCGGCCAGGCGCTTGGGATCGCTGAAGCGGCGTGAGAGGCGCTGCGCCACCGGAATCGAGCGGGCATTGGCCAGGTTGCAGTAGTCCAGACCCGGGCAGGCGATGATATCGCTCACAAAACCAATATTGGGTTCGGCGAGTTTCGCGGATTTGAGCTTCGTCCACAGGTCGAACAGATCCTGCTTGCGCACATGCGGCAGCAGCAGGTTCTGCCGATGCGTCGCCCGAACCTCGCCGAAGCTGTAGACATCAGCGAGATCGGCCACCGCGTCCATCTGATCGGCCGTGATATCACCGGGCGCCGCCCCCACCGGCTTCAAGGAAATCGTCACGGCCGCATAGCCGTCGACCTTGTGCGGGTCGGTATTGGCGCGTAGCCACCGGGCGAAATCGGCATCGCCGTTCTTCTTCGCCTCGAACTCGGGCACGAAGGCCGGCAGCTTCTCATAGGCAGGTGGCGCAAAATAGCTACGGATGCGTGCTACTTCGGCTTCGGGAAGCTTCAGCACGGTATCCTTGATGCGCAGCCATTCCTCGTCGACCTGACGGGTGAATTCCTGCGGACCCAAGGCCTGCACCAGGATCTTGATCCGGGCCTTGTAGATGTTGTCCCGGCGTCCATGCATATTGTAGACGCGCAGGGTCGCATCCAGATAGGAGAGCAGGTCCTCCTTCGCGACAAAAGGCTTCACCAACGGGCCGATGATCGGCGTTCGCCCCTGACCGCCACCGGTATAGAAGGCAAAGCCGGTTTCGCCGGCATCGTTCTTCACGATCTTCAGACCGATATCATGGGTGCGCATGGCCGCCCGGTCCTGATCGGCAGCGATGATCGCGATCTTGAACTTGCGCGGCAGATAGCTGAATTCAGGGTGCAGCGTGGACCATTGGCGGATGATTTCGCCCCAGACGCGCGGATCTTCGATTTCGTCGGCAGCGACGCTGGCCAAGTGATCGGCCGTCACATTACGGATGCAATTGCCGCTGGTCTGGATGGCGTGCATCTCGACTTCGGCAAGATGCCGCAGGATCTCAGGCACGTCATCGAGGCGCGGCCAATTGTATTGGATGTTCTGGCGCGTGGTGAAGTGGCCGTAGCCCTTGTCGAATCGCCGCGCGATGAAGGCGAGCTTGCGCATCTGCTTCGAGTTGAGCTCCCCATAGGGGATGGCGACGCGCAGCATGTAGGCGTGGAGCTGAAGATAGAGGCCGTTTTTCAGGCGCAAGGGCCGGAATTCTTCCTCGGTCAACTCACCCGCGAGGCGACGCGCCACCTGCCCGCGGAATTGTTCGGTCCGTTCGCGGACGAAGGTGGCGTCGAATTGGTCGTAGCGATACATCGCGGGTTATGCCTCGATCAATCGGCGATCCGGGCCGTCCAGGACCCGTGATCGATGGGGAATGTGGCGTTGTGCGCGGCGCGAATGCGTTCGCGCGCACTGGTGGGCTTGGGCTGGCCCCCATCGACCTCAACCTCAATAAGGTAGGGACCAACCACGAGCCGTCGCTTGACGAATTCCTGCGCGGCGGCGAGCGCTGCTTCGGCACCCGGCTGGTCGGCAAAGAGTGCGCCGTCAGCAAAGGATTCAGTCCAGCCATTGGCGGCGGTCCAATATATCGACTCACCCCCCAACAGCCATTGCGCGGTCAACATCTGGTTCATCACATTACCTCGCATTGGCCGCCTGGGCCGGAATGATTGCCTGCGCCCGCGCCTTGAGGCGCACGACACGCTGATTGGACGGAAGCGGGAAGTCACCGGACCAGATGCGACGGACAGCGTCGCGCCGGGCCATATCGACGATCTCCGGCGCGATACCGGCGTCGAACAGCACCAGGTCGGCCTGCTGCAGAACGCGGATGTCGCCAAGCGTCAGAAGATCCGCATCCCGCGCATCGATGAGCAGTTCGATGGCGGTGCCTTGATGGGGCGCGACGGTACCGTTGATGGCGCGGATCACCTCCCGCGCAGCATCACGCTCACGACCCGCCAGCAGGGCCTTGGCGATTGGACCGTCGAAAAAACCAGACCAGAAATGGCGCCGGCCGTCATGATCAGCGATGCGCGCATTGACCGCGCCGCGGAAGCGACGCGCAAAATGCACCAGGCGCTCGATCCCGTGCGGCAAGGCAGCCTCGACCGCAGCGCGTACGCGTTGGGCCAGCACCGGCGAGCCACCATTGGTCGAGATCGCCACCACGATTTCACCGCGGTCGACGATGGCCGGCATGATGAAGTCCGAAAGCTCCGGTCGGTCGACGACATTGACCGGCACACCGGCCGTGCGCGCTGCCTCTGAAACGGCAGCATCTAGCTTCTCGTCGCCCGTGGCGCCGATCACGAGCGTCATGCCCAAGACGTGACCCGCACCGAACTGACGCCCGGTCACGATTGTTACCGCCGCACCGGCTGCTTGCAGCAGGCGCAGCTTCGCTTGCGCCATGTCGCCCTCCCCGACCAGCAGCACGGGTCGGTTTTCCAGACGCATGAACAACGGAAACGCGCGCATCTCGGGCCTATTCACACTGGTGAAGTGGGATATATGCAGGACCATTCCTGCTGCATTAATGCTTGATATATACCGGGCTTGGAGAGCGTCAACGCATTTTTACACTGTGAAATTATTATTCACACTAGTATGAGATATTTTAACAGCAGGACCGAGGCCGGACGAGCCGCTATAATGCTCATGACTCGCCGCCATGGACGTTGAAATAATGGACAAATCCGCCAACAGGGCGACTGCCCCCCACGACCACGCACATTGTCAGAGCGAGGCCCTTACCCGGGCCGAGGCGCTTTGCGCGGAGCGCGGCGCCCGCCTGACGCCGCTCCGCCGGAAGGTCCTGGAACTGATCTGGAACAGTCATCAGCCGGTCGGTGCCTATGCGATCCTTGATCATCTCCGCGAGGGTGACCGGGGTGCGGCACCGCCCACCGTCTACCGCGCGCTCGACTTCCTGATGGAACAGGGCCTGATCCACAAGCTGGAGAGCCTCAATGCCTTCATCGGCTGCGACCATCCGGAAGACCGGCATGTCAGCCAGTTCCTGATCTGCACCAAGTGCGGTTCGGCGGTCGAAATCCAGGACGCTGGAATTTCGACCGCGGTCAAGAAGAGCGCCGGTGCGGCGGGCTTTACCGTCAGCCGGCTTACCATCGAACTGCAGGGCCTCTGCCCGAATTGCGGCAGGGCAGCCGCCTAAGAATTCTGGCAGCTTTCGATATAGTGCTCGAAGTGACCAAGATCGGGCACTTCAAGCCCGGCGATCTTGCCTTCGTCGTCCCAGCGCCGCAGTTGAATGCCATCGCGGCAATAGGGCTCCTTTTCGAAGGCCACCATTTCTTCTGTCGTCATCAAACCGCCTTGTAGTTTCAACGACAGGAGCGATGCCTCAGAAAGAAGGTCATAATAGCCCTTCTCTTTGGTGGCGAGATAACGCTTGGCAGCGACGTGCAGGCGGACCGGCTCCGACACTTCCGGCCCGAAATGCTGCGACAGCCAGGCCGAGCCCAGACTCTCATGAACGGTATCCACGCCCTTATCGGCAATATCTTCCGGCAGGTCATGCAGCATATGGCCGATATCGTGCAGCAATGTCGCCACGATCAGGGCCGGCGTGGCACCATCCCGTTCAGCGCACAAGCCGCATTGCAGCGCATGATCCAGCTGGCTGACACCCTCGCCATAGCTTTGCTGGCCGCGCTTGTCGAAGGCCGCACGAATGGCGCGCATCGTATTCATGCTGCAACTTCCTTTTTCTCATTCAAGTTCCGGCGCAAGACCCGAGCGCGGCTTTCCAATCCATCCCGGTCAACATAACATCCCTGCAAATGACGACGACCGCGTGACGGATCGAAGGCAGTCCGGCCATGCAGCGCCCGATCATTCTGCATCACGACACAATCACCCGGTTCGAGCCGGAAGGTCAGTTCTCCCTCCGGCCGATGCAGAATTTCCGCGAACTTCCTGTAGGCCGCGAACCAGGGTTCAATCAGTTCGGCCGGCGCATCAAGCCAATCCAGCGAGCGGTTGTTGAAATGCACGCCGACCACGTCGCCATCCTCGTCGACGGAAATCAAGGTCTGCCGCGCATTGAGGTCGGCGTCGGCAGAGCGGAAGCGGAAATTCACCGGCATGCGCGTCAGCAGATCGAAGGCCGCCGGATCTTCTTTGCGCAGGATCGCCGCAGCATTGAAGCCATCCACCAGCAAAGTATCGCCACCCGGGGCGTCCGAAAGCAGGCAATGCAGCAACTGCACGCCCGGCGTGGGTTCGCGATAGGGATTGTCGGAATGAACCCCGAGACCGATCGGCGTATAGGCGAGGTTGGTCGGATTGGGCACCGACATCACGTCGAAATAGGCCCCGTAATTGGTGACACGCACGAACCCGAGGCGATTGCCGATGGCGATGACGGTTTCCGGCACCGTCGGTGAATGCCGGATCAGGCCAAAGCCATGGGCATGATAGGAGTCGAGGAAAGCAAGTTCGGCTTGCGGGTCCGACACCATCTGCCGCCAGTCGCCAACCGGCATGGCAGTACGGATACTGCTGTTCCAAAGGCGCGGCCGGGGTTTGCGCGCCTTGCGCGCGGTGGCCGACAAATCATGTGCCTGCAGCCAATCTTCCGAGTAGCTAGAAATATGCCCATCCGGGGCCCAGACAATCCTGATGCCGCCATCGCCTTGGCGGCCAATTTCCCCGATGCTGAGCGATCCCGGCAGATCGGTGATCTCATAGAGGCGTTGACCATTGCCCGGATGCCGGCATTCGGCGCAGCGACAATTGTCGCGCAGCCAGATGGCCGGAAAAACCGCAACCTCGCCGTCCCGCCACGCAATGGAGACATTCGAGCCGGTATGGGAAAAACTGTTGATCATGGCGACCTCTGCTGCGTTTGACTTCCCAAATGATGAACGAGGTTGCGGCCTGCGACAAATGAGCCTAGCTTGGCTGATCGTTAAGTACCACTTAAAGATAAAATTCGGCCATGCGACCTGCTCCCCCACCCTTCCCCTGGCTCCGTGCCTTCGAAGCGACAGCCCGGCATCTCAGCATGACGCGCGCCGCGGCCGAACTGAACATCAGCGCCTCGGCAGTGAGCCAGCAGGTCGCTTCGCTCGAAGCCTATCTCGGGCGCCCCCTTTTTCGTCGCGCCAATCGACGCTTGATGCTGACCGCCAACGGTGCGTTGATCGCCCCGAAACTCAGCAACGCCCTCAACCTGCTGCATGAGGCAATCGACGATTCCCTGCCGGCGCGCAGGCAACAGACCCTCAATGTCAAAGTCACGACCTCCTTCGGCAGCCAGTGGCTGATGAACCGGCTGGACGGATTCCGCAGCCGGCATCCCGGCCTCACGGTGCAGGTCTCGGCCACGGCTGAGCCAATCGAAAGCGACCGCTCGACCGCCGAAATCGAAATCCGCTATGGCACAGGCGATTGGCCGGATGTCGAGGCGTCGTTGCTGATCGAGGAATGCATCTTTCCGGTCTGCCACCCCGATCTGCTGCGCCGGAAGCCCGGGCTCAAGTCTCCCAAAGACCTTGCCCGGCACGATCTCATCGACGTGCCCGGCTATCCGCAGGGCTGGTCCGATTGGCTGCAGGCAGCGAAAATCTCCTTCAATTGGATGAAGCATCGCATCGCCGTCGATCAGTCGGTCATGGCCATCCAGCTGGCCCTCGAAGGGCGCGGCGTCGCACTCGGCCGCTCGCCACTCATCCAGCGGGAAATGGCCGATGGCCGCCTGGTCGTCCCCTTCTCACCTCGACTCAAGACAGGTGCCGGCTATTGGGTGGTGCACCGCCGCCGCAATGCCGAAGCGCGGAAGGTGCTAGCGTTCAAGACCTGGCTCCTTGCGCAAACCTCGGTGGCGGCGCCGAAGATTACCAAGGCAAAGAGTAAGTCTTCACATTCGTGAAGCACTTCATCGCCTCGATGACGCCTTCCTTGTAGCCGAGGCCGGAATCCTTGATGCCGCCAAAGGGCGACATCTCGATCCGGTAACCCGGCACTTCCCGGATATTGACCGTACCGACCTCCAACTCCTTGACGAAACGGGTGATATAGTCGAGCCGATTGGTGCAGATACCCGATGACAGGCCATAGGCGGTTGAATTGGAAACACGGATGGCATCATCAATATTCTTGACGCGAATGACGGGCGAGACCGGCCCGAAGGTTTCGATACGCACGAGGTCGCAATCGAACGGCACATGATCAACCACGGTCGGCGAATAGAGCGCCCCTTTGCGGATATTGCCATAGAGCAGCTTGGCGCCATGCGCGACAGCGTCGTTGACCTTATCTTCGCAATACCGTGCCGAGGCCTCGTCGATCACGGTACCCATATCGGTCTCGGGATCCATCGGGTCGCCGTACTTGATCTTCTTGGTCTTCTCCAACAGCAGTTCGACGAAGCGATCGGCGACGCTCTCGACCACGATCATACGCTTCACCGCCGTGCAGCGCTGGCCGGAGTTCTTGTAGGAACCGGCCACAGCAAGGGTCGCCGCCTCCTCCAAATCAGCGTCTTCCATGACGATGAGCGGATCGTTGCCGCCCAGTTCCAGGACGGCCCGGCGATAGCCCATATGCGCCGAGATATACTTGCCGACTGAGACACCGCCCGTGAAGGTGATGAGATCGACATTGGGATCGGTCAGCAGCGCATCGGCAATCTCGCGCGGATCGCCGGTGACGACCTGGAACATTTCCTTCGGCAGGCCGGCTTCATAGAGCACGTCGGCCAGTACCAACGCCGTCAGGGGCGTCTTCTCTGACGGCTTCAGCACCATGCGGTTGTTGGTGGCGATCGACGGTGCCACTTTATGCGCCACCTGGTTGAGCGGGTGGTTGAATGGCGTGATCGCGGAAATCGCATTCAACAACGGATCGCGCTGAGTATAGATCCGGCGCTTCTTGCCGTGAGGCGTGATATCGCAGGAGAAGATCTCGCCATCGTCCTTGATGACGATGGTCGAGGCGAGGTGGAACACGTCATAAGCGCGGCCCACTTCGTAGAGCGTGTCTTTGATGCAGAGGCCGGACTCCGCCGTGATCAGTTCGGCAATCTCTTGCCGGCGGCTGACCAGGATCTCCGCCGTTTTGCGCAGGATCTGGCTGCGGTCGGCACGGCTCAAGGTCGGCTTGTAGTTCTTCGCGGTACGGAAGGCACCAGCGATATCGTCGAGGCTCGCTTTCGGGCAGGTGCCGATCACTTCGTTGGTATAGGGATTGAACACCTCGAAATGCCGGTCACCCGCTGTCGAGCTGTTGACGGTCCGCATCTTTTCTTTGCGCAGGATACCCATATTGCGTTTCCTCAGATGGCTTTCTTCTGCGGCGTGGCCGCGGGGATGGCGTAGTTGCAGGCCAGATCGAAGGCGCTGAAATTGCGCAGGCGATAGCCCGCGGGCAGCGCCTTGAGCTTCCTGTTGACGATGACCGGCACCTGCTGCTCGGTCATGCCGCCATGGGAGCGCAACGGAACAGTGAGGCCCGAAAGATCATGCCGCGCCACCGCCGTGCCCAGCGCATGGTTCTTCGCCGAAACGGCAATGACATCACCGACACGATCTTCCGGCAATTCAAAGCGGCGGCAGCCTTCGGCGCGGTCGAGCACCAGCTCCATGCCCGGCAGCTTGGCGAGGCGCGCGATGACCGATTTGTGGTCGACCGTTTCAGGCAGGTAGATCGTAGCAAAGGAACCCAAGGCACCGTGATGGACCACATAGGGGTCGGTGATCGGCAGGATCACGCGCGCGACACCGGCGCCCAGCCATTCGTCCAACGTGTCCTGCAGGTAGATCACCTGTGGCTGGCCATCGGCACCATGCTTGTCATTCATCCCGTGGTCGGCCGTAAATACGATGGTGGCACCCATCGCTTCGAGCTGGCCCAGATAGCCATCCATCATCCGGTAGAAATCATTGGCGACCGGCGTGCCCGGCGCGTGCTTGTGCTGGATATAGTCGGTGGTCGAGAGATACATGATATCCGGCTGCTCGGCCTTCATCAGCTTGACACCGGCCGCAAACACGAATTCCGAAAGGTCGGCGCTGTAGACCGACGGCAAAGGCAGGCCCACAAAGCCCAAGGCGTTGTCGATGCCGTGCTCCGCCTTGGTGGTCTGGTCGGCTTTCTCGGCAGAGAAGCAGATCCCCTTCATTCCCTTGCCCAGCAGCAGGCGCAGCTTGTCCTTGGCCGTCACCACCGCGACCTTGGCCCCCTCGCGAGCGAAAGCGGCAAGGATCGTGTCCGCACGCAGGAATTTTGGATCGTTCATCATCACCTCCTGCCCACTTTCGCGGTCATAGAGGTAGTTGCCGCAGATGCCATGAACCGATGGCGGCGCGCCGGTGACGATGGATAGGTTATTGGGGTTAGTGAAGCTCGGCACCACACAATCGCCGATAAGGTCGCTGCCCTGGGCGATGGCCCCCTTCAACCAGGGCATGGCGCCGGCCTTCAATGCCTCTTTGAGATAATCCGGTTCGCACCCGTCGACACAAACGACGACGATCGGTTCCTGCGGCCAGGCATAGGTCTTGCCGTTGACGTTGATTGCTTTCATGAGCCTACTCCGCCGCCTTGCGCGCCGGGGCGCCATTTTTTACGTTCATCTCAGCAAGCACTGCAGAAACGGCCGCCAGAAAGGCCTTCATTTCCGTCTCGCCCAGGCGGCCGATACAGCCGATGCGGAAGGAATCCGCGACTGTGAGTTTACCTGGATAGATTACGAAATTGCGCTCGCGCAGCTTGTCGTAGAAGAGCTGGAACTGAAAGTTCGGGTCGGCCGGCATGTGGAAGGTAACGATGATCGGCGCCTGCAGATGGTCAGGCAAGAGCGTCTCGAATCCAAGCCGGCGCATGCCGTCGACCAGGATCTTGCAGTTGTTACGATAGCGACCGCCGCGACCGGCGACGCCGCCCTCCGCCTCATGTTCGTTCAGGGCCTGGTCGAAAGCGACGATGCAATGGATCGGTGGCGTGAAGCGATACTGCTTGGTCTTTTCAATATTCTGCCACTGGTCGAAGAGATCGAGCGTCAGCGCATGGGCGTTGCCCTGGGTGTGCTGCAAAGACGAGACGCGGCACAGTACGAAGCCCAGGCCCGGCACACCCTCAATGCACTTGTTCGAGGAGGCGGCCAGCGCGTCGAAGGGAACCTTGCGGCTGTCGAGTTCGATGGCGCCGAAGGCGCTCATCGCGTCGACCAGCAGTCGCTTGCCGGCATCGGCGACGACCTGTGCCACCTCGGCCACCGGGTTGAGCACGCCGGAAGTGGTTTCGCATTGCACGATGGCAACATGGGTGATGGCGGGGTCCCGGCTCAAGGCCAATTTCACCAGGGCCGGATCGACCGGCATGTCCTCAGCCCATTCCAGCGTGCTGTGCGCGCGCTTGGCGACGGCGCAGATCTTTTCCATGCGCTTGCCATAGGCGCCGTTGATGAGAATGAGCAACTTGTCCTTCGGACCGACAAAGGTGCCGATCATGGCTTCAACAGCGAAGGTGCCGCTGCCCTGCATCGGGACGGTGGTGAAAACCCCTTCCCCGCCGATAAGACCGACCAGGCGCTGGCGCATGCGGTCGTTGATGGCAATAAAGCCGGCATCGCGCGACCCCCAATCGTGCAGCATGGATTGCTTCACGCTCATCGAGGTGGTCAGCGGGCCGGGGGTCAGCAGCCAGGGATCTTGGGCCATGTCATTTTCCTCAGAGGCAGGGGTCGGCGGCAGGGGTCGGCGGGACTATCGCCGATTCATGTTGCAGCAAGATGCGCCTGGCCTTAGCATAAGTCCAATCGCTATATACGATCCGATCTATAGATGACATCAATAAGTCACTCGGCCCTTCGGGCCTTTCACGCCGTGGCGACAGAGGGCAGCTTCACCAAAGCCGCCCGGACCCTCAACGTGACCCAGCCGACCCTCTCCGGGCAGGTCAAAGGGCTGGAGGAACAGTTCGGCGTTCGCCTGTTCGACCGCCGCAAGCGCAAGATCGAACTGACCGATATCGGCCGTAATCTCCTTGACATCACCTGGCGGCTGTTCGGACTGGAAGCCGAGGCCGAGCAGGTGCTGACGGCCGCCAAGGGACTGAAAAGGGGCCATCTGCGCATCGGAGCCGACGCACCTTATCACTCGATTCCGTTCCTCGCCGCCTTCAACCGGCGCTATCCCAATGTGCGCCTCTCCATGTCGATCGGCAATTCCATGGGCTTGAAGGCCGATCTCATCGACCAGCGCTTCGACGTGGTGATCGCCGCGGACATCGGCGGAGACGCCAAGCTCCATGCCTTCCCTTTCCAGGAGGATTACCTCATTGCCTTTGTTGACCGGGCCCATCCCTGGGCCAGGAAGCGCAAGATCCGCCTTGAGGAATTGGCCGGGCACCGGCTGGTGCTGCGCGAGCCGGCATCCACTACCCGGCGCGCCTTCGACGCCGCCATCGCCAAAGCCGGCATCCAGACTGGCGAGGTCCTGGAAATCGGCAGCCGCGAAGCCATCCGCGAAGGGGTCGCCGCGGGCCTCGGTATCGGCATCGTCGCCCGCTCCGAATTCGGCGACGACATGCGCCTCAAGGCGCTGGAATTCGAGGGCCCCCGCATCAAATCGACCGAATTCGTCGCTTGTCTTGCCGATCGGCGCGGCACGCCTTTGGTCAAAGCTTTTCTCGAAGTCGCCAGGGAGACCGCCGGTGATGGCCGTTCCGCGCTTTAGCAGCCTATTTCTTTTGGTCATGCTTGCCCTGGCCGCTCCTGCCGCGGCCCAGGAGGTTGCCGAATGGGAGCGCAGTTCAGCCAAGAAGATCGACTATGCCAACATGGTCACCAAGAAGGGTGAACTCTTCGGCTTCTATTGCCGCGAATTGAAGAATAAATTCGTCGGCGGCCTGGTCATGAAGATGCCGCTATTCACCACAATGGTGCGGGACGAGCAGACTTACTCCCTAAACATCGTCATCGATGGCAATCGCGATAGCGTCACCCTCAAGGCCAAAGATATCGAATTGTGGTTCGAGGCGGTCGATCTCAACCAGCAACTGATCCTGGCCCGGCTCTATGAGAGCATCAAATCCAGCCATCGCCTGCAAATGGGCATAGCGTCGATTGGCTGGCGTGGCAGCTATGACTATGACAATGCGGCCGAGAAGCTCGACGGATTGATGGATAAGTGCCTCTAGGGCGAAATCCTGTCGCATATCGCCGCTTTGCCATGCGGTTTGATCCCACCCCCTCCGACACTGCCGTGCATTGACGGCCCAATGTGCCGCCCCTTACGCTGCGCCGCCAATCGGGGAGTGGGCTATCATGAAGTTTCTGCGCGCCAATGCACCGCGCCTTCCGCTGTCGACCATCGCAACTGCAGCACGCGAGCATTTCGGCCTTGAAGGGGATTTGTCGCCGCTTTACAGCGAGCGCGATCAGAATGTCCGTTTGCGTGGCGCCGACGGCAGCGCCTGGGTTCTGAAAATTAGCAATGCGGCTGAAGACCCGGCCATCATCGACTGTCAGATCGCCGTCTTGCGCCATATCGAAAACATTGACCCGACCATCCCCGTGCCGCGCGTGCATCCGACATTGGACGGCGCGCCCACCAAGAAGATCAAGGCTGAGGACGGGCAGGAACACATCTTCTATGTCTTCTCCTATCTCGACGGGCGGATCGCCGGGACCGCCAATTTGGACACGCCGCTCTACACCAAGATCGGCACCATGGTGGCGCGGCTCGGACGGGCCATGCGCGGCTTCTTTCATCCGGCCGCCGGCACGCGGGAACTCCTGTGGGATGTCCGCATGTCGCCGCGTCTATTGCCCCATGTCGAACTGCTGGCCAGTGCCGAACATCGCCGCGTCGCAAGGGATATTCTGATCCGCTTTCGAGATGGGACGTTGCCGAAGCTGCCAGCACTTCGATCGCAGCTCATTCATGGCGACGTACACGAGCACAATCTCATTCTCACCGAGACGACACCACCTGAAATTGCCGGCATTATCGACTTCGGCGACATGATCCATGGGCCGCTGGTGCTGGATTTGGCCGATACGATTGCCGATTTCGCCCTCGATCCCTCGCGCATCGAGGAAGTCCTGACTTCGATCGCAGGCGCCTACAACGCCGTGACGCCACTGGAAGATGTGGAAATCGACCTGCTCTACGACCTCGTCATGGCGCGCTTGCTGATCACCCCGCTGACCAATGCCGTGCGTGCCAAAGAGACACCGGACGAACCGAACTACATGGCGGAATATGGCGACAATGCGATCGATGTCTGCCTCGCGATCGAAGAAATGGGCCGAAGGGCCTTCACAGATGCCGTGCGAGACGCCTGCGGGCTGCCGACAGTACATGCCGACGCATCGATCGACATGCTCATCGAGCGTCGCAAGAGGACGATGGGTTCGCGCCTTTATGTTTTCTACGATCCGCCCTTGCACATGGTGCGTGGGCAAGGCGTGTGGCTAACCGATGCCGGCGGCAGGCGCTATCTCGACTGCTACAACAATGTGCCACATGTCGGCCATTGCCATCCGCAGGTGGTTGAAGCGCTGACGCGGCAGATCCGTACGCTCAACACCAACACGCGCTATCTTGGTGAGCAGGTCTTGGAATATAGCGAGCGCCTGGGTGCCACCCTGCCCGGCAAGCTGAAGGTCTGCGCCTTCGTCAATTCCGGTTCCGAGGCCAACGACATTGCCTGGCGCATGGCCAAGACCTATACGGGGAATGCCGGCGGCATCACCATGGATTTCGCCTATCACGGGATCACCGACGCCGTTGATGCGTTCTCGCCTTCCGGCAATATGAAGAACAGTGTACCGCCGCATATGCGCGCCCTCACGCCGCCAGACGGCTACCGCGGCGAACATCGCTATGGCACGCCGGATTGGGGGCGCAAATATGCCACCGATGCCGACCGCGCCATCGCTTCACTGGCGGAAGCCGGCATGAAACCGGCAGCATTCATGATCGACTCCGCCCTCATGACCAATGGCGTGCTCGAACCTCAGCCGGGTTATGTGGCCGCAGTCTTCAGGAAGATCCGTGCCGCCGGCGGCCTCTGCATCGGTGACGAAGTGCAATCCGGATTCGGCCGCATGGGTACCTATATGTGGGGCCACACCCATCACGATGTCGTGCCGGATATCGTCACCATCGGCAAGCCAGCCGGCAACGGCCACCCACTCGGTATCGTCATCACGACGCCCGAGATCATGGAGTCCTTCCTGAAGGAATTCTCTTTCTTCTCCACCTTCGGCGGCAACAATGTCTCCTGCGCCGCAGGGCTCGCGGTGCTCGACGTCATCGAGCGCGAAGGACTGATCGAGAATGCCCGGGTGGTCGGCGATTACTTGAAGTCTGGCATAAAGACTCTGATGGCAAGGCACGCGCTTATCGGCGACGTGCGTGGAACGGGCCTTGCGCTGGGCGTCGAGCTGGTAACCGATCGCCAGGCGCTGACGCCGGCCGCCGCCGAAACCAAACGCCTCCTCAACCTCATGCGCGACGAAGGCGTGCTGATCGGCAGCGAGGGCATCCTCGGCAACATCCTGAAGATCCGCCCGCCGATTGTGTTCCAGAAGGAACATGCAGATATTGCCATCGCGGCATTGGACCGGGCGCTGTCGAGGATCTAGCTCGCTTTACCGTCATGGTCGACGAAGGCCGACCATGACGGTAAAGGTGACAACTGTTGGCATCAGCCTGCCCACCCCGTATAGATCCCCAGCCCTCGCTTCTTGATCTGCCCCGCGATGATCACGCGCTGGATCTCGGAAGTACCTTCCCAGATGCGGTCGACACGAACATCACGGTAGAGCCGTTCGACAGGGTTCTCGCGCATGTAACCCCGCCCGCCCAGGATCTGCAGCGCTTTGTCGACGACACGGCCGGCCATCTCTGAATTGTAGAGCTTCAACGCCGACGCCTTGGCATGCATCAGCTTAGGGTCCATGCCCTCGTTGAGCTCAGCGCCGACGCGATACAGGAAGGATTTGGCCGCCATGATCTCGACCGCCATATCGGCCAGCATGAATTCGATCGCCTGGAAATCGCGGATCGGCTTGCCAAATTGAATCCGGCCGGCGGCATAGTCGTTGGCGATCTCGGTGGCACGGATGGCGGCGCCGAGGCAATGCGCCGCAATTTCCACCCGTGTTTCGGTGAACCATTCCTTGGTGAGGTCGAAACCCTGCCCTACTTCACCGAGGCGTCGGTTGTCTTCGACCTCCACATTGTCGAACACCATTTCATAGTGCTCGTAGAGATAGGAGTGCATGAATTGCGGGATGCGCTTGATCTTCACCCCCGGCGCGTCCATGTCGACGATGAAGAGCGTCGGCTTGGAGGCATCGCCATCGACATGAGCATGAACGATGACGACGGTCGAGGCATCGGCCGAGGTCACAAACCATTTCTCGCCGTTGATGACCCACTTGCCGTTCTTGCGCACGGCGCTGGTCTTGACCAGGGACGGGTCGGATCCGGCACCTTCTTCGGTGATGGCAAAGCAGGAGCGACCCTTGCCGGCATTGAAGGGCAGTAGAAAGGTCTCGCGCTGCCAGGGTGTGCCACGGCGCAATGGCGTCGACGCCTTCCAGACGACGGTCCACATGCCGCAGGTCGATTTGCCGATCTCTTCGGCGACAAGGATCTGCTGCATCGGTGTGTAGCCCTGGCCGCCATCGGCCTGGCTGTGGATATAGCCGTTGAGTTTATGTGCGATGACCTGCTGGCGAATCTCAGCCAGTGTCGACTTGCCGAGCTTCCGCTCATCGCAGGCGATCTCATGCGGAAACAGGTGCTTCTCTGTAAAGTCACGCGCGCGCGCCTGTACGGCGCGGTCTTCAGCACTCAGCTTGAAATCCATAGCGACACTCCCCTTGAACGTCCGTTCAATAGGATCATAAGGGGCGAAAATTGAGGCGGCAACCGGCTGTATGCAGGTCCAGGTTCGTCTGGAGCCTTGCCACTTATCGAATGTCGAGCGGCGCTAATCCTTTGATCAGATCGTCCAGCGTCTTCATCTGCTGCAGGAAGGCCGGCAGTTTGTCGAGCGGCAACGCACAGGGTCCGTCGCATTTGGCGTTGTCGGGGTCGGGATGCGCCTCAATAAAGAGGCCGGCGATTCCCACCGCAAGGCCGGCACGGGCCAGTTCGGCGACCTGTGCGCGGCGGCCGCCCGAGGCGCCCGCCATCGGGTCACGCATCTGCAGGGCATGGGTCGCATCGAAGATGATCGGCAGATTGCCACTCACCGACTTCATGGTGCGGAATCCCAGCATATCGACCACCAGATTGTCGTAGCCGAAGCAGCTGCCCCGCTCGCAGAGCAGGATCTTTTCATTGCCGCATTCCCGGACCTTCTCGACGATGTTCTTCATCTGCGGCGGGCTGAGGAACTGCGGCTTCTTGATGTTGATGATCGCCCCCGTCCGCGCCATCGCATCGACCAGATCGGTCTGCCGCGCGAGGAAGGCTGGAATCTGAATGATGTCGCAAACGTCGGCAACCGGGGCTGCCTGCGCCTCGGTGTGCACGTCGGTCAGAACGGGCACGCCGAAATGCTTCTTGATGTCGCCCAGCAGCTTCAGTCCCTCATCCATGCCGGGTCCGCGGTAGGAATGAATCGACGAGCGGTTGGCCTTGTCGTAGGAGCCCTTGAAAATATAGGGAATGCCGAGCTTGGCGGTTGCTTGACAGAACGCATCGGCAACGCGGAACGCCGTGTCGCGGTCTTCGAGGACATTCATGCCGCCGATCATCACCATCGGCTTGTCATTGGCGATATCGATTTTTCCGACGCGAATCGTGGTCATGTCAGCTGCAGCCTATTGAATGTCCGGCCACCTTGCGGCAGCGAGTTGGTCGCGCGCAGCCTGTCGGAGCCAGCGCTTCGGCAAGCAATCAAACCAGGCGCGATTGGTTGACCGCGGCCTCGATGAAAGACACGAACAAGGGATGTGGTTCGAACAGGCGCGACTTCAGTTCCGGATGGAACTGCACGCCAACGAACCACGGATGGCCGGGAATTTCGACAATCTCGGGCAGGACACCATCGGGTGACATGCCGGAGAATCTGAGGCCGACCTTCTCCAGCCGCTCCTTGTAGTGATAGTTCACTTCGTAGCGATGGCGATGCCGTTCGCTGATGGCCAGCTTATCGCCATAAATATGCGAAACGAGCGAGTCTTTGGTCAGCATGCATTCATAGGCACCAAGGCGCATGGTACCGCCGAGATCGCTGTCCTTGGCGCGCTTTTCCAGCACATTGCCGCGCACCCATTCCGTCATCAATCCCACGACCGGTTCGTCGCAAGGCCCGAACTCGGTCGACCCGGCCTTAGACACGCCCGCCAGATTGCGCGCCGCCTCGATGACCGCCATCTGCATGCCAAAGCAAATGCCGAAATAGGGAATCTTGCGCTCGCGGGCGAACTTCACGGCCTGGATCTTGCCTTCCGAACCGCGCTCGCCGAAGCCACCCGGCACCAGAATGCCGTGAACGCCTTCGAGATGCTGCACGGCGTCTTCGCGTTCGAAGACTTCGCTGTCGATCCAGTTGAGGTTGACCTTGGCATTGTTACTGATGCCGCCGTGACGCAGAGCCTCGGCCAGGGACTTGTAGGCATCCAGCAGCGAAATGTATTTGCCGACGATGGCGATGGTCACCTCGCCTTCCGGCTGGCGGATGCGGCTGACCAACGCGTCCCAGCGCGAGAGGTCCGGAGCCGGCGCCGTCAAGCCGAAATGGCGCAGCACTTCGTCGTCATAGCCTTCGGCGTGATAGGCACCGGGGACGGCATAAATGGTATCAACGTCGAGCGCCTGAATGACGGCCGACGGGCGCACATTGCAGAATTGGGCGATCTTGCGGCGACTGTCGGCCGGCACTTCGCGGTCGCAGCGGCACAGCAGAATATCCGGCTGGATACCGACCGATTGCAGCTCCTTCACAGAATGCTGAGTAGGCTTGGTCTTCAACTCGCCGGCGGCGGGGATCCAGGGCACCAATGTGAGATGCACGAACATCGAGCGTTCCGGCCCGACCTCATTGGCAAATTGGCGAATGGCTTCGAGGAAAGGCAGGCTTTCGATGTCGCCCACCGTGCCGCCGATCTCGCACAGGACGAAGTCTTCGTCCTGGATGTCGCTCTTGATCCAATCCTTGATCGCATCGGTGATGTGCGGAATGACCTGGATGGTGGCACCCAGATAGTCGCCGCGGCGCTCCTTGGCGATCACTTCGGAATAGATGCGGCCGGTGGTGACGCTGTCCGAGCGGCGGCATGAAATGCCCGTAAAGCGCTCGTAATGGCCGAGATCGAGATCCGTTTCGGCGCCGTCATCGGTCACATAGACTTCGCCATGCTGGTACGGGCTCATCGTGCCCGGATCGACATTGATGTAGGGGTCGAGCTTGCGCAGCCGGACCTTGAATCCGCGCGCCTGCAGCAAAGCGCCGAGCGCTGCTGACGAGAGACCCTTGCCGAGAGAGGAGACCACGCCGCCGGTGATAAAAATGAATCGCGTCATGGGAGGTCCTTATGGAACGAGTCGGGGCCTTCCGGCAAGCGCTCTGTCGCTGCCGGTGCAAGGCCCTGATTAAGCATGGTTTATTGACCGGAAGGCGCGGCCGGTGCGGCCGGCTGAACCGGAACGGTGTTGGCGGCACCCGAGTCGCCCGCCGGAACGGTGCCGGCCGGCGCATCGCCAACAGGTGCTGCCGGGGCAGTTGTCGTGGTGGGCGTGCTGCCGACCAGGGTCGACGTCGCACTACGATGGCTGTCCGAGAAGGCCAGGAACAGGCTGGTGCAGAAGAAGCCCAAGGCCAGCCAACGCGTGGTCTTGGTCAGCAGATTGGCCTGCTGGCGACCCGACAGGAACCCCGACATGCCGCCGGAAGCGCCGCCACCAAGGCCACCCATCCCACCCTCATTCTTTTGGGTCAGGATAATGCCAATAAGGAAGATCGTGATGATGACGTGAATCGCCAGGACGATCGGGAACAGGGCTCCCAGCATGGACGTGCTCGCAAGTTCTTGAAAAGTCGTAATTCGGCGCGGGTTCTAGCGGTTTTCCGGCGGAATGGCCAGCGCCAATTTAGCCAGTTCGGCGATCCGGGGCTAACCCGCCGATTTCGCCGCCCCTTCGGCAATGCCCCAGAAATCCTCGGCCTTCAGGCTGGCGCCGCCCACAAGGGCACCGTTAACCTCGGGCACCGCCATCAATTCCGCCGCATTCGTCGGCTTCACCGACCCACCATATAGGATGCGCATTGCCGCCCCGCCAGAGACACGCTGTTTGAGTAGCCCGCGAATATGGCGATGCATCGCCTCGACGTCGCCGACCGTCGGTGTCTTGCCAGTGCCGATTGCCCAGACAGGTTCATAAGCGATCACGGCATTTTCCGCCGTCGCGTCGGCTGGAACCGACTCAACGATCTGTTTTTCAACGATTTTATTCTGATCACCGGCATTCCGCTGCGCTTCGGTCTCGCCGACGCAGATGATGGCTACAAGGCCGGCACCGATCGCTGCCTTGGCCTTGCTGGCAACCAGGACTGAGCTTTCGCTATGATCGGTGCGCCGTTCCGAATGTCCCAGAATCACATAGCAGCACCCAAGGTCCACCAGCATCGCCGCCGATACATCGCCCGTATGCGCGCCGCTGCCGGCCGTATGGCAGTCCTGGCCACCGAGAGCTATTCCCGCCCCCTTGAGCTGGCTGCCCACGGCCGCGAGATAGGGAAAAGGCGGGCAAAGCAGCAGATCCACGGGCAGCACTGCCTTCTGGTGACGGGCCTTGATGTCGGCGACCAGTCCGGCCGCCATGGCCAAGCTGCCGTTCATCTTCCAATTGCCGGCCACCAAGGACCGAATACCCGGCGTCGCCATATCGCAAATGCCCCTTAATCTTTGAGGAATCGTCAGTGCCCGAAATCCAGATGCCGGGCCGTATAACATGCCCCCACCACCCCGCCAATGCGGCGGATTCCGGCCCTTGCTCGCCCCCTGCCCCCTCCCTATGATGCGCGCCGCCCCGAAAGGGGCCCATCATCAAAGCCGGCAACGCTTTTGCGGCGCAGAAAACAGGTTAATCGGGGACCATGCTCAGCTCCATTCGCAAACACGCACGCTCCTGGGTCGTCAAGGCGCTGTTCGGCCTTCTGATCGCGGCGTTTGCCGTCTGGGGTATCGGCGACGTCTTCCGCGGCGCCAAGACGGCAAAGCCGATCCTGAAAATCGGCAAGAATTTCGAGTATACGCGAGCCGATTTCGACCGCGAGTTGAAGCTGTCGCTGCAGCGCGTTTCCCAGATGCAAGGCATCCAGGTAACGCCTGAGATGTTCGCAGCCTTCGGTGGCGCCCAGCGCCTGGTCGACCAGGCCGAAAGCAAGGGCCTGCTGCAGGCCTATGGCGAGAAGCTGGGCATCGACGTGCCCCAGGCGGCGGCGGTGCAGGCCATCGAAAGCGACCCCGACTTTGCCAATCAGACCGGTCAATTCGATCGCGCCCGTTTCGAGTATTTCCTGCGCCAGATGGGTCAGAGCGAAGCGCAATATGTCGAAACGATCCGCGGCCAGCTCCGCGCCAATCAAGTGCTGGTGGCGATGATGGGCGCCGTGCAGGCCCCTGAACCGCTCGTGGGCGCGGTCTATCGCTATACGCAGGAGCAGCGCAGCGCCGAACTGCTCACCATTCCTACCGCGTCGATCGCCGATGCTGGCACCCCGGACGATGCTGCCCTGAAAAAGTGGCACGAGGATCACGCTGAGAAGTACAAGGCGCCCGAATACCGCGCGGCATTGCTGGTGCAGATGACGCCTGCAGATTTCGTCCAGGACGTTACCGTCACGGACGAGGAAATCCAGGCCGAGTACGATTCCCGCAAAGCCGAGTTCTCCACGCCGGAAGTGCGCGATGTCGAGCAGGTCGTGGTTCAGGACCAAGCCGTTGCCGACAAGATCATCGCGGCGGTCAAGGGTGGCCAAAAGTTTGCCGACGCCGTGAAGGCCGAGACGCAAGGCGATCCCGTGGTCCTCGGCCAGATCACCAAGGATAAGCTGCCGCCCGACATTGCCGACGCCGTCTTTGCGCTGCCAGCCGATGGCGTGTCGGAACCGCTGAAGAGCCCCTTCGGCATCCATGTCGCACATGTCCAGTCGATCCTCCCGGGCAGCACCAAGACGCTTGAGGATGTGAAGGGCGAGATCCGCAACAGCCTGGCCCTAGGCCGCGCGGCGGATGCGATGGAGACCGTGCGAGAGCAATTGCAGGACGAACTCGCCGGCGGCACGTCGCTCGAAGAGGCTGCCAAGAAACTGCAATTGAAGGCACAGAAGCTCGATGCGGTTGATGCCACCGGCAAGGACACTGCCGGCACCGATCTCGCCATCGCGCCGGATGCGATCAGTCTGATCTTCAGCACCGAACCCGGAGATCCCAGCGACATTGCGGCGCTCAATGACGGCTCATATGCAGTTGCGCAAGTGACCGGTGTAACCGCACCGACCGTCAAACCGCTTGATGAGGTCAAGGATCAGGCGATCCAGGACTGGATCGCCGCCAAGCAGCTTGAATTGGCCAGGGCCAAGGCCCAGGCGCTCGCCGACAAGCTTAAGTCGGATGGCGATCTCGCCGCCGAAGCGACAGCGCTTGGCCTCACCATCAAGGTCAGCAAGCCCTTCTATCGCGGCGAAGGCGATCCCGAAAACGGCGTTGACCCAGTGCTGGCCCAGGCACTGTTCAAGCTGAAGGTCGGCGAACTCACGGTCGGAGAGAGTGGCGAAGGACCCGTGGTTGCGCGCCTTACCGGCGTGACCCCGGCTACGCCGGAGACCCATGCCGACGAGGTCAAACAATTGTCGGAACGCGTCGCCCAATCCCTCGCCGGCGATCTGCAGCAGCAATTCTACGACGCTCTAAAGAACGAGATCCCCGTCGAACGCGACGATGCGCAGTGGCAAAGCCTGATCACTCAGTCTGACCAGTAAGCGCAACATCAACGGGATTTCGATCATGAAAGTGGAACCAGATTTCGAGCGATTTGCCGGCGGCCACGAAGCCGGAAAGCCGCAATTGGTCTGGACACGGCTGATCGCCGATCTCGAGACGACCATCTCGGTCATGCTGAAGCTGGCTGATGGGCGTACCAATTCCATTCTGCTGGAATCGGTCGAAGGCGGCGCCGTGCGCGGTCGCTATTCCATCATCGGCCTGAAGCCCGATCTCATCTGGCGCTGCCGCGGCAACGCCGCCGAGATCAATCGCAATGCCCGTTTTGAGCCGGAAAAATTCGTGCCCGAAAAGGCGCCGGCGCTGGATTCGCTGCGCGCCCTTATCAAGGAAAGCCGCATTGAAGTTCCTGCCGGGCTTCCGCCGATGGCCTCCGGCCTGTTCGGCTATCTCGGCTATGACATGGTACGTCAGGTCGAAAAGCTGCCGGAACTGAAGCCCGACAAGCTCGGCCTCCACGACAGCATCTTCCTGCGCCCGACCCTGATTGCGATCTTCGACAATGTCGAAGACTCGCTCACCATCGTAACGCCGGTCTGGAACACGGACGGCCTCAACGCACGCGCTGCCTACAACCAGGCGCTGGAGCGGTTGAACGACATCGTCGCCGATCTCGATCGGGGCCTGCCGCAACAGGCCGGCGCCATCGACCTTGCCGACCTGCCGGAACCCAAGTCCAACATGACACGGGAATATTTCGGCGAGATGGTCGCCAAGGCCAAGGAATACATCCTGGCCGGCGATATCTTCCAGGTCGTGCTGTCGCAGCGTTTCTCGTTGCCGTTCAAGCTGCCGCCCTTCGCTCTCTATCGTTCTTTGCGCCGTCTCAACCCGTCGCCTTTCCTGTTCTTCCTCGATCTTGGCGGTTTCACCATCATCGGCTCCAGCCCGGAAATCCTGGTGCGGTTGCGCGATGACAAAGTCACGATCCGCCCCATCGCCGGCACGCGGCCGCGTGGCAAGACCCCGGAAGAGGACAAAACGAATGCGGCCGACCTGCTGGCCGATGAAAAGGAACGTTCCGAGCATCTGATGCTGCTCGACCTCGGCCGCAACGATGTCGGCCGCGTGGCATCGATCGGCTCAGTCAAGGTGACCGAGAAGTTCACCATCGAAAACTACAGCCACGTCATGCACATCGTCTCGAATGTCGAAGGCAGGATCGACGCCAAATACGATGCGATGGATGCGTTGATGGCCGGCTTCCCGGCCGGGACGGTCTCCGGCGCGCCGAAGGTGCGCGCGATGGAAATCATCGAGGAACTGGAACCCGAGCGCCGCGGAGTCTATGGCGGCGCCGTCGGCTACTTCGCCGCCGATGGTTCAATGGATACCTGCATCGCCTTGCGCACCACGGTGATCAAGGACGGCACCATGTATGTCCAGGCCGGGGCCGGAATCGTCAACGATTCCGTGGCGGAAAGCGAGTTTCAGGAATGCCATCACAAGGCGCGCGCCCTGATCCGTGCTGCCCAGGAAGCTGTTCTCTTTGCTCAAGGTGGCAGCCGAAACCGTTAACGTTACTGAGGATCGATGCTGGTCGAACTCGACATTCCATACGAGAAAGTGACATCGCCGATGGTGCGGCGATTCCACGACATATGGAACGCCAAGCGCGGCGACCGGCAAATGCCGAACTGGCAGGATTTCGACCCCGCCGAGATGCGTGCAATCCTGCCCAACATGATCGTGACGTCGATAGAGGCGTCGCCGTTCCGCATCTACTACCGTCTCGTCGGTACCAAAGCGGCAAGCTTCCGCCACGAACTGACCGGCCGATATCTGGATCAGATCGAAGAGTTTCCCGAAGAGGTACGTACTGAGCTTGCCAAGGAATACCGGTTGGTTTGCGAGCAGAAGCGGCCGACCTATTCAAGGGATGTCCTGCAGACCAAGTTCGGCCACACACAGACATTCTTCGGTTCGATCTTTCCCCTGTCCAGCGATGGCATCACGGTCGACCGCTGCATCGCCATCGAGGATTACGAGGGCACCCGGCCGGATGATATCGCGCCGGCGGATGCTGGGCGCGGCTATGGCGTCAAGCCGCCGCGCAATTAGTGATCAGCCGACAGCGCCCGCATCGGGGTTGTCTTCAGCCTGCATCTCGAGATCGAAGCGCTGCTCGCGCATCATTCGACCCCAGGTATTGGCCTCCTGCTCTTCGACCAGCTTGAAACCCGACTGCTCGTAGAGCCGACGGGCCGAGTCGAGACCGGCGAAAGTATAGAGATAGATCCGCCGATAATCCCGTTCGCGGCAGAAACCCAAGGCGCGGTCGAGCAATTGCTTGCCAAGGCCTGTCCGCTGCGCTTCCGGCGCCACGATGAACCAGCGCAGATGCGCGCCGCGTCCGGCATGATCACTGCTGTCGATGGCAATCGACCCCAGAAAACGCTCGTCGGGCCTTTTGGCGACCAGAAGCAGATCTCGATCGTGATTCATGTTGATGACGAAGCTGGCGAGGTCGGCCGCGAGCTTTGCCTCGAACTTCATGCCGAAGGACCAGGCCTGCGCGTAATAGCGCGCATGGGTACCGAGAATATCCGCAATAATTCCAGGATAATACTCATGGTCAAATCGCATCGTCCCACTCCTTGTCAGCCTGCGACACCCTCGCGCTTCTTGATGATGGTGGTCAAGGGCACGATGGCGAAACCACGCGCCTTGGCTTCCGGCAGCCATCTTTTCAGCACCGCGATCGTGGCTGGGTGGGGATGGCCGATGGCGACGGCATAGCCTTGCCTCCGCGCAATGGATTCCACCTCTGCCAACTGCCGCGCCACGGCCGCCTCGCTCATATCATCGTCCAGGAAGACGTCGCGGGCGATATGTGTGACGCCCATATCCGCCGCCAAGGCATCACCGACGCTGCCGGCAATGGTCTTCGAGTCGAGAAACAGCAGGCCGCGCTGCTTTGCTTCCGCCAGCACCACGCGCATGCCGGCGGCGTCCTGGGTGAAGCGGCTACCCATATGGTTATTGAAGCCGACATAGCCGCTGAGGCGCCCGAGCCCCCAATCGATCCGGCGCTGCAGTTCCGCGGTTTCCATACCGACATCGAGTGCGTTCGGGCCTGGATTGATCGACGCGTTCACCGGCTGCATCGGCATATGCACCATGATTTCATGCCCCTTGGCATGCGCCTCGCGCGCCAGTGCCGCCGCATTCTTGGCGTAGGTCATGATCGACAGAACGATCGGCGACGGCAGAGCGATCGCCATCTCCGCATGCTGTTGGGCGACACCGACATCGTCGAGCACAATACTGATCATCGGCCGATGGCCTGGATCTTTTGCCGCCACGGCATTCGCCAGCCACTGCGGCAGTTCGGGCTCCTTGTCACTTGGAGAGGGCAAGGCGGCGACCTGCGTCTCCACCGGCTGGTCTGCCGGCGGTGCCGTGACGCTGGCCGATTGATGTGCGCCCTCCTCTGCCGGTGCCGGTTGAGCCTCGGCGGCCGCGGATTTCGGTTCGACCGGCGGCACGACGGGAACCGGGGCAGCCGGCTTGCGATCGACGAAGTCGGGCTTTTTCGACAACTTGGCAGCGACTTCCGCAACCGCGGCTTTTCGCTCCGGCACTTTCAGCAGGGATGGCGCCAGGGCCGTGGCGGCAATGCCGAGGCCCAGGCCCAGCCCAATGCCGAGGGCGAATAGAAGGAAGCCGCCACGCCAGGTTCCAAGTCGCGCCAGACCGCGCTGCCAAGCCCCAGTTCCGGACCCGCGGCGCCGCGGCGCCCGGCCCGCCGGCGCCTTCTTGCGCTTCGCTGCTGGTTTGCGTTTTGCCATGTTACTCCTCATCGACCTCATTAGCGGTCGTGGGCATTGCGCGCAAGCTGAGCGAAGACAAGGCAAGAATCAGCACGACACCAACCTCATAGCTGCCGAGATCGCTGCGCGGTCCCAGCCAGAAAGGAGCCAGCGCCAGAAGCAAGGCAGCGGCATAAGCGATGATGGCATTGGTCAGCACCATCTGCCGGTGCCGCGCCGCCAGCAGCAACAAATCGACGATGACACGCGGATCGTGCCGCGTGATAGCCACGGCGGCCGATGGCACCTGCTCCATCATGCGCCGGCCGAAAGGAAGGAAGACGTCCTGCGACGACAGGTCCTCAGGTAACACGTCGGCGCTCACTACCAGCAGCGGCCCGCTTTCCTTGCGCAATTGGACGAGTTGCGCGCTGGCTTCCTCAGGCTTCTCCGAGACGACGCGGCCGATTTTGAGATGCTTGGCCAAGGCCAAATGCGCCGGATCATCGCGCCGCGCCAACCAGGCAGTCTCCAGCCCCAGACGCTTCAAATTCTTCACTGCCTCCACCGCACCGTTGACCGACGGCGCACCGAAGACGATCAGGCCGATGGCTTGGCGGGTTGCGGCAATTTCGGCAACCCAGCGGAGCCGTCGCCCCTGTTTGAGGGCATTTTCGGCCGCCTCATCGAGCGGCTTGCAGTCGATGCCATGGGCTTCAAGATACTCCCGGCACCCGACCAGGATCTCGCGGTTCTCCGTATGGGCGCTCATGCCCTCGCCGATGGTGCAACGGTATGATGCTGCTGGCTTCAGGCGCATGCGGTAGCCGACGGCGAAGTCCAGGATGGCGACGCCCCAGGGATCGTGTCCGGCCTGCGCCACGGAGGCTGCGCGGCGGATGAGGTCGGGTGCAGCGAGCCCCTCGATGCAATGCACCGAGATCATGCGCAGCCGGTCCGGCACCAGCACGCCGCGATGCCCGATGACCACGGCCCCGGCTTGGCGCAAGCGGTCGAGCACGGCGAGGTCCCTGATTTCGATACCGAGGCGGCGCGCCGCGGTGATCACCTCAGACGACGGGGCCGCGACGACAAGACCGAGGCCCAATGGTGCCGCCAGCGACAGCATTTGCAACCCTGTCATGATCGGATCGGTTACACTTCCGGCGAGCCATAAACGCCAGGCGATGGCGAGGAGAATTCCCGCCAGAACGGCACCCGCGACCCAAGCGAGCATGGTCGCCAACCGATCCTGCAAAGCCGCGCGCTTGCCGATTCTGCGCCGGGGTTGCCCGTCCTTGTGCAGTTCGATGGTCAAAGTGCCATCGCCGTTGCGGGCGCCCAGATGAACATGAGTCCCCGGCCTGACGATCGTCGGGAAAACGTCGTCCGATCCGACGGGATCCTGGATTTCGCTGAGCCCGTCGGTGACAACGCCGTCGGCGGGAATGAGATCCCCCGGAGCCACGATGACACGCCCGGCCGGCCCGTGGCGTATCGGCATAGGCTGCGTCCGGTTTGCGTTGCGCAGGATCATATCGCCCAGCATAGCGACCGAAAGCAGGCTGGCACCAAAGGCCGCATCGCGCCAGACAGGCAGCATCTGCTCCGCTCCTGCTGCTGGCGTCAGATGCCTGAAACGCCACAGGCTCAGGGCAAGGGCGGCACTGGCCCCGACGGCCAGCAGCAAATCGCCATCGACCTCAAATCGCAGCAGCTTGGCCCCGGCCCGGACGTAAACCGCGTAGCAGAAGAGGAACTGCACCACGGCCGCCAGAAGCAGTGGTGCCCACACATGGCCGAGTATCGGTTTCAGGGGAGATATGCCCCACCAAGTGCCGGTAAGCGCCAGCAGCAGCAAAGGTGCCAGAAACACGGGCAAGCGCAGGAAATCACCCCACGCCATATCGACCTGTTTGCCCAGCAACTGCATCCGACCTGCTGCCCCTCCGAATCTTCCGTTCCTGCGGCACCCCTGCTAAACTCGCGCAACCGTCGCGCCAGTGGATGCCTAAGATGTTCATACTAATCGATAATTACGACAGCTTCACCTACAACCTGTATCATTATCTGGGCGAGCTCGGCGCTGAGATCGAAGTCTATCGCAATGACCAGATCAGCGTGGCCGAGGTCATGGCCAAGGCGCCACAGGGAATCATCCTTTCGCCAGGCCCTTGCGATCCCGATCGGGCCGGTATCTGCCTCGATCTCATCAAGGCCGCCGCCGGCAAGATTCCGGTCCTCGGCGTCTGCCTCGGGCATCAGGCGATCGGCCAGGCCTTCGGCGGCAAGGTGGTCCGTGCGAACAAGCCGATGCATGGCAAGATGTCGCATGTGAACCACCACAATAAGAGTGTCTTCCAGGACATTCCGAACCACTTTGCCGCGACACGCTATCACTCGCTGGTGGTCGACCGCGCGACCCTTCCGCCGGAGCTCGAAATCACCGCCGAAACGGAAGACGGCACGATCATGGGTCTCGCCCACAAGACACTCCCCATCAGCGGCGTGCAATTTCATCCGGAAAGCATCGCTTCCGAATATGGGCACAAGTTGCTGGGCAATTTCCTGACCGCGGCCGGTCTCAACAAGCTCAACACGCCAGCCAGCGCGAAGGTCCTGCAGTGAACGCACCCACCGACCTCAAAGGCCTCATTGCCGTCGTCGCTCAAGGGAAGGCTCTTTCCCGCGCCGAAGCGGAGGCGGCCTTCAACATCATCATGACCGGCGAAGCCACACCGGCACAGATCGGCGGTTTCCTGATGGCGCTGCGCGTGCGCGGCGAAACCGTTGACGAGATCACCGGCGCCGTCAGCGTGATGCGCGAAAAGATGACGCGCATCCAGGCGCCACAGGGCGCGATCGATGTCTGCGGCACCGGCGGCGATGGCGCCGGCACGCTCAACATTTCGACAGCCGTCGCCTTTGTCTGTGCCGCGAGCGGCGTCACGGTCGCCAAGCACGGCAATAAGGCCGCGTCCTCCAAGAGCGGTGCTGCCGACATTCTCACCTCGCTCGGCGTCAACATCGACGCTGACATGAAGGTGCTGGAAAGCGCCCTGTTTGAGGTCGGCACCAGTTTCCTCTGGGCCCAGAAGCACCACAGCGCCATGCGCCATGTCGGCCCCGCGCGCGTCGAGCTGGGAACCCGGACCATCTTCAACCTGATGGGGCCGATGTCCAATCCGGCCAGCGTCAAGCGTCAGCTGATCGGCGTCTATGCCAAGCAATGGCTGAAGCCCATGGCAGAAACGCTGCGCGCGCTCGGTACCGAGCATGCCTGGCTGGTGCATGGCAGCGACGGGCTGGACGAGATCACCACCACCGGCCCCACCTTCGTCATTGAGTTGCGCGACGGCAATCTGCGTGAGTTTGAAATTTCGCCCGAGCAGTTCGGACTTTCGCGCAGCACGGCGGCGGAACTGAAGGGCGGCGATCCCGGTCAGAATGCCGAAGCCCTGCGCGGGCTCTTCGACGGTGCGGTCGGCCCATATCGCGACATCGTCCGCTTGAACGCCGCGGCAGCCTTGGTCGTCGCCGGCAAGGCCGCAGATATCCCGCAAGGCCTGACGCTGGCGGCCGATGCCCTCGATTCCGGCCGGGCGCGCGAAAAGCTCGAAGCACTGGTGCAGTTCACCACGGAAAATACCGGCGAGGCGGTCACGCCATGAGTGACGTGCTCACCCGCATCTGCAATGACAAGCGCAGGCATATTGCCGAGCGTGAAAGCCTGATCTCGCTGGCCGAGATTCGTCGCCGTGCCGAAGCCAGCCAGAAAAGCGATCCGCCGCGGGGTTTCCAGCGGCGTCTCGAAAAGACCGTCCAGGACGGTTATTTCGGCCTCATCGCGGAAATCAAGAAGGCCTCGCCCTCCAAGGGACTGATCCGCGCCGATTTCGACCCGGCGCTGCTCGCCAAAGCCTATCGCGCCGGCGGCGCCACCTGTCTCTCGGTATTGACCGATATGCCCTATTTCCAGGGCCACGATGCGTATCTGCAGGCGGCGCGCCAGGCGGTTGATCTGCCGGCCTTGCGCAAGGATTTCATGCTGACGCCCTATCAGATCTATGAATCGCGGGCGCTCGGGGCCGATTGCATTCTGCTCATCATGGCCTGCCTGGATGATGCTTTGGCAGCCGAACTTGAGGCGCTCGCCTTCTCCCTCGGCATGGATGCGTTGGTGGAAGTGCATGATGCGGCAGAAATGACCCGCGCGCTCAAGCTCAGATCCCGCCTGCTCGGGGTCAACAACCGCAATCTCAAGACCCTCGCCATCGACCTCGCCACCACCGAACAACTGGCGGCGATGGCGCCGAAGGACCGCCTGCTGGTAGCCGAAAGCGGGCTCTATGCCACGGCGGACCTTGAACGCATGAACCGGGTCGGCGCATCGATCTTCCTGGTCGGCGAAAGCCTGATGCGGCAGGCCGATGTCACAGCGGCAACCCGCGCCCTGCTGGGTGCACGCATGCCCGTTCATTCGGCGGCCTGAATGTCCGACCTCACGCATTTCGACGAGTTCGGCAACGCGCGCATGGTCGACGTATCCGAAAAGGATGCGACCGAACGTGTCGCCACCGCCAAGGGTGCCGTCTACATGGCGCCCGAGACACTGGCGCTGATCCGCGACCGCGGCGTCAAGAAGGGCGATGTGCTGACCGTGGCACAGCTTGCCGGCATCATGGGTGCCAAACGGACCCCCGACCTCATTCCCCTCTGCCATCCACTCGCCCTCACCTCGGTGAAGGTCGAGCTGCAATTGAACGCCGCGCGCAACGCGGTCGATATCACCGCAACCTGCAAGCTGGTGGGCAAGACCGGTGTGGAGATGGAGGCCTTGACCGCCGTCTCGGTCGCCGCCCTCACCGTCTACGACATGGTCAAGGCGGCGGATAAGAGCATGCGCATCGGCGACATCCGCCTGGTGCATAAGAGCGGCGGCAAATCCGGTATCTACGAGGCCCCCTGATGATTTCCGTCGAAGAAGCACTAGCGCGCATCCTTGGCGCATTCTCGCCGCTTGCGGGTGAACTGGTCGGCATCGATCGCGCCTTGGGCCGCGTACTCGCCGGCCCCGTCACGGCGCGCCTGTCGCAGCCGCCGGCCGCGGTCTCGGCCATGGACGGCTACGCCGTTCGCGCTGCCGACATTGCGAACCTTCCGGCAAAGCTCAAGGTAACAGGAACCATCGCCGCCGGCACCTCGCCGGATCGACCGGTCAAGGCCGGCGAAGCGGCGCGCATCTTCACCGGCGCCATCCTGCCCGAAGGTGCCGACACGGTCGTGATCCAGGAGAATTGCGACCGCGACGGCGACAATGTCAGCGTGCGCGAGGGCAGCAACGCACCGGGCCAGCATGTCCGTGCTGCCGGCAATGATTTTCGTGCCGGTGAAATCGGCCTCAACCCCGGACGCCTGTTGAGCGCGCGGGACATCGCCTTGGCGGCCGCGATGAACTGGCCGAACCTCACCGTGACCCGCCGGCCACGTGTCGCACTTCTCTCGACCGGTGACGAGTTGCAGCACCCGGGTGAGCCCCTGGGACCGGCGCAGATCATTGCCTCCAATGGCATCGGTCTGGCTGCGATGGTGACCGCCTGTGGTGGCGAGCCTATCAATCTCGGCATCGCCCGCGACAATCTTCCCGACCTATACCGAGCCCTCGACGGCGCGCGCGGCGCCGATATCCTCGTCACCACCGGAGGTGCGTCGGTCGGCGAACTCGACCTCATCCAGCAAGCGCTGAAAGACAAGGGCGCCAATCTCGATTTCTGGAAAATTGCCATGCGGCCGGGCAAGCCAGTCATGTTCGGAACCCTCGGCACACTTCCGATTTTAGGCCTGCCAGGAAATCCGGTTTCGGCCCTGGTCACGGCAACCCTCTTCCTGCGACCCGTCATCCAGCACCTGCTGGGCCAAAAGGGGATCGATACGCAGCCGGTTTTTGCGCGCCTCGGCATGGCGCTCAAGGCCAACGACCAGCGCCAGGACTATCTGCGCGCAACCCTCACCCGCGGCACCGATGGCGGCCTCATCGCCTCACCCTTCCCCAAGCAGGACAGCGCGATGCTCTCGCTCATCGCCAAAGCCGACGCCCTCATCATCCGCCCGCCGCATGCGCCGGCCGCGCATGAAGGTGATGTCACCGAAATCCTGCCGCTCAGCGGCGGGTGCTTGAGTATTTAGAATCTGTTCTGCGCACTGAGGCGACCGCGCTGCAAAGCTTCAGCGGCTAGTCCTTAAGTTTCGTTGTATCGCATTTGCCCGCTTGGCATTCCGCGACGCGGTCTTCGAAGAAGATCATGCGCTCCCGCGTCTCAGCAACGGCGCATTCCATGTCGACGAAATTGTCCTCGCCTTCCTGGCGGCTGCATTTGGCATTGCGCGCGCGAATCCAGGCAAGTTCGCTCTTCTTCAAGACCGTCCTTTCCTGCTTCGACAGCAGCTCATTGAGCGTGCCGTAGACCTTGTTAAGTTCGGTATCAGCGTCGATGTAGAGCTTTGAATAGCAATAGACGTCGTCGAAAGCGTTCTTCGGATCCTCGCAACCCGCATTTGCCTGGCCAGCCGACAATCCAAAAGTCAGGGCGACGGTGACAATGGCCAGGGCGCCGCAACATGATGCTAGGCGCTTGAAAAGACTCATTTCACGCTACTCCGCTGACAGCAGCCAGGACCGGCCGGTGGCGGGAGACTGTCAAAATGGCCGATGATTCTCAATCTGAGATTGTGGCAAGTCACAGGGGCCGTCGGTCGGGCCTATGGTTATCCACAGTAATCTCTTGACTTTATCATGAACCAAACTAGAACATATGTAGTTGTTGATCGTTTGTTCCCACCCCAGATGTCGGTTCTGCAACAGGAACGATGGGCGTCAGGGGACAATCGGTCGCTTTTGGAACCAGCCGAGCACCCGTTAGGGGATGGGTTTCGGCAGTACCTTTTTGAGGGGGTAGCGCGGGCATGTTGACCAGAAAACAGCGTGAATTGCTGCAATTTATCCAGGACCGTCTCGGCGAAACGGGTGTTTCGCCCTCTTTCGACGAAATGAAAGACGCGCTGGGCCTGAAGTCGAAATCCGGCGTCCATCGCCTGATCACGGGTCTTGAGGAGCGTGGCTTCATCCGCCGCCTGCCGCATCGCGCGCGTGCCCTTGAGGTGATGCGACTCGCTGAAGACCAGGTCGGCAGCAAGCCATCGGCATCGCCCATTTCGCCCGCCGCAGCGGAACGCGAACCGGCCCGTCGCGGCTTCACGCCGAGCGTCATCCAAGGCGACTTCACGCCGACCCTGCCGGGCGCCGTTGTGGCGCAGGCTGGGCAAACCGTGCAATTGCCGCTCTACGGCAAGATCGCTGCCGGTACGCCGATCGAGGCGCTGCGCGATCACAGCAATTCTGTCGACGTTCCGGCCGGCATGCTCGGCCGTGGCGAACATTACGCTCTCGCGGTCGAAGGCGATTCCATGATCGACGCCGGCATCCATGAGGGCGACACCGTCCTCATCGAACGCTGTGAGAATGCCGAGAACGGCACCATCGTCGTGGCCCTGGTCGACAATAACGAAGTCACCTTGAAGCGCCTGCGCCGCAAGGGCGATTCCATTGCGCTCGAACCCGCCAATCCCAATCACAAGACACGTATCTTCGGCCCCGACCGGGTCAAGATCCAGGGTCGTCTGATCGGCCTGATGCGCCAGTACTGATCCCACCTTCCTCCGGCGCAGCCTCGCCAAGGGGCTGCGCCGCTTTGGGAAATCGCTGCATCGTCCAGGGGCGTTCGCCTGTGTCGTTGGCGCGTGTCACGCTGAACGATCCATCGCGATTGATCGAGATGGCATGGGTTCCATGCCGCCAAAGATCAAAGAAATCGATCACGCGCTCGGCCGAAGGGCAGAAGGCCTCGACCGGCTCCAGGCTGATCACCAGCCGTGCCGTATGGCAGGCTGGTGCAGCCCCCGCTTCCGTCAAAGCGACCGCGACATAGCCCATACGCGTGTCGAACCGGCACCAATCCGCATTACAACTCCCCACGTCTGTAGCCGCGGGCTGTGCTAGTTCGGCCGAAGCATGCATCGCATCGATCCGTTGCTGGTGATTGCCGAGCACGGCGTCCGCAACGGACGGCTTGGGGAATGGCAAGCGCTTATCCTGCGCGTTCCGGCGCAGCCAGGTTTCGGCGGCAATCTTTCCAGCCCGCATGGAACTGAAACGGTACTGCCCGTCAGCGCCACGAATGGCAACAAGCCGGCTGCTCTGCCCACTTGCGAATGCAAGAATGTCCGGTGACCGGACTGTGAGCGGTGAGAGGCAACCCAGGCCAAAACAGGCAAGGCCCAGCCATTTCCAGTGCCCGACAACCAGGCAGAGCCAGATCAGGCCGAGGCTGGTCAGCAGCAGCCCGGCAATCGGCAGCGCCGGAATCAGCACCACGGCCCCTGGCCAGTCCGCCACCCAATGCGCGATCCAGATGATGAGGTCGCACCCCCAACCCATCGCAGCGAGCGGCCAGTGCTCAAGGCCCATTGGCATGGCGACCAGGGCGAGGACAGCCAATGGCATCACCCAGAAGCCGGTCAGCGGTACCGCCAGCATGTTGGCGGCGATACCGTAGAGCGTCAGCCGGTCGAAATGATAAGCCGCGAAGGGCGCTGTCATCAGGCTGGCGATGAGGCTGGTCAACATCAGCGTGCCGAGCCAGAGCGCCGTACGCTCAATAGCGCCGATGATACGCCCGGTAATATCCGGCGCTTCGCGGCCGACCCGCCGCAACGCCGCCAATTGCGCCCGGCCGCCATCAAACACTCGGATGAGGCCGAGCACGGCCGCAAAGGACATTTGAAAACTGGCGCCGACCAATGCTTCGGGAGCTATCAGCAGCACAACGATTGCGGCAAAAGCGATGACCCGCATCGAGATAGGCGAACGGTCGAGCAGGATGGCGCAGAAGAAAACGCCGGTCATGACCAGCGCCCGCTGCGTCGGCACGGGCATGCCGGCAAGACCTGCATAAAAAAATGCGCCAACAAGCGCCAGCACCGCCGCCCACTTCTTGATGTCGTAGCGGAGCGCGATCGGCGGAACCAGGGCGAGACCTGCGCGCAGACCAAAGAAGAAGATGCCCGCGGCAAGGCCAATATGGAGCCCCGATATAGAGGTGAGGTGCGCCAGCCCCGAATCCCGCATCGCCTGCACGTCATCGGCCCGCAAGGCGGTCTGGTTGCCAACGATGAGCGCCATCGCCATGGCGCCCGTCGCTTCCGGCAATTCCGCCTGAATGCGCCGACCGATGGTAAGTCGCAGGGCATCGAACCAGGCCAAGGTCGCGTCAACGGGCGCCATCCCGACGTCACGCTTCTCGATCTTCCCTGCGGGCTGAAGCGAAAAGCCGACGCCACCCAGACCCTCGAAATAAGCTTGGCGCCGGAAGTCGAATGCCCCCGGCTCCGCCGGCGGCGCCGGGGGCTGCAGGTCGGCGATGAGCTTGACCCAATCGCCAATCTGGATCGGTTCGGTCGTCTTGGCCAATTTGATCCGCACGCGCGCCGGCAGTGCGTCAGGGCCGAGGCGCCCGCTCTTTTCGCTGCTGATGTCGAGTTGGTCAAGAGTCACCCGCAAACTGCCCGGGTAGAGTTCGACCTCGATCACGCGGCCCGTCACCTCGGCCCGGTAGAGAGCGCGGCTGAGTTGCGGCGCCTTGACCAGTTCCGTGCGCAGGCAGACGACCGAAAAGCCGATGCTTGCGGCAAGCAGCCCGCCCCCCAGGACCAGCGCCAGCGGATGACGCCGGATGGCCGCCAACCCCAGGATAAGAATAGCCGCGACTGTGGGGCCGACCCAAAGCGACGGCTCCTGAGCCAGGGTGAAATAGAGGGCGATCCCGCTCCCCAGGGCGACGGCCGCCCAGCCGGGCCAGTTCGGCCGCTGCGCGGCCACGAACTCCTCAAACCTGTCCAGAAAACTGCCGGCTATCATGGGGACGACGTCGATAAGTTGAATATCTCTCCTAGCAGATCGCCTTGCCGCCGGGTAGCCTGAACTTCCTGGGCGTGAAGCTGGATTGCGCCGGAAGCATTGCCCGCAGCCGGCGTTTTCATGTTAGAAACCGTCCCAAAATCAACGCATAAACCGGACTCACCACCATGACCGTCGTTACTCGTTTCGCCCCGTCGCCCACCGGCTTCCTGCATATCGGCGGGGCGCGCACGGCCCTCTTCAACTGGCTTTATGCCCGTCATCATGGTGGCATCTTCCATCTGCGCATCGAAGACACCGACCGCGTGCGCTCGACCGAGGCGGCGATCGAAGCGATCATCGACGGCCTCAAATGGCTTGGCCTCGGCTGGGACGGTGAAATCGTCTATCAGTTCGCCCGCGCCCCGCGCCATGCCGAGGTCGCCCTGCAGCTCCTCGAAGCCGGCAAAGCCTATCGCTGCTATTGCTCGCCCGAGGAACTGGACGAGATGCGCAAGGCCGCTCAGGCCGCTGGCAAACCGATGAAATATGACGGCCGCTGGCGTGACCGTGACCCCAAGGACGCACCGGCCGGCGTGAAGCCCGTCATCCGCCTGAAAGCCCCGCAACAGGGTGAGACGGTCGTCGTCGACGGCGTGCAAGGCGAAGTGCGCGTTGCCAACGAACAACTCGACGACATGATCCTGCTGCGCTCGGACGGGACGCCGACCTACATGCTCTCCGTCGTAGTCGACGACCATGACATGGATATCACCCATGTCATCCGCGGCGACGATCACCTCACCAATACGTTCCGTCAGCGCCAGATCTATGATTCGATGGGCTGGGAAGCGCCCCATTTCAGCCATATCCCGCTGATCCACGGGCCAGACGGGGCAAAGCTGTCGAAGCGCCACGGCGCCCTGGGCGTCGAAGCCTATCGCGACATGGGCTATCTGCCGGAAGCCTTACGCAACTATCTGCTGCGTCTCGGCTGGGGGCATGGCGACGACGAAATCATCTCGACCGCGCAGGCAATCGAATGGTTCGAGCTCAGCGGCATCGGCCGCTCACCCTCGCGCTTCGATTTCGCCAAGCTCGACAATCTCAATGGCCATTACATGCGCCAGGCCGATGATGCCGAGCTCGCCAAGGCGGTCGCAGAGCGGCTGGGTAAGGTCAATGACGCGGCAGCGCTGGCCCTCCTCACCCGCGCCATGCCGGGCCTCAAGAGCCGTGCCAAGACGCTGAAGGATCTCGCCGAGAATGCCGGCTTCTATGTGCAGCAGCGCCCGCTGACCTTTGTCGACAAGGCCAAGGCCATGTTGGTGACGCCGGAGACGGTGGCCTTGATGCCGAAGATCATCGAGGCCTATGCCGCGGCAACCGATTGGCAGGCGGCGGCCCTTGAGGAAAAGGCGCGCGGTTTTGCCGAAGCTGCCGGCGTGAAACTCGGCGCGGTGGCGCAGCCCTTGCGCGCCGCCCTCACCGGTTCAACCCAGTCGCCGCCGATCTTCGAGGTGATGGAAATCCTCGGCAAGGCCGAGGCTATGGCGAGGCTCTCGGAAGCGCCGAAAGCCTGACGGCAAAGAAAAACCCCGCCCCAAGTGATTGGGGCGGGGTTCTTGCTTCGAGCCGGCTTAGATGCCGCCCATGCACATGTATTTGATTTCGAGGTAATCCTCGATCCCGTATTTCGAACCCTCGCGGCCATTGCCGGATTCCTTGACGCCGCCGAAGGGGGCGACTTCGCTCGAAATGATACCGGTATTGATGCCGACGATGCCGTACTCGACAGCTTCGGCCACGCGCCAGACACGGCCGAGGTCGCGGGCGTAGAAATAGGAAGCCAGGCCGAACTCGGTATCGTTGGCCATCTTGATCACCTCTTCTTCCGTCTTGAAGCGGAAGAGCGGCGCCAGCGGGCCGAAGGTTTCTTCCTTCGCCACCGCCATCTGCGGCGTGACGCCCGTGAGGATGGTCGGCTCGAAGAAGCTGCCGCCCAAGGTATGACGCTTGCCGCCCAAGGCCACCTTGGCGCCCTTGGCCACGGCATCGGCGATATGCTCCTCGACCTTGGCCACCGCCTTCATGTCGATGAGCGGACCCTGCTGCGTTTCGCCCTTGAGGCCATCGCCGATCTTCATCTTCGCGACAGCGGCCTTGAGCTTCTCGGCGAAGGCGTCATAGACGGCGTCCTGCACATAGATGCGGTTGGCGCAGACACAGGTCTGGCCGGTATTGCGGAACTTCGACATCATGGCGCCTTCGACCGCGGCATCAAGATCGGCGTCGTCGAAGACGATGAAGGGCGCATTGCCGCCCAGCTCCATCGAGGTCTTCTTCACCGTATCGGCGCACTGCTTCATGAGCAGCTTGCCGATCTCGGTCGAACCGGTGAAGGTCAGCTTGCGCACGATCGGGTTGCTGGTCATCTCGCCGCCGATTGCCGAGGCCGAGCCCGTCACGACATTGAGCACGCCGGCCGGGATGCCGGCACGCTCGGCCAGCACGGCGATCGCCAGGGTCGAGTACGGCGTCTGCGATGCCGGCTTCATGACGATCGGGCAGCCGGCGGCCATGGCCGGAGCCGCCTTGCGGGTGCCCATGGCGTTGGGGAAGTTCCACGGCGTGATGGCCGCTACGACGCCGACCGGTTCCTTGGTGACCACAATGCGCTTGTCGCCCTGATGCGGCGGAATGACGTCGCCGTAAATGCGCTTGGCCTCTTCGGCGAACCATTCGATATAGGCGGCGCCATAGGCGATCTCGCCCTTGGCTTCGGCGAGCGGCTTGCCCTGCTCGGCGGTGAGGATGATCGCCAGATCTTCCTGCGCCGCCATCATCAGGTTGAACCACTGGCGCAGGAGATTGGCCCGCTCCTTGGCCGTCTTCTTGCGCCAGGCACCCCAGGCGGCATTGGCCGCCTCGATCGCGCGCTTGGTTTCGGCTGCACCCATGTTCGGAATGGTGCCGATGATCTCGCCGGTCGCCGGATTGGTGACCTCGACTGTCTTGCCGGAATCAGCGTCGACCCACTGACCATTGATGTAGCATTGCTCGCGGAACAGGCCCTTATCCTTGATGGGCAGGACAAATTTCTGTGCCTTCATAGCGGCTTGCGTCATCGGAGAAATCCTTGCTGGTGCTGAAAAATCGGCCGGAGTATACGCGCCGACCGATGCGATGAAAAGTATCCCCTCTGGGGTAGCCAGGGTGGCAATAAACCCTATATATCAGCGTATTAGATCGAGCTGTGCACGCCGATCAATGGTGCCAAACCCTAAGCGCCGATAGACTTTGAGAGCCGCCTCATTGTCGCTGGTCGTCGCCAGATAGACGGTGTCGAAGCCATTGGCCGCCAGCACGGCAAGAAGCTCCGCGCCGACGGCGGCTGCCAATCCCCGCCCGCGTCTATCCTCGGCAGTTGCGAAATGGCCGATCAAACTCGCCCGCAGATTTCGGCTCTTTGCCAGCGTACCTGCGCAGGCAACCAATCGACCTGCTTCGAAAGTGCCGACAAACGGCATTGCCAGCATGTAGGGAGCGAACACGGTTTCCGGATGATATAAGCTATAGAACGCTGCGGCCGCATCAATATCGTGTGGTCCCAGGGACCTGCAGCGCCCATCAGAAGCCGAAGTCGCCTTCGCCTCAGTCGACATGACGACCATTTCCCGTGTCTGCCGCCACCGCCCGCCCGCCAATGACTGGTATCGTTCCCTTTCAGCGACGGGGGCATGCACTTCCACGGCACCGGAACGATCCATGCAAGCCGCTATGTCACGATCCGAAACGGCGCCGGCGACAGAAAATACGGAGAGATCGCCGAAAGCGGCGCCAAGGATGAGCCCTTCGCCGTCGACCGAGAACAGAAACAGGCGGTTATCGATTCCGTGCGCCAGATCTTCGACGGCCGTCGCCCAGTAGAAATTCGACAAGGCGTCGTCGCTGACGATCGCTGCGGCACGATCCCGCTCCACCTTCGAGAGCGATGAAAGTGGTCGGAAGCTCACGCCTCAAGCACGGCTGCTGCCGAGAAGCCGGACTGGATCGCCCCTTCGATCGTGGCGGGCCAGCCGGTATCGGTCCAGTCACCAGCCAGGAACAGATTTGACCAGTTCGTCTTGGGTCCCGGACGGCGGCGCAGTTGCTCCGGTGTCGCGGCGAAGGTCGCCCGCTTTTCCTTGACTACGCGCCAGACGGGCAGCCGCACATTGCCGAGATTGCAAGCGCGGGCAACGTCATTCCACAAACGCTGCGCCAGTTCCTCGGCCGGCAGATCGACGATCGGCTCGGCGGCCGATGTCGTCGTCGAGAGAATGCCCGGCTTCACGAAGACCCATTCCGCCGTTCCACCGACAACGCCGATGAACGGCTCGGCCGGTACCGGACCATCCCATTTGAAATGCGCGTTGACGATCGCCCGGAACGCATTTGGCGCCGTGAGATCCGGCAGCAGGTCCGCCGCGACAGCTGCGGTCACAGCCAGGACCACCTTGTCATTCGGCCCCAGAGCAATTTCCGATCTGCCGAAATCGAGATGCGAGATGCGGCTATTGGTGAACTTCAAGGCGCGCAGGCGATGACCGAACAGGATCTCTGCACCCCGCGCCCGCAATTGCCCCAACGCCGGCTCGACCAGGCTTTCCGACAATCCCTGATGCGGCATCAGAGGATGAAGTGCCGCGCCGCCCTGTCCGAACGTATCGCGGAACAGCCGCCCCAGAAGCTTGGCCGAAGCCTCTTCAGGCGCGGTATTGAGGGCCGCAACACAAAGCGGTGCCCACAGGCGGCGATAGGCGGTCTTCCGCTTGTCGACAATATCTGTCACCACGGCATTCTCGCCGGCACGCGCCAGTCGCTCGGCATCGAGATAGTCGAGCAGCGAGGTGCCCTTGGCCCGGCGGCTCGGTACCAGCAGCCACCAGGGCATCAAGCCCTCAGTCGGGCGCACTTGCCAGGTTTCGTTCGTCGCCAGATCGATGAAGGGGAAGATCGCCTTGTCCCGGGTCGAGAAAGTCGCCGTGGCGCCGATCTCCGAAATATAGGCCATGGCGGCGAGGTTGCCGCTGACGATCAGGTGATTGCCGTTGTCGATGCGGCAGCCAAGTTCGGCATCCTCATAGGAGCGGCAGCGGCCCCCGGCTTGGCTTGCCGCTTCATAGAGCGTTACCTGCCGGCCGGCACGCGCCAGGCGCGTCGCGGCTGCAAGACCGGCCAGGCCGGCGCCGACAATGTGGACGCGCTCAGAGGAAGCCATAACGCACGGCCAGCCAGATCTTGCGCCATTTCGGCACTTTGATTTCGGTGGTGAGATCGCGCCAATCCCAGGCGATGAGCTTGTCGAGCAGCGCCCCATAAACGGCACCCATGATGCGCGCCGGGCGCATCGGTTGCTTGGCGCATTGCCGCATCGCCGCATCGGCCTTGGCAAAATGCTGCTTGGCCACAGCGGCCAGATCGCGGCAGACGCGCGGCAGGTTCGGGTGGCTGCGAATGACGGCAAGGTCCTGGCTCTCGATACCATGCTTGGCCAGGAGATCGCGCGGCAGATAAAGCCGCCCGCGACCGGCATCTTCTTCGATGTCGCGCAGGATATTGGTGAGCTGCAACGCGCGCCCCAGGTGATAGGCAACCTCATCGGCCACCGCTTCCGTGGCACCGAAGGCCCGTACCGACAGGCGGCCGACGGCCGAGGCGACCCGGTCGCAGTATAGATCCAGCGTCGCCATATCCGGCGCCTGGATCGTGTCGGTCGCATCCATCTCCATGCCGTCGATGACGGCCAGGAAGTCCTCGCGGCGCAAACTGAATTCCCGCATCGGCTTCAGCAAGGCCAGCGAGATCGGCTGGCTCGGCTGGCCGGCAAAGAGCCGGTCAATTTCCACCCGCCATTCCGCCAGGCGCCGCTGCTTTTCCGGCTGTGGCGCCTCCTCATCGGCGATGTCGTCGACCTCACGGCAGAAAGCATAGATGGCGAACATCGCCTCGCGCCGGGCCTCGGGCAGCAGGCGCATGGCCGCGTAGAAAGACGTACCGGACGCCTTCACCTGCGCGGCAATTGCCTCGGTTCCGTCCGTCATCGTTTCTTCGCCAACAGCGCCCACAACACACCTTCAATCATTGCCGTTACGAAGAAGAGCTTGGTCGGCTTCACCCGCTTCGCCAGCGGATCGTTGTGGCGCAGCTGGCCGATCATCTTGTCGGCCAGACGCACGATCGTCGCGGATTCAGCGCGCAGGCGGAAGTCCTTCAACCGCCCTGGCAACAGCCGCGCCTCGACCATCAAGGCATCGGTCTTGTCCAGCAGGGCATCCAGAGTCTCGCGCATGCCCGCAACAGAGGCGCTGGCGGAAAGCTGTTCAGTCACCACACCGCATGCCGCTAGATGATCCTGCGGGACGTAGACCCGGTCCATCTCAAGATAGTCGACGCCGCAATCCTGCAGATGGTTGATCACCTGCAAAGCGGCACAAAGCGCATCCGAAGGTGCCCGCGCCGCCGCCGGCTCGCCGTGGAGGTCGAGCAACTGCCGCCCGACCGGTGCCGCGGAATAGCGGCAATAAGTCATCAGCTCATCCCAGCTCGCATAGCGCTGCTTGGTGGCGTCCATGCGGAAGGCCTTGAGAAGATCAGTCGAATTGACCGGTGACACATTGGTCGCTGCCAGCGAGCGCCGCAGGTCGGCCGCCTGCGGAATGTCCTCCCGCACCGGATCGAGCAGCACCGCTTCCATCAGATCGAGCCGCGCCACCTTGTCTTCGGGCGACAACGCCGCATTGTCGGCGATATCGTCACCCATGCGCGCAAATCGGTAGAAGGCATGCACATGGGGCCGAAGATCCGCGCGGATGAGCGCGGATCCGACCGGGAAGTTTTCCGTCGCGGCGGACTTGCCGGAGGGCGTTGCGATCTCTGCCATGCTGCCGGTCATGCGGCACTCTTCTTCACATTCTCTGCCTGCGCGCGGCCCTTCCACTGCCCGCCTTTGCCGGACCAGTAACGCAGCGCCGAGGCAACAGTCGCCGCCGTGTAGAAGCAGGCGACCAGCGGCAGGAACGGCGCCCACAGCGGCGAGCGCTGGTAGTTGGATAGCGTCGGCAGATAGGCAAAGGCCATGATGGCCCAGGCCATGATGCCGAGCGGCCGGATGCCGGGGTCGGGGCTGATCGTCATGAGCGGCGGCAGCAGATAAGTGGCGGCCATGCCGAGCACCGACCCAAGCAACAGCAAGACGGAATGATTAAGCTGGGTGAAAGCCGAGCGCGCGATGAGGTTCCAGATGTCGCGCCATTGCGGATAGCCGCGCAGGGAAACGACATTGCTGGCGAGGCCCAGCCAGATCGGCCCGGTTGTCTTGATCGCACGGCCCAGGGCGCAATCGTCGATGAGGGCACCGCGAATGGCAGCGATACCGCCGATTTTCTTCAGGGCCGCAGCACGGACCAGCATGCAGCCGCCAGCGGCGGCACCGAGCTTGTGCTTGGGGTCACGCACCCAGGCAAAGGGGTAGAGCTTCTGGAAAAAGAAGATATAGGCCGGGATGAGCGCCTTTTCGGCAAAGGTATCGGTGCGCAACCTGGCCATCAGCGAGACCATGTTGTACTTGCCCTGCTCCGCCCGCGCGACCAAGCGCGACAGGCTGTCCGGCGCATGATGGATATCGGCATCCGTCAGCAGGAAATAGGTGGCGCCGGGCGCGATCCGCTGGGCCTCGGCCAGCCCTTGATTGACCGCCCAAAGCTTGCCGGTCCACCCCGCAGCCAGCTTCTTTCCCTGGAGAATGTACAGGCGATGCGAATTGTCGGCCGCGATGGCTTTGGCGGCGGCGAGCGCTTCCTGCCTCGTGCCATCCTCGCTGTTGTCATCCACCAGGATGATCGTCAGCTTACCCGGATAGTTCTGCTGCAACAGCGCGGTGACCACCTGTCCCACCACGCCGGCCTCGTTGCGGGCGGGCACAATCGCCGCCACGTCCGGCCAGGGACCGTCGGTGCGCACGACGGCATCCGCCGTTTCCGGCCTTTCCCGCCAGAAGGCGCCGCGAAACAACAGCAAATAGAGCCAGATACCGGCAGGAACGCCGGCGAGGGCGATGAAGAATTCGGACATGCGGTTCCTATAGCCGGAACGGGTCAGTCATTCCACCCCCAACTGACCCGGAAAGACCACCTATCGGCCATCGTGCTGCCATGGGCGATGCAGCATAATGTGCTGATTCTAAAGCTTTGCGGTTTGAATAAATGCCGCCCACCAAAGAGCGCCGGATGCCTCCTTGCGCAGGGTCTGTTTATCGCCAATGATAAACGCCTGGGGCAATCGGCTACCGAGGGCTAGGCGGTGGTCTTTGCGACTGGTTGGGGCTGGGTGCTATCCGCGGCCTCACCGGTGGGAGGACACGAAAGTGACCAACCACAATCCGGAGAAGGCCGGTCGCATCGCCGATCCGGCCAGAATCGCGCACACCTCGCAGCCTGGGGCCGCAGGAACGGTCGCCCCTGAATTTGCGCTCTCCCCCGACCCGCTCCTCAGCCTGCAACCTGACGGCACGATTCTCAGCGTCAACCAGCGTGCTGCCGAGATGTTCAGTTGCCATGGCCGGCTGATGATCGGTGCCCATATTGGCGCCTTTCTGGAAGGTTTGCCTGACACTGACGCCAAGCCCTCCATTGCCCGCCTGATGGAAGCCCTCAGCACCGGCGACGGAACACCCATCGAGACGGTGGCGCACAAGCTCAGTGGCGACAGTGTGCCCGTTGAAATCACCACGGCCCTGCATCACCAGGGCGACCAACCGATCATCATCGCCGCGATCCGTGACATCACCCACAGAAAGCAGAACGAGCGTGTATTGACCAAGGCAAAGGAGCAGGCTGAACGTGCCAACGTCGCCAAGCTCGATTTCCTCGGCCAGCTCTCGCACGAACTGCGCACACCGTTGGCCGCCATCATCGGCTTCGGAGAGGTCATGCGCGACGAGATGTTCGGGCCTATGGGGGTAAAACTTTATCAGACCTATGCCGCCGACATCTGCAAGAGCGGCCGGCAGTTGGCCGACGTGGTTGAACGGATCATCGACGTGACCCGGCTGGAAGGCCGCATGGCGGTCGCCCATACGCGCACGGCCGACCTCGCTGAAATTGTCGATCGCGTCCTCGCTACGCATGCCGCCGCCGCTGCGATACAGGGCGTTCGCCTCACCCACAATCTGCGGCGCGGCAGCATTCCCGTCGTGCTGGACGATGAAACGCTTGAAAAGATGATCGGCCATGTCGTCGAGAATGCCATCAAGCACAATCGCTTCGGCGGCAAGGTCGAGATCGCCGGCGCCGTGCAGGCCGCCAGGGAAAGCGATGCCGCGCAGGTTCTCCTCACGGTGACCGACAACGGCCCCGGGTTCCAGACGGATCAACTGCGCCAGTTGCAGAACTCGATCGATTCCAATCAGCACCAGAACAGCGGCGGCTTGTCCCTCTGCGGTGCCTTCCTGCACCTCATCGGTGGCAAGCTGTCGATCAGCAGCGCTCCCAATCTGGGGACGACGGCCACGCTTCAGTTTCCGCAGCGCTATGACGGCCGCTGGCGCCCCTGAAATGAAAAACCCCGCTGCCGGAAGCAGCGGGGTTCCCCACAGGACTTGTCGGAAAGTCTGGCTTAGGCCACTTCGGCCTTCGGCGACTGGTCGGTGATCGCGGCGTTCTTTTCCGCGGCCGCCTGCAGTTCCTTGTCGCGGGATGCCGCAACCTGCTTCAGGCGCGCCATCACCGAGCCTGTGCCGGCCGGGATCAAGCGACCGACGATGACGTTTTCCTTGAGACCGATCAGCGTGTCGACGCGGCCCGAAACCGAGGCTTCGGTGAGGACACGGGTGGTCTCCTGGAACGACGCCGCCGAGATGAACGAACGGGTCTGCAGGCTGGCCTTGGTGATGCCGAGCAGCACCGGCTTCGCGGTGGCGAGGCGGCCGCCTTCCTTGAGGACCTTCTCGTTCTCGATCTCCAGTTCCGTGCGGTCGATCTGCTCGCCGGCAAGGAACGTGGTGTCGCCCGGATCGCCCACTTCGACCTTCTGCAGCATCTGACGAACGATCACTTCGATGTGCTTGTCGTTGATCTTCACGCCCTGCAGACGATAGACCTCCTGGATCTCGTTGATGAGATAGGAAGCCAGCGCTTCGATGCCCAGCACGTTGAGAATGTCGTGCGGCACGGGGCTGCCGTCCATGAGAAGATCGCCCTTCTGGACGTAATCGCCTTCCTGGACCGAGATGTGCTTGCCCTTCGGGATCAAATACTCTACCGGCTCGACGCTGGCATCATCCGACACGACGACGATGCGGCGCTTGGCCTTGTAGTCCTTGCCGAATTCGACGCGACCGGCGCTTTCGCTGATGATCGCGTAATCCTTGGGCTTGCGGGCCTCGAAGAGTTCGGCGACACGCGGCAGACCGCCGGTGATGTCACGCGTCTTCGAGCTCTCGCGCGGGATACGGGCCAGCACGTCACCGGCGCGGACATGCGCACCGTTCTCGACCGACAGAATGGCGTCGACCGACATGAAGTAGCGAGCTTCCACGCCGTTCGGCAGGGTCACCACATTGCCCTTGTCGTCGCGTAGCGTCACGCGCGGACGCAGGTCCGCACCACGCGGCTGCTGCTTCCAGTCGACGACGACGCGGCTGGAAATACCGGTCGTTTCGTCGAGCACTTCGCGCATCGACAGGCCTTCGACCAGGTCGATGTAGTTCACGATGCCTTCTTTTTCGGTGATGATCGGCAGCGTGTAGGGATCCCATTCCGCGAGCTTCTGGCCCTTGGTCACCTTGGCGCCGTGATCCTGGATCAGCTTGGCGCCATAGGGCACGCGGTGACGCGCGCGTTCGCGACCCTGATCGTCGACCAGGACGATTTCGCAGTTACGGCCCATGACGACGGGGATGCCGTCGCTGTTCATGACGATGTTGCGGTTCTTCACCTGCACTTCGCCATTATAGGTCGCTTCAATCGCCGACTGTTCGGCACCACGCTGTGCCGCACCGCCGATGTGGAAGGTACGCATGGTAAGCTGCGTACCCGGCTCACCGATCGACTGCGCGGCGATGACGCCGATGGCTTCGCCGATATTGACCGGCGTACCGCGGGCGAGGTCGCGGCCATAGCAGGCGGCGCACACGCTGGTCTTGGTATCGCAGGTCAACACCGAGCGGATTTTCACAGTGTCGACACCGGCGCGTTCGATTTCGTCCGCCATCGGCTCGTCGATGAGGACGCCGCGGGCGGCAATGACACGACCCGAGAGCGGATCCTTCACGTCGGCCGCGACGGTGCGGCCGAGGATGCGCTCGGACAGCGCCGCGATCGTTTCGCCGCCTTCGACCACCGCCTTCACGGTGAGGCCGTTTTCGGTGCCGCAATCGAGTTCGGTGATGATGGCGTCCTGGGCGACGTCGACCAGACGACGCGTCAGGTAACCGGAGTTCGCCGTCTTCAACGCGGTGTCGGCCAGACCCTTACGGGCGCCGTGGGTCGAGTTGAAGTACTCGAGCACCGAGAGGCCTTCCTTGAAGTTCGCGATGATCGGCGTTTCGATGATTTCGCCCGACGGCTTGGCCATCAGGCCGCGCATGCCGGCGAGCTGCTTGATCTGGGCGGCAGAGCCACGGGCGCCGGAATGGGCCATCATGAACACCGAGTTGATGCCCTTGCCGGTCGATTCCTTGGACATGACTTTCATCATTTCCTCGGCCACGCGCTCGGTGCAGTTCGACCAGACGTCGACGACCTTGTTGTACTTTTCACCCTGGGTGATGAGACCGTCCTGATACTGCTGCTCGTATTCCTTCACCTTCTGCTGGGCATCGGCGACGAGCTTCTTCTTCGCTTCGGGGATGATCATGTCATCCTTGCCGAAGGAGATGCCGGCCTTGCAAGCCTGGGCAAAGCCGAGACCCATAATGCGGTCGGCGAAAATGACCGTCTCTTTCTGGCCGCAATGACGATAGACGGAGTCGATCACGTTGGTGATCTCCTTCTTCGTCAACACGCGGTTGATGAGCGCAAACGGCAGGTTCGGATGGCGCGGCAGCACTTCCGACAGGATCATACGGCCAGGCGTCGTCTGCACGATGCGCACGACCGGCGCACCTTTCTCGTCGACGGTCTTCAAGCGCGCCTTGATCGGCGTATGCAGGGTGATGACCTTGGCTTCCAACGCGTGCTGGATTTCGCCGATATCGGCAAACGCCATGCCTTCGCCGGGTTCCCCCTTGCCTTCCATCGTCAGGTAATAGAGGCCCAGAACGATATCCTGGCTGGGGACGATGATCGGCTTGCCGTTGGCAGGGCTGAGGATGTTGTTGGTCGACATCATCAGCACGCGCGCTTCGAGCTGGCTTTCCAGCGACAGCGGCACGTGGACCGCCATCTGGTCACCGTCGAAGTCGGCGTTGAAGGCGGTGCAGACCAGCGGATGCAGCTGGATGGCCTTGCCTTCGATCAGCACCGGCTCGAAAGCCTGGATGCCGAGGCGGTGCAGCGTCGGCGCGCGGTTGAGCATCACCGGATGCTCGCGAATGACCTCTTCAAGGATATCCCAGACCTCGGGACGTTCCTTTTCGACCATGCGCTTGGCGGCCTTGATGGTCGAGGCCATGCCGTAGATCTCGAGCTTCGAATAGATGAACGGCTTGAACAGTTCGAGCGCCATCTTCTTCGGCAGGCCGCATTGATGCAGCTTCAGTTCAGGACCGACGACGATGACCGAACGGCCGGAATAGTCGACGCGCTTGCCGAGCAGGTTCTGACGGAAGCGGCCCTGCTTGCCCTTCAGCATGTCGGAGAGCGACTTCAGCGGGCGCTTGTTGGCGCCGGTGATGACGCGGCCGCGACGGCCGTTGTCAAAGAGAGCGTCGACCGCTTCCTGCAGCATGCGCTTTTCGTTGCGCACGATGATGTCCGGCGCCTTCAGCTCGATGAGGCGCTTCAGGCGGTTGTTGCGGTTGATGACGCGACGATAGAGATCGTTGAGATCCGAGGTCGCAAAGCGGCCGCCGTCGAGCGGCACCAGCGGACGCAGTTCCGGCGGAATGACCGGAATAACGTCCATGATCATCCACTCAGGCTTCGAACCGGATTCGAGGAAGGCGTCGACCAGTTTGAGGCGCTTCACCAGCTTCTTGCGCTTGGCCTCCGACGCGGTTTCACGCAGCTCGACCTTCATCGTCTCGCGCTCGTCGGCGAGATCGAGCGAGGAGAGCATGCCCTTCAGGGCTTCGGCGCCGATACCGGCCTGGAACGCGTCCTGGCCGTATTCATCCTGGGCGTCGAGATACTGTTCCTCATTGAGCAGCTGATGCTGCTTCAAGGGCGTCAGGCCCGGCTCGATGACGACGTAGTTTTCGAAATAGAGAATGCGCTCGAGATCCTTCAGCGTCATATCGAGCAGCAGGCCGATACGGCTGGGGAGCGATTTCAGGAACCAGATATGCGCCACGGGCGAAGCCAGCTCGATGTGGCCCATGCGCTCGCGCCGGACCTTCGAGAGCGTCACTTCCACGCCGCACTTTTCGCAGACGATGCCGCGATACTTCATGCGCTTGTACTTGCCGCACAAGCATTCGTAATCCTTGATCGGACCGAAAATGCGGGCGCAGAACAGGCCGTCGCGCTCCGGCTTGAAAGTCCGGTAGTTGATGGTTTCCGGCTTCTTGATCTCGCCGAACGACCACGAGCGGATCCGCTCCGGGCTCGCGATCGAGATGCGGATATTGTCGAAGGTCTGCGGGCCCTGGGGCTGTCCGAAAACGCTCATCAGCTCTTGATTCATTGCCATCTCCTTCCGCTGCTCTCCCGGCGGGCATCACCCGCCGGGATCAAGCAGCTATCCGATTTAGTAGTCGTTCTGCGTCAATTCGACATTGAGGCCGAGCGAGCGGAGTTCCTTCACGAGGACGTTGAAGCTCTCCGGGATGCCGGACTCGAAATTGTCGTCGCCACGAACGATGGCTTCGTAGGTCTTGGTACGACCGGAAACGTCGTCGGACTTCACCGTCAGCATTTCCTGCAGCGTGTAGGCGGCGCCATAGGCTTCGAGGGCCCAGACTTCCATTTCGCCGAAGCGCTGGCCGCCGAACTGCGCCTTGCCGCCCAGCGGTTGCTGGGTCACGAGGCTGTACGGACCGATCGAACGCGCGTGAATCTTGTCGTCGACCAAGTGGTGGAGCTTCAGCATGTAGATGTAGCCCACGGTCACCTTGCGCTCGAACACGTCGCCCGTGCGGCCGTCGATCAGCGTCACCTGGCCGGAGCTCGAAAGCCCCGCCTTGGTCAGCATCTCGACGATGTCCTCTTCGCGCGCGCCGTCAAAGACGGGCGTTGCGATGTGGACGCCACCGCGCAGGTTGCCGGCGAGTTCCATCAGCTGGTCGTCGGGCAGTTCCATGACTTCGGACTTGTAGGTCTTCTCGCCATAGATGTCCTTCACGGCCTTGCGGAGTTCCGCGTATTTGCCGTTTGAGCGCACCTGGTCGACCATCTCGCCGACCTGACGGCCGAGATTGGCGCAGGCCCAGCCGAGATGGGTCTCGAGGATCTGACCGACGTTCATGCGCGACGGCACGCCCAGCGGGTTGAGGACGATGTCGACCGGACGGCCGTCTTCCAGATAGGGCATGTCTTCGCAAGGAACGATGCGCGAGACGACACCCTTGTTGCCGTGACGGCCGGCCATCTTGTCGCCCGGCTGCAGCTTGCGCTTCACCGCGACGAACACCTTCACCATCTTCATGACGCCCGGCGACAGCTCGTCACCGCGCTGCAGCTTCTCGACCTTGTTTTCGAAACGCTTCTCGAGGGCCGAGACGCTCTCGTTGAACTGCTTCTTCAAGGCCTCGATCTCGGCCATGCGCTTGTCGTTCTTGATGCCGATCTGGCGCCACTGGCCCGGCGTGAACTCCGAGAGCACCTTGTCGGTGATCTTGGTGTCGGCCTTGAGCGTCTTCGGCCCACCGGCCGCGAGCTGGTTGACCAAAAGTTCCTTCAGGCGGCTGTAGAAGTTCCGCTCCAGGATCGCCTTTTCGTCATCGCGGTCCTTGGCAAGACGTTCGATTTCGGCGCGCTCGATGGCGAGCGCACGTTCGTCCTTGTCGACGCCGCGACGCGAGAAGACACGCACTTCGACGATCGTGCCGGAGACTCCCGGCGGCAGGCGCATCGAGGTATCGCGCACGTCCGAGGCCTTTTCGCCGAAGATGGCGCGCAGCAGCTTTTCTTCCGGCGTCATCGGGCTTTCGCCCTTCGGCGTCACCTTGCCGACCAGGATGTCGCCCGGCTTCACCTCGGCACCGATATAGACGATACCGGCTTCGTCGAGGTTCTTGAGCGCTTCTTCACCGACGTTCGGAATGTCGCGGGTGATTTCTTCCTGGCCCAGCTTCGTGTCGCGGGCCATGCATTCGAATTCTTCGATATGGATCGAGGTGAACACGTCGTCGGAGACGATGCGTTCCGAGATCAGGATCGAATCTTCGAAGTTGTAGCCGTTCCACGGCATGAACGCGACCAGCACGTTGCGGCCCAACGCCAACTCGCCGAGCTCGGTCGACGGACCGTCGGCGATGATGTCGCCCTTCTCGATGATGTCGCCGACACGCACCAGCGGGCGCTGGTTGATGCAGGTGTTCTGGTTCGAGCGCTGGAACTTCAGCAGGTTGTAGATGTCGACACCCGGCACCGCCGAATCCGTCTCGCCGGTGGCGCGGATGACGATACGCGTCGCATCGATCTGGTCGACGATGCCGGCGCGCTTGGCGGCGATGGCGACGCCGGAATCGCGTGCCACGGTGCCTTCCATGCCGGTACCGACCAGCGGCGATTCCGCGCGCAGGAGCGGCACGGCCTGACGCTGCATGTTCGAGCCCATGAGCGCGCGGTTGGCGTCATCGTTCTCAAGGAACGGGATGAGCGCCGCGGCGACCGAAACGAGCTGCTTCGGGCTCACGTCGATGAAGTGGATGTCCTCACGACGCGACATGATGAAGTCGCCGCCGCGACGGCAGGAGATGAGGTCGTCGACCAGGCGGCCCTTCGCGTCGAATTGCGCGTTGGCCTGGGCGATCGTGTACTTTCCCTCTTCCATGGCCGAGAGGTAGATCACCTCGTCGGTGACATGGCCCTTCTCCACGCGCCGATACGGGCTTTCGATGAAGCCGTACTGGTTGACGCGGGCGAAGGTCGCCAGGCTGTTGATGAGACCGATATTCGGACCTTCCGGCGTTTCGATCGGGCAGATGCGGCCGTAATGCGTCGGGTGCACGTCGCGCACCTCGAAGCCGGCGCGCTCACGCGTGAGACCACCCGGCCCAAGGGCCGACAGGCGGCGCTTGTGGGTGATTTCCGAAAGCGGGTTGGTCTGATCCATGAACTGGCTGAGCTGCGACGAGCCGAAGAACTCGCGCACCGCAGCGGCAGCGGGCTTGGCGTTGATGAGGTCATGCGGCATGACCGTGTCGATCTCAACCGAGCTCATGCGCTCGCGGATCGCGCGTTCCATGCGCAGCAGGCCCAGACGATACTGGTTCTCCAGCAATTCGCCGACCGAACGCACGCGGCGATTGCCGAGATGGTCGATATCGTCGATTTCGCCACGGCCGTCCTTCAGGTCATGCATGACCGAAAGGATGGCGAGGATGTCTTCCTTGCGGAGAACGCGGACAGTGTCGTCGGCGCCGGCTGGATCGAACTGCTCCTTCGACAGGACCGAAAGACGCGAGTTCATCTTCACGCGGCCAACCGAGGAAAGGTCGTAGCGCTCAAGATCGAAGAACAGGCCGCGGAACAGGGCTTCCGCCGTATCCAGGGTCGGCGGCTCGCCGGGGCGCATGACGCGGTAGATGTCGATGAGCGCTTCTTCGCGGCTCGAATTCTTGTCCGCCTTCAGCGTGTTGCGGATATAGGGGCCGACATTGACATGGTCGATGTTGAGCGTGGCCAATTCCTTGGCGCCGGTCTCTTCGAGCGTCGCCAGCGTCGCCTGGCTGATTTCGTCGCCGGCTTCGATGAGGATTTCGCCCGTCTCTTCATTGACGACGTCGAGGGCCGAGAAGCGGCCGATGATTTCCTCGGGCTGCACCAGCATGTCCTTGAGACCGGCTTCCTGCAGCTTCTTGGCGAGGCGCGGCGTCATCTTGGTGCCGGCTTCGGCGACGACCTTGCCGGTCTTGGCGTCGACCAGATCGGCCACCAGCTTGATGCCCTTGGTGCGCTCGATATCGAACGGCGTGGTCCAGCCCTTCTTGGTCTTCGAGAAGACGACCTGGCTGTAGAAGAAAGCGAGGACCTCTTCGGTCGACATGCCGCCGAAGCGACGATCGTCTTCCGTGAGCTGTTCGCCCTTCTTCACTTTGGCGTCGACAGTCTTGTTCCACAGCGCCAGCAGCAGCGTCGTCGCCGGCAGCTTGCGGCGGCGATCGATGCGCACATAGACCAGATCCTTGGCGTCGAATTCGAAATCGAGCCACGAACCGCGATACGGGATGACGCGCGCGGCAAACAGATACTTGCCGCTGCTATGCGTCTTGCCCTTGTCGTGGTCGAAGAACACGCCGGGGCTGCGGTGCATCTGGGAAACGACGACGCGCTCGGTGCCGGCAACGACAAAGGTGCCGCTATGCGTCATGAGCGGCATGTCGCCCATGTACACATCCTGCTCCTTGATGTCGCGGATGGAGCGGGCGCCGGTTTCCTCGTCATGATCCCAGACGACGAGACGCAGGGTCACCTTCAGCGGCGCGGCAAAAGTCATCCCGCGCTGCTGGCATTCCTCGACGTCGTATTTCGGCTCTTCCAGCTCGTAACGAACGAACTGCAGTTCGGCCTTCTCGGAGAAATCCCGGATCGGGAAGACCGACCGGAATACTTCCTGAAGGCCGGAATTCTGACGCTTTTCCGCAGTCACGCCGACTTGGAGAAACTGATCATAGGAGCTCTTCTGCACCTCGATCAGATTCGGCATGGTGGTGACCTCGGCGATACGGCCAAAGGTCTTGCGGATGCGCTTGCGGCCGGTGAACGACTTCGACATTGACATCCCTCGTCTCAAACTGTGGGGCCAGCGAACAGTGGAAACCCCGCTGCTCGCTCAAATCTCTACCGCCCGTTCCTCTCTTCGGAACTTTCGCCGATCGATCGCATTGAACCGATCCCGGGCGCGGTGGCGGTCACCGCTGCGATCATCTTCGCCGACCCTGGAAGCCGGCGGGCGCCGATCACGAGACGCCCGAAATGGCCGTATCTCTGGAGGCGCGGAAGCGCCGAGCCTTGCGGCCGGCGCTCCCCCACCCCAGAAATCGGCTAACCGAGCTTACTTCAGCTCGACCTTGGCGCCGGCAGCTTCGAGCTTCTTCTTCAGCTCTTCGGCTTCGGCCTTGCCAACGCCTTCCTTCACCGCCTTCGGTGCACCTTCGACGAGGTCCTTGGCTTCCTTCAGGCCGAGACCGGTGATGGCGCGCACTTCCTTGATCACGTTGATCTTGTTGGCGCCGCCATCGACGAGCACGACGTTGAATTCGGTCTTTTCCTCGGCGGCCGGGGCGGCAGCGCCACCAGCGGCAGCAACGGCCACCGGGGCCGCGGCGGAAACGCCCCAAGCTTCTTCGAGCTTCTTCGAAAGCTCAGCAGCTTCGAGCACGGTGAGCTTCGAGAGCTCGTCAACCAGCTTCTGCAAATCAGCCATTTTATTCTCCTAGGCTTAAGTCTTGTTGGGTTCGAACTTCAGTATTGGGTCGCGGATCGGCCTATCAGGCCTCACCCTTCCGGGCGTAAGCGCCAAGAACGCGCGCCAGCTGGCCAGCAGGGGCTCCAGTGACGACGGCCAAACGGGTGGCCGGGGTCTGCAGCATGCCGACGAGTTTCGCACGCAGCTCATCCAGCGACGGCAGGGAGGCCAAGGCCTTGATCCCATCGGCGCCCAAAGTCTGGGTGCCCATCGAGCCCCCGACGATGCTGAGCTTGTCGTTTGTCTTGGCGTACAGCACGGCGACCTTTGCGGCCGCGATCGGATCCGCCGAATAGGCGATGGCCGTCGGGCCCTTGAGGAATTTCCCCAGGTCTTCGTGCTTGGTACCCTTCAGAGCGAGCTGTGCTAGCCGATTTTTGGCGACTTTAAAGCCGGCTCCGGCCGCCCGCATCTTGCGACGCAGGTCAGACACTTCGGCGACGCTCAAGCCGTTCTGCTGGGTAACAACCACCAGATTTGCGGTGTTGAGTGTCTCCTGGAGTTCCGTGACCAGCTTCTCTTTGCCAGATCGGTCCACGTTTCGTCTCCGATTACTAATGACCCCTTGCTCCATCCCCCAATAGTCCGAGGGGGGAACGCGGGACCGGTTACAATTGGACCTTCCGACCCATCTCATCAGTCCTCAATGAAGAGGACGCCCAAGACAGAACCGGAAGCTCCGGTTGACCTGTCCCAGAAGTTCGATCCGAACGAGACACATGCCACATGGGCACCTGCCGGAATTCGGTTCGCCTCTGTCTATTGCAGGCGAAAGGCGGAGCGACCTTCCATTAGTCCCCTACGCCCAGGGGACCTGCAGTCTCGGACAGGGAGATGAACGATTGCTCGTTCATCCTTCAGCGGGGCTCCGGACGAACCGGAGCCCCGCCGAAACTCTGATTACTCGGCTGCCACCAGATTGGCGACGTCGAGCTTCATGCCCGGGCCCATGGTCGAAGCCAGCGACACCTTCTTAATGTAGGTGCCCTTGGCGCCCGCGGGCTTGGCTTTGTTGATCGCGCTGACGAACGCCTTCACGTTGGCAACCAGATCGGCTTCCGAGAAGCTGACCTTGCCGACGCCGGCATGGACGAGACCGGCCTTTTCGGCGCGGAACTCGACCTGGCCGCCCTTGGCCGCTTTCACGGCTTCGGCGACGTCGTTGGTGACAGTGCCGAGCTTCGGGTTCGGCATCAGGCCGCGCGGACCCAGGACCTTACCGAGCTTGCCGACCGTAACCATCATGTCGGGCGTCGCGATGACGCGGTCGAAATCCATCTTGCCGGCCTGGACCTGCTCAGCCAGATCGTCGGCGCCGACCAGATCGGCACCGGCCTTCTTGGCCGCTTCGGCCTTGTCGCCCTTGGCGAACACGGCGACGCGGACGGTCTTGCCCGTGCCGGCCGGGAGCGAAACGACGCCACGGACGTTCTGGTCCGCATGCTTCGGATCGATGCCGAGGTTCATGGCGATTTCGATCGTCTCGTCGAACTTCGTCTTGGCGCGCGCCTTGATCTCCTTCACTGCTTCCTGCAGCGAATAGAACTTGTTCGCGTCGAGACCTTCATAAGCCTTTTTAATGCGCTTGCCGGTCATGATTATTCCTCCACAACCTGCAGGCCCATCGAACGGGCGGAACCGCGGATCATTTCCGCCGCCGCGTCGATGTCATGCGCATTGAGATCGGCCATCTTCTGCTTGGCGATCTCGCGGCACTGGGTCATCGTCACCTTGCCGACGAAGGCGCCGATGCCGGTCGTCTTCGAGCCCTTGTCGATCTTCGCGGCCTTCTTCAGGAAGTAGCTGGCCGGCGGGGTCTTGGTGACGAACGTGAACGAACGGTCGCTGAACGCGGTGATGACCACCGGAATCGGCATGCCCGCTTCCAACTGCTGGGTCGCCGCGTTGAACTCCTTGCAGAACTGCATGATGTTCAAGCCGCGCTGACCAAGTGCAGGACCGACGGGCGGCGACGGATTCGCCTTACCGGCCGGGATCTGCAGCTTAATGTAGCCTTCGATCTTCTTTGCCATGATGAAACCTCGTAATGGGAACCTTCACCCGGTCCCTTGGGGTTTTGTGGTCCGGCCCTGGCTGGCCTCCCACACTCTCAATCCGGCGAAACCGTCACCGGGCGGATAGACAGGCGATCGGGTCGTTAGACCTTTTCGACCTGCGAATACTCAAGCTCGACCGGCGTCGCGCGACCAAAGATTGAAACCGCCACTTTCAGGCGGCCCTTTTCTTCGTCGACTTCCTCGACATGGCCGGTGAAGGAGGTGAACGGACCGTCGTTGACGCGGACCTGCTCGCCCACTTCGAAAATGATTGCGCGCTTCGGGCGCTCGATGCCCTCCTGCACCTGATGCAGGATGCGCTGCGCTTCGGCTTCCGAGATCGGGCTGGGCTTGCCCTTGCCGCCGAGGAAACCAGTGACCTTCGGCGTGTTCATGATCAAGTGCCAGGACTCGTCGGTGAGTTCCATGCGCACCAGGACGTAGCCCGGGAAGAACTTGCGCTCGGCATTCACCTTCGAACCGCGGCGGACTTCGACCACTTCCTCGGTCGGCACCAGCACGTCGGTGATCAGCTCCGCCATGTCCTTCTGCTTGGCCTGTTCGCGGATCGACTCAGCGATCTTGCGCTCAAAGCCGGAATAGACATGGACCACGTACCAACGATGCGCCATGCGCTTTAGCTCCCCAGACCCAGGACCGAGGTGATGCTCCATGAAAGGATGGCATCAACCGCGAGGAAGAAGACGGAAGCCACGGCTACCATCACGAACACCATCGAGGTGGTGATGGTGGTTTCCTTGCGGCTCGGCCAGGTGACTTTCGCCACCTCTGCCCGGACCTGCCGGAAGAACTCCATCGGACTTGTCTTCGCCATCGTTCCGGAACCTGAAATCAGCTTCAAAAAATAACGCGTCGCAGTGGGTGGCAGGGGCAGCAGGGATCGAACCCGCAACCTTCGGTTTTGGAGACCGACGCTCTACCAGTTGAGCTATGCCCCTATTCACTCACTACTAAACCAAACAACTTGCCGGCCCTTGTAACGCCGATCCGGCGACCGCTTGCAGCAGCCGCCGGAGCAGCATTTCCGGGCCTATGGAAGCGGCTATGAAAGCCGCCCCACTCTATCGGGCCTTACTCGACGATCTTGGCGACGACGCCGGCGCCGACGGTACGACCGCCTTCGCGGATGGCGAAGCGCAGGCCTTCATCCATGGCGATCGGGGCGATCAGATTGACCACCATCGAGATGTTGTCGCCGGGCATCACCATTTCGGTGCCTTCCGGCAACTCGACCGTGCCCGTCACGTCCGTCGTGCGGAAGTAGAACTGCGGGCGATAGTTGGAGAAGAACGGCGTGTGACGGCCACCCTCTTCCTTGGTCAGAATGTAGGCTTCCGCCTTGAACTTGGTGTGCGGGGTGATCGAGCCGGGTTTGGCCAGAACCTGGCCGCGCTCGACGTCCTCGCGCTTGGTGCCGCGCAGCAGCGCACCGATGTTGTCACCCGCCTCGCCGCTATCCAGCAGCTTGCGGAACATTTCAACGCCGGTCACCGTCGTCTTCACCGTGGCTTTGAGACCGACGATCTCGACTTCCTCGCCGACCTTCACGATGCCGCGCTCGACGCGACCCGTGACCACCGTGCCGCGACCCGAGATCGAGAACACGTCTTCGATCGGCATCAGGAACGGACGATCCTTCGGACGCTCCGGCTGCGGGATGTATTCGTCAACCGCCGCCATCAGCTTCAGGATCGCGTCATGGCCGAGTTCCGGCTGCTTGTTCTCCAGCGCGCACAGGGCCGAACCGCGGATGATCGGAATCTTGTCGCCCGGGAAATCGTACTTCGACAGCAGCTCGCGCACTTCCAGCTCAACGAGGTCGAGCAGCTCGGCGTCGTCCACCATGTCGCACTTGTTCATGAACACCACCAGCGCCGGCACGCCGACCTGGCGGGCCAGCAGGATGTGCTCGCGCGTCTGCGGCATCGGGCCGTCAGCGGCCGAAACCACCAGAATGGCGCCGTCCATCTGCGCCGCACCCGTGATCATGTTCTTCACGTAGTCGGCATGGCCCGGGCAATCGACGTGGGCGTAGTGGCGGTTCTTCGTCTCGTACTCAACGTGAGCCGTCGAGATCGTGATGCCGCGCGCACGCTCTTCCGGCGCCTTGTCGATCTGGTCGTAGGCCGTGAACGTCGCACCGCCCGTCTCCGCCAGAACCTTCGTGATCGCCGCCGTCAGCGACGTCTTGCCGTGGTCAACGTGGCCGATCGTGCCAACGTTGCAGTGCGGCTTGTTACGCTCAAATTTAGCCTTCGCCATGTCCGTACAATCCTAAGAACCAGAATTGAAATCGTTTCTTCTAAACTCTTCACCTGCCGCGGACCGACCGAAGCAATCGATCCGCCGCGAATCCTTTGGAGCGGGTGACGGGAATCGAACCCGCGTAGCCAGCTTGGAAGGCTGGAGCTCTACCATTGAGCTACACCCGCCCGGTCACCTCGCATCCGTCGCATCGCCACCCGTGAAACACCTGCCGGACCTGGCAAATGCCCATAGGGGAGCTTGGTGGAAGGGGTAGGATTCGAACCTACGTAGGCCGAAGCCAACGGGTTTACAGCCCGTCCCCTTTAGCCACTCGGGCACCCTTCCATCGCGCTCGACTCCGCCTGAGCGGAGACGCGGACTTATGAGCATTTAACCGACCGTGTCAACTTGAAATCACAGCAAAAACTCCCGTTCGCGCCGATTTCGATTCCGGCCCGAAGGGAGTTAGGGTAAAGCTCCGTCTATCGACATAATCATAGAGTCCGCCATGTCCCCGCGCAAGCCATCAAAGCCCCCACAGAAGCACCGGGAAAAGTCCGACGATCGCGGACAACGGCATTTTCAGGGATCGGCGACGAATCAGGGTCGCAATCGCCAAGCCGGCGGTCCGCGCGCTGAAACAAAATTACCATCGCCCGCCGCCGGGGGTGGTCCGGGTGGCTATTGGCTGTTCGGGCATCATGCAGTGGAAGAGGCACTTAAGAACCCGCGCCGGCAAATTCACCGGGTCGTGGCCGCCGGCGACGCAGCTGCGTCATTAGGACGCAATGTCGCCGTGGAGGCCGTCGAGCGCGATTTCATCGACAAACTGGTCGGCCGCGACGTCGTCCACCAGGGCATCGCCGCCCGCGTTTCGCCCCTTCCCGAGACCGACATCTACGAAATCTGCGACCTCGGCCGCAATCGCGAGCAGGCGACGGTGGTGGTGCTGGACCAGGTCACAGATCCGCACAATGTCGGCGCCATCCTGCGCTCGGCCGCGGCTTTTGGTGCCATCGGCATCATCCTCACTGAACGGCATGCGGCCCCCGAAAGCGGCATCCTTGCCAAATCGGCCTCAGGCGCCCTGGAACATGTGCCGCTGGTGCGCGTTACCAACCTCGCCCGCGCCATGGAGGAGTTGAAGGAAGCGGGTTTCTGGTGCATCGGCCTCGCCTCCGAAGCCAAGCAGACACTTTCTTCCATAAAATCAGGCGGTAAGGTAGCACTCTGCCTCGGTGCCGAAGGGGCTGGCCTGCGCCGCCTGACGCGGGAGCATTGCGATCTGCTGGTGCGTCTGCCGACGTCGGGGCCGATCGATCACCTCAATGTGTCGAACGCGGCGGCGATTTCGCTATATGAATTGGCCCGCTGATTTCTCAAGGAATTTCAATGCGCTTCTCCCCCGGCCTCCTGGCCCTCCTGCTCTCGGCGGGCATCGCTTTTGCCCAGAACACCCCCGATTTCCGCGGCGCCTATTTCAACCGGCTCGACCAGCGCAAGACCGGCGGCTTTACACTGGCTGATCTGCAGCGCATTTCCGCCAAGGAATTCAAGCGCATAGATGACAACAAGGATGGCGGCCTGTCGCTCGAGGAATACACCTTCGGCATCCCCTCCGAGCGTCAGGATGCGATCGATTTCTTCACCGCCCGCTTCCAGCGGTCCGACTATAATGGCGACGGCAAGGTCGACTTCACCGAGGATCAGGCCTATTGCGTCGACCTCGTCACCGAGGCGGATACGAACAAGGACGGCATCGTCAGCCGTGACGAGTTCATGGCGGAAGTGAGCAAATAACCGTCGCTATAGAGACACTTTGAGTCTCCGAAAAGGGGTCGTAACCCCCCTTGAATCCCTCCGAAAATACCCCTTATAAGATCTATTGCGAGTTATTCTTACTTGCACCCGCGTCTTCAACAAAGGGTCATCATGCACCAGCTCAGCACCTCTGCCCTCACCCGCCGCGCTTTCGGCGCCCTCTCCTTGGCCGCCATTGCCACCCCCTTCGTGAAACGCACGCACGCTGCCGGAGGTGAGGTGAACATCTACAGCGCCCGCCACTACCCGGCCGACGAGACCCTTTATGCGCTGTTCACCGAGGCGACGGGGATCAAGATCAACATCATCCAGGGCACGGCAGAGGAACTGATGGAGCGCGTGAAGCTGGAGGGTGAGAGCTCGCCAGCCGATGTCTTCGTCACGGTCGATGCCGGCAATCTGTGGCGGGCCCAGGAAGCGGGCGTGTTCCAGCCCACCAAATCGGCGCTGCTCGACGAGAAGATCCCGGCGCACTTCCACGAGCCCGCGGGCCATTGGTTCGGCTTTTCCACCCGCGCCCGCGTCTTCGTCTTCGACAAGACCAAGGTGCGACCTGAGGAGATGAGCAGCTATGAGGATCTCGCCGATCCGAAATGGCGCGGCCGCATCCTCGTGCGCTCGTCCAACAACATCTACAACCAGTCGCTGCTGGCCTCGATCATCGAGCATGACGGGCCTGAGAAGGCGGAGGCCTGGGCCAAGGGCCTGGTCGCCAATTTCGCTCGTAAACCTGAGGGCGGCGACACCGACCAGATCAAGGCGCTGATCGCCGGCGAAGGCGATATCGCCATCAGCAATACCTATTATTTCGCGCGCATGCTGAACGACAAGGACGAGGCGGTGCGCAAGAGCCTCGAGAACCTCGCCGTCTTCTTCCCCAACCAGGCCGATCGTGGCACGCATGTGAATGTCTCGGGCGCCGGCATCGCCGCCTTCGCCCCCAACCGCGACAATGCCCTGGCCTATCTCGAATTCATGGCGTCGCCGCAGGCGCAGGAAATCTTCTCCGGCGCCAATTACGAATACCCGGTGGTGGCCGGCTCAAAAGTCTCCGACACGGTGGCAAGCTGGGGCGATTTCAAACGGGATGAAGTCAACGTCTCGGCGCTGGGGCGCAACAATGCCGCCGCGGTGATGATCATGGACCGCGCGGGCTGGCGCTGAACTCTAGCTATCAAAACGAAAAAGGCCGCCGGTCATTCCGGCGGCCTCATTCAATTCTGGATCGCGCGTCGATCAGACGGTGATGTCGAGACGCTTGGCGCTGGTGCCGCTGACGTCGCCGGATTCCGTGCTTTCCTCGACCACTTCGGTCTTCTTGAGGTCGGCCTCTTCGGCGACACGGTTGTTCTGGCGCTGCACTGCGTTTGTGCTCGCCGTCTGACTGCTCTGCTGTACGCCGGAGAACCGAGCTGCCTCAACACCGGCAGCGACGGCACCGATCTGGCTGATGGCCATGGCCCAGCCTCCTGGTTCGTTAGAGTTACAGGGAAGATTGGACTTCCGGGCGCCAAGCGCAAGCACAATCAGTTACGAATTTAATAGAGTTTTAGGTAATTTTATGACTCGCCTCGTCGACGCCCCTCGACCGTCCTGATTTCGCGGGATATTCTGAAAACCTCGCATCGCGGCTCGGGAACGATATCCGATGGAACTCACACAATCGTCGAATGAAGCGGGCGCAAAAAATCTGGCACTTCTCACGGCCGACCAATGCCAGGATTTCTGGCGGGACGGTTATCTGCTGGTGAAAAACGCGCTGACGCCCAGCGAACTCAAGGCCCTGCAGCAGGAATTCGACGGCTGGGTGGCCGACAGCCGGCAGCATGACAAGCCCTGGGGCGTCATCGCCGACGGTCGCCCGCGCTTCGACCTGGAACCGGGGCACACGGCCGAGCGCCCTGCCCTGCGCCGCGTCAACTCGCCCACGGAAATCTCGGCGCACTACGATCATGTTATGGCGGAGAGCCGCATCCCGGCACTGGTCGCCGACCTCATCGGGCCCAACGTCAAATTCCATCACGCCAAGATCAATTCAAAGCTGCCGGGCGCTGCCACTTTGGTGAAATGGCACCAGGATTTTCCCTTCACGCCGCACAGCAATGACGACCTCGTCACCGCCCTCATCTTTGTCGACGAGGTCACCGCCGAGAACGGCCCGCTTGAGGTATTGCCAAGCTCGCATAAGGGGCCACTTTACGATTTGTGGCACGATGGCCGTTTCACCGGCGCGGTCGACCAGAAGCTCGAAGCCGAATTGCGCGCCAAGTCCGTGCACTGCATCGGCCCAGCCGGCAGCGTCTGCTTCATGCATACGCGCCTGCTGCATGGCTCCGCGCCAAATCGATCGCAACAAGCTCGCACCCTCTTCATCTGCGTCTATTCGGCCGAGGATTCCATTCCGCTTTCGCCCAACCCATTGCCCAGCAGCCATGAGGGGCGCGTCGTGCACGGCAAACGCACCGGCCGCGTGCGCTGCGTCGGCAATGAACTGCCGCTGCCGCAATTGCCCAAACAAGCTTCCTTCTTCGCCCAGCAAGCCGCGACCTATGACGGCTGAGCTTTCACAGGATCACAGGTTCCCATGACAGATGCTGACGATGCCACCCTGCGCCGCATCCTGGAGCGGACCAAGATCATCGCCCTGGTCGGGGCCAGCCCGAAACCGGAGCGGCCGAGCCATGGTGTGATGCGCTTTCTGCAGCGCTTCGGCTACCGCGTCATTCCGGTCAACCCGGGCCTTGCAGGGCAGATCCTGAACGGCGAGCGCGTCTATGCCCGTGTCGCCGACATTCCGGAAGCCAAGGCCGGGCAGATCGATCTGGTCGACATCTTCCGCAATTCCGATGCCGCGCTCGAACCCACGCGCGAGGCGATCGCGGTAGGCGCCAAGACGGTCTGGATGCAATTAGGCGTCGTCAACGAACCCGCCGCCGCTGAAGCCCGTGCGGCCGGTCTCGACGTGGTGATGGATCACTGCCCGGCTATCGAGATTCCCAGATTGGGAATTACAGCAAAAGCAGGCTGAAGCCTCGACCCGAGGCGCACCGATGCCGCGAGCTTCGCGGCACGAGCCGGCAATCCCATCCATCTTTCAAGCCAGCAGCCAGCCGCCAATTAGCACGCGGTCCTGGATCAGGGTTGAACGTTGGTATAGACAAGCCCGCCGCCACCGCCATCCTTGGCGCTGGCCATTGATTGCGTTATGGTTGTTGCATTCGGGGATGAGTTGTTGAGGGAAGTAATGACGCGGGTAACAAGTACCGCCAGCGCCGCCGAGCGGCCGAGCGATATCGAACTTGGCTGGCTGGCGAAGGGGCTGAAACAGCCCGGCGGCAAGCTGCCGCTGTTCGACGAATGGGGCCAGAAGGTCAACGAGCGCACGATCCGCGCCTGCATCGACCATGGCTGGGCCGAACCCTGGTTCACCAATCCCCTCAAGCCTGACTGGCTGGTCTGCAAACTGACCGATGCCGGCCGCCGCGCAGTCGAAGCGAAGAATCACTAGCATAAGTCTGAGGCCCTAGCGGGTCCGTTCGGATCGCGCCTATGATCCTGGAAGCCGCTTCTCGGTGGCCCGTTGCCGCCGGTGAGTGACGCCCCTTAGATCGCTGACGATGAGCGCAGCAGATCCAGATGCAGGGGATCGTCGAGGCGGTTGAAGAGACTGCCATCCTGGGCTGCGGCACTGATGCGCTCTGCGGCCGCCGATTTTCTTTCGTCACCATCGGCCCCTTCCTCACGACCGACCGGCAGGGCCGCGAGGGTTACCAGCATCAAGGGCGACAGCAGGCTGCCGACCTTGCCCAGACCGCTGCTGCCCGACGCGTCGGCCAAGACCGTATCGCTGGGACGGGCGTTCGCGACCGTGCGGAAATTACCGAAGAAGGCGGCGTTGGGGCTGACCGGCAGCGAGGTTGCCAGGGCGACGATCGCGTTGCTGTCGCTATCATTGACGGCGACAAGGGTATCGTTCGTAACGGCAGTGGGCGTCGAATTGCCTTCGAGCGAGGCGTAGGCTGCCATATCCGCATCCATCGACGCCGCGAACTTGTCGTAGATTTCAGAGACCGTCTTGGCACGGCCACCCTCGGTATAGAAGACGTTCCGGTTCGCGGCCGCCGCCTTGGGGAACAGGCCGGCGCCGGTGCGCTCGGGGCTTTCTTCCATCGTGCGCAGGAATTTGAGCGCGCCGCTGAGCCCCAGAAAATGGGCCATGTAGAGGTCGGTGCCGTTGACATCGCGCCCGAGCTTTTCTTCGAGCTTGGCCTTGTTGTCGGCGGCATGTTCGGCGGCCATGGCGGCGGCGAAGGTCGGGTCGCGGCGAAGCTCGAGGATCTCCTTGCGCAAGGCCGGGTCGGTTACCGTGAAATGACCATCGGAGCGGCGCGTGATTTCGGCGGCGAGGTCGCCTTTGCCATATTCCGCGCCATGATTCTTCACGACCCCCAGCCAGGTCTGCTCGACGAACTGATAGAGGCCGGCGGCCGATGACGTCTTGGCCTGGGCGGCGGGATCGAAGCTGCTTTCGCGGTTGGCCTGGGCCATCAGGTAGGAGAACTCGACCCCGGTCGAAAGGCTCGCCTGCTGAATGCCGGCAAGAACGTCGGAGCGGATTGAGAGGTCTTGGCCGGTAGCGTTGGTGACAGTCACAAGGGGCGTCATGGCATCACCTGCCACGTATCGGGGCGGAAATAGCCGAAGACGGCCCCGGAAAGTACCGGCGAACGCCGACCCGCACAGGTCTGCGACACGGCATTTCTTGCCGAGCTAGCACCTGATATGTCCGCCATCCGAGCCATCAGAACAGTGCTTTCCCATCCAAAAGGGGGATTTGTCGCTTTCCTAAGCCACATCTGAGCAATCGGCGTGCCAAGTGAATCGGCCGGGCTAATCGAACCACCCGACCATTCCGTGGGCCCGGGAAGCTTGTCCCTGCTCGCAGGGCGGGGTTAACATTATGCCTGCCCAACCTCCGCAAGAAAAAATGCCTGACGAGGTGCCGTGAACCCGGAAGACTTCCATCGCATCGTCTTCGAGAGCGCGGATATCGGCATCTATATGACTGCCCATAGCGGCCGGCTGCTGTCCGTCAACGCGGCGCTTGCGGCGATGTTCGGTTATGCCTCCCCCGATGCCATGCTGGCGGCGGTCGGTTCCGACGCGGCGCCGCTCTATGCCGATCCCGGTCAGCGGGCGCGGCTGCTGGAGAAGATGAAAGTCACGGGGCATCTCAGCAACGACATCAGCGAAATGGTCCGGCCCGACGGCGGGCATCTGTGGATATCGGAATCCGCCTCAATGCATGCGGAAGGTACGCAGCCGCCCGTCATGATCGGCACCGTCATCGACATCACGGCCTTGGTCAACTCAGAAAAAGCCCTGCGCGCGGCCGAGGAGCGCTATCGCGGCCTGTTCGAGAATGCGCTCGACGGCACCTACATCACCAGCCTCGACGGGCACATGATCAGCGCCAACCAGGCATTGGCCAGGATCAACGGCTATGACACGCCCGAGGAACTGATCAACGCGGTCAACGATATCGCGGTCGAATGGTATGTCGATCCCAGCCGGCGCGATGCGTTCGTACACGCCGTCGAACGCGACGGTATCGTGCGCAACTTCGAATCCGAAATCTATCGCCACAAGACGCGCGAGCGCATCTGGATATCCGAGAACGCCCGCGTGGTGCGCGATGCCAAAGGACTGCCGCAGCATTACGAGGGCACGGTCGAAGACATCACAGAACGTAAGAATTTCGAGCGGCAGCTGATGATGGCGCGGCGCGAAGCCGAAACGTCGAACCGGGCAAAGACGGAATTTCTGGCCAGCATGAGCCATGAGCTGCGCACGCCGCTTAATGCCATCATGGGCTTTTCCGAGCTCATCGCGCTGATGACGCGCGATGGTCAGGGCCAGCCGCGCATCAATGAATATGCACAGGATATCCACGCCAGCGCGCGCATCCTCTTTCGGCTGATCGAAGAGATCCTCGACTACTCGAAGCTTGAATCTGGCAAGGCCACCATCGAGGAGGATGAGGTCAATCTGGGGGAGATCGTGCGGCAATGCGCCACCATGATCGCGACGCGCGCCGCCAAGGGTCAGGTGACCCTATCGCTCGATCTGCCGGCGGACCTGCCGCGCGTGCGGGGCGACTACCGCCGGCTGCTGCAGATCGTCCTCAATCTGCTGACCAATGCCGTGAAGTTCACACCGCCCGGGGGCGGTATTGCCGTGAGCGCGGCGCTGGAAGCAGACGGTGGGCTCAGCCTCACCGTGACCGATACCGGGATCGGGATCCCCGCCAAGGATCTGGAACGCGTGTTCGAGCCCTTCGTCCAGGTCAACCGGTCGGCCTTCCACCAGCAGGAGGGAACGGGGCTGGGCCTGGCCATCTGCCGCAGCCTGATCGAGCTGCATCAGGGGCGAATCGAGATCCGGAGCCAGCCCAGCGAAGGCACGTCAGTCCGCGTATTCCTGCCACCGAACCGGATCATGGCCCGTATCGTGGCCGAGCCTGAGGGCGAAACGGCGCATCACCGGCCGGCCGTTCTGCACCAGCAAGATCAAGGGTGACGGCCGACCGGCGAACAGCCAATGGTTTCAATTTTTAGGGGATCAGCGTGCGCTCCAGGGGCCGGCATAGGGATGCAGATTGCCGGTGCAATAATCGGCATTGGTGATCATGCCATTACCGCTGCAATTCGTATCAAAGATGCGGCTTTCGGCGCAGGCTGTCAGCAGGAGCAACGCGCCGACAAGGATAAGTTGTGAATGCTTCATCATGGAAACCTCCAGCGAACCAATTTGAGTATTCCCGGCGGCCTTACCTTTGCGAGTCAGAGCCGCACAAGAACACTACCAATAAATTTCCAGTAACACCGGCCCCAACACCTGCCGCTTGCGAAAGTTGCGTTCTGGATGAAATAGTTCGCATAGCATGATAAATTAACTACATTTATGGTTCTTAGGCGAAGCGGGAACGAGGGGCGTTCCGCGCCTGCGGACCCAGAGACTAGATGGCTGGATGACCAAGATCGACATGGAGCCACCTTTCGACATTCCGGAGCCGCGCCTGCGGTCGCTGTATGACTACTGGCACAGCAAGATGCATGGCGACTCCCTGCCCGCCCGGACCGATATCGATCCGCTCGAGATGAAGCAGTGGTTGGGCAATCTGATGCTGATCGAGTTTCATGGCGACGTCTCGGACTACCAAATCCGGCTCGACGGTACCAATCTCGAGCATTATTACGGCACGCGCCGTACCGGCTTCGGGGTCGAGAAATTGACCAGTGAAGACGAACGACGGTTGCTGATGGAGCAGTACAGCGCCGTGCTCGATGCCAAGCAGCCGGCCTATTACGAAGCGGATTTCACCAACAGCGACGGCGTCTATTCGCGCCAGGCCAAGCTGATCCTGCCGCTCTCGGCTGACAAGGAGCGCGTCGACATGGTGCTGGTGGGGATCTATTTCCGTTCCACCGAGCAGGGCGATTTCGCCTAAGCGCCGCTGCTAACCGCGAACGATGTAGTCCCGCAACGATTCAGCTTCCCGCTCGGCATCTTCAACGCGGCGCTTAACCACGTCGCCGATTGAGATCATGCCGATGATCCGGCCATTGCTGCGCACGGGCAGATGGCGAAAGCGCCGCTGGGTCATCAACGCCATGGTGCTGGCCACGGAATCCTCGGGGCTACAGCAGACCACCGATGTCGTCATGAGGGTCGATACCGTGCGGCCCAGAACCCCAGCGCCTTCGCGGGCGATCTGCCGAACGATGTCACGTTCCGAAACGATGCCGACCATTTCGCCACTCCCGGCCAGGACGGGCACCGCGCCGATATTCTCGCGCGTCAGGATTGCGGCCACATCGGCGAGGCTGTCGCTATCTTTGACGGAGATCAGCCGATCCGGCTTTTGCTTGAGGATGCTCGCAACTGTCATCGCAGCCACCTCTCTTTCAGACTGAAGGATCAGTCACTGGATAAGAGCGTAGCGTGGTTTACCGATAACGCAATATTTTTGCGCAAGCTAGATGACGCGCGGCAGTCAGTCCTAGGGGCGCTTACCCCAGACCCGTCTTCTTGCCACCCTCGACGGTTTCGTCCTCTGCGACAGGGTCCTCGTCGCCCGCATCCGCAGCGTCGCCCTCGTCGATGTCGATCTCATCTTCGTCGTCGTCATCGCCGGAATCGTCGTCGGAATCGTCGTCCTCATCCGCTTCAGCTTCATCCGCGTCTTCGTCGGATTCTTCGTCTTCGTCCTCGTCATCCTCGTCGAGGTCATCTTCGTCTTCGTCATCCTCGGCGGCGGGATCGATCGCTTCTTCGTGTTCTTCCGCAGGTGCGAAGACGCCGGTCGCCTCCTCGTCCCCTTCGGCGCGGGCGAGCAGTTCGGCCTCATAAGCGTCATCGGCCAGGCGTTCTTCGACCAAGGCCTCATTCGGCGCCGGTTCCTCGGCTTCTTCCTCGTCGGCAATGGGCTCCGGCTCGCCCCGCAGTTCGATGGCGGCGGCTTCTTCTTCGTCGGCGGCGCCATCAGGCGGCAGGACCTGCGTGCCCTGGGTGCCCAGAGTGGAGATGGCCGAGCGGGAATCGAGAAGGCCCGCGGCGCGCAATTCTTCCATGCCGGGCAAGGCTTCGCAGCTTTCCAGGCTGAAATGTTCCAGGAAGCCGGTGGTGGTGCCCCAGGTGACCGGACGGCCCGGCGTCTCGCGCCGACCGGTCGGCTTGATCCAATCGGCTTCGAGCAGTGAGTCCAGCGTGCCTTTCGAAATGGCGACGCCCCGGATCTCTTCGATCTCGGCGCGGGTCACCGGCTGGTGATAGGCGATGATGGCCAGGGTCTCGACAGCGGCGCGGGTCAGCTTGCGCACCACCTTGCGCTCGATCGACATGCGGTGCGACAGATCCGGCGCCGTACGGAACGCCCAGCGCCCTTCAAACTGCATGAGGTTCACGCCGCGATTGGCATAATGGGCCTGAAGTTCCGCCAGCAGCCCCTTGACGTCGGCATCGTCCGGCAGGCGTTGCGCCATCACTTTTTCGGTCAGCGGTTCCGAGGCAGCGAACAGGACGGCTTCCAGGAAGCGCAGGGTCTCGAATCTATCTTCACTCATGATGACGTCACTTCACTGGGGGATAGGCTGGCGGACGGGTCGGCCCGCTTCATGTAGATGGGGCCGAACAGACCGTCCTGGCGCAGGTTGATGATGCCGGAGCGCGCCAGTTCCAACGAGGCCGCGAAGGTCGCGGCTACGGCCGCGCGCCGCTGCAGCGGCTGCTTCAGGCCATCAGGCAGGAAGTTCTGCAGGATGGTCCAGTCCAGCGTGTGGCCGATGATATCGCCGATCCGCTTTAAGGCATCGTCCATGGAGAACAGGTTAAGCGGCTGGATCTGCAGCATACCTTCGCGACGACGGCCGGGATGCGTGCCGTAGGCCTTGAGAAGCTCATGCAGCGAAAGCTCGAAGACCGGAATGTCGACGATCTTCAGCGGTTCGGACATGCCGCGGGTGAAGGTGTCGCGACCGAGCTGCGGCAGGTTCATCATCGCCTGCCCGGCTTTCTGCATCGCCTCAAGGCGCTGCAGCTGGAAAGCCAGGGCGGCGGCCAGCTCGACGCCGGTCGGCTCGCCATCAGCCGGCGGCTCGGGCAACAGCAGGCGCGACTTGAGATAAGCGAGCCACGCCGCCATGACGAGATAATCCGCCGCCAGTTCCAGGCGCAGCTTGCGGGCATGATTGATGAAAGAAAGGTATTGGTCGGCAAGCTCGAGGATCGAGATCTTCTTGAGGTCGACCTTCTGCTCGCGCGCCAGGGTCAGGAGAATGTCGATCGGCCCTTCATAGCCGTCGAGGTCGAGGCGCAACTCTCCATCGTCATTGGCCGCGACCGGGGGGGCCTCATCGCCGACGGGCTCGCTCGGCGGCTCCTGGGCGGCAGCTTCCTGGGAGGGCGTCTCATCTGCGGGCACGGGGGTGTCATCGGCGACAGCAGGTGTCTCCGGCGTTTCCGTCTCGTCATCGACAATCCAAGACGCCATCAGCCCTTCAGCCCCGTCAGGGTTACAACAAGATGCAGGAGATAGTCGGAAGCCGGCCCCAAAATCCAGCTTAAAATATTGAGATCCATACCCATCTGCGTCCCGACCAGGGGCAGCAGGAAGATGAGGCCGAGAAGGATGATCATGCCGTATCGCTCGGTCCGGAAGAACGGCCGCGCCAGGCTAGGCGGCAGCAATCCGCCAAGGACCCGGCCGCCATCCAGCGGCAGCAAAGGCAACATGTTAAAAAGAGCCAGCATCACATTGAGACGCAATGAGTTTATCAGCGTCTGAACCGACCATTCGGCAAACCATTCCGGCGCCAGGACGGCCGCATGGATGAGCAGCGCCGAAATGACGGCAAGGATCATGTTGCTGGTCGGTCCGGCCAGGGCGACCAGGGCTGAATCCCGGCGGAAGTTCTTGAGGCGCCGGAAATTGACCGGCACAGGCTTCGCGTAGCCAAAGAGGAAGCCGCTGCCGGTGAGCAGCAACAGGCCAGGCAGGATTACCGTGCCGAACGGGTCGACATGCTTCAGGGGATTGAAGGTCACCCGCCCCTGCAGAAAGGCCGTGTCATCGCCCAGGCGCCAGGCGACGAAGGCATGTGAGGCCTCGTGCAACGTGATGGCCAACAGCACGGGCAGCGCCCAAGTCGTGGCGATCTGCACCAAGCTGCCGAAATCGAGTCCGTTCAAGGAAGGCTCCTGAGAGTGCCGGTTTAACAGCCGCACCCTTTTCCGCTCTTATTTCACAATTTCAAGCCATTAAGGCTGAGAGCTCAGCTTTGAGATCAGCTTGGTCGAAATCCGGATCGGCGTTGAGGCGTCGCTGGCCCTGTTCATATCGGGCAAGGCCGGCGGAAGACAAGGGCTTGGTCCCGCGCAGAACCCGCTCCATTTCCGTCATATCCCCATTGCAATGCAGGACCACGTCGCAGCCGGCTTCGAGACTGGCCTGCGCCAGTTCGTCGAGGCCACCCTTGAGCGCCTTCATCGACAGATCGTCGGAGAGCAGCAGGCCGGAGAAGCCGATCTCGCCACGGATGATCTCGGCAATCACGGTCCGACTCAGGGTTGCCGGCTGGTCCGGATCGAGGGCCGTGTAGATGATATGCGCCGTCATGGCCCAGGGAATGTCATGGAGCGCCCGGAACGGGACAAAATCGGATTCGGCCAGCGTGTCGAAATCGGTATCGACCCGCGGCAGGTCGAAATGGCTATCGACCATGGAGCGGCCGTGGCCGGGAATATGCTTGATGATCGGCATGACCCCACCGGCAAGCAGCCCTTCGGCGGCAGCCCGGCCAAGATCGGCAACCAGATAGGGGTCCGTGCCGAAAGCGCGGTCGCCAATGATGTCATGCGCGCCGACCATGCGGACGTCGACCAGAGGCGCGCAATCGACGTTGATGCCCAGCGCGCGCATCTCTCCGGCCATGAGTTCATGGTTGACGCGAACAGCCTCCGCCGCCCGAGCCCGGTCCGTTGCGGCGATGGCGCCGAACTTGTCGGCCGCCGGCGGATGGCGCCAATGCGGGGCCTTGAGCCGCGCCACGCGACCGCCTTCCTGATCGATCAGGATCGGCGCATCCGGCCGCCCGATTGTCGCGCGCAAATCGTCGGTCAGACGTTTGGCCTGCGCCGGGTCCACCAGGTTGCGCGCAAAGACAATGAAGCCCAACGGATCGGCCGCGCGGAAGAACTCCCTCTCCGCCGCGGTCAATTCAGGCCCGGCGCAGCCCAAGATTGCTGCCAAAGGCATTCGACTCTCCCAGATGTATCGCTTTAATTTGCGACGATACAGGCTTGATTTTTTTGCTTTAACTTGGCGCAGAGCTGCTTTGCGCTGGCCTTATCCTGCAGCGGGCCGGCTTGGATGCGGTAATAGACTTCGCTCGCCGTCTTGTTGAACCGCTCGACATGCAAAGTGAGCCCGCCCAGGAGTTCCGGGTTGGCTTTCTGGATGCGCGCCCATTCCTTCTGTGCCGCCGCCTCGCTTTTCACGGCCGCAAGCTGGATGCGCGCGGAACCAGTCACCGTGGGCTCCGCCGCCGGCGCCGCGGCAGGTGCGGCTTCGGCCGGGGCCTGTTCGGCGGGAGCCGCCTCAGCCGCTGCCGTCTGGGTATCGGCGGCCGGCGCGCCTTCGGCTGGCGCATTTTCAGCCGTTGCCGGTACCGCCGTTTCGGCCGCGCTAGGCACGTCGCCCGGCGCCGGAACCGTCGGGGCCGGGACCGATGGAATGGCATCGACAGCGGGGGCCGGCACCGTCGGCACAGCAGTCCCGGCATCCGCCGCGGGCGCTGTCTCAGGCGTCGCCGGCGCCTCCACTGGCGGGGTCGCCGGCTGTTCAGGCGCGGGGAGGACCGTCTCGCCCTCAGCCGGTGCACCGGTGCTCTCGCCATTGAGAATGGCGACATCCTGGTTCGGCACTTCCAACCCGCCTTCGTCGGCAGGCTTTACTTTCTCAGGCGAACTGTCGGCTGTGATGACCGGCACCGGCTCATTGCCGGGCTCGCCGCCACCGCTCCAGAACCAGAAGCCGACCAGGGCGATCACCAGGACGCCACCGGCGAGCAAGCGATTGCGAAAACGCCGGCGGCTTTTGGCAGCTTCGGCCTCGGCATCCGAAATATCAGCCAAGGGCGGCGCCCCGATGCCGGCCAGCAGATCCGGCTGTTCGGAGAGTTTCAACCCGGTCATGCGCGCAAACGGGGTGTCGACGCCCTCGCCTGCCGGCTTGCTGTGACCGAGCGCCATGCTGGGATCCGGCGCCGTCAATGTCGGCCCCACCTCGAACAACGCTTCGCCGGACGTCAAACCATGTTCGGCACCCGCCTCAGCAACCGGCTCACCGCCGGCCGCAGGGCCACCCACAGGTGTTTCGACCGGCGCCGCTGTCGCGGCTGGCGGTGTCGGCGCCAGTTCGCCACGCAGCCGGCTGAGGGCGGCGGCGACATTGGCCTGGATCTGGTCTGGGCGGGGTGGTTCCGTCGTCATCTAACGCTGTCCTTGACGCCATAAGTCGGGGGCCGGCGAAAAACGCCGAGCCAAGCTGGAATCAAACCAGCAATAGTCCGAGTCGGTCAAGCCACAGGCCGGTGATCACCCAGCTTAAAGCATAGATTTGCTTAGGATTTTTCTGAAACAAGCGCACGGTCGCCGAACAGCTTGGCATGGCATTCCAGAGCGAATTTGTCGGTCATGCCGGCGATATAGTCGGCCACCACCCGCGCGCGCGCGCGCCGGTCGCCATGATCCGCTTCCCGCGACCATTCCGGCGGCAGCAATTCCGGCTCGTCGAGATGGCGCAGGAACAGGTCGGTCACCACAGTCTTTGCCTGGGCCATGGTGCGGTTGATGCGCTCATGCCGGTACATGCGCTGGAAGAGGAACTTCTTGAGGCCGATGTCATTGCCACGCATCGCATCTGAGAAAGCGATGACCGGCTCCGTGCGGCGACGCAGATCGGCCACGCTTGAGAGATTACCGGCCGAGATCCGACGCGCGCTTTCGCTCAGCACGTCGCTGACCATCACGTTGATCATGCGCCGCACCGATTCATGGATCATCCGGGTCTGCTCAAGACCGGGATAGAGCGTCGCCACCTCGGCAAACACCGGCCCCGCCAGCGGCACATCGCGGAGGTCTTCGATCACAAACAGGCCAGCGCGCAAACCGTCATCGATGTCGTGGTTATTGTAGGCGATATCGTCGGAAAGAGCCGCTACCTGCGCCTCGGCGCTGGCAAAACCGTCAAGTTCGAGTGACCAGGCGCGGTCGAAGGCGGCGATCGTTTCCGGGACACCCTGGGCGAGGTTGCGGGCACCGGCATGGGGTCCGCGCAAGGGGCCGTTATGCTTGACGATCCCCTCCAGCATCTCCCAGGTCAGATTGAGACCGTCGAACCCGGCATAGCGACGTTCCAACGAGGTCAGGACGCGGAAGGTCTGCTCGTTATGATCGAAGCCGCCCAGCTCGACCATGCAGGCATTCAGGGCCTCTTCGCCGGCATGGCCGAAGGGCGGATGACCGAGATCGTGCGCAAGCGCCAAGGCTTCGGCCAAATCCTCGTTCAGGCCCAAGACCCGGGCGATGGTGCGCGCGATCTGCGCCACTTCCAGGCTGTGGGTCAGCCGCGTCCGGTAGTGGTCGCCCTCGTGATAAACGAAGACCTGGGTCTTGTGCTTCAGGCGCCGGAACGCCGCCGAATGCACCACCCGGTCGCGGTCGCGCTGATAGACCGAGCGCATCGGGCTCTCGGTCTCGGCGATCAGGCGGCCGCGGGTTTCGGCGGGATTGCAGGCAATAGGAGCAAACGACATGATCGGACCCTAACAGGCGCTCCAGAGCATGACTATTACAGAAATCGGCCTATCGCCTCTCGCCGGCGGGCGAAAAAACATAGTCCGTGTAAGGGCATAGATGCCAGCCATGCAATGCCGGCGTTTGACATTCGGCCACGACGCCCTAAATACTTGGGCAAGTTCCCGCACCAACCGAAGTGACAGCCATGCCCGACACCGCCGAAGCGACGCGCCAGGTTACCGTCAGCGAAAGTGCCGCCAAACGCATTGCCGCCCTGATTGCGATGGAAGGCGATGCCGATCTGATGTTGCGCTTGTCCGTTTCAGGGGGCGGCTGTTCCGGTTTCCAATATGGCTTCACCTTCGACAAATCGGTTCAGCAGGACGACCGCATCTTTGAACGCGACGGCGTCAAGGTGGTGATCGACGACACCTCGCTCGATCTCCTCACCGGATCGGAAGTGGATTTTGTCGAGGATCTGGTCGGCGCATCGTTCCAGGTACGCAACCCCAACGCCACGTCGAGTTGCGGCTGCGGCAGTTCCTTCTCCGTCTGACCTGATCCATTCCGGTGAAGATCGCAACCTTTAACGTCAACTCGCTGCGCGCGCGGCTGGCCAATGTGTTGGACTGGCTGCGCGAGGCGTCGCCGGACGTGGCCCTGCTGCAGGAAATCAAATGCACCACGGCGGAGTTTCCGCGCCTGGAAATCGAGGCGCTCGGCTACCATGCCGAGGCCTTCGGCCAGAAGACCTATAACGGCGTCGCCATCCTCTCAAAGACAAAATTCAAGGTGGAACACAGCGCCCTGCCCGGCAACGATGCCGATGAGCAGGCGCGTTACCTCGAGGCGGTGGTTGCCGTGCCGCACGGCACGCGCTGGAAGCATGTCCGCATCGCCACAATCTATCTGCCCAACGGCAATCCGGTCGAGAGTGAGAAGTATCCTTATAAGCTCGCCTGGATGGAGCGCCTCAAGCGCCATGCGGCCGAGTTGCTGAAGCTGGAGCAGCCCACCATTCTCGGCGGCGATTACAATGTCATCCCGACAGATGCCGATGTCTACGATCCGGCAGCCTGGGCCGAGGACGCCCTCGCCCGCCCACAGACTCGCGCCAAGTTCCGCGAGATTCTCAATCTCGGCTATACAGATGCCTTCCACCATCTGCATCCGGAAGGGCATCGCTATACGTTCTGGGATTATCAGGCGGGACGCTGGCAGCGCGACGAAGGCTTGCGCATCGATCATCTGCTGCTCTCACCACAGGCAGCCGATTGCCTGGTGGCTTGCGAGATCGATCGATCCCCACGCGGTCGCGAAAAACCCAGCGACCACACGCCGATCTGGTGCGAATTGAAGCTTTAGGGACGGCGCCAACCTCAACTCATCGTCATTGCCGGGCTTGACCCGGCAATCCACCGTTGCACTGGAAAGAGTGGATGCCCGGGTCAAGCCCGGGCACGACGCATAAGCAGCTTTAGAATTCGGTGACCAGCTGCGAGACTCGCTCGTGATCGGCGGGGAAATCGACTTCGCCCCACAGGCTGCCTTCGATATTGCAGGTCTCGACCTGGTGATGCTCGGCGATCTGGCCGATGGCGCGCAGATACCACCACTTCACGCCTTCCGGCGTATACATCAGCGATTCGAGCGTGTCGGTGAAGAGCTTGGGGCCATCGCCGCGGAAGAGCAGCATGCCGATCGATTCGCCATTGGTGCGCTCCGGCGGCAAGGTCTTGCCGATCTCCAGAAGACGCGTGCCCTTGAGGTGCACCTTCATGTCGTCGGAGTCATAGGACTCCTTCTTGTCGATGGTGACGGTGATCGGCGCCTGTGGGCTCGCCATCAGCTTCTGGAAGATCTTCGGCTCGATGACGGTGTCGCCATTGAGGATGACAAAGTCGGTCGCCATCTCGTGACGCGCCATCCAGCAGGAGGCGAGATTGTCGGCAAGCTTGTAGAACGGATTGTAGATGGTGCGGATCTTGAGCTTCGGGCCTTCCAGCTTCTTCAGCAGCGCCACCACATCCTGCGCATGATAGCCGACGACGACCGCGATCTCGTCGACACCGCCCTGGGTCAGCGCCCAGATCTGCCATTCGATCAGCGTCTTGTCGCCCAAGGGGAGGAGGCATTTCGGCCGCCCTTCGGTCAATGGCAACAGTCGCGAACCCTGGCCCGCGCTCAAAATGACGGCCTTCATGGAAACTCCGATAGCTTGCGTGTCCGAGCCGGTCGCCCGGGCAGGAACTTGGCGGAAAGGATGACAATTGGATTGGCGCCGGAGAATCTTGGATGTGAGCCCCGCTGTCAACCCCTGCGCGGCATTGGTGCGACAATTGGCTTCCCTGAAATTCGACGTAGAATCAGTTGTTTGAGGAGCCACGGAAAGATGAAGAAAGCTGTTGGCATCCGACCGGGGGTTCTGCTATATGCTGCCCCATCGCGCCGGGCTCGAGGGCTCTGGCAGCGTATTCCTCGATAGCTCAGTTGGTAGAGCGTCGGACTGTTAATCCGCAGGTCGCTGGTTCGAGTCCAGCTCGAGGAGCCAATTCGAACGGGCCGGAACACCCCAGGGTGCTCCGGCCCGTTTCGCTTTGGGGTCTTACGCCGGCAGAAATGGGACCATATCGATCCGCGTGTTGCGCTCCGTCACCAGCATCTGGCCAGCCGGCACCTCGTGCCAGCAGCGCTGGTCATCGTCGAGCGGCTCCGAGACGACCAGCAACTGATCGTCCTCATACCGCCAATAGAGAGAGGGCGGCGTTTCGTCGGTGGCGAAGCGGACTGCAAAGATCTCGGCACCGTTGGTGAAGACCGAGGTAAAGCGCAGCGGCTCGGCGATGTTCGCCTGCTTCATCAGTTCGACCACGGCTGCCAGCGCCTTCTGCGCCGCGCCCATCGGATCACGATCAAGGCCGAGGGATAGCATCAGATAGAAGATCAATTCGCTGTCAGTCGTGCCGAGGCGATGGACGTAATAGGCATCGTCGACCAGGGCTTCGATCTTGCGGCGGATACGATCGTAGCCGCCAACCTGGCCGTTATGCATGAACAGCCATTTGCCGTGACTGAAGGGATGGCAATTGGCCCGCGACGTCGCGGTCCCGGTCGACGCGCGCACATGCGCCAGGAACAGGCCTGAGCGTATCTGATGGGCGATCGAGCGCAGATTGGCATCGTTCCAGGCCGGGAGAATGTCCCGGTAGGTTCCGGGCACCGGGCGTTCGGCATACCAGCCGATGCCGAAGCCGTCGCCATTGGTCGTCACATGGCTGCGGCGCGCGTTGAGACTCTGATGAATGAGCGAGTTCTCCGTCTCGAAAATCACCCGGTCGAGATAGATCGGCTCGCCGCAATAGGTCAGCCAGCGGCACATGAATTCCTGTTCTCCCACAGAATGTCGATTGCCGTCAGTTCACGCGGTGCTCTCATAGTGCGGCACCTCGATCAACCGACGCGTTCCGGCGGCCACGTCGTAGATATGAAACGAATCCATGTTGCGTCCATAGAGGTGGAGGCTGACGCAGGTCTGCCGCTCAAGCGGCACACCGGTCATGTGGATGTGGTCGGGATTGGGCACGAAACTGGAAATCGCCGAGGGGCTGAGCAGGGTGACGCCGCCACGCTTCAGGGCGATGCCGGAATTGCCATGGATCTCGCCCGCGACGGACATGTAGGAGCGTTCCTCCAGCATGCCGCGGACGACGCCGACAACGCCCCAACTACCGTGATCATGAACCGGCGTCCACTGGCCCGGCAGCCAGACGAGGGAGAAGAGCGACAAATCCCCTTTCGGACAGATGTAGATGGCGTTGCGCGCATAGTGGTCGGGATCCGACCTGAAATGCTCTTCCGAGAGAAAGGTGTCGGCATCGGCGATCAGCGCATGCATCAACGGGGGAATGGCGGTGACCCTATCGTGCGGCTCGGGCTTTTCGCCGATCACGGCGTTGCACTGGGCGATGAAATTGGTCAGAGACTCATGCATGATTTACCTCGGTTAAAGCCGAGTGGCTCGCCATGGACCGGGTGCCAAACCGGGCAAAATCGGCCGCGATCCCGCCGACCGCTGCTGTCGCCCAGGACCCTTCCATGCCTAGTCCCTCCGCCAAGATGCGGCAAATCTGAAGAATTGCCCTGATTCCCGCAAGGCTATCTGTGAAATAGTTAAAGAGATATCAAAGAGATAAGGCGGAGCACCCATTTCCGGTCTCGCTGGCATGCTGCATGCTTGGCTTGGAGCAGCCAGACCACTTTTCGGGACCAATCCGATGCGCCTCTCTCATCTGCCCCTCCTCTTGCTGCTGAGTGCCGCCGCCTGCACCTCGACCGAGATGATGGCCAAACCCGACATCACCGCCAGGGTCGACCAGCCGCCGGAAGCAATGGCGAATTGCCTGGCGCAGGCGCTGGCAAATGAATTTCGCGGGGCCGCCCCGGATCTGCTCTTCTTCGGGCCAAAGGCCGAGATCAGCGTTTATGCCCCGCGCGGTGGGCTCATTGCCTTTGTCACGGTCGAGCCTCACCCCAATAACAAGGCGTTGGTGAAGTTCTACAATGGCGACCTCTATTGGCCGACCCATCAGGTGAGCGGCGTGTTCCCGGACATGGCGCGTGACAATTGGCACCGGGCCGATGCCGCCATAAAAGCCTGCGTGCCCACCACCGCCGGCATGCCGGTGGCTTCGCCGTTGCCGGCTTCCTGAGCGCCGAATTGCAGCCCCAAGGGGCCCGGTCAGGCTCATCCCCGCAGAACGTATCAACCGGGGGAGCAGCCGTGATCGGCAAAGAGATTCTGGCCGCCTTGGGCCTCTAGGTCGCCATCCTCTCTTCCGGCCAATTGCTGTTCAAGAAAGCGGCGCAGAATGCCGGCACCATCGGCATCACGCTCACAATCTCCGGCTTGGTCGTCGTCGCGCGCTAGACCGCGAGGATGCCGCCCTCCTGCAACACCGTGACTTTCAGCGCATCGTCGGCGCCGGATATGCCGTAGACCGGGATGGCCGGCAGGCTGTTGTAGACAAAGGGCGTCGAGAAATAATAGGCGGCGGTGTCGTGCAGCATCACGAAGTCGCCGGGCTCCAGCAGCGGCAGAGCCCTGGCATGAGCCACGACATCGCCGGCGAAACAGCATGGCCCGGCCACATCCTGCACCACCTTCGGGCCGGATTTCGGCCGCGCCTGCGCATCGAGGGCACTCACACGAATCTTCCACAATTCCGGCATGAAAACGGTACGCGTCGCTACCTGGGCGCCGGCATGGGTGATGGCGATAGGATGCCCGCCCTGCTCCTTCGTGTATTCGACACGGGCCAGGATGAAGCCGGCCTTGGCAAGCACTGAACGGCCGAATTCGGTGATGACACGGAATTCGCCTGAGAAGAGATCCGGCACAGCCTTGCGCAAGGCCGCGACGTAATCGGCAAAGCTCGGCGTCACCTCGTCGCTGGCGAAATTGACCGGCAGGCCGCCGCCGATATCGAGGGTCGCGATCTGCTTACGGCCCAGGCGCGCATTGATTTCATGCGCCAGGCCGAAGGTCTTGGCGATGCCCGCGGCGATGAGGTCGAGAGGACAACCTTGCGAACCGACATGCGTGTGCAGCGCATTGAGCCAGGGGCGCGCCGCGTAGGCGTCGAAGATGCGCTGGCGGTTGTCGCCGTCCTCAAGACCGATGCCGAATTTGGAACTCAAGGTCGCTGTGCTCATGGCGGCGATGGCGCCACCGCCCACCTGCGGGTTGATACGCAGGCCGATGATCGAAGCGGACTTGTTCTTGGCAAGCCACGCGTCGACCCGGGCCAGTTCCTGGAAATTGTCGATGTTGAGGGTGGCGCCATGGGACAGCGCCGCATCGATCTCCCAATTGGTTTTGGCCGGGCTGTCGAACACGATCTCGCCGCCGAGGAAGCCGGCCTTTACCGCCGCCTGATATTCGCCGGGGCTCGCCACTTCGCAGGCCATGCCCCATTTGCGCACCAAATCCAGCACGGCCGGCATGGTGTTGGCCTTGGCCGCGAAGGCATGCGTGAAGAAATTGGGAAAGGACGAACGCAGGTCATGGATCGTCGCATAAAGCGCGTCCGTGTCGATGATGCCGATCAGCGGCGCATCCTCGACCAGCAATCCATCTTGATAGGCGCGCGCGGCAATCGCGGCCTTGCGCGGCGATATGGTGTCATCCATCCCCGGTCATCCCTTGAGACGCAAATTCCAGGGCGTCATAGAGACGGCAAAGAGGAAAGAAAGGCAACCCTATTGACGTAATCGCTGCCCTGCAGCTTCGGCATGGCCCACTGGGAAAAGGTTGTTCTCAGCCGTCTATCACCGCCTGGATATGGCGGCCGAAATCAGGCCTGCCCATCAGCTTCTTGCAGCGCTCGAAGCGGTTTACCGCATAGGCCCAGAAATCATCCGCCGGGTTCTGATTGACGTGCTGGATGATGCCCCATAGCGTCCACAACAGGTCGCACATCGCCTTATAGAGCACCATGCGACCACGGTCGGTCGTCGGCACCTTTCCGCCGAAATAGGCCTCGAGCAGCACCTCGTCCTGCTCCGGGCCGAAGGCGGCCTCGACCGAGACATCGCCCAGATCCCACATCGGGTCGTTGTTGCCGGCATATTCCCAATCGATCACATGAACCATCTTCCCGGTGTCCAGAAAGTTCTCGGCCAAGGGATCGCAATGGCAGGGCGTCAGGGGCAATGACCGGACACCGAGGGCGCGACGCACACTCTCCGCGTCACGCTTCACATCATGATATCCGTCCGGCAACGGCGCCGACTTCTTCTCCAGGATGCCGAGATATTCATCGATCATCTGGAACAGCTCGAAGCGGTTGAGGAACGGCCTGCCGCAATCATGCACCTTGCGCAGCGCTTCGGCCGAACGCCGGACAGAGCCCAGATCCTTGAAACGTTCAGCATTCATCGTCTGCGCGCCTTCGATAAAGCCGGCCAGTTGCACGCCGTCGGTCTCGTCGAAGAAGATCAGCGGCGCATTGACCTCGATATCGGAGGTGACGCGGGCAGCATGCGCTTCATTCCTGCGGGATATGTATTCACTTGTTCCTTCCCCGGGAATGCGCAAGACGAACTTTCCCTTGGGCGTGCCGAGCAGATAGTTACGGTTGGTGAGGCCACCGAGTCTTTCAGTTTGCACCTCGCTCACACCCAGGCCAGCCAGCAATGGAATGCGGCGCATCGCATCGCCAATGAGCTTTTCGTCTCCCATCCTCTCCCCCTCAAGCCTTCAAGCGTTCATTCTTGGGATCATAGAGCGGCCCGTCATGACGCGTCGCCGCCGATTGTTCGGTGAAGGATTCGACGACAAATCCCTGCTGGTCGCAGAGGTTGACCGGCAGATAGGCATAGGCAACCGATTTGCCCAGCGTGTAGCTGAAATTGCCGCTGGTGGTGACGCCCACTACCTTCTCCTCTCGAATCACGGCCTCGCCGCCATAGAGGGGCAACGGCTTTTCCAGAGTGAAGGTACAGAGCCTTTGCTTGACGCCCTCCGCCTTCTGCCGTGCCAGCACCTCGCGCCCAAAGAAATCGCCCTTCTTCAGATTGACACGGAAGCCGAGCCCGGCCTCGTAGGGCGAGTAGTCCGGTGTGATGTCGGACGACCAATAGAGATAGCCCTTCTCCATGCGCAAGGAATCGATGGCACGGTAGCCGACGTCACGGATGCCGTGCGCGTCGCCAGCTTCGCGCAGCACGTCATAGACATGGGCCGCATATTCGGTGGGCACATGCAGTTCCCAACCGAGTTCGCCGACAAAGCCGATACGGATCGCCAGCACTGGCGCCGCACCCACGGTGATCTGCCGGCAAGTCGAGAAGGGAAAAGCCGCATTGGAAACATCTTCCTCCGCCACCGACGACAGCACATCACGCGACTTCGGGCCGCAAAGGTTGATCACGGCGCGGGCCGAGGTCACGTCGACAATCTGCACCGAGCCGTCGCGCGGCAGATGGCTTTCGATCCATTGCTTGTCGTGAAGGCCGAAGGCGCTGCCCGTGACAAAGTAGAAGCGGTCCGCCGCTATCCTTGAGAAAGTGAGATCGCATTCGATCCCGCCTTTTGGATTGCAGAGCTGGGTATAGATGGTGCTGCCGACCGGCTTGTCCATGTCGGAGACGGCCAGCTTCTGCAGGGCCGCGCCAGCACCCGGACCGATGATCTCATACTTGGCGAAAGATGTCTGGTCGATGAGGGCCACACCTTCGCGCACGGCCTTGTGTTCCGCCCCGACATGGGTAAACCAATTGGTCTTGGCCCGATCGAAGGCCGGTTCATCGGCGGATTTGACGCCGGCGGGTGCAAACCAATTCGGCCGTTCCCAGCCGCCGCGCGATCCGAAGACGGCTCCCCTGCCCCTCAGCGTTTCATAGAGAGGTGAACGACGAATGCCGCGCATCGTCTCATGCTCGTCGCCCGGGCGGTGCAGCTTGTAGTGATGGCCGTAAAGTTCCACCGCGCGGGGATACATGAAATGACGCGTATTGTGATGGAAATTGAAGCGCCGCACGTCAAGCGGCCACAGATTGAGGCTCGGTGAACCGTCGACGATCCATTCCGCCATCATGCGCCCCGCGCCGCCACCGGCTGCGATTCCGTAAAGGAAACCAGCCGAGACGAAGAAATTATCGAGCTCGGGCGACTTCCCCATGACGAAATCAGAATCAGCGGAATACGGAATCGGCCCGTTGATCAGCTGACGAACGCCCACAGTATTGATGATCGGCGTGCGTTTGCCACCGAGCTGCGCCAGCATTTCAAAACGTTCGAAGTTGCCCGGCAGCAATTCCTGGGCGAAATGTTTTGGAATACCGCCCGGTGCGAATGGCAAGGTATTGGGTTCGTAGCCGCCGATCACCAGACCACGGACTTCCGGTTTGTAATAGACCAGATGATCTGGGTCACGCATGGTCGGCATGCGCTTGGGCACATCCGGCAGCGGGTCGGTGATGAGATATTGATGTTCGACAGCAAAGCTTGGCACGCGGATGCCCGCCATCTCGCCGATCTCATGCCCCCACATGCCGGCGCAATTGACGACCAGATCACAGCTCCACTCGCCTTTGTCGGTCTTCACCACGCTGACGCGGCGGTTCTCGACTGTCATGCCGGTGACCCGTTCGCCGACGATGATGCGCGCACCCTTGTCCTTGGCCCCCTTCGCCAGGGCCTGGCAGACGCCTGCAGGGTCGATATACCCGTCAGAGGGGATGTAAACCGCCGAGCGCACATCCTCTGTGCTCATGATCGGGAAAAGATCCTGCGCTTCCTTGGGCGACAGCTCCAGCATCTCCAGACCGAAACTCTTGGCCATGGTGAGCGAGCGCTTGTTTTCCATCTCGCGTTCGCTGGAGCAGGCCAGGCGCAGACTGCCATACTTCTTCCAGTCGATAGACATGCCCGTCTCGGCTTCAAGCTTGTCATAGAGCTCGACCGAATGGCGCAGCATGCGCGTCACATTGCGTGAGGATCGCAACTGACCGACGAGGCCAGCGGCGTGCCATGTGGCGCCATGGGTGATGCCGCTCTTCTCCAGGATCACCACATCCTTCTTGCCCATCCGCGTCAGATGATAGGCGATGGAACAGCCGATGATACCGGCACCAATGATCAAGATTTCCGCGTGTTGCCGCCCGGTCATCGTCTTCTGTAGCTCCGTTTCAAGAGGTAAAATGGCTCAAGCTGGCTCGGCAATGAGGAGCTCGACGTCGTGGCGTTCGAGTTCATCGCCGAGCGGGCCGGTCGGCTTCTGGTCGGCCACCAGAAGATCGACATCGGCAAAACCGACCGCCGCCACCAGGCAACGCCGGCCGAATTTGCTGTGATCGGCACCGACGATGACCCGTTCGGCATGGCCCAGGACCGAGCGCGAAACGTCCGCTTCGCACAAGTGATTGTCCATGACACCGAGATTCGCATCGAGGCCGGAGGCGCTGATGATCGCCGTCTTGACCATGAATTGCTGCAGGAAGGCGATGGCTGCCGGGCCGAAAGCGGCGCTGTCATCGGCGCGCAATTCGCCGCCGGCCAGATAGACCCGGTTGCCCTCGCCTGTGCTGAGATGCTGCGCGATCGGTGCGGAATTGGTGACGATTGTCAGATTGCGGCGGCCTTTCAGCGCCTGCGCCACATAGATGTTGGTCGAACCGGTATCGAGAAAGACCGATTCCCCGTCGCTGATCTCGTCGGCGATCGCGAGCGCAATCGCCTGTTTGGCAGCCATATTGTCCAGCATGCGCCGCTGCAGCGGCTGGTCATCGCTGCGATCCCGCCAACGCACATTGCCGTGACTCTTTTCGACCAGGCCCTTGGCCGACAGCAATCGCAGATCGCGCCGGATCGTCTCGCCGGAAACATCAAGCGCCTCAGCCAGCTGCGTCACCGCGAGCAGCTGGTCGCGCCGCAGCACCTCCATGATGCGCGCCTGCCGGCTGTTCAGTCGCAGGTCGGAAAGAGCTTCGAGTTCTTTTGCCATATCTTCTTCCCGGACCTTAGCCATGGGCACTGATATTGACCAGCCCTAACCGCTGGCGAGTCTTTTGGGCGGCCGCGGCGGCGAGACGGTCGAGGATTATTCCCAGAAAGGCGACACACAGCCCGGCGACAATGCCGCGACCAGAATCCGCCTTGGTGAGGGCGATATAGACTTCCTGACCAAGGTCGCGCGTGCCGACGAGCGCCGTGATCACCAGCATGCTGAGAGCCAGCAGGATCACCTGATTGATTCCGAGCATGATTTCCGGCAGCGCCAGCGGTACCTGGACGCGCCACAGGATCTGGCGCGGTGTCGAGCCCATGGCCCGCGCCGCCTCGATCACTTGTGGTGAGACATTGCGCAGGCCGTGAGCGGTATAGCGGATCGCCGGCGTAACGGCGAACAGGATGATCGCGATCATGGCGGTGACGTCACCGACACGGAACAGCATCACGACCGGAATTAGATAGACGAAGGTCGGCAGAGTCTGAAGCGTATCGACAAGGGCCGTCGTCACCCGGTTTGCCCAATCGCTGCGCGACGACCAGGCGCCGATCGGGATGCCGATCAATGCAGCAATCACAGCGGAAATGGCGCAAAGATAGACCGAGATCGTGGCCTTCTCCCATTGCCCCACGATCAGGACGAAGGCAATCAATGATGCAATCAACAGCGCCAGTTTGCGGCCACCGAGTTGCCAACCGGCCAGGCTGAGGCCAACGAGTATGGCGAACCAGGGAGCTGCCACGAGCGCCTGCTTTACCGGGTTCATCAGATTGAGGAGCAACCAGGTCCGCACCGCTTCGATCGCATCGAAGAAGTTGATGTTGATCCATTTGATGATTTCATTGAGTGAATCGCCAAGGGTAACAACCAGACTTTTCGGCACATCGGCAAATGCAGGTACATAGACACTCAGCAAAGTGGTCAGGCAGATCCAGGCGATTCCTGCCACCAGATAGGGGTGGCGTCGTCCAAAAGGCAGTCCGACAATTTGGGGGCGCGCTTGCTGCGCCGCCGCGGCCTGACTGATGCGATCGAGACTGACAGCAATGGCCACAATAGCCATGCCAGCAACGGCGCCCTTGCCAATGTCGCCCTGCCGCAGGGCCAGCAGCACGTCGTAGCCCAACCCGCCGGCACCGATCATCGAAGCGATAATCACCATGTTCAGGGTCATCATGATGACCTGATTGACGCCGACCATCAGAAGCGCACGGGAACTGGGAATCATGATTCGCCAGAGCTTCTGTCGTGGCGAGCAGCCGGCCATGTTGCCGAAATCGAGCACTTCCTCCGGCACAGCCCCCAAGGCGAGGACCGTGGCACGGACCATCGGCGGCGAAGCAAAGATGACAGTGGCGACCAGTGCCGGCACCGGGCCGGATCCGAACAGCAGCAGGACGGGCACCAGATAGGCAAAGGAGGGCATCGTCTGCATGAGATCAAGCGAGGGCTGGATGATCCACATCGCCAATCTCTTGTGCCGGAAAGCCAGAATGCCGAAGCCGAGCCCCAGCGCCACCGCGATCGGCACACAGACGATCACGGATGCGAGCGTCAACATCGCGCCGTTCCATTGGCCGAACAGAGCGATGTAGAGGAAGCAGCCGAAGGCCGTCAGTGCCGTGCGCGCCCCGCCATAGGCATAGCCGATCAGGGTGACGGCGCCGATGATTCCCACCCAGGAGAGGCGCGGAAACAACACGGCATCATTTGGCGCCAGCACGCCTTTGGCCAGAACGGCAATGGCTGCTCTCAGCGGAACGTCGAGGATCGCAGCAAGGCCGCGCGTGATGAACTGGATATGTGCGACAAGCCATTTGGACCCGATGCCGATCCATTTGGTCAGCCCCAACTCCCATTTGTCCGGATATTTGACGAGCGGCGCAAGGCTGTCACGCAGCAGCCAGAGAATGACCACGCCGACAAGAAAGCCAAGCCAGATCAGCGGCCAGGGTGAGCGCCGCTCATGGGTTCCGATGGCTGCCATCTCGACGCTCATTGCCGCGATCCGCGTTCCAGCAAGATGTCGAGGACCGATTGCGGCGTAACCTCACCGACTACCTTCCCGCTGCCATCGCGCACGGCAAAGGGCCGACCCGCACCGATGACGCGCGGCGCAATGGCGACGATCTTGTCGCGCGCCGAAACCTCGCCGGCGACGGTGGCGCCACTTCGGGGCTGCATGATCCGGCTGACGCTGACAACCTTGGCCCGGTCGACATCACCGGTGAACTCGGCGACATAGTCGGTGGCGGGATTGAGCACCAGATCCTCAGGCGTTCCCAATTGCACGACCGCACCGTCCTTCATGATGGCGATGCGGTCGGCGAGGCGGATCGCTTCGTCGAAATCGTGGGTCACGAAGACGATGGTCTTCTTGAGGACGCTTTGCAGGCGTTGCAATTCGGTCTGCATTTCGCGGCGGATGAGCGGGTCGAGCGCCGAAAAGGGCTCGTCAAGGAACCACAATTCCGGATTCGCCGCGAGCGACCGGGCAATGCCGACGCGCTGCTGCTGGCCGCCCGACAGCTGTCGGGGAAAATTGAGTTCCTTGCCCTTGAGGCCAACCAGTTCCAGCACCTCGCGCGCGCGCTGCTGGCGCTCTGCCTTGCCGACTTTCTGTAGAGACAAAGGAAAGGCGACGTTATCGAGAACGGTGAGATGCGGCAACAGGGCGAAATGCTGGAACACCATGCCCATCTTGTGGCGGCGGATCTCGATCAGTTCCTGCGGATTCGCGTCGAGCAGATTCCGTTCCTCGAACATCACCGCGCCGGCGCTCGGTTCGATGAGGCGCGAGAGGCAGCGCAGCAACGTCGATTTGCCGGAACCGGACAGGCCCATCAGCACGAAGATCTCGCCTTCGCGGACATCGAGCGTGACGTCGCGCACCGCGGCCATCAGACCCCGTGCGGCCAGTTGCGCCGTCGACAGTTCGTTGATCTCGGGCGCCTCGAAGCGCCGATCCGCATTGACGCCGAACAATTTCCAGACATTTTGGCAGGAGAGTTTCACGGGACCAAGCCCGCCCCTCTCCTCCGCTAGCGATATGTTGAGCGCATCCATGGGCGCTTCACTTGGCACCATCATTCATCCCGGAAAATAAATGGCCGGGCCGCACGAGAAACGGCCCGGCCAGTTTAGGGAATCGAGCCTACTGGGCCCACTGCTTGATTTTGTCCTGATTGGCGGCGATCCAGGCATCCGCCACTTCGTCGAGCGACTTCTTATCGAGATCGACCTGACCAATGAGCGCATTCATCTCATCATCCGAGAATTTCATGTTCTTGGCGATCTTGTGCGCCACAGGCCATTTCTCGGCAAAGCCCTTCCAGGAATATTTATAGATCTCGCCATGCGGCTTGCCGCAATCATAGGCCTTGTCGGGGTTCGAGCCCCAGGCGGGATCGCTGTAGCATTCCGGCGTCCATTCCGGAAATTGCACCCATTCGCCCTTGTACTTGGCCGGCGCCCAATGCGGCGTGTAGATCCACAGGATGATCGGCGCCTGGCGCTGATAGGCCGATTCAAGCTCGGCAAACATGGCAGCATCGGTGCCGGCGTGAACGACTTCGAACGGCAGGTCGAGGGCTTCGACACGCTCGTCGTCAAAGCCGCCCCAGGTGACCGGCCCGCCCAGATAGCGACCCTTTGGAGCCGTTTCGGGAGTCGAGAAGGCCTCGGCACAGCCCTTCAAGGCTTCCCAATTGGGAAGGCCTGGGCACTTTTCCTTCATGTATTCAGGAAACCACCATTCTTCCTTGGCCTTGGGACCGATGGGTCCGAGGTTTTCCGTTTCGCCTGAGGCATCCGCATCGGCCATCGCTTCGCGCGCGGTGGTGTCCCAATATTCCATACCGATGGTGAGGTCGCCGGTGCGCAAGCCGGTCTGGATGCTGGCGAGATAATCGGACGTCACCAGTTCGGTGTTGTAGCCGTAGGATTTCAGAATCTTGGCGAGAATCGTCGCGTTCAGATTGACGCTGGTCCAATCAAAGAGCGCGATCTTGATGGGGTCGGTGCTTTCCGGCCCTTCGGCCGCGGCAGGCATCACCCCGAAACCGGCACCCATGGCCAAAGCCAAAGCGGCGCCCATCGCCTTGCGGCGGAAGGTCATCGTCATTCCACGTCTCCCGGTTTGCCTCGAACGGCCCTGTTACTCAGGGCGCTGTGTATTAGTTCAAAAATTTAGCCACAGGCCTAAATCGTTCGCAAGCCAATTGTGCGATTTTCGTGGAAACGATGTTGATTTGACCACGGGTTCAAAACTGCCAAGCAAAAGGGCCGACCCGCGACATCCGCGGATCGGCCCTCTGGGTAACCGTGATGTAAGAAGGGTCAGGCGGCTTGACTGCCGGCGACACCCTTGTCCTTGAGCAGCTGCTGCAGCTCGCCCGATTCATACATCTCGCGGACGATGTCGCAGCCACCGACAAACTCGCCCTTCACATAGAGCTGAGGAATGGTCGGCCAGCTGGCGAATTCCTTGATGCCCTGGCGGAGGCTCGGATCCTGCAGAATATCGATGCCTTTGAACTTCACGCCCAGATGGCTCAGCACCTGCACGACGGCGGCGGAGAAACCGCATTGCGGGAAGACCGGCGTGCCCTTCATGTAGAGCACGACGTCGTTGCTGCCGATATCGTCGCGAATACGGTCGAAAACGGGGTTGTCACTCATAGCTGGCAGGTCCTTTCTGTCTTTGCTCGCGATATGGCGGCAATCCAGGGCAATGTCAATTGTCGAGGCTGATCACGGGTTCAGCCGCTCGTTCCGCATTCTGCCGCCGGAACAGCCACGGCGCCAGTGAGAAGACGGCGAGCCCCACCCAAATCGCCGCAAAGGTGAGACCATGTGTCACGGTGAAGGGCTCGCCATAGGCCAGAACTGCCAGACTGACCTGGACCGTCGGGTTGAGATATTGCATGAGGCCCAGCGATGTGAGGTCCAGGCGATTGGCCGCTCCGGCGAAAAACAGCAATGGAATTGTGGTTATGACGCCAAGGCCGACAATCAGGATCTGGTCCTGCCAGATGCCGTCCAGGAAATGCCCCTGCCCGGTTCGCTCCAGCCAGATCATGTGAGCGAGCGCCAGGGGAAGCAGCATCAGCGTCTCGGCAAAGAGGCCCAGCATCGCCGGCAGCTTCAGCATCTTGCGACAGAGCCCGTAGATGGCGAAAGTTCCCGCCAACGACAGCGCGATCCAGGGCAGCCTGCCGAAGGCCAAGGTCGTGAGCGCCACACCGATCGCCACAATGACAAGACCGGCGAATTGCACCCGGCTCATCCGCTCCTTGAAGACGAGGACGCCAAGGGCAACGCTCAGCAGCGGACAGATGAAATAGCCGAGCCCAGCCTCAAGGGCCTGCCCACCGGCCACGGCCCAGATGAAGATCAGCCAGTTCGAGGCGAGAAACAGGGATGAAACGAGGAGCCCGACGAGCTTGCGCCGATTGCGGAAGAGCTGGATCACTTCCTGTCGCGGCACCAGAATGCCCGTGCCCAAAGCGGTCAGCACCAGCGACCAGATGATGCGATGGTCCAGCACTTCCGGCGGTGACATGAAGGACGTCACCCGGAAATAGAGGGACATCAGCCCCCAGCTGAGATAGGCCCCGGCGGCATAAGCCAAGCCCGCGCGGTAGGCCGAATGACGCGGCATGATGAAGTGGCTGTCCGATCCGCCCCAATTCTCGGGGGCAGTTATGCGTCAGGCCGCAGGTGCCGAGGTCTGCAGAGCGAGCGCGTGCAGCTCATCGCCCATCTTGCCGCGAAGGGCTGCATAGACGATCTGATGCTGCTGCACCCGCGATTTGCCGATGAAGGCCGAGGAAACGACTTGCGCGGCATAGTGGTCGCCATCGCCACGCAGATCCTCAATGTTCACCTGCGCATCCGGCAAGGCTTCCTTGATAAGCCGCGCGATTTCACTTGCTTCCATGGCCATGGCCATCAACTCCCGTAACTTTACGCCGCACCCATCAGGGTTGGCAGGAATGCTTCATGCGATTGCTTGAGATCCTGGATCGTCATCTTGCGGCCGTCCAGCACCACGGCATCGCCCCCAGTCTCACCGATCTTCTCGATCGGCACACCGGCCGCCTTCGCCTTGGCTTCGATACCGGCCGCGGCAGCAGACGGGACAGCGATCACATAGCGCGCCTGATCTTCGCCAAACCAGTAGCCATGCGACGGCACGTCGGTTTGCGGCGTCGTCAGCGTGACACCCACCTGACCGGCCATTGCCATTTCGGCGACAGCCACCAGCAAGCCGCCATCGGCGACATCGTGACAAGTCGTGATGTCGCCGGCCACGATCAAGCCGCGGAGGAAATCACCATTGCGGCGCTCTGCCTTGAGATCGACCGGCGGTGGCGCGCCCTCTTCGCGGCCCTGCGTTTCGCGCAAATAGATCGACTGGCCGAGCCAACCTTTGCTTTCGCCGACGACCAACACCACTTGCCCCGCCGCCTTGAATGCAACGGTTGCCATGCGGTCGATATTCTTCAGAACACCCACGCCGCCGATGGTCGGGGTCGGCAGAATGCCCTTGCCGTTCGTCTCGTTATAGAGCGAGACGTTGCCGGAAATGACCGGATAGTCGAGAGCGCGGCAAGCATCGGCCATGCCTTCGATCGACAGGGCGAACTGGCCCATGATCTCGGGGCGTTGCGGATTGCCGAAGTTCATATTGTCGGTGATAGCAAGCGGGGTCGCCCCCACGGCCGTGATATTGCGCCAGCTCTCGGCCACAGCCTGCGCGCCGCCTTGCTTGGGGTCGGCAAAGACATAGCGTGGCGTGCAATCGGAGCTCATTGCCAGCGCCTTGCCGGCAACGCCCGGCACGCGCACGACCGCCGCATCGCCACCCGGGCGCTGTGCTGTGTTGCCCATGACGAGGTGGTCGTATTGCTCCCACACCCAGCGACGACTGGCGAGGTCGGGTGATCCGACAAGCGTCTTCAGGGCCGCCAACAAATCGTTCGGCGCCGGTACATCCTTGGCATTGATGACGGCCTGCGCCGGTGTGGGAACCCAGGGTCGCTCGTAGACCGGCGCCTTGTCGACCAGCGGTGCCACCGGCATGTCGGCCTGCACCTTGCCGTCTTTCTTGAGGACGAGGTGGCCGGTGTCGGTGAGCACGCCGATCTCGGCAAAGTCCAGTTCCCATTTGGTGAAGATGGCCCGGGCCTTCTCCATCGCCGCCGGTTTCAGGACCATGAGCATGCGCTCCTGGCTTTCCGACAGCATGATCTCGTAGGCCGTCATCCTGGTTTCGCGCACCGGCACTTTGTCGAGATCAAGTTCAATGCCTAGGCCGCCCTTCGACGACATTTCGACCGATGACGAGGTGAGGCCGGCCGCCCCCATATCCTGGATGGCGACAATTGCGTCGGTCGCCATCAATTCCAGGCAGGCTTCGAGCAGCAGCTTTTCCGTAAAGGGATCACCGACCTGCACGGTCGGGCGCTTTTCCTCCGAATCCTCGGTGAATTCAGCCGAGGCCATGGTGGCGCCATGGATACCGTCGCGGCCGGTCTTGGCACCCACATAGATCACCGGATTGCCGACGCCCGCAGCCGCCGAATAGAAGATCTTGTCCGTGTCGGCGAGGCCCACCGTCATCGCATTGACGAGGATGTTGCCGTTATAGCTGGGGTGAAAATTGACCTCTCCACCCACCGTCGGCACGCCCATGCAATTGCCGTAGCCGCCGATACCGGCAACGACACCGCTGATCAGATGGCGCGTTTTCGGATCGTTCGGTTCGCCGAAACGCAAAGCGTTCAGATTGGCGATCGGGCGCGCGCCCATGGTGAAGACATCGCGCATGATGCCGCCGACCCCGGTCGCCGCCCCCTGATAGGGCTCGATGAAGCTCGGATGATTGTGGCTTTCCATTTTGAAGATGGCAGCCTGACCGTCGCCGATATCGATGACACCGGCATTCTCACCCGGCCCCTGAATGACCCAGGGGGCCTTGGTCGGCAGCTTCTTCAGATGCACACGGGATGATTTGTAAGAGCAATGCTCCGACCACATGACCGAGAAGATGCCGAGTTCGGTCATCGTCGGTTCGCGGCCCATGATCTCAAGCACCAGCTTGTATTCGTCGGCGCTGAGGCCGTGCTCGGCGACGACTTCCGGGGTAATCTTGGACACACTCACGACACGGCCTCCACCAGGCTGTGGAACAAAGCCTTGCCGTCGGTCGAACCGTGGATCGGCTCGATCGCATTCTCGGGATGTGGCATCAGCCCCAGCACATTGCGTTTCTTATTGAGGATGCCCGCGATATGACGGGTCGATCCGTTCGGATTGTAGTTGGTGTCAAGGCGACCTTCGGGACCGCAATAGCGGAAGGCGATGCGGTCCTCGGCTTCAAGCTCATCCAACGTCCGCGCATCGGCAAAGTAGTTGCCATCATGATGCGCCACCGGAATAGAGAGCACCTGGCCCTTCTTGTATCCGGAGGTAAAGCGCGAATTCGCCGTCTCCACACGGAGACCTACGTTGCGGCAGACGAATTTGAGATTGGCGTTACGCAGCAGGACACCCGGCAGGAGCCCCGCTTCGGTAATGATCTGGAAACCGTTGCAGACGCCGATCACGGCCATGCCCTGCTCGGCCCGCGCCTTCACTTCGCGCAGGACAGGCGAATTGGCGGCGATGGCGCCGCAGCGCAGATAGTCGCCATAGGAAAAGCCGCCGGGCACCAGGACCAGATCGACCTTGGGAAGCGAGGTGTCACGATGCCAGACCATGATCGGCTCGCGCCCCATCGCCTGGGTCAGCGCCGCCTTGGCATCGTTCTCGCGATTGGAACCTGGGAATACGACGATCGCCGCCTTCATAGCTCAGTCCACCAGATCGATGGCGTAATTCTCGATGACCGTATTGGCCAGCAGCTTGCCGCACATCTGGTCGACGGCAGCTTTGGCCTTGGCCTTATCGCTTTCCTTGAGGTCGACTTCGATATACTTCCCCTGACGGACGTCATCGACGCTGTCGAAGCCCAGTGCGTGCAGCGCGTTGGCGATGGCACGGCCCTGTGGATCGAGCACGCCGGATTTAAGGGTAATGTGGATGCGGGCCTTCATGACGCTCCCTTTATCGCAAGATAATCAGAACAAAATCTCAACACCTGGAACGAATGGGGCGCCAGAAAGGCGCCCCATTCATCTGGGCAAATGCCCTATTGCATCGTACTCGGGCCCTTCATATCGCGCGGCCCGCCTTCCGGCAGAATCCCGAGCCGGCGCGCGACTTCCTGGTAGGCCTCCTCGACATTGCCGAGGTCGCGGCGGAAGCGGTCCTTGTCCAGCTTCTCGCCGGTCTTGACGTCCCACAGGCGGCAATTGTCGGGGCTGATTTCATCGGCAAGGACGATGCGCATTTCTTCATTTTCGTATAGCCGGCCGAATTCCAGCTTGAAATCGACCAGACGCAGGCCGACGCCAAGCATCAGGCCCGTAAGGAAGTCGTTGACGCGCAAGGACAGCGCCAGCATCTCATCGAGATCCTGCGGCATTGCCCAGTTGAACGCGGTGATATGCTCTTCCGACACCATCGGGTCGCCGAGCTCATCCGACTTGAAATAATATTCGATGATCGAGCGCGGCAGCTGCGTCCCCTCGGCGATGCCCAGGCGTTTGGCCAACGACCCGGCAGCCACGTTGCGCACCACCACTTCGAGCGGGATGATTTCGACCTCACGGACCAGCTGCTCGCGCATGTTGAGCCGGCGCACAAAATGGGTCGGAACGCCGATCTCGCCCAGCCTCACCATCAGGTATTCGGAAATGCGGTTATTCAGCACCCCCTTACCGGTGATGGTGCCGCGCTTCTGGTTGTTGAAGGCCGTGGCGTCGTCCTTGAAATATTGCACCAGCGTACCCGGCTCCGGCCCTTCGAACAGGACCTTGGCCTTGCCTTCATAAATGCGGCGCCGGCGCGACATTTGGGGTTCTCCAATACTGCTAGCCGCGGCCGGCTCGACTCTTGCCAACCGCGCTACCGAGATTCGGCCCTCTTCTAGCAGCATGGGCACCGCAATACAATGATTGCAGGCCGTTCCGACAAGGCCTCATTGTTCTAATATTATCAATATTAATCAATGCGTTAAAGAGAGACCTGCGTAAGCAGACTGGCAGCCAGCAGAATGCTGCCTATGGCAATGACGAAAACCGGTCCGGAGAGGGCCAGCCAACGGCCGGTTCGCCCCCCTTCCGGCAGACGGACTGTCACCTGATGTCGCAGCAGGATGCTCGCGACCCCCAGCCCCGCCAGGGTCAGGCCCATGCCAAGGGCAATGGCCGTCGCCATGGCAATGCCTGCCAGCAGCAAGCCGTTCGCCATAGTGAATAGCAGGATCAGTATGGCGCCCGAACAAGGGACGAAACCTGCCGCCAGTGCCAGCGCTCGCTGCTCCAGCGGCGCATGGCTATGGAACCAGCCGGTATTACCGGCATGGCAGGAATGCGCGTGCCCATGATCGTCGCATCCGGCGTGGTCGTGATGGGGGTGATCGTGCCCGCCCCTCGCCCAGTCACGCAGCATCATCAGGCCAATGAGGACAATCGCGCCATAGCTGGTAACCCGCAGCCAGAGAAATTCATTCGTGGGAGAAACCAGGCTCTTCTCAAAGATGAGACGGGCAATCCCGACCACCACGACCGCGCCCATCACATGGCTGACGGCAATCCACCCCGCCATCGCCACACCCCGCCAAGGCCGCGCTGCCCTCCCCAGGAAGTAGCCGATGACCACCGTCTTGCCGTGGCCGGGGCCCAGGGCGTGAAACACGCCATAAAGAAAGGCCACTGCCAGCCCGCCCCACAGCGCGCCCCTTTCCTCACCTCGCTTGATTGCCATAAGCCGATCGTTGATGGCGCGATTGACCGAGCGCTGCAAGCTGACGAAAGTCCGGCCGATGCTCGTGATGATGCCAGAAGCAGCCGCAGGCGGCGGCGCGGCCGAAGCCCCGCTGTCGACCGGTTTGGCAAAGGGAGAGGCGGTCTCTTGCGCTGACGCCGGCCAAGACAACATGAGCGCAATCATCAGACAGGCAACGGCGGCAAGAATTTTCATTGGCACGTCATCGTCACAATTTGCGGAATGACGAAGCCCCCGAAATAGGCGTGCTCGGGATCGTCAGCGACTTTTGCGCCGCAGCCGGCGCTGCCACCTTCGACCTCTACCGGGCTCTGCTGGGCGAGCAGAACTTCGACGTAGTATTCCTGGTCATAGATGGAAACGGCAATCGTCTCTTGTCGCGGGTTGATTGGATGCGGCAGCCGGTAGGTAAAGACAAACCGCGCCGCGCCATCGGTAATATCCGCTTTGAAGTCAGCCGGTTCCATTTTGCCGAGATCCTTGCCGGCAAGATAAACATAGGTGAAATAGCGAAAAGCGGCGAGATTGGGCAGCGTGCCTGCCTTCAATTGCTCGCTTTCTGCCGGGCTGAACTGCCGGTCGCCATCCGAGTCATATTGGCTCAGCAGATCCTCTGTAAAAATCTCGTCAAACCGCCAGTCCGTACGAAAACCGGAGACTTTCCCGTCTGCCAGAAAAAAGGTCAGACGGTTGTCGATGAAGACATGCGGATGAGCGTGCGCAAATTGCGGCCAAAACGACGTCAGGATCAGCGCGATCGGCAACAGGGCATGACGCATCGACGGGGTCGCCATCTTCTCGGCCAGAAAGGGAGCCAAGGTTTACGTCACTTCAGCGCCCGCAGCAATTCCTGCTGGTTGTGCCTGTAGAGCGAAATCAGATCACTTGCAGGTCCATCGGCTGCCGACAGGGCGTCAGAGTAAAGATCACCGCCGATAGTGACGCCTGTATCCCCGGCAAGACTTTCGACAAAGCGTGGATCGTTCATGTTTTCGATGAAGACAGCTTTGATATGGCCCGACTTTATCTGCTCGACAATCTGCTTCAGATCCTGGGCGGAAGGCTCGGATTCCGTGCTGACGCCCTGGACACCAATGAAATCGATGCCATAGGCATGGCCGAAATACTGGAAGGCATCGTGCGAGGTCAGGATGCGCTTCTTTTCTGCCGGTAGCGCACCGAGGGAAGCTGTCAGTTCGGAATTGAGCGTGCGGAATTGCGCCCTGAGGGCTTCGGCGTTGGATTGGAAGTCCGCTGCATGCTCCGGTGCCACCTTGGCGAGGCCGGCAGCGATATTGTCGATGTAGGTCAGCACCAGCCTAGGGTCCTGAAAAGCGTGCGGATCGGCCGCGCCATGGCCATGGTCGTGGTCTTCATCATTCGCATGCCCTTCCTCGGACTCTTCCGTCGAGGCCAGCGGCTCGATGCCCGTCGTGGCAATTACCAGATTGCCCTTGAATGCAGCTGCATCAATCAGCCGCTCCAGCCATGGCTCGAAACCGAGGCCGTTTGCGACAAGCAGTTGGGCACCGGCAACAGCGCGCTGCGCGTCCGCCGTCGGTTCGAAGGCATGGGCATCCTCATTCGCGCCGACCAGGGTCGTAAGGGCGATGGCATCGCCACCGATCTTCTGGGTGAGGTCGGCGAGGATGCTGAAAGTGGCGACCACGGCCACTTTGTCCGCCGCTCTTGCCGCGGGCTGGCAGAGCAAGACAAAGCCAACCAACATAAACGCCATCCCAAGAAGCCGCCGCATCATCAAGCCTCAATATGCAATGTTATACTATAACATATCTAGCGCGCGACGATGCGGCCCGCAAGTGCTTTTGCTGCAATCAGCCGAGATCGATATCCACCCAGCTTTGAGTCTCAGGCCGGCCGCCCAGAAAACGCCACCGCGGCAAGCGGTCCGAATGGTTCACCGACGGCAAGGCCATCAGTGATGAGGAAACCGTGCCAAAGCCGGTGTTCGATACGATATGCATGGCGTCGAAGACGTCTCCGCCCGGCTCATGCTCGCGCGATTGCAGCAAATCGACCCAGGCATTCCATTCCCCGGCTTCCGGGTCGGGGGCCGCCGCCGCGCGCCAACGCGGGAGAAAATGGCGCGTACGCGGACTGCTCATATCGTTGAGGTCCATGGCCGTGATCATGGAAAGGCCCGGCGGCAACTGCACCGCTTCGATTTCCTGCCCCAGATTGCGCAGCCAATAAGCATGCGTATTGTCGGCCACAACCATGTTGAAGGGTCGGTAAGCGCCGGCGTCCAATTCCTGGAGCATGGCGACCGCCGCCTCGGCATCGGCAAAGTCGAGTGCATCGAGGACCAACTCGCCACGCGAGCGTTTGCCCGGTTGCGGCCCAAGCGTATTACGACGGTTGAGAATGCCGGCAACCACCCCGAAATCGTTGATGCCCAGCCAGGACCCGCCCGCCAGGACATCGCGCCCGGCAACCACCTCCGGCCGGTCCGACCAATGCCGCGACGGTGGATCCCAGGGCCGCTCATGCATCTCGTCTCGGTTGCTGGCGATGAGAATCGGCCAGTCATGATCCGGTCGGGAAAGAATGATGACACTACACATGAGCCCAACCGGCTGAAAACGTTGAAACTTGTAAGAGCGGCGCGCGGCGCCTATTAGACTTGACTGGAAGGCCCCGGCCAACCATTTTTCCATCGAGTTAGTATTGTTTCAGAACCAGTCAAGGGATTGCACGGGTATGACCACTTTCAGCGAGCGCGAAGCCGCCTTCGAGAGCAAATTCAAGCATGACAAGGAGTTGGAGTTCAAAGTGAACAGCCGCCGTAACAAGCTGCTGGGTCTCTGGGCAGCACAGCTCCTGGGCATTGATGGTGCCGAAGCGGAGGCTTATGCCAAGAACGTGGTCGCTTCCGACTTTGACAAGCCCGGTGACCAAGACGTGCTGCACAAGGTGCTGAACGATTTCAAGGCGAAGAATGTCGACGTCAGCGAGCATCGCCTGCGCAAGCAGATGGACGAACTGCTTCTGGCCGCCAAGCAGCAGATCATGACCGAAGTGAAGCTCTGAGACTGCTAGAAGCGGCGGATCAACACCGCCACTTCACGATCGATTTCAAAATTGCAGCGGCGATAGAGCTCTATCGCCGCTGCATTCGTATCCACCACCGTCAATGTCATCGGGGCGTCATTCCGCCCGTTCGTCACCAGGCAGCGCCGCGCTTCATCCATCACCAACCTGCCGATACCACGGCCTTTCTGGCCGCCAGCACGCACCACCGCATTAATGTAGTTGTCGGGTTCGGTGTAGCGCAGCAGACCAATCCCCTGCCCGTTCTCGATCAGAATGCGCGCACGAATGCCTGATTGCTGCAGATAGCGGCGAATCTCCTCGGGCCTGGGCACGAAGGCCCCAGGCACATCGGCAAATCCACTCGTCAGAACCCTGATGTAGTCGTCAACCCAGTCCGGCCAGGCATCGTGCCATTGGGCACCCGCCGGCAGCGGTGCGTCCCTTCCCCAATCAGCATTGCGACAAATCATCTCGCAATCGCTATAGGCATGTCGATAACCCGCCGCCTCGGCCAACGCCCTGTGCGGCGCCCAGACAAGGGTAATGGCGAGCTCACTCGCCTTGGCACCCAACGTCACGGCACGCCGCGCCAGCTCGGCCAGAAGATCCGCAGCGAGGGAGGGACTGAGCTTGCCGCCGGCAAGTCCCACGACTTCGAAAGGAACAGCGCCGTTGCTCCCGATCACGGCATCAAGCAGGACAGCGACGACACCGCGGTCGCGCCAATCGATGATGGCCTGCGGACCGGTATTCAGACGGCCAAGAAAACGCGGCGCATCCATATCCGGGACGGGATGCGCCGCGCAGAACCCGATCAGCGTCTCAAGCGTGGCCGAAAACCCGCTGGAAGATGTCGTCGACATGCTTGAAATGGTAGTCAAGGTTGAAGCATTCCTCGATCTGCTTGGTCGACAGGCGCTTCATGACGTCGGCGTCGGCCTTGAGCTCCGTCATGAAATCCTTGCCTTCAAGCCAGACTTTCATCGCGTTGCGCTGCACCGCCTGATAGGAATCCTCGCGGCTCATGCCGGCCTGGGTGAGAGCCAGCAGGACGCGCTGCGAGTGCACCAGACCGCTATAGCGGTCGAGGTTGGCCTGCATCGAGTCAGGATAGATAATCAACTTCTCAACCAGCCCGACCAGGCGGTTGAGCGCGAAATCCAGAGCGATCGTAGCATCCGGTCCGAAGACACGCTCGACCGAGGAATGGCTGATATCGCGCTCATGCCACAACGCCACGTTCTCCAGTGCCGGATTAACGGCTGCACGCACGACACGGGCAAGGCCGGTCAGATTCTCCGACAGGACCGGGTTACGCTTGTGCGGCATGGCACTCGACCCTTTCTGGCCGGGCGAAAAGAACTCTTCCGCCTCGCGCACTTCGGAGCGCTGCAGATGCCGGACCTCGATCGACAGATTCTCGATCGAACTCGCCACCACGCCGAGGACGGCAAAAAACATGGCATGGCGATCGCGCGGAATGACCTGGGTGGAGACCGGCTCGACCTTCAATTCCATCTTGCGCGCGACATGCGCTTCGACCCGCGGGTCGATATTGGCGAAGGTGCCGACCGCGCCGGAGATGGCACAGGTTGCAACATCATCGCGCGCCGCTGCCAAACGCTGCTTGGCACGGGCAAAGGCAGCGTAATGCGAGGCCAATTTGAGCCCAAACGTCGTCGGTTCGGCATGAATGCCGTGGCTGCGGCCGATCGTCGGGGTGAGCTTGTGCTCGAAGGCGCGCTTTTCCAGCGCCTTCAGCAACCGGTCGAGATCGTCGAGCAGCAAATCAGCCGCCTGGCGTAACTGAACCGCGAGGCAAGTATCGAGCACATCCGATGAGGTCATGCCCTGATGCACGAACCGAGCGGACGGCCCGACATGTTCGGCAAGATTGGTGAGGAAGGCGATGACGTCATGCTTGGTTTCGCGCTCGATTTCATCGATGCGCTCAACTTCCCATTTCCCCTTGGCCCAGATTTCCGCAGCGGCTTCCTTGGGGATGACCCCCAATTCCGCCAGCGCGTCGCAGGCATGGGCCTCGATCTCGAACCAGATGCGGAAACGATTCTCCGGGTCCCAGATCTTGGTCATTTCGGGACGGGAATAGCGCGGGATCATGGGAACCTCGTCGGAAGGGCGTGATTGGCGCCAAATCAGCGGCAAAGGAGCGCAAAGTCAACCTCGATTTGCCGATTTGGGGCCAAAGAGCGGCAAGTTCACCCTTCAAAGCCGGCCCCGGGCGCGATAGGTTCGCCCCAGTTCCCGCCAGTTGACCAGAACGAGCCGAACATGACCTCCTTCGCCCGCCTGTTCCAGCCCTTCGACATCCGCGGCTGCCGCATCAAGAACCGCATCTTCTCGACCGGTCATGATACGACCATGCCGACCAAGGGCGTGCCCAACGAACCGCTCATCGCCTACCACAAGGCCCGGGCCGAAGGTGGTGCGGGCCTAATCATCATGCAGGTTGCCGGCGTCCATGAAACGGCGCGATACACGTCGCACCTCATCATGGCGACGACCGATGATTGCATCCCCGGCTACCGTGCCGTGGTCGACGCCTGCAAGCCCTATGGCACCAGGATTTTCGGCCAACTCTTCCATCCCGGACGCGAGATCATGGAGAGCCAGGACGGCACGGCGCCGGTTGCCTATGCGCCGTCGGCGGTCCCCAATGAGCGCTTCCACGTCATGCCGCGGCCACTCTCAAAGCAGATGATCCAGGAGATCATCGACGGCTATGCCAGTGCCGCCGAGCGTCTGCAGCGCGGCGGCCTCGACGGTGTCGAAATCGTTGCCAGTCATGGCTACCTGCCGGCGCAGTTCCTGAACGAACGCACCAATCTGCGCACCGATGAATATGGCGGCAGTTTCGAGAACCGGCTGCGCTTCACCCGTGAAGTGGCGCAAGCCATCCGCGCCAAGGTCGGTCCCGACATGGTCATAGGCCTGCGCATCAGCGGCGATGACAAGGATTACAATGGCCTGCAGGAGAGCGAGAGCCTGGCGGCGATCGTCGCCCTTGATGACGTGATGGACTATTTCAACGTCATTGCCGGCTCGTCGGCGAGCTTTGGCGGCGCCGTCCATATCGCGCCGCCGATGGCCTTCGCCAATGGCTATGTGGCCCCATTCGCCGCGGCCGTGAAGGCCAAGGTGAAAGCTGCCGTGTTGGTGGCTGGCCGCATCAACCAGCCACAGGATGCGGAGAAGATTCTGGCCGGCGGGTCGGCTGACCTCATCGGCATGACCCGCGCCATGATCTGCGATCCCGAGATGCCAGCCAAAGCCGAGGCCGGCCGGCTCGACGACATCCGAGCCTGCATCGGGTGCAACCAGGCCTGCATTGGCCATTTCCATATGGGCTACCCGATCTCGTGCATCCAGCATCCGGAAACTGGCCGCGAGATTGCCTATGGCACACGCAAGCCGATCCAGCGCAAGAAAAAGATCCTCATTGCCGGTGGCGGCCCCGGCGGCATGAAGGCTGCCGCCGTCGCCTCGGAACGCGGCCACCAGGTCATCCTGTGCGAGGCCGGAGACCGCCTCGGCGGCCAGGCGCTGCTCGCGCAATTGCTGCCGAGCCGTGCTGAGTTCGGCGGCATCATCACCAACCTGACCCGCGAAGTGCAATTGGGCGGTGCCGAGATACGGACGCGAACCAAGGTCACCCGCGCCTTGGTCGACGCGGAGAGGCCAGACGCCGTCATCATTGCAACCGGCGCCAAACCTCGCAGCGCAGTCGACGCTGGCGTGGAAGGCGTTGACAGCGGCCATGTCGTCAGCGCCTGGGACGTCATCCGTGACCAGGTCAATATCGGCAGTTCGGTCGTCGTGGCCGATTGGCGCTGTGACTGGATCGGGATGGGGCTCGCAGAGAAGCTGGCCCGCGCCGGCTGCCGGGTGCGACTCTGTGTCGATGGCTATATGGCCGGCCAACGCATCCACCAATATGTTCGAGACCATTGGGTCGGCGAATTGCACAAACTCAATGTCGAGATCATCCCCTATGCCCGGCTCTATGGCGTGGACGGCGATACGGCCTATTTCCAGCATGCGACCAGCAACGAGCCGATCATATTCGAGGCGGTCGATACCGTCGTCGCCTCCCTTGGCCATGAACGCCAAGGCGAACTCGAGGAAGAATTGGCCAGCTGGGGTGGCGAGATCCATGTCATCGGCGATTGCCTGACGCCACGAACGGCCGAGGAAGCTGTCCTGGAAGGCCTCAAGGCGACGGCCGAGATCTGACGTCCAAGATGGACCTGCCGCTCTCGCCCTCGACCCGCGCCAGGATCCTCTGCCTGCTGCTTGGTGCCGTTGGCGGCGGGGTTTTCTATCTGCTGCACTTGCCGCTGCCCTGGATGATGGGAGCGATGACCTTTACCACGGTCGCCGCTGTCGCTGGCGTGCGCATCGCCCTGATGCCGCGGGTGCGCATGATCTTCGTGGCGATCCTGGGCATCATGCTGGGCAGCGCCTTCACCCCACAGATGCTCGACCATTTGCAATATTGGGCTATCAGCTTCCTTTGGCTCGCCCTCTACGTGGTAGTCACGACCTACCTGGTCCGTCTCTATTACATCCGTTTTGCCGGATATGATGACGTTACCGCCTATTTCGCCGCGGCCCCCGGCGGCCTTTCGGAAATGATCATGGCCGGCAGCGCCTTCGGTGGCGACGAAGCCCGCATTTCGCTGGCCCATGGCGCGCGCATCCTGGTCGCCGTGTTCATACTTTCCTTCGGCTATCGCTGGCTGGGCGGTTACACCCCCGCCAGCGCCATCACCGTTACCAGTTCGCATCCTTTAGAAGTCGCCGATCTGCTTTGGCTTGGGGGCGCCGGCTTTCTTGGCTTCTTCGGTGCCCGCCTGCTGAAGCTGCCGGCCTACGCCCTGGTTGGCCCCATGATCGTCAGCGCCGGATTGCATGTCGCCGGAATCACCGCTTCCCGCCCACCGGCGGAGCTTGTGGCCGTTGCGCAGATCGTGGTCGGATCGATGATCGGCGCCCGCTTCACAGGGTTGCCGCTGCGACTTGTGGTGCGAGGCATTCTGCTGGCCATCGGCGCCACGTCTCTATTGCTGCTCGTCGCAGTCGGTTTCGGCGTTGCTGTCGACGTAACGGCGAACATGCCTTTCGGCTCAGCACTCCTCGCTTTTTCGCCCGGCGGATTGGCCGAGATGAGCCTGATAGCACTTGCCCTCGGCATCGACGCAGCCTATGTCTCCAGCCACCACGTCGTGCGCATCTTCATGATTGTCGTGGCGGCCCCGCTCGTCTTTCGCCTACTGCGCCGCAAGGGTTAGGGCCATCGCTTTTAACCGCTTGAGATCGGTCTTGCCGGTACCGAGAACCGGCAATTCCTCGATACGGTGCAAGTCCGCCGCCTTCGGGACCCAGATCTTCGGTAGGCCAGAACTATTGAGACCCTGCCAGACCAACTCCGGCGCCATGCTCTCATCGGCCATGTAGAAGCCGATCAGTCGTTCACCCTTGGCCGCATCCGGTACGGCAGTCACATTGGCGCCATTGACACCGGGAATTTGCAGCATCGCTTCCTCGACCTTCAGATGCGGCACCATCTCGCCACCGATCTTGGAGAAGCGCGACAACCGGTCAGTGATGCGAATGAAGCCATCTTCGTCAAGCACGGCAATATCGCCGGTCACATACCAGCCTTCGCGGATCACTTCGGCCGTCTTCACCGGGTTGTTGAGGTAGCCGACCATGCGGCCGGGTCCCTTCAGCAACAGCAGCCCCTCCTCGCCTTCCTTAAGATCGGCATAGGTTTCCGGATCGACGATCCGGGCAGCTACACCTGGCACTGGATGCCCCACGGTTCCGGGCTTGTGCCCGGTCTGGCTTTCACCGGCCTCCATGACGTTGGGCACATTGACCGAAACCACCGGCCCCATCTCCGTCGCACCATAGCCCTCCAGCATATCGAGGCCGAACTTCTCCTTGAACGCCACGGCAAGATCCGGCCGCAATCTCTCAGCCCCGACCACGACATGCCGCAAACTGGCGAAGTCCTCCGGTGGGCAGATGCGCAAATAGGCCTGACAGAAGGTCGGCGTCGAAATCAGGATCGTCGCCTTGTACTTGCGAACCAATCCGCCGATCGTTTTCGCGTCCAGTGGATTGGCGTGATAGACCGCGCCGATCCCGATCACCAGCGGCAGGCAAAGCGTGCCGGTAAATCCAAATGAATGGAAAAAGGGCAAGACACCGACCACGCGGTCATCCCGCTGCACCCAGAGAATTTGCGCGATCGCCTCAAGGTTGGAGACGACATTGTGCTGCGACAGCATGACGCCCTTCGGCTCGCCGGTGGAGCCTGAACTGAACATCACGGTGCAGAGGTCATCGACCGATTGCCCGCGCGGTGCCGCGAGGCGCACGAGGAGCGAGGTCGGTGTGAGGAAAGTCACCGCATACATCAGTAGCTGCGCCAGCTTGCTCTGCCCAGCCAGCAACTCCTCGACATAGATCATGTCGGGGCGCTCGGCGAGCTTCGCCTTGGTAAGGAAGGCACGGGCCGTGACGATTGTCTTGATGCCGCATTGTTGAATGGCCGACTCCAGCGACTCCGCGCCGATGGTGAAGTTGAGATTGACCGGAATCTTCCCGGCCAGCATCAGCCCCATATTGACCAAGGCCCCGCCGACGGAGCTCGGCAACAGGACACCCACCATGCGGTCATCAGGCCGCTCTCGAGCAAACCACCGGCCGAGCAGGCGCGATCCCGTCAACGCCGCGCCGAAATTCATTTCGCGACCGAGAGAGTCCGCCAGCGCCATGCGGAACCAGCGTTTCTTGGCCGATTGGATGAAACGGATGGCGACCAAGTCGTCAACCTTGCGGCGGACGCGGAAGGCATCGCCCCCCATTTCCAGCAGCTTCTGCCGCACATTCCAGGCACGCGCACCAGATGGCAGCGGTTTCCCGAAGGTGATCGTGACCGGATAGAACAGCCGGCTCGGCCACTTCCAGAAGAATCTGCCGTCCTTGAAGCTGAAGATCGAACCCCAGACCTGATCCAGATGGACCGGGATTACCGGCACATCGATCCCGTCGACAATACGCTCGAAACCGCGCTTGAAGGGCAGCATGTTGCCGGTGCGGCTGATGGCGCCTTCGGCGAAAATGCAGACGACATGCCCGCCTTCCAATTCCGCGCGCGCCCGCTTGATGGGTTCCAGCACCTTGCCGCCGCCGGTCGGAATGGCGCGCATCAACTTCAAGAAACGGCCGAGACCCGGAATGTTGAAGAACGGCGCATAAACCATGAAGCGCACGAAGCGCTGCACGCAGGAGCCGACCAACAGGCCATCGACGAAGGAGAGATGATTGCACACCAATAGCGCCGGGCCATTGAGTGGCACATTCTCCGCCCCGACGATGCGGATGCGATAGATGGAGTGCGTGAACAACCATAACCCGAAGCGAATGAAAAAGTCCGGCAAGAGGAAGAAGATGTAACCCGTAACCAGGAACGAGAGGATGCCGCCTGCGAAGATGATGAGGTCCGGCGCCAGCCGCATGACGCTGCCGAACAGGAACACGCTGCCAGCGGCGAGCAGGATAGCCGCGAAATTGACCACATTATTTGCAGCGATGATGCGGCCGCGGGATTCGGTCGCCGATTTCTGCTGCAGCATGGCATTGAGCGGCACGGCATAGAACCCGCCGAAGAATCCGAGGAGGGCAAGGCAGATGACGGCACCCGTCGGTGTGTCCGCCCCCACCACAACCAGGGACATGAAGCCCATACCGACCGAGCCGATCGGCACCAGACCGAGTTCCACCTTGTGACCAGACAGGCGCCCGGCGACGATGCTGCCGACGCCGATACCGATCGCAACCGCGCCCCACAACATGCCGGTCAGGCCCTCGCTCAGGCCCAGGACCTGCGTGCCGTAAAGCGGAATCGAAGATTGCAGCAGGGCACCCAGAAACCAGAACCAGGATAGGCCCAGCACCGTCAGCCAGAGCCGACGATTGTGGATCAGTTCGGACATGCCCTTGTCGATGCCGGCAAGCGGGTTGAGCTGGAAGCTCGGCCGCGTCACCGGCACAGGCGTGCGGCCGATGCCGAAGGCGCAGAGCGTCCCGATGACCGCCACGGACAGGGTGAACAGACCGATATAGAGCGGATGATCTGCAGCGGATTGATAGAGCTGCCCACCGATCCAAGTGCCGACGATGATAGCGAGGAAGGTGCTCATCTCGATCAGCGCATTGCCGCGCGAGAGGTCACGATCCGGCAACAACTCGGGGAGCGAGGCGTATTTGGCCGGGCTGAAGAAGCAGGAGTGGGTGGCCATCAGGAACATAACCACCAGCAGCAGACTGAGGTCGCTCCACAGGAAACCGAGGAGGCCGATCAGCATCGCCAGGATTTCCAGTGATTTGGTGACGATGAGGACATTGCGCTTGGAATACCGGTCGGCGAATTGCCCCGCATAACCGGAAAACAGCAGATAGGGCGCCACGAACAAGGCGCCGATGACGGTGATATAGGTCGTCGCCAGCCAGCCATCCGGGTGCTGCGCGGCCAGGTCGATAGCGAAGAACGTAACGGCAAAACGATAGATGTTGTCGTTGAGCGCACCGAGGAACTGCGTCAGCAGCATCCAGCCGAAGCCTGGATCGAGAAAGAGCCGCGCATAGGACCGATCGTTCATCTTCAGACTTTCCCCCATATTACTCTGACAAAATCAGGGTGCCGAGGGGGTGAAGTCAAGTATACCAACCGGAGACTTGTTCACATTCTGCGAGCAGGCCACTAGACTGGCCCGATCATGACAGACAAAACCATCATCAAGACCACCTGCCCGCGCGACTGCTATGACGCCTGCGGGATCGCCGTCGTCAAATCGCCTGACGGCCGCATCAAGGTCCTGGGCGATCCCGACCATGCCGTGAGCCGCGGCGCGCTCTGTGGCAAATGCGCCATTGCCTATAACGGCGCCTATTTGGACCCCAAGGCGCGCCTGACGACGCCGCTCCGCCGCACTGGTCCAAAGGGGTCTGGACAATACGCGCCGGTGAGCTGGGACGCGGCCATTTCCCTGATCGCCGAGCGCTTCAAGGGTATCGTGGCCGAAAGCGGGCCGGAAACGATCTGGCACACGCATTATACCGGCACCTGTTCGGCAATCGCGGGCGGCTTTCCACAGCGATTTTTCCATAGGCTCGGCGCCAGCGAAGTCGATCCAGACAGCATCTGCAATGCCGCCGGGCATGCCGCCCTCAATTATCTCTACGGTACCTCGACCGACGGCTTCGATCCACGGGCGGCCAAGGATGCTGCCTGCATTCTGGTCTGGGGCGCCAATCCGTCCGCTTCCGCCCCGCACCGGCACAAATACTGGCTCACCGAGACACCGGCCAAGGTGATCGTCGTCGATCCCGTGCGCCATGAGACGGCTGCCCGGGCTGATCTGCATCTGCAGCCCTTCCCCGGCTCAGATGCAGCACTCGCCTATGGTCTGCTGCACGTTCTGGTGCGCGAGAAGCTGATCGACGAAGCATTCATCAACGCCCACACTTTTGGCTGGAATGAACTGGCGCCGACCATCGCCATGGCCGATCCCGCCTGGACCGAAAGCATGACCGGCGTCCCGGCCGCGGACATCGTCACCGCCGCAAAGATATATGGCAGCGGACCGGCGTTGCTCTGGCTCGGGCAAGGCCTGCAGCGCCAGCCTATGGGCGGCAACGTGTTCCGCGCGGTCGGCCTGCTGCCGGCAGCGACCGGCAATTTCGCCAAGCCGGGTGCGGGTCTTCTCTATCTCAATGGCGGCGCACGCCGCGGCATAGACGGCGACTATCTGGAAGCCCCGCATCTGCGCTCCAACGAACGGCAGACAGTCAGCCATATGGATCTGGTCGACCTCCTGCGCGACCACAGACGAGCGCGCGCGCTCGTCACCTGGAACATCAATATCGCAGCTTCCAATCCGCGTCAGGCGGATCTGCGAACGGCACTTGCCAGCGAAGATCTATTCCACGTCGCTATCGACCTCTTCCCGACCGACACGGTCGATCATGCCGATATCATTCTGCCTGCCGCGTCTTTCCTCGAATTCGACGATCTGGTGATGTCCTATTTCGACCTCACCCTTTCGGCGCAGGCGGCGGCCACGGCGCCTTTGGGCGGTGCCTTGCCCAACCAGGAAATCTTCCGACGCCTGGCAAAGGCGATGCATTATTCGGAAGCCGAACTGTTCGAAGCCGACGCCGCGATCCTCGACAATATCGCGCGACAGGTTGGCCAACCGGACTTCGCGTCTTTGAAGAAGTCCGGCACGGTCCAACGCTGGTCTGAGCCGGCGCTGCAGTTCCCTGATCTCACTTTCCCGACACCATCAGGCAAGATCGAATTGGCAAGTGTGGCTGCCGAAGCTGCCGGTTACCCACGCATTCCGCTGGCATCGGCGGACAGCAGACCGGCCGGGACGAAGCTGCGCCTGCTCTCACCCGCGTCGCGCTGGCTGATGAACAGCTCCTATCACAACGACCCCAAGATCGCGGCGAAACTTGGGCCTGAACATATCGCGTTGCATCCGGACGATGCCGCCGCACGTGGTCTCCAAGACGGCGAGCGCGCCAAAGTCGGCAACGCGACGGCAACGATCGAAATGATCATCGATATCGTGCCAACCTTGCCGCGCGGGGTGGCCCTGGCCGCCAAAAGCCGCTGGCCTAAGCTCATTCCCGGGGGTCTCAGCGTCAATGCGCTCAACCCCGGCACCAAGAGCGATATGGCGGAAAGCTCAAGTGTGCACGGGATCGAGGTAGAAGTGACGGCGGCCTGATATCAGGCCTTCACTCGCTCCATCTTCGGGTCGAAGAGCGGCTGCAGGCTGACCTTGGCCGGATAACGCTGGCACGCGATCTCCAATTCGTAGGTGCCGCTCAGCACATCCTCAGCACTGACGCCGTTCTGGGGATCGCGCACATAGCCAATGCCGATATTGGTGCCCAGCGTGTAGCCATAGCCACCGGAGGCGAGCCAGCCCACCTGCTTGCCGTTGCGGAAGATCGTCTCGCGCCCGAGCAGCACAACGTTCTGATCGTCGACCGTGAAGCAGGCCAGCAGCTTGGGGAGCTTCTTCTGCGCCAACGCGGTCAGTGCCTCGCGCCCCATGAAGGGCACGTTTTTCTTCAGCTTCACGGCCCAGCCCATGCCGGCTTCAAGTGGCGAATGGTCGGGCGTGATGTCCGACGACCAGGCGCGATAGAATTTCTCCAGGCGCAGACTTTCGATGGCGCGGTAGCCGGCATTGGCGATGCCGTGGGTCTCACCAGCAGCCCAGAGCGCATCATAGACCGCCACCATGGACTCGACCGGGATATGCAGTTCCCAGCCCAATTCGCCGACATAGGTGACCCTTAGCGCCCGCACGATGGCGCCGGCGATCGGAATTTCCTGCGCGGCGCCAAAGGGAAAGGCGGCATTGGTGACATCGCTGGCCGTGACTGCCGACAGCACGTCCCGCGCCCTCGGCCCCATCAGTGACAGGACGCCATAGCCCGACGTCACATCGACCAGCCGCGCGTCGAGGCCGGCCGGAATATGCGACGAGATCCAATGGAAATCATGCGTCGCATAGCCGGTGCCGGTGACGATGTAATAGGCATCGTCCGAAACCCGCGTGACCGTCAGGTCGCATTCAATGCCGCCGCGCTGATTCAGCATCTGGGTGTAAATGATGGTGCCCGGCTTCTTGGCGACATCATTGCTGGCGATCCAGGACAGGGCCGCTTCGGCGTCGCGCCCGACCAGCATGAACTTCGCGAACGAGGTCTGGTCGATCAGCACCACGCGCTCGCGCGCGGCTTTGTGTTCATTGCCGACATGTTCGAACCAATTCTGGCGCTCGTAGGAGTAGACATCCTTCGGTGCGACACCTTTGGGCGCAAACCAGTTGGGCCGCTCCCAGCCGAGCTTCCAGCCGAAGACGGCACCCTGCTCCTTAAGCTTTGCATAGAGCGGCGAGACGCGGACCGGACGCACGCTTTCCAATTCCTCATGCGGCCAGGCCATCGAATAGTGATGGGCATAGGCCTCGAGCGTACGTGTAAGCACCCAATTCTTGTCGCGATGGACTGAACCGAAGCGACGAATATCGACCGGCCACAGATCCATCGGCGGCTCGCCGCCGGCGACCCATTCGGCAAGCGCTCGGCCAGCGCCGCCACCCGAGGCGATACCGAAGGCATTGAAGCCGGCGCCGACAAAGAGATTCTTCACTTCCGGCGCTTCACCGAGGATGAAGTTTCCGTCCGGCGTGAAGCTTTCCGGGCCGTTGATCATCTGCTTGACGCCGGCGGTTTCGAGCGCCGGGACACGGGCCAGCGCCTGTTCCATCAGCTGGCCGAAATGGTCCCAGTCATTCTCCAGCAGCTGGAAGGCGAAATTGCCCGGCAGCGCGTAGCGGTCCTTGCCAGGCAGCCAGGGAATGGGGTTGTGCTCGTATCCGCCCATCACCAATCCACCGACTTCCTCCTTGAAATAGATCAGGCGATCGGGATCGCGGAGGGTGGGTAGGTTCTTTGGCACGCCGGCCATTGGCTCGGTGACGATGTATTGATGCTGGACCGATTGCAGCGGCACGTTGACGCCGGCCAGGGCACCGATCTCGCGTGCCCATTGGCCACCGCAATTGACGATGACATCTGCGGCGATGCGGCCCTTATCCGTCACTACCGCGACCGCGCGCCCCTTTGCCACTTCGATTCCCGTGACTGCCGTTTCCTCGATGATCTTGACGCCACCCTGGCGTGCGCCTTTGGCCAGCGACTGCGCAATGTCTGCCGGATTGGCTTGGCCGTCGGTCGGCAGGAAGGCAGCGCCCACCAGATCGCCGATATCCATGATCGGCCACAGATCCTGCGCTTCCTTTGGTGTCAGCAGGTGCATCTCCAAGCCGAAGGAGTGCGCCGTTGTCGCCTGCCGCTTGATTTCGGTCATGCGGGCCTGATTGCAGGCCAGGCGCAGACCGCCATTCATTTTCCAGCCGGTCGCCAGACCGGTCTCGGCTTCGAGCTTGTTGTAGAGTTCGACCGAATATTTGAGGAGCTGCGTAATGTTGGCCGAGGTGCGCAGCTGGCCGACCAGGCCTGCGGCATGCCAGGTTGAGCCACTGGTGAGCTTGTGGCGCTCGATCAGCACCACATCCTTCCAACCAAGCTTGGCCAGATGATAGGCGGTCGAACAGCCAATAATGCCGCCGCCAATAATGACAGCGCGCGCGGAAGTCGGAAATCCTGACATCAGTTACTCCTCACATATTCCGGAAATCGCCAAGAGCGCGCTCGAAGCGCGCCAAGTTCTCGGCGGTATAGGCGGCGTAATCGAAATCCAGGGTCGAATGGATCTCTGAAATCATGCTCCACATTGTCTCGCGCAGTAGCGAGGCGCATTTCATGGCGTGGTAGCGGCGCATTAGGTCGGCATCCGTCCGGCGCTCGAAATAAGCTTCGATCAGCTTCGCTTCGTCATCCGCCGGCACTTCATTGTTGGAGCAGAGATTGGCGAGGTCGAAGAGCGGCGAGTTGAAGCCGGCATAATCCCAATCGATCAGCCACAAGCGCTCGCCGCCATCGATGAAATTGGTCGGCAACAGGTCATTGTGGCCGTAAACGATTTCGACCGCGCCGACGGCCTTCTCCAGTTCGGCGGCAATGTTCAACAGGCGTGGCAGCGCCGCCACATGGCGGCTGTCGCCGGCTTCCAGCGAGTGACCATAGTCCCGCAGCACATGGAACACCCAGAAGATGAGCGCCGGTCCGGTGACGTAAAGCGGCATTTCGCGGTGGCATTTGCGGATCAGCGGCAGGATGCGCGCGAGCATCTCTGGCCGGCGCACGTCTTCGGCGGCAAGTGTCTTGCCATCGACAAACTCGAAGACCAATGCCCCCGGCTCGGCATGCACAACCTTGGGCGACAGGCCGCATTCGGCCGCGGCCCGGCTGGCGGCAAGTTCATTGAAACGCATCACCCCGTGGACGGGAATGTCGTCGCCGATGCGCACGAAATAGCGCCGACCTGCATCCTCGACCCGAAAATTGGCGTTGGTGATGCCCCCTTTGATGATTTCAGGCTGAACGCGCCCCGACCAGCAGGTCAGAGCCTCAACCCGCGCCATCGCCTCCCGCATATGTGGCCCCTTTATCTGCTCTTTTGCCCATCATTCGCCATCGATTGCGGCAAAAGTCAACAAAGAAGGCACAATCATTGTTGATTCGATGTTGTTATCGTAAATAAATGCTCGCTAAATCATATTTTATCCAATTGAATCAGCGCGCTCGCTTACAACACCCGCACGTTATCAAGGAAGCCCTTCACCAGAGAATCAAGTTCCGCCGACTGGCGCGCGAGTTCGCCAGCCGAGACCCGCACGCTGCTCGCAGCTTCGTTGCTGGCGCGGGCCGCGTCGCTGACGACTGAGATGTTCTGCGTCACCTCCTCTGTACCCCGAGCAGCCTCTTCAACGTTGCGGGCAATCTCGCGTGTCGCGGCAGTCTGTTCTTCGACCGCAGCGGCGATTGTGGCTGAAATCTCGTGACTGCGGCGGATGGTGTCGGAGATCTGACGGATTGCTGCCACCGCTGTGCTGGTCGACCCCTGCACGTCGCCGATCTGCTGACCGATCTCTTCGGTTGCGCGCCCGGTCTGTTGCGCGAGATTCTTGACCTCACTAGCCACGACGGCAAACCCGCGCCCGGCCTCGCCCGCTCGCGCCGCCTCAATCGTCGCATTGAGCGCCAACAGGTTCGTCTGGTTCGCAATGTCCTGGATCAGCGTCACAACCTGCCCGATCCGATCGGTGGCCGCCGAAAGGCCCGTCACTACATGGCTGGTCCGCTCCGCCTCACCGACAGCTTCCTCCGCGACTTTGGTCGACATCGTGACCTGGCTCCCGATCTCGCCAATCGACGCATTAAGTTCTTCAGTGGCAGCCGCCACCGTTTGTACATTCGCGGACGCTTCCGTGGCACCGGCGCTGACCGCCTCGGCACCGGAACTCACTGAGAGCGCCGACTGTGCCATCGATTGCGCGGTTCGCTCCATCTCCTCGACGGCATGGTTGACCGTGCCCAGAGCCGCGGCAACGGCACTGTCAAACTCCCGCGTCAGCGCCTGCATACGCTCTGCGCGTGCAAGCTGATGGCGCTGCGCTTCCGCCTGTTCTGCCGCCAGGCGCTGCGATTCCAGCATGGAGTTCTTGAACACTTCGACGCTTTGCGCCATTTGGCCGATTTCATTGCTATAGTCGGTTGCCGGAATGGTCACGTCCTGGCGACCGCCGGACAGGGCGAGCATCGCCTTCGTCATCGCTGAAATCGGACTGACAATCCTGCCGCCGATCATGGCAGCGACAATGACCGCCAATACAGCTACCACCGCGATTGCCACGGATATCCACAGCCTCGTCTTGGCGCTCAAATCCGCAGCAGCTGTGTTCGCATTAGCGAATGCGGCGCTGATCCGATCAATCATTTCCGTAACAATCGGGTCGACCTTGGCAAATGCCTCGGAGAGCTTCTTCTCATCATCAATGAGACCGAGGCGGGTAGCGGCAACCGATTGAAAGTCCTTGGCATAACCCTGCATCAGAGTCTTGATTCGGTCGCGGTCCGCAGCAGGAATGGACACCGCGTCCATATCCGACAAGAAGGCGGCAGCACCCTTTGAATGCGCCTCCGCATATTTTGGATCGAGGCGCAGCAGAAAATCCTTTTCAGCCCGGCGCAGCATGAGCATTGCAATGGTCATCTTGTCGAGCGAGAGATTCTTCAGCGCCGCCTCGGCCTCGTGCACGGATTTGCGCAACTCGCCGCGCAGCCCGAGTTCGTCCGTCAGGCCGATTTTGATCCAATCTCTGGCCGTGGCGTCAAATGCCGCCTGATATTCGGCGACACCGGCGCGGATGGTCGCTATGGGCTCTCTATATGCACCGTCGCTGTCTGCGGTTTCCAACTCGACCAGATGCAGTTCGATCGACTGCATGACCTCGGCATGCTGCTTGGCGTACTTCTCGTCCAGTCGCAGCAGAAAGTCCTTCTCACGGCGTCGCGCATTCAAGAACTCGTAGCGAAGATCCTGTGCGGTGACAAACACCGCCGTGGCACGATTGGCGATCGTCTGTTCCGATGCACGCGCGCCGTCGGCGATCAGATAGTAGACAAGGATGCCGAGAAAACCGGCAAGCGCCACTAAGCTCACCAGTTGAATCTGCCATGAAATTCTGAACGTCTTGAATACGCCGGTCATGCACGCCTCCTGCCCAACTCATGTCTCACGACCCGCATTTTGCGCGGGGATCAACTGCGTCGTTCGGAACGTCTGGCGCGGAGATTGACTACTCCGGCACCAGATACGCTTTGCCTGCGGCTAGCGAACCTAAGTATTTCAGTAAAATGCGACGGATGGGTTAATTTGGATTCAGAGGCGCATAGTCCTGTCGCGTAAGTATATGATAAGATTAACGTCCTTCAGCGCGACCTAAGCTTACCTCGCAGCTGGCTTAAGATAGCCTCAATTGTCTATCTATCTGATAGAGATTAAATCTGCTTTCGCCGTCACGACTTTTCCAAGGGGCAACTGCCTGGCGGAATCGCTCGTGACAAAAAAGGAGAGCAGACATGTCGCGACCAATCCGACGGCTTCCATCATTGAATGCCTTGCGCGCTTTCTGGGCGGCAGCGCGCCACGGCAGTTTCGCCGCTGCCGCGGAGGAATTGCACGTCACGGCCTCAGCCGTAAGCCTGCAGGTACGGCAGTTGGAAGACGAATTGGGCCAGAAACTCTTTGAGCGCACGCCGCGCGGCCTGTCTCTTACCAGCGATGGCGCCGCGATTTTACCGGGTGTCAGCGAAGCCTTCGCACGTCTCCAGGAAACGCTGATCGACGATCCGGTAAGTGGCGACCAGCAGGTCCTCACCTTATCCGTGGCACCCTCCTTTGCAACCAAATGGCTATTGCCGCGCCTTGACAGCTTCTGCACACAGAATCCCGATTTCGATGTGCGTGTGATGGCAACCCATGAGCTTACGGACTTTGCCAAGGAGAACATCGACCTCGCTATTCGCTATGGCCGCGGTGGCTATACCGGCGTCACCAGCCAATTGCTGATGCGCGAGTCCGTCTTTCCGGTCTGCGCCCCGCGCCTGCTGGAGAGCCATGCCGACGCAGACCTTCGTCAATTACTGCGCTCCCTGCCCCTGCTTCATGACGACAGCCCCGACCAGGATGAAACCTGCCCCGATTGGAAGAGTTGGTTGAAGGCGGCAAGCATCGAAGACATCGATGCCCAGCGCGGTTCCCGTTTCAATCAATCGATTTTCGCGGCCGAGGCCGCTGCGAACGGGCTTGGTGTGGCACTCGCCAAATCTTCACTGGTACAGCAGGATCTTGCCAGTCGCCGACTGGTACGCCTCAGCCATGATGACATGCCGATTGAATTTGCCTATTTCCTCGTCTATCCGCCGGAGCGCAGCAAACGACCCGCGATTGCCGCCTTCCGCAAATGGATTGAGGCCGAGATCGGCGACCACAATCGCAAGATCGGGCCCTCAACATTGGCCGACCAAGGATTCCTGCAATCGGCGCAGAGTTAATCTCGCTTGGGAACCCGCACCGGTTCCCCCTACCATCAAGGCATCAAAGGTAGTTCGTTGCTTCAATCTTTGAAGTGATGAGCCCGCGGCATTTGACGGGAGCAGCTTGCACCGCGACACCAAAGCTAAAGCGCCACGACGGAAGTCGTGGGTTCCCTTTCTTGAAAGGAATACCCGACATGACCACGCCTGAATCTATCCGTTTCCTCATCGTGGCGGATCTTTGCATCTGCCGATGCCAGCCCGGAACCTGTTGTTGAAGATCTTGTTTCAACATTCGCGAAGCCCACGCTTCATCCTGCTGTCATCAATCCCGGCTAAAGAAGAACCGGAAAGCCGGTGAGGAGAATTAGACGTGTCGAACGTTTCCATCAGCCGCGCCGCGGCCAACGAAAATATCCCCGCCTTTGCCATTGAAGTTGCCGGCGTGTCCGCTGGCCTCGCGTTGCGTGAACGGGGCGGCTTCAGCTTCTTTGCGGCCGACCCGCGCTTCCGCATCCTGGACGGCAGCCGGTTCCGCCGCTTGGCGCAGTTGGAGGAAGCTGCGCGCAGCCTCGCCCGCGCCACCGGGGTCTAAAATACTTAAAGACGTTTGAGGGTAGAGCGCTGGCCGCGGACAAGCCAGCGCTCTATCCCTAAATGGCACCGGCTAACTTATTGGCTTGACATCACTTTCTTCGCCTGGAATCGCTTTGCGCAGTTTAAGGTTGACCGCCGGCCAAATACCTAACTACTCTGATAGACTAAATAGATAACAGAGACCGAAGAGACTCCAATGGCCGAGAAGACCCGCCGCCTGCCGCCATTGAACTCGTTGCGCGCCTTTGCGGCCGCGGCGGAGCGGCTGAGCCTTGCCGCCGCCGCAGAGGATCTTCACGTAACACCGTCTGCCGTCAGCCTGCAGATCCGCCAACTGGAAGATCATCTGGGCATTCCGGTCTTCATTCGTACCGGTCGGGGATTGCAGCTGACCAATGAAGGCAAGGCGATCCTCCCCGGTATCCTGGAAGGCTTTGATCAACTGCGCATGGCCTTGTCACTTATCGATCCGAAGGGCGAGGAGAATGTGCTCACCCTTTCCGTAGCCCCCTCCTTCGCTGCGAAATGGCTGTCGCCGCGCCTTGATGCTTTCGCGCAAGCGTATCCACAAATAGACATTCGCATTCTCGCGACTGATCAACTCGTCGATTTCGCCATCGACAATGTCGATATTGCGATTCGCTACGGGAGCGGCGTCTATCCGGGCGTCACCTCGGAGCATCTCCTGGCGGAGCGCGTCTTTCCCGTTTGTGCACCACAGCTGCTGAATGCGATCGAACATCCGCTGGAACTGCTGCGCAGCCACACCCTTTTGCACGACGACAGTCCTGACCAGGACAAGACCTGCCCGGACTGGCGCATGTGGCTGCGTGCGGCACGGATCAGCGGCGTCGACTGGCGACGCGGACCGCGCTTCAATCAATCCAGCCTGGTGCTGGAAGCGGCCCTCAATGGCCGCGGCATCGCGCTGGCCAAGGCGACGCTGGCGGAAGCTGACATTGCCGCCGGCCGTCTTGTCAAACTTGCTGAGATCGATCAGCCGATCGAATTTGCCTATTACCTCGTCTATCCGGCCGAACGGCGGCAGTGGGCGAAATGCGCGGCATTCAGGGATTGGATTCTAGCTGAGGCAAAAGGCCAGACCGAGCAGGCCACGCGTCAGGCCTAGTGCATGAACCGCAAGGCAAAGCGGATCAGGCGCGGCATCATCATTGGCCGCAGCAGACGCTTGTCGTAACCGGCCATCCGCCGGTCATTCTCGCGAAGGCACAGGTCGAAGAACGACCGCTTGGTAAAGCCGCGCGCAATTGTCGCGGCACCAGCGGTCAGAAAGTTCGACTTCACGCCCTTGCGCCGGCGGCGCGTCTCAAGCGCCATGCCGATGCGAGAGGCGAATTGCTCGGTGATGGCGACCAGGCATTTGAGGTCGAACCAACAGCGCCGCAACAGCCCTAGTTTGGCGCGCCGATAGGCCACATAGTTTACAAAGAACATGATATGCCGCGCTTCCTCCTGTATCACCGGCTCGAAGGTTTCGACCAGCGCCGACGGGAAGAAGCCCGAGATTCGCGCCAGATCAAACAGGCCGAAGGCGAAGAATGAATTTATGCACTCGCCAAAGCCCGTGCGCAGGAATCCGAATTCTGGATTCTTGGGCGGCAGATAGACCGGCTCAGGCCCCAATTCGATCCGGTAGAAGGTCAGCATATTGTGCAGAACCTCCTTGTGGCGGCGTTCCTCCGCCGCATTGAGATTGAGGGCCTCGGCAATGCGCGCATCCTTGAGATCGTTCGCCTGCCACTGCATGCGCAGCGATGCCCGCCCTTCGATGGCAACGGCTGTATCCCAGAATGGCAGGGCGGAAAGCCGCGCCAGCTCCTCGGCAGATAGCTGCGGCCAGGGAATGACTGCCGGCTTATAGGGATTGTAGGTGTCCGTCAGGAGCCGGCAGAAGGCATCACGGTGCATCTCGCTGCCTGGCACGAGCCCGCCCAGGACCGGATAGGACCAATTGTAATAGGGCGTCGGATCATAATGACTCATGTCGAGCATGTCGGCTTCCACTTGATAGCTTGGCACCGCCTGCAATCGGGGCGCCTTATGCCATGGCGGCGGAATGCGGACAAGAAGCGGCTGCGACACTTGTGAATGGCCGCTTTCAAATACCCTGCGGCTAAATGACGTCGGCGTTTGGCGTGGCCGAACGGTCGTTAACGATCGTCAGCCAGGATCATCGCGGCCCCCTTTTCGGCGATCATGATCACGGGTGAATTTGTGTTGCCCGAGGTGATCGTCGGCATGATCGAGGCATCGACCACGCGCAAGCCTCGGATGCCGTGGACACGCAATCTGTCATCGACCACAGCCTCGCTGCCCGTTCCCATGCGCGCCGTCCCGACGGGATGAAAGATCGTCGTCCCGATATCGCCAGCGAGCCGCGCCAGGGCGGCATCATCCTGGTATTCTACCCCCGGCTTGAACTCAACCGGCGCAAACGGCGACATGGCCCGCGTCGCCATCAATCGGCGGGCGTGGCGGATTGAATCTGCCGCTACCTTGCGGTCCACGTGGTCTGATAGATAGTTGGGGTCGATCGCCGGCGCGTCGGTTGGCTTCGGCGACATGATCCTGACGCACCCGCGGCTTTGTGGCCGCAGATTGCACACGGACATGGTGATCGCCGGAAAGCGATGCAGTGGTTGCCCAAAGGAATCCAGCGAAAGTGGCTGGACGTGATATTCAATGTTGGCCGTGGCGAAACTCGGATCTGATTTGGCAAAGATGCCGAGCTGGCTCGGCGCCATGGTCATCGGGCCGCGCCGACGCAGCAGATAGTCGGCCGCGATCCGCGCCTTGCCGAACAGGCTTCCAGCCATCTGGTTCAGCGTCCGCGCACCTGAGATTTTGAAAATGGTCCGGATCTGCAGATGGTCCTGCAGATTGCCGCCGACGCCAGCCATTTCATGAATCACCTCGATCCCGGCCGCGCGTATCACCTCACCCGGGCCGATGCCCGAAAGCTGCAGGATCTGAGGTGATCCGATGGCGCCGGCGGCGAGAATCACCTCTTTGCGCGCCGTCATGGCAACGGCATCTCCGCCCATCCGGCATTCGATACCCGTTGCACGGCCTTCTTTCAATCGCAGTCGTTCGACCGTTACCCCCGTCATGACACCAAGGTTCTGTCGATCGAGCGCCGGCCTCAGGAAGGCCTTGGCCGTGTTCCAACGCACCCCCTTGCGCTGGTTGACTTGGAAATAGGACGAACCTTCATTATCGCCGCGATTGAAATCGTCGATTTTGGGAATGCCGACTTCCGCCGCCGCATCGCGCACGGCGTCGAGGATCGGCCAATGGATCCGGGGCTCTTCGACCCGCCATTCCCCCTCGCCGCCATGCATGCCGGATTCCGGCGCGAAATGCCGTTCGGATTTGATGAAGTAAGGCAGCACGTCGTCCCAGGCCCAGCCCTGGTTGCCGAGTTGCCGCCAGCCGTCATAGTCCTGCGCCTGGCCACGCATATAGATCATGCCGTTGATGGACGAGCAGCCGCCAAGGACGCGCCCGCGCGGGTAGTTCAAGGCTCGGCCATTCAGCCCCGGCTGCGGCACGGTCTTCAATCCCCAATCGGTACGGGGATTGTTCATGCAATAGAGATAGCCGACCGGAATGTGGATCCAGATATAGTCATCCTTGCCGCCGGCCTCGACCAGCAATACCCGATTGCCGGGGTCGGCCGACAGTCGGTTCGCCAGCACACAACCGGCCGAGCCGGCGCCGACAACGATATAGTCCCACTCTCCCAGCTCGCGGCGTGCCAACGCTGGCCCCTTGCTCAGTTGCCTTTTGCCAAAGCCTTGTCGCTGAGTGTCGCGAGGACGTCAATGATCTCCGGCACGTAATTCTGCCCCATCCCCGCCGCGTTCGACAGCGCATAGAGCTGATGGATCGCCGAGGCGACGAAGGTTGATACCGGCAGGCTCTCGGCCATCTGCAGGAAGTAGCGCACATCCTTTTGCGCGTTGGCGATGGCAAATTGCAGCTGCGTATTGTCGTTATCAATCTGATAGGCAGCCAGGCGCTGGAACATGACGCTGTTCGCGCCGCCGGCCGTCACGATCTGCCGCAGGGCGTTGAGGTCGACACCCGACTTCTTGGCTGCCGCCAGTGCTTCCGCCGTCACGGCGGCATAGCCCAGAGACAGCATGTTGTTGATGAGCTTCGCCTTATGTGCCGCACCGACACCGCCGCAATAGACGATGGTGTCGGCAAAGCATTCCAGCACGGGACGGATGTCCGCCAGCGTCGCCGGGTCGCCGCCTGTCATCAGCCCCAGCTTGCCGGCCTCGGCTTCCTTCGGCGTGCGGGTCATCGGAATATCCACGAACCGCCCGCCCTTGGCCGCAATCTCGGCGGCGAGCGCGATGCTGGAATCCGGCTGCGCTGTCGTGCAGTCCGCGATGATGCCGCCCGGCTTCAACCCGGCCAGCAAGCCGTCGCCGCGACGGACAATATCCTCCATCTGCGCCGAATTGCCGACCACGGTGATGACCATGTCGCAAGTCTGCGCAAGTTCCGCTGGACTCTTCGCCTCCTTGGCTCCCTTGGCCAACAGGTCATCGACCGGCTTGCGGTTGCGATGCGCCAGCACCGACAGCTTGAAGCCTTTCTCCAGAATATTCTTGCCGATGCCATGCCCCATGAGGCCGACACCGATCAGACCGACATGTTGGATCTTCGCCATTTTATCCTCCAATTAACCGCGGCGCCCGAGCAAGCCGCGTTGGGCCAAATTCTCCATCAGCGCCGTCGTGCCGAAGGTCCAGGGCGCCACATCCGTCGTCAGCCTGACACGATTGACCAGGGCGCCCAATTTCGGTGTCGCAATCGTAACGATGTCATCGATCTTGTGCGTAAAGCCCATGCCTGGCGCACCACGGTCCTTGATCGGCGCGAACATCGTGCCGACATAGAGCACCAATCCATCCGGATATTGATGATTGCGGCTGAGCGTCTGCTTGGCGAGATCGGTGACATCGCGGCTGATCTGCGCCATCGACGATTTGTCATCCAGTACAAACTGATCCAGTCCAGCCACTTTGACCGATAGCTCAGACTGCCGCAGTTCATCTATGTTGAATGTCTCATCAAATAGGCGAATGAAGGGCCCAAGCGCGGCGGACGCATTGTTGTCTTTGGCGCGCCCCAGCAGCAGGGCCGAACGGCCCTCGAAATCGCGCAGATTGACGTCATTGCCGAGTGTCGCCCCGACAATCCGCCCCGTCGGGTCGATCACCAGAACCACTTCGGGTTCGGGGTTGTTCCAACTTGATTCTGGATGAATGCCGATATCGAAGCCGGTGCCCACCGCCGACATCGGCTGTGATTTAGTGAAGACTTCCGCGTAGGGGCCGATTCCGACTTCGAGATATTGCGACCACATACCCCGCTCAATCAGCGCCTGCTTCAGCGTCTCAGCCTCCGCCGAGCCCGGCTTGATACGCCGCAGATCGCCGCCAATTTCCTTGGCGATCACCTGACGAATACCTTCCGCTGCAGTGGGATCGCCTTTCGCTCGCTCTTCGATCACCCGCTCCAGCATGCTGGCGGCAAAGGTGACGCCACAGGCCTTGATCGCCTGCAGATCTGTCGGCGCCAGCAGATAAGGCTTGGCGGGGTTTTGCCTGCCCGTCGGCGTGTTGGCGAGGCATTCTTCCAAGCGGCAAAGCGTCGGCGCCGACTTGGCCGCATGGCGCACGGCCTGCAGCGCATCCGGTTGGGCCAACAGACCCGACATGGTCGGAAAGCTCTGCGAAAGATCCTTGATGTCATCGCCGTTGACCAGCACTACACTGGGCCCGGATGGATTACCCGGCACCCAGGCACGGCCGATCAGAGTGCCAGCAACACCGTCATGCGGAAGAACAGTGGCCGTCGTAAGAGAAACATCCATGATGCATTCCTGTTGCTCGCGCGCCTGGCGCGGAAAGTTATCTCAGCGCTTCTGCGACCCGCTGCTGGCCAAAGTAATCACCGAAATGATGATGAGCCCGGTCATGATGAGCCGCAACCCCGCACTGGCCCCGAACGTATTGAGCATCGTGACCAGCAGATACATGAAAAGAGCCGCGCCCCAGATACCGGGCGCATTGGCGCGACCACCGGCGACCGAAGTGCCGCCAATGACCACGACGGCGATCGACGCCAGCAGATATTCCTCACCCATATTGAGCGATGAACCGCCCGAGAAGCCCGAGAGGAGCAGGCCGCTGAGAGCGGCCAGCACCGCGCTCAACACATATGTGATGAACCGGGTGCGCTCAACCGGTATGCCGGCAAGCCAGGCGGCCCGCATATTCTGCCCAACCGCCAGCACGGACCGGCCATAATAGGTTCGGGCCAGCACGACACCCATGACCGCTGTGAAAACGATGCCGCAGATGGCGAGGATCGGCACGCCGCCAATCTCGGCCGTCGTGAAATCGGCCAAGACGGGCGGTGGCTTGATGCGCAGCCCGCGCCCATAGGCGATGGCCGTCGATTGCACCAGGAAGCTTGCCGACAGAGTGGCGATGATAGGCGGGATGCGCAGCAATCTGATGAGGCCATAATTGAAAAGGCCAACCGTGAGCCCAACGGCAATCGCCACAAGAAAGCCGGTCAGGATCATGCCGTCCTGCGTATCCATGATCTTGGTCGTGATCGCACCGGAAAGGGCCATCGTCGCCGGTATCGAGAGATCGACATTGCCGGGCCCGGTAGTGATAACAAACATCTGGCCCGTGCCGACGATGATGGTAAAGGTGGCGAAGGAGAGCGCCGCGGTGAGCATCTCGCCGCCGCCATGTCCGCCAGTAAAGACAATCGTCGCCACCCAGACCGCCGCGGTCGCGATAAAAGACCAGATCCAGTCACGACTACGCAGGTAATAAAGCATGCTGCCGATCGAGTTCATCGCCGGTCACCTCTGCTGATGAGGGCGCGCAGAGCCAGAACGACGATGAGAATCGCACCCTGTGCACCGATCTGCCAATCCGGCGAGATGCGGAGAAAAATGAGGAAGGATCCGGTCAGGGTAAGCGTCAACGCGCCAAGCACTGCTCCCACCGGCGAGACACGACCACCCACGAATTCCGCCCCGCCCAGGATTGCACCGGCGATGGAATAGAGCGTGTAGCGATCGGCGATATGCGCATCGCCCGAGGTGGTCAGGCCGATCAACGACAGGCCGGACAACACGCCGAAGAAGCCAGCCAGCGCGAACATCACCATCTTGATCGACAGCATCGACCAACCGGCCCGCGCCAAAGCCTTCGGATTGCCACCCGCACCGCGCAGGACCGCGCCATAAGAGGAATGCATCAGGCCGAAATGCACGACAAATCCGATAACGGCGGCGGCAACGATGGGAAATGGAATACCAGGGATCTTAAGGCCCATCAGGGATTTGATGATATCCGGCGATTTGCCGCCTGGTGTCGGCAGGATCAGGACGGCAATCCCCAACCAGACAAAGGACATGCCGAGCGTCACCACGATCGACGGCAGGTCACGCAACTGGATGAGCGCTCCCATTCCCGCATAGATGACGATGCAACCGGCCAGCATCAGCAGGCCCAGGGCCGGTGTATCATGCAAATACGTGGCGCCGATGCAGGCAACCAGCCCCACGAAAGAGCCGATCGAAAGGTCGAGATCATTGATCGTGATGACGAACATCTGCGCCAGGGTCGCCAAGGCAATCGGCACAGCGTATTGCAGCATCAGATTGAGGCCAAAATAGCTGGCGGCATTCGGCTGAACGATGAAAACCGCCACCAGGATGGCGGCCAATGACAAGGCCGGCAAGGCGCTGCGCAGCAACCGGGCATTCAGGAAACCTGAGAGCATCGTTACGCCGCCTCGTGAAAGGAGGCACGCAAGATCCGTTCCTCGGTCATTTCAGCCCGCGGGATATCGTCGACGATCTGCCCACTGCGGAAGACATAAACATGATCGCAATTGCTGAGTTCGTCGATTTCGGTCGTGTACCAAAGGAAGGTGCGGCCGGCGGCAGCCTCCTCCTTCACCAGGTCATAGACTTCGAGCTTGGTACCGACATCGACGCCGCGCATCGGATCGTCCATCAGGACGATTTGCGCATCCGATCCAAGCGCCCGCGCAAACAGCGCCTTCTGCTGATTGCCGCCAGAGAGCGATAGAATATTGTGCTCCATATCCGGTGTCTTGATTCGCATGCGCTGTTGCCAGTTCTTGGCCATCGCGGCGGCTGCCTTGCCATCTATCAGGGCATGTTTGCGCAGGCGGCCGAGCGAGCCGACCGTCACATTCTGGGCAATCGACCATAACGGGAAAATTCCGTCGCTTTGCCGGTCGCCGGCGATAAGGGCGACGGGTGCTGCCACCTTGGTCTCGGTGTAGTGCTTTTTCGCGTTGGAGAAGATCTGCAACAGCATCCGCGTCTGCCCGTGGCCGGCAAGGCCTGCCAGGCCGACGATCTCGCCTTTGTGCGCCACCAGCTTGCGATCGTCGAGTTGGGCTGCTGGCCGCGCGTCGACCATGGCCGGCGACGAGCGGCGAAAGCCAGCGGCGTTCGCCTGATGCGCCTCTTTCTTTTCGGCGACCGTGCCCATCGCCGCCACGAGGGAGTCGCGGGTGAAAGCGCCGGCTTCACGGGCAGCAACCACTGCACCGTCTTTCATCACCACGATGCGGCTGGAACTGCTGAGGATCTCACCCAGCATGTGCGAAATAAGGATCACGCTGAGTCCCTGCCCCACCTCCTTGCGCACGAAGGCCAGCAATTGCTCAGCGGTGACGGCATCCAGCGACGACGTCGGTTCGTCCAGGATCACCAGCCGGAGCGGTTCGTCCGTGACGGTGAAGGCACGTGCGATTTCAACCATCTGGCGCCGGCCGATCGGCAGGTCGCCGACAACGTCCCCGGCTTTGATATCATTGCCGGGAAAGATCTCGTCAAGTTTGACGCGGATCAAATGCGAGGCGCGTTTGCGCCAGCCAATGCCCTTCAGGTTGCGGTGAAAGATCCGCGCATTCTCGGCAACCGTCAGATTCGGGCAGAGCGACAATTCCTGGAACACGCAGCGTATGCCGTGATGATGCGCCACCACGACATTGTATTGGGTCGACAGATCGGCACCACCCACCGCGATACTGCCGCTGTCAGGCGCCAAGGTGCCGGCAAGAGCCCCCATCAGGGTCGACTTGCCGGCACCATTGTGACCCACAAGACCCAGGCATTCACCCGTCGATACCACAAGATCGACGCCTGCCAGGGCGCGGACAGCGCCATAGCTCTTGGCCACGCCGGCCAGATGGACAATCGTTCCTGCGGTATCGGCCATGGTTATTTGCCTGCGATCACTTTCTGCGCGTCTTCCAACGAATATTCGACATTGGCGACGCCACCCTTCTCCGTCGTCTCCAGGCTCTTCTCAAGGTCGGCCTGGTTGATTTGCAGGAAGGGTACGGTCAGGTCTTTCGGCACTTCCTTGCCGTCGAGAATCTGCTGGGCCACCCAGAAGGCCAGTGTCGAGACACCCGGCGCGATGGAAACCGACATGGTTTCATAGCCATTGGCATCCTTCTGCTCCTTCCACCAGGCAAGTTCGTCCTGGCGGTTGCCCATGATGATGAGCGGCGTCGGGCGACCGGCAGCCTTGAAAGCCTGGGCCGCGCCATAGCCGTCGCCACCCTGGGTTACCACGGCCTTGATTTCCGGCAGCGACGGCAGCACGCCGGCGACGGCCTTCTGCGCAACTTCCTGCGCCCAGTCGCCATGGACCGAACCGACGACCTTGAACTGGCTATGCTTGGCAACGCCCGCTTCGATGCCTGAATGGATCGCGTCATCGACGAACACGCCGGCAAGGCCGCGGATCTCGAGCAGATTGCCGCCATCGGGGATGCGTTCATTGAGATAGTCGAGCTGGATGGCACCCATCTGCTTGAAATCGACCGCGATACGCCAGGCACAGGGTTCGCTCACGATACCGTCGAACGAAACGACGACGATGCCGGCATCGCAGGCCTGCTTCACAGCGCCATTTAGCGCATCGGGTGACGCAGCGTTGATGACGATGGCGTTATAGCCCTGCAGGATGAGGTTCTGGATCTGCGCCGCCTGCTCTGTCACCTGGTTCTCGGATGTCGTGAAGGCCGAGGCTTCGGCCACGACCCCATCCTTCACTACCTGGCCGGTGACCTTCTCCCAGCTCTTCAGCATGGCCTGGCGCCATGAATTGCCGGCATAATTGTTCGAGAGCGCGATCTTGGCCGAAGCGGTATCGGCCAAGGCGGTGCCGGCACTGAGGCACAGGCCGATTGCGGCCACGGACAGCAGTTTCAAGCGAATGCTCATTTGTCGTTCCTCCACATGTTTATTTGGTCATCTTGTTGCGTCCGGAAGGTCGACCGGCGTGATGACGCCGCCGATCTCAAGAGGTCCTTTTCAATTGGTTGTATCCCGCGCAGGGCTTCCGCCGCGCTTGGCCACATATTCATCGATATCAGCCCAGGCTTCGTCGATCAGAACCGACATGGCCGCGCGCGCGGCGTCCCCGTCATGCGCCTTGATGGCATGCAATACGTCGCGGTGACGCGGCAAGGATTCCGTCCGCGCTTCCTGTAGCTGGCTGGTGAGCTTGAAGCTGAACAGCAGAGCCGGCTCGATCAAATGGCCGGTCGAGGCGATGAAGGGATTGTTTGTCGCCTCAAGGATGCCCTGGTGGAATTTGAGATCATGGACGATATGCTCGGGCGTCTCTTCCGGCCAGGATTCCATGCCGGCGAATGCTTCCGTGATCTTCTCGATCTGGGCCGGTGTCGCTCGCCGTGCTGCGAGTGCCGCCGCTTCCGGCTCCAGCATGCGGCGCATCTCGGAAAGATGGATCGCATACTGTTCCGCCTCGCGCGACGCGAAGCTCCAGTTGAGGATATCGGGATCGAGCATGTTCCATTGCTCGCGCCCCCTCACTCTTGTGCCGATCTTGGGGCGCGGATCGACCAACCCCTTGGCGGCCAGCACCTTGATCGCTTCGCGCATCACCGGCCGGCTGACCTTGAACTCATCCGACAGCGCGTTCTCGCTGGGCAGAATGTCGCCCGGCATGAATACACCGCTCAGGATTCGCTCGCCGACCTCATTAAGGATCTGACTGTGAATGCTGCGGCGCAGGAACGGCCGCACGGTATCGCGCTTGGTAAGCACGTTGCTCTCCTCCCGACAGAAACCTGACCAACTGGATCAGAGGCGACGATTCTTGCTTGTCCAGCACGTGGGCGTCGCCACACCCCGCACCTTTTTTGTCATACAATATGCTTTAATGCCCCAGGTGACTTTGTCAAGTCAAGGCCACCATCGGAAACCGCGATCAGCCATCCGCGTTTGCGCTGGCATTGGAAGCTGCCAGGTCGAGCACCTGCTTGGCAGCTACCGACGGGACATGCTCGGCCCCGCCCGCTACCTGCACGGTCGGCTGCGCAAAGCTGATCCCGTTCTCGTTGAAGGCCTTGCGGATGAGCGCCAGCGCCTTGCGCCGGATGACGAATTGTTCGCCCGGCTTCGTCATCATCTTCATGCGGATCTGGATCGCGTAGTCACCGAACTGCTCGACACCCTGCATCTTCAGCGGCTCGATGATGAACGGCGCGTATTCCGGATTGGCGGCCAGTTCCTTGCCCACATCCTTGATAAGTTTGCGTGCCTTCTCAAGGTCGGAATCATAGGTGACGCCAATGGTCATCTTGTCGATGACCCAGTCTCGGCTCATGTTCTGCACGGCGCCCAATTCGCCGAACGGCACCGTATAGAGCGGACCGCGGTGATGGCGCAGCTTGACTGAACGCAGGCTGAAGGATTCCACCGTCCCCTTGTAGCTGCCGCTCTGGATGTACTCGCCAATACGGAAGGCGTCGTCGAGCAGGAAGAACATGCCGCTGATCACATCCTTGACCAACGTCTGCGCACCGAAACCGACGGCAACGCCGACCACGCCCGCACCGGCGATCAGCGGCCCGATCTCGACACCCATCGACGACAGGATCATCAATACGGCGATCACCAGGATGACGACAAAGAGGATATTGCGCAGAATCGGCAGCAAGGTCCGCAGCCGCGCCTGCCGCCGCATGTCCTCGCTGTCGGCATGGGCACTTGCCTGACCACCCGACATCTTCGCATCAATGACAGCGCGCGTGAAATGCCAGGCGAATTCCGCGATCAGGGCGATCACGACCGCGCTCAGCAGCCCGCGCACCAGCCGCGTCGTCAGATTGTCCCGCATGGTCATCGCGACGAGGTCGATATGCCAGGCCTTGGCCAGCAACAGCGCAGCGGCAATGATCAACAGCGCGCGCAATCCACGCTCCAGGCAGACTTCCGTAACACTCGGCGCGCTGCCTTGGGCCATCGCGGCACCCGCCGGACGCAGCACATGATTGACCGCGTGCCGTACCCCGCGGATCGCGGTCGGCAGGCCCACGAGGGCGACGGCCATCCAGAAGGTCGGCATGGCCGAAGCAACCCACAACAGCCACAGGAGCGTGAAGTAGGCCGTCAGCAGCCAATTGGTCAGCCCGCGCCCTTCATGATGTCCCTCACGCAGGTTGTCACCCGCAGCCTGCAGCAACGCCGCCGGCCGCCGCCAGACGGCCTCAATCCCAATGGCCAGCAGTATCAAGCCGAGGACATAAGCAATCAGCACGCGCGAACTGAAGGAGAGGCCCAAAGTGCCGAGGAGGCCGACGCTGACCCAGCCGATGGCGAGCCAGCCAACGGCAAGGGCGATGCGACGGTACCAGAACCATGCCGCCTCGGTCTTCATCGGCACCAGCCGGAAGCGTTCGCCGCCGGGCGCCAGTGTAAAGCGGCTTACCACCAGGGTGATGCGCAGCACCAGGAAGGCGGTCAGATAGCCAAGCACGATCTCGCGCAGCAGTGGCGGCCAGGTGAAGGCAAGAAAGGCGCCCACACTGCCCACGGCGAAGGCGACAACCAGCCCGAGCCCAAAGGAGAGCCTGATCCCCGCCGCACGCAGCCTTTCGCCGACCGTGTTGAGCGGCACGCCGACGATCCAACGCTGCAACCCCTGAGTTGCGCGCCGGAACAGCCATTCGACCAGAAACCCCAGGGCCAGAAAGCCGAAGATCAGCGACAAGACCTGCGCTATTCCGCGATCCTGGAATTCGACCATCAGGATATCGCCGGCACGGTCGAATTCGGCGGGCAGGTTCGGCACCGTCATGACCAGATTGTCGATATGCTGCCGGATATCGGCCAAACGCCGGTCCACATATCCGCTGGGGGACATTTCTTCGGTAGCTTGAGCCGCCTGTGCAGGGGCCTTCTGCTGCGCAACCCAGTCGCGGATCACAGGATCGTCGAGGAGCCGCAGCAGTTCCTGGACTTGCGGCGGGGTCACTGTATCGGTCGACTGGGCGACGGCTGGAGCGGCCGCAAAAATGACCGCCGCCAAGCCCAACAGAATCAGCAGCCGGCGCAACATAATTTCCCCCGCATCAGCTTGTTTGAGCCATGCTGCCTCTTTTTTGAGGCAAAGCCCAGGGCTAGCTCATAAGACTGTCGCATTCCCTGCAACAGTACGTTTCGGTATTGCCTATTTCCGAAACAATCTCTCCGCGCCATCTTCTGATCCATGGAAATGGACGTTCGCCCGTAACGAGGCGGCCAACGCGAGGTATTGAACAATGATCGATTTACGACCCTTTAAATCCCTGGGCGGCGCCCATCACGGCTGGTTGGATGCCAAGCACCACTTCTCCTTTGCCGACTATTACGACCCCGACCGCATGGGCTGGGGCGCCTTGCGCGTGTGGAATGACGACACGATCGCGCCAAAGAGCGGCTTTCCGCCTCACGGCCATGCCGATATGGAGATCATTACCTATGTGCGTGAAGGGGCGATCAGCCATAAGGACAGCGAGGGCAATCAGGGCCGCACTTCGGCCGGCGACGTTCAGGTCATGAGCGCCGGCACCGGTATCCGCCATTCGGAATATAATCTTGAGGATGAAACGACGCGCATCTTCCAGATCTGGATCATGCCGTCGCGCCGCGGCACCGCCCCCAGCTGGGGCGCCAAGCCGTTCCCGAAAGGCGACCGCTCGGGACGCTTCGTGACACTGGCCAGCGGCTATGAAGCCGATGTCGAGGCGCTACCGATCCGCACCGAGGCACGTGTGCTCGGTGCGACGCTGAAAGCCGGCCAGACCGCCGAATATGCTCTCGGAAAAGGCCGCCACGCCTATCTGGTGCCGGCCACGGGCGCCATTGAGATCAACAGTGTCCGGGCCACTGCCCGCGATGGAATTGCGATCACGGACGAGCCGATCCTGCGCGTGACAGCGCTTGAGGAAGCCGAGCTGGTGATGGTGGATTCAGTCTGAGGTTTGGCCTCAACGATCGAGCCGAGGGCGGATGCCGCCAGATAGAGGCAGCATCCCTCCTCGGCTTGATCTATCTCAACACGGCAATCCGGCACGACATGTCATTCTTTGCGTGTTCTCACAGACCGGACAGAAATGAAAGCTAACTTACGAGGCGCTGGCTCGACCCTCCTCATCGCGATGACGCTTCTCTCGAGCGCCGGCTGTACCCAGCCGCGCCCGATAGCCGGCAGTTCAACGCCCGCACCCGCTTTTGTAGCCGCGCCGATGGATGTACCGGCGACGATACCCGCAGCAGAACCCGCACCACCGACACAACCCGAAGACATCCTGCGCCTGCGCACGGCCATCGCCGCCTATCGACAATTGATCACGAACGGCGACTGGCCGCGCATATCTGGACCGGGCAAACTGGAAATCGGCGACTCTGGCGATGCTGTCCGCAGCCTTCGGGCACGCCTCGCCGCCAGCGGTGACCTTGCGTCCAAGACGGAAAGCGATGTCTTCGATGCCGACCTGGACGCAGCGTTGCGGCGCTTTCAGCAACGCCACGGCCTGTCGGTCGACGGAAAATTTGGGCCGAAATCTCTCGCGGCACTCAACGTCCCTATCGGCGAGCGTCTTCGCACGCTTGAGATCAATCTCGAGCGGCAGCTGGCCGAGCGCCGCCAATGGGGCACGCGCTATATCGTCGTCAACACAGCTGCCGCGACCTATCGCCTGGTCGAGGCTGGCGAAATGGTCTTTGAACGCCGCGTGATCGTCGGTCGCCCCAATTGGGCGACGCCGCCGCTTTATGGCGAAATCGATACAATCGTCTTTCACCCGACCTGGACCGTTCCAACCCGCATCGCGCAGCTGGAACTGATGCCCCGCATCCGCCGCGAGCCTGGCTACATGGCCGAACATCATATGCGCATGGTGGATGGCATGATCCGGCAGGCGGCAGGTCCGGACAACCCTTTGGGCAAGCTGAAATTCGTCTTTCCCAACGATGACAGCATCTATCTGCACGATACGAATGCACCGTCCCTCTTTGAGAAGGCGGAGCGCCACCTTAGCCATGGCTGCATCCGCGTCTCCAACGCCGAGGAACTTGCCCGCCATCTGCTGGCAGGAGAGCCGGGCTGGAGCGACGCACGAATTTCAGAGAAGCTTGGCACAGCTCAGACCGAGAATGTCCGCCTCAACCGGTCAGTCCCAGTACATATCATTTACGATACGGCCTGGGTCGACCCGGACGGTACGGTCAATTTCCGTGACGACGTCTACCAGCGCGATGGCCCGCAATAACCCCTACTGTCCGCCGCGGGTCTTTTGGATCTGTGTACCCAGCGGCCCCAGGCGCTTCAGAATTTCCGGTACCGTCATCCAGGTCATATCCGTATTGCGGGTCAGGACGACCCGGTCAACGATAGCCGCCGGCAAGGCGGCCTTCAGGGCGGCGCCAATCTTGGCCGGCGCCACGATGGCCAACTGGTCGAAACGGGTGCGCCCACCCTTCAGATAGTCCGCGAGGCGGGCGACGAAGAGGTCCTTTTCATGCTGCTTCAGCGACACGCGCGGCTCAATGCCATGGCGCGCGGCGTTGGCGCTTTCCTGGGCACGCGGCAGGCGACCAGCTGCCAGCTTGCCGCCCGTGAGGCGCGCATCCGAACTCATATCGAGGCGGACAGATACGCCGGCGTGAGCGGAATCGCTCTCCAGTATCCGCGCTTGGCCACCATCGGCAACCACGACCCAGACCCGTTTATCCTTCCCTCGGCCCGATTTTGCCGCCGTTACAGCCTTCATGACGATCCTCCTGCTGAAAGTTAAGAAATTCTAGCCTTGAGCCCGCGTGCCATATTGATGCAGGTCAAAGCTGTTTCCCTGCTTGCGGGCGCAGATTTCACATCGAGAGAAGAAGGGCTCATTCCGCCAGGTTCTGGAGAATAAGCATGCCTTCGCAGCAAGGCGACGTGAAAAAGACACGGACCCAACCGAGGCAACCCGGCAGCGATGCCGCCAACGAAGGGATGTGACCTACATGCCGGATCCCGACGAACAATCCGCTGTTATCGACTTTCTATCTCGTCCCAGCAGCTATCCGGACTCCATCGGTGCCGTCGAGGCGATCACCACCCATGCCTCGGTCGTCTTCCTGGCCGGCGAGCGCGCCTACAAGCTGAAGCGCGCGCTGAAATACTCCTATCTCGACTACTCGACCCTCGCGGCCCGGGAACAGGCCTGTCGTGACGAACTCCGTCTTAACCGGCGCACGGCCCCGACGCTCTATCTCGATGTCCAGGCTCTTGTGCGCGATTCCGCCGGCGGCCTGCGCCTGGGCGGTGATGGCACCGTTTTGGATTGGGTCGTCATCATGCGCCGCTTTCCGCAAGAGGCACTCTTCAGCGCCCTCGCCGAAAGCGGTGGGCTCAGCGTCCCTCTCCTCCTCCACCTCACCGACCGCATTGCCGCCTTTCATGCGGCGGCCGAGATTGTGACTGACGAAGGCGGTGCGGCCGGCATTGCGGCCGTGATCGCCATCAATGACGAGAATCTCCGTCGTACGCTGCCGGATCCAGCCTCGACCATCCGGATCGACGCGCTCAACCGCCAAACCCAGGCGGCCTTTACGCAGTATCGCGACCTTCTCGACCGGCGGCGCCTTGATGGTCGCGTGCGCCAATGCCATGGCGATCTGCATCTCGGCAACATCTGTTTGGTTGACGGCGAGCCGACATTGTTCGATTGCATCGAATTCAGCCGCCTCATAGCCTGCACCGACGTTCTCTACGATCTCGCCTTCCTGCTGATGGACCTGCTCTATCGGGATATGCGCCAGGCCTGCGGGCGCGTCTTCAACCGCTATCTGGACCTCAGCCGTGACGAGACCGGGCTGCCATTGCTGTCGCTTTTCCTCTCCCTGCGCGCATCGGTCCGCGCCCATGTCACGGCGGCGGCCGCTCCTGCCGCAGGCAACGCGGCACAGACCCGGGAGAAGCTGAGGATTGCCGACGCTTATCTCGGCTTGGCCGCGACCCTTCTGGAACCGCGAGCCCCTTCTCTGGTCGCCATCGGCGGCCTGAGCGGCAGCGGGAAATCCAGCGTCGCCGCTGCCCTTGCCGGCGATCTGGGGCGGGCGCCGGGAGCCAGGGTCTTGCGCAGCGATGTCGTCCGAAAGCAGATTTTCGGCTTGGCCCCCGAACAGAAACTTCCGGCCGGCGCCTATCGATCGGAGGTGAATGAGAAGGTCTATGCCGAATTGTTGGCGCGCGCCGAATATGCGTTGTCCAGCGGTCACAGCGTCATCATCGACGCGGTTTCCGCTCGGCCCCAAGAGCGGAAGATGATGTCCGATTTCGCGGAGCGGCAAGGCGTCGCCTTCTCCGGCATTTGGCTCGACGCCACTGCCGGCAAACTGCGCGATCGCATCGCCGGACGGCGGAAAGACGCTTCCGACGCTACCGTGGACGTGCTCGACCGCCAATTGACTTACGATCTGGGACCGATGGACTGGAACCGACTGGACGCGAACCGCGCGCCGGAAAAGGTGGTCGCTGCCGCCAAGCGACTTCTTGATCTGGCCTAGCGGGCGTTTTGCAGCTGGCGGTGCCCGTCTGCTGTCAGAGCGTAGCCGCCTGGGATGGGTTCGATCAGCCTCATCAGGCGCAACTCATCAAGCCGCAAACCGTCGACCGGCGCATGAGCCGCATTGATGGAAAGGGCACGCAAGGTCGCAACATGATTGCGTCCAAGCTCCATTTCGCAGACGGAAGCGCACATTCCACAGGCACTCATCCCTTGGCCTCCTTGGGTCATCCAACCCAACCCAATGCGGCGCAACGGCCCAAGTTCCCGACGCAAATCTCCGAATCGTCCATGGCTCAGTTCTGATTGCCGCCCTTGATCCGCTTGGTATCCGTCGCCTCACGGGCCGCGGCGAGGATCGCCACTGCCTCCTGATCGGTCACCTGCGAAAAATCCTGGTAAAAGGACCCGACGGCATCGAACCAGGCAGGCGTCTCAAGGCAAATGAGTTCGTCCACTTCCGTTTGCAGATCGGCCACCGTATCGCGCGGTCCCACCGGCACGGCCAGGACCAGGCGTTTGGGATGCTGGCGGCGAAGGGCATGCACCGCCGCCCGCGCTGTAGCACCCGTCGCCAATCCATCATCGACGATGATCGCGACCTTGCCACCGGCCGGCTCGGGCTTGCGTCCCGGCAGATAGATCGTCCGCCGTCGCTCAATCTCCTTCAGTTCGAGCGCTGCCGCCGACTTAATCGCCTCCTCGGTCGGCTCATAGTCGCCCGGCATTTCGTTGAGGACGATCTCCGGTTTCTCGCCGTCGACGATGGCCCCCAGGGCCAATTCGGGCTGAAACGGCGCACGGATCTTGCGCACCAGAATGACGTCTAGCGGGCAACCAAGCGCCTTCGCTACCTCGTAGCCGATCGGCAATCCACCGCGCGGCAGCGCGTAAACAACCACGTCATCGCCGGCGAATTTACCCAGCGCCTTGGCCAGTTGCCGGCCCGCCTCGGTCCGATCGACGAATGCCATGTCCGCCTCCCCAGCCCTTAAATCTGCCGGCCCTTAAATCTGGCCCGATCAACCTTTATTGGGATCCGGCCGCAAGAATATCCGCCTGGGGCCTGAGAGGAAACTGATCTGGATCAGGATTGTTGAGGTGATCCGTTGCCGGCGATAGCCGCCAGGACATCCTCACGACGGCGCGGCAGCGCCGCATCGGCCGGCAGGGCACCGGTCGCCCGCAGGGCTGTGGCGATCTCCCAGATCAAAGGCGGCGCCAGACGCAACCGGGCCAGCAGCGCCCGGTCCGCAAAGACGGTCTCCGGTTCCCCCGCCGCGGCGATCCGCCCCGCGCCGAAAATGAGGATGCGGTCTGCCCAGGCATAGGCGGCATCCATGTCATGGGTCGCCATGAGGATGGCCGTCCCAGCCGCTGAAATATCCTGCAGCGAGGCCATCAATTGCGCGATGCCGTCCGGGTCGAGCCCGGCGCTCGGTTCGTCAAGCAGCAGATAGCGCGGCGCCATGGCCAGAATACCGGCGATCGCCACGCGCTTGCGCTGGCCGAAACTCAGCATATGTGTCGGCCGCCGAGCGAGGTCCAGGATCTGCATGGCAGTGAGCGCCGCCTCGACCCGTGCTTCGATCGCCGGCGCGGCAAGGCCCAGATTGGCCGGTCCGAAGGAGACATCTTCGAACACACTTGCGGCGAAGAGCTGGTCGTCTGGATCCTGCAGCACCATGCCGACCGTCTGCCGCAACTGGCGCAGGCCCTGTCGGTCATAGCCGACCGGTACGCCGTCCAGCCGGACAGAGCCGCGGCTCGGGCGGAACGTGCCATTGAGCATGTTGAGCAACGTCGTCTTGCCGGCCCCGTTGGCGCCTAGTACCGCAACCTTCTCGCCGGGTCGGATGGCAACGTTGATCGCCGACAAGGCCGCGATACCGCCGGGATAGGCATAGTCGACATCGATCACTTCCAGCATCAGATGACGATCCGCCCCAGAATGGCCATGGCGACGATGAGGCCGGCAGCGGCGAGCAGCCGCCGGTAATCAGCCCCCTCTTCACGGGTGATAAAGGTGAGTTCCCCGGTATAGCCTCGGGCTGCCATACCCGCCTCCAGCCGATTTGCGCGCCCCATCACCCGGGGCAGCAAATTGGCGAGCAACATGCCGGTCGAGCGCAGACTGCGCCGGTAGCCGACGAAGCCCAGCCGGTTTGCCTGCGCACGGCGGCTGCTTTCCAGGCAATCGAGGGTCAGCCAGACGAAGCGGAACATCATCAAGGCGATGTCGCTCACCTCGGCACTGAGCCCGGCCCGGCGCAACAGGCGCAGGATATCGGTCAGCGGCGTGGTCAGCGCCAGGAACAGCAAGGCGCTGACCCCGGCAAGACTGCGCAGGCCGATGAAACAGGCCGGCCCAAGCGCCGCCACCGAGATACCGACTTGCGGGACAAAATGATCGATCCGCACTGTCAAAATCTGCGCCAGACTGCTGGCCAGGATGAAGCCAGCCGGCACGCTGGCCGAGACCAGCATGTCGCGCAGCGGCACGCCGGCCCCGACAAATGTCAACGCCAGCATTGTCGCAACAATCAGTCCCTGCACGGTCCAGGATGGGCTGAGCAGTGCCAGAACGATCATGCCGAGTGAGAACGCAACTTTCTCGATGGCGGCAACCCGCCGCCACCGGTTGGTCTGCGCGTTACGATCGATGAGACGCACGGCCCGCCGTTTCGCCGGACGCTTCGGCGATGCCACGCCGACGACCGAAATAGTACCCGAGCAATCCGGCGCCGATCGCCGCCTGCAGCGCAAACAGGAGACTTTCGATCTCGCTGCTCGGCGGCTCCCAGAACGGTGCCGCCCAGGGTTTGTAATCCGGATGCGCTTGCGTGATCAGCGCCTCGGCCTGGCCGTCCGATCCGGAAAATGCGGCGTCGGAGCCGTGATAGACCAGCGGTCCGATCGCCAGCGCGATGACGGCCGCGAGCAGCAGCAGGTTCCGCCTCCACATTACGCGATCCTCCGCTTCAGCTTGTCGAGCACGGCGATCTCGCCGCTGCTGTATTTGGTAAGCAGGTTCCAGACGATGACCGTCAGCAGACCCTCGCTGATTGCCAGCGGCACCTGGGTAACGGCAAAAACGCCAAGGAATTTGGCCGCTGCGCCGCCGATGCCGCTGACGGCATCCGGAAAGGCCACGGCGAGCTGCAGCGAGGTAACGGCATAGGTCGACAAGTCTCCCAGCGTCGCCGCGACGAAGATGGCGAGTGCCGCGCCGCCGCCCAGCGATCGCATGGCGCGATAGATTCCATAGGCCACGAATGGCCCCACGATACCCATCGAGAAGATATTGGCACCGAGCGTGGTGAGGCCGCCATGGGCCAGCAGCAGGGCCTGGAACAGCAGCACGATGGCGCTGAGCACGGTCGTGATCGTCGGCCCGAACAGCGACGCGGCCAATCCTGTTCCGGTCGGGTGCGAGCAGCTGCCCGTCACCGACGGCAATTTCAGCGCCGACAGAATGAAGACATAGGCACCCGAGGCCGCCAGCAACATTTTGACTTCGGGATGCTCACGCACCACGCGCTTGATTCGATAGGCGCCGTAGCCGACGAAGGGCGCCGACGCCAGACTCCAGCCGATCGCGTGCGCCGCCGGCAGGTAACCTTCCATGATATGCATAAACCCTCCGATGCATCTGGCTGTTGCCATGCCGGTTTCGGTTCCGGCGGAGATGCCGTAGGGGGACGTGCGATCGAGGATCGCGTCCGGCCCCGCAGCGCCCCGCTGGGTTGCCTAACTCTGGCACGACGATGGCAGGTCTCCTGACTCGCGGGTCTTGCGCGCGATGCCTGCCTTCCCGGTTGCCCAGTGGCGTGTCGGCATCGCACTAGCCGCTTACAGTTGCGGGGGCAGCCACGGTTTAGGCCCCGATTGGGTCGTCCGCACCGTGTTCCCTATTAATCCCCTGGAATTCATCCGTCGGGGAACCATCGTCGGCGCAATTTATGCTTCCCTCCCCGCTCCCGTCAACGTCGCCGACGCCACAAAATGGCGGGATTCGGACAGGCTAGACCATTTATGTCGCCTGCCACTTCCCGCCAAAATTGACGTGCATCAAAGGCATAGGCCCGATGCCTTGGCAGGATAGGATGCCATTGAGGCGGCTAAGACGGAAGGATGCCCATGAACTGGCCAGCGGATTTCATTTGGGGCGTTTCCACGTCGAGTTACCAGATCGAAGGCGCCGTCGCGCTAGGCGGCCGCAAGCCCAGCATCTGGGACACGCGCTGCCGCACCGCCGGCAAGGTCGCCAACGGCGATACCGGCGACATCGCCTGCGACCATTATCACCGCTACCCCGAAGACATCCGCTTGATGAAGGAACTCGGGGTTGAGGCCTACCGCTTCTCGGTCGCCTGGCCGCGCGTACTGCCGCTCGGCAAGGGGGCCGCCAATGAAGCGGGCCTTGCCTTCTATGACCGTCTGATCGACGGCCTGCTCGAGGCGGGGATCGAGCCCTGGCTCTGCCTATATCATTGGGACCTGCCACAGGCCCTCGAGGACCTCGGCGGCTGGACCAATCGGGACATTGCCGGTTGGTTTGCCGACTACACGACGCTCGTCGCGCATCGTTATGGCGACCGGGTGAAGCGCTTTGCCACCATCAATGAGCCGTCCGTCTTCACCCTGTTCGGCTATGCGATGGATTGGGGCGCGCCCGGCATCATCGACCGGTCGGCACATCTGCGCGCCATCCATCACGTCAATCTTGCCCATGGCGCCGCAGTGGACGCTCTGCGCGCCGGTGTCACAAATGCCTTCGTCGGCGCCATCCACAACCGGCAGCGCATCGTGCCGCAATCGGACAGTGAGGCGGACAAGGCTGCCACGCGCACGCTCGACGCCTTCTGGAACAACGCCTTTCCGGAACCGCAATTGTTGGGCAGCTATCCCGCGGCCATCGCCGAAGCCGTCGCCCCCTATGTCGAGGCGGGTGACATGGCGCGAATCTGCCGGCCTTGCGACTTTTTCGGCCTCAACCATTACGGTCCGATTTTCGCCAAGGCCGATCCGGCCTCGCTGTGGGGATTTGCCTGGGGCAGCGCCCCGGACGACGCGCCCAAATCCGATATCGGCTGGCCGATCTATCCGGACATGTTCCGCGATGAACTCATCGACCTCTCGCGACGCTACCGGCTGCCCATCTACGTGACAGAAAACGGCTGCGGCGGTCGCGCCGACAAGGGCAACGAGCTCGACGACCAGCACCGCATCAAATATCTCGGCGCCTATACAGCGGCGATGCACCAGGCGATGGCAGCCGGCGCCGATGTGCGCGGCTATTTCGTCTGGTCGCTGCTCGACAATTTCGAATGGGGTTCCGGCTACGGCAATCGCTTCGGCCTGGTCTTCGTCGATTTCACCACCGGCAAGCGCACGCCCAAGGCATCGGCACGCTGGTATGCCGACCTGATTGCCGGCCGCTAAGGCGTCTCGCGCACCACGAAGACGTCGCCTTCGCGCAAGATTTCCAGGCTTCGTGTGGCGAGGCCGCCCAGCGCATCGCTATGGCCAATGGCTATGATGGTGGCCTTTGCGAATTCCTGTTTCAGCAATGCCACCATGTCGCGCTGCCCCTGAATATCGAGCGCCTCGGTGGCGTCTTCCAGGAAGATCCAATCCGGCCGATGCAGCAGCAGGCGCGCAAAACCCAGCCGCTGTTGCGCATCCGCGGTCAGCACCTGGTCCCATTTCGCCGTCTCACCCAGCCGAGCAATGAGCGCCTCGAGCCCGACCCGGCGCAGCGCCGCCATGATGGCCGCCTCGCCCTTCTCTTGAGGCGCTGCCGGATAGCAGAGCACATTGCTCAACGTATCGGCTGGCATATAGGGACGCGGCGGCATGAAATAGAGGTCCGCCCCGGCCGGTATTTCGACCCGGCCGCGGCCCCACGGCCACAAGCCCGCCACGACCTTCAGGACGGTCGAGGCAGCGCTGGTTTCGCCAGTCACCAGCAGATGCTCGCCCGGCTGGATCTCCGCATTGATGCCGACAATCTCCGCCTGCCCCGCCGCATTTGCCGTCGAGAAGTCACGGAAGGCGAGGACCGGCTTGTCCGACAGCACGCGCTCGATGCCGCCGCCTTCGTTGGTGAGTCGCTGCGCGTCGATGCGCCTGATCGAATCATGGAGGCTCATCATGCGCTCGACCGAGGCGCGCCAATCGGCGAACTTGCCGAGATTGTCGATTGCCCAGGAGAGCGCTGCCACGGTCTGCTGGAAGGCCTGCGCCGTCTGCATCAGGGCGCCCAGGCTGATCATACCCATCATGTAGCGCGGCGCCATGATGAGGGTCGGAAAGACCTGCGACAGCACCGACCAGCTGGAGCTGAAATAGAACATATGCGCCAAGGCGGCCGTGACGCCGTCCCAGGCTTCCCGTACACGCGTAAACAGCGTGCGGAAATTAAGCCGTTCATTCGCCTCGCCTTCCGCGAGCGCGATGCGCAGAGCATTCTCCCTGGCATGCACCAGGCCAAAGCGGAAATCCGCTTCGCTCGTCTGCCGCCGGTCCACGGCCCGCACCAGGAACCGCCCCAGGGTGAGTGCCACGACCGTGCCGGCGCCGGCATAGAGGATGGCGATCCAGACCAGATAGCCCGGCAGGTCGATGGCGACATTGTCGAAGATGAGATAAGGGGGTGCCGACAGCGACCACAGGATTTTCGTGAAGCTGATCAGCAGCAAGGCGTCGTAGAGCAGCGTATGCGCCAGATCGATCGCATATTCGGTCGCGTTGTGGACGTCCTCGGCGATGCGCCCGTCGGGATTGTCATGGGCGCCCGGCATGTAGGTCAGCAGGTAATGCTTACCGCCGACCATCCATTCGTCCGAGATCTTGTGAGTCAGCCATTCCCGCCAGCCGATCTGCAGCCGCCGCTTCACCCTGAGATGCAGATTCACGATGACGACATTGGCGAGGACGATGAGCAGCAGGAAGCCGATCAGGTAGGAGAATCGATCGATCTCATGACCTTCCAGCGCATCGAACAGATTGAGAATCCAGAAATTGATCGCGACCGGCACCCCGATCTGGGCGGCCGTGAGGGCGACCAGGGTCATCGTCAGGAAAGTGGCATACCAGCGCTGCTCCGATTGCCAATACGGCCCCGCGATGCGCAGAAACTGCCGGATGACCCCGAACCAACCCATCAAGCCGCCAACCAGCTCCGCACCGGAAGCCCCCCGATATTTAGCGGGCCTGCAAGAGCCCAAACGCGAGAAAGCCTAGCATATTCAGCCAGGCTTTCCTGTGCGAGAACGAAGGCAAGTCGATCGGCCGGCGGCCCTCAGGAGGCGGCAGCGGCTTTCTTGGCCTTTTTGGCTGCCGGGGTCGGTTTGGGCGCCAGCTTGATCGCCTCGCGATCGGCGGCTTCCTTCTGCATGCGCAGGGCACGCAGCTGCAGCCGCTTCTCGGTATGGACGGCGTCGGTCTTGGCCTTCTCCTTCAGTGCGTCGGCCGTGCGCTGACGGTCCCGTTCGCGCTCCTCTTTGGCCTTGCGCTGTGAGTCTTCGGCCGCTTTGGTCATCCGCGATAGCATGTCTCGTACCTCTCTAAAGCTGAACCTGGAAAATGCTTGCCCGCAAGCGGCGAGCGGTCTCGATATCGGCGGCGCGCCCAAAGACAGGGGCAGGAATAAGGCGCTCTCGCGAACTGCAGCCGCCCCGAAATTGTTCGCAAGGCCATCAGATGCCTGGCAAAGGCCCTCCGGATAAGGACAGGGGCATTCGACGCTGAAGAAGATGGCGTCGCTATTTCACCGGATGACGAAAATGGCGCCGCTTGATGCAAGCGCCTGCCGAGCAGCCCTTCGAAATCATGCCCTGGCAGTCAACCTTGGGCCGGCTGTCGTGCCGACGTTCTTCGCGCTACCTTAGCGCATATGCCTAAATTGCACCAGCGATGAGCGCCGCGGCAAATGAGCCGCCAAATGATCGGTGCCGTTCCGGCAGCCTAAGCTACTGAAACAATGGCGCGACTGTACCAGCAGGGGGCGTTCGGCATGTTGAAATGATGGCGGGTCAGGCCAGAAAAGCAATGACTGAGACGCACCAGCAGGCCGCAACCACGAGCGACACAAAGCTCCAGGCACTACCGATCACGTGATGGCCGGACTTGGTTTGCTGAAGAATGTCTTCGTAACGGTCGGGGACGAACATGATGCCCTCCAGGGTCTGATCCTGAGCTAGCAAGTGGGCGCATCTGTCGCAGGTTCAAGGCGGGTCGGCCGTATTTGCCGGCCCTGTGACCGCCATCACAGGTCGCGGCGGATTTCGGGAATTATTCCGCTGCAGTGGCGACGGCGCTCGCAGGCAGCGAAAAATGGGGAGAACTCCCGATGTGCTGGCCCGCCACCCTGGATAGCGTCCATCCGTCACCGGAAGGAATGGCAACGTCCCCTTTGGGTCAGGATCGCTGACGCCAGGCGCATGGCAAGACCGCGCCTGGCGCAGGGTCGATCATTGCCCGGTTTCCTTCCGGTCCCAGCAACCGCAATCATCCGGAGCCTTGAAATTGACCATTCGCAAAACCGCGACCACCTTGGCCGCAATCCTCGCCGCCACATTTGTTACCACCGCCGGCCTTGCCCTCGCCGCCGACAGCCAGACGCTGCCGCAAAGCGTGCGCAAGGCCAATGACCGCTTTCAGGACGTCGCCATCGCCATCAAGGAAGGCTATGCGCCCATCCCCTGCGCCAGCGGCATCGAAGGCGGCGCCATGGGCATCCACTATGTGAATGCCAACCTCATCAACGAGACCGTCGAACTCGGCAAGCCCGAGGCCGTGATGTACGAGCCGATGAAGGACGGCAAGCTCAAGCTTGTCGCCGTCGAATACATCGCCACCAAGGGTCCGGCGACACTGGGCGGCCAGCTGTTCAGCTTCACCAATGCGCCCAACCGCTATGGCCTCCCCGCCTTCTACGAACTCCATGTCTGGGCCTGGAAGAAGAACCCCAAGGGTCCCTTCGCCGACATGAATCCGGAAGTCTCCTGCGAAGCGGCGATGGATATGGCGCACTGAACCGATGACAGCGGCACTGGGCGCATGGGCCCGGTGCCGCTACGCAGCCAGAGCTACGCAAGTTGGACTTTACGCAACTTGGACAATACGCAACTTGGACAATGCCGTTGTGTGATGCGCACCAAGTCTGACCGCTGTTGTGCAAAATAGACGCTGTGACTGGACAAAGTGCCCGGGCGATACCACATCTTACAAATGTTCATTGTTGAGGAACAAACACGACCCTGCGCGGTTTAACAGGATCAGGGGGAACTCGTGCTTGCGGCCCTCATGTCCCGAGCAACAGGAGACTGTTATGAAACGCGTCATGGTCTTATGTGTGGCTGGTTTGATGGCATCGACCGGTGTGGCGATGGCCGACGGTTCTACTTTCCTGCAAACGGCGCAGGCGGATGCCGGACGCTTCACTGTCCTGTTCCCGTTCAACAAATCGACGCTGGATGCTGACGCGCTTGCCGTGATTGCCTCAGCAGCGCAGGAATTCCAGCGAACCGGATCGGCCCGCATTTCGGTCCGCGGCCACACCGATACTTCGGGCAGCGACGCCTACAACCAGGCGCTGTCGGAGCGCCGCGAGCAAGCAGTCGCCAATGAACTCATCCGCCAAGGTGTCCCCGCCGGCGCCTTGACCACCGAGGCGGTGGGCGAAAGCGACCCGGCCGTGCAGACCGGCGACGGCGTCAAGGAAGCGGCCAACCGTCGCGTCGAAATCGCGGTCGAACTGCCGCCCGCCCCGGTCGCCCAAGTGGCGCCAACCCCAGCCCCTGCCCCGGCTGCAGCGCCACCGCCCCCGCCGATGAAGCGTGACCGGATCTTCAGCGTCGGCGGCTTCTATGGCTTCAATCTGGAGGATGAGGCCGGCAACACCAGCCATCTGGGCGGCCTCAATCTCGCGGTCGACGTGCCCGTCTTGCCTTGGCTGTCCGTGGGCGCCGAGCAGGCCGGCTTCTATCATTTCGACACGCCGAACGACGGGTTCGGTGGTCGGACCGTCGCCAGCCTCGACCTCACCATGGGCGATGATGATTTCCGGCCCTATATCGGCGCCAATATTGGCTACCTCTATGGTTCCGGCTTCAATGATGATTTCATCGTCGGCCCGGAAGTGGGTCTCGCCTCCGGCCCCTTCATCGCCAAGCTCGCCTACGACATCCCGTTCAACCGCGACGGCGACGAAGGCATCATCAACGCCACCTTCGGCTTCCGCTTCTAAACGGTCGCACATTCATGGCCCCCGCGCTGGTCAAGTCCGGCGCGGGGGCCATTCGCATTTCAAAGATGTGAGTCAGCGCCGCGCGGCAATCTGCTCCGCCACATAATCGGCGTCATGCCAGACACCCCAGATAAAGGCTGAGGCCCGACGCGACAGCCAACTCAACCCCAGAAAATAGAGCCCGGGCACCTCGGAAACGCCGCGCTGGTGCTGCGGTGTCCCCTTCGCGTCATAAGTACCTGCCTTCAGCCAGCTGAAATCGAGGGCAAAGCCCGTGGCCCAGATGATCGAGGTGATTCCGGCCGCGCGCAGATCGAGCTGCAGAAGGGGATCCGTCACGCAGGCCGGATCGGCCTCCATCCTGCGGGCATCCGGCTCTTCCGGGAAATCGAGGCCGTTCTTGGCGATATAGGCATCAGCCGCGTTGAGCACCGAGAGATAATTCGCATCGCCCTGCGCGATATTGCGCGCAAGGTCCGGCGCGAAATGCAGCGCGCCGTCCCTGAATTCGCCGGCCCGCCCCACCAGGACCATCCCCCGCGCACCGAGGCGCCGGAAGTCGACGGTGTGGCCGCCATAGGCGCCGCTCACCGAGATCGTGACATGTTCCATGCCCGGCTCGCGCGCCTTGGCATCCCACAGGCCCAGCGCTCCCAGCCACCAGACGAAATCCTTCCCGCGATAGGCGCGCGGCGGCCGGTCATGCGGCCCGATCGACAGATAGACCTGGCGCCCGGCGCGCAGCAGCTCGTCGGCGATCTGTCCACCAGACGAGCCGGCACCCACCACCAGCACGGCGCCATCGGGCAGCTGGCCGGGATTGCGATAGGCATTGGAATGGATCTGCAGGATGCCGGTATCCGCCGGCACGACGGTGGGGATGATCGGCCGTTGAAACGGCCCCGTGGCGGCGATGAGGTTCCTGGCCTCGATCTTGCCGGCCGAGGTTTCGACGATGAAGCCCGACCCGTCTTCCTTCCGCCGCGCCGCCTTCACCTCGACACCGCAATGGATGGGTGCGGCGATCTCCCTGGCGAAATCCTCGAAATAGGCGACGACCTTGTCCTTGGGCGCGAAGGCGTCGGGATCGACATCGGCAAAGGTCTTGCTGGGGAACCGGTCATGCCAGGCCGGCCCGTTGGCCACCAACGAATCCCACCGCTCCGACCGCCACCGCTCGGCAATCCGATGCCGCTCGAGGACCAGATGCGGCACCCCCCGCTTCCCCAAATGCTCACTCGCCGCCAACCCCGCCTGCCCGCCGCCGACAACCAACGTGTCGATCTTGTCGAGCAGGGCATTTTCACTCGTCATCCCAGTCTCCCCCACGGTGTTTCCCTGGCGCCGGCAGCGCTTGTTTGATGCGATGACGGCACAGGGGAAGCGATACGCTTGGCAGTTTGCCGACTACCTGAAAGCTCGCCTACGCTCTGCCAGCGACTCTATCCAGAGCGCCAATCGGTGCGAAAGGCGAATTGCACTCTGCTCGACTAGGGGCACGAGCAAAGCGGCAACAATCAGACTGCAGGCAACTGAAACAGCGGTGGCCGCGCTCGCGGCCACGACGTAGCCAAATTTGGGCATCATGTGGGCCAGGACAAAGCAGCCGACAGACGCAATGACGATTCCATGAATTAAATAGAGTGGGAACGATATCTGTCCGAGCCAGCGAACGAGCGGACCACTAAGCGGCTGTCGGAATGCAGGCGTTAAGCAAAGCGCGGCCACAACCAGCACGGCTCCGATCTGCTGCGCCTCAAACCTCTTGATGTCCATGATGGGATTGAGCAGCCAGGTGAAAATCAGATGCGCACCGGGCAGCGCTGGATCCTTCACCAGCCATCCACCCAGCGACACGCCGAGAAGCAGCACGAAAAATCCAGTGATAGGAGACCAGTTGAGCCAGCGCGACCGACGGTCGCGTACCGTCACGAGGTCGAACAGAAGGATCCCGCACGGAAACAATTGCAGCCCCTGGAGCGTGCTGCTCTTCTTGAGGAAGCATAGACCGACCGTCAGGCACAGGCAGACGGCAACACGCCACAGGCGCGTCGGGCAGATCTTCCAGACCAGAAAAACCAGCAGCGACCCAGCAATCTCAACCTTCATCGACCACAAGACACCGTTGAAGGCCGATTGGCCGGTCAGATAGGTCCGAAATAGAGAATCGGAGATGACATCCCACAGGCTCGGGCGAAAATCGGCCGGATAATATTGTCCCATGCCAGGCGCCACATCGGCTACGGCAAGGTTCCAGGTCAGGTCCAAACGGATCAGCAGGAAAGCGATGAGCGAGGTCGCGAGAATGGGGAGCGTCAGGCGCACATAGCGTTTGGGCAGCAGTGCGAGCAAGGATTGCCCGCTGCGCGACACGCCGATCGAGAGCACGAAGCCACTGAGTACAAAGAATATCCAGACGCTGAAACGTCCGTTGTAAATCCCTGCCAGCGGCGAAGAGGCCACGATCCGCACCCAGAAATCGGTCGGATCCGACTCGATAAAAGGTGTGAAGAAGAAATAGATCAGGTGATAGATCAACACGATGAAGGCCGCGACACCGCGCAGGCCGTCAAGATGCGTGTACCGTTCATGGCTATCGGTCGCGTCATTCATGGTCGGAGTTTCACCTGCATCAATTCGGCCGTCGATTTCTTCAACTATCAGAACAAGCTCTTGTAGGCACGCAGAAATTCTCCAGCAACATGCGACCGTACCTGCAAATGGCGTGATTCGGCCGTCCAGCTCCGGCGGAGAAAGCGGGGCCAAGGAAATAGAGGTGAGGGAAATCGAGGTCGGGCGGCGATTTCGCAACCAGCTGCGCAAAAGATATGCATCCCGCTCCCCTGACCGGCAGCCCGTTCGAGCCACGCGATCACCAAGGCCTCATCCTGGGGAACGTCAAGGGCCATCCGTAGGCTTGGTCCCACCGGCCTCACTCTGTCTGCGGCGCATGACGTCGGCTTTGGCAAACGGATTTGCGGCAGGCGTGCAACTCACCATGATTGCGCCCAGCAGAACCGCACAGATAATTTTCGGCGCCCGGCGGGTTTCTCTCCGCACCGAATGCCCGTTTCAACGCGTCACCAAGGTTGCTTGAAAGAGTGGCGTCCCCAACGGGATTAAACGCCGCAGTACATCCGGCCAAACGTTCTGAAATGACTATTTGAGTTCAAAGACAAACCCAGGCAAGCGACCTACCGCAGCCTTTTGCTGCGCTCTTGCTTGCTTCTCGTCGGCAGCGCCAAAAGCGATCGGTCGATTTACCCTGACAGGCCTTTTCGCCACCATGCTTGGAACAAATCAGAAGCTAAGGGGTGGTCCAAACCGGAGGTCTGTCGCGCCTGGAGCCGGCCATTTACCATCCGCCACAGCTTGACCAGTTGATGATTTCCTTAACTTGATATCGACACGTTTTCACAGTAACAACAAGATGATACTCAACTGTTTGGTGTGTCTGCGCGTGCGCTAACCGACGTTAGTGGTTTCATTTCGCCCGCTGTCCCTGAAATATTGAAGCATTGGCTGCAAAAATCGAAGGGGCGGCCATCCTCGTTGGCGATACGGTGCGCCAACAGGTGCCCCGGAGCAAACGATCGTGCAAGGTTGCGCAGGCGATCAAGAGGCTTGCTTACCTGCCGCCACAGACCGCACTTGCATCGAGGGGAGCTGGATTCGCGCTTCAAATCCTCTGTCCGTGCCTGGAATAGGAGAGAGTAGTTCGAGGCGTGTGCCGGCGCCGGAAGCGATCGCGTCGGCTATCGCTAACCCGAGGCCGGAACCCTTGGATGTTGTCTTGCCGCGCTCAAAAGGCTGCGTGAGCCGAGCCAGTATGTCTGCCGGCACTGCCGGACCGCCGTTGGAGACGGACAATACGCCTTGTTCACTCAGAGAGATCGTAACTGGCTCGCTCGCCGCCCCATGCCTGACGGCATTCTCGACCAGGTTTCGGACCAGGATTGCGAAGGCATCGGCATCCAGCTCCGACAGGAGCGGTCGCTTCGGTAGCAAAAGCCGGACACGTGAGCCGTCAGTTGCGCGCCTGAGCTCCTCCACAACAAGGCTGACGATTGGCACCAGATCGTGTTCCGTCTCCGATAACACGCCCCCGCCCTCTGCCTTGGCGAGCTGCATCAGCTTTTCCGTGATACGCGCCAACGAGCGGAGCGAGTTCTGGATCTGCCGCGCTCGATCTTTAAGTAACGGGTCTGAAGCCTCGGCTATCAGCCGCTGCGCTTGGGCAAGGGCGGCGGCGATCGGTGTTCGGAGCTCATGCGCGCTGTTCGCGGCGAAGCTCCGCTCCGATTCGAGCGCACGGCGCAGGCGTCCCATCAGGCGGTTCACCGCATCCGCAATTGGACCGATCTCTGCAGGCAACGAGGCGGTGCCGATAGGCCTGAGGTCGCCATGTCCGCGGGTCTCGATTGCGTCACGGAAACTGTGAACTGGCCGCAGGCTCACGCGCGCCCACCACCAAACGGCGGCAATACTCGCCGGGACCAGGACAAGCAACGGCATGGCCAGCGCCAGGGAGACTTCGAGTGCTGCCTGGCGCCGGTGGGTCAGCGGTTCGGCAACCGTCACCGCGATCGTGCCTTGCACAGCCGCCTCGGTATAGAGCCGGTGCGTGTCGGTCTCGGTGAACCCGCGTTCGGCGACCGAGGGGAAGTCTGCTGGATCGGCATCGTGAGAGCGGAGGAGAATGTTGCCTGCGCCATCTCGCACGACATAGGTGAGATATTCCTGATGCGGGCGAACAAGAGGAATCCGCTGGGTCGCGAGCGGCCCCTCTCGATTGACGATCTCCACGACCGCCAGCGGTAGAATGCGCTGGGCTGTTTCCTGGATTGCGCTGTCGAATGCTTCGTCTAGCCCATGACGGACCAGCAACCCAGCGGCAATGGTCGCGGCAAGCCACGTGATCGTGACGCCGAGCGCGAGTCCCAACGCGAGACGACGCTGAAGGCTTCCCTTGCGGTTCATCTGCGCCCCAGCCGATATCCTATGCCGCGGACTGTATCAATGATGTTGGCCCCCAGCTTCTTGCGGAGCCGGCCAACATGGACCTCGAGAAGAACCCACGCGCGTGACGTCAAGGGCACGGGCCGCCCAACGCGCATGACCGTGCGGGGCGCCAGGTCGATGCCGAGATCGCCCAAGACAATCAGAGGGTTCGGGTTTCCGGAGTATCGGCGGGCAACCGCTTTCAGCCGGGCCGAGAATTCGGAGGGGGCGAAAGGCTTCACCAGATAGTCGTCCGCTCCAGCGTTCAAGCCCGCGATCCGGTCGGAGATCTGGTCCAGAGCGGTCAGGACGATCACCGGCATGTCATCACCGGCATGTCATCACCGGCCGCGCGACGGCCGCGCAAAAAATCGATCCCGCGGCCATCGAGCAGAAGGAGGTCAAGCAGTACAAGTTCGTAAGGAACAATCCGGACATAATCACTCACCTCATCCAGGCGGCTGGCCCAGTCGACCCCATGCCCCTCGGCCGCGACATGATGGCACACCGCGGCACCCAATCCGGCATCGTCCCCGACGAGCAACATCCGCATGCGACGGCCATTTTCTCCTGAAGCAAGGCTATCCCGTGAACCTGAAGCCGAGCTGAAGAGATATTTTGGCTCGCTTCAGACTGGCTTCAGCTTGGCGCCCCACCTTATGGCCATCGGAACCCCTGTTTAGGACGAAGCACCATGAGACACCCTGTCCTGATCGCCGCGCTGACCCTGACGACGCTTTGGGTGGGCACGGCTCTTGCCGACGATGACTGCGAAGCGCCCATGGCCGACTGGCAGCCGCGCAGCGCGGTCCATCAGCTGGCTCAGTCCAAAGGCTGGACCGTCCAGCGCATAAAGGTCGATGACGGCTGCTACGAAGTCAAAGGCCGAGACGCCAACGGGCAGCGTATCGAGGCCAAGATCCACCCCGCGACGCTCGCAGTCGTGGAGCTTGAGACCGACGAAGAAGACGATGAAGGGGAGAAGAGCGAGGAGGAAGGTGCGGGCAATTCCTTCCCTGGGACACAGAACTCTGAGGGCACCGCGCCGACTGCCAACCCAGCGCCGAGGAACCCGCTGATCAACGGCAACAGCCTACCATCTGGTGTTGTGCAATGACCCTTTGCCTCCGGGCATCCGAAACCCTGCCCATGATCGACAATAGCTGGAGAATATCGATGAAGAAGACTGCAGCCGCATTGGCGGTGATTGCTGCGCTTGGATTCCCCGCACTGGCCGAGGCGCGTGAGATCACCTTCACAACCAAGCTGAAGCCGTATGGCGGATCGGCCGCCTATATCGCGCTCTATGTGACGGATGGAAACGGCCAGTACCAGGGCACGCTGTGGGTGGCCGGCGGCCAAGCCAAATACTACCGCCACCTCAGCGACTGGAAGCGCGCCACGAGAGGGGATCTGCGCGAGATCGACGGAATCACGGGTGCGAGCGTCGGCAGCGGCAAGACCCTGACCGTCACGGTCGATCTCGCCGACGTGCTGATCGATGCGGGCTATCAGGTCCGGGTCGATGCGGCCGTGGAGGATATGGGCGACAGCCCTGGCGAGATCGTCGTGCCCCTGAACTCGAACGCTGCGGGACAGCCCGTTGCCGGGAGCGCATACGTCGAGTCCTTCAGCTACTCCATGTGATCAATAGGCGGTAACCACGCATCATGCTGCGCCGGATCCACTCCCTTCCTGGATTGATTGCCGCTGTTCTGGTTTCAGTCCTTGCCCTGACAGGGGCGATTCTGTCGATCAATCCCGCACTGGAGCGGGCACGTTCATCGATTCCATCTGCGGGCGAGATCAACATCGCCGATCTCGCCCAAAACGTGGTCGCACACTACCCCGGCGCAGATCGAATCGTCCGCAAGGCCTCGGGCGCGATCGTCGTCTACTACTTCAAATCGGACGTGCCTGGGGCGGAGGTGGTGGACCCAAGGACGGGCGTTGGGATCGCTCCTTATGCTCCATCGGGCTTCACGCGCTGGGTGACCGACCTTCATCGGTCTTTGCTGCTGGACGACGGCGGGCGCGCAGCCACCGGAATTGGGGCCCTGGCGATGGTCGTGCTCAGCATCTCGGGCGCTATCATGCTGGCAAATCGTCTCGGTGGATGGCGACGGCTCTTTGGTCACATCCGTGGAAGTAGAACGCAGCGGCTTCACGCCGAGATCGGTCGTTACGCAATCCTGGCGCTGGTCCTGACCTCGCTGACTGGCGGCTACATGTCATTGGCCAGGTTCGGGGTCGTTCCAGACGGGATGGACGCCGAACCCGCATTCCCATCAGTAGTGGATGGCGCCGCGCCGATGCCTGTTGGCGATCTCCCCGCCCTGAAGGCAATTGACCTCGCGGATCTGCGGGAGCTTACATTCCCCTATGACGGGGATCTGACGGATGCCTACGCGCTGACAACGACGCAGGGCACCGGGTATGTCGACCAGGCCACTGGCGCGATGCTCAATTATCTGCCACATGGCCTCGCGCGGCAGGTTTACGAAACCATCTACATGCTGCACACGGGCGAGGGGCTGTGGTGGCTGGGACTCCTGCTCGGCGTCTCGGCGCTCACGATCCCGGTTATGACTGTAACAGGTGCCGCGATCTGGTTGAAGCGCCGGCGTACCACGCCGCAGATCAGCTCGAACGTGAGGGCATCCGCAGCGGACACGATCATTCTCGCGGGCAGCGAAGGAAACAGCACATGGGGGTTTGCCAAAACGCTGCACGATGCTCTGACTAAGGCTGGTCACCGTGTGCATACCGCGCCGATGAATCGGCTCTCGGGCGGGTACCGCGGCGCGAAGCGGATGCTGATCCTCACCTCGACTTATGGCGACGGGTCGGCCCCGGCATCGGCCAGGCAGTTTCTTACGCGCCTGGAACAACTAGACGTCGCGACTAGCCTGCCGGTGGCGATGCTGGGCTTCGGCGATCGCCAGTTCCCTGGTTTCTGCCAGTTCGCGAAGGATGTCGACGCTGCGCTTTCCGCGAAGGGTTGGCCGCAGCTCTCTCCGCTGCATACGATCGACCGGCAATGCGTGCAGGCGTTCGCGCGCTGGGGCGCCGAGATTGGCGCTCGGATCGGAACACCACTGAACCTGATACACACGCCGGCGCGGCCCCGCACCTTGTCCCTGCAACTGGTCGAACGCTTCGACTATGGCGCGGAGGTGCAGGCGCCGACGGCCGTGCTGCGCTTTGCTGTGCCGGAAGTTCATCGCAGGATGTCGCGGTGGCTTGCGGGGCCTGGCCTGCCCCGGTTCGAAGCAGGCGATCTATTGGGGATACTCCCACCAGGCAGCCCGCTGCCGCGCTTCTATTCCCTCGCTTCCTCGTCCTCGGACCGGATCCTGGAGATCTGCGTGCGGAAGCATCCGGGCGGCCTGTGCTCAGGTTTTCTCCACGCGCTCAATCCGGGCGATACGATCGATGCCTTCGTGCGGCCGAATCCTGCCTTCCGCCCGGCTAGGAGCAGGGCACCGGTGATCCTGGTCGGCGCCGGCACAGGAGTCGGTCCTCTGGCCGGGTTCATCAGAGGGAATACCGGCAGGCGCCCGATGCATCTCTACTTCGGAGCACGCGACCCGAAGTCCGATTACCTCTACGCAGCCGATCTGCAGGCGTGGTTGGCCGACAAGCGGCTGACCCGACTAACCACTGCGTTCTCCCGCGCAACGGACCACGCCTACGTGCAAGATCGTATCGCTGCCGATGCGGACACACTCAGAGTCCTCGTTGCTCGAGGCGCACAGATCATGGTCTGCGGCGGGCGCCAGATGGCTCAGGGAATTGAACGAGCCGTCGAGGAGATCGTCAAACCCCTCGGGCTGGATCTCATGACGCTCAAAATGCAGGGTCGGTATGTCGAAGATGTCTACTGACTTGCAGGCACCCCAACGGTCCGTCCATCTCATCGGCGGCAAGACCATGGGAACCCACTATTCCGCTCGATTCGTCGCGGACCAAGTGGACCAGGCGTCGGTCGGCGCCGCGCTCTTCGCGGCGGTCGACGCGGTCGACCGGCAAATGTCGACCTGGAAACCGGACTCGGACCTGACGCGTCTCAATGCCGCTCCCGTCGGACAATGGGTCAAAGTGCCTCCGGAAATGGCCCTTGTGCTTTCCGAGGCATTGCGCATCGGTCGAGCTTCCGGCGGAGCCTTTGACATCGCTGTTGGCGATGCCGTGAACGCCTGGGGATTTGGCTCTGCAGGTGCACGTGAAGGGCGGCAGCCCAGTGTCGCGCCCGCAAGCGTGAGACCCGCGGCAACCGATAGCCTGGAGTTTGACGGCGCTCGCGAATACGTCCGGACACTCGCACCGGTCAGTCTCGACCTGTGCGGAATCGCCAAAGGCTTCGGCGTGGACGAGCTCGCCCGCTGCCTGGAGCGCTTTGGCATCACATCCTATCTGGTCGGCATTGACGGCGAGCTGCGCGCGCGAGGCCGCAAACCGAATGGAACGCTGTGGACTGTGGCGATCGAGCGTCCGGATTACGAACTGCGCGACGTCATGGGCGTTTTAGAACTATCCGACACTGCGATCGCAACGTCGGGCGACTACCGTCACTGGGTCGAGATGAATGGCGCAAAGCTCTCGCATACGATGGATCCCCGAACCGGAGAGCCACTGCGCAATGGTATTGCATCGGTGACCATCCTTGCCAGCAACTGCATGGAAGCGGATGCCTGGGCTACGGCCCTGATGGTCATGGGGGAAGATGCCGGTCTGGAATTCGCACGCGCCCGGGGGCTCGATGCGATCTTTGTTATCCGGGAGGGATCTCATCTGGTGGAACGGGGTGTGGGGCGCTTCGCTTTCGAAACGAAGTGTTAGTAGGCACCGAAGTATGCCCCCTCAATTGTCAATCAATCCGGGAAGTTAACATGCCGAACGGCGCCGAAACCCCACGCCGAACCACAGACGGTCTACCACTTAAGGCCGGAGGAGTTCGCGACTAGCAGGCATGAAATATACTGTATCGGTGGCGTCCCCAACGGGATTTAGCCGATATCACTTGCTACCCAGGAGGACGATCCGGATCAAGCTGTAGCATTTCACTAAGCAAAACGACGACAAGCGTTGGATTCGAGATCTCAACAGCAAGGTCCATTTATCTAATTGATTTTAATCTTATATTTTTAGATTCCATTAAATTGATCGGTGTCTGATACCGATCCATCTTCGGGGAGCCAGGATAAGGCCGGACCCGCACAATGATCGCGGTCGTATCCATTGGGACTACCGTTAGCGGTTGCAAAACTGAACTGCTGCTGGTTCTCGCCGGGGCAGGGCACCGCTCTGCCCTACTTCGCCGCTTTCTTCGCGCTCTTCTTAGCTGGCTTCTTGGAGCCTTTCTTCGCCGCCTTCTTAGCACTCTTCATGACTGGCTTCTTGGAGCCTTTCTTCGCAGCCTTCTTAGAACTCTTCATGACTGGCTTCTTGGAGCTTTTCTTTGCCGCTTTCTTAGTGCTCTTCTTGGCTGGCTTCTTGTAGCCTTTCTTCGCCGCCTTCTTAGTGCTCTTCATAACAGGTTTCTTGGAGCCTTTCTTCGCCCCCTTCTTTGAACCTTTCTCGGGACTTTTCCTTACTGACTCCGCGAAGGTTCTTTCTTTTGACGGAGCCACAGAAGATGAGTTTACCTGCACAGATCTTGCCACCCCAAAGAACTCTTGAAGTTGCTCTTCGGTCGGATTCCGCTTTTCGCTAAAAATGGCATTCTGCCAAGTTCCGTCGCGCAGCCAGTACACTCCGGTATGATCGACGCTTCCGCCAAAGCCGTAACCGTGGTTCGCTCCCCCATACACCGCTTTCTCGCCGGCAACGAGCCATATCGCGGATAGATCCGCCTCTTCCAGCATTGCGAGGAATGCTGCCTTATTTACTAGCCCGGCCGTCGTGCCCTCTTGATTAGAGGATGGATCAAAGAAGATCACCTCACCTGACGAAGTTTCAAATCGTAGGTCTCGACCGTTTGTGAAATTCATTCCCAGTGCACGCGCCATCCATGGGGCAGGCAAGGTAATATGCGATGACCGCTTAACTGATTGGTCATAGCTGCTCATTTCGCATGAATATTGGACTGTCGGCGTACGGACTGGAACTTTTAGCTTTGACCATTTATCTGGCTCGATCCAGTCCCCAAACATCTCGGCGTCCGGATGCCATGACAATTCTCCAAGATACCAGCTTCCATAAAGTTCTACCTTTGGGATGACATTTGGATCGACAAGTATTTGGTTGCGGAGATTCTCAATGGCGAGTTTCTGATCTTGCCGCTTGACGACGATGCAATTCAGCCTGAACCAAGCGTCTTTTTGTAACTCCTTTGCGGCTCTGTTCACTCCGTGACCACGCCAACTCGCAAAACTGTTTAACGCCAACCACTCTTTCCCAGTTTCTGGTTGCTTAATATCTATAAGCTCGGAGCCATTTACGATCCCATCTTGGCTACCTAACCAGGCCAAACGCTCGAATGGGTTCGTTTCTTTCAATTGTGGTTGAGCCGGAACCCACCACGTCTTGTCAAAATGACGCCATCCGTCATCGCCAGTCTCCCACCGTAGCATCGACGGATCAATTTGCCTCAATCCCGCGTCCCGTGCGGAGCCGCTTTGTTCGGCCTCATCGCCAAACTCATCACCAAGGAGCGGGAGATGATCTTCCATTCGGGCGATTAGCTCATAGAGTGAGATCCATTGGTATTTTTTCCCGACACGTTCAATCGTATGTGTGTGGCGGTCGTGCGTGATTTCCCTATCGAAAGCCTCAAATAACTCGTTGGTCCAGCCTAGTTCATGTGCTCGCTGACAGACCCATCGGCGCGCCCATCCGTTGTTAAAGCGCGCGACCTTATCCTCATCCAATGTGATGCTGTCGGGATAGACGACAACATTGCGAGCGCGAACCCGATAGTCTTCCCATTGTTGAGCAGACAGCGAATGTCGGAATTCACTCTCAATCTCAGTGAACTTGCCCTCTCGCTCATGATGCGGCGTACTACGGCTCTTGCCGGAATACTCCGCCAAATCACGCACCATTCCTTCGAAAATCGCTAGTTGTTGCTCACTCGCAAAATGAAGAAACTCTTCTGTCCAAGATTCATAGATGTCTTTGTGCGAGGGGCGCCGCTTTCCACTTGCCGCAGGGGCAGCCCAACGCCGGACTATTGGGTCAATTACGTATCGAGCAAAATCGCCGTCGTTGACACAGGAAGCGACGATACGATCGCCAAAGATGTTTCCGTTCCCATAGTCAGTTTTGAACACTTCGATCATTTCGTCTGTAACCAACTCAAGGGGCCACTTACTTGAGTAGGGCGGCTGAAAGTCACGGCATTTTATGCTATCAGGCAATGCCCCTTGCGCATTTGCGAACGCCAATATCCCGTAAGCACTATCGCGCGTCAGCGCATTCAATGGCGGGGTGACAGCCCGAAAAAAAGTCTCGTAAGTTGACTTAGCGAGATCTTGAAGCTCTATTCTTGCTCGGTTTTGCATCGCCGCGCCGTATGCAGCCGTTACTAACCGCTCAATCACGTACGGATCGTTTACTGTAGAGAAGCGCTCCAACAATGAACTCGCCAATTTCAGTCTACTAGCAAAAAGGACGGCGAGGGCTTTCGTCGCTCTATCACGAACTAATCTATTTGTCGTCGCAAGAAGCCACGACAACGCTATCCCAGCTAGCTCGGCCCGTTCTGGATCGATTGGGCCAAAACCGTCGTCGAAGACCCAAGTCACCAATGCATTCACGGTGCTATCATCATCTCCAAGATGAGAAACGACGACAGACCAACGCAAGTCTCTTTCCGGCATCGACATCTTGCGCAAATACTCATCGAGATACCGAGCGCCGTACCTATTTGTGGGTTCGGTCGCGATAGCAACGAGGACGGAAACGAATTCTTCCGGCCTCCCTTTAGAAACAAATTGTAGTGTCCGGTCAGTGAATGCGTGCTGATCGCGAAGCAACAGGCTTTCGTCAAACGCGTAGCGAATTCGGTGACGCTCCGGGCATAATTCCAATATTTCACGGCCGGTCCGCTCAGGAATCTGAACTGCGAGAGCCTCTAGAACTCCCTGAAATTGACTCGAAGATTGGCCAACGGCGAACTTGTAGATTGCTGTTTCTGGCGAAATTTGTTTGATATCGCCACCATCGCGAAGGTGATCATCAAGCAGACTCTTGGCTATTGCGTGATCACTCATCCGCTCAAATGTAAAGCGAACGTAATGGCGCGCGCCCCCTCCTTTGATGGGCATTAGCTCAACGGAGAGCAAGCCTTCACTCTCCAATTGGACTAGAAGTGAGCGGTCTACAGCCCCACGACTCTCTAGAATTTCTTCAAAGCAAACGATGGCTTCTTGCTGTTCAATATAAGTGGAACGTGCGGCGATTAGGCGATCTGTGAACGCTCGAATTGCTTTTTGGACCACCTCGTATGGCGGCGCGAGATTCATTCGACGATTTAGAGCGTTGACAATGGCGTCGTAGTAAAAATCGAAGACCGCAGTTATTCCATGCAGTCCTTTGGGGATTTCGTGGAGCCCTTCTTTTTCGAGAGCATCGCAACACGATTTCAGGAATAGTGGATTGTTGAATTCCTGTAGGAAGTTTGGAACTGTCGGACGTACGATACCGCGCTTTCGCAAGTACTCTTTGGCTACCGAGCCACCTTGTGAAGCGAATCCAGGATGCCTCAGGCGCGCAATTGAGTGACGGATCTCAGACGGGAGTACGTATTCTATGAAGGTTGTTCTACACGACAGGACTACGCAGATGCGCTGAAATGGCTCTACTGTTTTTAGGAATGCGGCTACTCGGTGTGGCCAAATATCTATTCCATGGCGTTCATTGATCGCGTCCACACAGATTATCGCGCGCACATTTGCGGCTTCGGCGGCCGCGTCCACACTTCCTAGAAAATGACTCACGTTCTGGCCGGTTGGTAGATCCAATTGGACCATGATTTGCCGCCAAGGCTCGTCATCAATTAGTGAACTTCCCAGTATCATTAGCCCAGGCTGGCCCCCGTAGACTTGATGGGCAACGACGTCAGCCAATAGGTGCGACTTGCCAATCCCCGCCGGGCCTTCAAGCAGAATGGAATTTTTGTTCGCAAGTTGCCAAGAACTGGCAGAAAAGGCTGAGTGAACCTCATCAACGACGTTCATAAGTTCGAATACTGAACTCTCAGCCGATTGTATTGGGTCGGAGTAAAATGATTTAGGCTTGTTTTGTCTTGGCAGTCCGTAAAGCCACTCAAGCGCTTCTTGAAGAGCTTGCTGACATTCTACCGCTCGGTCGATCCACTTTTTCAGAGGGTAGGGCTTATCAGGAGTGACAATCTCAGCGGCAATACCTTTCCAAAGGGCTTCAATCTTCTCATCTAGACCCTTTGGGCATGAAGATCGCCTGCTTGGAGATACCTCACTCAAGCTCTCAGTGCATTTGCCTCCCGCAATTCTGAGGGAAAATACCCAACTATCAAGTTGCCTTTGCAAACTGGTATCGCGGGTAATGGCGCGAAATGTCTGCCGAATTGGTAGGTCAACGTTTGTCTCAGGTGTATACCTCGACCCGAGAGCCGCTCTCGCCTTTGCAAGCTGAGCGTCAAACCAGTCGGGCGTAAGCCATTCTATTCCAAACCAGTATAAGATTCGCCCAGCGAAGGCAGGATGCTGCTGTGCCAATAATTGTGAGATATGGCTCTTGCTCCAAAGAGATATTGCTAGGGGGCGCTTCGCTTTCTTCGCAGCCGCTTGCCACTTTTGTTTCCATAGTTCCCATTTTTGTTGCGCGCTTCTTGCCTTTGAACTCCGCGCATCTGGCAGGTCAAACGGCAAACACACAATGTACTCGGTAAGCTTGGGGTGCTTCGCTAGTGCAGTCTTTATGGAATCGTTTAGTTGGGATTCTAGTGAGTTGTCCCACTTAAAAACATATTTGGCTTGCCATCCTCGTTCGCAACCATTTGAGAACCGCTTAAAGCATTCGACGCCAGCATCACTGCCTTCGCCTTTTCGAAAGAATGTCGATTGGGTGGGGTCACTCTCCAATGCCGCAATCTGACAACAGAGCTCTTCAAAACCTTTGTGTCTGCTGCCATCTTGTGCCCGGATTTGATGGAAATTGATGTCCGGCAATACCACGGGGATCCCCCAGTTTGATTCTAACCTCAACCAAAAATCGACTTTATCATTTTTCTTGCCGCCTTAGAAAGCTAGCAGTCGATTCCTTTCCCCTCTGCTACCGTCAACAAGGGTTCGCCACCAAAAATCACGCGCATTCACGACGCTACAGTTAATCTCCTTTTCTGGCTCGTCGCGGCTGCACCCGAGCGCCACCTTGCCTCTGCAATCCTGAGGGTCTGCGACGGTTGCCGATCTGCGTCCTCTGGCCGCCGCAATATGGCGACCCGGATTGTTCGCCCACGTTGGCGCTAGCGAGTTGCGCCGACATAATTATCCACGCGTGAACCACCAGATACACGACCTCAAGTGCAGAGAGAGCCGGACGCCGGTTTGAAATGTTATAAAAAAAATCCAGCCCGTCTGAAATACTATGCTACGCGGCGATTTATTAGGGCTCGCGCTCCCCCCCCTCCCCCCGTCGCTGCAAAAGCCAAAAAAACACCGCGAGTCAACGCAACGTCGCGTCGCGCCTTGGCGAGCTTCAACGCATATCGCTTACCGTCGGGCTGCCAACCATTTTTGTCCGGCAGCATTCGGTTGATTGCTGCGCAATGCGCTTCATATCTCAGCTCTTCGCGACTCTTCGTGCTCGGGATCAATCGCTGAGCGAGGGTATCGAGACTTTGCGAGCCGCCAAGTTCGAATAAGTCGGTATGCCGCTTTTGCAGTAGCGCCTGCACACCAGCGCCATCACACACCTGCTCTAGAATCAGGAGATCCACCAACTTCCCACTGTGCGAAACCAATTGGTCAGCTAACAGAAGCCTATTGACCAATCTCTCAGCGGTTTTGAACGAGTGGTATTTGCCTGAGGCGGAGTCGTATGCGACGGCGCAATCAAAGCGAAACTTGTTCTTTGCTATAAACTCACGCTGCTCTGCTAGCGTGGCGAACCCGTCTCGCTTATCTCGATAATACGCACTCTCTGTATCAAAGCAGATGTATCGCATTCGGCTCTCCGAGGTCTTCCAAACTATACCTTACGACACCCATAAGTTGACAGGGTCCGTTTCATGTCTCATTATACGAGTCTTGTAACATTTAAAAGGTTATGAGCCATGTCAGTTGTAGGCTATGGACGTGTGTCAACCACCGGCCAGACACTCGCGGTCCAGCAGGACATGCTAAAGGCAGCCGGCTGTGAGAAGATCTACACTGAGAAGAAATCCGGCCTCGATGGCAAACGTGTCGAGCTTAGCAAGTGCCTCGATTACGTTCGCGATGGTGACGTATTGCTGGTGACGAAGCTGGACCGCCTCGCCCGCTCGACGTCGGACTTCTATGCGATCCTTGCTCGCCTGAAAGACAAAGGCGTGGGCTTTCGTTGCCTCGATCAGAAGGAACTCGACACCACGACAGAGCATGGAAAGCTCATGGTTGGCCTTCTTGCGCTCATCGCCGAATTCGAGGCCGATATTCGCAAAGAGCGACAGCTAGAAGGCATTGCGAAGGCCAAGGAGCGTGGGGTGGCCTTTGGGCGTCAACGCACCCTGTCAGATGACCAGGTGGCCGAATTGAAGGCCCGGCGAGCCAGTGGTGAGCTAATTCGCGACCTGATGGCCTCTTACGGCCTCTCCAAGCCCTCCATCTACCGGCTGCTGGCGTCGCCGCCGGGTTGACAGCGTTGGCCAGCTACCTCTAGATCATCCGCAGAAACTCTCACCCAATTTCCCAACCTCGGATAGCGTGCCGCATCGGCATGCTCTTGCATGTCCAGAGGTTACCCATGAAAGCAATCGAAGATCTCCGCCAGAGCGCCGCCTCCGTGGCCGTCTATTACGATGTATTGACGCGTCTGTTTGATGACGCAGAAGCCAAAGCTGGCGTCTACTTCGACCGTGAATGGCACTGTTCGCTCATCGCCACGGCCGCTATGTACCTCGCCTACCAGCGCGGCGCCGAGTTCTTCTCTGTTATGGAGGCGACCGTTATTCGCGACAGGCTGCACAATACCGTCGATGGCGTCTATTTGCTTCTCGGGCACAATCGCGTCTCCGACCCCATGCGCGACCGCCCCAACAAGCCGGAAATCTGGCCGGACCCCTTCGAATAGCAACTGCCGAACCTACCTCTAAACTACCTGTCTTTTGTCGAGGTATTTTGGCTAGCTCACGCCCGTACGCTGTTCAACAACTGGACAGGCGCAACACCTATCCCACGAAGGTGTTGCGCCCCATTCAGGCACGTTAAGGGCCGATCCACCTGATCGATGGGCCAGCTTGTTGCCCGTCCCTCGCCTTGTGGCAACGCGTGGGTAGGGCAATCCATGTGTGGGCGCTGGTCTTGCGTTGGTAACCAAGAAAGCTGTGTCTCGGGTAGAAGCCCGCTATGCATGACGTCGAAGACGAACTCCGCCAGCTCGGGCACCTTTTTCAGGTCCACATAGCCCGCCTTGGCCCGCGCAGCCCTATCGATCCCTCGGGTCAAACCACATCGTTTGAATGGGATGTTGCCTTGTCCGCTGCGTGTTATGCCGATCCCCTCGAATGCGGGTGCCCAGTCGGCGTTGTAGTGGTCTACCCCTTTCAGGGAGTAGCTCGCCCAGCGAACCCGATCTGACACCTTTGCCAGCCTCTTAAAGTACGGCATGCCCGGCAGAACCAACCCGGTGTCTGATCTTAATTGCTTAACGCAATGCTCCTTGAACGCGGTGATCAGGTGCGCAGGCACGGCCACGCCGATATGGCTATGTAAGCCTACCCTCAGATCGCGCTCGAAGGCCCAGAAGGCCGCCGGCACGATCCCTCTGTAACGAAGCCAGTGCTGAATGCTCTCCATGAAGGCTTGGTGGTGTTTGAATATCTCCTGGGGGTCCGCTGCGGGGTAGCGGCGACGCCAGGATATCGTCAGCGCCAAGGTGAACTCTTGACGGATCGCCTCGCAGAAAAGCGTGGCGTTCAACAGGTTCGCGACTTGGCGATCCTGGATACGCGAATACAAGCTCTAGACACTTTCATAAGCTCATTTCTGCTTCCTCTAAATGTAAGGGGCTAAATGCGCGGCAACCATGTAAGAAAGCCAGTATTCACCGGCTTCGGCGATGACTCACCCGCCGCAATCTGGCGCAGAAAATGGAAATTTCTTGTTCAGTGGCCCGCCCAAATTGCCTTTGGCAGATGCGCGGAGCAGCCTCCTGAGAGGCGATGTCGGGGCCGAATGAACATCGGCAACCTACATTATCATGCCGACTGGGTGTTCCCAATAGCAGTCTCAGATTTTTCTTTTGGCATTCGACATGCCCCAACATATGCGGCATCCAAATTCTTAGGCCGGCGAACAAGCGTCACAGCCGATTGCTGAGAGGGTTTCTCGGCAGGCCCCTGGGAGGCCCTAGAAGGCCCTAGAAGGCTCTAAAGGCCGGTTGGCGACTTCAACGTATCAAACTTGGACAACTGATCTCCGACCGTGGGTTGGCGTAAAAAAAGCTGAGACTGGTATTGGGGATTGGCCATCTCCCTGTCAGAATGAGGGCGGGCGATACCAGTTGAGAACCATGTTCCACTGCGTATGCCGAGAGAACCCAACATTCCAATTTAAGAGTGAATGAGCGAAACAAATATACATGCTTTTGCGGCCGCGATTCTGCCCCACCCCAACCTCCTGGCAATTGCGCGTTTGCTGGCCCGCCAGGCGGCGACTGCAAAGTACCTACCGTCTCCCACGTCTTTCGACCGGACACGGAACATGACAACCAATGACAATGAGAACGTGGATGAAGCGGGCAGCGATATACGCGCGGTACAGTAGCGACCTCCAATCGCCGACTTCCATTGAAGACCAAGTGCGCCTTTGCCGGCGGCGAGCGGCCGAAATCGGCGCGGAGGTAGTTGATGTCTACAGCGACGCGGCCATTTCCGGAGCGCGCCTGCTGGGACGTCCCGGGATTGACAGAATGCTGAAAGACGCCAAGGCGGGGCGGATCGATATCGTGATCGCGGAAGCGTTGGATAGGCTTAGCCGTGACCAGGAGGATATTGCCGGTATCTATAAGCGGCTTGTTCATGCGGGTGCCAGCGTCCTTACCTTGGCGGAGGGCGAAATCAGCCCGATGCACATCGGCTTTAAAGGGACAATGAATGCGCTTTTCCTGAAAGACCTTGGAATGCGCGTCCGGCGTGGCCAAAGCGGACGCGTCAAAGCAGGTCGCGCTCCGGGCGGACTTGTTTACGGATATAGGGTTGTGCCCAAATTCGACGAAAGAAACGAACCGATCAGGGGGCTTCGTGAGATCGATCCGGACCAAGCAGCGGTGGTCGTCCGCATCTATGAGAGGTATGCCGCCGGCGTATCTCCTCGCGCTATCGCAGGAGCGCTGAACGCAGACGGCATCCCTAGCCCCCGGGGCAAGACGTGGAACGCATCTACCATTACCGGTCAGAGGAAGCGCCTTAACGGCATTTTGCACAATCCGATCTATATCGGTCGCATCGTCTATAACCGCCAGGGTTTCCGGGTAGACCCGGATACCGGCTCTCGAACGGCCGTTACGAACCCGGAATCCGACCGGGAGGAGCAAGAGGTTCCAGCACTAAGGATCATTGACGACGAACTGTGGCAGAAGGTGCAGCACCATTTGATACTTCGGCGCTCTGGCTCGGAAAATCCGGGACGCCAGCGGCGCCCGAAACATTTACTGTCCGGCCTCGTCAGTTGTGGTTCCTGCGGTAGCACCTACATCAAGGTGGACGGCGAGTATCTGGGGTGCGCTCGCCACAGGGAAAGCGCCGACTGCTCGAACGGACGACGCATCAAGGCTTCACGCTTGGAAAGCGATGTCATTTCGGGGCTGCGTCAGCATCTTATGCAGCCCGAGGCAATCGCGGCCTTCGTGGATGAGTATGAAGCCCGAGCGCGGGCTATTTCGGCCGCTACGAAACGTCACCGCGCCTCCACGGCGAAGCGGGAGCGTGACACCTCGGTGCAGATCGAGCGATTGGTGACCGCTATTGCGGACGGCACGCACTCGCCCGCGGTGCGGCAGCGCCTTATCGATCTCGAAAGGCAATTGGAAGAAATCCGGGCGGAAGCGGCAGCAGCCGCGACAGATGGTATGGTAGCACTGCATCCCAATCTGGCCGACCTCTACCGTGCCCGCTTGGACAGCCTCCGGGAGGCGCTGAGCGAACCGGGTGAGCGGGTAGAAGCTGCGACGCTCATTCGGGGGCTTATCGATAGGATCGTGCTACATCCGACTGCCGGCAAGCGCGGGCTGGAAGCTGAAATTGTGAGCCAGATGTCGGCATTGTCGGCTTTGGCACAGGGCAAGAACAAAGCCAAACCGGAACTAGTGATATCGGTGGCGTCCCCAACGGGATTTGAACCCGTGTTACCAACGTGAGAGGCTGGTGTCCTAGGCCACTAGACGATGGGGACCCTCGAGGCCGCGGGGTAAAATCACGCGGCGCGGGCGAACTCTTAGAGGATCGGGGCGTTTCGATCAAGCCCGATCTAACTGGCTGCTTTGGCTAGGCTATTTGCCGTGCCGATGAAGGCGGCCACGTCTTCTGCCCGGGTGGCAAAGCTGGTCACCAGGCGGATCGTGCCGGGGGCGGCGCCCGGCCAGTCGTAGAAATCGAAGCCGGCGCGCCGGAGGCCGGCCACGATCTCGAGCGGCAGGCGGATGAAGATCTCGTTGGCCTCGACCGTGTGCAGCAGGTGAACGCCGGGGATGGGCTTGAGGCCCGCCACCAGATCGCGCGCCATCGCGTTGGCGTGGCGCGCCAGTTTCAGCCACAGATCGTTTTCGAGATAGGCGTCGAGCTGGGCGGAGACAAAGCGCATCTTGGAGATGAGATGCCCGGCCCGCTTCCGCCGGAAGCCGAAGCTTGCCGCCAGCTCTTCGTCGAAGAAGACGACGGCTTCGGCCGCCAGCGCGCCGTTCTTGGTGGCGCCGAAAGAGAGGACGTCGACGCCCGCCTGCCAGGTCATCTGCGCCGGCGTCACGTTGAGATGCGCCACGGCGTTGGCGAAGCGCGCGCCGTCCATATGCAGCTTCACCTTGTGACGTTTTGCTATCTCGCCGATGGCGCCCACCTCGGTCGCGGTATAGGCGGTGCCGCATTCGCTGGCCTGCGTCAGGCTGATCGCCGCCGGCTGCACATGATGCACGTCGCCGGCACGCGCGTTATCGAGCGCATGCGCCACATCCTTTGCCGTCATCTTGCCGCCAGCGCCCGCGATCGGCACCAGCTTGGCGCCGCCGGTATAGAACTCCGGCGCCCCGCATTCATCGACCATGATATGCGCTTCCGGGTGGCAATAGATGGCGCCGTAAGGCGGCGTCAATGTCGAGAGGGCGAGTGCGTTGGCCGAGGTGCCGGTGCTGACCGGAAAGGCCCAGACCCGGCGCTCGAAGAGATCGCCGAGGCGCTGCTCGACCCGGGCGGTAATCGCATCGGCGCCATAGGACGGCATGGCCCCCTGGTTGGCCTTCTGGATCGCGTCCATGATTTCGGGCGCCACGCCCGCCACATTGTCGCTGCAGAAATTCATGATCCTACCTTCAGGGAGTCTTCAATTCGAATTGGCCGATGAGCTTGCCGCTCTTCATATCCGCGATCAGCACCCGGCGGCAATCATCCCGCCCGCCAACGGAGAGTATGAGCCGCTCGCCCTCGGTCGCTATCTGCTCCACCCGGCAACCGTCCGGCACCGGCAAAGTGGCGAGGTCGAAGCCCGGTTTTCCCATCCTTGAGAGCCCGACGGCGATCAGGATGCCGGCGGCGGCGAGCAGGAGAATGGCGAAGCCGATCACCAATGCCTTGAGTAAGCGCATCTGCCGGGGTACTTCCCTGCTGGGTACTTCCCTGGTTTCCACATTCATCTGGCACCCCAAAATGACCTCGACCACCCCACTTCAGCTCAGCATCCCGGAAGACGCGTCCGGCGAGCGCCTCGACAGGGCGCTGGCGGCACTTCTGCCGGACATGTCGCGGAGCCGGCTCAAGGCCTTGATTGAAGCGGGTAATCTCACGCTCGAGACGAGCGGCGCGACCATAAACGAGCCCTCCTTCAGGGTCAAACCGGGCCAGACCTATCTGCTCAATGTACCCGATGCCGCCCCGCCCGTGCCGCAGGGCCAGGATATCCATCTCGACATCGCCTTTGAGGATGCCGACATCATCGTCGTCGACAAGCCGGCCGGCATGGTGGTCCACCCTGCCCCCGGCAATCCCGACAGGACGATGGTCAACGCCCTCATCGCGCATTGCGGCGACAGTCTCTCCGGCATTGGCGGGGTGAAGCGGCCCGGCATCGTGCACCGGATCGACAAGGATACCAGCGGCCTCATCATCGCCGCCAAGAACGACGCGGCGCATCACGCCCTGTCCGAGGCCTTCGCCGCCCACGACATTACGCGCGCCTATAAATGCCTGGTCTGGGGCCTGCCCAGCCCCAAGGCCGGCACGATCGAGACGCTGATCGGCCGCCATCCCACCCACCGCCAGAAAATGGCCGTGGTCAGTCGGAACGGCAAGGAAGCCATCACGCATTACCAGGTCGAGCAGAGCTTCGGCCTCGGGGCGGCCCTCGTCGAGTGCCGGCTGGAGACCGGCCGCACGCACCAGATCCGCGTGCACATGACCCATATCGGCCATCCGCTGATCGGCGATCCGGTCTATGGCCGCGCCACCATCGCAAGGCGCGCCCAGCTCTCCGATGCCGCCCGCGAGGCTGCCAAGGCCTTTCCCCGTCAGGCCCTGCATGCGGCCCTTCTCGGTGTAATCCACCCCCGCACCGGCACGTATATGGAGTGGGAGTCGGACATACCGGCCGACATGGTCGAACTGGCCCGGCTCCTCGGAACCAAATAAGCTTTTGATTTGTTTCAGGTTTCGACGGGACTTGAAGAACGGATTTGTTAACCTATCTTAATCATATCGATAACCGAGCTTCCCGGTCAGTCTTTGCCATAAAGTGGCCAAGATCTCCGGCGAAGATTGGGTATCGACAGAGAGATTGGGGAAAAAATGGCAAGCGCAACGACGACACTTCCCGCCCTTGTCGGCGAGAACAGCCTGGGCCGGTACCTCTCGGAGATCCGCAGGTTTCCGATGCTGGAGCCGACCGAGGAGTTCATGCTCGCCAAGCGCTGGCAGGAGCACCAGGACCCGGAAGCGGCGCACCGCATGGTGACCAGCCATCTGCGTCTCGTGGCGAAGATCGCCATGGGCTATCGCGGCTATGGCCTGCCCATGTCCGAAGTCATCTCCGAAGGCAATGTCGGCCTCATGCAGGCCGTGAAGCGCTTCGACCCCGATAAGGGCTTCCGCCTCGCCACCTATGCGATGTGGTGGATCCGCGCCGCCATCCAGGAATACATCCTGCACAGCTGGTCGCTGGTGAAGATCGGCACGACCGCAAGCCAGAAGAAGCTGTTCTTCAACCTCCGCCGCGTCAAAGGCCAGATCAAGGCGCTGGAGGAAGGCGACATGACGCCGGAGAACGTGACCGAGATCGCGACGCGCCTCAATGTGAGCGAGAACGACGTCATCGACATGAACCGCCGCCTGATGGCGCCGGATCATTCCTTGAACGCGCCCTTGCGCATCGACGGCGAAGGCGAGTGGCAGGATTGGCTGGTCGACGAGACCGAGAGCCAGGAAACCCGCGTCGCCGACGATCAGGAATTCGGCATGCGCAAGAAGCTGCTCGACAAGGCGATGCTGACCTTGACGCCGCGCGAGCGCAAGATCCTGGTCGAACGCCGCCTGAAGGACGAGCCGACGACGCTCGAGGACCTCTCGACCGAATTCGGCATCAGCCGCGAACGCGTCCGCCAGATCGAAGTCCGCGCCTTCGACAAACTGCAACGCTCGATCCGCAAACAGGCGATCGACGAAAAACTGATCGGCGAGATGGCGTAGAGCTTCTCACCGAGACCGGAACGGAAAAAGGCGAGCCCAAAAGGCTCGCCTTTTTGGTTTGGGTGCGTCAGCAATGCCCCCCTCCCAACCCTCCCCCCTGAAGGTGGGAGGGCTTTGCTCTCATCTCCTCCCCCCTTCAGGGGGGAGGCCGGGGGGGGGGCCGCAACCGATGACTCCCCCACCTCAATCCGCGCCCCCTTAGCTGACGATCTGGATAAGGACGCCAGGGCTGGTCACGCGGTGGCCGCCTTCTTCGAAATCCGCGACCACGCGGCCGCCATCGTCGCCCGTCCAGTAGGGGAAGTTGGCGGCGATCACCAAGCCGATCGTACCGCCCGGCTTGACGATATAGAGCGATGTGTCGAGATCGAAACCGCGGAACACGTCCTTCGCCGCGATGGCGCCGACTGCACCGAAGCCGCCATCGGATTCGTTCAAGGCCGCCGCCGTCTGGGTCAATGTGGTGGCGCTGGGTAAGAACGGCGCCTGCCCCCAATCATGAACACTCATATAGCCCTGCACCGACAGGCTCGCGGCGCGGTCGCCCGGCCAGAAGCCACCATTGACGCCCACTTCGATATAGCCATCGAAGATGACGTAGCCATGCGCGTTGATGAGCACGTACTTGTCGGTCGGGTTCTGCCAGACATAGGAGAAATGCACCCGCGCCGCGCTGTTGCGGCCGCTGCCGAAGACAAAGCCGAAGCGCGCGAAGGAGGTCCCGGTCTGGATTCGGTGCTCCGTGAGGTTGGCACCCACCAGCGAAATCTCGAACGGCGTCTGCAGCAGGAAGCGCGGCGTATCGCTGGTGAGATTGTTGAGGCCGCCCACTGCCTGAAAGCCCTTGATGCGATCGCGGCCCATGGCGTTGCGCAATGCCCCGCGCTTCCGGGAGGCCGCGACGGCAGCCTTGCGCTGCCTGGCGGCCTGCGCCTCGGCCTCTGCCGTTGCCTTGGCCGTGACGGCATCGAATTCACGCTTCAGCGCCTTCATGCCATCTTGTTGCCCCAGTATCTGCGCGACCGATTTCCGCGTGGCGGTCGATTTCGGACGCCACGTCATATCCGTCGGCGCAACCTTATCGTTGCGGGCAATCATCTTCTTCACGCGCGCGCGTTCCGTGGATTTCATGTGCCTGATCCTCCCCTGTCATTTCATTGTGGATGATGGACGCGAAGCTGGCGGGCGATGAACGCGCAAAAATCCAAGCACCGTTGGCAAGGCGCCGTCACGCAAGATGAGCGCACGCCAAGGGCCCGTACGCGAATGTCACAAGGGATTGCGTATCGCCGTGTGTGAACGCAGCGAATGCATAAAGAGCGTGGTTGCGCGGCAGATACAGTTCGTGGACTAGGATTGCGGCATTCGATGAAAGACAGAAGATGGAGCGTAGAGAATTTAAATGCGAGCGCGAAGCAAAACCCGTCTTACCTTTAGTGGAGAGGGCTAGTCGGGGGCCGGCAGCGACAACTCTCTCCTGAAAGAGTTCCCCCACCATCATGGTCGGCCGTCGGCTGCGGTCAACCATCTGCGAGTTTGTCACCGACGAGCGAAGGCACCGCATCCCTATCCGTCATGCCCGGGCTTGACCCGGGCATCCAGTATTACTGAGCGCGCAACAACTGAAAAATCGGAGTCTGACCCTGATTTTTACCCTCGGTCAGATTTTTCCCTCCATCGCTCGCTCCTTTAGCTCCTTCAAAAGCTCCTCTGGCGTCATCTCGTGGAGTTCTCTCATGATTTCGTGAAGGAAACGAGCAAGTGACGTCAAGTTCCAAGTGAGCCGATGGATATCAGCTGCCGCCTTCTTAATTTGATTCAGCCCTAAAAGCTTCTTCGTCTGCACAGTAGTGTTGCGGCGTGTATCATCCATCGTAAAGACGACTTTGTTCCGCTTAGTATCAAACGCCGTGATATAGCCGTGAGCGATTGTATGACGTATATCGATGATCGGGTTCAACTCCGCTATCAGCTTTGCACCACGCTCCTTGTGCGTCGAAAGATAGTATCGCTTTGCAAACCCCTTCTTCATGAAATCGCGCTTTTCTTCAAGCGTTCGAGGCTTCTTCGCCTGTATATGGCGCCCTTCCCCCATCAGATACAACATATCGATATTGTGATTGAGCACGGTTTCAAATATGGCGAACGACACCATTAGCTTGCCGATGGGCTGATAGAATGTTTCAAGCGTCTCGTTGTCGATTTCTTTTAGGTGAGGAGGTCCCACCCCAGTATCTGGTTTGCGGCCCATAGCGTTCTCGGTGCTAGTCTAGCGATTCATGTACCGCGATAGCTCCTTGCGCAAGGCGCGCCGCAGATTGAAGCCTTAACCACACCTCGCGCTCGGCATCCACATCGCCGATAGGTGGCTGAAAGAATAATTCAACGTCCCGCAACGCTGCGTAGACTTGCTCAATTCGTTCGATGATATCGACGCCAAGCAGTGCGTGATTCTCCCACTCACTAGGCGTCAACTCGTTAGGGATTTCGAGGTCTGTCGTGTAACCGCGCTCCGTCTCTTCCTGCAACGCAACGTCACAGCTTTCAAGCTCAGCATCAGCTACCACTTCGATACTTCTCATGATGCTCTTGATATGAAAGCGATACGCTCGCACCTTCGCCTTGTGTTGGTTCTCCGCTAGCGCTATCTGTCGCACCGCACTTTGATATGCCTTCACGCCACCATAGATCGCTCCGCCAGCCGCGATCAGAGCCGCAAGTAGCGTTAGCCCGCCCCCGATCCAGGCCGCGTCAATCGTCGCCTGGGCTTGAAGTATTGCGTCTTCGGTCATTTCCTACCCCGTCACTTCTTCAAGATCACGTCGCTCCAATTGCCCGGGTTCAACCCCTTAGCGCGCGGGTCATCCCTATCGATCACGAACGCTCTCAGCTTTACACCTTGCGGCGTTTGCTGTTCACCTGTGACGATCAGCTGGTCCTGGCGCACAATCCCTAGATCAACATCGTCGTCAGGAAGAATCATCGTCATACGATCACCGTTCTTGATCATGACTTGACCTTGATGAGGTAAAGCCGCGTGTGCCCACGTCTTGATTTGTCTGTAGTATGGGTCCTTGCGCCAGGCATCCGCTCGACCCGGATCCACAGCAATGGTGATCCTGTTTCCGCCATTGTCAGCAGTCAGAACCATCTTAGACTTGCCTGGATACCATTCGTCACCGAACTTCGAGTCGCTCAGCCAGCCGCATTGAAACGTGGTGCATTCGCTTGGCTTCGTCGCGTAGATTTTGCAACCGACGCCCACGTCACAGTGAGGGCACCATACGTTGACCGGCTTCGCGATCTCGTCAATCGCCATCACCTTGCAGCACATGGTGCAACCACCACACTGTCTTGCCATTTGCTAGCCTCCCCTACTTGCTCCCACCAAATTCCAGCCCAGATTTGTGTGCCGATTCCGCACAGGACTTTCGGTTGATTTTGATACAGTATACCACCATCAAGTGCAGCACCAGGGGTCACACCATGAGCAAAACGATCCTCATGATTGCCGATCACTTCTACAACGCTTACCGGCTGTTAGAAGATAACGAGCAAGCAGTCGCCGCAGAGATCGAAAGGGTCATGGGTGATCGCTTAGACCCAACAGACGAATTCATAGAGCGCGTCAACAATCGCACCTTTCGTCAGACAGGCATCCCAGGCGTCACGTGCATAGCATTCGCAACGGAGCTCTATCTCAAAGCGTTGGCGATGTTCACCCAAGGGAACAACGACAGGATCAACGGGCACAATACGAAAGTTCTGTTCGACAATCTTCCAGCCGCAGCCAAGCAAGAGTTGGTCGCCGCGATCCTTGCGCTGCTTCCAGAGGACAATGAAGAGTCGATTGGGCAGCGCCTAGCCGTCAATGCAAGAGCGTTCGAGGAGTTTAGATACTTCCACGAGGAACCAACCGGCAGAGACTATATGCAAGCCTTCGCCGTCGTGATCGTCATTTGCTTGCGTCGTGTGCTGGCACCGCATTACCCGCACATAACGAAAGAGCAATGGGTTGCAGATGCGTTAGCGCAACAGCAGCATTGACCCGAGATCAGCGCAGCGTTCGTCAGCTCTCAAGGCGCTCGATACCAAGTCTGATTCATTCACAAGCGCATAGACGCTATGAGACCTCGGTCATATTCACCCATCGATCAGAGACTGTTCCTATTTTGTTCTTGACTCTGCCATAGGAATCCGTTACTATACAAACTGCGCGCACTTGATCACGAGTACGGCCGGTTCGCCGGTCTTGGGCAATCGTTCGACTGTTCGCCGGCACAGGCTTCAGCTCTCCCGTGGGGTGACCCGCGGGCAGGTCGGTGGGGATCAACCCGGTGTTCCGCGCGTCTTGCGGCATGCCTGGGCCCCACGTCAGGCCGTGGCGATACATCGGCAGCCTGGAACGACCCCGCTTGAAAGCCGGGGGATAACCGTCGTTCCCGCCAGGATCCGGGCGCAATCCGATCCCCTGTGAGCCGCCTCAAGGTTACGCGGCTCCCCTGCGGGCCGCCCGGGTCAATCGGCCTTCCGCACGCCCGCGCTGGATCAAGCGGCGTCCCCTCGTCCCGCTGGGTGATGCGGTTCCCTGTGATCGGCAGGCCAAGCGATCGGCGCAGCCGGCGGTCACGCGTCGTCCCACCGCCTACTGTTCGAGCGATTGCCCCCGACCGATTGATGGCCGACTGGCTTGCAACACCGACGCAGAGAGCCGCCAAGGCGGACGACACGACAATCGAAAGGGTAGCAACCATGCCTCATGACCGCCTGCGCGGCTTGCACGGCTCCGTTCCTTGACCCTCTTCGCCGCCTGCCATATGACATTTTCGACACATAACCATAGGCAGCGGGCAGCCGAAGGCCCGCGCGCCCGAAGGAGAAAATCATGCCCGCTTACCGTTCCCGCACCACGACCCATGGCCGCAACATGGCCGGCGCCCGGGGCCTCTGGCGCGCCACGGGCATGAAGGACGGCGATTTCGGCAAGCCGATCATCGCCGTGGTCAACTCCTTCACCCAGTTCGTGCCCGGCCACGTCCACCTCAAGGATCTGGGGCAGATGGTGGCGCGGGAGATCGAGGCGGCGGGCGGTGTGGCCAAGGAGTTCAACACCATCGCGGTCGATGACGGCATCGCCATGGGCCATGACGGCATGCTCTATTCCCTGCCCTCGCGCGAGCTCATCGCCGACAGCGTGGAATACATGGTCAACGCCCATTGCGCCGACGCCATGGTCTGCATTTCCAATTGCGACAAGATCACGCCGGGCATGCTGATGGCGGCCCTGCGCATCAACATCCCGGTTGTGTTTGTGTCGGGCGGGCCGATGGAAGCCGGCAAGGTGATCCTGAAGGACAAGACCGTGGCGCTCGATTTGGTCGATGCAATGGTCGCGGCGGCCGACGACAAGTATAGCGACGCCGAAGTGGAATCGATCGAACGTTCCGCCTGCCCCACCTGCGGCTCCTGCTCCGGCATGTTCACGGCCAATTCGATGAACTGCCTCACCGAAGCCTTGGGGCTGTCGCTGCCCGGCAACGGCTCGACGCTTGCGACGCATGCGGATCGGAAAAACCTCTTCCTCGAAGCCGGCCGGTTGATCGTTGATATCACCCGTCGGTACTACGAGGAGAACGATGCCAACGTGCTCCCGCGCAATGTGGCGACCTTCAAGGCGTTCGAGAACGCCATGAGCCTCGACATCGCCATGGGCGGCTCGACCAACACGGTCCTCCATCTCCTCGCTGCGGCACACGAGGCCGGCGTCAACTTCACCATGGAAGACATCGACCGCCTGTCGCGGAAAGTCCCGTGCCTGTGCAAAGTGGCCCCGGCCAAGTCCGACGTGCATATGGAAGACGTGCACCGTGCCGGCGGCATCATGGCGATCCTGGGCGAACTCGACCGCGCCGGCCTGCTGCATGGCGACGAACCCACCGTGCATTCGACATCGCTGCGCGACGCCCTGCGCCGCTGGGACATCGCCCAGACCAACAGCGAGAGCGTGCAGAAATTCTTTCTCGCCGCCCCCGGCGGTGTCCCGTCGCAAACCGCCTTCAGCCAGGACAAGCGCTGGAAGGAACTCGATCTCGACCGCAAGGGCGGCGTCATCCGCAATGCCGCGAACGCTTTTTCGAAGGATGGCGGCCTCGCCGTCCTCAAAGGCAATCTGGCACTCGATGGCTGCATCGTGAAGACCGCCGGCGTCGATGAGAGCATCCACGTCTTCGCGGGTCCCGCCCGTGTCTATGAAAGCCAGGACGATGCCGTCTCCGGCATTCTCTTAGGCGAAGTGAAGGCCGGCGACGTCGTCGTCATCCGGTACGAGGGCCCACGTGGTGGGCCGGGCATGCAGGAAATGCTCTATCCGACCTCGTATCTGAAGTCGAAGGGCCTCGGCAAGGAATGCGCGCTCATCACCGATGGGCGTTTCTCCGGCGGCACCTCCGGCCTCTCCATCGGCCATGTCTCGCCGGAAGCGGCCGAGGGCGGGCTCATCGCCCTCGTCGAGAATGGCGACCGGATCGAGATCGATATTCCCTCGCGCGGCATCAAGCTTGCCGTCGCCGACAATGTGCTGGCAGAGCGCCGCAAGGCGATGGAGGCCAAGGGCAAGGCCGGCTGGAAGCCCAGCAACAACCGCAAGCGCAACGTCTCGCCGGCGCTCCGCGCCTACGCCGCCTTCACCACCAGCGCCGCCCGCGGCGCCATCCGCGATGTCGATCAGGTGAAGTAAGAGCGGGGCCTGAACCAGCCCCCCACCCGACCTCCTCCCTGAAGGTGGGAGGAGATTTGAGCGAGCTGTTGGCGTGAAGCCCTCCCACCTTCAGGGGGGAGGGTTGGGAGGGGGGCCGGGGCCTGTCTCACTCCTCCGCTTCTTCCTTCACGACCTGCTGCACGCCGTAGATGCCGCGCACGGGCTCGCCCCATTCCTCGACGAGGCGGTCCTGCTCCTTGAGGACATGGCGCATGCGCAGCGCCGTCTGAGTTTCGGCGATCTTGGCGATGACGATGGGCATGCCGCCGAAGACGACCCAGCCGACCCCGGCACCGGTCAAGGCGCTGAGCCAGCCCAGGCTGTCGCTCAAGGTCGGGCGGATGTCGCCCATCCCCTGCCCGGCCGCCCAGATAGCGTTTAGGAAATAGAGGCAGCCGATGAGATTGAATCCGCCCACCGTGATCGAGAGGCGCTTCCCCGGCGAGCTGTCGACAACGCGCGCGACCAGGGTGGGCAGCATGCCGACCCCCACGACCACGGCGCTGGGCAGGAATACCAATCCGATGAGCAGCACCGGGATGAACAGCACCCAGGGCTTGATTCCGGTCGGCGCGCCGGCATTCGCGTTATCGGCCATGTGCGAGCCTCCGCATCCTAGAACAGCACCGCGTAAAGGCCATAGGCAGCCAGCCCCGCGCTGCAGCTCAGTGTTGCGATCATTGCCGCCGCCTTATGGGCGATGCCGCGAACGCGCGAGGTTTCGGTCAGGCCACCATTGACCAGCCACGAACGGCCGCGTTCGAGATTGGCATATTGCTGGACCGCCTGGGCGAAGCCATCATCATCGGCGCGGCGCAGCGATCCGTCGCCGTCGAGCAGCAGCAGCATCTCGTCGAAGCGGCAGTCCCTGGCATGAGTCTCGATCTCGCTGCGGATGTGGTTGCGCATCCCCGTATTGTGGAAGGAAGCGATCACCGGCTCCAGCATCTCGACGATCACCTGCGCGAGGCGCGGCAGTTCATATTGCTGGTGCACGCGCTGCACGATGGCGATGAGGCGCAGGATGGCCGTGCGATAGCCGATCTCGTCGGCGCGATTGGCGAGCCCGATCATCTCGTTATCCATCGAGCGCTTCATGTTGGTGGCGATGAAGGCGGCGATGTGGCGGTCCATCGGCAGCGTGCCATGCGGGGCACCCGGAATGGCCGCGTCGATCGCCGGCAGCAGATCCGCCGTGTTGACCACGTAATAATCGCTGATCAGCGATGATTTGCAGGGCGTGCCGCGATCCAGTTCATAAAGCACGCGTTCGATGCCGTAGCCGGGCGCCTGGCGATCGATGACCTTGTCGATCATCTCCAGCGCGCGGCGCATCTGCATCTGTTCCGGGCGCAGATTGGGCTGTTCCTCGAACCAGGCATGGGGCAGGCGCGCATTCATCATGTCGGCGATCTGCTGCACCTTCTCCTTGCGCTCGTAGTAATGCGAGAGCATGGCGCCCATGCCCATGATCGTGGTGCGGATGTCCTTGTAGCAAAGCGGCAGCTGCACGCCCATATGGATGATGAAGCGCGCCACCGTGCGGTCGCGGATGCCCGATTGCGGGCCGTAGGCTGCCGAGAGGCCCTGGATGCGCAGCATCTTGTCCGGCGCCTTTTCGTCGCCGAAGCCGCGCTTGTACCAATTGTCGAAGTCGCCCCCGGCCAGAAGTGCAATCGCCTCGTTCCAGTGCCGCGACATGGCATGTGCCATCGCCGGCTTGTTGAGGTATTCGCCGCCGCAGAACTTCAAGGGCCGGGAAGAGCGCTGCGGTATGCTGGGCAGGGTCGGGTTGAAATGGGCACCCGTCATCCAGCCTTCGAGATGCTTGATGGTCCAGCGATCCGAGACCTTGTCGCAGAGCACGCCACGGAACAGTTCAGCCAGGCTCGGCGCCAGCTTCTCGCCGCCGGCCAGTGTCGAGAAGGAGCCGGAATTGATCTTGGCATTGATGATCTGCTCGTCGCTGAGATGCGCCACCGGGTCGCGGCCCATATAGAGCATCAACGCGGTGACGCCGATCGCATAGATGTCGTCGGCGATCGAACCGACACCGCGTCCGATCGGATCGGACATCGCATTGTCGATTGTCTCCAGCGCCGCCGGCTGACTGGCGCCCGGCGGCGAGGCAAGGCAGTCGCCGAACATCAGGTCGCCCGAATTACCGCTCTGGAAATAGATGTTCTGCGGCCTGATGGCGCGGTGCGGCGCGCTGATCAGCACCAGGTCGCGAACGAGCTGTATGGCCGGTTGGATGAAATTCTTGATCAGCTGCGTTTCGCCGAGCTGCGGCAGCTGGCCGTTGGGCCCCATCAGCTTCTCGCCGGCCGGGATCGAATAGATGAAGGCCGGGCGGCGGCCCCACAGGATCTCGCTGCCTTCGACGCCGACCGGCCAGTCGATGATGGCGGCCGAGACCGGCCACATCAGATAGCTGCCAGCGGCATTGCGGGCCGGGAACAGGCCAAGGCCGCGGTTGGAAAGATGACCCGGCGAAATCAGGGCAAAGACCTTGCGCGAGGGATCGACGCGGTCGGTGGCGGCGTAGGCTTCGGCCATCCCGCTATCCATGGCAGGCAGGCGCTGACCCGGCGCGATCTCATAGCGATCGCCCAGTTCCACCGCTTCCTTGATGCTCACCGCCGCCATCAGCCCATCCCGGTCAGGCAAATTCTGCCGCGCCACGGAGGGATTCCGGGCGGGTCCAGGGTAACCCAGGATACCAATGCAGTTTTGATGCCGGACTGGTTAATAAGGGGTTAGGCCCCAGACGAAAATCCTAGGGGCCGAAATCCGAGAAGGCGGCGGTTATTTCCCCACCGCCAGGGTGAGCTTGGCGACGCCGGCGGCGACGTTGACGCCGATGCTGCCATTGACGGTGACCGGCTGCAGGGCGATCTGGCGCGCGTTGCCGCCAAAGAGCGCGTTGGCGCCCACGCCGAGGCCCGCCGCCACGTCGGCACCCGCACCGGCATAGGTGCCGGAAAGCGCACCCGGTTCGACATGGCCAGGCGCCAAGACGCCCCAGAACATGCGCGATTCGCGGCTGAAGCCGATATCGAGGCCCCAGCGGCGGATTTCACCGTGGTAATGCTCGGACGTCCCGTCAGCGCGCTTGAAGATGCAGGCCACGCTCCGGTTCGACCCGATGATATAGCCGACCCCCTCGCCCACCTGGCAATCGAGCACGCCGATATTGACGCCCGTGCCGGCCGCCTTGGCCGACGGCAGGGCCGGAACCAGCAGGGTGGCGGTGCAGGCAAGGGCTGCGATCAATCGCGACAAGCTCATCTCTCTCTCCCGAATCGGCGGCGCTGCCGGTTAGTCCAGTGTATGCGCCGCCTGCCCCCCTCAACAGGCCCTTTCGGAGAAAGTTCCACCTCGTTTTGGCGCTCCTGCGGGACCTGGGAATCGATTAAGACTGGCAGGATCCCCAGGAAAGAGGCCTGCCTCCATGCCGCTCGAACTCAACCGACGAACCGACCTCACGCTCGCCACCTATCGCCGGGTTGCCTGGGAAGGCGCCGCGGTGCGTCTCGGGCCCGTGGCGCAGGCAGCGATGGCCAATGCGCGCGCAGCCTTCATCGCGCTCCTCGATACCGATCCGGACATCACCATCTATGGCGTCACCAGCGGCTACGGCCAGCATGCCAACAAGCGCTTCACCGGCGAGGCGCGGCGCCAGCATGCCCAGCGCCCGCCGCGCAGCACGGCCGTGGCATTCGGACCGCCGGCGCCGGAACGGGTCGCCCGCGGCATCATCCTGGCGCGCCTCGCCAACTTCATCGAGGGCCATGCGGCGGTGACGCCGGCCCTGGCCGATCAGGTGGCGGGCCTGCTGGATGGCGCCCCCCTGCCCCAGGTCTCCATCAGCGGCCAGGGTGGCGCCGGCGAAATCCTGTGGATGGCGCCGCTCATCATCGATCTCGCCGAAAAATTTCCGCTGGGCGAGAAGGATGCGCTGTCGCTGATCAACGGATCGCCCGCGGCAAGCGCCCTCATCGCCGATGCGGCGATCGCCATGCGGCGGCGCCTCGATCTCGCCGAACGTGTCTTCGCGCTGTCGGCCGAGGCGATCAAGGCACCGCTCGAAGCCTATGACGCAGCCTTCGAGGATCTGTGGGGCGATCCCTTTGAAGCACAGGCGTTGCAGCGGCTGCGTGAGCTGCTGGCCGGCGGGACCACGCCGCGCCGCCCCTATCAGGCACCGGTCTCCTATCGCATCCTGCCGCGCGTCCTCGGGCAGATGCGCCGTGCCGTCGTGCAGGCCGAGGAGATCGCGCAAGGCTCGCTGCAATCGGTCACCGACAACCCAGTCTTCCTGATGCCGGATGCAGCGCATGCCAAGCCCCGCGTCTACAGCAATGGCGGCTATCACAATGCACGCGCCTATCCGGCGCTCGACAATCTCGCCGCCGCCGCGACCGACCTTTGCATTCTTGCCGAGCGGCAGAACACCAAGCTGCTCGACGGCCGCTATTCCCTGCTGCCCGACCAGTTGCAGGCGGCGGACGAGGCCTATATCGGCATCGTCGGCTTCGTCCAGGTTGGCTATGCCGAACAGGCCAAGCGCGCGGCCCAACGCACCTTCCTGCCGGGAAGCGAAGCCGGTGGCTTCGGGCAGAACGACGTGGCGCCGCTCACCGGCCTTGCCTGGAAGGCGCAGGAGGAAGTGGGAGTATGCCTTGAAGCCGCCCTGGCGATGCTCGGTGCCGTCGCGTCGCAGGCGCTCCACATGACCGAGCGCGCGGCGCCGCCCGCTTTGGCGTCGACATTGACGACGATCCGCGCCGCCTTCCCGCCGATGACCGCCGCGCGCGTCTTCGGACCCGACCTCAAGGCGCTGGCCGACACATTCCGCGCGGAAATCTATGGAAATGTCCCATGACAGACGCCCTCTATCTCGAAGATCTCACTGTCGGCCAGACCTTCGTCAGTCCGACCCACGCGCTCGACGCGGCGCAGATCAAGGCCTTTGCCGGTGCCTTCGATCCGCAGCCCTTCCATCTCGATGAAACGGCGGCCAAGGGAACCTTCTTCGGTGGCCTCGCCGCCAGCGGCTGGCATACGGCGGCCATCACCATGAAACTGCTGACGGCGACCACGCCCGGTATCGCCGGCGGTCTCATCGGCGCCGGCGGCGAAATCTCCTGGCCCCAGGCAACGCGGCCCGGCGACGTGCTGCAGGTCACGAGCGAAATTCTCGAGGTGAAGCCGTCACGATCACGGCCCGAGCGCGGCATGGTGACGATGCGCAGCGAAACGCGCAACCAACGCGGCGAGGTTGTGCAGGTGCTGGTTTCGAAGCTGGTGGTACCGAAGCGGCACCCCGGCTGAGCCTACAGCCGACGCAGCGCGGCGCGGTCCAAGATCTCCAGCCGGCCGCGATGGAGCGAAAGCACGCCCTCGCTGCGGAAGCGGCGCAGCACGCGCCCGGCATGAATCGCGGTAAGCCCCAGCGCGTCGGCGATGTGCGTCTGCCCGAGCGGGAAGAACATCGGGTTGCCGGTGGCGATGCCCTTGGCTTCCATGCGCGTGACCAGTTCCAGGATCAGCCGGCCGACCCGTTCATAGGCCGTGCGCCGTCCGAGATCGGTCAAGCGTTCATCTGCGGCGGCCTGTCCGGCCATGCACCAGACATCGGCCTGGCGCGATACCTGCGGATGGCCGGCCACGAAGTCAGCAAAGCAATGGCGCTCAAACGCGCAGGCCGTCACCGAAGTCAGCGACTGCACCGAGAAGGCTAGTCGGTCGAGTGTCAGCAGCGGCAGTGCAATCGGATCGCCGGGCAAAAGGAAAGAGAGAATCTGGCGACGGCCACCGGGCAGCAACTTATAGCGGAACGCCCAGCCGTCGAAGATAACCAGCATTTCAGGTGCGACTTCACCTTCGCGATAAATCGTACGTTTGGCTGGGAAGTGACGATGACCGGTGCGTAACCCTTCCATCTCGGAAAGAGTCTGCTGTTCACTGCGGTAAAAGGCGGTCTTCAATCGTGGACATTGGGCACAGGAGATGGGCAAGGCGGACATTACCGTCATTCAATCGCACTCACTCGATCACTTTTGCTGAGTTCACTCACTACGCCCAGGCACTATTGTTAGTCCGAATTCTTAAAAATTTGACACCTGCGCGCGGTCGACAATGTCAACGTGACGTAATGACAAGTCCAACAGCTCTTTGCATACCTAAGTACATCACCCAGATTTTCATCATTCCCCTGCATTTGTGACCAATTCTAATTATCATGCAGAGACGCGGACAAATCGTCGCAGATCGACACCGCGCGAGTTGAACACCTCCCTCTAAGAGGCGCGCAAGAGATGTAGCATGGCAGCCAAACAGCCAGCTTCTCGAGCATTAGATAGAAATACAAATCGCCTGAACAAGGCCGTCGCCCCGCGTGATTTTGGCACGTCCTTGATCATCGATGGCGCCACCAGCGCCACCATCCTCATTCGCCCCAATGGTCGCATCGCGCATTTCGGCGACGGCGCAAGGCGATTGTTCAAATATAAAGTCGAAGACATCATCGGCGAGCCGGTCAGCCGACTCATGCCACAGATCGACAATCTGCTCGAACATGCCACGAGCAGCACCCGACAACCGCCGGTGTGGCGGCGCATCACCGGACTGACCAAAAGCGGCCGCAACCTCGAATTGAAAGTATCCTGTCGGCGCCTGCGTTTCGACGGCAAGCCCTATATTGCTGTCACGCTCGATGATACCGCACCGGCCAGGCGCATGCGCGAACAACTGCGCGCGACGCAGACGCATCTCGCCAAGATCGCCGAACTGAGCGATGACGGCATCATCTCCGTCACCGTCGACGGGACCATCAAGCTGTTCAGCCACGGCGCAGAGCGCATGTTCGGCTATGAGGCGCGTGATGTCATCGGGCGCAAGCTCGACATGCTGTTACCGGCGAGCCTCCGCGCGATGCACGCCAAGCATATGAGCGATTTCGTCGCCAGCAAGGGCCAGACGCGCCGCATGGGGCAGCGCACCGAGATCCTTGCCATGCGCAAATCCGGCGAGACCTTTCCGGTCGACGCTTCGATCATGCATTTCACCTTCGGCGGCCAGAGCATGCTGACCGCCATCCTGCGCGACGTGACCGAGCGCAAGCGCAATGAGCAGGCGCTGAAATCGAGCGAGCGCCTGTTCCGCGCCGTCTTCGAGCAGACCTTCCAATATGTGGGCCTGCTGACGCCGGAGGGAATCGTCGTCGAACTCAATCGCAGCGCCCTCGAAATCGGCGGCCTCACCCGCCACAGCACGGTCGGCCGCCCCTTCACCGAAGCGGCCTGGTGGCACCAGAAGCCATCCGCCGGCAGGCAAGAGCTTGAAACCCTGATTGCGCGCGCTGCGGCCGGCGAGACCGTGCGCCAGGAGTTGGAGATCCAGGGCGTGGACCTGCGCACCCATGTCGTCGATTTCTCCCTGAAGCCCATCCGCGACGAAAACGGCGCCGTCACTCTCTTGATCGCCGAAGGGCGCGACATCAGCGAAAGGGTCGGCGCCGAAATTGCGCTGCGTGAGGCGATGCAGCATGCCGAGCTGGCCAATCGCGCCAAGTCGGAGTTCCTCGCCAACATGAGTCACGAATTGCGCACGCCGCTCAATGCCATCATCGGCTTTGCCGAGGTCATGCAGCGCGAAACCTTCGGGCCGCTCGGTTCCTCGCGCTACCGAACCTATTGCACGGACATCCACGCGGCCGGCACCCATCTCCTCAATGTCATCAACGACGTGCTCGACATGGCCAAGATCGAAGCCGGCAGGCTCATGGCGCATGACGAGGAAGTCGACATAGGCAGCGCCATCTCGACCAGCGTGCAGATGGTGCGCGACCGTATCGAGGCCGCCGGCCTCTATCTGACTCTGGAGGTGGCACCCGAGCTGCCGCTGCTGATCGCCGATGAACGGCTGCTGAAGCAGATGCTGCTCAACCTTCTTTCCAATGCCGTCAAATTCACGCCGAAGGGTGGCATCGATGTCAGCGCCCGCCTGGCACCGGATGGCAAACTGGTTATCGCGGTCGCTGATAGCGGCATCGGCATGGCGCCCGCGGACATCCCCAAGGCGATGCAGGCTTTCGGCCAGATCGACAGTGCCTTGAACCGCAAATTCGGCGGCACAGGGCTCGGCCTGCATCTCGTACGCAACATGGCCGAGTTGCAGGGCGGCACGCTGCAATTGGAAAGCGCCCTTGGCGTCGGCACCACGGCGCGGCTCGTGTTCGAGGGCACCCGGTTGCAGCCGATTCCGACCGCGGGCCAATCCGAGGCACGGTCCGAGACACGAGCAAGCGGGCGCTAGATATCGTTAGGAGCACCACGACGCACGATCAGCTTATCCGTCGAACCTTCAAACAAGCAGGGGAGTACGCGAATTGGAACAGATTGCGGCCAAGGCCATACCGGCCACAGAAGAACATGCCGAACGATTGAGCTATCTCGGCATCACGGCAGAAACGTGCCGCCTGCTGCGGGATTTCTGGCCGACCGTGGCACCGGCACTTCCGGGCATACTCGAAGACTTCTATAATCATGTCGCCCAGATTCCGGCACTCGCCGCTCTCATCGGCACTCAACGCGCGCGCCTGATGAAGGCACAGTCCGCACATTGGGAAACACTCTTCTCCGGACGCTTCGACCAGGGCTATTTCGACAGCGTGCGCGCAGTCGGTCATGCGCATAACCGGATCGGCCTCGCCCCGCGCTGGTATATCGGCGCTTATGGCTTTGTGCTCAGGAAGCTGCTGCTGCTCGCCGCCCGGCAATATCCCTTTTCCCGCGCGCAAAGCGGCGCCTTGAGCGGCGCCGTCACCACGGCTGTGATGCTCGATGTCGATCTGTCGCTCTCGACCTATCAGGAAGCGCTGATGGAGGAACGGCAGAAGCGGCAGAAGCAGGTGACCGAAGCCGTCAACGATTTCGCCGGCATCATCCAGAACGCGCTGCAATCGGTCGACGGCGCGGCGGTGGAATTGCAGGCCATGGCGAAATCTCTGGGCGACAGCACTACCTTGACGACGAACACAGCGCGCACCGTCACCGACGCATCGCAACAGGCAACCAGCAACGTCCATGCCGTGGCGGCGGCGACCGATCAGCTATCAGCCTCGATCGTCGAGATCAGCAACCAGGTACAGCAATCGAAGGGCATTTCCGGCCAGGCGGTGACGGAGGCGCGTAATGCCGACGGTTCCGTCCAGGGTCTGGCACTGGCGGCCGAAAAGATCGGCGATGTGGTGAAGCTCATCAACGCGATTGCCGAGCAGACCAACCTCCTCGCCCTCAATGCCACGATCGAAGCGGCCCGCGCGGGCGAGGCCGGCAAGGGCTTCGCCGTCGTCGCGTCGGAAGTGAAGAATCTGGCCGGACAGACCGGCCGCGCCACCGAGGAGATCGGCGGCCAGATCTCCACCATCCAGGAGGAGACGCGGAAATCCGTGACGCTGATCGACAGCATCACCGGCACCATCGCCCGCATGAGCGAAGTCACCTCGACCATCGCGGCGGCGGTCGAGCAGCAGAGTGCCGCCACCCAGGAGATCGCCCGCAACGTGCAGCAGGCCGCCGACAGCACCAGTTCCGTGGCCGGTCACATCAACGGCGTCAGCAATTGCGCCGCCGAAGCCGGCGAATCCGCCACCAACATGCTCGTTGCCGCCAACGAACTCACCCGCCAGACGACCCTGGTCCGCCGGGAGATCGAGACGTTCTTGCAGCGGGTGGAGGGATGTTGAGTTTTTGCACAACTGTCATGGCCCGCGTAGGCGGGCCATCCACGAGTTTGCAGCCGCGTAAATAAAGTAACTCGTGGATGCCCCGGCCAAGCCGGGGCATGACAATGAACTGAAGAGTGGCCGCGCTTAATCCGCGAACGGATCCTTCACCAGGATCGTGTCGTCGCGTTCCGGGCTGGTCGAGAGCAGTGCCACCGGCACCTCGATCAGTTCTTCTACGCGGCGGACATATTTTATCGCGGTCGCCGGCAGCTGCGCCCAGGAGCGGGCGCCCTGGGTCGATTCGGACCAGCCTTCCAGCGTTTCATATACCGGCTTGGCGCGAGCCTGCAGGTCGGAGGCGGCGGGGAGATAGGCATAGGGTTTGCCGTCGATCTCGTAGCCGGTGCAGATCTTCAGCTCCTTCATGCCATCGAGGACATCGAGCTTGGTGAAGGCGATGCCGCTGATGCCGGCGACCTTCGCGGCGCGGCGCACCAGGGCGGCGTCGAACCAGCCGCAGCGGCGCTTCCGGCCGGTCACCACGCCGAATTCCTTGCCGCGGGCACCCAGCAATTCACCGATCTCGTCGGTGAGTTCCGACGGGAACGGGCCGGAGCCGACGCGCGTCGTATAGGCCTTAGTGATGCCGAGCACATAGCCGATCCCTGAGGGGCCGATGCCGGAGCCCGTGGCCGCCTGCCCCGTCACCGTATTGGACGAGGTGACGTAAGGATAGGTGCCGTGATCGACGTCGAGCATGACGCCTTGCGCGCCTTCGAACAGGATGCGGTCGCCGCGCTTGCGGGCGGTATCGAGCATTTCCCACACCGGTCGCACAAAGGGCGCGATCTGCGGCGCGATGGCGCGAAGCCTGGCCAGCAGATCGGCGCCATCGACCAGCGGCGCGCCCATGCCCTTCAGCAGCGCATTGTGGTGGCGCAGCAGGTTCTCGACCTTGGCCTCGAGGCCCTTCCCGTCAGCCAGATCGCAGACGCGGATGGCGCGGCGCGCCACCTTGTCTTCATAGGCCGGGCCGATGCCGCGCCCCGTGGTGCCGATCTTGGCGCCGCCTTCGGCCGCCCCTTCGCGCAGCTTGTCGAGCTCGCTGTGCAGCGGCAGGATCAGCGCCGCGTTTTCGGCGACGACCAGATTGTCCGGATTGATGGTCACACCCTGCCCGCGCAATCCGTCCATCTCCTTGAGGAGATGCCAGGGATCGACCACGACGCCATTGCCGATGACCGAGAGCTTGCCCGGCCGCACGATGCCGGAAGGCAGCAGCGACAGCTTGTAGGTGACGCCGCCGATGACCAGCGTATGGCCGGCATTGTGGCCACCCTGAAAGCGCACGACGACGTCAGCGCGTTCGCTGAGCCAATCGACGATCTTGCCTTTGCCCTCGTCGCCCCATTGCGAGCCGATTACCGCTACATTGGCCATGATATTCCTCTAGAGATCAGTTGCCGGTGGCCGCGACTTGGCCATCCAGCAGGAAATGGGAACAGCGCAGGCGCCGGGCTTCGGCGCGCGCGTCGGCGGATTGCAGGCCTTGCACCGTCACCCAGCCTTCGGTGCGCAACTTGAGCGCCGCCTTGGCGTCGGCGCCGAACGGCACGAAGACGCGCTTGGGTTCGGCCGGCATCGGCAGGGTCGCCAGCAAGGTGTCGAGATAGAGCGAGAAGCCGGTCGCCGCTTCGCCGGCATGATTGACATAGCGGCCGCCGCGCCCGAACTCGCCGCGCACACCGCGCCCCAGCAAGGTGAAGGCGATGCCGGAGTGATACTCGAAGCCGCGATGGTCGGTGACGTCGATGGTGAGGGTGAGATCCGGTGCCGCCTTGCGGATGAGGGCGATGGTCGCTGCCAGGTTGGCGCGGACCTCGGCCCCTTCTGCCGGCAGCGCGAGGCCTTCCAGCACCGGCAAGGCCGTTTCGACCGGACCAACGGCGCGCAGCAGGCCAGAAAGAAGCGCCGCTTGATCGCCCGCCCGTTCGGCCACGCGCGCCGTGTCCTTGCGGTCGAGGGCGGCGATGAGGTCGTTGCGCTGCGGCGCCGGCAGATGCTGCAGGATGCTGGGCGCCAGGCGCGGCACGTTGATGTCGACGGCAAGGTCGGGGACACCGAGGCTGGTCAGAGCCTCAACCGCAAGAAGCACCACTTCGGCATCGGCGGCGGCCCCTTCGGCGCCAATGAGTTCGACCCCGACCTGGCCCAGCTGGCGTTCCGGGCGCATCTGCTCGCCCTTCACGCGCAGGACCTGGCCGGCATAAGAGAGGCGCAACGGGCGCGGCATCTTCTGCAGGCGGCTGGCGGCAATGCGCCCGACCTGCGGCGTCATGTCGGCGCGCAAGCCCATCATGCGCTGCGAGATCGGGTCCATCAGGCGGAAGGTGTGGGCGGCCATCGCCTCGCCGGGACCGGCAAGGAGCGAATCCTCGAACTCGATCAGCGGCGGCTTGACGCGCTCATAGCCCCAGCGCGCGAAAGAGGCCACCAGGCGCTCGACCATCGCTGCTTCGAAGCCGGCTTCCGGCGGCAGGCCGTCGCCGAGCCCTGCGGGCAGCAGGAACTTTTCGCCGCTGTTATCGGTGGGGACGCTGGTCATGGGTCGTTCGGCTCGGTAAATCCGGAGATTACCCAAACCGATGAAACGCGCGGGGTGCTCGGCCCCCATCGCATGACCGCTTGGGCAAGGGCTATTAGCGCAAAGCCTTTCGCGGTGCAAGAGCGGCCGGGGAGGCAGATGCCTGGTGCGGCCATCCGCCTCCTGATCTTAAACGCTTAATTTACCTCGATTTCCCCTGAGAGAACGCAGACTGCATGGCCGGCGATCTTGAGGCGGTCTCCGGCCAGGGTCAGCCACAGATCGCCACCCCGGCGCGACACCTGGCGGGCGTGGAAGCTGTCCTTGCCAAGCTGCCCTTGCCAATAGGGGGCCAGCACGCAATGCGAGGAGCCGGTCACTGGGTCCTCGGGAATGCCGTGGAGCGGCGCAAAGAAGCGGCTGACAAAATCGACGCCCTCCGCCTTGCCGTCCGCGGTGATGATGAGGTCGCGGCCCAATTGTTCCAGCGCCGGATAATCGGGCACCGCTGCGCGGACGGCCGCAACGCTCTCCAGCCGCGCCAGGAACGCGTCATAGACCGGGCTTACCACGACATCCACCGGAAGCTGGCCGATCGCCTTACCGATGCGCGCCGGGATTGACGTGTCGGCATTGGCCTCGAACGCCAAGACCGGGAAGTCGAGTTCGAAACGCGCGCCGTCGGCGCGGACATGCAACGGGCCGGAAAGCGTGTCGAAGCGCATCGCCTTGATGGTGGGATCGATCAGCCGGTTGAACACGAAAGCCGAAGCCAGCGTGGCATGGCCGCACAGCTTCACCTCGACCGTGGGCGTGAACCAGCGCAGGTGATAGCCCTCGCCCTTCGGCACGAAGAACGCGGTCTCCGCCAGATTCATCTCCGCGGCGATCGATTGGAGCGTTTGGTCCGGCAGCCAGGTTTTGAGCGGCATCACCCCGGCCGGATTCCCGGCGAAAGCGCGGTCGGTGAAGGCGTCTACCTGATAAATCGGATATTTCATGGACCAATTCTCCTCAATCTTCGCAGCGTGCAGAAGCCGCGCTCAAGCAATCGTCATCGCCAATAGGGGCGCGAGATTTCCGCTTCGACGTCACAGCGCGTGAGGCCGATATCCTTCAACATGCGCTCGTCGAGCGCCTCCAGGGCCCGGCGCTGGCGGTAGATTTCCAGGCAATCCATCAGAAAGGCCGCGAAGCGGCGTGGCAGTGTCGCGGCACCGCCCGGACTAGATCGACCAAACCAGGAGGGGCCGCTGAGAGCGGGAAACTTGTATCGAGACATTTTGTTCACCTTTTCTGTCATATTTTGAGGCATTCGGGACATTGTTCAACATTGTACCCGCGCCCACATAATTGTTTTGACATCAATTCAAGTCAATCGATACATTGTCACCATGACAAACTGGCAACCCGATCTGTCGACTTTCCCCGGACCGCGCTATCTCGCGATCGCCGATGCGCTGTCCGAAGACATCCGTCAGCAACGCATGGCGCCGGGCACGCGCCTGCCGACGCATCGCGAACTCGCCTATCGCTTGGGCGTCACGGTCGGCACCGTCACGCGCGCCTATGCCGAGGCGGAGCGGCGCGGCCTCATCGGCGGTGAAGTCGGCCGCGGCACCTTCGTGCGCCCCGACGTGCGCCGCCGCCCGGAAATGCCGCTCGACCGCGAGGTCGAGGCGGATGCTGGCGGCTTCGTCGATCTCTCCATCAACTTCCCCACCCCGCGCGCCAACGACGCCCTGCTGTCGACGGCGCTGCAGCGGGTGGCGGCGCGGCCGGGCATCGATTCCCTGCTCGACTATCATCACCATGTCGGCATGCCGCGGCATCGCGCGGCCGGCGCACAGTGGTTGAGCGATCAGCGCTATCCGGTGCCGGCCGAGCGCGTCATCGTCACCGCCGGCGGCCAGCACGCCATGACCGCGGCGCTGGGCGCCATCACCGAACCCGGCGACGTAGTGGTCACGGAATGCATGACCTATCCGGGCCTGCGGCGCTTGGCCGACTTCCTGCGCATCCGCCTCCATGGCGTGGCAATGGATGCCGACGGCGTCGATCCGGAAGCGTTCGAAGCGGCCTGCATCAACCTGCGCCCCAAGGCGTTCTATTGCGTCGTCAACATGCACAACCCGACCGGCATCGTCGTCTCGGTCGAACGGCGCCGCGCGCTTGCCGAAATCGCGCGCCGCCACGGCGTGAAGATCGTCGAGGACGATGTCTACGGCTTCCTGCTCGGCACAAGGAACATCGAACCCTTGTCGGCGCATGCCCCGGAACTGGGGCACTATTTCACCAGCGTCTCGAAATCCATGGCGCCGGGCCTGCGCGTGGGCTATCTCGCCATTCCCGAGGGTGCGCTCGACAGCTTCGCGCAGGTGGTACGCTCAACCACCTGGATGGCCGCCCCCCTCACCGCCGAGATCGCCGCCGATTGGGTCGAGGACGGCACCGGCATGGACCTGGCGGAAGCGCATCGCATCGAAGCGATCGCGCGGCAGCGCCTGGCGCGCCGAATCTTAAGCGACTGGCAGATCTGCGGCGACGAATCCAGCTATCACATCTGGCTGAAACTGCAGGAACCGTGGACCTCGGACGGGTTTGCCTTGCAGGCGCGCCTGAAAGGCGTCGGCGTCTCGCCAGCCACGATCTTCTCGCTGACGCGCAACGCCCACAATGGCGTGCGCCTGTGCCTCTGCGCCCCGGCCGACCGGCGCATCCTGGAGGTGGCGCTGCAGCGCATCGCCGAGATCCTGCGCACGCGGCCCGGCGGCTCCTACGGAATCGTGTGACCCGATGACCGACACCGCGAAGACCGACCGGATGATCGGCTCCGAGATCGGCCGTGGCTTTGTGGCGACTTTGCCGGTGATGATTTCGGCCTTTCCGTTCGGGCTCATTTTCGGCGCGCTGGGCATCGCCAAGGGTCTCTCGCCACTCGCCGTCATGAGCATGTCGCTGTTCGTCTTCTCCGGCTCGGCGCAGTTCATCGCCGTCCTGCTTCTGGGCACGGGCTCCGGTCTCGGCGTCATCTGGCTGGCGACCCTCATTCTCAATCTCCGCCACCTGCTCTACGCAGCGACGCTGGTCGATCACGTGCGCCACCTCAACCAGGTATGGCGCTTCGGCCTCTCCGCCTGGCTGACCGACGAAACCTTCGCCGTGATGGAACGGCGTTACCGCATCGAAGGCGACGCCCCGCACGCACATTGGTACTACCTGGCATCCTGCCTCGGCATGTATCTCAACTGGGCCTTCTGGACCTGCATCGGCATCGTGCTGGGAACCCAGTACAAAGGCATCGAGAAATGGGGGCTTGAGTTCGCCATGGTGGTGACCTTCATCGGCATCGTCATGCCGGCCTTGCGCTCCAGGCCCTATTGGGCGGCGGCCATCGTCGCGGCACTGGTCGCAACCCTGGGACATGCCCTGCCCTTCAAGCTGGGCCTGATGCTGGGCGCCCTCGCCGGCATCGGCGCGGGACTTGCGCTGCAGGAAATCAAGCGCCGCAACGCGGCTGGCGAGGTGGTGTGACATGAGCGCTTTCGAAATCGCGGTCATGATCGCCGGCATGGCGCTCATCAACCTCGCCATCCGTTGGCCGGTCTATCTGTTCGCCGATCATGTGCGCTTTCCGCCCATCGCCGAGCGCGCGCTCGCTTTCGTGCCGGTAACTGTGCTGACAGCAATCATCGTGCCGATGGTGCTGTACCCGACCGATGGCGGGGACATTCAGTTGAGCTGGCGGAATCCCTACCTCATCGGCGCCATCGTGGCGGCGATCATCAGCTGGCGCTGGCACAGATTGATGCCGACCATCCTCATCGGCATGGCCGTGTTCTTCGCGGCACGCTGGGCGCTGGGCGTCTGACAGCCAAGTCGAAGCCCCGCGCCCGTTTAGGATGAGGCTCTTTCGATAGAAGCGAGTTAGGTGCGTTAGCGGTCGCGGATCATCGCCGCGAAGGTGGCCTCGGCGACGACCTGGCCGTCAACCTTGGCGGTGCCCACGAAGCGCCAGACCGGACCGCGGGCGCGGTCCTTCTTCACTTCGAGACGCAACTGGTCGCCGGGCGTCACGGGCCGGCGGAAGCGGCAATCGTCGATGCTCATGAACAGGACGATCTTGCCCTCGGCTTCCGACCCGAGCGCATGCACGGCGATGACGGCCGCCGTCTGCGCCATGGCTTCGACGATGAGCACGCCGGGCATGACCGGGGCGCCCGGGAAATGACCTGGAAAGAACGGCTCGTTGACGGTCACGTTCTTGATGCCCGTGGCGCTGTCGCCGGAAACGACGTCGATCACGCGGTCGATGAGGAGGAACGGATAGCGATGCGGGATCATGCGCATGATCGACGCGATATCGATGACCCCACCCGTGGCAACTTGCTCTGCCATCAAGAAACCCTTTTCCCCGCAAACCCGAAAATCAAGCGCGCCGCCTCATGGGACGGCGCGCGGCCCAACCGGACCTTTACCCGCCTTACATTTTGACGGCGGGCAGCACCTTGTTCAGCTGCGCCAGGGCCGAGTCACTGATGTCCCAGGCCTGGGCACTGACAATTACCACGGATTTGTTAAGAACCAGGGTCAGGCGCTTTTGGACCGCGATGTCGCCGATGACCTTCTGCAGGGTCTCGAAAATCGTCTTCTGGGCCTTGTTGTACGAAGACTCAAAAGCCTTCTGCTTCTGCTCGGCACCCTGGCGCCAGGCATTGAGCTTCTGCTGGAACGCCTGCTGCTTGGCACCGAAGTCGGCCGGGCTCAGCGTGGCGCGCTGGGCGTTCAGCTGATCGTTCTCGGCCCGCAGCTTCTTTTCTTCAGCCAGGAGCTCGGTCTGGTTCTGCTTGCGGCGGGCATCGGCCTGTTTCTTCAGCGACTGCCCCGCCGTCGACTTCTTGACGACTTCCTGGACATTCACGATGCCGATGGCGACCGGGATCGATGCCGCCGGGGCGGGCGCCGCCTCCTGGGCATAGGTCGACTGGATCGGCGACAGAACGATCAGCGCCGCAGCGAGGGCCATGGCGGCCTTCGTCATCATTCGGAATTTGAACACGCGCGTAACTCCACTGACAAAACGATTAAGACTTAGAACGAGGTACCGACACTGAAACGGAACCACTCCGTATTGTCGTAGCTCTCCTTCATGAGCGGATAGGCGACGTCGACGGCAATCGGGCCGAAAGGCGACACCCAGGTGAGCCCGATACCGGCCGAAACGCGGAGGCTCGCATCATCATCAATGTTGATATTGCTCTCGAGATCCGTCTCGGTCAGCGTACCAAAATCCGTAAAGGCACGGCCGCGAACGTTGAACTCCTCCGGCAGGCCCACCGGGAAGCTGGCTTGCAGAGTGCCGTCGAACAGGAGCTGGCCGCCGAGCGAGTCATTGGTATCCGCATCGCGGGGGCCGACACCCGAGGATTCAAAGCCGCGCAAGGTCTGGCCGCCCAAGGTGAAGGAATCCGTCACACGCACGTTGCCGCTGCCCAGGGCGCGGATATAGCCGGCTTCGGCCGAAATGCCGATCGAGATGTCATCGGTGATGGGGTAGAAATAACCACCCTTCACCAAGGTCTGCAGGTTGAAATCCTCATTCGAGAAATCCGGGCGAATGGAGATGAGGTCGTTGGACAACGACACGAAATAGCCATCGCGCGGGTCATTCGCATTGTCGCGGCGATCGTAGATGATATCCGAGCTGAAAGTCGTACGCAGCGTCCAGCCCTTCTCGTCCTGAATGGCCTCGGAGAGGTCATTGTCGACGTCCGAAATCTTGTCGGCGCTCACGCGGAAGCCAAGGGTCTGGCGCGTATATTCGGTCAGCTCGTAGCCCATGCGCAGCCCGAAGCCGGATTGCGACAGATCGTAATTATCACCGCGCACGTCGTTGTAGCGGCGGTGGAAGAGATCGACGCCGGCCGAGAGATCCTTGTCGAGGAAGTAAGGATCCGTGAAACTCACGTCGACCTGCGAGCGCTTGCCCGACAGCGTGAAGTTGGCGCGGAGATCCTGGCCCTTGCCGAGCAGGTTGCGTTCGCGCACGCCGATATTGCCCAAGGGACCGTCAGCGGTCGAGAAGCCGGCACCGAAGGTCAACTCGCCGGTCGATTGCTCGGCCACCTTCACCTTGATCACGGTCTTGTCCGGGGCGCTGCCGGGGGTGGTCTGGATGTCGACCGCCTCGAAGAAGCCCAGATTGCGCAGGCGCTGTTCGGTGCGCTTCATCTTGGCGGTCGAGAAGGCGTCGCCTTCCGCCAGGCGGAACTCGCGGCGGATCACCTTGTCCTGCGTGCGGATGTTGCCGGTGATGTCGATGCGCTCGACATAAACCTTGGGGCCTTCCTGGATGTCGTAAGTGAGATCCAGGATGTGGTTCTCCGCATCGCGCTTAATACGCGGGCGCACGTCGACAAAGGCGTAGCCAAGCGAACCGACGCGATCGGCGATCGCCTGGACGGTCTTGTCCACCAGGGTTGCGTTATACCAATCGCCTTCGCCGGTCTGCACTTCGCTCCAGAGCGAATCCGGGTCGAGGTCCTTGAGCGTCGATTTGATTTCGACCTTGCCGAGCTTGTAGCGCTCACCCTCTTCCACCGTGAAGGTGATGAAGAACGCCTCCTGGTCGGGCGAGAGCTCGGCCACGGCCGAAATCACGCGGAAGTCGGCATAGCCCTCTTCCAGATAGAACTTGCGCAGGTTTTCCTTGTCGACCGTCAGGCGGTCGGGGTCATAGGTGTCGCTGCTGCTGAGGAAGCGGAACCACGCGCTTTCGCGGGTAATGACCACGTCGCGCAGATCGTCGTCATCGAAGACCTTGTTGCCGACGAAGTCGATGCGCTCAATGTCGGTGGTGTCGCCCTCGTTGATCTCGAAGACCAGATCGACGCGGTTCTGGTCGAGCTTGATGACCTTGGGGTCGACGGTCGCGGCGAAGCGGCCGTTGCGGCGGTAGAGATCGAGCAGGCGCTTCACGTCCGACTGGACGCGCTGCTGGGTGTAGACGACACGCGGGCGCAACTGGATCTCGGTCTGCAGCTGCTCGTCCTCCAACCGATCGTTTCCTTCGAAGGCGATGCGGTTGATGATCGGGTTTTCCGTCACCTGGACGATGAGGGTGCTGTTCTCGCGGCGGAAATTGACGTCGGCAAAGAGGCCGGTCGCGAACAGGTTCTTCAGTGCCCGGTCGATCGCCTTGGCGTCGAACGGATCGCCCGGGTTGATCGCCATATAGCTGCGCACGGTGTCCGGCTCGATTCGCTGGCTGCCCTCGATCCGGATCTCCTGGATCGCGTCACCGGCGCTGATCGATTGGGCCAGCGCCGCTTGATGCACCGCACCCAGGCTGGGCGTCAGCAAGGCCACCAGCAGCAAGGCCCGCAGAACAGGGCGGGAAATGCCGGCAATCCCCCTGGGGGCGCAAAGCAGCGTACGCAAAAAAGCCATTTTACGCATCATCCGATCAGGTGAAGAGCCCATGGAAAAAATCGACGACTTTCAGATAAACCAAGTCATTCCATGTGGCAAATAACATGAGGCTAAGTACCATGGCGAGGCCGATTTTCAGCCCCCATTCCTGAGCGCCCTCGCTCAAGGGCCGCCCCCGCGTAGCCTCGACCGCATAATAGGCAAGATGCCCGCCGTCCAGCATGGGGACGGGGAAAAGGTTGATCAGTCCGAGATTGAGGGACAGCATCACGGCCCAGAGCGTCAATTCGTAGAGGCCGATACCGGCCACGGCGCCGGAAACGGTGGCAATCCTCAGGACACCGCCGATCTCGCTGGCGGGCCGGACGCCCGAGACCATCTGCCAAAGTCCCTGCAGCATGTTGACCGTCTGGTTGTAGGTATAGCTGACCGCCGCCTGCGCAGCCTCAAGCGGCCCGAGCTGTACTTTCGGCCCGCCATGCTTGCTGATGACACCCAGACGCGCCACGCGGGTGTCACGGCCCATGATGTCTTTCTGCACGATGATCTTGGGCGTGGCCGTCATCGTCTGCTCGGCCCCGTTCCGCTCGACGGTGATCCGCAGGGGCTGGTCGAGGTTGAGCTGGATGAACTCGGCAATCTCTTCAAAGGTCGTGATACGCCGGTCATTAAGGGCCACGATCTTGTCGCCCGGGAGCAACCCGGTCTCCTCCGCCGCCGAACCGGGGCTGATTTCGTCGATCAAGGGCGAGGTGGACTGCTTCCCGAAACCCCAATAGAGGGCCGTGAGGACCACGATCGCGAAAATGAAATTGGCGGCGGGACCGGCGGCAACGATGGCGGCGCGGCGGCCGACGCTCTTGTGCATGAAGGAGACGGCCCGGTCCTCCGACGACATGTCGACCGGCTTCTCGCCGCCTTCCAGCTCGTTGGGCGCCTGGCCGAACATGCGGACATAGCCGCCCAAAGGCAGCAGGCTGAACTTCCAGCGGGTGCCGTGCTTATCCGTGAAACCGAAGAGCTCGCGGCCGAAGCCGATCGAAAAGACCTCGACCCGCACGCCGCACCAGCGCGCCACCAGGAAGTGACCAAGTTCGTGGACGAAGACCAGCGGCGTCAAAAGAGCCAGGAATATAAAGCCGTTGCGCGAGAAAATCTCGACGATATCCATACCAGCTCAGCTCCCTGTTACCGTAACCCGTTATGCGACAGCAACCTGACGCTTGCCTGTCGAACCATTGGCCTGGCCAATCCGGCCTAGCTGTTTTTGCGCCGCGCCGCCACCTCGGCCCTGGCCACATTCCGGGCCTCGCCATCGGTTGCCAGCACATCGTCGATGCTGGTGAGGGTACCCACCGGCAGCTTTTCGAGAACCGTTTCGACCACGGCGGCAATGTCGGTAAAGCGGATCTCGTTACCGAGGAAGGCAGCCACGGCGATCTCGTTGGCGGCGTTGAGGATGGTGGGCGCCCGCCCGCCGGCCTTCAGCGCCGCACGCGCCAGGCGCAGCGCCGGGAATCGTTCCGGATCAGGCGCTTCAAAAGTGAACTGCGCGATCTTGACGAAGTCCAGGCGCGCCGAGGGCGCCTCGATCCGGTTGGGCCAGCCCAGGGCATAGGCGATCGGCGTGCGCATGTCGGGCGTGCCGAGCTGCGCCAGGACCGAGCCGTCGCGATAGGCGACCATGGAATGGATGACCGATTGCGGATGCACCAGGATCTCGATCTGCTCTTCCGGCAGGCCAAAGAGATGATGCGCCTCAATGAGTTCGAGGCCCTTGTTCATCATCGAAGCGGAATCGACCGAGATCTTGGCCCCCATCGACCAGTTGGGATGGGCGACCGCCTGGGCCGGGGTCATTGCCGTCATCTCGGCATAGGTCTTGGTGCGGAACGGGCCACCCGAGGCGGTGAGGATGATCTTCTCGATGGCCGGAATCTTGTCGAAATCGAATACCTGGAAGATGGCGGAATGCTCGGAATCGACCGGCAGCATGGTGGCCTTGTGTTTGGCCACCTCCTTCATCATGAGCGAGCCGGCGCAGACCAGCGTTTCCTTGTTGGCCAGGCCAATAAGGGCGCCGCGGCGGACGGCGGCCAGGGTGGGCTCCAGTCCGGCAGCGCCGACGATGGAGGCCATGACCCATTCGGCCGGGCGCTGGGCGGCTTCGATCACGGCGGCGCGGCCGGCGGCGGCCTCGATGCCGGTCCCGGCCAGGGCCGCTTTGAGCTTCTCGTAATTCTCCGGATTGCCGGTGACGGCGAGGCGGGGTTTGAGGCGCAGGGATTGCTCGATCAGCAAATCGACATTGTTATGGGCGGTCAGCGCCTCGACCCGGTAGGCGCCGGGGCTGCGCTCGATCATGTCGATGGTGTTGCACCCGACCGAGCCGGTGCAGCCCAGGACGGTGACGCTGCGGGGGCCTGACACGGGAGCGCGAAGCTCCGTCACCGAACCAGTCATAACCATGAGAGCACACTACCTTCGCCAAAATAGTCCAACGCCGCCACGGCAACCGATACCGTGAGCAAGCCATCAACCCGGTCGAGCACGCCCCCATGCCCGGGGATTATATGGCTGCTGTCCTTCACGCCAAAGCGCCGTTTGAAGGCGGATTCGAGAAGGTCGCCGACCTGCTCTATCACAGCCAAGCCGGCGCTCAAAATCATTAATTTCCAGGGACTTGAGAGATCCAGCCACAATCCGGCGATAAGCCCGACTATGGCCGCTGAAACCATGCCGCCGATCAGCCCCGCCCAGGTCTTGTTGGGTGAGATGGCCGGGGCAAGCTTCGGCCCGCCGATCGAGCGCCCGGCGGCATAGGCGCCGGTATCGGTGGCGATCACCAGGGCCAGGATCCAGGCCAGGAGCTCGATCCCCTGCCCCGTCACCGGATCGTCGCGGACCCAGAGAACTGCGAGCGAGGGTGCCAGAATATAGATGACGCCGATCCCGAACCAAATCGCCCGACTGCGATGTTCTGGAAAGCCGAAGAGGATGGCTCCGCTGACGGTCAGAATGGTAATGTTGACAATATCCCAGAGGGACAGATCGACCTTGGCTGGCCAGCCTGCAATCAATGGCCCACGCACCGTCACCAAGGCATACACGACCACGAAGATCAGCATGCATCCCGCAAGCGACCAATCGCGCACCGGCAACCGAGCCGCCGGGCTAGGATCGGCCGGGTTGCGGCGCCGCCCAGCGATGCGGGCCCACTCCCAGGCCATGATCGCGGCGAAGAGGATCACCAGGGCGTCGAACCAGGGATGGCCGACATAGGCGGCGGCCACGACGACCGGGATCAGCACCAGCGCCGAGAGGACCCGGACGACGAGGTTGCTGGGCTTCTTACTCGGAGGCGCCATAGCGCCGGTTCCGGCCGAGATATTCGGCGATGGCCGATTTGAGGTCGTCCTGGCCGAAATCGGGCCAATGCTTCTCGAGGAAGACGAACTCGGCATAGGCGCATTGCCAGAGGAGGAAGTTGCTGATGCGCTTCTCGCCGCTGGTGCGGATGAGGAGGTCCGGGTCCGGCATGTCGGCGGTGAAGAGGAAGCGTTCGAAGCGCGCCTCGTCGATCTGGTTGGGCGAGAGCTCGCCGCGCTGCACGGCTTCGGCGAGGCGCTTGGCCGCCAGCACGATCTCGGCCCGTGACCCGTAGGAGAGCGCAATGGTAAGGGTGAGCTTCTTGTTGGCGGCGGTCTTCGCCTCGGCCGCTTCGATCAGCGCCACGACGTCGGTCCCTAAGCGCGAACGGTCGCCGATGACCTGCATCCGGACGCCGTTCTGGTGCAGTTCCTCGATCTCGCGCTTGAGATAGAGCTTCAGGAGCCCCATCAGATCGTCGATCTCGGCGGTGGGGCGCTTCCAGTTTTCGGACGAGAAACCGAACAGCGTCAGGTAGTCGACGCCGCAGGCCACCGCCCCTTTGACCGCCTGGCGAACTGCCTCGGCGCCGCTGTTATGGCCGACCGTGCGCGGCAATCCGCGCGCCCGCGCCCAGCGGCCGTTGCCATCCATGATGATGGCGATATGGCGCGGCGGGCGCGACGAACCATGGGCGGCCTGACTGTTGCCAGAAACCGCCGCGACCGGCTCGGCTATGAGGCGCGGCTGGCTCACATCAGACCTGCAGGATTTCCTTTTCCTTGAGCGCCAGCACCTCGTCGACCTTCTTCACATGCTCGTCGGTGAGCTTCTGCATGAGGTCGGCGAGCTTCTTGTGCTCGTCCTCGGTGATCTTGTGGTCCTTTTCCTGCTTCTTCAGGAAATCCATGCCGTCGCGGCGCACGTTACGGACAGCAACGCGGCCCTGCTCGGCATATTTGTGGGCGACCTTGGTCAGTTCCTGGCGACGTTCCTGCGACAGTTCCGGCAGCGGCACACGGACCGTGGTGCCGTCGGAAGCCGGGTTGAGGCCGAGGCCGGCATCACGGATGGCCTTCTCGACCGCCGAAACCATGCCCTTGTCCCAGACCTGGACCGTGATCATGCGCGGCTCCGGCACGCTCACGGTGCCGACCTGATTGAGCGGCATACTGCTGCCATAGGCGCTGACCTGGACCGGGTCCAGCAGGTTTGCCGAGGCGCGACCGGTGCGCAGGCCCGTGAACTCCTTGCGCAGGGCCTCCAGCGCGCCGTCCATGCGGCGTTTGTAATCTTCGAGACGCGGATCGCTCATGGAACCCTCTCCTACCCTTTTAGCTCTTAGATCTTTTCGTGCCGGTTGCCGATCACCGTGAAGCGGCCGCGATCCTGCAGGACCTCAGCCATCATGCCCGGCGAGTGAATCGAAAACACGATGATCGGAATGCCGTTGTCGCGCGCCAAGGCGATCGCCGTCGCGTCCATGACCTTGAGGTCGCGCGCCAGGACGTCCTGATGGCTCAGTTGCTGGTAGCGCTCGGCATCCTTGTGGAACTTCGGATCGGCGCTGTAGACGCCGTCGACCTTGGTCCCCTTGAGGAGCGCCTGGCAGCCCATTTCCGAGGCGCGCAAGGCGGCGGCCGTATCGGTGGTGAAATAGGGATTGCCGGTGCCGGCAGCAAAAATGACGACGCGGCGCTTCTCAAGATGGCGGACGGCGCGGCGGCGGATATAGGGTTCGCAGACCGATTGCATCGGAATGGCGGAGAGGACGCGGGTGTCGACGCCCAATTGTTCGAGCGCGTTCTGCATGGCGAGCGCGTTCATGATGGTGGCCAGCATGCCCATGTAATCGGCCGAGGCGCGCTGCATGCCTTCGGACGCGCCGGCGATGCCGCGGAAGATGTTGCCGCCGCCGATCACGAGGCAGCATTCAACGCCCAGCGCATGGACCGCCTGGACTTCCTTGGCGACGCGGTTGACGGTCGCCGGTTCCAGGCCGTAGTCGCGCTGGCCCATCAGGGCTTCGCCGGAGATTTTGAGGAGGACGCGCTTGTAGAGGAGTCCGGGAGGTGGCGATGCCGGCGCGTGTGCAACGGACGGATGTTCACCTTCAGCGACCGTCGACGATGCACCAGCCTTGGACATACGCAATTCTCCCTGCGCCATTTGTACTATATGGCCCGGCTTGGACAATCTGCCGGACAGCCGCCCGTGGCGGGCGGCAGGCGGGCGATGCCGGCCCCCTAAAGGGTGACATCGCCCGCCGAACTATACCCCGATTCGGCGGCGCAGGAAGCCCGCCGAAACTGAGACTTCAAGCGCGCAGCTGGGCCGCAACCTCGGACGCGAAGTCCTTTTCTTCCTTCTCGATGCCTTCGCCCAGCGCCATGCGGGCAAAACCAACGAGCTTCACCGGCGCGCCGATCTCCTTGGCGGCCTTCTCGACGACCTGCTTCACGCGGCTTTCGCCGTCGATGACATAGAGCTGCTCGAGGAGGACGACGTCCTCGTAGAACTTGCGGACGCGGCCTTCGACCATCTTGCCGATGATCTCTTCCGGCTTGCCCGAGGCACGGGCCTGCTCGGTCAAGACGGCGCGCTCACGCTCGAGGCTGGCCGGATCGACTTCGGCGATGCTCAGCGACTGCGGGTTGGCAGCGGCCACATGCATGGCGAGCTGCTTGCCCAAAGCCTGGAGCTTCGCGGCGTCGCCAGTCGATTCCAGCGCCACGAGCACGCCGATCTTGCCCATACCAGGGGCGGCGGCGTTGTGGACGTAGGAGGCGACGATGCCGCTCCCGACCGCCAGACGCTGCACGCGCCGGAGGTTCATGTTCTCGCCGATCGTCGCCACCAGGGTGGTGAGCTTTTCGGTGACCGTGCCGCCTTCCGGGTGCTTGGCGTTCTTCAGTGCTTCGATGTCGCCATGGGCAAGGGCGAGACGCGAAACGGCGGAGACGAAGCCCTGGAACTGCTCGTTGCGGGCGACGAAATCGGTTTCCGAATTCACTTCCACGAGCGCGCCGACATTGCCTTCGGCAACGGCGCCGACGAGGCCTTCGGCGGCGACGCGGCCGGCCTTCTTGGCGGCGGCGGCGAGGCCCTTCTTGCGCAGCCAGTCGATCGCTGCTTCAATTTCACCATTGTTCTCGGCCAGCGCCTTCTTGCAATCCATCATGCCGGCGCCAGAGGCCTCGCGCAGCTCCTTAACGAGTGCCGCAGTAATCTCGGCCATGGTCTCTTCCTTCCGTCAAAAGTCGGTATCTTCAGGTGTTACTAGATGTGGCAATGGGGTCCGGCGCAGGCAATGCCCCGGACCCCATTCAATGCCGGAGCAGATTTACGCCGACGCCGCGTTTTCAGCGCCGTCAACCGACGGCAGCTGTTCGGCCGGCAGTTCCTCGGACTCACCGATATCGGCGCCCGAAGAGATCGCTTCCTGCTGCAGACCGTCGAGCACGGCGCCCGAGAACAGGTCGCAATAGAGCGAGATCGCGCGGATCGCATCGTCATTGCCCGGGACCGGGAAATTGATGCCTTCCGGCGAGGAGTTCGAATCAAGGATGGCGACGATCGGAATGCCAAGCTTGTTGGCTTCCTTCACCGCGAGCGATTCCTTGTTGGTGTCGATGATGACGAGGACGTCGGGCTGGCCGCCCATGTCCTTGATGCCGCCCAGCGCGCGCTCGAGCTTGTCGCGGTCGCGGGTCATCATGAGGAGTTCTTTCTTGGTGAGGCCGACGGTGTTGGTCGTCAGCTTCTCCTCGATCTCGCGCAGGCGCTTGATCGACTGCGAGATGGTCTTCCAGTTGGAGAGCATGCCGCCCAGCCAACGATGGTTGACGTAATACTGGCCGCAACGCTTCGCTGCTTCGGCGACCTTGTCAGCGGCAGCGCGCTTGGTGCCGACGAACAGCACACGACCACCGGCTGCGGCGATGTCGCGCACGGTCTTGATCGCTTGTTCGAGCATCGGGGCGGTGTATTCGAGATTGATGATATGCACGCCGTTGCGCACGCCGAACAGATAGGGGGCCATCTGCGGGTTCCAACGACGGGTGTGGTGACCAAAGTGAACGCCAGCTTCCAAGAGCTGACGCATGCTGAATTGTGGCAGCGCCATTCCAAAAGTCCTTTTCCGGTTAAGCCTCTGCGGGTTTTGCGTTAAAAATCTCAATTATTCCTGAGACTTAGAACACCGGAGCGAAGTCTGCCGGGATGTCTCCCCGAGCAGCGCGCGAACCCGCATGCGGTTTGTTAGCGGCGGTGGAATACAAGGTTCCGGCTGAAATGGCAAGTGGCCCCCCCGGAGCAGCATCGATACACTTGCTTGATCCGGAAATATTACCTGGATAGGAACATCTACGCGTGTTGTCAGGGATGGGGACAAGCAAATGATTCGGAAGGCAATTCTACTCGCTGGCTGCTGCCTCGGCCTGGGCTCAGGACAAGCGGCTGCGCAATCCGCTTCCGAGATCGACTGGTCCGGTTTCAGCATCACCGCCCTGGCCGGCGGCGGCATCCTGACGCCGGAGACGGAAGCAGAAGGCGTCAAAGATCCGAACAGCTACTTCAATGTGGCCAGCGACTTAAAGCAAGTGAAGAATGCCGGAAGCGGTAGCCCGACCGACTGGGATTGGTCGGGCAGTTTGCAGATGGGGTATTCGCACCAGATCGGCAGCGTCGTCCTCGGCATCGGTGTCACCGGCGATCTACTGTTGTGGGACGAAACGCGCAGCAGCTCTCAGGAATGGATCAGCGCTCCGGGAGCGGACTTCAAGCTGACGCAGCGGGTTGAAGCCGATTGGATGGCGACTCTGCGCCCCCGCATCGGCTGGGCGCAGGACAATTGGCTGGTCTACTTCATGGCCGGCCCCGCCCTCAGCCGGGTAAAAGTAGAAACCGATTTCTCCGACACATTTGGTTCCGGCGCAGACGGCCATGGTTCGGACACAGAAACGCAGCTCGGTTATGTCGTGGGCCTTGGCGGCGAGCTTGCGCTTGGAGAGAACTGGTCCGTCTCCGCGCAATATTCCTTTACCGACCTGGGGACCGTCGATACGCGTACGCATGTGGTAAATCCTGATTCCCCGGCCACCCCTGGCGATATTGACAGCTCCGTCGATCTGTCGAGCCACATGGCGATGATTGGCTTCACCTACCGGTTCGATACGTTCTAACCCGGCGAGCGGCTCAGGTATCCATCACTTCCGCCACACCGTGCATGGCGCGGATGGCGCCGCGGACGGCGGGGGTGACGGCGAAGTGGTCGCGGAGCACGATGTCGACTTCGCGTTTCTGTTCGGGGATGTCGATGACGAAATCGATACGGCCCTTGCCGCGGCCGGCTTTGCCGAGGATCTGCTTGATCGTCTCCACCGGGCTGGCGTCCTTGAGGAAGATCTTGAGGCCCGCAGCGGTCGCGGCGGCGGCCTGATCGAGGCTGGAAACCTCGTTCACCATGAGGCGGAGGCCCCCTTCCTCGTCCTGGCGGCAATCGACATTGAGGAGGAGCGCCCGGCCCGGTTCCAGCATCTCGCGCGCGGCGGTGAGGCGTTCGGAGAAGATCGTCGCTTCATACATGCCGCTGGCGTCGGTCAACTGGATGAAGGCGAAGCGGTTGCCCTTCTGCGAAGTGCGCTCCTGCTTGCCGACAACGAGGCCGGCGACGCGGGCGCGGGCAGCGCCCTTGGCCTTCAGCCATTGCGGCAGATCGGCGAAAGAGACGACATCGAGGCGCTTCAGGCTGGCGCCATAGGAATCCAAGGGGTGCGCCGAGAGATAGAAGCCGATCGCGGCGAATTCGTGCTGCAGCCGTTCCATCGGCAGCCAATCCGGCAAGGGCGGCAGGGTGAGACGCACCTGGGTCGTCTCAGCGAACATGCTCGACTGGTTGCTGCCCTTGGCCTCGTGCGCGGCCTGGGATTGGCGCAGCATCTGTTCGACGCTGTCATGGACCTGGCGGCGATTGGGGTTGATGCTGTCGAAGGCACCGGCCAGCACCAGGTTTTCCAGCTGCCGCTTGTTGAGGCCCTTGGGGTCGATGCGTTCGCAGAAATCCTCGAGATTCTTGAAGGGCCCGCCCTCTTCCCGCGCCTTCACCATGGCCTCGACCGGACCCATGCCGACATTCTTCACCGCACCCAGCGCATAGCGGACAGCCAGGGCGCCATCGGCCTGCTGTTCGACCACGAAGGTCGGTTCCGATTTGTTGACGTCGGGCTGCAGCAGCTTGATGCCGAGGCGATTGAGTTCCTGGCGGAAGACATTGAGCTTGTCGGTATTGCCCATGTCGTAGGTCATGGACGCTGCGAAGAATTCGACCGGGTAATTGGCCTTCAGCCAAGCGGTCTGATAGGCGACCAAGGCATAGGCCGCGGCATGGCTCTTGTTGAAGCCGTAGCCGGCGAATTTGTTGACCTGGTCGAAGATCTCGGCCGCCTTGTCGGCATTGACCTTGCGCTCGACCGCGCCGTCGACGAACAGCTTGCGCTGTGCCTCCATCTCCTCCTTGATCTTCTTGCCCATGGCGCGACGCAAGAGATCGGCGCCGCCGAGGCTGTAGCCGGACAGGACCTGGGCGATCTGCATCACCTGCTCCTGATAGATCATGATGCCGAAGGTTTCCTTCAGGATGCCTTCGAGCGAGGGATGCAGGTAGTCCGGCTGTTCGCGGCCGTGCTTGCAATTGATGTATTTGGGGATGTTGTCCATCGGGCCGGGGCGATAGAGCGCCACGACGGCGATGATGTCCTCGAACCTGTCGGCCTTCAGCTTGCGCAAAACGTCGCGCATGCCGGAACTTTCCAGCTGGAACACGCCGGTTGAATCGCCCCTGGCCAGCATCTCGAAGGTGTTGGCGTCATCGAGCGGCAGATGGTCGATGTCGAGCTCGATGCCGCGCTTCCTGAGCAGCTTGTCGGCGGTGCGCAGGACCGAGAGCGTCTTGAGGCCGAGGAAGTCGAACTTCACGAGGCCCGCTTTTTCGACATCCTTCATGTTGAACTGGGTGACCGGCATATCCGAGCGCGGATCGCGGTACATCGGCACCAGTTCATCAAGCGCGCGGTCGCCGATGACGACGCCGGCGGCATGGGTCGAGGCGTGGCGGTAGAGCCCTTCGAGCTTCTGCGCGATTTCCATCAGCCGCTTGACGCTGGGGTCCTCGTCCATCGCGTCGCGCAATTGCCGTTCGCCCTCGATCGCCTCCTTCAAGGTGATCGGGTTGGCCGGGTTGTTGGGGATGAGCTTGGAGAGCCGGTCGACCTGGCCATAGGGCATCTGCAAGACGCGCCCCACGTCGCGCACGGCGGCGCGGGCCTGCAGCTTACCGAAGGTGATGATCTGCCCGACCTTGTCGCGCCCGTAGCGCTCCTGCACATGGCGGATCACCTCTTCGCGGCGGTCCTGGCAGAAGTCGATGTCGAAGTCGGGCATCGAGATGCGTTCGGGATTGAGGAAGCGCTCGAACAGCAGCCCCCAGCGCAAGGGATCGAGATCGGTGATGGTGAGCGCCCAGGCGACCACCGAGCCGGCACCGGAACCGCGGCCGGGGCCCACCGGAATCTCATGCGCCTTGGCCCATTGGATGAACTCGGCAACGATGAGGAAATAGCCGGGAAAGCCCATCTGGATGATGACGCCGAGCTCGAATTCGAGGCGCTCGCGATAGGGCTTCTGCTGTTCCTCGGAAAGGCCCATCGTGCTGAGCCGTTCGTCGAGACCCTTATGCGCCATCTCGCGCAGCGCCTCGTCCTCGCTCTTGCCGTCGGAAAAGGCCGGCAGGATGGGCTTGCGCGACGGCGGCATGTAGGCGCAGCGCCGGGCGATGACCAGCGTGTTGTCGATCGCTTCCGGCAAATCGGCGAACAGCGCCTTCATCTCGGCGCCGGATTTGAAGCGATGCTCGCGCGTCACCTTTCGGCGATTGCTCTCCGCCACATAGGTGCCGCCGGCGATGCAGAGCAGCGCATCATGTGCCAGATACATACCTTCGTCGCTGAAATAGACGTCGTTGGTCGCGACCAGCGGCAGGTTGTGCGCGTAAGCGAGGTTGATGAGGCTTTCCTCAATGCGCGTTTCCTCATCGAGGCCGTGGCGCATCAATTCGATATAGAGGCGCCCGGGATAGAGGGAAGCCAGGTGCCGCAAGGCAGCTTCGGCAGCTTCATCCTGGCCTTCCAGCAGCAGGCGACCGACCAGACCCTTCGGCCCCCCGGTCAGCGCGATGAGGCCTTCCGCATGCGCGGCGAGATCGCCCAGCGACACCTGCGGCGGCGTCCCCGGCTCGCCCTTCAGATAGGCGTCGCTGGAAAGCTTGGTGAGATTGGCATAGCCCTTCTCATTCTGCACCAGGAGGACGATCTGGTCCGGAGCCGGGATCTGTATCTGGTGTGGATCGCGCTCACGCGCGAGGCCCAATTGGCAACCGATGATCGGCTGGATGCCGGCATCCTTGGCATAGCCGGAGAACTCCATCGCGCCGAAGAGGTTGCCGCTGTCGGTGACGGCCACGGCCGGCATGGCGTTGCGGCGGCACAGATCGACCAGTTGCTTGTTCTTGAGGGCGCCTTCCGACAACGAATAGGCGGAATGAACGCGCAAATGGACGAAATCGGCGTGCGCCATGGGGGTATCGGCTTTTGAGTCGCTGGGATGGCGGAGTCTAGAGAGATTCCGGGCAGGATGAAAGGACGCGAAGTCGGCGGAAACCCGTCACTTGGCGCCCCCACCCTACCCTCCCCCTGAAGGGAGAGGGTTTCCGACCGAGATCGCACCGATCACCTCGCTCAAAGCCCCTCTCCCTTCAGGGGGAGGGGTTGGGGTGGGGGCGGTCACATACGCTTTTTCATGAGCGCAGCCCACAAAAGAAAAAGCCCTCCGTGGACAGGACGGAGGGCTTCAGTGAGGCCGGGATCGATCGTTCGGGGGATGATCACGGCTTGACCCGGACAAAGCGGCCGGGACGGGAAAGCAAAAGAAGATTGAAAGCTGAGGTTATTGCCAGGGTTGCGAGAACAGGGCGGCAAGACCCGTCGGCATCTGTTCGGCCGCCGGCGTACCGAAGCCGTAGCTCATCGGCGCGTCCTGCTCGGTCCAGGCGAAACGGCGCGCCTGCCGATAGCGATGCTGCCCGATGCTGGGTGGTGTCAAATCGAGGGTCAGCGGTTCGTTGCCGCCGGTCGCAATCATGCGCAATCCACCGGCATTGTTGAGCGGCGTCAGGGCGAAGAGACGGCGCAGCGGCGTGGCGCCAAGGCGGCGCGCTTCATGGCGCACCTGCTGAACGTCGCGGGCGCCGGCGACCGGGATCCATTCGAGGATGCCGTTGGCGACGAAGCGCGCCACGGCAACTTCGCCGCAATCGATCAAGGCACTGAGGCTCAGATGATTTTCAAGCGCGCGCGCAGCGACGACGCGGTAGAGGAAAATATCGCCATCGACATCGATCGCATAGGCCAGGCCGTTGGCGATATCGACCAAGGCGGTGCCGATACCGAGGCGCTGGCGCGCCAGGCGCTGCCAAACGAGGTCCGTATCGCGATCCGAAACGTTGTGTTCGGTCAAGTCGTCAAGCACATGGCCGCTTTCCGGCCCATCGAGCCAGCGGTCGCGGCGCAGAGCGACGATTTCGGGAAGATCCGGGCTCAGGCCAATGGCGGGGCTGGCCGATCTGCTGTCGATCCCTATGACATTCGGCTGCACGGTCATGACGGCACCTCTTCCGATCCTGCGATGCCCTAGCTCCGGTGGCTTTTCCAGGGATCTGCCACCGGAGCCAGGCACCCTCTCTAGGGAGCACCATGACCGATTCTGATTGCCGGTCGCTTGCAGGCAGATGACAAGTCGGTGACCGGAAATGAAAGCGCCCGACGGAAGTCTTCCGCCGGGCGTTGTTAAGGCAAGGTCGGACGCGATCAGCCGCCGATTTCGCCGCCGTCCTGTTTGGTGATTGCGACGACGGCGGGACGCGGCAGGCTGTCGCCGAAGTCCGGCCAGCGGGTGGTGAGCTTGTCCGTGTTCTCCGAATTCTCGGCCGGATGCTGGACCGAGACGAAGAGAGTCTTTCCGTCCGGCGTGAAGGCCGGACCGCACAACTCGGCGCCCGTGGGACACGCGAAGAAGAAGCGCGGCAGCGCACGGCCGTCGCCCACGGTATCGGCGCCGTAGAGACCGTCGGCGATGTCGAAATCGTTGGCCCCATCGCTGGCGATCCAGATGCGGCCCTTGGGATCGAATGCGATGTTGTCGGGGGCAACGAACCAGCCGTCAGCGCTGATACCCGGATTGTATTTGGCACCCTCCTCCGGCTTCGCGGGATTGCCGGCCAGCAGGAACACGTCCCATTTGAACGTGTCCGCCGCATGATCGGCATCCTTGCCCTCGCCCGGCGGGAGCATTTCCAGGATATGGCCGTATTTGTTTTCGGCGCGCGGATTGGCGGCGTCGATCTCATCGGCCGTGCGCTTCTTGTTCTTGGTCATGACCGCATAGACACGGCCGGTGACCGGATTGGGCTCGATGTCTTCGGGGCGATCCATCTTGGTGGCGCCCACTTGGTCACCGGCCAGACGTGCCTTGATCAGCACCTCGGCCTGGTCGGCAAAGCCGTTCTCCGGCGTCAGGCCGTTCTGGCCATGAATCAGCGGGATCCAGGTGAGCGTGCCGTCCTCGTCGAACTTCGCCACGGAAAGCGTGCCTTCATCGAGCAGCTTCTTGTTGGCGGCGCGGTTCGCCGGATCGAACTTGCCGGTGCTGACGAAGCGGAAGATGTATTCGAAATAATCGTCATCGCCGGTGTAGACGACGATGCGGCCGTCGGCATTGACGATGCAGGTCGCCGCCTCGTGACCCATGCGGCCCAGAGCCGTACGCTTCACCGGCATTTCCGTGGGCGCATAGGGGTCGATCTCGACCACCCAGTCGAACCGGTTTGGTTCGTTCGGCACCTTGTCGAGATTGAAACGCTCTTCGATGCGCGCAAAGCCGTAATAGTCGGAACCGTCATAGCTGTAGCGCTCGAGCAGCTTCGGATCGCCGCCCTTGGCCGGATCGCCGCCGAACGTGTCGGAGAGACCTTCCTCGCAGCTGAGGATCGTACCCCAGGGGGTGACGCCGCCGGAGCAATTATAGCCAGTGCCGAAGACCCTGGTTCCGGTCTGATCGGCCGCCGTCTGCAGCAGCGTGTGGCCGGCGGCGGGACCGGAGATCGCGATCTCGGTCGTGCCGGTGATGCGGCGGTTGAACTTGCTGTCCTTCACCGTCTGCCACTTGCCGTCCACCTTCCTGATCTCGACGATCGAGTGGCCCCAGGATTCGAAGGCCGCGTTGATCTGGTCCGCATTCATCATCTTGGGCGCATCGTCCTCGGTCATGCCGGGGAACATCACGTGCGGGTTGGGATATTCGTTGTTGACGCAGAGCAGCCCGTGCTCGCTGTTGTCCGAGCCGAGCGGCAGCGGCATGTAGCCGATGAAATCGCAGTTGTAGCCGAATTGTTTGGCCTGGTCGGTGGCGTTCTGGTTAGCGGCATCGAGTTCCTTGCCGCCCGCGACGATCGCCTCGCCCCAGCGCACCAGGATGTCGGCATTGTAGCCTTCGGCGACGTGATGGGTCTGGTCATAGACCTTTTTCAGTTCGGGGAAAGTCAGCGTCGAGGAACTGGCCGCGGCCTGTGCGCCGGCCAAGCGGAAGGACATGGCCGACGCGGCCGCGACGCCGGCGGCACCGAGCAGCACGGTGCGGCGCGAGAATCGGTTCGCCACCAATTGGGCGTAAGTGGGTGTCGATGCATTCTGCGGATGATCCGCCATCGTTGCCTCCTGTCCTGTTTGTCAGTGAAGGCACCCTGGGTAGACCCGGGAAATGACGGGGAATCGACCCGACTCATGAAAGATATGTGACAGAAAAAAGCCCGGCCGAAACTGAGTTCGGCCGGGCTCCAATCGTTTGCGGTTTATGTCGGCTCAGGCGCCGATTTCGCCGCCATCGTCCTTGGTGATCGCGACGACCGCGGGACGCGCCGGCATGCCGTCCTTGAAATCCGGCCAGCGGGTCGAGGGGGCGGCGAAATTGGCCCCCTTCTCCTCGCCCGGATGCTGGATGGCCACAAAGAGCGTCTTTCCATCCGGCGTGAAGGCCGGGCCACAAAGCTCGGCGCCGCGCGGACAGCCCAGGAAGTGGCGGGTGATCGCCCGCCCCTCGCCTTCCGTCTCCGTCACCCAGAGGCCGTCATGGACGCCGTGGTCCGGGAAACCGTCGGTGGCGATCCAGAGGCGGCCGGCGGCATCGAAGGCCACGTTGTCGGGATTAGCAAACCAGCCGGCCTGGCTCACCGCGCCGCCATAGGCAGCCCCCTGTGCCACGTCATCCGGATTGCCTGCCTGGATGAAGGCGCTCCAGGTGAAACTGGTGGCGGCATGATCCGCTTTGCCACCTGCCGTCGGCGGCACCATCTCGACGATGTGGCCCCATTTGTTTTCGGCCCGCGTGTTGGCCGCGTTGAGATCATCGGCCTTGCGCTTGTCGTTCTTGGTGAGGACGACATAGACCTTGCCGGTCTTGTCGCTGGTTTCGATGTCTTCCGGGCGGTCCATCTTGGTGGCACCCAGGAGATCGCCGGCACGGCGTGCCTCGATCAGCACATCGGCCTGGCTGTTGAAGCCGTTGGCGGCGGTCAGTTCACCTTCGCCATGGACCAGCGGCATCCAGGTCACATTGCCATCGCCGTCGAACTTGGCGACATAGAGCGTGCCGTCATCCAGCAAGCTGGAGCTGGCGCGCCCCTTGGCGGCGTCGTAGGTGCCGTTACTGACGAATTTATAGACATATTCGAAACGCTCATCGTCGCCGGTATAGACGACGAGGCGGCCGTCGCTGTTGATGACCGTGGTCGCCGCCTCATGCTTGAAGCGGCCGAGCGCCGTGTGTTTGACCGGTGTCGAGGCCGGGTCGTAGGGATCGACCTCGATGATCCAGCCGAACCGGTTGGGCTCGTTGGGCTCCTTCGAGATATCGAAACGGTCGTCGAACTTGCCCCAGGCATAAGAGGGCTCGCCCTTGATGCCCATGCGCTTGGCATTGGCCGCTTCGGCGGTGCCGCTGGGATCGCCGCCGAAATACTGATGGGTGTTCTCTTCGGCCGACAGGATCGTGCCCCAGGGCGTCCAGCCGCCGGCACAATTGTTCATCGTGCCGAGTACCTTGGTGCCGGTGGCATCGGCCGAGGTCTTGACGCGGTCATGGCCGGCAACCGGGCCGACCAGGGTCATTTCCGTGGCCAGGGTGATGCGGCGGTTGAACTTGCTGTCCTTCACCAGCGCCCAGCCCGACGCCTCCTTCTTGATCTCGACCACGGAAAGGCCGTGGGCCGCCTGTTCATAGGCCGCCATCTCGGCAGTGGTCCCTTCCAGCGCCGCCTTGCCATCGGCAAAGCCCGGGAAGATCATGTGCGCGTCGGTGTATTCGTGATTGACCACGAGCAGGCCGTGATCGCTGGCGTCGGAGCCTTCCGGCAGCGGGGCGAAATGCACGAAGTCGTTATTGTAGCCGAACTGCTGCGCCTGCGCCGCGGCATCGCGCGCCGCGGCATCGAAATCCGGCGCGCCGGCGATGATCGGCTCGCCCCAGCGCAGGATCGGGTTGGCGGTGTAGCCGGCCGGAATGTGCAGGTTTTCATCATAGGCGTGCGGAATCTCCTCGAAGGAGAGGCCCATCGCCGCCTTGGCCGGACGGGAAACGAGACCGGTGCCGGCGCCGATGGCACCGATGGCGGCACTGGCCAGCAGGCCCTTCAATGCCGTGCGACGCGAGACACGCTGGGCGATGAGGTCGGTCATGGAAGGACCGGCACTCGGATTGGACGGATTGGCATCGTCCTCGTTGTTGATGCTTACCGGCATGCGGTAATGACGATCGGTCATCGCGTGAGCCTCCTTCTGTCAAAAGCGATCAACGCGCTATAACGGCGTTGCGTGACAGTTTCGGGTCCGGCGCATGACGTGGCCATGACCGGACCCAGGACGTCAGAGGGCGACCAGTTCCCCGTCGCGCAAGGTGACGATCCGGTCCATGCGCTCGGCAATTTCCATATTGTGCGTGGCGATCAGGGCGGCAACACCGAGATCGTGCACCAGCTGGCCCAGCATGGCGAAGACTTCTTCCGCCGTGTGGTGGTCGAGATTGCCGGTGGGCTCGTCCGCCAGCAGGATTTTCGGATTGTTGGCGAGCGCCCGGGCGATCGCCACGCGCTGCTGCTCGCCGCCCGAAAGCTTGCCCGGGCGATGGTCGAGACGCTTACCGAGACCCACGCGGGTCAGCAATTCGACAGCGCGCGGGGTGGCGTCCTTCCGTGACTTGCCGGCAATCATCTGCGGAATGATGACATTCTCGAGCGCCGAGAATTCCGGCAGCAGATGATGATGCTGATAGACGAAACCCATGGTTTCACGCCGCACCGCCGTCTTAGCATCGTCGCCCAGCGCCGTCATCGTCTTGCCGGCGATGGCGATCTCGCCGCCCACGGCCTTTTCGAGCATGCCGGTGATGTGCAGCAGTGTCGATTTGCCGGAGCCGGATGGGCCGATCAGAGCCACCATCTCACCGCGCCGCAGCGTGAGGTCGGCGTTGCGGATGACTTCCAGCCGGCCCTCCGCCTGCGGAAAGCTCTGCCGGATGCCCTTCAATTCGAGGACGATATCGCCGTTATTGGCGTGACCCTTGCTCATGGCCCCATTACTCATAGCGAAGGGCCTCCACCGGATCGAGGCGGGCGGCACGCCAGGCGGGATAAACCGAGGCCAGCAAGGTGAGGACCAGGGACATTGCCGAGATCAGCACGACTTCCAGCGGATCGACGATCGCCGGCAGTTTGGAAAGGAAATAGATCGTCTCGTTAAAGACATTTGTGCCGGTAATGCTCTCAAGGCCGCGCCGGATGGATTCGATGTTGGCGGCAAAAGTGACGCCGAGCAGGCAGCCGAAGATCGTACCGACAATGCCGATGCTGGCGCCGGAGAGCAGGAAGATGCGCAGGATCATGCCTTGCGTCGCCCCCATGGTGCGCATGATGGCGATATTCCGGGCCTTGTCCTTCACCATCATGATCTGGCCACTGATGATGTTGAAGGCGGCGACGACGATGATCAGCGTCAGGATCAGGAACATGACGTTCCTCTCCACCTCGACGGCGGTGAAGAAGTCGCGGTTCGCTTCCTGCCAATCGCCGATATGGAAGCCCGGACCGATGGCGGAGACGATCTCGTCCTTCACGCGCGGCAGGTCGTTGATGTCCTTGGCCATGACTTCGATATTCGTGGCGCCCTGCCGAACCTTGAAATAGATCTGGGCCATTTCAAAGGTCGAGAAAGCGATGGTGTTGTCATATTGGTACATGCCGACATTGAAGATGCCGACGACCTTGAAGGTCTTCATGCGCGGGATGGCGCCGCCGATCGTGACGTTGATGTCGGGCGAAATCGCCGTCACCTCGGTACCGATGCCGGCGCGCAGGGCCCGCGCCATGGCATGTCCGATGATGATGCCGTCGCGGTCGCGCAAGCCATCGAGCGTGCCGGCGACCATGCTGTCGGCGATGAGCGCCTTCAGCTTGATATCCTCCAGGCGGACGCCGCGCAGGATGGCACCCACGCCACCATCGGCGCCGGTGAGGAAGACCTGGCCTTCGACGATCGGCGTTGCCGAAGCGACACCCGGCAAGCCGCGCAAGGCGTCCGTGACCTTGGCGTAATTGCCGACCGGCCCGCCATTGGCGCTGATCGAGAGATGTGCATTGAAGCCAAGGATGCGATCGAGCAGTTCGGCGCGGAAGCCGTTCATCACCGACATGACGACGATGAGGGTCGCTACACCCAACCCGATGCCGAGCAACGAGAAGAGCGCGATGACGGAAACGAAACTTTCCTGGCGGCGCGCGCGCAGATAGCGCATCGCCACCAGACGCTCGAAGGCGGAGAAGATCATGCGCCGAGCTTCTTCAGCGCCGCTTCGGCAGAGATTTCCTCGACCGCGCCGGTCTTGCGGAGCTTGAACTCGACCTCGCCCTTGGCGGCGCCGCGCGGGCCAACAACGACCTGATACGGCAGGCCGATCAGATCCATCTGCGCGAACTTCTCGCCGGCGCGGACATCGCGGTCATCGTAGAGAACTTCGATGCCAGCGCGTTGCAGCTTGGCGTAGAGTTCGTCAGCCATCGGCGTGGTAACGGCGTCGCCGGCCTTCAGATTGATGAGGCCGACCTTGAAGGGTGCTACGCTTTCCGGCCAGATGATGCCCTTGTCGTCATGGCTGGCTTCGATGATGCCGCCCACAAGGCGCGAGACGCCGATGCCGTAGGAGCCCATATGCACGGAAACGGGCTGGCCATCCTGCGCCTGGACCTGCGCCTTCAGCGGTTCGGAATATTTCGTGCCGAAATAGAAGATGTGCCCAACTTCGATGCCGCGCGCTTCGACTTGGCGGTCCTTCGGCAGAGCGCCGAACTTCGCCGCATCGTGCTTTTCGTCCGTGGCGGCGTAGTCGGTGGTCCATTGCTGGACGATCGGCTCGAGATCGCCGTTATAGTCGACATCCATGGAGAGGACGTCGCGCTCGATGAAGCTTCGGTCACAGAACACTTGGCTTTCGCCGGTATCCGCCAGGATGATGAATTCGTGGGAGAGATCGCCGCCGATCGGGCCGGTATCGGCCGCCATCGGAATGGCCTGCAGCCCCATGCGGGCGAAGGTGCGCAAGTAGGAGACGAACATCTTGTTGTAGGCACGCTTGGCGCCGGCTTTGTCGAGGTCGAAGCTGTAGGCATCCTTCATCAGGAATTCGCGGCCGCGCATGACGCCGAAGCGGGGGCGCACCTCGTCGCGGAACTTCCACTGGATGTGATAGAGCATTTTCGGCACGTCGCGGTAGCTCTTGGCGGCGTTGCGGAAGATCTCGGTGATCTGCTCTTCATTGGTGGGACCGTAGAGCATCTCGCGCTCGTGGCGGTCGGTGATGCGCAGCATCTCCTTGCCGTAATCGTCATAGCGGCCACTTTCGCGCCACAGATCGGCCGATTGGATGGTCGGCATCAGCACTTCCTGGCAGCCGGCCCGGTCCTGCTCCTCGCGGACGATGCGCTCGATATTCTTCAGGACCTTGAAGCCGAGCGGCAACCAGGAGTATATTCCTGCACTGGCTTGCCGTACCATACCGGCCCGGAGCATCAGGCGGTGCGAGACGATCTGCGCTTCCGAGGGGTTTTCCCGGAGGGTCGGCATGAAGAACTGGCTGGAACGCATGGAAATACCTTGGCTTGAATAAGGGGGGCGGTGATTGGCGGGGGACTTTAGGCAAAGCCCCCGTTCGTGTCCACAGGGGCGGCTGGGGCCGTGATGCGGGGGCGTTATTGACTGGGGGCCTGTTCGCGGCAGAGCTGTTGCAGCGCGGCGGTCTCGGCATCACCCAGCAGCTGACCTTCGTAAAAAACCTGGTCGCCTTTGACCGTGACGACCCCGACCTGGGCCTTGGCATTCCACAGCACAGAATTGGCCGGGATGTGGAACCGGTCCTGGATCAGGATTTCGATGGGGATGACGATGGTTTCGGGCGGCTTGATCTGATAGCCGCCGCCAAGATCCGCGGGAGCGACGGGACGGCCATGGGCATCCACCCCGGGCTGATACTCGACCCCCGGGGCCTGCTGGTACTGGACGAGGCGGTCGCAGTCCTGGCGGGAAACGGTGATGTCCGCCTCTGCTGGCATTGCCCAGACGAAGCAGGTAAGAATGACCATCGCCGCGTTAACAATCGCGACTCGGTACTGGGCAGCCGCAGGGATGGGGTGCGCCCGGTTCTGAAGAATGGGTGACATGGCTGCAGTCTAGCAGTTTGCCGCCCGGACCGCGAATAACGCTCTGGTGACGAAGGAAGTTTCCATCCTTGTCCATGATCGTCCATTGCGGACCGACCGGGACCCGGATGCTGGTGTTGGGGAAGCTGGAGATAGCGGGATGGCAGGTCCCTTTTCGGAGGAGCCAGCGGCCAATACGATGACGCGGCTGCGCCAGATTGGTCTGGCGACGGCCGGTTTGGGCGTGATGATCGCCGATTGCCTGCCGATTTTGCGCCCGGAACTGGGGCCGCAGGCCCTGCCGGTCGCCATCGCCTGGCTGGCCTTGGCCTTTCCCCTCCTGGTACCCGCCACCATCATCGACCGATTGCCGGCCCTCAAAGCCATCGCCCGGCGCGACCTGCTGGTCGGCCCGGCGGTGATTATCGCCTTGATGGTCTTCCCCCTGCTCACCGCCTTCGGCTGGGTCGGTGTCGCCATCGCCGGGACGGCAACCGCCATTGCCCTCATCGACCATGTCATCGCCTGCATCGATCGATATGGGATCGACCTGCTGTGGCTCTGGATTCCCGCGGTCATCCTGGCCGGCATTGCCATCGCCCAATTCGCAGCGCCCCCGGCGATGGAGAACGCCTTTGGCCTGTGGGTCGGCGCCCTGCATGGGCCGGGACTTGAAAGCGACCCGCGCATCGTGCTGCTCGTGGTCGCCCTGCCCTTTCTGATCGCGTGCCTCGCCATGGCCGGCACCTTGATCGGCGGTACCTTGCGCGAGCACAGCACCACCTCGATCGTGCCCCTGCTGGCGGCACTCTTCCTCGCCGTAACGCTGCCGTCGCTCGGCCTCGGCCCCAGCCAGCTCAGCAATGGCACGATGTTGCTGGCCGCCGCCGTGCTCGCATTGGGGATCGCCCCGCTCTTCGTTCTGGCGTCCGACGAGACCGCCGAACCGCCTGTACCGGAAGCCGTGATCTGGGGTTTCTCCCTGGCCCTAGTGCTCATCCTCTCGGCGCTCGACAGCGCTATGGGCCTGACCTGGGCGATCGTGCTGCTGGCCTGGATCTACCGGCATTATGGCGTTCGCGCGCGCTTCTTCCAGATCATGCTGGGGGCGGCCCTGGTGATCTGGGCCATCACCGAAACCGTCATGGGCCATTGGCAGATGCTGGATGGCGCAGCGCCCTTCCGCACGCCCTTTCCGCTCACCTTGTGGCAGGAGGGCCGGACCGCGTCCCTGGTCGGCAGCCATGTCATCGTTATCGCGACGCTGATGCTGACGGCGCTGGGCTTCCAGCGCGGCGCCAACAATGTGCGCAAATATGCGATCCTGACCTTGCTGGTGGCGCTGGTCGCCATCGACATGCTGGTGCTGGTGACAGGTCTTGCAGAGGCGCAGGCCCTGCGTTTCCTCGCCGCCTCCGGCTGGCTGGCGATGCCGTTCCTGCTTGCCGAATTGCTGGCGTTGCTGCCGGCCGGGCCGATCGTCTATCTGTTCGGCCGCAACAGGTCCTTCACACGCGGATGACGTGGATCTTCGTCACCGGCTTCTTGTCGAAGGATTTCTGATACCAGCGCCGCGCCGCAAGGCGGGCAGCTTCGCCAAGTTCGGCATCATCGGCGCGCTTGGCCTTGGGCAGTTCACCAAGTGCATCGGCAATCGCGGCACCAATGCTGGCAATCGCCGCAGTGGCGCCATCGCCGTCGAGCAGACCTTCCAAAGATACCTGGGGCGGCGCCAGCAGCTTGCCAGTGCGGTCGACCACCAGTGATCCCATGATCACGCCGTTATAGCTCAGCCGGTGGCGATGCCGGATCGCTTCGCTGTCGGCCGGGACCAGCACCTTGCCATCAAGCGCCAGGCGCCCGGCAGGGACGCGGGCAATGATCTCGGCAGGGCCAGGTGCCAGGCGAATGAGCGTGCCGTTCTCCGGCGCCAAGGCGTCCGGCACCTGGCAAGCGCGCGCGAACGCTACATGTTCCTGGATATGTCGCGCCTCGCCATGGACCGGCAGCGCGATGCGCGGACGGACCATCTGATACATCTCGGCCAACTCGTCGCGCGCCGGATGGCCGGAGACATGCACATCCTCGTCGCGATCGGTGATGATCTCGACGCCGCGTTTGGTGAGGTCATTGTGCAGGCGGTTGATCGACATCTCGTTGCCCGGAATGACGCGCGAGGAAAAGATCGCGGCGTCACCCGATTCCAGCGCGACATGCGGGTGCTCGCCCCGCGCGATGCGGGTCAGTGCCGAGCGCGGTTCGCCCTGGCTGCCCGTGCAGATCATCAGCACATTCTCGCGCGGGAAATAGCCGACGTCATGCTCGGTGACGAAGGGCGGCAGGTCGGTGAGATAGCCGTTCTCCTGCGCTGCTTCCAGCATGCGCCACAGCGAACGGCCGATGAGCGCGCAATGGCGGCCATGCGCAGCGGCGACGCGCGCGATGGTTTCGACGCGGGCAAGATTGCTGGCAAAACACCCGATGGCGACACGGTTCTGCAGACGCCCGACGACGTCCATCAGGGAGTCACGGACATCGGCTTCCGAGCCGGAGGTGCCGGTGACGAAGACATTGGTTGAATCGCAGATCATGGCAAGGACGCCGCCATCACCCAGCTTGCGCAGGGCCGCGACATCCGTCATCTCGCCGACCAGCGGCTCGGGGTCGAGCTTCCAATCGCCGGTATGAAGGACCGCGCCGTGCTTGGTGCGGATGACAACGGCATTGGGCTCTGGGATCGAATGGGTGAGCGTGATGAGTTCCACGGTGAAGGGGCCGATCTGGCGGCTGCCCGACATCGGGATGATGGTGATTCTGGCTTCCTTCTCGAGCCCGACCTCGGCCAGCTTGCGGCGCAGGACCGAGGCCGTGAAGGGGGTCGCAAATAGCGGGCAGCGCAACCTCTGCCACAGATAGGGGACCGCCCCGATATGGTCTTCATGCGCGTGGGTGAGGACGATGCCAACGAGATCGCTTGCGCGCTCGGTGATGAAGGCCGGGTTCGGCATGACGACATCGATCCCGGGCGTGCTGTCATCGCCGAAGGAGATACCGAGATCGAGCATCAGCCATTTGCCGTCATGGCCATAGAGATTGAGATTCATGCCGATTTCACCGGACCCGCCCAGGGGCAGGAACAGCAGCTCGTCGCGACCTGGCTTGAAAGGATCGTTCATGAGCGGTTGCGGCGGTAGATTTCAACGAGGCCGCGCATGGTGATGTCTGGATCGAGATGGGTGATGACCGGCGTAGTACCGTGGAAGAGCGGTGCGAGGCCGCCGGTTGCGACTACGTCGAGCGGACCGCCGAATTCCTCGGCGATGCGCTTGACCATGCCTTCGACGAGGCCCACATAGCCCCAGAAGATGCCGGATTGCATCGCCTCGGTGGTGCTCTTGCCGATGACCCGGCCCGGCCGTTCGACCACGATGCGCGGCAGCATGGCCGTGGCGCTGTGCAGGATCTCGACGGAGAGAACGATGCCGGGCGCGATGGCGCCGCCGATATAATTGCCTTCTTGGTCGACCACGTCGAAGGTCGTTGCCGTGCCGAAATCGACGACGATGAGGGGCTTGCCGTTATAGGTGATGTGACCACCCACCGCATTGGCCAATCGGTCGGCGCCGACGGTAGACATCGGAATATCCATCTTCACCTCAATACCGAGCTTGACCGCCGGATCGCCGACGACCATCGGCTTGGTGCCGAGATGGTTTTCACACAGCATGTTGAGGTGAAAAAGCGATTGCGGCACGACGGTCGCGATGATGGCGGCGTCGATCGACTGCAGCGACAGGCCCTTCATGGCCATGAGTTGGTTGAGCCAGACCACATATTGATCGGCGGTGCGGCCAGCCTCGGTCTTGATGCGCCAATCGCCAACGGCCTTGGCGCCGTCATAGACGGCGAATTTCACATTGGTGTTATTGGCATTGATCGCGAGCAGCATCGGTGTCTTTCCCTGCGTTTGGGTCGCAGTCTAGCGTGGCGCTACGAAGATATCACCGGCGGCGATCCGGCGCTTGGAGCCATCGGCCAATCCCATGACCAGTGTTCCGTCGGGGTCGATGTCGTCGAACCGGCCGGTCACCTCTTCGCGTTCCAGACGGGCCAGCACCGTGTCACCGAGACCCGAGGCATGAGCCAGCCATTCCTGCCGGAAAGCGGCAAAGCCGCCGCTTCGCCAAGCTTCATAGACCGGGCGAAACTCCGCCAGCAGCAGATCCATGGCCTGATCCGGCGACAGGATGGGCCCGCCCGCGGCCACAAGATCGGTCGTCGGGTAGAGGCCTTCCGCCGGGTGGTGGCGCAGATTGAGCCCTATCCCCAAGACCAGCCAATCGACGTAGCCGCCGGTGATGCCACCGGATTCGAGGAGAATGCCGGAAATCTTGCGACCGTCGACCAGCACGTCGTTGGGCCATTTGTGCCGCACCGGCATGGTAAGGAGCGCGCGAAGTAGCCGACCGAGCGCGATCGCCGCGACGAAACCGAGGGTCGCTGCTTCGGCCGGCGATTTGCTCGGCCGCAGCAGGATCGACATATAGAGATTGCCGGCCTCGGACACCCAGCTGCGACCACGCCGGCCCCTGCCCGCCGTCTGCACATCGGCCCGGAGGACCAGTCCCTCTTCGGCACCAGCTAAGGCACGATGCTTCAGCGCGTCATTGGTGCTGTCGATCTCCGCCAGGGCTTCGACGCGGAAAATCAGGCTCATTCGACGAAGAGCACACTCGCGGCATCGGCCGTCATGTCAAAGAAAGGCGAACCGGCCAGGAAGCCGAAGGTGATGACGAAGACCGTCGCTATCAGCACCAGGCGCAAGGTGGGGCCGACACGATCGAAGGCTTCCGCCGGCTGGTCGAAGAACATCACCTTGATGACGCGGATATAGTAGAAGGCCGACACCACGCTGGCGAGCACACCGATGACGGCAACCACGTTGAGTCCGGCCTGGATCGCCGCCATGAAGACGAACAGCTTGCCGAAGAAACCGGCAAAGGGCGGGATGCCAGCCATCGAGAACATGAAGATGGCGAGCGCGTAAGCGAGGCCCGGCTGCGAACGGCTGAGGCCCGCGAGATCGCTGATCTCCTCGACCGCCTGGCCCTTGCGACGCATGGCGAGAATGACGGCGAAGGACCCGATCGTCATGACGATGTAGATCGCCATATAGGTGAGGAGGCCGGAGACGCCCTCCTGCGTGCCGGTCGCCAAGCCGACCAGTGCATAGCCGACATTGCCGATCGAGGAATAGGCCATCAGGCGTTTGATGTTCTTCTGGCGGATGGCGGCAACCGCACCGAGGATCATCGAGGCCACGGAGATGAAGATGATGATCTGCTGCCATTGCCCGACCAGATCGCCGAACGGCCCCACCAGGACACGCGTGAAGAGCGCAATGGCAGCCATTTTGGGTGCTGCGGCAAAGAAGGCGGTGATCGGCGTCGGCGCCCCTTCATAGACGTCCGGCGTCCACATGTGGAACGGCACGGCAGAAACCTTGAAGGCAAGGCCCGCGCAGAGGAACACGATGCCGACGATGAGGCCAAGTCCGGCGTCACCGCTGAGCGAGCTGGCCAGCACCGAGAAGTTGGTCGAGCCCGTGAAGCCGTAGATCAACGACGAACCGTAGAGCAGCATGCCGGAGCTCAAGGCACCGAGAACGAAATATTTCAGGCCGGCTTCGGTCGACTTCACCGTATCGCGGCGGATGGCGGCAACGACGTAAAGCGCCAGCGATTGCAGTTCCAGGCCGACATAGAGCGAGATCAGATCATTGGCAGAGATCATCAACGCCATGCCAAGGCTGGCCAGCAGCATCAACAGCGGCAACTCGAAGCGGGCCATCCCTTCCCGCTCGGCATAATCGAGCGACATGATGATGGCGAGGGCTGCGGCGCCAACGGAGAGGACCTTGGCAAAGCGGCCGAAGCCGTCGGCGACAAAGAGGCCGTTGAAGGCCGTGCCGCTGGCAGAATCGGTGATGGCGAGGGCGATGGCGACGACAAGGGCCGCGACGCTGGCCCAGGCAATGACGCGCATGCGCTTGTCACCCAGCGACACGCCGATGACGAGCAGCACAAGGCTGGCGATGGCAAGGAAGATCTCCGGCCGGGCGAGACCAAGATTGAGATCGATGAACGACGTCATGACGGGACTGTCCTTGCCTTACTGGGTGGTTTCAGCAGGATCCGCCGCGACCGCTTGCATGCGCGGCGCGTAATCCTGGATGAAATCGGTAACGGTCGGTCCGAAGATCGAGGTGAAGCTGATGGGATAGATGCCCATCCAGAAGACCAGCAGCAGCAGCGGCGCGAAGACGACCTTCTCGCGCAGCGACAGGTCCAGCATGGTCTTCAGGTCTTCCTTGACCAATTCGCCGAAGATGATGCGGCGATAGAGCCACAGCATATAGGCCGCACCAAGGATGACGCCGGTAGCGATCAGCAGTGCCACCCAGGTGTTATCCTTGAACACGCCGACCATCACCAGGAACTCGCCGATGAAGCCGCTGGTACCCGGGAGACCCACCGACGCCATGGTGAAGATCATGAACACGACCGCATATTTCGGCATGCGGTGAACGAGGCCGCCATAGCGCGCGATCTCGCGGGTGTGCAGGCGGTCATAAATGACGCCGACGCAGAGGAAGAGCGCGCCGGATACGATGCCGTGCGAGAGCATCTGGAACAGCGCACCCTCAAGACCTTGCTGGGTCATCGAGAAGATGCCGGCGGTGACGAAGCCCATATGCGCCACGGAGGAATAGGCGATAAGCTTCTTCATGTCCTCCTGCGCCAGCGCGATGAGCGAGGTGTAGATCACCGCGACAACGCTGAGGCCATAGACCAGGGGCGTAAAATAGGCCGAGGCCTCGGGCAGCATCGGGATCGAGAAGCGCAGGAAACCGTAGGCGCCCATCTTCAGGAGGACACCGGCCAGGATCACGGAGCCGGCTGTCGGTGCTTCGACGTGCGCGTCCGGCAACCAGGTATGGACCGGCCACATCGGCACCTTGACGGCGAAGGACGCGAACAGCGCCAGCCACAACCATTTCTGGATGTCGAGGTCGAAACCATAGGCCATCAGGGTCGGGATATCCGAGGTGCCGGTAATGCCATACATGGCGAGGATCGCCAGCAGCATCAGGACCGAGCCCGCGAGGGTGAAGAGGAAGAACTTGATCGAGGCGTAAACGCGGCGCGGGCCGCCCCAGATACCGATGATCAGGTACATCGGAATGAGGACGGCCTCAAAGAAGATGTAGAAGGTCACGAAGTCGAGCGCGCAGAAGGTGCCGACCATCAAGGTCTCGAGCCCCAGGAACGCGATCATGTATTCCTTGACGCGCTTTTCCACCGCTTCCCAGCTGGCCAGGATGCAGATCGGCGTCAGCAGCGTCGACAGCATGACGAAGGTCATCGAGATACCGTCGATGCCCATATGGTAATTGATGCTGAGGAGCGGCAGCCATTCCGCCTGTTCGACAAACTGGAAGCCGACGACCGAGCGGTCGAACTGGAACCAGATCACCAGTGAGACGGCGAAGGTGATGAGCGACGTCCACAAGGCGATGTAGCGCGCATTGCGCGTGACCGCCGCTTCCTCGCCCCTGAGGATCAGGATGAGCGCCGCGCCAACAAGCGGCAGGAAGGTTGTCAGGCTGAGGATGGGCATGCTGCCGCTCACTTACCGAAGGCGAAAATGTACCAGCTGACCATGGCAACGATGCCGATCAGCATGACGAAGGCGTAATGGTAGACATAGCCCGACTGCAGCGCGCTGGCGCGCTTGGCGAACCATTCACCGGTGAGCCAGGCAAAGCCATCGACGGCACCATCAACCACGGCACCATCGCCCTTCTTCCACAGGAAGCGGCCGAGGGCCTTTGCCGGGTTGACGAAGATGGCGTCGTAGAGCTCGTCGAAATACCACTTGTTGTAGGACATCAAGTAAAGCGGCCGCAGCGCATTGGCAAACAAGGCAGGCAAGCCGCGCTGCACCAGATAGGCATAGGTCGCAAAGAGAATGCCGAAGATACCGGCCGCCAAGGGCAGCAGCTTCACCCACATCGGCACGTCATGGGCATGATGCGGCACTTCATTGGTCGCGGCGAAGTGGATCGCCTCGCCCCAGAAATGCTCCATCTCGAGGCCGACAAAGCCCTCGTGCCAGATGAAGCCGGAGAAGATGGCGCCCGCCGCCAGGACGAAGAGCGGGATCAGCATCACCTTCGGGCTTTCATGGACGTGATGCATCACATCGTGGCTGGCGCGCGGCTCGTTGTGGAAGGTGAGATAGATGAGGCGCCAGGAATAGAACGCCGTCATCACGGCACCAACGATGCCCAGCCAGAAGGCATACATGCCGACGCTGCTATGGGCGGCAAAGGCGGATTCCAGGATACTGTCCTTGGAATAGAAGCCGGCAAAGCCGAACACGCCCGGAATGCCGACACCGGCCAAGGCGATGTTGCCGATCCACATCAAGGTATAGGTCGTGGGGATCAGCTTGTAGATGCCGCCCATCTTGCGCATGTCCTGCTCGCCGGACATGGCGTGAATGACCGAGCCAGCGCAAAGGAACAGCAGCGCCTTGAAGAAGGCATGCGTGAAGAGATGGAACATGGCGGCGCCATAGGCACCAACGCCGGCAGCGAAGAACATGTAGCCCAGCTGCGAGCAGGTCGAATAGGCAATGACCCGCTTGATGTCGTTTTGGGTGAGGCCCACTGTCGCCGCGAAGAAGGCGGTCGAGGCACCGACCACGGTCACGATTTCCTTGGCATAAGGAGCGTATTCGAACATCGGCGACAGACGGCAGACCATGAAGACGCCGGCCGTCACCATCGTGGCGGCATGGATGAGCGCCGAAACCGGGGTCGGGCCTTCCATGGCGTCCGGCAGCCAGGTATGCAGGAAGAGCTGCGCCGACTTGCCCATGGCACCCACGAAGAGCAGCAGGCAGAGAGTCGTCAGGGTATCGACCTGATAGCCCAGGAAATTGAAGGTCGGCGGAGTCTGGCCCGAGATGACCGTTTCGAAAATCGACTTGAACTCGACCGTGTTGAAAACGAGGAAGCAGCCCATGATGCCGAGGGCAAAGCCGAAATCCCCGACGCGGTTGACCAGGAAGGCCTTGATGGCGGCAGCGTTGGCGCTGGGGCGATCGAACCAGAAGCCGATGAGGAGGTAGGAGCTCAACCCCACGCCTTCCCACCCGAAGAACATCTGGATGAAATTGTCGGCGGTCACCAGCATCAGCATGCAGAAGGTGAACAGCGACAGATAGGCCATGAAGCGCGGCACCGACTTGTCGTGGTGCATGTAGCCGATCGAATAGACATGGACCATGGCTGAAACCGTGGTCACCACGATGAGCATCACGGCCGACAGCTGGTCGATGCGAAGCGCCCAGGCCGCGCGGAAGCTGCCGGTTTCGAACCAGGTGAAGAGTTCCGTGGTTCGTACATTGCCGTTGCCGGTGACGTCGAAGAAGGTCATCCAGGAGATGGCCATGACGACCAGCATGAGGCCGGCGGTGATCCATTGCGCGGCATGATCGCCGATGCGGCGATTGCCGATGCCGGCAATGAGGGCGCCCAGCAGCGGAAGGGCAACGATGGCGACGTCGAGATTCATGTCAGCCCTTCATCACGTTGACGTCCTCGACGGCGATCGAGCCGCGAGTCCGGAAGAAGACGACGAGGATGGCGAGGCCGATGGCAGCCTCGGCCGCGGCGACGGTCAGGATCAGCATGGCGAACACCTGGCCGACCAGATCGTTCAGATAATGGGAGAACGCCACCATATTAACGTTGACCGAGAGCAGCATCAGTTCGACCGACATCAGAATGATGATGACGTTCTTGCGGTTGATGAAAATGCCGAAGATGCCGATCGTGAACAGGATCGCCGACAGCGTCAGGTAGTGCTCGATGCCGATCGTCATCATTTGACACCCCCAGTAGCGCCCTGCCCGGTCTTCACTTTGGTAAGCTGCACCGAGCTGCGGTTGCGATCGACCTGATCAGCGATCCGCTGACGGCGGACACCCTCTCGCTCACGGTGGGTCAGCACGATGGCGCCCATCATGGCGACCAGCAAAACCAGACCGGCCACCTGGAACAGGTAGAAGTACTGCGTGTACATGATGTTGCCGAGGGCTTCGGTATTGCTGATCTGATCAATGGGCGGCGTCGGAGCCGACGGTGCGGCCGTTCCAAGACCGGTGCCGGCCACCACGAAGATCAGCTCGGCCGCCAGGATCACGCCGATGACGGCGCCTACCGGCAGATAGCGTACGAAGCCTTGGCGCAACTCGACGAAGTTGATGTCGAGCATCATGACGACGAAGAGGAAGAGGACCGCCACGGCGCCGACATAGACGACGACCAGCATCATTGCCAGGAACTCGGCACCGATAAGGACGAAGAGTGCTGCGACATTGAAGAAGGTCAGGATCAGGAACAGCACTGAATAGACCGGATTGCGGTTGCCCACCACCAGCAGGGCCGAAACGACGGCCACGGCGGCAAAGACATAAAAGGCGATGGTCTGCACGATCATCTAGATTTTCTCCCCCACCCTATCCGGGCTCAGCGATAGGGTGCGTCGGCGGCGATATTGCCGGCGATTTCCGCTTCCCAGCGCTCGCCGTTCCGCAACAGCTTGTCCTTGTTGTAGAACAGCTCTTCACGGGTTTCGGTGGCAAACTCGAAATTCGGTCCCTCGACGATCGCATCCACCGGGCAGGCTTCCTGGCAGAAGCCGCAATAGATGCACTTCGTCATGTCGATGTCATAGCGCGTGGTGCGACGACTGCCGTCGTCGCGCGGCTCGGCCTCGATGGTGATGGCCTGGGCCGGGCAGATCGCTTCGCACAATTTGCAGGCGATGCAGCGTTCCTCGCCATTGGCGTAGCGGCGCAAGGCATGCTCGCCCCGGAAACGCGGCGATATCGGCCCCTTTTCATAGGGGTAGTTGATCGTCACTTTCTCCTTGAACAGGTAGGAGAAGGTAAGCGCCATGCCGGAAACGAGCTCCTTGAGGAGGAAGCTGTTGAGCGTGCGGCTGATCGCGGACATTTATCGGCTCCTCAATTGCTGGCCGGCGCGGTCTCTTCGACCACGGGGGCTGGCATGACAGTGCCCTTCTTCGGCAGGTTGTCCGTCGCGATAAGCACACCGGCGGTCAGGATCACCATCACCAAGGAAAGCGGCAGGAAGACTTTCCAGCCGAGGCGCATCAGCTGGTCATATCGATAGCGCGGGAATGTGGCGCGCACCCAGACGAAGCTCGCCGCGATGAAGCTGGCTTTGGCGGCGAACCAGATCCAACCCGGAACCCAGGTAAAGGGCGCGATATCGAACGGCGCCTGCCAACCACCCAAGAACAGGATCGAGGTCATGGCGCTCATCATCCAGATATTGGCGTATTCGCCGAGGAAGAAGAGCGCGAAGGTGAAGGCCGAGTATTCCGAGAAATAACCGGCGACCAATTCCGATTCCGCTTCCGGCAGATCGAAAGGCGGACGGTTGGTCTCGGCGAGGCCGGAGATATAGAAGACCACGAACATCGGCAGCAGCGGAATGCAGAACCAGACATTGGCCTGCGCCTTGACGATGTCGTTGAGGTTGAGCGAGCCGACGCAGAGCAGGACAGTCACCAGAACGAAGCCGATCGAGACTTCGTAGGACACCATCTGCGCCGCCGAGCGGAGCGCGCCGAGGAACGGATACTTCGAGTTCGAAGCCCAGCCGGCCAAAACGATGCCGTAGACGCCGAGCGACGAGATCGCGAAGAGATAGAGGATGCCGACATTGAGGTCGGCCAGTACCACGCCATCGTCGAACGGAATGACCGCCCAGGAGATCAGCGACAGAATGAAAGTGATCATCGGTGCCACGACGAAGGCGACGCGGTTGGCACCCGACGGGATGATCGTTTCCTTGAACAGGAGTTTCACGCCGTCGGCGATCGGCTGCAGCAGACCGAAGGGTCCAACCACGTTCGGACCGCGCCGGATCTGCATCGCCGCCATGATCTTGCGCTCGGCCAGCGTGAGGTAGGCAACGGCCAGCAGCAACGGGACGATGATGCACAGGATCATCAGCACCGTGAAGATCGTGGTGCCGAGATAGGGACCGAAGGTCGATGTGAAGAACTCAGCCATGGGTGCCCGTCCTTCCGCCCGCAGCCGACTGCACGAAACGTTCGGTGCATTGCGCCATCGTCACCGAGGCGCGGCTGATCGGATCGGTCATATAGTAGTTGCTGATGGCGGAGCGGAAGTGATCGCGCCCGACTTCCCCCTGGCTGCCGAACGCAGCCCAGCTTGCCGGCTCGACCGCGCCGATACGCTGGAAACGCGGGAAGGCCTGATAGAGTTTCTTGCGCAGCTGATCGAGCGTGTCATAGCCGAGCTTCTTGCCGAGCGATTCCGAGAGCGCACGCAGGATGCTCCAATCCGCCTTGGCATCGCCCGGCGGAAACACAGCAAGACGGCCCAACTGAGCCCGGCCTTCGATGTTCATATAGGTGCCGTCTTTTTCGGTATAGGCCGCACCCGGCAGAATGACGTCGGCGCGATGAGCGCCGCGATCGCCATGATGGCCCTGATAGATCACAAAGGCCTTGCCAAGGCGATTGGTATCGATCTCGTCGGCCGCCAGCAGATAGACCACATCGATATCGCCCTTTTGAGCGCCATCGAGAATGCCTGCAACATCACGGCCGCCGGCCTGCGGCACAAAGCCGAGTTCCAGACCGCCGACGCGGGACGCCGCCGTCTGCAGGATGTTGAAACCGTTCCAGCCATCGCGCACGATATTGCAGCTGTCGGCGAGCTTGCGCACCAGGCCCAGCACAGCGGTGCCGTCCGGACGGGTGAGCGCGCCCTGGCCGACGATGATCATCGGTGCCTTGGCGTTCTTCAGAATGTCGGCAAAGCTGTTGCCGCCGGAGGCGATCTGGCTCAGCGTCTCGGCGCCAGCCCCCAGCATCTCGACCGGATAGGTAAGTTCGCCGACGCCGCCGACGGTCGCGACCTTGAGGCCGCCTTTGAGGTGGCGCTTGCGGATGCGGGCATTCAGGACCGGCGCTTCCCAGCGCGGATTGGCGCCGACCAGCAGGATCACGTCGGCCTTGTCGACGCCGGCAATCGTGCTGTTGAAGAGGTAGGACGCGCGTGCATTGGCATCGACTGCGGCGCCATCCTGGCGGCAATCGAAATTGGGCGAACCCAGCGCCACCATCAGTTCCTTCAGCGCGAACATGCTCTCGGCATCGCACTGGTCGCCGGCGATGGCAGCGATACGCTTGCCATCGAGGCCTTTCAGCTTCGCGGCAATGGCGTTGAAGGCCTCGCTCCAGCTGGCGGCACGCAGCTTGCCGTTCTCGCGCACGAAGGGGCGGTCCAGGCGCTGGCGCTTCAGACCATCGACCCAGAAGCGGCCCTTATCGGCCATCCACTCTTCGTTCACATCTTCATTGAGGCGCGGCAGGACCCGCAGTACTTCACGGCCGCGGCTGTCGATACGCACGTTGACGCCGACCGCGTCGGCGACATCGATCGATTCAGTCTTGGCGAGTTCCCAGGGGCGCGCGGTGAAGGCGTAGGGCTTCGAGGTCAGCGCGCCGACCGGGCAGAGGTCGATGAGATTGCCGGAAAGCTCCGAGGCAATGCCCTTCTCGACATAGGTGGTGACTTCCATATGCTCGCCGCGTGAGACAGCGCCCAGCACTTCGACGCCCGCCACTTCGGTCGCAAAACGGATGCAGCGCGTGCACTGGATGCAGCGCGTCATCTCGGTCTTTACCAGGGGGCCGAAATCCTTGTCGGTAACGGCGCGCTTTTCTTCCTGATAGCGCGAGAAGCTCTTGCCGAAGGCCATCGCCTGATCCTGCAGATCGCATTCGCCGCCCTGATCGCAAATCGGGCAATCCAGCGGATGGTTGATCAGCAGGAATTCCATGACGCCCTTGCGGGCCTTCTGCACCAGCGGGCTGTCGGTCTTGATCACCATGCCCTCGGCCACGGGCATGGCGCAGCTGGCCACGGGCTTCGGTGCCTTCTCCTGCTCGACCAGGCACATGCGGCAATTGCCGGCGACCGAGAGGCGTTCGTGATAGCAGAAGCGCGGGATTTCCTTGCCGGCGAGCTCGCAGGCCTGCAGGACGGTAATCCCCGCCGGCACCTCGATCTCAACCCCGTCGATTGTCATCTTCGGCATGATCTAATCCCTATTCCCCTGCCCTACCCGGCAGTCTCTTATTCAGCAGCTTGGCGACCGCGGAAGTCGCGCATGCGCTGCTCGACCACCGGACGGAAATGACGCATCAAACCTTGGATCGGCCACGCCGCCGCATCGCCCAGCGCGCAGATGGTGTGGCCTTCGATCTGCTTGGAAATTTCCAGCAGCATGTCGATTTCGGACGGGTCGGCATCGCCCTTCACGAAGCGCGTCATGATGCGGAACATCCAGCCGGTGCCCTCGCGGCACGGCGTGCACTGGCCGCAGCTTTCGTGCATGTAGAAATGCGCAAAGCGCGTGATCGCTTCGATCAAGTCGGTCGACTTGTCCATGACGATAACGGCCGCCGTGCCGAGGCCCGACTGCACCGCACGCAATGAATCGAAATCCATCAGCACGTCGTCGCAGATATGCTTGGGCAGCATCGGTACAGAGGAGCCGCCGGGAATGACTGCCAGCAGATTATCCCAGCCACCGCGCACGCCGCCGCAATGCTTGTCGATGAGCTCGCGCAAGGGGATGCCCATCTCTTCTTCGACATTGCAGGGCTTGTTCACATGGCCCGAAACGCAGAAGAGCTTGGTGCCCACATTCTTCGGCCGGCCGAGACCGGCGAACCAGGAAGGACCGCGGCGCAGAATGGTCGGCGTCACCGCAATGGTTTCGACATTGTTGACCGTGGTCGGACAGCCGTAGAGGCCGCAGGCCGCCGGGAAAGGCGGTTTGAGGCGCGGCTGGCCCTTCTTGCCTTCGAGGCTTTCGATCAACGCGGATTCTTCGCCGCAGATATAGGCGCCGGCACCGCGATGCAGATAGACGTCGAAATCGTAACCCGAGCCCGATGCGTTCTTGCCGATGAGGCCGGCGTCATAGGCTTCATCGATCGCCGCCTGGACATGCATCGCTTCCTGGTAGAACTCGCCGCGCACATAGATATAGGCCGCCTTGCAGCGCATGGCGAAACCGGCGATGAGGCAGCCTTCGATCAGCATATGCGGGTCGAAGCGCAGGATTTCGCGGTCCTTGCAGGTGCCGGGTTCGGATTCGTCGGCATTGACGACGAGATAGGACGGACGGCCGTCGGATTGCTTGGGCATGAAGGACCATTTCATGCCGGTCGGGAAGCCGGCGCCACCGCGACCGCGCAGTTCCGACGCCTTGATGTCGTCGACAATTTTGTCCGGGCCAACTTCAAGCAGCGCCTTGGTATTGTCCCAGATGCCGCGACGACGGGCCCCCGCCAAACGCCAATCGTCCTGGCAGTAGATGTTCTTGAAGATGCGATCCTTGTCCTGGAGCATCACTTACCTCCTACCAGATCGCGCGACATATCGTAGGAGATCGGAATCTCGTCGAGCGTCGTCTTGCCGCCTTCGGCCATCGAGGCGCGGCGTCCGTTCTGCGGACCAGTCTGCGGCTTGCGGCCGGCAGCCAGTTCGTCGAGCACCTTGCCGAGCGTTTCCGGCGTCAGGTCTTCGTAGAAATCATCATTTATCTGCACCATCGGCGCATTGCAGCAGGCACCGAGGCATTCGACTTCCATCATCGAGAAGAGGCCATCCTTGGTGACTTCCTTCATGCCGACGCCAAGGCGCTTCTTGAGATAGTCGGTCAGACCGTCCGAGCCGCGCAGCCAGCAGGGCGTCGTGCGGCAGATCTGGATCAGGTGCTTGCCGACCGGCTGCAGGTTGTACATCGTGTAGAAGGTCGCGACCTCGTAGACGCGTATCGGCGCCATGTCGAGCATGCCGGCGATGACATCCATCGCCGCGCGCGGAATCCAGCCATGCTGGCGCTGCGCAAGGTCGAGGAGCGGCATCACCGCCGAAGGCTGACGGCCTTCCGGATACTTCGCGATGATCTTCTTGGCCTTCTCCAGATTCTCCGCGCTGAAGGCGAAGCTGTCCGGCTGGACCACATCGGTGTTTGCGTTAGCACTCATCTGTCGATCTCACCGAACACAATGTCGAGGGAGCCGAGGATCGCCACCGAATCCGCCAGCATGTAGCCCTTGCACAGGAAATCCATGGCCTGGAGATGCGGGAACCCGGGCGCCCGGATCTTGCAGCGATGCGGCTTGTTGGTGCCATCGGACACCAGATAGACGCCGAACTCGCCCTTGGGCGCTTCGACGGCGGTGTAGGTCTCGCCCGCCGGCACGTGGTAGCCCTCGGTATAGAGCTTGAAGTGATGGATGAGCGCTTCCATCGAATGCTTCATCTCGCCGCGCTTGGGCGGTGTCACCTTGTGATCGACCGAACTCGCCGGCCCGCCCGGCATCTCCTTGATGCACTGGCGAACGATCTTGAGGCTCTCGCGCATTTCTGCGACGCGGACAAGATAGCGGTCGTAACAATCGCCATGCTTACCGACCGGAATGTCGAAATCCATCCGGTCATAGACCATGTAGGGCTGCGACTTCCTGAGATCCCACGGCACGCCCGAGGCGCGCAGAACCGGACCGGTGAAGCCCCAGGCGATGGCATCCTCGGCCGAGACCGGGCAGACATCGACCAGGCGCTGCTTGAAGATGCGGTTCTCGGTGAGCAGGCCCTCCATATCGTCGACGACCTTGGGGAACTTCTCGCTCCACGCCCAAAGATCGTCGAGCAACCCCGCCGGCAGATCCTGATGCACGCCGCCCGGCCGATAATAGGCCGCATGCAGGCGCGCGCCCGAGACACGCTCGTAGAATTCCATCAGCAATTCGCGCTGCTCGAACACCCACAGGAACGGAGTCACGGCGCCGACATCCATGGCGTAGGCCGGAATGTTGAGGAGGTGATTGAGGATGCGCGTCACCTCGTCGAACATGACGCGGATGTACTGGCCGCGGAGCGGCACTTCGAGACCCAGCAGCTTCTCTACGGCGAGCACGAATGCGTGCTCCTGGCACATCGGGCTGACGTAATCGAGACGATCGAAATAGGGGATCGCCTGGGTATAGGTCTTGTATTCGATCAGCTTCTCGGTGCCGCGATGCAGCAGGCCGATATGCGGATCGACCCGGCGCACGATTTCACCGTCCATCTCCATGACCATGCGCAGAACGCCGTGGGCCGCGGGATGCTGCGGCCCGAAGTTCATGGTCATAGGCTTGATATGCGTTTCGGCCATCAGTTTGTCTTCCCAGCCGGGGCTTCACCGGCTTTTTCATCGCCCGGCAGCACGGGGCGCGGCTGCAGCATGCCTTCCCAGGGCGAAAGGAAATCGAACGAGCGGAATTCCTGCGTGAGCTTTACGGGTTCGTAGATGACGCGCTTCTGCGTTTCGTCATAGCGGACCTCGACATAGCCGGTGAGCGGGAAGTCCTTCCGGAACGGGTGCCCTTCAAAACCATAGTCGGTGAGGATACGGCGGAGATCCGGGTTGCCATCGAAGAAGATGCCATAGAGGTCGTATGCCTCGCGCTCGAACCAGCCGGCGCCGGGATAGACTGCGACCACGCTCGGGACAGCCTCGTCCTCGCCGATCGCGACCTTAACGCGGCAACGGCGATTGAGGCTGAGGCTCAGCAGATTGTAGACGACATCGAAGCGCTCGGCCCGGTCCGGATAATCAACGCCGCAAATGTCGATCATCATCTTGAACTGGCAATTGCCATCGTCGCGTAGAAAGCCGAGCACGCGCTCGATACGCGCCGCCGGCACATAAACCATCAATTCGCCATAGGCGATTTCAGTGCGCAGCACCGCATCACCAAGGGCGGCGGCGATATAATCGCCGAGCTCGCGATAGACATCCGTCATGATGGTGTTGTCCCTACCCTTCCCCTAGCACGCTTCTCTGATCCACGCCTTAGCGCGCGATCGTCGAGGTACGTCGGATCTTCTTCTGCAGTTGCAGAATTCCATAAACGAGCGCCTCGGCCGTTGGCGGGCAGCCCGGAACATAAACGTCGACCGGCACGATACGGTCGCAGCCGCGGACGACGGCATAAGAATAGTGATAGTAGCCGCCGCCATTGGCGCAGGAGCCCATCGAGATGACCCAGCGCGGTTCGGCCATCTGGTCGTAGACCTTGCGCAAGGCAGGCGCCATCTTGTTCGTCAACGTTCCGGCCACGATCATCACGTCGGACTGACGCGGTGAGCCGCGCGGCACCACACCGAAACGGTCAAGGTCGTAGCGTGCCATATAGGCATGCATCATTTCGACGGCGCAGCAGGCGAGACCAAAGGTCATCGGCCACAGCGAACCGGTACGTGCCCAGTTCACCAGCTTGTCCATTTGTGCGACGACGAAGCCCTTGTCCTGCAGTTCATCGGTCACCTGCGTCAGGATCTGATCCTGGGCCGGGCCTGGACGCAGAATACCGCTATTGGCTGGCACCGTTTGGGGCTGGCTCATTTGGCTTACTCCCATTCCCCAATTATTCCCACTCTAGGGCGCCCTTTTTCCACTCGTAGATGAAACCTACGGTGAGAACGCCAAGGAAGATGATCATCGACCAGAATCCGAAAAGCCCGATATTCCCGAGCGAAACAGCCCAGGGGAACAGGAACGCCACTTCGAGGTCGAAAATGATGAAGAGAATCGAGACGAGATAGAAGCGCACGTCGAACTGGCGGCGGGCGTCGTCGAACGCCTCGAAACCGCACTCATAGGGCGACAGCTTTTCCGAATCCGGGTTCTGCTTACCAAGAATCAGGGAGGCCGCGACCATCACCAGCGTGAGCGCCGATGCAATGATCAGAAAGATCAGGATCGGCAGGTATTCTTTGAGTAGGTCGTCCATCCCGCGATGCTTTCCTACGCTCCATCACCCCATACGCCCCTCGCCTCGGCCGGCAGCCGGTGAGAGGGCACATCCACCCCGGATTTGCAGCGGTCCTTTACGCCAATTTTTCGCAGCGCAAAAGACCCTGATCGCAAAGAAAGTTACGACTCCGGGCGGGCCTCACTATAAAGACGTTAATGCGGCCAAGAAAGGGCAAAAACCACCAGAAAGCAGCGTGAATTAAGTCCCGAACGGGCCTTAATTGGCTGATTTCATTCTGGTTTTCAGAAAGGGAGAATGGCGCGAGTGACGGGACTTGAACCCGCGGCCTCCGGCGTGACAGGCCGGCGCTCTAACCAACTGAGCTACACCCGCGCATGACAGGGTCGAAGCCGGCGCGCGGCCTCGTCTGTTCGGCGGGGCAGCATGTACTGCAACCCCGCGGTAGCTGTCAACACGCAAGGCACGGATTTCTGACGAGTTGTCGGCAGGAGGCCATTTCCGAGACGGTTTGCCTTGCGGCGCAACACATTGCCGCTTCGGTCCTGTCACCTTTTGCCTCTATGTTAAGGAGAACGCAGGGTTTCGTCTGCCAGACCGTGAAATGCCCGGCGGCAGGACCCGATTAGCCGACGTCAACAGATCCCGCCGGGCGAAATCTGCGTATTGGATTGCCGCATTCTCTGGTGAATTCGCCCATTTAATCGATTCGGAAACCGACACTCACAATGAACCAGCCGAAGAGACGATCGCATCTGCCGCGCTTCCTGGCCCTGATCGCGTTGCTTGCGCTCGCGATAGCCTTCTATTGGGGCCGCGACCGCCTGCCGGTCGATCTCATTCCCGCCGGCTTACTACCCTCCTCCGAAGCAGCACAGGTTCCTGGCGCCGGCTCCAAGGCACCGCCGGTTGCGGTCTATGTCACCAAGGCGACGGCCGAGACCCTTATCCGTCAATCGCGCTCGGTCGGGACGTTGACGGCATCCGACACGGTCACGATCAGCCCCGAGATCGCCGGCCGCATCGTCAGCGTCTCGGCAGCGCAGGGTGGCGAAGTTGCAAAAGGTGATGTGCTGGCGGAGCTCGACACCACGATCTACCGCGCCCAGGTCGCCGAAGCCGATGCCAAGCGTAAATTGTGGCTGGCCAATGCCGAACGCGCCAGCAATCTGATGGCCAAGGGCGTCGGCACGCCGAAGGCAATGGACGAGGCTGCATCGGAGCTCGGCATCGCCGAAGCCGCCCTTAATCTCGCGCAGGCCAATCTGGCTAAGACGCGCATCACGGCCCCCTTCAGCGGCGTACTCGGTTTGCGTCAGGTCAGCGTCGGCGAATACCTTTCTCCTGGCCAGGCGATCTTCACCCTCAGCCGCATCGATCCGCTCTATGTCGATTTCTCCGTGCCGCAGACTGAACTTGATGCGCTGAAGCAGGGGACGCGGGTCGATATCCATACCGACGCGTTTCCCGGCGAAAACTTTCAAGGCAAGATTCTCGCCATCGACCCGGAACTCGACCCGTCGGCCCGCGCGGTATCCGTGCGTGCCGAAATCGACAATGCCGACAAACGTTTAAAACCGGGCCTTTTCATCGAAGTCGAAATCAATGCAGGCCAGGTCGACAACGCGGTCATTGTTCCTGAACAGACCCTCGTCGTGCGCGGTGACCGGGTCTTCGTCTATGCGGTGGAGGATAACAAGGCGGTCATGAAACCAGTCAAGACCGGCCTTCGCCAAGCCGGCAAGGTGCAGATCGTGGATGGACTTGCGGTTGGCGAGACGGTCGTCACCGACGGCCAGATCAAGCTGCGCCCCGGGGCCGATGTCGTCATAGCGCAGCCATAGGAACAGCCCCATGCGCCTGCCTGAACTCTGCATCCGCCGCCCCGTCTTCGCCACCGTCATCAACCTCGTCATTCTGCTGATTGGGATCATCGCCTATCAGCGCCTGACCGTGCGCGAATATCCGGACATCGACGAACCGGTGGTGAGCGTGTCCACCACCTTCCGCGGCGCCTCGGCCGAGATCATGGAACTGCAGGTGACGCAGGAACTGGAGGAAAGTCTTTCCGGAATCGAAGGCATCGATTTCATCAAATCGGCCAGCCGCGCCGAATCCTCGCGCATCAGCATTACCTTCCGCCCCAGCCGCGATATCGATTCAGCCGCCGCCGATGTGCGCGACCGCGTCTCGCGCGCGCGCGGCAAACTGCCTGACGATGTCGAGGAGCCGGTCATCGCCAAGGTCGAGGCGGATGCCCAGCCGATCATCTGGATGGCCTTCACCAGCGACGTCGATTCATCGTTGCAGATTTCCGATTACGTCGACCGATTTGTGAAGAACAAGCTGCAGACTCTGACCGGCATTTCCGAGGTGCGCATCTTCGGCGAGCGCAAGCCGGCGATGCGCATATGGCTGAAACCGGAACGCCTCGCTGCTTTCCGCCTCACCGTCCAGGACATCGAAGATGCCCTGCGCGCGCAGAATGTCGAGATGCCGGCCGGCACGATCGAAAGCCAGTCGCGTGAATTCTCCGTGCTATCCGATACCGGAGTCGCCTCGCCGGAGGAATTCGCGGCCATCATCGTGAAAAAATCCGAGCAGGCTCTTGTTCGCCTCGGCGATGTCGCCGATGTGGAACTGGGCGCCTATGACGACTCAGTGCGCACTCGCATTGACGGCAAGACCGGCGTCTCGCTCGGCATCATCAAGCAGTCGACGGCCAATCCGCTCGACGTCTCGGCCGAAATCCGCGCCAACCTCCCGGCCATCCAGGCCAGCCTGCCCGGCGGCATGAGCCTGAAAATCGCCTATGATTCCTCAACTTTCATCCAAACCTCGATCGACAATGTGTATCGTGCCATCGCCGAGGCGGTGGTGCTGGTCCTGTTGGTCATCATTTTTTTCCTGCGTTCGTTCCGCGCGACGCTTATTCCGCTGGTGACCATTCCGCTGTCGCTGATCGGCGCCTGCGCCATCATGTATGCGCTCGGATTTAGCCTCAACACCCTCACCATGCTTTCCTTCGTGCTGGCCATCGGCCTCGTGGTCGACGATGCGATCGTCATGCTGGAGAACATCCATCGCCATATCGAGGAAGGCGCCAGTCCCCTGCGCGCCGCGCTTGTCGGCAGTCGTGAAATTGCCTTCGCCGTTCTGGCCATGACCATCACGCTGGCCGCCGTTTATGTGCCGGTAGCGCTGCAGAGCGGGCGCACGGGCAAGCTTTTTACAGAATTCGCGCTGACCTTGGCCGGTGCCGTCCTGGTTTCCGGCTTCGTCGCCCTCACCTTGTCGCCTATGATGTGCGCCAAGATCCTGCCGGACCGTGAACACGAAAAGCACGGGCCGATTTATGGCGCGATCGAATATTTCCTGACGGCGCTCACCAAAGGCTATGCGGCGGGCCTGCGCTTCTGCATGGCGGCGCGCTGGCTCATCGTAGTCCTCGTTCTGTTCGTCGCCGGCTCTGCCTATTGGCTGTTCATGGGGCTCAAGCATGAACTGACCCCGGTCGAAGATCGCGGCATCCTCTTTGCGTCAGTGACCGGGCCGGAAGGTGCGACGCTCGACTACACGTCGGGCTACGTACAGCGGATCGAGAACATTTTTGCCACGGTGCCGGAGCTCAACAGCTATTTCACCGTGACCGGCAATCAAAGTCCCTCACAGGCGATGGCGCCCCTGCGCCTGAAACCTTGGGACGAACGGGACCGCTCCTCGAAGGAAATCGCCGCCGAGTTGCGCAAGCCGCTGGCGGCCCTTCCCGGCGTCAACGTCTTTGCCAATGTGCCGCCGTCGCTCGGCCAAAGCCCCAATACCAAGGCGGCCGAAATGGTCGTGCTCAGCACCGGGACATACGAGGAATTGGACGAAGTCGTCCAGGCGATCCTGGATGCGGCGCGCGACGATCCGCGCCTCGCCAACCCCGATTCGGACCTCAAGCTGTCGAAGCCGGAAATCCGCCTGACGGTCGACCGCGACAAGGCGGCCGACCTCGGCATCGAGGTCGAACGCATCGGCACGACGATCGAATCCCTGCTTGCAGGGCGCGACGTGACCCGCTTCAAGCGCGAAGGGAGGCAGTATGACGTCGTGGTCAAGGTCGACGATCGCGCCCGTTCCACGCCCGACCAGGCAAAGCTGATCTATGTGCGGGCCGGCGGCGGCGCCATGATCCCGCTCTCCAATCTCGTCACATTGCGCGAGACGGTGGCGCCCAAGGATCTCAACCGCTGGAACCAGCTGCGCGCGGCGACGATTTCGGCCAATGCGGCGCCGGGCTACACCTCTGGCGATGCGCTGGCCGCCTTGCAGCAAATTGCCGATCGGCTGCTGCCGCCCACGATGCAGCTCGACTATGCCGGCCAGTCGCGCGAATTGCTCGCCTCAAGCCAGAGCGGCCTCACCGTGTTTATCCTGGCGCTGGCTTTCATCTATCTGGTGCTCTCGGCGCAGTTCGAAAGCTTCCGCGATCCGTTCATCATCATGCTGACGGTGCCCCTGGCGATGACCGGCGCATTGCTCGCCATGCATCTCACCGGCGGCACGCTCAACGTCTATAGCCAGATCGGGCTGGTGACGCTCATCGGCCTCATCACCAAGCATGGCATCCTGATCGTCGAATTCGCCAACCAGCGCCGCGCCACCGGACTCAGCCTGCAGGAAGCGGTGATCGGGGCAGCGATCCTGCGCCTGCGGCCGATTCTGATGACGACCGGCGCCATGGTGCTCGGCACAATTCCGCTGGCCATGGCGGCAGGTGCCGGCGCCGAATCACGCCAGGCTATCGGTTGGGTGATCGTCGGCGGCCTCACCTTCGGCAGCTTCTTCACGCTCTTCGTGGTACCGGTCGCCTACACCTTGATTGCCGCCAGGTTCAGCGAATCAATTGATCAGCAACTGTCTGGTCCAGCCCCGACTGCGCCAGGTGCTCCCGAAAGCGCGCCAGCCGCGTGAACACGTCCTCATAGCCGATCTGCTTGCCGCTGGAATCGGTATAGATCAACGAGCCGCGCGTTACGAAGAAGGTGGTCATGCCGCGCTTTTCATCGGCGACCAGCGTATGCACTTCTCCCGGCGGCTCGTAGATGAAGCTGCCGGTATCGGCGATCCAGTCATGCTCCAGATAACGCCAGGCGCCAGCGACGACGAAGGCGTGGACCGGCGATGTATGATAGTGGCAGGCCAAGCTGCCACCCGGGGTCACCTTCAACAGGTTCGACCAGGCGCCGTTAGAGCAATCGAACATCAGCGGGCGCAATTGCACCTGATCGGTCAGAGGCACCCAAAGCGGATCGTCCTCGGATACGTGCTGGACGATTTCAGACATGACGTTGACGCTGTCGAATTTCATCGGATCGCTCTCAGGTTGCTGGCGTGCTGTTGTCGGGGGCGGCGCGGCGCAAGGTGACGGCGACGATGGCACCCAGGATCAGTGCGCCGCCCAAGAATACGCTTCTGTCCGGCACTTCGCCATGGACCAGCCACACCCAGAAGGGATTGAGGAAGGCGTCGGCAAGCGAGATCAGGACCATCTGCACCGCCGGCACATAGCGGGCACCGCGCATATAGAGGACGAGCGGCAGGGCAAGTTGTACCGCGCCCATGGCGGCCAGGATCAGGAATTCATTGCGGCTGATAGGTGCCAATCCCTGCGTCAGGGCGACAACCGCAAAGATGCCGAAGCCCCCGACGATGAGCGAGGGCGCCATTTCGACCGAATGATAGCGGCGCAAGGTGACGCTCTGGCCGGCAAAGCACAGCGCCACGACAAGGGCGATGAGCGAGCCTTGCAGGCCGGTGAGCGAGGCACCGCTCTCGCCGAAGGCCACGACAGCGACACCGATCAGCGCCACGAGGATGGCGGCAAAGACCATCAGCCGCGTGCGCTCGCCGAGCCACACCCAAGCCAAGAGAGCGGCAAAGAGCGGCGAGGTCGCCGCCACACAAGACACAGCAGCCACGCTGGCCTTCTGCATGGCGAGGATATAGAGCGAGGAACCGATGCCGAAGAAACCGGCCGTGGCAACCAGGGGGATGAGCGTCGCCTGACGGAAATGTGCGACCGTCTCGCCACGGTAGCGCAGCAGCATCCACAAAATGAGCGCACCGCTCATGCTGGCGCCGCGATAGGCGTTGAAGGTCCAGGCGTCGATCTCGGGGATATAGCGGATGAAGACGCCGCTGAGACTCCAGCCGATCGTCGCGCCGATCGCCAGCAGCACCCCCTTCATTTCATTAGACATTCTGTCCCCTGACACCCCTGTTAACGATTGAGCTTATACAGCCGCCGACACACTAGCTAGACGGTTGTCGAGGTCGGGGGAGCATGGTATTGTCCATACATGTATATACAAGTTAACGTCATGAGGTATCGATAATGAATGCGACCGCCCCCGCCGCGAACCAGCGGATCATCCGCGCCCCCCGCGGGACCCAGCTCAACGCCAAGTCCTGGGCGACCGAAGCGCCGTTGCGCATGCTGATGAACAATCTCGACCCCGAGGTGGCGGAAAATCCTGGCGAGCTCGTGGTCTATGGCGGCATTGGCAAGGCGGCGCGCAACTGGGCCTGCTTCGACAAAATCGTCGAGACGCTGAAGAAGATGGAAGGCGACGAGACCCTGCTGATCCAATCCGGCAAGCCGGTCGGCGTGTTCCGCACGCATGAAAATGCGCCGCGCGTACTCCTCGCCAATTCCAATCTGGTGCCGCACTGGGCGACCTGGGAGCATTTCCGCGAGCTGGATGCCAAGGGCCTGATGATGTACGGCCAGATGACGGCCGGTTCCTGGATCTATATCGGCAGCCAGGGCATCGTTCAGGGCACCTATGAGACGTTCGTCGAAGCGGGACGTCAGCATTATGGCGGCGACCTTAAGGGCCGCTGGATTCTGACCGGGGGCCTCGGCGGCATGGGCGGTGCGCAGCCGCTCGCCGCCACGATGGCCGGCGCCTCGATGATCGCGGTGGAATGCGAGCCCTCACGCATCGAGAAGCGGCTCGAGACGCGCTATGTCGACACCAAGGCGGCCACACTCGATGAAGCCCTCGCCCTCCTCGAAAAAGCGAAGAGGGACGGCAAGGCGATCTCCATCGGTCTCCTCGGCAATGCCGCCGACATCTTCCCGGAGATCGTGAAGCGAGGGCTACGTCCGGATATGGTGACCGACCAGACCAGCGCGCATGATCCGTTGAACGGCTATCTCCCGGCCGGCTGGAGCCTCGCCAAGGCCGCCGAGATGCGCCAGAAGGATCCAACTGCCGTGATCAAGGCCGCCAAGCAATCCATGGCCGTGCAGGTGCGCGCCATGCTTGATTTCCAAAGGATGGGCATACCCACCTTCGACTACGGCAACAACATCCGGCAGATGGCCAAGGAAGAAGGTGTTGCCAACGCCTTCGATTTTCCAGGCTTCGTGCCCGCCTATATCCGTCCCCTCTTCTGCCGCGGAATCGGTCCGTTCCGCTGGGTCGCTCTCTCTGGTGAATCGGAGGATATCTACAAGACCGATGCCAAGGTGAAGGAACTCATCGCGGAAGATAAGCATCTCCACAACTGGCTCGACATGGCCGGCAGCCGCATCAAGTTCCAAGGCCTGCCGGCGCGCATCTGCTGGGTGGGTCTGGGCCAGCGCATGCGCCTAGGCCTCGCTTTCAATGAGATGGTGCGCAAGGGCGAACTCAAGGCCCCCATCGTCATCGGCCGCGATCATCTCGATTCCGGCTCCGTCGCCAGCCCCAACCGCGAAACAGAAGGCATGAGGGACGGGTCCGATGCCGTTTCCGACTGGCCTTTGCTCAATGCCCTCCTCAACACCGCATCGGGTGCCACCTGGGTCAGCCTGCATCATGGCGGCGGGGTCGGCATGGGCTTCTCGCAGCATTCCGGCATGGTCGTGCTGTGCGACGGGTCTGCGGAGGCGGACAAGCGCCTGCGCAACGTGCTGACCAACGATCCCGGCACCGGCGTCATGCGCCATGCCGATGCCGGCTACGAAAGCGCCATTGAATGTGCCCGCGAGCAGGGGCTAAATCTCCCCATGCTCAACAAATAATGACGGCTCTTTCATGACCTGGGACCTGCTGCTGACTGATTGTCGCGCCGCCACCATGGCCGATAGCAGCCAGCCCTATGGCGCGATCGACGACGCCGCAATCGCCTTGAACGGCGGTAAGATCGCCTGGATCGGTCCGCGACGCGAATTGCCCTCCCAGCAGGCAACCGAGACGGTCAGGCTTGGTGGGCGCTGGGTCAGTCCCGGGCTGGTCGACTGCCACACGCACCTCGTCTATGGCGGCGACCGCGCTGCGGAATTCGAGCAGCGGCTCAAAGGCACCACCTATGAGGAGATTGCCAAGGCCGGCGGCGGTATCGCCTCGACCGTAAAGGCCACGCGCGCGGCCGGTATCGACGAACTTGTCGCCAGTGCCGGCAAGCGGCTGCAGGAACTGACCGCCGAAGGTGTCACCACGATCGAGATCAAATCCGGCTATGGCCTCGATCTCGACAACGAACGCAAGCAACTGTTGGCAGCCCGGCGCCTGGGCGAGATGCACCCGGTCACCGTGCGCACCACCTGCCTCGCCGCCCATGCACTGCCGCCGGAATTCACCGGCGACAGCGACGGTTACATCGCCCGTGTCTGCGACCAAATCCTGCCGGCGATGGCGTGCGAGAGCCTTGCCGACGCCGTCGATGCCTTCTGCGAAAAGATCGCCTTCACCCCGGCACAGACGCGCAAGGTCTTCGAAACGGCCAAGCGCCTCGGCCTGCCGGTGAAGCTCCATGCCGAGCAGCTGTCGGATCAGGGCGGCACGCAGCTCGCGAGCGCGTTCGGAGCGTTGTCCTGCGACCATCTCGAATTTGTGAGCGACGACGGCATTGCCGCCATGGCAAAAGCGGGCGTCGTCGCCGTGCTGCTGCCCGGTGCCTTCTACGCCCTGCGCGAGACCAAGCTGCCGCCGATCGACGGTTTCCGCAAAGCCGGCGTGCCGATTGCCATCTCGACCGACCACAATCCCGGCACTTCGCCGACCCTTTCCCTGCTGCTGATGCTGAGCATGGCGACCACTTTCTTCCGCCTGACGCCGGAAGAGGCCTTGCAGGGTGCGACACGCCATGCCGCCAAGGCGCTGGGCCTCGCCGCCAGCCATGGCCAGTTGCAGCCCGGCATGGCCGCCGACCTTGCCATCTGGTCGATCGAACGGCCGGCGGAGCTCAGCTACTGGTTCGGCGGCAACCCTTGCGCAGGAATCATTCAGAACGGCTCGTGGGTGAAACGATGCGCGTGACCTCGGTCGGCCCCAGCGACTACCGTCGCATGCCGTGGAAGAATGGCGGCGGCTCGACTCTTGAATTGCTGCAGGACCCGGCGCCCGATGGCGGCTTCAACTGGCGCCTTTCGCTGGCCGATGTCGGAGCTCCCGGCCCGTTCTCGACCTTCGAGGGAATAGACCGGCAGATCATGCTGGTGAGCGGCAACGGTATGGTCCTGAGCTTCGGCGGCGAGGCCCCGCCGGCAGTCATCTCGAAGCCGCTGCGGCCGCATGGTTTCAAAGGCGAATGGGCCACCGATTGCCGGCTCATCGACGGTGTCATCCAGGATTTCAACGTCATGGTGCGGCGCGATTGGGGGGCGGCGGCCGTCAACGGCTTCGACCTCGTCAAGGACCAGCGCCTCACATTGGCGGTGGCACCGCTCACCATTCTGCATTTGCTGAGCGGCGCCATGGCATGCGACGACAACAATCTGCAGGACGGCCACACCTTGCGCCTCGACAGCGATAGCACCGAGCTTGCCAGCCTGACGACGCTGAGCCCCAAGGCGCGGCTGATCGCCATCTCATTGAAGGCGCATTGATCCATGCCGCAGGCCTACGACTTCATCGCCGGCTCCTCAGCGCTGCTGATCAGCATGCCCCATGTCGGCACGGAACTGATGCCGGAAGTGGCCGCGGGCCTCGCTGATCCGGCCAAGGGCCTGTGCGACACCGATTGGCATCTGCCGATCCTCTATGATTTTGCGCGCAAGATGGGAGCCAGCCTGCTGATCGCGCGCTGGTCACGCTTCAACATCGACCTCAACCGCCCATCGGACGACAAGCCGCTCTATGCCACCGCGACAACGGGCCTCTATCCCGACACCTTGTTCGACGGGCAAGCACTGTTCGCGCCCGGAAAGGCGCCGGATGCGGCGGCGCGCGCCCGCTATCTCAATGAGATCTGGCAACCCTATCACCAGCGCATCGCCAGTGAACTGGCGCGGATCAAGGCTCAGCACGGGCACGCAATCCTGTTCGACTCGCATTCGATCAAGGGCTTCGTGCCGCGCCTGTTCGACGGTCAATTGCCGGACTTCAACATCGGCACCAATGAGGGCAAGAGTTGCGCCGCGGGCCTTACCAGACGGCTCGCCGCCGCCTGCGAAGACCCCGATTTCACCCATGTCGTCAACGGTCGTTTCAAAGGCGGACATATCACACGTCATTACGGCCGTCCCCAGGATGGGATTCACGCGGTCCAGCTGGAACTGGCGCAACGCACCTATATGCGTGAGGAGCCGCCCTTCGATTACCAGCCAGGATCAGCCGCACGGGTGCAGCCGGTCCTGACCCGCTTCGTCGATACCCTGACGACCTGGCGGCCCGAGTAAGGCCCTTGCCGCCACCGACGCCCCCGCGTAAATAAGGCGCATGCGCGGATTTCTTTTCTATTCCAGAGGTAAACGACGGCCGATTTGGCGCGTGTTGGCGCTGGCCTATATGCTGCTGCTCCAGTCGATCCTGGGACCGGCGGTGGCAAACGCGCACGCCTTTGCCATGGCGCAGCACGAGGCGCTTGGCCTCGGCATGCTTTGCCTTGAGGACGGCCAAGTCGTCGTCGCCGATCCCGGCAAATCGGCACCGCAAGAGCAAGCACCGCAAGGCGACTGCCTATCCTGCAAGATCGCCTGCGCCAGTACCTTCGGTGTCGCCGCCCTGCCTTTGCCGGAAGCAGCACCGCTCTATATCATTTCCGGACTCGATCAGTGGGTGCCCGCTCTCCCCACCGACGAAATCCTCCCGCGTCCGGCCCGCTATACATCGGACCTTGCCACCCGCGCCCCTCCGTCCGCGCTGATCTGAACCGTACCAACAGATCAGTCGCAATCGCCGGACGTCTTCGTGCCGCCGGCCAACGAGGGAACAATCATGTCACTTTCGAACGTCGCGGAGGCGCGCGGCGCTGCCGCTTTGTCGCCGCTCTACCGCGCCATCTGGCGCTGGCATTTCTATGCCGGCCTGCTCGTCATTCCTTTCATGATCCTGCTCGCCGTCACCGGCGGCATCTATCTGCTGAAGGACGAAATCAATGGCCTTTTCTACAAGGAATACCTGACCGTAGCCCCGCAAAATGCAGCCTATCTGCCGGCATCGGAGATCGTGGCGAAGGCCAACTTTGCTTTGCCAGGGACCGTCACCGCCTACATTCCGGCAGCAAGCGCCGATGCCAGTGCCATCGTGACGATCAAGACGGAGGCCGGCAAACAGCGGGTCTATATGGACCCCTATAACGGCGCCGTTCTCGGCCAGCTCGATGACAGCGGCTTGGCGAACACCCCGTTCATGAAACTGGTGCGCAAGATCCACAGCCTCGATTACTTCGGTTGGCTCGCCAACCGGATCATTGAGATCGTCGCCGGCTGGGCCCTCATTCTCGTTGTCACAGGCATCTATCTGTGGTGGCCGCGTGGTCGCGATGTCGGCACGTTCAAGCTCCGCAGCGGCACCAAGCGCCGACCATTCTGGCGTGACCTTCACGCCGTGACGGGCCTTTACACCGGCGGCTTCATCTTCTTCCTGGCGATCACGGGCCTGCCCTGGTCCGGCTTCTGGGGCGACAAGGTCAATACCTATGCGAACCAGGCTGGGCTTGGCTATCCGACGGGCTATTGGGACAACGTGCCGGTTTCGACAGTGCCGATGAAGGATGCAATGACCCAGGTCAATTGGACCATGGAGAACGCGCCGATGCCGGAATCGACGCCGACGGGCGCGCCTGCCTTCGGACTGGACAAGGCTGTTGCCACATTCGAGGATCTCGGCATTCACAAGGGTTTTGTAATCGACCTGCCGCAGAGCCCTGAGGGGGTCTACACCGCCTCGGTCTATCCGGACGATATCGATTTCGAACGCATCATTCATCTCGACCAGTATAGCGGCAAGGTTTTGTTCGACGCCGGGTTCAAGGATCTGGGGGCGGTCGGGAAGACGATTGAATGGGGGGTGAGCGTTCATATGGGCCAGGAATTCGGCCGACTGAACCAGTTGCTCATGCTGGCGGCCTGCTGCGCCATTATCCTCATGTCGGTGTCGGCCATCGTCATGTGGTGGCAACGGCGACCCAAGGGGACACTCGGTGCGCCGCGCTATCCCAGCGACTATCGCGTCGCCCGGGGTGCCATCGCCATCCTGGCGCTGATGGCGATGCTCTTTCCCCTGACCGGCCTGTCGATCCTCATCGCTTTGGCAATCGATATCCTGCTGCCGGGGTCCTGGCGACCCAAACTGGCATGAATGCGACCGGGACGGCGCAACCGCGCCGTCCCGCTTTCTATATGGCAGCCTTCACCGCGGCGGCAAAGGCGCGACCGGCCTCGATCTCATCGCCGTGGCGTCCGTCCTGGACGACCCACTCGCCGCCGACCATGACATCCTTGACCATGCGGTTGAGTCCGGCAAACAGCCAGCGGCCGAGAATGTCATCGCCGGAGACATGCGCCAGGAGCGGATGCTGGCCATCGAGCACCACCAGATCGGCCCGATTGCCAACCGCGATGGCGCCCATTTTCTGACCCAAAGCCTGCGCCCCACCCTGGAGCGATGCCCGGTAGAGATAGCCGGCAACATGCTTGTTGGCATCATGCAGCCGGTTGCGCCGTTCATGCTTCAGGCGCTGGCCATATTCCAGCCAGCGCAATTCCTCGACGACGCTCAACGAAACATGACTGTCGGAGCCGATGCCGAGGCGCCCGCCGTCAGCGACGAAATCGATGGCCGGGAACAGGCCGTCACCCAGATTGGCCTCGGTCGTGGGGCACAGGCCCGCAACGGCCCGGCTCTTCGCCATCGCCGCCACTTCGTCCGGTTCCGCATGCGTCGCGTGGATGAGGCACCAACGCTCGTCGACCGGCACATGGTCGTAGAGCCATTGGATCGGCCGGCGCCCGCTCCAGGCGAGGCAATCCGCCACCTCCTTTTGCTGTTCCGCGATGTGGACATGGACCGGCCGGTCGTCGTCGGCGCTGCCCATGACCGACTTGATCTCGTCCCCGGTCACGGCGCGGAGCGAATGGAAGCAGAAGCCGAGGCGGCGGCCAGGCGCCGCACAATCCTTGGCAAGGCTTTCCTGCAGTTTCAGATACTGGTCCGTCGTGTTGATGAACCGCTTCTGGGCGTCGCTCGGCGCCTTGCCGCCGAAGCCGCCATGGGCATAGAGCACGGGCAGCAGCGTAATGCCGATCCCAGCCCGCTCCGCCGCGCGCAGAACCCGGCGCGACATTTCGGCCGGATCGGCATAGGGCTTGCCGTCCAGCCCATGGTGCAGGTAGTGGAATTCCGCGACCGCGGTATAGCCGCCCTTCAACATGTCGATATAGAGGTAGCGGGCAATGTCTTCGACCTGTTCCGGCGTCAGCCGGCCCACCAGCCGGTACATGAGGTCACGCCAGGTCCAGAAACTGTCTTCCGGGTTGAGCGCCACTTCGGCCAACCCCGCCATGGCCCGCTGAAAAGCATGAGAATGGAGATTGGGCATACCGGGCAGGACCGGCCCCTGGCAGTGGTCGGCATCGCCCGATTTCGCGGCCCCGGCTTCGACGCGGGTGATCCGCCCATCGCGGCCGAACTCGATCAGTACCTGCTCGGCCCAGCCTTCCGGCAGCAAGGCAATGGGTGCAATAACGGCTCTCGGCATGGGGGCTTTCCGAATGGCTGTCTATACATGTATATATATCTTGGATTTCGGGCTCGCTGTCGAGTCCAGTCGCAGGGTCGATCGGGGACTGCATGAACCAAGCAATGATTCCACATTATCAGCGTGTTAAGCGCATGATTGCCGATCGGATCAAAAGCGGCACCTGGCGTGCCGGCGATCGCATTTCCTCCGAGGCCGAGCTGGTGAAGGCCTTGGGCGTCAGCCGCATGACCATCAACCGGGCCCTGCGCGAACTGACTTTGGAGGGCGTGCTGACCCGTGTCCAGGGCGTCGGCACCTTTGTCGCCACAGCAAAGCCGCAGGCCGCCCTCTTCGAGGTCCGCAACATCGCCGAGGAGATCGCCGAGCGCGGCCATGAGCACCGGGCCGAGGTCATCTCACTGAAGGCGGAAGCGGCCCCTGACGACATCGCCGCGACCTTTGGCGTCAAAGCCGGCAGCCGTGTATTTCATTCGGTCATCCTGCACCGGGAGAATGAGCTGCCGGTGCAGCTCGAGGATCGCTATGTCGACCCGCGGCATGCGAGCGACTACCTCGCCCAGGATTTCACGCGACAGACACCTTATGTCTATCTGACCGCAATCGCGCCGATTTCGGAGGCGGAGCATATCATCGAAGCTGTCCTGCCCAATGCGGCGGAACGGAAATGGCTCAAGATCGACGCCCATGAGCCCTGTCTGCAACTCACCCGCCGCACCTGGTCTGCCGGGAAGCCGGTCAGCCATGTGCGCCTGATCTATCCCGGCAGCCGCTATCGCCTTTCAGGCCGCATTGCGCCCAAATCCTGACCGATTTACGGGTGCACCAGCGCGGACCTAGGTCCGGATGACGAGCAGGGTCTGCCGCACGCCTTCACTTTCGGTGTCGGTCAGCGGATCGAACGAGATCCGTGCGTTGGGGGCATGCCGCCGCACGACCTTTTCCATCAAAGAACGCGGGCTGGCCCAGGCAAGCCCGGACAATTGCCGCCGCTCAGCGGTCTCCGGGAAATGAATGATCGCCGTACTGCCCGCCGTCATGAGCGAGATGATACTCCCGACATAGCTGTCGAGGCGCGCTTCCGGCACTTTCGAGCAGACATGCCACGATCCGATGAAGCGCGGCTTGTCGGCCCGAACCTTGGCCAGTGTTTCCGGATTGATAACACCCAGCTTCGGCGCCTTTTGCCGCAGCAATTCGGGCTCCATGGCAGCCAGGCCAAGTTCGTAAAACTCGCTGGTGATATCCACGCCCCAGAACTTGCCGGGCTCAAGATAGTCGATGACAGCTCGGCCCAATCGCAAGGAGCCGCAGCCATAATCTACCGCAACATCATTCGGTTGCAGTCCATACCTTTTCAAAAACTCCAGGAGTTCGTCGTGCCCGCGCACAGGTCGCGACGCGCTGCCAATCGCCGGATGACCGCTGCCATGGCGAATCTTCTTCATCACGGAATAGACGTAGTAGTCCTCATAGGGCGCAAATGGGTTCTTGAGGCGCCATTTGAGGTAGCGCTTCATTTTCCGCCACCAGCGCTTCGTCGTGAAGTCAAAAGCCACCAGTTACTCCGATCAATCCGTCCGATTGGGGGGGCGAACCTAACCAGATTCCTAACTTTCGCCAAGCTTGGATTACATCTTGGTTACGACGCCATCATTCCTCCAACCCCTGTGACCCAAATCACAGACGCTGGGCCGGATCGTGCCTAGATTCTCTGCCATGAAGCGGGGCTCACCTAACCGTCCCCATCTCCGCTTCAGAGCGCGGGCGTCCGGTGCCATCCCCACTGGGCGCCCGCATTATTTTCAGATCCCGGAAATGCTTGCCCTCGACCGCCGCCCAAGGCTAAAGAAGCCCAGCTTCAGCGCCGGGCCGGCATAGCACAGTGGTAGTGCAGCGGTTTTGTAAACCGAAGGTCGGGGGTTCAAATCCCTCTGCCGGCACCATTTTCTTCCGCCAGAAGCATTTGGCCAGGCTGACCTTCAGCGGCGGGCGAAGCGCCAGAGCACGGGCAGCAAGGCGCATGCGAGGGCAATCTTCACCCCTTCGCCGGGCAGGAAGGGCAGAAGACCGGTCGCAATAGCCTTTTCTGCGCCGAAATGCGCGCTGAGCCAACCGGCACCCAAAGCGAGAATCACAGCCTCGCCGGCCAGGAAGGCCATCAACGTCGTCAGCACCGAACGGCCATGGCCACGATCGGCGAACCAGCCGACCAGGGCCGCAGCCAGCAGGAACCCGGCCAGATAGCCCGCCGTGGGCCCCGCCATATAGGCAAACCCGGCCCCAGTCGCAAAGACCGGGAGCCCCAGCGCGCCCTCGATGAGGTAGGCGAGAATTGTGGCAGCACCCAAACGGGCGCCAAAGGCCGCACCGATCATCAGGACGACAAAGGTCTGCATGGTCATCGGCACCGGCCAGAACGGGACCTGAATATGCGCCGAAACGGCCAGAAGTGCGGTACCGGCCAGCACAGCCAGAACCTTGTTGAGGCGGCTGAGGGCAAGCCCCGACCAGAGCGTTTCGGCAAGAGTCGCGTTCATTTGGTGAATCCTGAAGAGGCGTCCGAGGGACGGATTTGGGGAGGTTGGTGAGCCGGGCGGGGTTCGAACCCGCGACCCTCTGATTAAAAGTCAGATGCTCTACCGCTGAGCTACCGGCCCTCACCATGACTGCGGCGGCGATGAAATCCCATTATCCAGGACAAAAAGCAAGCGCCCATCGCCGCGGCGCGTCAGTTCCAAGCCGCAATGTATTTCGCAAGTTATTATTTTAGAAACAATGAATTAACGACCGGAGCTGAAAATCTTCTTCAGATAATCGTTGACCTGGGGCGAGACAAACTCGTCGATCCGGCCGCCGAGCCTGCCGATCTCCTTGATAAAGCGCGAGGAGATGAATTGCTGCCGCTCGGACGCCATCAGAAAGACCGTCTCGACTTTGGGGTCAAGGCGGGCGTTCATGCCGGCCATCTGGAACTCATATTCGAAGTCGGACACGGCGCGCAGGCCCCGGATGATGAAATGCGCGCCCATCTCCTCGACGAAGTGCATCAGCAGGTTGTCGAAGGCGCGGAGCTCGATCTTGCCCTGATCGAGACCGTTGCGGGGGTCGGCAAGCTCCGCCTCCATCAGCGACATGCGCTCGCCGATGGTCAAGAGTGGTCCCTTCCCGGCATTGGTTGAGACGGCAATGATGAGTCGGTCGGCCAGCAGGCTGGCGCGCCGGATGATGTCCATATGACCATTGGTGACGGGGTCGAAAGTGCCGGGATAGACCCCGATCCGCTTAGCCATTCTCCCCCTCCCCATTGCCGGGCTCGGATTCAACTTGGCCGGACCCGGCCGGCGCATCCGCCGCTACTACGGCCTCCCCCTCGGCGCCGTCGGCTTCCTCGCCCTCGTCACCGATATCCGGCATATGGGCGACCGCCACGACCTGCTCGTCCCCCGCCACCTTGAAGACGGTGACGCCCTGGGTCTGGCGGCGGGCGACGCGGATGTCGTGGACCGGGCAGCGGATCAACTGGCCGCCATCGGTCACCAGCATGATCTGGTCGCGCTCGGTGACCGGGAAGGAAGCGGCAACCGCGCCGTTCCTGGCCGAGGTCTCGATATTGGCGATGCCCTGCCCGCCGCGCCCCGTGACCCGGTACTCATAGGCCGATGTCCGCTTGCCGAAGCCCTTGGCCGTGATGGTCAGGATCAGCTCGTCCTTGGCTTCCAGTTCGGCAATACGTTCGGGCGTCAGGGTGATGGTGGTTTCCGCCGGCGCCTCTTCAGCCTCGGCGGCCCCCTCTTCCGAGCCACGCCGCTTTTGGGCAGCGATGCGAAGATAGGCGTCGCGCTCCTCCGTCTCCACCTCGATATGGTTGAGGACGGACATGGAGACGACATTGTCGCCGGCTTCGAGCTTGATGCCGCGCACACCGACCGAATCGCGGCCGGCAAAAACACGGACGTCGGTAACCGGGAAGCGGATCGCCTTGCCGCTGCGGGCAGCCAGCAGGATGTCATTTTCGTTGGTACAGACCGCGACGCCGATCAGCTTGTCGCCGTCTTCGAGCTTCATGGCGATCTTGCCATTGGCCTTCACATCGACGAAATCGCTGAGCTCGTTCCGGCGCACATAGCCGCTGGCGGTGGCGAACATGACGTGGCTGTTGCGCCAGGTCGCCTCGTCCTCGGGTAGCGGCATGAGGGTCGAGATCGTCTCGCCATCACCCAGCGGCAGCATGTTCACCAGCGCCTTGCCGCGCGCCTGCGGGTTGCCGAGCGGCAGCCGGTAGACCTTGGTCTTGTAGACCATGCCCTTGGTCGAGAAGAACAGGACAGGCGTATGCGTGTCAGCGACGAAGACCTGGCTGACGAAATCCTCGTCTCTGGTCGACATGCCGGAGCGGCCCTTGCCACCGCGGCGCTGCGCCCGGTAGGCCGAAAGCGGCACGCGCTTGATATAGCCGCCATGAGTCACGGTGACGACCATGTCCTCGCGCTGGATCAGGTCCTCGATATCGTGCTCGAATTCCGAATCCTCGATCGTCGTCTTGCGGTCCGAGCCGAACTGGCCACGGATCTCCAGCAATTCGTTGCGCAGGATGGTGAGGCGCTTCGGTCGGCTTTCCAGCGTTTCCAGATGATCGACGATCTCCTTCGCAAGACCGTTCAGTTCTTCGGCGATCTTCTCGCGCTCGAGGCCGGTCAGGCGCTGCAGGCGCAGGTCCAGGATGGCTTTGGCCTGGGCTTCGCTGAGCCGGTAGGTCTCGTCCTCGGCGATCGGATGCTCCGGATCGTCGATGAGGCGGATAAGCGCCCCGACATCGGCCGCCGGCCAGGCGCGCGACATCAGGCGCTCCTTGGCGACCTGCGGATCCGGCGCGGTGCGGATCGCCTGGATCACTTCGTCAATATTGGCGACGGCAATGGCGAGGCCGACCAAGACATGCGCCCGCTCGCGCGCCTTGCCGAGGTCGTAGATCGTGCGCCGCGTGATGACTTCCTCGCGGAAGGCAACGAAAGCGACGATGATCGACTTCAGCGTCAGCATTTCCGGCTTGCCGCCGTTCAGCGCCAGCATGTTGACGCCGAAAGAGGATTGCAGCGGCGTGAAGCGGAACAACTGATTGAGCACGACATCCGACATGGCGTCGCGCTTCAGTTCGACCACCACGCGGACGCCGTCGCGGTCGCTCTCGTCGCGCAGGTCGGCGATACCTTCGATGATCTTCTCGCGCACGCATTCGGCCATGCGTTCGATCATGCGCGCCTTGTTCACCTGGTACGGAATCTCGGTGATGACGATGGCTTCGCGATCCTTGCGCACCTCTTCCACATGGGTGCGGCCGCGCATGACGACCGAGCCACGGCCGAAATGATAGGCCTCGCGGATGCCGTTGCGCCCCAGGATGATGCCGCCGGTCGGGAAATCGGGGCCCGGCACCAGGCGCATCAGTTCATCGATGCTGATATCAGGGTTGTCGACATAGGCGCAGCAGGCGTCGATGACTTCGGAAAGATTATGTGTCGGGATATTGGTCGCCATGCCGACGGCGATACCGCCGGCACCATTGACCAGCAGGTTGGGGAAGCGCGCCGGCAGCACCACCGGCTCCTGCTCGCGCCCGTCGTAATTGTCCTGGAAATCGACCGTTTCCTTGTCGATATCCTCGAGCAGGGCTTCCGCGGCCTTCGAGAGGCGGGATTCCGTGTAACGCATGGCCGCCGGCGGATCGCCGTCCATCGAGCCGAAATTGCCCTGGCCGTCGACCAGCAGAACCCGCAGCGAGAAATCCTGCGCCATGCGCACCATGGCGTCATAGATCGATTGATCGCCATGGGGATGGTATTTGGCCATCACCTCGCCAACCGCGCGGGCCGACTTCTTGAACCCGCTGGAGGAGGAGAATCCGCCCTCGCTCATGGCGTAGAGAATGCGGCGGTGGACCGGCTTCAGGCCGTCGCGCACATCGGGCAGCGCACGGCTGACGATCACGCTCATCGCATAGTCGAGATAGGAGCGTTTCATCTCCTCTTCGATATTGATCGGCGCGATATCGAATCCGGGTGTTGTCGGCGTCTCTGTCACTGGAAATTATGCCTTGTGCTTCAATACTTTATCGGGCAGCGCGGGATCCCCCGAAACCGCGAGCGGAAGATAGCAGATCGGTCCGGCTGTCACAACAAATGCCGGGCCGAGGCCAACCGAAAAAAGTCAATAAAAACAAAGGCCCGCCGCGATCTGGCGAAAGCGGCGGGCGCAAGGCAGGGATGTTAGGGAGATGGTGGCCTGAAACGGCTCCGCTTCAGGCCTTTCGGCGTGTCTTTGGACCGTCCTTTTCAGGCCGCCCGCGGACCCTGAAACTTGGTGGTGTCGTAGGCGTAGAACTCGGCCGGCGCGCGCATCAGATGGTTGGCCGGGTCGCGCAGCAGCCCCATGTCCTGCAACAGATGCTCGTCGTAATCGGCGAGCACAGTTTCAAGTTTCGGCGAGATCGCCTTGGCACGGCCACGCAGGAACAGACGGGTAAGCATGATCGGTCTCCAGTCGTTTAGCTGCACTCTGTCGCATGCCCTCGCCCGGAGGTTCATGCCGCTCTGCAGCATTCGTTTGATAGGCTTAATTTAGGACGTCAAAGACCGGTTGACACGCGATATGTATTAACGAATATGTTTAGCTATGCTAAATCCACCGCGACGCCTTGCCGCCCTGCCGGGCCTCCGCGCCTTTGAGGCCGTTGCCCGCCTGGGCAGCGTCCGCCAGGCCGCGGCCGAATTGAACGTCACCCCGGGCGCCGTCAGCCAGCAGGTAAAGGCCCTGGAGGCCGAGATCGGCCGTGCCCTCGTCCAGCGCCAAGGCACCGGCATCACCCTGACCCGCATGGGACAGGAGGTGAAGGATGACCTCACCGCCGCCTTCCGCCTGCTTGGCCGAGTCTCGGATAGGATGCGCAAGGGCCTCAAGGGCCTGTCGCTGCGCCTGCGAATCGAGGACCCTGCGCTTGCTGCCAACTGGCTGCTGACCCGGCTGCAGCGTTACCGCGCCCGCCCCGACAGCGTCGATGTGGTGCTGGAGACGGCGACAAGCTGGACGCAATTGGAGCCGGATGCCTTCGATTTCGACATCCGCTTCGGGCTCGGTGACTGGCCGGACGTGACGGCACACCGTCTGTTCGCCGACGAAGTGTTCCCGGTCTGCAGCCCGCGCATCCTCAAAGCCAACCCGCTCAACGAGCCGCGCGATCTGCAGCACCATACGCTGCTTCATCTCGACTGGACCGGACAGGCTGTCATCTGGCCCGACTGGCCGGCCTGGCTGCGCGTCGCAGGCGTTCCTGATATCGACTCCGCACGAGGCATCCACTTCACGGATTTCGCCCTCTGCCTCCAGGCGGCCGTCGCTGGCCAGGGTATCGCGCTGGGTACGACCGGCGCCGTGGCCGATCTCCTCGCCGACGGGCGCCTGGTTTCGCCATTCGAGAAGAGCATCGTGACGCCCTTCGCCTACTACATCGTGCATGCCCCGGACGTGCTGAAACGACCTGAGGCGCAAGGGCTGCTCGACTGGATCCTTGAGGAAGCGCGCACGACCGAGGTTTAAAGAACTGTCAGCAGCTTCGTCGCCATCGCGGCCGCGTCGTTCGGCTTCAGGCGCGGCCATTCCTCGCCGAGCAGTGTCTTGAGTGCAGCGGCCGTCTTCTCGGTGAAGATCACCGTACCGTCCTTTTCGATGGCCGTAATGCCGTCGGAGGTCAGCGCCGCGGCATTGACACCCAGCGCCTGCTCCAAGGTCCATTCGCGCGGCAGATCGACGGCAACACCCTTGCGGCTCACGGTGACGGGGTAACCGCCGACGAGACCGTTGGGCGCTGGCGCATGTAGGGCATAGGGCTCTTCGCTGAGCAGGGCGGCCAGCACATCGAGGGAGGCCGAGGCCGTGATGCGGTTAATCTCATCCGTGTGCTCCACCGCCATCTTGACGCTGCGCAGCTTGTCTTTGACGGCGAGCGAGATGTCATGCCCATGCCACAGAACCTGCAGCAGAAACGGCGGCAATTCCTTGACCGGTTCCTCGCGATAGAACAGCGCGGAGAGCGCATGCCCGCCCACCAGTTTCACGGCAAGTTCGGGGATCGCCGCCTTGGCATGCTCGCTGGCGAGAAAGCGGATCTTGGGCAGGCATTCGCTGATATTGCCGATGCCGATGCTGGGCCCCTGCCCGGTCATGTGCAGGATGGCATTGACCACGTCCGGATAGGTGCCGCTGACCCAGGGGCAATGCAGTTCCGATTTCTCCCAGGCCGCCCGCAAGGCCAGCATTGGCGCCAGATGGCAGGCGAGCCAGCCCGCAAAGGGCAGCGCCTTCAATTTGGCATTGCCGCTGGCCGCCACCTTCCACCAGGGCAAATAGGTAGGCGCCGCGAACATCAGATCCGGCTGGATCTTGCGCAAAGTTTCCGGCGCATTGGGCGCGTTGAAATCGAAGGCCACCACATCGATGCGCGGATATTGGCCCTCGAGCGCTGCGCCGATCCTGGCGGAATTGGCCTTGGCGCGAGCATGGGCCGTGTTCCTGGTCGCGACGATGATATGCGGGAATCGGCCATCGCGGGCGGCAGCTTCAAGCACCGCGCCGGTCAATTTCCCCAGCGATATCAGCAACAGCTTGCTCAACCGACCCTCGATTCCACGTCAGAATCGAGCGTAACGGCGGAATCGGGTCTTGGCGAGAGGCCCCTCACCCCACGGAATAGGCCGTCATCCCCAGGCTTGACCCGGGGATCTTGTCCGACAGGGCTCTGTCTTTCAGTTGCGAACTGATGCCCGGGTCAAGCCCGGGCATGACGAACTTTATGGGCGAGAGCCCTCGGTCCTACTTCTTGATCCCGGCCTTCGCGAAGGCCGCGGCGAGAGCACCGCCGCCTTCGTCCTTGCGTGGCGCCGGCTTGTTGTCCTGCATGAACTTGCGTTCGTTCCGACCCATCGGGCGGTCCTTCGGCGTTTCCGTGTTCTGCCGGTTCTGTGGCGTATCACCGGAGCGCATGGTGAGCGAGATGCGCTTGCGCTTGATATCGACCTCCAGCACGCGGACCTTCACCACGTCACCGGGCTTCACCACTTCGCGCGGATCCTTCACGAACCGGTCGGCGAGCGCCGAGACGTGGACGAGCCCGTCCTGATGCACGCCGATATCGACGAAGGCACCGAAGGCCGCGACGTTGGTGACGACGCCTTCGAGCTGCATGCCGGGCTGCAGGTCCTTCATTTCCTCGACGCCTTCCTTAAAGGTCGCCGTCTTAAATTCCGGTCGCGGATCGCGGCCGGGCTTTTCCAGCTCCTTGAGGATATCCGTGACCGTCGGCACACCGAAGGTCTCGTCGGTGAATTCTTCCGGCTTCAGCTTGCGCAGCAGGGTGCTGTCGCCGATGACCGCGCGCACATCGCGACCCGTCACCGCCATGATGCGGCGCACGACCGGATAGGCTTCCGGATGCACTGAGGATTGGTCGAGCGGGTCTTCGCCATCACGGATGCGCAGGAAGCCCGCCGCCTGTTCGAACGCCTTTGGCCCCAGACGCGGTACGTTCAGCAATTCCTTGCGCGACTTGAACGGACCGTTGGCATCGCGGAAGGCGATGATGTTCTGCGCCAGGCTTTCGCCAAGGCCCGACACGCGCGCCAGCAACTTGGCCGACGCGGTGTTGATCTCGACACCCACCGCGTTCACGCAATCCTCGACCACGGCATCGAGCGCCTTGGAAAGGCGGAACTCAGCGACGTCATGCTGATACTGGCCGACGCCGATGGATTTCGGGTCGATCTTCACCAGTTCGGCCAGCGGGTCCTGCAGACGCCGCGCGATGGAGACGGCGCCGCGGATGGTGACATCGAGTTCAGGCAATTCCTTGGAAGCGTATTCCGATGCCGAATAGACGGAGGCACCTGCTTCCGACACCATCACCTTGGTGAGCTTCAGCTCCGGATGGCGCTTCATCAGATCGTCCGCAAGCTTGTCGGTCTCGCGACTGGCCGTACCGTTGCCGATGGCCACCAGCTCCAGTTTGTGGCGATGGCAGAGGGCCGCGAGGACCGCGATCGATTCATCCCATTGCCGCTTGGGCTCATGCGGATAGATCGTGGCGAATTCCAGCACCTTGCCGGTAGCAGCAATGACCGCAACCTTGCAGCCCGTCCGCAGGCCAGGGTCGAGACCCAGGGTCGGCCGGCCGCCGGCCGGCGCCGACATCAGCACGTCCTTGAGGTTCGAGGCAAACACACGAACGGCCTCGTCCTCAGCCGCCTGGCGCAAGCGCCCCATGAGGTCGAGTTCCAGACTGAGCTTCAACTTCACGCGCCAGCACCAATGCACCACGTCGATGAGCCAGGAATCCGCTGCCCTGCCCTGATCGGCAACGCCGGACTTGGCGGCAATGATGCGCTCGGCCTCGTTGAGCGCCTTGCGGTCTTCCGGTTCATCGATGGCGAGGTTGAGGGCCAGGATCTCTTCCTTCTGGCCACGGAACATGGCAAGCGCGCGGTGCGACGGCACTTTTGAGATCGGCTCGGCCGCATCGAAATAGTCCGAGAATTTGGCGCCGGAATCCTGCTTGCCGTCCATGACCTTCGAGACGAGGCGCGCCTTGTCCCACATGAATTCGCGCAGGCGCGCCAGAAGATCGGCGTCTTCGGCAAAGCGTTCCGCCAGGATGTCGCGGGCGCCCTCGAGCGCTGCCTTCACATCGGCAACACCCTTTTCGGCATTCACATAGCTTGCCGCCTCTTCCTGCGGGTTGCGCTTGGGCTCGGCCAACAGCAGATCGGCCAACGGCTCCAGCCCAGCTTCGCGCGCAATCATCGCCTTGGTGCGGCGCTTGGGCTTGAACGGCAGATAGAGATCTTCAAGACGCGCCTTGGTATCGGCAATCGCGATCTCACGCGACAGCTCGTCGGTCATCTTGCCCTGTTCTTCAATGCTCTTGAAGATCGTAGCCCGGCGGTCTTCCAACTCGCGCAGATAGCCCAGCCGCTCCTCCAGCTTGCGCAGCTGCGTATCATCGAGCCCCCCGGTGACCTCTTTGCGGTAGCGCGCGATGAAGGGAACGGTGGCACCGCCATCCAGCAATTCGACCGCCGCCCGGACCTGCACGTCACGTGCGTTCAGTTCCTCGGCTATCCTTGCCTCGATGGATTTCATGCCTTCCCTCCCGACTCGGTGTTTGGCTTGGCCGCCCGCAGAGATTCGGGCCGCGAAAGGCGGGCCTTGTAGCGGAGGCATGACTAGGGTTCAATGGCTTGACTTGGGGACCGAACCGTCGCTAGCCCGCCAGCCAGTTGAATTTACTGAAAGATCACACCATGTCGCCAACAAGCAAATCTTCTCGGCCAGCCGCGGTTGGCACGGTTCAGGTCGACAATGAGCGCGTCGTCGTCACCGAATGGCGCTTTGCGCCGGGGGCCGAAACGACTTGGCATCGCCACGGCTACGATTATGTGGTGGTGCCGATGAAGACCGGCCGCCTGCAGATCGATGACGGCAAGGAACAGCGCATCGCCGAACTCGTCGCCGGAAAGTCCTATTATCGTCCGGTTGGCGTCGAACACAATGTCATCAACGCCAACGATTACGAGTTTGTCTTTGTCGAAATCGAATTCAAAGCCCCCCAGTAAGCCCGGGAGCAGCACGCCGGGAAAATTGAGGCCCTCTCGCGGCCCGCGCAAGGATGCGCGCGCCGCGCGGAATGATGCTGCCAAGTCCGAAGGCCGGGGCAAGAACGTGCCCTTCCCGACCAAGGAGCAGGTGTTGGATTTCATCCGCACCTCGCCCGTGCCGGTCGGCAAGCGCGAGATCGCACGGGCTTTCAACCTGCGTGGGCAAGACCGCATCCCGCTTAAAAGCCTGCTCAAGGAGCTGGAAAAGGACGGCGCTGTCGACCGGGGCCGCGCGCGGCGCCTCGCCGCACCCGGCGCATTGCCCGAAGTGGCCGTCATCCAGGTCATCGGACCGGATGCCGATGGTGACATCTGGGCGCGACCGATCGATTTTCCCGAGGACGACGCCGAACCGCAGATCGTCATCATCGAGGACAAGAAGCTCGACAAACCCCTGGCGCCTGGCGACCGGGTCTTGGCGCGCCTCGAACGCACCGATGCCGACATATACGAGGCGCGCCCGATCCGCCGGCTGCAGAGCCGTGCCGAGCGCGTCGTCGGTGTGCTCGAGAAGGGTCCTAACGGCAGCGGCCGCCTCATTCCCACCAGCAAGCGCATCAAGACTGAATTCGTCATCGACCCCAAGGATATGGGCGGCGCTCGCAGCGAAGAGATCGTGGTGGCGGAAGTTGAGCCGGCGCGACGCCTTGGCTCGCCAAAGGCGCGCATCGTCGAGCGCATCGGCCGTGTTGGTGAAGCCAAAGCGGTCAGTATGATTTCGATCGCCGAGCACCACATCCCGTTCCAGTTTCCGCGCGCGGCGCAGGAACAGGCTGAGGCCGCCGTCGCTGCACCACTCGGCAAACGCACGGATCTGCGCGACATTCCGCTGGTCACCATCGACGGTGACGATGCGCGCGATTTCGACGACGCGGTCTTTGCCGCGGCGGACGACCATCCCGACAACAAGGGCGGCTGGCGCATTATCGTCGCCATCGCCGATGTGGCCTGGTATGTGCGCCCCGACGATGCGCTGGACCGCTGCGCGCGGGAACGTGGCAATTCGGTCTATTTTCCGGACCGCGTCGTGCCCATGCTGCCGGAAGAACTCAGCAACGGCTGGTGTTCGCTGCGGCCCTATGAAGAACGGCCGGTCATGGCCGTCGAAATGACCATTGATGCGCAAGGGCGGAAGCTGCGCCATCATTTCATGCGCGGCCTGATGCGGTCGGCGGCGCGCCTCACCTACGAGCAGGCGCAGGCAGCAATGGACGGCACCCCGAACGACCTCACCGGCCCGCTGCTGGAACCGGTCATCAAGCCGCTCTACGGCGCCTTTCAATCCTTGCTGAAGGCACGCGAGGAACGCGGCACGCTGGAGCTTGACCTGCCCGAACGCCGCGTCTTCATCAACCAGGAAGGCAACATCGAACGCATCGTGGCGCGCGAACGGCTCGACAGCCACCGCCTGATCGAGGAATTCATGATCGCCGCCAATGTCGCGGCAGCGGAGGCGCTCGAGAAAAGACGCTGGCCCTGCATGTACCGCGTCCACGACCAGCCGGACGCGACGCGCATCGAAGCCCTGCGCGAGTTCCTGGCATCCCTGGACTTCAACCTCGCCCGCGGCCAGGTGCTGCGGCCAAAGCACTTCACCCAGTTGCTGCAGAAGGCCAAGGGCACGCCCTTTGCCGAAATGATCAGCACGCTGGTGCTGCGTTCCCAGGCGCAGGCTGTTTATGCGCCGGAAAACCTCGGCCATTTCGGCCTGGCGCTCGCCCGTTACGCCCATTTCACCTCGCCGATCCGGCGCTATTCCGATCTGCTGGTGCACCGCGCGCTAATCGGCGCCTTCGATTTCGGCGACGGCGCCCTCGACCGCTCGGCAGTAGCGGAGTTTGCCGAAACGGCCGTCCATATCTCCGGCACCGAACGGCGCGCTGCGGCGGCGGAGCGCGACGCCGTCGACCGTTATGTGGCCGCCTTCCTGGCCGACAAGGTCGATTCCGAATTCGAGGGGCGCATCTCAGGTGTGGCGCGCTTCGGCCTTTTCATCAATCTGCGCGAAACAGGGGCCGACGGCATCATCCCCATTTCCACGCTGCCGCAGGATTTCTACGATCATGACGAGGCGCGCCACGCCCTGGTCGGCCGGCGCTCCGGGCGCACGTTCCAGCTGGGCCAGTCGGTCACCGTGCGGCTAGTCAGCGCCGATGCGCTGACCGGTGGCATCACTTTGGAACTCCTGTCGGCCGAACCGCTGACCGAGGGCTCGGACCGGCATTTCGGCCGCACATCAGCCCGGCAGAAGAGCAAGAAGCCGACGCAAGGGCGGCCCAAGAATATTCGCTTTGGCGGTGACAAAGGGCGGCAATCCGCGCAAAAAGGAAAAAAGGCCGCAAATAAAGGTAAGAAACGCCGCTGATTAAGACCGCAGAGCCCCTAGCCTAGGACAGGAATTCTGCTAGATTGGCGCGGAACAAGGGGTTACCGGGCGACGCGATCGGGGCAGCGTGTCGGCACTGGAAAAGTAGCGGATAGCAGCCGATTGAGTGCGTTTCGTCCTGTGGGTGCAATGACCGGGTGGCCTGGGCAACAGGTGTCACGCCGGCTTGTTATTTTACCCCTTTTACTCGGGCTTTACGCCTGTGCGAGCCCTGCCAGCCGGTCCCCTGAAGATGCCACCGCAGCGCTCGACCGCGACATGCTGGTCACGGGCCTTGGCGACATCGACTCGATCTACATCACCAAGCAGGATATCGGCAGCCTGGCGCTGACAGGTATGCAGCAACTTTCCAGCCTGGACCCGGAATTGACGATCGAGGGCGGTAAGGGCGAGTTGAAACTGCTGCAGAACAAATCCCTGATCGAAGCCGAGACATTGGCGGACGGCGCCGATGCCAGCGCCAAGCAATGGGGCAAGGCCGCCGCAAAGCTGCTGCGCGAAGCGCGCGCCAAATCGCCCAAGGTCGCGGCCGCCGGCTCCGAGAAAATATACGAAGCCATCTTCACCGGCATCGTCGGCAAGCTGGACGGATTCTCGCGCTATTCCGGGATTGAAGCCGCCCGCGAGGACAAGGCGTCGCGCGACGGGTTCGGCGGCATCGGCGTCCGCATCTCGGTCGAAGATGGCGAGGTGCGCATCACCGCCATCATGCATTACACCCCGGCGGAGCGTCTGGGCCTCAAGCGCGACGACGTCATCCTCAAGATCGACGGCAAGTCGGTCGAAGGCCTGACCCAGCAGCAGGTGGTCAACCAGCTGCGCGGCGAGGTCGATAGCCGGGTCGTCCTCACCTTGCTGCGCGACGGCAGGGACGAGCCCTTCGACATCAGCGTCAAGCGCGCCCATGTGGTGCCGGAGACGGTCAGCTATCGGCGCGAAGGCGAAATCGCCTATTTCCGCGTCTTCAGCTTCAATTCCGAAACGGCCAACAGCCTGAAGCGCGAAATCAACGACGCCAAGGACGAGATCGGCAAGAAGATCAAAGGCTATGTCCTGGATCTGCGCAACAATCCCGGCGGCTATGTGCCGCAATCGGTGGCGACGGCGAACCTGTTCCTCGATGAGGGCCGCATCGTCTCGATCCACGGCCGCCACCCCGACAGCCATCAGTATTTCGAAGCCACAGATGGTGACATCGCCGGCGGCAAGCCGATCGCGGTTCTCATCGACGGCAACTCCGCTTCGGCGGCCGAAATCGTCGCCGCCGCCTTGCAGGACAACGGCCGCGCCGTGCTTATCGGCACGAATTCATACGGCAAGGGCACGGTCCAGAATATCAAGCCGCTGCCCAACCAGGGCGAGATCAAGCTCACCTGGGCACGCTTCCATGCGCCCTCCGGCTACACCTTGCATCATCTAGGCGTGCTGCCGACGATCTGCACCGCCGGCAAACACAATTCCGATGAGTTGCTGAGCGAGCTGCGCGCCGGCGACCTGCCCAAAGTGCCGGCGGTGAAACGCAATGCCGCCAAGCCCGACGATACCGAGGCTCTCGACGCCCTCCGCAAGACCTGCCCGGCCCGTAAGAATGAGGATCCGGTCGATCTGGAACTGGCCCTGAAGCTGATCCAGCAGCCGAGCCTTTATGCCAATGCCGTCAATCTCGCCGATCCGCCCGATGATGCGCAGGTCGATGACGCCGCCGAGGCATTGCTGCCCTTCGTCCCTTGAACAGGGTGCGCCCACGGGATGCCGCCGGCCTTGTGCTGATCCGTTCGGCCAAGGGGGCAGCGCCGGAAATCCTGATGGGCCGCCGCCCGGCCAAGATGGGCTTCCTGCCCAGTATCCATGTCATGCCAGGCGGACGAGTCGACCGGGAAGATGCTGTGATTCCGGCTCACAGCTCGGCCCCTCACCCTGCTGTTGCCGCACATCTCAAGGCGACCACCTTCCTGAATGCGGCCTTGCGCGAGACGTTCGAGGAGACGGGACTGCTGGTTGGGCGGCCCTTTGACTGGCCGGATTCCGCCCCGAAAGGGGCGGTTTGGGATGCCTTTCGGGCGGCGAAATTGGCGCCTGACTATGGCAGCTTCGACTATCTCTGCCGGGCCATCACCCCCGTGAAATCCCGCCGCCGCTTCAACACCCGCTTTTTCCTGGCCGACGGCGCCTTGGCGCAGGGGAATCTGACGGGAAACGGTGAATTGGAGGATCTGGCCTGGGTCAAGGCCGGCGAACTTGGCGCCCTCACCCTGGTCGACGTTACCGAATACGTCCTCAAAACCGCGCTGCGGCGTTGGGAGAGCGGTTTGCCGATCGGCGCGGAACCGCCTAACCTGTTGAATTATCGCAATGATATTCTGAAGCTGCGGCCCATGCCACCGACCGGGAATTAAGCCGGCCCCAATAACTTGACTTTCGGCGTTTCCCCGCTATTTTGCGCCATCCTTTTGCAGCGACACGCATTTTATTGAGAGACGGCCATGGCCAAGTCAGCGACCATCCTTGTGAAACTCGTCAGCACCGCTGACACCGGTTTCTATTACGTGACCAAGAAGAACCCGCGTTCGACCACCGAGAAGTTCGAGTTCCGCAAGTACGACCCGGTCGTGAAGAAGCACGTGGCCTTCAAGGAAGCCAAGATTAAGTAATCTGGCTGTTCCACGAACCTGTTTGAAAGGGGCGCCTCCCACCGGAGGCGCCCCTTTCGCATTCAGGCGGCCTTGAGACCCAGCAGCTTGCGCGCTTCGGCCGGAGTCGCGGGGTGGCGGTCATATTTCCCGCAGAGGTCGGCAACCCGCTTCACCAATTCAGCGTTGCTGGTGGCCAGGCGACCCTTCTCGAAATAGATATTGTCTTCGAGGCCGGTGCGCACATGCCCACCCCGCTTCAACGCCCAATGATTGGCATCGAGCTGCAGGCGGCCGATGGCGGCGGCGGTCCAGGTGGCGCTCGGCATCAGTTCGGTCAGTTCCTCGAGCATGAAGTCGACAATCTTCTCGCGCGCCGGCAGGGCGCCGGGAATGCCGAGTACGAACTGCACATGCGGCGGTGACTTCAGCAACCCGCGATCAACCAGCACCTTGGCGTTGTAAAGCATGGCGAGATCGAAGAGCTCGCATTCCGGCTTCACGTCATACTTCAGCATGTCGGCGGCAAGCTCGTCGATGAGCTGCGGCGGGTTCTCGTAGATGATGGTGGCGAAATTGACCGAGCCGGTGGCGAGTGATCCCATATCGGGCTTCAGCGCCAGGGCGGCACCGCGTTCCGACGCTTCGCGCCCGCGCCCACCGGTCGAGAACTGAATGATCATGCCGGGGCAATGCTTGGCGATGCCGGCCTGAACCAGGCGGAACTTTTCGATATCCGACGAAGACTTGTCCTGGTCGTCGCGGACATGGATGTGAACGAGGCTCGCCCCGGCTTCGAACGCCTCGTGAGTGCTTTCGATCTGCTCGGCGGGCTGCGTGGGGACGGCTGGATTCTGCGCCTTCGTGGGCTGGCTGCCGGTGATGGCGACGGTGATGATCGCTGGTGTGCTCATAATCTCGATTCTTTGCTCGAATTTCAGATGCGCCCCAACCCGCGCGCTGCCAGGAGGCGCCAGATGTTGAGGCCGGAAGGCGCTGCACTGCCCGCCGCGAACGGATCGTAGCCGTGACGGCGCAACTGCTCAAGCTGTGCCACGGCCAATCTGCCTGGAAAAAGGGCAGCGACCGCGCGGCGCGGCAACCTCTCCCGCCGCGCGGCGGCAAGCATGTCCCCTGCCCGCGCAGCTACTTGACGAACGACCGGTTGCAGCTGCGGCCCGGGTTTGAATTCCAGAAGTTGTTCGCGCGCCACACCCGCTGCAACCAGTTCGCGCGCCGGCAGCAGGATGCGGCGATTTCGGGCCAGATAAGGTGTCGCCCGCAAAATGCCGACAAGGCCGTAGGCCGTGCCGATCCGCCGCGCCGTTACCCGCCAGGCTTCCGTTGCATCGGCCAAGCAGATCTCCAGCGCCAATTCGGCCAGCACGCCCGCGGTCGCGCCGGCATAAGCCTCAAGTGCCGCCAGATCATCCGGCTGAGTGGCCTCGACATCCCGTTCCCGCGCATCGACCAAGCCGCGCAGCAGATCGAGACGCAGGCCGCGCCGCGCCACCAGATCGGCGAGGTCCTGGACGAGATGATGGCGATGGGGTCTGCCGGCGGCCAGATCATCCAGCGCATCGCGCCACCATTGCAGGCGGATGAGGCCCAGCATTGGCTCGGACACCTTGTCGGCAATTCCGGCGAGTTCGGCGTTGAACGCGTAGAGCGTTGCAAGATCGAGACGCAGATCAGCGGGTGCCGCGATGGCACACAAGAATCGGTCGCGATCCGTCCGCCTCAACTCCTCCAGGGCGCGAAGCCGATGCTCGCCCTTGGCTATCTGTTCCACAGCAATCCCATAATTTCCCAATGGATTAGGGGGAATCAGTTTCTCCGTGCGATTCCATCCTATAGAATGCGACCCATAGCCACACCGCTTTTGCTTAGGAGGGGTTAGCAATGAGCAAAATTCTCGAGAATCTTCACAGGACGTTGGCGGCCGGCGTGGTGCTGGCCATCGTCGTCTTCGCTATCGTCAATCTGGGCGGCTTCGATGCCGGCCCCTATATGGCGTTCCTGTTCCGCTTCATCCATGTCTGGTTCGGCATCCTCTGGATCGGTCTGCTCTATTATTTCAATTTCGTGCAGATCCCCTCGATGCCCAAGATTCCGGATGAGCATAAGCCGGCCATCGGCAAGGTCATCGCGCCGACGGCACTCTATTTCTTCCGCTGGGCGGCACTGGGCACCATCGTGTTCGGCCTCATCACTGCGGCGCATAACGGCTACATCGTCGACGCGCTCACCTTCATGCCGGGCTTCCGCACCATCGGTATCGGCATGTGGCTGGCGCTGATCATGGGCTTCAACGTCTGGTTCATCATCTGGCCGAACCAGAAGCGTGCCCTGGGCATCGTCGATGCCGACGCCGACACCAAGAAGAAGTCGGCCCGTGCCGCGATGCTGGCATCGCGCGTCAACACGATGCTGTCGATCCCAATGCTGTATTGCATGGTCGCCCAGCAGCAGGGCATCGGCAACTGATCCGATCGACATCGCGAAAGCGATGAAGCGGGGTCCTTCGGGACCCCGCTTTCTTTTTATGGGCTTTCTGGTCGCAGGGATGGATTGGAACCCAAGTGGTTAACTGGGGTTCCCTGAGAACAGCAGCCAGTGCCGCACAACCGACGGCCCGCCACGCTGCCTTTCCTTCTGCAGAAAGGTCCCATCATGGCCCAGATCACTCTTCCCGAGCTTCCCTATGCAATGGATGCGCTTGCCCCGCATGTCTCCAAGGAGACGCTCGAATTTCACTACGGCAAGCACCACAAGACCTATGTCGACACGCTGAACAAGCTGATCGCGGGCACCGAGTTCGAAAACCAGCCGCTCGAAGAGATCGTCCGGAAGTCGTCCGGCAAGATCTTCAACAATGCTGCCCAGATCTGGAACCACACCTTCTATTGGCACAGCATGGCGCCAAAGGCCGGCGGCGAACCCGACGGTGTCCTTGCCGAGGCGCTCAAAAAGAAATGGGGCACGTTCGAGACGTTCAAGACAGAATTCGGCAAGGTGGCCGCAGACACGTTCGGCTCCGGCTGGGTCTGGCTGGTGCAGACGCCTACCGGCGAGTTGGAACTGAGGAGCACCAGCAATGCGCAGACGCCGCTGACCACCGCCGACAAGCCGCTGCTCACCTGCGATGTCTGGGAGCATGCCTATTACATCGACTACCGCAACAAGCGGCCGGACTATGTCGGCGCCTTCTGGAATGTCGTGAACTGGAAGTTCGCCGCCGAGAACATGGCCAAGGGCGCCGCTGACAAAGCCGGTCTGCGCAGGGCGGGGTGAATTGCGGAACCACCCCTCACCCCCACCCTCTCCCCGCTATCGCGGGGCGAGGGAGCCGTAAGCGTATTGCAGAGCCCCTCGCCCCACTTGTGGGGAGAGGGGTTATACAGCAATCAAGGCCGCCGCAACCCGGCGGCCTTCTGCCATCAGGACGTTGAAGGTGCGCGCCGCCGCCCCGGTATCCATGGGCTCGATCACCACACCCTGCTCGCGCAGATTGGCTCTGAGGTCACGCGGGACCATCGCAAGGCGCGGGCCGCAACCGAGAAGCAGCAAGTCGATTTCGCCGGCCTGGGCGCCGGCAGCGATCGGCGCCAGGGAATCGACGGTAAGGGCCGCCATCTCGCGAACCGGCCAGATCAAGGTCCTGGTCGGAAAGACCAGGACCGATCCTTCATGCGCCACATTCGTGATGCGAAAGCGACCGTCGCCATAGGTCTCGATGATCTGGCGACCGACCGGGATCAGGGGCGTCAAATCCATGATGCCCTCCTTGTAGGAGCGATGTCCGGCCCGTCAGGCCTTTTGAACGCTCGCCTCAGCGTTCTTGCCCTTGTCCGAACCGATATTGCGCAGGTTCATATAGAGCAGCATCGGCGAGGCCACACAGATGGTCGAATAAGTGCCGATCAGGATGCCCCAGATCATGGCGATGGAGAAGCCGCGCATGGCTTCGCCGCCCCAGAAAGCCAGCGCCACGACCGACAACAGCGTCAGGCCCGAGGTGACGGTGGTTCGTGCCAGCGTCTCATTCAGAGCCTGATTGATCAGCTGCGTGAGAGGCATGCTCTTGTAGCGCCGGAGGTCGTAGCGGATGCGGTCATAGATGACGACCGTATCGTTGACAGAATAGCCGGCGATAGTCAGCACGGCTGCCACGGTCGTCAGGTTGAACTCCATGCCGGTGAGGGCAAAGAAACCGACCGTCGTCACGCAATCGTGGAACAGCGCCAGCACGGCATTGACGCCGAACTGCCATTCATAGCGGAACCAGATATAGGCCATGATGCCAAGCATGGCGAAAATCGACGCCCAGACGGCGCTCGATTTCAGCTCGTCACCCACTTTCGGGCCGACGCTCTCAGTGCGGCGATACTGCCATTCGCTCCCCAGCGATTCCTTCACCTTGGCCACGGCGGCCTGGGTCGCCACTTCGCCACCATCCTGCTGCGGAATGCGGATGAGCACGATATCCGGTGAGCCAAATTCCTGCAGGGCGATCTCACCCAGTTCCAGGCCATCGAGCTGCGACCGCATGCCACCAAGGTCTGCGGCCGCAGTCGGCGCCTTCACTTCCATGATGACGCCGCCGGCAAAGTCGATGCCGAAATTGAGGCCCTTGGTGAAGACCAGGGCAATGGACCCGACCACCATCACCACCGAAATGAGGAAGGTCAGTTTGTGCGGCAGCATGAAGTTGATGCGTGTGCCGTGCGGAACGATGTGAAGCGGCTTGAACATTTTCTTCTATCGCTCCTTTAAAGCGGCAGCGCTTTGGGACGCGCGCGGCGCAGCCAGATCGACGTCATCAACCGGGTGACAACCACGGCGGTAAAGACTGAGCTGACGATGCCGATGAGCAGCGTGATGGCGAAGCCCTTGATCGGGCCGGAGCCGAAGGCAAACAGAAACATGGTCGAGATGGCGTGGGTGACGTTGGCGTCGAAGATCGTCGCCTGTGCCTCGCGGTAGCCCGCTTCCATGGCGTTGACCGGCGAGCGGCCGTTGCGCATTTCTTCGCGCACACGCTCAAGGATCAGCACGTTGGCGTCGACCGCCATGCCCAGCGTCAGCACCATGCCGGCGATGCCGGGGAAGGTCAGCGTGGCGCCGATGGCCGAGAGGAAGCCCAGCATCAGGACGCCGTTGAGCACCATGGCCAGGTTGGCGAAGATGCCGAACAGGCCATAGAGCACAACCATGGCGACCGCGATGAAGACGATGGCGATGAGACAGGCGCGCTTGCCGGCCTCGATCGAGTCAGCGCCGAGATCGGCGCCGACCGTACGCTCTTCCAGCACGGTAAGCGGGGCCGGCAGAGCGCCGGCGCGCAGCAGGATGGAAAGATCGCGCGCCGTTTCGGTGGTGAAATTGCCGCTGATAATGCCGCTGCCGCCCAGGATGGCATCGCGGATGACTGGCGCGCTGATGATCTGGTTGTCGAGCACGATGGCAAAGCGCTTGCCGACATTGGCCTTGGTCGCATCGCCGAATTTGCGAGCTCCGATTGAATCGAACTTGAACTGGACGACGGGCATGCCGCCTTCAAAGCTCTGCTGCGCGTCGGTGAGATTTTCACCAGAGACCATGACCGGCTTGCGGATCCAGAGCTTCTGGCCCGGCGTGCCGTCCTTCTCGATGACCGGAAGCTGGACCGACGTGGCGGGACCGTTGCCGGTCGATTCCGCGACCTCGTCCACCATCTTGAATTCCATCTTGGCGGTCTTGCCGATGAGATCCTTGAGGCGCTGCGGATCGCCGACACCCGGCACCTGAACCACGATGCGGTCGTCGCCCTGGCGGATGATGGTCGGTTCCTTGGTGCCGGTCTGGTCGATACGCTTGTTGATGATCTCGATCGACTGCTCGACCGCGTGCTTCTTGACCTCGGCAATCGCGGCATCGTCGAAATAGACGGCGACGCTGCCGTCATCGGCAATGTCGAGCTGCATGCCGGTGGTCGCCTTACGCAGCCCCTCGCGGGCGATTTCGATGGCGCCCAGATCGCGCAGCTTGAAGGTGATGCGATCGCCCTTCACGCCGAGATCGGTGTAGCCCAACTTTTTTTCGCGCATGGCGGCGCGGATTTCATCCTCAACGGCGTCGAGCTTGCCCTTTACCAGGGCTTCCGTGTCGACTTCGTACAGCAGGTGAGAACCGCCCTGGAGATCGAGGCCGAGGCTCACCGTGCGGGCCGGCAGCCAGCTTGGCAGATTTGCGACATGCGCGGCGTTGAAGACATTGGGCAGGGCCGTGTAGAGCCCGGCCAGCAGCACCGCCAGGATCAGCGTGACTTTGAATTTCGAGAACTGCAGCATATCGCCCTATGTCCCAATAACTGGCCGAACGGCCGTCGCGTGAGGCCCATCGCGTGAAAGGGGGCCGGCCGGTCGGACCGGCCCCAACGCGTTCTTAGGCGTCGTTGGCGCCTTCACTCTTGGTTTCGGCCTTGGCTTCCACCGTTTTTGATTCTTGGGCCTTGCCACCTTTGCCGGCGGGCAAAGTGCGGTTGAGCACGTCCTGGATGGCCGAGCGCAGCACGCGCACCTTCACGCCGGCCGCGATTTCAACTTCCACGTCGTTCTCGCTGTCGATCGCCTTGGTGATGGTGCCTAGAATGCCACCATTGGTGACGATCTTGTCGCCCTTCTTGGCAGCAGCAACCAGCGCCCGATGTTCCTTCATGCGCTTCTGCTGCGGACGGATCATCAGGAACCAGAAGACGACGAAGATCAGAACCAGCGGCAAAAAGCTGGTCAGCATGTCGGCACCGCCCGGCGCGGCACCGGCCGCTTGCGCGTAAGCTTCTGAAATGAACATGAAATCTCTCCCTGCAAATTTTGGCCGTCAGGGTACGGCAAACCGCCCCAACCTTCCCGAAAGGCGGGACTATAACCATCGGGCAGGGAAAAGCAATCGAGCGCTTTTCCTTATTTTTTATGCAGTTAACGGGTATCAGCTCGATGCGCGGCGGCGCAATTCCTCAAGCAATCCCTTGGTGGCGAATCCGTCCGCGGGCAAGCCTACCTGCAGCTGGAAGGCGCGGATCGCCTTGCGGCTCTTGAGGCCGATGACACCGTCGACATTGCCGGCCAGGAGACCCCGGTCAACCAGGCGCTGCTGCAACTCCTCACGCTCGTCGAGCGAGAGCAGCGGTTCGTCGACCGGCCATTTCGCCTTCACCCCCGGCCCACCCATCACGCGCTGGCCGAGATAGGCAACCGCCAGGGCATAGGAGGTCGAGTAGTTGTATTTGAGGATGGTCTTGTAGTTCTTGGTGACCAGAAAGGCCGGCCCCTGATAACCGGCAAGAACCAGGATCGAGGTGCCACCCGGCAAGGCCGGCAAAGGCTGGCCGTCGATCGTGCGCACGCCGCGCTGCTGCCAGTGGCTGACCGGCTTTTCGATATCAAGCTCGGCTTCCTGATAGGGGAAGCCCTTGGGCAGCTTCACTTCGAAGCCCCAGGTGAGGCCGCGCTGCCAGCCGTCGCGCACCAGATGATTGGCGGTCGAGGCGAAAACGTCGGGCATCGAGGTCCAGAGATCCGGCGCCCCCGATCCGTCACGATCGACCGCGATGGTGAGATAGTTCGAGGGCAGGAACTGGCTGTGCCCCATGGCGCCGGCCCAGGACCCGATCATCTGCTTGGGCTGCACTTTGCCGGTGGCAGCGATCTTCAGCGCCGAGATCAGTTCCGTGCAGGCGAAATCCTTGCGGCTGGTGCCGTAGCCCACATTGCTGAGCGCTTCGAACACATTGACGTCGCCGAAATTGTTGCCGAAATCGGTCTCGATGCCCCAGATGCCCATCAGGACCGCCAGGCTGACGCCATAGTCGCGTTCGACATCGGCGGCGATGGAGCGCACTTCCGGCAGCTTGGCCTGGCCTTTGGCGATGCGCTCGTCGGAAACGGCGCGCTCGAGATAGGTCCAGACGGGCGTCACGAATTCCGCCTGCTTGCCGGCACGGTCGCGGATCTTGGGGTTCTCGGTGACATCGGCGAAGGCCACGCGGATGACCGGTTCCGGCTCACCCTGATGGAGGGCATAGGCACCGAAGCGGGCGACCCATTCGGCATAGCTCGGCGTCGCGCCGGGGCAGGTTGTCTGGTTGATCTGGGTGAAATCGGGCACGCTTGTTGCGGGCGCCGCGACGACGGGCGCCGGCGCCGGAGCAGGTGCCGCCACGGGGGCTTGCGTCGGCTGAGCGGCGCAGCCGGTGAGGAAGGCCGTCAACAGGCCGGCACCGACCATGCGGCGGGCGCCGTGCTTCCCGCCCATTTTCCCCATCAACGCATTCATAAACTGACCCTCGGTCCAATCGATTCACTGGCTGCAAGGATACGGGGGTGGCGCGGGAAAGTCACGGGAGCAGGATATGAATTGTGCCTTACCTCACAACATGATGGCGAGGCCGCGCAGCAGGTAGATGCCGCCGATGGCGACCGCCAGCCAGCGCGTCCACAACTGGAAGGCCCGGTTGCTGAGCCTTTCCAGAACAAAGCGGGCCAAGCTGGTACCCGCCATCGCCGTGACGATGGAGATGCCGAAGATCCATAGCGGCACCTCGGCATCGACCTCGGCCCGGGTCGCCACCAGGGTGAAATAAAGCAGCTTCAGGAAATGGCCGATGGTCTGGGAAAAAGCCTTAGTCGCCACGATCTGGCGCCGGTCGAGATCGGTACGGAAGAAGAAGATGTCGAGCAGCGCCCCTGAAACGCCCGTCACAACATGGATCGTCATGACGATGCAGCCCAGCAGCAGCGGCGCGAAGGGACGGCGGATATCGGGGGCGAGTTTCGGCGGCACGGCCACGGCCAGGAACGGCACCAGGCCTAGGCCGATATAGACCCAGGCCGTGGGTGGTTGAAAGCTGATCCAGGTCAGGATGCAGAAGGCGACGAGGGAACCCAGGATGTAACCGGGCATGACCCGCCACAGGATCAACCGGTACCAGAGGAGCGCGCGCCATCCGTTCGACGTCATCTGGGTTACGGCATGAAGGCTCATCGCCGCCGGCACCGGCAGCACCATGAGCAGCAACCCCATCAGAATGAGGCCGCCCAGCATGCCGAAGATGCCGGAGAGGAAGGATGTCCCCAGCACGGCCAGGACGAGGATGACGGCGGTCAGGGTGGTGGCGACGGTCATGGCGAGCCCCGAAATGCGACCCCACGGCTATGCCTGCAGACGGCTTTCGCCGCCATCGCCGATATGCCAGACTAGCCCAAGTTTTTGTTGGGGTAAGATTTCAATGACACCATCCTTGAAGGGTCTGAAGGCGGTCGAGGCTGCCTTGCGCTTGGGCAGCTTTGTAGCCGCGGCCGACGAACTCAATGTCACCCAGACGGCGATCAGCCGGCTGGTGAAGCTGGTCGAAGGGCAGATCGGGCAGACCCTGTTCGAGCGTCACGCCAATTCGCTGGTCCCGACCCCGGCCGGCCGCAGCCTCGCCCCCCTTCTCGACGACGCTTTTCGCCGGCTCGAGGCAGCGGTCGACAGCGTGCGGCGTACCACCCTGCCCGGCCTTTCCATCGCCGCGGGCCCCACCTTCGCCATGCGCTGGCTGATCCCGCGCCTGCAGCATTTCCAGCGCCAGCATCCGGGCATCGAAGTGCGGCTGGTGACGGCGATCGACGATCACGTGGCCTTGCGGCCCGATTGGGCGGCAACCATCCGCCTGAGCAGCGCGCCATTACCCGGCCTGATGGCGGAACCGCTGTTCAGCGCCGCCCTCTTCCCGGTCGCCGCGCCGGCGCTGGCGGAGACCATCAGAAAACGATCCGACCTGCAGCACCACACCTTGCTCGAAGTCGCCCATGCGCCCAAGGAATGGCCGCGATGGCTGGCGGAAAGCGGGCTCGATCCGGCGCGCTTCCGGCGTCGGCTCTCTTTCGACTATTCGACCTATGCCATCCAGGCAGCGCTTGACGGGCTGGGTATCGCCTTGGTGCGGGCACCCTATGTGCAAGACGATCTCGATGCCGGCCGGCTGATCCGCCTGTTCGATCTGGCACTGGTCGATCCAGGCCGCGCCTGGCACCTCATCTACCGCGCCGAAGCCTTGCAGGACGCCCCCTTCGTCGCCTTTCGCGCGTGGCTGCTGGCCGAGGTGCAGCGCAGCGCCCGAAGCGAGGGCAGGCAGGACGGCTAGTTTGCTGCATATCTGCCATGAGGGTGCCGACCCTTGCCGCCGATGGTGCGGCCACTATGCTGCGGTCACGTTTTCAGGGAAATGAGTTCAATGTCCGACAATGCCGCCACTTTGCATCGCAAGGGGACCTTGCTGGTGGTCGCCGCCGCCATTTGCTGGAGCCTTGGCGGCCTGATTGCGCGCCAGATCACGGCAGAGGCCTGGGTCATCGTCGGCTGGCGCGGTGCGATCGCCGCCATTGCCCTCCTCATCTTCCTGCTGATACGCGACGGTCGCGGGGCCTGGACGCATTTCCGCAACATGGGACCGGGCGGGATCGGCGTCGGCCTCTGCTTTGCCGCGGCTTCGATCTCCTTCGTGATCGCCCTTCAGCATGCAACCGTTGCGCTGATCCTCGTCGTGCAATCCACCGCGCCCCTCATCGCCGGCCTTCTCGCCTGGATTTGGATGCGCGAGCGTCTCGGCTGGCCGCGCATCCTTGCCATGCTAGTGGCCTTGGGCGGCATTCTGCTGATGGTCTCGAAGGCGGAAGGCCATGCCGATGCGCTCGGCATGACGCTCTCGGGCGTCATCGCCGCGAGCTTTGCCATCGCCACCGTGCTCACCCGCCGCTACAGCCATGTGCGCATGACGCCGGCCACATGCCTGGGGACCGCGATCATGGGTGTCATCGGCTTTGCCATGGCCGGCACGCAGGCGCTTGATGTATCGAACAGCGATCTCTTCTACCTGTTCCTGTTCGGCGCGGTGCAATTGGCCATCGGCCTTATCCTCTTCACCACGGGGGCACGGCTCATCCCGGCTGCCGAAGCAGCCCTCATTTCGTTGGTGGAGACTGTGCTCGGCGCCTTCTGGGTCTTCCTGTTCCTCGATGAAAACCCAGGTATCTACGCGCTCTATGGCGGCGCATTGGTGCTTGGCGCCGTGGCCGGCAATACGCTCTATGACCAGCGCCGCGCGGCGCGTCAGCCACTTAACGTCGCCTGATCGTGATGATTCCGCTTACCCGCGGCACCGTCATTCGTGCGCTTGGGCCTTTCGCGGCGGGCTATTTCACCTCCTACCTCTTCCGCGTCGTCAACGCCGCGATATCCGACGATCTCATTGCCGAACTCAGCCTGAGCAATACCGATCTCGGCCTGATGACGTCGATGTATCTCTACGGCTTCGTGCTGTTCCAACTGCCTCTGGGCCTGCTGCTCGATCGTTTCGGCCCGCGTCTGGTGCAGACTTGGCTGTTGCTGGTAGCAGCCATTGGTGCCGGACTCTTTGCCCTCGGGCAGGACACGGCAAGCCTTGCCGGCGCGCGCCTGCTGATCGGCATCGGGCTTGGCGGCTGCCTGATGTCGGCCTTCAAGGCGAACGCCATGTGGCTGCCGCCCGAACGCCTCGCCCTCGGCAATTCCGCGGTCGTCACTTTCGGCGGTCTCGGCTTCCTGTGCGGCACCTATCCCGCCAACCTCGCCGCCGACCTCATCGGCTGGCGGGCGCTGTTCGGCATTCTCGTCGTCTTCACGCTCCTCGTCACGACCGCCATCTTCTTCTTAGTGCCCCGGCGCGACGACGATCATCATCCGGTAGCGCTCAGCACGCAGTTGCGCGGCTATCTCGGCATTTTCAAGGATGGGATCTTCTGGCGCGTGACACCGATGGTTGCCGCCATTTCCGGCACCTTCATCGCGGTTCAAACCCTGTGGGCGACGCGCTGGATGAGCGGCGTGATGAACCTCGACCGACATGCCGCCGGCCAGCAATTGATGATCCTCGGCCTCGCCTTTGCCGTGGGTTCGCTCTCCACGGGTCTCATCGCCGACGCAGCACAACGCCGCGGCATCGGGCTCAAGACCATCGTCGCCGGCGCTTTCGCGCTTTATGCAGCAGCACAGCTTGCCATGATCTTGGCGCTGCCTTTGCCCTTGCCCGTGATTTGGGTCGTCTATGGCTTCACCGGGCAAGCCGCCAATTTGGGCTATGCCACGCTCGGCGCGCATTTCGGCCGGCAACTTGCCGGGCGCGCGCAATCGGCCGCCAATCTGATGCTGTTTCTGGCATCCGCGCTCTTCCAGTCCTCAATCGGCTGGGTGCTCGATCATCTGGCCGCCGAACCGGCCATGACCAAGGCCGACGCCTATGCAATCGCCCTGGGGACCCTCCTTGTCCTGCAGGTCCTGGCCTTCTCTTGGTACGTCAGCGGCCGCTATGCCATCGGTCACCGCGACAATGCCGGGCGCTGAATGCCCCGCCGATCCAGAAGATAGTCCAACGAAATCCGCCCCGAGCCGAACTTCATCAAGAAAAGCAGAGACGCCGCCCAGACGGCATGCGTATCGAAGGCCGCCGGATAGACGAAAATCTCGATCACCAACGTCATGGCGAAGAGTGCCAAGGCGGCAAAGCGCGTTGCCAGACCGGCAAAGAGCAGCATCGGTGCAGTGAGTTCCATGGCCATCGCCATGGGTGCCGCCAATTCAGGCGGAATCAGCGGCAGCTGATACTCGTATTGGAACAGGGCCAAAGTATTGCCACTGTCCCAGCCTTCGAGCTTCAGAAGGCCGGAACGCAGGAACACGACACCGATCCCGAGCCTTGCCAGCAACGCGATGAGGTCGGTTGGAATGCTGTTGAAGATGCTGATCAGCCGGTTCAAGAAAATGGTCACTGGATCTCCGGATCTTCGGCAAAGCTGTAGCCGGTGAAAATTTTGTGGCGCAGCAGGCTGGCCAGGGTTGGCGTAAGGTCAAAACGTTCGTCGGCATATGTTGCCGCGGCACTGGCATCGGCCAGCGAGGCGCCACGACCGACTGCATGCAAAAAGGCCGCTGCGCCGGGGGCCAGCGGTACCAGCAGAACGGTGCTCCCGGGGCGAACGATCAGCACATCCTCGCCGGGCGCGTCGGCCGCAACATTGATCGACGCGCCTTCAAGAGCATTGGCCCGCCAGATGGAAAGAATGGGGAAGTGCGAGCGCAGAACATGCGCGGTCGGATGCAGCGCAAAGACCAGCGCAGCCATGCTTTCCGGTGCGACGTCGCCGAGGGTCGTCGCATCCAATGGACTCGCCTCCGCTCCATGCAGAGAAACATGCTGATGCCACTCCAACCGCGCTATGTCCGGGAGACAGGCGAGAGGCCGCGGATGGTCGAGCGCTGCGAAGAAGTCCGGCAGACGCGCGCCATATTCCATCAGTATGGGCGATTGCGGTGGGTGCGCCTCAATGAAGGATAAAGCACCGTGACGAAAGCTATCGGAACCCAGCAGGCGCCGGCTCACGGGAAAGCGGGCTTCCAGGCATGCCAGCAGGCCCGCAAAAACATTATTACGGTGAATTGCAAAGCGGCCGGACGGCGTCACCCAGCCGGGTAGGTCGATATCCCGTGACCAGATCGCAGATGCAAAAGCTGATTGAAGATCATTCGGCTGCACGGGCGGCTCCTTCCCCGCAAATGAGATCGGCCAGGGCTGCCTCGCTGCACAAGATCTTCCAATCAGGGAGATCATTGTCCCATTCGATGAGTGTCGGCATCGGACCGGTACGTCCGATCGCATGGCGGTACAGGTCCCACACGGCCGACACCACGCGCGCGCCGTGGGCATCGATCAGGACCTGCCCACCTTTGGAATCGACTTCGACAGCATGACCGGCCAGATGAATTTCACCGACAGCTTGCAGCGGATAACTGGATAGGTAGCGATAGGGGTCGTAACCGCAATTGGCGGCCGAGACATGAACGTTGTTGATGTCGAGCAGCAATCCGCAGCCGGTGCGTTGCACAAGCTCGCGCAAGAAATCCGTCTCCTCCACGTCGCTTGCGGCACAATTCAGATAAAGTGACGGATTTTCGATCAGAATGGACCGCCCGAGAGAGTCCTGCGCCTCAATTACATGGGATGCGAGCCGATTCAGCGACATCTCGGTGTAGGATATCGGCAGCAGATCGTTGAGATAACGGCCGCCATGACTCGACCAAGCGAGGTGCTCGGAAAACAGGGCTGGCTGGTAGCGGTCGATGAGGTCTCGCAGTCGCGCAAGATGCAGACGATCCGGCCGGTCGACACCCCCCAACGACAGCCCGACACCATGGAAAGACAGCGGGTATAGAGAGCGAATGGCCGTCAGGTTCCTGTGCTGCGGTCCCCCGGCACACATGTAATTTTCCGGATGCACCTCGACCCAGGCGACCTCATGCGGCGCCGATAATGCATCGGCATAGTGCACCGGCCGCAGCCCGATCCCGGCGCGAGCCAGGACCGGGGCAGTCGTATCGCCAACTTGACAGAAAGGCGACAATGGGCCGCTCGCTCAGGACTTCATCGGCATCAGCGAGCCCGCACGATCACTGCCGTCCGGCAATTTGATCATCGTCGATTCGCAGCTGCCCTTGGGCACAAGCTTCCAGGCCATTGGGTCGTAATCGACCTTTGACTGACCGGCGCAAGAGCTTCCGCCGGCCGAGGCACAGTCATTCTTCCCCGCCAAGGCGACACCGAAACACTTCTCTTTCTCGCCATCGGCTAAGACTGGCGTGCTGGCCAGGCTGAGCGCGGTCAACAGGGAGCCTGCGATGGCAAGGCTGGCAGTGCGGCGGTTCATAAGCAATTCCTCCTGGATCGATTGACCCTATTGGGCCCTACGGAGGCTGTTTCGCCTGGTTCAAGCTTTCTGTTACGGAGTCTGGGAGAAAAATCGAAACAGTTTACCGGCGCCATGGCATTCTTCATGATGCTGTGCGGCGCCGTGTAACATTCGGGCCCGGCGGACGTATCTGGATATGCAGGTGTGAAGGAATTGGAAGACGAGTTGGCCAACTGGATGCGCGCCGCCCAGGCGGGGGATGCTGCGGCCTATCGCCGTCTGCTGTCCACGCTGGCTGACTTGCTGCGTCGCTGGGTCAGGCGCGAACTTGCCCGTCAGGGCTATGGGATTGCCGACGCTGAGGATATCGTGCAAGAGACACTGCTGGCCATTCATCTGAAGCGCGCGAGTTGGGACGCCGACCGGGCGATCCTGCCTTGGTTGCGCGCCGTCACGCGGCACAAGCTGATCGACAATTTGCGGCGCCGCGGGCGCCGCGTGATGGTGCCGGTGGACGATGTGCTGGAAACACTCGCCGCCCCCGAGCATGAGGAGACCTTGTCGAGCGAAGCATTGGACCGGCATCTGGCAACCCTGCCGCCGGGCCAGTCCCAGGTCGTTCGTGCCATTTCCATCGACGGGTTGTCGCCGGCGGAGACCGCCAAGCGCCTGACTCTGAGCGAAGGGGCCGTGCGCGTGGCGCTGCATCGCGGTCTCACCGCGCTCGCCAAGGCCGCCAGAAGGAGCGAGACGTGAATACCGACGACCTCATCGGCAGCCTCGTCGCGGATAGCAGCCGACCGCCGGCCTCGCCCAAGCGCGCATTCGGCCTGCTGTTGCCGCTTGGGGTGATCGCGGCTTTCTGCCTGTTCGTCCTTGTCCTGGATATGCGGCCGGATTTTCGGTCGGCCCTCGGGAGTTGGCGATACCTGTTCAAGATTGCCGTGGCAGCCAGCATTGCACTGTTCGGCCTGGTTCTGCTGTTTCGCTTGGCGCGGCCGGAACAATCGGCGAAGCACCTTGCCCGCTGGATTCTCTTCGCACTCGCACCGCTCGGCCTTGGAATGGCAATCGAGGCCGTCTCGGTGCCAATGAGCCAATGGCCGGAAAGCGCCATGGGTTACAGGGCGCTCTATTGCCTGTTGCTGGTGCCGCTGATCTCCCTGCCGCCATTGGCGGCCGGGCTTTTCACCCTGCGGCAGGGAGCGCCCCAATCGCCGATGGGTGCCGGCGCGGTCGCGGGGTTTGCTGCCGGCGGGCTGGGCGCCTTGATCTACGCTCTCCACTGCAACAACGATTCGCCTTTCTATGTCGCCATCTGGTACCTGGCAGCAATCGGGATCGTCACGTTGCTGGGTGCAGCTATCGGACGGTCGCTGCTGCGCTGGTAGCGTCTGATCCCGTTCCTGTTGAGTTCCACATCACGGCTGGTTGGCGGAACGTAGGCTTTCGACTATGCTGCCGGCATGGGAACGACTCAGACACAATCCGTTGAACGCACCTTGCGCGCTTTTGCGCTGCTGGAGGGCATTGCCGAGGCTGAATTGAAGGCTTTGGAGGCCCGCTGCCGCTGGCGCAGTTGTGACAAGGGGCAGACAATCCTCGATAAGGGCGCCACATCCAGGGATGTGTTTTTTGTGCTTAAAGGTTCCGTCGCCGTCGTGACCTTTTCACCCTCCGGCAAGGAAGTGACCCTGGCCACCGTGAAGCCTGGCGAATCCTTCGGCGAGCTTGCCGCGATTGATGAACAGCCGCGCTCGGCCAGCGTCACCGCAATCGAGAAGTCCGAGCTCTGCATCATGCCGCCGGAAGTCTTCCTGGAACTGGTGCGGACCAACGCCGTCGTTTCGTTCCGGCTGCTGCAGCGGATGGCGCGTCTGGTGCGCCAGAGCGGTCTGCGGATCATGGAATTGTCGACCCTTCAGGCTGCGCAGCGGGTCTATGCCGAATTGTTGCGCATGGCGCAGCCGGAAGCAGCCGTGCCCGGCCTTTGGGTCGTTCGCCCCCTGCCCCCGATGCATGAGATTGCCGGGATCACCAGCACCACCCGCGAGACAGTGAATCGTGCGGTCAGCCAGCTTTATCCAAGCGGTCTGCTGAAACGCAAGGGCCGCAACCTCTATCTGATGGACAAGACCAAGCTGGAAGAGCTGGTGCAGACCATCCAGGCTCACCACGCCCACAAATAGCCTCAGCGCAGCGCCCGCAAAGTCGCCGCGATGCGGGTTGCGGTGGTGATCCAGCAAAGCGCCCCGAAACACCAGGCCAGTAGGCCGAATGCGCTGGGCCAAAGCAGCATCAGGACAAAAACGAAAAGTGTCTCGCTGCCTTCGGTCAGGCCACCGAGATGGGCAAAGCCTTTCTTGGCCGCCGGTACGTCCGGCAATTTGCGTTGTGCCGCAATGATGGCATAGGCTAGGAAACTGGTACCGGTGCCCACAAAACTGAAGATAAGAAAGGCCGCCGGCAGTGCCGCACCCGGCTGTGCCACGGCGCAGGCAAAGACGAAGCCGGCATAAAAGAGGAAATCCAGCACGATATCGAGATAGGCGCCACGGTCGGTCGGTGCCTTGCGCCGTGCAAGTGCTCCATCAAGCCCATCGCAAAGGCGATTGGCGAAAAGGAGCATGAGGCCGAGGATCGGCGCATCAAGGGCGATTGCCAGCATCGCCATAAGCCCGAACCCGAAACCCACCCAGGTGACCTGGTCTGCGTTGAGCCCGGCCTTCTCGGCCGAACCGGCGATACGCTCAAGATATGGATCGATGCGCCGGCGCAGGGCGCGGTCGAACATCAGTCGCGATCCGCTTCGGCTTCCGTAACCACATGTTCCGGTATCGGTCGCTGTGCCTGCAGGCGGCGCTGGGTGCGATAGGCGACCGGCAAAGTCGAGAGATAAAGCACCAGCGTGAAGAACAGGGTGGCCCAGGGCACGCTTACCAACAGCGAAGCATAGGCGACGACACCGATCATGGTGGGGAGGACCCAGGCCTGGGTCACCCGCACGCGCTTGAAGGAGAAGGTCGGCAAGCGGCTGACCAGCAGGCCGGCGACGACAACAAGGAAGATACCCACAAAGGCTGGGGCCCGAAGAAAGGCGAGGTCGAATTCAAGCCAGGCAATAAGCGGCATCAGAACCAGCCCGGCACCTGCCGGGGCCGGCACGCCGGTAAAGAAGCGGCTGGTCCACGCCGGGAGGTCGGCATTGTCGAGCTTGGTGTTGAAGCGCGCCAAGCGCAGCGCCATGCAGGCGCTGAAGGCAAGCGTCAAAGCCCAGCCGATACCCTTCACCTCTTGAGTGCTCCACAGGAACATGATCATCGCGGGCGCGACGCCGAAGCTGACGAAGTCGCTCAAGGAATCCAGTTCGGCCCCGAACTTGCTGGAAGAATCGAGCAAGCGGGCGATCCGGCCATCAAGCGCATCGAACACGGCTGCAATCAGGATGGCGATAACCGCATGCTCCCAGCGGTCGAGCAGCGCGAACCGAATGCCGGTCAGGCCCGCGCAAAGCGCGAAGATGGTGAGCATGTTGGGAATGAGGCGATTGATCGAATGGTCGCGCAGCCTGTTGCGTCGGATCATGGCTTTACTCCTTGGCGTCAAAGACGCTCAGCGCATCTCGCCGAGCCGGGCCGCTTCTTCAGAACGGAAATCAGCCAGCACGGTTTCGCCGGCAACTGCCTGCTGACCAACGGCGACCAATGGCTGCACTCCGTCAGGCAGATAGACATCGACGCGGCTGCCGAATCTTATCATACCGTAGCGTTCGCCCGCGCGCAGTCTTTGCCCGGTCTTGGTCCAGCTGAGGATGCGACGCGCGACCAGACCCGCAATCTGCACCACGACGATATCATGCCCATCATTGGTACGCAGATGCATTGAGCTGCGCTCATTTTCGTCGCTGGCCTTGTCGAGTGCCGCGTTGACGAACTTGCCCGGCCGGTAGGCGACGCCGATGACCTCGCCATCGACCGGCGCGCGGTTGATATGGACGCTGAGGACGTCCATGAACACGCTGATACGGGTTCGCGGCCGTTGATCGAGGCCCAGTTCCGCCGGCGGAACGGCCGGCTGGATCATCTGCACGACGCCGTCCGCCGGACTGATGATAAGGCCTGGCCGATTTGGGGTGATGCGGTCCGGGTCGCGGAAGAAATACGCACACCATAAGGTAAGCAACAGGCCGACAAAGCCAAGTGGCTCAGCGATCCACCACAGAATGACGGTGACGGCCGCAAAGATGGCCAGAAAGGGCCACCCGGCGCGATGGATCGGGTTGAAAAACTTAGGGGTCAAGATCATCCCTCGCTGGATCTATGCTGCAAATGCGCTGCAAGCAGCGTCATTCCGGCTAATACGCTGATTTGCCACAGATCGCCCACCGCGTCACGAGCGAAATCCCGCGCCACCCAGGCACTTTTTCTAACCAATCTGGGTCGGCTTTTACACATCGTTAAGCGAGACGACCTAGCATCACTCGCGAACGCAACAAAGGATTCGTCAGAGTGAGCAATTCGATCCTGCCGATGCTGGCCAATAGCAAGCTGCCGCCAGGTGTGGATCATTTGCACATCACGACGGAGGGTACTGTCCGCCTGGGCCGCGGCGGCGAATTGATCGAATTCGGCTTCAGCTTCATGGACGTTCCCTTCACCGCCAGCACACGCCAAGTCCAAACCGGCCCGGTCGTCCAGGTTTCGGGCGAGATCGCGCCCCTGCCCTACTCGGCCGAAGGCCTGGTGGTGCGCCGGTCAGCCATGGCGATCATCGACGCCAGCCAGGAACTGGCCCATGCACGTCTTGCCATCAGCAAGCACAAAACCATCCTTTGCGTCGGCAAGGCGCCTTTCTCGATCCCGGCGACGCCGGTCGACCTCATCTCCTCGGTTGCCAGCATCATTCTGGAAGTGAAGCCGTTCCTGCAGATCCTGGCCGAAATCCTCCCGACCTGGCCGAAGCCCGCCGTACAAGGCTGAGATGTGATCTATTGCGGCAAGGTCAAGACCTGGCCGGGATAGATGAGATCCGGGTCGCGCACCCGCTCCTTGTTCGCTTCATATATCACGGAGAACCGCAGCCCGTCGCCATAGGTGCGCCGCGCCAGGCGCCACAGCGAATTGCCGGGCTGCACCACGATCTGCGATCCGCTGGGCGTCAGCGCGGCAAAATCCGGCTGCTCGATCGGCTGCACGATGCGCGCGATGACCTTGCCGTCCGCACCGACCTGATCGACGCGCAGCTCGTGACGGCCGATGCTGAGCGGTTCGCTGGGGACGAAGCTCCAGCGGCCCTGGGGATCAGCCGTAGCTGATCCCATTAATTTGTCATCGAGATAAAGGACGACCTTGCTGTCGGCGGGAGCCCGACCGGCAAGCGACATCTGCCCCTCCTGGTCAAAATCGACCACGTCCAATGTCGGCGCCTTGACCGGACCGGTCGGCGCATCCGCTGCCGGACTTGATGTCGGCATATTGAGAATTTCGCTGGGGCCATCGCCATTCTGCGGAACCGAGAGTGCCAAAGCGCCGGCCGGGGCAGCGACGGCATTCCCGGCGATATCCTTCGCCGGCGCGGGCACCACGACGATGACCATGCGCTCGGACGGCTTGGCGGCACCGCCTTGAACTTGCGCCTGCAAGGTGAATTTATGCTCACCAGGAGCGACCGCGCTGTTGGGCAGCAGCACCCAGTCGCCGCGATCGTCCGCCTTGGCTGAGCCGATCACTTTGCCATCATCGAGCAGGGTGACGGTTGCGCCGGGCTCGGCACGACCGGCAATCACGGCATCGCCGTTGGGATTGACGCGCACGACGTCAAAACTGGGCGCGGTGGCCCCCTCGCCCGGCTGCGCGGCGCTGTTGGCCACCACTGCGGTGCCGCCAGCCGTTCCTGTCGCCCCAGTGCTCGCAATCTCGGTCGCAGTGCTGCCGGTCGTGGGCGCCGCAGCGCCGTCGGTCGCACCGGGTTCGCCCGCAGCCAAGCCGCTTCCGGCCGCCGCCGGCGGGGTCTCGGAATCGGTCGCGTCGTCGCCCTCCTGCTGGGCGATAGAGTAGATCAGACCGGCAGCCACCACGACGACCGCAGCGCCCGTCACGCCGATCAAGGCCAATCTCGACATTTACCTTCCCCGTTTACCATTCTCGGCCCGACCCCTCGGGCGTGTTATTGGCAAGCTAATCCCATGTCCCGGCGCCCGCAATCGCCATACCACACCGCGATGGCCCGGGCCGGGATCGTCATTGAGGGGATGGTCATTGAACTGACGCCAAAGCCGGTTCATATTATCCTCCAATGAATATGCAGTTTTCCGTCCTCGGCTTGGGCGTTCCAGCTCGAGCCAGCCCTTCCCCCGGTACTGCCGCGCATAGCCGCGGATTGTCCAGAAATGACAGGAGCAACCCATCGGAATGACTCCGATCTCATCCCTTTGCGTCTATTGCGGGTCTTCCCGCGGTGTTAACCCGAGTTTCATCCCCCTCGCCCGCGATCTTGGCCGACAAATGGCCGAGCGGAAGATCCGCCTTGTCTATGGCGGCGGCCGTGTCGGCCTGATGGGTGCCTGCGCCGACGGCGTCATGGCCCATGGCGGCAAGGTTGTCGGCATTATTCCGCAGCATCTACAGGATCGCGAAATCGGCCATAGCGGCATCACTGAGCTCAAGGTGGTCGACAACATGCATACGCGCAAGCGCATGATGTTCGACCTGTCCGACGCGTTCTGTGTCCTGCCCGGCGGCCTCGGCACGCTGGAGGAATTGTTCGAAGTGGTGACCTGGCGGCAGCTCGGCATGCACGACAAGCCCATCGTCGTGCTCAATGCCGAAGGCTATTGGGACAAGCTGGTCGGCATGATCGACGGCATCATCGATGACGGCTTTGCCCAGCCCTCGGCCCGGCAGTATTTCTCGGTGGTGAATTCGGTCGGTCGCCTGTTCGACCTGCTGGCGGCCCCGGCCGATACCCAGGAACCGGACTACCCCGAGCGCATCTGACAGCGCAGCCGACGTTTTACACCAAGATTCAGGAATTCAGGAATATAACCCGGATAGCGGCATGGCCGACCAAAGTCTGGGCCCCAAATTCCTTCAAATCGTCCCATCCAGCCACTAGACTGCGCGCGATTTTCGCGTCCCGGCGTCGGTTGGCGCCCTCCAGGAAGGATACCCGCCTCATGGCAAAGATTAAGGTCAAGAATCCGGTCGTCGAGCTCGATGGCGATGAAATGACCCGCATTATCTGGGCGTTCATCAAGAGCAAGCTGATCCTGCCCTATCTCGACATCGACCTGAAATACTATGACCTGGGCGTCGAGATGCGCGACAAGACCGACGACAAGATCACGGTCGACGCCGCCAACGCGATCAAGCAATACGGCGTCGGCGTCAAATGCGCGACCATCACGCCGGACGAAGCCCGCGTGAAGGAATTCAGCCTGAAGCAGATGTGGAAGTCGCCCAACGGCACGATCCGCAACATCCTCGACGGCACGGTCTTCCGCCAGCCGATCATTTGCAAGAACGTGCCGCGCCTGGTGCCCGGCTGGACGCAGCCGATCGTCGTCGGCCGCCATGCCTTCGGCGACCAATACCGCGCGACCGACTTCGTCGTGCCCGGCAAAGGCAAGCTGACGATCAAATTCGAACCGGCCGATGGCGGCGCGCCGATCGAGAAGGAAGTATACCAGTACCCCGGCGGCGGCGTCGCCATGGCGATGTATAATCTCGATGAATCGATCCGCGGTTTTGCGCGGGCCTGCTTCAATTACGGCCTGACGCTGAAATGGCCGGTCTATCTTTCGACCAAGAACACGATCCTCAAGGCCTATGACGGCCGCTTCAAGGATATCTTCCAGGAAATCTTCGATGCGGAGTTCAAGGCGGAGTTTGCCAAGGCCGGCATCACCTATGACCATCGCCTGATCGACGACATGGTGGCCTCGGCCCTTAAATGGTCCGGCGCCTTCGTTTGGGCCTGCAAGAATTATGACGGCGACGTGCAGTCCGATACGGTGGCCCAAGGCTTCGGCTCGCTGGGCCTCATGACCTCGGTGCTCCTCTCGCCGGACGGCAAGACGGTGGAAGCGGAAGCGGCCCACGGCACGGTGACGCGTCACTACCGCGAACACCAGAAGGGCAAGGAAACCTCGACCAACCCGATCGCCTCGATTTATGCCTGGACGCGCGGCCTCTGGTACCGGGGCAAGTTTGACGGCACGCCGGAAGTGCAGAAATTCGCCGAAGACCTGGAACGGGTCTGCGTCGATACGGTTGAATCCGGCTTCATGACCAAGGATCTGGCACTTCTCATCAGCCCGGACCAGAAATGGCTGTCGACGACACAGTTCCTCGACAAGCTTGATGAAAACCTCAAAAAGAAGATGGGCTGAAAATCATGCTGAAACGCATTCTGCTTGTGCTGGCGTTCATTGTAGGCGCCAGCGCCCCGGCTCTCGCCCTCGATCCCGAGAACACCCTCTACCTCGACCTCAAGGACGGGCGGGTTGTGATCGAGTTGCTGCCGCAGGTGGCGCCACAGACCGTGGCGCGCATGAAGGAGCTGGCGCGCCAAGGCTTCTTCGACGGTACGCCGATCCACCGCGTCATCCCCGGCTTCATGGCACAGATGGGCGACCCCACCGGCACCGGCACCGGCGGTTCGGGCCAGAACCTGCCGGCCGAGTTCAGCACGATGCGGCATGAACGCGGCACTGTCTCGATGGCCCGTGCCCAAAGCCTCAACAGTGCTGACAGCCAGTTCTTCATCTGCTTCGCACCGGCCCCCTCTCTCGATGGCAAATACACCATCTGGGGCCGGGTCGTTGACGGCATGCAGTTCGTCGACCGCATCAAGGCCGGCACGGAAGAAGAAAATGGTATCGTCCTGATGCCGGACAAGATCAAGAAAGTCCAGGTTGCCGCCGACGCTCAGTAAGCAAGGCGACAATCCCAGCGAACAAGGGCGCCGCGCGCAAAGCCGCGGCGCCCTTTTTTCATTTCGGTATCCAATCTTACCGCCGCGGTGCGCGTGGCCAGTTGATCAGCGGCTTATAGGCCTGATCGGGCAGCTTGCGGGCCATGACGATGCCGAAAGCGGCTGGGAAAGTGGCGATGGCGATCAGCCAGCCGCCTTCCAGCAGGCTCTCTGAGGCTGCGGTATTCGCACCGACGAATCCGAGAATCAGTGCACCGAAAATCAGGATGCGACCGATCCAGCGCCATGCGGCGATGCCGCCGGGATGGGGTGGATGCAGGTCTATATCGGGGCGGGCGCGTAGGAATACCTCGATCATTTCCATGCGGCCGGCCCAGATGGCGGCCATCGCGGAAATCGCGATCGTGGTGACATAGAGAGCAAACAGGATCTGGCGCAGGCGCGCTGGATCCTCGAACGGTGTCTTCTCAATCGCGCTCAGCGCCATGAGCGGAAAGTCGTAGAAGCCATGCGCAAGGATGGGCAGGCCAAGCGCCAGGAAGAGTGCCGCCGGCGCCAGGATATCCTTGCGCCACCACCAGGCCAGGAAGACACCCATCATCATACCGTCAATGGTGTGTCCGGGCACGGACATGGCGCCCCGCAACAGGCCCGTCGTCACCCAATCCTCGGCGTTAAGGAGGTAGAGAATATTCTCGAGCAAGGCAAAGCCCAGCCCGACCAGAGCCGCACCACAGAAGAGGTCGCCGCCGGAATCGCATTGCGGATGGCGCCGGATGTAGAACCAGACGATCAGGAACTTGGCGACTTCCTCCGGGATGGCGGCGCCAAGCCACGCGTCCCGCGCGGCACCCCAAAGGCCTTCCTGCGGCAGGCCCAGGCGCTCGAGAAGAACGGAAAAACCGATCGCCAAGGGCGCTGATACCATGCCCCCGATGACGGATTTAACCCCCAATCCGAGCCCGAGGCGATGACGAAAATGCGTGAGGAAAAAGGCGATGAGGAAGAGCGGCGGCACGATGGCCGCCGCAAGTGTCAGAGTCAGAATCATAGGCCCCCCAAAGCGAACTTTACCGCTGAGGGTAATATGCCGACATTACCTCGCCAAGAGGTAGTGGCAGCGGATCAGCCGCGCGCGAGGCGCTGAAATTCGCGGCGTGTTTCCGGATTGTCCCGGAAGGCACCAAGCAAGGTCGATGTGGTCATGGTGACGCCCGCTTTGTTGACACCGCGGGTCGTCATGCAATGGTGTTCAGCCTCGATCACCACGCCGACACCGAGCGGATCCAGCACCTGCTGAATCGTATTGGCGATCTGCGACGTCATCTTCTCCTGGATCTGCAGGCGGCGCGCGAAGGTCTCTACTACCCGGGCCAGTTTGCTGATCCCAACCACCCGGGAACGCGGCAAATAGCCGACATGGGCCCGGCCGACGATCGGCGCCAGATGATGTTCGCAGTGGCTGACGAAAGGAATGTCGCGGAGCAGCACCATTTCGTCATAGCCCTCGATCTCCTCGAAGGTGCGCTGCAGGATCGCGACCGGGTCTTCAAAATATCCTGCATAAAACTCGTCGAATGAGCGGGCGACCCGCTCCGGTGTTCCAGCCAAGCCCTCACGATCCGGATCATCGCCGGCATAGGCAATAAGGGTACGTATGGCGGCTTCAGCCTCTTCCTTGCGGGGCCGACGTGCAAGGGCGCTCACACGTTCCGAACTCAACGCTTCGGCGAGTTTCACATGACAATGGGCATTCATAGGAGGTCCCCGTTCAATCCGCTGATTGGAATGGTTACGCGGCGGGGAGCCGGCTAGATCACAAGAATCTGCCCGAACTAGGCAACCTGTATGTGCCGCAAGCGGCGGCGCATTAGGACGACACTGACAATAGCCGAACCAATCACGGTGGGAATGAGAATGGCAGCCAGCAGGAAATGCGGCAGCATGCCCTCGATCTCAGTAGGGTCAAGGTCCGCACCGCGGTCCAGCACGGTCAGCACCGGCACGATCAGCCCCCAATCCACCGCGGTATGACCGGCAACGGCGGCGGCAAAACCCGCCAGAGCGGCGCCCCAATTGACGCGCGGGCTCTCCGCCATGCGTGCAAAGAAAATGCCCATCAGGCAACCGAGCGAAGCGTGCAGCAGGCTGGCGGCCAAAGACCTGACCAGCGGCACGATCAGCGGATTGCCGATCTCATTCCCGACCATGGTGGTCACGGCGGGGTTCAGGCTGTAGCCGATATTCTCTACTGCTGCGAATGCGAGGCCGCAAAAGACCGGCAGCCGAAAGGCCGTCGCGCGGTCGATCTGCTGATGAAAGACCGAAAAGTGCCGCAGGATGAAAAAGGCAGCCAGTACGGCGACAGTCTTTACGAACTCCTCCGGCAGGCCCGCCATGGTGAGGCTGATCATAAAAGCATCGCCTAGTCCCGGATCCGGCGGCAAGACCAGCTTGTCCTTGAGATGGAAGAGCAACAGCAACGGCGCCGGCGACAGGGCGCCAAGCAACAAGGTCAGCGCCACCACCCGCCAACGGGCACGCGCGGGCAGCAGCCATTGCGCCATGGCGACCCAACCGGCCGTGATGCCGACGATGATGGCGATGGCAGCGATGATGGAGCCCATGAGGTCAGCGCTGCCTTCAGTACTGTTTATGCCGCTTTGACGCGGTCGCGCAGCATTGACTCGATCGCCGCCAGAGCTTCCTTGGCGCGCGCGCCATCGGGCCCACCGGCCTGAGCCATGTCAGGGCGGCCCCCACCACCCTGCCCGCCGATTGCACCGGACCCGGCCTTGACCAGATCGACCGCACTGAAGCGGCTGGTGAGATCGTCGGTCACGGCAACGACGATGGACGCCTTGCCTTCGGCGGTCGCCACCAGCGCCACGACGCCGGAGCCCAACTGCTTCTTGAACGCGTCCGCCATGCTCTTGAGTTCCTTGGCCGGAACGCCGTCAAGGACGCGCGCCGACAATTTGATGCCGCCGACATCGAGCACTTCCGACGCACCGCCACTGCCGCCGGTGGCAATCTGCTTGCGCGCCTCGGCTAGATCGCGCTCCAGTTTCTTGCGCTCCTCGATCAGGCTCACAATGCGCGCCGGCAGTTCCTGCGGCATCGCCTTGATGGCAGCCGCCGCCTCGGCCAACTGCTTCTGCTGTTCGGCAACGAAGGTCTCGGCAGCAGCCCCTGTCACGGCTTCGATGCGTCGCAGACCGGCACCGACGGCGCCTTCCGAAACGATCTTCAGGAAGCCGATATCGCCCGTGCGGTGCACATGAGTCCCGCCGCAGAGTTCGGTGGAGAACTCCTTGGGCTCGGCCTCATCGCGGCCGCCCATGGAAACGACGCGAACCTCTTCGCCGTATTTCTCGCCGAACAGTGCCATGGCGCCCGCGGCGATGGCGTCGTCCGGCGTCATCAGCTTGGTCGCTACGTCGGCATTGGCGCGGATGCGACGGTTCACCTCATGCTCGACCCAGGCGATATCCTCGGAACTCATGCCCTTGGTATGGGAAAAGTCGAAGCGCAGACGATCCGGCGCCACCAAAGACCCCTTCTGGGTGACATGCGAGCCCAGGCGACGGCGCAGCGCTTCGTGCAGCAGATGCGTGGCCGAATGATGCGCACGAAGACCGGAGCGGCGGGCGTGATCGACCTTCATTTCGACCGCATCGCCGGCCTTCACCGTACCCTTGGCGACGATGCCGATATGGACATGAAGATCGCCGAGCTTCTTCTGGGTGTCGGAGACGGTAATCTCGGCCCCGTTGGCAGTCACAAGCTTGCCGCCATCACCCATCTGGCCGCCGGATTCTCCATAAAACGGGGTCTGGTTGGCGACCAATTGAATCTCGTCACCCTGGCGCGCTTCGGTCACTTCCTGGCCGGCCTTGACGATGGTCAGGACCTGGCCCTCAGCCTTCTCGGTGCTGTAGCCGAGGAAATCTGTGGCGCCCAGACGCTGCCGGATGTCGAACCAGATTTTCTCGGTGGCCGCCTCGCCCGAACCGGCCCAGGCGGCACGGCTGCGCTCGCGCTGCTTTTCCAGTTCGACATTGAAGCCGTCAACGTCGACCTCCATGCCCTTGTCACGCAAGATCGATTGCGTGAGGTCGAGCGGGAAGCCGCGGCTGTCGGAAAGCGCAAAGGCGATGCTGCCGGAGAGCTTGCCATCCTTGGTCAGGCCACTTTTCGAGCTGATGGCGCTTTCCAGTTCCTTAAGGCCGGTATCGAGGGTCTGCTTGAAGCGCGATTCTTCGAGCTTCAGTGTTTCAGTGATGGCGGCTTCGGCCCGGCCGAGTTCCGGATAGGCCAAGCCCATCTCAGTCACCAGCGCCGGCACCAGCTTCCACATCAAGGGATCTTTGCAGCCCAGGAGGTGCGCGTGACGCATCGCGCGGCGCATGATGCGGCGCAGGACATAGCCACGACCTTCATTCGAGGGCATGACACCGTCGGCGATCAGGAACGCGCTGGAACGCAGATGGTCGGCGATGACCCTGTGACTGACATTGTGCGCGCCGTCGGGCTCGGTGCTCGATGCATGCGCCGAGGCTTCGATAAGCGTGCGCATCAGATCGATGTCGTAATTGTCATGCTTGCCCTGGAGGACCGCCGCCAGGCGCTCAAGCCCCATGCCGGTATCGATCGAGGGACGCGGCAGGCCCACCCGCTCCGATTTCGTCACCTGCTCGAACTGCATGAAGACGAGGTTCCATATCTCGATGAAGCGGTCGCCATCGGCATCCGGTGAACCCGGAGGACCGCCGGGGATGCCCTCGCCATGGTCGTAGAAGATCTCCGAGCACGGACCACAGGGGCCAGTGTCGCCCATCGCCCAGAAATTGTCCGAGGTCGGGATGCGGATGATCTTCGATTCCGAGAGCCCGGCGATCTTCTTCCACAGGCCATGGGCTTCGTCGTCGTCGACATAAACGGTGACGGTGAGCTTGTCCTTGGGCAGGCCGTATTCCTTGGTGATCAGGTTCCAGGCAAGCTCGATCGCCCGTTCCTTGAAATAGTCGCCGAAGCTGAAATTCCCCAGCATTTCAAAGAAGGTATGATGCCGGGCGGTATAGCCGACATTTTCCAGATCGTTATGCTTACCGCCGGCGCGCACGCATTTCTGGGCAGTCGAAGCGCGGACATAGTCGCGCTTTTCCTGGCCGGTGAAGACGTTCTTGAACTGCACCATGCCCGAATTGACAAACATCAAGGTCGGGTCGTTCCGCGGCACCAGCGGCGACGAGGGGACGATTTCATGCCCCTGCGCACGGAAATAATCGAGAAAAACACGGCGGATTTCGTTAGCGGTCTGCATCTTCTGGGTCCGGAACTCTCAGCTGGGCACGTCAAAGGGCGCTTGTTGCGGCGCGAAACTCGATTATTTAGAGTTTTTCCAAGGGAAACAAGGCATTTGAAGCCCTTTCGGCCCGGCTTTGCGGCACTTTCGGCGATCACGGGGCGCATGGCTGGAGAGCCGCAGTAAAACCCTGTCCCTTTTGGGGGAGAAATCTGCTGCGTCGCCCCCTATATTTCCCATCATGAATGCACCTTCGGCACCTTCAGCCGCCGCCCCGGCCAAGCCCATGATCGACCCTTTCGGTCGACGGATCAGTTATCTGCGCGTCTCCGTGACGGATCGCTGCGATTTCCGATGCGTCTACTGCATGTCCGAAGACATGACGTTCCTGCCCAAGGCCGAGATTCTCACCCTTGAGGAGTTGGACCGGCTGTGCAGCGCTTTTGTAACTCTGGGTGTCAAGAAGTTGCGCCTCACGGGTGGCGAGCCGCTGGTCCGGAAGGGCATCATGCAGCTCATCGGCAATCTTTCGCGCCACCTCAAGACCGGCGCCCTGGATGAGTTGACCCTGACCACCAATGGCAGCCAACTCGGCAAATACGCCCAGGACCTGGCCGATTGCGGTGTTCGACGGGTCAATGTGTCGGTCGACTCCCTCGATCCAGAGAAGTTCACCCGCATCACCCGGTGGGGCAAGCTGGGCCCGGTGCTGGACGGCATCGCCGCTGCCAAGGCGGCCGGCATCCGGGTGAAGCTCAACACTGTCGCTCTCAAGGGCGTCAATGACGACGAGTTCTACCGCCTGGTCGAATGGTGCGGCGAAAATGGGCACGACATCACCTTTATCGAGGTGATGCCCATGGGCGATATCGGCGGTGAGAACCGGGTGGATCAGTTCTACCCGATCTCGCTTTTGCGCAGCCACCTTGCAAAGCGCTGGTCCCTGGAAGAAAGCAGCCATTACAGCGGTGGGCCGGCGCGTTACGTAAAGCTCACGGAAACCGGCCAGCGGGTCGGCTTCATCACGCCCCTCACCCATAATTTCTGCGAAGCCTGCAATCGTGTGCGCCTGACCTGCACCGGTACGCTTTATATGTGCCTCGGCCAGGACGATGCCGCCGACCTGCGGGCGCCGTTGCGCCAGAGCGAGTCAGACGAAGATCTGGTGGGGGCGATCCGCGAAGCCATCCGGCGTAAGCCCAAGGGCCACGATTTCATCATCGACCGGGATCATAGCGGCCCCGCAGTCGAGCGGCATATGAGTGTGACCGGCGGCTGATCTTCAGTCGATGATGACCTGGTGGCAGAACTTCTTGCCATCGGAAATGGTCACCTGGGAAAAGCCCAACAACTTCAAGAGATCGAAGAAAGTCGCCTCTTCCGGCTGCGTGTTCTTCTGGAAGAACGGTGTCGAGCGGGCGATGAGCGTCAGGCTGGCGAACAGCGCCCGGGCCCGATAGATCGTATCGAGCGAACCGTCGTGAAGGCCGGTGATGATCAGCTTCTGGGCGTCATCCCCTTTGGCAAAGATCGCATAGTCCGGCGCGTATTGCCCAGACACCAGCTGCCGCGCCATGCCGATGACGAAACCTTGGCGGCGGATCTTGTCACTATCGGGCAGGCTTACGACGCGGCTGCTGTAATGCTCGACCGTCTGCGGTGTCGGATAATAGTAGCCTTCGTGATGGTCGCCGGCCTCGTCTTCCCCGGTAATCTCCAGGGCGACGCTTTCCTGGGCTGAAGCCGCATGCGGCAAGAGACAGGGGCCGACCGCCACCGCCAATCCAATCGCCAGTGCCAGATCCATCCGCCGCATGATCGCCCCCGATTACCCCTGTTTCTTGGGGCTACACTGCAATGCGCCGTCGGCTTTGGCAAGCGGGGCGGCCGTCGCTATACTGCCGGCGCCCGCAAACCGGAGCCAGAACATCTTGAACACCGTCAACACCGTACCCAGCATCGCCTTTTTCGCCGCCGAATCGCCCGACGCGAGGGCGGCCTTTGCGGAGCTGACCGCCCGGTACGGCACCGGCGATCCGGCTCATTCCGATGTGGTGGTGGTGCTGGGGGGCGACGGCACGATGCTGCGGGCCCTGCACGAGACGATGAACCGTCGCGTCCGCATTTTCGGCATGAATTGCGGCACGGTCGGCTTCCTGATGAACCGCTACGACCCTGTTGGGTTGGTGGAGCGGATCCGGCGTGCCGAGCAGGTCATTCTCCATCCCCTGCAGTTGACGGCAAAGACAGGCGATGGCCGTGAACATCGCCTGGTCGCCATCAACGAGGTCTCGTTGCTGCGCGAAACGGCGCAGGCCGCCAAGATCAGCATCGAGATCGATGGGCGCGAGCGCATGAACGAATTGGTCTGCGACGGCGTGCTTGTGGCGACCCCCGCCGGAAGCACCGCCTACAATCTCTCAGCTCACGGGCCTATTCTGCCCCTCGCCTCCGGTGTCCTGGCATTGACGCCGATCAGTGCTTTCAGGCCGCGGCGCTGGCGTGGTGCCATCCTGCCGCAACGTGCCAAGCTGCGCTTCATCATCCGTGAACCCGACCGCCGCCCGGTAAGTGCCACGGCGGATTTCAACGAAGTGCGTGAAGTGACCGAAGTCACGGTGTGCCAGGACCCGAACACGGCCCTCACATTGCTCTTCGACCCCGAGCACCATCTCGAGGAGCGCATCCTACAGGAACAGTTCCAGGCCTAAAGGCCGGCGACCGCTTCCCTGGCAAAGGTGCAGATGTCGACGATCAGCCGATCGATATCCGCCTTGAGCCTTGCGAACCCATCATGCTTTTCGATCCGATCCTCGTCCATATAGAGGCCGCGGTTGACCTCGATCTGGAGCGAATGACAACCGGCCAGGGGACGCCCGAAGCGAGCCACAAGCTCGGCGCCCTTGAACGGATGATTGATCTGCACGGAATAGCCCATGCCGCGAAGCCGTCCGGCAACGAATTCGGTGAACGCCGGGTCGCAACTCTCCCCTTCCCGATCGCCCAGGACGAAATCGTCGCGCGGGATGGAACGCCCCTGGTGGCGCCCGGTCGTGCGCATGGAATGGCAGTTTACGTGCCAAACCGCCCCAAAATGGGCGAGGCGCTCATCGAGCATGGCGGCGAGTTCGCCGTGGTAGGGGCGGTGATAGCTTTCGATCCGCGCCATGATCTCCTCGACCGTCAACGGCCGGTCATAGATTTGAACGCGTCCCTTGATGAGCCGCCGCACGAGCCCCAACCCCATTTCCGCCTTTTCACTGGCCCGCACCGGCCGCGGCCAAGGTTCGGCCAGCATGTCGATGTCAATTTCATCCTCATGCCGGTTAGGGTCGATATAGGCGCGGGGGAAAAGTGCCTTCAAGAAGGCTGCACCACGTGCCGGCGCGCTCTCGTATAAATCGTCTACGAAGGCATCTTCCGCCCGGCGCAGCATGTCGCGTGGCACGACATGGTCGAAATCGCCCGGATAGGCATAGCCACTATGAGGCGAATCGAACACGACCGGCACAGGCGCAATGCCCCTGTCCGGCTCATAACGCACCAGGATTCCCGGCAGATGTGTCTTGCGCTGCGTCAAAAGCCCTACAACCTTGCCATTCCGTCGCCCCCCGGTATGCTTTCCGGGACCGATCGACAATAGCATGAGCCAATCCAGGGAGTTCAATCTTGGCGCCTCGCCCGCAGAGTCTCGACCTTATTCGCCGCCTGATCGCTTTCGATACGACCAGCCGGAATTCCAACCTGGAACTGGTCGATTTCGTCCGCAACTATCTCGACGGCTTCGGCATCAAGAGCGAACTCATCCCCGACGCAACCGGCAAGAAGGCCAATCTCTACGCCACGATCGGTCCGGACGACCGGGCCGGCTATGCTCTGTCGGGCCATACCGATGTGGTGCCGATCGACGGCCAGGAATGGACCAGCGACCCCTGGAATGTGAAGGAAACCGACGACAAGCTCTTCGGGCGCGGCACGTCGGACATGAAGGGCTTTCTGGGTGTGGTCCTCACAGCCGTACCGGAACTGGCCAAGCGCGAGCTTACGACGCCGGTCCATCTCCTCTTCTCCTATGACGAGGAAGTGGGCTGCCTCGGCGTACGCCGCGCACTCGAAGTCCTCAAGGACCGGCCGGTGAAACCCAAAGGCTGCGTCATCGGCGAGCCTACCTCCATGAAGGTCGCCATTGCCCATAAGGGCAAGACATCGCTGCGCTGCCATGTGCATGGGTTGGAATGTCATTCCTCGCTGGCGCCCAAGGGCGTCAATGCGGTCGAATACGCGGCCGAGGTCATCTCCTATCTTAAGCGGATGGGGCGGCGCTTTGCGGCGCAGGGTCCCTTTGACCATGATTACGACGTGCCGCACACCACCGTACACACCGGCGTGGTCAAGGGCGGCACCGCGCTCAACATCGTGCCGAAGGATTGCAGCTTCGACTTCGAGTTCCGCTATCTTCCCGTTCAGAACCCTGCCGAACTCGTGGCTGAAGTGAAGCGTTTCGCCGACGAGGAACTGGCCAAGGAAATGCGCGCCATAAATAACGAATGCGGATTCTCCTGGCAGCCCATATCAGCCTTCCCCGGACTCGACACTGCCGAAGATGCCGAGATCACCGTCATCGCCAAGGCACTCACGAAGGCCAATGACACGATCAAAATAGCCTTCGGAACCGAAGGTGGCCTCATCCAGCAGATCGACATTCCGACCGTGATCTGCGGGCCCGGCTCAATCGAACAGGCGCACAAACCCGACGAGTGGGTCGCGATCGATCAGATCGCGCAGTGCGAGGCATTCCTGGAACGCCTCACCGCGCGCGTCTCTTCCTAGAGGCTGTGCTTCTTGCGCCAATCCACCGGATAGAGCGCATAGCAGACGATGGCTTTCTCGCCCTCATAGGTGATTGGCGTCTTTTCCGGCAACCAGATGACATCGCCGGGGCCGGCTTCAATGACGCCGCCCGGATGCTTGAGGCGAAACCAGCCCTCAATGACGATGATCATCTCGTCATAGAGCACGGTCCAGTCGATCGAACAGCCATCGAACTTGGCGATGCCGACGCCCATTGTGCTCGACATATCGGGGCCAACCAGGCGGCTGATTTCAGCCTTGCCCGGTGGGCCGCCATAGGCTTCGAACCTCATGTCGGCGCGCTTGTAGTGCTTTACTTCAGCCATGATGCACTCCTTCAGGAAAGATGAGCCGCGTCCAATGCCGGATCCGTTCTTTTGGCCTTCAGCATCTGCAGTTCCGACATCGCGATCCCTGCTATCACCAGGACACCGCCGACGATCTGCATCAAGCTGGGTGGCGTGCCGGCTATCGCAAAAATACTGATGGAAACGACGGGGACGAGATTTAGGTAGAGGCTGGCAACGACGACGCCGGTCCGCTTGACGCCAAAATTCCATAAATAGACCCCAAGCGCCACGAGGACGATGGTCATCCACGCGAGAATGAGTATGTCCTTCGCCGATTCCGGTGACGGCGGCGGAAACTGCGCGACGCCCGACAACGCTGCGACCGCGAATATAACAGCCAGCCCGACGCCGCCGGTCGTCATCGTCACCGTCGTGATGCGCAGTTGCGACCAACCTCGACACCAGCGTTGTGCCGCCGTCGAATACCAGGACCAACAGGCAAAAGCCGTGACCATCAGGATCTCGCCACCGCGAAAATCGAACATGTCGCCAGGGCCGAAGTGAATTGTCGCCAGCGCACTGCCAATGATCGCCAGCGCGATGGCCGGCAGCATGCGCCGGTCAACCGGTATTTTCCAGACGATGCGATCGACAATTGCGGCAACCGCCGGCGAGGTCGCACTCAGGATGGCCGCCGTAACCGGATGACAATGGTAAACGCCGATCGTGTAGAGCGTGGCATAGCAGCCGATGCCGATGACGCCGAGCGGCCAGACACGCCAATCACCGCCACTGCCGGCAACTGGTTGCCGCTGCTCGAGCAGGATCAACGCCGCCCACATCACCGGCAGCGCACCGATATAACGGAATGCTGCCAGAAAATAGGGATCCCAGCGTTGCAGCAAATGCGCAACGGTCGGCACCATGGTGCCCCAGAGAAGTGCTAGAAGCAGCAGGCCGAAATAGCCGATCCATTTGGCCATGATGGGGGATTTGCTCGAGTCGTTAGAGGGAATGCGGTGCCAAAATGATGGCTCGACACTATCTCAAAGCTTGCTTAAGGTCGTCATGCTTCGGATGGTAAACGACCTGCCGTCGAGCAAATCGACCCCTGGGGGAGATCCCCAGCAATCCGAAATCGAGCCCACCATCGATCCCAGGCGACCATTAGGGGAGAGCCCTAAGCGACCAACCCAAGGAATGGATTTCCCCAGGAGCCTTTTTCATGCACGACGAAGATGCCCAAGACGACAGCGCCATCAAAATCGACGGCGCCATTTCACGTAAGAGTCCTTATGGCCTCGCCTACGAACCGACCTTTGCAGGCGTGCTTTCTTTCATGCGCCGCAGCTATAGCAAGAATTTGAAGGGCGCCGACCTGGTTATCAGCGGCGTACCGCTTGATCTTGCTGTCACACATCGCCCGGGCGCCAGGCTCGGGCCACAGGGCATCCGGCTCGCCTCCGCCGAAGTGGCCAGCCTGAAACCCTATCCCTGGGGTTTCGATCCTTTCGAGAAACTCGCCGTCATCGACTATGGCGATTGCTATCTCGACGTCCACAATCCCATGACCATTCATGATGCGATTGTCGAACATGCGCGCCATATCCTGAAGTCCGGCGCGCGTATGCTGACTTTCGGCGGCGATCACTATGTGACCTATCCGTTGCTGCAGGCGCATGTGGAGAAGTTCGGCAAGCCGCTTTCGCTGATCCACTTCGATGCGCATTGCGATACCTGGGCGGACGACGAGCCCAAATCGCTCAATCATGGCTCCATGTTCTACAAAGCCGTGAAGGACGGACTTATCGACCCGCAGCATTCCGTGCAGATCGGCATCCGCACTTGGAATGACGATTTCATGGGGATCAATATCCTGGATGCGCCATGGGTGCATCGCCACGGCACGGATGCCGTCATCGCCGAGGTCAATCGTATCGTCGGTGATCGGCCGGCCTACTTCACCTTCGACATCGATTGCCTCGACCCGGCCTTTGCACCGGGCACCGGCACGCCGGTTTCCGGCGGCCTCTCGGCGGCGCAAGGCTTGGCGATCGTCCGCGGCTTCACCGAACTCAATCTGGTCGGCATGGACGTCGTCGAAGTGGCTCCGGCCTATGACCAAAGCCAGATCACAGCTTTGGCAGCCGCTCACATCGCCTGCGACCTCATCTGTCTTTTCGCCAAGCGCAAGGCAGCGGGTAAAGTATAGTCACTCTTCAGGCCATCCTGCGGGCTATCGCGCCCGCAGGATGCGCCATTCCGAATAGACAATCCCCAACAAGACCATGGCGCCGCCAAGCAGCTGCAGCGGCGTTGGCTCTGCGCCTTGCAGCAGAACCAGAATTGCGATGGCGACCACAGGCGTGAGATTGATATAGAGCGACGCGGTTACAACGCCGACGGCACGCACGCCAGCGTTCCACAGCACAACGCCTAGCACCATCACCGTCACAATATACCAGAGCAGGCTGAGCCCCTCGATCGACGCCTGTGGCCAGGCCGGTGGAAATTGCACCGAACCGCTCATCGACAAGATGAGATAGAGCGCTGTCATGGCCAAGCCAGAAGTGGCCATGGTCACGAAAGTGATCCGCACCTGGGACCAGCCGGGGCACCAGCGCTGCGCCACGGTCGAGTACCAGGACCAGCAGATGACGGAGAGCAGGATCAGGACCTCGCCACCACCGAAGCCGATACCCTCATTCCCCGCTCCTGGCGCGATCGAAGCCAACGCGCAGCCGATGGCACTGGCGATGAGGCCCGGCACCATCAGACGGTTGAACGGCAGCCCGAAGAATACGCGGTCCGTCACCGCGGCCATGGCCGGACCTGTTGCCGTCAGAATTGCCGCCAGAACCGGATCACTGAATTGGACGCCGACGGTATAGAGGACGGCAAAGCCGCCATTGCCCACGACGCCGAAGGTCCATTGCTTCCAGGCCGGTACCGGTGCCGGCCTGGACCGATTCCGGTCCGTCCAGAGCATCAGCAGCCATAACAAAGGGGCCGCCCCCAGAGAACGGGCCGCCACAAGAAAATAGGGGTCCCAGCGCACAAGTTGGTACTTGGTCAATGGAATCATGCCGCCCCAGAACAGCGCCGCCAGCAGCAGCCCCCCAACCCCTACCCAGCGTCCCATCTGTCCCCCGAACCTACGCAAGTCGCCCAATTTGGGCGCGGCACTCTCCCAGACCCGGGGAGAGGCCGTCAATCGCCACCCCCGCATGCCGACACTGCCTGAGCAACATGGCCGCAGACGAGGGGCCCAGCCGTGCATTGACAGCATTGCGGCAAGGCAGGACATTCGCTCCCATTGCGAACTTCTTTTTGAGGGAAAGCATCTTGCGCCAGCCGAACACCCTGCCCGCCGAAGCCGATATCGTCATAATCGGGGCCGGCATCCAAGGCTGTGCCAGCGCCTATTACATGGCGAAGGCCGGGATGAAGGTCGTTTTGCTCGACAAGTCCCGGGTTGCGGGACAGCAGAGTTCGCGTGCCTGGGGCTTCGTGCGGGTCCAGATGCGCGATCCGGACGAAATCCCCTTGATGGAAGAATGCAAGAAGCTGTGGCGCGGCCTTGAAGCGGAGCTCAGTGCGGATCTCGAATGGAACGAGGGCGGGGCACTCTATGCCAGCGGTTCTCCCAGCATCATGGCCTATCGCGAGAAATGGCTGGAATCGGCGAAGTCCTTCGGCCTCGACACGCGCCTCCTCAGCGTGGCCGAGGTTAAGAACCTGCTGCCAAATCTCGCTTCCCCGATCCAAGGCGGCCTCTATACGAAAAGCGACGGTCATGCCGAGCCCCGTAAGGCTGCGGCGGCCTTTGCCCAGCGCGCGCGGGAACTTGGCGCCGTCATCCTGGAAGGATGCGGAGCGCTTGCGCTCGAGAAGTCTGCCGGGCGTATCAATGGAGTCGAAACCGAATGGGGCAATGTGCGCGCGAAGACCGTCCTGCTTTGCGCCGGCGCCAGTTCATGGCGTCTCCTGAAAGGACATGACGTCCTGCTGCCCCAATCCTTCGTCCGCGCCTCTGTCGCCCGCACGAATGTTCTGCCACAGGTAACCGATGCCGCCTTCGTCGGCGACGGCATTGCTTTCCGCAAACGCAGTGATGGTTCGTTGAACATTGCCTCCAGCATGCATGGCGATGTCGACGTCACTTTGGACCACATCCGATTGGCGCCATGGTATTGGAGCGCTTATCGCGAAAGCGCCAAGGGACTGACGCTGCATGTCGGCGCATCCATGCTGCGCGATCTTTGCCAGCGCATGCCGTGGAGCGACGAAGCTCGCAAGCCCGGCATCCATGAGCGCGAGCCGATGATTCCACCGCAGCAGGAACGGCTGCAGGATGCCGTTCGCCTGTTGGAACGCGCCTTTCCCGCGGTTGGTCGCGTCGGTCTTGCCGAGCAATGGGGCGGGAATATCGATACGCTGCCTGATGGCATTCCGGTGCTCGATGCGCCACCTGCCCTGCCCGGCCTGCTGGTCGCGACCGGTTTCTGCGGCCACGGCTTTGCCCCGGGCCCGATGGTCGGCAAAGTCATGCTGGCGCTGGCGCAAGGGGCGGAGACCGGATTCAATCTGCGCGCCTTCCGCCTTTCGCGCTTTGCCGAAGGCGATGTCAAAAAACCCCTCTCGATCTGGTGAGGAGAGAGTCGTGCCTGCACTTGCACAACAAACAAATGCCTTCATCGAGGGCCTGACCTATGACGTCAACGGATTGATACCCGCGATCGCGCAGCAGCACGATACCGGCGAGGTTCTGATGATGGCGTGGATGAACCGCGACAGCCTGCGCGAAACCTTGGCTGGTGACCGTGTGGTCTATTGGTCGCGTTCGCGTCAGGCGCTCTGGCGTAAGGGGGACAGTTCCGGTCAGGTGCAGCGGCTCGTCGAGCTCCGTGTCGATTGCGACAAGGACTGCCTTCTATTGCTGGTCGACCAGATCGGCGTCGCCTGCCACACTGGGCGGCGCAATTGCTTCTTCACCGCTATCAGGGACAATAGTCCCACAATTATCGCCGATGTCGTTATCCCGCCGGAAAAGCTCTACGAAAGTTGAGGGCGGACGGCCTGCATGAAGAAGTTGTTAACCCTTCCCCACTAGAGGATAGAGGGATTTAAAGATCATGGCGTAATTGTGGAGCGCGGAGACCACCCATGGGCACCCGTAAGAAGGACGAACAGCGCGCGCTCGATATCGTCGCGGGGCGCAGCGATGCTGGCGAGAGTGCCGGCAAGGCCAGCAAATCCAAACTTGGCGGCATGGAACTCGCGGGCATTGCCCTTTGGCTCCTTGTGTTGATTGGTGGCGGTGCGGGTGCCGCTTACTATTTCCTCCTGGCTCCGAAATAGGGCGACTTGCCGACCATCACGCTCTCGCCTAGGCTCAGGGATATAATTCCTGGCTTGGCGACATATGCTTTACGACATTTCTCAATCCCTGCGGAACGACCTGCCGGTCTGGCCAGGCGACACAGCCTTTGAGCTGCGGCGGACTTGGTCGATGGGCCCCGGCATACCCGTCAACGTCTCGTCGCTGACACTGTCGACTCATAGTGGTAGCCATGCCGATGCGCCTTTCCATTATGACGCCGACGGCATAACGATTGATGCTGTCGATCTGTCGATCTATCTGGGTCCAGCGCAAGTTGTCGATGCGCGAACCGCGGATGGGCTGGTGGCCGCAGCCCACATCATGCCGCAGCTTTCCCAGGGAACCACCCGCCTCCTCATCCGCACTTACCAGCGGGCGCCGCAAGAGACGTGGGACGGAAATTTCGCAGCGATCGATGCCGATCTGGTTGAAGAGCTGGCTGACCGCGGCGTCCGGCTTATCGGCGTCGACACGCCGTCACTCGACCCGCAGACATCGAAGACCATGGCAGCGCATCTTGCCGTCGCACGCCGCGGCCTCGCCATCCTCGAAGGGCTGGTACTCGACGCCGTGCCATTCGGTATCTATGAACTGATCGCCTTACCCTTGAAGATCGCGGGTGCCGATTCGAGCCCCGTGCGCGCCGTTCTCCGGAGCCTCTGAAGATGAGTTCACTCGACCGCGCCAATTGCGAAGCACTGGACGCAAAGGACCCGCTGGCCATTGCACGCGACCGCTTTCATTTGCCTGAAGGCATCGTCTATCTCGACGGCAACTCTCTCGGCGCCTTGCCGAGAGCCACGGCAGAGCACGTCCAGACCGTCATTCAGGCGCAATGGGGTCATGATCTCATCACCAGCTGGAACAAGCATGGCTGGGTCGACCTGCCACGCCGCCTGGGAGCCCAGATCGCCCGACTGATCGGCGCACAATCCGATGAAGTTGTAGTCTGTGACTCCACGTCGCTCAATGTCTTCAAGCTAATCAGCGCAGCCCTCGCCTTGCGCCCGGATCGCAAGGTTATCTTGTCGGACAACGGAAACTTTCCGACCGATCTTTACATGGCGCAGGGACTTGCCCAGTTGCTGAGCCGTGACCATCACCTCGAGATTGTCCCGCCGGAAGCCGTCATCGACCGGATCGACACCGATGTCGCCGTGGTGATGCTGACTGAAGTCGACTATCGCACCGGGCGCCGCCATGACATGGCGACAATCAATGCCAAGGCCAAGGCGACGGGCGCCCATACGTTGTGGGATCTTGCCCATTCGGCCGGCGCGCTGCCGGTCGATCTCAACGGCACCGGCGCCGATTTCGCCGTCGGCTGCGGCTACAAGTACCTGAATGGCGGCCCGGGTGCCCCGGCCTTCCTGTTCGTGGCCCGCCGTTGGCAGGACGCAACGCAGCAGCCGCTTTTCGGGTGGTTCGGCCACGCGGTCCCCTTCGCCTTCGAGACTGCCTATCAACCGAAGCCCGGCATCGACCGCTTCCTCGTGGGAACGCCGCCGGTGCTCAGCATGGCAGCACTAGAATGCGGTCTCACCACCTTCGACGGCATCGATCTCGCCCTTGTGCGCCAGAAATCGCTGGCGCTCGGCGACCTGATGATCCGGCTTGTGGACCAGGAATGCGCCGGATTTGGCCTCACCCTGGCCAGTCCGACCGAGGGTGGCCTGCGCGGCAGCCAGGTAAGCTATGCCCATAGCGCGGGCTACGCCGTGATGCAGGCCCTGATCGCGCGAGGGGTCATCGGCGACTTCCGGGCCCCGGACCTGATGCGATTCGGCTTCACCCCCCTTTACGTCCGCTACCAGGATATCTGGGATGCCGTCGCCACGCTGAAGGCCGTCCTCGAGACCGCGGAATGGCGGCTTCCAGCCTTCAACCGGCGGGCCGCCGTCACCTGACAGGCCGGCCGCGGGGCTGGATTTTGCCGGCGCGCCGGGGCAACATGCAGCCGGATTGAGGGAAAATGGGAGTCGAGGCACATGCGGCCGATTTTCGTCATGGTGAAATGCGAACCCGGCAAGTCCTATGACGTCGCCGAAAAGGCGCTGGATACGGTGCAGCAGATCGCCGAGCTCTATTCGATTTCGGGGCAATATGACCTGCTCGTGAAATGCTACCTGCCGACCGACATGGATGTGGGCCGCTTCGTGACTTCGGAGCTGCAGACCCTGCCACATGTCAAAGATACGCTCACCATCATCACCTTCAACGCCTTTACCTGAATTCCAACGAACAACCACCAAGACAGGGGAACGACAATATGACGATCAGGACGTCGCTGATGAAGCGGGCCAGCATTGCAGCCATTCTCGCCTCCGGCCTCGCCCTCGCCGCCTGCGGTGAGGAGAAGAAGGAAGAACAAGCGGCCGCCACCAACGAAACCGCAACGTCGGCAGCGGCGCCGGCAACAGCGCCTGCAGGCGGTGATACCAAGGTCGGCATCCTTTTCGATGTCACCGGTCCGATCGCCAGCTTCATTCCGCCGATGATGGATTCGGTGAAGCTCGCCGAAAAGGAAATCAATGACGGCGGTGGATTGCTGGGCGGCAAGATGGTCACTGTGGTGGGTGACACCACCGGCGCCACCCAAGGTGCCGTCGACGCCGCCACCAAACTGGTCAATGTCGAGAACGTGCCGGTTGTTGTCGGGGCGCTGATGTCTGGCACGACGCTCGCCGCGGCCAACGCCGTGACCATTCCCTCGGGCGTGCTGCAGATTTCGCCGACGGCGACGTCGCCGGACTTCACCACACTCAAAGACAATGACTATGTCTTCCGCATCGTGCCATCGGATGCCTATCAAGGCGTCGTGCTGGCCAAGCTGGTGCTGGACCAGGGCATCAAGACGGTGGCCCTCACCTATGCCAACAACGACTACGCGACACCGCTCGCGACCGGCTTTGCCACCGCCTACAAGGCCGGGGGCGGCACCATCACGGCAGAAGTGAAGCACGAAGAAAAGCAGCAGAGCTATGCTGCCGAACTCGGCACCCTGGCCAAGGATAAGCCTGAGGCCCTCGTACTGATCGCCTATGCAGGCGATTCCGGCACGACGATCGTCAAGGAAGCTCTGGAGAACGGCCTGTTCAACCGCTTCATTGGCACAGATGGTCTTCGCGACAACAAGCTCATTGAACAGATCGGCGCCGACAATCTGAAGACCTCGTTCTTCACCTCACCCTCTGCGCCGGAAAGCGATGCCGCGAAAAAATTCGACGAGCTCTACACCTCGGCCTACCAGACGGCCAAGGACAAGATCTTCATCGGCCAGACCTATGACTCGGTCATGCTCGCGGCACTCGCCGTTGAGAAGGCCGGTTCCACCGATCGCGTCAAGGTGCGCGACGCGCTGCGCGAAGTGGCCAACGCGCCGGGCGAAAAGATCCTGCCGGGTGAATGGAAGAAGGCCAAGGAACTGATCGCAGCCGGCAAGGATATCGACTATTCCGGCGCCACGGGCGAAATGGAATTCGATGCCAATGGCGACATTCCCGGCGTCATCGGCCACTTCGTGGTTGACGGCAACAGCTACAAGCAGGTCGGTTTGGTCAATCCTTAACCGGTTTACTAGCGTAAGATTTGACGGCCCGCCTGTGATCGCAAGCTCATCGGCGGGCCGTCATTTTTTTGGAACCTACACATGACGCTTGGAGCCATCCTTTTCGACGCCTATGGAACGCTGCTCGACATTCATTCCAGCGTTGCGCGCCATGCGGCACGACTTGGCCCATCGGCAGGAGCTATTTCCAATCTGTGGCGACAGAAGCAGCTGGAATACACCTGGACACTATCGCTGGCCGGTGACTACCGCCCCTTTGACGCATTGACTGCCGAGGCATTGGATTTCGCTCTGGCAACCCATGGGATCGATGATCCGGTGCTGCGAAATGATCTGTTGGCAAGCTATCGCCGGTTGACACCTTTTGCAGATGTCGCACCAACGCTCACCGCGTTGAAATCCTCCGGGAAGAAGGTCGGCATTCTTTCCAACGGCACACCGGGCATGCTGCGGGAGGCTCTCGACAGCGCTGCAATCGCCGACCGTCTGGAGCCGATCCTCTCGGTTCACGCGCTGCGTTTCTACAAGCCGGATCCACGCGTTTACGGAATGGCTGCGGAAAGCCTTTATCTGCCGCCGCATTCGATCGGCTTCGTGTCCTCGAATGCCTGGGATGCAATGGGGGCTGCGCGCGTCGGTTTCAAGGTCTTTCTACTGCGCCGACAGCCTGGGCCCCAGGAATATGCTCTGGATGGCAAGGTGACGCCGATCGTCTCCCTCACCGCCCTACCACCCCTCGTCTAGCTATCGATCCGGCGCGGTGGTTTTTCCGGCAACACGCCCTTGGCGAAGCGCTGCAACACGACGATAAGCAGGACGCCGATCAAGAGGGCGCGCATATAAGAAGACCGGGTAATCCACTCCGCCGGCAGCCGATTGGTGAGCAATTCCGTTCCCGACCAGATCAGCCACACCAGGCCGGCGCCCAGCAGGGCGCCGCGATTGTTACCGCTGCCGCCGATGATCAGCATCACCCAAACCAGGAAAGTCGTGAGCAACGGTTCCGTGGCGCTTGATCCGATGAATTTGAAGTACATTGCCGAGAGCGCGCCCCCCAATCCCATCACCATGGCGCCAAGGACGAAGGCTTCCAGCCGGAAACGCACGACGTCCTTGCCGATCGCCGCAGCCGCCAGTTCATTGTCACGGATGGCCCGCATCGCGCGGCCCCAAGGCGAAGCCCAGGCCCGCTCGGCAGCGAAATAGAGCACCAGCATCGCCAGCAGGACGAAGCCGAGGAACGCGATATTGCCCCAAGGCTGACCAAGGCTTTCAAAAGGACGCGGCACCGTCGAGATGCCCATCGTGCCGTTTGCCAGCCAATCCTCGTTCTTGAGCACCAATCGGATGATCTCGGAAATGCCGATTGTCGCCATCGCCAGATAGTCGCCCTTGAGACCCAGACAGATGCGCCCGATCGGCCAGGCGATGGCCCCGGATAGCAGCATCGCGAGCGGGATGGCCAGCAAAGGCGGCCAGCCGAAACCGCCTAGATAATCCGGACTCTCGGGCGAGGTCAGGATCGCCGTTGCATAGGCGCCGACAGCGAAGAAGCCGGCAATGCCCGCATTGAAGAGGCCCGCAAAGCCCCATTGCAAATTGAGTCCCAGACAAAGAATGCCATAGATGCCGAACATCGTCGCCAGCGACAAGGCATACATGAGGTAGCCGAAGAAATGGGTGTCCATCACAGCACCCGCCCCTTGAAGATACCCGTCGGGCGCCAGACCAGCATGCAGACCATGACGAAGAAGGCGACAGCGTTCTTATAGGCAGGGGGCACCAGCGGATTGTCGCCAATCCAGGGATAGGTCGCTACTTCCTGCGCGATGCCGATGGCCAGGCCACCGAGGATCGCGCCATAAGGCTGGCCGATGCCGCCTAGAATCGCGGCGGCGAAGAGCGGCAACAGCAGATCCCAACCCACACTTGGGTGAAGCTTCGAATTGAGACCGGCGAAGATACCTGCCGCCGCAGCAAGGCCGCCGCCGATCAACCAGGTCCAGCGCACGACTTTTTCAGTATCGATGCCGGAAATGCGCGCCAGATCAGCATCGTCGCTCATGGCCCGCATCGCCTTCCCCATCCGGCTGCGACTGAGGAACCAGTGCAGGCCGACGGCAATGACAACTGAAACCAGGATGATGATGATGTGCTTCTGCGCCATCCGGAAATCGCCGATCAGCGGCACCGGTTTACGTATGCCCGTCTCGTAATTGAGCACGTCGACGCCCCAGAATAATTGGATCAGGGATCGCACGACCAGCATCACGCCAAAGGATGCAATCACCACGATGATGCCCGGACTGCGCCGGAACGGCTTATAGACGATCCGGTCGATCAGCACGCTGGCGAGCGCCGCCCCAATGATGGCAATGGGCAAAGCGAGATAGACCGACCAACCCAACCCGGCCACCAGGCTATATGCAAGATAGGCGCCGAAGGTCATCAGATCGCCATGGGCGAAATGCGCGAAGCGCAGGATCGCAAAAATGAGCGAAATGCCGACGGCGCCCAGTGCATAGATGCAGCCGACCGCAACGCCCGGCAACAGATAGAGATTGACGAAATCGGCTAAGGCTTCCACGTCACCCACCCAAAAAAGATTGGCCGATTTCAGGATTGCCGAGCAATGCCTCCGCCGTTCCGGTGAAGCGATTGCGCCCTGTCGCCAAAACATAACCGCGATGCGCAATCGCCAGGGCTTGCCGCGCATTCTGCTCGACGAGCAGTATACCTATGCCCGCCTTGTTGACGGCAACGATGCGCTCGAAAATCTGCTCCATTACGAGGGGTGACAGACCCGCCGTCGGTTCGTCGAGCATGAGCAGTTTCGGCTCCGTCATCAAGGCGCGGCCAACGGCTACCATCTGGCGCTGTCCGCCGGAGAGTTCGCCAGCCGGTTGGCCGGCCTTCTCTTTGAGGATCGGAAACAGGGTGAACACCTGCTCCATCACCCGCGCTTGGCTCGCGGGTTTGAGGAAAGCTCCCATCTCAAGATTCTCCCGCACCGTCAACGTGCGAAAGACATTCCGTTCCTGCGGCACGTAACCCATGCCGTAACCGACCAGATCATTTGGTGCCGCATTGGTGATGTCGCGACCTTCAAGCAGCACGCGGCCCGCCCGCAAGGTCACCAGGCCAAACAGCGCCTTCATCGCGGTCGATTTGCCGGCACCATTGGCACCGATGATGACGACGATTTCGCTGGAATCGACGGAAATGTCGACACCGTTGAGGATATCCATGCCGCCATAACCGCCTACCATACCTGTGGCTTCGAGAACTGCCATGCGTCAGACCTTCCCGCCACCGAGATAAGCTTCAATCACATCGGCATTCTGCCTTATCTCCTGCATCGATCCTTGTGTCAGCACCCGGCCTTCGGCCATCACAATCACCGGCGAGCAGAGTCGCGCAATCAGATCCATGTCGTGCTCAATGACGAAGAATGTGTAGCCATGCTCGCGATTGAGGCGCTCGATCTCACCGGCGATTTCGGATAGCAGCGTCCGATTGACACCGGCACCAATCTCATCCAGCAGGACGACCTTGGGCTGCCACATCATGGTGCGTGCGAGTTCGACCAGCTTCTTTTGGCCACCGGACAGATTGCCGGCCAACTCATGCTTCACATGGTCGATGCGCAATTGCGCCAGAACCTCCTCGGCACGCGCACGAATGCGGGCCTCTTCGGCCCGCACCTTCGACCAGCGCAGCCAGGCATTGATGATACGCTCTCCCGACTGACCAGCCGGCACAGCCATCAGATTTTCCAACACCGTCATGCGGCTGAACTCATGGGCAATCTGGAATGTGCGCGCGAGACCTTGTCCGAACAGGCGGTGGGCTGGCCAGCCGGTGACATCCATTCCGTCAAGGCTGATGTTGCCCCTGTCGGGCGTCAACAAACCGGCGATGATGTTGAACAAGGTCGATTTGCCGGCGCCGTTAGGACCGATCAATCCGGTGATCGATCCCTTGGCGACCTGCAGGCTGCAGCCGTCGACGGCACGAATGCCGCCGAAGCGCTTGACGATATTGTCGACGGTGATCATGGATGCTGTATTTGGCGGCTCATGCCTTTGCCCGCGAGGCAGACTCTGCCGGCAGATAGTTTGCAAAATCTCCCTCGATCGCCTTGGCATCGAGAGCGATGCCGCTGAACACGCCCGAGGCCATGCCACCCGGATAGATATCTTCCATCCGCGCCTTAAGCCCCTGGATCAGAGCCTCGGCCACCTGCTGCGGACGCATCTTCATGCCCTCAAAGCCCGGTGTCATGGGCGTATCGACGGCCCCCGGCAGCACGCCCATTACATGCGTGCCTTGCTGGCGCAGTTCTGCCCGCAACGCCTGCGTAAGTGACAGCAGCGCCGATTTCGACGCCGCATAGGTTGCCATCAAGGGTACGTTGCTGTGCGCGATCACGGAAATCAGATTGACCAACGCCCCACCGCCGCTCCTGGCGAGGACTGGCTGAAAGGCACGCGAGAGGGCGAGCGTCCCCAGATAATTCGTCTCCATCTCGCGTCTGGCATTGTCAAGCGCGTTGGCACTGAACACACCCTCGTTCGAGTTCCATCCGGCGTTGTTGACGAGGAGGCTGACATCCGGACAGGCCTTCGCTGCCTTGGCGACGCTGTCGGCATCCGTTACGTCGAGCTGAACCGGTATCAAGCGATCCGGTGCTACGGCTGCAAGCGTACGCAACGTTTCGACCTGCCGTGCGCCGCAATATATCTTGGCAGCACCCGCGCGCAGCAAGGCGCGGGCAATCTCGCTGCCGATGCCCCCATTGGCGCCGCTCACCAACGCGACCGCATCCTTGACGAGATTGGGCCCCACACCCGTACGGGCATTTTTGACGGCGCCTTTGGCGGTTTCCTGCACGAGCGCCTGGTCATAGGCAAGGACCACCCACTGGAAGCCTTGCGCGCGACGATCGGCGGCGAAACTCGCATAGGGGGTGAAGATACCGCAGCTCTTGCCCGCCGCCTTGGCCGCTGCCAACACGGACTGTACCGCAGCCTCGTGCTTTGGACCGAAATCCGGAAAGGTGCCAAGCGACATCGCCAGGTCAAAAGGACCGATGAAGAGCATGTCGATACCGGGGACGGCGGCGATCTCGGCCGCGTTCGCGACGGCTGTGGCGGTTTCGATCATCACCGCGACAACCAATTCATCATTGGCATTCGCCATATAGGATTTGTAGTCGAGCATCGGCCGCGTGCCGCCGCCAGAGCGCCCGCCCTGCGGTGGATATTTTGCTGCGCGCACCACGGCCCGCGCCTGATCTGCCGTATCGACCATGGGAACAATGAGTGCCCGCGCACCGGCGTCCAACACCATGCCGATCGCGTGATCGCTGGCATCGACGCTGCGCACGGTCGGGATCGTCTTGTGGCGCACCAGCCCGATTGCATATTCGAGGCTGAGGCGGTCCCACAGTCCGTGCTGCATGTCGAAGACAATGCAATCGGGGCCGGATTCAGCCAGCAACTCAGCGACCGAGGGCGAACCCAAGGTGGCCCAATGGCAGGCAATGCATCCGCCCGCCGCGAGTTTGTCCTTCAACGGGTTGCTCATTTACTTGCCCGCACTTTCCGACCAGCGTTTCATGAGCGTATTCGACGGCCGTTTTTCATCGACGAGCTTCTTCGCCGTCTCGATGCCCGCGGTCGGCAGGCCCTTCGGATCCAGCAAGCCGATCTGCACCAGGACGGACGCCTGATCCCAATAGATGTGCTCATTATAGAGCTTGTCACCGCGGAAGCAGACGATGGCAACCAGGGGGATTTCGACATATTTGCCGGTCGGCTTCACGCCGGGCAGCATCCAGTCAATCTCTCTGTCATGGGTGAAGCAGAACAGCATTTCATCCACCACACGGTCGGCGCCGATGGTGCGCGAGATCGGGACCAGCTTGGTATCCGCTGGGTTGTTGTTGACAAAATGATGCTGATAGAAGCGCGCCAGTTCCTTCTGCCCCACGCCGCCGGTCATGGTCGGGATATGATTGACATAGGGCTGGTCGACCATGGTCTTCATGGTCGCGGCGACATCGCGTGTTGCAAATTCATGATAGCAATGCGCATCCCACAGCGCCGACAGATCGTAATGCGGCCCCAGCGTCTTGCGGAAGACGGCGATCGAGCGTGAATGCGCCATGATTGTCGCGGGTTTGTCGAAATGCTCACCCATCGTGCGGGCGAAGGCATGATCGACACCGGGATAGGTATAGGTTTCAATCTCCGGCCGATTCTTGAAGTGCGCGACGATCTGCTCCCGCGCCTCGGCCGTACAATATTTATCGAGTTCGGCGAAATGGAGCACGGTCGGGCATTTTATATTCTTGCCCTCATCAAGGCTCCCCTCGATGCCGACGCCATAATAGCCCACGGCTGCGTCTACATCGACGCGGCAGGCCGTCAGGTAGGCGAGCTTGCCGCCAAGGCAATGACCGAGCACGCCGACCTTGCCGGTGCATTCCGGCCGGCCGCGCAGGGCCTTTACGGTCGCACCAATATCCGCGATGCCCTTATCGACATCGAACTTCTGGAAAAAGTCGAAGGCCTTCTGCCATTCCTCCGGCGAATAGCCCATATCGACGTTCGGCTCCATGCGCCAGAAAAGGTCCGGCGCAAGGACCACGTAACCTTCCTCGGCGTAATAATCGGCGGTTTCGCGCACATAGGCGTTCACGCCGAAGATTTCCTGGCAAAGAACGATGCCAGGACCCTTGCCGGATTTCGGCACGGCCATATAGGCGCGGAACTGGCCGCCATCCGAGGCTGTCACATTGATGAAGGTGCCGGCCATGATTTCTGCTCTCCCTGGTCTTTTTTGTCGCATAGCTGCACGAAAACTGCCCGATCATCCCCATCTTGGCAACTATATGTGCGGAAATTGGCGCATAAAGAGTCTTCTCCTGTTTATTGCACAAGCAGCGATCTGTGACGCCATGCCGCTGATGTAATTTGGGAAAGAGCGCCCATATAAGTTTAGCGAATGCGTGCCTCATTGGACGGAATGAGATTCTTGACTGAAAACCCGCCAGCCGAAGCTGCGGCGACTGACGCCTTGCTGCGTCCGGAGCCCAAGTTGGAGGAAAGCCAGAACGGTACAGCCGGTCTTGGCCTTTTCGGCTTTGCTTTGGCTGTTTTTGCACTGTTGGCCATCTACATCAGTAAACCTGTCGATGCGCCCGAATGGCCCGACTGCCCGATTCAGGCGCTCGGCAGTTGCGGCGAGCACTGATCCACTACTCCCCCGCCAGTAACCGCCGTTTCCGGCGCAAGGCCACCGATATGAATTCGATAAACGCCTTGATGCGCGCCGCGCGCTTGAGGTCGGGATGCGTCAGTATCCACAGGTTGGTTGCATAAGAGCGATCGACGGGCTCCAGCCGTCGCAGCAGCGCACTGCTGTCCCCTGCAAAGCAGGGCAGAACGGCGACCCCCATGCCGGCCTCTGCCGCGGAAACCTGCGCCAAAAGCGAATTGCTGCGATAGGCGAAGACCGGGTTGTGGCCGCGATTGCGATAGAATCCGCCAAAGCGGAGGGTTTCCGCGCCATCTTCCCAGCCGATCCAAGGCAAGGCATCCGCGGCCTCCCCTGCGGCCAGGCGATCGGCCAAGGCCGGACTGCCATAAAGCGTCATGTTCAGCGGCCCGATATTGATGCCCGTCATTGCTTCCGGCGCCGCCGCGGTCGGGCGCAAGGCGATGTCGGCCTCGCGCCGTGACAGATTGAGAAAGCGGTTCTCGACAATCACCTCCAACTCAATCTTTGGATAGCGCTCTCGGAAAGCCGCAAACATCGGCAAAAGCAGGCGCTGCACCATGTCGTCCGGCGCCGTAACCCGGATTGTGCCTGTGAGACTTAGATCGCCGCCGGCCATGCGCCGCTCCGCAGCGAGGGCCTGCACCTCCATCGCCTCGGCCGCCGCCAAAGCCACCTCGCCCACCGCGGTGAGGCCATAGCCGCTGCGATGCCGGTCGAACAGCCGAGCCCCCAGCCGGGCCTCCATGGCGTTCACCTGGCGAAAGACGGTGGCGTGGTTGACCCCCAATGTCCGCGCCGCCGGGGCCAATCCACCGGCACGGTGGATCGCCAGCACGACCCGATAATCATTCCATTCCAGCGAGATAGCGGACATGTCTGTGCGTTTTTGCAAATAACAGAAGCCAATAGTTGGCAGTTTATATCAGAAATTCAACAGCCGATATTGGTTTCACACCACCCTACTCTCTGCAGCCAAAGGAAATTGGACCATGATCGACCAAAAGAATGCAGCACTTGCTGCCCTCGCCCTCCGCCTGTCGTTGGGTGTCATGTATCTCGCCCACAGCATCATCCTTAAGTACCTGACCTTCACCCTGGCCGGCACTGCGCAATTCTTCGAATCGCTGGGCCTTCCCGCGACCCTCGCCTACCTCACCTTCGCCGCGGAAGCGCTGGGCGGTATCGCCCTCGTCATCGGCTTCAGGTCGCGCCTCGTCTCGCTGGCCCTGATCCCGGTCCTCCTCGGCGCTTTCTGGGTGCACAGCGGCAATGGCTGGGTCTTCAGCAGCGCCAATGGCGGCTGGGAGTATCCGCTGTTCCTGATCGTGATCTCGGGTGTCGTCGCCCTGCTCGGCAATGGCGCCTATGCTATCGACAACCTTCTCGGCAGGGCGGCACAGCCGGCCCGCGCCTGATCTCGGCCAGATAAAGCAAGAGCGGCAGTGGTACATCCACTGCCGCCCTTTTCTGTTCCTGCATTCTGGCGACCCCAGCGTGATTCGAACACGCGACCTGCTGCTTAGAAGGCAGCTGCTCTATCCAGCTGAGCTATGGGGTCCGATTCCTCAGCGATGAATCAATGGGTCCACCGGCCGACGCGATCGAAGCGGAAATTGTCGGCATAGGCCTTTGGCGCCACGCTGCGCTGTTTGGGCATCTCGATTTCATAGGCGATGCCTTCGCGCGTCGCATAGGCCACGGCTTCTTCCTGCGTGGCGAAAGAGAGCTTCACCTGACGGCGGGTGTCGCTGCTCGACGTCCAGCCCATCAAAGGATCGGCCTGGCGCTGCGACTGCTGGGGAAATTCCAGGATCCAAACGCTGGCGCGGCCGGAGCGGCCCGATTGCATCGCTGACTTAGCAGGCTGATAAATTCTCGCGGCCATCGCCCAACCTCGCTTCTGTTCGTTCCTACCCATAGGCCCCGATTCGGCCCTAAAACACTGGCCCGCGACCACCTTGCCGGCACCAGGTACCTGAAATTTTTCTGTGTCGGCAGCCTGGTGATGCCGACATCAGAATCGCGTCCAAGCTTGAAAGATCCCGTTAACAGGACCCCGCGAGATGGTCGGGGTGAGAGGATTCGAACCTCCGACACCCTGCTCCCAAAGCAGGTACTCTACCAGGCTGAGCTACACCCCGATCCCGCAAAATCAAGCATTTCCAGCCGTTTTATCAAAGCCCGCGGAAACTGCAACGGGCGTTTTGATGACCTTTCGGGTCGCGGCCGACCGGGCAGGAGACACCTATTAATCTGTCGTCCAGGCGCTCGGCTGATCGTCATTGCGCTGCAGAAAGGCCCGCGTCAAGCGGATTTCTATCGTACCAGGTCAGCTTTCTTTGTTTGCGACTCATTCCCGCCGTCGTTATGCTCCGGCCTTGGGAATCATCCGTGACAGAGGGGCTTACTATGGCGACCGCACCACAAAAGACCATAACCTTGAAGCAGCTCGGTACCGATCTGGCCGAAAAGCATGAACTGTCGAAGAAGCTGGCGAACGAAGTCCTTGGCGACCTCGTCACCCTCATCGGCAAGCACCTGAAGAAGGGCGACAAGATCCGTATCCCGGCTCTTGGCATCTTCCAGGTCCGCAAGCGCCCGGCGCGCATGGGCCGTAACCCGGCCACCGGCGAAGCCATCAAAATCAAGGCCAGCAAGAAGATCGCCTTCCGCGCTGCTAAGGAGCTGAAGGAATCGATCTAATCGATTTCTGACAAGTTCTGCCGTCTTGCGACAACGCCGCGCCCCTTGGGGCGCGGCGTTCTCGTTTGTGGTTTAGCGAGCGCTTAGTCGAGCACTTCCTTCACCTTGGTCGCCAACTGTTTCAGGGTAAATGGCTTCATCAGGAAATGCGCCTCTTCGCCCGCATCGATCTTGCGGCGGAAGTCGTCCTCGGCATAGCCGGAGATGAAAATGACCTTCACATCGGCCCGGCGCTGGCGAACTTCCTTGATCAAAGTTGGGCCGTCCATCCGCGGCATCACGACGTCGCTGATGATGAGGTCGATATCGTTGAGTTGCTCGTTGATGAGTTCCAGCGCTGCCTCGCCGCTCCTGGCCTCCAGGACCTTGTAGCCCTTGTTGCGCAGGGCCCGTGCGGAGAAAAGACGCACCGCGTCCTCATCCTCGACCAGCAGGACGGTACCGATCCCGGTCAGATCCCGCGGCTGATCCTCGGCGCTGTCGGCGCGGGTGGCAGCATCCCCTGAAGCGGCATGCTGCGGCAGATAGATACGGAAATTGGTGCCCTTTCCGAGCGTACTGTCGACGAAGACGAAGCCGCCCGTCTGGCGCACGATGCCATAGACGGTGGAAAGGCCGAGCCCCGTCCCCGACCCCACCGCCTTGGTGGAAAAGAACGGCTCGAAAATGCGGTCCAATATGTCAGCGGGAATTCCCGACCCGGTATCCGCGATTTCAATCAGCACATAGGGGCCAGGAGGCATCACCTCGACGCCGCGGCTGATCGGATCGGTCGTCGTGATATTGCGGGTGCGGATCAGCAGCCGTCCACCTTCCAACATCGCATCGCGTGCATTTACCGCCAGGTTGATGATGACCTGTTCCAGCTGGCCGGCATCGACGCGCACGAATTTGAGGTCGCGACCATGCTCCATCATCAGTTCGATATTCTCACCGATCAGTCGGCGCAGCAGATGCGAAAGCTCGGCCAGCACGTCGGTGACGTCGAGCACGCGCGGCTGTAGCGTCTGCTGGCGGGAAAAAGCCAGCAGCTGGCGCACCAGATTGGCGGCACGATTGGCATTCTGCTTGATCTGCATGATGTCGGCGAAGGACTGATCGCCGGCCTTGTGGCGCAGCAGCAGCAGATCGCAAAAGCCGATCATGGCCGTCAGCAGATTGTTGAAATCGTGGGCGATACCGCCGGCCAGCAGGCCGACCGCCTGCATTTTCTGCGACTGGGCGAATTGCGCTTCCAGCCGCTTCTGCTCGGTCGCATCGATGAGATGCACGATCAGACCGATGGCGCGCCCGCGGTCTTCGCGCCGCGAGGCATAGATGGTGACGGAGCGCTGCTTGTCACCGATCAATCGCACAGTTACCGGCTGTCCGGCCCGGCCCTCGGCCATGACTTGCGCCAGATGTGCCTCGGCGGCCGGTCGCTCCTCGGGTTGTACCAGATCGACAAAGCGCGCTTGCGCCCATTCCGCGCCGACCAGCAGGTGCTGGAAGGCGGGATTGGCCTGCTCCACCCGCCCCTTCTCGTCGAGCAGCAGGATGCTGGCCGGCGCCTCTTCAAAGAAGCGCTGGAAATACTGCTCCGAGACCTGCAAGGCGCTTTCCAGTTCACGCTCGCGGCTGAGGTCATGAACGACCGAACGCGTGCGCAGCCTGATCCCCTTGCCGTTAGGGGATTGCATATGCGCCACGTCGTGGCGGACGAAGGCCTGGAAGGTTCGGCCGTTCGGGCCGCGCAGCGCAACTTCACCGCTGCGCGCCTGCGGATCGCGGAACGGGCTGAAGGGTTGCGTCTCGGCCGGCAACGGGTCGGCGACAAGATCATGGAGGCTCTGCCGATACCCGCCCTCATTGTCGGGCAGCAGGCCCAGCCAACTGGCCAGCGTCGAGTTCACGAAAAGAAAACGGCCATTCTCGTCAACGGAATAGAAGCCGATCGGCGCATGCTCGATGAGATCGGCAAAGGTTTCGTGATCCGACCGGATGAAATCCTCGATCTGCCGCTGCGCCGTGACTTTCTCGGCACCCCACAGGACGAAGCCTGGAAATCCGACGATACTGCGTCCGGAAACATCAAACCAATCGGTCTGGCCGTCACCCTGCGGAATTTCGATCTCGGTGCGCCCGCGGCCACCCTCTGCCACAGTCAGGATCAGCTGTCGCAGAATCTCCGCGGCATCGGATCCCGCGCTGACGCGGGACAGCAGTAATTGCGGCAACGGCGCCTTGATATCGTGGAACAGGCGGCCGAAGGCGTCATTGGCGAGAACGACCCGGCCGGCAGGATCGATGAGCTGCCGCGCCCGGCTGGTGGCATTGAGGCTGCCAAGGAGCAGATCGCGGCGCGCCGCGGTTCCACGCCAGAGCCAGAACAATCCGGCAAGCGCAATCCCAAGGAGGATAAGAGCCGCTATGGCGATGACAATCGGCAGGCCAAGCGTCGTTGCCTCAGCCGTCTGGGCATGTGCCGGCATGGGCAGCAGCGCAACCGCCGTGAAAGTGACGCCACAAGAGGTGATCGTTGCGCGCAAAATGCTGTCCCCATCCCACTTTCGTCCGGCGAGTGTAGCCGATCCGATTGCCAAATCCAGCGGGCTAGAGTCGTCTTTTCTTGAGCTTGAAGATATAGGAAATCAGTTCGGCGACGGCCTTGTAGTATTCGGGCGGGATTTCCTGGTCGATGTCGACTGCAGCATAGAGACCGCGAGCCAGAGGCGGGTTTTCGATCACCGGCACATCGGCCTCTTCAGCCACCTCGCGGATACGCAGGGCGACCTTGTCGGTGCCTTTCGCGACGACCTTGGGGGCGGACATGGCGGTCTGGTCGTATTTGAGGGCAACGGCATAATGGGTCGGGTTGGTGACCACGACATCGGCCTTTGGCACCTCACCCATCATGCGGCGGCGCGCACGTTCCATGCGCAACTGGCGCAGACGCCCCTTCACAAGGGGGTCGCCTTCGGTCTGCTTGTATTCGTCGCGCAGATCCTGGCGCGACATCCGCAGGCTCTTCATGTATTCCCAGCGCTGATAGAGAATGTCGGCGGCGGCAATGACGCCCATCACGCAAAACACGCCGATCAACAGGATATGCACCTTGTCGCTGATCGCCGCGACCAGTTGCACCATTTCCATGCCGATCAGCTTGTGCAGATCGCCGATGCTGGGGACGATAAAATAGCCGACGATGGTCGCCACGATCGTGATTTTGAGGATGCCCTTGACCAGTTCCGCGACCGAACGCAGCGAGAAGATGCGCTTGAAGCCGGCCATCGGCGAAATCTTGTCGAGGCTGGGCATCAGGTTCTCGGCCGACCATAGCAGGCCGAACTGCAGGTAGCCGGCACCGAAGGCCGCCAGAAAGGCCAGGACGATCGGCGCCACGCCGGCGAGCAGCACCAGACCCAGGATGCGCCATGCCATATTGATGAGATGTCCGAGATCCGTTGGGATCTGATCGGGTGCCTCGAAAAACGGCAGCGACATGTTCACGATCTGCTGACCGGCGTAGCGGCCGAACAAAATGACCGCCAGCGTAAACGCCAAAATCATCAGTAGATGGTTGAATTCCTGCGACTTGGGCACCCGCCCCTCGGCGCGCGCTTCATCGAGCCGCTTTGAGGTTGGGTCTTCTGTTTTCTGTGAGTCGTCATTGTCCTCGGACATCGCAGCACCAACCTATTCCGCAAAGCCAAGCAGGTGGTTGCGATAGACCTCGAGGAACCAGATCATGGCCGCAGAAATGGTCACGGCCATCAGCCCGAATCCGACCAGCAACTGCAGCGGCATGACGACGAAGAAAACCTGCAGGGTCGGCATCAGTCGCGCTAGCAGGCCCATGCCGACGACCAGGACGACACCGTAGACGAGAAAGGGTGCCGACATCTGCAGGGCGAGCAGGAAGGAATCAGCCACTGCGCGGGCGATCGTGTTTGCCATGTCCTGCAATTGCGGCATCTCGCCAGGGTGAAAGATGCCATACGTACCGACCAGGGCCCGCAGGCTCATATGGTCGAGGTCGGTGGCAAAGATAAGAACGATGGCGACAGCCACCAGGAAGTTGCCGGTGACAGCTCCTTGTTGGGCCGTTGTCGGATCGCTCGAGAGGGCATTCGCGATGCCGATCTGCAGCGCGATCATCATGCCGGCGGACAGGGTCGCCATCAGAATGAGGCGGCAGATGAGGCCAAAGAAAATGCCAATCGAGATTTCAGCCAGGATAAGCAAGCCCATGGCCGCCGGTTGCGGCGGCAATGAAGGGATCATGTCCTTGACCAACGGCATCAGCACGAAGGAGAGCAGCAGGGCAAAGGACAGGCGAGACCTTGTCGCCACATAAACCTCGCCGAATCCGGGAATCAGCGAGATGGCGGCGCCGATACGGGCAAAGATCAACAGGAATTGGAAGATCGAGCCGGTAAGGAAGGCTTCAATCGACATGGCGGCCCTAACCGCTCGCCCGCGACATGATCTGTTCCGTGAAATCAGTCAGCGCATGCAGCATGAAGGGCGCCAACAGCAGAAGCGAGACGAAGACGATGACGACCTTCGGCACGAAAGTGAGGGTAGCCTCCTGGATCTGGGTCAGGGCCTGGAACAGAGAAATCAGCAGGCCGACCACAAGCGAGATCAGCATGATCGGCGCGCCGACCTTCAGCGTGACGATCACGGCGTCGCGGGCGATCTCAAGTAGGGCTGCCTCATCCATGGGTGAATTCTATCATGAATCCGGCCGATCCAGCAGGATCAGATCGGCATCCGCATGATTTCCTGATAGGCGGCGATCACGCGGTCGCGGACCGCCGTCACCGCCTGCAAGGTCACTTCGGCCGCTGATACGGCGGTCACGACCTCGGTCACATTGGCCTGCCCGGCGGCAGCCAGCATGGTCTGCTTTTCGTCGCCCTTGCCGGTCTGAATGGCGTCGTTCTTGATATTCTGCAGCAGCTCGCTGAAGCTCGGCCCCGCATTGTCGCGGGCTTCGATCCCGCTGCTGCCCAGCGCCTTGTTGGCAGCGTTGTAGGCATTAACGGCATTGCTGATGATCGGATCGGCCATGGCGATGTCCCTTCAGGCTCAGCGCAGCACGTCGATGGTGCGCGACAGCATGTTGCGCGACGCTTCGATCACCTTGAGGTTCGCTTCATAGGAGCGCTGCGCCTCGCGCATGTCGGTCATTTCGACCAGCGCGTTCACATTGGGCAAACTGACATAGCCGTCCTTGTCCGCCGCCGGGTTGCCCGGCTCGTATTTCTTGCGGAAATCGCTGGGGTCGGTTCCAACCTTGGCAACCTTGACCAAATCGGCGCCCATCTGGCGGTCGAACTGTTGCTTGAAGGTGACGACCTTGCGGCGATAGGGATCGGCCCCAGCTGTTTCGCCGACGGAGTCAACGTTGGCGAGGTTTTCAGCGATGACGCGCAACCGCTCGCCCTGCACGCGCATGCCGGAGGCGGAGATGAACATAGAGTCAAAGAGTTCCATTTTACGCTCCTAGCGCGGTGGCAAACTCGCCGCCGCGTGCAAGATCAGCCACCGCCACGACCGATAGCGGTTTTGAACAGATCGATATGCTTGCGGTAGAGATTGACCACCATGTTGTAGTTCATCTGGGTGTCGGAGACCTTCATCATCTGCTCTTCGATCACCACCGAATTCCCGACCGGTGCCGTTTCGTAGGTTTTCTTGGCCTTTTTAGCGTCAAACTCACCGACCGGCGCCACCGTGCCGGTGAGATGCTTCTTGTTGGTCCGCGCCGGTGCCACCGGTTCGAGCTTGCGCATCTCGGCCTCGAAATCGATCGGCTTCAGGTCCTGCGGCTGATAGCTGGGCGTATCGGCATTGGCGATATTCTGCGAAAGCACACGAGTACGCTGCCCGAGCCAGCTCATGCGCTCGGTCAACCGCTCGAACAACGGGATGTTGGTAAAGTCCATCCGCTCCGCTCCCGGTTGCTGCAGGCCGGTCGGCCGTTTCTGGCTCCGGATACAGCATATCTGCGCCACTTTCGGCCCTAGGCCTTAAGATCCCGTTAAATTACCTAAAATGCTATGAAAAAGCTCGGCAAATTGACCGCATCTCATGCACCCGGGTGTGCGCATATCGGAACGCATTGATTCAGCATCATATTGCGGCATCGTTAAGACCTCGTTAAGTACCGCCACGCATAGTATAAGGGCTTAGGGTATGTCCCGACGGGCCGAGAATCGGTCCTTATGGAGCAGGAAATGGGTGCCAGCGACGAGGACGAGGTCGGCCCCCGCCGCCCCCGATGGCAGAAGCCAAAGGAGCGCGTGCCCATCGCCGTGGCCCTCGACCACAAGCCGAAAATTGGGTCGGCCGGGCAGCAATCGGGCCAAACGTCGTCAGGGGGCCGGGCGCCCAGGGTGGTTGCCACCGGTCGCGGCAGCGTGGCCGAGCAGATTCTCGAGATTGCCTTCGCCCAGGGTGTTCCGGTCCGCGAGGACCCCGATCTGGTGGAACTGCTCGCCGCAGTCGAACTAGATGCCGAAATTCCGGTCGATGCCATCGCCGCCGTGGCCGAGATCCTGAGCTATATCTACCGCGCCAATGGCCGCGCCCAGGATGAGACTCCATGACAGCCGCATCCCTGCCCCCGGACCATGAGGACCTCGCCTCGGCCATTGCCGAATTGGCGGCGATGATCAACGAAACGAAAATTGCCGCCGAAGCCGGCCAATTGGTCGAACTCGACCTCCTTGCCATGCGCATTGCCGTGCTGTGCGACGCCGTCGGATCGCTGCAATTGGACAAGGCACGCCTGCTCCGCTCCGCCCTCGAAACGCTGATGACTGAGCTGGACCATCTGGATTTCGCGCTCAGGCGGCGCAATGTGGACCTCTCCCTCGACCTTCAGCAGGCCGATCGACGCCTGCGCGCCCAGCTTGCCTATGGCACGGCGCCCGGGAAGGAACCGAGCAAGGGGCCCGGCACCCCCGGCGGACGGAAATAGCTCCGTGCCGATGATCACCTGAAGCAGCTCTCCGCGGAATCAGCCATGGCGTACGATTCATATTTAAGGTTCATTCTGGCGCTTCTGCTGGTTCTGGGGCTGATCGCCATCCTTGCCTGGGCGTTGCGGCGCTTTGGCTTTGGCGGTGCTCTGCGCGCCGACAGTCGCCGTCGTGTGCAGGTGCTGGAAACGACAGCGCTGGGGCCACGCCATCGCCTGATCCTCATCCGTCGCGACCAGGTCGAACACCTCCTTCTGCTGGGGCCACAGGGGGATGTCGTGGTCGAACGGGGAATAGCACGCACTGGCTTTGAGCAGGAAATGGCGCGCAACAATCCGTCGAAGCTCACAGCGGCACGGGAGATGGCCCGGCACGATCCGCCGCCATTGCGCCAACCGGCAGATTTCGAACCCACGGCCAAGGACGAGTCCTCTACATGATCCGCCACCTCACCATGTCGATCCGGCGGATGCTTTCCGGGCGCACCCTCCTCGCGCTGCTGCCGCTCTTGCTGTTGAGCGCTGCCCCCGCCATGGCGCAAAGCCTCAATCTCGATCTTGGCGACGGACCTGACGGCGGCACGACCGGACGCATCATCCAACTCGTGGCACTGATGACGGTGCTGTCGCTGGCACCGGGTATTCTCGTGATGGTGACGAGTTTTACCCGTGTGATCATCGTTCTTTCTCTGCTGCGTTCGGCGTTGGGCGCCCAGCAGACGCCCCCGAACATGGTGCTGACCAGTCTTGCGCTCTTCCTCACCGCCTTCATCATGGCGCCGACTTTCGAGAAAGCCTATAGCGACGGCATCGCGCCGCTGATCGCCGAGAAGATTACCGAGGAGCAAGCCTTCACCCTCACGGTGGCTCCGTTTCGTACTTTCATGCTATCGCAGGTGCGCGAAAAGGATCTGACGCTGTTCATGGACATGGCGCAGGTCGACGAAGTGGCGACACCGGAAGAGACGCCGCTCAAGGTTCTGGTGCCGGCCTTCATGATCTCGGAACTGCGTCGCGCCTTTGAAATCGGCTTTCTTGTCTTCCTGCCCTTCCTCATCATCGACATGGTTGTCGCCTCGGTTCTGATGTCGATGGGCATGATGATGCTGCCGCCGGTGATGATCGCCTTGCCGTTCAAGCTGATCTTCTTTGTGATGGTCGACGGCTGGTATCTGGTGGCCGGCAGCCTGGTGCGCAGCTTCGGCACCGGCTGACATTGAAACCGACAGACATTTAAGGCGCCGGCGCACTTTCGGCCGGCGGCGCGGCATCGGGCGCCGTCTCCGGCGCGCTCAGGCTCTCTTTTTTCAGCCTGTCGCGATAGTCATCGACGAAAGCACCGAGCTGATCGACGCTCTTCATCGCCGCCGTGATGCTGTCGGCGAGGCTGCTGCTCGGCGACGTCAACGTTTCGAAGGCTGTCGCATAGGGTCCCTTCGCCATTTGCTTGCCTTGCGCCTTGGCCAGCATACGCAGGCCTGGCCGGTCATTGGCCAGCGACAGGGCAACCGCCTGATTGAGGATGAGCGGCGCCAGCACCTTATTGAACTGCTCGTCCCGTTTAGCCGCGGTCGCCCCATCGTCACCGACCTCGGCAAGGGCCGCAGCCGGATCGGCGCTGAGATCAGGCGGCGGTCGCAGGGATGGGTCTTCGTCCTGCAGTCGCTTGGTCTCGGCAGCGACGAGGTTCTCCAGCGCCGTCGCCGCAGCCGGCCATTCGCGCATGCGCCAGCTGAGGTCCGCCTTCAGCCACAACCCGTCCAGGCTGTTATCGTCGCGCACCAGCGACATGCCCTTCAGGGTATCGCCGGTCTCGAACAGGGCGCGGCCCTGCAGGCGGCGGCGTTGTGCCACGAGCTCAGGCGGCATGTCCGGCACTTCGCTGGACTTTATCGCCTCGAGGGCGAGGTCGGGCTTGCCGTCGAGCAGGCGCACCGCGGCGAGGCGCGTGCCCGCCTTCGCCTTGTTCAGCCCCGTCAGGCGCTTATTGACCTGGTTTTCCAGCAACCGGGCGGCCCCGTCGAGCAGATCGACCTTGACCAGGCGGTCGGCCAGCATGGTGACCATCGTATCGCCATCGGCGCCGCTGGGGGTCAGTTCGCGGAACTCGTCATAGAGAGCGACAGCCGTCAGCGGCGGCAGCCTGTCTGCCTTGTCACCGATATAAAGGTCGCGGAAGGCCTGGGTCATGGCCTCGGTCGCATCCTTGGCCTTTGGATTCTTTGGAAAATTGGTCGCCGCCTGACGCAGGGTCACGAGGCCTTTGCGCGGCTGGTCGGATTCGACATAGAGCCGCCCAAGTCGATCGAGCAGGTCGAATTCAAAATCCGTCCCGCGCCAGACGAACCGCAGGGCCTCCAATTGCACCGCAGCCTGCTTCTTGTCGATCTTGCCCTCGGCCAGCTGCAACTCGGTGAGGTCGAATTGCGAGCGCGCGCGCACCTCATCGATCGGGCTGTCGGCAAGGCCGGACCAGATCTTGATCGCCTCTTCCTTGTTGTCTCCGCTGGCCTGCTGCAGGCCGTTGAGATAATCCAAATAGGCCTTGTCCTCGGCACTCGGCATATCGAGCCGGATCGAATCCAGGAAGGATTGCGCCGTGAGGGCGTTGCCGCCGCGAATGAGCCCTTCCGCCGCCGCGCGCCGGATCAGCATGCGTGCCGTTTTCGGATAGTCATCGATCGATGGAATTGGCGCACCGAAAACGGCTGCGGCCTTTTCCCAGTCATGTTGGCGCGCTGCCAGGTAGCCGCGGAACAGGGCTGCTTCCGGGACATTTTCAAGTTCAGCACGCTCGAGATCAGCAAGCGCGTCTTCCTCGCGATCCATCAGCGCCTGGGCCGCACCGCGCAAGGCAAGCACGTCCTTGTCGCCGTCGGCGGCAGCCTTGTCCAGCAGCGCCATGTCATCAACCGTTTCGGGATAGCGGCCATGGGCGAAATGGAATTGGGCCAGAGCCAGCCGTGCCTGGGGCTTGTCACGGCTCGGCGCATCGTCGATGGCCGCGCGCAAGGCGGCCTCATCCTCGGCAAAGGCAGCCTCGCCGCCCCGACGCCAGCGCGGCAGATCAAAAATGCCGACCGCCACAACAGGGGCGCTTCCAGCTTTCCCAGACGGCGCCGATGCCGGTGCTTCGGGTGGTGCGGCTTCGGGCGCAGCGGCGACGGTTGCCGGTGCTGCACCGTTTTCAAGCGGCGGTGGTTCTGTCTCAGCGATCGGCTGCGGGACGGCAGGGCTCGGTGGCGAACCCGGCTGCCCATCGGTCGTGACGACGACGCCGTTGGGCAGGGCCTCCACCCGGGTGCGGTCGCTGATGGGAACGACGACGACGCCCTGGAAACTAGGCAGAACGCGGAAATCCGGCCAGGCGGCACCATCCGCAACGCCGGTACCGGCAGCGACCAAGGGTATGACCGAAATAGTATCGCCGGCGTCGGGATCGGTCAGGGTGACGACGGGACCGGGCCGTGTCGCCTGCAGCAAAAGTGAAGCGCCGCCATTGGCGAGCGATTCGCGACGCTGGTCGATCACCTTACCGGGTCGCAGGTTGCGCCCCGGCCCCAGGCTCACCAGCCAGCTGCGGCCGTCGCCGCTGATACTGGCGCCGGCATCGGCCCCGCCGAGCTTATCGAGCGCCGGCAGGCGGAGTGCGGTGGCGTATGGCGTCTCGACGCGCGCAAGACCGGTCAGGGCCGGCGCCAGCTTGACGAGGCCGCCGATGTCGACCGGCCCCGGCCGATCGAACACCAGCCAAAGTGCGTCACCACGCTTGAACACGGCAAGCCCGGTAGCCTTGGGAAAACCGAATTCAAGCACAGCCCCGCCGTCGGCGGGTGCCGCCGACGCCACGATTTCGACCGGCGCCGGCGGCTGGGCCGACGCCGTCACAGCCGGTTCCTTGCGCACGACGACCGGCGGCGCGATCTCAACAGCCGGCAGCGGTGCCGCCTGCGGCTCCTCGACGCCAACCGGCGGCTCCGATTGCAGTGCCGGGGCGAAAGAGGTTTCGGCGGGAGCCGGGGGGACTGCCGGGATGGGGGCCGGGATAGGGGCCGGCGTCGGCGCCGGCGCCTTTTCCGGAACTGCGACAGGTGCTGCCCCCACCGGCGCTGCAGCCACCGGCAACGGTGCAGTGGCGGGCGCGGCTACCTTGCCGTCCACCAGATCGAAGACGATCGTGTCGCCGTTGCGGAATGCATTGATCCCGACATTGGGCAAGAGCTGAAGTTCCAGCGCCAATCCGCCCGCCGCGGTCGATTTGGCCGTCACACCGCGCAGGCGTGGCGGCAACTTGGTTGCCGTATCGAGGCGGCCGGGCTTGGCGAAGGTGACGATTGCCTTGTCGCCCTCCTGCCGCACCGAGAAATCGACCCCCGGCCAGTCGATGGCAAGGCGCGAATAGCCGCTATGTTCGCCGCTGCGCAGTTTCAGCTTGGGGCCGGAGTCTGGCGCTGTCGCGACCACCGCCTCTGGTTGGGCCGCTGGCGCGGCCGGTGCCGCTTCCGCCACATTCGCTTTGTTCGGCAAGACCGCCTCGCCAGGCTGGGCGAGGTCGAGCTGCAGCCGCCCGCCCGTCTGGTTCAGCCGATAGGTAACCGGCTTCTTGAGGGCGAGGGTCAGTGTCGTGGCATCGGCGCTCAATGCGGCACTGCGGATATAGGCTTTGAGATCGGCACGAAGGGCCGCCGGATCGATCGTGACCGGGCGCGAAAAGCGCAGCGTCATCGCCTGCTCGGTCAGGGTGACGTCGACTTTGGGGGCATCGGCTTTGGGCCAGGTCAGCGTGAGGCGGCCATAGTCATCGAACAGCTTGCCGCGAACGCCCACCACCTCCTGCGCCAGGACGGCACCTGCCGGCAAGGCAAGGGCCAAGGCCAGGAGAGACACGGCCGCAAAGCGCCGCCCGCTCCGCAAAATGGCCGACTCAGGAGAGGTTTTGATCATCCTTGCAAGATAATCGGGATCGGGAGCATCCGCCACCGCTCCCAAATCGACGCGTCAGCAATCCGAGAATGCCCTGAACGGCTCGCGCCGGCTCAGTCGAAGCTTGCCAGCAGGGCGTCGATCTCAGCCTGTTTGGATGCATCGTCGGGCAATTGCGGGCCATTGAGAAGATCGGCGTCGGTCGGCGCCTTCTTTTCTTCCTGCGGCGCCTCATCGCTCTCGGGATGGGCCTTTTTGTATTTCGAGATTTCGTCGCCGAAGGCCACGACCAGCGCCTCGACCTTCTCCTCGATATGCTTAAGCGTGTTCACCACCTTGGTGATGCGCTGGCCGGTAATATCCTGGAAATTGCAGGCCTCGTAGACCTGCGTCACCGCATCGCTGACCTTTTCCCCGAATTCGGGCGGCAGCTCGCCGGCAATGGCTTCCAGGCTTTCCATGGCGCCGAGGATGGAGTTGGTCGCCTCTTCCGTGGCGCCGACGATGGCATCGAGTTCGTCGGTTGCCTTCGGCAGATGCCGCGCGGTGATTTCATCCGGCCGCAGCGCCGCGATTTCGGATTTGGCCGTGGTGATGTATTTGGCCAGCGAATCAAGCTCGGCGAAGAGCTTCAGATTGTCGTCGGAAAGATCGCCTTCCATGGTCGCCAGCAGGCTGGTGACGACTTCGGCGATTTCCTCGCGGCTCACTGTCTGCATGCGGCCCTTGAGTGCGCTTAGGCGATGCACAAGCTCTGGTGGAACTGTTGCAGTCATAACGGCCCCCATAACTCTGGCTCCCTTCTCTGGCTATCCCGGTTGGGTCGGCTCAGAAGTTGCCGAGAACGGAAACCAGCTTGGTCTTGAGCGTGGCGGCGTTGAACGGCTTCACGATGTAGTTGTTCACACCGGCTTCCTTCGCTGCGATCACGTTCTCGGTTTTGCTTTCCGCCGTGATCATGATGAAGGGAAGATTCTTCAACCGGGAATCGGCCCGCACTTCGCGCAGCAATTGGATGCCGGTCATCGGCTCCATATTCCAGTCGGAGATGACCATGCCGTAATCCTTGTCGCGCAGCTTCTGCAGCGCCATGGATCCGTCCGTCGCCTCATCGACATTATTGAAACCAAGTTGCTTCAACAGGTTACGGATGATGCGGAGCATCGTCTTGTAATCATCGACGATGAGCACTTGCATATTGAGATCGACCGCCATCAGTTCCCTCTCACGACAACTCGGTTCGTTAAATGGAGCATTTCCTGCCCCGTACTGTCTTGAATTTGCAGCAAATAGGTTAAACCGGGGTTAAACCTGATAAAACTAATTTGCCAATGAAATCAAGGGGCGAAAGGCATGGCTTTCTGTTGCGCCAGCTCAAATGTGAGTTCCTTGACCTTGGTCGGCGAAACCAGGGCGAGAATCGGCGCCGCCCGGCTGGTCTTCATCCGGCTGACCAGATCGACCAGCAAATCCATGTCCATTTCCTCGAAGACCTGGGCGGCTTCCTTGGGCTTCATCTTTTCATAGGTCGCCACCAGCATCTGCAGGCGCGACTCCTCCTCGTCGGAGCGCTTCTTGAGCAGGTCTTCGACAGTCGATTGCAGCGCCTTGAGCTCTGCCATCTTCTGTTCCATGCGCTGCTCTGCCGCGACGACCATCGCCTCGCGCTCGTCGAGCTGGCGGGATTTGAGCTCCAGCTCTTCGCGGCGCTTGGCCAGTTGCTGCAGTACTTCGACTTCTTCGTCCGTGTATTCGAGCGGATCTTTGGGCGGTGTGGCGGCACTCGCCGCTGCCTCGCCTTCCGCCGGTGCAATTCCGTCGGAGGTTGCTGCCGGCGCCTCTCCACCCGCGGGTACTGTGGGGGCCGCATTGGCTGCCGGCGCCGCCGCACTTGTTCCAGCCGGCTGAGCCGGTGCGGCATTTCCGGCCGGCGCTGATTGCGCTTGCGTCTCGGAGCCGACGCCGACCGAAATATGCTGGTACACGTCGCCCACCCGAATGGTGAGCACCAGCGTCATCACGCCCGCCAAGACGGGCAGCAGGCGAACGCGCGGCGTTGCGGCCTTGCTGGTTGGGGTTTCTGCCTGGTTGAGCGGCATCAATCGGTCCTAGCGGATGCGGCCCAGGGCCGACAAAAGAGCTTGCGTCTGCGGATCCTGAGCGGCCGCCTTCTGCGTCTCGGCTCGCGTCGCAGGGTCGGGAGATGGCCGCGCAGCAGAAGCGGCCGCGGCACTCCCCTGCCGCGAGGAGCTGAGTTGCGATTCCAACTTGTCGGCTGCCTGTTCGGCCCGCGCAATCAGCATCTTGAGGTCATCGCTGCTGCGCTGCAATTCGCCGACGACACTTTGCCCCCGTTCGATCCGCTCGCCGAGTTCGCGGCCGACACCGTCGGCGCCCATGCGCAGATCGGCCAGGGACCGGTCGGCCTGCGTGGTCGCGGTCGTGAAGTCCTGGATGAGCTTCTGAAAACTGTCACGATCCTTCTGCAACTCTCCCAGGCGCCGCAAGAGGCGGAGGACATAGAACAGCGTGACCGCCAGGAGGGCGACCAGGATGAAGTCTGTGATGAGGCCGAGCGACATCATATGCGTTTGTGCCTGCCGCCTTGGTTATTTGATCAGGCGGTCCTGAAGCTTCACGGCGATATGCTGCCCCTTTCGGCCCATCTGGCCGTTGAACAGGCGCACGTCGCCACAACGCAGCTCGATCATCGAATCGGGAGTAACTTCAAGGTCCAGTCGACTGCCCGGCTTCCAATTCAGCACTTCGTTGAGCGGCACGGACACTTCGTCGAGCACGGCGTTGATATTCACTTCCGTTTGCCACAATTCCCCGGAAAGATGGGTTTCCCAGATGGAATCGCGGCCGAACTTTTCGCCCATGAACATCTGCAACAGCAACTCGCGCACAGGTTCCAGAGTCGCATAGGGCAGCATCAGTTCCAGGCGACCGCCACGATCTTCCATGTCGACGCGCAGCCGCGCCAGAATGGCTGCATTGGCCGGTCGCGCGATCGCTGCAAAGCGCGGATTGGTCTCCAGCCGCTCGAAGCGGAACGTTACCGGGGACAGCGGATCGAATGTGGCGGTAAGGTCGTTCAACACGACATTGACCAGGCGCTCGACCAGATTGCGCTCGATGGTCGTGTAGGGGCGCCCTTCGATGCGCATCGCGGCGGTGCCGCGCCGACCGCCCAAGAGCACATCGACGATCGAATAAGTGAGCGAGGAATCGACCATCAGCAGGCCGTAATTGTCCCATTCCTCGGCCTTGAACACACCGAGCATGGCCGGCAGCGGGATCGAATTCAGATAGTCGCCGAAGCGGATGGCGGTGATGTTGTCGAGACTGACTTCGACGTTGTCGGAGGTGAAATTGCGCAGGCTGGTGGACAGCATGCGCACCAGCCGGTCGAAGACGATTTCCAGCATTGGCAGGCGCTCGTAGGAGACGAGCGCGCTGTTAAGCATCGCCTGGATGCCGGAGGTCTTCTCTTCGCCACCTTCACCCTTGGCGATTCCGAGCAGGCTGTCGATTTCATCCTGGTCGAGGACACGGTTCGACATCGGACCGGAAGCAGGCGCCGTCCCGTCGCCGCCATCGCCGTCGTCATCGGCCATGTCGCCCCAGGCCGCAGCAGCAGCCTTTTCCTCTTCGGACAGTTCCTCTTCAGGATCGTCGATCATGCTCTACCTCGATCGGGGCATTCTTGCACAAACCGTGCCTGTCCGGCCCATCTTATTGCTGAACCAGCATTTCCTTAAAGAGAATATCTTTCACCTTGGCCGGTTTGGCCGCTTCTTTGACCCGAACCAGCAGTTCTTCGCGCAGGCGCTGCAGGCCGGCAGCTCCCTGGACATCCTCCGGCCGGAGGCTGCGCAGGTAGGTGACGATCTCGTTCTCGATTCGCGGCTGCACTTCCTCAACGATCTTCTGTTCCTCGGGCGAGCCCACTTCCAGCACCATGGTGGTGACCATGAAGGGCTGCTTCTTGCCGGTCATGATCAAATTGGCCTGCATCTTAGGTAACTCAACGAAGGCCGGTGCATGTCCGTCTTCTTCGGCAGCCGCTTCCTCTTCAGGGGCAGCCTCACCTTCGGCGCCATGCGCCTCTTCCTTCTTGGGCTCTTCCTTGAACAGCAGGAAATAGGCCGCGGCCCCGCCGCCGCCCAACAGCAGCAGCGGCAGCACGATGAACAGCACCAGCTTCTTGCCGCTCATCTTCTTCTTGGATTGCGTTGCGCCTTCTGCGCCGTCGTCAGCCTTTTCAGCCATCTTCCTCAACGTCCCAATTTGCCCCCGGGCACCGGTGGTGAACCGGTACCCGTCCCGGGCGGGTTGTGCTGGCCGCAGCGCGTACCGGCAAAAAAACGCAGCCCGGCAATGAGGTTAAACTAGTTGGGGATGGTTAACATCCCGTGAACCGGCGGGGCGATGTGCACCGCAATTTATGCCGGGCGGGACGGTTTTTTGCCCTCGGCAGTTTCTGCTCGCGGATCGCCGGGATCTAACTAATATATTGATATATTTACTTTTTATATCTGGCATGAAGTCTGCATATCTTCAGGCACCAGCCGCAGAGCTGGGTGAAACCGACCCTTTGAGGGCACCGTCATGGAAACACCGACTTATATCGTGCTGTCGCGACAGCTCGGTTTGTCACGACAGATGGACGTGGTGGCCAACAATCTGGCCAACACCAACACGCCCGGCTTCAAGGCCGAGGGAATGGTCTTTAGCGAGTATCTGATCAAGGCCGAAAAGCCGGTCAAGCTCTCCTATGTTCAGGATCTGGCCAGCTATCGCGACCTGCGTGAAGGCGGCTTGCAGCCTACCGGCAACGATCTGGATGTCGCCATCCAGGGCAAAGGCTATTTCGTCGTTCAGACGCCAGACGGCCCCCGCTACACGCGCAATGGCCGGTTCCAGCTCAATGCCGCCGGCGAAGTAGTCAACAATGAAGGTTTCCGGGTCATGGCCGGTGGTGCCCCGCTCATCATCAATACCGATGACGGGCCGATCAATATCGCGGGCGACGGGACGGTTTCAGCCGACCGCACCCAGGGCGGCAATACGCCCACCATCTACGGCAAGCTCGATGTGGTCGACTTCGCAAATGAAGCGGCGCTGAAGCCGGTGAGCGGCACGGTCTTCGCAAGCGATGAAGTGCCGGTGCAGCTGACAGCCGACAAGTTCAAGGTCCAGCAAGGCATGATCGAAGGATCGAACGTTGAATCGATCCGCGAAATGACCAGCATGATCTGGGTGCAGCGCAACTACCAGGCTGCCCAGAAATTCCTGGAAGGCGAGCATGAGCGCATGCGTCGTGCCGTCAACTACATCATACCCAGTGCTTAAAGCAGATAGCCGGGCTTAAAGCCGGGCGGGAGATAGAGCCATGAAATCCTTGACCACTGCCGCGACGGGTATGTTCGCCCAACAGCTGAGCATCGACGTGATCGCGAACAACATCGCCAACGTGACCACGACGGGCTTCAAGCGCAGCCGTTCCGAATTCGCCGACCTCCTCTACCAGGATTACCGCCGCGTCGGCACGCAATCCTCCGACACAGCGACCATCGTGCCGGCCGGCGTCCAGATCGGCGTCGGCGTCAAGGCGGTTGCAGTTTATCGCATCAACGAACAGGGCTCGCTGGTACCAACCGACAACCCGCTGGATGTCGCGATCAAGGGCCGCGGCTACCTCCAGGTAACTCTGCCCGACGGGACCACGGCCTATACGCGCGACGGCACGCTCCAGCTGTCGAATGACGGCACCCTCGTGACCGCTGACGGATTCCAGATCGTCCCCAACATCACCGTGCCGAACAACGCGACGGACATTACCATCAATGGCAACGGTCAGGTCGAAGTAACCATCCCGGGCCAGGTGACGCCGACATTGCTCGGCCAGATTCAGCTGGCGACCTTCATCAATGATGCCGGCCTTCAGCAGAGTGGCGACAACTTGCTGCTCGAGACCGAAGCCTCGGGCGGCCCCACCACGGGCAATCCCGGTGCGGTCGGATTCGGCCTGTTGCAACAGAAGTTCCTGGAGCAGTCGAACGTCGACATGGTCAGCGAGATGACACATCTCATCAGCGCCCAGCGCGCCTATGAGATCAATTCGAAGGTCATCCAGGCGTCCGACGACATGATGTCGACCGTCACCAACATCCGCTAAGGAGGCGTGCCGTGACCTACCGTCATTTGCATGCAATGGCGTTTCTATTGGCCCTTGGGTCCGGCAGCGCCCTGCCCTATACCGACGCTCGCGCGGAGATGCTGGCCAGCGCCGATGCCGTCGAGGTGGATTCCGGCGAGGCCGGTACCGGCCTTTCCTTGCGGACCAACGTCATGGTTGATGACGATGTGGTGCGCCTGGGTGATCTCTTCATGGAATCGCTGTCGGTTGGCGACACGCCGATTGCCCAGGCACCGGCACCTGGCCAGACGATCGCCTTCGATGCCCGCTTCTTGCGGCAATTGGCCTATGCCTATCATCTGGACTGGCAACCGGATTCCAAATTCGAGAAAGTGCTGGTCGGCCGCATGAGCCAACGGGTCGGCGCAGCTCAGGTACTGGCATCCTTGGGCGAAGCCATTCATGCGCGCTCGGGCAACGATGCCCGGATGGATCTTGTCCTCGATGGCGGCGACGTGGAATTCGTCCTGCCGACCGATATCGCGGCAACAGTGGGCGTGCAGAATCTGCAATACGATCCGACCACCCAGCGCTTTGCAGCAATGCTGGTGATTCCCGCAGAAGGTCCGACCGTGCAGCAGCGCCGCGTGTCCGGTTCCATCTATGAGACGATCGATATTCCGGTCTTCGCCCGCGCCATGGGTGCGGGCATGACCGTGCAGGAAGCTGATCTGCAGTGGATCTCGGTGCGCACTGATCGGCTTATCGGCAATGTCATCACCGATTCCCGCCAGCTTGTCGGCATGACCACGAAGCGACCGCTGCGGACGGGACAAATGTTGCGCGCCAGCGACCTGGTGATGACGCCGGCTATCCGCAAGAACAGTCTGGTTACCCTGGCACTCAAGACCGGCACGATGAATCTCACTGTCACGGGCAAGGCGCTTGAAGATGCGGCTATCGGTCAATCGATCCGCGTCGTGAACGTCAACAGCAAGAAAGAACTGACCGGCATCGTTCAGGATCCGAGCACCATCGTGATCCCCGTCGCCGGCCAGCTCACCTTGAACTGAAGGAGGCCGACATGGCTCGCTCCAAACATTACCGCCGTCGCGCCATTTCGTTGGCCGTCGCCTCGCTCCTCAGCGCCGGTATGCTCAGCGCCTGCGGCAATATGATCGACCGGGTGGCCGAGATCGGCAAGGAACCATCCATGGATCCGATCCAGAATCCGCAGAATGACCCGAACTATCAGCCGGTCAGTCTGCCCATGCCGTCGCCCACGGCCGATGTACGCCAGCCGAACTCGCTCTGGCGCCAGGGCAGCCGCGCCTTCTTCAAGGACCAGCGCGCCGGTAAGGTCGGCGATATCCTGACTGTGGTCATCGAAATCGACGATCAGGCCAAGCTCGACAATAAGACCGATCAGGCGCGTGACGGCAGCAACAGCGCCGGTCTCGATAACCTGCTCGGTTACGAAACGATGCTGGCTGACATTTTCCCCGACGGCATCGACGCCGGCAATCTGGTGAATTCGGACAGTGCCTCAAGCACGACGGGTTCCGGGACGGTTGACCGTTCGGAAGCCATCAAGTTGCGCGTGGCTGCAGTGATCACCCAGGTGCTGCCCAACGGCAATATGGTGCTGCAGGGCACGCAGCAGGTGCGCGTGAATTACGAGCTGCGCGCGCTTACCGTCGGCGGTGTTATCCGGCCTGAGGACATCTCCAACGTCAATGAGATCAATTACGACAAGATCGCCGAGGCGCGCATCGCCTATGGCGGCAAGGGCACCTTGTCGGATGTGCAGCAACCCCGCTACGGCCAGCAGGTCTACGACATCTTCTTCCCCTTCTGATCTTTCCCTTGATGTCGATTGCCACGTCGGTTGCGGGCTCGGCCCGCAACCTGACACAGAGTTCATGACGGCGACTTTCCCTTCCATCCACCCGGATGGAAGGGATCTTTTTTTTCGCCCCCGGTTTGCCTAATGTCGGCGCATGACCGATCTCGTCAATGCCGCTCTCGCCAATCCGATCAACCGCGCCATTCTCACGCGCCTGCCCATGCTTGGTGCACCTGATGCCTGGCTGGTGGCCGGCAGCATCTATCAATCCTATTGGAATGCACTGAGTGGCCGCGCGCCGACCGAGGGCATCAAGGACTACGACATTTTCTACTACGACCCCCGCGACCTCTCCTATGAGGCCGAGGATCTCGTCGTGCAACGCGCGCGCCTGGTCTTCGCCGATCTCGATGCGCTCATCGATCTCAAGAACCAGGCCAGGGTTCATCTTTGGTACAAGGAACGATTCGGCGGCGACTACCCGCCCGTCGCCTCGGCGCGGGAGGCCATCGGCCGGTTCCAGGTCCGCTGCACATGCGTCGGATTGCAGCCGCGGGCCGATGGAACCCTCGATCTGCACGCGCCTTATGGTCTGGAAGAACTCAGCCGCGGCGAATTGAAGGCAAACCGGCACTGCCCGGATCAGAGCGGGGTCAATGCCAAGGCGGAAAGCTATCGGCAGAGATGGCCTTGGCTGACAATCGCCTCAGCCGATTAAAACCACCCCGATTGATCGACCCAATCGATCAATCGTCGCGATGCGTGCGCTCCATGCGCTCATGGCGCTCCTGCGCCTCGAGCGACAGGGTGGCGATTGGACGGGCTTCCAGGCGCTTCAGGGAAATCGGCTCGCCGGTCTCCTCGCAATAGCCATAGGAACCGTCTTCGATACGCCCCAAGGCCTCGTCAATCTTCTGGATCAGCTTGCGCTCACGATCCCGGGTGCGCAGTTCCAGCGAGCGATCGGTCTCGAGCGAAGCACGGTCGGCCAGGTCCGGTTCGGACAGGCTCTCTTCCTGCAGATGGCTCAGCGTTTCGCCGGATTCGCGCAGCAGCTCGCTCTTCCAGGCCAGTAGCTTCTGCCGGAAGTATTCGACCTGTACCGGATTCATGAAGGTTTCTTTGTCGGAGGGCCGATAATCGGGCGACAGCAATGGCTTCATGCGTGGTCTCGACTTGTCGTTGCCACTTCGCCCCCAAGAGGTATGAATCGGGAGCGAATTTGGCGCGGAGTATAGGCAAAAGGCCGCTCCCCGCAAGTGCGATTTATCGCCCCAGCGACCCGTCAAATTATTGAAATATTTGAATTCTTGCCAAACGGCCTATCCGTCAGCGGCTGAGCTTGGCCAGTTCCACCGCGGCGCGCAGTTCAATCTCGTCGAGAATCGCGGTGAGCTTGGGATCGTCAATCTGCTCGCGCTTGGCGCGCACCATCTGCGCCAGCTGCTCCAGCCGGTCCTTGGGGATCGCCCCGACCAGCAGCCCGGCCCGGATCTCCTCAAGGAAGTCGAGCATCTTAAACCCGCGGTCGCGGGCGCGCTGCCGGGCACGGCCCTTGGCGGCGTCCGGCGTTTCCTGCACGGCCAACACGACCGAGAGCGAGTTGACGCTGAGCGCCATGGAGACATGCTGACCTTGCCCGCCTTGGCTTTCACCGAGCGCCTTGGCAAATTCACCGCCGCCGGCAGCCGCAGCCGATCCGCCAACACGACGATTGGCAGCGACCGGCTTGGACGATACTGGGTCGATTTTTATGGCCACGCACTCACCTGGATCGGAGACCGATTCATCTGCATATAGTACCATGCGCAGCTAATAAAAGATTAAAAGAATTAACGACTTGGCACCGGCTTTCCGATTGGCCCCAGGGCAAATTCTGCCGCCCTTCGGACGCCTGCCACCGAACAAAGGTCAGCCTTTTCCGTGCGGCCAGTGCCCCACCCAAGAAAATAGTCTCTAACATATTGATTCTCATAAATTAAATCATGCCGCGAGATTGGCATGAAACTCGCATCGCAGAACCCGGATAAAGATCCAACCTACGGGACCCATGCGCGCGATGAAAACTCAGCCACATACCCGCCTTGCGACAAGACGTCGTCCGCTGACCAGCCTGGTCGCGGCGCTGGCCGTTCTCCTGACAGCGGTTCTGCCCAGCGGCCCGGCCCTGGCCCTATCTCGGATCAAGGACATCGCCGAATTTGAGGGCGTGCGCGAAAACCAGTTGGTCGGCTATGGCCTGGTGGTCGGCCTTGATGGTACCGGCGACGATGTGAAGAAGAAGTCGCCTTTCACCCGTGAAAGCCTGATCGGTATGCTCGAGCGGCTGGGCGTCAAGGTCAACCAGGCCAACGCCGATCTCGAAACCAAGAACGTCGCCGCCGTCATGGTGACCGCCACCTTGCCCGCGTTTGCCCGCCAAGGGTCGGAAATCGACGTCACCGTCTCGTCGTTGGGCGATGCCTCCAGTCTCCAGGGCGGGACCCTGCTGGCGACCCCGATGCTGGGCGCCGATGGCGAAATTTATGCCGTCGGCCAGGGCCAGCTCACCATCGGCGGCTTCAAGGTGACAGGCGCTGCCGAGACGGTCGTGCGCGGTGTGCCGACCTCCGGCCGTATCACGCGCGGCGCCATCGTCGAGCGGGAAGTGCCGTTCGATTTCTCGCAATTGCAGTCGCTTAAGATCGCACTTCGCAATCCGGACTTCACCACGTCGCGGCGCGTCGCCGATGCGATCAACGAATTCGTCGGTGCCGGGACGGCCACCTCGCTCGATTCCGGCACCGTGCAGCTCAACGTCGCGCAGTATGGCGGCGACCCCACCGGCCTCATCACCGACATCGAGCAGTTGCCGATCGAGCCCGACCAGCAGGCCAAGGTGATCATCGACGAGAATACCGGTGTCGTCGTCATCGGCCAGAATGTGCGCATCAGCAAGGTCGCCATCGCCCAGGGCAACCTCACCATTCGCGTTACTGAAACGCCGCAAGTCTCTCAACCTTCACCATTTTCCTCGACCGGCGTTACGACTGTCGTGCCGCGGACGAATATCGACATCCAGGATGATCCCAACCGCAAACTGGCCGTGCTCAATGACGGCGTGACCCTGGAAGAACTGGTAGCCGGCCTCAATTCGCTCGGCGTCGGCCCCCGCGATCTCATTTCGATCCTGCAATCCATCAAGAGCGCCGGCGCCATGCAAGCCGACATCATGGTGCAGTGACATGGCCGATCTCAATGCACCGCTGATGATGGATCCCACCCTGCAGGCGTCAGGCTCGGGGATCAAGCAAGCGCCACGCAATGCCGCTGGTATTGCCAAAGTGGCCGAGGATTTCGAGGCATTCTTCGCCGGCCTCGTCTTCGACGAAATTTCGTCGGACATCGAACCCGACCCACTCGTCGGCGGCGGCGAGGGGGAGTCGATGTTCAAATCGCTGCTCAACCAGGAATTCGGCAAGGCGGTCGCCCGCACCCATTCGCTGGGCATAGCCGATGTTGTGCAGCGCCAATTGCTTCAAATTCAGGAGGTTGCGTGATGGACAAGACAACGCGGATGACCGAACTGCTCGCCATCACCTCACAGCTCATCGGCTGCATGGAGCGTGAATTGGAGCTGATGCGCAGCTTGAAGCCCACCGAACTCAAACAGTTGCAGATGGATAAGGTCGCCCTGGCCGATGCCTACCAAGCCTTCACCATGGCGCTGAAGGAACCGGGCGAAGATATCGGCACGGTGAACGCTGCCCTCCGCGACGAACTCACCGAGGCGACCGAGCGCTTCCAGACCGCCGTCCAGGACAATCTTCGCGCCCTCAAGGCGATGCGTGACGTCAATGAGCGCGTCATGCGCGCTGTCGTCCAGGCGCTGGACGAGAAACGTGCGGCCGTTACCGGCTACAACAACCGCGGCAGTGTCACCAAATCCCGTCGCCAGACGACCGCTTGCCCGGTCGCCATTCAGCAACGCGCCTAGGCTCACAGAGACCGTGAGCCATTCAGTCTAACTAGCTGGTTTCGAATTTTTAAACTGTCAGGTCGACAGTTGCGCTTGTCCCGCTGGTACCAGCGCCGGGCAGTGCCGGCGCGGTCGGGATCGTTGGCGCCGGTGCCGGCGCCGGGGTTGAAGCGACATCCGGCGTCGAGCTTGTTCCGGTAGCAGCGCTTACGACCCGGGGGACCGCAGCCGAAGCCTTGGCGCCCGTTCCCTCATCGGCAGCACTCTTCACCACACGCTGACCGTCGGCATATTTGCGCAGATAGTATTCCGACGGAAATTGCTGGACGACTTCGCCCGTGTCGGGTTTCTGCCGCAGAAGAACGATCTTGCCGAAATCCTGCCGGTATGAGAATTCGAAGCTGTTGTAACGGTAAGTCTGCTCTGCCGCGACCACCACCTGGTCCGCTGGCTGCACCGCGACGGCCTCGGTCGCTCCCGAAGCCTCACCCGCGCCGGTCGATAAGACAGCCGTCGCCGCTGCTGCGCGCGCGAACTGCGCGGCGCTGCTGGCTCCCGAACTGGCTGTCTGAACGACGTTTACCATTCCGCAACGATCCTCAAATATCGTGCACGTCCCTTGATGGGGTGCCGATCATCTCAGAGTAACGAGGAAGGTGAAGGTGAGTGGTTAGAGATCTGACAAACCTACACCAACTTAAAGTCACCCAGATTCCAAGATAAGTAAGACGGGTAAAAAATGCAATAGGCTTAACGGCCTATTAATACCCTCCCAGTGCGCATAAGCGCGCGTCCGCGTGACCAAATTCTTATTCCGCCCAATCCGATGGCTTCGCAGCAACGCCAAACCGCCCTATCAGGCGTGCAAAAGCTGCCCCATGGCCAGGTCGCAAACTGCCGCACTCGGCAAAGCCTACATACCCACATCACATTGCAAAGTTCATATTTAGTCAATTAATTCAATAAATTAGAGACTGGCACGATAGCTGCATTAAAGCTTCCCGAGACGTGGCGAATGGCGCCGCAAGGTGGTCAAAAAGGATCACCGAAGTCGCAAAACACATTTCGGGAGAACCCAGATGGCGACCAATGACGTTCAATTGACCGGCGGTATTCGCAGCAATCTCCTTCTGCTGCAGCAGCTCTCGGGCAAGCTGGACAGGACCCAGCAACGCTTGGCAACAGGCAACAAGATCAACAGCGCCATTGATGGCCCGGTAGCCTATTTCGCATCCAAGGGCCTCAACCGCCGAGCCGATGATTTGGCGACCTTAAAGGACTCGATCGACCAGTCGATCTCAACCGTGAAAGCGGCGGATGTCGGCGTAACCAAGATCGAAGGCCTGGTCGAGCAGGCGCGCGGCTTCATCACGACCGCCTACCAGAACCTGGGCAGCGACGCCAATTCAATGGCGCTGCGCAAGTCCTTGGCCGATCAGTTCAACACCCTCCTCCGCCAGATCGACAAATTGGCGCAGGATTCGAGCTATCAGGGCAAGAACCTGCTGGTCGGCAGCGGCCTGCGGCTGGATGCGACGTCATCCTCAAAGAGCGCAACGAACGCGCTGCCTGGCGTGACCGCCTCCCGCGTCACCAACGTGACCAAGCCCGACGATTATGTGGTCGACATCCGCGGCACCGGTCTGATCTCGGCCAATGCCAGCGACATCGCCAATGCCGAACGTGACCGCGGCATCAGCAACCTCACCGTCACCGGCTTTCAGAGCAAGACGTCGGGCAATTTCGACAACATCGCCCTCAGATACACCGGCGGCAAAGGCAAGGACAAAACCTTCACTATCACCGAAGGCGATGTCAGCTTCACGAAGACCTTCACCACCGCGGAATGGGCCATCGCCAAAGCGACCGGCAAGCCGCTCAATCTCGACCATCAATTCCCCAGCGGGACGCATATCAATTTCGACATCGACTTCGATCAGATCGATGACGTACCCGACACCTATGGTCTAGGCACATCGATCATCGAGAAATTCGTCGATGTGACGGTCTCCGTATCGAACTTCAACGGTGTCGGCCAGGAGATTCAGCGCTCAGGTTCGAGCCTGCTTGGTCAACAGAAACTGGCCGACGGCGAAAACTCCTGGAACTTCGACACCGGCACGCCGCGCGTCACGGTCGATGAGCGGACCATTCTGCAGTCCGCCTTTAACGACGCCCTGGTCGGCACTGCCTACGGGCACGCTGCGAGTGGCATCGTTGGAACGCCCGTTATCAATCCGCTGTCGATTGCGACGGATTCGACCTACACCGTCACAGCCGATGCGACAGTCGCAGATTTCGACTTCGTCTCGGGTCGCTTCAATTCGCTCCACGTCAATGTCGCCGGCCCGGGCGGTTTGACGTCGGCAGGTGTCAACACAGACGGCGTCTATACCTTCACTGCCGGTGACGGCAACGCGTCTGTCGACATTAGCTTCCTGCGCGCCGGCCTCCTTGGTGTTGTCACGGCTCCGGCTTCCACGGCAGCTCAAGCGGATGGCACGGAAGCCGTCACCGGCGCCGCCCTGTCCGCCGCCACGATCGGGCTTACCAGCATCCTGTCGCCGCTCGCCACCAACCTGGCGCACAATCTGAACTTCAACGTGAAGACAGACGACGCACAGGCGATTTTTGCCTTGGACGACGGATATGGCGGCAAGGCCACCATCACGGTGCCATTGTCCAATGCCGCATCGACCACGATGGTGTTCTCGATCGTCGGCGGTCCCAACGCCGGTGCGGTCATCCAGCTGACATTGCAGCCGGGAACGCTACGGGCAGATTCGGAATCGACCGTTCGCTACAATGCCATCGGCCAGTTCACCGCGCCGGACGAGCTCAAATTCGACCAACGCGCCGCCCAGACCGGTCTGACGTCGACGCTGAAGACTATTCAGGTCACTGACGGCACCGATCAAAACAACATGACGGTGCAACTCAACGAGACCAACACCAACCAGATCACCGTGGTCAGTCAGAACGTGCAGACGGATGGCCAGGGACTCGCTATCGATTTTGCGCAAAACAACTGGCTGGACCGAGCTGATATCGACAATGCCGCAGGCATGCTCGACGCGGCGAAGGTACGATTGCGATCTTCGGCGTCGGCACTCAATAACAACCTCGACGTCATCACGACCAGGCTTAGCTACACCAAGGAGTTCATGGACGTGCTGGCCGAAGGCGCCAACAAGCTTGTCGTTGCCGATCAGAATGAAGAAGGTGCCAACATGCTGCAATTGCAGACGCGGCAGCAGCTCGGCACCATCTCTCTCAGTCTTGCCAATCAGGCGCAGCAGGCCATCCTGCGCCTGTTCTAGGCGCCGATCCCCCGATCGGGTCCTAGCAAACCCGGCCCAGCGATTCGCTCCCGCTGGGCCGGGATTATCTTTTCCGGCATCAGCTTGCCCGGCGTCCTATTGAGATTGAACCGCGTCGATCAGATCCTCAATGGCACGCCGCCAGGATCCATTGCGTGACTGCCGATACACATTTCGGCACGGTGGCAGGGCGCCGCCTTCGCGTGGTGCAAGAAGATGGCATGCTTTGCCCAGCGCGGTTGCCAGCCACGCCGTAGCGCCGAGCGGCGCAACCACAATATCCACCGCCGCCAGTGCCGCGGCAAAATTGTCCGGCCGCCGGCGCAAATCGTAACCCGGCTCTACCACGACGACACTGTCCGGATTGATCGCAACATTCGCCAGGGTAGTTGCTTCCATACGTTCCTGCAGGACCACAAAACCAAATCCGCGCAAAGCGAAGATGCGGCGCCATTCGGCGTCATCCACACCGAGCCAATCGGCGGGCGTCGTGCCGGCCCAACTCCCCTCTTGGGTCCAGGCAATTCCAACCAGTTTGCGATCGCCACACTTCTCCCGCAACTTCGCTGCTTCCGCGGCCGCACGAACAGGATCCGCTTCAAGCCATTTTGGGTGCTGGGTCTGGGCCGGCAAGAGACCTCGCAGCGGCAGGCGTCCGGTCACGTCAAAGCCGGCAAGCTCGGCCGCCGACAAGCTACCGGCAGCGAAGGCACTGATACGGCGATCGGTGCGGGCCAGCAAGGGCACTAAGCTGGCATGGCATTCAACAATGACGTGGCCAACCTCCGCTCTCAACTCCGCGAGTTCGGCCACAGCCGCGATATCGCCAGCGAGATGGCCCGTTGAATAAAGAAACAGACGTGTGACAGAACCGCGAACACCGTCCCAATCCGCAATTTCGCGTGAGGCTGCATGCTCCTCCACCCGCCCCATCTGCTCGGCGCGGACCACATCATACTCAAATGCAGGTGCGACTGGGGCAATAGCGGCAGCCGCAGCCAGGAAGGGGCGGACTTCGGCCACGTGACCGGTCGCCAATCCGATGCGACCCAGTCCGTTAAGCGCTATGGCATCCTGCGGATTGATCTGCAGAATACGACGATACAGCAACTCGGCATCGTTGGAGGCTGGCGCATTAGCTGCCTGCTTGGCAGCACGATGCATGAATGACAGCAAAGCCGCGTTCTCAGACAGCCGCTCATGCGATAGCGCCCGCGCCAAATCATCCATCAAGTCGCCCCAGGCGTCAGGCGATTTCTGCCGGAACAGTCGCAGGCTGTCATACCAGATCGTGTCGGACCGATCTCGCAGCCAGCGCCAGTCGGCCACGAACGGCAGCAGGACCCAGCAAGGTTTGCCCAACCCACCCGCGAAATGAACGGTGCTGTTGTCGACGGAAATGACCAAGTCGACCGCGGCGACCTGCGCTGCAAAGGCATCCAGGTCCATCAGGGGATCGATTTCCGGGTCGACCAGAATGTCCGCGCCAAAGCGGTCATTGACGGCAGCGACCTCAGACTCGACTGAACCATATTGCAGCGACACGAACCCCAGATCGAGGCGGGTGAGGATTTTTCGCCAATGTTCCAGCTCGGCCGACCTCGTCGTAGAGCTGCTTTTATTGCCGCTGCGCCAGGAAATACCTACGATTGTCTTCCCCGGAAATCGGGCTCGATACCGTTCCCGCAAGCGCCACATCATGGCAGCGTCAGGCACCAGATAACCTTGCCGTTGCGGCAAATTCTCCAGGTCGCAATTGAGCAACAGCGGCAAATCGCCGGTCGGCGCATGCGCCCGCACGTCACGCTTCTGGACGAACCCCTGCTCCAGCTGGTCGCGTTGGTAGATCTCGGCCCAGGGGAAGCTGCGCTCGAACAATCGCCGGAACCGACTGATGGACTCGATCATCACGCGCGGCGCGAAATCGGCCAACGGAGCAAAGAACCCGGCGAACATTACCAGATCGCCGATACCCTGTTCCGTCCAAATCTGCAAAGCTCCCTCCCGCAAGACCTCCCCTTGCCAGGCGGGCGCATCGATGGCCCACCATCCTTCGCGAGGATCGCGGTTCTGCCTTTTCCAGCGCTTGCGATAGAGCTCCAGGCCTTGCTTGAAATCGCCAAACTTGAAAAGCTGCAGCCCATATGTCAAAGCGGTCTCAGCATCATCTGGCGCCAGTCGCGCGGCCTTCGCCAGCATTGTGTTGCCGACCTGCTCGTCGCCGGACACGATCTGTAACCTTGCGAATAGATTCCAGGCATCGGCATGATCCGGATGACGCGTGACGAACGAGCTTAGAATGCGGAAGGCGGTCTCGGTATCCGCCAGCCAGACCAGAACTTCGTTGAACTGGTTCAAATGCTCAAATCTGGCTTCAAAAAGCGGCTCCGTTTCCTCAAGCAAGCGTTCGGCATCGTCTGTCTGCCCGCTCCGGCTCAAAGCAACGTAGAGGGCGGCCCGGCTGCGTAGACAGTCGGCGCGCCGTCGGATCGCTTCGCGCAAAGGCGCAATTGCTTCGGTGAACCGACCAAGTCGACACAGCGAGCTGCCAATGCGGAACCAAGATTCCTGGTTGTTCGGATCCAGGGTGACGACCCTCCGGCTCAGCTCAAGACTGACAGAGAAATGGCCAAGACCAAGCCTCGTATGGGCGAGGTTGCCAAGCAGCATGATGTCATCGGGCTGACGCGCAAGACCGCGTTCATAGACGTCCGCCGCCATAATCAAGTGCTTGGCATTGTGGAGCAGATCGCCCAGCAATTGGTAGGGAAGCGACATATCGGGCGCCACCTTGATGGCCCGACGAAAGTCTTTCTCCGCGGCGAGAATATCTCCCTGATCGCGATGGATCAGACCGCGCAGGCAGAGTGCACGTGGTTCATCCGGCTGATCGCGCAGTATGGAATCGTATATGCCTACCGCTGCGACCTTGTCACCCGATGCGTAAAGGGCACGCGCCCGCGCCAACAGTTCTTCGGTCATCTGGGTGTCCGGCGACAGCACGATGGGCGCCGCGTCAGGACCCAATCTTGAGGACGCTGAGGTCAACGATACCAGGCTGTTTCGGTTCAGGTTTGGTCTGCACGGTCTCCGGCACGGGCGTGAGCAACGTGACCATGGCATCCGCGCCGCGAATCCGCTGCGCCAAGGCCTCGACCTCGGGCGCTCCCGGTGCCAGAGCAAGAGCACGCTCCAGAGCGACCTCGGCGTCCTGCTGCTCACCGGCATCGTACAAGGCTGCGGCAAGGTCGCGCCAAGCCACGGCATTGCGCGGCTGTGATGACGTCGCACGCCGCAACCAGCGCAGGGCTTGCTCGGTCTCACCAAGGATCTTCAGCACCTTGCCAAGATGATAGGCAGAACCGAAGTGGTCCGGTGCCTGGGCCGTCGCCGTGCTGAGTACATCCTTGGCGGCATGGTATTCGTTTCGCGCAATGAGAATGGAACCCAGATTTGCGAGGGTCTCAATATCGTCGGGTGCGGCCGTCAGCACATCGCGCAGGCAGCGCTCGGCATTGGTGAAATCCGACTGATGGAAATAGCACGCGGACAGCCGTCGCACGCTTTCGAGATCTGACGCACCCAGTGCGCGGGCGCGCTCCAATGCTTCGGCCGCCTCGCGATAGAGCTTCCGATCCATTAACGCAGAACCGAGATTGTCCCACGCCAGGCCATAGTCGGGCTGGAGCTCCACTGCCTTCTTCGACGCCTCGATCGCACCGTCGGTATCCATAATGCCGTAACAGGCAGCCGCCAGATTACTCCAATAGATCGGCTCGTTGGGTAGCGCTGCAACGGCCTCGCGCAGCAAAGCGACGCCTTCGTCCCCACGTCCGGTCCGCGCCAGCAAGGTGCCCAATTGGTGCTTTGCCTCAATGTAGCCAGGCTCAAGCTTCAGGGCCTGGCGAAGCTTCTGTTCTGCTTCGGTCAGTTTGCCGCCGTTGATCAGGGCCATGCCGTCATTGACCAACTGCGTCAGAAAATCAGCCGAGGCACGGGACGATTTCCCGCCGGCCTTTTTTGCCCCCGCTCGCCGCTGTTGTCGGTTCATGGCCATCGCCGTTCATCCTTATATGCAGACCAAGGCTCGACTTCAGGCGAGAGCCTTGAGGACCTGTTCTACCTGTGGCGCGCTCCCGGTGGAAGACCGTATCACACGAGCATGCGGGGTCCAAACGGTGGCCTCGCCTTCCGCGCCCCAGCCCCAATGCTCGATGCCGCTGGCGATCTTGTATGCCGGTCGCCTCAAAGAGGCCGCCAGAAAGGCCGGAACGTCATCAGCGGCAATGACCAGATCGAGGGCGGCCAACTGGGTCGCATAATCAACCGAGCTCGCCGTGCCATCGATGCGCGGGTCGCTTATCATATTGTGACCGGTCTGAGCACCAAACGCCGCCAACTGGTCAGGATCCGCACCGATCTGGATAGCCACGACAGCGATATCTGTGCGCTTAAACAGTTCACTCCAGGCCAGAAGCGGCGCTAGGTCCGCACCCGGGCCATGCCGCCACGAAAGACCGACCAGCTTGCGCCCAGGGAGGCTCGCCTGATATCCGGCGCGCAGAGCGGCGACACGCTTGCTGTCGGTCGGCAGCAGACCTTGGTGCTGGCGGAACGTTGAAGCATCGGGACGGAAACGCGCCGCGAGGTCACCCAGACTCGAAGCCATTTTGATCTTGCCGGCTGTCAGATGCTCGGCATTCACACTGCCCACAGCCGCAAACTCAACCTTGGGAAAGGTCGCTTTGGCCAGCGGCAAAAGTGCTGCATCAATTTCGGCGAGGACGCTGCGGGTTTCGGTCGCGACATCGGGCAGCATGCCCAGCAGCAGGATCTGATCGATGACGTTCCGTTCGGCACGCAGGAACAGGCGCGACTTCCGAAGATTGCCCCCCTCCCACATCTCCGGTTGCCGGTCCGGATCCATCATGGCGAGATGCGGCGGCAAGGTGCTGAAACCGGAACCGAAGCGCCACCGGAAATGCTCCCAGCCGGTCGCAAAATCACCCAGGCGCAAGGAAGATTCGGCAAGCCCCAGATGCGGCGCCGGATCCAGCGGCGCATAGGATATCGCGCGTTCGAAATTCTCGCGGGCCAACTGCCATTCGCCCTGCGCCGCCTGTGCCTGAGCCAAAGCAGTGCGGCTTTCGACATGCGCCGGATTGCCGCGCAGAACGCGCGCAAAATAGTCAGTCGCCTCGTCCAGGCGATTACGGTGGGTCAGAATCCGCCCCATGGCGAGCAACCCTCGGCTGTTGCTGGCGTCCTGGCGCAAGCCGTCACGACCAAGCTTCAGCGCGCGATCCGTCTCGCCGCAAGCGTCCAGAGCAACAGCGAGATCGGCACGACAGTCGATATTGTCCGGCGCTAGCTCGACGGCTCCAGCCAGAATGGCCACCGCATCCTGGGCGTGATCGGCGGCAATCGCACAGTTGCCGATGACGCGTAGCGCCTCGGCTCGATGCTGGCCTTTTGCCAGTAGCGCGCGGTAGAAGTCCTCTGCGATCGACAGCCGATTGTGCGCGAAGGCATGCTGGCCGCAGCGCCGCAAGAATGTCGCCTCGGCATCATCCAGCGCCTGCTGCGGCAGCGTGCGCAGCCGCTCGGCCACTTCAGCCACCAGCGGTTCCCAATTGCCGGTGGTCTGTTGGCGGAAGAGTTCGAGACTTGAATACCAGATGGAGTCGCGACGTTTGGTCAGCCAGCGCCAATCGGAATTGACCGGCAACATGGCCCAGGTCGGTTTGCCGAGCGCACCGGCAAAATGAATGGTGCTGTTGTCGACGGAGATGACCAGATCCAGCGCGGCAATCTGCGCCGCGAAGGGATCCATGCTGCCCATCGGGTTGATCTCGCGATCCCAATGGATGTCGATGCCGAGTTCTTCCTTCGCCAACGCAATGTCGGCGGTTACGTCGCCATATTGCAGATTGATAAAGGCACAATCCGGCATGTTCAGGATCGGCCCCCATTCCGGCAACTCGATCGAACGAATGCCCGCACTGTCGCGATTGCCGCTGCGCCAGGAAATGCCCACGAGCCTTTTGCCCGGAAACAGCGCCTGATAGCGTTGCCGCAACTTGTTCATCAATGTGGGATCGGGGATGAGGAAGCCGGCCCTGCCTGGCACCTCCTCAAAACTCAAATTCATCAACTGCGGGAGATCGGCCGCGGATGCCTTCGCGCCCACATTGCGCAGGTCCCAGCTCTTGGGCAATTGATCCCGTGTGATGACCGCGAACTCAGGAAAACTGCGGGCAAAAAGCGAATTCAAGCGAGCATTGGTTTCGAAATAGACACGGGGCGCCACCTTGGCCACTGCGGGGATGAATGCCCCCCACATGACATGATCGCCGACACCCTGCTCGCTATAGAGGACCAGCGCGCGGTCGGGAACAGTATGCCCGTCCCATTCCGGCACCTTGAGGTCCCAGGCCACTTCCGCGCCATCCCGCTTCCAGCGTGTCCAATGATATTTATGGAACAGCTCAAAATCGCCGAGCCGGAAGGCATTCAGTGATTGCACCATGCGCATGCTGACATTGTCCGGCACCGCCTCGATGGCGCGGTTGGTCAGTTCCTGGCCGCGCCGAAAATCGCCATCCATCATGCTGAGCTTGGCCAAGTGGTTTTCCGCCAGCGATTCATTCGGAAATAGCGAAAGATACTGAGTAACAACCTCTATGGCACGGTCCGGCGCATCGAGCAGGACATAGACATCGCTCGCTTCCTTGGTCCCGGACCAGGATGCCGCCACATGCTCGGTGACCAGACGATTGATCTCGTCCGCTGCGACCGCGTCACCGCGTGCCCGCAGGGTCATCTCCTTGAGGGCAAGCGCCTTCAGGTTCTCCGCATTCGCGGCCAGCATGGCATCGGCCTGCGCCAGGGCCAGATCGTATTGCCCGGTCTTGATGGCGGCCCAGCCTGAATGCAGCAGCGCGTCGGAATTGTCCGGCTCCAATTGCAGGATGCGCTTCGCGGCGGCTAAGACGTCGCGCGGTTGGCGCTGCGCCATCCGCGCCCGCATCAACGCTATCAGCAAAGGCTTTCGGGTAGGCGCCAGACGCAAGCCCAACTCGTAATTCTCTACCGCCGCGAACAATTGACGCCGGTCATAGAGCAGATCGCCCCAGGCTTGATATCCATCGATATGCTCGGGGTTGGCCGCCAGCAAAGCGCGGAAAAAGCCCTCCGCCTGGATGTACTCCTGCCGATCCCGCGCGATGATGCCCAGATTGAAAAGCGCTTGCGCACTGGCAGGATCAATCTCCAATACCCTGCGCAGCGTTGCCTCAACCTCTTCCAAACGCCCCAGATTGTGCAGCCGCGATGCCTTGTCGATAAGCGCCCTCACCTGCCGCTTCTGCTCGTCCGACAACTGCAATGGCGGCACGGCCGCGGCCAGTGTCGATGTGGATGGCGTGACCATCAGGTTACCCTGTCTCAATTCGCCCGTATGGCTGTTCAAATCACTTCCTTTTTGAACCTTAATCGCGCGTGACGCGGATCGCTAGGCTCGGCATGCAATTGCCGTGCTAAGCTGAGGCCTGAAAAAGATTCTTATGGTTAAGACCGAGATCGCGAGGGGCAGGTAAAAGCTGCCTAGGTTAACAAATATTAACTGGATTTTTGTGCCGGGTCGGCAATTTTTGCCCGGCAAGAAATGTCCTTAACAGGTAGTTAATATATTGAAATAGCTATATTTTATATCCATCCGGCAGATATTTCCGGTTGGCAGGGAAATTGCTTCCCATTGGAGACCACCTGTGCGGTGGGGCGTCGGTTCAAAGAACCGGCGGCAACCTCAGCCTCCAAAGGGAGCTAAATATGGCAACGAACGACGTCCAGCTGAATGCTGGCATCCGCAGCAACCTGCTGCTTCTCCAAGAAACCTCGGTGAAGTTGGAGCGTACCCAGCTTCGTCTTGCCACCGGCAACAAGATCAACAGCGCTCTCGACGGCCCGGCGGGCTTCTTTGCCTCCAAGGGTCTTAACCAGCGCGCTGGCGACTTGACCGGCCTCAAGGACGGTATTGGTCAGGCCATCAGCACCATCAAGGCTGCTGACACCGGCATCACCAAGATCGAAGCCCTGGTCGAACAGGCCCGCGGTCTCACCACCCAGGCTCTCGGTCAGTTGGGCACGGACGCGAACTCGGTCGCCCTGCGTAACAGCTTGGCCAACCAGTTCAACAACGTGCTCCGCCAGATCGACAGCCTTGCTTCGGACGCCAGCTACGCTGGTAAGAACCTGCTGATCGGCAGCGGCCTGCGTCTCGACGCCACGGCGTCGACCAAGACGTCGGTCAACGCCCTGGCCGGTATCAGTGGCGCCCGCGCCACCAATGTCGTCAGCGCCGACGAATACACCATCTCCGTCACTGGCGATGGTGCGATCGAAGGCTCCAGCAACGATATCGCGAATGCCGAACAGGCCCGCGGCATCAGCAACCTCGTGGTCAACGGCTTTGCCTCGACCACCCAGTCCAACTTTGATTCCATCTCAATCAAGTTGGGCGGCGGCAAGGGTAAGGACAAGACCTTCACCCTGACCGAAGGTTCGGAAACCATCACCCAGACGTTCACCACTGCTCAGTGGGACGCGGCTAAGGCCGATGGCGAAGTTCTGCGCTTCTCCTACGAGTTCAAGAGCGGCACGAACGTGTCGTTCGACGTCGATTTCGATGCCATTGAAGACGTGCCGGATACCGCCGGTGTCGGTACTTCAATCATCGAAAAGAACGTCAACCTGCAGATCCTGGCAACCAACCAGAACGGCGAAACCATCACGCGCGATGGCCTCAACCTTCTGGGTCAAGCCAAGGTCGCCGATGGTGAAAACGCCTTTGCCTTCGATTCCGGCACGGCGCGCATCACTGTCGACGAACGTCAGATCCTGCAGGCGTCGAAATACTCGCAGGCGGCCAGTGCGTCCTATGGTACGGGCGCTGGTGCGATTACGGGTACACCGACGACATCGGGCGCCATTCCCCAGGATGAGACCTTTACGCTGACCGCCCAGGGTAGCAGCTACAACTATCAGACTGGGAACTTCAATACCTACAGTGCGACACTGCAGGGCACCAACTCCACCGGCGTCGACACTCAGGCCGTCACCGGTACGACGGTGACCTTCAACTCGGCCTCGCTTGACACCACGGTCACCTTGGATGTCAACGTCAACGACCTCAAGTACATTGCGACGGCGGCCTCGGCTGGTACGGTCGAGATCAACAGCACCAAAGCGGTTGCGGCGAGCTCCGTGCTCGTTGCCGCTAACTTCAGTGCGACGGCCCAGTCCGGCTTCTCGGAAAACCGTGTCTCCAACCTGACCTTCACGGTGACTGGCCCGGCCGACAGCGCCACCCTGACCGTTTCTGACGGTACGGGCGGCGCGTTCTCGTCTCGTATCGATCTCGGCTCGACGACCGACATCGCCATCGCCATCACCGGCGGTGTCAATGACGGCGCCGTCCTTAGCCTCAACGTCAGTGCCGCCGGTACGGCATTGTCGAATGCGGCTTCGGCGGGCTCCAATGTCTCGGCCACGTTCTCCTTCCAGGTGCGCGGCGAATTCACGGGCAGCCGTGAAGCGAAGTTCGACGTCCGGGCGGCCAACACCGGCCAGTCCGCGACGCTCGAAACCAAGCAGCTGGTCGACGGCACGGATGCCAACAACATGGCCGTGCAGTTGAACGAGACCAACACCAGCAATGTGACCGTTGTCTCCCAGAACGTCCGTACGGACGGTCAGGGCCTGAAGCTCGACTTTGCCCAGAACGGGTGGAATGACCGAGCGGATATCGACAACGCAATCAAGCAGCTGGATACGGCTAAGCTGACGCTCCGGGCGGCATCGTCCAACCTGAGCACCAACTTGAACGTCATCCAGACCCGAGAAAGCTATACCAAGGAATTCTCGGACGTGCTGGTCGAAGGCGCCAACAAGCTGGTCCAGGCGGACCAGAACGAGGAAGGTGCGAACATCCTCACGCTGCAGACGAAGCAGCAGTTGGGAACCATCTCGCTCAGCCTCGCCAATCAGGCGCAGCAGGCCATTCTGCGATTGTTCTAATCGTAGGTGGTTGAGTAGGATTGGGCGGCGGCAGAAATGCCGTCGCCCGCCCTCCTCACGTAACTATCAAGCGTCGGTAGGGAAATTTCTGTAACGGCCGGCGGGCAGCCAAGGTACCAAGGGGGCTGACTTGCCACTTAAATTCACGTTACGACCTGGCGAAAAGGTCATCGTCAACGGTGCGGTCATCGGCCGGGGCGAGGAACCGGGGAGTTTCTACCTCTTCAATAAGGCGAACTTCCTTCGCGGCCGCGAGGTAATGAAGGATGAAAAAGCCGATACGATTGAGAAGAAACTCTATCTGATTATTCAGCTGGTCTACCTGTTTCCCGACAACGCCGTTGAAAACCTTGTGAAATTTGAAGCCATCCTGGCGGATACGATGCGGCATAGAACAGACGCCCTGGATCAGTTAACGGAAGTGGCACGTCTCGTGCATTCTGGTGACTACTACCGTGCGCTGAAGACGACGGCCAAGCTGTTCTAGTGCTATTCTGAGCCTGAAATGGCGGACGCCCCGGCGAGAGCCGCGGTACGGAGGAATGAATGAAGCAAGCGGTCGGTTACAGCAGTCAGCCACGCGCTATGGATCCGCGCAGTACGGAAGCATGGGCGCTCGCAGAAGCCTCGCGGCGTTTGATTCTAGCGGCCAAGGCGGACGACAAGGGCGAAAGCCTGCGTGCGGCGCTGATCCTGAACCAGCGCCTGTGGTCGATCTTTCAGGGTGCCCTGATCGATCCCACCTCCGCTTTGCCGAAGGCCATTCGCGACAATGTGCTCGCCCTTTCGATCATGATGGACCGCCACCTGATGCAGCGCCTGGGCGATCTCGACGCCAGCAAGATCCAGCCGATTCTGGACATAAACCGGGCGATTGCCGAAGGATTGTCGATGGACGCGCCCGACCTCCCCGGCACCACCGCACAGCCGCAGCAACCGGTTCCTGCGCCGGCCACCGGCACGCATGCGACGCCGGTCATGAATTTCACCGCCTGACGGGCGCTGAGGGAAGGAAGCAATGGCAAACGTTAGCGCACTTAGTTCCGTATCGGCGGCAACTTCCGCTCTCTACAATACAACGGGCAATAGCGCGACGTCATCGGCCGGCGCCGCCGTGGACGAACTTGCCGATATTTCGGCCCAGATTGCCGAGATTGCCAAGAACATGAAGCCCTCCGGCGCGATCGGCGAGGTGGAGGAATTCGAGAAGACGAGTTACGACGTCCAGATCGATAACAATATGACGGCGCGCGATATCGGCGTGCTGCGCGAAAACGATACCCGCCTTAGTCTCTTCAGCTCACTCTCCGCCGGCGACAAGGTGGATGTCTACCGGATGCGGGTTGCCACAACCGGCTTGACGACGATTGGCTCGCTGGTCGGTGAATCCAAGGACAAGGACTCGCTGCGAATCCAGATTTTTGCCAAGAACACCGGCAAACTCATTGCCGACAATGACGTGGATGCCGGTGACGCGCGCAAGAACTACCTCCTTCTCACCCAAGGCGCCTTGGAACTGCAGCAGGGCGACTATGCCATCCGCGTGTCCCGGATCGACGGCGTCGACCCCAGCGCGCAAAAGAGCATGCAATACGCGCTTCAATTCACCCAGGGCGGCTACAAGCGCGATTTCGATACGGTCGAACAGGGCAAGAATTCGAGCGCCGACGCCTTCGGCTTCACCGGCCTTGGCGCTGGGACGACGGCCCTCATCGAGGGCCTGAGCAGTGGGTATTCGTTCATATCGAATCTGTCACCGATCGGCACGTCCGCAACCAGCAAACTGAGCGGCGTCCTTTACGATTCTCTCTTCTAGACCAGGTACATTCGCCGCTACGGAGCTATCATGTCCGGCCAGACTTTCGCACAGCCAATCCAGATCTATATCGGCTATGACCATCGCCAGGCCGTGTCGTATAACGTGCTGCAGTTCAGCCTCCTGCGACGGACGTCAAAGCCGATTACCATCGCGCCGCTGGTGCTGCCAACACTGCCTATCACGCGCCAAGGCCTGACGCCCTTTACCTTCAGCCGCTTCCTGGTGCCGTGGCTCAATGGCTATCAAGGCTGGGCGATTTTCCTCGATACCGACTATCTCTGCCTTGCAGACATAGCCGAATTGTTCGCCATGCGCGACAATCGCTATGCCGTGATGGTTTCGAAGAACGTCAAGAAGTTCGAATGGGCATCGATGATCATGTTCAATTGTGCCCATACCGCCAATCGCATCCTGACGCCTGAATATGTCGAGGACCCGCAGCAATGCCGCGCGCCGCACGGGATGGATTGGCTGCCTGATGATCTGGTCGGCAATTTGCCGGGCGAATGGAACCATCTGGTCGGATATGATCCGCCGCGGGCCGATGCCAAGCTGGTTCACTACACCCAGGGCATGCCGGTCTTTGAGGAAACTGCGGGCAGCGAATACACCGAGCATTGGATGGCCGAACATAAGGCCGCGAACCAGACTCTCGGCTGGCAGGATCTGATGGCGCGTTCCGTCCATGCCGCCACCACCGCAGATGGCCGCAAGGTGGCCAAGCTGCATGCGCAAGCGGCCAAGGCCTGATTGGACTGCATTCCTCAAACCGGCACCGGAGATTGTGTGCCAGTCGAAGGCGATACCTCATTCGAGGGCATCGTCGTCTACCGGCACGCAAATCCATCCGCCAGGATTCAACTGATGGCAATGCACGGCGTGTTCCGCTGTGCCAATGACCTTGCAATCTTGGCGGAACTCCTGCCCGACGTTGAGGTCATAACGGTTGATCTACCAGGCCATGGCAAAGCGCCCCATTCAGACCTGGGTTACACTCCGGAAGCGCTAGCTCGGCCGATCCGTGCCGCCTATCTGGCATATAGGGATGACCGCCCCTTCTTCCTCCTCGGCGAGTCCTTCTCGGGGCTGACGGCCTTGCTCGTGGCGCGCTTGGAACAGGGCATTCGCCGCGTGATTTTGATTGATACGCCACTGGAGACGCAGCGTGTGGCGAACTCGTGGACGCAATTGATGGGCTATTACCATCTTCATCCAGAATCGCGCCCGATGATCGCGGGTATCTGCCGAGATTTCTTTGGATTGGACATCCAGTCGGGAAAGGCAGAAGTTCGCACCTACTATGAATATCTCCGCCGCTGCCCCGTGCCGACGATGATGATCACAGGAAAGATCAAATCGAACAAGCCGCCAATCACCGGCGCGTACTTCCAAGCGGGCGACCAGGCGGAGATCGGCAAAGTCGACGGTGACTTTTCATTCATTGAAGTACCCAAGGCAGGGCACAGCGTGCTGAAGCTGCAGCCGAAAGCCGTCGGCGCCATCATAAAGTTCCTGGCTTCGCAGCTCTAGCTCTTCTCTTACCTCGGCTTCATCCACAGTCCCTGCCCGGTCGGCAGGGCGAGAATCGAGATGCCATGCCGGCGGGCAAATTCGTCCCAGGCATGCTTCTGATTCACATGGGCTGCCCAACCGTAATCGTCGAGCAGCACGAACCCACCCGGCACAAGAAGCGGCCAAAGAAATTCGCCGGCAGCAATTTCAGGCTCGACGACATTCATGTCGATAGAGGCATAGCTCACACGGGTCGATTTGATGGCCGAAAGCGTGTCCGGTACGCGGCCACGCACCACCACGGCACTCGGCCATGGCGCAAACTTCTGCTGGACCGCTGCGTAGAGATCGCTGTCCTGATACTTCCGATTCATCCCCGATACGCCGGCCGTCCGCTCAGCCGCGGTGATCTGCTCCTCCGGAATGCCGGCGAAGGTATCGAGCAGATAGAACTTCCGGTCCGGCCACTTGCTGAAATCGAGCGCACTCATGATGGCGCCGGACAGAATGCCGGTATTGACACCGCATTCGACAAAGTCACCTTCGAGTTGCGCCGCCTGCCCGGCCACCCATAGCGCTACATGTACACGCCATTCGATGTGCAGGTCGGCCCTGCCGCCGCTGGCACCCACGCGATACGCTGCGGCGAAAGCCGGGTCCTTGATGAAATCGCAATTGTGGCGCGTTGCCAGACCATCGCTGTTGTAGGTCAATGGGCCTTGCACCAGCGTACGCCCATCGGCCAAGGGAAACTTCACCTCGACCTTTAGCGGCAACTGCAGAATCTGCTGATCGCTCATTTTGGCCCACCGGACAAACCGGTCACTTTCTGCAGGCAATTCAAATCGACGTAAAGATGTCGCATCAGTCGTTCGATCTGCGTGCCGTTGCGCTGATCAAGCCAGTCATAACCATTGTAGGATTGCGCCGGACCGGCAGCCACATGCTCAATCCGGTCATAGAGAGCCACTGCCTCGACGGCGACGGACATCACGGCTTCCCATTCCTCCGTCGGCGTCTTGGCCCAGCACCAGCGCATCCAATCCGCCAACCACGCAAAAACACTGTGATCGCAAACGATATTCGGGTTCGCCTTGAGATCTGCGATGTGGTCGACAATCAACCGCAGCCGCGTCTCCTTCTGCAAGGCCAGCGGCATTTCATAGAGCGTCTGATAGCCATAGCGCTCGCAGGCTGCACGGCTGGGATCCCGCAGCAGCTTCGCTCCACCCTGCTTCGCCAGAGCTTCCGCCTTGGCGACAACATCGATGGTTGGTGGCGCCGAGATTACGTGTCTCATGTCACTTCACCCTCAACAGCACGCCGTTGGGATTGAGCGACATGATGTATCGCTCACCCCAGCGCCGGTCATAGACGAAATCGTCGTTTTCCTTCATGAAGGCTTCCGCCGCTGCTTTCGGTCCTTCATTGGGCACCGGATGATAGCCCATCACATCGTTGAGTGAATCTTCGACGATGAAATAGCCGCCGACATGAACGAAAGGTGCATAGGCCCGTATCTCGCCAAGAACATGGTTCTTTTCGTGATCGGAATCGGCGATCACCAACACACGCTTGCCGGCCGCTTTCTTGCGCACCTGCTCCAGTACCGATTCCGAGGTACTCGACCCCTCGATATAGGTGATGCGCTTGTTCTCGGGCGGCTTCGCCTTGGCCAGCGAAATATCGATGCCGAGCACCTCGCCATGGCCGACGAGATCAAGCATGCTGGCGAAGAAATGTGTCGCGCCACCAAACATGATACCGAGTTCGATAATCACATCCGGTTTGGTGTCGTAGATGATCTCCTGATAGATCCAGCAATCCTGAGGCGTCTTGATGAGATCGTGACCGAGCCAGCGCTGCTGATGCTTCGGTGCGCCGTAGCGATAGCCCTGATGGATGTAATAGTAGTGATACATCATGTAGTCGCGGAGCGTCATGTCGCCCAACCGCTCCATGCTCGACTGATCCTGATACAGCTTCTCGATGGCGCCGATGTGCGGATTGTTATGCAGCAGCTTCTGGTGGAAGCCCTGCTGTTCACAGAAGGCCCGGCGTGCCTCGGGATCATCGGCGCGCTGCGTCTGCACCAGATATTGCACGTAAAGCTGGGCTATTTCCTTGTCCAACGCCAAGGGCGGGAACGCCCCTTTCGAAGATGCGACGCTGCTCATCGATTTGCTCCCCTATCGCGATAGGCGTTCATAATGCTCTCAAGATGCTGATCCAGCGTCGGACCAGCACGCGGCCGCTCGACGCGAGAAAGATAGCGCAAGGGCGCTTGGGATTCAGGTGATTTCGACTCCGCCGGCGGCCGAACCACCTGACAGGGCCGCCCGGTCAAGCGTTCACAAATCGCAGCACAGCGTTCCGCCAACGCCAGAATGCTGAGATCATCGACACCGAGCGCATTCCTCAGGCTCAATCCTTCGGCGGGCCCTTCCAGCCAATCGAGAATGGCGTCGGCGATTGCCTGACTGGAAATGAAGTTCCGCATCTGGCTGCCGGCGCTCGCCAGCCGAATCTCGCCCTGCGTCACGGCATCGCGCGGGAACGAATAGGGCACCAGCGACCAGCGTCGGAAGCGGCCAGGATCCGGCAGCGGCCCGAAGACCGCACAAGGGCGCAACACCAATGCACTATCGCCCGCGACGCCGAGATTGCGGCGCAATACCTGCTCGGTGGCAAAATGCAGCAGCGCATAGTCGCTCAAGGGATCAGCCGGTCTTGCCTCGTCGATATCGCCGACCAAATGACCATAAACATGCGCACTTGAGACATAGACGAAACGCGTGACACCGGCTTGCCGTGCGGCCTTTATAAGAGCCTCGGTAGCGGCGACAGCGCGGATTGCAGCGTGGCCAAGGTCGACCTTCACTTCCTCATCAGTAACACCTGCGCAATGTATGAGGGCATTGCAGCCGGCGAACCAGTCCGGCGCGATAGCCCCTGGATCCCCGAGGTCGACTTGACGATCGGCATTGCCGTGGCCGATACCGATCGCGTCATGGCCGCGCGCCCTCATTTCCGTCATCACGGCGCTGCCGATGAGGCCGCTTGGTCCAAGCACAGCAGCTTTCATCGCCACGTCCCGAGTTCGATCGGGGCCACATCCCGCAGCAGCGGCCAGGCCGCATCTTTGTCGGAAATGATCGGTGCTCCGGTGATCGGCCATGCAATGGACAGGTCGGGGTCATCCCAGCGTACGCCCCCCTCGGCTGCGCCATTATAGGCATTGTCCACCAGATAGCTGACCAGGCTATTTTCCGTCAGCGAACAGAAGCCATGCGCACATCCGCGCGGAACAACAACCATGTTCTTGGCACCGGCACTGAGTTCGACGCTGTCCCATTGCCCGAAAGTTGGCGAACCGGCTCGCAGGTCGACGAAGACGTCGATCACGGCACCAGATACTGCGCGCACCAGCTTCGTCTCGGTATGAGGTGGCCGCTGGTAGTGCAGTCCGCGCAAGGTTCCTTTGGCTACAGACAGGGATTCGTTGGCTTGCACCCAGTCGGTCGGCAAACCGGCAGCTGCGAAACTTGCCTTGTCATAAGTGCGCATGAAATAGCCGCGCGCATCGCCGTAAGGCGCCAAATCGATGCGAGCGCTGCCGGCTATCTTGAGCGGTTGAATTCTCATGAATTGCCACCTCGGACGTCGTCCGCATATGCGTCGATCTGTGCCGCCGTCGCATTGCGCATCCCGGCGCCGCGCAGCTGATCACGGTACCAGGCGATGCTACGTTCGACAGCCGTCGTCGCCGGCCAAATCGTCCGCCACCCGATCGCTTGCGCGATGCGATGGCTGTCGAGCGTCAACAGATTCGCCTCGGGAATGGCAGCATCACCTTCCCGACGCCATAGCGCGCCCTTGCCCCAGACCCCGGTGGCTATATCGGCGAGGGCGCCAACGCTCACTCCTTGCGTTTCAGCCGGCCCCATGTTCCAGCCCTCCGTATCGTCGAGACCCGGAGAAACAGCGGCCTCCGCCAGCGCCAACATGCCGCGTACTGGCTCGAGCACATGCTGCCACGGCCGAACGGCATCCGGGTTACGCAAGATGAGGGGGCCGCCTGCAGCAAAAGCGCGCACCGCATCCGGCAGCAAACGGTCCGCTGACCAGTCGCCGCCGCCGATGATATTTCCTGCGCGCACCGCCAACACCGGCACGGGCTTGACGGCCCGCTTGAAGTAGCTATTCCGAAAAGCCTCGCAGACCAGCTCGGCACTGCTCTTGCTGGCGCTGTAGGGTTCGTCGCCGCCGAGCGCATCGCTCTCGCGATAAGGCCAGGGCCAATCCAAATTGCGGTAGACCTTGTCGGTCGTGAAAACGATGATTGCCTCCAACCCTTCGCTCCCACGCAGGGTGTCGAGCAGGTTAACCGTGCCCATCACATTCGTGCCGAATGTTTCCACCGGATCGCGATAAGCCTGCCGAACGATCGGCTGTGCTGCCAAATGAAACACGATTTGCGGCCTGACACGGGCGACGCAAGCGCGCAACGCAGCCAAATCGCGGATATCTGCGATTGTCTCGTCCGCCAGTTCGGGGATGCGGATGACCGAATGGAAATTCGGGTCGGTGATCGGCGGCAATGCATAGCCCGAGACGCGCGCCCCAAGTCTATGCAGCCAGAAGCTTGCCCAGCCGCCGACAAAGCCGCTATGCCCGGTCACCAATACGCGACGGCCCTGCCAGAAATCGGCTTTCGGTAGTGGATTGAGCATCGTCAGTTCAAAGCCATGGCGCATTGCCTTTGGCGTAGATGCCGTTCAGCAGCAGCATTTCGCGGTAGGTGTCCATGCATTGCCAGAATCCGTTGTGGTTGTAGGCGGTCAACTGCTGCCGCTGCGCCAGCTGCGGCAGGACATCTGTTTCCAGAACCAATGCGGGATCCATGCTAACATCGTCAAAAGCGGATTTCTGGAAAACGAAGTACCCGCCATTGATCCATCCGCCGGCGGTCTGAGGCTTTTCAAAGAAAGACTGCACCGCGTCGCGATCGATATCGATCTCACCGTAACGCGACGAGGGGTGAACCGCCGTTACGGTCGCCAGGCGCCCGGCGGCCTCATGCGTGCGCGTAAGTTCCTCAATATTGACGTCTGCGACGCCATCGCCGTAGGTGGCAAAGAACCTGTCGCCTTTGACATGGCGGATCGCCTGCTTGATGCGGCCACCCGTCATCGTTTCGGCGCCGGTGTCGGTGAGGACGATCTCCCAATCTTCATTCTTCTCTTCACCAAGAACCTGGACGTCGTTCCATTTCAGACTGACGACAACATCGGCGTTCCGATAGCGATATTGAAGAAAGTAGTCCCTGATCACCTCGCCTTTGTAGCCGAGGCAGAGAATGAAGCGGCGCACGCCAAATTTCGAGTAGCGCTTCATGATGTGCCACAGGATGGGGCGACCACCGATTTCGACCATCGGCTTCGGCTTGAACTCCGTCTCCTCGCGCAACCGTGTGCCCTGGCCGCCGCAGAGGATCACCGCCTCCATATCGTGTAAGCTCATGCTTCCCTCATGCTATTGTCACACGGCGCCATCATTCAAACAGTTCGCCGGGTCTTTCGCCACCCATCCGCTCAGACCGTCGCGCCGGCAAGCGATTGATCCAACAGTTCCTCCAGGCAAGTCTGCATCGTGACTTTCCGGAAGTCGGCATACGCCTGCTCGCCCAGCGCGCGCCATTTGTCTCCAGTAACCAGGTCGGCAACAGCGTCGGCGAAATGCTCCTTGTCGGCGATGCGAGCCAGGGACAGATAGTTTGCCGGATCCGTTTCGCGCTCAGACAGGATCGCACACCGGTTGTTGGCCAAATAGCAGATCCGAAACGAGTTCACATGCGTGTACTTGTCTTCCTGGATGATGTTGAGCTGCACCTTGGCGCGGGCAATGCGATCGTTGCGCAAGAAATAGGGACAAGAACCATCCGCCGTGCCACGAAAGCCTTTTGCCTGGATCGCCTGGAGCATTCCCCGGCGACGCTGGCTCATCATCCCGAAGAAATAGAAATCGAGATCTTTTTCCTGGCGATGCTCAATGTCTTCAAGCCGTGGGTGCCAACCCCAGCGCAAGAAATGCGCATTGTTGCCGTACCTTTGATGCTCTGGAATGTTGTCCATGATGACATCCCAGACAAATTTGCCCGACTGCATTGCCGGTAGATAGGCGCCCAGGAAATCAGTTTTCTGCGGGTTGAAGTTCAGCATGTCCTGCGCAATGACTTCCGTATTGACATGGGCAAGCTGCACCTTCATGGCGGCAAGCTTCTTCAATTCCGCCGGCGGCAAGAAATAGGCGCCGACGATCAGATTGAAGCGATCCCCTTCCAGCGAGAGGCCGGAGAGGACGACATCGTGACCGAGGCTTTCCAAGCCAAATTTCATTGCCAGCAAGAAATCGCGGCGCAGGTGGAACAGGACTTCCGGTCCAAAATAGGCGATATTGAATTTCATCGATGTCCCGCGTCGCCCCCCCGGCGTGTTGATTGAATGGACCGTCAATTTTCCGTACGTGGCCGTATCATTTGACAGGGATTTCCACCCCAGACCGCGCGCCCGGTAATGCGTCCGGAGACCACGCTGCCGGCAGCGATCACCGCGCCAGATTCGATATAGGTCCCATCCAGGACCGTCGTGTTGGCTCCCAGCCACACATCGTCTTCGATAATGACGCCGCCCCGTGATGGCATGAAGCCCTGCTGGCGTATCGGTGTGTCGAGCCGTGATATTGCGTGGTTGGCCGGGACGATCATGCAGCCGGGCCCGACCAAGACGAGGCGCCCCATGCGAATGCCGTTGCCGGAATAGAGGGTCGTATGCGGGTTGATATAGCATTCCTCGCCAATGACGATATCCCCCGCGCCGCCGACCGCCTTGATGACCACAAATTCATAGATCTGGGTCCGTGGACCGATGACAATGCGGCTGCCGCGCACGGACGGTATGATGCGCGCATCCTGGCTGACATGGGCGGTCGGATCAATTTCCAAGGCCCCACTCGTATTTGCGGCCATCTCCCCCCCGAAAAATCAAACTGTTCCGCACTTTTGACAGTCATAATAGTTCTATTCGTTAATCGCTCAACAGCTAGAAAGCAATTAATGTGCCAAAAATAGAGAAGAACGGCCCATCCGGCATAGATTATCGCGTCGAAATATCAGCCAGTTGGCCGATCCGAGCCGGCTGATACCCGTGGGCGAGAATGGTCCGCCACCAGGTTTCGTGCTCGAGATACCAGTCAATGGTCTGTGCCAGGCCAGCCTCAAAGTCGACCGATGGCCTCCAACCGAGCTCCCGCTCCGACTTGCTTGGGTCGATCGCGTAGCGCAAATCATGCCCCGGCCGGTCCTTCACAAAGACGATCCGGTCCGCATAGCTGCCCCGGGCCAAAGGACGCCGATGGTCGAGGTGGCGGCAAATGCCTTGCACGACATCGAAATTCCGTCGCTCGCCATGGCCGCCAACGTTGTACTTCTCCCCGACCTGCCCGCGTTCGGCCACGGCCACCAGCGCCGCCACGTGATCCTCGACGAAGAGCCAGTCGCGTATATTGAGCCCTTGGCCATAGACCGGCAAAGTATCGCCATCGATGGCGCGAATGATGACATGCGGGATCAGCTTCTCTGGAAACTGTCGCGGCCCGTAATTGTTTGAACAATTGCTGATGATGACCGGCAGGCCATAAGTTGCATGCCAAGCATGGGCCAGATGGTCAGATGCCGCTTTGCTTGCGGAATAGGGCGAATTGGGACGGTAGGGCGATTCCTCAGTAAACAGGCCGGATGGCCCCAGGCTGCCATAGACCTCGTCCGTGGAAACATGGACGAAACGAAAACCTGACGCTTCGGCCGCTGGCAAACCACGCCAGTAGGCGAGGGTTGCCGAAAGCAGCCGCTGCGTCCCAACAATGTTGGTCTGCATGAAAGCTTCCGGGCCATCGATTGATCGGTCGACGTGGGATTCTGCGGCAAGATGAAAGATGATTTCCGGACGAAACTCAGAAATGAGGCGCGCAACGCCCTCCTGATCGCAGATATCTGCTATCGCTAGCCGATAGCCCGCCCGCCCCTCCAACTCCGCAAGTGAGGCGGGGTTGGCGGCATAAGTCAGTTTGTCGAGATTGAGGACCCGATGGCGGCCTCGAAGCACCAGATGCAGACAAAGCGCCGAGCCGATAAAACCGGCCCCGCCGGTCACTAAAATACGCCTGCTCAATCCGATCTCCACCGCTCGCCGTTTCATTGACCTGGTCGTAAATATGCCACTTTTTCGTTGGCGCCGCGCCCATCAACCAACTCCGCGGCGGCCCGGCAGATGCTTCCACCCTGCGGCGAATGATACCGATGATTTTCTGCCTAGGCAGCCCCTGTGAAGCTATAAGTATTTGATAATAAATGTATTTTAAACCATTTACGCCTTGGCCCGGGACTTGCTTAGGAACGCCTTGAACTGTCAATTCCGAACGGACGAGGTTTTCAATGAGCATCCTTGGGGCAATGTTTACGGCAGTCAGCGGTGTAAACGCCCAGTCGAAATCCCTCGGGCATATATCGGACAACATCGCCAACTCCCAGACCACTGGTTACAAGAAGGTGGACACCCGGTTCGAAACCTTGATCACCGTCTCAAACGCCAACCTGCACCAGCCGGGTGGCGTCGTCGCTTCGCCCTCCTTCGCCAATTCGCTGCAGGGCAACGTCAATCAGACGCAGAGCATCACCAACATGGCCATCAGTGGCCAGGGCTTCTTCGTCGTCAGCCGCGCGGAATCGCAGACGGCAAACCAGACTTTGTTCAATGACCTCGCCTATTATACGCGCGCCGGCGATTTCGAGGTGAACCGCGACGGCTACCTGGTGAATAACGGCGGCTATTACCTCAACGGCTGGGCCGTGGACGAAGTTACTGGTGTTGCCGATACGTCGACCCTGTCGCCGATTCAGATAACCCAGACGATCGACGAACCGACAGCCACGACCGAGCTCGAGTTCGTCGGCAATCTGCCCTCCTCCTCGGTCGTGAATCCGACGCCGGCCTTGGCCCCGACCAACATCAAGATCTATGATGCCCTCGGCAATCCTCACACTGTGTCGCTCGTGTGGGCCAAACGCGCCGACAATCTGTGGAAGCTCGATATCGTCGCTGCCGACAGCACGCTCGATCCCGTGTCAGGGACCCTGGTCGGCGTCAACGATCAAGCCATGGCCCTGGCCCCGACAACGGCCAACGTCCCGGCGGTCTCCCAGGTCGATACCGTTACGCTGCCCTCGGATGGGCTGGGCTTCGGCCAGACGCTGACCTTTACCATCGGCTCCAATTCCGTCACCGTCACGGCCCCCGTCGGTGGCTACACGGCGTCCCAGGTTGGCGCCGCTATGGTCGCCGCCATCAACGGCAATCCCGGCTTGTCCGCTCAGGTGACCGCCGGCAATCTCACCGCCACGACGTTCGACGTCTCCGCCGATACGGGCGGCACCCCCTTCTCGATGACGCTTGGCGGGACCGGCTCCGGACAGACGGACACCTTCACAATCCCCGTCGCTGGCATGCTCGCCGGTGAGCAGATCGATGTCACCATCAACGGCACGCTGATGACCTTCACGGCCGGCGCCAACCTGTCGGCAACGCAGGCCCGCGATGGCGTCATCGCCATGATCAACAGCAATGTCACGGTAAATGGCCAGGTCACGGCCAACCCCCTGGCCGGTAACACCTTCACCGTCGACGCTGATGCGGCCCAAGGCACGTTCACAACCGCTATTGGCGATACCATCCTGGCCGGCAATGTCACTTTCACGACGGCTACCGGCGCCACATCGGTAAATACAACCGCGAACGGCCTACCGGTTGCCCAGGTCGAAACCGTGACGCTGAGCGGAACGGTTGGGCCCGGCGAGATCGGCGACACCTGGACCGTCAATGTCGGCGCGCAGACAGTTTCATATGTTGCCAACGGCACCGAAACCAGCCTGAACGACGTCGCCATCGGCCTCGCCGCGCAGATCAACGCAAACTCGTCTTTGGGCGTCACAGCAACGGCACTTGGCGCCACCGTTCAATTGACGGCAATCAATGCTGGCACGCCCTTCGCCGCAACCGTCAGCGCGTCCAACGGATCGACAAACTCCTTCATCGACGTGCAGTTCGGCACCTCCGCGGCGACTGCCGGAAAGCTGGTTGGCATCAGCAACGCCTACAATCTGGGCGGCAATGCCACGACACCAACGGCGCAGAGCGCTGGAGACGACGCGATCATCACCTTCCAGGTCGATTATGGGGTCGGCCCGCAGACAATCGAACTCAATCTCGGCAAGTTCCAGACGACCGAAGGTGTCACTCAATTCTCCGGTCAGACCATCGACGTACGCCGCTTCACTCAGGACGGCATGGCACAAGGTGTCTTCAAGGATCTCACCATTCGCGACAATGGCGACGTGGAACTCAATTACGACAATGGCAACAGCCGCGTCTTCTTCAAGGTACCGATCGCTCAGTTTTACGACGCCAATAGCTTGAAGCGTGAAGGCGGTCAGGCCTTCACCGAGACGTTCGACAGCGGCTCAGCTCGCCTTGCCGGCGCCGGTGAGAACGGGTCCGGCACTTTGCGCGGATCGGCTGTTGAAGGATCGAACGTCGATATCGCCGAAGAATTCTCCAAAATGATCGTCACACAGCGGTCCTATTCGGCGAACACCCGGGTCATCACCACAGCTGACGAGATGCTGCAGGATATCATCAACATCAAGCGTTAAGCTGATTAGCAGATTGGGATAGGCAGTCATGTCACTGACAGGCGCCCTTAACGCCGCAGTTGCCAGCCTCCGGGTCAACCAGGCCAACATCCAGGTGTTGTCGGCCAATATTGCCCATGTCAACGACCCGAACTATACGCGCAAGACACTCAACCGCGAATCAATCGTGTTGGGTGACACGCAGATCGGCAGCGTCGGCATTGCCTCCTACTCGTCCGCGGTCAGCGAAAGCCTGCGCAAGCAGATGGAATCGCTGATTGCCCGCAATGGAACGAGCGGCGCGCAAGATGAGTTCATGTCGCGCATCCAACATTTGCTGGGCACCAGCACCGACCAGGCCGCTCTGCCGAACCTCTTATCCCAGTTTACCGCGGCATGGCAGACACTGCAGGCCACACCTGAATCGAAGGCGGCCCAAACTGCCGTCATTCGCTATGGCCAACAGCTGACAGAAGAAGTTAACCGTATCGCCGCCGGCATAGATACCATCGATTCCGAAGCGAAGGGCGAGATCGGGCAATCCGTCGACAAGCTCAACGGCCTGCTCGAACAGGTATTCGAGTTGAATGTACGGCTGAGTTCGGCCAGCGAGACGGGCGCCGAGCGAACCGAACTGATCGATCAGCGCGACGCATTGGTACGTGAAATCGCGCAATATGCCGATGTGCGCACGGTCGAGCGGGACAATGGAACGATCTCGCTCTTTACCCCGGCCGGCCTCAGTCTGGTCGACGGCCCACCCTCGAAATTCGTCTATGACGGCAGCAACCTGTTCCGGGCGGAAGATCCGACCACGCCGGTTGACAGCCTGTTCCGCGACGGCAAGATCCGGGCGCTCATGGACTTCCGCCTGGACAATAGTGCCAAGGCCTTGCCGGTTAGCACCGATCCATCGACAGAGGTCATCCGGAAGCTACGCTCGCAGCTCGATGCTGTCGTGAAGGCAATGACTTCGACCACGGGCTCGACCTTCAGTTCGGCCTATGATGCCGCCGGCCAGTCTCTTCGCATCGAAGCGTCGTTCCAGACGACGGTCAAAGCCCAGCCGGCCTCGCCACAATATTCGACCGTCAGCCTGAACGGCGATCTCAGGGCCGGAGACGTCTTCGATGTGGAGATCAACGGTCGCGTGTTCAGCTATACCGCTCAGGCGACTGATGCGACACTGGACGCGATCGCAGCAAAACTCGCCGGCCTGATCAATGGCGATACGACCTTGGGCGTCACCGCCATCGCCGGCGCCGGACAGATACAGTTGGTCGGTGCGAGCAACGATACGCCATTCGAGGTCAAAACCTTGGCCAATGGTGATTTGCCGGAACTGAGGAGCGGCTTTTTCACCGGCACCGACCGCTTCACCTTCCAGGTCAATCAGGCCTTGCTTGATGGCACGCAGCAACTCAAGAAGAATTCCGCGGCGGATATCGTTACGGCTCTCAACAATACCGACCGCACTTTCGCGTCTGCAGGACTGACCATCAGCGGTGTCTCTTACAAAGGCATGATGGTCGGCATTGTCGGCACGGCGATTTCGAATGCGAAGTCGATTGCCGACCAGGCGAAATTCAACGCCGAAAGCCTTAAGCAAACAGAGCAGCGCTATCAGGCCGATGTCGGCGTCAATCTTGACGAGGAAATCGCCAATCTTCAGGTGCTGCAGAACGCATATGCAGCGTCGGCACGCTTGCTCACGGTCGTACAGCAATTGTTCGACACGCTGCAGGCCGCGGTAAGCAGGTAGTGGCAGGGAGAGCGCGATGACCATTAACGCCTACAGCTCATATGCCAACTATCTGGGCAATGTCTCCGGGTTCAAGAACCTGCAATCCTCACTTGCGCAGCTGACCCAGCAGCTCAATACGGGCACAAAGTCGGTCAGCCTCGTCGCCTACGGCACCCAAGGCACGCGCCTTCTTGATCTGCGGGCCGAGATCCAGCGCCGCGAAGGATATCTTGACGCGATCAAGGCGCTTACGCCCGACGTGAAGGCCTATGACAAGGTGTTCGACAGCATGGAGAAGCTGGCGAGCAACATGTACAGCGCGTTCCTGAGCCCGCTCAGCGATCCGCCCACGGCCCAGAAGGACAAAGTGGTCCTTGACGGCAATACCGGGGACGTCGGCGACATCTACAAACTGACCGTAGACGGCAAGCTGTTTTCCTATGTCACCAGTGGCGTCGAGGGCAGTCTTGATGAAATTGCCGGCAATCTGGCCAATCAGGTAAATGCCGAACCGGGAATGCACGTTGTCGCAAAGGCGGTCGGCAGCGAAATCACCATTACCTCGATCGAAGTGGGCGCCACCTATACAGTCAACGCCACGATCACCAATGTTGCCGGCGGGACCGATAACACGGCAACATCGACACGGCTGCAGCAAGGCAAAGTCTCGCCCATCGTCGGCCAGATCGACAGCGCACTGAGTCAAATGCAGGCGCTGCTTAACGAACAGGTCAACGATCGCTACCTTTTCGGCGGATTGACAGCCAACGACAGGCTGCCGGTCTTGGATCTGCACCGCCTGCCGGACCCTTCCGGCAGCGCCAACGCGATCACATCATCGACCACGCAGCAATTGGCTGCCGGGACGACCGTCCAGCAAGTCCGCGTCACCACCGATTACCTGGGGGCATTGCAGTCTGAGACTTTCACGATCAATGCCCAGAATTTCACCTTTAACGGTCCCCTGACGGCTCAGCAGCTGGCCGATCAGTTGCGCACGGCGATCAATGCCTCGGTTCCGCTCACGGGCGTGGTGACGGTAAGCGATGTCGATGCCGATGGCCTGACGATAACAGCGACGACGCTTGGCACGGCCTTCAGCGCCGTCGTCACGGGCACCGACCCGACACCGTCCAAGATTACGACGGTGCAACCGAACATCCCAATCGGCGCGTCTCAGGTCGATCTCATTCAATTATCGGGGCCGGTGGGCACGATCAATGAGACGTACAGCGTCACCATCATGGATCCGCCGACGCATATGCTGCCGGTGACCATCTCCTATAAGACGACTGGCGAAGAAAAGAGTCTTGACGATATTGCCAACCAGTTGATCGACAAGATCAACGCCTATCAGCCGCCTTTCACCGTAACGGTGACCGCACCCGGCAACGGCCAGATCCAGCTTGTTTCGGCGACCGCATTCGAATCGCATGGCGCCGTTCAGAATGAGCCGGTGGTGAAAACCACCCAGCGTACCGTCGTTCCTGTCGCACAGGAAGATGAAGTCACCTTCCCCGGCCCCTTCGGTGACGCAGGCGATATCTACACGATCAATTTCACCGCGCCCGTCGCCGGCCCGTTCTCCGTCACCACGACAGCAGTCGACGATGCCAAGTCAGTTGCCCAGAAGTTTGCTGGCCTCATCAACGCTACTTCATTCGGGGTTACGGCAGCGGTAAAGGGCGACAAGCTTGTCCTTCAATCCGACACACCGGGCACGCCCTTCACCTACACGGCCGTTCTCACAACGGATGTGGGCCAGGTGACCACAGCGCCAGCCACGGCGACGACCGTCGCCAATATTCCGGCGGGTCCCTTGCCGCAGATTGATACCGTCAGTCTGTCCGGTCCGGTCGGCCGCAAGGGTGATGCCTATGAATTGACCGTCAACGGCCGCACAGTCCGCTATACGACGACCGGCGGTGAACGGGACATGGATGCCATCGCCATCAACCTGGTTGCCCTGGTGAATGCGGCTGTTCCGGCCATGCCGGTCACGGCGACGGCCGGCGCTACGGGCACGGGCACTTTCACCCTCACTTCGACGACACCTGGCGTCGTGCTTGAGACCGAAACGAAGGTCCTTCAGCCGACAGTCGTCACCAATCCGGTCGCGCCGATCTACAACGAGCATCAGGAACCCCTCGATTCCGCCAATGCTTGGGAACGTGGCAAGATCACGATTGCCGACCAACTCACTCTGCGCAGCACCTTCTCGGCCAACGAAGCGGCCTTCCAGAAGCTGCAGTTGGCGCTGCGCTATGCCCAATCCGCAGTGAACGACCTCGACAACTACCAGGCAAAGATCGAGGTGGCGCGGTCGCTCACCAATGATGCACTGACCGGTATTCGCGCCCTGCACGCCGACAATACTGTCAACGACGCGGTGATTTCAGCAACCACCCTGTCGCACCAAACGTCAATCAATCTCTACTCCGACGGCACCGACAAGATCGAAGCCGTCGACAAGAACGAAGTGGCGGCCAAGCTGGATGTGGCCCAGACCCAGTTGCAGGCGATCTTCGCCGTTATGGGTACGACCAATCAGATTTCGCTCGTGAATTTCCTGGCGTGAGGACAAGTGAATGGAAACCAACCGGATTGATTTTGCATTTCTCAACGCCAGCAAGAGCAATGCGTCTAAATCGGCGAATGGCGGCAATGCCTTTGCCGATCTCCTCTTCGGCGCCATGAATCAGAAAACCGATACATTCACGACGGGTCAGACCGTCATTAAACCAGCTGAGACCTATACGCCGCGGCGGCGCTTTGACGATTATCCCCTGGGGCCCACGCGCCTCGATCTGCATGATCGTGGCGATGATCACGCGGACCGCCGCGTCGACAACGACCAGTCGCATTCGCGCTGGAGCGTCACCGATGATTCCAGTAATCCGGGCCGCGGGGCGCAGGAGCACAGTGACCATATCCAGCACCCAGGCAAGGCAGGTGGACACAAGAACTGCGGCGAGGCGCTTAGCAGCGAAGCCGGTAGCGCGGTAGATGCCGCCACACCGCCCGACCCGGCGACGGACGTCGAGTTGCCGGACTCGGAGCAGGACTTCAGTTTGGGAGAAGAAGGTAGTGCCGGCGACGAGACGGCCGAAGATAGTAGCGATGGTGAGCAGGCTGATCTGGCGCTGACCATGACCAATACGCCAAGTGTCGAGGAAACGATATCGGCACCGGCGACCGTGTTTGATGCCGGGGCAGAAGTCGCGGCGGCCGGAGCCGGAACGGACGCAACTGGAGGTGCTATCCCTGCAGCAGAGGCGGGTGAAGAGATAGAATCCGTGACCCCGGCACTGGCTGCAGGCCCCGCCCTGCCCAAGACCGACGAGTCACCTGAAAATGAGACCAGCGCCCCCGGCGCTTCGGGCAACGCATCTTCCGCCGCGGCCGGTACGCCGAACGAGGTGGAAAAGGCACCTGTCACCTTCTCCGAGAGCTTGGCCTTGAACGACACCGCCGATCAGGCCGCTTCGAGCGCCGAGGGGCAAGCCGCCGCCATCGAGGCGAAAAACGAGCGGCAGCTTGAAGAAGGCGGCGGTTCTTTTCGCCGTAATCTTGGCAACAATCGCCGCGCCGGAGCCAATGGCACGGGGACCGCCGCCAGCCCGAACAATAGCGGAAATGCGAATGCGAACGCGAACGCCGCCAGCGCAAATGCGGAAGCTGGCGCTGCGGGTATCGCGGGCAATAGTGGCGGATCCATGGCACCGACCGGCACCATTCCCGTCGGATTCGACACCGGCCTTGGCAACTCGACCGGTCTGCCCGGCTGGAACCTCCATCTGGCGCAAGGGGCGGCGGCCCGGCGTGGCGATTTTGTCGCCAATCTGCGTCAGCACCTGCAGAATTTGCCGGTTCATGACCAGGTTGCTCTCAGCATTCAGCGCTCGCTGCGCGACGGCGGTGGCAGCATCACCCTTCAGCTCTCGCCCACGGAACTGGGCCGGATTCACCTGAAGCTCAATATTGATGAGGAAAACAACGTCCAAGCTTCGGTCGTGGTCGAGCGGCCCGCCACTCTGGAACTTTTGCAGCGCGACATGAAGGCGTTGGAACGGGCCTTGCAAGATGCTGGTCTGAAAGCCGGCCCGGGCGACCTTTCCTTCAGTCTGCAGGGGGGTGATTCCGAGGCTTTCGCTCGTGATTTCGGTTCCGGCAACGGCTCCGGATCGGGCGGAAGCGGTCTGGCCAATGACGAAGGGGCCGAGGCACCAACCTCTCCCGCCGCCGCAGCCGTGGTTGCGACCGGCGACGGATGGGTTGATGTCCAGGTCTAGATCAGGGAAAGCGGAGTAGAGAAAATGGACATCCCGAGCATCAGCCAGACACTTGCTGACAAGGCGGCCAGCGCCCGGGCCAATTCGTCGACCACAAAGGACGCCGCCAGCAACCTGTCGGACAATTACGACAATTTCCTGCTGCTGCTGACGACCCAGCTGCAGAATCAGGATCCCCTGTCGCCGATGGATACCGCCCAATTCACCCAGCAGCTCGTTGCCTTCTCGCAGGTCGAACAGCAGATCCAGTCAAATAAGAACCTGGACAAGCTCATCAATCTGCAATCCTCGACCAACGCCTATTCGGCAGTCAGCTTCATCGGCACCTCAGTCGCCATCGATAGCGACAAGGTGATGCTGGCGGACAAGAACTCCCGCTTCGACTACACGATCGACAAGACCGCCACCAAGGCCACCATGACCATTCGCGACAAGAACAACCAGGTGGTCATGATCACCGAGGCCGATGGCAGAGCCGGCACCCATCGGGCGCAGTGGGACGGCACGGACGTCTTCGGCAATCAGCTGGCCGATGGCGAATATACGGTCGCGGTGACCTATGAGGACGCCGCCGGCAAGAAATACACCGCCGACATCACCAGCTATGGCGTGGTCGATTCCGCCGATATCGAGGACGGTGCGGTCTACCTCAACATCGGCAGCATTCGCGTCCCGATGGACAAGGTCCAGCACATCAGCAAGCCGGAACCTGCGGACAGCTGATCCAAGCGCTTGTTCTTTCAAGGAATTTTACGGGATTTTAGATGATTTGGCCGCACTTTGCGGCGCCCTGTTTAGGACTTTCTTAAATGGCCTTGGCGTATGAATGGTCCGAACCGAGACCAGAATCACGGGAAATCCTCATGGGGATACCCAGCATGGCCATGGCAGAAGTTAGACCCGCAGCAAACAACCTCACCGATGCGCTGCCCAAGAGCATCGACGACCTGCCGCCCCCCGGTACGCGCCGCTGGGTCATCCGTCGTAAGGCGGAGGTGGTGGCTGGTGTCCGAGCGGGTCTCATCAGCATCGAAGAGGCGTGTAAACGCTACTCGCTCTCCGTCGAGGAGTTCCTTTCCTGGCAACGGGCGATTGATCGTCACGGCCTGCGCGGCCTGCGGACGACCCGCATCCAGGACTATCGGACTATCGATCGGGTGGATCCTGAGGATGAATCCCCACGATCGTGATAGCCTTAGGTAATATTCCTTAACGCCTGTGGATTACTGAAGATAAATTAACCATATCAAGCTTCTAGCTAGGCAGAAATTTCTGGGCGCCTAGGCAATTTTTACCGCTATTAACTTCTCATTAAACCCTCAACCATACACTCGGCCTCGTTCTCGCAGCACGTTCCGACCCAAACCAAGCAATTCGTCGAAAATTTTAGTATATAAAATTTTAGTCGAATTGTGCGGCCGAGTCGGCAAAAGCTGCCTATCAGGAGCGAGTGGCTAACGTGAATCCCTTTCTGCAGACGTTGCGCAATCTTGGCCCTGTGCGACTTGCAAGCCTTGCCGCTGTCGGCTTGGCTCTGATCGCGTTCTTTGGCTTCATCGGAACCCGCCTTACAACGCCCGGCATGGCCTTGCTGTATGGCGGCCTCGATTCCACGGATTCAGCCGCCATCGCCGCCAAGCTCGAGGAGACCCAGGTTCCCTTCGAGGTGAAGGGGGACGGCTCGCAGATATATGTGCCCGACGACCAGGTCGGCCGCGTCCGCCTCGCCATGGCCGGCGAAGGCCTGCCCAATGGCGGCTCGATCGGCTACGAGATCTTTGATCGGGCCGACGCTCTCGGCACCACGAATTTTGTCCAACAGATCAATCAGTTACGCGCCCTTGAGGGTGAGCTCGGCCGCACCATCCGGGCCCTGCGCCAAGTGAAAGGCTCCCGCGTCCATCTGGTCATGCCAAAACGTGAGTTGTTCTCGCGCGACAAGGCGGAACCGACGGCCTCGGTGGTGGTGACCCTGCAGGGCCAGTTGGAAAAGGAACAGGTGGCGGCAATCCAGCATCTCGTCGCCTCCTCCGTCCCCGGCATGAAGACCGCCAATGTCTCGGTTATCGACGACAAGGGGCATCTCCTCGCCCGTGGCGGGTCGGATGACGATCTCAGCACCGCGACCGCCGATGAAATGCGCCGCAGCTTCGAATTGCGCATGACCCAGGCGATCGAAGACCTGCTGTCGCAGACCCTGGGCGCTGGCAAGGTGCGGGCCGAGGTGAACACGGAGCTCGACTTCAACCAAGTCACCACCAATACCGAAAGCTTCGATCCGGAAGGCCAGGTGGTGCGTTCGACCCAGACGGTCGATGAGAACGAGCAGAGCCAGGAACGCTCGGCCAACAACAATGTCTCGGTGGCCAACAACGTCCCCAACCCGCCGGCGCCGGCCGGCGGCGGTGCTGGCGATACCGCCAACAGCACGACCCAGCGCACCGAGGAGACCGTCAATTACGAGATCTCCAAGAAGGTCCAGACCGAGATCAAGCATAGCGGCGATGTGAAGAAGCTGTCCGTTGCCGTTCTTGTCGACGGCACCTACACGACCGCCGCCGACGGTACCCGCGCCTATACGGCGCGCCCGCAAGCCGAACTTGACCAGATTTCGACCCTGGTGAAATCAGCCGTCGGCTTCAGTGCCCAGCGCGGCGATACGGTCGAAGTCATCAACATGCAATTTGCCGAGCCGGAAGTCGTCGAAGAAGGCATCAGCATCCTCGGCCTCGAGAAGAACGACCTGATGCGCATCGCCGAGCTGGTGGTGCTCTCGCTGGTGGCCGTCCTCGTGCTGCTGCTGGTGGTCCGTCCGCTGCTCAACCGCCTGCTGGCGATCCCGGTCGCAGCGCCTGAACAATTCGCCATCGCTGGCCCGGGTGGCGCTGCCCTGCCGCCGGGTGCCGCCGCCGCTCTCGCCTTGCCCGGTGCTGGTTCGGACCTCGCCGCCCTGACCAGCGGACAGCCCACATCAATGGGTGAAATCACCAATATCGCCAATGAGATCGAACAGATGATCGATATTAACCAGGTGGAAGGCCGGGTGCGCGCCTCCTCCTTGAAGCGCATCGCCGATCTGGTTGACCAGCACCCCGAACAGGCAGTGAATATCATGCGTCAGTGGATGTATCAGGAAGCCTGAGATGCGCACGAAGGACGATTATAGGTCACTGACCGGTTCGCAAAAGGCCGCCCTCCTGCTGATGTCGGTGGGCGAGGAAAGCGCCTCGAAGCTTTTTGCCATGATGCATGATGACGAGATCCGTGAGATCTCGCAGACCATGGCCAATCTCGGCACCGTGAGCGCTACTGTCGTCGAGCGGCTGTTCGTCGAATTCGCCGACAGCATTTCCTCGACCGGTTCGCTGACCGGCACCTTCGAATCAACCGAGCGCCTGCTGATGAAGGTGCTCGACAAGACGAAGGTCGACGCGATCATGGAGGAAATCCGTGGTCCCGCCGGTCGCACCATGTGGGACAAGCTCAGCAACGTGAACGAAAGCGTGCTGGCGAACTATCTGAAGAACGAATACCCGCAGACCGTCGCCGTCGTTCTTTCCAAGATCAAGTCCGACCACGCCTCACGCGTCATCGCCTTGCTGCCGGAAGCCTTCGCCATGGAAGTGGTGATGCGCATGTTGCGCATGGAATCGATCCAGAAGGACGTCATCGACGATGTCGAGCGCACGCTCCGGAACGAGTTCCTCTCGAACCTCGCCCGCTCCTCGAAGCGCGATGCGCATGAATTGATCGCCGAGATCTTCAACAATCTCGACCGCAACACCGAACAACGCTTCATTGCCGCCCTCGAAGAGCGCAACCGCGATTCCGCCGAGAAGGTGAAGTCGCTGATGTTCACCTTCGAGGATCTCTCCAAGCTCGATCCGGGCGGTGTGCAGACACTTATGCGCGGCGTCGACAAGACCAAACTGCCGGTCGCCCTCAAGGGTGCTTCGGAAGGCCTGCGCGACCTCTTCCTCTCCAACATGTCGGAACGTGCCTCGAAGATGCTCAAGGAAGATATGGCGGCGATGGGCCCGGTGCGCCTCAAGGATGTCGAAGAGGCGCAAATGTCGATGGTCAACCTCGCCAAGGAGCTGGCGGCCAAGGGCGAACTGATCCTGGCCGACAGCAAGGGCGAAGACGAACTGATTTATTAAGCCGATGTCGGCTGGCGGGAGCATTCCGGTTTGAAGACTGTGCGCAAATTTCTCTTCGAGAACGATTTCGACGCCGGCAACGAATTGCCGGCGCGGAACATCGTGCGCAAGCCGAAGGCGGAGGCCGCTGCGGCCGAACCAGCGCCACCTCCCCCGCCACCACCTCCGCCGGAGCCTACCTTCAGCGAAGCTGAAATGGCAGCCGCCGTGGCCGACGCCAAGGCTAAGGCGCTCAAGGAGGGCTTGGCAAAGGGCAAAGCCGATGCGCAGGCGCAGATCGAGGCACAGATCGCCTCGGCCCTGGGCGGCATCGGCAACCAGATTGCCGCCATGGCCGCCGGCCTGACGCTTGACCGCGCCGCCATCCTTGGCGAGGCGGCCGGTCTCGCCCTCGCCATGACCCGCAAGATGCTGCCGGAACTCACGCGCCGCGGTGGCCTTGCTGAGATTGAAGCGACGATCGAGCGCTGCCTCGTCGATCAGCGCCGCGAGCCACGGCTCAATATTCGCGTCCCGGCCGACCTGCTGCCTGCCCTCCAGGGCAAGATCGAGGCCCTGGCGGCTGAAAAGCATTTCGAGGGTCGCGCCAATATTATCGGCGACGGCAGCCTCGGCAAGGCCGATTGCCGCATCGAATGGGCGGATGGCGGCCTGGAGCGGCATGCGGAGGCCATCTGGCGCGATGTCTCGGTCGCTCTCGACCGGTGCCTGGCGACACAGGGCATCGTGCCGGCGACACTCGACGAAACGACAATGACGAAGCCGGCGCCACAGGACGATGGCGACACTGTCGACAGCGAAGCCGCTGCCGACTGAGCAAGGAGCGAGAGATGGGTGACGAAGAGAACCTGCAGTTGCAGGAATTCGAGGAGCAAGGCGGTGGCGTGGACGCCCAGGGCGAAGCCACCCGCGTGCCCACCAACGCCAAGGAGCTGGACGCCGTCTATGACGTGCCGGTCCAGGTATCAGCCGTGCTGGGGCGCGCCACCATGCAGGTGAGCCAGTTGCTCAAGCTCGGCCGCGGCGCGGTGGTCGAACTGGACCGCAAGGTTGGCGAGGCCGTCGACATCTATGTCAACAACCGACTTGTCGCCCGCGGCGAAGTCGTTGTGGTCGAGGACCGCCTCGGCGTGACGATGACCGAAATCATCAAATCCGACCGCGGCTGAACATAGATCCCAGGTCCAGGAACAGACAGATGTCCGACACCGCCAACGAACCCGTCCAGAGCTTCACGGCCAAGAGCGAGCTGCCCTTGCGCCTCGAACCGGTGCGCCAGGGGCTCGACATGGCGACGGTCCTGGGCCTTCTGGGAGCGATTGTCCTCATCGTCGCGGCCATCTTTCTCGGCGGCAATTGGTTGGCCTTCGTCGACGTTCCCTCGATCCTGATCGTGGTCTGCGGCACCTTTGCCATCACCACGGTCTCCTTCTCGTTTACCGAGATCATGCAGGCGCAGCCCTTGATGCTGCGCACCATGTTCAGCACCGGCCATACCCCGAATGAAGCGGCGGCCAAGGTGCTGCAACTGGCGGAGAGGGCCCGGCGCCGGGGCCTGCTGGCCATGCAGAACGAACTCTATGGCCTGCGCAACGAGCCCTTCCTGCTGCGCGGCATGACCATGCTGGTCGACGGCATGCCGATAGAGGAAGTCGAGCGCAACCTCACTTTCGAGACACATGCCATGGCCCAGCGCCATCAGCGCTCGACCGGCATTCTGCGGCGCGCGGCTGAAGTGTCGCCCGCCATGGGCCTCATCGGTACCCTGATCGGCCTGGTCCAGATGCTGGGCTCGCTCAATCAGCCCGAAGGCATCGGCCCGGCCATGGCTGTGGCCCTCCTCACCACATTCTACGGCGCCGTGCTTGCCAACGTCGTTTTCCTGCCCATCGCCAGCAAGCTCGAGCGCAATTCGGCGATCGAACTGCTGATCAACCAGATTTTCATCCTGGGCGCTCTGTCCATCGGGCGCCAGGAAAACCCGCGGCGGTTGGAACTGGTGCTGAACACCATTCTGCCGGCCAACCAACGCGTTAAATATTTCGATTGAACGGAGACTAACCGATGCGACTTCTCATCGTCGGATCCCTGGACGGCCATATCGCCGCCGCCGGCAAGATCGCGCTCAGCCGCGGTGCCAAGGTGGCCCATGTCGATGATGTCGACCAGGCCATGACCGCCCTGCGCAACGGCCAGGGCGCCGAACTCATCATGTTCGATGTCAGCCTCGACATCACGCGGATGATCGACAGCCTGAAGCGCGAGCGGATCAGCATTCCGGTCGTGGCCTGCGGCATCGGTACCTCGGCGGAAATCGCCGTGCGCGCCATCAAGGCCGGCGCCAAGGAATACATCCCCCTCCCCCCGGATGCGGAACTGATTGCCGCGGTCCTTGCGGCCGTCACCGAAGAGAGCTCCGCTTTCATCTTCAGCGATCCGGTCATGAAGGCAACGCTGAAGCTTGCGGATCAGGTGGCGCCGTCCGATGCCAGCATCCTCGTCACCGGCGAAAGCGGTACGGGCAAGGAAGTGATGGCCCGCTACATCCACACCCATTCAAAGCGCGCCAACAAGCCCTTCGTCTCGGTCAATTGCGCTGCCATCCCAGAGAATCTCCTGGAATCCGAGCTGTTCGGCCATGAAAAAGGCGCCTTTACCGGCGCGATCGCGCGCCGCATCGGCAAGTTCGAGGAAGCCACCGGCGGCACGCTGCTGCTTGACGAAATCAGCGAGATGCATCCGCGCCTGCAGGCCAAGTTGCTGCGCGCCATCCAGGAACGAGTCATCGACCGGGTCGGCGGTTCGCAGCCAGTGAAGGTCGATATCCGCCTCATCGCTACCTCGAACCGCGACATGCAGGAAGAAGTGCGCAAAGGCACCTTCCGCGAGGATCTCTATTTCCGCCTTAACGTCATGTCGCTGGAGCTGCCGCCCTTGCGCGAGCGGCCGGGTGACATCGCGCTGCTGGCCGAGCACTTCGCACACAAATATGCGGCGGCCAACGGCGTCCATATCGATTCCATCTCGCCCGAAGTGATGGAGATGCTGCGCACCCATGAATGGCGCGGCAACGTACGCGAGCTCGAGAACACCATGCATCGCGCCGTGCTTCTCACCCAGGGCCCCGTCATCGGACGTGACGCCATTCTGCTGACCGGCGGTCGCGGCCTGCCCGTGGTTGGCGCCGGCATGATTGCCGCCAGTTCGCCGACTGACAGCGCGGTGGCCAAGGCCGCGGCGGTAGCCGCTGCCGGCACGACGGCGCTGGTCGGTCGCACCGTGGCGGCGGTCGAGCGTGACCTCATCATCGATACGCTCAGCCATTGCCTCGGCAATCGCACCCATGCCGCCAACATTCTCGGCATTTCGATCCGCACGCTGCGCAATAAACTGAAGCAATACAATGAAGAAGGCTTTGCCGTGCCAGCCGCGCATGGCGAGGACGCAGCTGCCAGCGCCTGATTTCACCGAATTCTAACCGCCGTTGAAGATCGAACAGTCTGGGATGAGGGGTAGCGGTCGATGACCGACACGGCAACGGGTACGAATGCAGCGGGCAGCGGTGGTGGTGCGGCCGCCTTCGGCAAGGCCTTCAATTTCATCAAGCGCGGCGAAATCGCCCTGGCGCTCGGCTTGGTCGCCGTGCTGTCGGTGCTCATCTTCCCAATGCCAGCCTGGCTGTTGGATATCTCGCTGGCTTTTTCGATCACTGTCTCCATCCTCATCCTGATGACAGTTCTGTTCATTGAAAAGCCGCTCGATTTCTCCAGCTTCCCTACCATGCTGCTGTTGGTCACGATGCTGCGCCTGGCGCTTAACCTCGCCTCGACGCGCCTCATCCTCACTCACGGCCACGAAGGCACCGACGCCGCCGGTCATGTCATTCAAGCCTTCGGCGGCTTCATCATGGGCGGCAATTACGTCATCGGCATCATCGTCTTTGCCATTCTCGTCCTGGTGAACTTCGTCGTCATCACCAAGGGCTCCGGCCGTATCGCCGAAGTTTCGGCACGCTTCAGCCTGGACGCCATGCCCGGCAAGCAGATGGCGGTCGATGCCGACCTCTCGGCCGGCTTGATCGATGAAAAGGAAGCCAAGCAACGACGCAAGACGCTGGAAGACGAAAGCAACTTCTTCGGTTCCATGGATGGTGCCGCAAAATTCGTGCGCGGCGATGCAATTGCCGGCCTCATCATCGTCTTCATCAATGTCATCGGCGGCATTATCATCGGTGTCGCGCAAGCCGGTCTTTCGATGAGCGAATCTGCGGCCACCTATACGCTCCTCAGCGTTGGCGATGGCCTCGTCTCGCAGATCCCGGCCCTGATCGTCTCGACCGGCGCCGGTATGCTGGTGACCAAGGCCGGCGTCTCCGGCTCAACCGACAAGGCCCTCTTCAAGCAGCTCTCCGGCTATCCGGCCGCCCTGGGCCTCGCCGCCTTCCTGATGACCCTGCTCTCCCTGATGCCGGGCATCCCCACGCTTCCCTTCATGAGTCTCGCCGCCATCACCGGCGTCATGGCTTTCCTGGTCATGCGTCATCAGAAGAAAGCCGTCGCCGCCGCAGTCCAGCAGCAAGTTGTCGAGCAGTCTCATGTGCCGGTAGCGGAGGAACCGATTTCGACCGCACTGCAGCTCGACGCCATCCGCCTTGAACTGGGCTATGGCCTGCTCGGCCTCATCAACACCGAACGTGGCCACCGCCTGACCGACCAGGTGAAAGCGCTCCGTCGCCAGCTGGCCAGCGAAATGGGCTTCATTCTGCCGGCCGTCCGCATCCAGGACAATCTGCAGATCCAGGCCAATTCCTACGTCATCCGCATCAAGGAGATCGAAGCTGGTCGCGGTGATCTGCGTCCCAACATGATCCTGGTGATGGACCCGCGCGGCGACAAGATCAACATGACCGGCGAAGAGACGACTGAGCCGACCTTCGGTTTGCCTGCCATGTGGGTGGATCCCGGCGCTCGCGAGGAAGCGCTGTTCCGCGGCTATACCGTGGTCGACCCGGCCACCGTCATCACGACACACCTCACCGAGCTGGTGAAGGACAACATGGCGGAACTGCTCTCGCATGCCGAGACGCAGAAGCTGCTCGACGAGTTGCCCAAGGAGCACCAGAAGCTGGTGGCCGATCTCGTCCCCGGCCAGATCTCGGTGGGCGGCATCCAGCGCGTTCTCCAGGCCCTCCTTACCGAGCGCGTCTCGATCCGCGATCTCGCCAATATTCTCGAAGGTGTGGCCGAGGCGACCGGCTATTCGCGCAATGTGAACGCGATTGTCGAACATGTCCGTGCCCGCCTCGCCCGCCAGATCTCCGATGCCAGCAGCGACAGTTCGGGCGTCATTCCGCTGGTCACTCTGTCCCCGGAATGGGAACAGGCCTTCGCCAACGCCGTGCGTGGGGACGGCGAGGACCGTCAGCTGGTGATGGCACCGAGTGATCTGCAGCAATTCATCCAGAACGTACGCCAGACGTTCGAGCGCTTCGCCATCATGGGCGACAGCCCGGTCCTGCTCACCAGCCCCGGCATCCGTCCCTTCGTTCGCTCCATCGTCGAGCGTTTCCGGCCGGCAACCACGGTGATGTCGCAGAACGAGATCCACCCAAAGGCCAAGATCCGGACGCTCGGGCAGATCTGATGACGAACCGCGTGGAACGCCGCTGACATGCGCCTGCGCACCTTCAATGCGCCCAACATGACCGAGGCGATGGCGCTGGTGAAGGCCGAGCTTGGCCCCGACGCCGTCATTCTCAATATCGAGCAGGTCGGGCAGGCCGTGAAGATCACGGCGGCACTTGATCGCGACGCGATCCTCGCCCAGCCGCCGGCACCCGTCCAGGATCCGCTCGATGCCATCGCCCAGGCGCTTGATTTCCACCGCGTCACGCCGGCACTGGCCGACCGCCTCACCCAGCAGGCGGCCCAGGTCTTGCTCGAGAATCCGCATCAGGCTCTGGCAGCCGCCCTCCGCTTGCGCTTTCCCGTTCAGGCGCTGACTGAGCGGCAACCGACCCGCCCCATCATGCTGGTGGGCCTGCCCGGTGCCGGCAAGACGGCGACGCTGGCCAAGCTGTTGGCACGCGCCAAGCTGCGCAAATGGCCTGGCGTCGCCATCACCTGCGACGTCGTCAAGGCGGGAGCGGTCGAACAATTGGGCACCTACACCAAGGCCCTGCAGGTTCCGGCCTACCGGGCCGGCGATATCGCGACGTTGCAGCGTGCGGTTGGCCAGGCCCCGGCGGGAGCCTTTGTGATCATCGATACGGTCGGTTGCAACCCGCTCGACAGCCACGATCTCGCCCACCTTTCCAGCCTCGCCGAAGCCGTTCGGGCCGAAATGGTCCTGGTGATGGCTGCCGGCGGCTGCCCGGTTGAATCTGCCGAACTCGGCCAGCTCTTCGCCGAAGCCGGCGCCAGCCGCCTCATTCCGACCCGGATTGACGCGGCGCGGCGCTACGGTGGTATCCTGGCTGCGGCCGAGGCCGGACGTCTCTCTTTCGCCGAATTCGGCGTCTCGCCTGAAATCGCCACCGGGCTTGATATCGTCGGTGCCGATCGGATCGCAGAATGGCTGCTGGAAACGGCGCCTGCCCGCCATCAGGCGCGCGACCTGCCGCGGGCAGATCACCCAATCAGGGCTAGTGGAACACGCTTATGAATGAACAGGGCCTATCCGGGACAGCCGCCACCCGTGCCGACGCCGGCACGATCGCCGGTGCCGTCGCCATCGCCTCCGGCAAGGGCGGGGTCGGCAAGACGTGGCTCGCCATCTCGTTGGCGCAGGCCCTCGCCCGGAACGGCGAACGCGTGGTCCTGTTCGATGGTGATCTCGGCCTGGCCAATGTCGACATCCAATTGGGCCTGACACCGGCGATTGATCTCGGCACCGCGCTGGAGCGGCAGCTGCCGCTGGCGCGCGCGGCCACACCTTGCGCCGCCGGCTTTGACGTCATCGCCGGCCGCTCCGGCTCAGGTGGCCTTGCCAATATGCCGCTGCACCGCCTCGCCGTCCTGACTGCGGGCCTGCGCGAGGTGGCGACGCAATATGATCGCGTGATCATCGATCTTGGCGCCGGCATCGACCGCCCGGTGCGGATGATGGCTGCCCTCTGTGCCACGGCACTTGTCGTCGCCAATGATGAACCGACCACGCTCACCGACGCCTATGCCCTCATCAAGATGCTGACGGCCGACCAGGCGCCGTGCCGTGTCGGCATCGTCGTCAATTCGGCCCAGGACGTCATTCAGGGTCAGCAGACCTATGCGACCCTCGCCAAGGCCTGCAACAATTTCCTCAAGCTCGATCCGCCGCTTCTCGGCATCATCCGGCGCGACCCCAAGGTAAAGGAAGCGATCCGTGCCCAGTCGCCGCTGCTCACGCGTCATCCCGGCACCACTGCCGCGCTGGATGTCGAGGCGCTGGCCGGGCAGATTCCGCTCATCAACCTGACATGAGCGATATCCTCAACCCGCTCGGTGGTCGCTACATCGGACCTTCCGGCCCGGTGGCGACGACCTCGGTGTTGGGGACTGTTTCAGATCCGCCGCGCGGCCTGCGCCAGGTCGATCCCGGCACTATCATCAAGGGCATCGTGCTCGGCCGCGAGAGCGACGGGCTGACGGCCATCGCCACCGACAAGGGAACCGTGCGCGTTGCCGCCAACATCCCGCTGCCGCCAGGGGCGCAAGTGACCCTCGAGGTGCGTCCCGCCGGCGACCGGCTCCAGGTCCTGATCCTTGCCAACGAGACGGTGGCGCGCGCGACACCGCAGGGCGCACCGGTGACGCCGCAGCCGGCCGGCAACACTCAAGCGCCAGCGCAGCCACCGTTGCCCTCCGCGACCAATGGACCCGGCACATCCGGTCCCGAGGCGCGGCCGGCGCCGACATCAGGGCCACAGCAACCACCCCCGGCACCGGTACGGACCGATACACCGAGCATCGAATTCGTCGGTTCGAGCCAGCGCGCGGTCGTCGTGCATGCTTCGGCGCCGGCCACAACTCCCCTCCCCGTACCGCAAGCGCCGCCCACGCCGGTTCCGCCCGCGCCAGTTCCGCCCGGTGCAACGCAACCCGCGCCGACGCCGGCGCCAACTACGGCCCCCGTTCCAGCGCAGCCAGCGACCGGCGCCACGCCGCCGGCGACACCCGCTCCCATCGTCACGACGATGCCCGGGATGCAAGTGCAGGGATCACCCCTGCCGGGCACAACAGCACCAGGCGCGCCGGCGCCGATCGTGATCATGGCACCCGGCAGCATAGCCAACGTCGCCACCGCTCAGGCGGCCCTCATCGCGGCGACCTTCGAGAAGAAGGACCGGCAAGCCGCCATGCCCGCGGCCCCTTTGCCGCTCACCTCGCCGCCACTGGCGGAAACGCCGACCGGCGAGGCTGCCGCGCATTATTCGGTCGAGCCGACCGACGAGCATCCGGCCGGCTCGCCGCTCACCACCTTGGTGCCGCCGGAAAGCGCCCTTTCCGCCGAAACCCGGCAGCGCATCCTTGCGCTCTTTGCTGCCGCCGGCACGGGAAGGGGCATGATGCCGCTCGAAGCGCCGACCGCCGCATCACCACAGGCGCCGGCACAAGCCCTGCCCATGGGTGCCGAATTGAAGCTCCGCGTGCTGGCGGTGCAGATGCAGGCCAACCAGCAGATCGAGTTTGATCCCATTGCCCTCGATCCCCATGACGCGCAGGGCAAGATCATCTTCGGCCGGGTCGTCAGCATCACGCCGGCCGGCCATGCGGTGATCCATACGCCCATCGGCGACATCATGCTGCAGAACCGATCCAGCCTGCCCATCGGCGCGCAACTTGCCCTGGCGATCGACATCGTCGAGACGGCACCGCCGATCACTCTCCCCACCCCGGTCGTGCAGACTCCGCAACAGGCGCTGCTCACCCTCTCGCAAGGCTGGCCGACACTCGCTGACCTGATAGCCCTGCTGCAAGGCGCCGAGGCCGGCACGGGTCGAGGCGCTATCGATGCCGACACGGCGCGCCAGGCCCTCAATCTGCTGCCGCATGCCGGGGTCAAGCTCGGCGCCGGCCTGATGAATGCGATAGCGGCGCTGCGCTCCGGCGATCTTGGCAGGCTGCTGGGGCCGCTGCTTGGCGCCAAGGGCGGCAGCACCGAGCGTGAGGAAATGGTGCGCCGCCTGCGTGGCGAGTTCAGCCAGCTATCGGCCCTCGCGCAGGAACGACCCGATGTCGATTGGCGCGCACTCTTCCTGCCCGTCATCGACGATCAGGGGCGCGTTACCCAGGTCAATCTGTTCTATCGCCGCCCGAAGAAGAACAGCGAAGACGGGCCCGGCGAATGGGGCAGTGGAACGCGCTTCGTGGTCGAGGCGGATTTTTCGCGCCTCGGCCCCTTCCAGCTCGACGGGCTGATGCGCCCACAGCGTTTCGATCTGATGATCCGCAGCCGCGCGCGCCTCAACGACCGCATGCGCCGCGAGATCGAGGCGATCTACGAGGAAGCCCGCGGCCTCACCGGCTTTGCCGGCTCGATCGCGTTCCAGACGGTGAACGAATTTCCCGTGATTCCGCTCGAAGACCTGAAGCGCGGCACGCCGACCTATACGGTCTAGCTCTCCCGCTTCGTCTTGCGCCGATGTTGTTCGAGACCCATCTCGTCGGTCGCGATCTGCTCGCGCCTGGCCGCGGCCTGGCGCTTGCGCTCCTGCCTGTTCTGGATGGTCTGTTCGGTCTTCTTGATGTCGCCGAAGGCCTCGGCGATCTCCTCGCGCACGCGCTCCAGCTCCAGCGTGATGTCAGCCACCGACTGCTCCAGCCTTTCGCGCCTCTTGGCCATCATGTCGCGATAGGGCGGCAGATGGCGGCTTGCCTCGAGATCCGTCCGCGCGATCTCGATCTCGCGCGCCACCTCATCGTCGAGCTTGGCGATGTCGCCCTGCAGCCGCTCGATGAGCGCCACCAGATCGGCGGCCTGACGCCGCTTTTCGTCAAGTGTCCATTTCTGCAGGCGCAGGAGCTGGTCGAGGCCGTTCATTTACCGGCGGCCTCGCTCGTCTCGGTGGGCGGTGGGGCCGTGTCGTCGACCAGGCCGAGGATGGCCGCGAGTGCTGCATAGCCACCGTCGAGGGTCGATTGCTCCTCGCGCCGCTGGCCGAGGAAGCGCTCGATCTCCGGGTAGAGCTGGATCGCCTGATCGACCGCCGGATCGGTGCCGCGGCGATAGGCGCCGAGGCGAATGAGCTCGGCCATGTCCTCGTAGACCGACATGTGCCGCCGCGCCTCGCGCACGATCCTGTTCTCGAATTCGCTGTTGCAGCCCGGCATGGTACGGGAAAGCGAGCGCAGGATGTTGACCGCGGGATAGCGGCCGCGCTCGGCGATCGAGCGCTCCAGCACGATATGCCCGTCGAGAATGCCGCGGCAGGCGTCGGCGATGGGTTCGTTATGATCGTCGCCCTCGACCAGCACGGTGAAGAGGCCCGTGATCGAACCCGATCCGGCGACACCGGGGCCGGCACGTTCAAGGAGGCGTGGCAGTTCGGCAAAGACCGACGGCGTATAGCCTTTCGAGGCCGGCGGCTCGCCGATCGAGAGGCCGATCTCGCGCATCGCCATGGCAAAGCGCGTGACCGAATCCATCAGGCACAGCACATCCTCGCCCTGGTCGCGGAAATATTCGGCGAGCGCCATGGTCATCTGCGCTGCCTGACGTCGCAGCAAGGGCGATTCATCCGAGGTCGCCACCACGACCACGCTGCGGGCAAGGCCCTCCTCGCCCAATTCGTCCTCGATGAATTCCTGCACCTCGCGACCGCGTTCGCCGATGAGGCCGATCACGTTGATATCGAGCGAGGTATAGCGCGCCATCATCGACATCAGCACCGACTTGCCGATGCCGGAGGCCGCGAAGATGCCGAGGCGCTGGCCTTTGCAGACGCTGGTGAAGGTGTTGATGGCTTTGATGCCGAGGTCGATCTTGCCACCGACGCGCATGCGCGTATGGGCGGGCGGCGGCTGATTGCGGATGCGGCTGGCGACCGGTCCCTGCGGCAGCGGCCCCTTGCCGTCGATCGGTTCGCCAAAGGCATTGACCACACGCCCGAGCCAGGCCCGCGTCGGGCGCACCACCGGCTCGCCATCGATCAGCACGACCTTGCTGCCGAGCCCTACACCCTCCAGCGAACCATAGGTCATTGCCAGCGCCAGCCCCTCGCGGAAGCCGACGATCTCGCACGGCACCTGCCGGTCGTTGCGGTCGACCAGCGCGCAGCGCGCACCGATCGAGAGCGCGCTTTCCATGCCGCTGATTTCCACCAGCATGCCGACCACCGCGGCGACGCGGCCATAAATGCGCGTCTCCGGGATGCGATCCAGTTCGCGGTAGAAGGCGTCGAATTCCTGCAACTGGGCGCTCACCGGGTCGGGCATCCTTCTGGTTGTCGGCCGCTGCAAAACCGGCCTCGAAAGCCGACAGCGAGCTTAGCTCAGGGGCATTAAATAAGTGGTTAAGACAGTCTTTATGCCCATCTTCAGCATCTCAAGCACGTTAACACCTTGGCGGCATTAGATAATAGGCGATTATTCCTGAGATGAAAACCTTCACCTTCCGTCATCAAAGTTAACGCCAAGTGCTTTACATAAGCCGCTATTAATGGTTAAGATTCACACATCAATCGGCTGAGGTCGAGAACCGAACGAGGTCCTTGCCATGCGCGTGCTAGTCGTCGAAGACGATTCCAACACCGCCCAAAGCATCGAACTGATGCTTAAGGCCGAGGGCTATATTGTCGACACAACCAATCTCGGCGAAGACGGATTGGAGATCGGCAAGCTTTACGATTACGACATCATCATCCTCGATCTGATGTTGCCGGATATCGACGGCTACGAGGTGCTGCGCCGCCTCAGGGCCGCGCGCATTAACACACCGATCCTGATCCTGTCGGGCCTGTCGGAACTCGACAGCAAGATTAAGGGCCTAGGTTTCGGCGCCGACGATTACCTCACCAAGCCCTTCGACCGCCGCGAGCTCATCGCCCGCCTGCAGGCGATCGTGCGCCGCTCCAAGGGTCATTCGGATTCGATCATCAAGACCGGCCGCCTGACGGTGAACCTCGATACCCGCACCGTTGAGGTCGAGAGCCAGCCGCTGCACCTCACCGGCAAGGAATACGGCATCCTGGAACTGCTCTCCCTGCGCAAGGGCACGACGCTCACCAAGGAGATGTTCCTCAACCACCTTTATGGCGGCATGGACGAGCCGGAACTGAAAATTATTGACGTCTTCGTCTGCAAGCTCCGCAAGAAGCTCAGCACTGCCACCGGCGGCGACAATTATATCGAGACCGTCTGGGGCCGGGGCTATGTGCTGCGCGACCCCGAAGACAGCACTCTCCCCGCCAAGACGGCAGAGAGCGCCTAAGGCCTCGCTTCCATAGATTGCTGCAAATGCCCGGGCCAGTCCCGGGCATTTTCTTTTAGGGGCAGAACACCAACCCAGTCGCCCCTTCTCCCGCAAGGGGGGGAGCGTACTCACAAGCCATCATAGTCCAGCGAAGACCCGGCCATGCACCTTCGCAACCTAAAGGAAGAGAGGAAACCTACGCCCGCGGTGTCGCTGGCGCCGCCCCTGGCGTGCCGAAGGCAGTCGGCGCCTTGATGCCGCCGGTGAGACCGTAAATGCCGCGCTGGCCAGGCAGCAGCTGGAACTTGTCGGAAATGCCGAGCACGGTTTCAGCACCGCCAAGGAACAGATAACCGTCCTCGGGCATCTGCTTGGCGATGCCCGCCAGCACCTTGGCCTTCGTCGGCTGGTCGAAATAGATCAGCACGTTGCGGCAATAGACTATGTCGAACTTGCCCAAGGGCGCCGGATCATTGAGCAGGTTCCATTCCCGGTACTGCACCTTGGAGCGGATCGCGTCGGAGATCTTCCAGCGGTCGCCGGTCTGCTGGAAATATTTGACCAGCAAGGTGATGGGCAAGCCGCGCTGCACTTCGAACTGCGAATAGAGACCTTCCTTGGCACGGTTGAGGATCTCTTGCGAGAGGTCGGTGCCGACGATGTCGATCTTCCAGCCATTGAGCTGCGCGCCCATTTCCGAAAGGATCATCGCCAGCGAGTAGGCTTCCTGGCCTGACGAACAGGCAGCCGACCAGATGCGAAGGCTCTTCTGCGCAGAGCGCGCCTTCATCATCGCCGGCAGGCAGATCTGCTTGAACTGGTCGAACGGTTTGGTATCGCGGAAGAAGAAGGACTCATTGGTCGTCATCGCTTCGACCACGTCGCGGATCACCGCTTCGTCGTTCTTCTGGCGGATAAGGCGGACCAGATCGTCGAAGGTGGCGAGCTTCCACTTGCGCGCCACGGGCAGCAGGCGGCTTTCCAGCAGATAGGCCTTGTCGTTGGTCAGCAGCAGGCCCGACCTGGTTTTCAATATCTGGCAAATGAAGTCGAAGTCGGTAATCGTCATCGACGGTTCTCTCATGCCACGCTGCGGGAGATTGCCTTTTTGACGAACGGACCGATATCTGCGAGCGGCAGAACCGCAGAGCAAAGGCCGGCAGTCGCCACGGCGCCGGGCATGCCCCAGACCACGGAACTTGGTTCGTCTTGAGCGATCACCGTTCCCCCGACATTGATCAGTTCCTGTGCCCCCTTCAATCCATCCTGCCCCATTCCCGTCAGCATGACAAACAAAGTCTTGTTGCCATAAGCCTTTGCAATGGAACGCAACATCGGGTCGACCGCTGGGCGGCAGAAATTCTCGGGCGGATTCTTGTTGAGGCGTACAACACGCTGTGCCGCGGTACCTTCGACCACCATATGGAAGTCGCCGGGCGCCACATAGATGCGCCCCGGGACCACGGCTTCGCCATCCTTGGCTTCCGCTGACGGCATGCCCGCCGCCTGCCCCAGATGCTCGGCCAGGATCGTGGTGAAGGTTGCCGGCATATGCTGCGTCACGAACACCGGCATATGCGAAATCTTGCCGATGCTCTGGAACATCTTGAACAGCGCCTGCGGGCCGCCGGTCGACGAACCGATCGCCAGGCAATCCGGCCGAAGCAAGGGCGGCATGTCGCGGAGCTTCACCGGCTGCGCGCCATAAAGACGTTTCGGCACCGCCGGTGCTGCGCTGTTGGGTTCGCCCGTGGGCGAAGGTGCAGCGATACCGCGCTTGCGGCGCCCGGCCTGGGCCCAGGACTTCACCTTCTCGACCAGATCGGCCTTGAAGTCGGTCGCCGCCGAAATAGCGCCGGTTGTCGTCGGCTTCGGCACGTAGTCGGACGCGCCCAGCGACATCGCCTTCATCGAAACCGAGGCGCCTTTGAGCGTCAGGGTCGATGCCATGATGACGGCAACACCCGGCTTGGTCTGCAACAGGCGCGGCAGCGCCGTGATGCCGTCCATAACCGGCATTTCGATGTCGAGCACGATGACTTCGATATCGTTGTCGGGCCGGCCGACGGCATCGATCGCCAATTGGCCGTTGCCCACAGTGGTCACGACCTTGATGGTCGGATCGGATTCCAGCGCGCGCGTCAGCAAGCCTCGGATCACGGCGGAATCATCCACCACCATGACGCGGTACGGTCCGGCTTTGCCGCCGGTGCCCGCTGCTGCCGCCTTGAAGGGTGTCATCACGCCAACCTGTCCCAGTCTATTTTCACTGCGTTCGCGCGCATGGCACGCTGCTCTGCGGCGATACGCATTCCGTTACAGCAAACCGACCTGGGAGAACTTCGATTCGATGATCTCGCTGTCGAAAGGCTTCATGATATATTCGTTGGCGCCGGCCGTGATGGCTTCCTGGATATGCTGGATATCGTTTTCGGTGGTGCAGAACACGACGATCGGTGTCTGCCCGCCATCCATCTTGCGCAGCAACCTCAGGAACTCGATCCCACTCATGACCGGCATGTTCCAGTCCAGAAGGATCGCGTCAGGCATCTCCTTGGCGCATTCGTCCATGGCCAGCTTGCCGTTTTCCGCTTCGACGATCTGAAAGTTGAGGCCCTCAAGGATCTTTCGGGCCACCATCCGGACGACTTTTGAATCGTCAACGACCAGGCAAGACTTCATTCAGAAACTCCGTTCGCCGAACGTATGCACTCAGACCTTAGCGAAACCGCCGGCACATTGCTTGTGCTTTCAGTTCTTTACCAATAGTCAGCAAACGCTGGGTCCGTCAATTACCCTACCAGCACTTTTAGCCGAATTTCATATATTTGCGGAAATGAGACCTCGTTATTACTGAGATCTCCTCCCTCGTCCCCTCCTCTCAGGCGACATCGGACCGATTGCCGAAATCGAGCAGCGAGCCGACATTCAGCACGACCAGCAGCGAACCGTTGAGCCGATAGATGCCGTCGGAGAATTCACGCAGCCGCGGATTGAGGGTTGGTGGATTGCGCTGGTAGTCGCGCGAATTGAGGCTCAGCACCTCGCCGACGCTGTCGACCAGCAGGCTGTAGAGCTCGCCATCATACTCGACCACGACCGACATCGCGGCCTTCCCGCCTTCGCGCGTCGCCAGACCCAGGCGCGGTCGCACGTCGATCGCGGTCACGATGCGACCGCGCAGATTGAGACTGCCGGCAACCTCCGGCGGTGCCAGTGGCACGCGGGCGATGTTCTGCGGCCCCAGCACGTCCTGAACGGTCAGGACCGGGATCCCAAACATCTGATCGCCGATCGACATGGTCACATAGTCGCGCTGCTCGCCATTGTTGGCTACAGACGCTGTGCCGAAATCGCTTCCGGCCCCGTTCGCACCACCGCTCATGCGGCACCTCGTACTTCAGAGAGAGCTTCGTTGAGAATATGCACCAAACCTTCGCGGTCGTATTTGGCGACATAGTCGTCGAAACCGACCTGGCGACCCTTGGCCAGTTCCTGCGGACTGGCGTGGGACGAAAGAGCGATGATCGGCGTCGTCTGCCAGCGGCCGCTTTTCTTGACGGCCTCGCAGAAGGCGAACCCATCCATCCCCGGCATTTCGATGTCGGAAATGATGAGGTCGAATTCTTCGCCGGCTTCCGCCAGTTCGAGCGCCTTGTCACCACTATCGACTGCCGTGACCGAGAAGCCGGCCGCGGAAAGCTGCGGTGCCAGGAGATTGCGGAAGAAGGCGCTGTCGTCGACCATCAACACGCGGCGCGCCTTGGAGCCGACCGAATCCTCGCGGCGCGAACCGAACCAATCGGCAAAGGCTTGCGACAGGAAGAAGCCGGTATCGATGATGTCGGTTGCCTGGCCGGCGATGATGGCGGAACCGATACGGCCCGGCGTTTCCGCCGCCAGATCGACATTGAGCTTGGCTTCGACGATGTCGACGATTTCGTCGACCATCAGGCCCATCGAATGTTCGCGGTCGGAGAAGACCAGAACCGGCTGCCGGCCTTCCTTGCCGGTGACATCCGGATAGCCTTCCAGCGGCACCAGCGGCATCAACTGGCCACGATACTGCACGACCAGGCGATCGTTGGAATGCTCGATCGCGGTGCGCTCGATTTCCTCGAGACGCGCGACGAGCGCCAGCGGCACGGCCTTGGGCGCACCCTGGCCGGCGCGGAATAGCAGCAGCGGCACTGCCTCGTCGCCATGAGCACGGCTGCGGAGAGCCTGCTTTTCGGCGGCATCGGCGTCGCCCATGCTGATCTGGCCCGAAGCCGCGGCGATGCCGTTGGGATCGAGGATCATGATGACCGAACCGTCACCCAGGATGGTATTGCCCGAGAAGACTTCAATATGGCGCAGGATCGGCGCCACCGGCTTCACGACGATTTCTTCCGTGTCGAACACGCGATCGACCATGATGCCGAACTGATAAGTGCCGACCTGGGTCACGACGATGAAGGTATCGTCGCTGCTGCGGTCCGACTTGGCTTCAAGCTTCAGCTTCTCGCGCAAGCTGACCAGCGGCAGCAGTTTGTTGCGAAGGCGCAGGACCGGCGTGTCGTTGATACGCTCGACCTTCAGCTCCCCCGTCGGGCTGGCACGCACCAGTTCGACGACGCTGATCTGCGGGATGGCGAAACGCTCCTCGGCGCATTCGACCACCAGGGCCGACACGATCGCCAGGGTGAGCGGGATCTTGATCGAGAAGGTGGTGCCCTTCCCTTCGACCGACCGCAGCTCGATGGTGCCGCCGATCTTTTCGATATTGGTGCGCACCACGTCCATGCCGACGCCACGTCCCGAGACGCTGGTCACTTTGGCGGCGGTGGAGAAGCCGGCCTTGAAGATGTATTGCTGGATCTGCTGATCCGACATGTTCTCCAGCTCGGCCTCGGTCGCGAGGTTGTTCTGGAGGATCTTCGCCTTGATCTTGTCGAGCGGCAGGCCTTTACCGTCATCGACCACTTCGATGATGATATGGCCGCCCTCGTGATAGGCGTTGAGCGTGATCTTGCCGGTTTCGGTCTTGCCGGCGCGGCGGCGCTCTTCCGGCGTTTCAATGGCGTGATCGGCCGAGTTGCGCACCATGTGGGTGAGCGGATCCTTGATCATCTCAAGGACCTGGCGGTCAAGCTCGGTCTCCTGGCCGATCATGACCAGGTCGATCTTCTTTTTCAGTTCGTGGCTGAGATCGCGGATGATGCGCGGCAGCTTGGCCCAGGCATTGCCGATCGGCTGCATGCGCGTCTTCATGACGCCTTCCTGCAGTTCCGACGTCACATGGTTGAGGCGCTGCAGGGGAGCAGCGAACTCGCTGTCCTTGTGCTTCCTGAGGATCTGCAGGACCTGGTTGCGGGTCAGCACCAATTCGCTGACCATGGTCATCAGGTTCTCAAGCAGCTCGACATTGACGCGGATGCTCTGGTTGGCGATGGCGGATTCCTTCGCCTCGCCGTCGCCACCTTCCTTCTTGACGGGGGCGGCTTTCACCGGCTTCGCCTCGACCGGGGCGGGAGCCGCCTCGACGATCGCAGGGGCGCTGCCGGTCGCTTCTTCGCGACCCGCATAGACCATGCCCATGATCATCGCGGCGATCTGCTGCGGCACTTCAAGCATGTTGAGGCCGGCCTGCAAATGCCCACAGACGGCGTCGAACTGGGTGTCGGACATGGCGCGGCCGGCGATGGGATGCGGCGCGCTGGTGTCGGGGCCACCGCACATCTTGGCCAGATGCTCGCGCATATAGCCCTGGACGTGATCGATGCTGTCGCCCTCGAAAACGGCTTTCAGCCTGAGGTCGCCCAAGATGCGGTTGAACATCACTTCGACCACGGCGTCGATGGTGCCCATGCCGCCGATCTGTTCGTAGAGCGTGGCGCCGGATTTCACTTCACTGGCGGCCGGCGCGGGAGCTGCTGCCGGCGCTGGAGCGGGAGCAGCCGGCGCTGCGGCCTTGCCGCCGTCGGCGAAGGCGTTGAGGCTCTTGATGAGTTCTGAATCGTCGCCCTGCGGCTCGGTGCCGGTGGCCTCAAGATCGCCCATGATGGTGCGGATGCGATCGAGGCAGGCGAGAATGAGGGTCACGGCCTGCGCCGTCACCTCGAGTTCACCGTCGCGCACCTTGCCGAGCACGTTCTCGCCGGCATGGGCGACCGATTCCAGTCGCGGCAAGCCGAGGAAGCCGCAGGTGCCTTTCACCGTGTGCACCAGTCGGAAGATATTCGACAGCAAGTCGATATCGTTGGGATTTTGCTCGAGCTTCACCAGCTCGACATCGAGTACGGCGAGATTCTCGTTGGTTTCGGTCAGAAACTCGCTCAACAGATCGTCCATGGCGCCTGCCCCACTCCGTTTGCCATCTTGGCTAGCGATGGTTCGGCCGACGGGCCGATTTCGCACCCTAATCCTTGGGCAAAAGAATTAATTTTGCGTGAAGCCCCTACAAACTAGGCAACCACTTTCAAAAATTGGCAAATTTCGCCCGGACTGGCCCGGCTGCGACCTCCCCGTCGCCCGACTCACACGCCTTTTCAGCCGGCGCGGTATTCCAGCCGGCCGGCGCCGCTCTGCGTGGTCTCGATCTTCATTTTGAGACGTGTCGCCAGGGTGCCGGTGAGATAGGCCAGCACATTGCGGGCATCGAGCGTGGCGGCCGTGGCATCGCCGCTCAGCAAGGCCTTGTAGTCGTCGGCAAAGACGATCTGCGCCCCTTCGGCAGCCAGGATGAAGCTCGTCGTCGGCCCATCGCCATTGACGGTGAGGTGCAGTTCACCGCCGCGGGGCAAGGTTTCCGACATCAGGATGACGCTGAGCAGCAGCAGCTTCGACCAGCCGGCGGGCAGGTCGCCGGGCGACATGGCGGGGATGCCGGACAAGGTGACGCGCCCCCCTTCCAGGAAATCGCGCGCCAGCTTGATCGCCTCGCCGAAACCAAAACTGGCCTGATTGCCGGCATTCCCGAGGGCGCAGCGATAGGCCTGCAGCAGGATGCTGGCACGCCGGGCGGAGCGGGCGGCCAGGGCCCGCGCTTCGGCCACCAGTTCCGGATCCTGCTCATCCTCCAGCAATTCCAAGCCGTTATTGACTGCGCCGATGGGGCTGATCAGGTCATGGCAGAAACGCGAGCAGGTCAATTCCAGAACGGCGAGGTCGATTTTCATGAGGTCTCCGGGTTGGCGCGAATCTCTCTATCAGCCCACTCTCGCGCCTGACGGGGCGGCTGGCAACCCGGCTCAGTCATCGAGCCTGCCCTGCCTCAACTTCTTGACGCTGCCGCGCTTGGCCTTGCTGTCCATGCGCTTTTCCTTGGAAGCCTTGGTCGGCTTGGTCTTGCGCCGGGCCTTCGGCACGACGGTGGCGGCGCGGATCAATTCCACCAGTTTTTCAAGCGCATCGGCCCGGTTCATCTCCTGGCTGCGATGGCTTTGCGCCGTGATGACGATCTCGCCCGAGAGGGTGAGGCGCCGCCCGGCAAGCTTCATCAGCCGCTCGCGCACCCCTTCGGGCAGGCTGGGTGAGTTCCTGGCATCGAAGCGCAATTCGACCGCCGAGGAGACCTTGTTAACGTTCTGCCCACCCGGCCCGGAGGCGCGGATGAAGCTTTCCTTGATCTCGCGCTCGTCGAGATGGATACGGCTGGTGACTTCGATCATGCCGGCGAAACTAGCAAAAAAGTCCCCGCTAATCGATTAGCTAATCGATTAGCTGGCCCCCTTTTCACCCCTCATCGGGGAGCGCCACGCCTTTTTGCCGGCAGGCGGCGATGAGGGTGCTGTGGAGGAGCATCGCGATGGTCATCGGCCCGACCCCGCCCGGCACCGGGGTGATCGCCCCGGCGCGGCCGATGCAGGACTGGAAGTCGCAATCGCCCACCAGCTTGCCCTTGCCGTCCTTCTCGATGCGGTTGATGCCGACATCGATGACGACGGCCCCCTCCTTCAGCCAATCGCCCTTGACCATCTCCGGCCGGCCGACGGCGGCCACCACGATGTCGGCGCGGCGCACTTCGGCGGGGAGGTCCTTGGTCTTGGAATGGGCGATGGTGACGGTGCAGCTTTCGCCGAGCAGCAGCTGCGCCATCGGCTTGCCGACGATGTTGGAGCGGCCGATCACCACCGCATGCTTGCCGGAGAGATCGCCCAACCGATCCTTCAACAGCAGCAGGCAGCCATAGGGCGTGCAGGGCACCAGGCCCTGCCCGCCGGTGGCGAGGCGCCCGGCATTCACGACATGGAAGCCGTCGACATCCTTGTCCGGGTCGATGGCGTTGATGACGGCCTGGGCGTCGATCTGCTTCGGCAAGGGCAGCTGCACCAGGATGCCGTTGACCGCCGGGTCCGCATTCAGCTGGGCGATGAGCTTCAGCAGCGTTTCCTGGCTGGTCGACGCGTCGAGCTTGTGCTCGAAGCTGTTCATGCCCGACGCCTTGGTCTGCTCGCCCTTGTTGCGCACATAGACCTTGCTGGCCGGATCCTCGCCCACCAGCACGACGGCGAGGCCCGGGGTGAAGCCGTTCCTGGATTTGAGGGTCGCCACCTGGGCTGCGATCTTGTTGCGGATCTTTTCGGCAAAGGCCTTGCCGTCGATGATCTTCTGGTCGCTCATGATGGTTCAAGCCTCGTGCTAATCGGTAGGGATGCCCTTGAGGGTCTCGGTGAGCCAGGCATCGAGCGCCTGGACCAGCGTCGTCGGGTTGCCCCGAATGTCCACCAGCTTGCGCCGGTCTTTTGCCCCGGCGGCGACCGAAATCGCCGCTTTTGCGACAGGAAGATGTTTGGCGAGCAAGGCGATCACCGCCGCATTGGCCTTGCCGTCCTCAGGCGCCGCGTTGATGCCGAGTTTCAAGGCGACGCCACCCGCCTCATTGCCCTCGCTCGGCAAGTCCACAAAACCCTGCGGCCCCGCGCGCCGCGACTTGGGCGTCACCCGCAGCCGCAGGCGGATGCCGTCGGCAAGCAGCTCGTAGCAAAGCGGGATCACGGCCGGGGCCCGGTCGTCAGCGGATCAATACCAACGGCTCAATAAATGACGTATTCCCACATCAGGTTGCGCAGGAACTGCAGCAGCAGGATGAGCACGACGGGCGAGAGGTCGAGCCCGCCGACATTCGGGAGATAGCGCCGGATCGGCCGCAATGCGGGCTCGGTGACGCGGTAGGTGATCTCGCCCAGGCCCCGCACGAAAGGCTGGCGCGGATTGACGATGTTGAAATGGATCAGCCAGCCCAGCGCGATGTTGATGATGAGGACCCAGGTGAAGATCCAGATGACGGTGTCGATCAGAATGCCGAGGGATTGCATATGCCAGGATCCATTGCCGCTTGATGGGACGCCCTGCCGGGATCAGCCGGCCGGGATAAGTCGTTGGGACAGTTCGGCGGGGCACGCGCCCGCCGGAAAGAAGAAGCCGGAAAGAAGAACCGGTGGCAAGCTATGCCAGCCCTCCCCTCCGGATCAAGCAGCACCGCCGCCTTGCCCAGGCCCGCCCGCCAACCCGACCAGCAGGAGGGGATTCGCCCCCGCCCGGCGGAAAGCGGCCCTGAGGCCCGTCCCGACCCCCGGAAAGATGGCCTTTTCGGCCCGAAATTCAAGCCGTTAACCCAGGCTTGACAGCGCCCCTCCCCCCAACCATATTCCCGCCCGTTCCGGCGGTTAGCCGGAATCCCAGCGGGTGGGCCCGTAGCTCAGTTGGGAGAGCGCCTCGTTCGCAATGAGGAGGTCGTCAGTTCGATTCTGATCGGGTCCACCAAATTCTGGATGCTTGAAGGCCGCCTTTTGGGCGGCTTTTTTTGTTTTGCGTCCTGGCCCGTCCGGTCGCTTCGCATACCCTGAGGGCGGATGGCGCACGATTCTCGGTATGGCCCTTAAGGGCGAGGCGTGCTAGCCGCGTCGACCGCTTCGGGACTAGGTCGTGGGGAAGGGTAACCCATGAAATGGAGGCAAGATATCCGGAAGCAAGATCAATCAGAGTGTGCCCGGATCGACTAGGTCATCTGGGGACGTGAGTGCAGCTTAGGCACAACGTCGATGCACCGGGCCGGCACACGATGAGGTCAGCCCTTGGGGAACGCCCGGTCAAACTCAGCCAATGCAGTGACGGCCAGTTCAGCCATCTTCCGCAATTCAGCGATCACCTGCTTGGGCGTCAAAGTTGGCATCATAGATTTAAGGTAAGGGATGTGTGCGCCAGCTTTGCGAATTGCGAGTATCAATGCTTCGTCCTCGGTTTTCGCCAGGTCCTGTGCGAGCACAAAGAGGTCAGTCTCGTCCAGATTTTGGAGCACATGCGCCGGCACGGAACCCGCTTGGTCGTCTCGATCACTTGGTTCTCCATGGCCGAGGCCATCCGCAATGGCGCCGGCAATCACATTGAGAGTGGAGAGCGATTGAATGCGCGTGATGAACTCTTCACGATAGCGCTGATGACGCTCGAATTTTATCAGCTCTTTTTGATCCTGAAACCCGCGCCGGATCTGCCAGCCTACAATCCAGGCACCAGCAACGATTGAACCGACGGACACCAACGCACTAAGTATATCACCCCCGTCAAATGGGCAGTCACGGCCACAGGCGCCCAAAATAGGCGGCAACTCAAACCAAAGAATAGAGATCGCCACTGCCATAGCCAACGCGACGACAACCGCCCTAAGCATCTGCCCCCCTAAGGAAATTTGACATCGATCAGTACTCGCGCCTCCCGCACAGCCACATTTTCGCTGTATGAAGGACACTTAACCAGGGCTTCGTCGCGGATGGCTTCGATCTCGCAGGCGCCAGGCAACTGGTCTCAACCAAATGGTGCACTAGCCCCTTCCACAAGGCGAGCGAGGCCAAAGCGGCCGCACTGTCGGGCGGACCGGTGCGGCTGAAACGGAGATCGCTCGGCATGACATCACCGGTTCAAGTCTGCGGTCCTAACAAGCACAAGGCCGTCGGCTTCTTTGGTTCCGGCGGCGTATTTGCGTTGGGCAATCGCCTGAATTTCGGCTTTGAAGGCATCATACAGGGCGAGAAGGCTTGCGATCGATCCGTCCTTGGAACGCCCACGATCCATCAGGGCTTCGCTCGAAACCGCGCATGCCACCCGCTTGTCCCCATCGAACGTTTCGATCTTGAGCACGAAGCGATCGGTATCCCACGTCGTCGTACCAGTGAAAGTTAAAGCCATGACTGACCTCCCCATCATTTTCCGAGGGCTGATCGTGCAGGCTTTGCTCGCCGGCTGCAAGACCATGACCAAGCGCCTAGCGTAGTGGAAAAAGACCTAAGCGCCGGATCTCGCCATCGGGTGTCTCAAGGATCTCAAGCGTCGCAACTGGGGTTGCCGACAGTTCAATGACAGATGGCAGATCCGCCAACCCTCACCCTAGAAAATGGTCAAGCCGGGGGACGGACGCTATGTTAGGTAATCTTGGCGCACGACATCGCATATGGATCAATGGTTGCCTAGGGAGATCGTCGCGAAGTGCCTAAAAGCTGGCTATTAATCGCCTTGGGCACCGATCCAGTATGAGGCCAATCACACTACCGAGAACTGGAGGAATGCAACAAGCCAGGTCGGCTGCGCGCTGCAATGCACCTGCCCACAATTTTCACCCGCCTCACCTTGATCGTCGAGGCCGCTACGATTGAGCAACAGCAGGATTTCAGCGGTCAAGATGCTAGCCCGAGGGATTGTCGGCCGAATGGCTTGAGGCCAGCCTGAGCTGCATTGAATCTGCCAATGTGCCAGCAAGGACGCAGCTCGCCTGCTTGTGGATGCATCTCCACGGCGTCGAATCCTGGTGGACCAACCCCGAGGTTGTCGCCCTCACCTTCCGCGTCATGCGCGGTAGCACCGACACCCTCTAAGACGCAGCGTGAAAACATATTCCTTTAGTGAAGAAGCAACATCTGGGGATCTTTCCCGGTAGCTCGGAGCGGGAAGTTGGTCAGATCCAAATTGCACTGAGCCCATGATTAGCTTGTATCGTGGACCTTGCCTGCTCAAGGCGTGGCAACAGATTCTTGCTGCGAGCAAGCACCTTTCGGGCAAAGAAATGTTGCCACCGACCCGCACCAGCGGGTCGTCGCAGGCCTGCCGGCAGCGGCTGGCCATCACAAAAGCGAAGCAATTGTTGGACGGAACTATAGAACCACATCACTTCGTGGATAAGATTGAGATCATAGATAGACCCAATAGCGGGAAGCGCTGCGTCATATGCATGGCAACCTATTGCGATGATATTGCCTGGATCGTTACGAATAAAACTCTTCCGATCTCGGTATCGACGAATGCGGATAAAGCGAGTTTCATAGTCATCAACTACTACGCAGGCACGATCAGAAATGATCTGAGCTTCAGTTATCAGCATAGTCAGACAAGATATTATTCGCTTCGCCTCTTCCTCCCGAGCCGCGTCGTTCTGGGCTTTGATAGTTACTCTTGTTTGCCATGTGACCCCTACAATAGCAAAGATCGTTCCGAGAAATGTCGAGCTCACGACAAGAACATTGATGATGTCTGTATCGTTCTTGAGCCCCGACAAACCGCGAAACACGACGGAATAGGGCGCATAGAACATCGATAGCAGTGCCGTGCAAAAAAGCAGAGAGCTTACCGAGACTATTAGCAGCGCTACACTTACTGCCGGCGAGATAGGCAGAGTCTTAAAGAGACCAGCCCAGCGTTTTCTTGTATCCAGAAATCTTGCAGCCAGCATTGTTGCGCAGGCAATGCAGAACAGAAAAACAGACAGCAAAAAGAATGCGAAAAGAGGGCTCCACTCAGACAGATTTGGCACTTGATCGAACAACCTCTCTATGGGCCGCCAGAGCAATTGAATACAAAAGGCACCGATCAACGCCCAGTAGAATGGCTGCCTGTAAATGGAATCGGATTTGATATTCACGTCGCACCGGGAGAATCAGTCTTTCGCGTTAAGATAGCAGCTGAAAGCCAAAAGGCCACACATTCTAGTGACCTACGCACATAACCTTCACGGCACAGCGCCAAGCGTATCTTAAGGTTGAACAGAAATCGGAGTCGGAACAGAAATCGGAGTCAGACACCAATTTTGAGCAGGTGTCTCTTGGCTTCACACTCGTGGATGGCCGGCTGCAGTTGTTGAATGTCGGCATGCGCCGGCGGGCGACCACGATGGGGGAGTGATGGGCCAACCGGGATGCGGGCAGACGGCCCGGGTATGCTGCTGAGCACAGCTGACCCCACCGAGTGAGTAGTCATGGATGCCCGGATCAAGTCCGGGCATGACGGCGGGGGTGGAGATTGGGCTTGCGACGTTGGTTGCGGATGGTGGCGATGGTGTGGCGGTGCCGCTGCCACACGCCGATAGTGGGATGAGTTGCGCAACATCGTGGCGGTGGAGAGATACCCCCTCCCCGGCCCTCCCCCTCAAGGGGGGAGGAGAAAGAAGGGTGAGGGTTTCACGGCTTGTGCGCGACGCCGCCGCCCGATCTTTCCGGTTGTCCCCTGCGGATTTCGCGGCATAATCGCAGGCCAGTTGCCGCATCATGTCGAGGCTGACTTTGCCTAAGCACTGACCGATCTCAGTGAACCCGCGTCTCAAGTGGCGCCTGCGCGTGATTGCGTGGGGCCCTGAGGTTGTTCGTGCTGGCTGCGGTGGGCTGGGATCGGTTGTGGCGGGAAGCCCGACGGAACAGCGCATCTTTGGCATCTTGGCCCCTCATCTTGGGCCCTTGGTCCGGCCAGAGATACTAGGCGCGAAATCGTTCCATCATCCCCTTCTGCAGCGCCTTGGCCGAGCTCCGGCATGCGACGTCTTTTTCAAGATCTCACCTGACACCGCCGCACAGCACTTCCGGATCGGAAGGCTGTCATCCACATGGTTACCCCTATCGGCGCCAGCGGCGCCCTGGTGCAGATCGACGTTACGACGCAACAAGACCCTCAAATCGAGCGGCATTGTGCCGGCTGCAAGGCGCGCGGCACCTTTGCCAGCAGCGGCAAGTTCCGCGTCAACGCCAACGGCAAGCAGGTCGATGCCTGGCTGATCTATCGCTGTGTCCTGTGCCGGCAGAGCTGGAACTATCCCATCCACGCGCGGCGGCCGGTGCGCAGTTTTGATGCGGCGGAACTGACCGCCTTGATGCGGAATGACGCAAGGCTTGCCGCCCGACATGCGCGCGATGTCGCCGGTCTCGCCGCCGCCGGGGCGGAGATCGTGCCGGGACGCGCGGTGGAGATCAGCCGCACCGTTCTGCGCCCGGCCGGCGACGATGCCGCGCGCGTCCAGCTGATCCTTCGCGTGGCGCCGGCTTGCGAAATCCGGCTCGACCGCCTGCTGGCGCTGGTCCTGGAACTGCCGCGTAGCGAGATCGAGCGGCTGGCGGGTGCCGCGGCTGTCACGATCGTGACGGGCCAGATTCATGCGCCGGATGCGGCGGATGCGCCGCGTGCCTTGCGGCGGACGGCCGGCGATGGGCAGCGGGTCGAACTCGATCTGGCGCGCTGCCCGCCTTCCGTCCTGCAGGCACTCAGAGCGGTTAGGGTGCGCTGACCTTCGGCCCGGCCCGACCTTCATCCATCTGGCGTTCCTTGATGCGGGCCGCCACCAATTGCTGCAGGTGCCAGAGATGGCGGTCGTGGATGCCCTTGGCTTCGAGATGGCTAACTGTGTTGTGCAGATATTCAGCACCACTGCCCCAATGGCCACAGGCGCGGCTGAGGATGTCGGCCACCTCCTCGACCGGCAGCTTGCCGGCATACGACGGCGCCGCGCGGTTCATGAAGAAGGCGATGGCGCGCACCGGGCCGGATGGTGCGGCGACGGTGATCCAGCGCGGGCGGCAATTGGGCGGCTTTACCGTGAATTCGCGGCGGAAGAGCTTGTCGACCTGGGCCTGGAGATCATCGTCCGGCAACCGATAGAGCATGTCGCCGCAACCGCCGCCGCGGTCGAGCGCCATCATCAATCCAGGCTCCGCCCGCGTGCCGCGAAAGCGCTGCACGCGGAAGCAGAAGGCCCGGTGATAGCCGCGCACCAGGCCGCGCATCTCGTCCACATGCGGAATTTCCGGCTTCCAGATCAGCGAGCCGTAGGCGAAGAGCCAGCACGGGGTCCGGGGCGGATGTTCGGCCAGCATCGATGCGGTGATGGCGGCATAGTCGGCATCGTCGTGATAATCGAGGCCGGGGACCGGCCCTTCATCGGCCAGGTCGCGGTGGACGCGCGCCACCAGTTCGGGCGTCAGATCCATGCGGCGGGGTGTGTTGCGGCCGGGTGTGTTGCGATTGGGCAGAGCGGACCTCGGATGTGGCAAAGGAGATTCGGCAATGGGGGGAGCTGCGTCACGGAGAATTCTGCGGCATCGTCGCCCCGCATCGGCTAGAAGGGCAAGTGACGATTTCTCACCGCCCGGTTGAGATGCCCTGGCCCGTAAGATGCCCTGGCCGCGTGAGATGCCCCTAAGGAGCCCCGATGACCACCGCTTTGTTGTTCGACCTCGACGGCACCCTGGTCGACACCGACCATCTGCATCTGGAGGCCATCAACCACATCTTTGCCGAACACGGTTTGCAGATCGACCGGCCGACCTATACCGCCCGCATCATGGGCCAGCCGAACCATGGCGTTGCCGAGGCCTTCCTGCCGCATCTCTCGCCGGAAGAAGGTGCTGCCGTGCTGGCGCAGAAGGAAGCGGTCTATCGCACGCTGGTGGGGCCGCTCACGCCGATCGCGGGTCTCATCGACCTCCTCGACTGGGCGGAGGCGCGGGGCTTGCGGACTTGCGTCGTCACCAACGCGCCGCGCCCCAATGCGGAACTGGTGCTGGGCGGGCTGGGCCTCGCCGCGCGGTTCGAGACCCTGGTTATCGGCGAGGAGTTGGCTGAGATGAAGCCGCATCCCCTGCCCTATCTCACCGGGTTGGAGCGGCTGGGGGCCGTCGCCGCCCGCTCGGTGGCGTTCGAGGATTCCTCCGCCGGCATGCGGGCGGCACTCGGGGCGGGCCTGTCGCTGGTCGGCATGGCGACCTCCCTGCCGCCCGATGCCCTGCTGCAGGAAGGGGCGCATCTGGCAGTGAAGGATTACCACGACCCGCGCCTCCGCGCCTTCATCGAGGAACGGCTGCTGGGGGCCGGCTGAGGCGCTCGAGCAGGAACGCCACCGTACAAGTTTCATCATCATGTAACGCTGTCCGGCCGGAATTGATTTATACCCAGGCGCGGCCGAGACTGGCCGCCTTTGCCCTGCCGGAGGTTGCCCCCATGACCGTGCTCAACGCGCCGAACCTCAAACCGCTTGCCGCCACCATGCCGGACAAGCCGGTGCATCGCCTGCCGCTGGTGCGGGCGACGCCGGAAAACCTCAAGGGCTATGGCGAGATCATCGCGCATGCGGATGCGCGCAAGGTCGAGATCGTGCGCTGGCCGTCGCTGGGCTGGCGCCAGGTCGAGCCCGGCACCGGCGACCAGGGCGGCACGACGGAGGGCGAATTCCGCTTCAACTGGCATGGCGACGTGCTGCGTGCCCGCAACGAGGCGGTCGACGACGATTACGTGCTGGGCTGGACCTGCCAGCCGAGCCAGGCGCGCGAGGACCGGCAGACCTGCCCGCGCGATGAATTACTGCTGTGGCGCTGCAACTATCATCCCGATGGCGGGCAGCTGTTCTTCCCGCTGGAGCCGGGGCCTTTCGTGACGACCCTGGCCCTGCCCGGCGACGACATCACGCCGGAGAGCTTCGTTGCCTTCTATTCCGAAGGCGGCAGCGGGCTCTACATCCACCCCGGCATCTGGCACGAGGCGCTGTGCCCGGTGAATGACAGCTTCCGCTTCTATGGCCGGCAGGGGAAAGTGCATGCCCGTGTCGGCGCCGATTTCCCCAAGGAGTTCGGCTGCTATCTCTCGGTGTCGCTGCGCCAGGAAGACGTGCGCGAGCGGCTCTAGCTCCGCCGCGGGCGCCGCAGCGCCGCGTCGGGATCCGGGAGGTCGAAGCCGTAATTGCGGTAATAGGCGCTGGCCGCATCCTGGCGCGGTTCGAAATCCCACGGGGTGACACGGCCCTTCACCAGGGCCTCATGCACCAGGCGCCGCCGATGCTGGCTCATCAGCACCTGGCCGCGGAGTGCGTCGAAATCCCAGCGCGATTCCGCTGCGGCGATGAATTCTGCAAGCTCCGCCGAACAGGCAGGATCGCGGGCCAGATTGTGCCGCTCCAGCGGGTCGGCGGCGAGATCGTAGAGCGTCGCGCCGTCGTCGCGGGCATAGGTGAATTTCCGCGCGCCCTTGCGCAACATGACGGCCGGGTGTTCATAGCCTTCGCCCATATACTCGCCGGCGATGTCGCCCGTGGGCAGCGCCGTTCCATTGAGGCTCGGCCACAGGCTGCGGCCATCCAAAGCAAGACCGGGGAGCGCGCTCGCCGTCAGATCGGCGAAGGTCGGCATCAGATCGAGATGCGACACGGCCGGCGCCACGCGCTTGCCCGGCGCGATGCCGGGGCCGGCGATGACCAGCGGCACGCGAATGGCGCGCTCGAAGAAGGTCATCTTGTACCAGAGGCCACGCTCGCCCAGCATGTCGCCATGATCGGAGGTGACGATGACGATGGTATTGTCGAGCTGATCGAGGACCTTCAGCGTCGCGATGAGGCGCCCCAGCAGATCGTCGCAATAGCTGATCATGCCGTAATAGGCATGGCGCGCGCGACGGATCTGCTCCGCCGACAATGGGATCTCGCCGCGGTCGTAGAGCTGGAACATGCGGCGCCCGGCGGCATCGTCCTGCTTCGGCACCACCGGCATGTCGATCTCGGCATCGGCGTAGAGATCCCAGAAGGGTTTGAGCGCCTGATAGGGATCGTGCGGGTGCATGACCGACAAGGTCAGCATGAAGGGGCGCTTATCGGCCGCACCGGCATGCTGGTGCAGCCATTGGCGCGCCTTGAAGGTCGCCTCCTCGTCATATTGCAGCGAGAGTGAATAGTCGCAGGGCCCGGCCTCGGCGACGGATTGCAGCGTGTGATACCAGGGCAAGGCCGCCTGCGGATGCTCCCAATCCGGCGTCCAGCCGAGATCGGAGGGCGACAAATCCGTCGTCAGCCGTTCCTCATAGCCATGCAGCTGGTCGGCACCGGTGAAATCCATCTTGCCGGAGAGACAGGTGCGATAGCCGGCGCGGCGCAGCAGATGGAGGAAGGTCGGCACGCTCGACGGCAATTCGCTGGCATTGTCGAAAGCCCCGATGCGCGCGGGCAGCAGCCCGGTCAGCATGCCGAAACGCGCCGGCGAGCACAGCGGGGCCGCGCAATAGGCGTTCTCGAACAGGGTGCCGCGCGCGGCAAGCGCATCGAGATGCGGCGTCTTGACCACCTTGTGACCATAGGCCGGCAGCGACAAGGCAGCCAGCTGGTCGAACATGACGAAGAGGATATTTGGCTGCGGCATCTTGGGATCAGGAACGCAGGCGGCGATAGATGAAAAGCAGCAGCAGCGAGCCTGCGACGGCGATGACGAAGCTCTTGATATCGAAGCCGGTGATGTCACCCAGGCCGAACATGGTGGCCAGCCAGCCACCGAGCATGGCGCCGACGATGCCGATCACGGTCGTCATGATGAACCCGCCAGGATCGCGGCCCGGCATGATCCATTTGGCGAGTATGCCGGCGATGAGACCAAAGGCAATCCAGCTGAGCCAGCCCATGACAATCCTCCGTAAATGAAGAGGCGCCGAGACTAGCCAATATTCGGGCTTTCCGCCACCGGTGACATCGTCGTGGGATCGCCTTTGTGACGTCACCGCCTTGTCACGCAGGCGACGGAACGATCGCCAGTACGAACCATTTCCTTTCGGGACGACCGCGCAATCACGCGTGAGCAGAGAAGGAGATGAGGCCATGATGAAACGCATCCTGCTGGCGGCCACCGTGGCGGTATTGCCGCTGGGACCCGCCCTCATGAACCCGGCGCTTGCGGAAGACCCGGCGGCGACGCCGAGCGCGCCCGCCCCGGCCGAGTCAACGCAGCCGGCAGCACCCGCCACCAACAGTGTCGGCACGGTTGAAGCTGAGCCGGTCGTGACACCGCCGCCATCCGAGGCGGTTATTCCGGCCCAGCGCGCCAATGAAGTGCGTGCCGAAAGCCTGATCGGCGCCACCGTGTTCAGCCCGGAAGGCGACAAGGTCGGCACGGTGAAGGACATTCTGTTCGATACCAGCGGCAAGGCGACCGGCCTTGTGCTCTCGGTCGGTGGCATCATGGGTCTCGGCGCCAAATCGGTCGGCCTGACCTGGGAAGAAGTCGACGTGCAGCCGGAGCCGAAACTGTTGCAGGTGAAGTACAGCGAAGATCAGCTGGAAGCCGCTCCGGCCTTCAAGACCCAGGAAGCACAGCAGGCGGAATCGGATGCACAGAAGCTGCAGGCCGAACCGCCGGCCCAGGCGCCCGCGCCGATGACACCCGCACCGGCAACGACGGAATAGGCTTGATTACATTACTGCGGACCCCGGCTCCGGCCGGGGTTCTTCGTTGCCGGCAAAGTCGTGTAACGTTCGCGCCGGCGGGAATGAAACGGTGACGACGGTCCCCTGGTTTGGTGAACTGGCGACAGCGATCTGACCACCATGTGCGTCGACCAGCTTCTTGGTGATGGCTAGGCCCAGCCCCGTGCCGCCATAACGTCGCGAAACCTTGGCATCGACTTGGTAGAATGGCTGGAACAGCTTCTCAAGCGAGCTCGCCGGAATGCCGATGCCGGTATCGCTCACCGACATTTCGATTCCGCCCTTGTCGTTCACATACGCTGAAACCCGGGCCGTACCACCCGGCGGTGTGAACTTTACTGCGTTGGAAAGCAGATTGAGCACGATCTGCTTCAAGGCGCGCTCGCCCCCCATCAAGGGAGGGAGGCCGGGCTCGATATCGGCCAGCAGCCGCACACCACCTTCGCCCGCCCGGCGCTCGATCAGGCGCCGGCTGGTGGCGATGATGGCCGGCATGTCGATTTCCCGCTCCTCAAGATCCACGCGTCCGGATTCGAGTTTCGCCATGTCGAGAATGTCGTTGATGAGCTGCAGCAGAAGCTGCCCGCTGTCGAAGATGTCCGCGGCATAACGCCGGAAGGTGTCGAGGTCCGAAGTCAGACGCTGATCCCGGATGATCTCCGAAAAACCGAGAATGGCATTGAGCGGCGTACGCAATTCGTGGCTCATATTGGCCAGGAACTCGGACTTCGCACGATTGGCCAGTTCGGCTTCGTTCTTGGCCGCGATGAGATCGGCTTCAAAGCGGCGCTGCTCGGTGATGTCGAAGCCGATGCAGACGAGCAAGGAAATGCGATCCTTGGCATCCTTCAATGCCACATTCGACCAGCGCAGCAGGCGCTTTTCGCCGGACCGGCTGATCCAGAAATTCTCGTTGATGATGGGATAGGCGTCGGCCTTGCGGCCGCACACGATCTCCTCCACGCGGTCGAAATCAGTGCCGGGCAGAATCTGGCGCCAGATCGCCGGGTCAGTCAGCTCCACCTCACTATAGCCCGACAATTTTTCCGCCGCTCTGTTGGCACGCAGCAAGGTGCCATTGGCGTCGTAGACCGTGATTGCGGCATCAACCGAATCGAGGACGAGCGAAACGAAGGCTTCTTCGTAAACCGGCGCAGGGGGATGATTGCGCATGGCGAGCCAAGCCATCACGACATTGCCGAGCAGGATAGCAGCGACGATAGCGGTCAGAATTTGCGCGCTGCCGCTGGCGAGCGCCGCCAGCCCAGCCACCACCGCCAGGGCCCCCAGATTGATGGCGAGTGCGATTGACGCGCCAAGATGCCGCCGAAGATGAGCCTGGTCGATGCCGGCCTTCGACCTGTGCTTTACGCCATTCGCCACGCGCTGCCTGCTGAGATGCCCCAATCACGTCGTTCGGACGCGATCTCGTTTCATGACAGCGAGTCTCGGGCAGATGGGTTAATAAACCCTTCACGATCCAGCCCGAAATAGGCCGAATTGTCGTGGTTTTTAGGCAACTTGGGTCGTTTGAGCACCCGAGTTGCCGATGCGATTCGACCTATTTGTGATGGGTTGTCTGGAGGAAGCCGCGCAGGCGATCGGAGCGCGGATTGGCAAAGACTTCGCGCGGATTGCCCTCCTCCTCGATCCGGCCCTGGTGGAGGAAAATCACCTTGTTGGCGACTTCACGGGCAAAGCCCATTTCGTGCGTGACCACCAGCATGGTACGGCCTTCCTCGGCCAGTTGGCGCATGACGCGCAGCACTTCACCGACAAGTTCCGGATCGAGCGCCGAGGTGGGCTCGTCGAACAGCATCACCTTGGGTTCCATCGCAAGTGCCCGGGCAATGGCAGCGCGCTGCTGCTGGCCGCCTGACAGATGGCTCGGATAATGGTTACGCTTGTCGGCGATGCCGACCTTGGCGAGCAGCTTCTCCGCCCGTTCGATCGCGTCCTTCTTGGGCAGTTTCAGCACATGCACCGGCGCCTCGATGACGTTTTCGAGGATAGTCATATGCGACCACAAATTGAAACTCTGGAACACCATGCCGAGGCTGGCGCGGATGCGGTCGACCTGCTTCCAATCCTCGGGCGTGGCATGGCCGTTCTTGAGGGCGCGCATGCGAATGAGTTCGCCGCTCACCGTGACCTTACCGGAATCGGGAGTCTCCAGCAGGTTGATGCAGCGCAAAAGCGTGCTTTTCCCGGAGCCGGACGAGCCGATCATGGCGATCACGTCGCCGGTATGGGCGGTTACGGATACGCCCTTCAAAACTTCAAGTTCGCCGAATCGCTTATGCAGATCTTCGACTTCAAGCGCGACTTGCGCCATGCAATCCCCCTCGCCTTTCCCTGTCCGGGGCCAACGGTCTTTGGTCAAGCCGTGTTTCCCCATCTTCTGGCGGGAGTTAAACCCACTTTGCAGCCTCGCGCCAAGGAAAATCCTGCCTTTTGGGCATTTAACCACCCCATAGTCGCCATTTGACTAAGCTCGGCGGGTTCGCCAAAGTCGTCGGACGCTGAACATTAGCAACTGAATCGGGAAAAAAGTATGATTTCACTCTGGTACCGCGGCAAACAGCTTCGTTCTTTTTTCCCCTTGCTGGCGGTCCTTGCCATCGGCGGCATGCTTTGCGCCGACCCATCTGCCGCGGCGGATGAGGAGGTCGAATGCAACTCGATCCGGCTCCAAATGGCGTCGGAAGGCTACGACATGATCTGCTCTGTCGATGACGTCTCGGACATCACCTACGAGACGCTTGAAGCCAACGCAACGGATGGCAGCCACTTCCTGGTCGTGACCGATGCCCGCACGAATTACGGCTATATCTTTGAAAGCCGCGGCCTGCGCGAATCGCTGACCAAGATCTTCAGCGAACTGGAAGTCTCCAACTGGACTGGCGGCAAGGGCGAACAGGGCCTCACGACCTCCGAATTCGACACCGATGTCAAAACCGTGGCCTCGGCCTGCGTCGGGTTTCACAAATACACCTCCCGCGATCAATGGGGCGGCTGGCGGCGGCACGTCATCGGCTTTGGCTGCAGCCGCGGCGGGGATCGGAAGCAAGTCTATGAAGCCTTGAAAAAGATCGATTTTCCAAACTAACAGGGCCACGTTAACTTTCCCAGCGCGCCTGCTTCCTGCTAGATTGCAGCTATGTTCGAGATCGACAATCAGCGCGCCATCATCGACCGCCGGGCCCTCATGGCGGAGCTTGACGGCCTCGCCGAGAGGCTGTCCGACCCGACCAGCCCGGGCGCGGAACTGGTCGATATCCTAAAGCGCCACCTGCAATCCGGCCGCGAGGAGATCCAGCGCCGCTTCCTCGGCAATAGCAGAGGAGCCCAGGCGGGCCTTACCAGCGCCCATGAAGCGAGCTTCCTGGTCGACCAACTGTTGCGGGTTCTTTTCGACTTCACTACCCAGAAGGCATTTCCGCTGGGGAATCCGACGGTCGCCGAGAAGCTGACCTTGCTGGCCGTCGGCGGCTATGGCCGAGGTGAGTTGGCGCCCTATTCCGACATCGACCTCCTCTTCCTGCTGCCCTACAAAATGTCGCCCTATTGCGAGCAGGTAGTGGAGTTCATGCTCTATCGCCTGTGGGATCTGGGGTTGAAGGTCGGCCAGGCCACGCGTTCCGTTGAGGAGTGCATTCGCCAGGCGGAAGGTGACCTCACCATCCGCACCAACCTCCTCGAAGCGCGCTATGTCTGGGGCGATCAGGCTCTCCATGACGATTTCAAGAAGCGCTTCCGGAAGCAAATCGTCAAAGGACACGGCGAGGCCTTCTATCAAGGCAAGCTCGCTGAGAGGAATGCACGGCACCAGCGCCATGGTGGATCGCGCTACACACTTGAGCCCAATATCAAGGAAGGCAAAGGTGGCCTCCGGGACCTCCAGACCCTGCTTTGGCTGGCCCGCTTCGTCTGCGGCGCGGACAGCATGCAGGAACTGGTCGAGCAAGGCATGCTGACCTCAGCCGAACGCGCGACCTTCGACAAGGCGCTCAACTTCTTCTGGACCCTGCGCTATCACCTTCACTACCTCACCGGCCGGGGCGAGGAACGGCTGACATTCGATCTGCAGCCGGAGATCGCGCGGCGCCTGGGCTACACCGACCACGCGGGCACCAAAGGCGTCGAGCGGTTGATGAAGCACTACTTCCTCACGGCCAAATCGGTCGGCGGGCTTACCCGCTATGTCTGCGCGGCGATCGAAGCGCAACTGATCAGGAAACCGATGCTGCGCCTGCCGGCGCTTGGCATTCTCAAGAAGGAACTCGGCGGTTTCCCGATCGAAGGCGGCCGCCTGACGATTCCGCGCGGCGATCATTTCGCGCAGCATCCGATCGACCTGCTGCGCATTTTCGCCGTGGCGCAAAAGAACGATGTTGAGATCCATCCGACCGCGATGACATCGATGTCGCATGCGTTACGTCAGGTTGACCGGCTGCGTGACGATCCTGCCGCCAACGCCGTCTTTCTCGACATGTTGACAGCCGAGCGCAGCCCGGAGCTTACGCTGCGCCGCCTCAGCGAGGTGGGCATTCTGGGGCGCTTCATTCCCGATTTCGGCCGTGTCGTGGCGCAGATGCAATACGACATGTATCACAGCTATACCGTCGATGAGCACACACTGTTCGCCATCGGCATTCTGGCGCGGATCGAAAAAGGTGAGTTGAAGGATGACGCGCCGATTGCCAGCACGGTGGTCAAGGAAGTCCTGTCGCGTCGGGTCCTCTATCTGGCGGTACTGTTGCATGACATCGCCAAGGGGCGCGCCGGTGACCATTCGATCCTTGGCGGCGACGTCGCGGAGAAGCTGTGCCCACGCCTGGGACTGACAGCCGAAGAGACGGAACAGGTCGCCTGGCTGGTACGCTATCACCTGCTGATGAGCAACACGGCATTCCGCCGCGACATCGACGACCCCAAGACCATCGCCGACTTCGTCGATCTGGTGCAATCGCCGGAGCGGCTGCGGCTGTTGCTGGTTCTCACCGTCGCCGATATCCGTGCCGTTGGTCCGAAGACCTGGAACGGCTGGAAGGCACAGTTGCTGCGCGAGCTATACACCCGCGCCTTCAATATGATGATGGGTGGCCTCAACACCACCGAGGAGGACCGGGCAGCATCAGTCATCGCCATTCTCAAGCAGGAATTGGGTGATTGGTCCGAGGCCGATCTGGCGGCTCATGCCGAACGCGGGCATTCCGCCTATTGGCTGGCCTTTCCGCCAGCTGCACTTGGCCGCCATGCCCGCATGATCCGCGCGGCGGAAGCCGAGCAGCGGCCGCTTTCGGTCGAATTCAACGTCGACCGCTGGCGCTCAATGACTGAAGTTACGATCTATACACCCGACCGGCAGGGACTGTTCTCCCAGCTTGCGGGCGCCATGGCACTGTGCGGCGCCAATATCGTCGACGCGCGCATCGTCACGTTGCGCAACGGGAAGGCGATCGACACCTTCTTCGTGCAGGACAGCGAAGGCGGGCCGTTCGACCGCCCAGCGCGCCTCGCCAAACTGTCGGCGACAATCACCCGTGTGCTGGAAGCGCCCGAGCAGACGCTGGAACAGTTGCAGGATCTGCCGCCGCTGGCCAACCCGGCGGCACGCAATTTTCCCGTTATCCCGCGCGTGCTGATCGACAACAAGGCCAGCGCCACGCACACAGTCGTCGAAGTCAACGGCCGTGACCGGCGCGGCCTGCTCTATTACCTCACCTCGGCACTGACCAAGCTTAACCTGCAGATCTCCAGCGCCAAGGTTTCGACCTTCGGTCATCGCGCGGTCGACGTCTTCTATGTAAAGGATCATTTCGGCTTGAAGGTCGAAAGCGAAACGCGGCTGAAGGCGCTGCGCGCCACCTTGATGACCGTGCTCACGGAAGCCGAACCAGAGAACGCCCTGCAGACGCGCGCCGTCACGGTCGATTCCTGGCCGCCGGTAGCCCCCTCGACCGCTGCGCAGTAGCTCCTATTCGTTCCTAAGATACGGCGCCGCGCGCGCACTGAGCGCACGCCAGGAGCCAGCGAAGCCAAGCCCCACCGCCAGCACCAGGCTGATCCCGACAATTCCGAGAACCAGCGGCAGATCGAAGGTCCAGCTGCTTTCCATGAGGCGCGTCAGGAAGAAATAAGCGCCGGTGCTGCCAATGCCCAAGGCGAAGATAGCACTCAGCCCCGCCAGAACGGCAAATTCGGTGAGATAGCCAAGTGCTACGTCGCGCCGTGTGCCGCCCAGCATCTTCAACAGCACGGCTTCGTAGATGCGCCTTTGTTGCCCGCTCGCCATCGCGCCGGCAAGGACCAGGGCACCGACGGCCAGGGCGATGGCAGCCGCGGCGCGCACGGCCCAGCCGACCGCATCGAGAATCCGGGTCGCGGTAGAGATCGCATCCTTGACGCGGATGGCGGAGATATTCGGATAGCGGGCGGCAAGCTCCGTCACCAGCGCGCCTTCGCGGTCGGGATCCACCCGCACGGTTGCGATATGGGTCTGTGGGGCGCCAGAGATCATCCCGGGGGAAAAGACCATGACGAAATTGATGTCGAGGCGCGACCAGTCGATTTCGCGTAAGGATGCAATCCGGCCGGTGATCTCGCGCCCGAGAATATTGACGGTCAGCTGATCGCCGATCTTGAGGCCGAGGCCGCGCGCCGTCTCTGCGTCAAGCGAGATAAGAGGATCGCCGCTGTAATCCGTCGGCCACCATTCGCCGGCGACGATCTTGGCACCGGGTGGCGGTTCCGCTGACCAGGTGATGCCACGATCCCCGCGCAGGACCCAGGCGATGTCTGCCGGGGCATTGACCTTTTCCGACGGGACACCGTTCACCTGCGAGATCCGGCCGCGCAGCATGGGGACGTGTTCATAATCCGTCGCCGTCGGATACTTGCTAACCTCCTCGGTGAAATCCGCGAGTTGCGCCGGCTGGATGTCGATGAAATAGAAGCTCGGCGCCTTGGCCGGCAGCGTCTCGGCGATGTCGCGCGTAAGGCCGCGCTGGATGAGGCCGACCGCCACGAGAATGGTGAGGCCGAGGCCGAGCGAGATCACGATACCGGCGGCCGGCGCCTGAGGTCGCACCATGGCGCCCAGCGCAAACCTGATGGCCTGCGGCCAGGCATTGCGCTGGGCGCGACGACGCAAGATCGCTGCCAGGTCGCGAATGCCGATAGCAAGCAGCCGGAACAGGGCGAGAGAAATCAGGGACGCGATGATGAACCATGTACCGAGCACACGGTCCTCGCTGCCCAGCAGCACGAGGCCAGCCAGCACCCAGCCGATGAGGCCGAGGGCGATGGCGTCGACCTTCTTCACCGCGCCAAGCTCCAGCGCCAAGGCGCGAAACAACTGCGCCGGACGAATGCGTTGTGCGCGCAGCAGCGGCAGCAATGAGAAGCAGGCGGCGGTCAGCAGGCCCACGGCGGTCGCGAACAGCAGGGGCAACACATAGAAACCAGGCAGGAGGCGCAGGCCATAGGAACTGAGTGCCGATTGCGCGACAAAAGGCAGCGCCACGCCGATGGCGAGGCCGAACACGATTCCCATCCCCGCCATGGCAAGAATCTGCATGCCGTAGATCAGGAACAGAAGACGCGAGGTGGCGCCGAGACAGCGCAGGATCGCCAAGGATTGCGCGCGGCTTTCAAGATAGGCGCGCACGGCATTGGCGATGCCGATGCCGCCGATCAGCAAGGCGGCAAAGCCGACCACGTTGAGGAACTGCGCCGTGCGGTCGAGGAAGCGGCTAGCGCCGGAGGCGGCATCGCTGAGATCGCGGATGCGCCAGCCGGCCTTGGGCAGATCGGCGCGCAATTTGTCGAGGAAGGCAGCCCCGTCGAGCGCCGGCTTATAGGCGACACGGTAGAGATGATAGACCAGGGCACCGGGCTGTAGCAAGCCGGAAGGCTGCAAGGCTGCCGGCGAGAGCATCAGCCGCGGCCCCAGCGAGAAACCGCGCAGTCCCCGGTCCGGTTCGAACTGCAGCAGCGCGGTCAGGCGATACTGGCCGTCCCCGATGGTGAGTCTGTCGCCGATCTTGAGGCCGAGCCGGTCGGCCAACGCACTTTCCGCAACCACACCGTAGAGGCCGTCGCTACCTCGCGCCAATGCTTGGCTGAGCGGGATTGCCGGTTCAAGCACCGGCGCTCCATAGAGCGGATAGGCATCGTCGACCGCCTTCACTTCGGCCAGGGTCGGCGCCACGTCGCTGCCGGCCACCTTGACCATGGCGCGCAGCTCCATCGCATGGGACAGCTTGCCTCCCTGCTCCAAGGCAGCGCGTTCGGTTGCGTCAGCCTCGCGATAAGCAAGGCGGAACTCCGCATCGCCTCCGAGAATGGCGCGGGCGTCGTTGGCAAATCCGGCTTCGATGGCAGCGGACAGTGATCCTACGCCGGCAATGATGCCGACGCCCAAGGCAAGGCTGGCAATGACAATGCCGAAACGCCGAAGGCCGCCGCGCATTTCACGGCGCGCGAATTTGAGGGCGAGTTTGAGACTGTCCATGATCAGGCTGCGAGCCGCCCGTCGCTGACGATACGGCCGTCGGCCATGCGCAGGGTCCTATCGCAGCGCTTCGCCAGGGCCGGGTCGTGCGTGATGAGCAGCAGGGTCGCCCCCACCTGTTCGCGCAGGGCGAAGAGCAGCTCAATAATGCGGCTGCCGGTTTCCATGTCGAGATTGCCGGTGGGTTCGTCGGCCAAAAGCAGCTTCGGCCGCGGCGCGATGGCCCTTGCCAGCGCCACGCGCTGCTGTTCGCCACCCGACAGCTGCGACGGGTAATGTGTCAGCCGATGGCCGAGCCCCACTGCTTCCAAGGCGCGGCCGGCGATGCCGAAAGCGTCGTCGATTCCGGCCAGTTCCAGCGGAACCGCCACATTCTCGGTCGCGGTCATGGTAGGAATGAGATGGAAGGATTGGAACACGATGCCGATATTCCTGCGCCGGAACAGCGCCAGCGCATCCTCGCTCATGCCTGATATTTGGGCACCGTTGACGCTGATCTGCCCGGCAGTGGCGCTTTCAAGACCCGCCAGCAGGAGCATCAGGCTGGTCTTGCCGGAACCTGACGGGCCGACCAGGCCAACGGTCTCGCCGGCAGCGATAGAAAGATCGACGCCATTAAGGATATTGACCTCGCCGGCAGCGCTTCCCAGTTTAAGTGCGACTTGAGATAATTCGATCATGCCTTCCCAATCCGGATATCCGATGCTTCGACATTTGCTGGCCATCATCACCCTGGCTGCCACCCTTTTTACCGCCAATTACGGCACGGCCATGGCGGGACCGGTACGAATTCTGGCGTTCGGCGACAGCCTGACGGCGGGGTATGGATTGCCCGAGGGTGATGGTTTCGTTCCCCAATTGCAGCAAGCCCTGGAGAAGATGGGGCGTGAGGTGACGGTAATCAATGGTGGGGTTTCCGGCGACACCACCGCCGGCGGCCTCTCCCGCCTCGACTGGATGCTGGCGGACAAGCCGGATTTTGTGATCCTCGAGCTCGGCGCCAATGACATGCTGCGCGGCCTCGACCCGGCACAGGCGCGCAGCAATCTGGATGCGACGATCCAGCGTATCAAGCAATCCGGCGCAAAACTGCTGCTGGTCGGCATGTTGGCCGCACGCAATATGGGCGAAGACTACCGCCGCGCCTTCGACACCATCTATCCCGACCTGGCCAAGGCGCACGAGGTTCTGCTTTATCCCTTCTTTCTGGATGGGGTGGCTGCCAAGCCAGAACTCAACCAGCAGGACGGTTTGCACCCGACCAAGGAAGGCGTTGCCGTGATCGTCGGCAATATCCTGCCCTATGTCACCCGCCTGCTGGATGCCCCAGCCTCATGACGGGAAGCTTTGCCAGCGCGCATGCAAGCGGAACACACTGGGCCGACATCACACGCGCGTGCCTGACTGCACTGGGGCCGGTCGAGCGAGAGAATGCGCTCGGCTTCGTCTATGTGACCGATCCGCTGGCCAATGACCTCGGCGCCATCGTCGATCAGCTGCGCCTTGCAACGGGGATCGAGCATTGGCTGGGCACGGTCGGCATCGCCATCCTCGGCCAGGACGCGTCGGGAGCCGCTGCGGAGTATATCGACCAGCCAGCGATCAGCCTGATGGTGGGCCATTTCCCAGCCGACAGTTTCCGCCTGCTGGAACCGGAGCCGGGCGGCTTGGGCAGCCGGCTGCGCGCCCTGCAGCCCTGGCGACAAACACGACACCCGGGTATCGCCCTGGTCCATGGCGATCCCAGCAACCCGCAATTGCCGGTCCTGATGCAGCAAATGACAGGTGATGCGGGTCTCTATCTCATCGGTGGCCTCAGTTCCTCGCGCACGACCGTGCCGCAGGTTGCCGGGCGTGTCGGCGAAGGCGGCCTCTCCGGCGTTCTGCTGGCCGGCGATGTCGCGGTTGTGACGGGACTGAGCCAGGGTTGTTCGCCCATCGGCCCCGTACACACCATCACCGAGGCGGAACAGAATATCGTCATGGAGATCGATGGCCGTCCGGCCCTTGAGGTCTTCCGCGAGGAGATCGGCGAGGTACTGGCACGCGACATGCGCAAGGTCGCCGGCTTCATCTTTGCCGCATTGCCCATCGCCGGATCGGATACAGGCGACTATCTGGTGCGCAACCTGACCGGCATCGACACCGGCAAGGGCTGGTTGGCCATCGGCGCGGAGGTTGCGGCCGGCGACGGTATCATGTTCACGCGGCGCGACCGCAATTCAGCGCTGGCCGATTTCGAACGCATGCTCGATCGCCTTAAGCGGCGCATCGATCGGCCGATCCGCGGCGGGCTCTATGTTTCCTGCGTCGCGCGCGGACCCAATCTCTTCGGGCCGGATGCCGTGGAAACGCGGCTGATTGCCGAGCATTTGGGCCAGTTCCCCTTGACCGGCTTTTTCGCCAATGGCGAAATCAGCCATGATCGAGTTTATGCCTATACCGGCGTGCTCACCTTGTTTCTTTAAAATATCGTCTCCAGGGGGAAAGCAGAATGGAATACCGTCGGCTCGGGCGCAGCGACATCAAGGTCAGCGTCATCTGCCTCGGCACGATGACCTGGGGCGAGCAGAATACCGAAGCCGAGGGACATCAACAGATGGACCTGGCTCTCGACCGGGGCGTCAACTTCTGGGACACGGCGGAAATGTACGCCGTGCCGCCGCGGAAGGAGACCTATGGCGCCACCGAGACGATCATCGGCACCTGGCTGAAATCGCGTGGCAGGCGCGACAGGATCGTGCTTGCCAGCAAGATCGCCGGACCTGACAAGCGTCTCACCTATCTGCGCGATGGCAAGCTTCCCTTTGACGCGAAGAACATCGCGGCAGCGGTCGATGCGAGTCTCAAGCGCCTGCAGACCGACTATATCGACCTCTATCAATTGCACTGGACCGAGCGCAGTACCAACGGTGCCGGACGGCTGGGCTACGAGCACAATGCGGACGAAACCTTCACGCCATTCGCCGAAACCCTGCTGGCCTTGCAGGATCAGATCAAGGCCGGCAAGATTCGCATGGTCGGCCTTTCCAACGAGACCGCTTGGGGCGCCATGCGCTGGCTGACGGAAGCCGAGCGGCTGGGATTGCCGCGCATGCACTCGATCCAGAACGCCTATTCGCTGCTCAACCGCAGCTTCGAAGTGGGGCTTGCCGAGGTAGCGATGCGGGAAGATTGCGGATTGCTCGCCTATTCGCCGCTTGGCATGGGGATCCTCTCCGGCAAATATATCGGCGGAGCTGCGCCGGCGAGCGCGCGCCTCAACCGCTTCCAGCAATTCCAACGCTATCGCGGCCCGATCACCGCGGCGGCGGTCGAGAAGTACGTTGCTATCGCCCATCGCCACGGACTCGATCCGGCACAGATGGCCCTGGCCTTCGTGAATTCGCGGCCTTTCGTGACCGCCAACATCATCGGCGCCACCAATTTGGCACAATTGCAAAGCAACATCGCCAGCATCGACATAAAGCTGTCACCGGAAATCCTTAACGAGATCGAAGCGGTGAACAAGGAGCATACGTATCCCTGCCCCTAACTCTTCCTGGGGTGCTCCATGGTCAGGGCGGGAGATCGCTGGTATGATTGCGCACGGTTCGATTCGGCCGTTTTTCTTCGGCAGGTGAGTGATGCGCCTTTTCGTGGCCATTTCGCTGCCCGACCAGGTGCGCTGGCAGTTGCGCCTGCTCTGCGGGGGCCTGCCGACGACCAAATGGGTCCCGCCGGAGAACTTCCATATCACGTTGCGTTTCCTGGGCGAGCTTGACGGGCGTGAACTCGACTATGTCGATGCGGCCTTGGCTGGTATCCGCGCGCCCACCTTCAATCTGCGACTGGCCGAAGTCGGGCATTTTGCCAGCGGCGGCCGCGTCAAATCGGTCTGGGCGGGCGTCGCCAAGGAGCCGGCGCTGATGCATCTCCACGACAAGGTCGAGTCGGCGGTGGTGCGGGCGGGCCTATCGCCAGAAGGACAGAACTACCGGCCGCATGTGACGCTGGCGCGCCCGAAAGACCCGCCACCGCACAAGCTGCAGCAATATCTCGCCATGCATAACCTCTTCCGCTCGGAGAGCTTCGAGGTCACGCATTTCACGCTGTTCTCGAGTCATATCGGCGGTGAGACACCGATCTACAACGCTGAACGGTCCTACGATCTTTCCGCAAGCATGGTGCGCTACGCCGCGCAGCGCTGAAGCGCCCTATTCCGCCGCGTCCGCATGGCCGCCATCGGCCCAGCGCGTCACCGCCAGCGACAGGACACCAAGGACGGCAAAGCCGATACCGAGCGGCAGGATCGTGCCCTGATAGGCATGGCCGATGACAGCACCGCAACCGACCGAGATGAAGGTCGTCATAGCCCCGATCACCGCGGCACCGACCCCGGCGATATGGCCGAGCGGTGCCATGGCCATGGCGTTGAAATTGCCAAACAGCAAACCGATGAGAAAGAACGCACCCATCATATAGGCCATGAACAGCAGGAAGGGCGGCTTGCCTTCGACATAGAAGGCGATTGCAGCAAAGACGAGCGACAGCAAGGTGTGCCCGATCAGCGCCCGGTGGGAAAGCTTGCGCATACCGAAACGCATGACCAGCTTGGCGTTGGTCAATGAAGCGGCACCAAAGGTGACAGCCAGCATGCCGAAGCAGAGCGGGAACAGCTTGCCCATGCCATACATCTCCTGGAAGATTTGCTGGGCCGAAGCGAGATAGCCGATGAAGGCACCAAAGACGAGGCCGGTCGCTGTCATATAGCCAAGGGCAACACGGCTGCGGAACGTTTCGGCGATAGCCCGAAACACCCGCGCGAAGGAAAGCTCGCGGCGGCGCTCGATTGGCAGCGTTTCTTCCTGGCGAAGTGCGAACCACAGCGACGTTACGATCCCGAGAGCGAGCAGCATCCAGAAAATGGCGCGCCAATGCGCCACGAGCAGAATGCCCTGGCCAATCGATGGGGCCAGGACAGGTACCAGGATGAAGACCGAAGTGACCAGCGACATGATGCGCGCCATGGCACGCCCCTCATAGCGATCACGCACCATGGCCACGACGACGGTACGGGGACCCGCAGCGCCGAACCCCTGCAGAAAGCGGCCGACGAGCATGGTGGTGAAATCGCCGGAGAAAATGCACAGGATGCTGCCGGCGATGAAAATCAGGAAGCCTGCATAAATCACCGGCTTGCGGCCCACACTGTCGGACACCGGGCCGTAAAAGATCTGCGCGATGCCGAAGCCGGCAAACAGCACGGTAATCACCATCTGGCGATCGTTCGGATTGGTAACGCCAAGATCAGCAGCGATTTCCGACAAGGCCGGCAGCATGGAATCGATCGACAACGCCACCAGCGAGATCGTGAACGCCAACAGGAGGATGAACTCGACCCGTACTTGATCGGCGGCACCGGCCCTGTCCTGCAAAATTCCGTCACGTGTCGTCATGGCCACCATCGTCCCATCGCAAAACACTGCGGGCCGCCAAGACAATCGGCGGCCCGCAATTGAAAGAAGTAGTTTTCTATAGCCCGGCAAGCGCCGGTTAAGCCAGCCTCACGGCCGAATAGGTGCTATGCACAAGAAAGCGCCGTCATGGCTTAACCCGTTGCATCTTATAGATCATGTTGTCGAGCGCGAAGACGGCAATATCCTCGGCGATGAGATCGAAATCCATGCCGATATCGGCATCCCCGGATATGCACCCCATGCTGAGTTGCAGGATGTCTCCGTCGTTGAAGCCGAGTTCCTTGGCCTGGCGCACCGGGTCAGTCAGACCACCCTCGAACAGGTATTCGGGCGGCACCTTGGCAATTTCATATTTTGCCTTGTCGCAATTGAGGAAGGCCGGACCTTGCACGGAATCAGCCATGAAGGTGATGCGGCCGCGTGCGATCTCCTCATTGGGGACGGGCTTGTCAGCCGAACTGGCATCGACCCAAGGCGCCGGTTGCACGGCTACAACGTCCCAGGACCCGGTGAACGCTTCCTGTGCCGCAGCCGGATGCGTTTGCCAGATACCGATGGTCCCGATGGCAGCGATTGCAATGCAGCTGGCGGCAATTGCCAAGTGAACGCGCTTCATTTCTCCGTCTCCCGCCGAACCCGAAGGTCGGCGCCTTGTTTCTCGTCCCCTGGCGAGATTCCTACAAGGCGGCTGCGGCCGGAGCAACGACGCAAGCTGTGCGCACCGTCACGTCATGTTCACATTCAGGGGAGCGTCAGGTGCGTGCGCGGCTGGATTTGAGATCCGGCAGGAAGACGGCGAGCAGGCCCAGCGCCGGCAGAAAGGCGCAGAGCTGATAGACAAAGGTAATGCTGGTGAAATCCGCCAATTCCCCCAATACCGCTGCCCCCACCCCGCCCATGCCGAAGGCGAAGCCGAAAAAGAGCCCAGCCACCATGCCGACCTTTCCCGGGATCAGTTCCTGGCCATAGACGACGATCGCCGCAAAGGCCGAAGAGAGGATGAGGCCGATCGGAATCGTGAGGATGATGGTCCAGGTGAGGTCCACATGCGGCAGGACCAGCGTGAAGGGCAGTACACCCAGGATCGAGCCCCAAATGACACGCTTTGGGCCGATTCGGTCGCCGATGGGGCCGCCGAGGATCGTGCCCAACGCTGCCGAGCCGAGGAAGAAGAAGAGATAGACCTGTGCATCCTGGGTCGACACGCCGAAATGATCGATCAGGTAGAAGGTGTAATAGCTGCTGATGCTGGCCATGTAGAAATACTTGGAAAAGAGCAAGCCGAGCAGCACGGCGAGAGCCGCCACAACCGTGCGGCGCGACAAGGGATTGGCAATCGCCGCAACCGGCCGCTTGGCACGGGCGGCGCGATGTGCCTTGTACCAATGGCCGACGGTCGCCAACAGGATCACGCCAAGCAGTGCCACCAGCGAGAACCAGGCGACGCTCGACTGTCCATGCGGCGCTATCGCATAGGCCGCGACGAGCGGGCCGATCGCGGAACCGACATTGCCGCCGACCTGGAACAAGGATTGGGCAAAGCCGTGCCGCCCGCCGGAAGCCAGTCGTGCGATGCGCGAGGATTCCGGATGAAAGACGGACGATCCCATGCCGACCATGGCCGCCGCCATCAACACCATCGGGTAGCTGCCGGCGAAGGCCAGCAGCAACAATCCGCAAAGCGTGAAGCTCATGCCGACCGAAAGGGAGAAGTTCTTGGGACTGCGATCGGTATACATGCCGATCAAGGGTTGCAGCAGTGAGGCCGTAATCTGATAGGTCAGCGTGATAAGACCGATCTGACCGAAATCGAGCGCAAAACTGGCCTTGAGCATCGGATAGATCGCCAGGATCAGCGACTGCATCATGTCGTTGAGCATGTGGCAGAAGCTGATGGTGAGCAGCACCCGACGGGCGGACGCTGCCTCGCGATGCTGATCAGGTGCCGGCGTTGATAGGGTCTCGGTGGTCGCGGACATCTCTTGAAGTCTCATAAATCGATGGATTTAGAGAGAATAGCGGCTAGGATGGGGCCTGCTTTCCATAATGGGTCATAGTTCTTCGAGATTGGGCCATGGTACGAAACGTCCGGGGCTGGGAGCTGGATTCAGCGTCCCGGCCCGTCATCGCCTCCGGCAATGATTACCCGCACGATTACGAGATCGCGCCGCATCACCATGCGCGCGGTCAGCTGCTGCACGGGGTCCCGGGCGTGATGACGGTCCGTACCGAGCACGGCGCCTGGGTCGTGCCGCCGGACCAAGCCGTCTGGATCCCGCCGCATATCGAACACTCGGTGCGCATGATGGGTGAGGTCGAAACACGTTGCGTGTTCGTCGATCCGCTTCATGTGGATGGCCTGCCGGGGAAATGCCAGGTGCTCGGCGTTTCGCCCTTGATGCGCGCGCTCATCCAGGCTGCGGTCGACCTGCCGCTGGACTACGCACTGACAGGACGCGAGGGGGAGATCATGGCGCTGCTGCTCTCGGAGCTGCGCGCCCTACCCGTTCTGCCGCTGTCGCTGCCCTTCCCTGCCGATCCGCGTCTTGGCGAACGTTGCCAGGCTTTCCTGGCGCGACCCGAAGCGCACCAGACCATCGACGATTGGGCGGACGCCATCGGCATGAGCCGGCGCACCTTTACACGCCACTTCAAGCGCGAATGCGGGGTGAGCTTTGCCGCCTGGCAGCGTCAGGCCTGCCTGTTTGCCGCCCTGCCCCGCCTTGCCGAAGGCGAAGCCGTGACCACCATCGCCCTTGATCTCGGCTATGAGAGCCCCGCCGCCTTTACCACGATGTTCCGCAAGACCTTGGGCTTTCCGCCAAGCCGCTATCTGAAAGCAGCCTAGAAACCGCGCAGCGGCAAATGGTCTCCGCGCCGCAGCCAATTGTCGGCCGGATAGCGGCAGGCACCGTCAATGCAATGCAGCGTATAGGCGTGGCGCGACCGCGTTGACCGGTTGGCCGAGGAATAGTGTGGCAAGAGGCCGTGGAGGACCACGAGCGATCCCTTCCTGGCATCAAGGTTGACGACATCTTTTTCCAGCCACGGCGTCGTGACGAGCTTCTCAGTCTCCAGCTTGCCGTCGGGCAATCGGCGAAAGCGCTGCCGCAAGGGACCACGATGGCCGCCCCGCATCGCCAGCATGCCGCCATTGCTGCTATCTGCATCCTCAAGAGCGAACCAGAAACCGATGCAACTCATCGGCTCCGTATAGAGATAGGTCGAATCCTGGTGCCAGGAGACCTCGCCGCCGATGCCCGGCTGCTTGAAAATATACATGGACTGCAGCAGCAGCGGATCCTGAAGCAGACCCTTGGCGAGTGCCGCGAGATGCGCTTGCCGCGAAAACTCGGAAAAGACCGGATCAAGATCATGCATCGCGTGGCCGATCTTGTTGATGGCCAGTTCCTTCGGTCTGGTCAAATTCCCGGCAGCATCAACGGCCTCCTCCTCCAGGAAGAAGCGGATGGCATCGCCCGACTCCTGAAAATAAAGCGCGGTCGCATGGGCCACGGATTTCGTTGAGAAGACTGTTCTATGAGCCTCAATATCGAAACCGCCCACCAGTTCCGTCGCGCGAGCCATCAACCGGTCGCAGAGATCCATCGGCACGAAATCTTCGATGACGAGATAACCGTCCGTTTCAAAAGCAGCGCGCATCTCGGCGGTGAGACCGCTATCGGTCGCGCGGAACGTACGGGCAGTCGGACGATCGGATAAAGTCTGCATGATGACTCTCAAAAACACGCTTGGCCATGAGCAAGCGGCGAAATGCCCAGATGCTTGGCGATGGTCTGGCCCATGTCGGCAAAGCTGGTACGGCGCCCCAGCGGCCTGGCCGGCGCCAATGGACCGAAGAAGAGAACGGGCACGAATTCGCGCGTGTGGTCCGTGCCACCGGCGGTCGGATCACAGCCATGGTCGGCGGAAATCAGGGCCAAATCGCCGGAACGCATCGCCGCCTGCAGTTCCGGCAGGCGCTTGTCGAAGGCCTCGAGCGCCGCGGCATAACCGGGAACATCGCGGCGATGGCCGAAGAGTGTGTCGAAATCGACCAGATTGACGAAGGTGAGGCTCCCCTCCGGCGCATTCTGCATCAATTCCAGCGTTACATCGACAAGGGCGGCATTGTCCTCGCCCTTCACCCTGCGCGTAATACCGCGCTGCCCGAAGATATCGGCAATCTTGCCCACCGAAATGACGTCGCGTCCGGCGTCCTTCAATCGGTCAAGCAGGGTCAATTCGGGCGGCGGCGTGGTGAAATCGCGTCTGTGGGCAGTGCGTTTGAAACCGCCGGAACGTTCGCCGACAAAGGGGCGCGCTATGACGCGGGCAATGCGCAAGGGTTCCAGCAGGCGCTTCGCCACCTGGCAGACCTCAAGCAAGCGGTCGAGGCCGAAATGCGTTTCATGCGCCGCGATCTGGAAAACGGAATCGGCTGAGGTGTAGCAGATGGGCTTTCCGGTGCGGATATGCTCCTCACCCAGGCGATCCAGCACTTCCGTGCCCGAGGCATGACAATCGCCGATGATGCCCGGAAGGCTGCATGTCGCGATGAGTTCAGACATGATCTCCGGCGGAAAGCAGGGTTCCTGCCGCGGGAAGTAACCCCAATCGATCGGCACCGGGCAGCCCGCCATCTCCCAATGTCCGCTCGGCGTGTCCTTGCCGGCGGAAAGTTCGGCCGCGGCGCCATAGGCGCCTTTTGCATGGGAAGCACTGAAGCCGGCCGGCAGTTCGCCGGTCGCCAGCTGCGCAGCAAGTCCCAGGCCGATCTCCTCAAGATTGGGGAGACGCAACGGACCGGCGCGGAGGCCCGCGCGGTCCGCCTTCCCCGCCGCACAGGCAGCCGCGATGTGGCCGAGCGTATCCGCACCCGTGTCGCCAAAGCGCGCGGCGTCGGGTGCGGCCCCGATGCCGAAGGAATCCATCACCAGGATAAAGGCGCGCTTGGAGATCATCGCAATTCCTCGATCACGGCCGGACCGGTGCGGCTCTCGCCAACCAGACGCACGGCCCGCCGCAGGGTCTTCATCGCTGCTTCCGCCGACGGCTCATCCGCCGCATGCACCAGGGCGATGGGGCGGTTTGGCCCCAGTTCCTCACCAAGACCGACGATTTGCGTCAACCCAACGCGATGATCGATCCCATCGCCCGGACGAGTCCGTCCGCCGCCCAACGCGACCACGGCCATACCAATGGCGCGCGTATCCATCACACGAACGATGCCGACCTCTTCGGCATGGCAAGGCCGGATCACCGGCGCCTTGGCGAGATGCTTCTCCGGATGGTCAAGAATGTCGGCCGGCCCGCCCAGGCCAACCACCATGCGACGGAAATGTTCCGCCGCACGCCCGCTCTCCAGGGCGCGCTCGGCCAGGCGGCGACCTTGCACAGCGTCGGCAGCCTTGCCACCGATGACCAGCAATTCGGCTGACAACGCCAAGGTGACGTCGAGCAGGCGCGGATCAGTCGCCTCACCCTTCAGGCATTGGATCGATTCCAGCATTTCAACAGCATTGCCGGCCGTGCGGCCCAGCACCTGGTTCATGTCCGTAATGAGCGCGCTGGTCTTGACCCCTGCACCGTTGGCGACACGGACGATGGAATCGGCCAGTTCCCGCGCCATCTTGAGCTCGGCGGCAAAGGCGCCCGAGCCGGTCTTTACGTCCATGACCAGGCCTTGCAGGCCGGCGGCCAGCTTCTTCGACAGGATCGATGCGGTGATGAGCGGGACCGATTCCACCGTCGCCGTCACATCACGGATGGCATAGAAGCGCCGATCCGCCGGGGCCAGATCCGCCGTCTGGCCGATGATGGCGCAACCGGCTTCCTTCACAACGCGGCGGAACGTGTCGAGATCTGGCGCCGTCTGGTAGCCTGGAATGGCATCGAACTTGTCGAGCGTGCCCCCGGTATGGCCGAGGCCGCGCCCCGATATCATCGGCACATAGCAACCGCAGGCCGCGATGATGGGGCCAAGGATCAGGGAGGTCTTGTCGCCGACGCCGCCGGTCGAATGCTTGTCGAGGATCGGGCCGTCGAGCTGCAGCGGCACCCAGTCGAGCACGGAGCCGGAATTCATCATGGCGCGCGTCAGCGCCACGCGCTCGGTCATATCCATGCCGCGAAAGAAGACCGCCATGGCGAAGGCCGCAATCTGCCCTTCGCTGACCGCGCCTGAGCTGATGCCGGCGACAAAAAAGTCGATCTCGGCCGGTGTCAGCCGCTGGGCGTCGCGCTTCTTGCGGATGATTTCCTGCGGCAGCATCATGTCTTGGCACCGAGGTATGCCAGTAGCAGACGCGTTAGCTGGGCGGAGGCCACACCCATCTGCGCCATCGTATGCTCATGGCTGAGGTTTTCCGTACTCATGCCGGCACCCATGTTCGTGATCGCACTAATGGCCAAGGCCTTCATGCCGAAATAGCGCGCGAGGATGACGTCGGGAACGGTTGACATGCCGACCGCATCCACACCGATGACGCGCAGGGCACGAATTTCCGCCGGTGTTTCGAATTGCGGGCCAGCAAGCCAGGCATAGACGCCCTCACGCAGCTCGATCTTGAGACGTGCCGCGCAAGCCAGTATATCCCGCCGCATGTCGGCATCGTAGGCGCCCACCATGTCGACGAAGCGCTTGTTGGTCGCAATCCCGAAAAGAGGCGATTCCTGAACCATGTTGATGTGATCGTTGATCAGCATCAAGCCGCCCGATCCGACCTCCGGCATCAGACTGCCGGCAGCATTCGTCAGCAGCAGACTTTCGCAGCCCAGTCCGTGCAGGGTCTCGACCGGTGTTTTCATGGCGGCGGCATTGCCGCGTTCATAGTAGTGGATGCGACCTTGCAGGATGGCGACGCTTACCTTGCCGATACGGCCCAGCACCAGGCGTCCGGCATGGCCGCTGACGCCAGATTGCTCAAAGCCCGGCAGGTCGTCATAGGGAAAGACGATCTGGTCTTCGACGTTTTCCGCGAACTCACCCATGCCGGAGCCGAGCACCAGCCCGATCTCAGCGCGAAAGCCGGGCGCCCGCCGCATGATCGCCTGCACGGCCGCATTACTCATGGCAGATGATCCTTGCCGAACGAGGCAGGCAGCAGCTCGCCAAGCCTGAACGTACGGCGCAGCCCCTCCGGACCGCAGATATGGACAGGTGTGTCTGCCATGCCAAATTCGGCAATGCGCTGGCGGCAGCCGCCACAAGGCGTCGTGAATTCGTTACCGCTGCCCATCACAGCAATTTCGCCGATCAGCTTGCCGCCACCCGTCACCATGGCACCGATCGCCGAGGTTTCGGCGCACCAACCCTCCGGATAAGCGGCGTTTTCGACATTGCAGCCGGCATAGATATTTCCGTCATCGGCCAGAATGGCGGCGCCGACGTGAAACTGCGAATAGGGGGCATGCGCCCGCACCATCGCCTTACGCGCGGCTTCAAGCAATCGCGGGTCCATGGATCATCGCTCCTTGATATAGGGTAGACCGAGCGCCTTCGGTGCCACGGCCTTACCGATGAAGCCGGCCAAAAGCACGACCGTGAAGATATAGGGCAGCGCCTGGATCAACGGCACCGGCACCTGGCCGAGGCCAGGCACCGCGACACCTTGCAGGCGAATGGCGATCGCATCGAGGAAACCGAACAGCAGGCAGGCAAAGAAAGCTGGCCAGGGACGCCACTTGCCGAAGATCATCGCCGCCAGCGCGATGAAGCCTCGTCCGGCAGTCATCTCCTTCTGGAAGGTCGCGTTCTGGGAAATCGACAGGAACGTACCGGCAAGGCCGCACAGCAGGCCGGCGATCATCACGGCCGTATAGCGCAGGCGCAGAACCGGGATACCGGCCGTATCGACCACCGCTGGTGCCTCACCTGTCGCGCGCAGGCGCAGACCGAAACGCGTGCGATACAGCACGAACCAGACCAGCGGCACCAACGCCACGGCGGCATAGGTGAGCAGGCTGTGACCGCTGATGATATGGAAATAAACCTGGCCAATGAGTGGGACATCACGCAACGCCTCGGCGCCCGGCAGAGTGATCGGCATGAAACGCTGATCTGGCGCGAGGTCAGGCGTATTGCCACCACGGGCATACCAGGCATGGCCCAGAACGACCGTCAGGCCCGCAGCCGTGATGTTGATCGCCACACCGGAAACAACCTGGTCGCCGCGATGGGTAATGCAGGCAAAACCGTGCACCAAAGAGAACAGAACAGCCACGAGAATCGCTGCCAGCAAGGCGATGGCCGGCGACCCGGTTTCGGCTGCCACCGTTGCCGCCGCAAAGGCTGCCGCCAGCATTTTGCCTTCCAGCCCGATATCGATCACCCCCGACCGCTCCGAGAAGAGGCCGGCCATGGCGCAGAAAATGAGTGGTGTCGCCATGCGGATGGTAGCCGCAAGTGTCGAGAGGCTGAGGGCGACCGCGTCATCCATGTGCCGCCACCTCCTCGGCACGTCCTGCGGCAAAGCGCAGATAAATGCGCTCGACCCAAGGGCGGTTCATATAGGCGAGCGCCCCGGAGAACAGAATGATGAGGCCCTGGATCGTGATGATCATTTCACGCGTGATGGTGGGAATCTCAAATGCCAGTTCGGCGCCCCCCTGATAGAGCGCGCCGAACAACAGGCTGGCGAGCACGATGCCGAAGGGGTGGTTGCGGCCCATCAGCGCAACCGCAATGCCGGTGAAGCCCGCGCCGGCAACGAATTCCAACAGCAATCGGTGCTGCACGCCGAGGATCTCGTTGACGCCGACCGACCCGGCCAGGGCGCCGGAGATTGCCATGGCGATAAGAACGATGCGGGCGGGCCTGATTCCCGCATAGACCGCGGCACGGGGCGCAAGGCCGGTGGCGCGGATTTCATAGCCAAGTCTTGACCGCCAGATGAAGACTTCGACCAGCACGCAGCAGATCAGCGCCCAGACGAGCGACAGATTGAGCGGCGTCGAGGGGATCTTAATGCCGAACCAGCCGAAGACCGCAGCGATTTCCGGCAAGGTGGCACTGTCTGCGAAGGTGCGGCTTTGCGTCGACATCTGCCCGGGGTCACGAAATACGTCGACCAGGAGATAGACCATCAAGGACGCGGCCAGAAAATTGAACATGATGGTGGTGATAACGATATGGCTGCCGCGATAAGCCTGCAGATAGGCCGGCACGATCGCCCAGGCGGCGCCAAAGACGGCCGATGACAGGATTGCCAGCGGCAACAGGACCGGCGCCGGCAGAACCTGGTCGAAGGCAAGGGCAGCGAGACCAGCGCCGAGCCCGCCGATCGTAGCCTGTCCCTCGCCACCGATATTGAAGAGGCCCGCATGGAACGCCACCGCGACCGCCAAGCCTGTGAAAATGAAGCTGGTGGCATAATAGAGCGTGTAGCCCCAGCCATAGCCGCTTCCGAAAGCACCTTCGACCAGGATGGCGATGGCATCAATAGGATTGGCACCGATTGTCCACAGGATGAGGCTGGCCACGACAAGTGCCATCAGCACGTTGATGACCGGCAGCAGCCCGATCTCGATCCAGCGCGGCAGCTGACTTGGGCGTGCACTCATGAAGCTGCTCTCTGTTGGTCGCCGCCGCCCGTCATCATCAGGCCCAATTGCCGCTCATCTGCCGCCGCTCCGTCGATCTCTCCAACAATACGCCCCTGGTTCATCACCAGAATCCGGTCAGCCAGAGCCAGGATCTCGTCCAACTCCACCGACACCAGCAGGATTGCAACGCCACGGTCGCGCAGGGCGACGATCTCCCGGTGTATGAACTCAATGGCGCCGATATCAACCCCGCGCGTCGGCTGACCGATCAGCAGGACGCGAGGCTGGCAGGCCATCTCCCGCGCCAGAATGAGCTTCTGCTGGTTGCCGCCACTGAATTTGGCGGACCCCAATTGCGGTTGCGGCGGGCGCACATCAAAACTCTGCATTAGCTTCTCGCAGTGCCTTGTCATGTTCACCCGATCGAGCAGAAAGCGCCCGCCCAGTTCGGCATCGCGCTGGTATCCAAGGACAGCGGATTCCCATGCCGGAAAGCCGGCGACAATACCCAGTCGGTGCCGGTCTTCCGGTACATGGGCGACACCGAGCCTGCGCATCATGGCGGGATCGCCAGGCTTCGCTGCCGTGATTTCCGTCTCTCCTACACGCAACGTTCCCAAGCTCGGCGCCCGGATTCCGGCCAACACCTCAAGCAGTTCGCTCTGGCCATTGCCTGAGACCCCGGCGATGCCGACGATCTCTCCGGCCCGCAGGGCAAAGGTGATATCGTGGAGCCGCGTGACACCGCGCTCGTCGACCAAGGAAAGATGATCGGCGGTCAATTCCGTCGCCCGCAGCTCGGTCGGCGACTTTTCCAGTTCGAGGCGAACCTTGCGACCGACCATCAATTCGGCCAATTCATTGGCATTGGTGTCGGCCGTATGTCTGTCCGCAACGACCTCGCCAGCCCGCATGACGGTGACATGGTCCGTGATCGCCAACACTTCCTTGAGCTTATGGGTGATGAGCAGGATGGTGACGCCACGGGATTTGAGGGCACGCAGAATGCGGAAGAGCTGGTCGGTTTCCTGTGGCGTCAGCACGCCGGTTGGTTCGTCGAGAATGAGAATGGAACAGTGGCGAAACAGGGCTTTCAGAATCTCGACGCGCTGCTGGTCGCCGACCGGAAGGTCGGCGACGCGCGCATCCGGATCGACGGTAAGACCAAATTCGCGACCCAGCCGAAGCAATTCGGCCCGCGCCTTATCAGCGCCGACTTGAAGCAAGGCGCCACTTTCGGCACCGAGCATGACGTTTTCCAGGACGGTAAAGCTCTCGACCAGCATGAAATGCTGGTGCACCATGCCGATCCCCGCAGCGATAGCATCGGCCGACGTGGCAATGGTGACCGGCCGGCCGTCGATCCGGATTGCACCGCTGTCAGCCTCATAGAAGCCATAGACGATCGACATCAAGGTCGATTTCCCGGCGCCGTTTTCGCCGATGATGCCGTGGATGGCTCCCTTCTCGACGCGCAAGGTCACGTCGCGGTTCGCCTGCACGGTTCCGAAACGCTTGTTTATGCCGACCAATTCGATGGCAGGCGGCGGCGCCCTGTCGGACGCCGCCGCTTTCATCGCCTGATCCGGCCCGAGACGGGCGGTTGGCATTGTCGATTAGTAGGTGCAGGCGTTGTCGGCCATATAGTCATGGACCGCAATCTTACCGGCGATAATGTCGGCCTTGGCGGCGTCGAGCTTTGCCATCATGTCCGGCGTGATCAGCGACTTGTTGTTGTCGTCGAGCGCCCAGCCGACGCCATCCTGGGCTAGACCCATGACCGTGACGCCGGCTTTCCAGCTGCCATCCTTGGCCGCCTTGGCCGAATTGTAGACGGCAACGTCAACCCGCTTCATCATCGACGTGAGCATCGTCCCCGGATGCAGATGGTTCTGGTTGCTGTCGACGCCGATAGCAAACTTGCCGGCATCCTTGGCAGCTTGATAGACACCCGTACCGGTACCGCCGGCAGCCGCGAAGATCACGTCGACGCCCTGGTCGAATTGCCCTTTGGCAAGTTCCGTGCCCTTCGTTGGATCGTTCCAGGCGGCAGGCGTCGTCCCGGTCATGTTCGCGGTAACGCTGATATCCTTGTTTGCAAACTTGGCGCCCTGCTCGTAGCCGCATTCGAAGCGGCGGATAAGCGGAATGTCCATGCCGCCGATGAAGCCGACCTTGGCTGATTTGCTGGCCATGGCGGCGAGGATGCCGACAAGGAACGAGCCTTCATGTTCATTGAACACGATCGACTGCACGTTGGGCAGTTCCACCACCATGTCGATGATGGCGAAATGCTTGTCGGGGAATTCCTTGGCAACCTTCGCTAAGGCGTCCGCCTGGCTGAAGCCGATGCCAATGATGGGGTCTGCACCCTTTTCGGCCATGCGTCGGAAAGCCTGTTCGCGCTGGGCGTCGGTCTGCACCTCGAACTCGAGATAGGAATCGCCCGTTTCAGCCTTGTACTTTTCCATGCCGTTGAAAGCGGCTTCGTTGAAGGATTTGTCAAACTTGCCACCGGCATCGTAGACGACAGCCGGTTCGGCCAGGGCGGCATTTGCCGCGAACATGACAGCCATCGCCGTTGCGGCGCGCAACAAGAGCTTGTTCATCTCACGTCTCCCAAAAGTGGCCTTTTGGCCGTTTCTTTTCGCCAGTCGGGGAAAGGCCCATCCAGGCTGCCCCCGCCTTAGGGCGATAATGCTGACCCTTTGGACAGGAATCAACCGCGATATCCCTTGAACCGGTCAAGGATGAGCCGCAGTGGGGCATTTTCAAAGAAAGATTTGTAGAGTTTCGCCTGCTCCGCGCGCTGCCCAAATGGCGGGGTCCCCGGTGTAAGCTGTGGGCCGCAGAAATCGGGGGAAAGAGCCGGCATGCCGCCATCGGATTACCCGCGCGACCTCGTTGGTTACGGCGATCGCCCACCCTATGCGAACTGGCCCGGCGACGCTCGGATCGCCCTGCAATTCGTCTTGAATTATGAAGAGGGGGCGGAGAACTGCATCCTGCACGGCGATGCGACTTCAGAAGCCTTTCTTTCGGAGATCGTGGGCGCACAGCCGCTGCCCGCACAGCGGCATATCAGCATGGAATCCATCTATGAATATGGTAGCCGGGTTGGGGCCTGGCGCGTGCTTGACCTGTTCAAACGCCACAATTTGCCGCTCACGATCTTCGCCGTCGGAATGGCAGCGGAGCGGCACCCGGCCATCATCCGTGCCATGCACAATGCCGGGCATGAGATCTGCAGCCATGGCTATCGCTGGATCAACTACCAGAACGTCGACGAAGCAACAGAGCGCGCCCATATCGGCAAAGCAATCGCTGCCATCGAGAGTGCAACCGGCGCCAGGCCCGTGGGTTGGTATACCGGGCGAACCGGCCCCAATACGCACCGCCTGGTCGCCGAGGAAGGCGGCTTTCTCTACAATGCCGATGACTATAGCGACGACTTGCCATTCTGGTCGACGCTGCATGGGCGACCCCAGTTGATGGTGCCCTATACACTGGATGCCAACGACATGCGCTTTGCGACGCCACAGGGCTTCAACAGCGGCGACCAGTTCTTCGCCTATCTGCGTGACAGCTTCGATGTCCTCTATGCCGAAGGTGAGAAGACGCCGCGCATGATGTCAGTCGGGCTCCATGGTCGCCTGATCGGCCGCCCAGGGCGGCTGAGATCCCTTGAGCGATTCATCGACTATGTCACCAGCCATGACAAGGTCTGGATCTGTCGCCGCATCGACATTGCCCGCCACTGGCGGGAACATCATCCGTTTGGAGAGACCAGATGAGCAGCCCCGACGCCGAAGGTCAGCCCTTCGGCACCTCCTTCATCAACCTGCTGGATCCGCGCCTGGGCGCAGAAGCCCTGTCCGCCAGCGACGAATTCTTCGCGCCCAAGGAGCGGATGCTCAATCCGGAGCCTGCGGTCTTCATTCCCGGCAAGTATGACGACAACGGCAAATGGATGGACGGATGGGAGAGCCGGCGCAAGCGCCAGGAAGGCTACGATCACTGCATCTGCCGCTTGGCTTTTCCAGGGCGCATCGCCGGTTTTGATATCGATACCAGCCATTTCACCGGCAACTTCCCACCTGCAGCCTCGATCGAGGCCTGCAATGTCGCTGGTGATCCGATGGCTTCCACGAAATGGCAAACCGTCGTGGCCGCGACGTCTCTCAAAGGTGACAGTCACCATTTCATTGCCTGCCATGACGACAATGCTTTCACCCATATCCGTCTCAATATCTTTCCCGACGGGGGTGTCGCCCGCCTGCGAGCCTTCGGCAGGCCAGCTGTCGATTGGCAACGCATCGACCGCAAGCAGCCACAAAACCTTGCCGATGTGGAACTTGGCGCCTACGCCGTCGCCTGCTCTGACCAGCATTACGGCTCCCCGATGCGGCTGCTTTTTCCGGGCCGTGGCATCAATATGGGTGATGGCTGGGAAACACGCCGTCGCCGCGAACCCGGCAATGATTGGTGCATCATCGCGTTGGCCCGTGCGGGGCGACTCTCAAAAATCGAAATCGACACGGCGCATTTCAAAGGGAACTTTCCGGACCGCTGCTCGATCCAGGCCGCGCTGGTCGACGCGTCGACCGAACAATCCATCGTCACGCAATCAATGTTCTGGCGGACGCTGTTGCCCGAACAGAAAATGGCGATGGACAAGCAGCACTATTATGCCGGCGAGATCCCAGATATCGGTCCGGTGAGCCATGTAAGGCTCAATGTCATTCCGGACGGCGGTGTATCGCGCCTGCGCCTGTGGGGTGAACCGGTATGATGCTGAAGGCCGAACCTCTGACCCGCGCCGCCTTTGCCCCATTCGGCGACGTGATCGATTGCGGCGGCGACAATCACTACACGATCAATGAGGGATATGCGGAACGCTACCATGACCTTGCCAAGGTCGACGTTGGCGCCGAGGGTGGCAGGCCGTTGATCAGTATCTTTCGCGCCAAGCCGCGTGAAATGCCATTGCGCATCCGGATGATGGAACGCCATCCCCTTTCTTCGCAGGCCTTCATACCCTTGCTGCCGCGCGCCTTTCTGGTTGTCGTGGCGCGGCCTGGGCAGGCGCCGACGGCGGCCAATCTCCGTTGCTTCCGCACGCTTGGGCAGCAAGGCGTCAACTACGCACCCGGGACTTGGCACCATCCACTCATCGTGTTGGAGGATGAGCAGAATTTCCTGATCGTCGACCGCGGCGGCCCCGGCGAGAATTGCGACGAAGTGCGTTTGACTGAGGATATCAGCGTTGCCGGCTGACGGCGTCAGCTCGCCAGCGGCAGGCTGATCGTCACCTCGAAACCACCTTCCGGCCGGTTCCGCGCGGCGACACGGCCGCCCATCAGTTCGATATTCCGGCGGACGATGGCGAGGCCCAGGCCGAAATGCGGCCCACCGGCAGCACCCGCACCGCTGCCATTGCTGGGCCGGTGCGACACATGACGCTCGAAGATCGCCGGCAGCAGGTCGACCGGAACACCCGGCCCTTGATCGATGACCGACAGGCGGGCGCGGCCACCACCCTGTTTCAGTTCCAGGCGCACGGTGGTGCCCTGCGGCGCGAAGCTCACGGCATTGTCGACCAGATTCTCGATCGCCGTCTCCAAGGCCTCTTCACTGGCCGAGACCTTGATACCCGGCTCGACGCTGGCCACGATCTTGACGTTATTGCCATGTGCTTCGGCAAATGCCCGCGCCGTGTTCTCAACCAGCGGCGACAGCTTGATCGGCGATGCCGGCGCGTCGATCATCTCGGCGATGGCCTCATCGATCCGCCGGGCCGACGCCACCAGATCCTCCATGCGCTCGAGCGCACGCTCGATCGTCTCCACCGCCCGCTTGGCGCGGTCGTCATTCGTGCTGTTGGCGATACGCCGGATCGGTTCGACCGCCTGCGCCATGGCAGCGATCGGCGCCTTCAGCGCATGGGCATTCTCTTCGGCCGCTTCGCGGATCGAACGCGCCGAGGTTTCCAGCGTCGTCACCAGACTATCGAACTCGACCGCCACCGGTTTCAGCTCCGGAACCGGCGTTGCATTGGCGAAACTGATCTGCCGGCGCCCGGGTGTATGGCGGATAAGGCGCGCCAACCGCGCAAAGCGGCTGAGCCCCAGCGCCACCGACACGGCGACGGCCAAAATCAGCAACGCCATCATGGCATAGAAAATGCCGGCCCACCGGACTTCGGGCGCCGACGCGAACGGCCGCGCCAGGGTCGTGCCCGCCGGGTCACTTTCGGCATAGGCCGTAATGACAGCCCAGCAACCGACTTCAGTATGGAAAGGCGAGATCGAGGTGAGGATTTCGGTCGTGCCACTAGGGCCGGTAAAGCTCTGGCTGAGGCTGCGATTGCCGGCGCAGCTCTCTTCAACCTTGCCGAGGATACCTGTTGCAACGAGAGCCGCGCGCTCCGCATCGAGATAGGCTGCATCCACAGTTGGGAAGGCGGCGACATAGTAGAAGCTCTGTTGCTCCCCCGTCGGTCGCATCAGCAGCTTGATGCGCAAGCTGCTGGTGCCGAGCCTCGCCACCCAATCCGCCGCCGCCACCGGCGCCTTGGCGCCTTCCGCGTGCAAAGCGAGTTCCAGCCCCTGAGCGAGGAGATATCCCTGGTTCTGCAGATTGCCGAGCAGCAATTGCTGGCGCTCTTCGTCGACGGTCGCGAAACGGGCATAGAGAATCATCGGCACGCTCAGGAACACCAGCCCGAGCAGCACCAGTTTCACCAGCACAGAACCGAATATCGTGCGCAGCATCGCCTCCCCCGCGACCGCCCCCGGCCTTTACGTATCTTTGCTGGCGGCGCGCCAGCGGTACCCAAAGCCGGGGAAATTCTCGATCGCATCGAAGCTGGGGTCGACAGCGATGAATTTCTGTCGAACGCGTTTGATGAGTGCGCGCACATTGGCGCGGTATCCATCAGGCCCCTGCCCTGCCGCAAAATTCTCGCCCCGGAGCGCGTCGTAGATCTCTCGGTAGCTCACATCGCGCCCCGCGCGCACCATCAAGGCCACTGACTTGAATTCACCCAAAGTGAGGCTGACCGGACGCTCGCGCCAGGTCACTGCATGCGAGCCGGCATCCAACAGGAGGGGGCCGGTCTGCAGAATGCCATCGGCATTCGCCGGCCCTTCTGCCGCGCCGTCGACCGTTTCCGCGCGGCTGAGCGCAAGTTCGATGCGCCGCTGCAGAATGGCAAAGCTGCGCGTCTTGCCGACGAAATCGATGGCGCCGGCCTTCAACGCCGCTTCTTCGTAGATCACGTCATCGAGGGAGGTGAGGAAGATAGCCGGCGTCATCAAGCCGATCTGTCGCAGCCGCTGCAACAGCTCAAGCCCCGTCAGGCCTGGCATCTTCCAGTCGAGAATGAGCAGGTCGATGGTGGCTTCCGGTGCCACGCTATCGGCACTGAGAGCCTCAAGCGCTACGTCCGGCGCCGAGAACTCGCGCACCGCGAAGCCGGCCTCGGACAGGTTTCCGACCAGCATCGGGCGAAACAGGTCATCATCATCGACCACGACAATGCGTGTCGCCTCAGCCATGTCGACCGTTCCGAATCTTATGGCACATGGTGAGCCTCCTTAAGCGCCTTATAGCAAGACTGAATAGCCGCATCATCAGCCCCTTCGGGCAAAATCTCGTAGCTCAACGCGCGCCGCTGATTGTCGGCAACATCGAGGAAGAAATAGACGTCGAGCGAGCAGGATTCGGTCCGATAGGTCCAGATCGTGCCCGTCCCCTCGCGCCGCGTCGTGACCGGCCGGCCAAGCAGCCTCGCCACGTCGGTTTCCGCCTTGCTCTTCAATTCATCCGGCGACGTTGCAATGGACAGCGGCTCAGGTTCAGCGGCAATCACAGCTGGCGCCGGGAGAACCGCAACGCTGCCGGCTTCCATTTCCTCGCCATCCTTGACGCGCGCTTCCGAGACGGCACCTTGCTGCGAAATAACGAGTTGGTGGCCGTCCTGACCTGTCGCCGAACCGGTTGCCCCATTCGCCGCCTCAGCAGGCTCGGTTTCGGTTAATTTCGGCGAGGCCGGCGCACGCTTCTGCGTCTTGGGTTTCAGCTTGGGAATGATCGGAGCTTCCGGTGGCGGTGCTTTGGCAGCCGGCTTAGCCGCCACGACGACGGGCTTCTTCGCATCCTGATCGACGCTGGCACAGGCCGAAAGCAGCATTACCGCGACAACTCCGTTAACTAGCTGGGAAATCAGGCGTCGTGTCATATCTTCACTCGTGGCGTCGCCGGGATTGTTTTTCGGCACAACTCGGCCTGCAGATAGCCGCCCATGCCAATCGCTACAAGATAGTGATCACGCAAGGGCGGTGCGGCAACACCAGAATGTGGCAGAACCGACACTGTTGGTAGCAATTGCCTTTGGTCGGGGACAATGGCTTAGAGGAAATGTCACAGAAATCACACCATGCGAAACATTGCCGGAGCCCAGTAGTTCCCAGACCCTTACGAGGATTTTGAGCTGGAAATGCGGCAAGTTGCGGCACGGGCCAAGATAGGCTTCGAACCTTGGCCAGACCTGTGGTCGGGAGATATTTCGCGGGAAGTAATGGTGGGCGCAGTAGGACTCGAACCTACGACCCGCTGATTAAGAGTCAGCTGCTCTACCAACTGAGCTATGCGCCCGCGGACCGGATGATCCGGTCGGCGCGCGGTATAGCAAACGCCCCGTACCCTGTCGATAGCTAAATTTAACAATTCTGACCGGGACTTACAGCCTTGTTTAAAGGGGCTAATTCTCTTCTCGCCCAGTGCGGCCGATCTTGGCGTCGCGGTGTACATAGGCCGACATCATCAGGCCGAATCCGGCCAGCACCGTCATCATGGCGGTACCGCCATAGGAGATGAGCGGCAGCGGCACGCCGACCACCGGTATCAACCCCATGACCATGGCCGTATTAATGAAGAAATAGGTGAACAAATTGAAGCTGAGGCCGAAGGCCATCATCTTGCCGAACTGGCTGCGGCAGCGAAGGGCAATGACCACACCGTAGAGCACCAGCATCGAATAGAGCGACAGCAGCACCACACCGCCCACCAGCCCCCATTCTTCGGCAAACATGGTAAAGATGAAGTCGGTCTGGCGTTCAGGCAGGAAATCGAGATGGCTCTGCGTCCCCTGCAGGAAGCCCTTGCCCCAGACGCCGCCGGACCCCAGCGCGATCTTGGACTGGATGATGTGGTAGCCGGCCCCCCGAACATCGGATTCAGGATCCAGGAAGGTCAGGATGCGCGCCTTCTGGTAGTCGTGCAGCAAGCCTGAGTTCCAGGCGAAATAGGCGCCGACGACCCCGGCCGCAATGATGATGGCGAATTTCCACCAGCGGACGCCGGCCGCAAAGAACATGGCGCCACCGACGATCATCAAGGTGACAGCAGTGCCGAGATCGGGCTGCTTCATGACGAGACCGGCCGGGGCTACTGCCAGCAACGTGGGCGGAATGAGGACCCATGGCTTGCCGACGGCCTCCCAATCGACGCCATGGAAATAGCGCGCCAGACTCAACACCAGCGCCACTTTCATCATTTCCGATGGTTGCAGCTGCATGAAACCGAGATTGATCCAGCGCTGCGCGCCCATGCCGATCTCGCCCAGGAACTCGACATAGACCAGCAGAACAAAGGCGACGGCATAGAAAGCATAGGCAAAGCGCATGTAATAGCGCAGGTCGATCAGCCCCAGCACCAGCATGCCGACGAGGCCGAGGGCAAAGCGCTTGATCTGGGCGTTCATCCACGGCTCGGTGCTGCCATGAGCGGCGGAATAGAGCATGGCAAAACCGATTGACGCCACCGCCGTCACCAGCAGGACGAGGCTCCAATTGAGTTGCAGAAGCTTCTCGCCCAGCGAGATCTTCTTCTGCTTGTTGCCCATCGGCGTCATGGCGAACATGTCAGCCGCTCCTGCCGCACAAGGTGGTTGAAGTCGCCCACATCATGGCATCTCCCGCCTTCCGCCTTCGTCATTGGGATTGCGGCGGGCCGGGTCGCGGCGCTGGCATTCGATGAGGATGTCGCGGGCGATCGGCGCGGCAAACGTCGAACCACCGCCGCCATGCTCGATGACGACCGAAATGGCATAGCGCGGCTGATGAACCGGGGCAAAGGCCACAAACAAGGCGTGGTCTCGCTGCGGCCAGGGCAGATCCTCGTTCTTGCGCACGCCGGTCGCGCGTTCCGACATGGTGATGCGGCGAACCTGGCTGGTGCCGGTCTTGCCCGCCATTTCCATGCCGGGAATATCGATGCGGCGGCGATAGGCTGTACCGCGCTGGTCATTGGTGACGAGATCCATGCCGCGCCGGATCATGGCCAGATGTTCCGCCTTCACATCCATCTTGGGCGCCGCATCCGCCCCTTGGCTGGCATTGACCACCGTCAGGGGTGGCGAAGCGGCATCGGCGCCCGCAGCGCCGTAGCGCTTGAAAAGTCGCGGCGTGATCGCATAGCCGCCATTGGCGACCCGCGCTGTCATCAGGCAGAGCTGCAACGGCGTCGCTTGAATAAAGCCCTGGCCGATACCCGCGACGAGGGTTTCGCCCGGATACCATTTTTCGCCCAAGGTCCCGATCTTCCAAGCCTGATCGGGGATGACTCCGGGATTCTCGCCCGGCAGGTCGATTCCGGTCACCTTGCCGAGGCCGAACTTCCGCGCCATCTCGGCGATGGCATCGATCCCGACCCGCTTGGCGACATCGTAATAATAGACGTCGCAGGAATGCTTGAGCGCATCAGCCATCGAAACATGGCCATGCCCTTCCTTCTTCCAACAATGCAGGCGCATCGGCCCGAAAGTATAGAAGCCCGGGCAAAAGACGCTGAAATTGGGGCTGATTCCGGCAGCCTGGGCCGCCATGGTGGTCACGATCTTGAACGTCGAACCCGGCGCATACCCGTCGGAGACCGTCTTGTTGGTCAGCGGCCGGAACATGTCGGCATTGAGCGTGCGCCACTCATCGCCGGAAATGCCCCGATAGAAGGAGGCCGGGTCAAAGGTCGGGGTCGAGGCCATGGCGAGAATTTCGCCGGTGAAGATGTCCATGACGACAGTCGAACAGGATTGCTCGGCGGCGATGCGCTGCTGGGCGAATTCCTGCAGGCCGATATCGATCGTCGTCACCAGATCGGCGCCCGGCTTGCCCTCGACACGGGACAATTGGCGGATGATACGGCCGACCGAATTCACCTCGATCTCGCTTTTACCGGCCGAACCGCGCAGCGACTTGTCATACGTGCGCTCGAGACCGTTCCGACCGATACGGAAGCCAGGCAGCGTCAGCAACGGATCTGAATCGGCAGCGACCTCAGATTCCGAGGCGGTCTGAACGTAGCCCAAGATATGGGCCGTGAGCCCGGCAAAGGGATAGTAGCGCTTCTGGTCTTCTTCGATGGAAATGCCGGGAAGCTCCGGCAGATTGAGTTCGACCTGACTCATCTGCTCCCAGGAAAGATCCTCCTTGACCGGGATCGGCGTGAAGGCGCGGTTGCGCTTCAACTCGCGCATGACCTTGGCGCGCTCACGCTCGCTCAAGGGAACGAGGCGCGCAAAGTCGCCCAGCGTCTGCTCAAGGTCTTTCGTCTGCTCGGCCACGAGAATGGCGCGGTAGTTCGGAAAGTTCGCGGCAATCGGCACGCCGAAGCGATCGAGGATCAGCCCGCGCGATGGCGGCAGCAATCTTAGATTGATGCGGTTCTCGTCGGCCAGCAGCCGATACTTCTCGGATTCGATGACTTGCAGATAGTAGAGACGCGCGATCAGGGAGCTGACCAGTCCCGCCTGCATACCGCCCAGAATCATCGCACGCCGGGAGAAGACCTTCGCCTGATTCTGAGCCTGTTGCTTGTTACCAGCCATCACACATACTCAATCGGTCGGCAGCAACCGGCGCTCAATCCACGCAAAGACATATGCGAGCGGCGGATAGCAGACGAACTCCAGCAGGAAGAGATTGAAGGCCTGTTCCGGATTGACAAGCGTTTCCTGCAGGAAGGAAACCAGGAGCCAGGTGAGGAATGTGGCGCTCGCGGCGACCACCCCGAACAAGGCCCAGATCAGGAAGAACGGCATGCCGTTAAGTGCCTTGCGTTGCCAAAGCGCGACGCCATGCACCACCAGCAGCACCAACAGACCGACACCAAACGGCGCCAGCATCAGGAAATCATGCAGCAGGCCGATGGAGAGAACTCCCCACATGGTCATCAGGCCCGGTTGATGCACCGTCCAGAAGAACACGGAAATCAGGACCAATGCAGAGGCGATCGTGCCAAGGCGCGGCAAATGCCAGGACAACAAGGCGGCAAACAGCAGCAGGATGGTGAGCCCGACCGGTAACGCCGCACGCCAGGCAATGTCGGCCTGTTGGCCAAGACTGGGCCTGATCACTCGCCCGCCTCAGGCGCCATCGATCCGGGCTGGTTGCTCGGGTTGAGCGCCTTGGTGGTATCGACGCCGAAATCTTGGAGGAGGATACCCGGCAAGCTGTAATCGATGAGGCGGATGTTCTCGAGCCGGCTGAAATCGACGAAAGGCTGCACCAGCACATGGCCGCCGGCGACCGACGTCACCTCACCGACCGGCAGGCCGGCAGGGAAGACACCGCCCTGCCCCGACGTCACGATTCGGTCGCCGATTTTGACGTCGCTATCGCGCGAGAGATAGAGCAGTTCGGGCAGATCCGAGTTGCGGCCGGCAAGGACGGCCTGGTCGCGGCTGCGTTCCGCGACGACCGGGACGCGCGCGTTGATATCGGTGATGAGCAGGATGCGCGCCGAGCGTTCGCCGACTTCGAGCACACGGCCGGCAAGTCCGCTGCCCGTTACGGCAGCCTGGCCCTTGGCGACGCCGGCCTTGGTGCCGCCGAGGACGATCAACGATCGCACGAAGCTCGACGAAGCATCGGCAACGACGCCGGCGGTGACGAAGCTGACCTTCGGCCCCGGCTGGAAATTGAGCAGGTCGCGCAGGCTGGCATTCTCGGCCTGCAATTCACGCGCGACGCGCTGCCATTCCATCAGCGTATCGTTCTGCCGCTTGAGGGCTTCGTTTTCTGCTTTCAAGGCAAAGTAGTCGCGAACATCGCTGGCCGTTTCGCGCGCAGCATCGATCGGGCGGGAGACGGCATTGATGACCGGCGCGGTAATGTCCGTCACCATCATGCGGATGCGGCTAACCAGGACTGAATCAGGCTTGCCGATCAGCATCAGGCCGAAGGCAAACGCCACTAAAAGAACAAAAGTGAACCGATGGGTCCAGGAGCGGGTCGCCGCCGCGGTCCCGATCGATCCCATACGCTTGTTCACCTATGATTCCTCCCAAACCCAGGGGATCGACCCATGACTCGAGGCCAATCAATCACTTAGGGTATTTTTCCACAGGAAGGGTTAAAGCGCAATTACTAAGCGGGCGCCTTCGCGTGATAAATCGCGATGAAAGGGCAAAATCCCCAGCACATTCCTCAGTACATATTGATGAGGACGTGCCGGTGCGCCTTGATGTCTTCCAGGCAGCGGCCGGTTCCGAGCGCCACGCAGGAAAGTGCGTCATCCGCGATCGATACCGGCAGGCCGGTGGCATGGCGCAGGACAAAGTCGAGATTGGCGAGGAGAGCCCCGCCGCCGGTCAGCACGATGCCCTTGTCGACGATATCGGCCGCGAGTTCCGGCGCCGTATGCTCCAGGGCGACCTTCACGGCTTCGATGATGGCCCCGACCGGCTCAGCCAAGGCTTCCGCCACCTGGCGCTCGGTGATCACCAATTCCTTTGGCACGCCGTTCATCAGGTCACGGCCCTTGATCTCCATGACGCGGCCTTCGCCGTCTTCCGGCGGGCAGGCCGAACCGATTTCCTTCTTGATGCGCTCGGCAGAGCCTTCGCCGACCAGAAGGTTATGATTGCGGCGGATATAGGCGATGATGGCTTCGTCCATCTTGTCGCCGCCGACACGGACCGAGCGGGAATAGACGATGCCGCCGAGGCTGAGAACCGCCACTTCGGTGGTACCGCCGCCGATATCGACCACCATCGAGCCCGTGGGCTCAGTCACCGGCAGGCCGGCGCCAATGGCAGCCGCCATCGGCTCTTCGATCAGATAGACCTTGCTGGCGCCCGCGGATTCAGCGGATTCCTGGATGGCGCGGCGCTCGACGGCGGTGGAGCCGGAGGGCACGCAAACGATGATCTGCGGGCGGGCAAAGCTGCGGCGGTTGTTGTGCACCTTGCGGATGAAATGCTTGATCATTTCTTCGGCGACTTCGAAATCGGCGATGACGCCGTCGCGCAAGGGGCGGATGGCCTGAATGTTACCCGGGGTGCGGCCCAGCATCAGCTTGGCTTCGTCACCCACCGCCAACACATGCTTCTTGCCCTTCACATCGGCTATGGCAACGACCGAGGGCTCGTTAAGCACGATGCCGCGCCCTTTGACATAAACCAGCGTGTTCGCAGTACCGAGGTCGATCGCCATATCGGCGGAGAACATGCCCATCAACTTCGAAAACATCAGTACCACCTGCTTACCGCCATACGCGGCGTTATTGTTCTGTCCGGCACGCCCCAAGCTCCAGGCGCCTGGGAGCCAATAGCTGAATTTCCTCGGGAGCCAATCGGGAACATTCAACCGACACCGCGGCGAAGCCCTGATTTGATGGGAATATTCCTTGGATTTTCACGCGTTAGCGGTCCGGAACACACCCCGACTCCGGAAACCAGCATGGTCCGGTCCGGGCTTGCTTTTACCGCCCGTCCCGGACCGGGACAAGAGGATTGTGATGGAATTCCAAACGAGTGCCGGGACTTTCTCAAACACGCGCTACGATGTCATCGCCAACTTACAGCACGTAGCGGACTTGGCCGTCCGGTTCCGGAAGGGAACCCGAGACGGCCCTGAGGGTGATTTCCTCTTCGGCTCTTTTCAGCGGCAGGAAGGACGCCAGCACCATATCGACACGGGCGCCATCCTGAGCGAGCGGCAGTCCAAGTCTTTTAACGTAATAATAGTCTTCATTTACCAAGGTCAACCGGCTGGCAAGGAAGACGGGGCGACCTTTCCGAACGATCTCCTCCAGCGCCCACTGGACCGGCGCCGTACGTTCAGCAGACCCCAGTTCATCGATATAGAGGCCCGTCACCTCACGGCCGACCAGGGCGGTAAACCCGGTTGCCGCCAAGCGGAATTTGAACCGGAACCGGGCCGGCTGGCGATCGACCTCGAACAAAAGCATGTGCTTGAGGATCGCTGGCGGCAGATCGGTCGGGTCGAAATCGGCGCGCGACGGCAAATGCCCATCCCGGATCCGCGACAGCCAAAGAGAATATATCGCCGTGAACTCCGGCTCTGCCGCCTCGGCCGGCAAGGTGCCAAAAGACAAATCCATCGCCCCCTCCGCGCCCGACCAACAACTGGCGTGCGAACAATCTACTTGCCATCAGCCCGCCACAAAAGCAAAAGGACGGCTCCAATGGAGCCGTCCTTGCCGAACCGATTGCCAAGCAATCTTAGTTCTTGGTCTTGTCGACCAGACGGTTCTTGCCGATCCAGGGCATCATGGCGCGGAGCTTGGCGCCCACTTCCTCGATGCTGTGCTCGGCCTGGCGGCGACGGGTCGCCTTGAAGCTCGGCTGGCCGGCGGCATTCTCGAGGACGAAGTCGCGCACGAAGCGGCCCGACTGGATGTCTTCGAGGACGCGCTTCATTTCCTTCTTCGTCTCCTCGGTGACGATGCGCGGACCGGTCACGTAGTCGCCGTATTCGGCGGTGTTCGAGATCGAGTAACGCATATTGGCGATGCCGCCTTCATAGATCAGGTCGACGATCAGCTTCACTTCGTGGAGGCACTCGAAATAGGCCATTTCCGGGGCATAACCGGCTTCGACCAGGGTTTCGTAGCCGGCCTGGATGAGCGCCACGAGGCCGCCGCACAAGACGACCTGCTCGCCGAAGAGATCGGTTTCGCACTCTTCGCGGAAGTTGGTCTCGATGACGCCCGAACGGCCGCCGCCAATTGCGCTGGCGTAGGAGATGGCAAGCTCAAGCGCGTTGCCGCTGGGGTTCTGCGCCACGGCGACGAGGCAGGGAACGCCGCCGCCCTTCACATATTCGCCGCGCACGGTGTGGCCAGGACCCTTGGGCGCAATCATGATGACGTCGAGATCGGCTCGCGGCTCGATCAGCTTGAAATGGATGTTGAGGCCGTGCGCGAAGGCCAGTGCCGCACCCTGACGCATGTTCGGCGCCAATTCCTCGGCGTAAAGCTTCGCCTGCAATTCGTCCGGGGTCAGGATCATGATGAGATCCGCCCATTTGGCGGCTTCCGCCGGGGTCATCACCTGGAGGCCCTGCGAAGTCGCCTTGGCTTCCGAAGCGGAGCCCTTGCGCAACGCCACGCGCACGTCCTTGACGCCACTGTCTTTGAGGTTGAGCGCATGGGCATGGCCCTGGCTACCGAACCCGACCACGGCAATCTTCTTGCCCTTGATCAGGTTCACATCGGCATCGCGATCGTAATAAACACGCATGGTCTTTCCCTTTCAGTAGAACAAGTGCGATCCAGGCCCGCAACTCAGCATGGGGCGTGGGATTAGTTCGTTTCAGTTCCGCGCTTCATGGCGACAATACCGGTACGAGACACGTCGGCAAGCCCCAAGGGCTGCATGAGCCCGATGAAGGCGTTGATCTTCTCGGTCGATCCGGTCATCTCGAAGACGAAAGATTCGATGGTTGCGTCGACCACATGCGCGCGGAAAATATCGGCGATGCGCAAGGCCTCGACACGCTTGTCACCCGTGCTCGCGACTTTCACAAGAGCCATTTCCCGCTCCAGCGACGGCCCTTCGACGGTGAGGTCGGTAACGCTGTGGACGGGGACCAGACGCTGCAGCTGATGCTTGATCTGCTCGATGATCATCGGCGTGCCGGTGGTCACGACGGTAATGCGCGACAGATGCTGCGCAGCATCGACCTCGGCCACGGTCAAGCTCTCGATATTGTAGCCGCGGCCCGAAAACAGGCCGATGACGCGGGCGAGGACACCGGATTCGTTGTCCACGAGCACCGACATCGTATGGCGTTCGATCGTTGTATCTTTCACGCTCAAAGTCTCCCTGCCGAACTGGCCAATGCCCGCGACTTCCGCCGGCACGCCAGAGACAATCCCCAATCCACGACGTCTGACACCGCTCATCAGACCAGCACCATGCCCTCTTCCGAGACCGGCTTGGCAGATTGGTCATCGGGGCCAAGCAGCATTTCATTGTGCGGTGAACCCGACGGAATCATCGGGAAGCAATTTTCCTTTTCGTCGACACAGACATCCACAATGACGGGCCCCTTGATGTCGATCATCTGCTTGATGACGTCATCGAGCTCCGACGGCTTCTGCGCGCGCAGGCCCGCGGCCCCGAAAGCTTCCGCCAGCTTCACGAAATCGGGCAAGGCGTCGGAATAGCTTTCCGAATAGCGGCCGCCATGCAGCAATTCCTGCCACTGGCGCACCATGCCCATCCATTTGTTGTTCATGATGAAGATCTTGATCGGCGCGCGGTACTGCACGGCGGTCGCAATCTCCTGGATATTCATCAGGATCGACGCCTCACCCGCCACGTCGATGACCAGCGATTCCGGATGCGCGACCTGCACGCCAACCGCCGCCGGCAGGCCGTAACCCATGGTGCCGAGGCCACCGGAGGTCATCCAGCGATTGGGCTTCTCGAATTTGAGGAACTGCGCCGCCCACATCTGGTGCTGGCCCACTTCCGTCGAAATGTAGAAGTCCTTGTCCTTGATCGCGGCGTAGAGCCGTTGCAGCGCGAATTGCGGCTTGATGATCGTGTCGGACGGCTTGTACTTCAGGCATTCACGGCCGCGCCACTTGTTGATCTGGTCCCACCAGGCGGCCAGCGCCTTCTGGTCGGGCTTCACCTGGCGCGCCTTCCAGATGCGCATCATCTCTTCGACCACATGGCCGACATCGCCGACCACGGGAATGTCGACGCGCACACTCTTGTTGATCGAGCTTTTGTCGATATCGACGTGAATCTTCTTCGAGCCCGGCGAGAACGCATTGAGGCGGCCGGTGACGCGATCATCGAAACGTGCGCCGATATTGATCATGACGTCGCAATCATGCATCGCGTGATTGGCTTCAAACATGCCATGCATGCCGACCATGCCGAGCGACAAGGGATCCGACGCCGGGAAAGCGCCAAGGCCCATCAGGGTCTGCGTGCAGGGGAACCCGGTCAAACGAATGAAATCCGTCAGCATCTTGCAGGCGAGCGGGCCGGAATTCACGGCGCCACCGCCGACATAGAAGATCGGGCGCTTGGCCGTTGCCATCAATTCGACGGCCTGTTCGACCTGATTGCGCTCCGGCTTCTGCACCGGATTGTAGGTGCGATGGCGCTGGCCGGCATGATTGACATATTCGTACTTGGCCTGCTGCACATCCTTGGGCAGATCGAGCAGGACCGGTCCCGGGCGACCCGAACGCGCCACGTAAAAGGCCTCATGGACCTTCCGCGACAGATCCTCAACCGATTTCACCAGATAGTTGTGCTTGGTGCAGGGGCGCGTGATGCCGGTGGTGTCCGCTTCCTGGAACGCGTCGTTGCCGATGAGATGGGTCGGCACCTGGCCGGTGAGGCACACGATCGGAATGGAATCCATCATGGCGTCGGTAAGCCCCGTGACGGCATTGGTGGCACCTGGCCCCGACGTCACCAGCACCACGCCGACCTTGCCGGTTGAACGCGCATAGCCTTCGGCCGCGTGCACGGCACCCTGCTCGTGCCGCACAAGAATGTGTCGGATCTTGTTCTGCTTAAAGAGAGCGTCATAGAGCGGCAATACGGCCCCGCCCGGATAGCCAAAAATGACCTCAACGCCCTGATCTATCAGGGCTTTGACGATGATTTCCGCACCAGTGATGGGTTCCGTAGCCATTGTTCGATCCTCAGTTCCTGCACCCGTCGGGCACAAAGAAATCCAATCGCAGAGCGATTTTCGCGCTGCGGTGGCCGGAACTTAGTGGCTGCCTCTCAAGGGGTCAACAGGAAATCGCGAATTTTGTGGCGCGTTTCCGCCGTATAACTTTGCGAAAATTTCATAGCTGGCATATCGGGCGATATAAAATTTGCCAGAGCCACTTGATGCCGAAACCAGGTGAGCTGCCGCTTGGCGTAACGGCGCGTCGCCTGCTGCGCCGCCGAAATGGCGGCCTCGAGCGGCATTCGGCCCGCAACCACTGCCGCCAGTTCAGGATAGCCAAGTGCCTTGCGGCCGCCGGCGACCGTCTCCGGCGGAAGCGCCTCGGCGCGCACGACCTCATCAAGCGCCCCCCGGGCCACCATCGCCGCAAATCGCCCATCGACGGCCTGATAGAGTTCGGCACGATCGGGATTGAGAATGAAGGACAAGAAGCGATGCGTGGTCGGCGGAACCGGTGGCTGCGCCTGCCACCAGGAAAGCGGCCGCTCCGTCGCCAGCAGCACTTCCCAGGCACGGGCGACACGTTGTTTGTCGGTCGGTTTCAGGACCGCCGCCATTGCCGGGTCGCGGACGGCCAGCAACGCATGCACCGCCGGCGCCCCCTGTTTCGCGACCAGGCGGCGCGCCTCGGTACGGACCTCTTCCGGGATCGGCGGCAAGGGGCTGAAGCCGGTGGTGAGGGCCTTGATATAGAGGCCTGTGCCACCAACCAGGATCGGCACCCTGCCCGCCGCCAGGACGGCATCGATCTCGGCCGCCGCCAGTTCGGCCCAGCGTTGCGCGTCGCAGGCATCGTCGAGGCCGAGGAAGCCATAGAGCCGATGCGGAACGCGGTGAAGTTCCGCCGCGTCCGGTTGCGCGGTCAGGATCGGCAGATCACGATAGACCTGCATGGAATCGGCATTGATGATGGTGCCGCCCAGGGCATCGGCCAGGTCGACCGCCAGGGCCGACTTCCCGCTGGCGGTCGGACCGGCAAGAATCACAACCCTGCCGGCGGCCGGCGCCGGCTTGTCCTGGTCCGCCATTTCCTCTATACGCCCGACCGTCATGGATCTCGTTCTTACCCTTGTTTCGGCCCCCGACAAAGCGCGGCTTGAACCGGCCCTTCTGGCCGAGATCGCCGCTGCCCTGTCGCGCGCCGGCGCCAAAGTCGCGGCTCCCCTGTGGCTCGACCCCGCCATTGCCTGCGATCTCGCGTTCGGCGGCATTGAGGCCAGCCACGCCCAGAACATCGCCATGGCGATGCTGGGTGGCGAAGCCGTGGATTGTTATGCGCAAGGGGCGGGCGGACGCAAGAAGCGCCTGCTCCTCTGCGACATGGATTCCACCATCGTCACGGCTGAAACGCTCGACGATCTTTCGGTCTTTGCCAATGACAAGGCGGAGATCGATGCTCTGACGCAGAAGTCGATCGCTGGCGAGATGAACTTCACGCAGAGCCTGATCGCCCGCGTGGCCCTTCTGAAAGGCCTCACCGAGGCTGAATTCGCCGCTGCCTATTTGAAGGTCGAAGTGTCGCCCGGTGCCGAGACGCTGATCCGGACCCTGCGCCGCGACGGCTGCTACACGGCCCTGGTTTCCGGCGGCTTCCGCTATTTCACCAGCCGCGTCGCTGCCCGCGTCGGCTTCGACATCGATATTTCAAATGATTTTGAGATGGCGGACGGAAAGACCACGGGAAAGCTGATGCCGCCGATTGTCGATCCTGATGGCGAGTTCGGCAAACTCGGCCGCCTTCGCCATCTCGCCAAGGAATGCGGCATCGATCTTTCTGCTGCCGCAGCAATCGGCGACGGTTCGAACGACATTCCGATGCTGAGCGCTGCCGGCATGGGCTGCGGCTATCGCGGCAAGCCCAAGGTTAAAGCGGCGACCGGTTGCCAGCTGAACTACGCCAACCTCACCGGTCTCCTCTTCTACATGGGCTATCGCCGGGATGAGTTCGTAACCTGAGGCCGCTTACTTCTTGCCGATCTTCACCGCGATCCACTGGAAATCGCCCTGACGATTGATCAGAAGCGTCACCAGCCGATAGCCGTTCTCCTGGGCTGACTTCACGCGGTCGCGTACATCGGCCGGGGTGGCCACGGCCTTCTGGTCGACTTCCGCGATCACGTCGCCCGGACGAAGGTCCTTTTCCGCGGCGGGTCCGTTTTCATCGACGGTGAGGACGACGACCCCTTCCGCATCTTCCGGCAGATCGAATTTGCCGCGGGCGGCATCGTCGATCCGGCCGACTTCGACGCCGAGGAGTTCTATCTTGTCGCCTGCATCCACCGGCTGTTCGGGTTCCCCCTCCGGCTGGGTCGTCTGCAACGCGGCCTCGGCCTTCTCGTCGAGTTCGCCCAGTTCAACCGTCACGGTGGTCTTGGCGCCCTTGCGCCAGATACCGACCGGAACCGATTTGCCGAACTGTGAATCCGCCACGAGACGAGGCAGCGCCTTCATGTCGCTCACTTCGCGACCATTGAATTCGAGAATAACGTCGCCCTGACGGATACCGGCCTTGTCGGCCGGACCGCCGGTCGAAACGCTGGAAACGAGCGCCCCCTTTGCCTCGGGCAGGCGCAGGCCTTCGGCAAGCTCCGGGCTCACCGTCTGGATGCGCACGCCGAGCCAGCCGCGCCGCGGATGGCCGAATTCCTTGATCTGGGCGATGACGCCCTTGGCCAAGTTCGAGGGGATGGAGAAGCCGATACCGACCGACCCGCCGGAGGGCGAGTAAATCGCCGAATTGATGCCGACGACGTCGCCATCCATGTTGAACATGGGGCCGCCAGAATTGCCGCGATTGATCGAGGCGTCCGTCTGGATGAAATCGTCATAGGGGCCGGCATTGATGTCGCGCTGGCGGGCCGACACGATACCGGCGGTGACGGTGCCGCCCAGGCCGAACGGGTTGCCGATGGCCAGCACCCAATCGCCGATCCGCAAGGCATCGGAATCGCCCCATTTGACGAAGGGCAGCGGCGTCTTGGTTTCGACTTTGAGCAGCGCCAGATCCGTTTTCTCGTCGCGGCCCACGAGTGTCGCCTTCAGTTCCTCGTTGTCGTGGGTGATGACCGTAATTTCCTCGGCCCCATCGACGACATGGTTGTTGGTGACCACATAACCCGTGGCATCGATGATGAAGCCGGAACCCAGAGAAGTTGCCTTGCGCGGTTTCGGCTTTTCGCCGTTCTGGCGGTCCAGGAACTCGCGAAACATTTCATCGAGATCCTGAATCTGGCTATCGGGCGACACCATCTGGGTGGTCGAGATATTGACCACGGCCGGCAGGGACTTCTCGGCGAGATCCGCGAAGCTCTCAGGGGCCGAGCGGGCGGCAGCGATCTTGAATCCGGCCAGCAGCGTCAGCAGCGCCACCAGCAGCGCCAGCCCGACAAGGCGGAACTCCTTTGCGCCAAAGGCTGGCCGGGCCAGCGCCTTGGCCATGACGCGAGACTGGTTCCATTTCCTATGCATCGCTCTCTTCACCCTCGCCTAATTCGCCGGCTTTCCAGCCCGACCGCCCCGTTACGAACTTGGCCGCCGGCCGGATTTCGCCACCCACTATAACGCAAAAACCGACCGGGCAATCCGCTCGATCGGTTTTTGCCGACATATCGTCAGGGCCGACATGCCAAAGTCGCACCTATTGGGCCGGTGCCGCTTTCCCGCGCTCCATTCCGAAGAAGCGGAAAAAGTCACCGCTCGGCGGTCCGACATAGGTGGTCGTATCGCCCTTCAAACCGTCCTGCATGGCCTGCAGCGACCGGTAGAAATCGAAGAATTTGGCATCGCGGCCAAAAGCCTCGTTGTAGATCGCAATCGCTGCGCCGTCGGCCTCGCCACGCAGAATCTCGGATTGCTTGCGAGCCTCGGCGATCTTAACCACCCGTTCCTTGTCCGCCTCGGCTGTCTTCTGGCGGGCCTCGCGGGCACCCTCGGCGCGGATCCGGGCCGCTTCCTGGGCACGTTGCTTGCGCATGCTGTTGAACACCGCATCGCTGTTCTGGGCCGGCAGGTCGACGCGCTTGAAGCGCACGTCGACGATCTTGATGCCGTAGGGTTCAGCAGCCTGCCGCGTCAGTTCGGTGTGGATCTGCCGCATGATCTCGGCACGCTTGGGCGTCAAAGTATCGACCAATGCGACGTTGCCGATGACACTGCGCAAAGTCGATCCCAGCACCGAGCGGATCTGGCTCTCCGCATTCGCATAGGTACGTCCCACCTGATAGAACTTGAGGCTGTTCACAATCTGGTAGCGCACGAAGGCGGAAATGACGACGCGCTTTTGATCGCGTGTGAGCAACTCCTGCGCCGGCGCATCGAAATTGAGCACGCGTCGATCGAGCAGAATGACCTGATCGGCAACGGGAATCTTCAGCTTCAGGCCGGGCTGCTCGATAACCACCTGCGGGTTGCCGAAACGCAACACGATGGCGCTTTCCGCCTGCTGCACGACGAAGGTGGAGCTATACGCCACGATAGCCAGCAGAACGACGAAGATGACGGCGACTATTGTCTTGTTCTGGCTCATTGCGCCGCTCCCGCATTGCTACCGGCCGCGGGTGCTGTGTTGTCACCCATGGTCGCTTTGCGCTGCTTCAACAACTGATCCAGCGGCAGATAGGGGACGGCACCTGCGCCGCCCGCTTCATCAATGATGATCTTGTTCATACCCGCGAGAATGCCCGACATGGATTCAAGATACAGGCGCCGCTCCGTGATATCCGGCGCCTGCTTGTATTCGTTGTAGATCGAGATGAAACGCTGCGCGTCACCTTGCGCAATAGCCACTTTCTCGGCCTTGTAGGCTTCGGCTTGCTTCACGATCTGCGTCGATTGACCGATGGCTTCTTCGGTCACCTGATTGAAATAGGCCTGCGCATCATTGATGGCAGCTTCCTTGTCCGCGCGCGCTTTTTGCACGTCGCGGAAGGCATCGATTACTTCGCTCGGCGCATCGACCTTCTGCAGCGACAGTTGCTCGATGGTGATCGGCCCGGCGCCGCTGTCGCCCATGCGATAGCTGTCGAGCATCTGCTGCGCCAGATCGCGCGCCTTCAGCTCGATCGAGCCACGGCCCTCGGTGATGGCGTATTCAAAAGTCGACTGCCCGATGATCTCGCGCAACGCAGCCTCGACCGTGTTTTTCACGCTGGCTTCCGGCTCGCCAATGCCGAACAAATATTGCTCGACATTGTTGATGCGCCACAACACGACAGCGCGGACATCGATAATGTTCTCATTGCCTGTGAGCATCAGGCTTTCTTCCGGAACGTCCCGGTCGGAACCGCTGGCCGTCTCGGCACGGAAGCCGACCTCGACGCGGTTACGCGTCGCGACATCCGGGGTGTAGTGATCGCCGATGGGAACCGGCCAGTTCCAGCGCAGCCCCGGCAATGTCTGGCTGACGAAGCGCCCGAACAGCATGTTGACGCCGACCTGGCCCGGGTTGACGACGTAGAAACCGGTCACCAGCCACAGAACGACAGCCGCCGCCCCGATCAGTGCCAAAGCCCGGCCTGAGCCGAAGCCACCCGGCAGGATCGACTTCATGCGGTCCTGACCGCGCTTGATCATTTCTTCGAAATCGGGGGGTTGATTGCCGCCACCGCCGCCGCGACCCCAAGGGCTCTGCCCGCCGCCCCAGGGACCACCCTGATTATTCCACGCCATAAGGATCCTCAAGATTGGTCTAGAATGAGACCGCTGCCGGCCAGCGCCCTTTTATTGGTCGCGTCAAAGCCTTATATGACAGCCGCCGCACCACCGCAATCGACGGGGCCCGCACCGGATTCGGCCCCCGCCGCGAATTGATGGTGCGCGCATCATATCGGGCCGGGGAGAGGACATTTCAAGGATGGCCAAGATCGTGGAAGCGGAAATTCGTTCGGTTTTGTCGACAATTACCGCACCGGACGGCGGCAACATCGTCGATCGCGGCATGGTTCAGGGCCTGGTTGTGCGTGACGGACATGTCGGCTTCAGCATCGAAGTCGACCCGGCGCAGGGGAATCAGCTGGAACCGCTGCGCAAATCGGCGGAAGCGGCGATCATGGGATTGCCCGGCGTGCTGTCGGTGACCGCGGTTCTCACCGCGCACCGGGGCGGTAGCGCCGGCGGCGCGCCCCAGCGCCCGGTGGCGGCTCCGGCCCCGCGGCCCCAGGGCCAGCATCCTGGCGGAAACAAGGCCCTGGTTCCCGGCGTCAAGCACATCATCGCGGTTGCCAGCGGCAAGGGTGGCGTCGGCAAATCGACCACGGCCACCAATCTCGCCCTCGCCTTCACCACTTTGGGCCTCAAGGTCGGCCTGCTCGACGCCGACATATACGGTCCGTCGCAGCCGCGCCTGATGGGCCTCAGCGGCCGCCCAGAAAGCCGCGACGGCAAGACGCTCGAGCCCAAGCAGAATTACGGCGTAAAGGTCATGTCGATGGGCTTCCTCATCGAGGAAGACACGCCGATGATCTGGCGCGGCCCCATGGTCATGAGTGCCATTACCCAACTGCTGCGTGAGGTCAATTGGGGCGAGCTCGACATCCTGGTCTGCGATCTGCCGCCGGGCACGGGCGACGCGCAGCTCACCATGTCGCAATCGGTGCCGCTTTCCGGCGCCGTCATCGTCTCGACCCCGCAGGATATCGCCCTCCTCGACGCCAAGAAGGGCCTCAACATGTTCCGCAAGGTGGATGTGCCTGTTCTGGGGTTGATCGAAAACATGAGCTACTTCAGCTGCCCGAATTGCGGCCATCGGACAGACATCTTCGCCCATGGCGGCGCGCAGCGCGAGGCGGCCAAATTCGGCGTCGATTTCCTGGGCGAGATTCCGCTCGATATCCAGATCCGCGAAACGTCGGATTCCGGGCGACCGATCGTCGCAAGTGAGCCCACCTCGCCGCATTCGCTTGCCTATGGCGAGATTGCCCGCAAGATCTGGCAGAAGCTCGACGCAACCCCGCAACGCGCCGCGCCGCGCATCGTGCTGCAATAAGCGATAGGATCTGAGAAGATGAAAGCCCGCGTGAAGTGGATCGAGAACAGCACGTTTCTCGGCGAGAGCAATAGCGGTCATGCCGTCATCATGAACGCGGCGACGACGGCGGGCGGTCCGACAGTGGCGCCCTCGCCCATGGAATATCTGCTTCTCGGCACCGGCGGATGTACATCGATTGATGTCGTCATGATCCTGCAGAAGGGCCGCCAGGATGTGCGCGGCTGCGAGTGCAGATTGGAAGCCGAGCGCGCCCCGAGCGATCCGAAAATCTTCACCAAGATCAACATGCACTTCGTTGTCACCGGCAAGGATCTGAAGCCCGAGACCGTGCAACGGGCGATCGACCTGTCGGCGGAAAAGTACTGCTCAGCCTCGATCATGCTGGGCAAGATGGCCGAAATCACTCACAGCTTCGAAATCATCCCCGCCTGACCCATCAGCCCGACCCATCAGCCTGAACCATAAAGTTGCGCGCCACCTTCGAACGCGCGTCGTGGTTGACAGTTGAAACGCCCCCTGCGCCAATAAGCTTCATGTTGAAAGGCACGGGGTCGGTGGGGCGGTGGCGCGACCAAGTCTAAGAACAGCAGCGGTTTTAGCTGCGGCAATCTCTATTGCTGCGCTTGTCTATTTGATAGGCGAATTTGCCTATCGCCGCGATATCGCGCTGGCCTCGGAAGCACGGACCCGAAACCAACTTACGGGATTGGCCAACCGGTTTCTGACTGAAATTGCCGCCGGAACCGATCTGGGGCTGGGCCTCGCTGCCGTGGTCGCAGCGGAACCGACCATCACGGAGCGGAAGTTCACCACGATCTGTCGTACCATTCTGGCGGCACAGCCGAAGGTGCGCAATATCGCCCTCATCGTCGGCGATCTGGTCAAATACAATTGCCCGCTGGGTGGCCCCTCCGTGAAGATTGGCCGAGAGTTGGGCGATGCGGTCGATGGTGCCAGCTCGTTTGAACGGCTGCAGCAATCCGATGACGCCGTGGTTTCCGGGCCGCTGCGGGTTGGCACCGGCGACTGGGTGATCGTCGTGCGCATTCCGATACGCATCAAGAGCGAGACCGGGCTGCTCAAATACTGGGGCGCCATCAGCGTTCCGCTTCGCCTCAGCGGCATGATCCAGCAATCCGGTTTGTCCGACCCGACCATGGGCATCGATGTCGCCATGAGGGGAAACCGGGAACCAATGCGTGCGCCGGAAACGATCTTCGGCGATGCCGCGATCTTTGAGAATGGCGCTGTGCGCGTTCCCATCGCCATGCCGGAAGGGACCTGGTTTCTTGCCGCCCGTCCGACCAAGACTCTCCCCGACGAGCCGCAGACCTTGCAGCGGCTCTTCATGGTAATCGCCGCCCTTTTCAGCGGCGCTGTCGTGCTGGTTGCCGTTCCCTATGTCGCTCGCCGCCGACGGCTGGAAGTTGAAGTCAACCGCAACCGCGACCTGCTCCGCGCCTTGATGCGGAATTCGCCCATCGCGATGTATGTCAAAGATGTCGAAGGCCGCTACCTGGATCTCAATGAGGAGGCGTATCGGGCCTATCGCATTGGCGAAAGTGATATCCATGGGCGCACGGCGCGGGACTTCGTTGACCCGGACCTCGCCGATCAATTTGAAGCGGAGGATGTCCGTGTCCTGAGTGGCGAGGTGGTCCGCACCGAGCGGCGCGCCGATGCATCAAGTACCTATGCCTGGGAACGCGAGATCAAGTTTCCTGTAATCGATGCCAGCGGCAAGGTTATCGCCATCGCCGGCTACGTCCTCGACATCACCGGGCAGAAGCAGAGCGAAGCCCGCATGCTCGAGGCCCTCCGGCGTGCGGAGGCAGCCAACCGCGAAAAATCAAACTTCCTCGCCACCATGAGCCACGAGTTGAGGACGCCGCTCAACGCCATCATCGGCTTTTCCGACATTCTGCGACGTGAGATGTTCGGTCCACTCGGCAGTGCAAACTATCAGGCCTATGCGACCGACATCCACAAAAGCGGGCAATTGCTCTACGATCTGCTGGGCGGCATCATCGATCTTTCGGCCGTCGAGGCAGGCCACCTCAACGTCAAATCCGAATCGCTCACGCCGGATCAGGTGATCGCCGATTGCCGCGCCATCCTCGAAGCCCTGGCACGCGAGCGCGATCACACGCTGATCATCCGCGTCGATACGAGCACGGCAATCTGGGGTGACCGACGCCTGTTGCGACAGGTCATCATCAACCTGACCAGCAACGCCGCCAAATACACACGCAAAGGCGGTCGCATCGAAGTCATCGCGGAAGACCTGGGCGATCAAGTCGTGTTCCGCGTGTGTGACAACGGCATCGGCATGGAGCCTGGCGATATCGAACGCGCGTTGCAGCCCTTTACGCGCCTCGGCGACCCAATGCGGGCCGAAATCGGTGGTTCCGGCATCGGGCTGACACTGGTGAAGCGCTTGGTCGAAGCCATGCGCGGCTCGTTGATCATATCGAGCACGCCCGGCACGGGCACCACGGTCGAGGTTCGCCTGCCCAAGGCAAGCTAGGTGCAGCCAGCGCCGAAGCCATGTTGACAGGAGCCGCCGCAAGTTGCCCAATGCGGCAGGATATATCGTCAGCACCGGGATAAGTCTCGTGCCACTGTCGTCTCGGACCAAGTATGTCTTGATCGGTATCGGAGCGGTGGCTATCGCCGTCGCGATATTCTCGGCTGGCGAGTGGCTCAGCCGCCAGCGCGCAGAATCGCTGACACGAGCCACGTTGAAGTCAGAGCTCAACACTTTCGCCGGTGCATTGAAAACGGAAATAGACAGGAGTGTTGATCTCGGGCGTGGGCTTGCGGCTGTCATTGCAGCACGCGATGGTATCTCGGCCGAGGATTTCGCGGAAAGCTGCGAAAGCCTGCTGCTGCATGAACCAAAAATCCGCAACATCGCGCTGATCGTCGGATCGGTCATCACCTACAACTGCCCGCTGGCCCGGAACAGAGGAACGATCGGCATCGATCTGCGCCAACGCCCCGATCAATGGCCCTCCTTCGAGCGCATGCGCGCAAGCGGGCGCCCGGACGTGGCAGGCCCCGTCAATCTGGTGCAAGGCGGCTGGTCCATCATCGCGCGCGTCCCCATTTTCGTCCACGGCCAGGGCCGACCGCCGGTCTTCTGGGGGGCGCTCAGCATGCCGCTCAACATGGAAGGGCTCTTCGACCAATCGGGCATCACCGATGCGGCGCAACTGATCGATATCGCCGTTCGCGGCAACCGCAATGCCACCCTGGCGCCAGAGACCTTGATCGGCGATCCGTCCGTATTCGACGACAACCCGGTAACTGTCGAGATTCCATTTCCCGACGGCGCCTGGAAACTTGCGGCGCGAGTGCCGCTCTTCGGGAGCGGCCTCACGACCGATTCGCCGTTGCATCTGGCAACCTTGCTTGCAGCCATCATGTGCGGCGCCATGTTCTTTGTCGTTTCAATCTATGCGGATCGCCGGCAGCGGCTCGAGGCAGAGTCCAATCGCAATCGCGACTTGCTCCGTGCCTTCATGGAAAATGCACCGGTCGCCATGTATGTGAAGGACGTTGACGGTCACTATATCGACCTCAATGCCGAAGCCCGCCGTGCTTTTGGCGTCGGCGACCGCGCCTATTATGGACGCACCATGGACGAGTTCTTCGATACGGCGATGGCGAAAGACCTTGCCGACGATGATGTCAAGGTAAGGGGCGGCGCCGTCGTTCGCGCCGAACGCAATTCGGGCCTCAAGCAGGCCTATCCTTGGGAGCGGGAGATCAAATTCCCGGTCAAGGACAAGGAAGGCAAGGTTGTCGCCATCGGCGGCTATGTGTTCGACATCACCGCCGGCAAGGAAGCTGAGATCCGACTGGTGCGTGCGCTGCGCACTGCGGAGGAAGCCAATCGCGCCAAGTCGGAATTCCTGGCAACAATGAGCCACGAATTGCGGACACCACTCAATGCCATCATCGGATTCTCGGACGTCATCCAGCGCGAAGTCTTCGGCCCGATCGACAACCCAACCTATCGAGGGTATATCAACGACATTCATGTGAGCGGGCAGCAATTGCTGGACCTGCTGGGCGGAATTATCGACCTGTCGGCAGTCGAATCGGGTCGCATCGAAGTCAAGCGCGAGGTCGTCACCGCACAAGAGGTATTGGGAGATTGCCGTGCCATCATCGAAGGGATGGCACGCGAACGGCAGCATCATCTGCATTTCAATGACGCGGCGCATGCCCCCTGTTGCGCCGATCGGCGCCTGTTGCGTCAGGTTCTGCTCAATCTTGCCAGCAATGCAGCGAAGTACACGAGGAAGGGCGGCGACATCGAAGTTTCGACACGTGATGATGGCGACATGGTGACATTCTCCATCATCGACAATGGTGTCGGCATGTCGACCACGGAAATCGAACGGGCCATGCAGCCCTTCACGCGCCTGGGAGATACGATGCGCGCCGAGGTCGGTGGCTCCGGCATTGGCCTCGCCTTGGTCAAGCGCCTGGTCGAAGCCATGAACGGCCGCCTGCACATCAAAAGCGAACCTGGCCGGGGAACGACGGCCGAAATCAGCATGCCGAAGGCAGGCGCCGCCTGACCCCGTCAGGGTTGCTTGAAGAAATCCTCGGGCAATTCGGAAAGGTCCGGCGGCACGACGCGCTTGGGTGTGAACTGCAGCGAACGTTTCTGGGCGGCTTCGATCTGGGCGGGCGTCATGCCGGCAGCGACTTTCTCGCGCAAATCCACCATCTCGCGCCGCTCCTTGCCTTGCGGCAATTGCGCGGCGGCAATGTTGTACCACATATAAGCCTTGCCCGGATCGGCAACGGTGCCGAGGCCGGCCTCATACATCTGCGCCGTGGGTGCATAGGCTTCGAAACAGCCCTGCATTGCCGCCTTTTCGAACCAGCTCAGCGACGTGCGATAGTCGAGCGGCACGCCCTGTCCGAAGAAATAGGCGACCCCCATCAACCGCTCCGCGACCGGATGCCCCAGCTTGGCCAGCTTCTCGAAGACCGGGACGGATTTTGTGAAGTCGCCGTTGCTGTAGGCAACCCATGCCGTGTCGGTGCCCTTCTCCAATTTGTCCCAGGTATAGGGAATGCCCTCGATCATCACGACATATTTGCAGGCGCGCCCTTCCCCGGCAGGAATGGCCGGGGTCGAGGGTTCCGGCGATGCAGCAGGTGCCGTTTCGGCCGGGCTGACACCGGGCTGCGTGTCCGGCGCCTTGCCGATACCGGCCGGCGGCGGCAACGGCGTCGCCTGCTGCCCCAGACCCGGGGAAGCGAACGCCACGCAAAGGCCCAGTATGGTCGGAATCAGGAGCGATGTGGTCTTCATGGCTGCAAACATTGATGAGGATGGCTCAAGCTAGCATTTCTTGGGCCAATTAGGCTCACAATCCGTTTATATGTCGTGAATTCGATCTGATCCAGCGCAGATCCCCCTTGCCGGACGCAGGCCGCGACCCCATTTTCGGTGCTTCGATCCAAAGGGAGAGCGAGTTGGCCGATCCGACCGATTCCGAAACCGAGACCTTCGACACCGGCAAATTTGAACGGGATCGCCAGCGCGTCGAACAAGGATTCTGGCCGAAACTGCGCCGCATCGCCGGACGAATCCCTTTTCTGGACGAACTCCTGGCCGCCTATTATTGCGCCGTCGACCCGGCCTCGCCGCTCAAGGTCAAAGCCGTGCTGATGGGAGCCTTGGCCTATTTCGTGCTGCCATTCGACGCTGTGCCGGATTTTCTGGCTCTGTTCGGCTTTGCCGACGATGCCGCCGTCGTCTATGCCGCCATCAAGATGGTGGCAAAGCACATCACGCCTGCGCACCGGGCCAAAGCCCAGGCGGCACTCCAGAAGCTCGAGACCTAATCCGCCGCTTTCGCTGCCCGCCCCAGCCGGGCTTCGCGCTGGGCGATGTAGATGGTGCTGCCGACGATCAGCGTGGCACCGATGAGCGTCCAATGGTCGGGCACTTCGCTGAAAGCGACGAAGCCGATCAGGCCGGCAAAGAGCAGTCGCAGATAGTCGAAGGGCGCCACCACCGACGCCTCGCCCGCCTTGAAGGCCAGGATCCACCAATATTGCGACAAGGCGCCCGTTACACCGATCGCGACGAGGTAAAACCATTCGGTGGCATTCGGCCATTGCCAATAGTAGATCGCAGCCGGGGTCACCAGCAGGGTCCCGATCAGGCCGTAATAGAACAGCATGATCAAGGGCGTCTCGCTGGCCGGCAGCCGTTTCAGGATCGTGATGAGAAGTGCAATGGAAAGCGCGTCGCCCATGGCGAGCAGCGCCCAGGGATTGAAGGCGCTGCTGCCTGGCTGCATCATCACCAGAACGCCGATGAAGCCGACAATCGTGGCGGCCCAGCGTCGCCAGCGGACCTCTTCCTTGAGGATGACGACGGCGAGGATCACGGCAAAAAGCGGCTTGGTGAAACTGAGGGCGGTATATGTCGCCAGTTCCAGTTTCGCGATGCCGATATAGGCGCAGATCATGGCGACAAAGCCCAGGACTGCACGCAGCGCATGCGCCTTGATGTATTGCGAGCGCAAGGATTCAAACCCTGAATTCGCCACGAACGGCGCCAACATCAGAAAGCCCACGAGCACGCGGAAGAAAGTGATTTCAAAGGTGTTGATACCGGCCTGCCCGGCCAGTTTCACAAAGGCCGCCATCACCGAAAAGCCGAGCCCGCACAGCGCCATCCAGATGCAGCCGCGGATATTGCCGGACAGAAGCATGAAGCCTTTTTTCATTCCGGATTCCTGGAAATGCGCGACGCTGGCGTGGAATTGAGATCGGCGGCAATGCCTGGCTGCGCGCTCTCGACCGTCGCCTGAATCGCCAGGGCATCGCTGCCGCGGGACCGGCGCAAGAAGGCCTCGCGCTGGGCGATATAGAGGCCGGCCGCGACGATCACGGCGGAGCCGACCCAGAACCAATGATCCGGCTGCTCGCCGAACCAGAACATGCCGATCCCGGTGACAAAGATGAGCCGCGAATAGTCATACGGCACGATAGCCGATGCATCCGCCATGGCGAAGGCCCTGGTCCAGCAAAGATGTCCCAGAGTCCCGAAGAAGCCCAGCGCCACCACATAGGGCCAGGATTCCAGGCTGGGCCAGGTCCAATAGAAGAGCGCCGGGCCCAGCGCCAAAGGTGTCGACAGCAGCACCATGTAGGTGACGATGGCCTGCGAGCTTTCGCTCCGCGAGAGCGTCTTGACGATGACGGAGACCGTCGCCGTCAGGAAAGCGCTGCAGATGACGAGGATTTCGCCGAATCCGATATCTGTCGTCCCGGGCTGCAGGACGATCAGCACGCCGGCAAAACCCAGCAGGGTCGCCGTCCAGCGCCGCAGCCGCACCTGCTCTTTCAGGATCAAGGCGGCGAGGATGGTGGCAAAGAGCGGTGCCGCGAAGCTGAGCGAGGTTGCATTCGCGATCGGCATGTAGGCCAAGGCCGTAAAGCCGCACATCATGGAAATGACGCTGAGGCCCGAGCGGAAGAGGTAAGTCCCGAAACGCCCGGTCCGCAGGCTGCCGAACCCGTGCCGCCACAGCCAGGGGATCATGAACACGAAGCCGAACAGATTGCGCCAGAAGGCGATGACGAATCCGTGCAACTCGCCGGAAAGCTGCTTCACCGAGGCGCTGAGCAGGGAAAAAAAGACGCAAGCACCGAGAGCCAGGAGAGCGGCGACGACCGGGTCGGGCAGGCCGCTTCTCTTGTGGTCGGAACTTGTCATGTGTATGTCGGGAATCGTCTTGCCAGGATGAGCCCGCGCCCGGAAGATGCGCTTGCTCTGTACCTTAAGGTGCGGCAGAGACAATAAAAAGGGTGGACAGTGCGGCCAAGCCTTGCATTTTCCGCAGGTCGGGTCAGTTTGGCCTATGTTGCAGCGCGGTCAGGCGCGCATTGGTGCTGAAGGGAAGACAGTATGGACGATTTGTTGTGGCAACCGAGCGAAGCCGTCGTCGCCGGCGCCAACATGACCAAGTTCCGCACCCAGGTTGCCCGCGACTGGCAGATCGACCTGCACGATACGGCGGCCCTGTGGCAATGGTCGGTGGATGAAATCGAGCATTTCTGGCTGTCGCTGTGGCGCTATTGCGAGGTGATCGCCGATGGGCCTGGCCATCCTGTGCTCGTCGATGGCGACAAGATGCCGGGGGCACAGTTTTTCCCGAACGCGAAAATCAACATTGCCGAAAACCTGCTGCGCTTCTCCAAGGCCGGCGATACGCGCGACGCCTTGGTCTTCTGGGGCGAGGACAAGGTCAAGCGGCGCCTCAGCCACGGCGATCTACATGACCGGGTGGCGGCACTCGCCGCTCATTTTCGAGGCATCGGTCTGAAACCTGGCGACCGCGTCGCCGGTTTCGTGCCCAATATGCCCGAAAGCATCATCGCGGCGATGGCCGCCGCCTCGATCGGCTGCGTCTGGTCCTCCTGCTCGCCGGATTTCGGCGTCCAGGGCGTGCTCGACCGCTTTGGTCAGATCGAACCGCGTGTCCTCATCACCGCCGACGGCTATTGGTATAACGGCAAGAGCCACGATTGCCTGGAACGTGCCGCCGAATTCCTGGCCAAGCTTCCCAGCGTCGAGGAAGTGCTGGTCATTCCCTACATCAATGACAGCCCAACCTTGGGCAACCTGCCCAATGCCCGCCTGATCGATGACGTCATTGCCGCCAATATCGGCGCCGAACTGAAGTTCGAGCGTCTGCCCTTCAACCACCCGCTCTACATCATGTTCTCCAGCGGCACGACCGGTGTGCCGAAATGCATCGTCCATGGCCAGGGTGGTACGCTGCTGCAGCACCTCAAGGAACACCGCCTGCATTCCGACGTGAAGCCGGGCGACCGCGTGTTCTATTTCACCACCTGCGGCTGGATGATGTGGAACTGGCTGGTTTCCGGCCTCGGCTCCGGCGCCACGCTGCTGCTCTATGACGGCTCGCCCTTCGCACCCAACGGCAACATCCTGTTCGATTTCGCCCAGGCCGAAAAGTGCACTTTCTTCGGCACCTCGGCAAAATATATCGATGCCTGCGCCAAGGCCGGTGTTGACCCGATCAAGACCCACGATCTCTCGGCCATGCGGACCATCGGCTCGACCGGCTCACCCCTGGTGCCGGAGGGCTTTGACTACGTCTATCGGCACATCAAGCAGGATGTCTGTCTGTCCTCGCTTTCGGGCGGTACCGACATCGTATCCTGCTTCATGCTGGGCAATCCGGCAGGTCCGGTATGGCGCGGCGAGATTCAGATGCGCGGCCTCGGCATGAAGGTCGAGGTCTGGGACGATGACGGCAAGCCGGTGAAAGGCGAAAAGGGGGAGTTGGTCTGCACCCGCCCCTTCCCCTGCATGCCGGTCGGTTTCTGGAACGATCCCGACGGCAAGCGCTACAAGGCCGCCTATTTCGAGCGCTATCCAAATATCTGGCACCATGGCGACTATGTGGAACTGACCGCGCATGACGGCATCATCGTCTATGGTCGCTCCGACGCCGTGCTCAATCCGGGCGGCGTGCGCATCGGCACGGCGGAAATCTACCGCCAGGTCGAACAGCTGCCGGAAATCCTGGAGAGCATCGTCATCGGTCAGGATTGGGAAGGCGATGTCCGCGTCATCCTCTTCGTGCGGCTGCGCCCCGAGGTGAAACTCGACGAAGCGCTGGAGAAGAAGATCCGCAACCAGATCCGTGCCAACACGACGCCGCGCCATGTGCCGGCCAAGATCGTCGCCGTGACGGATATCCCCCGCACCAAATCCGGCAAGATCGTGGAACTGGCCGTGCGCGATGTCGTCCATGGCAAGGCGGTGAAGAACAAGGAAGCACTCGCCAACCCGGAAGCGCTCGATCTCTACGCCAACCTCAAGGAACTCAAATCGTGAGCCTACACGCCAATCCCTGGCTCACCGCCGTGGCAGTTCCACCCATCGCCGAAGCACAGGGGTGGATTGAGGGCCGGACGTTTCCGGCGGAAAAACCGCTGATCGATGTCTGCCAGGCGGTCCCAGGCTATGCGCCGCCGCCCGCCCTGACCGAGCACATGGCAAAAGCCCTGCAACTGCCGGCAACGCACCGCTACACCGACATCACCGGCCTGCCCGATCTGCGCGCCGCCCTCGCCCGCGACATCGCCAAAAGCTACGACCTCGGCGGCGAGGTCGCGGCCGAGAATGTGATGATCACGGCTGGCTGCAACCAGGCCTTTTGCCTTGCGACCGCCGGCCTCGCCAAGGCCGGCGACGAGATTATCCTGCCGCTCCCCTATTACTTCAATTACCAGATGTGGCTGGAGATGATTGGCGTCAAGGCGCGCCATATCGACTTCCGCCCCGCAGCCGGCGGGCAGCCGGACTTGACCGAGATCGAGGCCGCGATTAACGGCAGCACCCGCGCCCTCGTTCTCATCTCACCCAACAACCCGACAGGCTCGGTCTATCCGCCGGAATATTTGAAAGCGGCCCTCACCCTCTGCCGCAAGCACGGCATCGCCCTCATCCTCGATGAGACCTATCGCGATTTCATGCCGCATGATGAACCTCCCCACGATCTCTTCCGCGATGCGGACTGGGCCGGCACGCTCGTCCATCTTTACAGCTTCTCGAAGGTGTTCTGCCTTACCGGCTACCGCGTGGGGGCCATCGTCGCCGATCCCGCACTCATTGACGAGATCGGCAAGGCGATGGATTGCGTCGCCATCTGCGCACCGCGCATCGGCCAGATTGCAGCAATACACGGCCTCGAATCCCTCAGCGACTGGCGTGGCAGCAATACAAAGCTGATGCGGGACCGGCTTGCCGCCCTGCAACAAGCCTTCACGCGCAACGATCTTGGATACGAGGTGGTGAGTGCCGGGGCCTATTTCGCCTATGTAAAGCACCCTCATCGTGGGCAACCTGCAACGGCTGTCGCCAAACGGCTCGCCGACAAGCAGAATCTTTTGGCTCTCCCCGGCTCTATGTTCGGTCCGGGCCAGGAGGATTTCCTGCGCGTTGCCTTCGCCAATGTTGATGCAACGAAGATGCCGGAAATCGCGGCGCGGCTGGCGGCAGATGCCGCTGACAGGTCTTGGTGACTAAGGTCTGATCTCGATCGGCGTGCCGAGATCGACGGCGGACCAGATCACGTCCATGGCAAGGTTGGAGACACCGATACAGCCATTGGTGAGCGGGGAGCGCGAGAACCAGCGCCACCAATGCCGCTGGCCGTGGATCATGATGCCGCCGCCCGCTGCCTCGCCCTTCGCTGCCGCGCGCGACGCCTGCGCCTTGTTGGGATAGGAAACGAGCAGTGCCTTGTGATGGGTCGAGGCATCATTGCCCCAGATGAGCTTGTACTTGCCCTCGGGCGTGCGCTGATCGCCCTCGCGCAGCTTCTGTCCCGTGGGATTCTTGCCGAGCGAAATATCGGCCGAGAACACCGCCTTCCCGTCGCGCATCAGCGCAATCGTGCGGGCGGATTTGTCGACCAGCACCTTGTCGACCGGGCCGATAACCAGCGCCATCACCGGCCCGGGCACATAGGCGAGCATCGCCCAGGCGATGAACAGGGCCGCCAGCACCTTCAACCCGCGCTTCAGCCAGCGCGGCGGTTTGGCTGCAACCCAATCGACGCTATCGAGGACCAGTTCGCTCATTTGCTCTCGAGCAGCGCCTGCAGTTCAAGCCATTCGCGCTTGCCCATGCCGCTCGACTCTTGCGTGACCGCTTCGCCGGCGAGACGCCGCTTCACGACACTGAGCGCATTCTTGGAAAGGGTCGCAGCGCCCAGTCGATGCTGCACGAACGCCTCGTAGCAAAGCGGAACCCAGCGCTTGAGCATATCGAGCATCGCGTCGGCATAGACACGGATCTCGTATTGCGCATGCGGGTCGGCGCGCAGCGAGAGAAAGTGCATGAAGTTGTGCAGATCGATCTTCCAATACCATTGGGTATAGAAGTTGAGGCTGAGGTTCATGCGCGCCAGCTCACGCGCGAGGCCCGGGCGGCTGGCATCGATCGGCTCGCCCGCTTCGTTCTCGTTGAGCATATCGACGTAATGGTCATAGACCTGGGTCGAATCGCGCTTGAGCAAGTCGAGCACGCGCTGCGCCTCCGCCCCTTCCAGCACATCGCCGCGGCCCTGGCGGTTCGACGAGGATTGCGCGGCAAGATGCTCGGGGGCTGGGATATAGAACTCCCGGTCGAGAATCGAATAGCGCGCCGAATACTCATTCACATTGGCGGTGCGGTGGCGGATCCATTGCCGCGCCACGAAGATCGGCATCTTCACATGGAATTTGATCTCGCACATCTCGAACGGGGTCGAATGGCGATGACGCATCAGATAATGGATGAGGCCCTGGTCCTCGCTCACCTTCTTGGTGCCGCGGCCATAGGAAACGCGGGCTGCCTGCACAACCGCATTGTCATCGCCCATATAGTCGATGACGCGCACAATGCCGTGATCGAGCACGGGGATGGCTTGATAGAGGATTTCCTCCAAGGCCGGGGCGACCGCGCGCCGCGTCGCCACGGATTGTGCGCGCTGTTCCTCGATCGCCGCCAGTTGCTCGGGTGATAAGGGCATGCCGGGTCCCGCCTAACTCAATGTGCCGAAAACGAAACTTTCCCCCGGGGCCGACTCGCTGCGACCCCGCCGGCGCTGGGCCGGAGGCGGGTTTTTACCGGGAACAGGACCCGGCAACAAGGCCGCCGGCATGGCCGCGCCATCCTGGCCTCAAAGTCGGGCGTATAAATGATTAACGGAACCTCACCCGCGGGACTTTCGCTGGCGGACCGGGGCGCCTATATTAGGGATGTCGGGAGACCGACTATGGCGATAAACGTCTTGTGAAATAAGCGTTGCGGACCCGGGGGCGGTACCCGGCGCCTCCACCATAAACACTTGTCCATCAACCTGTTACCGGCTGATGACGAGCTTCATGGGGGCGAAATAGGATCGACGTGCGCGGTAAAGACAAGGCTTTTGCTCGGTATGGTACCCGCCGTTATCGGGCCAAACCTAGAGATGCCAACGACAACGTTGCATCCGATCTTCGTATGGCTGCCTAACATCCCTAACGGGCTGTAAGCAGTTTACTTAGAACGCGGTACCGGGGGGCGCCGGGCAACAGAAAGCCCCCCACCTGATTTCCAGTGCTTGACGCAGGCTTGGGGGCTGGCGGGACTGGACGGGTCACCAAGGGGAGATGGGACGGCGTTATGGCAAAGGATTGGCTGCGGTACGATCAGATGGTTGAGGATGCCCTGCGCGGTGTCGTGCGGCGGGCATTGACCGAGGCGGCTGTCAGTGGCCTGCCCGGCGATCATCATTTCTACATCACTTTCCGCACCGACAATCCGCTGGTCCGCATCCCGCAGCATCTGAAGGCGCAATATCCGCGCGAAATGACCATCGTGCTGCAGCACCAGTTCTGGGGCCTCGAAGTCACCGACGACAGCTTCACCGTGACGCTGAGCTTCGGCGGCAAGCATGAGGCCCTGTTCATCCCCTACGAGACCATCGTCAGCTTCGCCGACCCGTCGGTGAAATTCGCCCTGCAATTCGATTCCGGCGAAGCCGAGAATGATGAAGAGCATGAGGGCGATGAGGCCGAGGGCTCCGAGACGGTCCTTGCCCTCGACAAGCCGGAAGCAAAGCCGGCCCTCCTTGACCAGCGCCTGGCAACGAAATCCGAAGGCGCCGCCAAGGCTGATGGCGATGCCGTTGCCGCCTCGAGCGGTGGCACGGTCGTGGCCCTCGACGCCTTCCGCAAGAAGCAATAGCACGCCTCCCCCCTCTGGCATTCGTGCCACAGGCTCGCGGAAAATTTGCACCGATACACTTTCGCGGCTTGACGCGAGTCAGGCGGCTGCGTATTTTCGCCGCACCTCTCGAACAAGGAGGAGGACCGTCGAATGAACCATGTCACCCGAAAGAGCTGCTTCGCAGCCTGAGATTCGATGTCGGCCGACGCGCCGATGGCGTGTCGCTATTGCCCTTGTTCTCCGGAAATCCCGTTCAACTCTAACCGCGTAACGTCGGATCAACTCCGTCGCTGATCGATTCCCTCTGCGGAGGGTTCGTTTTGCGCCTGGGCCGTTCCGTCACTTTCCGGACCATCCAAGGCTAAGACACGTCGCCGCCGTTCAGTATGAACGACGTCGTTCCAGCATCGGATCTCACCCACAAACCCTGGCCTTTGATGCCGCTCGTTTCGCCCTTCGGGGGCGTTCGACGGAACGGTGAAGTCATGCCGGCATCACGGGTCAATTCAACCAGAAGGAAATATCGTCATGCCGATCAATCTCAATCTCTGGACCATCATGCTGGCTCGCTGGATGGATCGTTCGCGTCAAAGCAATGTTTTGACCACCATCGGCCTAAGCCGCGCGTCCCGGGACCATGCCGAAGGCGATAAGCCGAGGCGCGGTCAGGCACCACCGCTCGATCTCGAGCGGCTGTCGGTTCACCTGCGCCGCGATATCGGTCTCGAATTCGACCGTGTCTGACGGAAGGTGCCGGGGGTGGGAGCAATCCCGCCCCCGGGCCTTCCCGGTCGGGTGTCTCTCGGTCGGGCGTCTCTTGGTCGGGCGTCCCTCGGTCGAGCGATCAACCCAACATTTCGGTAGCCCGCGCCAGTCTTTGACTGGCCGTCAGGGCTATCTGCAGGATCTGCGCCCGACGGCGATTGCCGTTGAGGGGTGTGGCTGCCGATTCACGCAAGATTGCCCCGCCATGCCGGTCGGCGACGATGAGGCCGCATTCCGCCGGCAGGATCGCCTGCGGAAAGGATGGCGCCACGGCAAAGAAGAACCGGTCGCAGAAGTCGAGATATTCAGGCCATTTCTGGTCGGCCCGGAAATCGGCCCGGCAGGATTTGATCTCCACGATCACGATTTCGCCGGCTTCGTTGAGCGCCACAATGTCGGCGCGGCGTTTCACCCGCAACGGAAACTCCTGCAGCGCCGCATAGCCCAGATCCCCAAACAACCGCATGACACCGCGCGCAATATCGGCGGCGATCAGGGGATTGTCGGTGGGTTCATCGCGTGCGGGAAAAAGGCTGTGGGACATGGCGGAGCTCCTTAGATAGGCTAAGCTTGCCTTGGCGTTCCCGTTTTGTCCAGGCACTCGCCCGCTTGCGGCCCGGGCCCCGGGCAGATATCCAGAGCGGCTGGAAAGCCGGGGGCGGGATGATCGAGGCGGAACCCATAAAGCGACCGAGTTGGCTGCGCCGCGCCTGGCGCTTCCTAATGCGCGCCATCGCCCTCTTCCTCCTCATTTCGGTGGTATCGACAGCCGTCTATGCCTGGGTCCCGCCGCCGGTCACCCTGCTGATGCTGCAACGGGTCTTTGAAGGAAACTGGATTCACAAGAGCTGGCGCTCCTACGGCAATATCTCACCCAATCTCGCACGCGCGGTCATCGCCGCCGAGGATGCGAAATTCTGCGAGCATCGCGGCTATGATTGGGAAGCGATCGAGAAGGCCTGGAAGCGGAATCAAAAAGCCAAGCGCATCCGCGGCGGCTCGACCATCAGCAACCAAACGGCCAAGAACGTCTTCCTCTGGCCGGACCGTTCCTATGTGCGCAAGGGCTTGGAATTCTATTTCACCGGCCTCATCGAGCTCACCTGGACGAAAAAGCGCATTCTCGAGGTCTATCTCAACGTCGTCGAATTCGGCCCCGGAATTTATGGTGCCGAGGCTGCGGCGCAGGCCCATTTCGGGAAATCCGCCAAGGATCTCACGCGCCGCGAGGCGGCCTTGCTGGCTGCGGTCCTGCCCAATCCCATTCGCTGGTCCGCCTCGAAGCCGACCAGCTATATCCGCAATCGCGCCGGCACGATCCAGGCACGCATGAACGACGTGCCGGACCCATCCGGGGATCCCTGCAAGCGGGCAATTGCGCCGTAACAACAGCCCTGCCCGCACCGTATCGTCAATTAACCAAGACAGAGACGTAACCCGGTTGCAGAATAACGGCCATGCCGACGATCGGTAGCCTCATAAATAACGGTCAGGGCCAGGTGATCGCCAAGGTGCCGGGCGGTGCGCCGGGGACCGAGTCTTTCCTTGTGCGCAAAGTCACGCAAGGCAATGAAGCGGCAGCGCCATCGGCCAGCGCAACGGCCGGCCAGCTTTCGGAAGCCGACCGCCGCATCATCGCCGAATTGCAGCAGCGCGACCGCGAGGTGCGCAACGAGGAACAACGCCACGCCGCGACCGCCGGCCAGTTCGGCGGCCAGCCGCAATATGTCTTCAAGCGCGGCCCCGACGGCAAGCTCTATGCCGTCGAAGGCAAGGTGCCGATCAACGTCAATGTCAGCGGCACGCTCGAGGACCAGGAGAAGGCGCTGCGCCGCGTGCAGGCGGCGGCCGTCTCTGTTCAATCCCCCTCATCCGGCGACACGCGCGCCGTCGCCGGTGCCGCAGCGGCCCTCGTCGCACAGGATGGCAAGCAGCCGCAATCATCTGAAGCTGAGCGCCGGCAGCAGGCCGAGAAAGCCTATCGCCAATCCCAGGCGACGCAGGCAGCCGCCGACCTGGCGAAGGAAATCTTCGGCGCCGTCGCCGACCAGCGGATTTGACCGCTATCCCTTGAGCCGCTGCAGCAATTGCCAGGCGACATAGACGGCGCCGACGCCGAAGAGGAAAGGCGGGCCGCCGAGCAGCAGGGCAAGGCCGCCATCGGTCGGCATCGAGACCAGGATGCAGCCGCCGGCGCCAAGCACCACAAGGACGCCGACGATGATCACGGCCCAGCTGACGACGGTCGCAAAGCCGTCATTGCCGGCTGGCCGGTTGTTGTTTTCCGCGCTCATCTTGCCCCCTTGGCCCAAGCTCGACCAGCTGCCAGTCTTTGCTCGAGGCCCGGCCGGTAAAACAGATTGTAGGTGTCGAAGGGAATGATCTTGCCTTCCGGCGTCACGAAATGAATGCAGGAGCGCTTCACCTGCCCGGTGCAGAAATTGAAGCGGTCGAGAAACTGGATGCCGAGAACGCGAAAGACGCGATCGTAGCCCAGCGCCTGTGGCAATTCGATATCGGGCAGGCAGCAAAGCAGGGATTGCAGGGCCGGCGCCGCATTGTTGCCGGCGGTCGACAGCGACATCAGTTCGAACAGCCGCTGCTTCAGGGCCGGGTGCTTCTCATAGGCGATGGTGTTCGGGCCATTGCGCAGGATCTCCTCCTTGGGCAACAGGCGCGTGATCGGCGTCAGCTTCTCGCCGTCGCGGAGCGCATAGCCGATGGTGATCGATTCCGGGTTGCAGGGCAGCGGGATGATGTCGTCGGGCGCGAACTGGTCGAACTGCGTGAGAATACCGCGGCGGATATCCGACAGCACGATCCTGTTCTGCTTGGCGTCGAACCCGTCATTGCGGCCGGCATCCTGCACCGGCTGAAAGGTCACCCCGCGTACGCAGCGATATTTCAGGGCGTGGCGGATGATGTCACCGATCTCATCATTGTTGACGCCGCGCTTCAGCACCACGACCAGGGTCGTCGCTATGTTGTAGCGTTCCAGATTATCCAGCGCCTGCGCCCTGATCGCCCGCAAATCGGCACCGCGGATATCCATCAAGGCATCGCGCTTCAGGGAATCGAATTGCAGATAGACTTCAAAACCCGGCGTGAACTCCTGCAACGCGGCGACGAAATCCGGCTCCTTGGCGATGCGCAAGCCGTTGGTGTTGAGCATGATATGGCGGATCGGCCTGCGTTTCGCCGCGCGGATGATGTCCAGGATATCGGGATGCAGGGTGGGTTCGCCGCCGCTGATCTGCAGCAGGTCCGGCTCCCCCTCGCTTGCCACCAGCGCATCCAACATCTTCTCGACTGTGGCGAGGTCCAGCTGCTTCGATTTGTGCGGCGCCGAATCGGCAAAGCAGACCGGGCAAGTCAGGTTGCAATGCTCGTTGATCTCAATCAGCGCCAGGCATGAATGCTGCTCATGATCCGGGCACAGGCCGCAATCGAATGGGCAGCCATAATCGGTGCGGGATTGAAAGGCCTGCGGAATGTCGCCGGGCTTCAGCCAGTCGCGCTGCTGGCGCCAATAGGCGGCATCCGTCGAAACCAATGTCTTCTGAACGCCATGTGCGCCGCAACGCTTCTGGTAATAGACCTCATTCCCCTCAATGAGGATCTTGGCCGGGACCGGCAGCAGGCAGATTTCGCACAGCGAGGTCGTCTGGCCGAAGAAGAGATAGGGTCTCAAATCGCGCATGGTGCCGCCAAATCCGCCAAAGCATGAAGGCAGCGTAGAGGATCAAAACCAGGGCGCCAATCTGGAATACGGTAAGAGCGTTCACAATGCGCCCATAGGGCTTGAGGAACTCCAGTAGAAGGCGATCGGAAGCAAACCACAGGGCGAAAAGATAGAAGCCATAGGCGCTTGCCGCCCTGGGCCGCGCCCGTGACCAGGCGAAGAACGCGCCGGCAAAGACCAGCATGGCGGCACTCTCATAGAGCTGCACCGGGTGGCGCGGGATGCCGTCCCCAAAATCGTAGCCCCATGGCAGCGCCGTCGGCGTGCCATAGGTAAAATCTTCCATGCCGCCCAGAAAGCAACCGATGCGCCCGATGGAAAGACCCAGCGTCAAGGGCAGAACGAAGATCGCCCCGGTCGAGAGCTTGATCCCCTTCCCCGACTTATAGAGCTCGATGCCGACGATACCGCCCAAAACCGCGCCGAAGACGCTGCGCCCGATTCCGGGCACCCCTGAAACTGCGAGGTTGAGCGTCCCCAGCCAATAGGCGCCGAGTGCCGCCGAAATGGTGAGCGCGAGCCAATAGCCCTGTCCCCTTCCTGCGGAAACCTCCGGCGCCACCGGTCGCAGATAGCGCCGATACAGCCACCACCCCGCCGCACTGCCGACAAAAGCCGACAGCAGGTCGGTGATGAAGTGCAGGTTGATCAGGCCGCATCCCCCGTCACGTCATAGCCGACATCTTCGATTGCCGCGACGACTTTGGAGCGGTCGGGCGAGCCGCTGACCTTCACCTTGCCGCCGGGGATATCAACCTCGACCTCGGCGCCCGGGGCCACGACCGCCAGCGCCTTCTTGATCGACGAGACGCAGCCGCCGCAATTGATGCCTTCGACCTTCAAATTCAACATGGTGATCTCTCCTCTCGATACGCTGTCCAAAGCAATATGGGGCCTCCCATGATGGGAAGGTCAAGGAACCTGGCAGCTTTTTTCGATGGCGCTCTTGAAATAGAGTACATTTCGATATATCTAATAAATCGATATATCGAAATAGAAAGGACAGATATATGTTTTTCAAACACTTAACCAGTCACTGCGATAAGCACGGGGAGCGCGGCGACCGCCGTTTCGCCCGGGATGAGTTCGGCGGCGGCCGCGGTTTCTTCGGTCGCGGCGGCTTCGGTGGGCACGGCTTTGGCGGCCGGCATGGCCGGCGCTTCGGGCGCATCTTCGAACATGGCGACCTGCGCTATGTGGTGCTGCAGATGATCGCCGAAAAGCCCCGCTACGGGTATGAGGTCATCAAGGCGATCGAGGAGAAGCTCGGCGGCGCCTATACGCCGAGCCCCGGCGTCATCTACCCCACCCTGACGCTGCTCGAGGAAACCGGCTATGCGACGGTAAGCGAGGCTGAGGGCAATAAGAAGCTCTATGCCATCACCGAGGCCGGCAAGGCGTTCCTCGCCGAGAACAAGTCGATCATCTCGGCGATTTTCGACCGGATCAGCGAGACCCATGCAGCCCATGGCGGCGGTCCTGCCCCGCAGATCCTGCGGGCGATGGAGAATCTTAAGGTGGCCCTGCGTCTGCGCAGTTCGCAAGGCCCACTTACCGACGAGCAGATCCGCGCCATCGCGGCCACGCTCGACGAGGCAGCCCACAAGATCGAGAACTTGAAATGATGGTGATGATGATGGCTGAAGCCGCCAACCGACTGACTTCGCCGAGTCTGACTTCGCCGAGTCTGGCCTCGCCGGGCCAGACGTCGCAGGGCCTGACTTCACTGGCGCGTGTCGCCACGACCTCGCCCTCGCGCTATCTGGGGCAGTTGTGCAAGCATTTCGCCCACAAGCTCCCGACCACGCATGACGCCGAAACGGGGCGCATCGAATTCCCTTTCGGGCTTTGCGAACTTGCCGCCGGCAAGGACATTCTGGCTCTCACCGTATCCGCGGCCGATGCAGATACATTGACCCGCATGGAAGAGGTGATCGGAAGTCACCTCATCCGCTTCGCCTTCCGCGAACCGCTTGCGGTCAACTGGCAGCGCGACGCCGACTAGCGGCCGCCTTAGTGCGGCTGCTCCTTCACCTTGAGGAATTTGACCTTGGGGTGATCCTTCTCCGCCCGGTCGAGATGCCAGGCATTGCGGGCGAGGAACACCGGATCGCCGTTGTGATCCTTGGCAAGGCTGGCCCGGGTCTCGTCCACGAAGGCCTTCAGCGCCGCGGGATCGTCGCTTTCAATCCAGCGTGCGGTATGCAGGCTGCTCGGCTCGAACCGGACCGGCAGGCCATATTCGGTGCGGATGCGGTCGGCCAGGATTTCGAACTGCAAGGCGCCGACGACCCCGACGATGTAGTCGGTGCCGATCTCGGGACGGAAGACGCGGGCAGCACCCTCCTCCGCCAGTTGCTCAAGAGCCTTCCCCAAGTGCTTGGCACGCAAGGGATCGTCGGCCCGGACGGACTGCAGATATTCCGGCGCAAAGCTCGGAATGCCGACGAATTGCAGCTGCTCGCCCTCGGTCAGCGTATCGCCGATGCGCAGATTGCCGTGATTGGGGATGCCGAGAATGTCGCCGGCAAACGCCTCTTCCGCGATCTCGCGGTCCTGAGCCAGGAAGACGACCGGGTTGTGGAGCGTCAGCTGCTTGCCCGAACGGACATGCAGCATCTTCATGCCGCGTTGGAAGCGCCCTGACACCAGCCGGGTGAAGGCGATACGGTCGCGGTGCTTCGGGTCCATATTCGCCTGGATCTTGAAGACGAAGGCCGTGGTCTTTTCCTCGGTCGGTTCGACCAGACGGGTCGAGGTCTTCTGCGGTCGGGGCGGCGGCGCCATTTCCGCAAGGCCCGCCAGCAACTCGCCGACGCCGAAATTGTTGACGGCCGATCCGAAATAGACCGGCGACAGATGCCCTTCGCGATAGGCCTTGAGGTCGAACGGCTTCATCAGGCCGCGCGCCATCTCGATGTCGTCGCGCAGGCGCGTGGCCTCGTCTTCTTTCAGGTTCCGGTCGAGCGCCGGATCATCGATTCCTTTAATTTCAACGATATCTTCGTCTTGCTTGCCACCGCGAGCGAAGAGAATGAGCTGGTCTTTGAGCAAGTCGTAACAGCCCTTGAAGCTCTTCCCCATGCCGATTGGCCAGGAGGCCGGCGTCACGTCGAGAGCCAGGCGCTCCTCGATCTCGCTCATGAGATCGATGGGCTCGCGCCCCTCACGGTCCATCTTGTTGATGAAGGTGACGATCGGCACGTCGCGCAGGCGGCAGGCTTCGAACAGCTTCAGGGTCTGCGCTTCGATACCCTTGGCGGCGTCAATCACCATCACCGCGCTGTCGACGGCGGTCAGGGTCCGGTAGGTATCTTCCGAGAAATCCTCGTGGCCCGGCGTGTCGAGGAGGTTGAACGCGCAGCCTTTATATTCAAAGCTCATGACCGAGGCGGTGACCGAGATGCCGCGCTCGCGCTCGACCTTCATCCAGTCGGAACGTGCGCGCCGCTGCTCGCCACGCGCCTTGACGGCGCCCGCCAACTGGATGGCGCCGCCGAACAGCAGCAGCTTTTCGGTGAGCGTGGTCTTGCCGGCGTCAGGGTGCGCGATGATCGCGAACGTCCGGCGCCGGGACACTTCATTCGGCAGATTGGCCATGAGTCTCTCGAGGTTCGAAGTCGAGGCGCAATCTAAGCAATTCGGGCAGATTTTCCACCCAAATCATAGCGCAACAACGGATTGATTTTTAAGCTTTTTTCGAACCGACTAGCATGACGCCGCCAAGCACGAAGGCAGCACCCACCATCTGCTCCAGCGAGACATCCTCGGCGAGGAACAGCCAGCCGAAGAAGATGGTGGCGACCGGACCGATCGACCCCACGATCGAGACCTTGGAGGCCCCCACCAGTTGGATCGCCTTGGCGGTGAGAAAAATGGGCAGGATGGTCGACAAGCCGGCCATGGCAGCAGCATAGGCATAGACCTGCCAGGGCTGCGTGACAGCCTCGACCAGGGGGTTGGCGATCAGGAAATGGATGACGCAGGCGATGGCCGCAACGCTGGTCGCCAGTCCCGCAAACCGGGTCGAGCCCATGCGGCCCATCATCTGCCCGCTGCCGACCAGATAGATGGCATAGGTGATCATGCACAGGAAGATGAGCCCGCCGCCGACCGCCGTCGCCCGGTGGTCGCCGGTCATTTCTATATCGTGCAGGAAGGCGATGCCGATGCCGACATAGGAGAGGACCATGGCGAATATGGCGCGTCGGGTGATGGTCTTGCCGAACATGTAGACCGAGATCAGCACCACCACGGTCGGATAAAGGAACAGGATCAGCCGCTCGAGCCCGGCCGAGATATAGGCCAGCCCCATGAAATCCAGCAGGCTGGAAAGGTAATAGCCGACGAAGCCCAGGAAGATGATGTTGCCCCAGTCCCGCAGGCTGAGGCGAACGTCGGATTTGCGGCCGGACCACCAGGCGGCGGCGAGCAGTGCCGGCAAAGAGAAAGCCATGCGCAAAGCCAGCAGCAACACCGCATCGACGCCGTAAAGATAGGCGAGCTTGACGAAAATGGCTTTCATCGAAAAGGCGGCGGAGGCGAGAAACGCCAGCAGGACGCCGCGATTGGCGAGCATGATATGGTCCCGGCAGGAATGTTGGGCCGAGCCTAGAGAGCGGCGTCCGAGCTGACTAGCGCGAAACCGTCATAGCTCCATGTCGGATTAACGGCAGAGGTGCGGAAAAATGCCCCGCGCCGGTTGAAAAGGGAGGCCAAAAGGACCATTTCGGGAAAGGGATTCTGCCCCATTTCCATCATTCCGCAACCAGCCCGCGACGTGAGATCCCATGCCCCACGCCACGCCGCTCATTGCCACGATCGTCGGCAGCCTCGCCCTGGCCTTCCTGTTCGGTGCGCTGGCGCACCGGCTGCGCATCTCGCCGCTGGTCGGCTATCTGCTGGCCGGCGTCATCGTCGGCCCCTTCACCCCCGGCTATGTCGCCGACCAGGGTCTGGCGCTAGAACTCGCGGAAATCGGCGTCATCCTGCTGATGTTCGGTGTCGGCCTGCATTTTTCGCTGAAGGATCTGCTGTCGGTCAAGGCCATCGCCATTCCCGGCGCGGTGCTGCAGATCGCCTTCGCCACCCTGCTCGGCTGGGGGCTGGCCTGGGCCCTCGGCTGGCCGATGGCCGGCGGTCTCGTTTTCGGCCTTGCCCTCTCGGTCGCCAGCACCGTCGTGCTGCTGCGCGCGATGCAGGAGCGCCACGCGCTGGAGACCGATCGCGGCCGCATTGCCGTCGGCTGGCTCATCGTCGAGGATCTGGCGATGGTGCTGGTCCTGGTGCTGCTGCCCCCCTTTGCCGCGATCCTTACCGGCAGCGAGGGCGGCATCCTGCAGCCCTTGCTGATGACGCTCGGCAAGGTGACGGCCTTCATCGTCTTCATGCTGGTGGTGGGCCGGCGGGTCATCCCGTGGGTCCTGCACTACATCGCCCACACGGGTTCGCGCGAACTGTTCCGCCTCGCGGTCCTCGCCATCGCACTCGGGGTCGCCTTCGGTGCGGCCATGCTGTTCGGCGTGTCTTTCGCACTCGGCGCCTTCTTTGCCGGCATGGTGCTGGCGGAATCGGAGCTCAGCCACCGGGCCGCTGAAGAATCGCTGCCGCTGCGCGATGCCTTTGCCGTGCTGTTCTTCGTTTCGGTCGGCATGCTGTTCGACCCCACCATCCTGTTGACCAGCCCGTTGCTGGTGGCGGCGACCTTCGGCATCATCGTATTCGGAAAATCGGTGGCCGCTTTTCTCATCGTGCGGCTGTTCCGGCATCCCACCGGGACGGCCTTGATCATCTCGGCCAGCCTCGCCCAGATCGGCGAATTTTCTTTTATCCTGGCGGCCTTGGGCGTCGACTTGCAGCTGCTGCCGCAAGAAGGGCGCGACCTCATCCTCGCCGGCGCCATCCTTTCCATCCTTGCCAATCCCCTGCTCTTTGCGGCCATAGACCGGCTGCAAGGCAAGAAGGTGGAAACATCTGACAGCAAAGCTCCAGCCGATGAAATCGCCAAGACGGCACTGACCGACCACACGGTCATCGTCGGTGGCGGCCGCGTCGGCACGGCGCTGATCGACTATCTGCGCGCGGCCGGATTGCCCTTCCTGGTGATCGAAGATCGGACACACGCCCTGAAATCCCTGCGCGCCGACGGCGTGGAGGTCATTGCGGCCAATGCGGCCGATCCGCAGGCCATCGCGGCAGCCAACATCGCCGGTGCGAGGCGCCTGTTCGTGGCGATCGACAATGCGTTCGAAGCGGGTCAGGCGGTTGAGCAGGCCCGCGCCGCCAACGGCTCGCTGGAGATCATCGCCCGTGCCATCTCAAACGACGAGACCCAGCATCTTCGGCAGCGCGGCGCTGACCGCATCGTCGTCGGCGCGGACGCCATCGCGCAAGGGATGCTGGCGAAGGCATTCAAGGAGGCACTGTAACGCCTCCAGCCTCCGCACAGGCGGAGGACCTATGAGTTATCGCAATTGCCCCAAAGACTCGTGGATGGCCCGCCTGAAGCGGGCCATGACAAGTCTAGGCAACCAAGAACTCAGCCCACCGCTTGCAGCTTTTCCGGTTCCGGCTGGTCGAGGCCCCACATCTTTTCCAGGCTGTAGAGCTTGCGCACATCCGGCCGGAACAGATGGATGATGATGTCATTGCCGTCGACCAGAACCCAGTCACCCTGGCTGATGCCCTCGATACCGATCGGCTTGGCGCCCGCCTTGGCGAGTTTTTCGGCGACATGATGCGCCATCGCCGCCAATTGGCGCGTATTGCGGCCCGTGGCGATGACCATGTAATCGGCAATTGCCGACTTGCCGGCCAGATCGACCGTCACGATGTCCTCAGCCTTGTCGGCATCCAACGACTTCTCGACCAGCTTCAGCAGATTGCGCGACCATTGATCGGCGCCCTTGGGGGCACCTGAAGCGACCGGCTTGGCGCCAGCCATCTTGGCAGCGGTCTTCGGCTTTACTGCAGTCTTGGCTTTGGCCGGAGCCTTGGATTTGGGAGCCTTGGATTTGACGGCCGTCTTCTTGATCGACGGCTTGGCTCCCTTCGTCGCCGCCTTGGCACCCTTGGGTGCTACGGCCTTTTTAGGGGCGGCCTTTTTGGCGGCGGGTTTCTTCGTGCCGGCGGATTTTGCAGCGGTCTTCCGGCGGACCGCGGTGTTCTTTTCGGAAATGGCCTTGATCCTCCTCAAACCGACGTGACTGACAACAACATCATCGGGGCGTCGCCGGTTCTGCCGCCCGTGGCCCGCTTTCGCCCCAAAGCCGCTTGCGGCGGATTTCGGTGGCCGAAATTGGATTCAGTCGATGATGCACAAACGTCCACGCCGGCGGTGGCGACGTGACCAGCGTTCGGGCTGCTTGCTCCCGCGCCCGAAAACAGGCGAATCGCCGTGCCGCAAGAGCGGCCAGTGCTTGATAAGTATATGTCGGACGGTCAAAAACCGCAATTGGCACCAAATGAAAGATCTGTTGCCAGTCCTTCCAGCGCGACATGCCGGCGAGATTGTCTGCCCCCATCAGCCAGACGAAGCGGTAATGCGGGTATTTGCGGACAACTTTCTTGAGCGTATCGGCGGTATAGGTCGTCCCCAATCGCAATTCGAGATCGCTGACCCGGATGCGCGGATGATCGGCCACCCGTTGTGCCTCGGCCAGGCGCGCGTCGAGCGGCGCCATGCCGACGGGGCTCTTCAGGGGATTTTGCGGCGCCACCAGCCACCAGATCTCGTCGAGGCCGAGATAAGCGAGGGCAGCGAGGCTGATGTCCCGGTGCCCATCATGAGCCGGATTGAAGGAACCGCCCAGGATCCCGATTTTGCGCGCGATCGTGCCCACGCGTTAAGGCCGTACCTGGCCGTCGCCGCGCACAATGTATTTGTAGGACGTGAGCTGTTCGGCGCCCACCGGCCCGCGCGCATGCAGCTTGCCGGTCGAAATGCCGATTTCGGCGCCCATGCCGAACTCGCCGCCATCGGCGAACTGGGTCGAGCTGTTCCAGATGACGATGCCGGAATCGATCTCGTTCAGGAATCGCGCCGCAGTCGCGGCATTGCGGGTAACGATAGCCTCGGTGTGATGCGAGGAATGACGTTCGATATGTTCGATGGCACCGGCGACACCCTCCACCACTTTGACGGATAGAATGGCGTCGAGATATTCCGTGTCCCAATCCTGCGACGTTGCCACGCCGACGCGCTTGTCGAGTGCCTGAATTTCGGCGTCACCGCGGAGCTCGCAGCCGGCCTTGATGAGATCGTCGAGAATGGGCTTGGCGAAAGCCAGGGCCGGACGGTCGATCAGTAAGGTTTCGGTTGCGCCGCAGATGCCCGTGCGGCGCATCTTGGCGTTGAGCACGATCTTCCGCGCCATTTCTGGTTCAGCCTCGGCATCGACATAAGTGTGGCAGATGCCATCCAGATGTTTCAGCACGGGAATGCGGCTTTCATTGGCGATGCGCTCGATGAGGCTTTTGCCGCCGCGCGGGATGATGACATCGATGGTCTCGGTCATGCCGAGCATAATGCCGACAGCGGCCCGATCGGTGGTCGGCAGGCGCTGCACGGAGGCCTTTGGCAGACCGGCGGCACAGAGCCCTTCCTGCAGGCAGTCGAGGATGGCCGCGGCACTATGCGCGCTTTCGGACCCGCCGCGCAGGATGGCGGCATTCCCCGATTTGAGGCAGAGCCCGGCCGCATCGGCCGTCACATTGGGCCGGCTTTCATAGATGATGCCGATCACGCCGAGCGGCACCGAGACACGTTCGATCTTGAGGCCATTGGGCCGATCCCAGCTGGCCAGAGAGCGGCCAACCGGGTCAGGCAATTCGGCGATTTCTTCCAGCCCGATCGCCATTGCTTCGACACGCTTGCCGTCGAGGGCCAGCCGGTCAAGCAATGCGCCGGACAATCCCTTTTCCCGCGCCGCTGCCATGTCGCGCTCGTTGGCGGCGAGGATCTTCGGCGCCTGCGCGCGGATTTCGGCCGCCATGGCCCGAAGCGCCAGATCCTTCTTGTCACGCGGGGCTTGTGCAAGTTTCAGAGACGCTGCCTTAGCGGCGCGGCCGAGCGCGAGCATGTCGTTCAAAAGCGCGTCGCCGGTTTCCTTCTTCAGCGCGGTCATTCGTTTGGTCCCTACCCGAGAGTCTTCAGTCTCAACCACCCCTCACCCCGCCCCTCTCCCCACTTCGTGGGGCGAGGGAGTTCCCTCCGAGCTTGGTCGAAAGCCCCTCGCCCCTCCGGGGAGAGGGGTTGGGGTGAGGGGCCTTTGCGTTTCGTCTAGCTCACCACCAGATCGTCCCTGTGGATCATCTCATCACGGCCGCGATAGCCGAGCAAGGCCGCAATCTCCTTCGATTTGTGGCCCGCGATCAGCTTGGCATCGGCCGCGTCATAGGCGGCAAGGCCACGGGCGATCTCGTTGTCGTCCTTGTCGACGACGAGAACGGCATCGCCCCGCTCGAACCGGCCTTCGACGCGCGTGATGCCGGCAGGCAGCAAGGATCGTCCGCCCTTCAAGGCGGCCAGCGCGCCGTCATCGACCACGAGCTTGCCCTTGGCCTTCAGCGATCCGCCGATCCAGCTCTTGCGTGCCGTCTTCGGCCCGCTGGCGGGCAGAAACCAGGAGCAGGTGCCGCCGTCCAGAATGGCCTGCAGCGGATTCACTTTCTTGCCGCTGGCGATGACCATGCGGCAGCCGGCCGACATGGCGATGCGCGCGGCGGCGATCTTGGTCACCATGCCGCCGGAGGAATAGCCGGTGGGTGCCACGCCCGCCATGGCTTCGATCTCGTTGGTGACCTCGGTGATCTCGCCGATGAAGGCCGCGTTCTTGTCCTTGCGCGGGTCGGCGGTGTAGAGGCCGTCGATATCGGAGAGCAGCACCAGCGTGTCAGCGCTGATCATGGCGCTGACACGCGCCGCGAGGCGGTCATTGTCACCAAAGCGAATCTCGCTGGTCGCCACCGTGTCGTTCTCGTTGATGACGGGAACGGCGCCCATCTGCAACAATGTATTCAGTGTCGAGCGGGCGTTGAGATGGCGGCGGCGTTCCTCGGTATCGTCAAGGGTCAGAAGCACCTGGGCCACGGTGATTCCATGGCGGGCCAAAGTTTCCTGATAGGCATGCGCCAACCGAATCTGGCCCGTGGCGGCGGCGGCCTGTTTTTCCTCAAGGCGCAAAGCGCCGTCGATGAGGCCGAGATGACGCCGGCCGACTGCGATGGCGCCCGAGGAAACCAGCAGCACCTCCTTGCCGGCTTCGCGCAAGGCGGCGACGTCATCGGCCAAGGCATCGAGCCATTTGCGGCGGATTCCGCCCGTCTCGTCATCGACCAGCAGGGCGGAGCCGATCTTCACGACGATACGCCTGGCGCTGCTGAGGGAGCGCTCTTTGCTCGATGTTTTCTTCTTGTCGGTCATTGGCGCGTATTCCCCTTACCTCGCCGTTCCCCTCACCCCAACCTGCCCGATCAGATCACGCGTCGATCTCGACGCCGGACATGGTTTCCGCCTGCTCGGCAGCCTCGCGCGCCTTGTCGGCGTCGATGATCTCCAGCATCTTGCGCATCAGCTCGGTGATGCCGATGCCGGCAGCACCGGAGACCCGATAGATGATCTGCCCCTTCTTGAGCTTCGCCGCTTTCTTGAGAGCGGCGGCTTTCTCCTCGATTTCCTCTTCCGTCAGGGCATCGCATTTGTTGAGCGCCACCAGCTCCGGCTTGCCGGCCAGCATCGCGCTATAGGCCTTCAATTCCTTGCGGATCGTCTTGTAGGCGTTGCCAACATCTTCCTGCGTGCCGTCGACAAGATGCAGCAGCACGCGGCAGCGCTCGACATGGCCGAGGAACTTGGTGCCGAGTCCGGCTCCTTCATGGGCGCCTTCGATGAGACCCGGAATATCGGCCAGCACGAATTCACGCTCGTCGACATGGACGACGCCGAGCTGCGGCTTCAAGGTCGTGAAGGGATAGTCGGCGATCTTCGGCTTGGCGCGCGACACCGCCGCCAGCATAGTCGACTTGCCGGCATTGGGCAGACCGACGAGGCCCGCATCGGCGATCAGCTTCAGGCGCAGCCAGATCCAGCGCTCCTCGCCCGGCCAGCCCTGGCCGGCGATTCGCGGCGCCTGGTTGGTCGAGGATTTGAAATGCGCATTGCCGAAACCGCCATCGCCACCGCGGCACAGCACGATTCGCTCACCCGGCTTCATCAGGTCGAACAGCAGCGTTTCCTTGTCCTCGTCAAAAATCTGCGTGCCGACGGGAACGCGCAGGACGATGTCCTCGGAATCCTGGCCCGAGCGCACTTTGCCCATGCCGTGATAGCCGCGGCGCGCCTTGAAATGCTGCTGATAACGATAGTCGATGAGCGTGTTCAGATTGGGCACGACCTCGACGATGATATCGCCGCCGCGCCCGCCATTGCCGCCATCCGGCCCGCCGAACTCGATGAACTTCTCGCGCCGGAACGAGACGCAGCCGGCGCCACCGTCGCCTGACTTCACGAAGATCTTGGCCTCGTCGAGGAATTTCATGACTGCATCAATCCAGCAAAAGGACAAAAACGAAAAAGGGGAATGGCGTTTCCGCCATTCCCCTTGATCTAACCGCTCAGCGAATGGCCGCGCCCGCTAAGGGCGCCGATGGCTCACTCGGCTGCCGGGAGAGCCACGGGCAGCACCGAAACAACGGTGCGGCCGCCGGTGCCGGTCTTGAACGTCACGCGACCCGCCGCAGTGGCGAAAATCGTGTGGTCCTTGCCGATACCGACATTGAGGCCGGGGTGAACTTTGGTGCCGCGCTGACGGATGATGATGTTGCCCGACGCGACGATTTCGCTGCCGGCCTTCTTCACGCCCAGGCGACGGCCAGCGCTATCGCGGCCGTTGCGCGAGCTACCACCGGCTTTTTTATGTGCCATTTGGGTCTCTCCCTAAATTCGATCAGGCTGGCCGTTAGGCCGCCTTGATGCCTTCGATCTTGAGCACCGTCACGAACTGACGATGGCCGCGCTTGCGGCGGTAGTTGTGGCGACGGTTCTTCTTGAAGATGATGACCTTGTCGCCCTTGCGCTGCTCGAGCACCTTGGCCGTCACCGAGGCACCAGCCACATTGGGCGAGCCCACCGTGATGTTGCCGCCATCGCCCACCATCAGCACTTCGCCCAACGTAACGTTGGCGCCCTCTTCGGCGTCGAGCTTCTCGACGAGGATGATGTCGTTGGTGGCGACCTTGTATTGCTTGCCGCCGGTCTTGATCACTGCAAACATAATTGCCGTCCTAAAGGCGGGTCGCGGGTCGGATTGCACACCGGGCCGCACTGCGCCATTTCATGCCAAAAGCTTCGGGCCGCCGAAGGGCGACCCGTTCGCGGTGGGAAATAGACGTTCTCACCCCTGCCTGTCAACTTGATTCATGGCGAAAATGCCGCCCGGACAGGGCTGCCTATCACCGGATGCTCCTACTCTAAGTCCTTGGTTTCAGGCCCTCAAGCCGCAAGACCTGGGTATCGGGCCGGGCAATCTTCCCAGCCCGTTCGAGGCCGACCACCATGATTGTTCCGGCAGCACAATCCAGCATGCAGGCTAAGCGGCTGAATTTGTTTAGAATCGGGTATTCGAGCCAGGTGAAATCCCCCGGCAGTTCTGAAAGCCCCCCTGCCCATAGGCAGGCATCCCGGAAGCGCCCGCCGCTATCCACCCCGCGCAGCCAACCGCGCGGCCAGGGCTCAGTGGAGCCGGGAAGAACCGGCCAATGATTGGAGATCGCCGTGGGGCCGGTTCGCAGCCGGGCGCGGCTTTCCAAGCGTTCGATCACAACGGCGCGGCCGTCGGCTCCAGCGAGGCTGAACAGCGCCGGCATGGACAATTCGGTATCCCGCAACAGTCGCTGTGCCTCATCGAAATCCTGCGCCTTTTCAAAGACATGACGTAGGAGATGGGTGGGTGGGATGGCGGTCCGCCGATCGACCCGGAAACGTTCGACCACCCAATCCAGGGGCTTGATGCCGGTCGCCAGGCGGATCGGCGGCTGATTGTAGGAAGCGGCAAAGCGCCCCGGCGCCAGGCCGGTCAGGACGCCGACGAAACCCGGCCAGGTCGCCTGCCACCAGGCACCGACTACAGCGTCGTGGCGCGTGATGGTTAATGCGACCCCCATGCCGTGGAGCGGCCAATCCAGCGTCCGCATCAGCCGGCTGCCGTGAACCATGCTGGAACAGGCCCATTCCGTGCTGAGATTGAGGGCGTAGGCGCCGCTCAATCCCGGAATCGCCGCGATGCGGGCGATCTCGTCCTTATAGGGAGTGCTGTTACGCGCGAGCCATGCCTTGGAGCGACCATCCATCCAGGCCTGAACAGGCCCGGAAACAAGGGCGCGGCCGGCGGCGGCCATCAACAGCACCTTTTCCGGTGCCAGGGCAGCCAGTTGATCGAGGCCCGCCGATCCGAGGTCGACGACCGGAATCTGCGGCAGATCGGCCCCGTTCATGCCCATTTCCCCTGTGCTTGCCCTAGCCCGGCCCAGAGGATCGACGTTAACAGCGAGCCGGGTCAAGCCGGGCTTGCGAAGTGTGATTCACTTCGTTAGGTTCCGCGCGCATCAAACGGCCCGGATCTTCCGGATCCCCTGCGGAGGGGTGCCAGAGTGGCCGATTGGGACAGTCTCGAAAACTGTTGTACGTGCAAGCGTACCGTGGGTTCGAATCCCACCCCCTCCGCCACTCTCTCCTTGCAGCACCCCAGTTGATCAATCGGTGAGCTTCTTCAGCGCTACTGCAATGTCGGCACGGCGGCCGGCATCGGCGTCGGGGCGGTCGGGGCGCGGGGCCGCCGCGAGGGCCTTATTGAGGTAGATCGCGGCCTTGTCCTTCTCGCCCTGATCAGCGAGGAAGTCGCCATAGAAGTAGTTCTCGTCGATACCGTCTGGGTTGAGGGCGACACCCTTGGCCAGATAGTCGGCGGCCTTGTCGTCGTCGCCAAAGCCCAGCGGCCAGCCGGGCACGCGGTAATAGAGCGCGCCGATCGAGGTATCGATCCCGCCGCCGATGGCCTTCTCGTCGATCTTACGCGCCGCTTCCAAAGACTTCAGCGCCTGCTTGGCGTAATCCAGGGCGCCGAGCCCGCCTTTGGCCCCGGCATAGGTGCTGAGGATGATGCCGCGCCAAGCCAGCAATGCCGCCGATTGGGGGTATTGCTGCACGGCCGCTTCAGCCTTGGGCACCAGAGCCTTCAACGCGTCTTCGCGCTGGTCTTCCGGCAATTGGTAATTGGCCTTGGCCCATTCGTGCTGCAGGGATTGCAGCGTCGCCGTGTCTTCGCCGGCTATGGCGAGGCTGGCGACACTCATGAAGGTCGCGAGCAAGGCCGCACCGGCCATTGATGTCTTGATCGTCATTTCAGTTGTTCTCCTTGTTGAGGGTAAGGCCGCTGTTCCTGCCGGGAGCAAATGACAGGACCTTTCGGCTGGTACCGATGAGGCCGCGATCCACCACCGCAGGGAGGACCGCGTTCAGCTTGGCGAAGAAGCGTTCCGGCCAACCGATGAATGTTTCGTTCTTCTGCCGCTTGATGGCCGTGATGATGCGCTGGGCCACCAATTCCGGCGTATCCATCGCCATCTTGGTGGCGCGGGCCATGACGTCGACGGCGCCATTGTTGAAGTCCGTTCGCGTGTAACGCGGAGCGACGTAGACAATCTTGACGCCGGTGCCGCGCAGTTCCCGTCGCAGCCCCTCCGAGAAGCCGCGCAGGGCGAATTTGCAGGCGCTGTAGACTGGAAAGCCGGCAAAGCCAATGCTGCCGAAGACGGAGCCGATATTGACGATGGATCCGCGGCCACTCTTCTGCATGCCGGCTAAGACCGCGCGCGACAGGCGGATCGGCACCCCGATGTTTGTATCGACCAGCGCATCGATATCGCTATCCGGCATGCTGGCGAAGTGGCCGAACCAGTTCACCGCCGCGTTGTTGACGAGGATATCAATCGGCCCACTGGCATCGATCACATGCCGCACCAGGGCGTCATAATCCGTATCCCGCCCGAGCGGCATGGCGACCTCGACCACCGCCGCCCCCTGGTAGCGCAGGGTGTCGGCCAAACTGGCCAGACGCACCGGATCGCGGGCAATGAGAGTCAGCTTGCACTGCAGGCCAGCAAATTGTTGCGCCAGCGCACTGCCGATGCCACCGGTGGCACCCGTGATGAGGACGTGACTGGGCCCGCTCATGCTGTCACCTCATCCACGCCACGGAATATGTCGGCATAGAGCCGATAGAACATCTTGGCGGCGTGAATGATCGCAGCGCGATCCTCCGTGTTCTCCAAGCGGTTGACCAGAGTCTCAAACGTCTTGGTGTGTTCGACGTCCAGCGACCCGTGCGAGGTTAGATAGGTGAACGCCTTGACCGGTAGGTCCAAAGACTTGCGCAGGATTTCCGCCGCATGGCTTGCCAACTGGACACTTGTCCCTTCCAGCACATGGGCCATGCCGAAAAAGACCACCGGATTGCGCCGGCTGACACCGTCATAGGCGTAGGCGACCATCAATTCGGTCGCTTGACTGGGCTGGCCATTGCGGACCGCGTCGGCGTCACCGCCGGCCGCGCGAATGTCGGCAAGGATCCATTCGTCATGCCCCGTCTCCTCGTCGATATATTCGACGATGGCATCGCGCAACCAGCTGAGCCGGTCCGGCATGCGGGCGCCGCAGGTCATGAGCAGGGGCACGGTGTGCCGCACATGATGATAGGCCTGGGTCAGGAATTCGACATAGGCTTGGCGATTGACCTTGCCCTGCAATGCATTCTGGATGAGCGGCACACCGAGCAGAGCGTTTCGTTCGCCCGCCGTCTGCACCACCAGTTCATCAAAAAACATGAACCATTTCCTCTTTGTATAAGTTGTCGAGACGATCTTGATAGCGGGTCGCGATTTCCTCCCGCCGCAGCCGGCCATTCCAAGTCAGCTGGCCATTGCGCGGCTGAAAGGGTTGATCTGCCAGAAGCCAGCGACGCACCTGCGCATAGTCCGGCAAGCGCAGATTTACGGTCTCGATCGCTGCCGAAATGCGGCGTGAGAGGTCGGACGGATCGGCGGCCAGAGCGGCTGGCCCCGGCACGATGATCGCCACATTCCACGGCCGGGCTTCACCCGACACGAATGCCTGAGCGATCACCGGCGTGGTTGTGAGTTCGGACTCAACCCAGTCAGGAGCCACGTTGCGCCCGAAGGCCGTGATGAACATGTTCTTCTTGCGGCCGAGCAGATGAAGAAATCCATCTTCATCGAAGCGACCGATGTCGCCGGTGGCGATGGCGCCGTCTGCCGATTGCGCCGGCGCCGCTTCGGTCCCGAGATAGCCCACAGCGCCGATGCCGTGCACCATGACTTCACCGTCCGCAGCCAGGCTCACCCGGCAATGCGGCAAGGGGCGCCCGACACTATCGGGCCGATCGGCCCGCACCGTGTTCAGCGTGACGACCGAGCAACATTCGGACAACCCATAGCCTTCAAATACCGGCAGCCCCAGTTCCCGCGCCCGCCCTACCGCTCCTTTGGCAAGCACGGCACCGCCCACGGCAACATGACGCAGATAGCTTGGCCGCCAGCCGGCGCGCTCCGCCATCGCCATCAATACGTTGAGAATTTGCGGTACCGTCACAATGCTGGTCGGGCGATAGCGATCCATTGCCGCGATCAATTGCTGCGGCTGCAGGCCGGACGAGCCCGAAAAGCCAAGCGTACCCAGGGGCAAGGCGCAGAACTCGGCGCCGGCAAGAAGAGGAATATCGATGCCGGCGATGTTCTCGAGCAAAGCGGCAAACGGCATGAGGCTGAGATGCTTGTCACCAACGCTGCCGTCCGACGCCTCACAGAGAGACGAAGCGACGGTATCGATCGCCACTTCCGATAGGCAAACGCCTTTCGGCCTGCCGGTCGTGCCCGAGGTAAACGTCACCTTGTGGGTGCCGATCGGCAACGTCCGGGGACCGGCATCGCCGAGGACGGCACCACAGAGCATGACACCGTTGAGCTGCACAGCGTTGCCGATTGGCTCACCCGTTCCCAACCAACCGGCCGGCAACAAGGCCTGCAGCTGAGCAGGTGCATCCGTGATCACGGCGTCGACGCCGGCCTCGAGAAAGGCGTGCTTGATCTGCTCCGCGGAGAAAAAGACCGGTACCGGCACGATCACGCATCCAGCACGGCGCAACGCCAGATCCGCTACGACCCAACCGGGCCCGTTGTCCAGAAAGAGGACGCAACGCTGAATGCCGGCCATCGCGAGCCTTCCGGCGAGCGCCTCTACCATGGACTCCAATGTGCGATAGGTCATCTCGCCGTCGGCGGTATGCAGTGCGACTGCATCCGCCCGCGTTTCCGCCCAGTGTTTCAGTGCCGCATTGGCATTGCGCAAGGTCATGACGCGGACTGCCAAGAAATATGACTGCCTTCGTCCTTAAGCGACAGCATGCGATAGCCATTCCGGATGTCGCCAGCCATCACCTGCGGGAGCGATGCGAAATAGTTGCCCCACTTCGCGAGATCATCGGGGGCAAGACGGGCCGGGTCAGCCTTGGCAAGAACCTGCGGCTTCAACCCCAGGCGGGTGAATGCTGCCCGCAAGCTTGCAACGCCGGTGAAGACGACCCAATGGTAGCCCGCGTCATGCAGATAGCGCGTGACGGTCACGATCATCGTGCGCGCATTCCCGGGCATTGCCGCGAGATTGCCGACTTCGATCACGCGCGCCCGCTCGACCGGCTTGCCGGCAAGGTCGGAGATCGCTGCCTCGACTGGCTGATCGAGATACTGTTCCATATAGAGTCGGTGTTGTGCTGCTTCACGCAGGCCGAAGGCGCACAACAATTCGCCCACATCGCTGTTGAGGGTAAACAGACGTGGCATCAGCGCATGGAGATCGGCGCCGAAAGATTGCCGGAACCTTTCCTTGATCAGCGTTTCCGTCATCTTCCTTTCAGACGGTAAGCATTCGTGTAGATGTGCATGACGCACTGCTTCTGGCCATCTGGTCAAAACAGTCATTCCTCGCCTTCCTGTCAGCGGAGCTTTGGGCGCAGCGAACGGCGACAACATTGAGAGTCGATGTCGCTCGGCTGGTGTTGGCTACACTAGCGGCGCATTCTGACCGGTGGCTTTCCTGTTAAATGCAATGCAGCAAAGATCGCGGCGAAAAGCACTGAAACTGTGCTCTTCACTATTTTGTGAAGAACGCAAAAGCTTACAAATTCATGACACGATGATGCGTGAGTAATCACCACTTGGCAGTGGCGACGGATCGTCATGATGGACTTCTGTTTATTGCGCCAAGACTCGCTCTAGCGAAGAGCTCGCGACAGGAGATGCGAGGGAACCTCGCTTGTAGCCGGCAACCGCGTCAGACTGGCAATGCCCGGCAGCAAAGGCGGCAACATTGCAGCAGCGGTCAACACCATATGCTGCCCCACGCGTGACTTGATCAAACCCGAGAGAAATTGCCCCCACCGGAATTGCCGCGCCAGATCCCGACGCATGCATCGGTGGTACAGTTCGACCGACCTATTTGAGAGATACGACTGCGTGCTCAGAAAGGCGCTGTGCAAGGCGATCGACATGCCGTCGCCCGAGAAAGAAGGCATGCAGGCCATCTGATCGCCAAGACGATAGATATCTGCGACATCAGGGCCGCTGTGAAGATAACCGAACGGCAGGCGGAAGATGGCCATTGGCCGTTCCAATTCGGGAACTGCATTGGCCAAGCGCATGCCAAGCAGCTCATTTTCAGCGCTGAATCCTCGCAGTAGTTCGCGCCAATCGTGATTTGCCAGGGCAAAGCGACGTTGCGTCACAAGCAGCGACAAATTCGCCCTGCCGGCCCCGACCAGTTGCAGCCCCGCATAGCCGCCTTTGAACATGGCAAGCTCGATATACCCGGATAACTGCTGAGACTGAGCGGCAGGCAAATTGAAGTAGCCCTTCAGGCCAATATAGTCATGACGATCAGTTGCGACAGGCCTTTCGCAGCCACGTACATCATGCTTGCCGCTCGCCAGGAACAAGGCGTCCGCTTCGATCCGGCCCATTCCGTCAACAAGCAATGACACACCAGCGCCAGCTTTTATCTCCCGCACGGCATGGCTGCGCCAAATCTCAGCGCCAAGTTGGGCGGCGCGCGCCAGCAAGGCTCCATCCAGCACTTGGCGTGGGAGACTGAGGCCCTCAAATGGCAGCGATGCTTCTGCGATACGCTTCCCCGCACCCAGCCTGACCCGACCGATCGGCAAGGCACCTAATGCTCTCAAATCGACACCAAGGTCCTGGATGTAGGATTGCGCAGCGCAGCTCAGGAATTCGCCGCAAACCTTCGGCTTGGCGGTCCGCTCACGCTCTATCAGCAGGACCTGCCGGCCGGCGGTCGCCAGCAGGCAAGCCGCGGCAGCGCCTGCGACGCCACCGCCGACAATGACGGCCTGGCGCGTCATGCAGCCGCCTTCTTCAGCCGACTGACGCCATAGCGAAAGGGCATATACCATTTGATATCCGCAGCGACACCAGCCGCGGCCAGATAGCCTTGCCAATCGTCACGGCGGAAGCTGCGAGCGATGGAAACGGGCCCATCATGGCGGACAAAGCGATGCCAACCAGCAGCCCCGGCCCAGATCCGAAAGGCATGATAGGACAGTGCATGCCGATGCAGGTCGTTAATACACCAGCCGTGGCGAGTCTGGCGTTCCATAAAGCCAATGAAAGCAACAATCTGAGCATCAGTCATGTGATGGGTCACCAGCGACGAAATGATCGCGTCGAATTGCCGCTCGGGCTCCAAGGCAAAAACATCTCCCGTGTGGAAATCAATGGCCATGCTTGCCGGCGTCACCGTTCGCGCTGCCAACGCGCTTAACGGGTTGAGGTCTATCCCCTGCAATCGGACATTCAGCCCGCGTCGATCTGCCCATCGCCAGATCGCACGCAGCATATCGCCCTGGCCGAAGCCGACGTCCAGGATGGAAAGCGGCTGCCTCCTCGGCCAGTCGATGGTCAACTGTCTCAGCCAGTCGAATGTCGGCCGCATGGCAAGAGTGAGTCGGTTGACGGTGGCAAGATCGCGCAGGCAAGCGGCAAAATCCTCCGCCGTGACGGATTCTGTGTCCATCAACTCGCTCTGCCGGCTGCGTTGAGCGAAGTTCATGGAGACTACGCTGCCATGGAGAAGCGCGCCGTTTCGGCAACCATGCCCGGCCCGAATGCCATTGCCATGCCGCGCTCCTTCGGTTGGGCCACGCGCATCATCCGTTCCAAGACAAACATGATCGTGGCCGAGGACATGTTGCCGAAATCGTCGAGGACGGCGCGTGAATGGCGAAGTGCCGATGCCGGCAAGGCGAGCCCCGTTTCAACCGCATCGAGCACACTGCGCCCACCGGCATGCACAGCCCACAGATCGACAGACTGCGTGCCCTCACCGCGCAGAATTCCTGCAGCATCCGGGCGCCCCAGCTCCTGGCGCAGGGCCTGAGAGATTCGCCCAGGGACCTTGCCGGACAAATACATATCGAAACCCTGGTCGCCGATTTCCCAGGTGATCAGGCCCTCCGTGTCCGGAATGATCGCAGCCCGAAAATCTTCCAAAGCGATGCCGCGAGGTTCTGCCGAGACCAATGCTGCCGTGCAGCCATCGCCAAATATCAGGAATGACAACATCGCTTCCAGATCCTCGGTCTCTTGAAGATGCAATGTGCAGATCTCAACATTGACGACGAGCACGCGCGCAGACGGTGTGGAGCGGACAATGTGATGCGCGGCACGGAGGGCCGGGATCGCCGCGGAACATCCCATGAAGCCGAGCATTTGCCGCTCCACGTCGACCGGCAGACGCAGTCTGGCTGCCAGTTGCAGATCCAGTCCGGGGGCACTGAAGCCGGTGCAGGACGCGACAATCAAATGCGTGATACCGGCAATCGCCTCGCGCTGCGCCAAATTCTCGATGGCCCGTTCGGCAAGCGCCAACGCCTGCGGCGCGTAGAGCGTCATACGTCGCGCGGTACTCGGAAAGTTGCCGAAGGTATAAAACCCGGTAGCATCGACGGCGCCGGCACCCATGGCTGCAATTGGCAGGGCGGAATAGCGGTGCCTTATGCCGCTGCGCCGGACGGCGCGATCGAACAGCCGGGCACGATCAGGGCTTTTGAGCATCTGCCGCGCATGCGCCAGAAAGCCATCGTGAACGTCGTGCGATGGCACGGCAACACCAATGCTGTTGATATGGGCTTTGTTCATGACCGTCACTGTCTTCTCTCATATTCGGCCCGCGCACCGATTTCGTTACGGTCATCTGACGGCATTGGACCTTGCGCCAGTAAGATGACGCCGTGCTTGCACTGGCATTGGCTGATTTTCGGGCTAGACTTAGCAAACAATCAACGCCGAACCGGTGAACTGGTTCACAGCTTCGTGATCGACCGGCAGGTAACGTTTGGCCGCCACCCCCAACCCAGAGAGGAAGCGATGGTTGCCTATTGCATTGTTTATGAACATATCGACGACCCAGCCACCTTCGAGACCTATCGGTCCCAGGTCATGCCGACGATTGACGCCTATGGCGGTAAGTTCCTGGTAAGGGGTGGGCAGTTCACGGCGCTGGAGGGCGAAATGCCCTTCGAGCGCATCGCCATGCTGGAGTTCCCCAGCCGAAAGGCGGCTGAGGACTGGTATCATTCCCCGGAATACCAGCGCATCCTGCCCTATCGGCTGAAATCGACCCGCTGTCAGTTCATCGTTGTCGATGGCATCTGAGCGGGAGCGACTTGCCGTCTGAGGAACAGAGCCACCGCCAGCGCCGCGCACCAAAGCATGGCGGTGGCTGCGAACGAGACCGCGGCAAATCCGGCATGTGTGTAGACGCTGCCGAAAACAGCACCGCCAAGGCCAACCGCCACATAGGTGATGAACGAAAACAGCCCCATCGCGGTGCTGCGGGCACTTGCCGGCGCTGAACCGATGAAACTGACCAGCACATTCATGCAGATATGATTGGCGAGGCCCCAGACGAAGGGAAAAGCCAAGGTCGACCAAAGAGTCAGGACGGCATAGGGCAAGATCAGATAGTTGATCCCGACCAGGAAAAGCGACAAGGCCATCAATCGCACCGGCCCCATGCGGTCCAGCCAGGCATTGCCGAGCACCGCGGCACCAAAGCCGACACCGTAGGAACAGGCCAGCGCACCTCCCAGCCAGGCGCCGGCATGATGCAGGTGCCGGACGTGATCGCCGACGAAGGTGTAGGTCTGGTAGAAGGCGATCATGTAGGCGAAAGTGGCCAAGAAACAAAGCTTCATACCCGGCAGCTCGAACACGCGCGCATAGGAGATCCGATCCGCCGCGATGGTGCCGCTGCCGCGTGGGACGATGCCGATCAACAGCACCATCGCCGTGCAGATGGCCGTCATCAGCGCAAAGGTGCTGCGCCAGTCGATAAGATCGGACAGGAATGCTGCCAGCGGAATGCCACCAACCATGGCCACCGACCAGCCGAGGATCACCTTGCCGATCGCGCGGGAGCGCCGGTCGGGCGACGCCAGTTCCGCGGCCAATCCATAGGTCGCAGGCAGGATGATCCCTGCTGCCAGACCCGTCACAGCCTGACCGACCACCAGCAAACGCCAATCCCAGGCGAGGCCGCAAAGCGCAAGACCGGCCCCCATCACCATGAACGCCGTGCGGATGGCGCGCGCCTTTTGCCATTGGCCGAGTTTGGGCGCCGCAAGCAAGGCCGCCAGCGCCACGCCAGCACCATAGGCGCCGGTGGCAAAACCGATCTCGCGCGGGCTCGCCTGCAGCGCCGCAGCGATGTCCGGCAACAAAGGCGAAAGCATCAACGCCTGGATGCCGACGGCGGCGATCCCCACCATCAAAATGGTCAGCGAGGCGGCTTCGGAGATGGGCTGACGACTCATGATGACTAATTTTCTCTCTACGATTCCTTCCAAACACGTACCAAGTTAGTTATAATGTGACAATCACGAAATACTATATGTCGTTTTGACGAATGGGATTAGAAAGATACCGCCTCATGGATGCTATCGACCGAAAGCTGTTAGGCCTGTTGGCCGAAGACGCTGCCGCCCCTTACCGCGATCTGGGGGCGAAGCTGGGTCTTTCCGCGCCATCGGTCTTCGAACGCGTCAAGAAATTGAAGACGCAAGGAATCATCAAGCAGACCACGGTGACCATTGACGGCGACGCGATCGGCCGACCGCTGCTGGCTTTTGTCCATGTGAACACCGATGGCTGGGGCAAGACCCCGGAACTGATGGCCTTGCAGGATGATCCGCGGGTTGAAGAGATCCACGCTGTTGCCGGGGACACCTGCATGATCCTCAAGGTACGTTGCGAGAGCACGCGTGCCTTGGAGGAGTTGTTGAAGCGCATCTATGACGTGCCCGGGATCAAGGGGACGCGTTCTTATATCGCGCTCAATACCTATCTGGAACGCAATGCACGGACCGAGTTGGTGGACAGTCAATAATAGTCGGCGCTGCGACCCTTATATTCCTGGATGGTGTTGCCGCCATCGACGACCAGCATCTGGCCGGTCACGTAGGACGACGCCTCGCTGGCCAGGAACATTGCTGCGGCAGCCACTTCTTCCGGACGTCCCGGGCGCTTCGCAGGCGAGTTGCGCCCGGCGATCACTTCAGCCTTCGATGACGAGCCGGTCTCGATCCACCCGGGCGCCACCGCATTCACCGTCACATTCCTGTCAGCCACCTCGATGGCCAGCGCCCGCGTGAGGCCCACCATCGCCGCCTTTGCGGCAGAATAGCCGGCGCTGCGCGGATTGGTGACCAGCGGGCCGGTAACCGAGGCGATGTTGACGATGCGGCCGTATTTCCGCTTGAGCATCGGCGGCAGCACGGCGCGGGTCACGTGGAAGCAGGTATTGAGGTTGATATCCATGGTTCGCAGCCATTCTTCAGCCTCTATCTGATGGAATAGGCGCGCCCGCTCCTTCCTGCCGGTCTGCACCATGCCGGCATTGTTGACCAGGATATCGATTTTGCCGAGCTTGGCATTGATCTCGGCAACCAGCCCGGCCACCGCTTCCGGATCGGTCAGGTCGGCTGTGAGGGCGATATGTCCGCCCCTGGCGCCCAGTTCCCGCAACCTTTCCTTGATGCGGCCGGTGGTCGAGGTAATCGCAACGCGCGCCCCTGCATCAGCCAGCGCACGGGCGGTCGCAAAGCCAATCCCGTCGGCACTGCCGGCACCTGTCACCAGCGCAATTCGTCCTTTCACCGCAGCCTCCCCGCCAATTGCAATGGGCGCAGTCTAATGCGACGCCTTTTCATTTGACAGGTCGGCCTGCCGGTCCTACCAAACGGCAGAAGCGGGCGGCAGAACCAGCGCCGTCCATACCGAGGAACCGTAACATGAACCGGGCACAATCCACCGCCGCAGAGCCTCCCAGTACGAGCGTGCGCGCGGCCAAGACCGTCGCTGACCCGGTCTCATCCGCAAACACAGGCCGTTCCTAAGACCCGCCTGTTTTTGCCGATGCCTTCGGGTCGAACGTTACTTTCGTTTACCCCAGGAGGCCGGCATGATCACCGCCTACGTTCACCAGGAAGGTTCTCTCAGCAAGCTCATTGTGAGCGGGCTGGAGACGCGCGCTGTCGTCGCCGATGTTCCGGCAGCCGATATTCTGCCGAGCCGCCTGCAGGAGGCCGCCGATCACGCTGCCGAAAGATTGCCCCGCGAAGCCGTCTGGGTGGATCTGCTGGAACCGACTTCCGCCGAAATTCAAGCGGTTGAGTCTGCTTTCGCCATCGAAGTACCCACACGCGAAGAGATGCAGGAAATCGAGGTCAGCAGCCGCCTCTACAGCGAGGGCGACAGTCTGGTCATGACCGTGCCAGTCCTTCACAAGGCGGCGACCGAGCACCCTGAAAGCGGTGCCGTCACCTTCATCCTGACCGCAACGGCCCTGGTAACCGTTCGTTTTGTCGATCCGCTGCCCTTCGCGATATTCGCGCGCCGCGCCTTGCGGCATCCCCACCTGGCTGCCGGACCGCAGCAGGTATTGCTGGGCCTTCTCGAAGGCATTGCCGACCGTCTTGCCGACGTTCTCGAATTGGCTGCGGCGGATATGGAGCAGGTTTCGCGCGATATCTTTGCCAAGCAGGCCGCCGGCAGCAGTTCGAAGCGCCCGCGCAAGGGGGTGGCCGGACAGAAAGGCGGCAGCCTGCAGGATGTCTTGCGCCGCATCGGCCGCAACGGGGACCTTGCCACCAAGGCACGTGACAGCTTGCTGGGCCTCAGCCGCGTCGTGCTCTTTCTGAATGCGCAAAGCAGCATGAAGAAGGATGCCAAGCAGCGCATCAAGACGCTGTCGCGCGATATTGCCTCGATCGCCGATCACGCCACCTTCCTCGCCGGCAAGATCAACTTCCTGCTCGACGCCACCTTGGGCCTCATCAATATCGAGCAGAACGCCATCATCAAGATCTTCACCGTGGCGGCGGTAGCCTTCCTGCCCCCGACCCTGATTGCCAGTATCTACGGCATGAATTTCGCCCACATGCCGGAGCTGCAGTGGGACTACGGATACCTGCTCGCCATCGGCCTGATGGTGGTGTCCGCCGTGCTGCCCTTCTGGTATTTCCGCAAGCGCGGCTGGCTCTAAGCGTTTCGCGGCACTGCAGCAGGGCTTTCGCCTCAAGGACTTACGTCCGTTTCCGGCCGCCCTCTTGCTATTCCCCCGCGGCAGTCGCTATCAATGGCGCCTTCCTGGCCCGTCGCGGCCGCAGCAGAAGGACAGAGTGCACGCATCATGGAATTATCGGAAGCCGGCTTGCCCAAGGCGCAAGTCGAGGCGATGACAAAGCGAGAAACCGACCGCTACATCCAATCCAACCCGATCTCGCAGCAGCTGGGCATTGATGCCCGCGCCAACTGGATCAAGGGCGTTCCGCATCATTGGATGCTGGATTGGTCGACCCCCTTCCCTCTCTTTGTTGCCGATGCCACGGGCGCCACACTCACCGATGTCGACGGGCATTCTTACGACGATTTTTGCCTCGGCGACACCGGCTCCATGTTCGGCCATTCGCCTGAACCGGTCGCCAAGGCGATCGCCGCACAATCGTCCCACGGCCTCACCTACATGCTTCCCACCGAGGATATCATTGCGGTCGGTAAGCTGCTTGAGCAGATGTTCGGCCTGCCCTTCTGGCAGGTGACGACGACGGCCACGGATTCAAACCGTTTCGTCATCCGCTGGTGCCGGGCCATCACCAAGCGCACCAAGGTTCTCGTGTTCCACGGCGCCTATCACGGTGCCGTCGATGATACGTTCGTGCGGCTGAAGAACGGCAAGGCAATCCACCGTCCCGGCCTCATCGGGCAGGTCTACGATCTCACAAGCCACACCAAGGTCGTCGAATTCAACGATGTGGCGGCGCTTGAGGCAGCCCTCAAGGAACGCGATGTCGCCTGCGTCATCACCGAGCCGGCACTGACGAATATCGGCATGGTGCTGCCACAGCCGGGCTTCCTCGATGCACTGCAGGATCTCTGCCGCAAGACCGAGACCCTGCTGGTGATCGACGAGACTCATACGATTTCGACCGGATACGGTGGCTATACCCGCACCCACAATCTGAAGCCGGACTTCCTCACCCTCGGCAAGCCCGTGGCGGGTGGCCTGCCCACTGCCGTCTTCGGCTGCACGGCCGAAATCGCAGAGCGTATGCGTAAGGCGGAAAAAGAAGCCGGACCGGGTTATAGCGGCATGGGCACGACGCTTTCGGCCAATGCATTGCAGTTCAAGGCCATGCGCGCCAATCTTGAACATGTCATGACCCCGGCTGCCTATCAGCACATGCTGCCGCTGTCGGAAAAGCTTGCACGCGGGATCGAAGGCGAGATCAGACAACGCAATATCCCATGGCACGTATCGAATGTAGGTGCCCGCGCTGAATTCGTCTGTGCGCCGAACCGGCCGCGCAACGGCACGGAAGCACAGGCGGCCATGCATGGCCCGGTCGAGCTTGCCGTCCATCTCTATTTGCTCAACCGCGGCCTATTGATCGCACCATTCCACAACATGACGTTGGTCAGCCCGGTCACGACGCCAGCCCAAGTCGATCGGCTGGTCACGACCATCGGCCAATGCCTGGATGAACTGGCTGCCTGAAGGGCGCCGCACATATATATCGGGGGTTAAAATGAGTTCCAAAGTTGCCAGCATCGCCGAATGCGATGCCTTCCTCGCCGCGCATCCGGAAGTGAAGTTCGTTCAGATCTTCTTCACCAATCAATCCGGCGTGCCGCGCGGCAAGAATCTGCTGCGCCACGACATCAAGCCGATCTACGAATATGCCCGCTTCCTGCCCGGCACGATGCTGGCGCTCGACATCACCGGCGAGGATGTTGAGGAATCCGGCCTGGTCTGGGCCGATGGCGATGCCGACCGCCTCGGCAAGCCGGCACCGGGCGGGATTACCCTGGCGCCCTGGCTCGGCGCTGATTTCGCACAGCTGCTGCTGTCCGTCTATGAAATTGACCACAGCCCCTGCGATGTCGATCCGCGCCATGTGCTGCAATCGGTTATCGACCGCTTCAAGGAGTTCAACCTGACACCGGTCGTCGCCTGCGAAATGGAATTCTACCTGGTCGACCGCGAAGGTCGCCCCGGCGGCGGTAAGCAACCGCCGGTCTCGGCCGTCACCGGCAACCGGCCCTGGGACATCCAGGTTTACGGCTTGCGTGAACTCGACGATTTCGAGCCCTTCTTTCGCGACGTCTACGCGATGGGCGAGCAGATCGGTTTGCCGCTCGAATCCGCCATCTCGGAATATGCGCCGGGCCAGTTGGAATTGGGCCTGCGTCACCGCGCCGATGCGCTGCAGGCCTGCGACGAGGCGGTCAAATACAAGCGCCTGGTCAAAGGTGTCGCCATTCGCCACGGCTTTGAGGCCACTTTCATGGCCAAGCCGCATAGCGATATCGCCGGGTCCGGCATGCATCTCCATGTGAGCCTCGCCAACCCGGACGGCACCAACGCCTTCGCCAGCGACGACCCGGCCGGCAGCCCGCTTCTGCGCCAGGCGATCGGCGGAATGCAGGCATTGCTCAACGAATCCATGGCCGTTTTCGCCCCGAATGCAAATTCCTATCGCCGTTTCCGGGCCAACTCTTACGCCCCGGTAGCCCCCACCTGGGGTATCAATAATAGAACAGTAAGCTTCCGCGTGCCCGCCGGCCCGGCCAAGTCTCGCCATATCGAGCACCGGATCTGCGGCGCCGACGCCAATCCCTATCTGGCGGTCGCCGCCATGCTGGCCGCCATTCATTGGGGCCTGAAGCAGAAGCTCGATCCCGGTGCGCCGATCGAGGGCAATGGCTACGCCAAGGCCCAGGAAATGGGCCTGACACTGCCCACCAATTGGCAGGCGGCGATCGACCTCTTCGCCCAATCGGCACGCATGAAGGATTATTTCGGCACCCGCTTCCACCATGTCTACCGGTCGGTCAAACAGGCCGAATATGACCGTTTCAATGCCCGTGTGACCGAGTTGGACTACGCGTGGTATTTGCGCAACGCCTGATGCGGCTGTTTTCGGACGAGCAAGCGGGTGGTCACAGGCAGGGCCACCTCGCGCGCTTGTTCGGGTCAGGCCTAGATGCTACGTTCTCGTCCCGAATCAAGGTCATAGCCGTCAGAGACTCGGAGCTGCCGCTTTTGGCGAACCGGGTAGCCCTTTGGGCCGGTAGAGGACCGTTTTTGATCGCTGCCAAACGAGCATTTTAGACATGGGCCTATTCAGTTCGAAGAAAGACAATCGGGTCACGGTGGGCGCCCGCTATCGTTCGGCAGATACCAACCTGATCACCTGGGAAGTGGCCTCGATCTTCAATGGTATCGACGGCACCCCTTACGCTCACATTTTCTGCGTCCAGGACCAATCCCGACGGAAGACGGTAGCGCAAAGCTCCCTGGAAGGCGGCGTGCAGTATATCCGCCTCCCCAACAAGGGCGCCTGAGCGCCGCGATGGGCAAGGAACCGCTGCAGGTTACCCAGCGGCTCTATGACTACATCCTTGAATTCGGCTATCGCGACGATCCGCTGCTGAAGGCATTGCGGGAAGAAACCGCCAAATTGCCGGCGGCCGTGATGCAGATCTCGCCCGAACAGGGCCAATTCATGGCCCTTCTCGCCCAATTGATGGGCGCCCGCTATGCCATCGAAATCGGCACGTTCACCGGCTATTCGAGCCTTTCCATGGCCCGCGCCCTGCCTGCGGACGGCAAGCTCATCTGCTGCGACGTGAGTGAGGAATATACCTCCATCGCGCGTCGCTATTGGGCCAAGGCCGGTATCGCGGAGAAAATCGATCTGCGCCTGGCGCCTGCCCTGGAAACGCTTGCCGCCTTGGCGCGGACGCAGGCCGGTAGTTTCGACCTCGCCTTCATCGATGCGGACAAGACCAATTACCGGAACTATTACGAGGCGGTGCTGACCTTGCTGCGGCCGGGCGGGGCCGTGCTGATCGACAATGTGTTATGGAGCGGCGATGTGGCCGACCCATCCGCCAAGGATGAAGAGACGGTCGTCCTGCGCGATCTCAACCGCTTTATTGCGTCTGACGGCCGGGTCGATTTCTGTCTGCTGCCGATCGCGGACGGACTGACCATCGCCCGCAAGCGCTAGATCAGGGTGTCGCCGGAGTCGCTTGTGGCGGCCATTCCACCTTGTCACCGGCAGAAATACCGAGCTGTCCGGCTGAGCCTCCCAAGATTTCAAAGACAGCGATCGCCGGCGCGGTCGAGCTGATCGGACTGGTATCGAAGGGCTTGGCCATCGCCGCCACATTGATGATCTGTCCCGTGGCATCGATGAACAGCATATCCAGCGGCAAAGGCGTATTCTTCATCCAAAAGGATACCGGCTTGGCGGCAGGATAGAGGAACAGCATACCTTCATTGGCGGCGAGCTTTTCACGGAACATCAGCCCTTGGGCGCGTTCCTCGGCCGTATCGGCAATCTCGGCGCTGAATTTATAGGTGCTGCCACCGGCATGAATGAGAACCGGCACCTTTTCCTGGGCAATGGCTGGGCCGCCGAGAATGACCAGACAGGCCAGAAGCGCTACTTGCAACAAGCGTGACAGCAACAAATATTCCTCGCCGGCTGATGTGCATTTGTTCAGGAACAGATTGGCCGTTCCGGCAGCTCAGCGTCAAGAACCCGCCGTTGACAAGCCGCGCCGCTGCACATCTATTTTACCGAAGACCAGGGAGGAGACCCCGTCATGGAAATATCTGGCGAATACGCCATCAAGGCGCCGCGATCAGCCGTTTGGACAGCGCTCAACGATCCCGAGGTGCTGAAAAGCGCAATTGCCGGATGCGAGGAGCTGGTTAAGGACGGCGACGGGTTTACCGCGACCGTGGTTGCCAAAGTTGGTCCCGTTAAGGCCAAATTCGGCGGCCGCATCACACTTTCCGATATCGATCCGCCGAACGGCTACACCATCACTGGCGAGGGCCAGGGCGGAGCCGCAGGCTTCGCCAAGGGTGGGGCGAAGGTGACATTGGTCGATGATGGCAGCGGCGGGACCATTCTGAAATACACGGCCGGCGCACAGATCGGCGGCAAGCTGGCCCAGATCGGCTCACGTCTGATCGAAGGCACGGCAAAGAAGATGGCCGACGACTTCTTCAACGCCTTTGCGGCGGCGGTCGTTGCGCAATCCGGTGGTGCGGTTGCGACTGAAGCCGTCGCCGGCGCCACAACGGAGACGGTGACGGCCACGGCAGCAAGCGGCCCTTCGTCCACGGCGACCGAACAGGCACAAAAGGGGCTGCACCCGGCGGTTTGGATCGCCGGCCTCGTCGCCGTCGTAGGCGGCGTGCTCTATTACTTCGTCAAGCGCTAGCGACACCCTCGGCACCTAGACAAAAGTCTTAAGCGATGTGCCGAATACCTTACGGCGCGCATGACATACATGTGACGCATCGCAACATTGTTCAATTAATAGGCAGGTTTCTCGCCGAACAAGGCTGCACGTTTGTGCGACATGCTTGCAGCCCCTGCCGCCTCGCATTCTGACCTTGACATTCAATTGATCGGGCAAGCTTAATTCTGCCATCGATCTCAACAGGCCGAACTTGATTCAGGGCAAGCACGGCTGGAATTCAAAGGCAGCTAGTGGCGGCAAGCCACGGCAACTCAGGGAGGATCGTTATGCCCACCGTTAAGATGACGGTGAACGGCAAGGCTGTTTCGGCGGATGTCGAAGCGCGGACATTGCTCGTTCATTTCCTACGCGACACCTTGGCCCTCACCGGCACCCATGTCGGCTGCGACACGGCGCAATGCGGCGCCTGCACCGTGCACGTGAATGGCAAGGCGGTTAAATCCTGCAATGTGCTGGCGGTCCAATTGGATGGCGCGCAGGTCACGACAATCGAAGGCCTCGCTACCGGCGACACGCTGCATCCGATGCAGGAAGCCTTCCGCGACAATCACGGGCTGCAATGCGGCTTCTGTACCCCCGGCATGGTGATGAGCGCCATCGACCTGGTGCAGGGCAAGCCGGCTCTCAGCGAAAGCGAAATCCGCGCCGGTCTCGAAGGCAATATCTGTCGCTGCACCGGCTACCACAACATCGTCAAGGCGGTGAAAGCCGGCGCTGACGCGATGCAATCCGGGAAAGGGAGGTAAGCCATGGCTGACTCAGCACCGGCAACCGGCATCGGCGCTTCGCCCAAGCGCAAGGAAGACTTCCGCTTCCTCACCGGCCGCGGCACCTATACCGACGACATCAACCGCCCGGGCCAGACCTACGCCTATATTTTGCGTTCGCCCCATGCCCATGCCGAGATCGTCAAGATCGACACGGCCAAGGCCAAGGGCATGCCTGGTGTGGTCGCCGTCTTCACGGGCGCCGATTATGACAAGGGCGGCGTTCCCTGCGGCTGGCAGATTCACAGCAAGGACGGCAGCCCGATGATCGAGCCGCCGCATTTCCCGCTGTGCAAGGACCGTGTTCGCCATGTCGGCGACCAAGTGGCACTGGTTATCGCTGAAAGCCTTGCCCAGGCGCGCGATGCCGCCGAAGCGATCGACGTCACCTACAAGGAACTGAAGGCCATCGTCTCCACCGCCGATGCCGACAAGCCGGGTGCCGCCCAGGTCTGGCCGGATGCCAAGAACAATACCTGCTTCGACTGGCACATTGGCGACAAGGCCGCAGTCGATGCAGCCTTTGCCAAGGCGCATCACGTCACCAAGCTCGACCTCATCAACCAGCGCCTGGCACCCAATGCCATGGAGCCGCGCGCTGCGGTCGGCGATTATGACCGGGCGACCGGCGAATACACGCTCTACACCACCAGCCAGAACCCGCATGTCATTCGCCTGTTGATGGGCGCCTTCGTGCTGCAGATTCCGGAACACAAGCTCCGCGTCGTGGCACCGGATGTTGGCGGCGGCTTCGGCTCCAAGATCTTCCATTATTCGGAGGAAGCCCTGGTGACCTGGGCCTCGGAGAAGGTGCGCCGTCCGATCAAATGGACGTCGGACCGTTCTGAAGCCTTCATTTCCGACGCCCAAGGCCGCGATCATTCGAGCCATGCCGAGCTTGCGCTCGACAAGGATGGCAAGTTCATCGGCCTGCGTGTCGCCACCAAGGCCAATATGGGCGCCTATCTTTCGACCTTCGCGCCCTGCGTGCCGACCTATCTGTCGGCGACGTTGCTGGCAGGCGTTTACACCACGCCGGCAATCTATGCCGAGGTGAAGGCCGTCTTCACCAACACCGTTGCCGTCGATGCCTATCGCGGCGCCGGCCGGCCGGAGACGACCTATCTGCTCGAGCGTCTGGTCGAAAAGGCGGCGCGGGAAACCGGCATCGACCGGGTCGAATTGCGTCGCCGCAACTTCATTCCCAAGAATGCCTTCCCCTACCAGACCCCGGTCGCCCTGCAATATGACAGCGGCGACTATGACTCGACCCTCGACATTGCGCTGAAGCTCGGCGACTGGGCTGGCTTTGAAGCACGTCGTGCCGAGGCCAAGAAGCGCGGCAAGCTGCGCGGCATCGGCATCTCAACCTATATCGAAGCCTGCGGCATCGCACCGTCGGCTGTCGTCGGTTCCTTGGGCGCCCGCGCCGGTCTCTATGAATGCGGTCAGGTCCGCGTCCATCCGACCGGTTCCGTCACCGTCTTTACCGGTACCCACAGCCACGGCCAGGGTCATGAGACGACCTTTGCCCAGCTGGTCTCGGATACGCTCGGCGTGCCGTTCGAAAGCGTCGAGGTAAGCCATGGCGATACCAATAAGATCCCCTTTGGCATGGGGACCTATGGCTCGCGCTCCTTGGCCGTCGGCGGTTCCGCGATCGTCAAGGCGATGGATAAGATCATCGCCAAGGCGAAGCGTATCGCTGCCCATCTGATGGAGGCTTCGGTTGCCGACATCGACTTCAAGAACGGCGAGTTCACGGTGAAGGGCACCGACAAGAAGGTGAGCTTCGGCCAGGTGGCGCTGACGGCCTATGTGCCACACAATTATCCGATCACCGAACTTGAACCGGGTCTCGAAGAAACGGCCTTTTACGACCCGCTCAACTTCACCTATCCCGGCGGTACGCATATCTGCGAGGTCGAAATCGACCCCGACACCGGCGTCACCCAGGTGCTGAACTTCACTGCGGTCGACGATATCGGCCGGGTCATCAACCCGATGATCGTTGAAGGCCAGGTGCATGGCGGCGTCGTCCAGGGGATCGGTCAGGCCTTGCTGGAGAATTGTGCATATGACCAGGAAACCGGCCAGCTTCTGACCGGCTCCTACATGGATTACACCATGCCGCGTGCCGACGACGTGCCCAGCATCACCGTCGCCAACCACGCCACCATGTGCACGCATAACCCGCTGGGATCGAAAGGCGTCGGCGAAGTGGGTGCCATCGGCTCGCCGCCGGCGGTCATCAATGCCGTGCTCGACGCGCTGCTACCGGTTGGCGTTACCGACATCTCGATGCCGGCGACACCGCATAAGGTGTGGCAGGCGATCCAATCGGCCGGCAAAGCCAAAGCAGCGGAATAAGGGAGAGAGTCCATGCATAATTTCGCATTCCATCGCCCCGCTTCCGTCGCCGATGCCGTTAAGGCGCTCGGCTCGGCCGGTGACGGCAAGATCATCGCCGGCGGCCAGACCTTGCTGCCGACCCTGCGTCAACGCCTGGCGGAGCCAAGCGACCTGGTCGATCTCGGCGCCATCGCCGATCTAAAAGGCATCAAGGCCGAAGGTGACGGCATCACCATCGGCGCAATGACGACCCATGCCGAAGTGGCAGCATCGTCGGTCGTGCAAAGCGCCATTCCGGCCCTTGCCCACCTTGCCAGCCATATCGGCGACCGGCAGGTGCGCCATCGCGGCACGCTCGGCGGATCGCTTGCCAATAATGACCCGGCAGCCGACTACCCGGCTGCCGTGCTCGGGCTCGGCGCCACGATCCGCACCAACAAGCGCGAGATCAAGGCCGACGACTACTTCCAGGGCATGTTCTCCACCGCCCTTGAAGACGGCGAGATCATCACGGCGGTCCACTTCCCGAAGCCGGAAAAAGCCGGCTACGAGAAGTTTGTGCAGCCAGCATCGCGCTTTGCCCTGGTCGGCGTCTTCGTTGCCAAGACCAAGGGCGGCGTCCGCGTCGCCGTGACCGGTGCGGGCCAGGAAGGTGTCTTCCGGGCCAAGGAAATCGAAGCGGCCCTCGGCGCCAATTTCAGCGCCGATGCCGCCAAGGGCGCCAAGGTCGCCGCTGGCCACCTCAACAGCGATCTCCACGGATCGGCCGAGTATCGCGCCCATCTGGTGAGCGTCATGGCCGGCCGCGCGGTGGCGGCTGCCAAATAAGGGATTACCTCCGACCGAATGGAGAAAGGGCGGGACCTCGGTCCCGCCCTTTTTCTTTGTCCTCTACTCTACGTCCGCTCAGCCGGCGCGGATCTTGGCGATGAAGGAATCGACTTCGCGACGCAAAGATTCGGACTGACGCGACAATTCGGAGGAAGCGCCCAGCACCTCGCCGGCTGCCCCGCCCACTTCATTGGCGGCCTGGTTGACGCCGCCAATATTGCGCGCGACTTCGTCGACACCCGATGCCGCCTGCTGCGCGTTGTTGGAGATTTCCTGCGTCGCCGCCGATTGCTCCTCAACTGCCGCGGCGATACCCGAGGCGATCTCGTTGATGCGGGCGATCGTCGACCGGATATGCCCCATCGCCTCGGCCGCACTCCGCGTCACCTGCTGCATGCCGCCGATCTGGACCGAGATATCCTCGGTCGCCTTGGCTGTTTGGGAGGCAAGGTTCTTGACCTCACTGGCAACGACCGCGAAGCCCTTGCCCGCTTCACCGGCACGGGCTGCCTCGATCGTGGCGTTCAGCGCCAGCAGATTGGTCTGGCTGGCAATATCGTTGATCAATTGCACAATGCCACCAATGCGCTCGGCCGCCTGAGCCAGGCTTTCGACCGTCTCGCCCGTCTTGGCCGCTTCGTCAACCGCGGTGCGGGCGACGTTTGAGCTGTCAGCCACCTGCCGGCTGATCTCAGTAATAGACGACGAAAGCTCCTCGGCCGCCGCCGCGACGGTTGTGACGTTGGCAGATGCCTGGGTGGTCGCTGCAGCGACGGTCGTCGACTGGCGCGTGGCTTCCTCCGCCGTGCCCGACAGCGAGCTCGCATTGGATTGCAGTTCGGTTGCCGCCGACGAGACACCTTCGACGACGCCTTTGATCGCGGCCTCGAAGCTGTCGGCAAGATCGAGCATGGCCTTGCGACGATCCGCAGCAGCTCGCTCCTCCGATGCCTTCTGCTCGTCGCGCAGACGGTCGACTTCGATCAGCTTCTCCTTGAAGAAATCGATGGCCCGGGCCATCACGCCCAACTCGTCCCGGCGCTTCGTCAACGGCACATCGAGGGCCGTGTTGCCGCCAGCGAGGCCTTCGACCGCGCCGGTCAGTGCCTGAATTGGCTTGGCCGCCAGATAGCGCACAAGCACAGCGATGATGATGGCGAGCGCCACGACAATGATGCCCGATACGATCAGCACCGTTCGGGTCAGCTTGTCGACCGGCGCCTGCATCTTGTCCTGCGGCAGATTCACCATCACCGACCAACGGGTGGAGGAGAGTCCGGTCGCCACCGGCATGAAAATGCGCGTCACGTCAGTCTGCAGCGACGCAGAAAAATCCACCTGATCAAACTTCTCGCCGGCTTTGATGGCCGGCAGTGCATCATTCAATGCCGCCGACGTATCCTGGATCGGTTTGCCGAGAGCTTCGGCATTGCTATAGGCCGCCCACAGACCGGCATTGGAAATGAGAGATACGGACCCAGTTTCGAAGGGCCGAATTTCCCCGAGCAAGGCGTTGAGACCTTCGAGCAGCAGGTCAATGCCGGCTACGCCGATCACCTTGCCGTCGACAATGATCGGGACGGCAGCGCTGGTGATCAGCACTTCCTTGCCATTGACGACATAAGGATAGGGTTCAAGAAACTGCTCCTGGCCGCTGTCGCGGGCCAGAAGATAATAGTCGCCCGCACCGGGCTTTTCGTAATCCGTGAGTGGCGTCAGCGCAGCACCGCGCGCAAGGTAGGGAATGAAGCGCCCGGTCGCGTCATGCCCCTCGGCATTGACGAAGTCGGCATCCTTGCCGTCGAACACATTCGGTTCGAAGGCAACCCATGTCGCCAACAGGTTCGGATTGTCGTCCAGCAACTTCTGCAGTGATGCAAGCACGCTGGCACGGCTGGCCGACTTGCCTTGAATTTGTCCGATCGTGTTTGCTGCCGTCGCTCGCGCCGAGGCGAACGCGCCCGATATCACATTTTCAACCTTGTCGGCAGCAGTGCTTGCCACTTCAGCGCCCAGGTCGTTGCTGAGCTTGCCTACCGTCGCGCCGCTGTTCGATACGGTCATCCAGGTCGACAGAGCCAGCCCGGCAACCAGAGCTGCCAAGATGGGCAACAGGATCTTAATGGCCAGCGAACCGCCAGCACGCCCTTTGCTAAACACGGTGCTTTACTCCCCTGAAACAATCTTCACTTCAGGGAATTTCTACCGAAAGCCTTAACAAGTCGTGAAAATAGACCTAGCGCTGGCGACAGATTCGACCCATGGTTGCCACCGTCAGGTTCCTGCCGGCCGTCGTCACATGGTTGCGCAGCGCCTCGAGATCGCCGCCGCCCTGGACCAAATGACGGCCCTCCCTCAAAACCTCAAAGCGATCACCCCCTCCGGCCAGGAAGTTGTTGACAACAATCCGATAAATGCTCGCGCCTTCAATAACTTCACCGTTGAGGTGCATTGTGCCCGCCAAGATTCTGTCGCCCTCGGCGCGGCGGTCGTCATAGCAATAGGTGAACCCATCGGAGATCTGCAGCATGCGTGGCTTACGGTCTTCCGGCTGCCCCAACCATTGCTGCTCCAAAAGCAACTTCAGCTGCGCGCCGGTGACATCCATCGCCACGAGATTGTTGTTGAAGGGTTGCACGGCGAACAGATCACCCAAGGTCACGGCCAGTCCCTTGCCGGGATCGCTTGGCAAATCCTGTCGGATACCGCCGGGATTGGTGAGGGCGATAACCGCGCCCAGATTCCGGGCTGCCGCCAGCTGCCCGTCGGCGATCACGTCGCCAAGCACGGATTCGCCTGCTGCATCCTGTTGCCGCGATAGGGCGGCCGGCACGGTTGTGACCACCTGGCTGCGGATCGGGGCCGTTGCCGCTTCGGCGCGACTAAGGTCGCCGACGACGGCCGCATCGGCGGGGAGGTCGCGCGTCACGGGGAGATTGCGGGCCGTTGCATCGGCAACATCGCCGCTCACAGGATCCAGGGTGAGATCGATGACGCTCAGCATCCGGCCATAGTTTCCGGCCTGAGTCACCAGCCGACCATTGAGGCGGCAGGCATAGCTCTGATGTGTATGCCCTGAAATGAAGAGATCGATGGCCGGACTGGCTTTGGCGACGATGTCGTTGAGCGCGCCCTCAAGACCAGTGCAGGCGCCGCCGTCGACGGACGTATCCGGGGTAGCGCTGGAACCTTCATGGAGCACGCCCACGATCGCCTCGACACCCTGCTTGGACAACTGATCCGCATAGCGATTGAGAGTTGTAACTTCATCCAGGAATGTCAGTCCGGCGATCCCATCCTTGGAAACGATATGCGGTGTCTCCGTGGTGACGATGCCGATGAACGCTACGTCGATGCCGCCGAATTCCTTCACCACATAGGGCGCAAAAAGTGGCTCGCCACGCGCCGTATCGATCACGTTGGCGGCCAGGTAATCGAAAGCTGCTCCTTCAAATCCCGCCCCGGCGCAAGGCGCGGATTCTTTGCAGCCGCCCTCGGCTTTGCGCAGAATCTCTTGGCGGCCGGCATCGAATTCATGGTTGCCGACGGTATTCAGATCGAGCCCGATCCGGTTCATGATTTGAATAGTCGGCTCGTCGCGCAGCAGGGCCGATAGCATTGGGCTGGCGCCGGTCAGGTCGCCAGCACTGATGAGCATATTGTTGTCGTGACCGGCGCGCTGCTCGGCAATCAGAGCCGCAAGATAGGCGGCGCCGCCGGCATCGACCATTTCCGCCTTGCCATCCTTGACGATCTGCACGCGCCCCGGCGTCGGATCCTCGGACTGTATGTTGCCATGAAAATCGTTGAACGCCAGCAGGCGTAGTTCTATTGGCGCCGGCTCTTTCATGGCGCAACCGGTGACGAAAAGAGGGAGCGCGATCGACAGGAAATATCGCATAGCCATCTCCTTCCGGCCTCAAACGCCTGCTATTTGCTCTGATGCGGTTCGGGTGGTGATTTTGATCCGGGTGCCTGCGCGCCACTGGGTGCCGGCGACGCGCCTTCATCTTCGTCCGGCAACTCGGTCCCGTCATCGGTGAAAAGGTCCCGGATGAAACCTGGGGCCAATGCCGACCATTCATTGACATCGATCTTCGGCTCATTGAGATTGCCGTTGACGGCATAAGTCGCAGAAAACAGCCCTTCCCCCTCGCCACCCTGAATGATGGCGCCGATCAGCGGGATGTTCCCCAGCACGCTGTTGATCGCGTAGGCCGGCACCAGCGTCCCCTTGACGTTCACCAGATTGCGGTCGAGATCAATCTGCCCTTGCGCCGTCATGCCGACCGATGGGCCGGCGCTCCGGAACCGCTTCAACTCGATGAGTCCGCGCGTCTTGGTGAAGCGCCCCTCGGCGCCACCAAACAGGAAACCTTCGCCCGTCACGGCATCGACCACGCCGGTGATGGTCGCGACGGTCAGGAAGCGCGCGACGAAAGGCGTGTTGATGACGCGGAAGGACGACATCGCGATCTTGCCGCGCAGGGGCCGCCAGGGCTGGTCGTCCTTGACGGTCCCGGTGATCGACAAGGTCCCGCCCTTGATCGAGTCATAGAGATCGAGCACTCGCAAGGCGCCACCACCGTCCTTGGTGCTGATATTGAGCGCGTGTTGCCCCGGCTGGCTCGGACGATAATCGAAGGTAATCGGCTGGCCGCTCGGCAGCGTCGCCTGGAAGGAGATAACATCCCACCAATAGGGGTCGTGCACCGCTTCGACCGTGGCGTTGGTCAGTTCACGCCCCTCGCTGAGGCGAAGATAAGAGAGCTGCCCTTTGACCGTAAAGGGGCGCTGTTGTTCGGGCCCGGCGCGCGCCAGTTCCTCCGGGGTCATGGCCGTTTTGTCGCCACCGAGCCAGGGTTCGGCATCGAGCGTGCCACCTGCCACCGTGACCAGCGTCCAGCCTTCCTTCAATTCGGCGTCGAAACCGGTCAGGTGCGAGGCGCCGATCTTCACATCCGGCAATGTTACCCTTGAGATTGTCCCATCGCCGGCGAATTGCAGGGCGCCGCCCGTCACCAGGTCGCCCGCCGACACCCGGAACTGCGGGATGGAAACAGGCTTGTCATTGCGCATTTCCAGCGTCAGCTCGGCACGACCCGGCACGGCCGCATCCTTGTGCCACTTGGCCGCCGGCACATCGAGAACCGCATTGGTCAGATCGAACGCTCCCTGCAAGGTGGCGCGCCCACCCGGCAGCTTGGTGTAGGTCACGTCGCATTGACAGGTGCCTTCGACCCAGGGCCGGTAATCGAAACCAAGGGATGCCAATTGGGCCGCACTCGCCTCGCCATTGACATGGAGCTTCTCGTCGAAGGCGGCGTCGTCGGCGAAGCTCTGGCTCCAGTCAAGAATGATCGGCATGTCGGCGAACACGATCGGACCGGAGATATTCATCCCCTTCTCGTCAAGATTGAGCTTGAGCACACCCTGACTCACGTCCTTGTCAAAGCGGATCTTCGCTATCTTGACGTCATTCATCTCCGCCGCGACCTTGACCTTCACCTCGGCGAAAGTCAGCTTCTTCGCGGCAGGGAAATCGAACAGGATGTTGGCTGTTGCCGTCCCGCCGGCCGTCTTCGGATCGATACCGAGCTTCTTGGCATAGCCAAGGCGCGGATGGTCAAGGAGTTCCAACGCATCCTTCATCGGCGCAGCGACATCGCCGCCCACCTTGATGAACTGGTCTTCGACATCCAGGCCGGTGATGACGAGATCGCCTTTCGTCACCTTGATATTGCCGACTTCGCCACCCGTGATCTTCGCCGTGAAGGTCTTGGCGTCGAATTCCGCCGTTGCCACGCCCTTGGTAATCGGCGGCATCGGCCGCAGATAGTGGACCGTGAGATCGCTGGTCTTGAGCACGCCCTTGACCGCCTCGACCTTGATTTTCTCTTCTCCCGGCGGCAGTCGCAGGGAGATATCGGCACCGGCCTCCTCGACCATACCGTGGGGGATGTTGGGAACGACCCAATTGCGCGTGTCGCTCGCTACCGTTTCCGGCCAATAGGGGTCAAGAAGCTCGGCCGGCAGCTTGGTAACCTTCAAGCTGGCCACGAGCAGCGGCACGCCGCCATCCTTGGCCTTGCCGCTGAATGCCCCCTGCCAGTCGGCCTTTGCCGTGATCCGCGGCCCGCCGATATCAAGGTCGAAGGATGAAATCGACATCAGGTCGCTGTCGCGATCCAATCGTCCCTCAACATTGAGAGTGGTCACCGGAATCGGTTGCTTGGTGACATTGGGGAGATCGAGTGCGCCCGCCCCGCTCGCCAGGGCGAAATTCACTTCGCCGATATCGCCCAGATGCTCGCTGGCAATCTCGATCGAGGTCTGCACCTTAGCCGTGACGGCGAGATCGGCGGTCGACAGATCGGAAAGGGCGGGCTCGATCAGGCCAAGCGAGGAGAGCTGCAGAGCCGCCACCGAGGCGTCGACGGCGAGCTTGCGCGTGTCGCGACGGTAATCGAGCTTTGCACTGAGGATGGCCGGGTCGCCGAACTGCGGGAGCGCCGCGAAGAGATCGCCGGCCAGCCCGCCCACCTCGCGCCGCGCTTCGGCGCCGAAATTGTCGGCCTGCCAGGTCAGGCCGGTCACATAGTCAATGACCTGAACGCTGCCATTCAGGATGGCGGCCGAGGTCAGGTAGCCGGTCGGCTTGCTGCGGTCCGGCGATTCCAGCATGTCGCTGGCCAGCAGCATCAAGGCCTCGAAGCTGCCATCTGTATCCTTGGTGGTCGGTTCACTGGTCACCCCGCCCGGACCGAAGGCCAAGGAACCGTCCTTGTTGCGAATGAGCGTGAGCCTGGGGCCGATGATCTCAATCTTGCTCGGCGCCACCAGCCCCTTGAACAGCGCGCGCGCACTGAACGTGATGGAGACTTCAGGCAGGTTGGCAAGTTCACGCCCCTCCAGATCGCGGACGCGCAAATTGATCGCCCGCACATCGAGCGCGCGGTCCCATCCGGCCCAGGTCAACACCGTATCGTCGATGCCGATACGGTAGGGCTGGTCGCTGCGGATGAGCGCCTGCTCGACATAGGAGGACAGAAAGCGCAGATGGATCGGCCCTTCCTGGGTCAGCCGCCAGGTGAGAAAGGCCAGGATGATCGCAGCGCCGGCAAGGGCAGCGCCAAGGACCTCCAGGGTAATAATTGTGGTCCGACGAATCACGCGCGGTCAGCTCCGATCAGCAAGCGGCTTAGCCAGAAACGAGTACCCGCGGACCCAACACCTGCCGATACCAAGGGTTTCCCTTCTCGAACTCAATATTGGACCGAACGAAGCCATTGGCCAGAACGAAACCACTGGCCAGAATAAAACCACCGGCCAAACTGAAACCATTGGCTTGACCGGAACCTTGTGCTTCAGCAGTCTCTCGGTTTCCCCGCCGCCGACAGCCAAACAATGTCACCAGCCAACATCGCCGTCATCGACCCCGCCTCACTACCGCGCCCGAGCGACCCGCGGCAGGTTGAACTTCACTTCGAGCAACTATCGGAAACCCTGCCGCCGGGCGTCATGGCCAAAATCGCTACACCATCGGCACAGGCGCTGCTCAAGGCGCTGTTCGGTAATTCTCCCTTTCTCAGCCGGTGCCTGCTCGCAGAAACCGACGCTTTTCTTGAACTTTTAACGCAGGATATCGATTCTGTCTTTAACAATGTCGTGACCGCCGTCACACCCAAGGCTTTGGAAAATCTGGACGAAGCGGGTCTTATGGCAGCCTTGCGGCGCGCGCGGCGACAGGTAGCCCTGATCGTCGCCACGGCCGATATCGGCGGTCTCTGGCCGCTGGAAAAGATCACCGCGGCGCTAAGCCGCTTCGCCGAAGCGGCGCTGCACGCGGCGATCTCGCACCTTCTGCGCCAGTTGCACGCGGGCGGCGACATTTCCTTACCTTTTCCTGACGAACCGGAGCGGGATTGCGGCCTGATTGTCCTGGGTCTGGGCAAACTCGGCGCCGGCGAACTCAACTATTCCAGCGACATCGATCTCATCCTCCTCTTCGAGCGGGACAAGGTCCGTTACCAGGGCCGCAAGACGGCGCAGGAATGCTTCGTTCGTCTGGCCCGGAATTTGGTGAGAATTCTTCAGGATGCAACGGCCGATGGCTATGTTTTCCGGATCGATCTTCGGCTGCGGCCAGATCCGGCCTCGACCCCGCTCGTCATCTCGACCCTCGCCGCCGAGACCTATTACGAAGGCATGGGGCAGAATTGGGAACGCGCCGCCATGATCAAGGCGCGGGTCGTCGCCGGCGACGAAGCGGCTGGCGAGATGTTCCTTAAGAATCTTCGCCCCTTCATCTGGCGCAAGCATCTCGATTTCGCCGCCATCCAGGACATCCATTCGATCAAACGCCAGATCTACGCCGTCAAGGGGCACCGGCAGGTGGCGGTTGCCGGTCACAACATCAAACTGGGACGCGGCGGCATCCGCGAGATCGAATTTTTCGCCCAGACACAGCAATTGATCTGGGGTGGGCGGGTCATGGACCTGCGGCAGCGGGCAACCTGCGCCGCCATTCCCGCCTTGGTTCGGCTCGGCAAGTGCAAACCCGAGGTCGCAGAAGAGCTCATCGCCGCCTATCGCTATCTGCGCATGGTCGAGCATCGCCTGCAGATGATCGAGGATCAGCAGACACAGACCCTCCCCGATTATGGCCCGGCGCTCGACCGCGTCGCCATCTTCAGCGGTCACGCCGATACCGGCGCCTTTGAAACGACCTTGCGCTATCACCTCGGCCGCGTCGAGGATCACTACGCCGAACTCTTCGAGGAAGCGCCGACCTTGGGTGCTGCCGAAGCCGGCATCGCCGGCAGCCTGGTCTTTACCGGGACGGACGATGATCCGGAAACCGTGCAAACGCTGGAACGGATGGGTTTCCCCAATGGCAGCGCCGTTTCGGCCCAGATCCGCGCCTGGCATCATGGCCGCTATCGCGCCACGCGGAGTGCCCGGGCACGCGAATTGCTGACCGAGTTGATGCCGCGCCTTCTGACCACGCTTGGGCAAACGGCTGATCCCGACACGGCCTTCCGCCGCTTTGACGACTTCCTGCGCGCGCTGCCGGCCGGCGTGCAATTTTTCGCCCTGCTCTATTCAAACCCGGCACTGCTAGACCTCATCGCCGAAGTGATGGGCATGGCGCCGCTGCTGGCCGAGCAATTGGCGCGCCGGCCGGCCTTGCTGGACGGTGTACTGGCGGCCGGCCTTTACGATGCCAATGCCGATCGCGACATGTTGGCGGCCGACCTCGACCGCCAATTGGGATTGGCGACCGACTTCCAGGATGCGCTCGACGTGCTGCGGCGCTGGACCAAGGACCAGCAGTTTCAAATCGGCGTGCGCATTTTGCGCGGAGCGCTCGACGGCGATGCCGCGGGCCCTCTGCTCTCCGATGTGACTGATTGCGCCCTATCGGCACTTTTCCCGCGGGTCAGTGCGGAATTCGAGTTGCAGCATGGCAAGCTGCCGGGTCACGGCATGGTCTTTCTGGCGCTGGGCAAGCTCGGTAGCCGCGAGATGACCATCACGTCGGATCTCGACCTCGTCTTCATCTACGACGTCCCGACGGATGTGCCGGATTGGGACACGACGCTGTCCGACGGCCCCAAGCCGCTGGCGCCGATCCAATATTACGCCCGGCTGGCCCAGCGCCTGATCAACGCGATCACCGCCCAGACCGGGGAAGGTCGCCTGTTCGAGGTCGATATGCGTTTGCGGCCGAGCGGCAATTCGGGTCCGATCGCCAGTGGCCTCAGCCCCTTTGAGAAGTATCAGCTGACCGAAGCCTGGACCTGGGAGCATATGGCGCTGACCCGCGCCCGTGTGATTGCCGGCGACAGCGGCCTCGGCGCCGATACGCTCGCCATGCTGGGCCGTGTCCTTCGCCAGAAGCGCGACCCCGAGAAGCTGCGCACGGATATTCTCGACATGCGCCGTCGAATGGCACAGCAATACCGTACCGACGATCTGTGGGATCTGAAGCATGTCCGCGGCGGTCAGGTCGATATCGATTTCATCTCGCAATATCTGATCCTCAAGCACGCAGCGGATTTCCCCGACCTCATTGCCGGCGATCCGGTCATTGCTTTGGGTCACGCCCATCTTCTGGGTCTGATCGATCCCACGACGGGCGACCGGCTCATCGCCGCCGCGCGGTTGTGGCACAGATTGCAGCAGATCATCCGCCTCATCGTCGGCGGCAAGCTGGAAGAAGAGAAGTTGGGCGCGCCAGCCAAGAAGCATCTCGCCCAAATCGCGGCGGAGCCGGATTTCAGCGCGCTCAAGGCGCTGGTCATGGAGCAGGAAGCTGTCGTCTTCGCCTGCTTCGAGACTATATTCGAGGTTGAACCGACGACCGAATGAAGGAGATCAGAATGTCACTCGAAAGCGGCAGCAAGGCGCCTGCCTTTTCCATGAAGACCGATGGCGGCGGCAAGATTTCCCTGAGCGAGCTCAAGGGCAAGAATGTCGTGCTCTATTTCTACCCCAAGGACGATACCAGCGGCTGCACCGCCGAAGCCTGCGGTTTCCGTGACAAGCTGCCGGCCTTCAAGAAGCTGGATGCTGTCGTGATCGGGGTATCGCGCGATTCCGTCGAAAGCCACGACAAGTTCAAGAAGAAATACGACATCAACTTCACCCTGGGCTCGGACGATACCGGCAAGGTGACCGAAAGTTATGGCGTCTGGGTCGAGAAGAACATGTATGGCAAGAAATATATGGGCATCGAGCGCGCCACCTTCCTCATCGACGGCAAGGGTATCATCCGCAATGTCTGGCGCAAGGTGAAGGTGCCCGGCCATGTCGAAGAGGTGGCCAAGGCCATCAAGCAGCTCGATTGATGCTGGATCTGGCCGAAGAAGCGATCCGCGTTCTTGGCACCGCGGACGCCAATGCAAAGGCAGCGGCGGCACGAAAGCTGGCGGCGGCCTGGCGCGCTGGCGAGGTTTCTTTTGGCCAGCCGGGGAATCCACCCCTGCGCCCGGCGCGCCCCGCCCGGCCGGAACTTCGCCGCCCCGGCGACATGCCCAAGCGCAAGGCCGGGGGCGCGTTGGAAAAGCGCGTCGCCCTGATGCACGCTTTGGCCCATATCGAGCTCAACGCCATCGACCTCGCCTGGGATCTCATCGCCCGCTTCGGCACCCAGGATCTGCCCCGCGCCTTCTTCGACGATTGGGTCCGCGTAGGCGACGAGGAGGCACTGCATTTTTCCATGCTGGCGGACCGCTTGAAAGAAATGGGCGCCGCCTATGGCGACCTCCCTGCGCATGACGGGCTATGGCAGGCGGCCGAGGAAACAGCCCACGATCTCCTCGCCCGGCTTGCGATCGTGCCATTGGTTCTTGAGGCGCGCGGCCTCGACGTCACACCTGCCACCGTGGCCGATCTGCGGCGGTCCGGCGACGAGGCCTCCGCTGCGGCGCTGGAAATCATCTATCGCGACGAAATCGGCCATGTGGCGGCTGGCAAGCGCTGGTTTGACCACGTCGCCCTCAAGCAGGGCCATGATCCCGCCTCGATCTGGCAGGAACTCGTCCGCAAGCATTTTCGCGGCCGCTTGAAGCCGCCATTCAACCGCGCCGCCCGGGATGCCGCCGGATTTGCCGCCGTCTTCTACGAGCCGATTGCCGAGGATTAGGAAGATCGGGGGTTAGGCCGGCATGGGTCCGAAAAGCAGGTTGTCGAGGCCCCGGATGAGCCCCTTCAGGGCCACGACCCGGCGCGCGGCCAGAAGAGTGCCGGCGACATAGGGTCCGGCCGAGGTGCCGGCATCATGGCGAATGGTCAGGCGTTCGCCGTCCTTGCCGAAAATGGTTTCCACCGCCAGCACATAGCTCGGCAGGCGCACCGCATGGACCCGGCCGCCGCCGACATCGGCACCACGCGCTTCCTGTGGGCCGATAATGTCCTTGATCGGATAGCCAGGGACGCTTTTCTGAATGGCACCCATGCGCTCGGCCAGCTCCCGCGCCGTGCCGGAGGGGACGTCGGGCTTGGTCGATTTGGCATAGTCGATGATCTCGTAGTCGGCGACCTGCTGTGCGGCAAGCAGCGAGAAGCGCGTGAGCAGGCTGGCGGTAATGGAGAAATTGCCGCTTGCAACCACGCCCAGCCCCTGTTTGTCGGCTGCCTTGGCAATCTCGTCATACTCCGCCGCACTCAGTCCCGACGTGCCCACCACGACCGGGACGCCAAGCTCCAAGGCCTTCAAGACATTGGCCTTCACCGCGGATGGGTGCGTGTAATCGACATAGACGTCGGTCGGCTCCGCCTTCAGTGCTTCCTCGACACTGCCGGAAACGAGCACGCCCATATGGCCGACGCCGGCCACGGTGCCGGCATCTTGCCCGGCGGCCTTGCGGGCCACCGCACCGGACAGCGAGAGATCGGCGGCATCATTGATTCCGGCGACCAGCGCCTTCCCCGTCCAGCCCGTGGCACCCCCAACGCAGATCCGCAGCGACATAATTAACCCCTTAAAAATAGTATGATTTTCGAAACCATGCGACGGCGTGACCCATGCTTGTCACAACGCCTGGCCTTTGACTTAGGATTGATGAGAGAGGATATTGGTACAAGCGTCAATGAACCAGCCGCCAAGCTTGGCCAAGGCTGGTCTTTTTATGTTTGGGAACCAGAAACACCATGAATGCCAGCACCATGGCCGCACGGCCGAACTCGCTTGCCGCTCGTGACGGCGCCTATCACTTCCATGGCTATACCAACGCGCTGAAGAACGAGCAGGAGGGCGGCTTCGTCGTCGTCCGTGGCGACGGCCCCTTCGTCTACACGGAGGAAGGCAAGGAATATTTCGACGGGCTTTCGGGCCTGTGGTGCTGCTCGCTTGGCTTCGGCCCGCAGCCGCGCCTGGTCGAGGCAGCCAAGAAGCAGATGGAAACCCTGCCCTTCTACCACACCTTCACCCAGAAGGTGGCAGCGCCGGTCGTCGAACTGGCCGAGAAGCTGGTGCAACTGGCCCCGGTGCCGATGTCGAAGGCCTATTTCTGCAATTCCGGCTCGGAAGCCAACGATACCGCGGTCAAGATGATCTGGTATCTCAACAACGCGCTCGGCCGGCCGCAGAAGAAGAAGATCATCGCTCGTGTGAAGGCCTATCACGGTGTCACCGTGGCGGCGGCTTCGCTCACCGGCCTTCCGGCACTCCACAATGATTTCGACCTGCCCATCGCCGGAATCCTGCGCACGGATTGCCCGCATTACTACCGCTTTGGCGAGGCAGGCGAGAGCGAGGAGGCTTTTGCCACACGCTGTGCCGACAATCTGGAACGTTTGATCCTGGCCGAAGGGCCGGAGACGATCGCTGCCTTCTTTGCCGAACCGGTGCAGGGCGCCGGCGGCGTGGTCATCCCGGCTAAAACCTATTGGGAGAAGATCACAGCCATTCTCAAGAAGTATGACGTGCTGCTGGTCGCCGACGAGGTTATCTGCGGTTTCGGCCGGACCGGCAATTGGTGGGGCACGCAGACTTTCGGCCTGCAGCCGGACATCATCACCACGGCCAAGCAGCTTTCAGCCGGGCAATTGCCCATCGCAGCGATCCTCATCAACCAGCGCGTCTTCGAGGCGCTGCGCGACAATTCCAACAAACATGGCGGCTTTGCCCATGGCCTGACCTATTCCGGCCATCCGGTCGCCTCGGCCGTCGCCCTGGAAACACTGAAGATCTATGAGGACCTGCGCATCGTCGACCATGTTCGATCGATTGCGCCGCATTTTGCGCGCGAAATGGACGCCTTTTCCGATCACCCTCTGGTCGGCGAGGTGCGCAAGGTCGGCCTGGTCGGCGCCATCGAGCTGGTCAAGGACAAGAAGACCCATGCCAGCTTCGACCCAAAACTCGCTGTCGGTCCGACGCTGGTTAAGTTCGCGCATGAGCACGGCCTCATCGTGCGGCCGGTGATAGATTCGCTCTGCTTCTGCCCGCCGATGGTTTCGACCGAGGCACAGCTCACCGACATGTTCGGGCGCTTTGGCCGTGCCCTCAAGGACACGCATGATTGGCTCAAGCGCGAAGGTCATGTTGCGTAAGGGAGAATGTTGACGTGACGACTGATTTTGCCGCGATCTTTGCTGCCCGGCTCGATGCGCTGAAAAGCGAGGGCCGCTATCGGGTGTTTGCCGATATCGAACGGATCGCTGGCCGCTTCCCCCAGGCACTCTATCGCGAGACACCGGACGGCGCCCCGACCGAGGTGACCATCTGGTGCAGCAACGACTATCTGGGTCAAGGGCAGGATCAGTCGGTCATGGCCGCCATGCAGGATGTCATTGCCCGCACCGGCGCCGGTGCGGGCGGCACCCGCAATATCTCCGGCAACAGCCATGAACTCGTCGCGCTTGAGCATGAGTTGGCGGCTTGGCATGAGAAGGAAGCAGCCCTCACCTTCACCTCCGGCTTCGTCGCCAATGAGGCCGCACTCAGCGTCCTTGCGCGGCAGCTACCGGGCTGCATCGTCTTCTCCGACGCCGCCAACCACGCCTCGATGATCGCCGGCATCCGCAACAGCCGCGCCGAATATCATGTCTTCCGCCACAATGACGTCGCGCACCTGCGCGAGTTGCTGGCGGCGGCGCCTGTCGATAGGCCGAAATTGATCGCCTTCGAGAGTGTCTATTCGATGGATGGGGATATCGCCCCCATTTCAGCGATCTGCGAAGCCGCGGCGGCGTTCGGCGCCCTCACCTATCTCGACGAAGTTCACGCCGTAGGCCTCTATGGTGCGACCGGCGCCGGCGTGGCCGCGCGCGAAGGCCTGTCGCATCGGCTCGATGTCATTCAAGGAACGCTCGGCAAGGCCTTTGGCTTGATGGGCGGCTATATCGCCGGCTCCGCGCTGCTGGTCGATTTCGTGCGCAGCTTCGCTCCCGGCTTCATCTTTACGACGGCCTTGCCGCCGGTCATCGCCGCCGGCGCCCGCGCCAGCCTGAAGCGCCTCATCGTCGCCCAGGAACTGCGCGCGCGCCATCAGGCCAATGCCGCACGCCTGAAGGAGCTACTGGCGGCTGCGGGCCTGCCGGTTCTGCCGAGCGAGAGCCATATCGTCCCCTTGATGATCGGCAATGCCGATAGCTGTCGGGATGCGGCACGGCTCCTGCTGACGCGGCACAAAATATATGTCCAACCGATCAACTTTCCGACCGTGCCGCGCGGCACCGAGCGCCTGCGCTTCACCCCGACGCCCTATCATGACGAGACCTTGATGCTGGCGCTTGTTGCGGCACTAAAGGACGTCTGGCGCGAACTATTCTTGCCGCTTGCCGCCTGAGGTTGTCTCAAGGCCATAGTTACCCACTGATATGTGACAATCAGTGTTTTACATTTGACTCGCTAAGCTCGGTTGCTTTAAACGCGAATGGCGGAAAAAAAGCCGCTACCGCAGACGTACATAGGGATGGCGTCGGCGGATAAAAAAGCAGGATGTAGTGACCTGTCAGGGTTACGCATAGGGGGCTAGGCTAAGGGACGATGGGAACGACCAACGATCCGTTTGTCACATTCACCGATGTTCAGAAAACCTATGACGGCGAGACCCTCGTCGTCAAAAATCTCAATCTGACGATTGAGCAGGGTGAATTTCTGACTCTCCTGGGGCCGTCCGGCTCCGGCAAGACGACCACCTTGATGATGCTGGCCGGGTTCGAGGTACCGACCCATGGGCGCATTACCATGGGCGGTGTCGAGATCAACAATATGGCGCCGCATAAGCGCAACATCGGCATGGTGTTCCAGAACTATGCCCTGTTTCCGCATATGACGGTCGAAGAAAACCTCGCCTTTCCGCTGCAGGTCCGCAAGGTTGCCAAGGACGAGATCGCCAAGAAGGTGCAGCGCGCGCTCGAAATGGTGCAGCTGCCGCAGATGAGTAAACGTCGGCCCGCCCAGCTTTCGGGCGGCCAGCAGCAGCGCGTCGCCCTTGCCCGTGCCCTCGTTTTCGACCCCAAGCTGGTCTTGATGGACGAGCCGCTGGGCGCACTCGACAAGCAGCTGCGCGAGCATATGCAGATCGAGATCAAGCACATCCACGAGCGCCTGGGCGTCACGGTCGTCTACGTCACGCATGATCAATCGGAAGCGTTGACCATGTCCGACCGGGTGGCCGTCTTCAATGACGGCATCATCCAGCAATTGGCCAAGCCAAGCGATCTCTACGAACGCCCGGAAAATTCCTTCGTGGCGCAGTTCATCGGCGAGAACAACCGCTTAAGCGGCAAGATCGCCTCCTTGAACGGCAAGTCCTGCGGCGTCGAGATCGCCAATTTCGGCACGGTCAACGCGATGCCGATCAGCGTTCAAAGTGTCGGCAGCCCGACAACCTTGTCCTTGCGGCCAGAGCGGATCCGCATCAACCCGGAAGCCGGCTCGTATGCCAACCTGTTCGATGCCGAGGTTCAGGAATTGATCTATCTGGGCGACCACACGCGCTGCCGCGTCTCGGTCCTCGGCAATTCCAACTTCATTATCAAGGTTGCGAACGCCGAAGGGGTTCCAAGCCTCAGTCCGGGCCAGAAGGTGCGGGTCGGCTGGAAGCCGGAGGACTGCCGCGCTCTCGACGCTTACTAACACGAATGTGTTTGGACGGCCGCCACGTGCGGCCGTCATTGTTTCAGCTACCGGGCCCGGGCTCTCACCGCTCCGGCCGGGATCCGGATAAAGTGAGCGGTAGGCTCAAGCAATGCCATGCCGAGCCATAGGTTCGGCGGGCAACAGGGAAGGGGTTCAACAATCATGAAGAAGAAGCTTCTATCAACGGGCTTCGTCGCCGCGGTCGCCGCGGCCGGCGTGCTCGCCTCCGTCGCCTACGCGGCCGACGGCCTCACCATCGTCTCCTGGGGCGGCGCCTATCAGGAAGCGCAGCGGGAAACGATCTTCAAGCCGTTCAATGCCAAGTCCGGCACTGTGGTGAAGGAAGAAGAGTATAACGGCGAAGTCGCCAAGATCCGCGCCATGGTGGAAAGCGGCACGGTGAGCTGGGACGTGATCAGTGTCGACACGCAGACGGCACTCCAGGGCTGTGACGAAGGTGTGCTTGAAACGCTCGACTATTCGAAGATCCTCGACAAGTCGAAGGTCCTTCCCGGTGCTGCCCTTGATTGCGCCATCGGCAGCGACGTCTATGCGACCATCTTTGCCTATGACACCAGCAAGCTGAAGGACGGCCCGACCAGCATTAAGGACCTCTTCGACCTCGAAAAGTTCCCGGGCAAGCGCGCGCTGCAGAAGAACCCGTTCGTGAACCTGGAATGGGCGCTGATCGCTGACGGCGTCGAGGCGGGCGAAGTCTATAACGTGCTGGGCACCCCGGAAGGCGTCGATCGCGCCTTCAAGAAGCTCGACACCATCAAGTCGCAGGTCGTCTGGTGGGAAGCCGGCGCCCAGCCGCCGCAGCTCCTGGCCGATGGCGAAGTCGTCATGACCTCGGCTTGGAACGGCCGCATCGCCAACGCGATCAAGGAAGGCAAGACCTTCAAGATCGTCTGGGACGGCGAAGCCCCCGACCTCGACATGTGGGCGATTCCGAAAGGCACGCCGAACCTCGACAAGGCCTATGAATACCTCGCTTTCGCAAGCTCCGCGGAAGTGCAGTCGGCCCTGGCGCCGCACATCCCCTATGGCCCGACCAACCTCGATGCGGTCGCCCTGGTGGATCCGGAATTGGCCAAGAGCCTGCCGACCTATCCGGACAACCTCACGGCCGCCATTCCGCTCAACCCGCAATTCTGGGGTGACAATGGCGAAGAATTGCGCGCGCGCTTCAATACCTGGCTCGCGCAGTAACACGGCTTAAGGCGCAAACTGGCGGGAAGCATGCTTCCCGCCAGTCGCTTTTCGGCCTGTCCCTCTCAAACAACGAATGACGGCGGCATCCGGCAAGATGAGTGTCAGTTTCTCCGACGATCGATCAACATTGAAATCCAAGCTGCGCCGTGCCGAGCGCATGCAGCGCCTGCGGGCGCTGGGCCTGGTCGTTCCCCTCTTCTTTTTCATCCTGATCGTCTTCGTGACGCCGATCGTCATCCTGCTGACGCGCGCCGTCGACAATCCGGAGATTGCCGAGAATCTGCCGCGCACCACCAGCGCCCTCAGCGGGTGGGATGCCAGCGACCTGCCCGGCGAGCCGGTATACGCAGCCTTTGCCGAGGACCTGCGCGAAGCCCAGAAATCCAAGGCGACCGGCCTTCTCGGCAAGCGCCTCAACTACGAATTGCCCGGCACCCGCAGTAAGATGCTGCAAGCCGGCCGCGCTGCCGAGAAAATGACCGAGGGCCCCTACAAGGAGGCTTTCCTTAAGCTGGACCCGCTGTGGGGCAAGGTCGAAACCTGGAAGGTGATAGAGCGAGCGGGCCACCGGGCGACCACCTTCTATTTGCTCAAGGCGATCGACCTGCAATGGAGCCCGACGGACGACATCGTCCAGGTCCCGTCCGATCAACGCCTGTTCGTCGACGTCTTCGTGCGTACGCTGGGAATCAGCGTCGGCGTGACCCTGGCGACGCTCATCCTCGGTTTTCCGCTGGCCTATCTGCTGGCGACCCTGCCGGCGCGGCACAGCAATTTGCTGATGATCCTGGTCCTGCTGCCCTTCTGGACCTCCCTGCTGGTGCGCACCACCGCCTGGGTGGTGGTGCTGCAGACCGAAGGACCGGTGAATGATCTGCTGCTCTGGCTGGGCATCACCAACGAACCGCTGCAGCTGATCTTCAGCCGCTTCGGCACCATCGTGGCCATGACCCATATCCAGCTGCCCTTCACCCTGCTGCCGATCTACAGTGTGATGAAGACGATCTCACCCAATTACGTGCGCGCTGCCCGGTCGCTCGGCGCTGGACCTTTCAGCGCCTTCTGGCAGATTTATTTTCCGCAGACGATGCCGGGCATCGCCGCTGGGTGTCTCCTCACTTTCATCCTGTGTCTTGGCTATTACATCACGCCGGCCCTGGTCGGCGGACCCACGGACCAGATGATCAGCTATTTCGTGGCGCTCTATACCAACCGCGAACTCAACTGGGGCCAGGCCTCGGCCCTTGGCGCCATCCTGCTCGCCGCGACCCTGATTCTTTATGCCCTCTATAACAAGCTGGTCGGCATCGACAAGATGAAGCTCGGATAACGCCCATGTTCAGACTGCCTCCCTACGCCTCTCCGATCGAACGCGCCTGGCGCGCGGCGTTCATCGTCATCTGCGGATTGGTGCTGCTGTTCCTGATCGCACCAATCCTCGTGATCATGCCGCTCTCCTTCAATTCGGAGCCTTATTTCACCTACCCGATGCCTGGCCTGTCGATGAAATGGTATGCCGATTTCTTCCAGGACCCGCGCTGGCTCAATGCCTTGAAGGCCAGCGTCTTCATCGGCCTTGCCTCGACAACCCTGTCGATGATCCTCGGCACACTGGCGGCTCTCGGCCTGTCACGTGCCAATTTCCCTTACCGGGCCCTGGTGATGGCCTTCCTGATTTCGCCGATGATCGTGCCGGTTGTCATTACCGCTGTCGGCATGTATTTCTTCTTTGCCAATCTCGGCCTCAACAACACCTATTCCGGCATTATCCTGGCGCATACGGCGCTCGCCACACCGTTTGTGGTCATCACCGTGACGGCGACCCTCACCGGCTTCGATCAATCCCTGATCCGCGCCGGCGCCAGCCTCGGCGCCTCGCCGATGACGGTGTTCCGCAAGGTGACCTTCCCGCTCATCCTGCCCGGCATGATCTCCGGCGCCCTCTTCGCCTTCGTCACCTCGTTTGACGAGGTCGTCGTGGTGCTGTTCATCGCCAGCCCGGATCAGCGCACGTTGCCCAAGCAGATGTTCAGCGGCATCCGCGAGCAGATCAGCCCGACCATCACGGCCGCCGCCACCATGCTGGTCATCGCCGCAGCCGTGATGCTGGTGACGGTCGAACTACTGCGTCGTCGCTCGGAACGCCTCCGCGGCATCAGTTCCTGATGCCACAGAGGCCGCGCGCTGGCTGGCCGGCAGAGATGCGGGTTCTGCCAAGATCGCTGGCCGCTGTCGCGTTTGTCCTCCTGGCCGGGTGCGCAGCACCCGCATCCAAGACGAGCGTTGATCCGGCGCCTGAGCCGCCCCGGCTCGTTTACGCCGAACATGCCATGGTCGCAGTTGCCCATCCGGCAGCGGCACATGTCGGCCTCGACATCCTCAGGCGTGGCGGCTCAGCGGTCGATGCAGCCATCGCCATGCAAATGGTGCTCACGCTGGTCGAGCCGGAATCATCCGGGATCGGCGGCGGGGGTTTCCTGCTGCACTACGCCGCTGCCGACCATCGAACCGAAAGCTATGACGGCCGGGAAAAGGCGCCCGCGGCCGCGTCCAGCGACATGTTCCTCGGCGCCGATGGCCAGCCCCGCGCCTATTCCGATGTGATGCCCGGCGGCTTGTCGGTGGGCGTGCCGGGCGTTCTCCGCATGCTGGAACTCGCCCATCACGAACATGGTCGCCTGCCCTGGAAGGAGCTTTTCCAGCCGGCCATCCGGCTGGCAGAGGAGGGCTTCCCCATCTCGCCGCGTCTGGCGGAGAAGATCGCCGGGGACGAGATCCTGGCGACCCAGCCCAGCACGCGGGCCTATTTCTTCGACCAAGCGGGCACACCCCTGGCGGCCGGAGAATTGCTGCGCAATCCGGCTTTGGCAAAGACATTGCGGGCCATTGCCGAAGGCGGTCCAGACGCCTTCTACAAAGGCGCCATAGCCGGTGACATCGTTCGGGCCGTCAACGAGGCACGGCCGACAAGGGGGACGATGACCGAGGCAGATCTTGCCGATTACACGGCCGAGAAGCGCCCCGTCCCCTGCCTGAACTATCGCGAGACGCGCGTCTGCAGCATGGGCCCACCTTCTTCCGGCGGTGTTGCCGTGCTGCAGATACTGGGGCTGTTGGAGCGCTTCGACCTTCCATCCCTGCCGCCGGACGGCATAGAGGCCACGCATCTCATCGCCGAGGCAAGCCGGCTGGCCTTTGCCGATCGCGAACGCTATGTCGGCGATCCCGATTTTGCACCAGTGCCGGTCGAGCGCCTGTTGGCGCCGGAATACCTGGCGAGCCGATCGGCCGAAATCAACCCCACAAAATCCATGGGCGAAGCCCGGCCGGGTCGGCCGGCGGATTCCGCTCTGCTCGGTCAACTGCCTGCTGCCGGCATGTTGCCCGAACCCCTGTCGACCAGCCACATGGCCATTGTCGACCGCGACGGCAATGCCGTCAGCTTTACCACGACCATCGAGGGCGCCTTCGGTGCCCACGTCATGGTCGACGGCTTTCTGCTCAACAATGAACTGACCGACTTTGCCTTTGCTCCCGCAAGCCGTGGCCGCCCGGCCGCCAATCGGGTCGAGGGCTCAAAGCGGCCCCGCTCTTCCATGGCGCCGACACTGGTCTTTGAGCGCGGCAGCGGGAATCTCAGAGCGGTGCTGGGATCGCCGGGCGGCGCCAACATTATCGGCTATGTGACCCAGGCCCTCATCGGCCTGATCGACTGGCGGCGCGACCCTTACGCCGCCATCGCGGCCCCGCATACCCTCAACCGGAACGGTCCCACCATTCTCGAGGAAGCGCGCGGTTTGGAGGGGTTGGCGGCCCAACTCAAGGCACGTGGGCATAAGGTCAAGGTGCAGGAATTGGACAGCGGTGCTAATGTCATCCTGCTGCGCGACGGGCAACTCATCGGCGCCAGCGATCCGCGGCGCCAGGGCATCGCCCTCGGCAACTGAGCCTGCTCTGGCACGGCTCACCTACCAGATTGAAAAGACAGGATTTTTTAATGACGAAGCGGCCCACGATCCATTTGAAATCGGGCGAAGAACGACGCGTGCTCGGTGGTCATCCCTGGGTCTATTCGAACGAATTGCAGGCCAGCCCCGAACTGAAGGCCATCAAGCCGGGCAGCACGGTCACGCTGCGCCAGGCTGACGGAAAGCCGATCGGGCTGGCCTTCTTCAATCCCAAATCGCTCATCAGCGGCCGCGTCATCACGCGCGACCATGCCGCCGTTATCGACGCCCAGTTCTGGCAGCGGCGCCTGGAACGGGCGTTGAAGCTGCGCGACCGCCTGATCGGCGTCCCCTATTACCGCCTGGCCCATGCCGAGGCGGACGGACTGCCCGGCTGCGTCATCGATCGCTACGGCGATGTCATCGTCATCGATGTTTCGAGTGCCGGTATGGATGCCGAAATCGAGCATCTGGCCGCCGCCGTCGATGCCCTGTTGAAGCCGCGTGTGATCCTGGTGCGCGGCGATGGTCCCGCGCGGGAACTCGAAGGGCTGGAACCGATCAGCAATGTCCTTAAAGGTACGCTCGACGGGCCGGTGGATATCATCGAGAACGGCGTCAAATTCCAATGCGACCCGCGCGCCGGGCAGAAGACCGGCTGGTTCTTCGACCAGCGCGACAATCGCGCCCTCATCGCGCGGCTTGCCAAGGGCGCCAAGATGCTCGACGCCTATTGCTATATGAGCGGGTTCGGCAACCAGTCGCTCACGGCCGGCGCCGAGCATGTGCTGGCACTTGACCGCAGTGCCCCGGCACTTGAGTTCGCCAAACAGGCAGCGACGCTCAATGGTGTCGCCGATCGCTTCGAGACGCGCATGGGCGATGCCTTCGACATTCTGCCGGAGATCGCGCAAAGCGACCGGCGCTTCGACATCGTCGTCGCCGACCCACCTGCCTTCGTCAAATCACGCAAGGATTTCCACCAAGGTGCGCGCGCCTACCGGAAGCTTGCGCGGCTGGCGGCCTCATGCGTCGGCAAGGACGGCATCCTGATGCTATGTTCGTGCTCGCACAACATGCCCGCCGACGAACTGATCAAGCAGGCCGCGCGCGGCATCCAGGAAGCGGGCCGCACGGCGCGGATGCTCTATCACACGGGTGCGGCGCCGGATCATCCGGTCCATCCTGGCCTGCCGGAAAGCGCTTATTTGAAGGCTTTGACCTTCGCGATCGAATAGAACAGCAAGCCCACGCAGAACGCGCTGAAGCCGAGGCCGCCCCAATAGGGCGTGCCATGGCCGGCGCGCGATGCAATGAAAAGAGCGGCGACGGCAAACAAGGCGAGAACGGCCATGAATATGCTGCGCTCGATTTCCGCTTTCACTTTGGATCCCCTTCTGATTCTGAGAGCTGTGCGAATTATCGCCGGGTAGGCCGTCGTTTTCAACGCGCTTGGTCGGTTTCCATCGGCAAAGTGAGGGCGAAAACGGCGCCTTTGGCGTCGCTGCGCAGCAGTTTGAGATCGCCGCCCTGCCCGCGCATCAATTCCCGCGCGATAGCAAGGCCCAACCCCGTGCCCCCGGCCCTTGCCGATCCCTTGAAGGGCACGAACAGGTTTTCCATCGCCTTGGGCGAAAGGCCGGGACCATCGTCCGCGACCAGAATCTCCAGCCCGTCGGCACCTTCTTCGGCGCTCACCGTTACATGCTGGGCGCCCATCTGCAGCGCGTTTTCACCAAGATTGCGCAGGATGCGATAGACCTGACCACGATCGGCGCGGATGGTGAGCGTAAGCGGGACCGTGTTCGACCAGGCCTTGCCGGCAACCAGCAGCTTGCCGAGGCCCTCGCCCACTTCATCGACCAGTTCACCCAGTTTGAACGTCTCGAACTCGGGCTTGGGCGGCCCTTCGCGTGTGAAGTTCAACGTATCGGAACAAAGATCGACAGCGCGGTCGAGCGAGCGCAGCAGAGCCGGCGCCGCCTTCCGCACCTCCGGATTGTCGCTTTCTGCCAGGCGGTCGGTGATCAGGCGCGCGGTGGCGAGGATGCCGCGCAGATCGTGATTGATTTTGCTCACAGCCGTGCCCAGGGCGGCCAATCTGGCCCGCTGCTGCAGCGACTGGCGCACCTTGTCCTGCATCTCGCCAAACTCACGCTCGGCGAGGCCGATTTCGTCGCCGCGACTGGTCGTGCCGAAATCGCCGCGCTGGGCCTCTGGGTCCTGCCGGAACATGACCATGCCCCGTGTCAGATGCCGCATCGGGCGGATGATGAGCCATTGCAAAGCGCCGAAGACCAACGCGGCGGTGATGAGCGAGATGACCACCGAGAATCCCAGGACGCGCCAGGAATAGGCGATCATGGCCTGGCGGAGCGGCCATTCATCCAACACCACGTCGACCACGACATCGGCGGCCCGCGGCGAGTAGCCCTTTACCCGCAGCACCCGGTTTCGGGTCTGCAACAGGGTATCTATGCCGTCATCGAGCAAGGGCAGGATGCCGCGCTCGCTGAGGTCGACCGTCACATCGACCAGAAGCGGCGGCGACGAGCCGCGCAGGATCAGGTTCTTGCCGTCGCTGGCCCTGAGACCGATCACACGCGCGCCCACATGCGACAGCAGCCGGACCTCAAGTTCGGGATCGATCATGTAATCCGGCGTCGCCTCGAGAGCCAGGATGGCGAGGTGAGCAGTATTGAGCTTCTCTTCCAGCCAGTCGAGGCGGAAGCGCGCTATTGACGGAGCATAGATCAGCACCTCGCTGACCAGGACGAACAAGATGGTCAGCAGCAGGACCCGGGCCGATAGGCCACGCCCGAAACTCGGCAGCTTGACGTCCGTTTCACTCATGGCAACTTCAGCAACCCACGCACCAGCGCCTTCACCCCGACACTGAACAAACGAGGCGCATAGTAATTCCCCGCCACCCGCTTGGAAATTTCCGAGAGCGTCGGATAGGGCAGCAGCAGGCCGGCAATGGCCGACAATTTCAGGCCGCGGGCGATCGCGAGGCACCAGGGCGCCAGCAATTCACCGGCCTGGGGCCCGACGATGCCGACACCTAGGATCTGCCCATTTGCCCGCAGGACGAGTTTGATGCGGCCTTCGGCGCGCCGCTCGGTTCGCGCGCGGTCGTTGGCGTCGAAATCCAGCTGCTCGATCCGCACATCCTTGAAACGCGCCCGCGCGGCACTTTCGGCCAGACCGACATAGGCCAGTTCCGGCTCGCTGAAGGTCACCCACGGAATGATGTCGGGGTTCACTTTGGCCGGCAGGCGAAAAAGGATGTTCCGCAGCACAATGCCGCCATGATAGCCGGCAACATGGGTGAAGGCCGGCCCGCCTACGCAATCGCCGATCGCAAAAACCCGCGGGTTGCTGGTGCGCAGGCGCCGGTCGACCTTGATCGCCGCGCCGGACAATTGGACACCGGCATTGTCGAGCGCCAGCCCGTCGCTGTTCGGACGACGGCCAACCGCCACCAGGACATGGCTGACCGAAATCGTTTCGGTCGCACCATCGTTGCGGGCGAGGTGAACGACGATGCCGTCAGTCCCTTTCTCTACCCGCACGACGCCGGTGCCTTCGCGGAGATCGATGCCGTCTGCGCCGAGCGCCTTGCGGACAAAATCCACCAGGTCCGGGTCATCCTTGGGCATCAGGCGCGCCATTTCGACCAAGGTCACCTTGGCGCCGAGGCGCGCCTGGGCCTGGGCAAGCTCGACACCGATCGGACCACCGCCAATCACCAGCAAATGCGCAATCGGATCGGTACAGGCAAAGATGGTTTCGTTGGTGAGATAGGGAATCTGGTCTAGGCCAGCCAGCGGCGGCACGACCGGTTTCGAACCGGTCGCAATGACGAAGCGCTTGGCAACGATACGCCTGCCGCCGGCAATGACGGAATCAGCTGCCGCGAAGACGGCTCGATCGCGGATGACGGTGACGCCCAATCCTTCGAAGCGCGCCACGGAATCGTGCGGCGCGATACCGCCGATGACGCCGGCGATATGCTTGGCAACCTCAAGCCGATCGATTGCCGGCGGCTGAAAGGTGATTCCAAATCTTCCGGCCGATTTCGCCGACGCGGCAGCATGGGCTGCGGCCAGCAATGCCTTTGAGGGGACGCAGCCATAGTTGAGGCAGTCCCCGCCCATTTCCTCAGCCTCCACCAGGACCACATTGGCGCCAAGCTGGGCCGCGCCAGCGGCGACGGTCAGTCCACCCGAACCGCCGCCGATGACGCAGATGTCGGGTGTCAGTGTGTCCATGTCACTCATTTGGTAGGTCCGATCGGCGACGCAGGCGGTTGTAGAGAATGGGCAACGCAGCGAGGGCCGCCAATCCCAACAGTGCCGCCAAGACGCCCGGCGACAAAGCGACAGATAGATCGCCGCCGCTGCGCAAGGCATCGCCAAGCCCGGCACCGAGGGCCGCGTATATGAAGGTCGCCGGAATAATGCCGATGAAGGTGGTGACGGCAAAGCAGCGCAGCGAGACTCCCAGGAAGGCCGGCACCAGATTGACGACAAAGAATGGGAAAAGCGGCACGAGGCGCAGGATCAGCATGTAACTCCAGACATCGCGTTGGAAACCTGCGGCGAGCTTTGCCAGCCACGGGCCGGCGCGCGTGCGCAATGGCTCATCAAGAGCCGAGCGCGCCGCCAGAAAGATGATGACGGCACCACAGGTCGCCGCCACGACGATGTAACATGTGGCCGCGAGCGCGCCAAACAGGAAGCCGCCGGCCAAAGTCAGTACGGCACCACCGGGCAGCGACAACGCCACCACCAAAGTGTAGAGCAGCATATAGGCAAGCACAGCCTGCAGATAGTGCATTGCCACGAAGGATTCGAGTTTGGCATGCTCCTGCTGCAACTTGCCGAGCGTGAGCAGGTCCGCCCCGCCCAGCAGGAAAAACAGTCCCACGCCGGCGCCGATGAGCGCCAGCGGCCACAGGCGCCACAGGGATGATTTCCGGGAGACTGGCACGCGTGTCATTGCCCCTTCATACCAGATCGGCACAACTGGGGGCCGACCAATATGTAATCGGCTTGTCGCGCCCGCGCACCGGCTGGTCCTGGCGTGCGGTGAGGCCGGCGATGAGGTCGCCGCGGCCGAGGGCAAGCACCGCCGCCACCATATCGTCCGAAATCACCAGAACCATGCCGGTTGCCTTGGCCGCAGCTTCGAGGCGGCTCGCTACATTGACCGTATCGCCCGCGGCGGCAAATTGCGCCTGATGGCGGCCACCGAGCTGTGCCATGGCAACCGGCCCGAAATGTAGTCCAATGCGCGCCGGATTGTCCGGCCTCCAGCGCTTGAGGCGCAAAAGCATATCGCGCGCACAAGCTAGCGCCTGCGCCGGATCGTCGTCACGCGGCTGCGGCAGGCCCCAGAGGATGAGTGCTCCATCGCCCAGGAACTGCGCGACAATGCCGCGATAGGCAGCAACGACGTCTTCCAGCTGGCTATGGAATTCCTTCAGGAAATGGGCCGTGTCGGCCGGCGAACGCGTTTCGCTGGCATGAGTGAAGCCCTGCAGGTCAACGAACAGAACCGCCGCCAATTGTTCCCGTTCATCAAAACTGGGTGTGGCCCGTTCCGCCAGCGTCTCCACCAAGCTCGGCGGCACATAGCGTGCAAGATTGCCGCGATGACGCTCCGCTTCGCTGCGCAGGCGGCGTTCGAAGACCATGCGGCCGAGCATGCCCAGCACCGCACCGGCGATGATGGCAAGGCTGGGTCCTGCCATGGCAATGAGACGATATTGGAACACAAAGAACATCTGGCAAAGAAGAAACCAGCCGGCCAGCAGAAGGAGATTCGCCAACATGCCCCAGCGCGGCCCAGGACCGACGATACCGAGATACCAGGAAAGGATCGACAGGCCGACGATAACGATGGCTTCGACGAACCGCTGCTCCGGCGTGCGGATGAGGCTTTCGCCATGCATGAGATTAACCGCCGCGGTCGCCAATACTTCGACGCCCGGCAGATCCAAGGCAAAGGGGGTGGTGAAATTGTCGCCCAGCGACGTCGCGGTGGCACCGACAAAGACCGCCCGCCCCTGCAAAAGCGGCGGTGGGATCAGACCGCCGAGCAGATCGATGGCCGAATAGGTCCTGAAGGTCCCGGTTGGGCCCAGATAATTGAGGGCAAGCCCCAGCCGGTCATCCAAGGGGATCTTCTTCTCGCCAAGAATAAGCTTGCCGCCAAGGTCGAAACCGATGGCGCCACGCTGCAGATCGTCCTGCAGCGCCGCCACCAGCAACGGAAAGGACGGGATCAGCCAGTCCCCATACCCGATCGCCGGATACTGGGCGCGTGTCTGGCCGATATCGTCGGATTGCTGATTGACGTGACCCACGGCGGCCACTCCTTCGAGTTCCGCCAGCGGTCGCAGCATGCCGTCGGCGGACAATAACCGGTTCGGCTCGGAAGCCGCTGTCTTGACCACGCTCAACGCTATCTTGCTGGCATCCTGGATGGGGGCCGTGGCCGGCGATCCGTTGTTGAGCAGCATTGCGGTTGCGAGGACGACGCGGCCATGTCGCTGCAACGAACGAGCCAAGGCAGCATCGCCGGCTCCATTGGCATCCGGCTCATGTTCCGACAGCAGGATGTCGAGCCCGATCGATTTGACGCCGGCGTCCTGCAGTCGATCGATGATCTCGGCCAGGGTTGCCCGTGGCAGCGGCCACTGGCCCAATTTCGCGAGCGACCTGTCATCGATCACCACGATCGCCGCATCATTGGGCGGCGCCATCGGACCGCGCAGCTTGAAGCGCCAATCCAGCGTCTCGCCCTGTTCAAGCGATTCAAGCCACCGGTCATTCGAGAGATGCAGCCAGCCAATCAGCAGGCCGAGGGCAAGCGCAAGAACGGGGCCAAGCCAGCCCCGTTTTGCCCTCCGTGTCTTACCCTCGGTGGCCACCGGTTTTTCCCGACGGACTTAAGGGAAGGTCACGCGCGCCAGCGCCTCTTTGCGTCGCTTTTCTCCCCAGGTCTTTATATTGAGCGGACCGCGCTCCGCCGGAACATCGACGCCTTGGCCCTGGCGCAGGATGACGGTGCCCGATCCGGCCCGGCTGGAAACGGCGACGCGCCCCTCGGCGACGAAAACGGCGCTTTTGCCCGGCACCGCTTCAACCAGATAGTCAGTACCGCGCACCGAAGCCACCGCCGTCGCCGTGCGGACCTCGAAGCGGCCCCAGGAGGTCGCCTTGTTGACGGTCATGCGGGCGATTCCGGAGACGAGATCGAGGAGTGCTGTCGATTCGCTCGCTTCGGGGGCGAAGAAGGCGATTTCGACCTCGCTTTCCGGACCAATGGTCAGGACGGAGCCATCGCTGAAAGTGACCTCCACCCGGCTCCCGGTACCGCAGCGGATGCTGTCTTCGACCCTGACCTCGTCGCCTACCGCGGTGGTGATTTCTCCGCCGTCGCGCAAGATCGTTACTGTCCCGGAAAGACGCGAGACTTGGCCGGCAGTACCGGCGGCCGCCTCGGCAGGCCGGGTCAGGCCCGGAACGAGCCAGGCGCCGATCGCCGCCAGGGGCACAGCGAGCAGAAATTCACGTTTCGAAAGCGCCATCTTCATCTCCTTACGCGGTCCGCCAGCCTCGGCGAGGCCTGGCCCTGCAGGCTAGGTAGGTTGCCGCAAAGCCTCAAGCGGGTTGATGGAAAGGATGTTGGATCGGCGACCCTGTCTGCTGTGAACCGGATCACGATCCGGGAAATTTCAGGAAATCCGCCGGGGATTTGGCCTTCCGGAACGGCCGGCAAGCCGGAAATTACGCCTGTTTGCGCCTTTTTTCGACGCCGCCGGCATAATACCGGGCCGGGCAAGGGCGAATCGGTCGCTCGACGCTTCTCAGTCAGGATTTGGGCCGCTAAACTGCGCCCTGACCGGGCCCGATTGGCGGGCTGCGATCGGGGGAGATTGACCATGAATGTACGCGGCCTGCTCGTCACTGTTCTGATGAGCGCCACACTTCTTGCAGGCTGCGCGCCCTGGGATGGCGGCGCGAGCGAGCCGATCCAACCCGTTACCCCCGTTGCGGCGCCGGTACCTCAAAGCCCTGCCATGATGAACGTGGCCCAACCCAATGAACTCATTGGGTCCTGGCAAATGGTGCAATTGCCACCGAGCTTCATCCAGCCGACGCGCCCGACCGCCCCGTTCAGCAATCCCTGGCAGTGGTACATCATCAGCCCGATGAACGAGACCGGCGTGGGCCGGATCGGCCTCGTCACCCGGGCTGATCCGCCCCAGGTCCCCGTCAACGACCAGATCCTGGCCGACGCCTGGGCAGCAGCACCGATGTACGACACCTACCGCATGGCGGGCGGCGTCATGTCCATTACGCCGGTGGCCGTGACCGGCTGGTCGGCCCAGGGGACGCAGACCTGGCGCCTTTACACCGTCACCAATCCCGGACTGATGTTGGGCATGCAGGCGATGCCGGGCGATCTGCTGATGACCCTGACCACGCCGGACAACAAGCCGCTCTATTACCGGATGCTGCGCCGCGTGCCGCGGGTACAGCCTTGATTAAATTGGGATATTTATCCCATACCTAGACAAGAATGGGCGCCCCGCGAGAGGCGCCCATTTTCGTTCTTACTCTGCCGCGCGGGCGGCCTCCAACGGAGCGCCCTGCTTGAGCTTTGAACCGGTGAAGCTCCGCGTCTCCGGCATCGGCAGGCCGCTTTTCTTGAACTCCGTCATCAGCGCTTGCTTGCGTTGAGCCAGCTTTTCGCCCAAAGCGGCAACATCCAGGCCCGCTGCGCGCGCCTGCGCGAACAAACCTTCTGCCCGCTTCTCCTCCTCGTGGACGTGATGCTTGATCTGCTCGGAGAGCACTTTCACTTTGGCGTCGAAGAACTCTTCATCGGGGGAACCGGCGAGGATCTCGGCTATGAGAACCTTGGCGCCGTCATGTTCGACATAGGCTTCGTTGAGCAAATCCTCTTCCACCGCATCCTTGCAGGCGGGGTAGAAAATCTCTTCCTCGATCATCGTGTGAACGGTGAGTTCGGTACAGATCTCCTGCGCCAAGGCTGACTTGCGGTCCGCCTTGCGGGCTTTCTCGAATGCCTCGAACAGGCCTTCGACCTTGCGATGATCTTCCTTGAGCAGCGCGATCGCATCCGATTTTGCGTGGGGCACGTCTCTCTCCATCTGGCTAAGCGCGTCATGCGCGCGGGCTGGACCGGGCAACCGCCGGCCGACGACACGCAGAGGGAATTCCGCTTTGCCAAATCTGTTCCTTAGGCCGATGCAATAGGCCGATGCAATTTCGCGCACGCTCCGGCCGATACTGAATGAGTCGGATATATCCCCGACTATCCCCCGCCCAATAAACGGAACCATGGCGCGCAACGCTGCAATCGCCCCCTCACTTGCGCGGTGCCGCAAGCAGGAGGCGATCTGTCAACGCCGGCGGCAGCGCCCCCAGCAGCCATGCGATGAACGACGTCGGCAGGGGGAAGGCGATGCGCGCCTTGTTACGCGCCAGACCATCGCGGATGATGCTCGCGGCCTTTTCGACGGGCATCAGGAACGGCATGGCAAAATCATTCACCGCCGTCATCGGAGTCACCACAAATCCCGGCATGATGACGCTGACGCCGATGCCCTGCCCAGCCAGTTCGCCGCGCAATCCTTCGCCCCAAACCTTAACCGCCGCCTTGGACCCGCAATATGCCGGTGCCCCCGGGAAACCGCGATGACCGGCCAGCGAGGCCATGATGCCGATCTGGCCATGGCCTTGGGCCGACAGCAGCTTGATTGCCGGCAGGACGGTGTTGAAGACACCGTCGACATTGACGGCAAAGATCGCCCGCACCTGTTCATCGCTTTCCGGGCCGTCATGAGTACCGCCGGAAATGCCCGCATTGGCGATGACGAGATCCAGAGCGTGCTGCTGATGCGCGCGTCCGACCCATGCCGCCATGTCCGTGTCCGAGGTGACGTTGATCGCCGTCGCCGTCACGTCGGCGCCGCTGGCGCGGCATGCCTCGGCAACGATTTCCAGCAGGCCGACGCGGCGGGCGCCCAGATGCAGATGGACGCCAGGCGCCGCATAGGCCCGCGCCAGGGCCTCGCCCAGCCCTGAACTGGCGCCCGTAATCAGGATCGACCTGAAATCCTTGCCCATGCGCCGCTCTATCCTTCCCAATATCCCAACTAGGTTCCGCCACGGGCTGAATCTGCACCCGACTTGCCAGCCGGCGCAGCTTCCAGGATGATAGCGGCGCTTTGCAAGGGGGATAGAGTGTCGATTGCCAGTATGACCGGATTCGCGCGCACCAGTGGCGCGGTCGGAGATTTTCTGTGGACCTGGGAGTTGAAGACCGTGAACGGTCGCTCTCTCGATGTGCGGTGCCGCGTCCCCCAGGGCTTTGAAGCGATGGATGGCATCGTCCGTCAGACGGCGACCGAGCATCTCAAGCGTGGCAACCTCTCTGCCAATCTGACGGTCGACGAGGTCGCCAGCCGCGGGCGACTTACGGTTAACCGCGCCGCCCTTGACCAGGTTTTGGCATTGGTCGGCGAAATGCAGGGAAAGCTCGACGCACGCGCCCCCAGCCTCGATGGCTTGCTTGGCCTCAAAGGTGTCCTCGAGGTGGAAACACCGCCGGTCGATGCAGGGATCATGAACCAGCGGCAACAAGCGATCGAAGGCGGGCTGCGTCAGGCGATGGCGGAGCTTGGCGCCATGCGCCGTGTCGAGGGCGCAAGGCTTGCCGGAATGGTGCTTGGGCATCTGGATGAGGTCGAGCGGCTGCGCGTCGCAGCCGTCGCCACGGCGGGCGCCCAGCCCATCAACATCCGCCAGCGGCTCGAAGAGCAACTGAAGCAATTGATGCCGGATGGTGTGCCAGTAGACCCCGAGCGCCTGGTCCAGGAACTGGCCATCATCGCCGGCCGCGCCGATGTGCGTGAGGAGATCGACCGCCTTGCCGCCCATGTCGAGGCGGCGCGCGATCTGATCGGCAAGGGGGGTGCCGTCGGACGCAAGCTCGATTTCCTGTGCCAGGAATTCAACCGCGAAGCCAATACCCTCTGCTCGAAGGCTGCCGATCTCGCCTTGACCAATCTGGGCATCGAGCTTAAGGCAGCGATCGAACAGCTGCGCGAGCAGATCCAGAATATCGAGTGAGAAGCACAGCCGTGTCCGATACCGCACCCAATAATTCAGGCTTCGTTGAAATTCGCCGTCGTGGCTTGATGCTGGTGCTGTCGTCACCGTCCGGTGCCGGCAAGACAACCATTTCCCGTCGCCTGCTAGAACTTGAACCGCAGATCGCCCTTTCGGTCTCGGCGACGACCCGCGCCAAGCGGCCCGGCGAAACCGCCGGCACCGACTATCATTTCGTCGATGCGACCGAATTCAACCTGATGATCAACCGCGGCGAATTCCTGGAATATGCCAAGGTATTCGACAATTACTACGGCACACCCAAGGCCCAGGTCGCCAAGGAGATTGCCCAGGGCCGCGATATCCTCTTCGACATCGACTGGCAAGGTACGCAGCAGCTGGCCCACAATGCGCGCGAAGATCTGGTCAGCGTCTTCGTGCTGCCGCCGTCAACCCGCGAACTGGAACGGCGCCTTCACACCCGGGCCCAGGACAGCGCAGAAGTTGTCGCCAAGCGCATGGGCAAGGCTTCCGACGAAATGAGCCATTGGGCCGAATATGACTATATCATCGTCAATCATGATATCGATTCGAGTGTCGAGAACGTGCGCGCCATCCTGCGTGCGGAGCGCCTGCGCCGTCAGCGCCAGATCGGCCTGACCGATTTCGTCAAAGGCCTGCGTGAGGGCCAATAGGCGGCCCCTTTTTCTTGAAAGCACGCGCCAGCGCGCAGAACTGCTCGACCGACAATTCCTCGCCGCGCGCGGTGGGCGCGATACCGGTGGCCAGCAGGACCTCTTCCGCCTGCGGCGAGACTTGACGTAGCGACTGGCGCAGCATCTTGCGGCGCTGGCCGAAGGCGGCGGCGGCCACTTTCTCCAACATTGCCGCATCTGCCGGATAGAGCGGTTCGGATCGTGGAATGAGTTGTACCACGGTCGAGGTCACCTTAGGCGGCGGCGTAAAGGCACGCGGTGGAATGTCGAAGAGCCGTTTTACGTCAGCACGCCATTGCGCGGCGATGCTGAGACGCCCGTAATCTTTGGTTCGCGGCTTGGCGACCAGCCGATCGGCCACTTCCTTCTGGAACATCAGCGTCAAGCTGGCAAAGGCTGTTCCGGCTTCCAGCCACGCCATGAGCAGGGGCGTCGCCACATTGTAAGGAAGATTGGCAACGATCCGCCGCGGCGCGCTGCCGAGCTTGGCGGCATCGACCTTGAGCGCATCGCCATCGATGATCTGAAGACGACCAGGATAGGCAGCAGATATCTCCGCCAGAACCGGCTGAAAGCGGCGATCACGCTCAATGACAATGACCTCTCGGGCACCAAGATCGAGTAAGGCGCGCGTCAACCCGCCGGGTCCTGGGCCGATTTCTATGACAGTGCCCTGGTCCAAAGGCGCCGCCGCGCGCGCAATGCGCCCGGTGAGGTTGAGGTCAAAGAGAAAATTCTGTCCGAGGGCCCGGTTGGCGCTCAGCCCATGTCGGGCAATGACCTCACGCAAAGGCGGCAAGGGCAATGTCCTGCTGGAATCACGCCTATCCCCTTCCCGGTCACTGCCGGTCATAGGCGGATATCGATCACCGCAGCGCGCCGCAGGTCCGAGAGATATCCGCGCGCCAACGTATCGAGGCGCTGACGCCCCAGGCGGTCGGCGACGCTGACCCGCGACAAGGCGGCATCATCACCGCCGCCGCGGTTGCAGACGACATAGATGCCGACGCCGCGATCTGTTCTAACGGGCGGGCTCGGCTCTCCGATCGGCTGATTGAGTGCGTAGCTCTGCACTTCGACCGGCAGATCGTTCACCAGCACGTTGCCCAGATTGCGATGCACGCCGGGCTTGGCATCGGCTGCCACCTTGTTCATGTCAGCGCAGGATTGGACTCGCGGGATCAGGGTATTTGCCTGCGAAACCGCTTTGTCGACCTCGGATTCCGCAGCGTTGATCGGCAACGCCCACAGAATCTGCTCCATTTCCACAGTGCCGGCCGCCACGTTGCGCGCATCGATCACGCGCGTGGCCTTCACCTGGAACACATAATATCCACCCGCGCCGCGCACCGGGCCGCCGATCTCGCCGGGCGGCAAGGTCTGCACGACCTGGGCTACCGGCGGGTCCAGCATGTCGAGACGCACCCAGCCCCAATCGCCGCCGCGGATGGCGGCCTGGTCCTGGGAGAATTCGGTCGCCAAGGCCGCAAAATCGGCACCCTGGGCGAGTTGTTCCTTAAGGCGTTGCGCCGATTGCTGGACGCTCGCCTCGTCGCCGCTGCCGGACGACAGGAATATCTGCGACATGCGATATTCGATCTGGCCTTGCGCCGCCTGCATCGCGGCCAACGCCTGATCGATCTCTTCATCCGTAATCTTGACCTGTGAGCGCAGGCGGCGTTGCACCAACCGAGCCCAGCTCAGCTCGGTCTTGATCTGGTCAGCCAGGATGTCGATAGAGATCCCATTCTGCTGCAATGTCTCGGCAAATTGATCGGCCGAGATACCATTGCGTTTGGCAAGCCCGTCGATGCGCTGCTGCACTTCGGTCGGCGCCACCGGAATGTTCTGACGCTTGGCTTCCTGCACCTTCAGTCTTTCGTCGATCATCGTGCGCAGGAGTGTGGGCAACAGGCGTTGCCTCGTCTCCGGCGTGTCATTCAGCTTGGCCGAGACCATCGCCAGGCGCATGCGCATGAACAAATCGAGCTCGGTGATCACGTCCTCGTTGACCACGGCAACGATCTTAAGCGCGTCCTGCGCCGAGGCTGGTGACGTTGGCAAAGAAAGCGCGCCGCAAATGCACAGGGCACCCAGCAGGAAGGCACGGAATCTGATCAATGTGGTCGTCATGAAGTCACTTGTCCCAAGCACGCGGCGACGGACGCCGCCTGCTGCTAGAAATTCGAACCGATATTGCCGAGGTTGGTGAAGCGGAACTGCAACATCGCGGTAAAGTCGCCGCTTGTATCCTCATCGTCGCTCTCTGGCGCATACGATGCCTGGAGCTGCATGCCGAAGCACTCGTCCTGATATTCGAGCAACGAGCCGACCGAGAGCAATTCCGAGTCGTGAATGTCATAGGTGCCATTCGTACCGATGGTCCAGTATTCGCCAAGCTTGGCGCGAACACCGGCACTCACCTGCTGTTCCTTGCCGCCATCCACATCATCCTCAATCTGGATGTAGTGGAGATCTACCCTGAATTCTTCCGGTCCGGCGGAAATGCCAAGATCCTGCCGGTTCATGTCGAGTTCATCGAGATCCAGGCGGAAACGGTAGGACAAGTCCAGCCAATCAGCCGGAACCAGGGCGATACGTCCGACCAGGTCGGAAAGGTCGTCGTCAATCCCGCTGCCATCGCGAACTTCATGGTCGTCGTTCCAGAAGCGCAGGCTCTGCCCTAGGAAGACGTCGGCATAACCACCTTCTGGCAGATAGCCGGTCCACTCAAAACCGTAATTGAACCGCGAACCGGAATCCACGCGGTCGAGCCCGGAGAAACGATCGGGGTCGAACACCTTGGTATCATCCCATTCGAAGGTCCGGCTGTCGTCATTGGGAATCTTGCCGACATTGCAGCAATCCGGCGCCAGCACCAGCTGGGCGATCGGTTGGAACACCTGTGTCAGATTCTCGCCCGGATGGACAAAAGGATAGCGCCACTTCAGGCTGGCTTCGGGGAAGAACCGTCCGGCGACGCCATCGAAGTCACCGTTCTTGCCGGTGACGTCATCGGAATTCCTGTCGACATCATCGACGATGTAGAGGTCGCTCTGGAACGAGACCTTCAATTCATAGATATCGCCGATCGAACTCGTATAAGGCAGGGTCCAGCTCGGGCTGACTGAAAAGCGCAGCGAATCCCGCTCTTCTTCGCGCACGATGTTGCGCGTATTGACGTTCAGACCCCAATAGGCGCCATAGTCGCCCGGCTCACCGACAAAATTGTAGTTGATCGACGGCAGCACCATCGGCGCGGTGTCGGAATCGAAATCCTTGTCGGTCGACTGGAAGCCCATCGCGCGCGCATCGAAATAGGAGCGACCGAAGAACCCTTCGGCCCAGAGCTGGTTTTCGAGCCAATCGGGCGATCCGAAGTGATATTGGCGCAGATAGGACTTATCCATCGCCACCTTGTTGTTGAACCCCCAGCGCCAGTCACGATTGATCTGAAACAGGCCATCCGCCTCCAAATGGCCGCGGAATTCGTTGTTCTTCACAACCGACCGGTCCTCGTTGCCGAAGCGGTCTTCCTGCGTTCCGGAAACCTCGAGACGGAAGGCGCCATTGCGCAGACGCTGGCGATATTCGACGTCGCCCACCGCACCGGCTGGATCCGGATCACCCCCGATCCGGACGATCGGGGTCAGCGTCAGATCCTTGTCCGGCCCCAGCGTAATGAAGTAGGGCTGGGCGTATTGGTAGCCGGCGCGCCCAGAGGATGCCGAAATGCGCGGTTCCAACAGGCCCGACATGCGTTCGACACCGGGCGCCGGATGTTGGAAATAGGGCGTCCAGAAGATCGGCACCCCCCACATTTCCATCCAGGCATTGTGGTAGGTGATCGTCTGTTCAGTCTCGTCCTGAACGACGTCGCGCGCCTTGACCTGCCAGACCGGCTGGCGGGTCGGGTCCGTCCTGCAGGGCAGGCAGGGGGTGTAGACCGCATTCTTGAGGACCAATTTGTTGCCATCAACCCGCTGCGCAGTCTGGGCGGCGAGCCGCGACTTGTCCTTGAAGAGCCCCTTGAACCCCTGAACGATACCGTCATTGAAGTCATCGCTGACGTCGGCATAGTTACCGAACAGCGTGTCGCCATTGGGCATCAGCATGGCGACATTGCCGTTGGCGGTGACGGTCTTGGTCCGCTCGTTGTAGGTCAGGGTGTCAGCCATGATGATCTTGTCGCCGCGCTGGGCTTCGACATGGCCACGGGCGACATAGACACCGAAATCCTCGTCATAGCCGACCTCGTCGGCGACCAGATGAACGGTATCGTCGGCTTTGGCGACGCCTGCAGTCCCCATGGCAACAATCAGGCCATAGAGGGCAGCGCCGAAGGCTGAACCCAACAAATCAAACCGCGCCAAAGCTACTACCCCCAAACCGCCCTGATACATATTTTTTCAACCGGCTTTGGCTAGCCGGGAAATCAGGGGCTAAAGTAGCACGCCACGACCATTCGTCCACAGATTTCAGTAGGTTGGCTGATGCCACGGATGACGCAGCGGCATTGGCGAGGCAAATCCCTTTGTGCTAAGGCTTGACGTCATATCGACAGTCGACTCGCTTGGTGCCCTACCCGCTTCGGGCGGGCAGCGTGTCGTATTCAGGCCATTCCCGGAACCAACCGCGAGCCTCATGCGCCAGCGGCGACCTGGAACAAAATTGCGAAAAAGCAGGAGAAATCAAGATGAAGGTCACCTTTGCCAAGCCGGAAGTGCCCAGTCAGGGTGCCTTTGCCGTCGGCGTCATGGAAGGTCGCAAGCTGACCCATGCGGCGGCACAAGCGGAAAAGGCCACCAAGGGCGCCGTCTCGCGCGCCCTCAATGCCAGCCGATTCAAGGGCGGCCATGATGAACAGCTGATCCTGCTCGCCCCGCAGGGGCTGGACGCGACCCGCCTCATTTTGACGGGTCTCGGCAACCCGGCCAAGCTTGACGCCGCCGCGCTCGAAGCCATCGGCGGTCGGCTGGTGGCCGCCCTCAATGGGGCCGGCGAACGCGAAGCGACGGTTGCCGTGGAAGCCCTCCCCGGCGGCAATCTGAGCGAGGCCGAAATGGCCGCCCGGATCGCGGCCGGCGCCCGACTTCGCTCCTACCGCTTCGACAAGTACCGTACCAAGGAGAAGCCGGAGCACAAACCGACCCTGAAGAAGCTCACCATCACGCTTGGCGATCCCAATGCCGCCAAAAAAGCCTTCGATCCACTCGACAAGATCGTCGATTCCGTCTTCGTCACGCGCAATCTGGTTTCCGAACCGGCCAACATCATCTACCCGGCTACTCTTGCCAAGGAAGCCAGCCAGCTGGCTGATCTGGGCGTCAAGATCGAGGTCCTGGGCGAAAAGGAGATGAAGAAACTCGGCATGGGCGCCCTGCTCGGCGTCGGCCAGGGTTCGGAACGGGAAAGCCAGCTCGTCACCATGCAGTGGAACGGTGCCGCAGATTCCAAGGCGAAGCCGATCTGCTTCGTCGGCAAGGGCGTCACCTTCGACACTGGCGGCATCTCGATCAAGCCGGCGGCCGGCATGGAAGACATGAAGTGGGATATGGGCGGTTCCGGCGTCGTCATCGGCGTGATGCGTGCTCTCGCCGCGCGCAAGGCCAAGGTGAACGCCGTCGGCGTCATTGGCCTGGTCGAGAACATGCCCTCCGGCACCGCACAGCGTCCGGGCGACATCGTGACATCAATGTCGGGCCAGACCATCGAAGTGCTCAACACGGATGCTGAAGGCCGTCTGGTCCTCGCCGATGCCCTCTGGTACGCGCAGGAAAACTTCAAGCCGCGCGCGATTGTCGATCTCGCCACCCTCACCGGTGCGATCATGGTGGCGCTCGGGACGGAACATGCCGGCCTCTTCGCCAATGACGACGAGCTTGCCGACAAGCTGGTCGCCGCCGGCAAGTCGACCGGAGAATTGCTGTGGCGGATGCCGCTGGCCCCCGCCTACGACCGGCTGATCGATTCCCCGGCAGCCGATATGAAAAATATCGGCGGCCGCTATGGCGGCTCGATCACGGCTGCGCAGTTCCTGCAGCGCTTCATCCATAAGGGCACGCCCTGGGCACATCTCGATATCGCCGGCGTGACCTGGAGCGAGAAGGACAGGCCGACGACGCCCAAGGGCGCCACGGCCTTCGGTGTCCGACTGCTCGAGCAGCTGGTGGCGCGGGAGTACGAAGACAAATAGCCCGGCCCATGGCGGAAATCCGCTTCTATCACTTGACGCGATCGCGGTTGGAGGAGGCCTTGATACGCCTCCTCCGCCGCATCATCGACCGGCAGGACCGCGCCGTTGTCATGGTCGGCTCCGCCGAGCGGGTCGAAGCACTCAATGCGCATCTGTGGACCTTTGATCCGGCGAGTTTCCTGCCCCATGGCTCGGCACGTGACGGTAATGCTGCGGATCAGCCGATCTACCTGACGGCGGCCTACGAAAATCCAAATCATGCCAAGCTGTTGTTGCTCTGTGACGGTGCTCCGGCGCCGGCAGCAGCCGATCTTGCAGCGCAGGGCTTTGACCTCGTTTGCGCACTTTTCAGTGGTCAGGACGAGGAAGCCGTTGCGGCGGCGCGCGCAAGTTGGCGCGACTACAAAGCAGCCCAGCAACAGCTGGTTTACTATCAGCAGGACGAAGAAGGCGGCTGGGTCGAAAAAGCACGCCAATAAGCGCGAAGGTACCGCCACTTTTCTTACACTATCGTGCAGGCAGCCCCATTCTTCTCGCGCCTCCCCTGGACTTCCTCTGCTGAACGCCTATCCTCTTTAAGACGTTGGAAATGCGCTTGAGATAGGCTGTTCGCCATTGGCATTTCGACTGGAGCTCGGCTCCCTCGACAGTGGGACGACTGCACGCAAAATGAGACAAATTGAATCTATTCGCCGGCTCCTGCGCGGTCGTCGTCCATTTGACGATAGCGGCGTCGCCATTGTTGAATTTGCGCTGGTGATGCCCATCCTGCTGCTGATGACTTTCGGCGCCATCGAGATCGGCCTGATGATGGCGACCCTTACGACACTCGAAGGCGGCCTCAAGGAGGCCTCGCGCTATGGCATCACCGGCCAGAGCCCCAATGACGCGACACGCATCGAAAAGATCCGGGCGATCCTCGAAGATCATACGATCGATCTGGTCGATATGTCTGAAGCAACCTTCACCGTGAAGACCTATCCGAGCTTTTCCGGTGTCGGCCAGCCGGAACCCTTTGTCGACAGCGCCCCCGGCGACCCGGACGATCCGAATCCTTGCTACAACGGCAAATATGACGATCCCAGCACCGGCTGCTTCGAGACCTTTACAGATCTCGATGGTGACGGGTCGTGGGACGAAGATATCGGCCAGGATGGTGCCGGCATGGGCGGCGAGGTCGTTTCCTACAGCGTCGAGGTTCCCTGGCACGTAATGACGCCGTTCGTCGGCCCCCTCATGGCGCCCAACGGCACGCTCCCCTTGCGCGCGACGATTGTGGTGCGCAACGAACCGAACCTTTATCAGGAGTGATCATGCCGACGCCCCGGAAGACGCATGATGTCAGCCAGCGCGGCAAATGCGACCGCGGCTCGATGGCGGTCGAAATGGCTTTGTTCCTGTTCTTCTTCTCGACATTGTTCCTGGGTACCTTCGAGGTGCCCCGCTACCTGCTGATCGGTCAGAAGATGGAACGGGCGTCGGCTTCGATGGCGGATCTTGTCGCCCAGATCGACCCGGCCCTCGGCCACGAGAAGGCTAAGATCGACGATCTGTTCGAAGCAGCAAATGGCCTGATGGAGCCCTACGATTTTGCGACCCAGGGCCGCGTCATCATCTCCTCCATCGCCAATCCGACAGGTGATAGCGAGAAGATCGTCTGGCAGATAGCCAGTCCGGGGCCATTCCCCGGCAACAGCCAGATCGGCACCGAGGGAAATGCTCCGACGCTGCCCGGCGGCCTAGTCGTGCGCGAAGGCGAAAACATCATCGCTGCAGAGATCATCTTCAACTACGAACCCTTGTTCGGGTCGATGATCTACCAGGAGCGCGCCCTCTATACCCGTTCGTTCACGCGGCCACGCTTCACCAACCTCACCGACGTGCCCGATTGAGGCATCGGCCAGGGCGATGCCCCGGCAAACACGACGCGTCGATCTGGTTCATTCCGAGTAAAGCAAAAGTGGAGGCTTGAACCTCCGCTTTTCGTGCCGCCCGTGCCTCGCCTTCACTTGGCGAGGCGCAGGACCGACAGGCTGGCCGCAATTTTCTTGAATGCCGTCTGCAGCGCAGCGGCGTCAGTGGCCTGATAATAATAGGGCGCATTGGGCTCCGTCGCGACAGATTGGAGCAATGCCTTCAGGGACGTGCTCGGCTCGTCATACTGCACGACATAGATCTTCACGCCCTTGGCCGGATCGACGCCCTTGATGTTCGCCGCCAGTTGCTTCAGGCGATTGTTGAGATTGTTGTTCTGCGTGCCGCTGATCTTCCCATGCTTGCTGGTCGTGCCTGCGCCGGTACCTGGGCCGAAGACTCCCTTATAGGCGTCACCATTTTCGCCGGTGATCTCGCCGTCCGTCAGGAAGACGATCGCCTGAGTCCGGGTAAATGGCACCGACGCCTTCGCCTCATTGAACGGTTCGCCGGACATCAGGACTTCCCAAGCCCAATAGAGGCCCTGCGGCGCATTCGTGTTGCCGTCCGGCTTTGAGCCCGACGCATAAAGCCCGTCAATCGCATTGAGAACCAATTGCTTGCTGGCGACGTCGCGCACCCCTTGCAGCGGCAAGATTCCGTGGGTAATCAGCTTGGTGCATTCATTGCTGGTGGCGTTGCCCTGATCGGGGTTGGCCTGCACCCAGTAAGACGGAGCCGGGCCGACCGAGGTTGGCGGTGTCGGGTCTGTCGCCGGATCGTTCCAATAGGCTTGGTAGCAATTTTTGCTCTTGCCGTCCCAGAAAGCACCTTCACTGCTGGACCAATTGCCGCCGACCGGTTCTCCCTCAAGCGGCGGGATCGCCTCGAAGGCCAGCCAGTCCTTGCCGCCAAACTTGCCATAACCAAGCTTCAAGTCGCCATCGTTGGCTTCATTGTTCGGCACGGCCGGCGTAGAACCCTGGGCGGCGCGATAGTCGTCGATGTATCGAGCGTAGACGCCGCCCGTCCATCCGGCCGGCGGCGGATCCAGAAAGCGGACGCTGGAGACGTTCGTCAGCCAGACATGATCCTGCGGGAGATTCGTGCGCGGATGAATGAAGGGCGGGCTGATCATCAGCTTCTGGTTCAATGCCGGATTGTAGGTAGCGGTGTTGATCGCCGCGTTGTAGCGAACATTCACCTTGGCGCTCCACGGCACCATGCCGATGTTGAGCAGCGAGTAATCGATGCCGTTGAGAACGACCGATTTGGGATTCGGATCCGCATAAAGCGTCTCAATCAAGGTCTTGGCGGCCGTTTCGGCAGCCTCGATCTTTGTACAGGGCATGCACATCGAGCTGGACATATCGATGGAGATCACGACATCAAGGCCGTTCAGGCCACGCACGGCGGTTGCAGCGGCGCCCACCGTTATGGTCTTGAAGCCAAGCACCGTCATCAAGGTCGAATCGATGGTCGCATTGGCAGTGACGCTGACGGTATTGGTATCCGAATTCTGTACGATGTGCGGCCCATCGAGAACAGCATCGAGTTCAGCCGCCGGAAAGTTGGAATTGAAGAACATGGTGATATCGGCTTCGACATTGTCGGTGCCGAGAGACTTTGCGCCGGCCAAGGCTGCGGCATCGAGCGCCTGCGAAAGGCGAGATTTGAGCATATAGCCGCGGGCAGTATCGACAGCCATGCCGGCACAACCGATGAAGATGGTCAGTGCAACGCCGACCCAAACCGCGACCGAGCCGCGTTGATCGCCGGCCAAGCGACGCAATGTCGATTTGCTTGATGCGATGCTTGATAGATCAAATGATCGACGCATCATTGCTTCCTCTCGCTTCACGCAATTCCACCTTTGCTGCGCGCCAGCGCGCAGCATCTCACTTGCCCGAACTGAACCTGATCGGTCCGCCTAGGCTGAATCTGGATCTGGCCACGGCCCTCAATAGGGCGCGATAATCGTACCCGACTGCCCGGCAATGCCGGACGCACCCTGTGCCGTGCCCCGATTGGCATCGGCAACACCTTGCGCCGTCTGCCCTGCTGCCGCGGCGGCCTCGCCATTCCCGCCGCCTCCAGCAGCCGGCGCGCCACTGCTGCCGCCCCCAACCGGAGTCACCGAGGAATAGCTGGTGCCACCCGGCCCAAGCACTTGGACGCACCGGGTCAGGCAGGTCCAACTGCGCTCACTGATGGTGCCGGCGCCGGCATTGATGATCGACACCTGGCGATTATCTTCCGGCATCACGACCACGGCCGCGTCGAACAGGACCGAGTTGTCCGCCCCAAGGATCAGCATGTTCGTCTCGCCGGGAACTTTGCCGAAGACCACGATCTGCCCAGACCCTTCCAGGGTGACATCGATCACGCTGGGATCGCCGATGACGATGCTGCTGACACCGGAGCCGAAGGACATGATCTGGGCCTTACGCCAGGTCACCTGGACGACGTCGTTGGCATTCGCGGTCGTTACCGGCGCGCCAAGCGATGCCAACGTCAAAGCGGCGAATGTGGCCAATGCGATCGCACGCATGAAAATCCCCAATCAATGTCCGGACAGGCGCTGATCAAGATTGCATCCTACTGCCAATCGTCTTAATGCTCAATTAAATTTCCTATGTAATAGTAGGATTTAGCTTGGATTTGTGCGAAACTGCTTGAGAGCGAAGAGGTCACGGAGAGAGGTCATGATGCCAACCTTGCCTATCCTTGGGGAGCGGGGCCACCGCTTGGCCAGACTTCTCGCCACAGCCGGGATACTGAGCAGCCTCGCGGCCTGCGGTGCGTTGCCGGAGGGCGCCAAAGCGACGGCGGAGAATGCCGATGGCACAAAGGCCACCTCCAAACCCTCGGAACTGGACCCGCAGATCAAGCTTGCAGCCCTTCAGGCCGAGGCACAGAACAACTACCTTGAGGCTGCGCAGCACTATCAGTCCCTGCTGACCCGCGATCCGGAAAACCTCGATCTGGCAGTCGCTCTGGTGCGCAATCTGCGCTTCGCCGGCAGTACGCCGCAAGATATCGATATCCTCAACCAGCTCATTGCGAAATACGGTCGTACAAGCCGGCTGCTGACCGAGTTGGGGAAGTCCTATGTCTCGGGCGACAAGATGAACCTCGGCATTCCCATATTGCAGGAAGCAGCAGCACTGCCGGACGCTACCTGGGACACGTTTTCGGCATTGGGCGTCGCCTTCGACTATGAAGGCGACTATCCGCACGCACGGGAGGCCTATACGCAGGCCCTGCTGCTGTCGCCGCGAAACCCTGAAATTCTCAACAACCTCGCCCTTTCACAGGCACAGTCCGGCGACCTCGACGGCGCCATTCAAACACTCGGCCAGGCGGTCGATCAGGCCAGCGCATCGCCGCAGGTATGGCAGAATCTCGCTTTGATGCTGGCGCTGCGCGGCGATAGCGCTGGAGCGGAGCGCCTCGCCCGCAAGGACCTGCCGCGGGAACTCGCTGATCAGAACACTGAATATTATCGTTACCTGGCAAGCGGCAACTGAGCGTCCGGTCTGGGCTTGTCGCCGCTATTTGAAGGTCGACGTCACTTTGATGACGATCGGCACGATGATGACGATGAACAACACCGGCAGAAAGAACATGATCATCGGCACGGTCAGTTTCGCCGGCAGTGCAGCCGCCTTCTTTTCTGCCGCCATCATGCGCTCTTCACGGTTCTCCTGCGCGATCGTCCGCAGGCCGACGGCGATCGGCGTGCCGTACTTCTCCGCCTGAACCAACGTCGTCGACAGGGACTTGAAATTGCGCATGCCCGTGCGGACGGCAAGATTTTCAAATGCCTGCCGGCGATCGCCGAGGAAGGCTAGCTCCGCCGCCGTGATCCCGATTTCTTCAGCCAGTTCGGGTGCCGATTCCGCCATTTCCTCAGTCACCTTCTGAAAGGCGGCTTCGATTGACATGCCGGCCTCGACACAGATGACCATCAGATCGAGCGTATCGGGAAAGGCGCGGCGCAAGGCAGCTTGGCGCTTTTGTATGGCATTGCGCAGCCACAGATTGGGAAAGAAGTATCCGAAGGCCGCCGCAGCGATGGCGATGGCCATGTGCAGTTCTGTGGACTTGTTGGGCAGCGCGAACGACACGTAGATATAGCCGCCGACCAACAGGATGATCGGTCCGGCGATGCGGGCGAAGATAAACCGCACCGGTGTCGATGGATGCCGCCAGCCCGCCTGCTGGAGCTTGACCCGCAGATCCTTGGCCTGGAGCAGGTTTTCCATCTTGAACAGATTGATGATGGCCCGCATCGCGCCCTCGTGGCGCGCCGGCATCAGGCGTTTGCGCTGCTGGAACTGCTCCTGCTGCTTGGCGCGCAGTTCCTCGCGCTTGGCGGCCACAGTCTTCAGTCGGTCTGCAAAGCTGTCACGCGTGATGAAGGGCAGCGCGACCGCCATTACCGAAGCAAAAGCGGCGACGAATGAAATGAGGATAATCAGAGAAGGAAGATTGACGCCCCATTCGATCTCTTGCATGGCTGCCTCAGATATCGAAATGGATCATCTGACGCATCACCAGCGAGCCGATGATCATCATGACGATGCCAATGCCGATCCAAAGATTGCCGGTCGAGGTCGTGAAAAGCAGGCTGATGATGTGCGGCTGCAGCACCGCCAATGCGCCACTGAGAATGAAGGGCAGCGAGCCGATGATCGCGGCCGATGCCTTGGCCTCACTGGACATCGCCGTCACCTTGTCACGCATGCGCTTACGTGAGCGTAGCACGTCCGACAATTTGGCCAGCGTTTCGGCAAGATTGCCGCCGGTGGTCTGCTGCGTGATGAGAACGATCGTGAAAAACCTGACTTCCGGCGTCGGTACCCGGTCCGACATGCGTTGCAGCACCTCGCCCATGGTCATGCCGAGCTTGATGCCTTCGTTCACCAGAGTGAACTCCGGGCCGATTGGCACAGGCATTTCTCGCGCCACGATGTTGAGACATTCGCCAACGGTGAGGCCGGACCGCACACCGCGCACGATGATGTCGATGGCATCGGCAAAATAAGCCGTGAACTTGTGTTTGCGGCGCTTGATGAGAAAATTCAGCACCAGCTTTGGCACACCGAAAAGGCCGATCGGCAACGCCACCAGGCAGAGGATCGGCGGTGCGCCAAACGCCCAGGTGAGAAAGGCAAAGGTCAATCCGCACGCCGCCGACAACAGCATGAAGCGTTGCGGCGACATCTTGAGACCGGCATGCACGAGCACCTCGCGCATACGCGCACCCCGGCGCTTCTGGCTCAGTTCCTCGGCTTCCTTGAGCTTGGCCGCCACCTGCTTCTTGCGCCCGGCCAATTGGCCGTCCTTGCCGCCGCTCTTGCTCTCACCAGCCAAATGCGCGCCCGTTCCGACCACTGCGGCAATGCGCTTCTTCATGCGCGCACGAGGCGCCCCCAGGACGGCAACGACGGCGACGACGATCAGGGTTACTGCGATGCCGGCAGTCAAGGCGAGCAGGATGATCTGCGGCATCATGCCAGCAATTTGGCTAGACACTGCTTTCCTCCATGACGTCCGCCAATTCGCGCTCCTTGCCGAAATAGCGTACCCGCTCATAGAAGGCGGGGCGCAACCCGGTCGAGCGGTGCCGCCCGACGATGCGCCCTTGCGCGTCCTCGCCCTGGATCTCGTAGATAAAGAGGTCCTGCAACGTCACCACGTCGCCTTCCATGCCGACGACCTCGCTGACATGGGTAATCTTGCGCGAACCGTCGCGCAGGCGCGACGCCTGCACGATGACATTGACGGCACCGGCGATCTGTTCCCGCACCGTCTTTGCCGGCAGCGTATAGCCACCCATCGCGATCATGTTCTCAATACGGGAGATGCATTCTCGCGGGTTGTTGGCGTGGATGGTACCCATCGACCCGTCATGGCCGGTATTCATGGCCTGCAACAGATCGAATGCCTCGGGTCCACGGACTTCGCCCACGATGATGCGCTCGGGGCGCATACGCAGGCAGTTGCGTACGAGATCGCGCATGGTGACCTGTCCGACACCCTCCAAATTGGGCGGTCGCGTTTCGAGGCGCACGACATGCGGCTGCTGCAGCTGCAACTCGGCGGCGTCCTCACAGGTGATCACGCGTTCGTTGCGGTCGATATAGTTCGTCAAACAGTTCAGCAACGTCGTCTTGCCGGAGCCGGTACCACCGGAAATGATAACGTTGAGGCGACAATGCCCGATGATTTCGAGCAGTCGGCCACCGGCTGGTGTGATGGTGCCAAACTTGACCAGCTTGTCGAGGGTGAGGCGATCGCGTTTGAATTTACGAATGGTCAGTGCGGGACCGTCGATGGCCAGTGGCGGTGCAATGACGTTGACGCGCGACCCGTCCTGCAGGCGCGCGTCGCAGATCGGGCTGGATTCGTCGACGCGCCGGCCGACAGCCTGGACGATGCGTTGGCAGATATTCATCAGCTGCTGGTTGTCGCGGAATTTGACGTCGGTCAGCTGGATGATGCCATTGGTCTCGATATAGACCTTGTCGTAGCCGTTCACCATGATATCGGCGATATCGTCGCGCGCCAGCAACGGCTCCAGCGGGCCCAGCCCCAGGATATCGTTGCAGATGTCGGTGATGAGCGTCTGCTGCTCTATCGCCGACAACATCAGATTGCGCATGTTGATGATTTCGCCGACGATCTCGCTGATCGCCTCGCGCACCGATTTATGGTCGAGTTTGGCGAATTCACCCAGATCGACTGTCGCCATCAGGTCGTTGAAGACACTGACCTTGACCTCGCTCAGCCGGTTGTCCATCTCGGCCGAACGCGTGACGGGCGCCATGTTGACTGCACCGGCGGCCGCGGTCGTCGTGGCAACCGGGAGTGCCGCCGGCTTTTCGGCAAGATCGGTCCGTGGCGATGACTTATCGCTCGATGCTCCGATAGGCGTATTGCGCTTGCCGAACATGCCAGCTTCCCGGCTCGAAGGTTAAATCCAGAAATACCGCGGGGTCACTTGGTTTTTGCCGGCCGCTTCAGCCAGTTCAAGAGCTTCGGCGTCGAGCTTGGGCGCACGGTACCACCCTTGCGCCCGCCAAGCTGCTGCGCCAGTTGACGCAATTGCTCGTTCAACCGGTGCGACTTGGCACCCTCCCCGACCATCTGGCCGTTGTTCGCCAGTTGCGCGAACAGCGTCGGGTCGAAGCCGACGGTCAGGCTCGGCGCGAGACCCAGCGTATCCTGGAAGTCCTTGGCCGACAATTGGTTCCTCTTGGCGACATCGGCCTTGTTCAGGATCAGGCGATTGACGGCGCTGCCGCGGTGCCCTTTCAGCCAATCGAACAGCATCTTGGCGTCGCGCAGATTGGCGAGATCGGGGTTGGCGGTGACCACGATCTCGTCCGACAGGAGCAGGACGCCGCTCAACCAGACACTCCAATGGCGGGGCAGATCAACGATCACATATTGCGCCATTGTCCGGCAGATATCGATAAGCCGCTCGATGGCCTCGACCGAGGGCTCGGCCGTGTCCTTGAGGGAACCGGTGGTCGAAAGTACTGAAAAGTGCGAACCATGCTCGGTCATGAAACGCTCGACCAGGACAGGATCGATACGCTCTGCGTCGGTCAGCGCCTCGTGGACGGCCTGCTTCGGATCCAAATTGAGTGCCAGCGCCATGGTGCCGAAATTAAAATCGAGGTCGATGCCGATGACTTCTTCCTGCGTCGCATTGGCCAAAGTCCAGCCCGTATTGACAGCAAGCGTCGAACTCCCCACCCCGCCCCTGCTGCCGATGAAGGAAATAACGCGCCCCTTCGGCCCAGCACCTGCATCCTTGACGCAGCTGGATATGGCTGCCGCAATGTCTGCCGTGGTGACCGGCCCAACCAGATATTCGCTGACGCCCTGATTGATCAATTGGCGATAGGCCTGCACATCGTTCACGGTCCCGATGACGATGACCTTGCGGCCCGGCTCGACAACTTCCGCCAGGGCTTCGAGACCTTTGCGGATATCGTCCGAGGTGCCGTTCTCCTCGACGATGATGAATTGCGGGCTCGGATTGTCGACATAGTGCTTCGCCGCCCGCGGCATGCCGCCGAAATGGACGGTCATCTTGGTCTTAGCGAATTCGCGTTCGCCGGTGAGCGCCGCCAATGCCGCCTCAGTATCTTTCGATTGCGGAAACGCCTCGATGCTAAAGCGATGAATCACTTACTGAGCTCCGGTGGTTAGTGGCACAACCGCCGGATTTTCACCTGGCCCAGCACCGATTCTCGCGCCGATGATGTATTTGCCAACCACATTGTCGGCACGGGCCGCAAGGCGACCGCTCGGTTCCGCGGCATCAACCAAGTCTCGCGGATTGACGATCATGGCCGCAATGTTGCGCTGCACGGAACAACCGTAATTGTAGGTGTTCTCGTTGACCGGAGTGAATTCGACGCGATCCTTCCAGGTGCCGCATTCGTCCGCCAGGGCGACATAGATCGGGAACTCCATGACGGCGCGGCCATACTTGGCCGTTTCCGGATCGGTCGCATAGGAAAGCTGGATCGCTTCGGTCGGGATGCCGCGTGAGGTGAGAATCTGCGTCACGTCGTTCGCGAAGGCCTGCGCCAACGGGTCCGCCGGCGATGCTGCTCCCACCTTGATCGTAATGCCGCCTGCCGCCTTGTTGACAAAATCCCGAGAGAACTCCCCGATCGCCGGCATGTCGGCAGCGTTTACCTGCCCACCTGGTCCGGGCTCGAGGATCAGGAGCGCCGTCCGCGTCTCGACTTTGACGGGATGCTGTAGGCCATACTCATAGTCCGGCATGTTCGCTTCGCAAGCAGCGAGCGCTGCACCTGCAAAGCCCAGACTTAGAATAGCAGCGACGAGACGGCATGTCATAGGACAGCCCTTTCCTAACGGATTATGTAGCCGATGGGGCCTTGCAACTGCGGAACCTGTTCCTTGGCGGCACCATGACGATTGGTATAGATGTTCTGGAGACGGCCGAGCAGATACATATCGAGATCGCCCGCCGGCGCGAATCCATCGGTAGGCAATGACAGCACGTTGGGATCCGTCGGCTGCACGAGAAATGCCCGCGCCACAATGACCAGTTCAGACTCGCGCTGCTGGAATGACGTCGAGCGGAAGAGCGTGCCGAGGATCGGGATGTTCATCAGGCCAGGGACACCGCGCAGCGCGTCGGTGATTTCATTGTTGAGCAGACCCGCCATCATGATGCTGCCGCCACTCGGCAGTTCCACGGTCGAAGTCGCGCGACGGGTAATGAAGCTGGGCAGGACGATATCGCCAATAGCGACGGAATCGGTAAAGTTGGCGGCACTGACTTCGGTCGCAATCTTCAAGCTGATGCGGCCGCGGTCCAGCACGATCGGCAGGAAGGTAAGGGAAACACCGAACGGTTTGAAGGTGACGGTGATGACACCATCATCGGTCGCTGTCGGAATGGGGACTTCACCACCGGCCAGCATTGTTGCGTACTCGCCCGAAACGGCGACCAGATTCGGTTCCGCCAACTTGTTGGCAAGGCCGTGCTGCTCGAGAATTCGCACTGTTGAGTCGATCGCGCCGGGCCCATCGATGAAAAGGGCGCCAGCGGGGGCCGCGGTGAGCGCACTTGCCGTGACCAATGGCGTCAACCCGCCGCCGATGATTGCCGAGGCACCACCCGTCACGCCGGAAACCACAAGATCGCCAACGGTGGTCGGGCTGATCAGGTTTTCAAGGCCCAGTTCCTTCAGTGCCGACTTCTGCACTTCGGCCACGGACACCTTGATGAGGACCTGCTGCTCGGCCCCCAGGCGCATCATGTTGATGACCTGCTGGTCGCTCACCACAAAGCGACGAGCTATGCTAGTTGCCTGGCGCGAATTCAGGTCTGAACTGGCTGTACCGTTCAGCACGAGCGAGTCACCAGCCCCCGATACCGTTATTCTTTCCGTCGGCATCGCGGCCAGAATGGCCGATTGCGCTGCCTCGGCATCCGGGTGGATCGAAATCTGGAAATTGTCGATCATCTTGCCGGCCGCATCGAGCAGGAACAGATTGGTCGAGCCGACAGACTTGCCGGCAATGAACAGCCGCGTCGGGGACCGGATGATGACATCGGCGATATCCGGATTGCCGACGATGATATCGCGCACAGGCTGCGACAGCGTCATCTCGCGCGTGTTGTTGACAGAGAGCTCAATGCGTTTGTCAGCAGGTGCGACGGCCGGCGCCGAGTTTTGCGCGCCGGTAAGCTGCGGCGCCGCGGGCAGGGTTTGATCTTGGGCAGTCGCCACTCCGGCACAGCCCAGCAGAATGCAAAGAGCCACCCCGGCGAGCGGAAGCCTCGCGGCCATGGACCGTAACGAACATCCCTGTTTCATTTTCGCCCGATCATCACTGCCTTGCCGTCACTGGCCAAGGCTCTCCACAGTTACGGCACCGCCGCGATTGATTCTGATTGTTTGCGCTATCGCCTTCACCGCCGGCGTCGACGGTTCCTCGGCCACCGGCATTTCGAACATGTCGCCTTCGAGACCACCGCGCATCAGGTCGTCGAGAACCTTGCTGGTGCTGCGGTCGGTTACGAAGATCGGCGCCTTGGCATCGGCCGCGGCGGCCTCGTCGTTCCTGGCCCAGCTGCGCAGAGCCAGAACCAATTGACCCATTTGCGACGCCACCAGAATTTTCTGAGCCTGCTCCGACGTCACTTCCATCGTCACGGTCTGGGCGTTAATGCCGGGGCCGCCGCCCTCGGGGCGCGCCAGGCTCTGGTTGACCGCAATGACCTTGATATCACGCATGATCGCTTCGACAGCGACTTGGCTCAGCAGGTCGCGCCCCACATCTTCAGGAACCCCTGCAGCGTCGCGCACGTTGCTGACCATGAAAACATCAACATGATCGTTGGGTAGAATCAGTCCGGCCGCTCCAGAACGCGGGGATACGTCGATGGTAACCGAGCGCATGCCCGGCGACAGGACGGCGGACGTGACGCCGGCATCGCCTTGCTTGATGATAGCGCCGGCAGCGATGGGCTCTCCGATCATGATCGCGCGACGGGCCATCATGCCGCGATAGTCCGCCAAAGGGTCCTCTCCGGCACCGCTCTTGAGGATGAAGCGAGGATCGATCGCACCCTTGGGCCATTTTTCCCAACGGAAGTCGGTGTCGACCAGGACTTCGCCCGGCGCGACGTCGCGGGCTGCGACCAGCACCTCTTCCACTCCGGCAATCGCGGCCTCCTGGGCCACCTGCACGGGTTGCTGCTGGACCGAGGCCAAAAATCGGGTCGCCAGAAAGGCCGTCAGAACAGCCGCTCCAAGCGCCACCACGATTAGAACGATCACTATCGGCCGCATTTGGCCCCTCTTTCCCGACCCGCAAACGCGTTGCGGCGCCAGAACTCTTCATGCGAGCGATTCATTTCGCCACGCATGATCCCCGTAAACCATTATTACCAATTTTTGGTTAAGAAGCCAGTCGTTTTGCCCGAAAATTTTCCCCGGTGAGTCGGGATTCAGCTCTTTGAGTCAAAATGTTGCAGCGCTTTCTGAAGATTTAACAGGAGGCTGCTACATCGCCGGATAAGGGGTGCTGCCAAAATGGTTAACGACGCTGTCAAAGACCAGCAAGGGCAATCAGTTGCTGACCCAGATGTCCGCGGCGAAACCAGAAATCGAGTCCCGCCAACGCGATAGCGACCCCATAGGGGAGGTGGCGCTTGCCATCCCGCATGCCGTAGGCAGGCCAGATGCGGGCAACCAGCAGCACGAACAAACCGAGAAATCCGCCGAAAAAAGTCGTCAGCATCAGGAAGCGCACAAGATCGAGGCCAAACCCGACCCACAAGGCCAAGGCGCCCAGCCATTTGACGTCGCCGCCACCCAGGAGATTGAAGCGAAAGGCCAAGGTACAGCCGAGCGCCGTAGCGCCCCCCGCCAGGAGGTGCAACGCGCCACCGGGCCAGAGCGGCAGCGAAAGCAGCATCCAGGGAAGTGCGACGATTGCCGTCGATATGGTGAGCCAGTTTGGCAGGCGAAACTGGACGACATCCAGCACCGCCCCGGCAATCAAAAGGCCGAGAAGAATGATTTCGCAGGTGATGATGCTGAGATCGAGCAAGTGAACCCACGGCGATTTTGGCGGCGAGGAGCCGACCAGGATGAATTGTGCTGCAGGAAGTTTAAATGAAGAGCGCGCCGGCTCCAGAGGGGCCGGCGCGCTACAACCGATCAGACTAAGCGAAGCGTGGCTTAGTTGCTGTTCTGGGTCTGGGCAGTGCTCGCGGCGCTCGACATCTTCGTGCCGATAACCGTGAACATCTTGTTGAGGCCGTTACCGGCCATCTGCGCACCAACGAAGATCGCCAGAGCGACGAAAGCCGCAATGAGACCGTATTCGATGGCGGTGGCGCCGGATTCCGACTTGAGTAGCTTGCGCAATTTAATCATGAGTTCATCTCCAACACTTTGAGTACGTTGCAACCTAGATCGCGACTTGAGCGTCGCCATAGGAAACTCTTTTCTTGGTGCCTCACGACAGTTTGCAGACCCGCGGACACTGGTGACCATCTTCCAACGCGACTCAACACTTCGCAAGTCATTCGAACACAAGGCCTTCACATCATCGTGTGAAGAGTAGGCGTGTTATCCGCGTTTTCGCCGCATTCAATCCCGGCTCCACATGTCAGCAATACTTTGTTAAGGATTAACCGTCGGAATGTGGCACCTCTCTCCTGATTTCAATTTGCCATGATCAACAGCACCAGAAGCTGGCGCCACTATACAGACGTCGCCGTCCTCGCACTGGCGACCGCCGCACTCCATTTTTCTCTGGCGCAGCAGATGGGTGTTGTCGCCACTGGTGGCCTGCAAGACACCGACGCCTATATGCGCCTCATCCGCGTGCAGGAGCTTTGGCAGAGCGGCGACTGGTACCAGCATCTGACCTCGAGCCTGGGCGCGCCCGGCAAGCTTTCATTACATTGGACGCGCCCACTCGATATTCTCATTCTGCTGCCGGCAATGCTTCTGCATTTGTTTGGCATGGGCATGGACCGGGCGATTTACTGGTCGGGCGTCATCATATCGCCCGCACTGCACTTCGCCGCCGCCATCGCCGCGGCCATGGCGGCGCGACCCCTATGGCCGCAGCATGGCGCCTGGCGCGTGGCAGCGTTGATGGTCCTGCTCAACGGCGCTGCCATTACCTATTGCCTGCCGGCACGGCCGGATCATCACAGCCTCGGTCTGCTCCTCACCATCCTGTCGGTTGGCCAGGCCATCCGCGCGGCTCTGGAATCTGCAAATGCCCGCAGTGCCTTCAAAGCGGGCGCTTGGGCCGGTATCGGCGTATGGATCAGCCCCGAAGCGCTGATCGGCGTGGCCCCTGCCCTCATCGCGTTCGGCCTGCTATGGCTCCACGCAAAGGAAGCACCCCAAGCCTGGGCGCGTCAGGGTCGCCGCTTCAGCACGGGCCTCGCCGTGATCCTGCTCCTTGCCATCACGCTGGAGCAACCGCCGGCGCAATGGCTCCATGCCGAATACGACAAGGTTTCGCTTCTGCACCTCGCTTTGGCAGCAGCGGCGGCCCTCGATTTCTGGCTGGCCGAGAAGATGCCCTGGCCGCCGATGCCGCGCTTCTTAGCGGCCGCCTTTGTCGCATCGGCTTCCGCGGCAGCACTTGCCTTTGCCTTCCCCGGTTTCTATCTCGGCCCGCTCGGCAACATCACCAATCAGGAAGCGGCCGTATTCCTGAACGACATCAAGGAAATGTCGCCGATCTGGCCGGTCGACAAGGCCAGTTCGGACCAGTTCTTCGGCATGATCGGCAATTCCCTGGCGGCTTTGCCTGTGGTTCCCTACTGTCTGTGGGCTTGGCGCCGGCAGAAGCTCTTTCCTGTCGCGGTCCTGCTCTCCCTTTCCTACCTGACGGCCTTATTGGGAGCCCTCCAACATCAGCGCCTCGCCGTCTTCCTCTGTGCCTATGGCGCAGTATTGGGCTGCGGATTGTTCGGTCTGCTGTGCAACCTTTCGGAACGCGGCATGCCGGTCACCCGCACGGTGACACGCCTCTTCGCCTGTTTCGTCGTCGTCATCGGCGGTCAGATCTGGCCGCTCATGTCAGACAGCGAAGCGCCGAAATCGCTGGCCGCGGCCGCCTGCAATCCGAAATCCGTTGCCGACTGGCTCAACGCGGCGCATCCCGGTATCATGACGCCCGAACCCATCGGCGCAGAACGAAAGACGCCGATCATCGTCACGGAATCGATCAACTATCCACCGGAGCTTGCCTATCGTACGGGCTATCGGTTTGTCGGCGGTCCCTATCATCGTGGCATCAACGACATCGCTGACATGAACGCGCTGGCCATGACGACCGACGACAACGCCGCAAAAGAGATCATCGCGCGGCGACAGGTGGACTATCTGCTGATGTGCATCATTGAGGTTCCGAAGGCGATCGGTGAATCTTCAGTGGATTCGTTGTATCATCGCCTGCTGCGGGGGAACGTGCCGGCATGGCTGCAACCCTTGCCGATGTCGGACGAGGCCAGCCGGGAATTCCGCATGTTCGCGGTCAAACGCTGGCATTGAGGTCGGGATTTTAACCTAGGAACGGCCAATTTTTACGGGTACAACAGACCCGCGGTGTCTGTTTTGGTCATTCTGGTGGTGAGATGTCGATGCATGAAGCCGAGCCGGGCGGTAAAGGCGAGTCAGGGAATGAAGGCCAAATGGCGCGCGACAAAGATCTGATCCTTGTGGTCGATGATTCTCCGACCAACCTCGCCATCATGAATGTCGTGCTGCGCGACATCTATCAGGTCATTACCGCCAACAATGGCGCGGATGCGTTGACGCTTGCAGCCAGCGAGGAGCCGGATCTCATCATCCTCGACATCATGATGCCTGGCATGGACGGCTACGAGATCTGCGATCGTTTGAAGGCTAATCCCTTCACCCGCGAGATTCCGGTCATGTTCGTCACTGCCATGGACCAGGAACGGCAGGAGGCAAAGGGTCTGGCCCTGGGGGCCGTCGACTACATTGCCAAGCCGGTCAGCCCGCCGATCGTGCTGGCGCGCGTACGCAACCAGTTGGAATTAAAGCGGCAGCGCGATTTCCTGCGCCGTCTCTCGGCCATCGACGGCCTGACCGGCATCGCTAATCGCCGCGCCTTTGAGGAGGATTTCGATCGCGAATGGCGCCGCGCCATCCGCCTGAAGACCAGTGTGGGCGTCTTCCTCACCGATATCGACAATTTCAAAGCCTACAACGACGCCTATGGCTATCTCGCCGGCGATGATTGCCTGCGCATCCTCGCTCAGGCGATGGCCAAGGCAATGCTGCGACCGGGCGATATCCTTGCGCGCTACAGCGGAGAAGAGTTCGTCGGCCTGATGCCGGACACCGATGCGAGCGGTGCCGCCATTGTCGGCGAGCGCCTGTTGAGTGCAACCCGCGCCCTCTCTTTGCCGCATGCGCATTCAGCCACGGCCTCCATCGTGACGGTCTCGATCGGCGTTGCCATTTGCCGGCCCGGCCCCAGCAGCGACCGTTCGGCCCTGTTCAAGCTGGCCGGCGATGCGCTCTATGCCGCCAAAAAAGGCGGGCGCAACCAGGTGCGCGTCTTCGAAATGCCGGACCCCGTAACAGCGATTTAGCCGAAGCTTCCTACCGCGTATCGCGCGATACCGGCCAGGACGGGGCTGGAATGGGCGGATTGCCGGCCAGCCAGTCCCGCACGATTTCCGCTTCCGGCGCCAGAATGATTCCGTGCGGCCAGACGATGTGGAAGGCAAGGCCGGTTATCCAGGGCTGATCGATCGGATGCGTGAGGAGACCTCGCGCGACCAGATGATCCGTCTGGTGCCGCCAGCCCAGCGCAATCCCCTGCCCTTCCAGCGCCGCACCCACCACCAGCGCATAGTCGTTGAGATGGAGCCCCGCCTGGTCGCGGTCGGCGGGAACGCCCGCCGCACGGAAGTAATCCGCCCAGTTGGGCCGCGGCCGGAACGGCTCGTCGAGGTGAATGAGGCGTTGTCGCTTGAGATCCGCCACGGAGGCGATCGGCCCCGCACGTTCTATATAGGCAGGGCTGCAGACCGGAATGATGGCCTCGTCGACCATCTTCACTGCATCGAGCCCCAGAAAGCGCCCGTCACCGCGCCTGATCCCGAGCGAAACACCTTCCGCATCGAGGTCGATGTCCTTGTCCGTCGTCTGCAGCCGGAGATCGATACCTGGATTATCGAGGCGGAACTGCGCGAGGCGCGGCAGCATCCACCAGGAGGCAAAGGCCGTCGAGCAGGACAGCGTCACATGCGTTCCGCTCTGGCTGCGCCGCAGCGTCTCGGTCGAGCGGCGGATATGCTCGAGCGCCAGGGTGACGTCCTGGTGATAGCGCCGCCCGTCTTCGGTGAGGCGCACCCGCTGATGCTCGCGCCGGAAAAGATCGACGGCCAAGGCCGCCTCGAGCTGCTTTACGCCGTAGCTCACCGCCGCCTGGGTCATGTTGAGCTCCTCGGCGGCCCTGGTGAAACTGGCCAGACGCCCGGCCGCCTCGAAAATCACCAAGGCATTCAAGGGGGGCAATTGGGTGCGGAGCAACTTCATAAGGTATTCTTATCAAGTTCCACATTTTTTTCCAGGATTACATCAGGCCAGCAGCAGCTAGCATAATCCGCTAGGTTTCCTCCGACCCGACAGGCCCCGATATGAGCGAGCCCGACGCCAGCCCAGCCCCCGCCGCCCGCCAGCGCAATCGCAGCCGCACGCGGCCGGCCATCGCGGCACCCACTTTTTTACGGCGCCAGATTCCGACCTACGCCTTTCTGCAGCCCGACGGGCTCGACCGGCTTCATGCCCAGGCGGAACAGATCCTGGCCGAGATCGGCGTCGAATTCCGCGGCGACGACGAGGCGCTGAGCCTGTGGCGGAAGGCCGGCGCCAAGGTTGAAGGCGTGCGCGTGCGCTTCGAGCCCGGCCATGTCACCGAGATCATCAAGAAGACGACGCCGCAGACCTTCGTCCAGCATGGCCGGGACGGACAGCACGGGGTCGAGATCGGCGGCGATGCGATCGTGTTCGCGCCGGCCTACGGCTCGCCCTTCGTCTATGACCGCGAGAAGGGCCGGCGCTATGGCTCGCTCGAGGATTTCAAGAACTTCGTCAAGATGACCTGGATGTCGCCCTGGCTGCATCATTCCGGCGGCACGATCTGTGAACCGGTCGACGTGCCGGTGAACAAGCGCCATCTCGACATGGTCTATGCCCATATCAAGCATTCGGCCAAGCCCTTCATGGGGTCGGTGACGGCGCCAGAGCGCGCCGAGGATTCGATCGAGATGTGCCGTATCCTGTTCGGGGCGGATTTCGTCGACAAGAACTGCGTCATCCTCGGCAACATCAACACGAACTCGCCGCTCATTTTCGACGGCGTCATGTCGATGGCCTTGCGCGCCTATGCGCGCGCCAACCAGGCCGCTGTCGTCGTGCCCTTCATCCTTGGCGGTGCCATGGGCCCTGTGACGACGGCAGGTGCCATCGCCCAGGCCCATGCCGAAGCCATGGTCGGTGTGGCTCTTACGCAGTTGGAGAGGCCGGGCGCGCCGGTCATCTACGGCAATTTCCTCAGTTCCATGTCGCTGCGTTCCGGGGCACCCACCTTCGGCATGCCGGAGCCGGCCATGGCCTATCTCGCCATCGGTCAGTTGGCGCAGCGCCTGGGCGTCCCCTTGCGTTGCGGCGGCTCGCTCACGGCCTCGAAGGTCGCGGATTCACAGGCCGCCCAGGAAAGCGCCGATTCACTTTGGCCAGCCTTGCTCGGCGGCGCCAATTTCATCCTCCATGCGGCCGGCTGGCTGGAAGGCGGCCTCGTCATGGGCTACGAAAAATTCGTGCTAGATTGCGATCATCTGGGCATGATGCACAAGCTGATGGCCGGCCTCACCTTCGATGACAACACGCTGGCGATGGATGCCTTCCGCGAGGTTGAGCCCGGCAAGCATTTTCTGGGCTGCGCGCACACGATGGCGAACTACACGACCGCCTTCTATGACGCCGACCTCGCCGACAACGATTCCTTCGAGCAATGGCGCGATGCTGGATCGCGGCCCGCCGATGAGCGTGCCGAGAAAAAATGGCGCGCATTGCTTGCCAGCCATACCGACCCGGCTCTCGATCCGGCAATCGACGAGGCCCTGCTCGATTTCATGAACCGCAAGAAACAATCCATGGCCGATGCCTGGTACTGATAGGAACTGATGATATGGAAACGCATGCAAAGGTCGTCATCATCGGCGGTGGCGTGGTCGGCTGCTCCATCCTCTTTCATCTTGCCAAATTCGGCTGGAAGGATGTCATTCTGCTGGAACGCAAGGAGCTGACCTCCGGTTCCTCCTGGCATGCGGCGGGGCAGATCCACACCATCTCGTCCGACCCCAACATCTCGCGCCTGCAGGGCTACACGATCAATCTCTACAAGGAGATCGAAGCGACCTCGGGCCAGTCGGTCGGCATGCATTCGACTGGCGGCTTCTATCTCGCCTCCAACCAGACCTGGTACGATTATCTCAAGCGCGAGCGCTCGAAGGCGCGCTATATGGGGCTCGACCAGGAATTCATCAGCGTGGAAGAAGCGGCCCGCCGCCATCCGCTGATCGACCCCAGCCGCTATATCGCAGCACTCTGGGATCCGCTCGATGGCGACATCGATCCCTCCGGCGTCTGCTATGCCTATGCCAAGGCGGCCAAGGTGCATGGCGGCAAATACTACACGCAGACACCCGTGATCGAGACCAACCAGCGGCCCGACGGCAGCTGGGATGTCATCACGCCCAACGGCAACATCCATGCCGAGATGATCGTCAATGCGGGTGGCCTGTGGGCGCGCGAGGTGGGTCATCTTGCCGGCATCCATCTCCCCGTGCAGCCGATGGAGCATCATTACCTCATCACCGAAGCCATTCCGGAGATCGTCGAGCGCGGCGAGGAACGCCTGCCGGCCGGCATCGATTACGAAGGCAATATGTATTTCCGCCAGGAACGGCAGGGTATGCTGCTCGGCACCTATGAACCGCGGGCGACGCCCTGGTCGGTCAAGGGGACGCCGAAGGATTTCGGCCATGAGCTACTGGAACCCAAACTCGACAATATTGCCGAACGCCTGGAGCTGGGCTTCCAGCGCATCCCCGCCTTAGGTCGCGCCGGCATCAAGAACGTCATCAACGGTCCGTTCACCTTCGGGCCCGACGGAAACCCGATGATCGGCCCGGTCCCCGGCATGCGCAACTACTGGGTTGCGGTCGGTGTCATGGCGGGTTTCTGCCAGGGGGGCGGCGTCGGCCTCTGCATGGCGGAATGGATGATCGACGGCGAGCCTTCCATCGACGTCTGGGCCATGGATGTGGCCCGCTTCGGCAATTTCGCGACGCCGGAATGGGGCACGATCAAATCGTCGGAAAATTACGAGCGCCGCTTCGTGATGACCTTTCCGAACGAGACGTTGCCGAAAGGACGGCGGCAGAAGACGACGGCGCTCTACGATCGCCTCACCGCCAAGGGTGCCGTCTGGGGCCAGGGCTTCGGCCTGGAGCATGCGCTGTGGTTTGCCGATGGCCCGGCGGATGCCCATGAGCAACCGACCTTCAACCGCTCCCGCGCTCATGCCTATGTCGCGCGCGAGGTGAAGGCCGTGCGCGAGGCCGTGGGCGCCATAGAGATCGCCAACTATGCCAAACATGAGTTCAAAGGCCCCGGCGCCCGCGCCTATCTCGACAAGGTCCTGGCCGGCCGCCTGCCCAAGCAGGGCCGCCTGGCCCTGACGCCGATGCTGACACCCAAGGGCAAGCTTTATGGTGACCTGACGGTTGCCTGCCTGGGCGACGAGCATTTCATGCTGTTCGGCTCCGGTGCCATGCAGGAGGCGCATCGCCGCTGGTTCGAGAAACATCTGCCGGCTAGCGGCGTCTCCTATCGCAACATGACCGACGATCTGCACGGCATCGGCATTTCCGGCCCCCGTTCGCGCGAACTGCTGTCGCGGCTGATGCGGGAAGATGTTTCCAACGACGCCCTGAAATTTCGCGACATTCGCCCCACTTTCGTGGCCGGCGTTCCGGCGATCCTCGCCCGCGTCTCCTTCTCCGGCGAACTCGGTTACGAAATCTATGTCGCCCCGCCCTATCAGCTACGCCTGGCGGAAGCGATCGAAGAGGCGGGCAAGGATCTGGGCTTACGCTGGTACGGTGCCCGGGCGCTGATGAGCCTGCGGCTCGAAAAGGCCTGGGGAGTGTGGACGCTCGACTTCCGCCCGGATTTCACCGCGGCCGAAAGCGGGCTCGATGCCTTCATCCATTGGGACAAGGATTTCATCGGCAAGGCTGCCGCCAGCGCCGAACGAACCGCCGGCCCGAAGAAGAAGCTCGTCACGCTGACCATCGCCACGAAGGATATGGACGTCTCCAATGACGAAGCCATTCTCGTCGGCGACAAGGCGGTTGGCTATGTCTCCTCGGGCGGCTATGCACATCATATCGGCAAATCGGTCGCCTTCGGCTACGTGCCGGCCGAACTCGCCAAGGCCGGTGCCAAGGTCGATCTCGAGATCAATGGCGAACGCTTCGCTGCGGAAATCCAAGGGGCGCCGCTTTACGATCCCAATGGCGGTCGCATGCGGTCCTGATCCCAGGAAGACAGAGCAACAAGCCACACATCGGAGTGCCCATGGCCGATCCTTTGCTGCAGCCCTACCGGCTCAAGAATCTGACGCTGAAGAACCGCATCTTCTCGACTTCGCATGAGCCGGCCTATTCCGAGGCCGGCCGGCCGGGCCTCCGCTACCAGCTCTATCACGAGGAAAAGGCCAAAGGTGGTGCTGCCATGACCATGATCGGCGGCTCCTCGGTCGTTGCCAAGGACTCACCGCAGGCCTTCGGCAATCTTTATGTTCATGACGACGCCATCATCGGCGACTTCAAGGCGCTGGCGAAACGGGTCCATGCTTATGATTGCGCGGTGATGTGCCAGATCACCCATCTCGGCCGCCGCACCTCATGGTACAAGGAAAACTGGCTGCCCATCATCTCTGCCTCGCATGAGCGCGAACCGGCTCATCGCGGATTTCCCAAGACGATGGAAGATTTCGATATCACGCGCGTGGTGAAGGCCTATGGCGCCGCCGCACGGCGCTGCCGCGAGGGCGATCTCGACGGTGTCGAAATCGAAGCCTACGGCCATCTCTTTGATTCCTTCCTCTCGCCGCGCACCAACAGCCGCGAAGACAATTACGGTGGCAGCCTGGAAAACCGCATGCGCTTCGGCATGGAGGTGCTGGCCGAGATGCGCCGCCAGACCGACCCTGACTTCATTATCGGCGTCCGCATGGCGGTCGACGAGGCAGCCGATGACGGCTTCGGTTTCCAGGAAGGTGTCGAGATCGCCAAGCGCCTGCAGGAAGCCGGCCTTATCGACTTTCTCAATGTCATCGTCGGGACCATCGACACCGACGAATCTCTCTCGCACATCATTCCTTTGATGGGAACGCCGGCCGGACCGAACTTCGCCAAGGTAAAGGCGGCGCGCCAGTTGCTGCCGGGCCTACCCATCTTTCATGCCGCCCGTGTCAACGATCTTGCCACCGCGCGGCATTGGGTCAGCGACGATGCCGTCGACATGATCGGCATGACCCGCGCCCATATGGCGGATCCGCATATCGTCGCCAAGATGATGCGCGGGGAGGAGGAACGCATCCGACCCTGCGTCGGCGCCGGGTATTGCATCGACCGCATCTACCAGGGTGGCGAGGCCCTGTGCCTGCACAATCCGGCAACGGGCCGCGAAGCGACCATGCCGCATGTGATCGAACCCAGCACCGGCCCGAAGAAGAAGATCGTCATCGTCGGCGCCGGCCCCGGCGGGCTGGAAGCCGCGCGCGTTTCCGCCTTGCGCGGCCACAAGGTCGTCGTGTTCGAGGCAACCGACCGTGTCGGCGGCCAGGTGGCGCTTGCTGCCAAAGTGGCACGACGCAAGGAACTGATCGGTATCACCGACTGGCTCTATGCCGAAGCGCAGCATGCCGGTGCCGTTTTCCGCTTCAACACCTATGCGGAAGCCGCAGACATCCTGGCGGAGCAGCCCGACATTGTCGTTATCGCCACTGGCGGCACGCCCAATACGGCGCCGTTCAAGGATGGGTCCGACCTCGCCATCTCGACCTGGGACGTGCTTTCCGGCCAGGTCGCCCTCTCCGACGACATCATTCTCTATGACGACGAAGCCGGCCACGAGGCGCTCTCGACCGCCGAGTTCTTGACCAGCAAGGGCATCAAGTTTGAATTGATCACGCCAGAACGCCTGATCGGCGCCGAAGTGGGTGGACTCAACTATCCCGCCTATTACAAGGCGCTCTACGCCACTGGCGCCAAGCTCACCATCAACCAGCGGATGACGCGGATCGCCAAGGACGGCAACCAGCTGGTGGCGACCCTGTTCAATCCCTATGACAAGTCGACAAGCGAGCGCCGCGCCCAGCAGATCATTGCCGTGCACGGCAACCTGCCGGCCGATGCTGTCTATTTCGATCTCAAGGAGCAGAGCGTCAACCGGGGCGAGATCGACATCGACGCTTTCATCGACGGCCGCCCTCAGGCCCTTAAGACGAACGCGGCGGGATCGTTCCAGCTCTTCCGCATCGGCGACGCGGTTGCCACGAGAAACATCCATGCCGCGATTTATGACGGCTTGAGATTGTGCAAGACGTTCTAAGCACCCCCTCACCCCGACCCTCTCCCCGCAAGCGGGGCGAGGGAGCTCTTAGCGAGTCTTGCTTCAAGCCCCTCGCCCCTCTGGGGAGAGGGGTTGGGGTGAAGGGGATGCTTCGCTTTACGCCGCCGGCTTTACGCCGAGCAGATTCAGAGCCTTGGTGAGATCCTTGACGCCGTCGGCAGCCTTCGAGGCATGGCACATCTTCTCGCCGGCCATCGCATCCTTCTCGGCGGCGGTGAACTTCGCGTTGCTCTTATGGGTCTTGGCGACATCATTCCACTGGCTGATGAGGGCCGTGCATTTCTGCGCGGGCGTCGATGCGGCCATCGCCGTGCCGGAAACGAGAACGGTGGCAGCCAGGGCGCCGAGAAGTGAACGGATTTTCATGATAATTCTCCCAATCTTGATGCCGATCGAGCGTTGGTCGGCCGTCTTCGGGGCGGTCTAGGCCGGCGCTCGTGAGGGGAAGATTGGGCGCCCGCCGTAACGGGCCGATGTCAAACTTCCGTGAAAAATGAAACGGCGCGTGTCGCCACGCGCCGCCGTCACTTTTCGTTACAAAACTCTTGGTGGCCTAGCTGCGCAAGCGGGCCGAGGCCGGGTCGAACGGGGCTTGCGTGAGGCGCGACGCGGCGACGCGCCTACCCATCACCTCGATCTCAAAACTGTCACCACTTACCGGCAGATAGGCCAACGCCAGCTGCTTGCCCGTCGAGTGCCCGAAATAGCCCGACGTGACCCGCGCCACAGCCTTGCCGCCCGCAAAGATCGGCTCGGCGCCCATGACGTCGATTTCCTGGCTGGCGACCTCCAGCAACGAGATCTTGCGGGTAAGCGGCTCCCTGAAGTGCTTCTCAGCCGCCTCCCGACCGATGAAATCGCCCTTGTCGAATTTGACGAAGCGGCCCCAATCGGCCTCGGCCGCGTTGTAATCGGACGTGAAGTCGCGGCCCCAGGAACCGTAGCCCTTTTCGAGGCGCATGGAATGAAGCGCACGCACGCCGAACAGCTTCAGCCCGTGTTCGGCACCGGCCGCCCGCAAGCGTTCGAAGACATGGATCAGGTTGTGGGGTGCCAGGTAGATTTCATAGCCGAGTTCGCCGGTGAAGCTCGCCCGGATCACCAGCGCCTCGGCGAGACCCACATGGATCTGCCGGGCGTGGAGAAACGGGAAAGCCGCGTGGCTGAGGTCGGCCTCGGTCAGTTGCTGCAGGACAGCGCGCGCCTTCGGCCCGGTCAGCGATAGACCGGAAAAGTCGGTCGTCACATTGCGGACAGACACCCGCTCGCCCTTCGCGTTGGCAGTCAGCCAGCGGGTGTAGTAGGTCTCCGCAGCACCGGAACCGATCATCAGGAAGGTGTCTTCACGTGTCCGCGTGACGGTGAGATCGCCGAAGATGCGGCCATTGGGTGACAACATCGGGCATAAGACGGTGCGGCCCAGCGCCGGCAGCTTGTTACTGACGATGCGATCGAGGAATTTCGCCGCGTCGGTGCCAGAAACCTCGATCTTGCCGTAGCTCGACGTTTCCCAGATCCCCACATGCTCGCGCACCGCTTTCACTTCCGCCGCCACATGCGGGAAGGCATTGGAGCGGCGATAGGTCGGTTCTTCCTTGGGCTCGGTGCCCTTAGGTGCGAACCACAGCGGGTATTCCCAACCGAAGGACGCGCCGAACAGGGCCCCCTCCCCTTTCAGCAGCGGATAGATCGGCGACGTCTTCAATGGTCGTGCCGCCGGCAATTCCTCGTTGGGAAAGGTCATGGTGAAGCGACGGCGATAATTCTCCGTCGTCTTTTCGATGGTGAAGGCGCGGTTGTTGTGCGGGCCGAAGCGCGCCACATCCATGGCGAACACGTCCATGCCCGGCTCGCCATCGATGATCCAGTTCGCGACCACCATGCCGACGCCGCCACCCTGGCTGAAGCCGGCCATGACGCCGCAAGCGGTGAAATAGTTGGTGAGGCCCGGGACCGGGCCGACCAGTGGGTTGCCGTCGGGCGCAAACACCATCGGCCCATTGATGGTGCGCTTGATGCCGCCCTTCTCGAGGCAAGGATAGCGCGTCATCGCGAATTCCAGCGCCGACCAGATGCGGTCGACATCTTCCTGCAGCAGCTCATGGCCGAAATCCTGCGGCGTGCCTTTCAAGGCCCAATGCCGGCAATCATGCTCATAGGTGCCGATGAGGAGGCCTTTCTGCTCCTGGCGCAGATAGCTCTCGCCCTCGAAATCGATCGTCATCGGGATCTCGTGGCCGAGCGCCTCGACCTCGGGGATCGCGTTGGTGACGATGTATTCATGCTCCATCGGCAGAATGGGCAGGTCGATGCCGGCGAGGCGCCCCACTTCGCGCGCCCACAGGCCGCCGGCATTCACCACGTACTCGGCTTCGATCGTCCCTTCCTTCGTAACGACCAGCCAATGGCCGTTTGGTTTCTGCTTCAACTCGATGACGGGATTGCGCAGCGAGATCGTCGCGCCCTTGTTCTTGGCTGCCTTCGCATAGGCATGGGTGACGCTGGAGGGATCGACATGGCCGTCGGCCGGATCGAACATCGCCTTGGTGAATTTCGAGGTGTCGACCAGCGGGTTAATCTTTTTCACCTCCTCCATGCTCACTTCATGAAGGCCGATGCCGAGATAATGCGCCTTGGCCAGCTCAGTCTTGAAATACTCGGCGCGCGCTTCGGTGCCGGCCAGATAGAGGCAGCCCACCCGATGCACACCGCAGGACTGGCCCGATTCCCGCTCCAGCTCCTCATAGAGCTTCACGGTATAGGCCTGCAGGTGCGACATGTTCGGGTCGCCATTGATCGTGTGCATGCCGCCGGCCGCGTGCCAGGTCGAACCGGAGGTCAACTCCGAGCGCTCCACCAGCATGACATCGGTCCAGCCGCGCTTGGTCAGGTGGTAAAGCACACTCACACCCACCACGCCGCCACCAATGACGACCACGCGCGCCTGCGATTTCATGATACGGAGATCCTTCTTGGCCAAATAGTTAGGTGGCCGCCAGAGCGCAGCCCGAATGACCGTAACTATGCCAAGGCCATCTATGGCGTGAAGCCTGGAAATCTCATAAATCGGGTGAGTTTTATGCTGCCGGAAAAGAGAAAGGCCCGCCGGTGCATCCCAGGCGGGCCTTTTCGCAACCAAACCCTGTTCGATCAGGCGTCGACTAGGTCGAGTGCCGGATAGTCCGTATAGCCCTTGGCGCCGCTGCCATAGAAAGTATTGCTGTCCCATTCGTTGAGCTTGGCGCCGGTGGCGAAGCGCTTGGGCAGGTCGGGATTGGCGATGAACAGCTTGCCGAAGGCCACCGCATCGGCATTGCCGCTGGCCAGGATCGCCTCGGCGCTTTCCCGGGTGAAGCCTTCATTGGCGATATAGGCGCCACAGAAGGCCTTCTTCAGCGACGGGCCAATGCTGTCCGGCCCCACATGTTCGCGTGCAGCGATGAAGGCGATCTTGCGCTTGCCGACCTGTTCGGCGACATAGCCGAAGGTCTGCGCCGGTGTTGAATCGCCCATGTCGTGCGAATCCCGACGCGGCGCCAGGTGCAGACCGACGCGGCCCGGGCCCCAGACCTTTACCGCGGCATCGACCGCTTCCAGCATCAGCTTCGCACGATTTTCGATCGACCCGCCGTAGCTGTCGGTCCGCTTGTTGGTGCCGTCCTGCAGGAACTGGTCCAGCAGATATCCATTGGCGCCATGCAGCTGGACGCCGTCGAAACCGGCCTTCTTGGCATTCTCCGCACCCCTGGCATAAGCCGCGATAACGCCCGGGATCTCGTCGAGTTCAAGGGCGCGCGGGGTTACATAGGGGCGCTGCGGGCGGACGAGGCTGACATGACCGGCCGGCGCAATGGCGCTGGGGGCTACCGGCAATTCGCCGTCGAGGAAGATCGGGTCGGAAATGCGGCCGACATGCCACAACTGCGAAACGATGCGACCGCCGGCGGCATGGACCGCATCGGTAATCTTGCGCCAGCCGGCAACTTGTTCGTCGGACCAGATGCCCGGCGTATCGGCATAGCCGACGCCCTGCGGTGTCACCGCTGTGGCTTCGGTGAGGATGAGACCGGCGGAGGCGCGCTGGACGTAATACTCGCGCATCAAGTCGTTGGGAATGCGCCCCTCACTGGCGCGCGACCGGGTCAATGGCGCCAGAACGACACGATTGGGCAGATGCAGTTCGCCGATGGTGATGGGTTCGAGAAGCTTGGCCATTTGGCACACCTATTCATTTGCATAGATCGATTGCTGAGCAGGTGGGAAGCGCCCCCTTTGGCCCGTCCCCCTGGCGTAAGAGTTAAGAACCGTCGTTGCGCCGCACAATGCACAGCAAGGCTGGGCTGCCCTGCTTGGTGTGCAAATCCGGAATCTACACAAGGTTAGTGGTCAATTTTTAGGCAAAGCCGACCTTACTCATAGTTCAGCGTCACGACCCGTCCGTCATTGGCGGTCACGGTGGCTGTCCCTGGACCGTTGCCCACCTGCTCCTGGAAGCGAACCGAGCCGCGGCTGTCGTCGGAACAGGCGAAATGGCCGATGGCGATGAACTCCGTCGTTCCTCGGCTTTGCAGGGTCGAGGAATAGACGCAGATCGTGCCGGGAGTGAGCGAATCATCGCTGTGCCCACGGAAACCCCGGCCGCAACTCGATTCCCCTTCGAAGCGCCGGTCCGTGGCGAATTCGAGACTGCCCGTGCAATCCGCCTCTTCCCGGTCGGGCAAGAGATCGAACAATTCCTCCCGGCTCAGTTTATGCGCCGCCTCGCCGCCCAAATCCTCGGTTGGCGCAGATTGGCCGGCGCAGGCAGCGACCAACAGCAGGCTCAAGCTCGCTACCACTCCGGCAAAGCTTCTATGACGTCGCATCGCTCATCCCGTCTCTGTTTTCTGCTGATCCTGTAACCCGGTTTCGACGTATCAACATTGATATCGCTCAATCCAACCCAATGGCACCGCCTTGCAGTCCAATCCACACCCCCCGGCGCGCGTCGTCCAAATCTGGCATCTTGTCGGTTTCCTCATCCTGAGCCTCCTGGTTTCCAGCCTGGGCGGCTGGCTGACGGCCGGCAGCATCGGCGATTGGTATCCGACCCTTGCCAAACCTGGTTTCAACCCGCCCGACTGGGTCTTCGCGCCGGTCTGGTCGACCCTTTTCCTGCTGATGGCCATCGCCGCCTGGCGCGTCTGGCGGCGGGTCGGCTGGGCGGCAGGGCGTACGAGCCAGATCCTTTATTTTGCGCAGCTCGTCGGGAACCTTGCCTGGTCGGCCCTGTTCTTCGGCCTGCAGCGGCCGGGCCTGGCCCTGGTCGATTGCGCCCTGCTCCTCATCCTCATCATCGCCACCACATGGCAGTTCCGGCGGCATGATGGCTTGGCGGCGCTGCTGATGCTTCCTTATATTGCCTGGGTCGCTTTCGCCTGCGTTCTCAATGGCGCGATTGTCGCCCTCAACTAGAGCCTGCCGCAACGGGCTCCTTCCCATCCCAAGGACCCCGCAATGCCGTCTTTCCTCTCGCCGCAACTGACGCCGATCGTCCTGCTCGGCATCTCCAATGTCTTTATGACCTTCGCCTGGTACGGCCATCTCAAATTCACCTCTAAGCCGCTCTGGATCGTGGTGCTCGCTTCCTGGGGCATCGCCTTCATCGAATATTGCTTCGCCATCCCGGCCAACCGCGTCGGCCACACCGTTTATTCGGCAGCCGAACTGAAGACGATGCAGGAGATCATCACCCTGATCGTCTTCTGCGCCTTTTCCTGGGCCTATTTGGGCGAAGCGATCCGCTGGAACCACGCCGTCGGCTTCGCGCTCATCGCCGCAGCCGGTTTCTTCGTCTTTCACAAATGGTGAGGGGCGATTGCCGGATGCGGCACCTTGCTGCATCATGGCCGGACGCCAATCGAACGGGGACCGCATTTTGCCGCCATTGTCATCGGCCGATCAGGAATTGCTGGCGGCTGCCACCGATTTCATCCGCAGCCGCTACGCTGAGAACCGGCATCATATCGGCGCGGCGGTGCGCGGTGCCTCGGGCCGGATCTATCTCGGCCTCCATCTCGATACCTATGTCGGGCGCTGCTCGGTCTGCGCGGAAGCCGTCGCTTTGGGGAGCGCCTTGTCGGCCGGGGAGACCGCGATCGACGCCATCGTTTCTGTCCGCCACCCCCGCCCCAAGGAGCTGCATGCCGAGCCCAAAGTCGTCTCGCCCTGCGGCATCTGCCGGGAAATGCTGACCGATTTCGCCCCAGGGAGCGACGTGATCATGACCCGCGACGGTGAACTTGCCCGGGTCCCGGCAGCCGATCTGCTGCCCGAAAAATACCGCCGCGCCCCCTGAAAGGCGGGGCTTCTTGCCCCTCCGCAGGGGGCTTTCCTTTTGCGGCGGCGCCACTATGCTCCGGCCCGCCCGAAAGTAGAGCCATCATGAGCCAGGTACTGACCCGAACCGCCCCCATCGAGACCGCCTCCCCCAGCCGGTCGGCCCGCCGCAGCGTCGGCCTGTGGCTGCTCGGCTGCTGCTTCATGGTGGCGGTCATGGTCCTTCTCGGCGGGATTACGCGCCTTACCGATTCCGGCCTCTCCATCATGGAGTGGAAGCCGATCATGGGCGCCCTGCCGCCTTTGACCAGCGCTGCCTGGGACCATGTCTTTGCCCTCTACCAGCAGATTTCCGAGTACAAGCACGTCAATGCCGGCATGACCCTGGAGGAATTCAAGGGCATCTTCTGGTGGGAATATCTGCACAGGCTGTGGGGGCGGTTGCTCGCCCTGGCTTTCCTGGTCCCCCTGGTCTGGTTCCTGGTTCGTGGCCGCCTGACCCGGGCGGAAGCCCCGCGTCTCATCGCCCTTTTCGCCCTGGGCGGGCTGCAGGGTTTTGCCGGCTGGTTCATGGTGGCGAGCGGCTTCCAGGACCGTGTCGACGTCAGCCAGTACCGGCTGGTCATTCACCTGATGCTGGCGCTGGCCATCTTCGCGCTGATGCTGTGGTACGCGTTCGACTATCTCGACGCAGGACCGCTCAAGGGCGAGCGCAAGGCGGCTGCCGACCTGTTGCGCCATGCGCGCTGCATGAACCTCGTCATTGCCTTCGAGATCGCCCTGGGCGGCCTTGTCGCCGGCACCGATGCCGGTTTCGTCTATAACGACTTCCCGATGATGAACGGTCATTGGCTGTCACCCGACCTGTTCCTCACCTCGCCCTGGTATCTGAACTTCACAGAAAACCTGGCGATGGTGCAGTTCCAGCATCGCCTCACCTCGGGCTTCGTCGCCATCGCCGTCATCAGCTTCCTGGTGCGCCTGCGCCGGCGCGATATCGATGGCACACTGAAGCGCCGCGCCATCGCCCTGCCTTGCGCCCTGGCGGCGCAGGCCTTCCTCGGCATGGCGACACTCATCCTGGTCGTTCCGATTCCGCTGGCTGTGCTGCATCAGCTGGGCGCGTTCGTGCTGCTCGGTTGCGGGCTCATGGCGCAGCACGGTCTCGCGCGCATCGTCCGGTCCTGACGCCATGACTGAGGCGCAGCTCACCAACCCGCCGCCAGAGCGCCTGCCGGTTTCCGTCATCACCGGCTTCCTCGGCAGCGGCAAGACGACTTTGCTGAAATACCTGCTGGCCCATCCGGACATGGGCGAAACCGCCGTCATCATCAATGAATTCGGCGAAGTCGGCCTCGACCATCTGCTGGTGGAAAAGGCCGAGGACGATACGATCCTGCTGGAATCCGGCTGCCTTTGCTGCACCATACGCGGCGATCTCATCGACGCCATGCGAAGCCTCTTCAAGCGCCGAGCCAAGGGCGAAGTGCCGCCGTTCAAACGCCTCGTCATCGAAACCACCGGCCTCGCCGATCCCGCGCCGATCCTCCACACCCTGATGCAGGACCCGGTGCTGACCGCTGTCTATCGTCTGGACGGCGTCATCGCCACGGTCGACGCGGTCAATGGCGAGATGCAGATGGACCGGCAGATGGAATCGGTAAAGCAGGCAGCGGTCGCCGACCGGGTGCTTCTCACCAAGAGCGATCTTGGCAACGCCGCGTCGCTTGCCAATCTGGAAGGCCGCCTGCGGCGCCTCAATCCGGCGGCATCGATCCAGCGCATCACGCATGGCGCAGTCTCGCCCGCTTCGCTCTTCAATGCCGGCCTCTACAATCCGGAGAGCAAGAGCCTCGACGTGCAGCGTTGGCTGCGCGAGGAGGCCTATGCGGAACGCGATGCCCACACGCATGGGTATCATCACCATGGTCACGATCATCACGCGCATGATCATGGGCACGGCCTCGACGTCAACCGGCACGACGCCCATATCCGCGCCTTCTGCATCACCCGCGACGAGCCGATCGACTGGCAGAAATTCTGTGCCTGGATCGACATGCTGACGGCGACGCAAGGGCCTGACCTTCTGCGCATAAAAGGTGTCCTTAACGTCGCCGGCGAAACGCAGCCGGTCGCCATCCATGGCGTCCAGCATCTGTTCCATCCGCCCGTCTTGCTGCCGGCTTGGCCTGGCGACGACCACCGCTCGAAACTGGTCTTCATCACGCGCGATATCGATCAGAAGGTCCTTACCGAATCCATGACTGCGTTCCTGGACGAGGCAAATTCCGCCTGAAGGATTGCCGGCGGCCGGGATCGGAAGTCGAATTGTCCAATTGCGCCATGGATTAACGGCCGGCCGCCGTTTTTAGGTTTTGCATTCACGGGAACATTGCTAGTTTTCGCCTGGATCGAGGGGAAAGGGCCGATCTGCCGTTGCGGCACGCCCAATCCCGTCTGTCGCCAACAAAGGGAGGGGTAAAAGATGTCCTTGAAATGGAAATTGGCCGGAACGAGCGTGGCAGCTGCTTTGGTGCTCGGCGCCGTCGCGGCCCAGGCCGAACCGCTGCAGAGCATTGGCGAAGGTGAAGGCGAAGTCGCCATCGTCGCTTGGCCCGGCTATATCGAACGCGGCGAAAGCGACAAGAATTACGACTGGGTCACCGGCTTCGAGAAGGAGACCGGCTGCAAGGTCACGGTGAAGACCGCCGGCAGCTCTGACGAAATGGTGTCGCTGATGAATGGCGGCGGCTTCGACCTCGTCACCGCTTCGGGCGACGCTTCTCTCCGCCTCGTGAAGGGCGGCACGGTGCAGGAGATCAATACGAGCCTGATCGCCGACTATGCCAAGGTCGATCCGCGCCTGCAGAACGCACCCTGGCACACGGTCGACGGCAAGCATTACGGCGTGCCATGGCAGTGGGGCCCGAACGTCCTTCTCTACAACGCCAATGTCTTCGAGAACGCACCGCAGAGCTGGTCGGTCGTGTTCGAGGAACAGAAGCTGCCGGACGGCAAGCCGAACAAGGGACGCGTTCAGGCCTATTACGGCACCATCTATCTCGCCGATGCGGCGCTGTATCTGATGATGAACAAGCCTGAACTGGGCATCAAGGACCCGTATGAACTCAACCAGGCGCAGTTCGACGCCGCGGTCGAATTGTTGCGCGGTCAGCGTCAGCTGGTAAACAAGTACTGGTCGGATGCCGCAGCGCAGGTCGACGACTTCACCAATGAAGGCATCGTTGCCTCGACCAGCTGGGCCTATCAGGTCAACACGCTGCGCGCCGCCGGCAAGGTGCCGGTGGGCTCGGTGGTGCCCAAGGAAGGTGCCACCGGCTGGGCCGATACGACCATGATGGCCACCAGCGCACCGCACCCGAACTGTGCCTATAAGTGGCTCAACCACTCGCTGAGCGACAATGCCCAGGCCGGAACGGGTTCCTGGTTCGGCAGCGTGCCGGCGGTGCCGGCGTCCTGCGCCGACCCGATCCTGACCGAAGGCGGCTGTGTCGCCAACGGCTCGCAGCTCTTCGCCCGTATCCACTTCTGGAAGACGCCGGTGAAGGATTGTGCCAGTCAGAATGGCGAATGCGTACCCTATAAGGATTGGGTCGCCGCCGTTCAGTCCGTGCAAAGCGGCCAGTAAACTCTGTTACTTCCCGTTGGGGCGGATCAGCAATGATCCGCCCCAATTCTATATCAGCATTACGGATTTGATCATGACGTCAGGTACTGCCGCGGTTTCCTTCAACAGCGTTTCCCGCCATTTCGGCGCGGTAAAGGCCGTCGATGCCGTGAGCTTCGACATCAAGGACGGCGAATTCTTCGCCATGCTCGGCCCCTCGGGTTCGGGCAAAACCACGTGCCTGCGTCTCATCGCCGGTTTTGAACAGCCGACGGGCGGCCATGTCATCGTTCACGGCGCCGACATGAACGGTGTCCCGCCCTATGACCGCGACGTCAACACCGTGTTCCAGGATTACGCGCTCTTCCCGCATATGAGCGTGCTCGACAACGTCGCCTATGGCTTGATGATCCGCAAGGTGCCGACAGCCGAGCGCCGACGCCAGGCCGAGGAGATGCTGGAGATGGTGGCGTTGGGCGGTTTCGGCGGCAGGAAGCCGTCGCAGCTTTCCGGCGGCCAGCGCCAGCGCGTGGCCCTGGCCCGCGCGCTCGTCAATCACCCCAAGGTGCTGCTGCTCGACGAACCGCTGGGTGCCCTCGATTTGAAGCTCCGCGAGCAGATGCAGGTGGAACTCAAGGCCATCCAGCGCCGCGTCGGCATCACTTTCGTTTACGTCACCCACGACCAGGGCGAGGCGCTCTCCATGAGCGACCGCGTGGCGGTGTTCAACCAGGGCAAGATCGAGCAATTGGCGAGCCCGAACGAACTCTATGAAAGCCCGGCCACCACCTTCGTCGCCGGCTTCGTCGGTATTTCCAATCTGCTGGAAGGTGCCGCGGCAAGGGCCGTCAGCGGCAGCGAGAATGCCTGCTCGATCCGCCCGGAGAAGATCCATCTCGATCGCCCCGGCACCGCGGTGCCGGCCGATGCGATGAAGGTTACCGGCCGCATCAGCGCCATCCTCTACCTCGGCGCCAATACGCGCTACGACGTCGCCCTGGAAAGTGGTGCCGAAATCACCGTCGCCGTGCAGAATCGCGATGCGCATCTGGAGCCGAAGGAAGGCGAGACCGTGCAATTGTGGTGGGAAGCGCGCCACCTGATGCGCTTTGCGCGCTGAAGGGGATGCAGCCATGACCGCCGCCATCCGATCCCGTTCCTTGAGCAACAGGTTCTCGACTTTCCTCTATCGCCAGCCGCGATTGGTTCTCGTATTGCTGCTGGTGCCGCCGCTGCTCTGGCTCGGCATCATCTATCTGGGCTCGCTCTTCACCCTGCTGGCGCAGAGCTTCTTCTCAATCGACGATTTCACGGCACAAGTTGTCTATGAGCCGACGCTCGCGACCTATGCCCGGTTATTCACCGCGACCAATCTCAGCATCATCTATCGCACGGTGATGATGGCGGCGGTGGTGACCGTGATCTCCGGCGTGATCGCCTTTCCGCTCGCCTATTACATCGCCCGCTTCGCCAGCGGCCGCATGAAGGCGATCTTCTATGTCGCGGTCATGCTGCCGCTCTGGTCCAACTACCTGGTGCGCGTCTATGCCTGGAAGCTGATCCTGGCCAAGGAAGGCGCCATCCATTGGACGGTCAATGCGCTGGGCCTCGGCCCGGTCCTCGACTGGATCCTGACACAGCCGGTGGTCGAGGGTTCCTCGCTATCGACCTCCTATATCGGCACCACGCTGACCTTCGTCTATATCTGGCTGCCTTTCATGGTGCTGCCGATCCAGGCAGCCCTTGAACGCGTCCCGCGCTCGCTCATCGAAGCCTCGAGCGATCTGGGCGCCCGGCCGGGCGAAACCTTCCGCAAGGTCATCTTCCCGCTGGCCATTCCCGGCATTGCCGCAGGCTCGATCTTCACCTTCTCGCTGACGCTCGGCGACTACATCATTCCGCAGCTGATCGGCTCGTCGCGGCCCTTCATCGGCCAGGCCGTCTATCAGTTCCAGGGCACGGCCGGCGACATCCCCATGGCGGCCGCTTTCGCCATGGTGCCGATCGTGATCATGGCGGTCTACCTCGCCATCGCCAAACGCCTGGGAGCCTTCGATGCCCTCTAAGACGCAAATCGCGCCCGACCGCTCCAAGGGCGAAGCCGGCCTCGGCCTCAAGGCCGCCGCCTGGTTAGGCGTGCTTTATCTCAACCTGCCGATCCTCTTCATCGTGCTCTACGGCTTCACCACCGATGATGCCAGCTACACATTCCCGCCGCCGGGCCTGACGACCGAATGGTTCGCCGTCACCTGGGCACGAGCCGATTTCTGGCAGGCGCTGTGGCTGTCGGTCGAAGTGGCCCTCGCCTCAATGGCGATCGCCATCGTGCTTGGCACCTTTGCCGCCGCCGCAATGTACCGCTTCAAATTCTTCGGCAAGGAAGCCGTGACCCTGCTGATCCTGCTGCCCATCGCCCTCCCCGGCATCGTCACCGGCATCAGCCTGCGGTCGGCTTTCGCACTGGGCGATGTGCCGTTCAGCTATTTCACCATCGTGCTCGGCCACGCCACCTTCTGCATCGTCGTCGTCTACAACAACGCGATTGCCAGGCTGCGGCGCTCCTCGCCAGCCCTGATCGAGGCGTCGATGGATCTCGGCGCCGACACGTTCCAGACCTTCCGGCATGTCATCCTGCCGAACCTTGCCACGGCACTGCTGGCCGGCGGTATGCTGGCCTTCGCCTTGTCTTTCGACGAGATCATCGTCACCACCTTCACCGCCGGCCAGCAGGAGACGCTGCCCATCTGGATGTTCGGCGAGCTCAGCCGCCCGCGCCAACGCCCGGTCACAAATGTGGCGGCGATCTTCGTCATGATCATTACCTTCGTCCCGATCCTGGCCGCCTATTACCTCACGCGTGACACAGATGACGTCGCCGGCAGCGGAAAGTAGTTCAACCACCGGGACCGTGCTCTGGTTCAAGGCGCAGAAGGGCTATGGCTTCGTGAAGCCGGACGATGGCGGTGCCGACGTCTTCATCCATGTCGCCGAACTGGCGGCCTCCGGCCTCACGGATTTGGCCGAAGGCCAGCACATCCGCTTCCGTCGCGACACCCATGGCGACGGACGGTTCTTCGCGGTGGGGATAGAGTTGGTCGGCGAATAACCCCCTCTCCCTAACCCTCCCCCACGTTGGGGAGGGAACTTGAGCCAGCTTGAACGCAAATGACGCAGCGTACTCGGCGACTCTCCCTCCCCCAACGTGGGGGAGGGTCGGGGAGAGGGGGAGCCGCCAGCAGGCGCGACCCATCCAATTATCCCCCAATGAAAAACGGCCCGGGTTTCCCCGGGCCGTTCTTTGTTCCGAATGTGTCGGGCTTTACTTGTCCCACCACATCTTTTCGCAGAAGTAATACTCGGTCGGATGCGATTCATAGCCCTTCAGCTGCTTGTCGAAGGGCTGATAGCTCTGCCGCCACAGCGGCTGGACGATCGGGCCTTCTTCCTGCATCAGGTGCTCGATCTCCTTGATCACTTCCTTGCGCGCATTGATGTCGACGATGCCTTCCGCCTTGGTCAGCAATTCGTCGAACTTGGGGTTCTTGAAGTTGCTTTCGTTCCATGGCACGCCGCTGCGATAGGCAAGACCCAGCACCATGATGCCGAGCGGACGGTGCGTCCACACGGTGAAGCCGAACGGCACCTTGGTCCAGACATCCCAGTACTGGGCCGAGGGCAGCACGGTCAGCTTCACACGGATGCCCGCTTCAGCCCATTGCTGGACCATCGCCTGGCAAGCGGTCGGTTCCCAATCGGGATCCTTCTTGGCGTGAAGTTCGACGTCGATGCCATCCGGATAACCGGCATCGGCCAGAAGCTTCTTGGCGGCATCGAGATCGCGCGGCATCGGCATGTCGACGAATTCCGGATGGACCGGCGAGACATGGTGATGCTGGGCGGCCGTGCCGAGCTCGCCATAGGCGATCTTGGAAACGGCTTCGCAATCGATGGCCAGACGCATGGCTTTGCGCACGCGGGGATCATCGAACGGCTTCTCGTCGCAATGCATGCGAGCGACGGCCGTCTGCGCCGTATTGATCTTGTGGAGTTCGATATGCGGCAGCTTCTGGATGCTGGGATAGACCTTGATATCCGCATCATAGAGACCGTCGACCTGCTTAGAGGCCAGGGCCGCGAGCTTGGTCGCCGGATCGTCGCCGAGATCGATGAACTGCACCTCGTCGAGATAGGGACCTTCGCCCCAATACTCCTTGCGCGCCTTCAGGACGGCTTTCTTGCCGACTTCGATCTCGACCGGCTCGAAAGCACCGGTACCGATCGAGCCCACGCCCCATTTGCCTTCGTCCTTCGGATGCAGGATGAGGGCCGGGTAGTGGAACAGGTTTTCCGGCATGGCGAGGGTCGAGGCCTGACCGTTCAAACGGATCGTATGGTCGTCGACCTTCTCGATCGCGTTGGCATCCCACAGCTCGGTGGTCTTCTTCGGGTTGCCGGCCTCGTCCTTTTCGCCGGTCTCGACTTCTTTCAGCATGAAGCCCTGCAGGAGACCGAGCACCGACGAACCGACATTGGGGTCGATCCAGCGCTGGATGTTCCAGATGATGTGCTCGGCATTGAGCGCATCGCCATTCGACCACTTGATGTCCTTGCGGAGCTTAAGCGTCCAGGTCTTCAAATCTTCGCTCGGCTCCCAGGCTTCCAGGAGGATCGGCACGGTAACGCCATCGCCCTGGGTACGAGTCAGATAGTCGTTGGCCTGGCGCACCACGTTCGAGTCATAGACCCAGGAGAACGTGGCCGGGTTGTCGAGCGCCGGAACGCGCGCACCGATACGAAGCACGCCGCCCTTCTTGGGCTCCTGCGCGCGCGCCGATCCGATGAGGTCGCCACCCATCACCTTGCCGGCGATGGTGTAGGCAGTGGCGGCCGACATGCCGAGCAGCGTCGCGGTACGCAGGAAGTCACGGCGCCCGATGCGCCGCTGTTCCAGCTGCTCGACCAACCCGGGGATCTCCGGATGATAGCCGTCGCCTTTGCCAGATCTAAAAGTCATGTAAAACCTCCCTAGTGGAAAAACGTCCCTGTGAGGCTCGGGCCTTTTTGGTCCGCGCCTTTCGCATCAACCGCCGGTTATTATTCGGAACGCCCACCCTGGTTCGGTCCGCTTGAGTATGTTGGCGGTATCCCGTTAATCTTAGTTTCAACCAGTCTCGACCGAAAATCATTCCATCGTCAATCGTCCATGCAAAAATCGCATCATGACCTGAGCCTGAGTCATTGACGGTTTTGCGCCGATGGCTTGGACTGTATCGGCGCGGGCGTACTTGCGGCGTCGCCCGGGACGCGCTATTGCCCGATTAACTTCTCATTTTCCGCGCCAAGGGGCCTGCCTGTGACAACAAAGCTCGATAGGATTGAAGACGCCATCGCCGATATCGCGGCCGGGCGGCCGGTCATCGTGGTCGACGACGAGGACCGGGAGAATGAAGGCGACCTCATCATGGCCGCCTCCAAGGCCACACCTGAGTATGTCGCCTTTTTCATTCGCCATACGAGCGGCATCCTGTGCACCCCGCTGACCCGGGCGGATGCGCGCCGGCTGCACCTGTCGCCCATGGTGGCGGACAATGTTGCGCCGCACGCGACCGCCTTCACCGTCTCCATCGACTATGCCAAGGACCTCACCACCGGCATCTCGGCGCAGGAACGTTGCGCCTGTATCCGGGCGCTCGCCAACCCCAATGTGGCGGCCGAGGATTTCGTGCGCCCGGGCCACATTTTCCCCCTCATCGCCCGCGAAGGCGGCGTTCTCATCCGTTCCGGCCATACCGAGGCGGCGGTCGACATGTCGCGGCTGGCCGGCCTTCCTCCGGTCGGCCTCATCGCCGAGTTGGTCAATGATGACGGTACCGTGAAACGCCTGCCGGACATCCTGACCTTCGCCAAGGAACATAAGTTGCTGGTCGTCTCGATCGACGACCTCATCGCCTATCGCCAGCAGCGCGAATCCCTCATCACCCGGACATCCGAAGGACCGGTCGAGACGGCGATCGGTCCGGCCCAGGCCGTGGTCTATTCGACCGCCTTCGATGCGGCGCACCATATTGCGGTCATCTATGGCGACATCGGCGACGGTCGCGACATCGTCATCCGCCTGCAACAGGAAGAAGCGGTGACCGACGTCTTCGACCCCGATCGCAGCAGCGTGAAACGCGCGTTGAAGCAGATCAAGGCTGCCGGGCGCGGCATTCTCATCTATCTGCGCGAAGGTGCGGTCGGTGTTACACCTTCCATCCCCAGCGCCGGTGGCAGCGAGGCTTCGCGTCTCGAGCAATGGCGCGAAGTGGGCCTTGGCGCCCAGATCCTCAAGGATCTCGGTGTGAAATCGATCCGCGTCATCGCCACCAAGGAGCGGCAATATATGGGTCTCTCCGGCTTCGGCGTCGAAATCCTCGGCACGGAGCGGCTGTGACGGTGCCGCCAATCGCCTTCGTCACCGGCGGCGCCAAGCGCCTGGGGCGCGCCATCGCCTTGAAGCTGGCAGGTGACGGCTGGGATGTCGCCATCCATTGCCATAACTCGATCGACGAGGCGCAGGCCACGGCCGCGGAGATCCGCGCCCTTGGCCGGCGCAGCTTCGTGGCGCAGGCCGATCTCGGCAAGGAGTCCGAGGTCGAAAAGTTGATCCCGCTCATCAGCAAGGAATTCGGCACCCCGACCTGTCTGGTCAACAACGCCTCCGTCTTTGAGATGGACAAGATCGAGACGGCAACGCGGGAAAGCTGGGACCGGCATATCGAGACCAATCTCAGGGCGCCCTTCGTCCTGTCGCAGGCCTTCGCACGCCACCTGCCGGAAGGGGCTGGCGGCAACATCATCAATATGCTCGACCAGCGGGTCTGGAAGCTTACGCCCTATTTCATGTCCTATACGGTCGCCAAGATGGGCTTGTGGACACTGACCCGCACGATGGCGCTGGCCCTGGCGCCGCGAATCCGGGTCAACGCCATCGGCCCCGGCCCGACTTTGCCGAGCCCCCGTCAGACGCAGGAACATTTCGCCGCACAATCCGCGGCCATGCCGCTCGGCCACGGTGCGACACCCGATGAAATTGCCGCGACGGTTCTCTATATCTTGTCGTCGTCAGCCATGACGGGGCAAATGATAGCATTGGATGGCGGCGAGCATCTGGGCTGGCAGGTGCCGAACAAGGGTTTCCAGCCCAGGGAATAGCCGCCCTGTAAGGATAGCCAGGGGGGAGCCAACCCCCTATAATCGCGTTACTCATACGGGCCCCAGGGTGCGGCCCTCCCTTTCCCCCCATCGCCCCAGAGCGCGGCGATTGGTGCGGTGATCCAGTTAGGAAATTGGAGGTCCCGGGACCATGAATCCGTTGGAAAAAGTTACACCTTTGCCGAATGCCGCCCCCGTGCGCACCATGCGCGTCTTCATCCGCGACCTGATCCTGCCCTGCAGCATCGGCATCCACCAGCATGAGCGCCTGGCGCAGCAGCGCGTCCAGATCAATGTCGAACTGACCTGTGTCGAGCATCCGGCCATCAATGACGACGTGGATAATGTGGTCTGCTACGCCACGGCCGTCATGGGCATCAAGGCGGTCGTCGCGGACGGCCATATCAACCTGGTCGAGACCCTGGCTGACCGCATCGCCGATGTCTGCCTCAGCGACCACCGGGTCCTCACCGCCAAGGTCCGGATCGACAAGCTGGACGTCTTCAAGGAGGCCTACAGCGTCGGCGTGGAAATCGAGCGGACCCGGGTCGCCCGCTGACCCCTGCCGAGGGGTCCCCTGACACGTTATTTTAACCGCGTTGGAGCCAATAAATTCCTGACCGATTCACCAAAAGTTAAGCCTTTCAGGACTCTATCGGCCGATTCCTGAGCCAAGTTGTTCACATCGGAATCGGCGAGTCCGATGGGGCCGCGGGAGTCAAGACTGAATCCCATTCATGACCGACTTGTTGCAAGTACATCCATATAATCTCATTTAAATCAATGAGTTGGAGTTTTTGCCTAATTTTTGTGCAGAAACGTGGAATGCTTGATTCTGGGACCAGTCGGAGAAAGCTTCCGGCGATATCGACAGACTTATCCACAGAAATGGTGGATATCCCTGAAGTTACCGAAGCTGCCTAGCCATGGTAGTTTTTGCCGGGCAGGAATGGGTGCCGCAGAGGGGTCGGAAGCCGGCCTGTCAGCGACCCGTTTGGGCCCTCCATAATTCCTTTTGCGACAAGCCGATGCGCATGATTGACGATCCAGAACATCCACAGTCGGACGAGACGGATCTCGACGAATTCGAGACACCAACCGATGCCGCCCAGCGCCCCAAGGGCGTGGGCCGGCTTGCCCATGGCGTCTCGGTCATCAAGGCCAAGGTCCGTACCCTGCCCAATTCCCCCGGCTGCTATCGAATGATTTCGACGGCGGGCGAGGTCCTTTACGTCGGCAAAGCCAAGGATCTGAAGAAACGGGTCACGTCCTATACCCTGCCCAATCGGCAGGCAAACCGTATCCAGCGCATGATCGCCGAAACGGCGACCATGGAATTCATGACGACCCATACCGAGGTCGAGGCGCTGTTGCTGGAAGCCAATCTGATCAAGCGCTACCGCCCGCGCTTCAACGTGCTGCTGCGCGACGACAAGAGCTTCCCCTATATCCTGATCACCGCCGACCATGAGGCGCCGCAGATCACCAAGCATCGCGGCGCCCGGAACCGGCCCGGTCAGTATTTCGGTCCCTTCGCAAGTGCGGGCGCGGTCAACCGGACCATCGTTGCCCTGCAGCGCGCCTTCCTGCTGCGGCCCTGTTCGGATTCCATCTTCGCCAGCCGCACGCGCCCGTGCCTGCAGTATCAGATCAAGCGCTGCTCGGCGCCCTGCGTCGGTCGCATTTCCAAGGAGGCCTATGCCGATCTGGTCGAGGAGGCACGCGACTTCCTCACCGGCAAGAGCGACAAGGTCAAGCAGCGCCTGGGCGCCGAGATGCAGAAGGCCTCCGATGCACTGGAATTCGAGCATGCCGCCAAGCTGCGCGACCGCCTGCAGGCCTTCGCCCTCATCCAGAGCCGGCAGGACATCTATCTCGAAGGCGTCGAGGAAGCCGATATCGTCGCCGCCTATCATGAAAGCGGCCACACCTGCATCCAGGTCTTCTTCTTCAGAAACCACGGCAATTACGGCAACCGCGCCTATTTCCCGGCCCATGACAAGACCACGGAGCCGCCGGAGATCCTGGCCGCCTTCCTCGCCCAATTCTATGAGAACAAGACGCCGCCGCGCCTGATCCTCGTCAACGAGATGCCGGCAGAAATCGAGCTGCTGACCGAAGCGCTCTCCCTGCGCGCCGGTGCCAAGGTCGAAATCCTGGAGCCCAAGCGCGGCGACAAGAGAAAGCCTGTCGAGCATGCCATGGCCAACGCCAAGGAGGCACTCGCCCGGCGCATGGCGGAAAGCGCTTCCCAGGCCAAGCTGATGACCGGCATGGCCGAGATCTTCGACCTGGAGACGCCGCCCAAGCGCATCGAAGTCTACGACAACAGCCATATCTCCGGCACCAACGCCTATGGCTGCATGATCGTGGCCGGCCCCGACGGTTTCATGAAGAACCAGTATCGCAAGTTCAGCATCAAGCCCGCCAATGAGGAGGCCGGCGAAGCGCCGATCGAACCCGGCGACGATTACGCCATGATGCGCCAGGTGCTCACCCGCCGCTTCACGCGGGCGCTGAAGGAAGATCCCGACGACACGCATGCGAGCTGGCCCGATCTCGTCCTCATCGACGGCGGCCAGGGACAGCTCAGCGTGACGCTGGAGGTCTTTGCCGAACTTGGCATCGACGATGTCGCCGTGGCGTCGATCGCCAAAGGCCCGGACCGCAATGCCGGGCGCGAACGCTTCTTCATGCCGGGGCGCGAACCCTTCAGTCTCGATCCCAAGCATCCGGTGCTCTATTACCTGCAGCGCTTGCGTGACGAGGCGCACCGCTTTGCCATCGGCACGCACCGCGCGAAACGCTCGGCCGACATTGCTAAATCGCCGCTCGACGAAGTGGCCGGCATCGGCGCCAAGCGCAAGAAGGCCCTGTTGATGCATTTCGGTTCGGCCCGGGCCGTGGCGCAGGCGGGCTTGACCGACCTTGCCTCCGTCCCCGGCATTTCGGAAACGGTGGCCAAAGTCATCTACGACCATTTCCACCCCAATTGATGGAGTATCGATGGCGGGATCACCTTTTCGCGATGCAGCGAAACGGCGCAGCCGCACCCTGTGACACGGGAAGGTGTTCCTGCTATCGTCCGGCCGGAAACCTATAGCTTTTCTCCGTCTATTCCGCCCGAAAGCCGCCATGCCGAACATTGCCAATATCCTGACCCTGTCGCGGATCGCCGCCATTCCGCTCATCACCGCCCTGCTCTTCTTCGAGCAGCCGGTATTCCGCTGGACGGCCCTGGTGCTTTACGCCATCGCCTGCATCACCGATTTCTTTGATGGCTATATCGCCCGCCGCATGGACCAGGTTTCGGCTCTGGGCCGCTTCCTGGACCCGATCGCCGACAAGCTGGTGGTGGGCGCCATTCTCATGGCGATGACGGCGACGCAGCAGATCAGCGGGTGGTCGGTGCTGCCGGCCCTTATCATCATGTGCCGCGAAATCATGGTCTCGGGCCTGCGCGAATATCTGGCGACCATCAAGATCGGCGTGCCGGTCTCGATGCTAGCGAAATGGAAGACGACGGTGCAGATGGTGGCGCTGGGCTTTCTCATCGTCGGCGCGGCGGGTCCGGACTGGCTGCCGGTGACGCTCATCGGCGACGTGCTGCTGTGGATCGCCGCGGTGCTGACCGTCATGACCGGTTACGATTACCTGCGCGTCGGCATTAAGCACATGGCAGACGGGCAGTCGATCTAGATGCGCATCCTGGGCATTGCCGGATGGAGCGGCGCCGGCAAGACAACCTTGCTCGCCAAGCTCATTCCCGAACTCACGGCGCGGGGCCTGCGCGTTTCCACCATGAAGCACGCGCATCACGTCTTTGACGTAGACACACCGGGCAAGGATTCATACGTCCACCGCGAAGCGGGTGCCACAGAAGTGATGGTATCATCCGGCAAACGCTGGGCCTTGATGCATGAGCTGCGCGATACCCCCGAGCCGGATGTGGCGGAACTCATCCGCCACATGAGTCCGGTTGATCTGCTGCTGATCGAGGGCTTCAAGCAGGAACCGCATGACAAGCTCGAAATCTATCGCAGCGCCAACGGCAAGCCGTTGCTTTCGGCCACGGATCCCACCTATGTCGCGGTCCTGAGCGACGGGCCGGTTGCCGAGACCAAGCTGCCGGTGATTGACCTCAACGATGTAACCGCCATCGCTGATTTCGTGCTGACGCATTGCCGTTTAAACCTGCCGCAGGTCGGCTGACATGTCGAAAGCCGCCGAAAACAAGCTTGTCGCCGCCTTGGGTGCCAAGCTGGCCCCGCTCGGCCCCTTCAGGGCGCGGCCTATGTTCGGTGGCTTTGGTCTTTACATCGATGGGATGATCTTCGGCCTGATGGCTTGGGACCAGGTGTTCCTCAAGGTCGATGACAAAAACCGCCCCGCCTGCGAAGCTGCCGGAAGCGAGCCGTTCCGCTATGCGACCGCCCGCGGCGAGACGACCATCGCCAGCTATTGGCGCTGCCCGGAAAAGATCCTGCGCGATGCGGGCAAACTCCAGGTGTGGGCGGCGGAAGCGCTTGCCGCCAGCAAGCGCGCCCAGAAGGCGAAGCCGGTACGCCGGAAGAGCGTCGGCAAACCGGCCCGGTCCCGCAACCCCTTCCTATGAGCCGGCCCGCCGCTTTGCGCCTGGGCCTCGCCATGTGCGCGGCACTCCTGGCCAACATGGCGGGTTTCAGCGTCTTTGCAGCTCTCCTCCCCACCCTGCAGGCGGCGTGGCACCTCAGCAATACCGAAGCCGGCATCATCGAAGGTGCCTTCCTGGTCGGCTATCTCGCCAGCGTTCCCTTCCTGGTCGCCATGACCGATCGGCGCGATGCCCGCTATATCTATCTCTTCAGCACGCTGGTGGCGGTGATCGGCAATCTGGGCACGGCCCTGCTCGGCGATGGTATCGTCAGCGGCAGCGTCACGCGTTTCCTCGCCGGCATGGGGCTTGCCGGCACCTTCATGCCCGGATTGAAGCTTCTCACCGAACGGGTGAGCGGGATCGCCGGGAACCGCGCCATCGCCTTCTACATGGCGACCTTCGGCCTGGGTGCCAGCCTTTCCACGATCCTGGCCGGCATGGTCGGGCACCGCTTCGGCTGGCAGGCGCCGTTTTACGTCGCCGCCGGATTGGGCCTGCTCGCCATCCCGCTCGTCTTCGGCAATGTCGAGAGAGTCGCCAGAAGCACGCATGGTGCGCAACCTTTGTGGCGGCGCCTGTTGCTGGCCTGGCGCAACCAGACGGCGCGCGGCTACTCGCTCGCTTATGCGCTCCACATGTGGGAACTCTACGGCTTCCGCTCCTGGCTCATCGCCTTTCTGGTGATGGCCTCGACCGGCAGCCTCGCCGCTTCGGCCGATACCAGCCTCACCAGTTGGGGCGGCCTCGTGCTCGCGCTGGGCCTGCCGGCCAGCGTCATCGGTAACGAAATCGCCCTGCGCATCGGCCGGCGGCGCTGGCTCGTCTTCATCATGCCGGCCTCGGCCCTTCTCAGCCTGATGATCGGCTGGAGCATCGCCTGGCCCTTCGCCGCCGTGCTCGGGCTCCTCGCGCTTTATACGGTCACGGTCAGCGCCGACAGTGCCACGTTGACCGCCGGCGCCGTCGAGAGCGCGCCGCCCGAAGCCAAGGGCGCCACCATGGCGCTGCATACCCTGCTGGGCTTCGCCGGCGCCTCCCTGGGACCACTTGCCGCAGGCGCCATCCTGGACCTGTTCGGCGCCGACACGCGCCTGGGCTGGATAATCGCCTTTTCGGCCATGGGAATCGTTGCCGGGTTCGGCCCGATCTTCCTCCGGCGCCCTTCCTAAGCCTCCCGAAAATCGCTAGAACGGGCCCATCACCGTTCATTTCCTTGGGAGACCAGTTATGGCGAAGAAGCCGGCAACGCGTATTGAATCCGATTCCATGGGCCAGATCGAAGTGCCGGCCGACAAGCTGTGGGGCGCCCAGACCCAGCGCAGCTTGCAGAACTTCAAGATCGGCGGCCAGCGCATGCCAGTGGGCGTCATCCGCGCCTTCGGCACGCTGAAGCAGGCAGCCGCGCTGGCGAACATGAAGCTCGGCAAGCTCGACAAGAAGCTCGGCAAGGCGATTGTCGTGGCGGCGGGCGAAGTGGCCGACGGTGCCCTCGACGATCATTTCCCCCTGGTCGTCTGGCAGACCGGCTCCGGCACGCAGACCAACATGAACGTCAACGAAGTGCTGGCCAACCGCGCCAACGAGCTGCTGGGCGGCAAGCGTGGCGACAAGAAGCCGATCCATCCCAACGATCAGGTCAATTACGGCCAGTCGTCGAATGACAGCTTCCCGACCGCGATGCATATCGCCGCTGTCCATCAGATCGCCAATGACGTCGTGCCGGCGCTCGACCATCTTGCTGACGCCTTGGAAAAAAAGGCCAAGGAATTTGCCAAGATCATCAAGATCGGCCGCACCCATCTGCAGGACGCGACGCCGGTGACGCTCGGCCAGGAATTCTCGGCCTACGCCGCACAGATCCGCTTCGGCATCGACCGCATCATGGCGACGGCGCCACGCCTCCTCTCCGTCCCGCAGGGCGGCACGGCGGTCGGCACCGGCCTCAACGCCGCCAAGGGCTTCGACAAGGCCTTCGCCGACGAGCTCGCCAAGCTGACGGGGCAGAAATACAAGACGGCCGCCAACAAGTTCGAGGGCATGGCCGCCCATGACGTCTTCGTCGAAATTTCCGGCGTCTACAACGTCATCGCCGTCTCGCTGATGAAGATCGCCAACGACATCCGCCTGCTGGGCTCCGGCCCGCGTTCGGGCCTCGCTGAGATCAACCTGCCGGAAAACGAGCCGGGCTCTTCCATCATGCCGGGCAAGGTCAACCCGACCCAGGCCGAAGCCATGACGATGGTCTGCGCCCAGATCATGGGCAACAATGTCGCCGTCACCGTCTCCGGTTCCAACGGCCATCTCGAGCTCAACGTGTTCAAGCCGGTCATCATCCACAACGTGCTGCAATCCGGCCAGCTCATCGCCGATGCGGCGGTGAGCTTCACAGACAATTGCGTGGCCGGCATCACGCCCAATCTGCCGCGCATCAAGCAGTCGCTGGAACAATCGCTCATGCTGGTGACGGCGCTCAACACCCATATCGGCTATGACAACGCCGCGAAGGTGGCAAAGAAGGCGCATAAGGAAGGCACCAGCCTCAAGGAAGCGGCCCTCGCCCTGGGACTTCTCACCGCCGAGCAATTCGACAAATGGGTCCGCCCGCAGGACATGCTCGGGCCGAAGTGAAGCCCGAGACCGGCAACTCCCCCTCACCCCGGCCCTCTCCCGCAAGGGGAGAGGGAGTTTCTAACGAGCACGCATACAAAGCCCCGCTCCCCTTGCGGGAGAGGGGTTGGGGTGAGGGGGACTTAGATTGACCTCTCCCACCGCGCTCAGGAAACGCTCCGTCAATGTCGCCGGACACAGCACGTCGGTGACGCTTGAGCACGCATTCTGGGATGCGCTGAAGGAAATCGCCATGGCGCGGAAAAGCTCCGTGGCCGCCCTCATCGCCGACATAGATCGGGCGCGCGGGGATGATCCCGGCGCGCCCAATCTTTCCAGTGCCATCCGCGTCTTCGTGCTGACAAACCGGAAGGCGGACTAACGGCCGTTATTGCGCCGGCGGCGTGGCGCCGGGCTCGGCCTCACTCGTCGCCGGCGGCAGCAACTGCTCCGGTGCCGGTTCGGCAGGAACCGCTTCCGCCGGTGCTGCTTCAGCAGGTGCTGCTTCGGCGGGTGCCGCCTCGGCTGGCGCTGCTTCGGCGGGTACCGCCTCAGCCGGTGCCGCACCCGGTTCCACTGCAGGCGCTTCCTCGGCCGGCGCAGGCGCCGCCTCGGCTGGTGCTGCTTCCGCCGGTGCTGCTTCCGCCGGCGCCGCGGCCCCAGGCTCCACCGCCGGAGCGACTTCAGCAGGGGCGGCTTCAGCAGGAGCGGCTTCAGCCGGTGCAACCTCTGCCGGCACCGCTGCGCCCGGTTCGATCACGGCACCCGGCTCGACCGCAGCCGGTGCGGCCGCATCCTTTTTCTTCTTCTTGCCCCCCAACAGATCGCCCACGCCCGGGACCTGTTCGAGGAGGCCACCGGCCGGTGCCGTTGCGGCCCCCGGTTCACCTGTGGTGCCCGTCGTTCCCGTAACACCACCAAGGCCGGGAATAGCACCGATCCCAGGCAGGTTGAGGCCGGGCACAAGGCTGCCTGCGGCACCCGCAGCGCCAGCCGCCCCGTTGCCGGAGAAGGCCGGCGTCGGGCTATTCACCGGACCGGTCAGGTTGATGCTCATGAAGGCCTGCTCCGCCTGCTGGCCGAAAAGATCGACCAGCATGTTGAGCGCCCAGGCGCCGAGATCGACCTGGCCCTTGGCCGTGCCGCGCGCTTTCGGGTTGGCGAAGGCAAAGTCCTGCGTATCGAGGACACCCTGGGCGATGTTGAAGGTGCCGGAGAGCTGGTTATCGACCCCCATATAGGAACCGATCACGCCATTGATGCTGTCGGCGATACCCTTCACCTGCTTCACCTTCTGACCCAGCACGCCGAGCAGGGCGGAACCTACCGTCTGCTCGACCTTGCCGATGATCATCATGGTGCCGCCAAGATCGCCCTTGCCGGTGAGCGAGCGCACGATCGCCGCCTGGCTTTCGCCGGCACCGGTGAGATCGAGGTTGAGCGAGAGCGGACCTTTCAGCTGATTGCCGGCAATGCCGCCGCCCAGCAATTGACCGATCTGGATCTTGTCGACGGCCACTTTGGCGGCAATCTGCGGCGTGGTGCGCGCATCGACCGATGTGCCGGAGAGGTTGAAGGCGCCGCCATAGATGTTGCCGGTCAGCGTGCTGATGTTGAGGACACCGTCCTTCACCGTCAGCTTGGCGACGATGTTGTCGATGCGCTGGTCGGGCAGGATCAATGAATCGGCCTTGAAATCCACATCGGCGTCCTGGCCCTTGAGGGCCGAGAGGTCGAGCGGTTCGTTGGACCAGGGCGCGCCGCCGCTGGAGCCGGCCGGCGCCGAGGCCTTCTTGGCCCCGCCGCTGCCCATGAAGGGCACCAGATTGACCGTGCCGCCCGAGAGGTTCGCCTTGATCATCGGCTTGGCGCCCGTAGCGTCGTAATCGGCTTCGCCGGCGAGGCTGGAATCGCCCCATTTAAAATCGAGGCCGGAGACAGAGGCCTTCTGCGTCGTGCCGCTGGCCTTGGCCTGGAGGGCCAATGGCCCGGCCTTGGTGCCGGAACTCGGCATGTCGGCCAGCGCCAGCAGTTGGGTGAATTCCGGATGGCTCGCCTGCAGGCTGAGATCGAAGGCCATCGGCTCGGCCTTGGCCTTGATATTGCCGGCGAGCTTGGCCGTGGCACCTGCGGCCTGCAGTCCGAGGTCGAGGTTGAGATCGTCGGCCCCGCCCTTCAGCGAACCCTTGGCGGCCAGTGCGCCCATCGCCTGAGCCTTCGGACCGGCAAGGCCCGCAAGCTGCAGCAGGGGCGCCGGCCGGTCGGCACGGAGATCGAGCGTGGTGTCGACCGAGGGTGTCCCGGAGATGCCGATGATCTTACCGGACAGCTTGCCCGCGCCGCCGATACCCGACAGCAACAGGTCGACGTCATAGGCCAGATCGTCGGTACCGCTCTGCGCTGTCCCTTTGAAGCTGACGGCACCCAGATTGTCGGCCGCCTTCAACTGGGTCGACTTGTCGCCCTCGCCGCCGCTCATCGCGACCAGCGGCGCCAGCTTGTCGATCTGGATGTCGAAAGTCGAATTGATGCGCGGGATACCGCCGGCGAGCAGGCCCGCAGCGCCGCCCTTGGCGGTGCCGTTGAGGCCGATGCCGGTCATCTTCATGGCGACGTCATAGGAAACGTCATCGCCGCCGCCTGAGGCCTTGCCCTTGAGATCGAGCGCACCCAGCTTGCCGGCCGGTGCGGTACCTGCCATCTGCGCCAGCTTGTTGGCGTCCTTCGCCGTCACGTCGAAATCGAGATCGAAGCGTGGATTGCCTTTCAGTTCGACAATCTGGCCTTTGATGGCGCCTTTGCCACCCATCAGATCGCCAACCGAGAGGTCTTCGATGGTGAGCACACCACCGGCCAGGCCCACTAGCGCATGCAGCTTTTTGATCTGCTGCTCATTCATCGTCAGGGCGCCGGCGCGCAGTTCAATATTGGCGTCGAGATCGCCCAGCGGCGCCAGGGCCTTCAAGGGATTGCCGCCGATATCGGCCGGCTTGTCGGTGGTGGCAGCCGGTGCCGCTTCGGCCGCCTTCTTCGGCATATAGCCGTCGAGATTCATCTGGTCGACCGAGAGGCCGACACCGAAGGCCATGCGCTGGCGCTGCTTGCCGTCCGGCAGCGCCACGGTGATGCCGCCGGCGATCTTGGTGGCGTCGAGCTTGGCGGCAAGGTCGGAGAGCGCCACCTGCGTCGGCGTGAAGGTGACACGGCTGTTGAGGGCGAAGGCGCGCAGCCGGTCGCCCGGCACGCTGTCGACGGCCCCCTTGGCGAAGGCATCAATGAGGGCGCGCAGATTGCCGGCATTGAGATCGAGTCCGCCGGCAAAGGCCGGCTGACCGTTCTGCGCCTCCAAGGTGCCGCCGAGTTTCACTTTGGCGGCACCGGGCAATTGCGCGGAAAGTTCGCTGAGGTTGAGCTTGGCATCGGCCAAGGCCGCCACCAGCTTCACCTGGTCGATGGCATTGCCCTGATAGACCACCTGATCGACGGTCACTTTGGCATTGGCGTTGATGCCTGCAGGCAGCGAGAAGCTGCCGGGGGCGGCTGGTTCGGTCGAGGCCGCCGGCGCGCTTTCGGCGGGCTGCGCCGCACCGACCGGCATCAGCTTGTCGAGATCGAGACGGCCGATGGCAAGATCGGCATCGACCGTCGTCATCTCGCCCATCTTGGCAGCGACCGAGCCCTTGGCATTCATGTCGCCGAGGCTCGCCGTGAAATTCTTGAGATCGGCGGCGCTCTTGCCGGCGACGACATCACCGTCGAGGGCGAAGGGCTGGGCCAACGGCCCTTCGGCGGCTTTGCCGCCGGAAAGCACGGCCATCAGCTTGGCAACCGAGTCACCCTTGCCGGTGAGCTTGCCGGTGACGATCGGCTGATCCGCCGTTTCGGCGGCCTTGAGGTCGGCACTGCCCGAGAAGCCGATCGTGGCGCCGGCATCTTCGATCTTCAAGGTGAGGTTGATCGGCATCGGTTGCGCCGGATCGAGACGGCCCACGGCGACGTCGAAGCCCAACGGCATGCCGATCGCCGTCACTCCACCTGTCGCCTTGAACGGCCCCTGCAGGCTATCAAGCGACAGGTCGACATTGAGATTCTCGACGCGCTGCTCGCTTGCGGTGGCGAGATCGCGATAGACCAGCGTGCCGTCGGTGATGCTGGCGCCTTCGATGGAAAGATCGAAATTGCTGCTGCCACCCTCGGCGCCCGTCGCCGGTGCCGCCGCGCTTGCATCGGCTGCTGGTGCTATTTCCCAATTGCCTTTGCCGTCCGACAGTTTTTCCAGAATGATCGTCGGCTTAACCAGTTCGATGCTCTTGATCTCCGCCTTGCCGGAGAGCAGCGGCATCAAGGCCACCTTTACCTTGACCTTGTCGATCTCGGCCATGTTGGCAGCCGACCCTTCGGCAGCGTTGCCGAACTTGATGCCCTCGACTGAGACCGATGGGATCGGCAGCAGCGAAAGCGAGATGTCGCCATCGATGACGAGATCGCGGCCGGTGGCCTCCTTGGCCTTCTCGGCGATGAGCCCCTTATAGCTGTTGAGGTCGATGAAGAACGGTGCGACCAGGGCCAAGACGATGATGACGGCAAGAATGCCGCCGCCGATCTTCAGCGCTTTCTTCATGAGGGCTCTCCCGATCATTGGCGCCCACTTGAATGCGGGCTGAGTTGTGCCCATTATCACCTTTCAAGTGAAGGTGGGGCAAGGTTCCCGTAATTTCCCCCGGATGACAGTTCCGTGAGGTCGAATTGGCCGAAATCGTCAATCTCAACCGCTTCAAGAAGGCAAAGTTGCGCGAATCGGAGGATCGTCAGGCGGCGGAGAACCGTGTCCGATTCGGCCGCAGCGGGACCGAAAAGGCTAATGACCGGCGCGAAGCGGAGCGACGGGCGCGACTGCTGGCCGGCAAGGAGCTGGCCGGCAAGGAGTTGACTGGCAAGGAGCCGACTGGTCCCGCTGAAGAAGACGATCAGAAATAAGCCTGTGCCACCGCCGCAGCGGCGGCCACGACGACCATCGCCGACATCGCACCGATGGTCCAGCGCGCGAAGATGCCACCCGCGCGGGCGGCAATGACCCCCTTCACCATCGCATTCGATGCCACCGCCAAAAGGATGGCGATTGCGGATCCTGTCAGCGCCTCGCCGCCCATATTGGCGTGCTTGGCGACCGAGAGTGTGATGGCATCGACGTCGGCAAGGCCCGCGATCAAGGACAGGACATAAAGCCCCGCATCGCCGAAGTGATCGCTCAGGAATCGCTCGAGCAGCAGAATGACCGTGAGCAGCAGCGCGAATTTGATGGCTTCGACCAGCTCAAACGGGTTGGCGACGGCGACCTCGTCCTTCAGGACCGGCGTCTTGCGGGTGTTGTACCAGATGAAGGCGACGCAAACGCCGGCGACCACCGCAGCAAGACCAAGCGGCAGCAACAGAGCCAAAGCAAGTTTCGGCGCAAGGATTGCCGCCAGGATCAGGACGCGGACCGCCATCACGACATTGGCAAGAATGGTGCCTGAGGCAAAGATGCGCCCCTGCGCCGGCGCCGTCCCGGCAAGGCGGGCGAATGAAACGGTCGTCGCCGTCGACGAAACCATGCCGCCGAAGAACCCGGTCGCCAGCACGCCGGTCGCCGCCCCGAGGGCGCGAATGGCGAAATAGCCGATGAAGGACATGGCCGAGATCAGCACCACCATCAGCCAGGTGTTGCGCGGATTGAGCACCGCATAGGGGCCATAGCCCTGGTCCGGCAGGACCGGCAGGATCACCAGCGAGATGACGAGGAAGCGCACCGTCGCCTTCAATTCCTCCGGCGTCAGCTTGCCCACCAGCGCATGGATGGTGGCCTTGAGATAAAGCAGGGCCAGCACGATGACGGCACAGGCGACCGCGAGTTCGATGGCACCGGTCGTCGCCATGACACCCAGCAGCAACGTCACCAGGGCCGCAACCAGCGTGGTCATGTCCTCGGCCAGGGTGACGGTGCCCTTGCCCGCTTCTTTGCGCCGATCGTTTGCCAGCAGGAGCGCCATCGCCAGCATGGTGGCCGGCACGAGCCAGGCGCCGACCGCGCCCTGCAAGGCACCTGCGAGACCACCCAGCAAGCCCATCAGCCCGAAGGTACGGATGCCGATCCGGTCGTGTTCGTCGCCATCCAGCTTGCGCCATTCGCGCTCGAGCCCGATGAGGAGCCCGATCGCCAGCGCCACCAGCAGCTCGGTGGCAAGGCGCAGATCGAGATGCGTGAATTCGAGATTGATCGCCGCCGCCCCGACCTGGCTTGTTGCGTCGGCTTCCATGAGCTGACGCCTCAGGCCCGGCGCCGGCGGCGCAGGCGCATGCCGAGGGGGAGCGCTTCGCCACCCGCTGGCCCCGCACCGCGCTGCAGGAAGTGCAGCGGATTGGGCAGGCGACCGAGTGCCGCGCGCATCTGGCCCTTCACCTGGGGAATCTTCATGACCTCGTCGATCCGCCGGTCGAGGAAGGCCCAGGTGGCGGCATGCCCATCGCTCTTATCGTTCAGCCAATAAAGCAGCGTCGCCGAATAGACCGCGGCCAAGATGGCGCGCTTGGTGTAGAAACTGAAATCCGTCGACTTGTCGCCGACCGCCAGCCAGATCGCATCGACAGTCCCGTAAAGTAGCTTAGGGCCGAGGGCGCCGTTCTCGGGCAACATCAGGAAGGATAGCCCGGCGCGGACCGCTTCGCGTTGCGGGCTCACCAGTTCCAGTCGCAGGCGCACAGCCCGGGTGATGCGGTCACGCATGCGACCACCGGCCGCCGCTTCCAGCGCGCATTGATCGATCATCGCTTGGTCATGGCGGCGATGGTTATAGGCCAGCACCTCGGCCATGCCGCCGGGAAAGGCGTTGAGAGCCCGCGCCAGATCGATTCCGGCATCCGCCGCGCCGGCCTTGAAGGCGGCATCGGACCAGCCGTCGAACTGGACATGCGGCATGACGGCATCGACCAGCTTGTCGCGATCGGCCTGCCAGTCATAATCGCCCTGATCTTTCGCCACTTCAGTCACCCAAACGCTCCTCGCGAAACCTCAAGCTTGAACCTGGGCCCAGTCTGCCACGCCGGGCGCCCGATCGCCACCTTTCCCGGCCCTGTGTGCGCTTGTGACCTTGTTCACAGGTGCGGCAAACCCCATCGCGCCCCCTCTCGACGGATGGGCATGGACACGACGTCCATGACCCGCAACCCGATCCTTACCAGAGGAGAACGACCATGAAGACCAGCACGCTGTTTATCCTTGCCGCCCTCGCCGGGCTCGCCACTTTCGCCAGCCCGGCCGCGGCCGAAAGCCAGCGCGGCTATACCTGCCGCTCCGGCTCGGTGACGATTACCTCGCTGACGCCCTGTTATGCGACGACCTATGGCATCACGGTGCCCGGGATCGATGGGGCGAAGGATAAAGGCAGCAAGAACGCCGATGGCCCCGGAAATGGCAATGGGGGCAAGAAAGGTGGCGGCTTCGGCGGTCCGAAGGACCTCAAGGACAAGCCCAAGGGCGGTGGCTTCGGTGGGCCGAAGGATCTCAAATCCTAAGCTGCGAAGGGAGCCGAGGCGGCAATCTCCGCTTCGGTCCTCAGTCTTCCGCTTGCCTGTCCTCAAAACGGCGCAGTTCCTCGACGAAGCCCAAGCTCGACATGTCGCGCATGCGCATCGGATAGAGAATGCCGTCGAGGTGGTCGCATTCATGCTGCACGACCCGGGCATGAAAGCCCGACGCCTCGCGTTCGATGACGCTGCCGTCCGGCGCCAGCGCCCGGTAGCGGATGTGCCGGAAGCGCGGCACCATGCCGGCAAGCCCCGGCACGGAGAGGCAGGCCTCCAGCCCGTCGATCTGCTCGTCGGAAAGGGGCTGGATTTCCGGGTTGATGAGCGCCGTGAGCGGCACGCCGGCCGGCACTTCGCCGTCCGTCCCGTCTTCCCGGGCGAGTCTCGCGCCGGGAACATGGAAGATGACCACCCGCAGCGGCACATGAACCTGGGGGGCGGCCAGCCCGGCCCCGCCTATATCTGACAGGGTATCCAGCATATCATTGATAAGTTTATGTATTTCTGGCGCCGTGGGGTCCAAAACAGGTGCTGCGACGCGTTTCAGGACCGGGTGCCCCATACGGGCGATTTTCAGGATGGCCATCGGCTCTTCTTTCCTTGCACGGAGGGAATATGGCCATAAAACAGGGGTTTAGGAAGGGGTGAGCGGCCTTTAAAATGAGTCGCCAGGGCTTCACAAGCCGCTTTCCCTGTGGTAGAGCATGCGCCGAGCCGGGCTTCCCACTGGAGTGCCCGAAAAGGTTATTTGTTTTTGATGCTACTCCAATCGGCGAAAGGAGCCGTGGTAAACCGTGCAAGTTCTCGTCCGTGACAACAATGTCGATCAGGCCCTGCGCGCGCTCAAAAAGAAGATGCAGCGCGAAGGGATTTTCCGGGAAATGAAGATGCGTCGTAACTATGAGAAGCCGTCCGAGCGCAAGGCGCGCGAGCAGGCTGAAGCAGTGCGCCGCTACCGGAAGCTGATGCGCAAGCGCATGGAGCGCGAGGGCTTCTAGTCCCGCCTTCCGGTCGCCCCTCCGGCGACCCAGATCGACGAGAGAACGCATGATATCGCCCCGCTGGCTCCGCCGGCGGGGCGATGCCTTTTGGCGCCCTCGGCTAGAGCCGCGAGCCGGGCGCCGCTCTTGACCTAAGTAGATGAATAACCAAAATGTTCTTGTTTTGTTTCACGTGAAACAGTGATCTACGACTAATTGTCTGATGCTTATAGCTTGCACCTTTGCCAGGATGACAATTGTTGGGGCAGGATCATATGCCGATACGGCTGTAGCTGGGGACAGAGGGGCATGGAGCAGGCGATCACCGATCAGCTGCCGGACTGGTTTGAACGTGCCGGGGAGAATGTGCGCCAGCTCTACACATACTGGCGGGGCAAATGCCGCGGCGGATCTTTGCCGAGCCGCGCCGACATCGACCCCACCGAAATTCCCCGCCTCCTCCCCTATCTCACCATCGTCGAAGTGGTTCCCGACAACCGGCGCTATGTCTATCGCCTGGTAGGCACCAAGGAGGTCGAGATCCGCGGCCAGGATCCCACCGGCAAATCCGTGGCCGAGGCCTATTACGGCCCGTCGATCGAAGAGGCCTATGCATCCTACGACCGCACCATCCTTGCCGCTCAGCCCCACTACGACGATTCGCCCTTCGTCGGCCCCGGCGGTCGCTACAATGACGATGAAATGCTTTTCCTGCCCTTGTCCGACGACGGGCAGAATGTGACGCGCATCCTGGTGATCTCACAATCCTCGCTGACGCCGGATTTTGCCTGAGGCCGAACTTTACCTGACCGCGCCAGCCGCGCTGCGCTTAAGCGAGCCAGCTTTCCGTTAGTTCGAGAGATTTGGCGGCGCAGTCCAATCGGGCGCGCACGCCCAGCGGCAGCACGAATTGCGGATCGGTGTGGCCGACATCCATGCTCGACATGATGGGCATATCGCGGCGGCCGAATTCCCCGCCAATAACGTCGACAAGGACGCGGTCGAGCGCCAGCTTGGCGGCATCATCATAGCGGGCGGCGCGCCCGACCATCAGGCCGGCGATGCGCTGCCAGATGCCTTGCCGGCCCCAACCGCGCAGCATCTCTGCCACCAGCTCCGGCCCCGGCGCCTCCTCGGAGGTTTCCAGGAACAGGAGGCGGTCGTTCCAGAAATCATCCTGCGGCCAGAACGCGCTCGTCTGCAGTCCCTCGAAGACATCGAGGCAACCGCCGAAGAGACGGCCTTCGACAACCCCCTCGCCCTGCAGCAGGCGCCAGCCTTCATGCGCGCGCGGTTCGTTGACCTGGCCGGCCTTCGCCTCCTGCCGCCAATCGGGATAGCCGTCGCTGTAGGCGGCATAAGGCTGGTAGCGATAGTGCGCCACCGGGCGAAACAGCATCTCCTTCACATGGGCCGCGTAATCGGGCATCGCCGCCATCTGCGCAAAGCCCGCCATCACGGAAGGGCCGTGCAGGGTGACGAGACCCAGGCGCTGGCAGAAGGTGTGCAGCGTGCTGGTATCGGAATAGCCCATCAGGATCTTCGGGTTCGCAGCGATGATGCCGGCATCGAGATAGGGGAGAATGCGATGGCTGTCATCGCCGCCGATCGCAGCGATGATCGCCTTGATGCTGGGATCGGCGAAGGCGCGGTTGATGTCGGCCGCACGCAGCTGCGGTTTCGCGGCAAGCTCCGCCGCCGCCATGCGCGCCGTCGGATATTCCACCACTTGCAAGCCCCAGCGCTGCAGCAGCCCGATGCCCAACTCGTAGATATGCGGAAATACACTCGGCCCGCCCCAGGAAGGCGAGACGATGGCAACGGAATCATCGATGTGCAGGCGTTCGGGTTTTACGATTTCCATCGCACCAATTTGTCAGGACTTGCCGCCGTGAACAAGCCCGTGCCGAGGCCATAGAGCCCGCCGGGCAGCGCGCCGTATTCGACCTCGACCAATTGCCGCCAATCTGGCGCGGTCCAGCCGCGGAAGCGGGCGATGCGGCTGCCCAGGGCTTCGACGTCGGCGCGGCAATTGATGCGCTCAAGCGCCAGCAAACCCGCTGGCTGCAACATCAGTCCCGCACCAACCGGCCGCGATTCCGGGACGCGTTCATAAATGATGGGCCCGTGGCCGGCATCAGCCAAAAAACAAGCGGCTGCGAGACCTGCCGGTCCGCAGCCGCTGATGGCAATCTCAAGCTTGCGCAAAGCGGCGATTAGTGCCCGAAGGCCTTCACCACATCCTCGCACATCTTCTTGGCATCGCCGAACAGCATCATGGTGTTCGAGCGGAAGAAGAGCTCGTTGTCGACACCGGCATAGCCCGAGGCCATGGAGCGCTTGATGAAGAGCACGGTCTTCGCTTGCTCGACATCGAGGATCGGCATGCCGAAGATCGGGCTTTTGGGGTCGGTCTTCGCCGCCGGGTTGGTGACGTCGTTGGCGCCGATGACGAAGGCGACGTCGGCCTGGGCGAAGTCGCGGTTGATGTCCTCGAGCTCAAACACCTCGTCATAGGGGACGTTGGCCTCGGCGAGCAGCACGTTCATATGCCCCGGCATGCGGCCCGCCACCGGATGGATGGCGTAGGAAACCTTGACGCCTTCCTTCTTGAGGAGATCGGCCATCTCACGCAGGGCATGCTGCGCCTGCGCCACCGCCATGCCGTAGCCCGGCACGATGATGACGCTGGCCGCGTTCTTCATGATGAAGGCCGCGTCATCGGCGCTGCCGGCCTTCACCGGCCGGTCCGCCGCCTTCGCCCCGCCCGCCGCTGCGGCACTACCGGAATCGGTACCGAAGCCGCCGAGGATGACGTTGAAGATCGAGCGGTTCATGCCCTTGCACATGATGTAGCTGAGGATGGCACCCGACGAACCCACCAGCGCGCCCGTGACGATGAGCAGCGGGTTGGAAAGAGTGAAGCCGATGCCGCAGGCTGCCCAACCGGAATAGCTGTTCAGCATCGAGACGACGACCGGCATGTCGGCGCCGCCGATGGGCAGAATGACCAGAAAGCCCAGCACCAGCGACACGACAACCAGCGCCCAGAACAAGGGCTGCGACTGGCCGAGGATCAGCGCCACGATCAGTGCGACGATGGCGATCCCCAAGGCCGCATTGAGCAAATGCTGCCCCTTGAAGACCAAAGGCGCGCCTGAGACGAGGCCCTGCAATTTGGCGAAGGCCACGATCGAGCCGGTGAAGGTGATGGCACCGATGGCGACACCGAGACCCATTTCAATGAGGCTGCCCGGATGGATGTCGCCAGGCATGCCGATATGGAATTCCGCCGGGGCATAGAAGGCAGCACCGGCCACGGCGACAGCGGCAAGACCGACGAGGCTGTGGAAGGCCGCCACCAGCTGCGGCAGCGCCGTCATCTGGATGCGCTGGGCGATGACGGCGCCGACGGCGCCACCGATCACGAGGGCGATGATGATGCCGACATAAGAGCTGGCCGCGACACTGGGCAGGGCCAGGGTCGTGCCGATGGCGATCACCATGCCGACGACGCCAAAGCGCAAACCGCCTTGCGAGGTGGCGGGACTGGAGAGCCCGCGCAGGGACATGATGAAGCAGACCGAGGCGATGAGATAAAGGAAGGCGGCGAGATTCTGGCTCACGTTATTTGCCCCCCTTGGTGTCTTTTTTCTTGAACATCGACAGCATGCGGTAGGTCACCAGGAACCCGCCGAAGATGTTGACGGCTGCCAACGCGACGGCCACCAGCCCCATGCCCTGGCTGATGCCGAAGGCGGCCGCCCCCGAGGCGATCAGCGCCCCCACGATGATCACCGAGGAGATGGCGTTGGTGACGGCCATCAAGGGTGAATGCAAGGCTGGCGTCACCCGCCACACCACGTAATAGCCGACGAAGCAGGCAAGTACGAAGACGGTGAAGAGCTGCACGAAAGGTACGTGGTCCGCCGGCGCTATGGTCGCAGCGACATCGGCCATTGTTGTCTCATCCATGGCGGATCCCCTTAAGCCTGAAAGTTGGGATGGATCACCTGGCCGCCCTTGGTGAGGGCAACGCCTTTGACGATCTCATCTTCCCAATTCACTTTGAGCTGCTTGCTCTCTTTGTCGATCAGCAGCGTCACGAAATTGAGCAGGTTCTTGGCATAGAGCGCCGTTGCGTCGGCAGCGAGGCGGCTCGGCACATTGGCATGCCCGACCAGCTTGACGCCGAACTTCTCGACCACCTGCCCCAATTCGGTGAGCGGGCAATTGCCGCCCTGCTCCACAGCGAGATCGACGATGACCGAGCCCGGCTTCATCGATTTTACCATCTCCTCGGTCACCAGCACCGGCGCCTTGCGGCCGGGAATGAGCGCCGTGGTGATGACGATGTCCTGCTTCTTGATCGTCTCGGCGATGAGGGCCGCCTGCTTGGCCTGATAGGCTTCCGACATGGGCTTGGCGTAGCCCGCCGCCGTTTCGGCCTGTTTGAACTCCTCATCCTCGACGGCAACAAAGGTGGCGCCGAGCGAGGCCACCTGTTCCTTCGAGGCCGGCCGCACATCGGTCGCGGAGACGATGGCGCCGAGGCGACGGGCGGTGGCGATGGCTTGGAGCCCCGCGACACCGGCGCCCATCACCAGCACACGGGCCGGGGCAACCGTGCCAGCCGCCGTCATCATCATCGGGAAGGCCCGGTTGTATTCGGCGGCCGCATCGATCACCGCCTTGTAGCCGGCGAGATTGGCCTGGGAGGAGAGCACGTCCATCGACTGCGCGCGCGTGATGCGCGGGACCAGTTCCATGGCCATGGCGTCGATGCCGGCGCCGGCATAGGCGGCGAGGGATTCCTTGGCGCCGTAGGGATTGAGGATGGCAATGAGCGTGGTGCCCTTGGCAAGTTTCCCCAACTCGTCATTGCCTTCGGCCGCATGCATCGGCCGCTGCACCTTGAGCACGATATCGGCACCGGCCACGGTCGCGGCCGCATCGGGTGCGATCTTGGCCCCGGCCGCCTCGAAAGCCGCGTCGAGGATGGACGCCGCGATGCCGGCCCCCGCCTCCACCACGACCTCGGCACCAAGGGCGATATATTTCTTCACCGTCTCCGGCGTGGCGGCGCAGCGCTTCTCAGCCGCGCGGCGCTCTTTCAGAATGCCGATCTTCATGCGCTCCCCAATCTGGCCTTACGGCTCTAAACCGTTGAACCGGTTGTGATTATCGACGGGAATCGAGCGCAGACAGGATTGCGCCTCACCCAACCCCCAAGCGGGGCCAAGATTGCCGGGGGAAAATCCTATGCGCAAGCGGGATTAGGCTGTCGCGGGACTTACAGTCCAACCTGCTTCAGCGCGGCCTTCTGCCGCATGGCGAGCGCCTTCACGTCGAAGTCGCGGATGAGGTCGTGGAAGAGTTGGTACCAGTTGATCTCGGCCTTCAGATGCAGGAAGACCGAGCCCAGGCCGATGGCGGCGCGGTCCATGAAGACGAACTCCTTTGGCGGCGTCACGGGACCCAAGCGGCGGAGATCGGCATGGACGTTCTCGGCTACCTCGCGGCCATAAATTCCGCTCTCCGCTTCCTGGATCTTGCGCGTGCGGTCTTCGAGCAGGGGGCCGTAGACGAATTTGGCCCAGCGGTTGAGGACATCGATCACGTCCTTGTTGAGGCCCTTGAAGCCCCAGCTTTCGTAGGCATGCACCGCCATGTCCCGGTCACCGCGTTCGAGAGCCCAATAGAGATCGATGACGCCTTTCACGAACTTCGCCTCGAAGATGCGGATGCAGCCGAAATCCATCAGGTTGACGGCGCCCTGGTCCTTGGCGCCCTTCGGCCGCACGGTGTAGTTCCCGAGATGCGGATCGCCATGGATGACGCCGTATTCGTAGAACGGCACATACCAGGCGCGGAACATGTTGTAGGCGACCTGGTTGCGCAAGGTCACCGAGGGCTTCTTCTCCAGAAAGCTCATCAGCGGCTCGCCCTCGATCCAGGTCATGGTGAGGAGGCGTTTGGTCGTGAGGTCGGCGACGGGTTGCGGGAGATGGACCTCCTTCTCCTTCGCCAGCATCAGGCGGTAGAGCGCCATCGCCTTGGCCTCGCGCGCGTAGTCCAGTTCCTCGCGCAGGCGGTCGGCGATCTCGCTGTGGATATGCTCGGTGGCGATGGCGCGGTCATAGCGCTCATAGAGGCGGAAGATCAGTTTAAGCTGCGATAGGTCCGCTTCGACCGCCGATTGCATGTCCGGGTATTGCAGCTTGCAGGCAAGCTGCGCACCCTCCAGCGAGACGGCACGGTGCACCTGGCCGAGCGAGGCCGCCGCGGCCGCCTCATGACCGAATTCCTTGAAGCGCTTCTGCCAGTCGGGACCGAGTTCGGCGGCCATGCGGCGTTTCACGAAGGGCCAGCCCATGGCCGGGGCATTTGCCTGCAGCTGGCGCAACTCCTCGACATATTCCTTAGGGAGCGCGTCAGGGATGGTGGACATTATCTGCGCCACCTTCATCAGCGGCCCCTTCAAGCCACCGAGCGCTGCCTTCAAATCGGAGGCATGCTCGCCCTTGTCGACCTTGATCCCCAGATAGCGCTGGCCGGCCACGCGCGCGGCAAGACCGCCCATGGCGCGCCCGACCTTGGCATAGCGCTTCACGCGACCGGAAAGGGTATTTGCTTCGGTATCCTTCGCCATCAGGTTCTCTACGAGATCGTCTTGGGGTTCGGATCATAGCGGCAATGCTAGGACGAAGTGTCCTCGAATAGGAGTGAAAACCAGCAAACCACTAGGGGTGTTTTAATCAAATCTCCGCTATCCTGACAGCAATGAAGCGCATCTGACGTCGCCGCCGATTGATACCGCAACGGTTCGAGGGGGGAATAACGATGACAATGGACGCCTCAGCCCGTAAGGCGGGCTTCAGCTTCAAATTCATTCACAAGATCCTGCTGGCGGCCACGGCGGTCATCGTTGCGGCCTTCGCGGCCTTCACCTATTTCATCGATATCCAGCAGAGCGCCAGCATCCGCCAGACATTGGAAAGCCGGCTCGGTGAAGTCGGGCAATTGACCGCCAACAGCATTTCAAACTGGCTGGGCGGCCGCCTGCTCCTCGTCGAGGCGACGGCACAAACGGTCGCCGGCGATGCATCGCAAGCCAATGTCGACCGGACGGTGGCCCAGAAGACTCTCAACGACAGTTTCATGTTCACCTATTTCGGCAGCGCCGAGGGTGTCATGACCATGTCGCCGCCGGATGAATTGCCCCCCGACTACGACCCGCGCAAGCGCCCCTGGTACACCGATGCCATCGCCACGAAGGCCAGCACGCTTACCGAACCCTATCAGGATGCGTCGACCGGCAAACTGATCGTTACCGTGGCGACGCCCGTCGTCGCCGGCGGCAAGGAATTGGGCGTGGTCGGCGGCGATCTCGACATCACGACACTGGCCGAGATCGTCAACACGCTGAAACTGGGCGATATCGGCTATGCCTTCCTGGTCAATGGCGAGGGCGTCGTCATCGCGCACCCCAACAAGGATTTCACCTTGAAACCGCTGGCGGAGGTCTTTCCGGGCAATCCGCCCAGCATCGGCGAAGGGATCAGCGAAGTCACCCTGGCGGAAGGCGAGCGGCTGTTCGCTTTCACGCCGATCCCCGGCTTGCCGACCGTGAAATGGTATGTCGGCCTCGCCATCGACAAGGACAAGGCCTATGCGAGCCTTTCCGCCTTCCGCCGGACCGCGATCTACACGACGGTGCTCGCCGTCGTCGTGATCCTGGTGCTGCTCGGCCTGCTCATCCGGCAACTGGTCTCGAAGCCGGTGGTCGGCATGACCGATGCCATGAAGCGGCTGGCGGATGGCGATAAGTCCATCGTTGTACCGGGTGAAGGTCGGCGCGACGAGATCGGCGCCATGTCGGCCGCGGTCACCGTCTTCAAGAACAACGCCATCGAGATGGAACGGCTGGCCGCCGAACAGGAGCGCGCCAAGGCGCGTGCCGCCGAGGAACAGCGCGCGGCGCTCCACAGCATGGCCGATCTGTTCGAGACCAGCGTCGGCAGCATCGTCGGGTCGGTCGCTCATGCGGCGAGCGAAATGCAGAACGCCGCGCGCGGCCTGTCGGCCACGGCCGCGGAAACCAACACGCGCGCGGTAGCCGTTTCGGCCGCCGCCGCCGAGACGACCAGCAGCGTGCAGAGCGTCGCCGCGGCGGCGGAAGAGCTGGCGGCGTCGATCACCGAGATCGGACGGCAGGTTTCGCATTCCACCAAGATCGCCGGCGATGCCGTGAGCGGTGTCGACCGCACCAATGCGACGGTCAAAAGCCTTGCCCAAGCGGCACAGCGCATTGGCGAGGTGGTGAGCCTCATCCAGAGCATCGCCTCGCAAACCAACCTCCTGGCGCTCAACGCCACGATCGAGGCGGCGCGCGCCGGCGAATCCGGCAAAGGCTTCACCGTGGTGGCGTCAGAGGTGAAAGCATTGGCCAACCAGACCGAAGGGGCCACTGGCGAAATCAGCAACCAGATCTCCGCCATTCAGAACGTGTCGAGCGACGCCGTGAAGGCCATGGACGGCATCAGCGGCATCATCCAGACGATCAACGAGATCGCCAGCGCCATCGCTGCGGCGGTGGAGCAGCAGGGTGCGGCCACGCAGGAAATCGCGGGCGCCGTACAACAGGCCGCCGACGGCACCAATGAGGTCTCGACCAATGTCGCCGCCGTGACACAGGCTTCGGGCATGGTGGGCGAAGCCGCCGGGCAGCTGCTCAATTCGGCCAGCGAGCTATCGACCCTGGCCGGTCAGTTGCGGCAGGAGGTGCAGACCTTCCTCGGCAAGGTACGGACGACCTAAGCGCCGTCAAGCGCTCTTGCGGTGAATCTCTTCCTTGCGCCGGGCGACGAAGGCTTCCAGTTCCTCGCGGATGGCGGGGTCGAGCGGCGGTTCCTCATAGGTCCGCAGCAGGTCCTTCCAGATCGCGTTGGCGCGCTCGGTGCCGGTTTTGGCGCCGGCCTCCGACCAGGTCTCGAAATTGCGCCAGTCGGACAGCATCGGTTCGTAGAAGGCGCGATCGAACCGGGCCAGCGTGTGTTGGGCACCGAAGAAGTGGCCGCCCGGGCCCACCTCCTCCATCGCGCTGAAAGCGAGATTATCTTCATCGATCTTCAGGGGGTCGAGGAAGGAGCGCATCAGCTGCAGCATCTCGGCATCGAGGATCAGTTTTTCGAACGAGGCAGTGAGCCCCCCTTCCAGCCAGCCGGCGGCGTGCTCGATGAGGTTGACCCCGCCCATGATCGTGCTCCACAGCGACATGCCGCTTTCATAGGCCGCCTGCACGTCGACGCAGTTCGATGCCGTGACATTTGAGGAGCGGAATGGGATGTTGTAGCGGCGCGCCAGCTGGCCCGATGCCAGCTGCGCCTTGGCGTATTCCGGTGTGCCGAAGGCAGGGGCGCCCGTGCGCATGTCGACATTGGAGGTGAAGCCGCCATACATGACGGGGGCGCCCGGCGCCACGATCTGCGACAGGGCAATCAGCGCCAACGCTTCGGCATTCTGCTGGGCAAGTGCCCCGGCGATGGTGACGGGGCTCATGGCACCCGACAGCGTGAAGGGCGTCATCGCCACCGGCTGGCCGGCCCGTGCCATGGCGCAAAGCCCCTCGCCCATCGGGATATCGAGGCGCAAGGGCGAGTTGGAGTTGACGATGGTGAGGGTGGCCGGATTGGCGCGCAACTGGTCCCGCGTCTGTCCGAGGGCGATCGCCAGCATGTCGATCGCATCCTCGACCCGGTACCCGCCCAGCGCCCAGCATTGCCAGTTCTTGTCCGTATAGCGGATGGCGGCAAGATAGAAATCGAGATGGCGCGAATCCGCCGGCAGATCGGTCGGCTCGCAGGGGCAGCCGCCCTCCTGGTGGATGACATTGAGGCTCTGCACGACCTTGATGTAGTCGCACATGTCCTGGTAGTTGCCGGCGCGCCGGCCCCGATCGATATCATGCGCAAAGGCGGGACCGCCGGTCGCGGCAAAGATCATGCTGCCATCGCCGACCGTCAGGTTCTTGGCCGGATCGCGCGCCTGCAATGTAAAACGCGACGGCACGGTCCTGATCTTTTCCTCGACCATAGCCGGATCGAAGCGAACGCGCTGGTTGCTCTCGTCCACCGTGGCGCCCGCGGCCTTCAGGAGCGCGCGGCTTTCATCATGCATGACCTCCATCCCGATCTCCGAGAGAAGCCGCAGGGAGGCATGATGGATCGATTCCAGTTCGTCAGAACTCAGGAGGGCGATCGGTGGATAGCGATTGGTCACATTGGCAAAGGGCATCTGCCGCGGGCCGCCGCCGACCACCCGGCGCTCGCGGCGCCTCGCCGTTTCCCGCGTCATGGCATTCCCCCTATTTCACGAAAACGAGTTCGCGCTTGAACGGGAACTGATCTGGATCGATCACCTCGCCGAACTCGCGCGCCGCCTTGTGGCCAGCATAGACAGCATGCACGATGGCGCCCGGCACATCGGCATCACCGATATTCTTCAAGGTGAGGATGCCGGCTTGCGCCCGCGCCGGCTCATCCACCTTGAGGTCGAGGAAGAGCGCGTCATTCGACTGGCGCGATGTGACGCTGACCAGCGTCGCTGCTTCGATCCGCTTCTCAGCGCCGCTGTAATTGCAGGCGAAGACGGCATGATCGCCCTTCCAGTCGCTGAGGCGATGGGTGAGGACGAGCTTGATGCCGAGCTTGATCAGCTTGACCTGCACCTTGAACTGCTCGTCGGTATAGAGCGACCAGCTCGCCACATCGAGGCCGGGCGTCACATAGGTGACATTGCACCCGGCAAGACGCAGTTTTTCGGCGATGACGGCGGCCATGTAATATTGATCGTCGTCATAAACGATGACGTCGCCCGAGACCTCTTTGCCGGCCATGATGTCGTCGGGTGTCAGCACATTGGCGCTGTCCATGCCGGGAACAGCGGTCCAGTTATTGTGCCCCACCCCATCGCGCCGCCAGGTGGCGCCGGTCGCCAGGATGATATGCTTGTAGCCGGCCTCGAGCAGTGCTGCCTTGTCCATGCGGCTTTCGCGGAAGATCTCGATATTGGAGAGCTTGGCGATCTGGCCCAGGCGGTAGTCGCGCACGCGCACCCAGTTGGACAGCGTCGGCAGCTTTGGCTCGTGATTGAGACGCCCGCCAAGCTCGCGCGATGCATCTGCGAGCGCCACGTCATAACCGCGCTTGGCAAGGCTCATGGCACATTCGAGACCGGCGGGCCCCGCGCCGACGATCAGCACGGGATCCTCGGCATGGCCCCGTTTCGGGTTCATGATCTCCGGATGCCAGCCACGGCGATATTCCTCGCCCATGGTCGGATTCTGCGTGCAGCGGATGGGGACGCCGGTGTTGTTCTGGGCGCGGCAGATGTTGCAGCCGATGCATTCGCGAATGTCTTCCTCGCGCCCTTCGTTGATCTTCAGCGGGATGAAGGGATCGGCGATTGAGGGCCTGGCCGCACCGATGAAATCGAGAATGCCGCGCTTCACCTGATCGACCATCGTATCGGGCGAGGTGAAGCGACCGACCCCCACCACCGGCTTGGTGGTAAGCTTCTTGACGAAGCCGGTGAATTTTTCCTGATGCGCCTCGGGGCCGAAGCGCGATGACAGGGAATCATTGTCAACATAGGAGACGTTGACGTCCCAGAGATCGGGAAGCTCGGCCAGCAGCCGGATGACGGCCTCGCCCTCCTCCGCCGCCTGTACGCCTTCAGGGCCCATCAGTTCGTCGACGGCGAGGCGGACAGCGACGGCACAGGTATCGCCGACCGCATCCTTGGTCTCCTCGATCATCTCGCGCAGCAGGCGGGCGCGGTTCTCGATCGGTCCGCCATATTCGTCGCTGCGCTGGTTCCAGCGCTTTGTGATGAACTGGAACGGCAGATAGCCGTGGCCGGCATAGACATAGACGATATCGAAACCAGCACGCTGCGCGCGCTTGGCGGCCTGGACCTGCCATTTCCGCAGGTTGCGGATGTCTTCCTTGTCCATCGCGCGGGTCTGCATCGGGAAGACCGCGTGCTGGGTGGAACCCGAGGGCGAGAGCGGCGTCTCGCGGCTCCAGCGATTGGGGCTGTGATTGCCGCCATGCCACAGTTCGACGCCGGCGAGCGCCCCATGGCGCTTGATTTTCTCGACGGTCAGCGACTGGGTCTTGACGTCATTCTCGTCCCAAAGCGCGCAGAGGCGATAGGGAGCGTCTTCCGACGACCAGTGCATCGAGCAATATTCAGTGTTGACCACACCCCAAAGGCCTTCCGATTTCAGTTCGCGCAGGCGCGAGACGGAATGCGGCAGGTCGTAACCCATGCCGGTGCAATGCGGCACCTGGTAGAAGCGGTTGCGTGCCGTCACCGGCCCGATCTTCACCGGCTCGAAGAGGATGTCGTAGCGAGGATTGCGCGGCACCGATAGTCTCCCTGGCAGCTAGCTGATCCAAGCTGTATACAGGTTGACCGAGACTGTCAATCTAGGCTTAGGGCGCTGTTCCGATTAAGGAAAGGAGCCTTCACCTGTCGGAGGCGGCAGTTCCAGGAAGCTGACCAAACCGGCGCCGAGATAGGGCGCCACACGGCTGGAATTCACCGCGTAGGAAAGTCCCAGCGTCTTGCGCATGCCGAAGCCGGTGAAGACGCCGACCAATTGCGGTTTGCCGGCGCCGTCCAGCAGGATCATCGGCCCACCGCTGTCGCCGATGCGAATGATGCAGGTCGTGATCAGCATGCCAGTTTCGTAGATCGGCGTCATATCCTTTGGGTTGACGATGCCGCATTTGGCATGCTGCTTCAGCACCTTCATCGCGCCATAGCCATAGCCGGCGGTGAACAGCCGGTCGCCGCGGTTGATCCGCGCCATGATCTCAGCAGCACTCAGTTGCGCAATCGGGATCGGAGCAACGCCGGTGACGGCCGGGGCGACGCCGACCAAGGCCCAATCCGCTGCGACCTGTTCGGGCCGCTCAAGATGTCCTTCCTGGATGGCGCCCCCTTGCGCGCGCAGACTGATACCCGTGACCGCCGGCAGGTCCGGCTTCGCCCCGAAATTGGGCAGGAACTGCAGCTTCGTAGGCGGCGTGGCGCCCGCATGCTGGTGCAGGCAATGCGAGGCGGTGAGGATGACGGCCGGCGACACCAGGATGGCGGTACAGGGCTGGGCGCCGGCTATTTCGAGCTTGCCGATCGCGGCCGTCCAGGGCGTTTCGACCGGCTTGGCGATTTGCGGCGGGGGCACGGACACGCGCTCGGCACAGCCGGCGAGTCCCAAAGCCAGCAGGCCTGAAAGAACCAGCCAGCGACACAATGCGGGAAAGCCCGGACGCATCGCTCAGGGGGCCGAGTTGGCGGTGGTTTCTTCGCTGATCTTGTCGGCGAAATAGACCGATGCGGGACCGAAGCTGGAGAAATCCTTGCCGCCATGGGCGCCCCAGAAATTCGTCACGACGCCGATCACATGATGTTCGCCACTGGGATCGGTGAGGAGGATCGGCCCGCCGCTGTCGCCGGGAATGACGTCGCAGCTGTTGACGATGACGTCATGGCCGGTATCAAGGATTTCCTCGGCATCGCGGATGAGATCGCAATCGTCGCGCATCTGCAGGCGCTTGCCGGAAAAGGCGCCATAGACGCCATAGCCGGCATGCGACAGGGTGGCCCCCTTGCCCATGCGCTTGTAAATGCCGTCGACGTCGATCTTCTCGATCTTGAGTGGCGTCACGAAATCGACCGCCGGCGAAATGCGCAAGGCCGCCCAATCATCCTTCGGCGCGCCGCGCAGCTTGCCGCTGGAATCAGGCGTGATCGGCCAGCCCATGGCAATGACCGCGGTGACCTTGACCGGCTTCAAGCGCTCGCGCCCCACATCGAGGGCCGGGGTGAAGGTGAAGTCCGTGATCTTGGCCTCGTTGCCCCGCCCATAAAGGCAGTGTGATGCCGTCAGGATGACGTCCGGCTTGATCAGCGTTGCCGAGCAGGAGCCGTCCTCGGCATCCAGCCGCCCGATCGCCGCCGACCAGGGCAGCGGACCGCTCGGCCGGTCGACGGTGCGGATGGGCGTTGCGCAGGCAGCGAGAAGCATCGCCAGCAGCACGCAAAAGAGAGATCTCGCCACTGGCTTGTCATTGCGATGAAGGCTCGGCATGGGCTCCTCAGATATGCTCTGGCATCTTGATGGTTCTGGCATCTTGGCCATCACGAACGGATTGCCGGCCGCCGGCGGGCGTCATCTTCGATCGAGATGGACAGCAGGCCGGCGAGGTTGCGGCGTTCCTTCATCATGTCGGCCAGCGTATAGCGATCGAGCACCGCCATGAAAGCCTCCAGCGCCTCGGCAAGAACGCTGGTGAGGCCACAGACGGGGGCAATCGGGCAGGTGTTGTGCTCGATGTCGAAGCACTCGACGATGGTCAGATTGCCTTCCATCTGCCGGACCGTCGCACCGATGTTGATATCGGCCGGGCGCCGGTTGAGGCGCATGCCGCCGCCGCGGCCGCGCACCGTGTCGATGATGCCGAGGCGGCCGAGCTTGTGAACAACCTTGGTCAGATGACTTTCCGAAATGCCGTAGGAGGCGGCAATTTCTTCGATCGTGGCGAGGTCGCCCTCGCGAACGCCAAGATAGATCAGGGTGCGTAGCGCATAGTCCGAGAATTGTGTCAGTTGCATTCGAGCATCCCGAATTTACCTGATAGGTTATCGTCCCCTTAAGAATGCAGCTTATCGCCTTGCAGCGGCGGTTAAAAGGCCGCAGTCGGGGCCTGAGTCGAACCTAAAATACTGAAAATCAGGGGGAATTGGCGGCGGTGGGTGACGTTCTAACTATTATAGGCTAAAAGCCTGCCATTAAATCGGATCGGCGCAAGGAGAAATCGCGTGGGCAGCAAAGGACAGGTTCTGGCGGCACTCGATACCGTTTCAGTCAACGAGGCGGTCGATTGGGCGCACAAACTGGACGGAGCCGTCGCCGGACTGAAGCTCGGGCTGGAATTCTATTTGGCCAATGGTCAGCTGGGCTATCGGCGCATCTCCGCCACCGGCATGCCCATCTTCCTCGATCTCAAGCTGCATGACATTCCGAACACCGTGGCCGGCGCCTTACGCGCGATCGTTCCGCTGCAGCCTTCTATCCTGACCGTCCATGCCGGCGGCGGCCTCGCCATGATGAAGGCGGCGCGGGAGTCGGCCGCCGAGAATGCCGACAAGCTGAACCTCAAACGCCCGCGCATCGTTGGTGTCACCGTGCTGACCTCGCTCGACGACAAGGACCTGGCCGCGGTTGGTCAGTCGGCGCCGGTAAGCGACCAGGTGAAGCGCCTCGCCGAGCTGGCGCGGAGCGCTGGGCTCGATGGCGTGGTCTGCTCGCCGCATGAAATCGAGACCCTGCGCCGCGATCTCGGGGAGGAGTTTCTGCTGGTGGTGCCTGGTGTCCGTCCCGCCTGGGCGGAAAGCGGCGACCAGAAGCGGGTGCGCGCACCCGGCGATGCCGCCCTGGCCGGCGCCGATTACCTGGTGATCGGCCGGCCGATCACCCAAGCGCCCGATCAGCGCGACGCCGCCAGCCGCATCGCGCTCGAAATCGGCGCCGCCTTGGGGCAAAAAGCCGGTTGACCTTCATCTGGACAGACTGACCGACACCATGATTGCCACTCGTCAGCCCGATCTGCAGCCACTCGCTCTGGCCATTGCCGCTTACCGCCGCAGCTGGGCCGAGCGCGATGACCTGTTGCGCCTGGGCGTCGTGCCCTTCATCCCGCTCTATTTCCTGTTCCGCGTTCTGGAGGGGGTCCAGAACCGTATGTTTATCGAAATGCAGATGGGCGCAAACGCCGACCCGAACCTGATGTTCGAAGCGATTCTGCAAATGACGACGATCGGTCTCGGCCTCATCGTCGTCATCGGCTTTTTCAGCGTGAATTGGATACGGCAGATGACGCTAGGGCGAGCCGCAGCACCCGGCCTCGGCCTCAATATCGGCCAGCGCCATTTTCTCTTCGCCTTGGTCATGCTGGCGCTGGTGATTGCTGCCTTCGGGGCGTCGCTGGTCGTCAGCGTGGTGTTTTCACTGCTTGGCCTCACGCAGCTTGCCTTGCTGATTTCCATGCTGGTGATGGTGATCGGCTACCTGACGCTGCTCACCCGATTGTCACCGAGTTGGATCGGCATCGCCCTCGACGCGCCGATGCCGCTCAAGACAGCCTGGCGGCGCACTGCGGGACAGGGTGGCCGCCTGGTTGGGGCGCTGATGCTGACGGCGCTGCCCGCTTTCGCGGCGCAGTCGATGCTTGTTGCGCTGTTTCAGGGCCTTGGCCTGCTGGAAGCAGCGCCGCTCGCCTTCAGCGTGCTTTCCTCCTTCATTTCGCTCGCTTATATGGCAGTGCAGCTCAATCTGTTCGTACTAGCCTATCCGCGTTTCGTCTCGGAGATCGTGTGATGCCCGTCGACGTGAAAATCTGCGGCCTGAAGACGCCGGCCGCGGTGCAGGCCGCCGTCGATGGCGGCGCGGCCATGCTTGGGTTCAATTTCTATGCGAGGAGTTCGCGCTGTGTGACGCCGGCGCTTGCCGCGGCACTCGGTCAATTGGTTCCCGCGCATATCGTCAAGGTCGGATTGGTCGTCGATGCGGATGATGCCGAGATCGCCGAGATCCTTGCCGAAGCCAAGCTCGACATGCTGCAACTCCATGGCAGCGAAACCGTGGCGCGGACCGCCGAGGTCAGACGCCGTTTCGGCCTGCCCGTCATGAAGGCAATCAGCGTGTCCGATGCGGCCGACATTGCCGCGGCCCGGACGTATGAATCCGTAGCCGACATGCTGCTATTCGATGCCAAGCCGCCCAAAGCCATGAAGGACGCCCTGCCGGGCGGCAATGCCCTGTCCTTCGACTGGTCGCTGCTCAAAGGGCAGAGCTTCTCGAAGCCCTGGTTGCTGGCCGGCGGGCTCAATGCCGGGAACGTCGCGGAGGCGGTGCGCGAGACCGGGGCCAAGGCAGTTGACCTTTCCTCCGGGGTGGAGGATCGCCCTGGCGAGAAAAATATTAGCAAAATCAAAGAGTTCCTGGAGCTTGCCCTGGCCCTCTGAACGGATGGCTGGCGGCGTTAGGGCTTTGACCTTTGGCGTCCGCTATGGTTGATTGCGCCCGTCGAGCGAATCCCTTGGTTTTGATCTGATTTTCCTGCCTTTCGGAGCGCAAATCCCGTGACCACAGCCGCTGCCACCCCACCCAATTCCTATCGCACCGGGCCCGACGAACATGGCCGGTTCGGCATTTTCGGTGGCCGTTTCGTCGCGGAAACGCTGATGCCCCTCATCCTGGAGGTGGAGGCCGCCTATAACGCCGCCAAGGCCGATCCGAAATTCGCCGAGGAAATGGAATATTACCGCGCCCATTACATCGGCCGGCCGAGCCCGCTTTATTTCGCCGAGCGCCTCTCACGCGAGTTGGGCGGTGCCAAGATCTATATGAAGCGGGACGAACTCAACCACACGGGCTCGCACAAGATCAACAATTGCATGGGCCAGATCCTTTTGGCCAAGCGCATGGGCAAGACGCGCATCATCGCCGAAACAGGCGCCGGCCAGCATGGGGTGGCGACCGCCACCGTCTGCGCGCTCTTCAACCTGCCCTGCACGGTCTATATGGGCGCCACCGACATCGCCCGCCAGCAGCCCAATGTGTTCCGCATGAAGCTGCTGGGTGCCGAGGTCATTCCGGTCCATAGCGGCACGGCGACCCTGAAGGATGCGATGAACGAGGCCTTGCGCGACTGGGTCGCCAATGTCGAGAACACCTTCTACATCATCGGCACGGCGGCGGGCCCACACCCCTACCCCTCGATGGTGCGCGATTTCCAATCGGTGATCGGCGTCGAAACCAAGGAGCAGATGCTGGCCGCCGAAGGGCGCCTGCCCAACACGCTGGTCGCCTGCATCGGCGGCGGATCGAACGCTATCGGCCTGTTCCATCCCTTCCTCGACGACCGCGAGGTCGAGATCATCGGTGTCGAGGCGGGCGGCGACGGGGTCGAGACCGGACGCCATGCGGCCTCGCTCACTGGTGGCCGCCCTGGCGTGCTGCACGGCAACCGCACCTATCTGCTGCAGGACGATGACGGCCAGATCATCGACGCCCATTCCATTTCGGCCGGTCTCGACTATCCCGGCATCGGGCCGGAGCATTCATGGCTCCATGAAATGAAGCGCGTGCAATATGTCTCGGCCACCGACCAGGAAGCGCTCGACGCCTTCCAATTGCTGGCCAAGGTCGAAGGCATCATTCCGGCGCTGGAGCCAGCCCATGCGCTGGCCTATGTGCGCAAGCTGGCGCCGACCCGGCCCAAGGACCATATCATCGTCATGAATTTGTGCGGTCGCGGCGACAAGGACATCTTCGCCGTCGCCGAACGCCTGGGAACCAAACTATGAGCACGCGTATCGAACGCCGCTTCGCCGAGTTGAAGGCGGCCAAGCGGGGTGGCCTGGTCGTTTTCGTGACCGCCGGCGACCCCACCTATGAGGTCTCGCGCGAGATCGTCCTTGCTCTGCCCAATGCCGGGGCCGACGTGATCGAGCTTGGCATGCCTTTCACCGACCCGATGGCTGACGGCCCGGCCATCCAGGCTTCGTCGCTGCGGGCGCTGAAGAACGGTCAGAACATGAAGAAAACGCTGAGCCTGGTGCGCGAGTTCCGCGCCAAGGATCAGGCGACGCCGATAGTGCTGATGGGCTATTACAACCCGATCTATTCCTACGGCGTCGACAAGTTCCTGGTGGATGCCAATGCCGCCGGGGTTGATGGACTGATCGTGGTCGATCTGCCGCCGGAGGAAGACGAGGAATTGTGCCTGCCGGCCATGAAGTCGGGCATCAACTTCATCCGCCTCGCCACGCCGACCACTGACGACAAGCGCTTGCCGACCGTGCTCAACAACACGTCCGGCTTCGTCTATTATGTCTCGATCATGGGCATCACCGGAACGCGCGCGGCATCCGATGTCGACATCACGGCGGCGGTTGGACGGCTGAAGCGCCATACCGACCTGCCCATCGCCGTGGGTTTCGGCATCTCGACGCCGGAACGCGCCGCGGCCGTCGCCAAGGTCGCGGATGCGGCCGTGGTCGGTTCTGCTGTTGTCAACAAGATCGCCGCGGCACTGGATGCCGATGGCCGTCCCGGACCGCATGCCGCGCAAGCGGCGCTTGATCTCGTGAAGAGCTTGGCCGCCGGCGTCCGCGCCGCGCGCGCTTGATCGGAGAAGAACAGCATGAGCTGGCTCACCAATTTCGTGCGGCCGAAGATCCGCAAGCTGGTCCAGAAGACCGACGTCCCTGAAAATCTGTGGGATAAATGCCCCGCCTGCGGCCAGATGATCTTCCACCGCGAGCTCGACGCCAACCAGCGTGTCTGCACCCATTGTGGCCACCACATGCGCATCAATGTGAAGGCGCGCCTGGAACTTATGTTCGACGAGGGCAAATACGAGCGCATCGACCTGCCCAAGGTCGCTCTCGATCCGCTGAAGTTCAAGGACCGCAAACGCTACATCGACCGTCTCAAGGAAGCACAGGCGAAGGCCGACGAGCAGGACGCCATCGTCGTCGCCTATGGCGCGATGGCCGGCGCCGACGTGGTGATCGCCGCCTTCAATTTCGACTTCATGGGCGGCTCCATGGGCATGGCGGTCGGTGAAGGCCTGGTGGCTGCGGCCGAACTCGCCGTCTCGCGCAAGGCTGGGCTCGTCGCTATTCCCGCCTCCGGCGGCGCGCGCATGCAGGAAGGTATCCTTTCCTTGATGCAGATGCCGCGTTCGGTCATTGCGGTGGATCAGGTCAAGGAAGCGGGGCTTCCGTTCATCGTCCTGCTGACCGACCCCACCACCGGCGGCGTTTCTGCCTCCTTCGCCATGCTGGGTGACATCCAGATCGCCGAACCCGGCGCCCAGATCGGCTTTGCCGGCGCCCGCGTCATCGAGGAAACCATCCGCGAGAAACTGCCCGAGGGCTTCCAGCGTGCCGAATACCTGCTGGAGCATGGCATCATCGACCTGGTCATCGCGCGCAAGGATCTGCGCGAGCAGATCGGGCGTGTGATCTCGCTGCTGACCAAGAGACCTGCCGCGGCGTGATCTCCATGGACCACGGCCGATCCAGCGACATCGTTCTCGAGCGTCTTAACAGACTCCATCCCAAGATTATCGATTTGGAGCTCAGTCGCGTGCAGCGCTTGCTGGCTGCGGTGGGACATCCGGAGCGTCACCTGCCTCCCGTCGTGCATGTGGCCGGCACCAACGGCAAGGGCTCGGTCATCGCCTATCTGCGTGCGATCCTCGAAGCCGCCGGCTATCGTGTCCACACCTATACCTCGCCGCATCTGGTGCGCTTTCACGAACGCATCCGCCTTGGCGGTAAGCTGATCGACGAGCATGCCCTCATAGCGCTCCTTGAGGAATGCGAAGCCGCCAATGGCGGGGTCCCCATCACCTTCTTTGAAATCACCACGGTCGCGGCCTTCCTCGCCTTCACGCGGGAACCCGCCGATATCGTGCTGCTGGAAACGGGCCTCGGCGGCGAATTCGACGCGACGAACGTGATCGACAAACCGCTGGCATCCGTTCTAATGCCGATTTCCTTCGATCACACCCAGTTCCTTGGCGACACCTTGATCAAGATCGCCAAGGCCAAGGCCGGGATCATCAAGAAGGGCCGGCCGGCTATCGTCTCGCCGCAGCCGGACGAAGCCATGGCGGTGTTCGAGGCAAAAGCCGCTGAACTCCAAGCGCCCATGTACCGCTTCGGCCACGAATGGCATTGCGACGGCGATCTCAAAACGGCACTCCGCTTCACCGACAGCCGCGGCCCCCGCATCTATCCGGTGCCAGGCCTCGCCGGCCGTCATCAGTTCCGCAATGCCGGCTGCGCCATCGCGACGACGGCGGTGCTGAACGGCTTCACCATTACCGACGCGCATATCGCACAAGGCCTGCGTAACGTGACCTGGCCCGCGCGCATGCAGCACCTCACCAAGGGACCGCTGGTCGAACGCCTGCCCAATGAAAAATGGGAATTGTGGCTGGATGGCGGGCACAACGCCGAGGCCGGCGAAGTCATCGCCGCCATGTTGGCGGACTGGCGCGCCCAGGACGGCAAGCCCGCCCATCTCATCTTCGGCATGCTGAACACCAAGGACCCGGTCGCTTTCCTCAGTCAATTGGCACCGCATGTCGAAGATATGGCGGCGGTAGCCATTCCAGGTGACCATGCCAGCCTTTCGGTCGAAGAATGCGTCACCGCCGGCGCCAGCGTCGGATTGCTGAGCCAGGGCTATCACTCGGTAGAAGCCGCCTTGCGCGCGATCGTCGATGCCCATGACAGCGGCATGGCGGAATCGCGCCGCATCCTCATCTGCGGCTCACTCTATCTTGCCGGCACGGTCCTCGCCGAAAACGACTGATCAATCTGGAAACTCGAGGCGAAAATCGACCAGCCTTGCCTGTGCCGCAAGCGCCGCCAATTGCTGGCTGGCGCCGAGGTCGCCCGGTTCCCGCTGCAGTCGCGCCAGCAGGCGCGCCCGCTCGATGATCATCTCGACATAGGGTAGCGGTTCGGCAGCGGTGAATTGAGCGAGGTCGCCGGCATAACGTTCGACACGCTCCCATTCGCCCGCCACAATTGCCCAATCGATCGCAAACGCGCGGAAAAAGATGTGATTGTGCGCCATGCTGGTCTGCCGCAGCAGATCTTCGCCCCGCTCTACCGCCAGGCGCGCAGCGGCACCCGGCCCCAGAATATTGGCATGGATCGCCTCGATAAGCGCTCCGGCAAAGCCCAAACCCGTCTCTTCGGCGAGCCTCAGCGCGCGCACGGATAATGCCTCGGCGGCGGCAGACTCGCCTGCCATCCTGCGCGACATCGCCAGCACGATGGCGGTGATCGATTCATAACGCTTGGCGCCGATTTCGCCGGCCAATCTGAAGGCCGCCTCGGCCGGTCCCGCCGCGTCGGTCCAGCGCCGGGCGCTCATCAGGGTGAAAGCCATGGATTCAAGACCGAACATGCCGCCAAAACGATCGCCGATCCGCAGAGCCGCTGCGCGCGCCTGTTCGATTTCGCGCAAGCCCTCGTCGAACCGGCAATAGAAGACCTGGCAGTTGCCGTACATGGCGCGATTGGTCGGAACGATGCGCATGAGGCCAGCCGCCTCCGCGATATCGATGCAGGCGCGGAAATGCTCTGCGGCGCCGGCGTAGCGACCCTGCATGTAAAAGGCGTCGCCGATGCCGCTTTCCGCCCGCGCCAGCCATTCCGCGGTGCCGGATCGTTGCGCAGCAGCCAAGGCACGGCTGTGACAGGCCAGGCATTCCTCGCCATCGCCACGCGCGAAATGGAGGTTGCCTCGCAGGTAATGGATCTCGGCGAGGAAATCGGGGTCATCTGCCGCAAGTGGTTCCGCCTGCGCAAGGCTGTGGAGGGCATTTTTGATATCGCCAAGCTGCCGGTCGCAGGCGGCAAGGCCGACAAGTGCGCGGCATTGGTCGAGCGGGGCCGGATTCGCATCGAGCGCAATGGCGAAGGCCTTCCGAGCGGCCTGTGCCTCGCCGATGTCAAGATGCCGGCGGCCAGCCACGAGGCCCAGGCGGCAGCGATCCCGGTCGCCCTGGGCAATCTCCAGGCCGCGCGCAGCCAGTCGCGCAGCCCGGTCGAGATGATAGAGCCTGCCTTCGGCATCGGCGGCCCGCGCATAAGCAGCCGCTGCTTCCGTAGCCTCGGCCCGGTCAAGATGTTCGGCATGAAGGATCAGATCGCGGTCGGCATAGAGTGCGGCTGCCTTGCGGTGGAGCGTGCGCCGGCGTTCGCGCGTAAGCGCCGAATAGATACCGTCATGAATGAGGGCGTGGGTGAAGAGATAGCCGCCGGGAACGGGGCGCAACAATTGCCGCCGCAGCATAGACGCAGGGTCGAAGCCAGGGCGGTCAAGGAGATTGGCAAGATCCGCGCCACTGAACTGCTGACCGAGTATCGAGGCTGCCTGCAGTGCCAGCCTCTCAGCCTCCGGCAATTGGTCAAGTCGCGCCAGGACGACGTTCTGCAGCGAGTCCGGCAGGTCTCCGACTTCGCCGCTGAGGCGATTGCGCAGCAACTGCTCGAGGAAAAGCGGATTGCCCTCCGCGCGCGCCACGCAATGCCGGGTGAATTGGTCGAGATCGGTGGCGATGTGCCGCGACATTTCCAGAGCTTCCATTTCCGACATCGGCGCCAGATCGATCGAGATGACATGGCCGTGGCGCAAGCTGGCACGCCACGTCGCGTCGATCGGGTCTGGATCGGTGCGGCTGGTCATCAGCAGCGTAGCGCGAATCGTTGCCGCCTTGTCCGCGAGGGCCGCGAGCGTGGAAAGGAAATCGGCATCCGCCCAATGGATGTCCTCAATGGCGATCAGGATCGGCCGATGTGCGGCCGCCTCCGCGAGAAGACCGGCCATCGCCTCGGCCCGGACCGCCTGCCGGGCGGCATAACCCATCGCCTCGAGCCGGCGCTGCTGGTCAGCGTCCAGCGGCCGGTCGATCAGGGACGCGACGACGGTATAGTGCAACGGATCGAGATGTTCGATGCCGCCGGTGGCCTCGGCAAGGGCGCGCGCCAGTTGCCGGTGCGGATCGCGCTCGGCACCCAGACCGAAATCAAGGATGCGCAGGATGATAATGTGAAAGCTGCGGCGGCGCGCGTGGCGCATCGCCTCCTCTGCAAGATGCGACTTGCCGATCCCCGGGACACCGCGAACAAGCAATGCGACGCCTGTCCCATCAGACCGGCTGGCGGTGAGCAGAGCATCGATCTGGGCGATCTCGGCACGGCGGCCGATCAATGGCCGGCTGCCGCGCCCATTTTCGCCCAAGGATGCGCCGACGCGATAGACCGTGACCGGTGCCGACAATCCCTTGATCGGCTGCGCACCACACGATTCCAAATGAAAGTTCTTGGCAAGGTGCTGGGCGATTTCCGACGAAACGAGGGTTTCGCCTGGACCGGCCATCTCCATCAAACGCGCTGCCAAATTGACCGCCTGCCCCACGACCGTGTAGCTGCTATGGGCGACACTGCCAAGACCGCTGGCGAGGACCTCGCCGACGGCGACACCGATATGCACGTCCATGGGCCGGCCGACGCTTTGGGAGAGTTCTGGCATCGCGGCATGGATCGCCTGTGCGGCACTGACCGCGCGTTGCGGGTCGTCGCCATGGGCAATAGGCGCGCCGAACAGCGCCATTACATTGTCGCCCATATGCTTGTCGATGCGCCCGCCGAATTGCAGGATGATTTCGTCGGCGATGGCAAAGAAACGCGCCAGCATGGCGTGAGTCTCTTCCGGATCGGCCTTCTGCACCAGCGCCGTATAGCCGACGAGGTCGACGAACAGCACGCTGACGGGCCTCCGCTCGGCGGCCGCTTCGCCGGCCTCTGCTTTCCCGCCGACGGCGCGACCGCAGCCACCGCAGAAAACGTCGGCCGGTTCATTCACGAATCCGCAGCTAGGGCAGGCGCGCGGCAAGGCAACGCCGCAGGCGGTGCAGAATTGACGCCCGGCCTTGTTCTCGGCAGCACAGCTGGCACAGATCATGATCCTGTCCGCATCGCTGGAAGACAGCAGCTTGCGCCGTTGCCCGCCACGCGGCAAGCGGACAAAGAAAAACCCCGCCGCGGGCAGTGCCGCGGCGGGGTTTTGTCGATTGGCTAAAGGGGCGCCGGTCAGATGACCGAATTCACCCATTCCAGCAGCTTGCGCTTCGGCTCGGCGCCGACTTTGGTCGCTGCCACCTGGCCGTCCTTGAACAGCATCAGGGTCGGCACGCCGCGGATGCCATATTTCTTCGGCGTCTGAGCGTTGCGGTCGATGTCGACCTTCACGACCTTCAGCTTGCCGTTCAGTTCCTGCGCGATCTCCTCAAGTGCCGGTGCAATCGATTTGCACGGGCCACACCATTCCGCCCAGAAGTCGACCAGCACAGGCTGCGTGGACTTCAGGACATCGGCGTCGAAGCTCGCGTCGCTAACGTGGGTCGTGCTCATCCCGTCTTCCCTTTCAATGGAGCCGCCGCGCCTGCGGTCGCTCCAGTTTTACACATGAACGTCGCCTATTTGCGGATGGCGTCGTATGCGGATGAATCTATGGAGGGGGATCGGCACCGTCAAGGTGAGCAGGCGCTGCGACAGGCGGGCTTGCTTCCTATGCATAACTCGCCAGGAGCGATTCGGGGATCGCCATCAGGCGCGGCTCGGCGCTCCAAAGCAGGTAGCAAGAGATTGTATGATTTGGATAAATTTTCATCGCCGCAGCGCGGTAAAGGGCTAGCTGCCGGAGGTATTGCGGCGAGACATGTTCCGGCTGCATGGCTGGCGGCCGATTGCTCTTGAAATCGACGATGTGGCACGTCGTCGCCGTGACCACCAGCCGGTCGATCTGCCCGCTGACGATCTGGCTGCGCCCGTCCCGCCCCATGATTTCCGCCACGATCGGCACCTCGGCACGCGATCCCGGCGCAAAAAGAAGGGCGAATCGCGGGTCCTCCAACACGTCCATGACCTCGGCCACCAGCCCGTCGAGCATCGGCCCGTCCGCATTGAGGCCGCTGGCGCGATTGACATTGGCCAGCCATCGCCGTGCCGCTTCGCGCCGCGTGGCGACCGCCATCTCCGGCAGAAGCTGGAAGAGCTTGTGGATGACAAGGCCGCGCTGGAAACGGAAGCCCTGGTCCCGGCCGAGCGGCGAGATCAGCGTCGCATTGTCCGGCGTGGTTGTCGTCTCGCTACTGGGTCGCGACGGGATGAGCGGTCGCGGCGGATCCGGCTCCGCCTCCGCCTCCGCCGGGTGCAGCGCCCAATCCCGAAACGGGATATCAAGATCAAGGCGAAGACCGGCCTTCGCCGATTTGGTTTCCGCGGCGTCGCTCTGCGGCGTCGTCAGCTGCAGCCAATCGCCTTCCCAACCATCTTCGTCCTGCCATTCCCTGGCACCGCATCTCCTGACCGGCGCCCCATCCGCGAGCAGGTCGATGAGTGCGTCCGAAACGTGGTCATGCCAGCTGTTCTGCGACTGGTTACGCTCGCCGCGCCAACCGCAGACATAGAGGCGGTCCTCGGCCCTGGTCAACGCCACATAGAGCAGTCGATTCTCTTCCTCCTCAGCACGCGCGCCGAGACCTGCCCGGGCCTTGGCGGTAACGGGGACATCCAGGCTGCTGCGCGCCACCCAGACCGGCAAATCCGTTTCCGATTCCAGCCAGAAGAGACCCGGGCGGGGTGGCCGCTGCCGGCGTTGTTCTGCGAGGAACACGATCGGTGCCTGCAATCCCTTCGAGCCATGCACGGTCATGATGCGCACCTGGCCACCACCATCGTCGCTGAGCTCGCGCTTCACTTCCGCCTCAGATATCTCGAGCCAATGGCGGAAGCCCTGCAGCGAGGGCGGGTTGTTGGCCTCAAAAGCCAAGGCAAGGTTGAGCAGTTCGTCCAGCGCCTCGCTTACCTGCAGGCCGAGGCGCGCATGCAGCCGCTTGCGGCCGCCGCCGGCCGAAAGCAGCTCGGCGATGAGCTCGTAGGGGGTCAATCGCTGGGCGCGCTCCTGATAGGCGGTGAGGAGTTGCACCGCCGCGGCGCAGGATTCGCTTCTATCCGCCGCGCGGCGAAGCTCGTCCCACAAGCTGTCCTTCCCGCGCGCCACACAGAGGTCGAACAATGCGGTTTCATCAAGGCCCACGAGCGGGCTCTTCAGCAACGCCGCGAGATTGAGATCGTCTTCCGGCAGCAGCAGGAAATCGAGGAAGGCCAGAACGTCCCGCACGGCAAGTTCGGAGAGGAGTTTCAGGCGGTCGATGCCGGAAACCTCGATCGCCTGTGCCTTCAAAGCCTTCACCAGCGCCGGCACGAAGGCATTGCGCGAACGCACCAGGACCAGGAAATCGCCGGGTCGCACCGGACGCCCACGCGCCGGCAGAATGTCGCCGGCGGAAATCATGGCGGCGATGCGGGCAGCCATCGTCCCGGCAAGGCGCGTGATCGGATCGGTCCGGTTGGCGACGACCTCGGGCGGCGACCAGGCGAGCGGCAGATCGGGCAGCAGGGGAATGGAGAGTGGCCAGATCTCGACGAGGCCAGCAGCCCCGCCACGCGCCGCCAGATGATGGATCGCTTCGGCCCCCGGCTCGATGACGCCCTGCTTCGCATCACTGGCAAAGACCCGGTCGACCAAGGACAACACGGCCGGGCTGGAGCGGAAAGAGACGTTCAGTTCGACATTCTCGAACGGCGTGCGGGAATCGCCACGGCTTGTCGATTGATCGAGCTGGCTGGCGAAGTGATCGCGCGCATCGAGAAAGGCCCACGGTTCGGCGCCCTGGAAACTGAAGATCGATTGCTTGAAATCGCCAACAGCAAAAATCGACCTCGGTTTTTCGCCTTCCTTCGGGTCGGCGCGACGCCGTTCGGTGCCCTTCCCCCCGATCAGTTCGGCCGTGATCGACTTCAGGATCTCCCATTGCACGGGGCTCGTATCCTGACCCTCGTCGATCAGCACGTGGTCGATGCCGCCGTCGAGCTTGTAGAGCACCCAGGGTGCGATACCGGGGCGCGCCAGCAGGTCGCGCGTGGCGAGAATGAGATCGTCGAAATCAAGCGCCGCGGTGCGCGCCTTGAGATTCCCGAAGCGCGCCATGAGATCGAGGCCGAGGATCATCAGGGCGGTGGAATCCGCCAGGATTTCGATGGCATTGAGGCGTTCGATGACAGCGAGCAGGCGCTGCGTTTCGGCACGGAGGATGTCATCGACATTCGGCAATGCGGAGAGGGCTCCCTTGGTTGCCAGTTTTTCGCGGATATCACCGTCTTTCTTGAAGAAGATATCCAGATAGTCCGTAAATCCATCGATCCGCTTCTCGGGTGACGCTGAGAGCCAATTGGCCAGGCGCCCTGCACGTTCCACATCGGTCTTGGCACCGGCTTCGAGCGCTGCGATAGCGCTGCGCAAACCGGCGCCGTCAAATGCCGATTCTTCTACTGCCAAAGCCAGAACGGTTTCCCGGGTGGCTGTCGCATCGATGCGCAGCAATCGCGCCAGCGCCTGGCGATAGCCGGTAATGCCGCCCATGCGCTGCTGCAAGGCCAGAAGCTTCGCCCGCGCGCCCAACAAGTCGCCAAGGACACGGTCGCTGGTGAATTCGCCGGCGCGATCTGCCAGATGCGCGAGCGCGGCGCTGAGTTCCACATTGTGGCCCGTCCGCGCGGCATTCAGCATGTCTTCGCGCGCCTCGAACAGCAGCGCCTGAGTGTCGCGTTCTTCGATCAGGCGGAAATGCGGTGCGATGCCCGCTTCCAGTGGAAAGCGCCGCAGCAGGGACTGACAGAAGGCATGGATCGTCTCGATCCGCATGCCACCCGGCGCGTCCAGCACCTTGGCAAAGAGGCCGCGTGCTTTCGACTTGTGGGTGGCAAGCGCCACGTCGCCGAGCAATTCCTTGAGCTGTTTGTGCAAATCCGCTTCCGGGATCGAGGCCCATTCAGCCAGGGTGGTGGCGACACGGTTCGACATTTCCGCCGCGCCCGCCTTGGTGAAGGTGAGGCACAGGATGCGTTCGGGCCGCGCACCGTCGAGAAGCAGGCGCAGCACGCGGTCGCGCAGAACCTTGGTCTTGCCGGACCCGGCCGAGGCGGAGACCCAGACGGAAAGTGCCGGGTCGGCGGCGCGGCGCTGATAGTTCGTCGCGAGTTCGGTCGGTGTGAGGGAAGGAACGAGCTTCATGACTCGCCCTCGCTCGACCATTCGGCATAGCGGGCAAGATGCGCGTAATCATTATAGGTCAGCGCGAAACCTTCACGCGGCTCGGCGACATAAGCGGACGTGTCGTCGCTGAAATGCGCGACGAGCGCCTTCAGCCCCTGAAAGGCGTCGACCGCCAGTGTCATCGGATCGACCGGCGCCTTGCTGCCCGGTTCCTTGATCGGCACCACGGCCGATCCACCCCGCCCACCCTTGAGATGCCAGAATTCCATTGCCGCCACCGGCGCCGTCGGCACGCGGTCGAAGCCACCCTGGCTGGCGATGGCGGCTTCCAACGGCAATTGCGGCGAGAAGCCGAGGGCCACGTCCTGGGCGCTGGGTGGCTTGCCGGTCTTGTAGTCGATGATGGTGAGGCGCCCATCGCGCTGGATATCGAGCCGGTCGGCCTTGGCTGTCAGTGTAAAGGGCGGTGTCACGCTGTCGATCGTCAGTCGGCCGCTACTTTCTGTGACGATTGACGCAATGCCTTGTTCGCGGGCGCGCATCTCCGCCACGAACCAGGCCGCCATCTGCCGAAAGCGTGGCCACCAGAAGGCCCAGACGGCCGGTCGCGCCATGTGCTGGGCGAACTCCGCCTCACCCACCTGTAGCAGCCGCGCCTCGGCATCAGCCGGCAAAGGCAGCGATGTCTCTTTGAGGAAGCGGTCGAGAATGCCGTGGAAGAGATTGCCGAGATCGGCCGCACCGGCATCCTGGTCGAGCGGATCGAGCGGTTTCAGACGCAGGATGCGCCGCGCATAGAGCACGTACGGATCACGCATCCATTTTTCGATATCGGTCACAGGCAGTTCGGTCGGGCGATATTTGGCCCCGGGCCGTGGTTCCGGCCGGCCGATGGATAAGAATTCGCGCGGCCTGTCGATGCGCGCCTGCCAGCCGCGATACTGGCTGGGCCCCTCGATCGGCTCAACCAATCCCAACGCACGCAGGAAAGCATCGAGGCGCAACAGCCAGCGCGACGGCACACTGGGTTTGCCGCCGACACGTTGTGCCCGCGTCATCACCACCTGCGGCGCGCCGAGTGCCTGCTGGAAGTCATGGGCGGCAAGGCCGATCTTGCGCTCGAGCGCCGGCAGGCCGAATTCCCGCCGCATGGGCCGGCTAAGCCATGGATCGACGGCCACATCACCCGGCCAGATGCCTTCATTGAGGCCGCCGAGGATCATCAGATCGACCTGCTGCAAGCGTGCTTCGAGCGGCCCCCAGATGAAGAGGCGCGGATGCAGGCCGAAGCGTGGCCGCACATCGACATTGTTCATCAATTCGCCGAGCAGGGCCGCATACGTTCCGGCATCGACCGGTTCCATGCCGGCCGACGCCTGCAGCATTTCGGCGACAAAGCCGGCCAGGGCTTCGCCCGCCTCGCCTTGCCACAGGAAATGGCCGCCCTCGCCCTCGGGGCGCGCGGCAAGCGCCTCAGCGAGCTTCACATGCGCGCTCAGTCGGTCGGCGAGAGGCATCGGCGCCGACCAATCGCCGACGGCGCCAATGATACCCTTGAGCCGCTCAAGCAATGCGCGCAGCGCCATACGATCCGGCCCCTCGAAGAGGTCGGCGGCGGCAAAGGCAGCCTCAAGCCCGCCGAGCCCCGGTCCAGGCCTCGGCCCGCGCAGGATCTTGCGTTCCAGCAGGCGGATCTGGCGCTGGAACTCCGCATGCGGCATGCTGGCGGCCGCCAGCGGATGTTTGGCCAAGGCCAGCAGCGGGACAGGGGCCAGATCTTCAGCGAGCGCTTCGGCCACCAGATGGAAGAACAGGCCAGTGCCCGTCATCGGCAAAGGCGTGCCGGCGGAATCGTCGATGACGATGCCCCAGCGCCGCAACTCCGCCGCCACGCGCCGCGCCAAGCCACGATCGGGAGTCACCAAGGCGGCGCGAAAAGGCGCCGGCTGCGCCACGGCTTCGCGCAGCATCAGGGCAATGACGCCGGCCTCTTCCTGTTCGGTGCGACAGTCGATGCGCTGTACATCGCGCCAGGCAAGGTCTGCCGCGGGCCGCAATTTTGCGGCGACGGCCGGCCATTCAGTCGTGGCATCAGCAGGCAACAATGACGCACTGACAATCCGACTGCGGATGGCGGGTGCCGGGCGCCGCGGTCCGTCCGGCAGTTCATGCGGCCAGGTCCAGACGGAGGTCGGCGCCGTTTCCAACCGTGCCAGCAGTTGCGCCAGACCGAATTGCGGATGCGCCGGATCAACGGAAATCTGCTGCCATTGTGCCGCATCGGCGTTGCTGTCGAGACCGGGCAGGACGACGAGCCCTTGCGGCAAGCCCGCAATCGTCGCGATGAGGTCGGCGCTGGCTGGAATCGAACCGGTCGAACCGGCGGCGATGATCGGATGCTGCGGTGGTTGTTCACGCCACAGCCGAGTCTGCCGCTCGAGCAGCAAATTGCGCCGCCTCGCGGCATCGACGGCACCTTCCGCTGCCAGGATTTCCGGCCAGTTCTGCTGCAGGATATCAAGGAAGCGCAGGGTGAGTTGCCAGTGCTCCGCCAGCTCTTCCGGCGCCAGCCCGCGGATGTCGGCAAAGTCGAGCCGTTCGGTCTCGACCTGGTCGAGCAGGCGCGCCAGTTCCGCTGCCAGACGCGCCGCCTGATCGAAAGACATGTCGCCGCTAGGCAAAGTCGCCGCCGCTGCCCCCTGCACCAGACGCGCCAGCAACAGATGCCGCCGCATGGACGGCATCGCCGGCGGCAGAGGTTCGGCCAGATCCTCGCCCAAGGTGAGATCGAGGGCCAACCCCTGCAAACCGAGTTCGCTGTCGTCGAGATCGCCGAGCGGCATCAGCCGTGGCAGCATCAGGGCCCGCCCGCCGCTGGCCCCCATGCGCAGGAATGCTTCCTGCACGGCACGGCAGGCGCGGCGATTCGGCAGCAGGACGGTGATGGCGCTGAGTCGCAAGGGATCGTCCGCCGTCTCGCGCATCAGGCCAAAAGCCATCGCATCGACAAAGCTCACGCCCGTCGGAATGCAGCAGACATGCGACTCGCGGTCGAACAGCCCCATCGCCCTCACCTGTTTCGGCGAGGCAGCTTGGCTTAGAATTTGATGCCGTGGAAGCTCAAATGCCGCTCGACATCCTTGAGATGCTGCGGGGTCGAGACATGATACCACTCGCCGTCATGGCGGAGGCCAAACAGGCGGTCCTCCTCGATGGCGCGGTCCCACACGACATTGGTCGAGAAGGCGCCTTGCGGCGGATCGCGGAACAGGCGCGGATGGCAGATCTGGATGCCGGCATAGAGGAATGGCGCCACCTGCCATCCCAGGCGCCGGCGCACCCGCCCCTCCTGATCCAGGATGAAATCGCCCTTGCCGTCATAGCCGACCGCCGAGACGGTCGATTGCAGCAGCAGCAGCGCATCCATACGCGCATCGTCCCAGTTCTGCGCCAGGCGCAGCAGCGCATCAGTCTTGCCGTTGAGCCAGATGATTTTGGCATTGATGGCGAAGAAGGGCTCGTCGCCCAGCAACGGCAGCGCCTTTACGATGCCGCCGCCCGTCTCCAAAATCTCGTCTTCTTCCGAATAGACGATCTCGATATCGCGCCGGTCCTTGAGATGGGCGCGAATCCTGTCGCCCAGATGATGCAGGTTGATCACCGCGCGCTTCACGCCGACCGCCACCAGGCGATTGAGCACGACATCCAGCATCGGCACGCCCAGAACCGGCACCAATGCCTTCGGGACGGTATCGGTGAAGGGGCGCAACCTGGTGCCGAAGCCGGCGGCCATCACCATGGCGGTCTGCGGCACTTTGACGGAAGAGTTGGGCAAGATCTCGAATCCTTCAGGCGGTGGCGATTGCTGCGCGCGCGGGCGGCGGCAGATGGCGGGCATACCAGGCAGCGACCGGCGCCATCACCGGATGCTGGATGTCGTGGGCGACGAGTTCCCAGACGCGCGGCATGAAACGCTGGTACCAGGGCTTGCCGTCACGCTTCAGGAGGCGCGCGAAGGTCCCGGCAATGCGCGTGTTACGCTGCGCGCCGATGATCGCATAGGCCGCCATATAGGCGTCGCGATCGATCGCCGGATTGGCGGCAAGATAGCGCTCGATCATCCGCGTCATCAGGTTCCAAGGCACGTTGCGGCGGACATCCTCCAGGAGCGAAACCAGATCGAAAGTCACCGGTGCCAGCACCGCGTCCTGGAAATCGAGCAGCCCACAAGCGGCGATTCCGCTGCGCCCTTTCACGACCAGCAGGTTATCGACATGAAAATCGAAGAGCGCGATGTTCTTTGGAGCCGCCTCGCGCTTCGGCAACACCTGCTGCCAGGCGGCGACGAATTCCGCCCGCACGTCGCCCGGCGCCGGCGTGCCGAAATGCGCCGGCCAATACCAGTCGAGCAGCAGTTGCACTTCACGCAATGCCCGCGCATCGTCGAAGACCGGAAGGTCTGCAAGCTCTGCTGCTGGCATGGCACGATGCAGGGCGATCAACGTGTCGGTCGCCAGCGCATAGAGCGCTTCCGGATCGCCACCGGCATCAAGTTCCCGCGTGTAGGTCTGATCGCCGAGATCCTCCAGCAGCAGGAAGCCAGCTTCGGCATCTTCGGCAAAGATTTCCGGGGCGCTGAAGCCGAGGGCTTTCAGCAGGCGGCCGATGCGTACGAAGGGGCGCACATTTTCCATCGGCGGCGGCGCGTCCATCAGCACGGCTGTCTTCCCACCCAGGGTAAGCCGGTCATAATGGCGAAACGAGGCGTCGCCGGCCAGCAGGCGCAGATCCGCTTCACCCCAGCCGGCCTCGGCCAGGAGGCGGTCGCGGCGCAACAGGCGCGCTTCGGCCGTCATGGTTGCTGCATTCATATCCCTGTCACTCCCCCAACAAAGCCGATCTGAAGCCGGCGAGCCGCCCGGCCCAATCCCCGTTCCCCGCGATTGTCAGCCACCGCGAATCACCGCTGCCAAGCGGCGACAGAGTCACGTCGAGCCGCCGGCGTGGCAAGAGCGAGCCCAATCGCTCCGGCCATTCGATCAGCGATATCCCCTCGGCGAAGGCCTCTTCGATTCCCACCTCATAGGCCTCTTCCGCCGTTTTGAGGCGATAGAGGTCGAAATGCCAGATCTCGACCGCTTGGCCGTCGATGTCGGCCGGATAGGTCTGCACCAGGGTAAAGGTCGGACTCGGCACGGCCTCCTGCGCGGGGACCAAGGCGGCAATAAAACCACACGCAAGCGTGGTCTTGCCGGCACCGAGGTCGCCCCAAAGGGCGAGAATGTCGCCAGGCCTTGCAAGCGATGCCAATACCCCACCCGCCCGCGCGGTCATATCCGCATCGGCAAGCTCTATTTCCAGCAGTTTTTCAGGCGCAACTGGCTTCATGGCGTCGGTTTGTAGCCGCCCGGCGACCTTGCCGCAACGGCCTTCGTACCGGCAGATTTGCCCATTTATTACAATATGCTAAAGGATGTCCCGTAATTCTCGGGAGGTTGCCATGAGTGCAGTTCAACAGACCGATGTGGTCATCATCGGGGCGGGGCCGGTCGGCCTCTTTGCCGTGTTTGAATGCGGCATGCTGAAAATGCGCTGCCATGTGATCGATGCCCTGGAAAGCACAGGTGGCCAATGCGTCGCCATGTATCCGGAAAAGCCGATCTATGACATCCCGGGCTATCCGTCGATCGATGCCGCAGCCTTGATCCAGAAGCTGGAGGAACAGGCGGCCCCCTTCCATCCCACCTATCATCTGGACCAGCAGGTCGAGAAGGTGACACAAACCGGCGATCGCTGGCTGGTCGAAACCAATACCGGCACGAAGATCGACACCAAGGCGGTCATTATCGCCGCCGGCTGCGGCGCCTTCGGCCCCAACCGCCCCCCGCTCGACCATCTGGCAGAGTATGAGGGCAAAAGTGTCTTCTATCTGGTCAAGCGGCGTGAGGACTTCCGCGGCAAACGCATCGTCATTGCCGGCGGCGGCGATTCAGCACTCGACTGGACCATCTCGCTCGCCGACATTGCCGAGAAGATCTATGTGATCCATCGCCGCCCGAAATTCCGCGGCGCCCCTGAATCGGTTGCCCGCATGGAAGCCCTGGCCAAAACCGACAAGGTCGAGCTGGTGGTGCCGTATCAGCTGCACAGCCTGGAAGGGGCTTCCGGCCGTCTCAGTGCGGTCAATGTAGCGACGATGGAAGGCGAGATTCGACGGCTTGAGGCCGATACATTGCTGCCCTTCTTCGGCCTGGCCATGAATCTGGGGCCGATCGCCAGTTGGGGCCTCAACCTCGAGCGCAATCACATCACCGTCAATCCGCAGAATTGCGCCACCAGTGCGCCGGGAATTTTCGCTATCGGCGACATCGCAACCTACCCCGGCAAGCTCAAACTGATTCTCTGCGGCTTTGCCGAAGCTGCGATGGCAGCCCATGCCGCCCACCCCCTGCTGCACCCGAATGAGGCCCTTCATTTCGAGTATTCTACATCGAAAGGCGTACCGGGTTCCTGACCGGCTAATAGGCCATTATTCTTAAGCTTTTTGCCGCAGCGCGTCTTTATTTTGCCTTAACACTCTTTTGCCAAGGTGATTTTGAAGACGGGCACTGGACAGGCGGTTCGGCGCCCAAAACGCATGGGCATAACGGGTTTCCAATCTTGACCACGGTGGCTCCAGTCAAGGCCGATCCGGCAGCGACAATGGGTGACGAAGTCGGCATTGCGCCGGCTTGCGCCGATTGCTGGCAGATTCTGATCGTTGATGACGACCCGGATGTGCATCTCACCACCGAATTTGCCCTCGGCAATGAAATCGTCCTCAATCGCTCCTTGAACTTTCTCCACGCATACTCCGCGGCGGAAGCCGAGGAGGTACTCACCAAGTTCAACGACATTGCCGTGATCCTGCTCGACGTGGTCATGGAATCTGATGACGCTGGTTTGCGCCTGGTCCGCACCATCCGCGAGAAGCTGGACCTGTCGGCACCGCGCATCATCCTGCGCACCGGGCATCCCGGCTATGCCCCGGAACACGACATCATTCGCGATTACGATATCGACGACTATCGCACCAAATCGGAACTGTCCCGCGTGCGGCTCTTCACGTCGGTAGCGACCGCCTTGCGCGCTTTCGATCGGCTGCGCCAGCTGATCGAGGCCAATCACCGGCTGGAGCGGATAACGCGCGACCTTGAAGTTCTCAATATCGATTATCTGGAACAGCGCGAAGCGGCGCTGAGCGCCGCCCAGGCCAAGTCGCGCTTTCTCGCCAGCGTCAGTCACGAATTGCGCACGCCGCTCAACGCCATCGTCGGTTTCAGCGAACTGTCGCTGCGGGCCCTCAATGAGGGACGCCCAGTGCCGCCGGCCTATATTGAGGACGTCCTGGAAGCCGGCAGGCGCCTCACCGTGCTGGTCGACGATATCCTCGATTTCAGCCAACTCGATTCCCGCAAGCGCCAATTGCTGGCGGAACCGGTCAACATCCAGGAACTGATCGATTACCAGCAGGAACTGTATCTTGGCGAAGCGACCCGGTTGGGACTCAAGCTTGTGGTCAAGAGCGGCGATCGGGACCACGTCTGCGTCCTGGACCGCAGTTCGCTCAGCAAAGTTCTCGGCCACGTCATCTCCAATGGGCTGCGCTACTCGCCGCGCGGCGAAACGGTCTCCGTCGATTGGAGCTATGGCGATCACACACTCAGCATCTCCGTGCACGATCACGGGCCTGGAATCCCGAAGTCAATCAAGGAGAATCTCGATGAACCGTTCTCCATCGGCCAGGAGGTTTTGACCAAGGATGCGAGCGGATTGGGTCTCGGGCTGACCATCTGCCGGCATCTCATGGCCATGATGGGCGGCCGCATTTCGATCAAGGACCGCGAGGGTGGCGGCACCCGCGTCATCCTGTTGCTGCCGGACCTGGCGAATTAGGTGCGCTGGTGAGCTTGGCATTCGGCCGGCCAGACGAACGCGCAACGGTTTCCACCGACACAATCGCCTTCCTGGCAGATCTGGCGCGCCTGCCGGAAGTTCAACAAGGCGACCTAGACGCCGTCGCCCTCATCATATGCGAACGTGCGCTCCGACTGGTCGAGGCCCGCTATGTCAGCGTCTGGATGCTCAATCCGGAACGCACTCATCTGCGCAGCATCGTGCGCCTCGACAGTGCCACCGGGAAAAGGTGTCCTGACACCGAACTGCCCATCGACAACATCAGGGACGAACTGGCAGCCCTGCAACTGGCCACCCATATTGTCAGCGACAATGCGATGGATGACCACCGCCTCACGGGGGTCCACGATGGATATCTGCGACAATTCGGCATCACGTCGCTGCTGGAGCATGTCATCCGAGTCTCCGGCACCGATGTGGGCTTGCTGAGCTTCGAGCGCACCGGCGCGGCATCGCCCTGGCAACCGGCCGACCTTGCTCTGGCTCGCGGTCTTTGCAGCTATCTCGCCCTCACCGCCGTCAATCGACAGAAATTGGCGCTGGAAAGGAAATCGGCGCAAACCGCTGCCTTGCAGTCGGCCATCCTGGAAAATGTCGCCTACGCGGTCATCGCCACTGATCTCAACGGTACCATTACCTTCTTCAATCGAGCGGCAGAGCAGATGCTCGGCTATCGCTCCGCAGAAATCGTCAACAGGACCACACCCGCCATCTTTCACGATCCGATCGAAGTTCAGGTCCGGGCCGCTCGCCTATCCGTCGACCTGCACCAGGCGCATCAACCAGGCTTCAGTGTCTTCACGGCCAAGACCCTCGCGGGTGAGTCCAACGAAGAGGAGTGGACCTATATCCACCGCGATGGCCGTCGATTTACCGTCCTGCTGTCGATAACGGCAATCCGCGATCAATCGGGCAATATCAGCGGATTTCTCGGCATTGCGTCCGATGTGACTGAAAGGAACCGCGTATCGTCGCGCCTGCGGCAGTCCGAAGAGATGCTGTCCCGCGTGTTGCTGCAATCGCCGGACGCCATTCTTATCACCGCCCTGTCCGATGGTAGGATCCTGGAACTCAACCCTGGCTTCATACAGATCACCGGTTATACCCGCGCCGAGGCCATGGGCCGCACGACGATCGATCTGGATGTGTGGGCCGATATCAATGAACGCAACGCCATGCTGAAGCAAGTCCGCGAGAATGGCGAAGTAAAGTCGATGCCGGTGCAGATAAAGAGGCGCGGCGCGAACATTCGACAATGCGTCCTTTGGGGGCGCACCTTCGAGTATAACGGAGTCGATGCGCTCCTCACCTCGGTACACGACGTGACCGATATCAAGGAAGCCGAACAGAGCGCCAAGAATTCTCAGCGTATGCTGCGCTCCGTGCTCGACGCCATTCCCAGCCGAGTCTATTGGAAAGATCGTCACTCGACCTATGTCGGATGCAATGCACAATTCGCTCAGGCGGCGGGCCTCCGCGACACCGCCGCTGTCCTAGGTAAGACCGACCTCGATCCGGATTGGTACCGGGGGCCGCAGGATCGCCTCAATGATGAGATGGACCGGCGCGTCATGGCGACGAAGCAGGCTGAAGTCAGCGTCCGCCAGTCCTATCTCGGTGCGAATGGCGTGCAAAGCTGGATCGACGTCAGCAAAGTACCGCTCCTCGATGATGCCGACAATGTCACCGGCATTCTCGGCGTACAGCACGACATCACGGATCAATTGCTCAGCGAAGAACAACTCCGCGCGAGCGAGGAGAAGCTTCGTTCGTTGTTCGCGTTGAGTCCGCTCGGTATCAATCTACAAAGTATGGACGGTCGGGACATCGAGGCAAACGATGCCTTTCTGGCAATCGTCGGCTATGACCGCGACGAGATCACCAAGAAAACCTGCTACGACCTGATATCGGCGGAATTCCTGGGTGATGAGCCTGCCCGCTTGCAGAGATTGAAGGAAACCGGCCTGATCCCCGCCTATGAGAAGGCCTACTACCGCAAGGATGGATCGCTGGTGCCGGTCTCGACGGTAACGGTGCTCGTATCAGGGCCGGATGGGCAGGAGTTCAAATGGACCATCGTCGAGGACATCACGATCCGGCGGCAAGCGGAGGCGGCACAACGTCGCCTCAATGACGACCTAGAACGCCTGGTGGCCGAGCGGACGGCGGAACTGCAGACCGCCATGGAAGGCCTGATGCGCGCCGAGAAGCTCGCGTCGCTCGGCAGCTTGGTAGCCGGTGTCGCGCACGAAATCAGCACGCCGGTCGGCAATGCCAGCCTCGCCACATCCACCCTTGTCGGCGCCATCCAGGAATTCGAGCCGCAAGTGAATGGCAAACTCAGCCGGACGGCGCTCGACGGATTTGTGCGGCAGGTCAAGCTAGGTGTCGATATTGCGAACCGCAATATCGAGCGTGTCGCCAACCTCATCCAAAGCTTCAAACAGGTGGCGGTCGACCAGACCAGTTCCCAGCGCCGGCAATTCCAGCTGACCGAGGTGGTCGACGAGATCCTCACGACCATGCATCCCAGCCTGAAGCGCGCCGCGGTGCATCCCGAAGTTTCAGTCGCGCCGGATCTGGTGCTCGATTCCTATCCCGGACCGCTCGGGCAGGTTCTGACCAATCTCATCAACAATGCCCTCGTACACGCCTTCTCCAAGGATGCCGCCGACAAGACCTCATCGCGCCGGATTTCGATCAAGGCCAGGGCCATCGACGGACAGGCTCTGCAACTTGACGTGGCTGACAATGGCGCGGGCATGGCGGCCACCGTTCTCGGGCGCATATTCGATCCGTTCTTCACCTCGAAGCTCGGCCAAGGCGGCAGCGGGCTCGGCCTCCACATCGTTCACAATATCGTCACAGATGTGCTGGCGGGATCCATTGCCGTCGAGAGCGAACTGGGCCGCGGCACCACGTTCTCTATCGTGATCCCGCGCGTCACGCCAATCGCCACAATCGCACCGGATCAGGGAAAGCGCGCATGACCTTGCCGCCGCAAGCCCCCATCGCGGACGGCGATGCAACGGCACAATGGGCAATCCTGCGGCTGATGCCGCAGACCGATGACGATCTGTTCGCGTTCGACGAACAGGAAGAATCCGATATCAGCCAGAAATCCGTGCGGCCCTGGTCCATCATGATCGTCGACGACGATTCTGAGGTGCACCGGGCCATCGAACTGGCCCTGATGATGGTCAGAATTCATGACCGGCCGCTGCGGTTGACCCATTGCAGCTCGGCGGCGGACGCCCGGCGTACACTTGAGAGCAGCGCGAATCCGGTCGACCTGATGCTGCTGGACGTCGTCATGGAGACCGTGGATGCGGGCTTGACGCTGCTCGACGAAATGCGGACGCGGCCCCATACGCAGACGCTACCCGTCCTGCTCCACACGGGACAGCCGGGCCAGGCGCCGGAAGAGATGATAAGAGCGCGCTACGATATCAGCGGCTATCTGACCAAGACGACGGTGACCCGCCAGAGTCTCATTGCAGCACTCGAGACCATTCTCGGCGGTGCTACGCTGGGTGAGCGCTAGGCGCCGTTCAGCGGCAGCGCGCAAACGATGCGGCGCCCCTGCGGGCCGGTCTCGGTCACCAGCCGTCCGCCATGCATTTCGATGAGCGTCCGGGCCAGGGCTACACCCAGGCCCCGCGTCGAGCTGCGAGCCTGCGAGGAATCAGAATCCGGACCGACATCGACGCCGAAATCATCCTGCGCACCCTGCACGGCGACACTGATATCCAGCGTTTCCTCGCCCCGCGCGGCCTTCACGATGATGGTGCGCCCGCCAGGTGCAGCGCCGATCGCGGCACTGAGCAGATTGCCCAGCGCCTGTTTGAGGCGCTGCGGATCGGCGCTGATCACGCCGGCATCATTATCCGCGTCGATCACCAGTTCGATGTTGCGTGAACGCGCCCGCTGCTGGAACAGCCGTGCAATGGATTCGGTAAGCTGCCTGACATCGACCTTGGTTGGTTCGAGGTGGATATAACCTGCTTCGATCGCCGCTACGTCGATCACGTCGCCGATCATCAGGATGAGGTTCTGCGCCGAATCCAGAATGGCCGAGGCGTATTCGAGTTGCCGCTCGTTCATTTCGCCGAAGTACTGCCGCGCCAGCAGTTCCGCATAGCCGATGATGGCGTTGAGCGGCGTGCGGAATTCGTAAGAGACGTTGGCAATGAATTCCGACTTCAGGCGGTCAGCCGCCACCAGCGCCTCGTTGCGTTCGGTGAGCGCGCGCTCCATGTTGATGCTGTCGGTGACGTCGGTATATTTGAAAAGCCGACCGCCATCGGCCAGGGGAATGGCGGCGATATCGATGATCTTGCCGTCGATGCGTTCAAGGCGCCAGTTCTTCACCTCACGCTCGCCGATATTGGAGACGATGCGCCGCCGCAGCTCTTCCCAGTTCGGCTTGCTTTCGAAGAACGGCTTCACCGCCTCGACGATCTGGCGGACATGCGGCTCACCTTCAAGATCTTCCGGCTTCAGATTCCACAATCGCTCAAACGCCGGATTGTAGAGCTTCAGCCGGGCATCACCACCGAACACGGCAATACCTTCGAAGAGATGGTCGATGGTCTCCTTCTGCACCTCGATCAGCGTATTATAGTTCCGCTCGAGCGCCAGCTTGTCGGTCACGTCCTCAAAGGTGAGGATGACGCCGCCGAAGGGATGAGGCGATGCCAGCATGCGGTAGGTAGCACCGCTCGGCACATGCATCAGATCCTCGAACGGCGCGATCACCGACATGACTTGCCGGCTCCACTCCTGCTTGAAGGAGCGGAAATCCGCCTGTTCGGGTATCTGCCGCCGCTCGCGCAGCATGTCGAGCACCTGGTCGACGCTGGGTTCGAGGCGCAGGAAGCCGGCATCGAGATTGAACATCTCCCGGAACGCCGTGTTGAAGAATTTGACCCTCTTGTCGGGGCCGAAAATGACGATGCCGGTCCCCAATGCCTGCAGCACATCATCATGCGCGGCGATGTGGCGAGCCAGTTCCGCATGGCTTTCTTCAAGCTGCGTCTGGTCGAGCGCAAAGCCGATGACGGTGCCGTCAGGCAGCGGCACTTCGGTGAGATCGTAGAGGCGCCGCTGGCCCTTGACGACCAGCTGCTGGCTTTCCGACTGAGCCAACCCCACGCGCTGCGCGCGCTTGGCCAGCGCTTTGGCCGCGGCATTGATCTCGCGGCCTTCGCCGATGATACGTTCGACAGGCAGGTCGTGAATATGCGCAAAGGCCGGATTGCACCAGGCGATGGCGAGGTCGGTGCCGCGCCGCCACACGGGATAGGGCAATTGCTCGAGCAGCTGCGCCAGCGAGGCGGCCGTCTTCAACGCATGGCCCGAGGCTTGCTCGAGCGGGTCGACGATGTCCGAGATGTCGCTGAGCCACAGATGGCATAGATCGCCGCTGTGCGCGCCGACCCAGTACAGCCGCATGCCGGCACCCGGACTCGCCACGAACGTGAAACCGCGCGCCTCCTTCTCCAGCGACATGATGGCATTGAGCAGTTCCGCCTGATCGGCTGGCTTCATCCCAGCCACGAGGTCGGCGCGGGTGCAATCGCCCTCCGGCAGACGCAGCCATTGCCGCGCCAGCCCATCGACAGTGGCGCGACCGCCCTTTTCCCATGCGATATGCGCCAATGGTGCCGTTGCCCATTGCGCTTCGGCCGCAGCGATCATCCGGTCGCGGGCGGCAATCTCGGCCCTGGCCTCAGCAAGCTGGGTTTCGAGGTGGCGTCTGGCACTGGCAAAGCGCCAAGCCTGGGCAGCGGCCGCAGCCAAGCCGGCTCCCAACAATCCCACGCCCATCCAGAGAAGCAGCGAGTCGCCCATGGGGCAGCACTGTACGGGTGAGCGATTCAGGTGACAAGTCGCCCATCGGCCGGCAGGGCGGAAATGAAAAGGGCGCCCAGCCGAACCGACGGGGCGCCCTATGCCATTCTAGATTATCGCAGCATCAGTAACGGTAATGTTCCGGCTTGAACGGACCGGCCTGGGCAACACCCAGATAGGCAGCCTGCTTGTCGCTGAGCTTGGTGAGCTTGGCGCCGACCTTCTCGAGATGCAGGAAGGCCACTTTCTCATCGAGATGCTTGGGCAGCACATAGACTTCGTTCTTGTAGGACTTATGGTTGGTCCACAGCTCGATCTGCGCCAGCACCTGGTTGGTGAAGGAGGCGGACATGACGAAGCTGGGATGGCCGGTGGCGCAGCCCAGATTGACCAGGCGGCCTTCGGCCAGCACCAGGATGCGGCGTCCGGTCGGGAATTCGACCTCGTCCACTTGCGGCTTCACATTGTGCCATTTGAAGTTGCGCAGGCCCGCGATCTGAATTTCGCTGTCGAAGTGGCCGATATTGCAGACGATCGCCCGGTCCTTCATTTCTCGCATATGATCGACGGTGATGACGTCGACGCAGCCGGTGGCGGTGACGAAGATATCGCCACGGGTGGCGGCATCTTCCATCGTCGTGACCTCATAGCCTTCCATGGCGGCCTGCAGGGCACAGATCGGGTCGGCTTCGGTCACCAGCACGCGGCAGCCGGCATGGCGCAGGCTCTCGGCCGAACCCTTGCCCACGTCGCCGAAACCGGCAACGACCGCGACCTTGCCGGCCATCATGACGTCGGTGGCGCGACGGATGGCGTCGACCAGGCTCTCGCGGCAGCCATATTTGTTGTCGAACTTCGACTTGGTGACGCTGTCGTTGACGTTGATCGCCGGAACCTTGAGCGAGCCGTCCTTCTGCATCTGATAGAGGCGATGGACACCGGTCGTGGTCTCTTCGGAGATGCCTTTGATCTCCTTCAGCATGTCCGGATACTTGTCATGCATGATCTGGGTGAGATCGCCGCCGTCGTCGAGGATCATGTTGGGCTTCCAGCCGCCCGGACCCGTGATGGTCGCCTCGATGCACCACCAGAATTCCTCTTCCGACATGCCCTTCCAGGCGAAGACGGGAATGCCCTTGTCGGCGATGGCGGCAGCGGCATGGTCCTGCGTCGAGAAGATGTTGCAGGACGACCAGCGCACTTCGGCGCCCAAGGCCACCAGCGTTTCGATCAGCACGGCCGTCTGAATGGTCATGTGCAGGCAGCCAGCGATACGGGCGCCTTTGAGCGGCTGCTTCTTGCCGAACTCGGCGCGCAGCGACATGAGGCCCGGCATCTCCGTCTCGGCGATGGCGATCTCCTTATGGCCCCATTCGGCGAGGCTGATATCTTTCACTTTGTAGTCTTGGGCGGCGGCCATGTGAGCGTCTCCATCAGATAAAGATTTATTTATATGCCGCCGTATAGCAGCCCGCAAAGCGCCCGGCAAGCCTTGCTTTTATAGCGTCGATAAACCTACCAAATCATTGAGATAGCTGGGGAATAAGACCTATTCCTGCTCGATCAGTCCCATTACCTGGAAAGAAAATGGCGACCAGAGCGCCATTCGCTGTCCAGACGCCTGCAGCGCCTCGGCCGTCCAGACATTGCAGGTCCGGAACAGGGAGTAATGGCCGACAGCGCTATAGAAGGCATCATCAGGCCCGTAGCCAGGAAGGTCCTCGCGGTGCGGTCGCCCGGCCAGGCTGGCATCAATGAAGGCAAACAGCGCGGCGCTCCCGGCAACATCTGTCCGCACCTCCCGGCAATTTTCCCTTCCCGCGGGATCGCCGCTATAGCTCACATGGAGCACGCTGCTGTCGCGCCAGGTGAGCGCGCTGAGGACCGGGCCCGGTCGGATGTCGCCCCATTCCCTGGTGCTGGCATAAAAGCCCCGCGCACCCCAACCCAGCGCGACATGGCTCGCGGTCGTGATGTCTCCGGCGAAGTCCTGCGGCGGGAAATAGCTGAACCAGTCACGCCCGCCACCCGCCGCCGGCAGGACGAGATCGACATGAACGCCGTTGTCGCAGGCATAGAAGCTGTAGTCGCGCGGGCCAATGACGGCCCGTGCATGGCCGGGAACCAGACCCAGCAGGATGGCGGCCAGGACGTACGACAAGCCGCCACCGATGATGGCAATAGACGTCCATTTGAGAAGGCGGCGCATCGCCGGGTCGCGTCAGACCGCCAGGGCGTTGAAATCGTCGAGCAGCATGGCGATGCGGCCGCTGTCCCACTGATCCATGATCAGCCGGGCGCAGCGCGTCGCTGCCACATAGTCAATGTTGCGGATGCGCTGCTTGACGCGCGGCAGGTTGACCGGCGCCATGGACAGATCCTGGATGCCGAGGCCCAGCAGCAGCGGCGCGAATTTCGGATCGCCGGCGATTTCGCCGCAGACGCTGATGGGAATACGCGCGCGCAAGGCCGCTTCGGTGGCAAACTGGATCAGGCGCAGAACCGCCGGATGCAGCGGATTGTAAAGATGCGCCACCTGCTCCTCGCCGCGATCGATGGCCAACGTGTACTGGGTGAGGTCGTTCGACCCGACGGCGAAGAAATCCGAGACCTGCGCCAGCGCATCGGCGGCAAGTGCCGCTCCCGGCACTTCGATCATGACGCCCATCGGCGGTGGTGTCTCCGCCATCTTGACGCCGCGGCGCTTCAGGCGTTTGGCCACCTGCAGCAGGATCTCGCGCACCTGCTTCACTTCGCCGAGTGACGAGATCATCGGCAACAGAATACGGACCGGGCCGAAGGCGCTGGCGCGCAGAATCGCGGCCAACTGTGTTTCGAGGAGGCCTCGCTCCTGCAAGCCCAGGCGAATGGCGCGCAGGCCCAGGGCCGGATTGGCCGCATCGCCCAGACGTTCCCGCAACGAGGGCGCCAGCTTGTCACCGCCGACATCGAGCGTGCGGATGGTGACGGGCTTTCCGTCCATGCCCTCGACAATGGCGCGATAAGCTTCGACCTGCTCGTCTTCTGTGGGAAGATCAGCGCGGTTCATATAGAGGAATTCGGAGCGCAACAGGCCGACGCCTTCGGCCCCCGCGGCCAGCGCCATGTCCAGTTCGCGCGGCAATTCGAGATTGACCAGCATGCCGATGCGCTGGCCGTCGCGAGTGACGGCCGGCAATTTCTTGAGGCGCGAAAGAATGCGCTCGGTCTTCTCCAACTCCAACTGGCGGCGATGGAACTCTTCCAGGCGCGATGGCGTCGGGTTGATGAAGATGCGGCCGCCGGCGCCATCGATGATGATGGTGTCGCCGGTCACAACCGCCGTGGAAAGCCCAGCTAGGCCCAGCACTGCCGGCAATGCCAGCGAGCGTGCCATGATCGCGGTATGGCTTTCCGCACCGCCCAGTTCGGTGGCAAAACCATGAATGCGCTTCGGATCGAGCAGCGCCGTATCGGCCGGCGTCAACTCCTCGGCGATGACGATGGCGCCTTCGGGCAGGTGCTTGAAGGCTTCGAAGGGCGTCTTGGTAAGGTTGCGCAACAGCCGGTCACCGACTTCGCGCACATCCTTGGCCCGGGCGGAAAGATAGGGGTCGTTGAGATGCTCGAAATCATGCGCGACCGAATTGATTTCGGCCTGCACGGCAGCCTCGGCGTTCTGTTGCGTCTCGGTGATGCGCTTTTCGACCCCGCGCACGATGCGCGAGCCGGACAGCATCTGCATATGCGCGTCGAGCAGGAACTCGAGTTCTTCGGCCGCTGCGCCGTGAAGTTCGGCACTCTTCTTCTTCAGCTTGCGCAGCTGGCGTTCGGACTTGGCCAAGGCCTCGCGGAAGCGTTCCAGCTCAGCTTCGACCGCATTCTCGGCGACTTCGTAATCGGGCACATTGACGACACCGATCTCGACGACATGGGCCTCGCCGATAGCGATGCCGGCGGAAACGCCAAGGCCTTCAAGCATGACCTCGCGACCCGCTGCGGTCTTGTCCCTGGCGGCTTTTTGACTGCGGCGCGGCGGTCGCTGCGCCTCACTCTTCATCGAACTTGCGCTTGATCAGGTCGAGCAGGGCATCGATCGCTTCCCTGGCATCATTGCCGTTGGCGCGAATCTCGAGCTCCGTGCCGATGCTGGCGGCCAGCATCATCAGCCCCATGATAGAACCGCCGCTTACATCCATTTCGCCCTTGGTGACGCGGATGTCAGCGTTGTAGGCGCCGGCCGTCTTGACGAACTTCGCAGCCGCGCGGGCGTGCAGCCCCTTCTGGTTGGAGATCTGGGCGCGAGCGGTGAGTGTGTCGGTGGCAGACATCGGCACCTCCCCTTCAGCATTCGCTGGCTTTGAGCAGCTGCGAAGCGACGTTGATATATTTGCGCCCCGCTTCCTGCGCCGCCGTGACGGCACCGGTCAGTGGCAAGGTGCCGCGCACGCTGGCAAGCTTGATCAGCATCGGCAGGTTGACCCCTGCCACAACTTCGACATTGGCCTTGTCGAGAGTCGAGATGGCGAGATTGGACGGCGTGCCGCCGAACATGTCGGTCAGCAGCACCACGCCCTTGCCTTGATCACATTTTGCGACCGCCTCGAGGATCTCGCGACGGCGCTGCTCCATATCGTCTTCCGGCCCGATGCAGATAGCGACGGCAGCGGCCTGCTTGCCGACGACATGCTCCAAGGCAGCGAGAAATTCGGCGGCAAGATTGCCATGCGTCACCAGGACGATGCCGATCAGTTGAGTTTGAACCACGCATACCCCCAAATTAGATCGACCGCATCGGCCTGCCGCGGGCCATTTGCCCATGGGCGACCGTCGCGGCCCTCCGTATCGACGCCTTCAATGCGGACTGCGCCCGTCATCCTGCGGCGCGTCCAACATCGCGGTGTCGCAGCGTGACCGATCGGCCACGCTCTCTAAGCCAGTCCGCCAGCTTGCCCGCCACGAAGACAGAGCGATGCCGGCCGCCGGTGCAACCGATGGCGATGGTCAGATAGCTCTTTCCTTCGCCCTCATACCCCGGCAAGAGGGGCCACAATAGGGAAGTCAGGGCCGCAAAGAAACCGGGGAAAGCTGGGTCTGCCTCAATGGCGCGGCCAACCGCCGCATCTTGCCCTGACAATGGCCTAAGTGCCGGATCATAATAGGGATTTTCCAGAAAGCGGACATCAAACACCAGGTCCGCCTCGCGCGGCAACCCCTGCTTATAGGAGAAGGACAGGATGGTGAGGGCCAGATCCGGCTGCGCCGCGAGGCCAAAATGGCCCGCCAGCATACCCTTGAGATCGCCGATGGCCGTGTCGCTGGTATCCAGCACCAAGTCGGCCTCAGTGCGCACCGGGCGCATCAATTGCCGCTCGCGCAGGATGCCGTCGCCGACGGGCCGGTCCTGGGCCAGCGGATGCCGCCGCCGCGTCTCGGTATAGCGTCGCCGCAGGACCTCATCCTCGCAATCGAGGAAGACGAGCGTTACGCGGAAACGCTTGTCCGATTTCAGCTGCCGCACCAGGTCGATGAAGCCGTCACCCGAGAATCCGCTGGTGCGGGAATCGATGCCGAGCGCGATCGGCTTGCTCATCGCCGGCAGGCTTGCCTGGCCGAGCCCCGCGACCAGGTGCGGGATCAGATCCAGCGGCATGTTATCGACCGCTTCGTAGCCGATATCCTCAAGGCATTTGAGCGCAGTCAAACGGCCGGCGCCCGCGAGGCCCGTCACCAGAATGATATGGCGCCGCAGCGAACGGGGATCGACATCGCCGCCTTCCAGCACCGGCACAACTGAATCAGCTTGCGACATTGGCGTTCCGCAGGATCATTCACGACCTAGAATATGACCAGGACCACAACGCACTGCAAGGCGCAGCTTGGCCGTGGCCGACAATGAAAAGGGATCAAGCTTCAGCAGCGGCGCTTTCAAGCCAAGATATTCCGCGCTCTGCGCTGCCGGCAACCGGTCGATCTGGGCGCGATCCTTCATGTCGACGACCCAAGCGAGCAACTGAGGCACATCGACATGCGGCACCTGCGCCAGGCCAAGGCCGCGGGCTTCGATATAGCCCTTGAGCCTTTCCGGCATGACTTCCGGTACGCCGATCAGCAGACGCTCGCCGTCGCGATGCAACTCCACCTGTTCGTCGCTGATCAATTTCGCACCCTCGTCGATGAGACGCAGCGCCAGATCCGAACGGCCGCTGCCGGACGGGCCACGCAGCAGGACGCCCTTGCCATCGATTGAAACCGCCACACCGTCGATGCGAAGCGATGCTGTCGTCAACGCGGCCTCACGCGGCCGGCAAGGTTACGGTGAAACGGGCGCCGACGATCCGACCAGCCGCATCCTTGCGATTGTCGGCCTTGAGCGTGCCGCCATAGGCTTCGACGATCTGCTTGGAAATCGAGAGCCCAAGGCCCGAATGCGTCCCGAATTTTTCGCCCTTGGGTCGCTCGGAATAGAAGCGTTCGAAAATGGCACCGAGCTTGTCAGGCGGAATGCCGGGACCTTCGTCTTCGACCGTGAGAACCACTTGGCGACCGACCCGACGCGCCGCCAGCAGGATGCCCCCCTTTGGCGGGCTGAAAGATATGGCATTGGCAACGAGGTTGCGCACGACCTGGCCGAGGCGTCCCTCGGTTCCCAGCACCGCCAGCGCATCGCCGTCGGGCAGTTGCGTGCGGATGATCGGTGCCGATTCCCGTCCCGTCGCGGTGTGGATGTCCGCGACCGCCAGCACGAGGTCGCGCAGATTGACCGGCTGCGCCTCGACGCGCGACATCTCAGCATCGATGCGCGAGGCATCGGAGATATCGGTGATGAGGCGGTCCAGGCGCTGCACGTCATCGAGGATGATGCTCATCAGCTTCTTCTGCTGCAACGGATCTTCGACGCGCGCCACCGTCTCGACGGCACTGCGCAGGGAGGTCAGCGGATTCTTGATCTCATGCGCCACGTCCGCCGCGAAGCCTTCGATCGCATCCATACGTCGCCAGACGGCCTCGGTCATGTCGCGCAAGGCACCGGAAAGATCGCCGATCTCGTCGCCACGCGCGGAGAGGTCGGGAATGGATTTCTGGCGCCCCTTGTCGCGGCGCACGCGGTCCGCCGCGTCGGCGAGGCGATGGATCGGCAAGGCGATGGTGCTGGCAAGATAAAGCGAGAGCAACACGGTGACGCCGAGCGCGATACCGGAAACGCCGAGAATGGTGAGGCGTGTGTCGCGCAAGGTCGCTTCGATATCATCGCCGGGCTTGGTCAGCAGCAAGGCACCCAACACCTGCCGATAGCGCTGCACGGGTACGGCGGCCGACAGAATCATCTTACCCTTGCCGGCATCACGCACGAAGGTCGCCGCCTCGCCACCCATCGCCTTGACCACTTCCTCATAGTCAGTGGCGTTCTGCACCGCCGCTTCCTGATAAGGCTTCAGGATACGGCTGTTGGGCAGGCGGTCGAAGACCCAATCATAGGCACCGGCGACCCATTTCCACACCAGGCTCTCATTGGGATCGAGCGGCGGCAGCGGCGTGATGGTGACGATGCCGCCGGGGCCGGAGAGCAGGAAGCTGTCGGCAATGAGGATTCCGTCGGGCGTAAAAAGCCGCGCCCGCGTCTTGGAGACATCGACCAGACGGCGGATGGTTTGACGCGAGGTTTCAGGTACGAGCTTTTCGTCACCCAGCGCCCCGGTCGCAACACCGCTCGCCGCCAAGGCACCGGAAAAGAGCGAGCCTTCGGTCTTCAACAATTCCAGTTCGGATTGCAGCAGGCTGTCGCGATAGGTCGGCAGATAGAGCAGGCCCAGCACCGGCACCAGCAATGCCATAATGTTGAGCACGAGGATGCGGCGGGTCAGCGGCGATTGCGATAATGACCGGCGCGATGCCGGCAGGCGCTTCTGTTTAGGCTTCGCCTCGCGCGCGCGCGTTTCCGGTACCGGCCGAGCCCGCGCCGGCTTTATCTCCGGCTCGCTACGCTGTTCTGCCGGCGCCGCCGGTTGCCGCGCCCAGAACTTCTTCTTGGCCGGCGCTGGCCGCGTCGAAGAAAGCGGCAGGCGCCAACGCTCGATCTCGTCGCTGCGCGAAGCCTCGCTCATCGTGAGGAACGCGCTGCCGGCATATCAATTCTCTTTGTAGCGATAGCCGACGCCATAGAGTGTCTCGATATGGTTGAACTCGCCGATCACCGCCTTGAACTTCTTGCGCAGCCGCTTGATGTGGCTGTCGATCGTGCGGTCATCGACATAGATGTTTTCGCCGTAAGCCGAATCCATCAGCTGGTCGCGGCTTTTCACATGGCCGGGGCGCTGCGCCAGCGCCTTCAACAGCAGGAACTCGGTGACGGTGAGCTCGATCGGCTGGCCGTCCCAGGTGCACAGATGCCGGGTCGGGTCCATCATCAGCGGCCCACGCAGCATGGCCGCTTCGCCAGTCTGCGCCGTCGTATTGCGGCTTTCCTCGCGGCGCAGGATGCTGCGGATGCGCTCGATCAGCAGGCGCTGCGAGAATGGCTTCTTGATGTAGTCGTCGGCGCCCATGCGCAGACCCATCAGCTCATCGACCTCATCATCCTTCGAGGTGAGGAAGATGACCGGCAGGGACGAGGTCTTGCGCAGCTTCTCGAGCAGTTCCATGCCGTCCATGCGCGGCATCTTGATATCCAGCACGGCAAGGTCGACCGGCTGCGCGGAAAGCCCGCGCAGGGCCTCGGCGCCATCGCTATAGGTGCGGACGGCAAAGCCCTCCGCCTCCAGGGTGATGGTCACGGAGGTGAGAATGTTGCGGTCGTCGTCAACCAGCGCAATTGTCTGCGGCACGGGATACCCTCCTTGGCGTGCGAACCAGTATAGAATTCAGCGGACCTTGCCAAGATTGCCGCCAATGATGACAGAAATGGGGCGCAATCGGCACAATTGCTAGGCCAAGTGATTGGCAGGCAAAGATTCTACCAGAAAACCGCCAACACCCGGCGGGATTCCCAGAGTGAGAGCTGCGGGCATGAACGAACCTATTGATCCAAAAAGAGAAATCATCAGATTGATGCAGTTGCCCAAGGCTGCCTTCGGTACCCTGGCCAGCCGAGAGAGCGGCAATTACCCGTCCGTCAGCCTCGTGGTGCCGGCGCTGGACGATACGGGCATGCCCCTGCTGCTGCTCTCGGACCTCTCCGACCATGTGCGCAATCTCGGCAACAGTCCTCGCGCCTCGCTGCTTTTTGACGGCACCGGCGGCATTGAGGAACCCCTCACCGGCCCCCGGGTCACCCTGCTCGGCGAGGTTTCGGTCACGGCCGATGCGCAGCACCGGACGCAATATCTGGCCGCCCGGCCGGAAACGGCTTTCTACGCCGATTTCAAGGATTTCCGCTTCTATCGCTTCAGCGCCGTCGAGGCCCTCTTGGTCGCAGGCTTCGGGCGCATTCATCGTCTTTCGGCGGCGGAGTTGTGGCCACAGGCGTAGTGCCATACGAAAAACCCCGCGACCTTGCGGTCGCGGGGTCTTCGCACTTCCGGTCCTGCGACCGATTTACTTCTTGGCGAGAGCCGAACCCTGGCGTTTGGCCATGAAGGCCTTGGCGGTTTCGACGGCCACGGCCGCGTCGCGGCAATAAGCGTCGGCGCCCACCGAATTGGCGAAAGCTTCGTTGAGCGGCGCGCCGCCGACGAGGACGACGTAGTCGTTGCGGATGCCCTTTTCGATCATCGCATCAACCACGACCTTCATATAGGGCATGGTGGTGGTGAGCAGCGCCGACATGCCGAGAATATCCGGCTGATGCTCTTCGATCGCTTCGAGGTACTTCTCGACCGGGTTGTTGATGCCGAGGTCGATCACTTCGAAGCCGGCGCCTTCCATCATCATGGAGACGAGGTTCTTGCCGATGTCGTGGATGTCGCCCTTCACCGTGCCGATGACCATCTTGCCGACCTTGGGCGCGCCGGTTTCGGCGAGCAGCGGGCGCAGGATAAACATGCCGGCCTTCATGGCGTTGGCGGCCAGCAGCACTTCGGGCACGAACAGGATGCCGTCGCGGAAGTCGACACCGACGATGCGCATGCCTTCGACCAGCGCCTTCGTGAGGATGTCGTAGGGCGTCCAGCCGCGATCGAGGAAGATGCGCACGGCCGCTTCGATCTCTTCCTTGAGACCGTCATAGAGGTCGTCATGTACCTGCTGGACGAGTTCCTCGTCATTCAGCGTGTTTAGGTCGAGCTCACCGTCATTGGCCATGGTCACACCTTCGCCTTTGGCATGTTGTTCATTCAAGGTCGGTGCGATCCTGGACCGCCCACCCTAATCTCTCGTTAAGAACCGGCGACAAACTGCCCGCTCGTTCGAAATTTCGCAACAGGCGTAACGGCTTTCCCGGTCTGGAGGCCGTGCCGCCGCGACACGCATTGTCCGGGGAACGACAGGCTTTTCGCGCATCTGCGTCAGCAGCGTCGGATCGATAGCCTGCGGTCATCCATGCAGTAGAAGAATTCATGCACCGGCTTCGTCGCCCCATCGCTTCGCTCCACGAGCCATGCCGGTAGCCCCTTCTGGGAGTTGCGAGTCGCCGCGCCAACTTGTATATACAAGCCTAGACAAGCAGGAGACCGACCATGACCGAGACCTTCACCCTGACCCCCGGGACGCTCACCCTCCCCGAACTGCGCCGGGTCTGGCGTAATGGCCTCAGCCTGGCCATCGACGCCAAGGCGTTTCCGGACATTGATGCCTCGGCGGCGACCGTCCAGGCGATCCTTGACCAGCACAAGACGGCCTACGGGATCAATACCGGCTTCGGGTCGCTCGCCCATACCCGCATCCCGGACGACCAGGTGACGGAACTGCAGCGCCGTCTGGTGCTGTCCCATGCCGCCGGCATCGGCCCGCTGCTCGGCGACGACATCGTCCGCCTCATCATGATTCTCAAGATCAATGGCCTGGCGCGTGGCTTCTCCGGCATCAGGCGCGAGGTCATTCAGGCCTTGGTCAGCCTGCTCAATGCCGAGATCTATCCGCTCATTCCCTCGAAAGGCTCGGTCGGCGCCTCCGGCGATTTGGCACCGCTCGCACATCTTTCTCAGGCGCTGCTCGGCGTCGGCGCCGTGCGGCACCGCGGCGAGACCATCGGCGCTGTCGAAGGACTGCATCGCGCCGGCCTGAAGCCACTCACCCTGGCGGCCAAGGAGGGACTCGCCCTTCTCAACGGCACGCAGGTCTCGACCGCCCTTGCCGTCGCCGGTCTTTTTGCCGCCGAGGACAATTTCCTCGCTGGCCTTGGTGCCGGCGCCATGACGACGGATGCAACGCTTGGCAGCGACACGCCGTTCGATCCGCGCATCCACGCCATTCGCGGCCAGTTGGGCCAGATCGAGGTGGCGGCGGCACTCAAGAAGCTGATGGACGGCAGCCCCTTGCGCGCGAGCCACGTCGATTGCGACCGCGTGCAGGACCCCTATTCGCTGCGCTGCCAGCCGCAGGTGATGGGAGCAGCCCTCGACATGCTGCGCCATGCCGCCAGCATCATCGGCCGCGAAGTGAATGCGGTCAGCGACAATCCACTGGTCTTTGCCAAGGAGGGCGACGTGCTCTCAGGCGGCAATTTCCACGCCGAGCCCATCGCCATGGCGGCCGATTGCATCGCCATCGCCGTGGCGGAAATCGGCGCCTTGTCCGAACGTCGCATCGCCATGCTGACCGATGCGCGCATGAGCAACCTTCCAGCCTTCCTGGTACCGGAGCCCGGCCTCAATTCCGGCTTCATGATCGCCCATGTCACCGCAGCGGCCCTCGCCTCGGAAAACAAATGCCTTGCCCATCCGGCCAGCGTCGATTCACTGCCGACCTCGGCCAATCAGGAAGACCATGTCTCCATGGCGACCCATGGCGCGCGGCGCCTGCTCGACATGACTGACAACACCGCCGGTATCGTCGCCATCGAGATTCTCTGTGCCGCGCAGGGCATCGATCTCCGGCGGCCGGTCGAAACCAGCCAGCCCCTCCGCCGCGTCATGGAGACGTTGCGCGCTAAGGTGGCGTTCTGGGACATCGACCGCGAGATGGCGCCCGACATCGCCGCCGCCAAGGAACTGGTCAGCAGCGCGCTCTTCCGCGAAATCACCCCGCTCCGCGCCGTGCTCTAGGGCGTCAGCGCGCCGGCTTCACCGGCAGAACATGATCCATCTCAGTGAGGCTCAGCGTCAGGTGTTCATAGGCGATGGTGTGGTCGACACGGATGCCGTCATTGGACAGCGGAAAGACGGCGACCCGGTAGGGTATCTCGACGTCCGCGGTGCGGAAGCGGCAGGTGCCGCCGATCGGCTTCTTCTCGCGCACGATCTCGCGGTAGATTTCCTGCCAATCGGTATCGCTCTCTGAATCGAAGGCGAGCTCGTCGAGATAGCGGCCGGTATAGTCGAAGCCGGCACTGCGCGCACAGGCCGTGCCGACAATGCTGTATTTCACCCGCAGCGGATCATGCTCGATCCGCGCCATGATGATCTGCGGCAGCAGTTCCTTGATATCGGCCGGATCGATATCGGCGCGCGACGGCATGGCGCGGCTGCCCCGCTTTTCCAGCCAATAGGCCTCCAGTCTCAGCAGCGGCTGCGAACCGAGATCGGCGATGTGCGCGGCGCGAATCATTCCGACGTTCCGATTTGTCCTGGATCTTGATTTCCGAACGGTACTATTGTCGGCATGATGGGTGAGCGCAACCGGGATGCGCGCACTCAGGCGGCATCCCGGCCCAGATGGTGCTGCAGCAGCACCAGCCGGTCGTTGCCCCAGAAGACCTCGCCATCGACGACGAAAGTGGGAACGCCAAAGGCGCCGGCTTCGACCGCGGCCTCGATGGTGCGCCGATGCAGCGCCTCGGTTTCCTTGTCGTCGATGAGAGATACTAGTCGCGCGCCATCGAGGCCGGCCTCGTCGGCAAGCCGGGCAAGATCATGATCGGTCAGCATCTGCGCGCCGCCGCCGAAGGCCGCATCGAACAGCCGCCGCGAATAGGCCGCGACATCGCCCACCCTTGCCGCCGCCACCGCCGCCATGTTGACGCGGCGCCAATCGATCACCTTCCAGGCCGGCTCACGGTACGGGATGCCGTAGAAGGCCGCCCAGCGCGCGGCATCTTCCGATCGGTATTCCGGCAGATACTGAACCGAGACAGCTTCCTGCTTGAACGGCGTCAGTCCGCGCGCGCGCATCAGGTCTTCCGAGAGCAGCGGCCGCCAACGGATGGCGACATGCCCGATCGCCTCAAGATGCGCCACCTGGCTTTGCGCCAGATAGCAATAGCGGCTGCCGATCGCATAGTAGAAGTCGACGATGCGCGCCATGAGCCTTCAAGCCTCCGGAAAGATGACGGTCGGTTGACACCGACAATCTTTCGCTTCTACGACCCGGACGTCAAGAAGCTCCCCCGGAACCTAATATGAGGGTGCCTAATATGAGGGAGGCTTATTTGAGATTGACGCAAACCCGCCCGAGCCCCGGGAACTCCGCGACGATGGCATCACCCGGCGCAATCCCAAGCGGCGTGATGCAGGTGCCGGTGGTAATCACCTCACCGGCCTTCAAGCCCGGCCCGCGCTTGGCGCGCTCATTGGCAAGCCAAGTGAGGGCGAGGCTGGGATCGCCCAGCGCATTGGCGCCCTTGCCTTCCGCGGCGATGGCGCCGTTCTTGAAGACGCGTACCGGCTGGTTGGGCAGATCCAGCGCCGCCCAATCCTCGACCTTCCCTCCCAACACGAACCAGGAAGCAAAGGCATCGTCCGCCGCGATCTGTGCGGGCCCAATGCTGTCGAAGGGCTCGAACCGAGCGTCCGGAATCTCGATCGCCAGAAATAGATCCGCGACCGCCGCGCGCACCTCATCGACGTCATAGACGGCGGCGCGCTGCGGCAGATCGCGTCCCATGCGAAAGGCGAATTCGGCTTCGACGACCAGCATCTGCAAGGGCGCGGCCGGCAGGCCGGCGCCATCCTGCAGAACAAAATCCGCAAAGAGTCGCCCGGCAAGCGGTTCCGTGACACCGATATGCTTCTGTCCGGCGGCACTGGTGGCGGCGATCTTCCAGCCGAAGACCGGCTGGCTTGCAAGCGCCGCCATCGCCTCCTGCACGGCATAGCCCTCATCAAGGCTCGATGGCTTGCAATCCGCCGGCAGCGCCGACAAACGCTCCTGCGCCAGCCTTTTCCGCCACAGGATATCCGCAGCCTTGTCGATGGAAGCCTGGTTGATCGATATCCGGGTCATGTCGTTTGGCTCATCAATTGGATCGGGACAAATTGGGCAGATGGTGACGCTTGCTTCTCATTCTGAGGTTAGATCGTCTTGAGCAGCAAAGCAGCTTCTAAACGCATCAGCCCGATTTTGCCCCGCCTCCAATGACCCGGCATATCCGGATTGCCACGTGCCCCGTTCGGATTGTTGCCGACATCGTAGAGCGCCTTCAGCTCTTTCGTCAGCCCCTCGACCGATATCTCGCCCGCAAGCTGGTCAATGACATGTCCGATCTCATGGCCATAGACGCCGGGGACGTCCGCTGGGTTCAGCTTGTTGGAGAGAATTACTTCTTTTGTGAGGCCGGTGTGTCGGTCATAAGGTACCGTACCGACATTCCGTCCAAGCCCTTCGCTGCCCGGCGCAACAATCTGAGTGTCTCGGCCCGTTCCTGCCTTTGCGATGGCGTTAAATTCCGCTGCCGGGAGGGCTTCGTCCGCTCCGCCAACCACGCTTCTGCCCACAATTCGTCCGCCGACTTCGAGCGGGTTTCCGTCGATGTCGCGGGTGAGGTTTCCGGCTGCGTCGTGTCGTCCTTGGGCATCTGGATAGTCCACTGAAAATGGCCGCTCCGTAGCGAGGCCATTGTACAGTTTTGCGCGGCGGGAAGCCAGGATTTCAGGGACTTCAGCCACTGTCGTGCCAGCGGTTGAGCTGCCTTGTCAGCTTGATGAAAAGCCGCTTCAGACCGGGATACTTTGCTGCGATGTCGTTGCCTCTATACGATGAAAAGCCCCGGCTGACGCGGTGATGCAAACTTGCAAAGCACCGCCGCTGACGGTCTAATAACTCGTTTGATATCGGGAGATGATCGTGACACCTGAACAGCTCAAAATGGCACGGCAAGAGATGGGGCTGACACAGCAACAGATGGCATTTATCCTCAAGTCTGATGTCAGCGATGTTCAAGGATGGGAGTCGGGTGCATGCCAAGTTCCCGGGCCAGTTCATGTGGCGATTTTTCTGCTTGAGCATTGCTGCGATATCAACCCGCAAGCTGACGGGTCGGTTTCGTACAGCAATCGCTACCTGAAGATTGCCGAACGCCTTGGCTATAAAGTGCCACCCGGTCACGATGGCCCGCTCCCGCCTCAAGGAGCAGCATAGTAGCCCACACCTTCCTCGTATAGCAGGCGTTCGGCGCCAACTAGGTCTGCCTCGGTGATGATGCCATCTGCTATCAGTCGCTCGATCCCGTCCGGATGCAGTGACTTTTCTGCGGGCCATGTGAAAAGTTTGCCGTTTTTCATTCGAATAGCGCGTAAGGTTTTCATGGCACTTTGATTCAATTGCTCGGCCAATTCCTTTTGCGTTGGGTTGTAAAAAACTCGACTGTTTCATCGGCCGCCCTTGCCAGTTCACGCGGTACGCGGCCCGACGCTGCCCACGGCATTCCTATTCCACCATGCGGCATGGCTTTAGCCGACATGGCGCCCCCACCCACCATCGTTAATGCGAGGTTCTGCGTTTCTTCGTCCGATATCGGATAGCCCTTTGACGCCACACCGGGCGTGACGAAGGCACGGGCCAGATCGTAAAGCAGTTGCGGCGCCTTCCATTGCGATATGTCCCAGGTCGGCACCCCGTCAGCGCCCCTCGGATCCGGTAGAATGTTAGCGCGGGGCGTGTCCGGGGACATGCCGAAGAGGAGCTCAACTTCCGCTTCGACCGGGGTCATTGGACGCATGGCCGTGGCGGCACTGGTGGCCACTCCTTCATCGACACTCAGAGCTGCAGCGCGCTTGAGACTTTCGACATCGACCTTCTTCAAGTCGATCGGAACGCCGGCCTTGGTGAAGGCTGCTTCGGTGCGGGCGAGGAGATCGCTATCATTCGCGGTGAGAGATTCACCGTTCTGAAGCTTTCCGATCGCCGAGATCAGCTGCGGCAACCGGTTCGCAGCCTCGGCACTTTGCTGGGCAAGGGTGTCCTCTGCGGCAACGCTTTCGGCCGCAGGCGTTATCGGCGCCTGCTTCGCATAACTCCGCGCCACCGCCTCGTCGATTTCCGGGTCGTTGTCATTGGCGACCATCGCTGCCGCGTCGCCTTGGGCGGCAGCCTTCTCCGTCGCCAGCTTGCGGCGCAGGGCCTGCACGTCGGGGCTTTCACGCGTGCCTTCATTGGCGGCGTAGAAGAACCCGTCGTCATAGCCGCGATAGATGCCGGCAATGCCGAGGGGGATCTCGCTGCCATCGGGCGCGCGGGTGGCCTGCTGCAGTTTCGGCTGGCTCGCCATCGGCAACGGGTCGCCGTTATGGGCCGATCCGGGATCGACGCCCGCCCGCGCGTAATGGAGGTTTGGTGTTTTTTAAAAGTATGTCGCGGACCTTTTCTCTCTTGCGTCACTCCACTTTCTTATCCGGATCCAAATCGGGAAATTGCCGGACGATATGCATTACTATTTCATAGCCGAGGGACTGCATGGCATTGGCTATTTGCCGGCGTATGAATTTGCGCTCGGTTTCGTCTTCGATCTGATACGTGATGCTCGTGAGTTCATTGAATGAGGGGTTCAGTCTCTGCAAAGCATCCATGAGAACCATTGCGGTATCACGCTTCATCACCCCCCCTTGCTGGATATTCCATTTAGAAATCGGAATATCCATGATCTTTTAAGCAATCTCGCACACACCTGCGCCACCGTGCGCTCATATCAGATCCTTCACCAGGCAACTGATGCGGATTGTTTTCGTAAATGTCCGTACAAAGGTTGCGGCAGAATTCATATGCTTCATCGCGATCAGGTTGCGCATCTTCGTTGGGCTTACCACGAAGCAAATTAAACAGCCACTGCCTAATAGCTGGGGTAATTTCTAGACTGACAGGCGTTGTTTCGTCCAATACAGTTGAAGCTTCGGCTGGGATCGGCTCCGTCGTTTCAAGTTTTTCGCTGACGGATGTTTCGCTAGCTCCAAATTTTGAAACAATCTCTTTCGAAAGCATCGCTTCCTCTTTGGTCGGCAGTTCTCCTTTTCTTAATTTGGCGATCAAAGATGAGTAAGTTTGGTAATTTTCGACGATCAAGTGTTTGAGCGAGGAATCCGATGCGCTAGCTTGCGTCGCTTCCGAACTTGGATTGAATGCTTTTGGGGCAGCGAGAAGATGAGTATTTGAAATCTGCTCCATCGAGTTGGGCGGGCGCACAGTAGTTTCCATACTCGGCATTTCCCGTATTGTTTCTACCTTCTCGCGATCGATATCGGCCGACTTCGGTTGGACGGCCGGCTTCTGATATAAACTTGACACCTCATCCGCTTCGGGACCTTGAGTATTGGATGTCATAGCCGCCAGGAATCCGCCAACCAATGCCGTAAAGGTAGCCGCGCCCAAGGCGACCGTGCCAACAGCAGCTTGTTCCAGCAAGGCGCCGACAGCTACCGCGCCCGTACGTAGGCCAGTAAGTGATGCACCCCCTGCAGGAATAGCGAGTGTCGCACCGGCGATAGCCGGCGAAGTTGGTTCGATCGCGCCTGCATTGAGGCTGTCGACAGATTTCGAAGGGTTGGCGGCGCGCTCGGTAGCTTGTTTGAGGCGCGTCACATCGACCTTCTTCAAGTCAATCGGAACGCCAGCCTTGGCGAAGGCTGCTTCGGTGCGGGCGAGGAGATCGCTATCATCCGCGGTGAGAGATTCACCGTTCTGAAGCTTTCCGATCGCCGCGATCAGTTGCGGCAACCGGTTCGCAGCCTCGGCACTTTGCTGGGCAAGGGTGTCCTCTGCGGCAACGCTTTCGGCCGCAGGCGTTATCGGCGCCTGCTTCGCATAACTCCGCGCCACCGCCTCGTCGATTTCCGGGGCGTTGTCATTGGCGACCATCGCTGCCGCGTCGCCTTGGGCGGCAGCCTTCTCCGTCGCCAGCTTGCGGCGCAGGGCCTGCACGTCGGGGCTTTCACGCGTGCCTTCATTGGCGGCGTAGAAGAACCCGTCGTCATAGCCGCGATAGATGCCGGGGATGCCGAGGGGAATCTCGCTGCCATCGGGTGCGCGGGTGGCCTGCTGCAGTTTCGGCTGGCTCGCCATCGGCAGCGGGTCGCCGTTATGGGCCGATTTGGGATCGACGCCCACCCGGGCGTAATGGAGATTGAGCGCATGCGCATCCGGGCGGTCGTCGCGCGCTTCATGCGGGCGGCCGAAAGGGTATTTGAGCGGTACTTTGGTGATGTCGACCAGTTGTTCGACCGGCTTGGGCGCTGCCCCGAGATAGACGTCGATCGCATCCTGGCCCTGGGCCTAGTTTGCGGCAACGCGCGTGTCGGTTTTGTAGAGCCGGCCGTCCACCTCGAAATGCTGTGCGTCCGGTTTCCGGCCCGTTTCCTGGAAAGCCTTCTGTGTCGTCCAGGCGGCCGGACGAGCTTCGGTCCAACCTTCCGGGTTAATGCCCTGGGCATGGAGGGCAGTCGCCAGTTTTAGCTTTTCAGCGTTTTCCGGTACGACTTCAGCGCCTTCAAGCGGTTGTGTTTCCTCGCTCTTCTTCGCCAGAATTGCGGCACTCTTACTGGGAATCGGTCTAAGCATGCTGGCACCTCCCACAGATTGATAACGTAAATTACATCACGCAAAATACCTGCGTCAACCAAAATGTTCGTTTTATGTTCTCATGCCTTGACTCTCCTCCAAATGAGAACAAAAACAAAACATGACCCAAGCCCGCGCCACGCCCCAACTGCCCTCCGCCCCCGCGCCCCAGCCGATGGGCCTGGCGGCCCTGCGCCGTCAGATCGCCCTTCTGGAGAAGCTGCCGCAGGCCGGGATGGGTGATCCCGCGCGCCCACGCGCGCTCAGCTGGGGCCTTGGCGCCATCGATCTCCACCTCCCCGGGGGCGGCTTGGCGCTCGGCGCCTTGCATGAATTTGCCGGCGAGGGAGTGGATCTTGAGGAAGCGAGCCTGGCCGCCGCGGCCCTCGCGCGGCTGATCGGCCGGCGGCTGCGGCATGATTTGAACAGCAGCGTCCTTTGGGTCGGCCGGCAGCGCGATCTTTATGCCCGCGCGCTGCCGCAGGCCGGGCTCGACCCCGACCGGCTGCTGCATCTTGAGGTGCGGCGCAATGCCGATGCGCTCTGGGCGCTGGAGGAGGCCTTGCGCTGCCGCAGCCTCAGCGCCGTGGTGGGTGAAGTGGCAGCACTCGATCTCACCCAGAGCCGGCGATTGCAATTGGCGGCGGAGAAAAGCGGCGTGCCGGCGCTCATCATCCGCCGCGGCGGCAGGGCTGCCGAATTGCGCGCCTTGGCCCACCAGCCGAGCGCGGCCCTTACCCGCTGGCGCATCGGCCCGGCGCCTTCTGTCGGTGTTGCCGCCCCGCCGCATCCCATCCTGCCCGGACCGCCTTGCTGGCGCGTCGAATTATGGCGCTGCCGCGGTGGGCGACCCGCAACCTGGCTTATCGAGGAGCATGAAGATGGATGGCGAGAAGCGGCGTTTCCTCAGCCTGTTCCTGCCCCATTGGCCGACCGATTGCTGGCACCGCCAGAACACCCGGCGGATATCCGGCAAAAACGCGCCAGCGGCTGAAGCCCCGCTGCTGCTGGTCCGAAGCAGCGGCAATCTGCGCCTGGTCCATGCCGCCGATGATGTGGCGCTGGCGCGCGGGCTCTTTCCGGGCCAGCGCCTCGCTGACGCCCTGGCCTGCGTGCCGGAAGCGCGCGTCGAACCCGCCGATCCCGGCGGCGATCTGGCGCGGCTGCATCAATTGGCGCAATGGGCGACACGCTTCACGCCCCATGCCGCACCCGATGCACCGGACGGGCTCATGCTCGACATCACCGGCTGCGCGCATCTCTGGGGCGGCGAGGACAGGCTGATGGCGGACGCCTTGATGCGCCTTGCGCGCCAAGGCTTCGCCGCGCGCGGAGCCATCGCCGGCACGATCGGCGCCGCCTGGGCCAGTTCGCGTTTCGGGGGCCCAATATCTGACAATGAGCGATCCATTATTCCATCCGGCAGCATTTCGACAGCGCTCCATACCCTGCCCGTGCGCGCCCTGCGCCTTGATGAAGCCACGGCCGCGGGGCTCGATCGTCTGGGCCTGCGGCGCATCGGCGATCTCTATCCACTGCCGCGTGCCGATCTTGCCAAGCGCTTCGGCGCGAGCCTGCTCGGCCGTCTCGACCAGGCTTTGGGCTATGTGGCGGAAAGCCTTTCGCCGCTGTCACCGGCACCCGATCACCGCGTCAGCCTCGTCTTCGCCGAGCCGATCTCGGCGCCGGAATCCCTGGCGCGCGCCAGCGAATTGCTGCTCGGCAAGCTGCTCAGCGAGTTGGAGACGCAGGAACTGGGGGCGCGGCGCCTCGGCCTCGTCGCCCATCGCCTCGATGACGAAGCGCCCGGCCTCATCATCGGGACAGCGCGCCCCAGCCGCGACCAGAAACATCTGCAGCGCCTCATCGCCGAGAAACTGGAATCGCTCGACCCCGGCCCCGGCATCGAGCGCATGAGCCTGAGCGCATTGGTGGCTGAGAAGATGACGGCGACCCAGGCCGATTTCGACCGGCGCAGCCATCAGGTGGCGGCAGCCGATCTTGCCCCCCTTGTCGACCGCCTTACCAATCGGTTGGGGCCCGGCAGCGTCACCGTTCCGCGCCCCGTCGCCAGCCACCTGCCCGAACGCGCAATCGCTTTCGTACCGCCGTTGCAGAAGCAGAAGTCCAATGAGCGGCCAGGTGATTGGTCGACCGACCTGCCGCCGCGTCCCATCCGCCTGTTCTCGCCGCCGGAACCGATCGAAGCCCTGGCGCCTGTGCCCGACGACCCACCCCTCTCCTTCCGCTGGCGCCATGTCCAGCACCGCGTCGCCAAGGCGGAAGGGCCCGAGCGCATCCGTCCCGAATGGTGGCAAGCGATGGATGACGGCAAGGAGACCCGCGACTATTACCGCGTCGAGATCGAGGACGGGCGGCGCTTCTGGCTCTATCGCAGCGGCCTTTACGCCCAGGACACGGCGCGCCCGCCGCGCTGGTTCCTGCATGGGATCTTCGCCTGATGCGTGGCAGCAAGGTCATCCCCCTCCCCATCGCACCGCGCGAACCTCGCGCGGCGGTGACGGAGGGCGGCTATGTCGAGCTTTCCGCCATGACCAATTACTGCTTCCTTGAGGCGGCCTCCCATGCCGGAGAACTGGCGGTGACGGCAGCGGCGCTGGGCATGCGAGCACTCGGCATCGCCGACCGCAACTCGCTCTCCGGCATCGTGCGCGCTCATGTCGCCTGCAAGGAAGCCGGCATCCGCCTCATCGTGGGCTGCCGCTTGAGCTTTCGCGATGCGCCGGACATCCTCGCCTATCCGGTCGACCGCGCGGCCTATGGACGTCTCTGTGAACTCCTCACCCTCGGGCGCCGGCGCGCGCCCAAGGGCCACTGCCATCTCGACTATGCTGATTTCGTGGCCGTGAAGGCGGGATTCCTGGCCATCGTCGTGCCGCCTCTTACCCCTCACCCCAACCCCTCTCCCCAAAGGGGCGAGGGGCGTGAAATACACTCGATCAAAACTCCCTCGCCCCGCGAAAGCGGGGAGAGGGTCGGGGTGAGGGGTGGAAAAGACAGATCCACTCTCCCCAGCTTCCTTCACCGCTTCCGTGACGATTTCGGCGCGGCCGGCTATCTCGCCCTTGCGCATCTCTATCGCGGTGACGATGCGCGGCGCTTGCGGGCATTGCAGAGGTTGGCCGATGAGGCAGGTCTTCCCACCATCACCATCAACGAGGTGCGGCATCATCTGCCCGCCCGCAAGACCTTGTTCGATGTGCTCACCTGCGTCCGCCATGGCTGCACCATCGACAATGCCGGCTACCGCCTGGAGAAGAATGCCGAGCGGCATCTGAAGGACGCCGCTGAAATGCGCCGCCTGTTCCGCGGCCTTGAGGATGCGGTGACGCGCAGCGAGGAGATCGCCGCGTGCTGCACCTTCTCGCTCGATGAACTCAAATACGAATATCCGGATGAAGTGGTGACGCCGGGCGAAACACCGCTCGAAAGCCTCAAGCGTTTCACCTGGGAGGGAGCGGAATGGCGGTATGGCAAGAACATCTCGCCCCATATCCGGCACCAGCTCGAACACGAATTCACCCTCATCGAGGAAATGGACTATGCGCGCTATTTCCTCACCGTGCGCGATATCGTGCGGGAAGCGCGCCGCCTCGGCATCCTGCACCAAGGGCGCGGGTCGGCGGCCAATTCCATCGTCTGCTATTGCCTCGACATCACCGCCATCGACCCGATCAAGCACGACCTTCTCTTCGAGCGCTTCATCAGCACGGCGCGCAACGAGCCGCCCGATATCGACGTCGATTTCGAGCATGAGCGGCGCGAGGAGATCATCCAGTACATCTACGAAAAATACGGCCGCCACCGCGCCGGCCTCACCGCCACCATCATCTGTTATCGCTCGCGCGGCGCCTTGCGCGATGTGGGGCGCGTCATGGGCTTGTCCGAGGACGTCATCAGCCGCCTGTCCAAAACCATCTGGGGCTGGTCGATGCGGGCGATCTCCGACCAGCAGATTCGCGATGCCGGCCTGGACCCAGACGACCGGCGTCTGCGCCTGACGCTCGACCTCGCCCAGGAACTGACCGGCATGCCGCGCCATCTCTCGCAGCATGTCGGCGGCTTCGTCATTTCCAAGGGGCCGCTCTCCAGTCTCGTTCCCATCGAGAATGCGGCGATGGAGAACCGCACCGTCATCCAATGGGACAAGGACGATCTCGATGCGTTGAAGCTGTTGAAAGTGGATGTGCTGGCACTCGGCATGCTGACTTGCGTCAGGAAGGCGTTCGACCTCATCGCCCACATCGAGGGTCGCCCGTTGGAACTGGCCAACATCCCGCAGGACGATGCCGCCACCTATGACATGCTGTGCGCGGCGGATACGATCGGCGTCTTCCAGGTCGAAAGCCGCGCCCAGATGACCATGCTGCCGCGCCTCAAGCCCCGCAATCTCTACGATCTCGTCATCGAAGTAGCGATCGTGCGGCCGGGGCCGATCCAGGGCGACATGGTGCACCCATACTTACGCCGGCGCGAGGGCAAGGAGCCATCCGATTCCCCCAGCGAGGAACTGCGCGCCATCCTCGACAAGACCAAGGGCGTGCCCCTGTTCCAGGAACAGGTGATGAAGATCGCCATCGTCGCCGCCGACTTTACGCCCGGCGAGGCCGACCAGCTGCGCCGTGCCATGGCGACCTTCAAGAAGACCGGCACCATCGAAACCTTCCGCGACAAGTTCATCGGCGGCATGCTGAAGAAGAATTACAGCCTCGATTTCGCCGAACGCTGCTTCCGCCAGATCGAAGGCTTCGGCAATTACGGCTTTCCGGAAAGCCATGCGGCGAGCTTTGCCCTGCTGGTTTCGGTCTCCGCCTGGCTGAAATGCCATTACCCCTCGATCTTCGCCGCAGCTCTCCTCAACAGCCAGCCGATGGGCTTCTACGCGCCGGCCCAGATCATCCACGATGCCGATGAGCATGGCGTTGTCATCCTGCCGGCCGACGTCAATTTGAGCGGTTGGGATTACGACGTGGAACGCGTGAAGGCGCGCCCGCCCTTGCGCAACCGCCGCGACCGGCTGGCTGTGGCCGAAGTCAATCGCCATGACAAGCATCTCGGCCTGCGCATAGGCCTGCGCCAGATCGACGGACTGCGCGAGGTGGAGATCCAGCGTCTCGTTGCCTTGCGCGGCGAGGGTTATGCCAGCATCGACGATCTGTGGCGCCGTGCCGGCCTCACCCCGGCGATACTTACCCGCCTCGCCGAAGCCGATTGCTTCCGCTCGCTGGGCCTCGACCGCCGCCAGGCCTTGTGGGCGGTGAAGGCGCTGGGCGAGGCGCCGCTGCCGCTTCTGGCCCGGCTTGAGGCAGCGCCGGAGGCACCCGCACCCCTGCCGGAGATGCCCCTTTCCCAGCATGTGATCGAGGATTACCGCACCCAGCATCTCTCGCTGAAGCAACACCCGCTTTCCTTCCTGCGTGAGATCTTGCGCCGGCGCGGCATCATTCCCTGCCATCAGTTGCCCCATCTCAAGAACGGCCAGCGCGTCTTCGTGGCCGGCCTGGTGCTGGTGCGCCAGCAACCGGGGACCGCCAGCGGCGTCATCTTCATGACGCTGGAGGATGAGCATGGCATCGCCAATCTGGTCGTCTGGCCGCGTGTCTTTGCGCAATACCGGCCGATCGTCATGGGAGCAGGCCTGGTCGGCTGCACGGGCCGCGTCCAGACCGAGGGCAAGGCGCCGCATCAGGTGATCCATGTGGTGGCCGACCGCCTCATTGACATGACCGACCTGCTGCACGGCCTCAAGGAAGCAGATGCACCGGCCGGGAATCCGCCGATCACCCCACCCACGGCGCGGGCCGATGAAGTCAAGCGCCCCGGTCGCGATCCGCGCGCGCAGCAGAAGCCCGCCCTCATCACCCGCAGCCGCGACTTCCACTAAGCCCCTTCATGCCTTGCGGGCATGGACACGATATCCTGTAACGGCCTTGGCAGCGGGACCGTATCGGCCCATATAGGACCCACGCCAGGAACGGAGATCCACCGATGTTCAGTTTCGCCCGCAAGCCTATCGCCCTGCCCGATGCCGACAATGCGCTGCCCGGCCGCAGCACGACGATGCCGCTCCCGAACCCGCATCTCATCACCGGCCACAAGCTGACCGGCCCCTACCCCGCCGGACTCGAAGTCGCCGATTTCGCCCTGGGCTGCTTCTGGGGTGCGGAACGCAAATTCTGGCAGCTGCCTGGCGTCTATGTGACCGCCGTCGGCTATCAGGGCGGCGTCACCTCCAATGCTTCCTATGAGGAAGTCTACAGCGGCATGACCGGCCATACCGAGGCCGTCCGCGTGGTCTATGACCCGGCCAAGATTTCCTACGAAATGCTGCTGAAGACATTCTGGGAAAGCCACAATCCCACCCAGGGCATGCGCCAGGGGAATGATGTCGGCACACAGTATCGCAGCGCCATCTTTACCCATTCGACCGCGCAGCAGGATACGGCCATCGCCAGCCGCGATGCCTATCAGGCCGCCTTGGTGCAAGCCGGCAGGCGCGATCCCATCACCACCGAGATCGCCGCGGCACCGCCTTTCTATTTCGCCGAGGATTACCACCAGCAATATCTGGCCAAGAATCCCGGCGGCTATTGCGGCCTCGGCGGCACCGGCGTTTCCTGCCCCATCGGCACGGGCATCGAGGCCTAAGCCGCGAGTGCTGCCAGGAAGTTGCGGCAATAGCTCTCCGCCGTCGTCGTGAAGACTCTTGCACGCAGGCGCTCCATCCGGTCCTGCCGTTCTTCCAGCGGCATGACCAGCGCCTGGTGCATCGCCTCGGTGATCTCCGCAGGATCATATGGATTGACGATGAGCGCTTCGGAAAGCTCCTCGGCGGCACCGGCGAAGCGCGACAGGATGAGGACGCCCGGATCGTTGTAATCCTGCGCGGCGATAAATTCCTTGGCCACCAGATTCATGCCGTCGCGCAAGGGCGTCACCAGCCCCACCCGTGCCGCACGATAGAAGCCCGCGAGCATGGCCCGGCTGACCGGCCGAGTCATGTAGCGCAACGGCACCCAATCGAATTCGGCAAAGCGCCCGTTGATGTTGCCGGCCTTGCGGTCGAGTTCGCGGCGCAGTGCCTGGTATTCCGACACATCCTCCCGGCTCTTCGCCGCCACCTGCAGGTAACTCACCTTCTGTCGATGCTCTGGATATTCATGCAGCAGCTTGCCGAAGGCGGTGAAGCGGTTGGGCAGGCCCTTGGAATAGTCGAGCCGGTCGACGCCGATGACGAGATCGCGCCCGACAAGGCTGGAGAGCAGCCGCCGCGTTTCCGCCGAACGTTCCGCCTTCGTCGCCATGGCGGCAAAGGCACGCGCATCGATCCCGATCGGATTGGCAATGGCCCGCGACGTGCCGTCAGCTGTCACCAGCAGACCGTCGCCATCCGGTTCCATGCCCAGCACCTGTTTGACCGCATCCAGGAAATCGCGCCGATGCTCCTCGGTCTGCAGCCCCACCACGTCATAGGCCAGGAACGCCCGCAGCAAAGCCTCGCCCTGCGGCAGGGCCGCAAACAGGCTCGCTGGCACGAAGGGAATATGCAGGAAGAAACCCAGCCTGTTGCGCACTCCCAAACGGCGCAATTCGGCGCCGAGCGGGATCAAATGATAGTCATGAATCCAGACGATATCGTCGGGCCGCAATTCCATCGCCAGCGCCGCCGCGAAGGTCCGATTGACCGAAAAATAACCCTCCAGATCCTCGCGCTTGAAATCGATGAGGCCGAGGCGGAAATGCAGCAAAGGCCACAAGGTCGAATTGGCATAGCCGACATAAAATCGGTCGTAGTCATCCTGGCTGAGGTCGATCGTGGCATAGGTGACCCCGCCCGATTCCACCTTGCGCACCGGATTGTGGGCATTACCCGAGATCGCGCCGCTCCAGCCGAACCACAATCCGCCATCCTTCAACGCATCGGCGATACCCACGGCAAGGCCGCCGGCACGCACGCCGCGCTCATTGGGCAGAGGTACACGGTTAGAAACGATTACGACGCGCGCCATAATCCCTCCTCCCAACTCCGGCTGAGGCGCATGGCGGAGAGAATCGTGCCGACCATCGAAAATGTCTGCGGGAAATTCCCCCATAGGATCCCATTCTTGCCGTCAAGATCTTCCGACAGCAGGCCCAGATGATTGCGTCGCGCCAATATACGGCGGAACATTTCCTCCGCCTGCGTCCGCCGGCCCACGGCCACCAGCGCATCGATGAACCACAGGCTGCAGACCAAGAAGGCTGTTTCCGGCCTTCCGAAATCATCTGGCGCGTCATAGCGCATAATGAGACCGTCATGCATCAGCCGCTCCTCAACCACCTCCATCGTGCGCAGGAAGCGCGGGTCATCGTAGCGCAGCAGGCCGATCTCCGGCAGCGTCAGCACGGCGGCATCGCAGACATCGCTGTCGAATGCGCCCGCCAGCCAGCCATCGGTGGCCGATGTCGCCCGCTCAAGAATCTTGCTGCGCAGATCGCTGGCCAGTTTCAGCCAGCGATCGCGGTCTTCTATCTCGCCGACGCGACCGGCGATAAGTCCGAGACGATGCAAGGCGGCCCAGCACATTGCCGCGGAATGAGTATGGATGCTGGTACGTTCGCGATACTCCCACAACCCCGCGTCCGGCGCCAAGGCAGAGGCGGCCGCCAGATCGCCGATCGGACGCAATTGCCGATAAAGATCGAGGTCGCCGATCTTGGGCAAGCGCTCGTCATAAAACATCTGCGCCGCTGTAAGAATGATCGAACCATAGCCGTCGTGCTGGCGCTGGATCACCGCCGCATTGCCCACACGCACTGGCCCCATGCCCAGGAAGCCAGCCAGGGCAGGTGCTTCGCGTTCCGTCAAATCGGTTCCAGGCACAATCGGGTAGAGTGGCACTTCCGGCGAAATTCCGGCACTCAGCACCGCATTGAGGATATACCTCACATGGCATTCCATCGTGCGCGTTGCGCCAAGTCGATTGAGCGCCGTCACCGTGAAATAGGAATCACGCAGCCAGCAATAGCGGTAATCCCAATTGCGGCCCGAATGCGGCGCCTCGGGCACCGAAGTCGTCAGGGCGGCCACGATGGCGCCCGTATCCTCGAAGGTACAGAGCTTAAGCGTAATTGCCGCCCGGATGACGGCTTCCTGATAGTCGAAAGGTACCGCCAAATCGCGCACCCAATCGCGCCAATAGCTTGCCGTCTGCTCGAGGAATTCGTTGACCAACTGCGCCGGGGCTTCGGGAATTGATTCATCGGTGCCGATGATGAGATTGATCGGTCGGTCGAGCAGGAATTCCACCTCGTCCGCCAAATAGCTGACCGGCATGTCTGTGGTGACGCGCAGCGTGCTCTCACCTGCAACGAATCGCAAATGGTTGCTGCCTACGATTTTGCGTGGCCGGGCTTCGCCATATTCGAAGGTCGGCCGGATGCGGACCTTGATGCAACAGCGCCCGCTCAGGGGCTCAATGCGACGGATCAGCATCGGTGGACAAAAGAATCGACTGAAACGGATGAAGCGCGGCGCGAAATCCGTGATGCGCGCGGAGCCGCCGTTGGCGTCCGTGAAAAGCGTCTCCAGGATCGGTGTGTTGCGCTGATACGCTTGCCCTCTGACCTCGCCGCCATTGATCAGGACATCGGCGAATCCGCCAACCGGATCGGTACCGTTCAGCAGCGCATTGAACAACGGATCGCCATCAAAGCGTGGAAAGCAGAACCACTGATGCCGCGCGGCACGATCGATCAGGCTGGCGACTGTTCCATTGCCGATTACACCCAGATCAAGTTGCGCCATTCAATGCCCCGCCCTGCTCAATGCCCCGTCCTGCCGTCTACTTTGCTTTCATGATGTTTCGCCAGATCGCCCAACCAGGACCGCACGCGCGCGGGTTCACCAGCAAAGGCGTCGGCCACACGCAGCCCCAGGCCGCCGAGGCTGTCCGCAGCGGCAATCGCATCTTCATCGGTCACATCGTCGCCGATGAACAAGGGCACCCGCCCCGAGAACGGCGGCTGGGCCATCAGTCGTCGCAACGCTTCGCCCTTGTTGATCGAACGATGTCGCAATTCACGCGCCAGCAAGGCTGGCAGAATCTCGAACGTCGGATCGCTCTCGACCAATTGCTCCAGCAGTGCAATCACCGGCACGCCCAGTTTCGGATTGGCGCGGTAATGCAATGCCAGGCCATGCGACTTTTCTTCAACCAGAACGCCCGGCCAATTCTCGGCCTGCTGATGAATCATCTGCCTCCAATGCGCTGGAACTACCGTATCGATATTAGCTTCGGCGACCTCGCCGTTCGGTAGACGCAGAACTGCACCATGTTCTCCACCGGCAGCGACGAGCAAAGGATGCAGCAAACGATCAATCGCGCGCATCGATCGCCCCGACAGAATGGCCAACGCCCCGTCGAGGCCGGTGCGTAGCGTCGCCAACGTATCGACAAGATGTTTCGGCACCAGAACGGATTCCGGCGATGCGGCGATGTCGAGCAAGGTGCCATCAAGATCGAGAAACAGCGCCCATGCGCCCAGATCGACTTTTTCCGGTTGCGGCGGCAATTTTTGATTTGTTTGCAACATCATAAAAGTATGAATGCCACGGGGATGCCCATGGGTTTGCCTCTTTGTCGAGTTGGATGATTCAACATAGGGATAAACTAACGGAAATCGCAAGAGTTCCCTGAACATATGGATGCTTGGGATTCTTTGGAAAGTTCTTTACTCTGCGTCGCACGAAGCAGGTGTCAGGACGTTGAATCGCAGATGTCTTTAACTGGCCGAGCGGCGGATGACAGCAGGGTCGCGGATCAGATTGACGCGACCGCCTACCACAACGACATCATCGCCTTTCATGATTTCTGGCTTGGCAAATGTCGCGGCCGAGCTATGCCAGCGCGTGCTGATTTCGATCCTGCCGAAATGGTCGCGTTCCTCCCGGGCATTGCCCTGATCGACGTGGTCGACGATCCACGGCGCTTCGTCTATCGGTTGCTGGGCACGCGCGAGGTGGCGATGCGCGGCAACGATGCCACGGGCAAGGGCGTTGCCGAGGGCTATTTCGCCAGTTCGGCGGAAGCGGCGCTGGCCTCCTATGACGATGTCGTGGGTCGGCGCGCGCCGCGCTTCGAGCAACGCCGCTTCATCACGCCGGACAATCGCATCGGCCATGAACAGACGGTCATCCTGCCGCTTTCGGATGACGGGCGGGCGGTCAACAAGATGATCGCCTACACCCACCACTATCTCGCCTAGAAGCGATCCTTCGCCGCGCGGATGGCGCCCAGCACGTCGGCATCCTTCATACCGGGACCGCCGAAACGACGGCGCAGAGCCGGCTGGTCCGCGCGCAGGAAGGGATTGCAGGCCTTCTCGATCTTCAACGTCGAGGGAATGGTGAAACGGCCCGCGGCGCGCGCCGCCGCCACCTTTTCCGTCTGTGCCGCCAGCGCTTCGTTCTCCGGCTCCGCGGTCAGGGCGAAGCGCGCATTCGATTGCGTGTATTCATGGGCGCAGTAGACCCGCGTCTCATCGGGAAGTGCGCGCAACTTCAGCAGCGATGACCACATCTGCGCCGGCGTTCCCTCAAAGAGGCGGCCGCAGCCCAGCGCGAACAAGGTGTCGCCGCAAAAAAGGGCGTGGTCCTCGGCAAACCAATAGGCGATATGGCCGCGCGTGTGGCCGGGCACGAAAAAAATCTGGGCATGGCGGCTGCCGAAATCAGCCCCGCTCGCCTCATCGACCGTCACGTCAATGCCGGGGATGCGGTCGCGGTCATAGGCGGGCCCGATGATCCTGCAGCCGGTCTTGGCCTTGAGTGCGAGATTGCCGCCGACATGGTCGCCATGGTGATGGGTGTTGAGGATATGGGTCAGCGTCCAGTTCTTCGCCTTGCAGGCGGCAAGGACAGGCTCTGCCTCGGCGGGATCGACCACGGCCGTGGCATTGCTGGCCGGGTCATGAATGAGAAAGCCGTAATTGTCGGACAGCATCGGAAAGACGACGATCTCCAACGGCTGCCTGGCTTGGTTTTCGGACATCGAATGCTCCCAATCACTTAAGTGCTGACGATAGCAGCGGATATGCCATAATCAAAGCCGGCCCGATGACCTCTCATGAGTTAGCACCTTGTTTCAAGACGTGGTCGATGTCCGCGATTTTTACCAGACGCCGCTCGGCAAGGTGACGCGTCAGCTGCTGCGCGCGCGCATCCGCGGCATGTGGCCGGACGTGCGCGGCCAATCGGTGCTGGGTCTCGGCTTTGCGACACCCTATCTGCAGCCCTTCCGCGCCGAGGCCGAACGGGTGCTGGCCATGATGCCGGCGGGCCAAGGCGTCGTGCATTGGCCGCACGACGAACCCAATCTCACCGCCCTTGCCGACGAGACGGAATTGCCGCTGCAGGATTATTCGGTCGACCGGATCCTGATGGTGCATGGGCTCGAAGGCTCCGACCATCCGGGCGACATGTTGCGCGAAGCTTGGCGCGTGCTGGCCGGCGGCGGTCGCCTGCTGGTGGTGGTGCCCAACCGCCGCAGCCTCTGGGCACAGCTTGAACGGACACCTTTCGGTTTCGGCCAGCCCTACTCCGCCGGGCAGCTTTCGCGCCTTTTGCGCAAGCATTCCTTCACGCCGCTCCGAACTGAACGCAGCCTCTTCTTCCTCCCCTTCCGCAACCGCTCCTGGCTGCGCGCGGCTGGTGGCTGGGAAGCCTTCGCGCGCCACGCTTTGCCGGGCCTTGCTGGTGCGGTGATCATCGAAGCGACCAAACAGGTCTACGGCGCCATGCCCGTCAAGCGCGCCCGCCGCCGCATGCCGGCGATGATGCCGGTGCCGGCGGCGGCCACGCGCAATCTCACGCGCGACGGCATGCCGGACTGATAAGCCGCTCCGGCATCAGGATGCCGCAAGCACGCTATCAATGGTCGCGTTGGCTGCCTTCACCGCGCCCACCGAAACGAGGCTGTGCGCCAGCGTTTCCAGCAGGGCCTCGCGCAGTTTTTCGGTCGCCGGTGGCGGTGTTTCTTCGCCGACATGGAGATAGAGGTCGATCGGCGGTGCCATGGGCGGCAGGCCGCATGTGCCATCGAGCAGCTTGAGGCGCGCCGGCAATCCCTCTGCCGTCCGCGGCGTCACACCAAGGCCCGCCTCGACCGCGGCATAGAGACCGGCAAGGCTCGGGCTGTTGAAGGCGATGCGCCAGGGCATGCCGGCCGCGTCCAGCGCCTCGATCGCCCGTGTCCGGAACGTGCAAGGGTGCTTGAAGGCGATGAGCGGCACCGGCTCGCCGGGCTTCAGCGCAAAATCCGCGGTACCGATCCAGCGCAACGGCACCTCGGCCACCTTCTTGCGGCGTGGTGTCGGATAATCGCCCCAGCCCAGCGAGAGGTCGAGTTCGCCCTTGGCGACCGCCTCGGCCAGATTGACGCCGCGGTCGACCTGCACGTCCACCTTGATCTGCGGATGCGCACGGGAAAACCGCCCGAGCAGGATGGGCAGCCAGCTTTCGGCAAAATCCTGAACAAGCCCCAGCCGCACCCAGCCTTCGACCGCGACACCGCGCGCCGCCGACACGGCCTCGTCATTCAGCTCCAGCAGGCGCCTGGCATAAGACAGCATGATCTCGCCGGCGGAGGTGAGGCCAAGGCCCCGCCCCTCCTTGCGCAACAGCGCCTCGCCGACCTGCTCCTCCAGCTTCTTGAGCTGCAGGCTGATCGCCGATTGCGACCGGCCGAGCCGGTCGGCGGCCTTGGCAAAACTGCCCAGCTCCGTCCCGGTCACGAAACTGCGCAGCACATCCATATCGAGATTGGTCAGTTTCATCGTGCAGTTTTCCAAAAGTGTTTCTTTGGAACTACCAATTTTTCAAAACGATCATGGGGAATTACATGGAAATGGTCAACCCGAAACACCCCAGAATAGGAGCCACACATGACCGATTTCACCCTTCCCGAGATCACGCCCCGCCAGCAGACCGTGGGTCTGGGGGCCTCCATTGCCGCCGCCTTGATTGTCGCCGCCATTGTGCTGACCGCCCTCAAGGTGAGCGGCGAATTGCCGAGCGATCGCCCGTCGCTGATCCCGCTTGACCAGCCGGCGGCCTGGTCCGGCTTTACCGCCTGACGCCGACCGGCATGACCAGGTGGACCGGGACCGGGGCGATGTCGATGGTAACCGGCAGATGGCCCAGCACATCGCCGTCGCCCTGGACCGGGTCGTTTTCGGGCCCGCTGATGGTGACATGGCGGCCCTCAATGATGCTGTAGCCGGCCGCTTTCGGCAGCAATCCCAGGCCGAGCGCCAGGGCATAGCGCAGCATATGAAAGGCGCCTCGGCGCTCGAACAGGCAGACCTGGAAGCTGGGCGCGGTCAGCCGGGCTCTCGGCGCCACCAGATGCCGCCCCCCGTAAAAGCGCCCCTTGGCGACGATGATCGAGGCGGCAGCGATCGGCGCTGCCCCATCAATGGTCACGCGGTAGGTCGGAAAACCGAAGCGGAACAACTGCTTGAACGCGCCCCAGACATAGGCGCCCTTGCCGATCCGCCGTTTGAGGGCGGTGTCGAGATTGGCAACCACATGCGCATCGACCCCGACCCCGGCCATCAAGGTGAAGGCGCGGCCATTGGCGCGGCCGATATGGATCGCCTGCGATTGCCGCGCATCGATGGCGGCGGCGATGGTATCGGGATGGACGGTCAGCCCGATTTCCGCCGCCAGCACATTGGCTGTCCCCATCGGGATGATGGCCAGCGGCAGCGCGCCTTTGGCTGAAATGAGACCGTTGATCGCCTCGCCGATAGTGCCGTCGCCGCCGGCCACGGCCAGCAGGTCCGGGCGGGCATCGGGCGGCAGATCGGCGATATCGCGGGCGAATCGCTCGGCATCGCCCCGGGCGCCGGTCGGTTTCAGGTCCATGGCCCAGCCCCGCGCCGCCAGCCGGTCGCAGACATCCTCCAGCACCAGGCGCCGCCGGCGCCCCGCAATAGGATTAAAGATGATGGCGACGCGGGGAATCACGGCTGGCCGGCTGGTTCGGGTGGCGAGGAAAGCAGCCGGAACCTAGAGCAAGTGGCGTCGCCATGCCATTCTCCTGATTAATCGAACCGGTCGATCAATATTTGCCCTACAATCGACCTGATCGATTAAAAGAAGGTCGAAAAATAGGCGAGAAAATCCGCTCTCCCCGGTATACGGCGGCCAAACAATGCCCTATAAGCAGCGCCTTGCGGCCGCTCGGGCGGCCCCAGTTACATTGACTCTGGTCGAGGCTTTCTTTATATAGCCGCGCCAAACCGCAACTGATTGAATTCTTGGAGATTTACCGTGAAACGTACCTTTCAGCCCAGCAAGCTGGTCCGCGCGCGTCGTCATGGCTTCCGCTCGCGCATGGCGACTGTGGGCGGCCGCAAGGTCATCGCGTCGCGTCGCGCCAAGGGCCGCAAGCGTCTCAGCGCCTAACCGGCGCTGACGACTCTTGTTTCCAGCCGCGATCAAAAGCTCAAGCCCCGCACGATGACCCGCATCGGCCGCCTGAAACGGCGCGCCGAATTCCTGGCCGCCGCGAGTGCAAACCGCAAATGGGTGGCGCCAGGCCTGGTCCTGCAAGCGCGCCAGGACGAGACGACCATCACCTCCTATGAGCTTCGCCTTGGCTTCACCGCCAGCCGCAAGGTTGGCAATGCGGTGTTGCGCAACCGTGCGCGCCGGCGCCTGAAGGCGGTGGCCGCCGAAGTGCTGCGCGAAACGCAGACTACGGCCTTGCACACGGACCTCGTCCTCATCGCCCGGCCGGCCACGGTCGACCGCGACTACAAGGCGCTCAAGGAAGATTTCCGCCGCGGGCTCAAGAAACTGGGCGTCGCCGCCGGCTCCCCGGGGGCTGCATCGTGAGCGGCCTCTCGGCACATGAATTGACGCGCAAGCTCGGCATCCTGCCGATCCGCTTCTATCAGCTGACACTCTCCGGCTTCGTCGGCTTCCATTGCCGCTACCAGCCGACCTGTTCGGCCTTTGGCATCGAAGCGATCGAGCGGCACGGCCTCCTCAAGGGCCTCGCCCTCACCCTCCGGCGCCTCGCGCGCTGCCACCCCTGGGGCGGCAGCGGCTACGATCCGGTGCCACACGGCAGACACGACCACGACCATCACGACCATACCGACCAGTGCAGCCACGCGGCTGCGCCTTCACGCCACTAAACCTCTCGCCCACTAAACCTCTTTCTGGGATCCGATCGTCATCATGATGCCGCAGACCGACAAGAAGAACATGATCATCGCCATCGCCATCTCGGCGGCGATCATCTTCGGCTGGCAGTTCTTCTATGAAATGCCGCGCCTGGAGAAGCAGCGCGCCGCCCAGCAGGCCGCGATGATCGAGCAGGCGGCGAGCGGCAACGCGGTAGCGACGCAAGCCCCGACGACGACGCCCGTGACCGGTGCCCCTGCAACGACAAGCGCCCCCGGCGATGCCTCGGTGAGCCAGCAGCTGCCGCGCGCCGACGCCCTGGCGCAGAGCCCGCGCCTCGCCATCGACTCCCCCAAGCTCACTGGGTCGATCGCCTTGAAGGGCGGCCGCGTCGATGACCTCGTCCTCAAGAACTATCGCGAGACCATCGCCCCCGACAGCCCCAACGTGGTGCTGCTGACGCCGGCCAATTCGCTGCACGGCTATATCGCCGAAACCGGCTGGTGGGCACCGGCCGGAACGGCCGTGCCGAACGCCACGACCGTCTGGAGCGCCGATGCAGGCGCCAAGCTGACGCCGCAATCGCCGGTGACGCTCACCTGGGACAATGGCGCCGGGCTGGTCTTCACCCGCAAGATCTCGATCGACGACGGCTATATGTTCAAGGTCGAGGATTCGGTCGCCAACAATGGCGCCGCTGCCGTTTCGCTCTCGCCCTATTCCCGCGTCGCGCGCTTTGGCCTGCCGCCCTCGCCCAGCCAGACCTATGTGCTGCATGAAGGCCCGATGGGCGTCTTCGACGGGACGCTCAACGAAGAAAAATACGGCGCCGTCAAAAGCCATGCCGAAGATGCCGAAGCCAATGAACCCAAATCGATGGACCATGCCAGCACCGGCGGCTGGGTCGGCATCTCGGACAAGTATTGGCTGGTGGCGCAGGTGGCACCGGCAGACGCCAAGATCACGGCGCATTACCTCTATGATCCGAAGTTCGACTCCTATCAGGCCGATTACGTCGCCGACCAGCAGGCGGTGGCACCGGGCGCCGGCGCCAGCTTCACCCACCAGGTCTTCGCCGGCGCCAAGGAAGTGACGCTGCTCGAGACCTATCGCGACAATCTGGGTATCCCGCTGTTCGAGCGCGCCGTCGATTTCGGCTGGTTCTTCTTCCTCACCAAGCCGCTCCACGCCTTCCTCGACTGGATCGTGCGCTATATCGGCAATATGGGCCTCGCCATCCTGCTGCTGACCGTCTGCGTCAAGGCGGTGATGTTCCCGCTCGCCAACAAATCCTACGCCTCGATGAGCAAGATGAAGGCGCTGCAGCCCAAGATGGCCGAGCTCAAGGAACAGTTCGGCGAAGACAAGGCGCGCTTCCAGCAGGAAATGATGGCGCTCTACAAGAAGGAAAAGGTCAATCCGGCCGCCGGCTGCCTGCCCATCGTCGTGCAGATCCCGGTCTTCTACGCGCTCTACAAGGTGCTCTATGTCACCATCGACATGCGCCAGGCGCCGTTCTTCGGCTGGATCCACGATCTCTCCATGCCCGACCCCACGACCTTCCTCAATCTCTTCGGCCTCATCCCGTGGGACCCGCATCTTTACTTCAACATGCCGATCCTGGGCGCCATCCTGCATCTGCTCTCGATCGGCGTCTGGCCGCTGATCATGGGCTTCACCATGTGGGCCCAGATGCGCCTCAACCCGACGCCGCCGGACCCCGTGCAGGCCAAGATGTTCGCGGTGATGCCGTTCATCTTCACCTTCATGCTGGGCTCGATGCCGGCTGGTCTCGTGATCTATTGGGCGTGGAACAACACGCTCTCCATCGCCCAGCAGAAGTACATCATGTACAGCCAGGCGAAAAAATCGGCCAAGCAGCCGAAGAAGGCCTGAGATCAAGGTGAGCGGCGAAAGAAAAGCAGGCGAGCGCAGCCACGGGGATAAATTGTTCCAGCGCGAATGCGTCTTCGTGGCGGGTGCCATGAAGCTGGAGCAATTGCCGCCGATGGGGCCGATCGAGGTGGCCTTCGCCGGCCGCTCGAATGTCGGCAAGTCGAGCCTCCTCAACGCCCTCACCGGCCGCAAGGCGCTGGCCCGCGTCTCGCAGACGCCGGGCCGCACCCAGCAGCTCAACTTCTTCGATCTCAACAGCGAGCTGGTGCTGGTCGACATGCCGGGCCACGGCTATGCCAAGGTCGGCCGCGCCAAGGTCGCCGAATGGTCGGAACTGATCGAGGGCTATGTGCGCGGCCGCGCCAATTTGCGCCGCGTGCTGCTGCTCATCGACAGCCGCCACGGCTTCAAGGAAAGCGACGAGGCCTTGATGGACCTCCTCGACCGCTTCGCCCTCTCCTACCAGGCGGTGATGACCAAGGCCGACACGCTGAAGCCTGCGGCCCTCGAAGCCAACCGCAAGAAATTCCTGGAAGCGATCCGCCGCCGCCCGGCGGCACACCCCGAGATCCTGGTGACCAGCTCCGAGACCGGCTACGGCATCACCGAACTTCGCGACACCCTGGCGGAGTTGGCGGCGCAGGGGTAAGTGGCGGGCGTTCGCCTGCACGCCCCCTTCAAGTCGCGGACAATCACAACTCGCTCCCCACACCCTCATTGTCATGGCCCACTATCACGGACCCTGACGAATTGGTTTGCAGTTTGCATCAACACCCGAGCCAGAATCGGTTAGTAAGGAGCCGGTTGACCTCATAGCTCCAATCGCCAGGTGATTGATGACCAAGTGTCTTGCCCTATTTCTCTTGGCCATTTCCTTGACCGGCTGCGTCAGCAAGTACCGGGTGGACAGCTACGAAGCGCCGTCCGGCCACCTCATAACAATTGGTGTCTGACCCTAATTCTCTATGTGATGACGACCCGACGGCCTTTCTGAAACAGCATATCCAAGAACTTTGTGGGATTTCCCAACGCCACGCCGGCCTTAGCAAGGCTTATGAGGTGAGACGTATCGAGAATAAGATTGTTGAGCATGCTCGCCTCGAAATTGCTGATGATCAGGTTTATTCTGAAATATTCTCTTTAGTGCAAAGAGCTGTGCGCATCGAAACGAATGTCAGAATTGCTTCGACAGGCCTCTTCGACACGATGTGTTCTTTTAGGAACCTCAAAACATCGGCCTGGATCGAAATCTCGTGCCCGCTCTTCTCCATCTCAACCCACCTGCGGTATAGATTGGGGTGATCTTCAAGGAACCAGCTCAGTAGGATTCCTGCTTGCTCTTGGGTTGCCTGGTCACCCTCGCCGATATCCAAGATCCTAGTTTTCATGTGCACACCTCATATTCTTGATAGATCGTGGGGCCAACTCGTCCCGCACAACAATATAAGACTAACGCTCTCTTCCCGCTTCATCCTGCATGCGCATACGCTCTGAGTTAGATATTCTTCTCTGCCGCGAGCTGAGCCATAATCACCTTTCGCATCGCGACGACGATGCTGGAAGTAAACAATGGATTGGTCCAAGTCGCTTCGTCAGAAACGAACATGTGGACCGGCGTCATCATTTCGACGATCCCCCCGTCCAGACTCTCCAGTTCCTTCCATTGCTCCAAGAGTTCCGGATTCGACTGGCCGGGACGCTTGCGCTGGATGAGGGCTGCGCGCCCCACCCCGTTGCTCAACAACCCGGATTGGGTTCAAATGCGGAACGGATTCTCCTTCCGAACGGATGAGTCTAGGGGCTCACGTCAGTTGATATATTGTTGGCCTTTCCCAATCGAGTTGAGAGTAGCGCCTAATGAACGCCGAAACCGCTGTGCGAGAGTGGCAAGACTCAATCTGGTTTTTAGCGGCGCGGCGATCAGTCTGGCCGATGCTGCAATCTCTGCCACTTCTTTCAGGCTTGGTGGTTTTAGCAGCGGGATTGGTGACGTGCGGCGCCGTAGAAACAATGGCGGACGACACGTCGATCTTCCCGAAGATCAATTATTCTGCGAATCGTCAACTCTGTGATGCGGTGCTCAAGGCCGCAATCGATTCGTTCAAAGAAGACGGAAATCTCTGCTCGATACCAATTTTTACGACCGGTGATGGTGTGTCGTCATTGAAATGGCAGCCGGAAGATATCGACGGCAATGAGAACTTGCTTGAGCAGAATCTTCCGTTTCTTGGATGGGATACTCGGCTGAGCACTGGTGTTGTCGGTCGAGCGGACGAGATGCCGATTGGGGAAATCAAGAAGGAGTTTTGGAACCGCTTTGGAAGCGAAATGAAGCTCGCACTGAAATCCAATGGCGGGTCATTCGAATCAGTAGTTGTTGATGTCGATAATGACGGCGTCGTGGAAAAAGTCTACCGAGTGTCCGTGCTGAAACCGTTCAGTAGCGCCGATCCTGAGCGCGGATGGACAATCTCTTCGTGCGCCGCGAGCAATGCCGAAGGTCAACCGTACTACGGGATCTTCTTTGACCCCGAAGTAGCCGCCAGAATGGGAACTTTGGCGAGATTTGACGCGGCAGATACCGTTAATCTGATGCGATTTGGCAACAAGACGTTTCGCGTCCTGATGGGCCCAAGGCTCATCTCAATCAGCAAGATATCCCAGCTGAAATCGGGCAAAGAGGCCTATTTTGATCAGCAGTGCGTGATCGATACACCTCCATCTGAATAAACAGAACGAATTGGGGTCAGAGTCCGATTTCCTATTGGGTAGCGGATTGGCCCTCATGCATCCTCACGCCGGCAACTTCTGCAGATAGATATTTCAATTTATCGGGGAACTTCATGGCGTCAAGGCGCGAGACGGCGCGCCGACTTGGATTTGCCCGTGGCTTCTGCAGTCCGGCGGGGGGAGTGGATGCCCGGGCCGGGCCCGCGCTCGACGAATTCGGGCGAGAGGGATCAGCTGAGACGAGATCATGGCTGGCGGAGGCCGACCATCTACGACTATGCCTGAGGTATCCCGGTTGGCGGATGGAAACTCGTGGGTGGTCGGCCTTCGCCGACCATGACGGAGTTAAGGTGGACCGGAATGGGCAGCCTCCTCGCCATTCCCGCGATTTTCCCTTGATTTTGCAGCCCCCCGACCGCACTTTGCGCGCCGGATTACCCGTTCCACCCCACCCCCTCCACCCTTCCGCAGCGATGGTCGCAAGATGAGCATTACGGACACCAAATACTGGTTGAAGACGGCGCGGACCCTGACCGACGCCCTGCCCTATATGCAGAAATATGCCGGCAAGCGCTTTGTCATCAAATATGGCGGCCATGCCATGGTGGACAAGGAACTCTCCGACATCTTCGCCCGCGACATCACGCTGCTGCGCCAGGTCGGCATCCTGCCGGTGGTGGTGCATGGCGGTGGCCCGCAGATCGGCGAGATGCTGAAGCGGCTCAATATCCAGTCGCGCTTCGTCGACGGCCTCCGGGTCACCGACGCCGCGGCCATGGAAGTGGTCGAGATGGTGCTTGCGGGCTCGATCAACAAGTCGATCGTGGCCGCCATCAATGCCGCCGGCGGCAAGGCCGTGGGCATTTCCGGCAAGGATGACAATCTGCTCCATGCCAAGAAGACCGAAATGACCAAGGACGGCGAGCGGGTCGATCTCGGCCTCGTCGGCGAGCCGGACAAGGTCAATCCCAGCATCATCCGTTCGCTGGAACAGGCCGGCGTCATCCCGGTCATTGCGCCGGTCGGCTTCGGCCCGGACGGGCAGACCTACAACATCAATGCCGATACGGCCGCCGGCGCCATCGCCGCCGCCATCGGTGCCTCACGCCTCCTCATGCTGACCGATGTGCCGGGTGTGCTCGACAAGTCGGGCCAGCTGATGCAGCAGCTCACCGCCGGCGAAGTGCGGGCGCTTGCCGCCGACGGCACGATTTCGGGCGGCATGATCCCCAAGCTCGAAACCTGCCTCAGCGCGGTCGAGAGCGGCGTCGAAGCCGCCGTCATTCTCGACGGGCGCGTGCCGCATTCCATGCTGCTGGAAATCTTCACGCCCCAGGGCATCGGCACGCTGGTGACGCGCGGCTAATAATAGTCTTTCGGTTCCAATCCATATTCTCGGAGGATGGGGGCGTAGGCCCCCTCCGACCGCATCACGTCGAGCACGCGGTCGAATTCCGGCAATAGAGCGGCTTGCGGCGATTGCTTGCCGAGGCACAGCACATATTCGAACCTGTCGACGGTGAGCGGCAGCATGACGAGCTTCTTTTCCAGCCCGAATTCGCGCAGGTAATAGGCGCCGGCGGTCATGGTGACCAGCGCCAGATCACCGCGCCCTTGCGCAAGACCGCGCAACGACGCCTGGAAATCGGTGGCATAGATGACGTCGAAATCCGCCAAATTCTGTTTGGCCCAACCATTGCCGAAATAGCTGACGATGGAAAAGGGCTTCAAGGCGGCGAGGTTCGTCGCTGCCGCGATCTCCTGGCGCCGCGCATGGTCCGACCGAATGAGGGGATGCAGCTGTGCCCGCAGGACCGGGATGCGCCCGCAATTGGCATATTCCGCCCGCGCCTTGGTGGCGACGGTGATGAAGCCATCCGCCTCGCCGCGCTTCACCATCTGCTGGGCGCGCTCCCAAGGGTAAAGCGCTGCATCCACCGTCAGGCCAAGCCGGTGTTCGAAAACTTCGCGCGCAACATCGATCAGAATGCCGCGCGCCACGCCGCCATCTTCAAAGGAGAGCGGTATGAGATCCGCCGCGAAGACCAGGTGCAGCGGCTCTTTCGCCCGGGCCGGCGGCATGGAAAAGAGGCCAACCGCCGCGCCGAAAAGGACCAACAGGATCGGTGCTCGCTGCAACATCGGCCGGTGACGCCTCGTCTGGCTTGGATGCTCAATCCTAGCAAAGCCGGGGAAATTCGCGAGCGGCAATAGCTTCCCCCTTTGCGGTGCAATAAGCGAACTGACTATATTGACTGACATATAGGATCGGATCGCCGGCAGGGGCCACAATCCCTGGCCGGCCGTGACTAAGGAGCGCGCGCGGCTTGACCTTTATCAATCAGCTCATCTTTCTGGGCGCCCTGCTGGCGCTGATCAGCATCCTGCTCGGTCAGATTTCCTCGCGCTTGGGGGCACCGCTGCTGCTGGTCTTCCTGGTGCTGGGCATGCTGGCCGGCGAGGACGGCGTGCTGGGCCTCCATTTCGAAAGCTATGAGACCACCTTTGCCGTGGGCTCGATCGCCCTTGCCATCATCCTTTTCGAAGGCGGCCTGCGCACCCCGCGCGACGTGGTGCGGCTGGTTTTCTGGCCCTCCTTATCCCTTGCAACCGTGGGGGTGTTGCTGACGGCGCTCTGCATGGCCGGCATGGCGGTGCTGGTGATGGGGATGCAGCCGCTGGAAGGCATCCTGATGGGCGCCATCCTCGCCTCGACCGATGCCGCGGCCGTCTTCATGCTGCTCCACGGCCAGGGTGTTGCGGTCAATGCCCGCGTCGGCGGCACGCTGGAGCTTGAATCCGGCATGAATGACCCGATGGCTGTCTTCCTCACTTTGATGGCGGTCCATGTGCTGCAGGCGGGGGCACAGGTTTCCGGCTGGTATGTGCTGGGCAGTTTCGGGCTCGAACTGGTGGGCGGCGGGCTCATCGGTGCGGCGGGCGGTTTCGCCCTTCGCTGGCTGCTGCAGCGCCTCACTTTGAGCGCCGGCCTCTATCCCGTGCTGGCCACCGCCGGCGCGCTGCTCATCTTCGGCGGCACCAATGCGCTCCATGCCAGCGGCTTCCTCGCGGTCTATGTCGCCGGCGTCATGCTGGCGCAGGCGCCCTACCGGGCCCAGCAGGTGATCACGCGCTTCCTCGACGGCCTCGCCTGGCTGGCGCAGATCGCCATGTTCCTGATGCTGGGCCTGCTGGTCACACCGTCCGACCTCTTGAAGGATCTGGCGGCAGCCCTGGTGCTGGCGCTGGGCCTCATCCTCGTCGCCCGGCCGGGCGCGGTGATGCTGTGCCTGCTCCCTTTCCGCTTCAACTGGCGCGAACGCGGCTTCGTGGCCTGGGTGGGGCTGCGCGGCGCGGTGCCGATCTTCCTCGCCTCGATCCCGATCCTTGCCGGCGTTCCCGATGCGCAGATCTATTTCAACGTCGCCTTCGTCGCCGTCCTCACCTCGCTGATGGTGCAGGGCTGGACCGTCGGCCGGGCCGCGCGCTTCCTCGGCCTCGAAGTACCGGCGGCGGCGCATCACGGCCAGGAACTCGACATCAGCCTCGGCCATGGCGCCAGCCGGGAACTCGCCGGCTACCGCGTGCAGGATGGGGCGCGCGTGCTCAAGCATGATTATGGCGCGATCGACCTGCCCGACCGGGCCGACATCATCAGCGTCATCCGCGATTCGAGCCCGATCGCCCTCTTTCGCGAAACCCGGCCGCTCTCAGGCGACTACGTCATCGCCCTCGCCCCGCCGGCCGAGATCGCGGGCCTCCATCAATATTTCGCCTATCATGAGCCGGACGCGCCGGCAGCCCCCGCTGGCTTCGGCGAATTCGTCTTCGAGGCCGATACGCCGGCGAGCGACCTCGCCCTCATCTATGGCCTGCCCATCGGTCCGGTGGCCAAGGATCTCAGCCTCGGCGCCTTTCTGCATGAGCGCCTGGGCGAACAGGTGGTGGCGGGCGACCGCTTGAAACTCGGCGAGATCGAGCTGGTGGTGCGTAAGGCCAGGGACGGGCGCATCGTCCGCGTCGGCCTGGAACTCGAGGACACGCGCGTGCATCTCCCCGTGACGCGCACCTTGCGCAAGCTCAAGCACCCGATGAAGACCTGGCGCGCCTTCCGGCGGCTCAGCGGGCTTTAGCCACTTCCGCCAGCAGCCAGTCGCGGAAGGCGCGGATCTTGGGCTGGTTGCGCCGCTCCTGCGGATAGACCAGCCAGTAATCGGTCTCCTCGCGCGCGACGATCGGCAGCACCTGAACAAGGCGCCCGGCCGCCACCTCGGCGCGGAAGAAGGCTGGCGTCAGGAGCGCCAGGCCCTGGCCCGTCATCGCGGCACTGCCCAGCACCTGCTGCGTCGGCGCCATGAGGTTGGGGCCGGAGCTGCGCTGCGGATCCTTGATGCCGGCCGCGGCGAACCAGACCCGCCAGGCATCGTCGGTCCAATCGAGGAGCGGCAGGCGCAGGAGATCCGCCGGCCCCTCGATGCGGCCCGCCTGCGCCAGGAAGCCGGGGCTGGCATAGACGGTAAACTCCAATGGCATCAGCTTGTGCGCGACAACGCCCGGCCATTGGCCGTGGCCGCTGCGAATGCCGACGTCGAAATTCTCCTGCGCGAAATTGACCCAGCGCGCATTCATGTCCAGCCTTACGGCGATGGTCGGTTGCGCGATCTGGAATGTGCCGAGGCGCGGCACCAGCCAGTTGGTGCAGAAGGTACTGACCGCCGTCACGGACAGCACACCTTCATCGCTGTTCTTCAAGGCGTCGAAGGCGAGGATGAGGCGCTGGAACGCTTCCCCGACCGCCGGCGCCAGGCGCTTGCCGGCCTCGGAGAGCACGACCTTGCGCGCCTGGCGCAAGAAGAGCGGCGCGCCGACACGGTCCTCCAATTGCTTCACCTGATAGCTGATGGCTGCCTGGGTGAGGCCAAGCTCCGCCGCTGCCTGGGTGAAGCTGCCAAGGCGCGCGGCTGCCTCAAAAGCGCGGATCGCGGTCAGCGGGGGCAGTTTCGACATCACTAATCCATAAAATCAGCTTATGCATTACCCCAGAGGATTAGTTGGTTTTCAGTTGCTGTCCAGCGCAAATTGCCAATCAGACAAATAAATCATCCTAGGTCTTGAGTGGAGATGAAGATGTTGCAGCTGACAGTCTTCCAGCGCGGGTTTCTCGCTTTCACGGCGGAATTGCGCGGCCGCTGGCGCGGGCGGCACCGGGAAAGGCAGGTCAGGCTCGAACATCTTTCGCGGCATCTGCTGCGCGATCTCGGCCTCTCGCCCCGCGACGCGCTGGACTTGACGGCCGCGGAACGGAGCCGCTTCCTGAGGTGATCAGCGCCGCAGCCGGTCGAGCGGCAGCGCTGCGACCGTGACCTGACGCTGGCGGGCGACATCGAAGCCGGTCATCGTCACCGCCATGAAGAGCGAATTGAGGATCGCCTCCTCCGTCGCCTCGATTGCGGCAAGGAACAGTGGCGAGATCTGGTCGTTGGGAATTTCCGTGACGGCCGCAAGCTTCTGCCGCCGCTCGGGCGTGCGCCGGATTTCGGGCGCCGTCGAGAAGGCCAGAGCATAGTCGCCCGATCCGTTGCTGAGCGCCGCCCCGGTGCGCGCAAGGCCGCCGAAGCAGCGCGCCGCAAGGCGCCTGAGATTGCGGTCGGAGAGCGGCGCGTCGGTTGCCAGCACGATCATGATCGAGCCGTCGGTTTCCGCGGCATCGCCCGCCCATGCGCGCCCGTCGATGCGCAATGTCCCGCCATAGTTCGACTGCACCAGCACGCCGAGATGATAGTGGCCGCCAGCCGCATCCACACGGCGCGATGAGGTGCCGATGCCGCCCTTGTAGCCGAACGCCACCGTGCCGGTGCCGGCGCCGACGCAACCTTCGGCCACGGCACCGCCTTGCGCCGCCGCGATGGCCGCCATCATCTGTTCGGAGGTGGGAAAGGCCGCGCGGATGTCGTTGAGCCTGCCGTCATTGGTTTCGCCCACCACGGCATTCACCGAACCCACGCGCTCATTCCCCTTCTGCGCCAGGGTCCAGCGATTGATTGCCTCGATCGCCCGCCCCACGCCCAGCGTGTTGGTAAGGAGGATCGGCGTTTCGACCTCGCCCAGTTCCAGCACCTGCGTCGCCCCGGCGAGCTTGCCATAGCCGTTGAGGATGGCGAGGCCCGCCGGCACCTTGTCCGCATAGAGATTGCCACCATGGGGCAGGATCGCCGTGGCGCCGGTGCGCGTGCGCTCGCCTTCGATCAAGGTGACATGCCCAATGCGGACACCCGGAACATCGGTGATCGCATTGAGCGGTCCGGTCGGCAATTGGCCCGGGGCGATACCGAGATCACGGGCGCGTTGGCGTGAACTTGTCTCGATCATGGGATCAGCACCACAAGGTTGAAAGAGCTCGCTCGGCATTAGCGCGCCCACGGTGAGACATCAAGCCATGTCTGCACGTTTGTAAAGCAACGCATCCGCCGATCGTCGCGATTGACAGGGGAAAGCATGCCAGTCAGCCTGCGCGCCCCGTCCCCCCAAAACGCGCCAACCCAAGAACAGGACCCGACCGACCGATGGATGCCGAGTTCCACCGCACCAAGCGCCTGCCGCCTTATGTGTTTGCCGAAGTGAACAAGCTGAAGGCCGCAGCCCGCGCCGCCGGTCGTGACATCATCGATTTCGGCATGGGCAATCCCGATCAGCCGCCGCCCAAACATGTGAGCGACAAACTGGCCGAGACATTGCAGGACCCGCGCGCCCACCGCTATTCGAACTCGCGTGGTATTCCTGGCCTGCGCAAGGCGCTCGCCGCCTATTACGCGCGGCGCTTCAATGTCGAGATCGATCCCGAGCGCGAGGCGATCGTCACGCTGGGCTCTAAAGAGGGACTCGCCAACCTCGCCCAGGCGATCACCAGCCCCGGCGACGTCATTCTGGCGCCGAACCCCTCCTATCCGATCCATGCCTTCGGCTTCATCATCGCGGGTGCCGCCATCCGCTCGATCCCGTTCCATCCGGGACCGGATTTTCTTGTGGCGATGGACCGCGCTGTGCGCCATTCGGTCCCGAAGCCTCTGGCCGTCATCGTCAACTATCCCAGCAACCCGACGGCCGAGGTAGCCGATCTCGATTTCTATCGGGAGGTCGTGGCCTTCTGCCGCAAGCATGAAATCTTCATCATCTCCGACATCGCCTATGCTGAGGTCTATTTCGACGGCGTCCCGCCGCCCTCGATCTTGGAAGTTCCGGGCGCCAAGGAGATCGCGGTCGAGTTCAGCTCCCTTTCCAAGACCTATTCCATGCCCGGCTGGCGCATCGGCTTCTGCGCCGGCAACCAGCGGCTCATCGGAGCGCTGACACGGGTCAAATCCTATCTCGATTACGGTGCCTTCACGCCGATCCAGGTGGCGGCCACCGCTGCCCTCAACGGCCCGCAGGATTGCGTCGATGAAATGCGTGCACGCTACAAGAGCCGCCGCGACGTCCTGATCGACGGTTTGAACGCTGCAGGCTGGCCGGTCCCGGCACCCCCCGCCTCGATGTTCGCCTGGGCGCCGATCCCGGAACGCTACCGCGCCTTGGGTTCGCTCGAATTTTCCAAGCTGCTCATCGAGAAGGCCGGCGTCGCCGTCGCCCCCGGCATCGGCTTTGGTGAATATGGCGACGACCATGTGCGCCTCGCTCTGGTCGAGAACGAGCATCGCACGCGCCAGGCGATCCGCGCCATCAAGGCGGCCTTGCGCTAGGTGCTGCCGATCAACCCGCGCAGCGCGGCGGCGATCGCCGGGACCATCGACACGGCAGCGGTGGGTCCGGGCACGGTATCCGTCGAGCGCACGCGTGCGATCCCGCCGGCCAGCAAGGCCTGAAGGTCCGCCTGCCCCGCCAGGCAATGTGTGGCGAGCACCTCGATCCGCCGGGCGCCTGCCGCCCGAGCCAAGGCCGCGCAACGGAGCAGTGTGGCGCCGCTGGAAATCAGATCGTCGACCAGGATGACTGGACGCCCCGCGGCCATTTCGACGTTCGCGATGGAGAGGTCGACATCCCTGTCGCCCAGCCGCCGCTTCGCGCCGACCAGCACCTGCAGGCCGAGCGGCGCTGCCACCTCTTCGACCCAGGGGCGCGATTCGGTGTCGGGACCGACCAGAAGGGTGTCCGGCGTCGCATCCGATGCCAGCGTCGCCGATAGCGTGCCCGCCGCCGGAACAATCCGGGTCGCGATGCCCGGCATGATCTGCTGCAGCGATGCCGTGCGGTGGAGATGCGGGTCTACCGTCACCAGCGCATCGAAATGGTCCGCGATGAACTTGCCGATCACCTTCTGACTCACTGCCTCGCCGGGATGAAAGGCCATGTCCTGGCGCATATAGGCGAGGTAAGGCGCCACCAGAATAAGCCGCCCGGCGCCATTCTCGCGCATCGCTGCGGCCGCCAGCATGAGTTCGACCAGTTTCTCGTTGGGCCGGTCGAGCGAACAATAGAGAATCGCAACCGGCAGGGATCTTTCAACGCGCACCAGGCTTTCGCCATCAGGGAAATGCCGGCAATGCACGAGACTGAAGGCAACGCCCAGCGCCTGCGCCAGGGAGCGCGCCTCCTTCGCCGATGCTTCAAAACTGTGGACCGTCACCGTCACGGCGCGATCCTGTAGCCGGGATCGCCCGCGGCCAGTTCCCGCGCAAAACCCAGCCCGGTTTCGGATTGTGCATGGATGCGATAGAGCGGTTCGCCGCGGCGCACCTGCTCGCCCACCTTGCGCAGCAGATCGATGCCCGCCCCCTTATCCATCGGCGCACCGGCGAGCCTGGCGATACGCGCCATCAGATGGCAATCGATGGCAGCGACGGCGCCGTCTGCGGAAGCCAGGACCTCGTGCTTGAACGGCCCGGCATTGAAGACGATCGCCTGCCGGCCTTGCGCTTCGATAAGCCGCTCCATCGCCGCCAGCGCCTTGCCCGATGCCAGCAGGTCCAGCGCTCGCGCATAGCCGCGGCCGCCTTCCACCGCAGGATCGAAATCCAGGACCCGACCGGCCAGCATCAACGCACGCTCGCGCAGGTCGCCAGGCGCATCGGCATCGTTGCGCAGGACCGCCATCACATCGCGCGCTTCCAGCACCGGGCCGATGCCGCGGCCGATCGGCTGCGACCCGTCCGTGATGACTACGTCGATCATCAAGCCGATCTTGCCGGCAACATATTCGAACAGCTTGCGCAGGCGCACCGCCTCGCTTTGCGAGCGCACCTTGGCCGTCGGCCCCACCGGTATGTCGATCACCAGGTGAGTCGAGCCGGCCGCGATCTTCTTCGACAGGATGGACGCCACCATCTGTTCGAACGTGTCGATGCGCAGCGGCCGCTCGACCGAAATCAGCACGTCGTCGGCCGGCGACAGGTTGACCCGTCCGCCCCAGGCAAGGACGGCATTCTCGCTGGCAACGATGCTGCGCAGGCGCTCGACCGACAGATCGACATTGGCCAGCACTTCCATTGTGTCGGCGGTTCCCGATGGCGAGGTGATGGCACGGGACGACGTTTTCGGCATGATCAGCCCATGCGCCGCCACGATGGGCACGATGATCATCGAGGTGCGATTGCCGGGAATACCGCCGATGCAATGCTTGTCGACGACGAGCGGCGAATGCCAGTGCAGCCGGTTGCCGACATCCGCCATCGCCTTGGTAAGCGATAGTGTTTCCTGGGTCGTCATGAAGCCAGCACAGGCCACCAGGAAGGCGCCGATTTCCATTGGCGAGTAGCGATAGGTGGCGATATCGGAAATGATGGCCGAAATCTCGCTGTCGCTCAGCACGTCGCCACCGATCTTGCGGCGGACCGCTTCCAGGCTGACCGGCGGCTTGGCCTGGGCGATGGAGACAAGGCTGCCTTCGGGCTGACCGAGCCGCCGGAATGCCTGCTCGCCAAGCCCGATTTCGCCTTGCCCCACAATGCCAGGATCGTCGGTAATGGCCAGGGTCGCCAGAATGGCACTCCGATCCGCCGTCACCTCGATCTTGCGCAATGCCTTGAACTGCTCAACGCCATAGCCGTTGCCGCTGCGCAGCAGAAAGGCGGTGTTTTCCGGATAGGTATCGATCGCGATCTTGCGAATCCTGAACATCGTCCCTCAGTCTCGGGTCATTCCAACGGCCGATTGATTTCAACATACCGCCAGGTTTATGGCCATGCCCGCTTTGCCGCAGGACCTCGCTGCCGCATTAGGCGGGTCGACTGGGAATGGTGAGACCGCGCTGAACCGCCGGCCGCGCCAAGCCGCGCTCCAGCCAGGCCGGAACGTTCTTCAGCTTGTCATAGCCCACCAATTCGCCCGCGCCATAGAAGCCGATCAGGTTGCGCACCCAACCGAGATGCGCGATGTCGGCGATGCTGTACGCCTCGCCCATCAGCCAGCTGCGCCCCTTGAGCCGGTCTTCGATCACACCCAGCAGGCGCTTCGATTCGTCGACATAGCGCTGCAGCGGCCGCTTGTCCTCGATCTCCTTGCCGGCGAATTTATGGAAGAAGCCGACCTGCCCGAAAATCGGCCCAATCGCCGCCATCTGGAAATAGACCCATTGGATGGTCTCCATCCGCAGGATGGGATCGGTCGAGAGCAGCTTCCCGGTCTTCTCGGCGAGATATTGCAGAATGGCCCCGGATTCGAAGAGCCCCAGCGGCCTGCCGCCGGGCCCGTTGGGATCGATGATCGCCGGGATCTTGCCATTGGGATTGAGCGACAGGAACTCCGGCAGCCAGCTCTCATTCTTAGTGATATCGACCAGATGCGCCTCATAAGGGAGCCCAGTCTCCTCGAGCATGATCGAGACTTTCACTCCATTGGGTGTGGGCAGCGAATAGAGCTGCAGGCGGTCGGGATGCTGCGCCGGCCAGCGCTTGGTGATGGGAAAGGAAGAGAGATCGGCCATGTCGACTCCGGAAGCTGATGGAATGCTGGAGCGACATGCGGCCACAACGCGGCGTGACGAGCAACCTGTTTGCTTGCAGGGCACCTTTGCCGGGAGGACAAATCCCCAAGCGATAGGGGCTATTCGGGCGCCCTTTGCGACAATCTGGCGTCAGATCTTCGGATATTTGCCGAAGAAGATACCGAGCCGCTGCAGCCGGCGTTTTACCGCGTGTTCCTTGTCGACATAGTAAGTCAGCATGATCGATCGGCGCTCGCCATCCGCCTCGGTCGTCTGGGGGGCGCTGTGCCAGCTTTCCTTGCGGCGGACTGCGAAGGCGTAGCCGGTGGCGGGCAGGAATTGCATCGCCAGCGGCTCATCGGTCCCGTCCTTGACCCTGGTGGTATGAAAGATGGTGCCGAGATGCGCCTGGCGGTTGTCGCTTGGCATATAGAACTGCACCGTGATCGCCTTGCTGAGCGCATCGGAATGGATGCCGATACGATACCCGGGGAGATCGCGCACCAGGATGGGAATTGGATAGAGCGGTATGCTCTCCGCCGGTTGCTGAAAGCGATCCTCGAGCGCGTCGCGGAATTTGCGCTTGAAGGCAAGTTCCAGTTCCTTCGACATCAAGCTCTTCGAGAGTTGACGCCAGATCTGGCGCTGCAGACGCGGCAGACGCCAGAGCAGTTCGGGATAGAGATACATCCGCATCCGCGTGCTGCCGCCATCGGGCGTCATCGCATCGCGGTGGAAAAGAGGATGGTATTGGCTAGCGGCTGGCAAATTGGCGAGCATGTCGCGGTAGAAGCCGTCAGGAAAAATATTTTCGAGGCGTATATGATCGAAAGGCTCCTTGCGCACAGGCGCACGGTCCACGACCTGGACGAGATCGACATCATTCGACGACCGGACAATCGCCGAAATGTCTTTGGTCGATTCAACAAACTGCTGCGCCATGGAACGGGTCTCTGGTTTCACGATCGTCAACGGACCGCAAAGGAAGCCTATCGAAAATACAACTTTTCGGCAAACACGGAGAATCCACCCCCGACGAGCGGTGCACCCGAATTTGGCGATTTCCAGTCTTATGGAGCTGAAAAAGAGGTGGTGGGCCCGGAGGGACTCGAACCCCCGACAACACCGTTATGAGCGGCGCGTTCTAACCGCTGAACTACGGGCCCCCGATGAGTGGGGCATCGACACTGTGCCCACCCACTTGGCGTCATCCCCGGACTTGAGCCGGGGATCCACTCTCTCCCCCAAACCGAATGCCCGGGTCAAGCCCGGGCATGACGGCAATGGGAGGGAAGAGACTTAAGTATCCAGGAAGCTCCGAAGCTTCCGCGAACGACTGGGATGCTTCAGCTTACGAAGCGCCTTCGCCTCGATCTGGCGGATACGTTCGCGCGTCACCGAGAATTGCTGGCCGACTTCTTCCAGCGTGTGATCGGTGTTCATGCCGATGCCGAAGCGCATCCTGAGGACACGTTCCTCGCGCGCGGTCAGGGTCGCCAGCACGCGGGTCGTGGTTTCGCGCAAATTCGCCTGGATGGCGGCGTCGAGCGGCAGCACGGCGTTCTTGTCTTCGATGAAATCGCCAAGATGGCTGTCTTCCTCGTCGCCGATCGGCGTTTCGAGGCTGATCGGTTCCTTGGCGATCTTCAGGACCTTGCGCACCTTCTCCAGCGGCATCAGCAGCTTTTCCGCCAATTCCTCCGGCGTCGGTTCGCGGCCGATTTCGTGCAGCATCTGGCGGCTGGTGCGGACCAACTTGTTGATCGTCTCGATCATGTGCACCGGGATGCGGATGGTGCGGGCCTGGTCGGCGATCGAACGGGTGATCGCCTGACGGATCCACCAGGTGGCGTAGGTCGAGAATTTGTAGCCGCGGCGGTATTCGAACTTATCGACCGCCTTCATCAGGCCGATATTGCCTTCCTGGATGAGATCGAGGAATTGCAGGCCGCGATTGGTGTATTTCTTGGCAATCGAGATGACGAGGCGGAGGTTGGCTTCCACCATCTCCTTCTTGGCGCGGCTGGCTTCGCGCTCGCCCTTCTGCACCGTGTTGACGATGCGACGGAAATCGCCGATCGGCAGATTGACCAGGGTTGCGATCTCGGAGATGCCGCCGCGGATGTTCTTGGCGTCGTCCTTATGGTCGGTCGCGAACTTCTTCCAGCCCTTGCCGGCGAGCTTGCCGACCTTGGCGATCCATTTCGGATCGAGCTCGGAGCCATAGTACTTCTGCAGGAACTCCTCGCGCTTCACGCCGGCCTTCATGGTCTGGCGCATGAGTTGGCCCTCGAGGCCCATCAGACGGCGGTTGAGGCCGTACATCTGGTCGACCAGCGCTTCGATACGGTTGTTGTTCAGGCGCACCGAGCGCATCAGGTCGACCATCTCGAGCTTCTGCTTCTCGTAGGCCTTTTCCGAACGCGGGTTGAGGTCTTCGCCGGCGAGAATGGTCTCGAGGCGCTTCAGCTGCACCTTCTCGAGCTTCTTCTGCAGTGCTGCGATCTTGTCGAAGGTCTCGAGGACCTGCGGCATCAGGGTGAGTTCCATCGAAGCCAGCGACACCGCGGCCTCTTCACCCTCTTCGCCTTCAGCGGCAGCCGGCTTCGCCTCGCCTTCGGCTTCGGCTTCAGCTTCGGCCTCCGGCTCTTCGCCTTCGAGTGCCGCCTCGTTCTGGCGCAGCATTTCCTCTTCCGAGAGCGGCGCCCCACCCATGCTGGCATCGAGATCGATGATGTCGCGCAGCAGCAGTTCGCCGGCCTTCAGCTTGTCGCGCCATTCGACGATGCAGCGATGAGTGGTCGGGCTTTCGCCGATACCACCGATCATCATGTCGCGACCGGCTTCGATGCGCTTGGCGATGGCGATTTCGCCTTCGCGCGAGAGCAGTTCGACCGAGCCCATTTCGCGCAAGTACATGCGCACCGGATCATCGGTGCGGCCGACATCGCTGTCGTTCAGATTGCCGGCCGGCTTGCCTTCTTCCTCGCCATCGGCTTCCGCCTCGGCCTTGGGTTCGTCTTCCGATTCCTCGCTGTCGTCATTCTCGACCACATTGATGCCCATCTCGTTCAAGAGGGCCAGCGTGTCTTCGATCTGTTCGGAGGACATCTGCTCGGGCGGCAGGACCGCGTTGAGCTCGTCATAGGTGACGTAGCCGCGCTCCTTGGCCTTGGCGAGCATCTTGCGGACGGCGGCATTCATGCCGTCCATCAGCGGACCTTCGGCAGTCTCTTCCTTGGGCTTGTTTGCATCGGCCTGGGGTTTCGCGGTCGGTTTGGTTGCCATCTAATCTCACCTGAGCCCTTTTGAGCGTCTAATCGGTCATCTCGGCTGAATAGCCGTTCAATTCTTGAATAAGTGTTCAGTGTCGGCGAGGTCCAGATCGCGCCGCCGGCTCTCGGCTTCCAGCTTCTGCTGCTGCGCCGCCTGGAAGCGGTCGAGGTTCTCCTGAGACATGTCTTCCTCCAGGGCCCGTGCCGCCGCTTCCAGCTCAACCGCGATCTCGGTTTCGCGCAAAATGGCCATAACGTGCAAAAGCCCCGCCTCGGCCTGGGGAACCCCGGCTGAAGGAAGGGCAAATCTGATCGTTCCCGTGTGCCGAACCAGAGCTTCAATCGCTGCGGAGAAACCTAGTTCCATCAAATGGTTCCTGAGGTCGCTGGCGTCAAGGTCCGGATACTGGGAGGCGAGGTCTAACAAGGCCCCCTTCAGCTTGTCAAGCTGACGGTCCGGAATCGGCACCAGCGCCGCCGCTTCTCCGTGCCGGTGCAGCAGATCGGGATGGTTAATAAGGACGGCCAACATCACTTCATATGGCAGCCGCTTGACGCCCGAGGTCCCGCGCCTTGCGGCCTCACCCCCGCCATCGAGATGCTGGAAGGGCGTTCCCGGCTGGCGAACATTGGCAAAGCGGCCAAAGCGTTGCGGCCTGAATCCACCGGTTGCGGCCGTTTTCTGACCACCGCCCTGGACGGGGGCGGCGAACATCTGGTCGAGGCGCCCCAACATTTCCCGGCGGTAATCTTCCTGCACCCCTTTATCGGCGATGCGGTTGATGGCGGCTAAAAGGTCGCGGCGGAAGCCGCTGCGGCGTTCCGGGGTATCCAGGGTGCGGCCTGCCAGAATCTCGGACCAGAGCACGTCGACCAGCGGTTGGGCCTTTTCCAGGACCTGGCGCATCGCCCCCGCCCCACCACCGGCACCGCCGCCGTTGGCGGGACCGCGGATGAGGTCGTCAGGATCCTGGCCCTGGGGCAGCCAGGCAAAACGCAGGGAAAGGCCCGGTTTCAGCAGCGGCAACACCCGCTCCACCCCGCGCGCCGCGGCCTTCTGACCGGCCGCATCGCCGTCAAAGCAGAGGATCGGCTCCTGGGCAAAGCGCCAGAGGAGCTGGATATGGTCCTCGGTGAGGGCCGTGCCAAGCGGCGCCACGGCGTGAGGAAAGCCGCCTTCAGCCAGGGCGATCACGTCCATATAGCCTTCGACAACGATGATCTCGTTCTTGTCGCGGGCCGGCTTCTGGGCGTGGTTGAGGTTGTAGAGGGTGCGCCCCTTGTGAAAGAGCGGCGTTTCCGGGGAGTTTAGATATTTGGGTTTTTCATCGCCCAGCGCCCGGCCGCCGAAGGCGATGACGCGGCCCTTGGCGTCCATGATCGGAAACATGACGCGGCCGCGGAAGCGGTCATAGACCCGGCCCGTCTCCTCATTCTTCACCAGCATGCCGGATTCGAGGGAAACGCTTTCCGGGATGTTTTCCTTGGCGAGCTTCTGCTTCAGGGCCTCGAAGCCATCTGGCGCGAAACCCAGTCGGAAGCGCTTGATCGTTTCCGGGGTCAACCCGCGGCGGCGGAAATAATCGAGTCCGGCGCGGCCGGCGCTGCCGCCCAACTGGGATTCGAAGAATTTGGCGGAAAGCTCCATGACACCGGCCAATGTGTCCTGGCGCTCGGCACGTTCGCGGGCTTCTGGATTATCGCGCGGAATCTCTAGACCGGCTTCCCCGGCCAGTTTCTCGACCGCATCACGGAACTGCATCCCCTCCGTCTCCATGACGAAGGTGATGACGTCGCCATGGGCACCGCAGCCGAAGCAATGGTAATGCGGCTCATCGGGCCCCTCATAGACATGAAAGGACGGGCTTTTTTCGTTGTGGAAGGGGCACAGGCCGGTTGCCTGCAGGCCGCGCCGGTTGAGCCGCACGCGCCGTCCCACGACATCGAAGATCGAGACGCGGCGGCGCAGCTCTTCCAGGAATTGCGGCAGCAGCGCCATGTATAGGGAGCCCTTAGCCGAGCTTCGCCTTCACCAGGGCGCCCACCTTGCCGAAATCCAACTGGCCGGCGAAACGCTCCTTGAGGAGGCCCATCACCTTGCCCATGTCCTTGATCGAGCTGGCGCCCGTCTCGGCGACGATGGCGGCGATGGCCGCTTCGGTTTCCGCCTGCGAGAGCTGCTTGGGGAGATAGCGGTTGATGACGTCGATCTCGCCCTGTTCCTTGGCGGCGAGCTCCGGGCGGTTGCCCTTGGTGTACATCTCGATGCTTTCCTGGCGCTGGCGGATCATCTTCTGCAGCATGTCGATGATCTCGGCGTCGGAAATGCCGTTCATATTGCCGGGACGGGCGGCGATGTCCTTGTCCTTGATGGCGGCGGTGATCAGGCGGAGGCCCGAAAGCGCCTCATCCTTGGCCTTCATGGCCGTTTTGACATCATCATTGATCCGCTGCCGCAGCATGGCCGCCATCCGTTCATTCTGAAGATTGTGGAAAGGTCGGACCATATAGGATTCGCCCCCACGAGTCCATGCGGCTGATAGCCGCCAAACTATTGAAAATACTCGTTATTCTTTTCCAACGACTGCTTGACGACGGGGCTCACTCAGCTTAGAAACTCCCAACTTGCGGCCGGCGCCCGGCGCTCCTTGACGCTCAAAGCGGCTGCCCAGGTTGGCCCGCCCCCATTTTCACGACCCAAGAGCAAAGGCCCGCGCATGACCGCCGCGACCAAATCTGCCCACGCGCCCGCTTCCGACGAACAGCCGATCGCCACGGCCGTGATCGTCCTAGCCGACGGGACCGTGCTGAAGGGCCGAGGCTTGGGCGTGGAAGGTCAGGCCGTGGGCGAGATCTGCTTCAACACCTCGATGACCGGCTATCAGGAGATCATGACCGATCCCTCCTATGCCGGGCAGATCATCACCTTCACCTTCCCCCATATCGGCAATGTCGGCGCCAACCCGGAAGATGTGGAAACGCGCGCCGTGGCGGCGCGGGGCGCCATCCTCAACCTCGACATCACCGAGCCGTCGAGCTGGCGTGCGACCCAGGGCTTCGATGCCTGGCTGAAGGCCAACAATCTCTTCGCCATCGCCGGGATCGACACCCGCGCCCTCACCCACCGCATCCGCGATGCCGGGGCACCCAATGGTGTCATCGCCTACCGCAAGGACGGTCAGTTCGACATCCCGGCGCTGATCAGCCACGCGAAGGCTTGGCCCGGCCTCGACGGCATGGATCTCGCCAAGGATGTCACCTGCCGGCAGACCTATCATTGGGAAGGCGGCCTCTGGGCGCTCAATGGCGGCTATCAGAAGGCGGCGCCCGCGAAGTTCAAGGTCGTCGCCATCGATTACGGCGCCAAGGATAACATCCTGCGCTGCCTCGCCGATGCCGGCTGCGACGTCACCGTCGTGCCCGCGACCGCCAGCACCGACGATGTGCTGCGCCACAAGCCCGATGGTATTTTCCTTTCCAACGGCCCGGGCGATCCGGCCGCGACCGGCCAATATGCCGTGCCGGTGATCAAGGACCTCCTTGCCAAGGATCTGCCGATCTTCGGCATCTGCCTTGGCCACCAGATGCTGGCCCTGGCCTTGGGCGGCAAGACCCACAAGATGCATCGCGGCCATCGCGGCGCCAATCATCCGGTCAAGGATCTGCATACCGGCAAGGTCGAGATCACCAGCCAGAATCATGGCTTCGAAGTGGTGGCCGAAAGCCTCCCCGCCGATGTCGAGATCACGCACCGTTCGCTCTTCGACAATTGCGTCGAGGGTCTCGCACTGAAATCGAAGCCGGTCTTCTCGGTACAATATCACCCGGAGGCCTCGCCGGGGCCGCAGGACAGCCATTACCTCTTCCACCGCTTCGTCGAGAACATGGCGAAGAAGAAGTGAGTCATCATGCCCAAACGCACTGATATCAAATCGATCCTCATCATCGGCGCGGGGCCGATTGTTATTGGGCAGGCTTGCGAGTTCGATTATTCGGGGGCTCAGGCTTGCAAGGCGCTCCGGGCTGAGGGGTACCGGGTCATTCTGGTGAACTCGAACCCTGCCACGATCATGACCGATCCGGATCTCGCCGACGCCACTTATGTCGAGCCGATTACGCCGGAAGTGGTGGCGAAGATCATCGAGAAGGAACGCCCCGACGCGGTGCTGCCGACCATGGGCGGGCAGACGGCGCTCAATACGGCGATGGCGCTGCACAAATCCGGCAAGCTGGTCGAACTCGGCGTCGAATTGATCGGCGCCAATGCGCATGCGATCGACATGGCCGAAGACCGTTTCCTGTTTCGCGAGGCGATGGATCGCATCGGGCTTGAGAGCCCGCGCGGCCGTCAGGTCGAGAGCATGGAAGAGGCGCTGGAGGCGCTGGAATATGTCGGCTTGCCGGCCATCATCCGGCCGAGCTTTACACTGGGCGGCACCGGCGGCGGCATCGCCCAGTCGCGCGAGGAATTCATCCGCATCATCGAAGGCGGCCTCAAGGCGTCGCCGGTCGGCCAGGTGCTGGTCGAGGAATCGGTGCTGGGCTGGAAGGAATATGAGATGGAAGTCGTCCGCGACAAGGCGGACAATTGCATCATCATCTGCTCGATCGAGAATATCGACCCGATGGGCGTGCACACCGGTGATTCCGTCACCGTGGCGCCGGCCCTCACGCTGACCGACAAAGAATACCAGATCATGCGCAACGCCTCGATCGCGGTGCTGCGCGAGATCGGCGTCGATACCGGCGGATCGAACGTGCAGTTCGCCGTGAGCCCGACCACGGGCCGACTGGTCGTCATCGAAATGAACCCGCGCGTCTCGCGCTCGTCGGCACTCGCCTCGAAGGCTACCGGTTTCCCGATTGCCAAGATCGCCGCGAAGCTTGCCGTCGGCTACACGCTGGACGAATTGCAGAACGACATCACCAAGGTGACGCCGGCCTCCTTCGAGCCGACCATCGATTACGTGGTCACCAAGATGCCGCGCTTCACCTTCGAGAAATTTGCCGGCGCCGAGGCGACCCTCTCCACGTCGATGAAATCGGTGGGCGAGGCGATGGCGATCGGCCGGTCCTTTGCGGAATCGCTGCAGAAAGCGCTGCGCTCGATGGAGACGGGCCTCAACGGGCTCAATGAAGTGGCGCTCGATGGCGACGATAAGCCGACCATCATGGCGCAGTTGGCCAAGCAGACGCCGGACCGACTGCTGCTCATCGCCCAGGCCCTGCGCCATGGCCTCACCGTCGAGGAAATCCACGAGGCGTCGAAATTCGATCCCTGGTTCATTCGCCAGATCGAGATGCTGGTGAAGACCGAGGCGCAAGTGAAGGCCAACGGCCTGCCCAGGACCAAGCCCGGCCTGATGCGCTTGAAGAAGCTTGGCTTCTCCGATGCGCGCCTGGCGCAGCTGGTCGGCCAGAAGCCGGCCGAGGTGACGGCGTTGCGCCTGAAGCTCGATCTGCACCCGGTCTATAAGTGCATCGACACCTGCGCCGCCGAATTCGCGTCGAACACGCCCTATATGTATTCCTGCTATGAAGGCGATGGCGTCGAGCCGGCCGAGACGGAAGCCAAGCCCAGCGAACGCAACAAGGTCATCATCCTGGGCGGCGGTCCCAACCGCATCGGGCAGGGAATCGAGTTCGACTATTGCTGCGTCCATGCGGCTTACGCCCTCAAAGATGCTGGCGTCGAGACCATCATGGTCAATTGCAACCCGGAGACGGTCTCGACCGATTACGACACCTCGGACCGGCTCTATTTCGAGCCGCTGACTGCCGAGGACGTGATCGAGATCGCCCGCGTCGAGCAAAGCAAGGGCAAGCTGCTGGGCTGCATCGTGCAGTTTGGCGGCCAGACGCCGCTGAAGCTCGCCGCCGCCCTCGAGGCCGCGAATATTCCGATCCTCGGCACCTCGCCCGACGCGATCGATCTCGCGGAAGATCGCGAGCGCTTCCAGCAATTGCTGCACAAGTTGAAATTGCGCCAGCCGAAGAACGGCATCGCCCGTTCGACCGAAGAGGCCGAGAAGATCGCCGGCGAGATCGGCTATCCGGTCGTCATTCGCCCGTCTTATGTGCTGGGCGGCCGCGCCATGGAGATCGTGCATGAGATCGGCCAGCTGCGCCGCTATATGCGCACCGCCGTGCAGGTTTCCGGCGACAATCCGGTGCTGATCGATTCCTATCTCGAAGACGCGATCGAGGTCGATGTCGACGCGCTGGCCGACGGCACCGACGTCTATGTCGCCGGCATCATGGAACATATCGAAGAGGCCGGTATCCATTCCGGCGATTCCGCCTGTGCCCTGCCCCCGCATACTCTGCCGCTGCAGGTGATCGCGGAACTGCGCCGCCAGTCGGAAAGCCTTGCCAAGGGGCTCAGTGTCGTCGGCCTGATGAATGTGCAGTTCGCCATCAAGGGCGCCGACATCTATGTGCTGGAAGTCAATCCGCGCGCCAGCCGCACAGTGCCTTTCGTCGCCAAGGCGACGGGCCTGCCCATCGCCAAAATCGCGGCGCGGGTCATGGCGGGTGAAAAGTTGAAGGCTTTCGACCTCAACCCGAGCCTGCGCCATCATGTCGCCGTAAAGGAAGCCGTCTTCCCCTTCGCCCGCTTCCCCGGCGTCGACATCATCTTAGGCCCGGAGATGCGCTCGACCGGTGAGGTCATGGGGCTCGATTCCAACTTCGCCCGTGCCTTCCTGAAGGCGCAGCTGGGCGCCGGTCTCAATTTGCCCAAGAGCGGCACCGTCTTCATCTCGGTCAAAGACAAGGACAAGCCCAGCATCGTGGCCGCCACCAAGCGCCTGCTGGATATGGGCTTCGACATCTGTGCGACACCGGGCACGGCGGCCTATCTCAGGAACCAGAACCTCAATGTGCGGGCCATCAACAAGGTCCACCAGGGTTCGCCCCATATCGTCGAGGCGATGCAGCGCGGCGAAATCAAGCTGGTCTTCAACACGGTGGCCGGCAACAAGGCCGTGGGCGACAGTTTCAGCTTGCGCCGGGCGGCCCTGATGGGACAGATTCCCTATTACACGACCCTTTCGGGGGCTGTGGCCGCGGTCGACGCCGTGGGCGCCCTGGCTGCCGGGGAGCTTGCAGTCGCGCCGCTGCAATCGTACTTTAAGAGCTGAACCGGAGAAACGGCCGCTAAAGATTAACGGCCGACCAGGGTAGGCCCTAGCTGTTTTCTAGGGACCTGGTTCCACTGGACATGTCAGGCTCACCGGGTAGCGACGAGGTGCCGATTTTCGGAACCGGGCCGCGCCCGAGGGGTTCTTTTGCTTTTTTTGCTGTGGAATTGCCCATGTCGAAGATTCCGATGACCGAGGAGGGCTTTGCCCGCCTTGAGGAAGAGTTGAAGCAGTTGAAGTCGGTCGAGCGGCCGGCGGTGATCCGTGCCATCGCGGAAGCGCGCGAGCATGGCGATCTGTCGGAAAATGCCGAGTATCATGCCGCGCGCGAACGCCAATCCTTCATCGAGGGCCGCGTCATGGAACTCGAGGACAAGATTTCGCGCGCCGAGATCATCGATGTCTCGAAGCTGACCGGCAAGGCCGTCAAGTTCGGCGCCACGGTGACCCTCATCGACGAGGATACCGAGGAGAAGGCCGTCTACCAGATCGTCGGCGAAGACGAGGCGGACATCAAGTCGCGCCGCCTGTCCATCACGGCGCCGCTGGCGCGGGCCCTCATCAACAAGACGGTCGGTGAATCGGTCGAAGTGACCACGCCGGGCGGCTCGAAATCCTATGAAATCGCCAAGGTGCAGTTCAAATAAGTGCGCCGACACATTTGCCCATCAACGGCCGCCGCGGACAGATGCTTCGCGCGGCCGTTTTTCTTTGCGGGATGTTGCTGGCTAACGCCGCACGAGCGGAGAATGCCAGCTATGTGCTGGCCCTGAGCTGGCAGGCGGATTTCTGCGCCAGCGATGCCGGCAGCAGCAAAGCAGAATGCCAGGCGGCCGACGACAATGATCGCCTGGTCCTGCATGGCCTGTGGCCCAATGCCGATCGCAATGGCGACAGGCGTTTGGACGAAGCGGATGATTACTGCCTGGCACGCGACCGGGCACGCATGATGGCGGCCGACAGAGCCGATTGGGGACAGCTGCCCGCGGTGGAACTCGGCACCGACCTTCAGGATCGCCTTGCCGATGTCATGCCAGGCGTTCAATCGCGGCTCGAGCGCCATCAATGGATCAAGCACGGGACCTGCAGCGGCCTGGGCGCCGAGCGCTATTTCGAGGCGGCGGTATCACTGGCGGAGGATGCCACCCGATCCGGTCTTGCGGCCTTCATCGCAAAGGGATCCGGCAAGGTCCTGGCACGGCGCGATGTGCTGCAGGCCTTCGCTGCCGAATACGGGACTGGCAGCGATCGCGCCCTGCAGCTCATCTGCCGGCGCGAGAATGGCGCCGCCTATCTCAGCGAGATCCGGTTGAGGGTTAAAGCGGGGCGGATCGAGGCACCGCTCGCCCAGCAATCGTTGGACACCGCCAGACCGGCCAAGGGCAACTGCCCGTCACGTTTCGGGATCGAGCAGGACTGAACTGCTCTCCCCCTCTCCCTGTGCAGACGTCTTAGACCATATTCTCAAGCAAAAACCCCGCCACCTTGCGGTAGCGGGGTTCCAGGCCGATCGACCTTGTGGCCGACCAGATCCTTACATCGCCGGGTTGGCGAGTTCGGCGTCATAGAGCGAGAGCAACGCCTTCACTTCGTCGGAATCGCAGCCCTTGTTCCACACCAGCTCGCGGGTGTCGGTCTTGGCGGCTTCGATCAGCGTCAGGCGCTCACCGGCCGGGATCTCGTAATTGATCTTCTTGTCGATATAGGTGGAAACCTTGCTCCAGGTAGCCGGATCCAGCGTCATTTCACGGCAGGCTTCGGCGGCGCGGATCGCCTGATGATACTGGCTGTAGATTGCCGTCTGGTCCTGAGCGGCGGCAAGGCCGGCAACACCCAGAACACTCCCCGCCACCAGGGCTGCCGCCGACAGGCGGATCGCGAAACGCTTTGACATGGTTGATATCCCTCTTTTGAGCCCATGGAATGCAAAACCGGCCCTAGTCTCGTGCGGCCAGCAGCAGAATTCAACAGGAATTTGCCAAAATACCCGTGTAGTAACGTCTTGGACGCGGCCGAGGTTCCCGACGAACGCCAAAAAGCCCGGCCTCGCACTGCGACTCGGCAGTTGAGGCTATGATAGAGGCAGCAGCACCAGCCGAGGGTATCTTATATGCGCCGCACCACCCGATTCCGCCAGTTGATCGACCAGCCGGAAATCCTGGTGATGCCGGGTGCCCATGACGCCCTGTCAGTGCGCCTCATCGAAATGGCCGGGTTCGAGGCTTTCACGGCCGGCGGCTACGCCGCCACCGCCAGCCTGCTGGGCGCCCCGGACATCGGGCAGCTGGGCATGGCGGAAATGGCCGATCACTATGCGCGGCTATGCGACACGACGGCGCTGCCGGTCCTCGCTGATGCCGATACGGGCTATGGCACGGCGATCAATGTCGCCCGCACAGTGCGGGCCTATGAGCGCGTCGGCGTCGCCGCCCTGTTCATCGAGGACCAGGTGGCGCCCAAGCGCTGCGGCCATATGGACGGCAAGCGCGTGGTGCCCGTCACTGAAATGGTGGCGAAGGTGAAAGCCGCCACTGACGCACGGGTCGACCAGGACCTCGTCATCATGGCACGGACCGATGCGCGCGCGATCGAGGGGCTGGAGGCCGCGATCGAACGCGCGCAGATCTACCGCGAGGCTGGCGCCGATCTCATCTTCGTCGAGGCGCCCCTGACCGCCGACGAGATGGCCCGCATCTGCAGCGAGATCCCCGCGCCTTGCATGGCCAACAATGTCGAGGGCGGCAAGACGCCGGTGCTGCCGGCAGCGCAGTTGGAAGACATCGGCTATGCCTGCGTGGCCTTTCCCGTGGCAGCCACCTATACCATCGCCTATGCCTTGCGGCGGCTCTACACCGGCTTGCGCGAGAGCGGCGACACCAGCGCCATGCAGAACGAGATGCTGAACTTCGCGGCCTTCCATGACATCGTCCGCCTGCCCGCCCTGCGCGACATGGAACGCGGCTGCGACGGCTTCGCCCGCGACCTCATGGAGAAGATTGCCGAACGCGCGATCGACTGATTGTGAGCTATGGCCGGCGGGCAACAGGCTCCAGGTCTGGAATGCTCAGGCGGTCGAAATTGTCGTAGGCCTCGATGGCGATGAAGGACCCGGCCGGATCGGCGCCTCGGGCCAGCGGCAGGATGGCGAATTCGTAAGAGGTGATTCGATCGTCGGCAAAATGCAGATCGTTGACGCCGATCACACCGATGCGTTCGTCATGCACATAGCGATAGCAATCGGCCCAGCTGATGCTGTCGCGGGCGCTGTAGACCAGCTCGTCGAGATATTTTCCGCTGAAATCCTGCCGGCTGAAATCGGCGACACCGGTGCCGACCAGGCGAAAGAGGACGCGGAATGGCTCCGTCTCGATATCGCCCAGCAGCAGGAAAGGCAGGATGTCGCGCAAGGCGGCGGGGTCGATTTCATGGCGCTGCAGGGGAATGCCGTCGCGGCTGGTCTGGCGCCAATAACTGAAGAGGGTCCGCGTCGACAGCATGCCCGCCTGGGCCAGGTCCTCAAAGCGCGCCGTACCTGCCGGCAGCGCGCTCATGGCGTCGCGCGCACCGAAACGCCGATCTTGGCCAGCCAATCCTCGACCCGCGTGCGGTTCACGCCAAGATCGCCATAGCCATAATTCGAGTGGCTGTAGATCGCCAGCGTGGCATGACTGTCATCGACCACCATGATCGCGACATTGACCGTATCGGGGAAACGGAACAGGCGCGAGCGCTGCACGAAGACGAAGCGCTGGCTGTCGGCATCCTGCATCATCAGTTCCGTGCGCGGCTCCGCCAGCAAGGTCGCCGTGACCTTCGCCGCCAGTTCCTGCGCAGATTGCGGCACGACCTCGGTGATGAAGTCGGTCCTGGCCGAACAGAGACCCGGCGGACATGCCAGCGCATCATTGGGCGTTGTCGCGCGCTCAAGTGTCGCAAAGTCCACCAGAGCCGTGTCGGCGCCGCAACTCGCCACCAGCAGGCTAAGGCAGAACAGCAGGCCCCGGAGAGAGTGCCCTTTGCGGGATTGCAGGATATGAGCGGTCATGCAGCTTCCATCACCTCGTGATGGACGACTTCATACCGTTGGCAGCATCGCTGCGCCAGTAGGTACTGAATCCTTGCTATTCCTCGCGGAAAGCGCGGTTCCAGGTATCGGTGAGCGGCGAGGTGAAGTAATCGATGGCGCGGCGCGGGCCGGTGGCGATCAGCACCTCGGCCGGCATGCCCGGATAGGGGGTTACATTCATGCCGGGCGGCAAAGAACTCAGATCCAGTTTTACACGCGCAATATAATAGGCCACGCCCGAGCGTTCCTCGACCACGCGGTCGGCGGAAACGGTGACGACTTCGCCGTCGATGGCTGGCACGCGGCGCTGCTTATAGGCCAGCAACCGCACTTCGGCCGGCAGGCCGGCATGAACAGAGTCGATATCCTCGGTCTTCACCTTAGCCTCGACCACCAGTTGGTCGTCCTGCGGCACGATGTCGAGCACCGGTTTGCCGGGGACGATGACGGCGCCGGGGCCGAAGACCTGCGAATTGACGATGCGACCGCCCTGCGGCGCGCGGAGATCGAGGCGGCTCAGAATGTCCTTGAGGCCGGCGAGGCGGCCCTCATAGTCACTGCCTTCCATCAACACCTGCTGCAGTTCGGCATTGACCTCGGTGGCGCGGGTCGACCGCAGATTTTCGATCTCGATGCGCATGCCGGCGATGGTTTCGGCGCTGCGGGCGATGTTCGACTTCAATTCGCCGATGCGACCGCCCAGTTCCGCCGACGCACTTTCCAGGCCACGCAGGCGCGGGATTTCAGTGAGGCCCTTCTTATAGAGCTCGCGAATGCTGACCAACTGTTTCTCGTTGATAGCCAGCATTTCCTGCGTGGCGCCGATCTGGCTCTTCAGGCCGGCAATTTCGTTCTCCGTCTCGCCGATCTTTTTCTGGCGCATGCCGACGCCTTCCTCATAGGCCGACATGCGCGCATCGAGTAGTGCCTTCTGCGAGGCCATCAGCACCTTGACCGCCGGTTCGGCAGAGGCTGCCAGGAGTTCGGCCGGATAGGTGATGTCGCGGGCCCCTTCCTGCTCCGCCGTCAGGCGTGCGATGCGGGCAAGGCGCGAATAATGCTCCATATGCAGCTGGCTGATCTGCGCCTGGACCTGGGTCGCGTCAAGGCGCAGCAGCACGTCGCCCGCCTTCACCAGATCGCCGTCGCGCACCAGCAATTCCTTGACGATGCCGCCTTCGAGGTGCTGCACCGATTTCTTATTGCTGTCGACCACCACCGTGCCGTCGGCAATCGCCGCACGGTCCAACGAGGCAAGCAGTCCCCAGAGCAGGAAACCGCCAAAGCCAATGAAGACGACCGCGAGGCCGAACATCACATAGCGGCGCAAAGAAGGTTCCGGATAGGTGAGGCCCGGATGGCCTAGATCGATCACGCTCATGATTTCACCAACCTGGCTATGCCGCCTGTTCCGTTGCCCGGCTGCGCGAGGGCGCCCTCGGCCTTGCCGGACGCCGTCACCGAGCGCAGCACGTCTGCGCGCGGTCCGAATTGCGCCATGCCGCCGTCGCGTAGCACCAGCAGCTTGTCGCAGATGCCCACGATCGAGGGCCGGTGCGTGATGAGCACGATCGTGGTGCCATCGGCCTTGGCCGCTGCCAGCGCATTCATCAGCGCCTGTTCACCGGTCTGGTCGAGATTGGCATTGGGCTCGTCGAGCACGATGAAGGCCGGATCGCCGAACAGGGCGCGGGCCAGGCCAATACGCTGCCGCTGGCCGCCGCTCAAGGAGAAGCCCTGCTCGCCGATTTCGGTATCGTAGCCATGCGGCAAGGTGCCGATGGTCTCGTGGACGTCCGCGCGCCTGGCGGCAGCGACGACCCGTGACGGATCCGATTCACCCATATGCGCGATATTCTCGCGCACAGTCCCCTCGAGCAGCGATACCGATTGCGGCAAATAGCCGACGGCGGCACCGAAAGAGGCCCGCTCCCAATTGACGACATTCTGCCCGTCGAGATAGACGGCGCCCTGCGTCGGCTTCCACACGCCGACCAGCAGACGTGCCAGGGTCGATTTGCCGGCAGCCGAGGGTCCGATGACACCCAGCACTTCGCCGGGTTCCAGCGAGAAGGTGATGTTGCGCAACACCGCGCGGTCCGATCCCGGGGGGATGAAGCCGAGGCGATCGACCACCAGCCGCCCTTCCGCATGGCTGAGCGCCATGCCTGCGGGGCGATGATCGACCCGGCCGATGAGGTCCTTGAGGCGCGTATAGGCGCCGCGCGCGAAGATCCATTGCCGCCAACCTTCGATCAGATGGTCGAATGGCAGCAGCATACGCCCCATGATGATGGAAGCAGCGACCATCGTGCCTGGCGACGCCATGCGTTCGATGACCAGAATGGCGCCCGACGACATCATCACGATCTGCAGCATGTAGCGCAACGTCTTGGAGAGCGCCGACATGGCGCGCGAGCGCCGGTTGCCCTCGTCGAGGCCCTGCAGGACCTTGTATTGCGCATGCTCCCAGCGCCGGGCGATGGCCGGCAGCATGCCCATCGCCTGGATCACTTCGGCATTGCGCAAGGCGGCGGCAGTCTGGGCGGTGCTCTTGACCGAGGCTTCATTGGCTTCGGCCAGCGGCCGGCGTGCCACCATTTCCATCAACAGGCTGAGTGTCACCAGCATGCCGGCCGCCGCAATCGCGATGACGCCGTAGACCCAATGCAGCATGAAGAGCACAGCCAGGAACAGCGGCACGAACATCGCCTCGAACGGCACGCTGATGGCCGAACTGGTCAGGAATTGCCGCAGATCGTTGAGATCACGCAGCGCCTGGCCCGGATGATTGTTGCGACCGTCGAGGTTGTCGGCAACGGCGGCTTCCAGGGTCGCCGAATTCAGACGCCGCGCCAAACGGTCACCGAGAATGTGATAGACCCGGCTGCGGATATATTCGAGGGCCCCCAGCAGAACGAGTCCGCCGGCAGCGACGATGATCAGCGCCGCGAGGGTGTCGAGGCTGCGGCTGCCCAGCACGCGGTCATAGACCTGTACCATGAACAGCGGCACGATCAGCTGGCAAACGCAGATAAAGAGCGTCAGGAATCCCACAAAGGCGAGGCCACCGCGCAAGGCGCGTATGGCCATCTCGAAGGGATTGTTGTGCAAACCGGCCTTGGCCTTGCTAACAGCCATTTCCTAGAGACTCCGCATGATCTGCTGCCCGATGAAGGCCAAGGCAACAGCCGTCGACACGCCGGCCCAGACCCAGAGCAGCAGCGGTTTACGGTGATGCGATTTGTGTTCGACGGCGGCCAAGCGCCGGTCATAGCCCTGCAGCAACGTGTCGATCCGCAGCTGAAAGACTTCCATCGCGGCAAGGCGGTGATCGATCTCTGGGAGCGCCTCGTCGAGCTTCTCCAGGGACTGCGCCACGCGTTCATTAAGGCTCTGGTCGAGGCCACCGCGTTCCTTGGCAACCGACACCAATTGCTTGATCTGGCCCTGCAGGCGCTGGTCACGGGCGCGGATCTCCCCCAGCACCACGGCACTGACGGCACCCGCCGGGGCCGGGCCGGCCGATTGCCGCTTCAGTTCAATGCCGGCCGCACCATCGCCGGTGATGGCCAGCACCGTGATCGGTGACGCGCGGTCGATCTCGCCGATGGCGGGAATGTTGGCCACGAACGCATAGCGACCATCACCGATGCCATTGGCAACCAGATCCGGACGGGGAAGATTCGCCTCCTGACGCACGATCAACTGGTCACCTTGGCGGATTTCGATATGCAGCCGCTCCGATGGGTCGGTCGTGTTCCAGGCCCAGCCGAAGACCCGGTCCGGCTCGATCGCGTCGATATAACCCTGGATGTGCGCCGCACCATTGGCGGGCGCAGCGGCGCCAAGATCGAGTTTAGACACGGCATCCGCATTAGCTGACATGTGTCGTCATTCCTTCCAACTTGGCGGACCTGGCACCTTCCGCCTTGACCTTTGTCCGCGTGGCGCGCCCGGCATTCGACCGTTCGCCCGCCAACAGATTGCGATAGAGCGCCAGATGATCTGCCGCGCAGGCTTCCAGTGTCCGACGCTGCGGGATCCCTTCTACCAGACGTTCCCACAATCTCGGCTCGGTCAGCGCCCGCTCCATCGTGTCAGCCAGTGCCGCTGCATCGGCCGGGCGGAAGGTCAGGCCATCAACTTCGTGTCGCACCGATTCGGCCATCCCACCCATGTCGCTGGCAATGACCGGCCGTCGTTGCGCAAAGGCCTCATCAATGACGAGAGGGGCATTTTCCCACCAGATCGATGGCGTCACGACCCAGTCGACGTCGCGCATGAGGCCCGCCATCTCCGTGGCCTGATAAGCGCCGTGCCAATGCACGAAGCCCTCGACCTTGGCAAGCGCCGCCGCGAGATCTGCCTTGAAGGCATCGCTCTGGAACGGCGCACCGCCATGAATTTCCACTCGGAACGAACCGGGGCGACGCTGATTGAGAATCCGCGCCGCGTCGAGAAGGACCAGGATGCCTTTGTTAGGGTTAAGATTCCCGAAATAGGCAAAATGATTCCGCCCTTCTCCGTCCCTCAGCTGACGATGCGGAGAAATTTCCGGATCGGGCCGCGCATTGCGCAGGACCTCAATGCGATCGGCTGCCAATCCCCAATTGATGAAACGCCGGCGCAGGAAGTAGCTCGGCGACAGGAAGCGGTCCACCACGGAGAAATGCGTCTTGATGTGCCGCTCGCGCAGGACGAAATGCTCCGGTTCCAGCTGCGGAAAGCAGCGATGGCAGGCATCGGGCGATGCCTGCTGGCAGGGCCGGCGCTCGGTTGTCGTCACCATCTGCCCGTCATGCGCACAGATCGCATAGTAGTCGTGCAGGGAAAGAACGATCTTCGCCTTGGGCAAGACGCGGCGCACCAGGAACAGAATTTCAACGCCCATCAAAAGGATATGGTGGAAATGGACGATATCCGGCTTCACCGTGTTGAGGAGATCGGTCAGTTCCGGCACGATGCCGTGGAGGTCGATCTGCGACAGGTAGAAATTGTCGAAATGACCCGTCCACATCAGCATTTCATCGGCATTGGGACCGATGCCCTGGAATACCGTCCCGGGCCGCTGCCGCCGATGGTTCTCATCGACACAGCCGATGAAGAGGCCATTGACCTCGTTGCTTTCCTTCAAGGCCCGGTGCAGATCGAGGGCGAATATCTCCGTTCCGCCCGGATGCAGAGCCGGATGGTTGTGACAGAGATGCAGCACCTTGAGCTTCTTCATCCTTACCTCGGCTTGGCGTGCTGAAAGACGCAGATGTCCTGGAAGTTCTCGGCGACACGCCCGCTCCAATGGCCGAAGGCGATGGGGCGCTGCAACTGCAGGCCTTGTGTCCGCGCAGTCGCCAGCAGCCAGTCGGAGTCGAAGGCTACCGCCGCCATCGGATGCGCACGGTCAGCGATATAGTCGGGGCCGTCGCCTTCCAGAATGAAGGCGGGGCGGGCCTTCTTCGCGTCGACTAGCGAACGATTGGCGGCGTCGAGGACAAAGGCCGTCACGAACAGGCGACCGCCCGGTCGCAGAAGACGCGCTGCTTCGCGCAGATAGAAGGTCGTGTAGGCGGGATCGAGATGAGTCACGACCGAGGTCATGAAGAGGAAGTCCACACTTGCATCGGCAAAGGGCAATGTGCCCTGCTCGTTCAAGCGCCCTTCGGGGTTGTAGAGCTGATTGTTGAAGTCGAGATGCTGGAACTCGAAATTTGCGTAGGCCGGTTCGATGTTCTGCTTGCACCAGTCGATGCCGGCGGCAACCACGTCGAAACCGCTATAGTGACCGGCCGGCGCCTCGAGATATTGCGTGAGGGGCAGCGCCATGCGGCCGATGCCGCAGCCGATTTCCAGCACCCTGTCTTGCGGGCGCAATCCGCCCAATTCGACAAAATGCCGCAGAAACTCGCAGCCGATGGCCAGAAAGTCGCCATCGCCAACGAAATTGCGTTCTTGCGGTGGTATCGGCAGGAAGCGATTGCGCCGGATCGATTTGAGGAGGCTGGCGAAGACCGCCTCGTCGATTTCGGCAGCATCCGCTGCGGGCGTGCGCGTCAGGGCATTCATCACGCCACCTCGCCGGCCGTGGCGCCAAAGCGATTCATCAGGTCCAGCATCGCCTCGTTCCAGCGTTCGCCGGCCAGCCACCGGTTATAAAGTCCGGCAACTGAGCGCTGGTAACCGGGATGGCGATTGATCGACTTCCGTTCGAAATGGAACAGCACCGCCTCTGGGCAGTAAAAGATATCGCCGCCGGACCGGCGCAGTTTGAGACAGAGATCGGAATCTTCGTAATCGCCGATGATATAGTCTTCGGTAAAGCCGTCCACCTCGAGGAAGGCCTCGCGCCGCACGAGCAGGGCGGCGCCCGTCACGGCCGGCACGGCGCGGGTTTCCAGCGCCGGCGCGAATTCACGCGGTGCGCCTTTGAAATAATGCAGGTTGAGCCAATGACCGCCGGCATCGCGAGCAAAGCGCATGCCGGCATGCTGCAAAGAATGATCGTCAAAAAGCAGGCGCGCACCGGCTGCCACGACCTTCTTGCTGCGCAGGAGAGGTGCCGCCAGGCGTTCGAGCCAGCCGGTACCTTCCGGTACGACATCCGAATTGAGCAGCAGCAGGAATTTGCCGCGCGCGATATTCGCTGCCGCATTGTTGGCGGCGGCATAGCCGAAATTGCCGGACATGATGAGGATGGTCAGCGGCAACGCATAGAGCTGATGCAGGCCGCTCAGGAAATGCACCAGCTCCGCCCGTTGTTCCGGCGAATCGAGCACGAAGATGATCTCGCTTTCCGCCATCACCGGATCGATGGCGAAAGCACCCAGCTGGAAGCGCAGATAATCGAGATTGCGGTAGAGGGGAATGATGATCGAATAGCGCGGCGTTGCCACGGCTGTTCCCAATTGCACCATATCCGGTGCCTGGCGGCTCGCCAGATGCATTTGGTGCAGCGGCACAGCCGCGGGCGCAATCACTTTAGCGATCGCTTCGGTCGTCAGGCTTTCCGGCGGCACGCCACCCAGGACAGCGTCACGCAATTGCGCCGGCGTGCCCAGGGCCGTGCGGGCAAGGATTTCCAAGGTCGCACCGGAGCCCAATTGTAGTTCGAGCTTCGCCTGCCCACGCAAGGCACCGGCATTCGGGAGGAAGGCGGCGAATCCCCAGGTCAGAGGACGGCCGTCATAATGCTTGTCGATGTCCGGCCGTGGGAAACGCAGCCATGTTTCGTCAAGGCGCTGCGGAGTCATGCCGACCGCTTGCAAATGCGCTGCCGCCACCAGCTGGTGCGGGTCGCGCACCCAGCCCTTGATGAAGACGCCGCCTTTGCCATCGCTGACCAGCAGATCGACCCCGGCCCCCACCGGCGTCCGCTTGTCGGTGAGGTTACGCCGCGCCGCCGGCTGAAACAGCTCCAATTCGCGCAGCAGCGCCGCGGCCGAGCTGTCGTCGGCGGCCGTCTCTGCCACGCAGCGCAAAATGAACCCGCGTGTCGCAGCCGCGATCGGCTTATTGGCCTGGAGCCAAGTGAGGAATGGCGTCTGCGGCAGATTGGCGACGCGCATCGTCGTGAAACCCTGGGCACCGAGGATCACCAGCAAACACCCCGCCCGCAAATGGGCGCGCTCGAGCAGAAGGAGGCTCTTGCCCTTGCCGATCCGCAATGGCTTGTGGAGGGCGCTGGCGATGCCGCGCTCGCCGACGATGAAAAGGTCGGTCACCTCGCCGAAATGCGCGGGAACGGCCGCACTCAACAGAGCGAAGCGTTGGCTGACGACGGCCTCGGCCCTTGCAACGGAGGCATTGCCGTCAAGCTCCGTCAGCAGGGTGCGACAGAAGCGGCCATAGGCCACGTCATGCTTCAGTTGGAAGAGGTCACGGCACACATCCAGCATCTGCCGTGCCAGGCGCAGCTTGCCGGTGGCATCGAGCCCTTGCGCCAACGCGGCACGATCCAGATGCATGAAGTCTTTCGCTTCGGCACGCCGGACGATTTCGCCGTCGCGGTCGACCAGATCTATCGGCTGCTCTGCCACCGCATCGGCCCGGAAAATGATGAGCTGGCGGTTGGCGCCATGGATCAAGGGCAAGGCCACCTTGATCATGGGCGGCGGCAGCATCTTGCCGCCGCGTTGTGCGGTAAGGCCGGCTGCGTGTTCGCCCATCACCAGACGCAAGCCGCCCGGCATATCGCAACAAAGCAGCGACTCGCCGGCCGCCTCGATATCCGCGCGCGGATCAGCAATCTTTTCGATGACCTGATCGATGGGCTGGGACAGCATGCTTTTCCAGTCGTTCGCACAAGAAAATGGCGTCGGATCCTCAGCCGCGCGCGGCCGGACCCGACGCCATCACTTATCAGCTGATGACGAAGAAGGCGCTCGGGTTGGCCTGGACATCGGCCACCTTGACACCAACCAGGGTCACCTGGTCGCCGCCGCCAAAGTCGATCACCGTATTGCCGCCGTCTTCATGTGCAAGCGACGCGACATCGCCAGCATCATCGAAGTGGTGGCCATTGATGTTCTTCGAGACATGGAGGATGTCTTCGCCCTCCTCGAAGTCCATGATGACATCCTGACCACCGCCGCCGTGGAAGACGAAGGTATCGTCGCCCGCACCGCCGCGCAGGAAGTCGTCGCCCTTGCCGCCGTCGAGGATGTCATCCCCATTGCCGCCGGTGAGACGATCGCTGCCGTCGCCGCCAAGGAGATGATCGTCACCCTTGCCACCGTCGAGGCTGTCATTGCCGGCGCCGCCCTTCAGCAGATCGTCGCCGTTACCGCCGCTCAGATTGTCGTTGCCGGCATCGCCTTCAAGACGATCGTCGCCATTGCCGCCGCGCAGAGCATCGTCGCCCTGGCCGCCGAACAGCTTGTCGTCGCCGTTGCCGCCAGTGAGGTCATCCTTGCCGTCACCGCCGAACAGATTGTCGTCGCCGCTGCCGCCATTGATCCAGTCATTGCCCCCCTGGCCGAAGATCGTGTCTTCGCCGGAACCGCCGTTGATGTAGTCGGCATCCCCACCGCCAAACACCACGTCGTGGCCGGAACCGCCCAAAATATGGTCGGAACCCGCACCGCCGTTGATGAAGTCGGAACCGGCGCCGCCATTGATCCAATCATGGCCACTGCCGCCATCGATGAAATCCCTGCCGCCACCGCCGCTGATCGCGTCGTCACCGCCGCCGCCCAGGATAACGTCCCCGTGGCTGGTGCCGACAAGACGGTCGGCGAAATCACCGCCCGGAATTGTCGCCATCGTGTCTCTCCTCGTCGCTTGGAATGATGGTCGTGGTGCCGAAACCGCGGGTAATTGAACAGGTCGCGACGAGGTCCGCAACATTTCTATTGTTATAAAACTATTATAGATATTTGCGCCGATGTAATTCTCCAATCTTATATTTTAGTGGCAGTCAGCGCGGCGAGTTTCCACGCGCGCCGATTGCAATTTCCTCCCATTGCGGCAACAGAGATTTCAGAGAAAAGCCCGTTTCAGCGCGCTTTCTGGCATGCCGGCGCAACTCAGAGGACTCATCGGTTGCCGAGAGAGCGTCGTGCAGTACTTTTTCCAATGCAGCGACATCGCGATGATCGGCAAATCTTGCCGCTTGTTCGTCACCCAGGATCTCGCGGGTCGGTTTTACGTCTGAGGCCACGATATGGCAGCCGCAGGCCATCGCTTCGACCAGCGACCAGGAGGGGACGAAGGGCACTGTTAGATAGACGTGGAGATCGGATATCTGCAGCAGCCGGCGATAGTCGTCGCGTGGCAGAGGCCCAAGGAAATGCACACGCGCAAGATCGAGTTTCGACAATTCACGCAGACTCCGGCTCTTATAGGTGTCGCCACTTGGCAGCGGCTTCGAATAGTAGGATTGGTCGGATCCGGCGATCGCGACATGCACCTCTTTATCTGTACGTAGGAGCGCATCAACCGCCTGCATGAATTGCGGAAAGCCACGATAGGGTTCCATGCCGCGCGTCGCGTAGGTTACCAAACGATTAACATCGCCAAGATCGACGTTCCCAAAACGCCGTGATGCCTGCGGATTGGCCACGAAGTAGTCCGTATCAACACCATCGTGCAGCGTGCGCAATTTGTGTTGGTAGTTTGCGGGAAAGGTCTCGCGCTGAAATGCCGTTGGTACAAGGCCTAGATCGACATCCTCCAGCATCATCAGGAGCGGCGCATTGAGGGTACGGATGCGGCAGGCGTTGTCCGGCGTCATCGCCTCCGGATCGAAATAGTCCGCGTCACTGCCGTGCGCGTGATAGTACCACTCGAAGTATCCGATGAGCCTTGAGGTCGGAAACGCTTCGCGCAGATAGAGGCCGACTCCCCAGCCACAATGTGCGAAAATCACATCCGGCATGAAAGCTTCCGCCCGCAGCTTGTGACAGATTTCATAGACTGCCTGACCATTCAGCACGCCGGCTTCAAACCCTTGCAGATAATGATGCGTGCCTGCCGATGCTGCGCGTTTGGGACGATAGCGCCGCACATCGATCGTCGATGACGTTGCCTCGGCAGAAGTTGTGAAGACAACACGATGATGCGTCGATTGCGCGAGCCGCTCGGCAAGAGCGCCGAACTGGCCGGGGAAATCGCGATGCACGAAGAGGAAGTTCACGGACACGGCCTCGCTGGATGCGACGGTTCGATGACGCACATAGATCGCGCAACGCACATCTTCTTGCAAGTCTCTCGAGAAGTATATTGGGTTGGTCTTTATGAATATTGTAAATAGTGCCTAACTACTTTTCCTTTGCTACCTTCTGGCGCGTCAACAGCGATATGAGGATCCTGATGCGTCCTGTGCTTGTGACCGGCGGTGCCGGATATGTGGGTTCTCATGCCTGCCGCATGCTCGCCAAGAGCGGCTATCTTCCCGTCACGCTCGACAATCTTTCGACCGGCCATCGCTGGGCCGTAAAATGGGGTCCGCTGGAGATCGGCGACATCGCTGACAGCGCTCGCGTGGCATCCCTTATCGAGCGCTACAAGCCCGTCGCTGTCATGCATTTCGCGGCCCTTTCCTTGGTCGGTGAATCGGGTGCGCATCCGTCACGCTATTACGGGAACAATGTTTCCGGCACCCTGTCACTGCTGCAGGCGATGCAGGCCGGCGGGGTCAATCGCTTCATCTTCTCCAGCACCTGCGCCACCTATGGCGAGCCGGAGAGTTGGCCGATCGCGGAAGATACCGCGCAGCTGCCGATCAACACCTACGGCCGCTCGAAGCTGATGGTGGAGACGATCCTCAAAGACTTCGCTGCCGCTTATGGGTTGCGCGCGACTGCACTCCGCTATTTCAACGCTGCTGGCGCGGCCAATGCGGACGGGATCGGCGAGGCGCATGAGCCGGAAACACATCTCATTCCTCTGGTCATCGCCGCAGCGCGCGGCGAGCGTGGCCCGGTTCAGATATTCGGCACGGATTACCCGACCGCCGACGGGACCTGCGAGCGCGACTATGTGCATGTGAACGATCTCGCCGGCGCCCATGTCCGTGCGGTCGAGTTCCTCGAGTGCCAGGATGGTTTCCATGCCTTCAATCTGGGCACCGGCCGCCCCTATTCGGTGCGCCAGGTCATCAGCGCCGTAGCGGCCGAGGCCGGCCATGCGGTTCCGCAGCAATTGGCTCCACGCCGTGCGGGCGACCCGCCTGCGCTTTTTGCCGATCCGCGCCGCGCCCGCGAGGTGCTCGGTTGGAGCGCTACCCAATCAGCCCTTGACGAAATCGTCGCCAGCGCCTGGCGCTGGCATGCTAGTGCCGCCGTGATCGCCAATGCCAATGCGGAGGTGCGCCTTGCCGTATGATCCCGTCACGACAGCGCTGCCGGATGGTGTACAGTTGATCGAAGGTCGTCGCTTCAGCGACGCGCGCGGCTGGTTCATGGAGCTGCACCGCCGTCACCCGCAGGCCGATGCGGCGGCCCTGCCGGATTTCTGCCAGGACAATGTGTCGCTCACCAGTCAGGCGGCCGTAGTGCGCGGCCTCCATTTCCAGCGGCCACCTTTTGCGCAGGCCAAGCTGGTGACGGTACTGGCCGGCGCCATCCTCGACGTCATCGTCGATCTTCGCTCGGGTTCGCCGAGCTTCGGTCACCCCACTGCAGTGCATCTTTCCGCTTCCAGCGGCCAGCATCTTTTCGTGCCGGTGGGCTTCGCTCATGGCTTCTGCTCGCTGCAGCCGGAGACGCTGGTGCATTACAAGGTGTCGGCTCCTTACGCTCCCAAGGCCGAAGGCGGCATTGCCTGGGACGATCCAGATCTCGGCATCGACTGGCCCTTCACGGCGGCCGAGATCCTCGTCTCCGAGAAAGATGCGCTGCTGCCGCGCCTGCGCGACCTGACACCGGTCGACTGGTGCCTGCCACCCGTGGCCCGGCCCGAGGTGGGCAACCGCGCCAACCTGCGCCGGCAGGCCCATGGCTGAGAGATTGAGCCGCCGTATCGTCATCATCGGCCGCAACGGTCAGCTCGCCCGCGAGCTCGCTGAGCTTGCCTGGCCGGACGATCTGCATCCCCACTTTCTGGGGCGTGGCGAGATCAATCTGTTCGATGCAGATGACATCCGGGCCCAGCTTGAAAGCTTGCGGCCTGTGGCGATCATCAACACGGCTGCCTATACCGCCGTCGACAAGGCAGAGACGGAGCGGGTGCTGGCGACCCTGCTCAATGCCGAGGTGCCTGCGCTCCTTGGGCAAGTCACGGCACGTCTCCGTATTCCTCACCTCCACCTGTCAACTGACTATGTCTTCGCCGGTATCAGAGATTCGCCGTACCGCGAAGACGATGCGGTCGCCCCGACCTCGATCTATGGTCAGAGCAAGCGAGCCGGCGAAATGGCACTATTGGCAGCCACAACGCCGACGCTCATCCTGCGCAGCGCCGGTCTCTTCGGCCGCCATGGCCACAACATGCTGAAGACCGTGCTTACTCTTGCCCGCGGTATTCAGCCAATTCGCATGGTCACAGATCAGATCAGTACGCCGACGCCGGCGGCGGATCTCGCCGTCACTTTGCAGGAGATGGCGATCGACATGATCGACGGTCGCGCCCTGCCACGCATTCTGCACATGGCCGGCCAGCCAGCCGTGAGCTGGTACAGCTTCACTGCCGCCATTCTCGGCGTCCTGCACGAATCCGGTCGGACGCAACTACCGGATCTGCTGCCGGCACGCCTCGTAGATCTCGGCCGCCCGGCTCCTCGCCCCCGTTACAGCGCACTTGACTGCAGCCTTGCCGCGTCACTGGGCTATACCGTGCCTGATTGGCAGGCGACTCTCCCCGGTCTCATGGCGCAATTGGGCCAGGGAAGGATCGCAGCATGAAAGGCATTGTTCTTGCCGGCGGCAGCGGATCGCGGCTCTATCCGATGACGGCGGCTGTCACCAAGCAGCTCTTGCCGATCTACGATAAGCCGATGATCTATTATCCAGTCGCGACCCTGATGCTGGCCGGTATCCGCGACATCCTGCTCATTTCAACCCCGCGCGATGTCGAGCGATATGTCGAACTGTTCGGCGACGGTTCCCGCTGGGGGCTCAACATCAGCTATGCGGTCCAACCCAGTCCCGACGGCATCGCGCAGGCCTTTTTGATCGGCCGGGACTTCCTAGCCGGCGAACCGGCAGCGCTTGTCCTCGGTGACAACCTGTTCTTCGGAAGCGGCCTCAGCCGCCGCCTCGTTCACGCGGCCGAGCTGACGGAAGGCGCACATATTTTTGCCTGCCGGGTCGATGATCCGCAGCGCTATGGCGTCGTCGAACTTGATGCCGAACAGCGCCCACTGTCGATTGTCGAAAAACCACGCCATCCTGCATCCAACTGGGCGGTAACCGGTCTCTATTTCTATGACGGCCGCGCCAGCGAGATCGCCGCCGACCTCGTCCCCTCAGCGCGCGGCGAACTGGAGATCAGCGACCTCAATGCGCGCTACCTGAAAGAAGGCTCCCTCACCGTCGAGCGCCTGGGCCGGGGCTTTGCCTGGCTGGATACAGGCACGCCGGAGACGCTGATGGCTGCTACGCAATTCGTCTGCGCATTGGAAACGCGCCAGGGCATCAAGATTGCCTGCCTTGAAGAGATTGCCTTGGCCCAAGGTTTCATCACGGCCGATGCCTTTGCCCGCCTCGCCGCCGGGGCGCCGGTCAGCCCCTATGGCCGCTACTTGAAAACGCTGCTGGCTGACCTCGAGATTGAAGCAAGTCCGGTCCCGTTGCGCGTGGTCGGCGCACGCGGAAGATAGAGTCAATCCAATTCAAATGAAAGCGATTCATAATTACTTTCGCACTACTGACATTATTTCATTTGTATTTGATTTTAGAAAATAATCACCTCAGCGTGAGAGTATTTTTATTTATGCATTTCTTGATACGACTTCGCGCTCTTGGTAATATTGCAGCGCAAGATTGGACCGGCCACCAGATGGAAAGGGCGCGCGCGTGATCAGTGCTGCCACCGCACGACATCAGGACATCCACATTCTCGACAAGGCCAAGCGGGGCTATGTGCGCCGGCCGGCGATCCTGTTCAGTGGCCAACCCGGCGAGAGCATCCGCGCCCTGGCCGGCGACAGCTATACCCTGCTGCGCATCAAGCGCGTGGCCGACGATCATCTGCTGGTGCGCGATCAGCATGGTCAGGACCAACGCCTGATCGAAGCGCCGTTGCTGCTTGCGGCCATCATCGCTTTCGACCAGAGCGACCGTGAACTTGTCGATCGTACCGGCGAATGGCTGGGCAAGCGCCGCAACAATGCGCTGCCCGCCCCCCAATTGATGGGCCCCGAAGACACCGCGGCCTTTGCCGCCAGCATCTTGGCGAACGCCCAGGCCTCGGCGCAGAAGAATGCTGAACTGACGACCTCCCTGTTCCGGCAACTGGCAGATGCGCGTCAGGCCAATGAGGAGTTGCAGAATCGCTTCGCGGCTCTTGAAGCCTTTATCGACCGGGCCGGTTTGCAGCCCTTCGACCTCGCCTTCATCAACCCGCCCGTCGACGACGATACCGAGCCCAATGTGTTGGCGACGGCCAGCAACGGCAGCATCAGCCAAATCCTGCCGGTAGCCAGTGTCGGTGTCAGCGCCGTGGCATTGCATGTTGCCAAGGCAGCACCCGGCAGCGAGTCCACCTTGCGGGCAACCCTGCAATCGGTCGAAGACGGTCGCATCATTGAGACCTGGTCGGTACCAGTAGCGGAACTCAACACCGGCTGGATGACCCTGTCGTTACAGAAGACGATCGCAGGCTTGCGGCGGACTTTGCGCCTCGTCGTCTCGGTTGAAGGGCAGAAATCCGACCTGCCGTCCTTCTCCCTCGGCAATGCCCAGCCGCTGGCGCTCTTCCGCCTGCAGGACGCCGATCTGCGGCAATCCATTTCCAGCTCCAGCCTGGCGCTTCAGGTCTATGTCGGCCTACCCGGCGTCGTGCCACCCAATCCAGGCACCTTCGCTGCCCGTGCCTCGCAGGACAAATCCGAACCAGGCCTGCGCGAAGTAACATTGGACCAGGACCTCCTCAGCCACACCCGGCAAGCTCATCTCGATACTGAGTCTGCCGGTTTCGATGGCGTGAGCTATCTAGAAGGCGAGCGTATTGTCTCCTGCCACCCGCCGGCTTTTGGCAGCACGATAGCCAAGATCGCCGGCGGGTGCCCCATCGGCGCCTTGCGTGTCTCAGCCAACCTGCTCGTGGCGCACGAAAAGGCGCGGGATGTCGAATTCGCCCTGGTGGTAGGTCGTGACGAGGGTCGCATCGTCGACCTTCTGGCCGGCGCCACGGACCCGCAGGCAGGCGAAGGCTTCTCAGGCTGGATTCGTGTTCCCGCCAAGCAACCGCGCTTTGGCAGCCTCTATCTTGATGCTCCGGCGCACGAAGCCAGCGATCTTTATCTGGTGACGCGCATGGTGGAACCCGGCAACCACGACTTTGCCTGGGCCCGCTTCCTCAATATTCACGCGTTGGTGCAGGGGTAACCATATGCGATCGCGCAAACTCAGCCGACCGGCCAACGAAGCCGGCACCGAGACATTGCCGAGCCGGATCGAGGACCCCGCATTCGCACCGCGACTTGCGATCGTCATTCCTGTCTACAAGCATTCAGTGCTGATGACCGAAGCGGTCGAATCCGCCTTGGCGCAGCAAGCCGGCTTCGACATGGCCATCATCATTGTCGATGACGGTTGCCCGTTCCCCGAGACGGAGATCATTGGGACCACCTATGCGACCGCGCATGACAATGTCTTCTACGTGCGCAAGCCCAATGGTGGACTGAGTTCGGCGCGCAATTATGGTGTCGATTTAGCCTTCGAACTGTTCCCCGAATTGGAAGCGATCTACTTCCTCGATGCCGACAATCGCATCACTCCGCCAGCCATGCAGGATGTGTTCGACTTCCTGCAAAGTCGACCGGAGATCGCCTGGGTTTATCCGAACATCGACAAGTTCGGCATCGGCTGGAACGGCAGCTATCAGGCACCCTATTCGCGCCTGCTGCACCTCACCTTCGACAACATCTGCGAAGCGGGCAGCATGGTTTCGCGTCGTGTCTTCGATGCCGGCATCCGCTTTGACGAGACAATGAAGGCAGGTTTTGAGGATTGGGAATTCTGGTTGCAATGCATCTCGCACGGGTTCCAGGGCGCCAATTATCCCTTCTTCGGTTTCGACTATCGCCAGCGCGCCGAGAGCATGCTGCGGGACTCGCATCGCACCAAAGCGGCGATCATGTCGTATATCCGCGAGAAGCATAAAAAGCTCTTCCAACCCGATACGCTGATGCGGTGGGAACATGAGGAAAGTCCGCGATTTGCTGCGATTGCCACCGGTACCTACGCAGTCTCGCTGTTCACCGACCCCACCGCGGCCCATGCCAAGATCGACCTCGAGACCTATATAGATCGCTATTGGGCGGCACTCGCCGAGCCTGATGCCCACGGCATTCCGCCCTTCATGCTGTGGATTGCACCAGCCCATCTCGAGGCGATGCGCAAGATCGGCGTGCTGCACAACGTGTTGTGGCATGCCGAACGGCTGGCCGAGAAGCACCATCTGGTCGCCATCCGCCTTGAACATGACCCCGGACGGATAGAACTCCGGCAGATCGAGGCGGGCTCGCCTGACTACATGGCCAAGAAGCCCCTGGCCTGGATGTGCTCGGTTGACATCTTCAAGGCCTGCGTCGACGACATCTCGGAAGAGTGGATTGGCTCGATCCGCGGCCGCCGCCCCTCACCGGATACGGTCGAGTTGGTGGTACGCGGCCCCTTCAAGGCCTTCGATCTCGACCGGACCGTGTTGTCCGCTACCAACGGCCTGCTCTCGACCTTAGGCGTCTTTCGTGATTCCGCCTATCGCCGCGTCACCAATGCGCGCTGGACCTGGCGGGGCGGGTATTTCCCGGCAATCAAGACGCATTACCGCCTGCTGCGCGAAGCCCTCGGCGCCTCGCCAATTCTGTCGCGCATCGCTGCCAAGGCGCAGGCACCGCGCATCGGCTTCCTGCTGCCCATCGCCTCCTTTGGCGGTGTCGAGAAGGTTGCCTATGCCATGGCACGGGAACTGACCCGCCTGGGCTATGAAACGCATCTCTATGTGCTCGGCAAATCGGCCTGCGAATTGGTGTTCGAGCCGGGAGATTTCGCCAGCATTAATTTCCTGATGGATGACTATCCCCTCTGGGGTGGCGCGCATCAGTTTGCCGGCCATGATCTCATGATGGCCCAGGATGAAGGGGCGCGCGTCGAACGGCTCATGGGGCTGCTCGCCGGCCTCGATGTGGTGGTCAATTGCCAGGTCGCCCCCGTGAATGCCATCTTGGGTGAATTGCGCCGGCGTGGCGTCAAGATCCTCGACCATGTGCATGTGCTCGACCGTACCCGCTCGGGCCGCGCCGCCGGCCATCCTTATATCGCGCTCGCCTATGAGCATATCTACGACCTGATTCTCACCTGCTCAGAGCAGATGGTAGACTGGTTCCATGGTATGGGTGTGCCGAGCGCCAAGCTGATGCATATCCGCAATGCGCCCAGCTTCGAATTGCGCGATGCCGAGGTACGAACGATTCTGCGCCAGCGTCAACGGCGCGGCGTTCCAGATCGTCTTAAGGCCTTGTTTCTGGGGCGTCTTGATTCGCAAAAGGGTATCGAACGGCTTTACGCCGCAGCCCGCCTCATCAAGCGTCGCAGCCTGCCGATCGACATTCGCCTCATCGGCAGCGAAGTCCTCAATGAACAGGGCCAAAGTTCATGGACCGAGCGGTTTGGCGGCCTTGGCATTGGGCTGGAACCGGCGATCTATTCCACCAAGGGCCTCACCGATGCGTTCGCCGAGGCGGATGTGCTCCTCCTCACGTCGCGTTGGGAGGGTGCGCCGCTTACCATTCTCGAAGCCCAGCGCGTCGGCTGCGTGCCCGTCGTCACTGCCGTCGGTGCGGTGGGTGAACTTGTTGAACATGATGTCGACGGTCTGCTGATTCAGGCCGAAGACGACAATGCCGTCGCACAAGAACTGGTGACTGCGCTTGAGCGCTTGCTCGGCGAACCTCACCTCCTCAATCGGCTCTCGACCAAGGCTGCTGACGCGATGGCAGCCAGGACCTGGGCCGAAAACCTGTCGCCGCTCATCGACCGGCTTGAGGCTTGGTTTCCCTTCAGGTCGGAGGAAATCGAGCTACGCCGAACCGTAACCTCGAGTCCGGGTAGATGAGCGGCGGCAACCCTTTTCAGCGCAGCCTCTCCGCGGCGCTCCTACTTCTCCTCGGTCTCGGCCTGGGCACTTCCGCGCGCGCCAGCGGTGCCGAAGCGCCACCCCTGTCGATTGGCATCGCCACGGCCAATATTGCCTGGGAAGAGCCGGCGAAGGTCGTCGCAACCTTCAACGCCATCCAGACGGCCGGGTTCGGAATCGTTCGCATTGGCTTGAAGGAGCCCCTGCCCCGCAGCTATGCCACCCTCGTTTCGGCCAAGGAAGCCGGGTTGAAGGTTGTGCTCACCATACCGCTCATCGATGGGGCGATAGCCGAGGCCGGTGCTAAGCCGCGCCCCCGGCAAGAGCGTTTCTTTCCAGCCTATGGCCTCTCCCAGATCGACCTGAGTCGTTTCGACGCGCGACTGGCCGCCTTGCTCGACTTCGCCGTCGACCAGCAGATACCGTTGATCGGCCTGGAACTTGGCAACGAGCTCAATTGGTCCGGCTATAATGGTGACCTGCCCTTCGCCAAGGGCGGCCACGTCATCAGCGAGGACAAGGATTGGCCGAAGGACGTGAAAGATCGCTTTGCAGATGGCCTCGCGCGCTACCACGCCGTCCTCAAACGGGCTGAAGCGGCCCTCGGCCGGCGGCCGACGCTGTCCGACGTCAAGCTGGTGAGCGCGGGGCTGGCCGACATCAACGCAGGTTTCATCCGGCAGAGCGGTACCACCTACGTAGCGCCGGCTCTGGTCTACCGCGCCTTCAGTCAGCGCGGCATCTTCAACATAACCGATGCGGTCGGCATCCATCTATACGAACCGTTGCGAAGCGCCAATAAATCGGCTGATCGTCTCGCTATGATCGATGCGCAGCTCGATGATTGTGGTGGCGCCACCTTTGCGCGGCGCCCCTGCTGGATCACCGAATTCGGCAGCGCGTTGCCGCAGGCGGAATGTGGCGACGATGATTCGGAGCGCATTGCCCTGCTGCGGCCGCTTCTGGATCACCTGCGCAGGACGGCGACGACCGTTCCGCTGGCCCTCTATTACGACTGGAGCGAAGACAAGGGCTTCGCCCTTCAACGCTGCGGCCGGCCGACGGCGCTTACCACACTGCTTTCCGACCAGAATGCGGCACCCTGAGCCGGGCTTTCAGGCAAATTCAACTCGTTCGGGAGAAGGATTAACGTGATGAAGAGACTCTGCTTTGGCCGCCAGCCGGCTGACACACGCTACCGTTACCATCCCGGCATGCCTTTCTCCGAGGGGCTGCCGCGTTCCAACAGCACGACCTTCAGCACGATGTCGCGCAACTTCTACCTGACCTCGAACAAGGGCAACATGCTCATCGGCGAAGGTTCCTGCCGCATTTTTGACTATGACCGCAACTACAGCTGCATGCTGAGTGTCCACGTCCTCTACGACGCCTATAAGGGCTCGAAAGAGGCCATGGATCTGCTCAACAACAATTTCGATGCCCTGGTCCTGCCCATGGCGAATGAAATCCGTCCCAACCTCAACCATGTGTCGCTGCTCAAAGTGCTGGAACAGATAAAGATTCCGGTGATCGTGCTCGGCATGGGCATGCAGAATGAGATGGAGGACCTCTCCAGCCTGGAACCGGCGACGGTCGACCTGCTGCGCTGGATCGATGAGCGGGCGCTGGTCTTCGGTGTGCGCGGCACGCAGACTGAAACCTGGCTGAAGAAGATGGGCTTCAAGAACCCGACGGCTCTTGGCTGCCCCAGCATGATGCTCTATCCGGAAAATATCCTTGGCATCAAGGCGCCGACGCGCAAGCCCGAGGACTACCGCTTCGTTACCGCCGGCTATCTGCAGAAGAAGTCGGTGCGTGGCAAACAGCTTGCCAATTTCTTCAAGGACCAGAAATGCTCCTATGTCTTCCAGGATGAGATTTTCCAGTTCAAGGAAGAGTTGCAGGGACGGCACTTCTTCGACGACGCGCGCAACCAGATGCTTCACGGTGTCATGGAGCCACTAGTCAATGAGGCGATCGGGACCCAGGCACCATTCGACAAGTATTTCTATTTCGACAGCGTGGACGCCTGGCGCCAGTGCTACGGTTGGCACGATGTCTTCATCGGTGATCGATTCCACGGCGGTGTCGCGGCCCTGCAGGTGGGCCTGCCGACGGCGATCCTGTTCAAGGATCTGCGCGTCAAGGAACTTTCTGAATTCTTCGGCGTACCGCACACCACCGTCGACAAGGCCTGCACCATGGGGATCGAGGCCTTCATGGCGGAATTCATGTCGGAGGAGCGCATCAACGCCTTCCTCGATACGTATCGCCTGCGCCTCAGGAACTTCCATCGTCATCTCACCGAGGCCGGCCTCTCTATGACGGAGAACTACCAGGCCATGTTGATGGCGGCCTGACCATGAAGACGCTGCGCGCCACCATCATCGGCGGTTCCAACACGGTGATGGAGCCGGGCTATCTCAGCCAGATGCTGGAGGCAATGCAGCGTCAGGGCTTCAAGCTGGACATCGTCGAGAATCTGGCCGTAGGCGGCACGACCTCCGCCTACGGCCTGTTCCGTCTCAAGACCAGCGACGCGCTTGACCGCTCGGACGTGCTGATCATCGAATATGCCCTCAATGACGCCTTCATCTATGGCGATGAGCGACGGCAGTTCCGGCATTGGGCGCGCATCTATGAGGGCATCCTGCGCTATGCCCTGACGCGCAACCCACAGCTCAAGATCTGCACCCTGATCCTCGGCGCCCGCAACGGCTCGTGGCTCACCAGCGTGCCGGCAATCGATGCCGGCATCCACTATCTTTCCGATTGGTACGGCACTGCCGAGGTCGACATCTCGCGCGGCCTCATGCGGCGCTATGGGCGGCAGGTGGTGACCGACCCGGCTTTCTATGTCGACCAGGGCCATTATGCCCGGCCGATTTCGACGGCACTCGTGGCCGATCTCGCGGCTGAGGGGCTGGTTGCAGCCTTGGCGCAGGAGCGGCCAGTGGGCGCCCTGCCACCGGCTGTGGATCCCGACCATTTCGCCGAAGCGGGCGTCATCGACGTGCAGGCGATCTTCGCCGCCGCACCTGATGCCCCATTGGTTGAATTCCACAACCGTCGTTTCGCTTTCAGCGCCATCGACATCGCTCGCCACCGCCTGCAGCTCGATCTCGGGAAGGGTCGGTTGCTCGGTGTCTTTCACATGAGTGCCCCAAACATCGCACCCCTGGCGCTTGGCCGGGGCGATGCGAGCTACCATTGCTCGCTGCTTAAAGGCGGCGTGCGCGACGGAAAATTCAAATTCCTCGCTGCCATGCTTCCTTGCGAATTTCTCTATGGCGCCGATCTTCTGCAGGAAGCGGGCGACGATAGCTTCACCTTGGCGCCGGCCGGCAGCGAATCCGGCATCAAGCGCCATGTTGCCAAAGACAATGTGGCGCAGGAGGGTGCGGCTGAAGGCGGTATCTTGCCATTGCTGGGTCTCCTCTACAGTGGCACCTGCCGGCGCTTCTCGGCCGATCTGCTTGCGCCGGCAGTGCGGCGCGCTGCCAACTCCGCCTGAAACGATGCGCGGAAACTTCCGCGCCGCCCCGGGGTTCTGTCTGCGATGCCTTTCCGTGATGAGAAGGAGTCGCCATGGCGCAGAGATCCATCCAACAGCCAGTCAATCCGCCGGCACCGCCAATCCAGGCGCCCATTTACCCCCATGTCGCCAACGCACTGGCCGCGCGAGCGCAACTTGCCAGACGCGTGATCTGAGAGAGATCACCTGACATGTCGCGCGATCAGCAGCATATTTCATCGGAGAAGGCACGTGCGGGTGCCATCAGCGGCCGCGTGCGCAATGTGCTCTTCATCTCCTTCGGCCTCACGCTCTTGGCACTCGCCGTAGTCGGCGCCTATTTCATGAACTGAACCACGCCGGCCGCCCCCTTTGTCGGACCGGCAAGGCGTCGCCTTAGATATGGCCGGTCGAGAGTGCCAGGACCAGCACGATCAGCAGCACGACAACGATGCCACTCGGCGCATAGCCCCAGCCTCGGCTGTGCGGCCAGGCGGGAATGGCGCCAAGGAGCATCAGGATCAACAATACAAGCAGGATCGTTCCAAGCATTCTTCAACTCCATTCTCTGGTACCGGCTAACCGACTTGAGCAGTAATTGCTGCCATCACCTGCAATCAACCCGCCTTTCCCGTAGCAGTTCCGGCCCTTCATCCGATGGAGCCGTGCCTTGGCAGCTTTGTCGGGGATTTTGTCGCCAGGTCTGCTTGACGCGAAAAAGAGGCATGGCCACTATACCGCCGGTTCTCGCGCCGCCTTTCGGCCGCGATGGTTCATCACCTTTCTTCACCATTCTGACGTCACAGGTAGTCGGGCGCCGCAAGACGGAGACGCGATTGATGCGCTTGGCACAGGAGATGAGTGGCACGACATTGTCTGGATTTCTGAGGCGCCTGCAATTGACTGGCAAAGGGCAGCCTTTCAATCAGTTGCTCGTCCTCGTCAGTGCTGCCTGCCTGGTAGCGCTGGTGGCAGTCGTGGCGGCACTTCTCACCATCGACAACCGCACGGCTGGTGCCGACATGTTGCGTGGACAGCGCGTCGCCAACGATGTGGCACGGCTGATGATTCTGGTACAGCGGGCCGAAACCAGCCAGCGCGGCTATCTGCTCACCGCCAACGCCGAATATCTTCATCTCTACGACGACAGCATCACCAAGATCGGCCCGGTGCTGGAAACGTTGACCGAAGCCACCAAAGAGGATCTCATCCAGGGCCGGGAGGTCTTGAACTTGCGCGCCCTGGTCGGCGCCAAGCTCACCGAACTGGCAAGGGTCCTCACCCTGTTCGACAGCGGCAAGCGGGCTGAGGCTTTGGCTGTGGTCAGGACCAATGCAGGCAAGAGCCTGATGGACCAGGTCCGCGCCAGCATCGCAGCGCTCTGGAATGAAGCCGGGCGACAGACCGAGATCCGCATTGATGCCTGGTATCGAAATAGCAACTGGCTGTTTGCCGTTCAAGTTGGCGCAGCACTCCTCGTGCTGCTCGTTTCGACGCTCGCCGTACTGAGTGGCATCCGCCATACCCGCGGCCTGCAGGAAACCCAGCAGACGCTGCAGAAGGCCAATGAATTTCTCGAAGAGCGTGTCAATGCGCGCACGGCCGATCTCCAGGAAGCCAATGATGAGATCCAGAAGTTTGCCTACATCATCAGTCACGATTTGCGCTCGCCTTTGGTCAACATCATGGGCTTTGCCTCCGAATTGGCCGCGATTCGCGCCGAAACCGCACACCTGCTCGGCTTGAAAGTAGAAGCGGCATCACCCGATGCCGAGCACCCGCGCCCGATCGAGGCTATCGATCGCGACTTCGGCGAAGCGCTTGCCTTCATCCAGCAATCCACGACCAAGATGGATAGGCTCATCAGCGCCGTGCTCAAGCTGGCCCGCTCCGGTCAACGCCAGTTCAGATTTGAGTGGCTCGACATGAATGCACTGGTCAGCGAAATCGCCGACACGCTGAAACACCGCACCACGGAGACCGGTTCGGAGATCGTCATTGATCCACTGCCTGACATGGTCGGTGACCGGCTGGCAATCGAACAGATCTTCGGGAATCTGCTCGACAATGCGGTGAAATATCTTGAAGAAAGCCGCCTCGGCCGGATTGAGATCCGTGGCCGTTCCCTACCACGTGGTGTCATCTATGAGATCGAGGATAATGGACGCGGGATCGCTGCCGAGGATCAAAGCCGCGTGTTCGATCTGTTCCGGCGTGGCGGCAAGCAGGATCGGCCGGGGGAAGGTATCGGCTTGGCACATCTCAAAGTGCTCATCCGCCGGCTGGGCGGCAAAATTTCCTGCCGTTCGGAACTCGGCCGCGGCAGCGTCTTTTCTGTCTTTCTGCCCCAGAGCGATCTGCGTGGGCATGAGATGAACGGTCGCTTTGTCGAGCGACGCGAAGGAGCCAATACATGAACATGAATACCGCCCCCATCAGCATCGTTATGATTGAGGACGATGACGGTCATGCGCGTCTCATCGAAAAGAACATTCGCCGTGCCGGCATCACCAACGAAATCATCCCCTTTACCCTGGGCAAGGACGCATTGTCCTATATCGAGCGCGAGGGTCGGCTCGGGCGCGAAGGCGGCGACCGCAAGATCCTCGTCCTGCTGGACCTCAATCTACCGGATATGAGCGGGCTTGATATTCTGGCCAAGGTCAAGGGCGACGAGCGCACCAAGCGGATCCCCATCATCGTTCTCACGACTACCGACGACAAGGTCGAGATTCAGAAATGCTACGATCTCGGCTGCAGCGCATATGTAAAGAAGCCACTGGAATATGAGGCGTTCGCCAATTCCGTGCGGCAACTAGGCCTCTTCTTCGCTATTATCGAACTTCCTCCCGCTTAGGCCCACCAGATCCATGCCAACGAAGCCACATCTGCTCTATATTGATGACGATCAGGGCCTCGGCCGTCTGGTAGCGAAGGATCTCGCGCGGCACGACATCGATGTCACTGTCGCTCATAGCGGCGTTGACGGCTTGCGCCTTGCGGCGGAAGGCAATTTCGAGGTCGTCGGCCTCGATCATTTCATGCCGGGTGAGAGCGGACTCGATATCTTGGCCGCACTTGGTCGACTGCCCAGCCCGCCAGCCGTCATCTACGTCACCGGCAGCGAAGATATCAACATCGCCGTGGCGGCACTGCGGAACGGTGCCAGCGACTTCGTCGTCAAGGATGTCCAGGGTTCATTCCTGGCATTACTGCGCAAGGCGATCGGCACCGCCATGACCCAGTCGCATCTGCGTCGCGCCAAGGAAACAGCTGAGGCGGAAATGCTGGCCGCCAATGAGCGCCTGGAAAAGCTCACGACCAAGCAAGCCGTCTTGCTGCACGAAATGAACCACCGTATCGGCAATTCACTGCAGCTTATCACTTCGATGATCCGGCTGCAGGCGTCCGCCACGCGTGACACCGAGGCCAAGGAGGTGCTGCGCCAAGCTGCAGAACGTGTGGTTGCAGTTGCTCAAGTGCATCAGCGTCTCTACACCTCAGACGATGTCCAGCATGTCCAGATGCAGCCTTATCTCGCTAAACTGCTGGAAGATCAGGGAATGGCAGCGCGCGATCGCGGGTGCCGGATCTCGATCGACATTGAAGATGTAAAACTCAGTACCGACCGTGCCATTTCGGTAGGCATCATCGTCACAGAGTTGGTCACCAATTCGCTAAAATACGCCTATCCAGCTGCGGGTGGTGCCATTCGCGTCAAGCTTGCGCCCGTTTCGGCGTCCGAATTGATGCTGGCGGTTGAGGATGATGGTGTGGGTCACGCCGCCAGCCAAAAATTAGCGTCATCGATTGAAAGCACCGGCGTCGGCTCACGCATTGTGGATGCCATGGCGCGCGGCCTAGGCGCGCAGATTGAACAGAACAGCGACGCTAACGGTTTCAGGTCTTTACTGGTCTTTCCGCACAGCATCGACCCTTCGTCAGACACGCAGGAACTGCGCTAGGCGCGGCGACGGCCAGCCACCACCAAAGCAACACCCGCGACGATGGCAAGAATTCCGGCAATGTCCGGGATGTGAACAGTATGCTCCTGATCGGCGGTCGCAACCAGAGGGCCGACCTCCAGCACTTTCTCTTCCGTAGTGTAGGAGAAGCGGCCAATCGCAAGGGCGGCGATGCCGACAACGACCAATAGCAGGCCGACGATTGATATTGGTTTCATGAGTCATTTCCCCGATCTTGATGTCTTAAATACGGCGGACTGAACCTGACCGGACTCATTTGCCAGGAAGTCTTCCAACCCGTCCAGCTGTTCCGGCGCACTATCACTGCGCTGCCCCAAGAGGTTTCCCTGCTCCAGAATCTGTTTCAGCTCTGTGCGCGCGCGCGAAACACGGCTTTTCACCGTGCCAACGCGGCAATTGCAAACCTCGGCTGCTTCCTCATAACTAAAGCCGCTGGCACCGACCAGGATCAACACTTCGCGCTGATCGGCGTTCAACTGCCAGAAGGCTCGACGGAAGTCATTGAACTCGAGATTGGCCTCCTGCGTTGGGCCGATCGAGGGTTCGTCACCAGCCATTTCGTCGATCGATGTCGACTTGATCCAGCGCTTGCGACATTCATTGTAATAGAGATTGCGCAGGATGGTGAACATCCACGCCTTGAAATTTGTGCCCGGCGTGAACTGATTGATCGCCGCCAAGGCGCGCACGACAGCGTCATGGGTCAAATCATCAGCCTGGTCGCGATTGCGCGTGAGCGAGCGCGCAAAGGCGCGTAAATGTGGGATTACTGCCAGCAGCATCGCCTCGACGTCGCTTCTTGTCTGTTCCGGCACCTGCATTTCCATTCGCATTTCTTTCATTTCATCCAAACGCCTGGCCTGAACCGCAGTTCCTGCTGCGGGTCAACCCGGCGGCGCGAATGCCGCCTCGAGTGACGCGACCTGAGTTCCGGCAGACGGTGTTATCTGTCGCTTCGCTTCTTCAATTGCCCGATCAGCTTCGCCAGATCCGGCGGCAATGGCTCACTGCTGACATCATTGAACAATCTATTCAGTTGATCGTCGAACCAGCGATCCAGGGTCTGCACCGGTCGCACCTGATGTGCACTGTTCCCATTCGACGAAGCGCCGTTCACCGAACTTCGCAGCGAGGCAATGTCGCTCGGTTCGAGCTGGCCGGCATTGGACTTGCCGTCGCCAGATCTTTCTGGTGCATTCATATCTTGATCACTCTTATGTGATTTCACGATCGCTAACTGCCTTCTATTCCGTCACCACAACTCCCGGATGCCCAGTAAGGCTCCCGGTCGAAGTAGCCCCCGATGACGCCATCGAGTTGCGGGCTGCCCCAGCTTCTACTTTTAGGTCAGTGACTTAGACCCTCAGCGCTGGATTTTTCTCTCGGCTATGGGAACCCAAATCGGGTGAAACGGTTCCTTACTTATCTAAAAAATGCCGGCGACGGGCTGACAAGCAAGTGGCTGGTTCCGAACAATCAAAGCCGAGGGGTGGCAACGTGCGGGCCAATTCCGATGAAATCGTCCACAATCTAAAATATGTCCGGCGCTATGCTCGCGCGCTCATGGGATCTCAGGAATCCGGCGATCTATATGTCCGTGTCTCCCTTGAGGCGCTTCTTGCTGAACCTGACCTATTGCCGGCAGGGTCTGACGTGAAGCTTGGCCTTTTCAAGCTGTTCCACACTGTTTCCAACCGCAATATCGAACCGAGCATCGAGACCGCCGATCTGGTCGATCTTTCCGTCGAAGCCAGATTGCAGGCGCTCCCCGCATCGGAACGCCAGATTCTCCTGCTTACATCGCTGGAAGGTTTCTCGATCGCGGATTCTGCCATGATCCTCGATATCCCGCTGGCCGAAGCGGAAGCCCTGCTTGTTGACGCCTGGTCGACCGTCAACCAGCAGATCGCGACGTCGATCCTGGTGATCGAGGACGAACCAGTCATTGCGCTCGACATTGCCAGTCTGGTCACAGATCTCGGCCATCGGGTCGTCGGCGTCGCCGCCAGCCAGACCGAGGCCGTGGCGATCTTCACCAGAACGCAGCCCGGCCTTGTTCTGGCCGATATCGATCTGGGCGCTGGTGGTTCCGGTATCACGGCAGTTACTGAGATTCTGCGCATGTCCTCTGTGCCGGTTATCTTCGTGACGGCCTATCCGGAACGCTTGCTTACCGGTGAGAGGCCGGAACCGACCTATCTCGTCACCAAACCGTTCGAACCCGATACACTCAAGGTGACCATTTCCCAGGCACTATCCTTTACCAGCACCGGCCACGCAAAGCGCGTCGCGGTCTGATCCCGACCCGCGCGGCCGTCCCTTCTCGATATTGAGGCAACTGCAACCGCATCGGCCGATCACCCGCAGCTGGCCTCACCGACAGGCGGTCGTTTTCAGCAGCGGCGAAGGAATGCAAGACATGTGCTGTCGGTACGGACCTCACGCAGCGGAATATCCATGATCCGGACATTTTTCCAGCCGCTGCGGCACCGCCTGATCCTGCTCTTCGCGATCGTCCTGGTCGTGCCGAGCGCTTTTGGCGTCTGGGCGGCAGTCGACAATTTCCGGGGTCAGGTGAGCGCCGCCCGCGAAGCCACCTTGCGCTTTGCGACCCTTGCCTCGAACTACGAAAGCAATCTGCTGTGGCAATCCCAGCAGATCACGCAGAATCTCTCCCGAGATGAACACGTGCTTTCCGTCCTGCGCGGCAACGACGACACCCGCATCCGTAAGCTTTGCGACGATGCCTTCTATCGCGCTGTAGAACCCTACCCTCCCTATGGCACGGCAGTTCTCTTCGACCTCAAAGGTAACGCCATTTGCCAATGGGATGCGAGCAAACACTTGACGAATGTGGCGCACCGGGAGTGGTTCAACATCATCCTCGCTACTGGCGCACCCACGATCAGTGGATATTTGATGTCGCCATCACTGCAGGAACCGATCATCGCCTTCGCCGCGCCGATGTTCGATACCGACGGGGTGCTCAAAGGCGCGCTTGCCCTTGGGATCCGGCTGAACTGGCTTTCCGCTATCGGCCAGGAGCCAGGCTTGCCCGGCATCGCCCAAGTGGCGCTGCTTGATCGCCATGGCAAGGTGCTGGTCGGATCGGAAGGCAGCGACAGCGATACGGCAAGCTCACTTCCTGGCGAAATGGAGATCCAACAGGTTGTTTCCGGGGGTGTACGCCAGCTCGACGCCTTGGGGGCCGACGGTCAGCGGCGTTTCTATGCGGCGAACGCCCTCGGCAATAGCAGCCTCTTCGTGCTCCTCAGCGTGCCGCGCGCCAGTGTCATTGACCCGCTCTTGCGCGACCTGATGATTCAGATCGGCGTTCTTTGCCTCGTCTCCGTCGCCGGCATGATGACCGCATTGTTCGGCGCCCGCCTGCTCGTCACGAAATGGACCGAAAAGCTCGCCGGAGCCGCCAATGACATGGCACTCGGAAAGCTTGACACGGGGTCGGAACTGCGCGGTGCACCGATTGAGATCGCGCAGCTGGGTGAGAACCTGAAATCGATGGCTGTGCGCCTCGAGCACCGCGAAGCTGACCTCCGCGAATCCCTGGCGCAGAAGCAGCTGATGCTGCGCGAAATTCATCACAGGGTTAAGAACAATCTGCAGGTTGTCACCAGCCTGCTCAACCTCTACGCGCGGCAGCGCCGCGACGACGCGTTCCGCCAAGCCTTCTCGGACCTGCAGATCCGCATCAATGCGTTAGCGCTCGTTCATCGCCATCTTTATGAAAGCGAAGACCTCAAGGAAATCGATCTTGCACCGTTCATGCAGAATCTGTGCAGCCTGCTACAAGACAATTCCGGCGTATCGGCGCGACGTGTGGCGATGCACCTCGACGTTCCCGACCTTCGCATGTCCGGTGATCGGGCTGTTCCGCTCGCGTTGCTGACGACCGAAATTGTCAGCAACAGCTTCAAGCACGCTTTCCCCGATCAGCGCATCGGGAGCATTGACGTCAAGATGCGTGTCGATGGCAAGGGCGATGCCCTGATGACCATAATAGATGATGGCATCGGGCGTGATGGTGCAATGTCAGACATACAGGGCAAGGGCGACGTCACGGCTACGATGGGGATAACCTTGATCACCGCTTTTGCCAGACAGCTCGGCGGCAAGGTGAACGTCGCCGGCCCACCGGGCACGGCGACGACGATAGAATTCCGTGCATACTAAGCGCGGCAGGCCTAGCCATTGGCCTTGGTTGCGGAAACTACTGCGAACTCGAGGTCGTCCAATTCCTGCCTCGGCTGCTTGATCTCCTTGACGATGGCCGACGCCTCGTTGGGTGACAGCTTCACGCCGTAAGGTGACCCCGGTGCGCGGGATTTCCGCACCACGTCCAGCAACCGGCCAATGGCCCCGGGCAGATCGAGCGCTTCAGAGAGGACGTCCCCTGCCGGGCGCGGTGTCTGTTCGGTCGCTTCCGCCAACTGCTTGGTATAGGCCTCCAGGAATGGTGCGCGACCGACCTTTGCGTAACAGGCCGCGTCCAGCAGAACCGACTTGGCTAGCGTCGGGCGACCGGCGCGGTCAGGGTCGGAATAGTCCCTAATTGTCTTAGGGGAAAGGTTTGCGGCCTTGGCCGCATTGGTCACCCCGAGGATGCGCAGGACATCCAGCGTGGCATCCTCAAAAGTTCCAGCTACGCGAATTTTCGTCATTCTGCCTCCAACTTCTATACCTGCCGGGACAGCGCAAAAGCGCTGTCATAAGGCACGAATTCATTCCCTCCGACCCGTGTGTCGGGAATTCGGATGCAGTCTCAACGATGAAAAGCGGACAGAGTTCCGCAGCGTAGGAAAGGCACGGGGCAAGTACAGGAACATTTGTCACAGATCGTTGTTTTATGTCGGCACAATTTCAAATGACGAACTGACCATGAACACACCCCAGGCCGCGCCGTTGCCGCAGACTACGCCGCCCGATGGGCCAATCGTCGAAGCCGGACCGGTTAATGAGTCGCGTCTCAACGTCGTGGCAGTCGCCACGGTCTGCCTCGCCATCCTCGCCGGTCTTTAGGCCCTCTATGTCGCGCGGGCAGTGGTGCTGCCTGTCATTGTTGCTTTTGTGTTGCGCCTGCTGCTGCAGCCCGTCTATCGGCTGTGCTTAAATGCGCACCTGCCACGCGTCATCGCGGCAATGATCACGATTTCCGTTCTGGCGGCGCTGGCAACGATTGCCTGGATTCCCCTCAGTGAATCGGCTGGCGATTGGGTCTCTAAATTGCCCGATGCAGTCAGTATGCTGACGGAACGCCTCAGCCTGCTGCGCGAACCGATCGACTTCGTACAGCGCCTGGTCCGCCATGCGGAACGGGCGACCAACGGTGGAAGCACGACCGTCGCCGTCCAGCATTTTGACCTAGTCGGCGCTGTGATCGAGGGGTTGCGCGCCATCACCGACGGCCTGTTCACAACCGTACTCGTTCTCTTCTTCCTGCTGGTCGCCGGAGATACCTTCCTGCGGCGACTGGTCGAATTGCTGCCAACTTTTCGCCAGAAGCGTCAGCTCATTGATATTTGCCAGCAGATCGAGAACGATGTCTCGGCCTATCTGGTAACTGTGGCCGTGATGAACATCGTCGTCGGCGCGATGGTCGCTGTCGCCATGTATTTCTGCGGCATGAGCGATCCGCTGCTCTGGGGCGTGCTCGCCTTGGCACTTAATTTTGTCCCTATCCTCGGACCTTTGGTCGGCATCGGTATCTTCCTGCTGGTCGGTTTCATCAGCTTTGATAACAATTGGATTGCTGTGCTGCCGGCAGCGCTCTATCTCGTCATTCATGTGATCGAGGGGGAGATCGTGACACCGATGCTGCTGGCCCGGCGATTTACCCTCAACCCAGTCGGGGTCATCCTGGCCCTGGTGTTCTGGTATTGGATGTGGGCAGTGCCAGGTGCGATCCTTGCGGTACCGATGCTGGCTATCACCAAGATCATCTGCGACCGGGTCGAAGCCCTTCAACCCCTGGGGCACATGCTGGAAGATTGATTCCGGTGAGCACCATCCGGTTTAGACGGCTTCATACCCCGCGCTATAGAATTGAAGTCCCTGTCAGGGCGTCTCACGCGGCATGAGATAGCGGGCGGCGAGGAGGCAAAGGAGCGTGGTGAACCCCAGGATCACGGCCACCAGTGCATTAATATCCGGCGTGAAGCCGAGCCGCATCATAGCCCAGAGGCGGATCGGCAGGGTGTTGTCGGTCCCCGTCACCAATAGTGTGATCATGGTCTCATCGAATGACAGCGCGAAGGCCAGGATCCCCGCCCCGATCATGGCACTGGTGAGGTTTGGCAACAGAACAAAGCGGAAGGTCTGCCAGCCGCTGGCACCCAGATCGTAGGAAGCTTCGACTAGGCTGCGGCTCAAGGACTGCAGGCGAACCAGGAGAGTCCGATAGACGAGCGCCAGAACGAAGACCGTATGGCCGATGATGACCGTCACCAGGGAGCGGTCAAAATTGATTTCCCGGAAATAGATGAGGAGTGCCAGGCCAGTGATGATCGGCGGCATCAGAAATGGCAGGAAGATGATGAACTGCAGCAGCGCGCGGTCCTTCGACTTGCCGCTGTTGAAATAAAGCGCGCTGGCAATGCCGAGAATGAGCGAACAGACGACCGCAGCGACACCGACGAGAATTGTGTTGCGTAGCGCGATCAGGATGCCCTCGTTAGAGGCCAGCGCCACATAGGCATCCATCGTCGGCTGCTGCCAGTCTACAGCCCCCTGCTTCAGGGCGAAGAAGGACGAGAGGATGGGCACGAAGATCGGTCCGTAGAGCAGTATGAAAACCAGTCCCGCGATAGCGGCGAGCCAGCCTTGGGCATGTGAGTCCCTTGTCATTTCACGACGCTCCGGTCGCGGCCGAAGACGGTACCGATGGCGATGGCGCCGATGACGACGATGGCCAAGATAACGGAGAGGGCCGCGCCGAAGGGCCAATTGAAGGCCGATCCGAACTGGCTGTAGATGATACGCCCGAAGGTGAAACCGCTTTGCCCGCCAACCATTTGTGGCGTCAGGAAGTCGCCGATAGCGAGCACGAAGACGAATGTGAGCGCGGAGACGACGCCGGGCAGGCTGAGAGGCAGGATGACGCGCAGGAAGGTCTGCGCCGCGCTGGCGCCGAGATCAGCCGAAGCATCGATCAGCGAGCGCGGTATGCGCTCCAGCGACAGAAATATCGGCAACACAGCGAAGGGAATGAGCAGGACGGTCAGCGTCAGCAGGACGGCATTGAGATTGAAGACGAAGAAGGTCAGCGGTTCGTCGATCAGCCCCAGCCACAGCAAGCTGCGGTTGAGCACGCCATTGCCACCAAGAATGCTGCGGATGGCGTAAATCTTGATAACATAGCTCATGAGCAGCGGCACGAGCATGAGCATGAGCAGAATGTAGCGCTTGCGCCCGCTGAGGCCGGCCAGAAAGTAGGCCACTGGATAGCCCGCAAAGACAGTGAGGAACGATACTTCGAGGCAGAGGATGCAGGTCCGCCACAAAACCGGGAGAAAAATCGGATCAGTGAAGAAGCGCTGATAGTTGCCCAAGGTGATGCCATAGGACATCACTCCGTGTTCGGTCCAGAAGAAGCTGTAGGCGAGAAACGCCGCCAACGGAAGGAGGATAAAGGCCACGGGATAGAAGAAGACGCCGACCAGCGCCGGCACATGGCGTGCCGGTCGCCCACCCGATGTGGCAGCGATACGCATGCTAGATCAGCACCAGGCGGCAATCGGCCGCCCGCCAATGCAGATTGGCCGTCTCGCCAACGCTGAGTGCCACACCCTCGACCTTGCTGGGCAGGCGCAGGCGCAGGCTCATAGGCCCGGTCCCGCCGACGCGAAAGGTCGCCAGCGTGTGGGCGCCGGCGAAATTTAGGCTGGAGACGATGCCGTGGGCGCTGTTGTCGTAGCCAGGCCCGGCGGGATTGAGTGCCAACGCTTCGGGGCGAAAGACGGCAAGGGCGCGTGTCCCCGCGGGCGCTGCAGCGAGTTCCGGCTGGCCGTCAATAGCACAGAGCATCCGGCCCAGCGGCGTTTCGACCCAGCGCCGATCACCGGTCAGGTCGGCAAGCCGGCCTTCTATCAGATTGTTGTCGCCGAAGAAGCGCGCAACGAATTCGCTGGCCGGTCTGTAATAGACTTCATGGGCGCTGCCCAGTTGCTGGATTCGCCCCCCATTCATGACGCAAATGCGGTCGGCCATGGCGATCGCTTCTTCCTGATCATGGGTGACGAATAGGAAGGTCGTCTTGATTTCGCGCTGGATGTCCTTGAGGAAAAGCTGCATCTGGCGCCGCAACTCGACGTCGAGCGCTGCCAGAGGCTCGTCGAGCAGGATCAGGCGCGGCCGGCAGATGATGGCGCGGGCCAAGGCCACGCGCTGCCGCTGGCCGCCGGACAACTGCGCCGGGTAGCGATGCGCGAATTCGCGCAACTGCACAAGTTCCAACGCCTCGCCCACCCTACCTTCGACCTCTGCATTCTTGACGCCGCGGACCTTGAGCCCATAGCCGACATTGGCGGCGACCGTCATGTGCGGAAACAGCGCATAGTCCTGGAAAACCGTGTTGAAGGGTCGCTTGTTGATCGGCAGCCCGCTGATATCGCCGCCATCGAGCAGGATCTGACCGCTGCTCGGCGTCTCAAAACCGCCGATCATGCGCAGGATCGTGGTCTTACCGGAGCCGGAGGGACCAAGGATGGTAATGAACTCGCCGTCGCGGACGGCAAGATCGATCTGCTCCAACACCGTGGTCGGACCGAAATTCTTTGAAACCGCCTTCAGTTCCAGCAGCAAGCGCTCGGTACTCATCTTCATCCAGTTTGGTATGGTCGCCGGCAAGAGTGCGGCCGACGAAACGACCTTGCGCTTCGTCGGCCGAACGACCTGGTCCTAGCTTACTGCGCGGCCTTGATCTCATTCCAGAGATCGGCTCGCTTGGTCGGATCCTCGACCGATTCGAGGTAGATCAGCTTGTCGTCGGCGCCGGCATTGGCCGACGGAGCCACGGTATTGCCGAAGCCAGTACGCTTGGTCAGCTGCTCGCCGATCTGCTTCTGCAAGAGGAAGTCAATCCACTCCTCCGCCAGCTCCTTGTCCTCGACACCGCTGCTCAGCGCCCAGGTATCGAGCCAGGCAAGAGCACCTTCCTTCGGGTTGACATAGGCGATATGAGCGCCCGCATCCTGCATGGCCTTGACCTGCTGCTGGCCGTAATTGGCCCAGATGAGCGCCACGTCATTGCTCTGGTAGATCTGCAGTGCTTCGTCAGCGGTGCTGTAGAAGCTCAGCACATTGCCCTTTAAGTCGACCAACTTCTTCTTGATCTGGTCCATCTGCTCGGCACTGAGATGGAAGGGGTCTTCGATGCCGAGGGTGAGCGCCGTGAAGGAGAAGTTGTGCTCGCCATTGTCATAGGCCAGCACCTTGCCCTTGTATTGCGGATCCCACAGTACGTCCATGGAAGTCGGCGCCGGCTTCACCTTGTCGGTGTCGTAGATGAGGCCGATAGAGTCGAAGCAGAACGGAATGGCGTGCACCTTGCCATCACGCATGACGCCTTTGACCTTGGTGAGGTCATTGAAGATCGGCAGCTGCGATTTCTGGTTCGGCACCTTGTCGAGATCGATCGGCGTCGTAAGGCCGGCATCGATGTAGCGCTGGAGCTGCGCCGTATTGACGGCGAAGAGGTCGAAATCCTTGCCCTCGGAGCCCTTGATCTTGGCCCAGATCTCGTCATCTGTGCCGATGAAGACGACGCTGACATCGGCACCGGTCTTCTTTTCGAATTCCTTGACCCAGTCGTCGTCGGCATAACCTTGCCAGGCGAGGACGCGCAGTTCCTTGGCGTCGGCCGCATGCGTGGCGATCAGGCCGGTACCCATCAACACGCAGATTCCGGCCATGACCGGCAACCCGCGCTTCACCAGTTTCCCAAACATGTTGAACCTCCTTGTTTATTGTTCGACCGCATCATTCAATTGTGATGTCGTTACAGTACCTTCACCGTCACCAGACCTTCGTCCGGCACCGCAACCATCTGGTTACGAAGCGTCTTGCCAAAAACCTCCGCCTCGATCTCAAAAACATCCCCCGGTTGGGTCTTGATGCCCGAAGCATAGCTCATGACCGCCGCCCCGAAGAAATATGCATGCAGGTCACCCGGCCGCCGGAACATCGGATACCGGAAATGATAATGCTCGAGATTAGCGATGGAATGCGACATGTTCTTTTCACCGGAGAGGAAATCCTCCTCCCATAGGATCTGATCACCGCGCCGGATGCGAGACTTGCCACGCACGTCCTGCGGCAGCTCGCCGATCAGGATTTCCGGCCCGATCGAACAAGCGCGCAGCTTTGAATGCTGGGTATAGAGGTAGTTCTGCGCCTCGGTGATATGGTCCGAGAATTCGTTGCCGAGGGCATAGCCGATGCGATAGGGCTGGCCGTCGGGGCCGACCAAATAGAGGCCGACAATTTCTGCCTCCTCGGCGCCGGCCAAAGCAAAGGCCGGGAGCGGAATGGGTTCCTCCGGGGCCAGCACGCAGGTGCCCACGCCTTTGTAGAACCATTCCGGTTGAATTCCAATCTTGCCTGCTTCCGGCTTGCCGCCATCGAGCCCCATGCGGAAGATCTTCATGGAATCGGATTCAGGGGCGCCGTCGCCATGGGTGGCGATATGCATCCTGTTACGAGCCGAGGCCGAGCCGATATGGGTGAGGCCCGTACCGGTAATAAAGAAGCGTGCCGGTTCCGGATGCTCGATCGGCGCCATGACCTGACGCTTGGCGAGAAGGTCGGCATAATCGATCAGGCGGTCGGTGACGAGCTCATTCACAAGGGCCTCGATGCCGATCTTCCTCGCGATAGCGAGATTGGCGATCTCGAACACGCTGGAGACCTTGCCGATCTCGCGCGCATGGTTACCGTCGGGTTGCACGACGCCCACGTGACGATGGCCGCCCTGGAAATATTGAATGAGACGCATGGTGATCTACCTCGTTTCTGGCCAGGCCGTCAGACCCAGCCACCGTCGACAATGAAATTCTGGGATGAGCACATGCGGCTGTCATCGGCGGCAAGGAACAGCACCATGCGCGCGATATCAGCCGGAAAAAGTCGGTCCTTGAGGCATTGACGCTCGTCAATCTGCCGCTCGCCGGCCTCGTCGAGCCACAGCTTCATCTGCCGCTCGGTCATGACCCACCCGGGCAGGACGCAATTGACCCGGATGCGTTCGGGCCCGAATTCGCGCGCCAGCGCCCGAGTCATGCCGGTTATGGCAGCTTTCGATGTGACGTAGCCCGGGCAGTCGCCATCGCCCACCAGCCAAGTGATAGAGCCGAAATTGACGATTGATCCTCCGCCGGCATCGCGCATCATCGGCCGCACTGCCTGCGCCGCGAAGAACTGGTGGCGTACATTGACCGCCATGCGGTCATCCCAATAGTCCGGTGTTACGTCTTCGCTGCGATGGCGGTCATCATTGCCGGCATTGTTGACGAGAGCGCGGATCGGTCCATGCTTGGCGGCCGTCGCTGCGATGGCCGCACGCAAGCCTTCGATATTGCGTAGATCGCATTGGATGAAGTCCGGCTTGGCGTACCCGTCCTTCGCGATGCGCTCACAGACCGCCCTGGACGCAGCTTCGGCCAAGTCGACAAAGGTAACTTTGGCGCCTTGCTGGCAAAGATGCGTCACGATGCTTTCGCCGATACCGCTGCCGCCGCCGGTGACAAAGACCACCTTGCCCTTAAGGCTGGGGAAGATGGCTGGTTGATCGATCAAGCCGTTCATAACGAGACCTTAGTGAGATTGACGGGGCACGGCAGCGCCGCGCTGGCCGACGAGAAAATCGAAGTCGCAGCCACGGTCGGCCTGCAGAACGTGATCGACAAAGAGCTTGGCATAGCCGCCGGCGGTTGCAGTACCGGTGGGCACGGGCGCCGTCCATTCAGATCTGCGCCGGTCAAGCTCGGCATCCGACACGTCTAGATGCAGGCGACGTCCGGCCACATCGAGTTCGATCATGTCGCCGTTGCGCACCAGAGCCAGCGGGCCGCCTAGCGCCGCCTCAGGCGCCGTATGCAGGACGACGGTGCCATAGGCCGTACCGCTCATGCGCGCATCTGAGATGCGCACCATGTCGGTGACACCCTTCTTCAGCAGCTTGGCCGGGAGCGGCATGTTGCCGACCTCGGCCATGCCGGGATAGCCGCGGGGACCGCAATTCTTCAACACCATGACGCAGTTTTCATCGATGTCGAGTGTCGGATCGTCGACACGGGCGTGATAGTCTTCGATCGTTTCGAATACCACCGCGCGGCCCTTATGCTGCATTAGGGCCGGCGTCGCCGCCGACGGCTTGATCACCGCGCCACTGGGGGCGAGGTTGCCACGGAGAACCGCGATGCCACCTTCTGGAGTCAATGGGTTGGAAAGGTCGCGAATCACTTCCTTGTTGTAGTTGGGCGCATCCTTGATGATGTCGCGCATGGTGCCACCGGCGACAGACGGCGCGTCGAGATGCAGCATGCCGGCCTCGCCGAGCGCCCGCATCACGGCCTTGAGGCCGCCTGCGTAATAGAACTCCTCCATCAGGAAGCGGCCCGAAGGCATCAGGTCGACGATGGTTGGAACGCCGCGGCCGAACTTGTCCCAATCGTCGAGCCCCAGATCGACACCGAGGCGGCCGGCCACGGCGATGAGATGGATGACGGCATTGGTCGAGCCGCCGATGGCGCCGTTGACGCGGATCGCATTCTCGAACGCCTGACGAGTGAGGATCTGCGACATCGGCACATCCTCTTTCACCAGATCGACGATACGGCGGCCAGCGAGATGCGCCAGCACATGACGCCTGGCATCGACGGCCGGAATGGCGGCATTGTCAGGCAAGCCGATGCCCAGTGCCTCAACCATGCTGGCCATGGTGGATGCCGTCCCCATGGTCATGCAGGAACCGGCCGAGCGGCTCTGACCTTGTTCTGCCGCCAGGAAATCCTCGATCGAGATGCGGCCGGCCTTTACATCCTCGAAAACCTTCCAGACATGGGTCCCGGACCCGACCGGGGCACCGCGGAAGTTGCCGTTGAGCATGGGACCGCCGGAAACGGCGATGGTAGGGAGATCGCAGGACGCAGCACCCATCAACAAGGCTGGTGTGGTCTTGTCGCAGCCGACCAGCAGGATGACGCCGTCCATCGGATTGCCGCGGATCGATTCCTCGACATCCATGCTGGCGAGGTTGCGGAACATCATCGCTGTCGGGCGCAGATTGGATTCGCCCAGCGACATCACCGGGAACTCGAGCGGCAGGCCGCCTGCCTCGTAGACACCTCGCTTAACATGCTCGGCGAGCGTACGCAGATGGGCGTTGCACGGGGTGAGCTCAGAAAAGGTGTTGCAGATGCCGATCACCGGGCGGCCGTCGAAAACATCCGCCGGGAGCCCCTCATTCTTCATCCAGGAGCGGTGCATGAAGGCATTCTTGCCCTGCCCGCCGAACCATTCCGCCGAACGCAGCTTACGCGGCCACTTGGCCATTCAGATCTCCCGCCTCGCCTGCCGGATCGCTGCTTGCGATCTCGTGTATTGTTTGGTATCACGAAACCTTGTTTCGCATGACAATGACTGTAAGGCTAGCCAATGCAGGAAGTCAATCCGACCGCGGTGGAGACAAAGCCGGACGAACGCTATCGGGTTCAAAGTCTCGGGCGCGCACTCGACCTCCTTGAATTGCTGGCCAAGGCCGGACGCGATGGCGGCCGGCTGACCGATCTCGCTCTCGGTCTCGGCCTCTCCAAGGCCGCGACTTACGCCATCCTGCAGACTTATCTGTCGCGCGGCTTCATTTCGGCCCTGGGCGAAGGTCCGACCAAGCGCTATCGCCTAGGCATGTCCCTGGCGCGCTTTGGCGATCTCGCCATCGCCAATATCGCGCTCGCCGACATGGCCATGCCGATCCTGCGAGCGCTGACGCGCGAGCTGGGCCTGACCAGTCGCGTTGCCATTCTCGACGAAGGCTACGCCGTCGTGGTCGGCCGCGCCGATGCGCCGGGCGCCGTCCGCTTCGACGCGGCACTCGGCCGGCGTGAATTGCCGCACAGCTCTGCCGTCGGCAAGGCAATGCTGGCGGCCATGCCGCGTGCGCAGGCCCTCACCATCCTGCGCAATGTCGGCCTGCCACGACGGACGCCGCATACGCTTACTACCATGCCGGCAATCCAGGACGACCTGGACCGCGTGGTCGCACACGGCTACGCAATCGACGACGAAGAGGATACCGAGGGCGTCGTCTGCATCGGCACTTGCGTGTTCGACCGCACCGGCAATGCGGTGGGCGCCATCAGCGTTACCGGACTGAAGCAGAACTCATCGGAGGACAAGCAGGAGCAGCTAGCCGCAACACTCATGCGCCATGCCGACCAGCTGTCGCGCCATATGGGCGGCATCGACGGGGCCGATGCCTGGGCGTTGCGCCGCGTCGCATGAATTTGGTCAATCTGCGCGCGGCGCATTATGCGCTGTCGCTTGCGCCCGCTCTTGGCGGCTCGATCAGCCGCTTCACCTGGCTGCACCTGAATGGGCAGCACGTCGACCTGCTGCGGCCGATGCCGGCGGGGGCGACAAGCAGCGAAGCAGCCGGCTGCTTTCCGCTCTTTCCCTTTTCCAACCGCGTTCGCCATGGTCATTTCAGTTTTGACGGACGTGAGATCTTCCTGCCACGCAATACCGGCGGGCCGCATGTCGAACATGGTCATGGCTGGCAGCGCGCCTGGACGGTAGCAGCGCAAGATGATCAGTCAGCGACGCTCTCCTTCACCCATGATTCGGCGACTGACGGCAGCTGGCCATTCGCCTACCGGGCGGAGCAGCATTTCGCGCTGGACGACAGCGGCCTCAGCGTCACCCTGCGCGCGCAAAATCTCGGTGAGCGGCCGATGCCGCTGGGTTTCGGACTGCATCCCTTTTTCCCGCGCTCACCGCGCTGCCGGTTGCGAGCCGGTGTGAGTGGATTCTGGGAAACGGATGCGGAAGTGATGCCGACGCGGCATGTACCGGTACCGGCCACATTTGACCTCAACCGCGGACTCGCCCTGAATGACATCATAGTCGACAACGTCTTTACCGGGTTTGCCGGCGAAGCGGTCATCGATTGGCCGGAGAGCGCCACCTCGCTCACCCTGACGGCCGGACCGGAACTTCTCCAGCTGGTGCTTTACGTGCCGGATGCGACGACGCAAGAGCTAGAGAGAACACATGGCATCCAGCCCTACTTCTGCGCTGAGCCGGTCAGCAACATCACCGATGCCTTCAATCTCGCCGGGAAGGTCGAGACTGGACTGATTCCGCTGGCTCCAAATGCTGAGGCCGTCACGTCTGTGCACTTCGCGGCCAGCGTCCTTAGGTGCGGATGAAGCGCTTGATATCCTCCAATGTCAGCGGCCGACTCCATGTCTAGGACGGCAGGGGTCTCAGCGATTTCAACCTCAAGCAGCGACGAGTTAGCGGAAAAGGCATTGAGGGAACGATCGACCCAGTTCGTGAAATCGCTATGCAGTTCAGCACCTGCCACCTCCAAGCGCCCCCTCTGACGATCAAGCCGATACAGACCGTAAGGCAACGCCGACGAAGGCACTCAACATGACGAGTTGAAACAGCAGATTGGTCTGCTCCAATCTTTGCTGTGCGACCAGCAGATTACGCATGCCGCTGAGGCGTTCCGAGTCAACTTCGCCACTTTTACCATCATTTCGTCGATCAATGGCGCCCTGCCAGACGGAGCGTGTGCAGTAGACGTCATGCTGCAAAGTGGGATCGCTGTCGTAAGGATAGATTACAAAAATCGGCCCCTTGTCGCGAATGGGCAGAAGCTCTGCGGTCACACGGGTGGCAAGGATAACGCCGAAATTTTCAGCATCCTCGACCGGCGAATTGGCCGAATAATCACTCAGGGCATGGGCCGTAATCATCTTGCCGGAGGCGCCGGCGGCGTCGAGAAGAACCCTCAGCTTGCGCCCTGCGAATGTCGACACACCATCGTGCCAGGGTGTTTCTTTCGAAACGTCATTCTGCTGTAAGGCGTCGAGATCGGCCTGCGTGAAGGAGACACTAGGCCCTTTCGGCATGGCGTCGTCGACAGTGAGAACCGGAGCCTGCTGAGAGAAAGCAGAGCCGGCGGACAGCGTTATTAAAGCGGGCGAGGTGGTTGCGAGAGCGGTCTCAATGAGCGAGAAGGACGGGAATTTTTGCCTCTGCCAGCATCTGACGCGTGAAGCTGCCGAGGATCATCTCCCGCAAACGACAGTGACCATAGCCGCCCATGACGACGAGACTGAAATCACCTTCCTCCAGAACGTCGACCAGAGCTGCAGGAGTCAAGTCCTGAGGGGAATTCACCCGCTTCGTGCGCGCCTCAATGCCTCGCACAACGAGGCGTTCGACGAGATCGGTTGGATCGGCGCCTTCGCTTTGGCCTGCCGTCACCACCACGGCACTGCCGCAGGCGGCAAGAAGCGGCATCGCATCGCCCACCGCACGAGCGGCCTCCAAGCTGCCATTCCACATGATGGCGACGCTCTTGGGGTCAACATGGCGAACGCCCGCCGGCACGCACAAGACCGGCCGGCCCGTATCGAAGATTGCCGCTTCGACAACCGCATCCTGGGTACCGCGGCCGCCGCTGCCCGGCTGGGCCACGACGAGGAAATCGGCGAGCCTGCCATACTGGGTCATGGCCCCTTCATAGGTGCCTTCATATTGGCGCCAAGACGCACTGGGAACGCCGGCCTTGCCCCTGCCCAACTCGGCGCCTAAGCGCATGCCACGGCGCGCGACCCAGGCATTGAACGCGTTGTGCGCTAACTGATGACGCCGGGCGATATCTTGCGTGATGCCGTTGACGATATCCGAGGTACCGAGACTGTTAACGCCATCAATGAAGCCGGCAAGGACGCGGTAGGGATCCAGCCGGGGATGCAGGACCTCGATATGGCTTTCATGGATCCGAGAAAGCGCCAGCGCGGTCTCGAGCACGTCGATATCGGACGCCGCTCCCGTCACCACTGCCAAAATCAGGCCCTTATTCATACCCGCTCCAACGCCCGACCCGCTCAATCTGGCGGTCCGCGTTGGTAATCCTATCGGGGTCGATTGGCGCCGATATTGATTTAGGTCAGAAACATGGGACGCTTGGCCGCAAATCAGCCGGCCGTCAGCGGGTCTGTTCCGGGCCGGACTCGGCCTGGAAGGGGGCCGGTTCGTCATCGAACAGGATGCGCTGCGCCGCACCATCGAGGTCATCGAACTGGCCCGACCGCATAGCCCAGAGGAAGGCTGCAAGCCCCAGGCCGCCTAGGAACAACGCCATCGGGATCAGAAAAAGGATGACTGTCATGCTATTTGACCCGACCAACGCGCAGCGCATTGAGAACGACGACAATCGAAGAACTGGACATCGCGACGGCCGCGATCAAGGGGGTCACGAGCCCGAAAATTGCAAGCGGCACCGCAGCAAGGTTATAACTGAGCGAAATCAATAGATTCTGGCGAACCAAGCGATCCGCCACCCGGGCAGTGCGGATGGCGCCCATGACGGGCGCCAAACGGTCACCCTGGAAGACCAGATCAGCGGCATTCTGCGCGATTTCCGCGCCGCTGGCCGGCGCCATGGAAACGGCAGCCGCGCGCAAGGCCGGGGCATCGTTAATGCCGTCGCCAATCATCAGCACATGCTTGCCGGCTTGCCGCAGTTCTTCGAGCCGCCGCACCTTGTCGGTCGGCAATTGTTGGGCATGCCAATGCTCGATGCCGACCAGATGCGCACATTCGGCGACCGTCGCTGCCCGGTCACCCGACCAGATCTCAACCGGACCGATTTTCTTCAGTTCCTCCACGGTCGCGGCAGCGTCCGAGCGCAGCGGATCGGCAAATTCGAACGACGTCGTCTGCCCCGAGGGGTCGCGCAAATAGAGGGTCAAGACGGCCGCACCTGAATCGCTTTGTCCGGTGAAGCGCGTGCTGCCCAGGCGCCAAGTGCCGTCCGGCCCCTGCCATTCAAGGCCCTGGCCGGGAACTTCGCGGACACCGTCCAATGTCATTACCAGGCCAGCCGCCCGCCGCAGGGAAGCCGCCAGCGGATGGCGACTGCTGCCGGCGATGGAGGCCGCCTTAGCGAGCTTTGCGGGATCGCTGCAACGCTGCAGGGTCGGGCGGCCGACCGTCAGCGTGCCGGTCTTGTCGAGCAGAATATGATCCACCTGACGCAGGCGCTCGAGCGCATCCGGCGCCTTGAGCAACGTTCCAGCCTTGAGCAGGCGCTGGCTGGCCACGACCTGCACCGCCGGCACGGCCAGCGCGAGAGCACAAGGACAGGTGATGATGAGGACGGCAATGGCGATCAGCATGGCATCCTGCCACGCCATGCCAAAGACAAAGACCCAGGCGAGGAAGGTGACGAGCGCCGTCAAATGAACAACGGGCGAATAATAGCGCGCAACCCGTTCGGCAATGCGGACGAAGCGGCCGCGCCGCGCTTCGGCGGCTTCCATCAGGCGGATGATATCTGCCAGCAAGGTGGATTCGCCGACCTTTTCGACCAGGATGGTCAGCGGTGCCTCGATATTGAGCGTGCCGGCAAAGACTTCGCTGCCCAGCACGACATCGACCGGCATCGACTCGCCGGAGATGACCTGCTGATCGACGCGACTGTTGCCCGTCAGCACTTTGCCGTCAGCCGGGATGCGGGCACCAGCAACCACCATGACCCGCTGTCCGGCCAGCAATTGCCGAGGCTGTACGTCGCGCAGACTGCCGTCGGCATCGATGACGGTCGCGGCCTCGGCATTGAGCGCCAGTAATTGTTCCGCCGTCGCCCGTGCCGTCCGCCGCGCGCGATGATCAAGAAACCGACCGATGAGCAGAAAGAAGAGCAGTGTGACAGCGGAATCGAAATAAGCGTGTTGGCCGCCGGTGAAAGTTTCAAACAGGCTGAGCGAGGGCGCCAGGATGACGGCGAGCGAGATCGGCACATCCATATTGGTGCGCCCGGCACGCAAGGCGGACCAGGCCGAGGCAAAGAACGGCCGGCCGGCATAGGCAACCGCCGGAATCGCAATCATCGCCGAAACCCAATGCAACAGATCGCGCGTCGCCGCATCGGCACCGAGCCAGACTGATACCGAGAGCAGCATGATGTTGCCGGCAGCGAAGCCGGCAACGGCGAGACAGCGCAGCAGCGCCTTCACCCCGGCCTCGTCCTTGCTGGAAAGACAGGCTGGATCGAGCGGCACCAGCCGATAGCCCAGCGCTTGCACGCCTTCAACGAGGGCTTCAGGCTGGCATCTGCCTTTTTCCCAGCGCACCGACAGGCGATGGGTTGTCAGCGAGACGCGGGCGCTGATTACGCCGGATTGCTGCAGCAGATATTGTTCGATCAGCCAGACGCAGGCGCCACAATGCAAGCCGTCTACCATCAAGGTGAGTTCGGCGGTCTTCTCGTCGATGTTGCGCACCCAGGCGCCGAGATCACCGACATGCACCAGGTCCTCTGGGCGCGGCTTGCGCTGCGCCGCATCAATGATGCGCCGTTGATAATAGGCACCGAGCCCCATCTTGCCGATGAGATGATGCGCCGCTTCACAGCCGCTGCAGCAATAGGCCTGTTCGCCGATGACCTCGCCGCCGCAATGCCGGCATTTCCCCGCTGCCGGCCCCGATTGGACGGCCGGAAGACTCATTGCAGGAAGATCCGCTGGGTCTGCTGCCAGGTGACATCGCCACGGCGCGCCTGGAGGCGCAATTCCCAATTGCCCAGGGCCCTGGGGGTGAAAGCCGCGCTGTAGCGACCATTGCCCAGATCGGCGAGAGCGATTGCTTCGTCCATGCCCGCATTGGTCGGGCGCACCAGATAGGCTTCTACCTTCAACTCCGTCACCGGCGCACCGTTGCGGTCGGCTACGGCGATTTCAAGCTGACGTTCGCCATCGGTGGCGGTCGAGACAGTCGGCGTGGCATGCCAGCCTGTATTGGCATTGGCGGCCGCAGCGGCGAGAGCCTGATTGTAGCGCAAGCCCTTTTCATAGGCACCGTCTGTTTCCAGGCCGCTGAAGCTGGAGACCGCCGTGAAGATTAAGACGCCGTTGACCGCGATGACAATGAGGAAGCCCAGCACAAACAGCCCAGGAATCCACAGGGCGCGCCTGTGAACAGTCGGCCGGGAATTACTTGGCTGGGCCACGGAAGACGGCATCATGACTGCTGGTCCCATGGGTTGTTTGATCTTCAATCATCACTTTGATCGACGTTGAGTCGTCCTTCAAGGCCTTTGCCGGCGCCTGTAGAAGCAGACGGAAGGTGCCGACGGAATCGCCCGGGACGGAAACGGTCGTATCGTCGTCGCCAATGACCTTGATGCGCAGGTTGTCGACGCCGCTCACGGTGATGCTGTATTCGGCCGGAAGGCGGATCATGTTCAGGATCTTGATCGTATAGCCGTTCTGGATGTCGCCATTGCTGAGACGCACAAACAGTGGTGACCGATCGGCCTGCAGCGAGACATCAAGCCGCGAACGAAGACTCAGCGTTACGACCATCACAGTGGCAATGATCGCGATGATCACGGCATATAGCATCGTGCGCGGGCGGATGAAGCGGTGCTTGGCAGGCAGTCCCGTCGCTCGCTGTGCCTGATTGTAGAGCGAATCGTAGGTAATAAGTTCCGCCGGACGCCCAACCTTGGCCATGATGCCATTGCAGGCATCTATGCAGAGGCCGCAGCCGATGCAGGCCAGTTGCTGGCCGAGGCGGATATCGACGCCAGTCGGGCAGACGTGGTGGCAAAGACCGCAATCGACGCAATCGCCGAGCTTCTGGCCATCGCTGGTCAAGGCCTTTACCTTGCCGCGAGGCTCACCGCGCCATTCTTCATAGGTCACGAGCATGGTGCGCTCGTCGAACATGGCCGATTGGAAGCGGGGCCACGGGCACATATAGATACAGACCTGCTCGCGCGCCCAGCCGGCCAGCAAATAGGTCGTGCCCGTGAAGAGGGCGATGAAGCCGTATTGGGTAGCTGTGGCCTGCCCAGTTACAAATTCGCGTACCAAAGTCGGCGCGTCGGAGAAGTACATCGCCCAGGCACCGCCCGTCAGCAGCGCAATCAGCAGCCAGATGGCATGCTTGGCGATTTTAAGCCAAGCCTTCCGCAAGCTCATCGGCTCCTTGTCGAGCTTCATGCGCTTGTTGCGATCGCCTTCAATCCAACGTTCGACAAATAGGAAGAGATCAGTCCACACGGTCTGTGGGCAAGTGAAGCCGCACCAGACCCGCCCAAGCAGTGCGGTGGCGAGGAAGAGCCCGAAGGCGCCCAGCATGAGCAGGCCGGCCAGGTAATAGACTTCCTGAGGCCATATCTCGATCCAGAAGAAGTATGCCCGGCGTCCGGGCAAATCGATCAGCAGCGCCTGGTCGGGGACGCCCTGACCGCGGTCCCACCGCAGCCAGGGCATCACGTAGTAGAGACCGAGCAGGACGCCGAGTGCGACCCACTTGATCAGGCGGAAGCGGCCAAAGACACGTTGCGGATAGATCTTCTCATGTTCCGCATAGAGACTCTTTGGTCGTACTTCCTTCTGGGCATCCTGAACGGTCATTGCACTTTTGATCCAACTGAGCCCGGGTGGTCTTACTGACCACCACCCAGGCTATGCACGTAGACGGTAACCATCTTGATCAGGTCGTCATTGAGGCGACCTTGCCAGGCCGGCATGACACCATGTCGCGGCGAGGTGATCTGCGCCACGAAGCCGGCACGGTCGCCGGTAAACTGCCAGATGTTGTTGGTGAGCGACGGCGCGCCCAGATCCTTGTTGCCGGCCGCATTTTCGCCATGGCAGGCAACGCAGTTCTCAGCGAATACCTTGGCACCGCGCTCCTTTGCCGCCGCATCCGCCTCGCCACCACTCAGCGAGACGACATATTCCGCGACGTCATTGATGGCCGCAGGTTCCAGAACGGCGTCGGCGCCAAAACGCGGCATCTGCGACTGGCGGGCATCCGGGTCTTCCGACCGAATGCCGTGGCGGACCGTCTGCTCGATATCGGCCAACTGACCGCCCCACAGCCAATTGTCGTCAGCAAGGACCGGATAGCCCTTCTGGCCCTGGCCGCCGACACCATGGCACTGCGCGCAGTTCTCGTTGAACACCGCCTGACCGCCGGCCAGGGAGAATTCGAGCAGCTGCGGATCTTTGGCAATATCGGCAACGCCGAGCGCCGCGATGCGGTCGGTGTATTGCTTCTTGGCTTCCGCCGCAGCAGCCGTTTCCGTATAGAAATCGGCATGCGAGTTGTAGGCAAGCAGGCCCTTGGTGTAGCCGCTGAGGCTGGGCCAAGCCGGATAGAAGACCGTATAACCCAGGCCGTAGATGACGCAGGCATAGAGCACCAGCAACCACCAGCGTGGCAGCGGATTGTTGAGTTCCTTGATTCCGTCCCACTCGTGTCCGGTCGTTTGAACGCCCGTGGCGAGATCGCGTTCGACTTCAGCCATGATTGTTCATCTCCTCAGCATCTTCACGAAAGGGAATCTGGGCGCAATCGGCGAAATGATCCTTGTTCCGCTTGCGATAAGCGTGGAAAACGATGGCGCCAAAGATGATCAGCAGCCACACCACCCACAATTCACGGGCAGCGGTTGAAAGTTCATGCATGCTCATGGCTGAGTCCCTCCGGCATTGGTGCCGAGCTCAGGACGGTAGGTGGTAAAGTCCACCATGCGACCGAGCGATTGCAGATAGGCAATCAGCGCATCCATCTTCGTGATCTTGGCCGGATTGCCGTCAAGATCACCGACGATCGCCTTCGGATACCGCTGCAGCAAGGCGGCTGTATCCGCGTCCGGCGTTGCCTGGGCGATCATGTCGGCGGTCGCTTCCTTGATCATCTCCTCGGAATAGGGCACGCCGACGATCGCGAGCGTCTTCAAGTCTGCTCCGATATCCTTGGCGTCCACTTCCTGCTCGGCCAGATGCGCGTAGGTCGGCATGATCGATTCCGGAACCACCGAGCGGGGATCAATGAGATGCGCCGCCTGCCAGTCATTGGAGTATTTGCCGCCGACACGCGCCAAGTCAGGGCCGGTACGCTTTGAACCCCACTGGAACGGATGATCGTAGATGCTCTCCGCCGCCAGGCTGTAATGGCCATAGCGCTCGACCTCATCGCGGAACGGCCGGATCTGCTGACTGTGGCAGTTGTAGCAGCCTTCCGAGATGTAGATGTTACGCCCGGTGAGTTCGAGCGGGCTCAAAGGGCGCACCCCTTCGACCTTTTCGATGGTCTCGCCGATGGTAAAGAGCGGCACGATCTCCACTAAACCGCCGATGGCAACCGTAAGTAGGATGCCGACCAGCAGGATGATGGAATTGGTTTCGAACTTTTCGTGTTTGATCATGACAAGTTCTTTCCGTTTCAGGCCCGAGCCGGGACGGCAGCGGTGCTGCCGATGGCGCGTTCTTGCCGAATGTCACCACGCATCGTCCGGATCAGGTTGTAGGTCATGATAAGAGCACCGATCAGGAAGAGGACGCCGCCGAAGCCACGCACCACATAGTAGGGGTGCATCGCAGCAACCGTTTCGACGAAGGAATATTGCAGGAAGCCGAGGCTATCGTAGGCACGCCACATCAGCCCTTGCATGATCCCCGAGATCCACATCGAAACGATATAGAGAACGATGCCGAAGGTGGCGATCCAGAAGTGCCATTCGACCAGACGCAGGCTGTAGAGGCGCTGGCGCTTCCACAAAGCCGGAACCAGATAGTACATGGCGCCGAAGCTGACGAAGGCGACCCAGCCCAAGGCACCGGAATGGACGTGACCGATTGTCCAGTCAGTATAGTGGCTCAATGAGTTGACCGCCTTGATCGACATGACCGGGCCTTCGAAGGTCGACATGCCGTAGAAGCCGACCGAGGTCACCAGGAAGCGCAGGATCGGATCGGTCCGGAGTTTGTCCCAGGCGCCCGAGAGCGTCATCAGGCCGTTGATCATGCCACCCCAGCTGGGCATCCACAGCATGACCGAGAAGACCATGCCGAGTGACTGCGTCCAGTCAGGCAGCGCTGTGTAGTGGAGGTGGTGCGGACCCGCCCAGATATAGAGGAAGATCAGCGACCAGAAATGCACGATCGAGAGGCGATAGGAATAGACTGGCCGGTTCGCCTGCTTCGGAACGAAATAGTACATGATGCCGAGGAAGCCGGCGGTGAGGAAGAAGCCCACCGCGTTATGGCCGTACCACCACTGCAGCATGGCATCCTGGACACCCGGGAAGAGCGAATAGCTCTTGGTGCCAAGGAAGGAAACCGGGACCGCCAGGTTGCGCACGACATGCAGCATGGCCACGGTGACGATGAAAGCGAGATAGAACCAGTTGGCGACGTAGATATGCGGTTCCTTGCGCTTCATCAGCGTGCCGAGGAAAACCAGCAGATAGACGACCCACACTACCGTCAGCCACAGATCGACATACCACTCGGGCTCGGCATATTCCATGCTTTCGGTAATACCGAGCACATAGCCGCTCGCCGCGAGGACGATGAACAACTGATAGCCCCAGAACAGGAACTCGGCCAGCAGCGGTCCGCCGAAGAGTGCTGCACGGCAGGTGCGCTGTACCACATAGAGGCTGGTCGCCAGCAGGACGTTGCCACCGAAGGCGAAGATCACCGCCGACGTGTGCAGGGGCCGCAGGCGCCCGAAAGAGGTCCATTCGAGGCCAAGATTGAGGGCCGGAAAGGCCAGCTGGAAGGCGATGACGACGCCGACCAGGAAGCCCACCACACCCCAGAACATCGAGGCGATCGTGAACATGCGCACGATCTTTTCATTATAGGATGGCATGACGTCTGCCCGAGTGAGTGCCATGTGAGTTTCCTTCAGATTTCAATGCTGTGACGGGTACAGCAAAGATATGACGCGGAACAGCATCAGGAGCGCGAAGACCGACAGCAATCCGGCAAACAGCTGGAAGCCTCCGGTGACCGCCCGTGCAAACAGAAAGACCCCCAGCAAGGCAATAGAGCTGAGGAGGATGATGGCGATCGCACCGGCCCCAGCGCCAGCATGCTCGGCATCAGTTGACTGCCCCGTAATTGTGTTTTCATTCATTTCCCGTCTCCACCAAATCCCGATACGCGTGCCAACTAGCATGCCCGATGAGGGGCATGGTCACGATGAGGCCAATACAGAAGGTGGCGATGCCCGCGGCCGTGAACAGAACGATCAGGGCACCCCACCCGATAAGAACGCGCCAGTTGACTAATGTCGCGCAAATCGACGTCGTGATAGCCCGCAAAGTGCCGCAGTCGCGTTCCATCAACATGGGAAAGGCGACGACGCCGATGGCGAAGGCCACGGCCGCCAGCACGCCGCCCATGGCGGTACCGACCAGGAGGAAAGGAATACCGTCCGTCGAAAACAGGACGGCGCTGACAAAATGCTCCCAGCTGGCCATCTCGATATTGAAGAAGGCAGCGTAGATCAGCATGGCGATGCGTTCCCAGGCGAGATGCAGGAACATCATGATCAGGCCCATGGTGAAGAGCTGACCGGCATGCGGCCGCCAGGATAGGGCGACATCAACGACGTTGAGCGGCAGCCCCTTTTCCAGCCGGCGGCTGATGTCATAGAAGGCAACGCCCAACAGGGGCGCGATGAAGAAAAAGCCGGCGGCGAGTGGGAAGGCATAGGGCCTGAGATCGCTCTGCCAGAAGCCGAAGATCAACAGCGCGCTGATGAGGGCAATGGCAACGCCGAAGAACAGACTGACCGCACCAGCGCGGCTGAAATCCTGCCAACCGGCGAGGAGCCAGCGCCACGGCTGTTCCACGGTCACCTGATTGACCGGCAGTTCCAGGTCGATCCCGATAATCGAAGTGTAGCGCGCACCTTCCGGATCGCGCGATGTGTCGGATTTTGCCATGCCCCGTCTCTCGGTCGATTCGCCTGAGCTGCCAATAGGAAAGCCTATTTGGGTTAACCTCGAATGAATCGCCCCTTTCCGCAGTGCACACTAACGATCAGGGGCAAATCGGCGTTGATCCAGATCAATTATCGGGTTGACCCAAGTCAATGCCGACACTGGTAATGGGTGGTGTGGAGTGACATTGTCAGTATGCAGATTGAGTCACTGGATTGGTATCGTAGATGTTGGAATTGGCCAAGGGATTGGGGGAGCACTGCCTGATCGTCGTAGAGGGCAATGGGTCGCTGATCCTCACTATGCTCCTGGCCGGGCTGGTCGGCAGCCTAACCCATTGCGCCGGCATGTGCGGTCCGCTGGTAGCCGCGCAATCACTTGAGCGTGCCGCCCTGCGGACCCCGGAAATGGGCCAGATCTGGCGCCGGCTGGCGGGTGGCGCCCTCATCCCCTATCAGCTCGGCCGGACGACGACCTATATGGCGCTCGGCGCCGTTGCCGCCTTGCCGGTGACGGCTGGCGCCCAGCTGCTCTCAGCCGGCTGGCTGGCGCCGGCCCTGCTTTGGGTCGCTGCAGGCATCTTTCTGTGGCAAGGCCTGCAGAAGCTTGACCTTATCCCCGCCGGCTTCGCCAACGCGGCCGGGTCGCTGCCCCGGGCGCCTGCGGGTGCGACATCGGGTCACCTCCTTGGCCTGCTGCGGCCTCTGCGGAACATGGCCGGCACGCTGATGCATCAACCGACTGGCGTGCACGGGTATGTCCTCGGCATCCTGCTCGGCTTCCTGCCCTGCGGCCTGCTCTATGGTGCGTTGGTCGCCGCCGCCGCAACCGGGGACCCGCTGGCCGCCGCCTTCGCCATGCTGGCCTTTGCCGCCGGTACCTTCCCGCTGTCCTGGGCGATTGGATTCGGCAGCCGCTTTGCTACCGCGCGGTTCCGCGCCAGACTTAAAGTGCCGCTGGCGCTGCTGATGATCTTCAACGCCGTGCTTCTCACTGCTCTCAGCCTGCCGCTGCTTTAGCGTCATCAGATTGACATGTCTTGAGTTTGACATGGTGCGAACCATATCAATCCGTTAATAAGAATAAGTGCCTCATATCTCTCGCGAGAGTCCCAATTGCGAAGGAGTTTCCGATGCTCGCCATCGATGTCATGACCCCGGCCGTCGTAACGGTGTCGCCTGAGACAACCATTCCCGATCTGTGCCGGCTGATGCTGGAATCGCGCATCAGTGCCCTGCCGATCGTCGACGCGAACGGTGCGGTCGTTGGCCTGATCACTGAGGGCGACCTGCTGCGCCGCTGCGAGAGCGGGACGGAAAAGAAACGTTCGGCCTGGACGGAGTTATTCGTCAGCAACAGCACGCTGGCTGCGGAATATGTGAAATCCCATGGCCGCAAGGCCAAGGATATCATGACCACGGAAATCGTAACGGTGAGCGAAAGCACGCCGCTACGCACCGTCGCCGACCTTTTCGAGACACACGGTATCAAGCGGGTGCCGGTACTGCGCGAAAATCGCCTGGTCGGCATGGTCAGTCGCGCCAACCTGCTGCAATCCCTGGTCGCCAGTATCGAGGCTAGGCCGGAACCGGCAGCACCGGTCGGCGATGCCGCCATCCGCGCCAAGCTTGTCGCCGAATTCGCCGACAAGGCATGGCGACCCGCCAATGTCATCGTGCGCCAGGGCATCGCCCATCTGTGGGGGGAGGTAAATTCGGAGGAAGAGCGCGCCGCGATGCGCGTCGCTGCCGAGAACGTTCCGGGCATCAAGGGCGTTAAGGATCACACCGTCTATCCCGCAGTCTGGCCGCCTTTCGGCTGACCGCCTGATACCGACAGGACCGACATGTCACGCAAGGTCACCTTCCTCGGCGGTGCTGGCACCGTAACCGGCTCAAAGTACCTGTTGAGCTCGGCTGGGCGTCGCATTCTGGTCGATTGCGGCCTGTTCCAGGGCTTGAAGCAGTTGCGACTGCGCAATTGGGCCAAGTTTCCGGTGCCACCCAATTCAATCAGCTCCGTCATCCTGACCCATGCCCATCTCGACCATTCCGGCTATCTGCCTGCCCTGGTGCGCGATGGCTTCACCGGGCCGGTCTATGCCTCGCACGGTACCGAGGAAGTCTGCGGCATTATCCTGCCGGATAGCGGTATGTTGCAGGAACGCGACGCAGAATTCGCCAACAAGCACCGATTTTCAAAGCACAGCCCCGCGCTACCGCTCTATACGGCCGAGGACGCGACGAAGTCGCTGGAGCAGATCATCTCGGTTCCGTTCGGCAAGACGCGCGAGATAGCGCCCGACGTCAGCATCACTTTGCGGCGCGGCGGACACATCCTCGGCGCCTCAATCGTCGAATGCGACTTCGAAGGTCGGAAATTGGTTTTCTCTGGCGATCTCGGCCAATTCGGGGACCCGATGATGGTCGACCCCGAACTGATCGGCGAGGCCGATTATCTGTTCGTCGAATCAACCTATGGCAATCGCAAGCACGACACGCTGGATCCGGAAGCCGCTCTGTTGCGCATTGTAAAGAGCACGGTCGAGCATGGCGGTACGATCGTTGTGCCGGCGTTCGCAGTCGGGCGGGCGCAGACATTGCTTTATCACCTCAGCCAGCTGCGCAAGGCGGGCCAACTCGGCAACGTTCCGGTTTTCCTCGACAGCCCGATGGCGACCGATGCTACCGAACTTCTCACGGCACATCCCGAGGATCACCGCCTGTCGGCCGCAGAATGCCGCGCCGCCTTCAACATTGCCCGAATCGTGCGTGGTCGCGAAGAGTCTAAGGCGCTGACTGCCGATCCGATGCCAAAGATCATCATCTCGGCAAGCGGCATGGCAACCGGGGGCCGGGTTCTGCACCACATCAAGCACTATGTTACGGATCCCAACAGCACGATCCTGTTCGCCGGTTTCCAGGCAGCTGGCACCCGAGGTGCCGCCATGATCGCTGGTGTCGAGAGCGTGAAGATCCACGGCGCCTACTATCCGGTCAAGGCGCGGGTCGAGAATCTTTCGATGCTTTCCGCCCATGCCGACGCCGACGGCATCATGCGCTGGCTGAAAGGCTTCAAGCGGCCACCGAGACTCACCTTCGTCACCCATGGCGAGCCGACGGCGTCTGATGCCTTGCGGCACAGGATTGAAGAGGAACTGGGGTGGAATTGCATTGTTCCGGATCACATGCAGCGCGCGACGCTGGACTGAACCGGCTGATTTATATCAAAGCGACCGTGTCCGACGACCTTATGATTGGTTCAATCGAAGGAGACGTGGGATGAACAAGGACCACCTGCCCATTCTCGACAAGAGCGTCGAAGACGTTCATCTGTGGCTTAACGCCCTGATGCGACAACTTGGCATACGCGATCGGAATCACGCCTTTCATGTCCTGAAGGCCGTTCTGCATGCCCTGCGCGACCGCATCGGCGCGGAGAACGCCGTGCACTTTTCGGCGCAGTTACCGCTGCTGATCCGTGGCCTGTTCTTCGAAGGCTGGAAGCTGAATGTCGCGCCGAGCCATGAGCGTCATGTGACCGATTTCCTGGAGCATGTGGCACGAGGTCTTGATGCCGATCATCGCGACAATCTGGAGCCTGCCGTGCGCGCTGTCTTCGCTGTCATCTGGGAGCGTGTCGATCAAGGCGAGGTCGCCAAGCTGATGCGCATATTCCCCACCGAACTCCGCGTCCTGTGGCACAGCCAATCAGTTAGCGCACGCATCGCAAAAGCCTGAGCTGTCTGAAGACTGCGACATTTTTGCACGCTGCAACGGCCCGTGTGGCGGGGCTGCGGCGTCGCGCCGCAATACGTAAGAACCCTTAGGTAGCTTTCCTGACTATACGTGGCTGGTGAGCTTTGCCTATTCTCCCCCTGCCGATCAAGAAATGCTCGGCGTCGAGAGAAGGGGGACGTTATGCCTACTGCCGTTGCCATGTCGCAGGACCGAATGCTCCATCGGGAAGGCACGATCGCCGGGCAGGTGCTGACGCATCCGAACTATCCAGCTCAGCAAGGCTCGAATGTCACGGCAGCACCTGTTCCCCAAGCTCTTCCTTCGCTTCTCGCGCGCGGCCTGACCCCGCAGGATATGATTCGCGTCAATGCGGCGCGCCCCACTTTCATCACCTTGGAGCCCGGCGAATCGCTCTATTACCAAGGCGATGATTGCCACAACATCTATCTGTTGCTCGATGGCTGGGCCTTCCGCCACCAAATCCTGGAAGACGGGCGCCGCCAGATCCTTGATTTTGCCTTGCCCGGCGTGGTCTTCGGCCTGCCAGGGACCGGTGTCATGACGCATAGCCTGGAAACCCTCACCGGCTGCACCTTTAGCGTCTTCACCCGCGAGCGCCTGTTCGATCTCATGCGCGATGTGCCGGCCCTCGGCTTCCGTCTGCTTGAGATCATGGCTGACGCCGAATCCCGTGCTTTTGAGCATCTGACCAGCGTCGGCCGCCGGACCGCCAAGGAGCGCGTTGCTCATCTGCTGCTGGAACTCGTCATGCGGGCGCAGGGCACCGGCACATCGCTGCATGACGGAACGATGACATTGCCGTTGATGTTACCGCACATCGCGGATGCTTTGGGCCTTACCAGTGAGACAGTGTGCCGTGCCCTTTCAGCCATGCGCAAGGATCGCGTAATGATCCTGCGCGGGCAGAAGCTCGACATTCTCGATCTCAAGAGACTGGCTTCCGCGGCCGGGGTCGACCTCACCCGGGAAGGCAAGCGCCCGAACAGCCGCACTGGCCTGCGCATGGCTTCCTAGGCTTCGGACAGTCCTTTTCACCGCCCGCTGCTAGGAATGGCAGCGGGCGTTTCCGTTCAGGTTCCAAAGCTGATCCGGGTTGCAGGAAGGCGCTGTTGACCGGCACCATATCGCCCGCATAGTAGACCGTGGCTTCGGCAGGGAACGCGCATCTCGTGACCATCCGCAATCTGGACAGGCTTTTCCGCCCAAAGTCGGTGGCGATCATAGGCGCCAGCGACCGCCAAGGGGCGCTTGGCCATGTGCTGGCCCGCAATATGCTGCAGAACGGGTTTCGCGGCGAAATCGCGATGGTCAACCCAAAATACGGCTCCATCCTGGGGCATCCTTGCGTAGCTACGCTTGGCCAGCTGCAGCGTGTGCCCGACCTTGCGGTCATCGCCACGCCGGCGCCAACCATCCCAAGCCTGATCGACGAGCTCGCCGCACGCGGCACACGTGCCGCAATCATCATCAGCGCTGGCTTCGACGGCACCGCGGGAGAAGTGATGAAGCGGCAGATGCAGCTTGCAACCAAGCCACATTTGATGCGCCTGCTTGGCCCCAATTGCCTTGGGGTGACAGTTCCCGCCATCGGTCTAAATGCCAGTTTCGCGCACCTGCCGGCCCAGGCGGGATCAATTGCGCTGCTGGCGCAATCGGGCGCCATTCTGACCTCCGCACTGGATTGGGCGGCAGCGCGCGGCATTGGTTTTTCGCACCTCGTCTCGATGGGCGAGATGCTGGACGTCGATTTCGGGGACATGCTGGACTATCTTGCGGGTGACGCCAGCACGAGTGCCATTCTGATCTATGCCGAGGCAATCACCAACGCGCGGAAATTCGTTTCAGCGGCCCGACGCGCCGCGCGCCTCAAGCCCGTGATCATCATCAAGTCTGGGCGGCATGCCGAGACAGCCCGTGCGGTAGCATCGCATACCGGGGCCCTGGCCGGGAGCGATTCAGTCTATGACGCGGTCTTCCGCCGCGTTGGCCTGCTGCGGGTTAACGACCTGGCTGAGCTGTTCGAAGCCATGGAGACCCTTGCCCTGATGGGTCCGGCCAGCGGTGAGCGGCTGACGATCGTCACCAACAGCGGCGGCGCCGGCATTCTGGCTGCGGATGCCCTTGTTCGACAAGGCGGCAGTCTGGCGCCACTTGATCCGGACATGATCGGCAAGCTCGACCAGGTGCTGCCTTCCGGATGGTCGCATCAGAACCCAGTCGATATCGTCAGCGATGCGGATCCGGAGCGCTACCGTGCCGCCATTGACATTCTTGCCGCCGACGATCGCTCCGATGCCCTCCTGGTACTCAACAGCCCGTCCGCGCTCACCTCCAGCGATGCCGCGGCTGAAGCCGTCATTGCCGGTCTTGGCAATCACCAGAAAACCATTCTCACCAGTTGGATCGGCGAGCAGACGTCAAGGCCAGCACGGCATAAATTCGCCGCAAACGGCATTCCCAGCTATCCGACGCCGGAACAGGCTGTGCGAGCCTTCGGTCACATGGTCGCCTATCGACAGAGTCGAGCGCAGCTGACCGAGACCCCGCCCTCCCTCCCCGCCAATTTCACGCCGGACCGAAAGGCTGTTCGACGCATGATCAATCAGGCCTTGCATGCGGGGCGAGATTTCCTGACCTCGCCGGAATCGCTTGCGGTACTCCGCGCCTATGGCATCAATGCCGTAGCGGATGAGATCGTGGCGACACCGGCGGCGGCGCGGTCGGTTGCCGAGAAGATGTCGGGACCGCTGGTGCTCAAGCTTCTGTCGCCGGACATCACACATAAATCGGATGTCGGCGGTGTCGTGTTGGGCCTGCAGAATGGCACTGCCGTCGAGGCCGCGGCGGAAGCGATGCTGGCCAAGATCAGCAAGATAAGACCCGACGCACGCATCGAAGGTTTCACCTTGTCGCCAATGGTTGACCGCAGCGCTGGGCACGAACTAATCATAGGTGCCGTGTTGGATCCGCAATTCGGCCCTGTGATTCTCTTTGGCGAGGGCGGCACCTCCGTCGAAGTGACGGCCGACCGGGCGCTGGCCCTTCCGCCGCTCAACCTCAAGCTGGCGCGCGAACTCGTCGCGGCCACTCGTATCCACAAGCTGCTGCTCGGCTACCGGGACCAGCCGGCAGTCGACCTTGACGGTGTCGCATTGGCGATCGTCCGGGTCGCGCAATTGATCGTCGACTTTGCCGAGATCACCGAACTCGACATCAATCCCCTTTGGGTGCGCGCAGATACCCTCGTTGCCCTCGACGCCCGCATTCATGTCCGGACCACGACGGAAACACCGACGTCACGCTTGGCGATCAAGCCCTATCCGCGCGAGCTTGAGGAAATTGTCACTTTGCCAGATGGCAGTCGGTTCCTGCTGCGACCGATACGTCCCGAAGACGAACCGGCCATGATGGAGGCGTTCAAACATCTTTCATCTGAAAGCGTCGAACTGCGTTTCTTCCGCGTTGTGACCAATCCGACACATCAAATGATCGCTGGCTTTACCCAGATTGACTACGATCGGGAGATGGCCTTGGTGCTGACCGACGCGGTGGCACCTGAAGGGATTCCCGCACAGATCTATGCCGATGTCCGCCTGCTGATGGACCCGGACCACGTCACGGCGGAATACGCGATCATCGTGCGCGACGACATGGCCGGTCGCGGATTCGGCAGTCTCATGATGGAGCGCATCGTCGCTTATGGGCGGAGCATCGGCCTGGCTCGCATCACCGGTACCGTCAAGCTGCAGAACGCGTCGATGCTGGCAATCTGCCAGCGCCTCGGCTTTACCCGGCGGGCGGACCCCGATATGCCGGGCCTCATCGACGTGGTCAAGGAACTAGCTGAGCCGTAGGGTACCCAATTCCAGCGCCATGCGCACGAGTTCCGGCAGGCTCCTGGCCTTCATCTTTTCCATCACTCGGGCGCGATGGATTTCAACCGTCCGGATGCTGATGTCGAGCGCATGAGCGATGATCTTGTTGGCATCGCCGGCGACCAGCAGGTCGAAAACCTCACGTTCGCGGGCGGTCAAGCTGTCAAGGCGTGACTGGAGTTCCGCACTGGCCGGGCGCAGACGCAGGCGGTCCTGGTGCTTCTTGATGGCACCGGAAATGGCGCCAAGAATGGCCTCGTCGGTGAAGGGTTTTTCGACAAAATCGGACACACCGGCTTTCATCGCCGCAACCGCCAGCGGAACTTCACCATGGCCGGTCATGATGATGACCGGCACATCTATGCCGGCCTTGCCCAGTGCCGCAAAGAGCGCCATGCCATCCATGCCAGGCATGCGTACGTCCGTGACGAGGCAGTCCGGTACCTTGGCGTTGCAGCGCTCCAGCACCGGCTCCGCTCCCGGAAATGCCTCGATCGTCAGCCCCGCAGATTCCAGTAGAATGGTCAAAGAATCGCGCACTGCATCGTCGTCATCTACAATATAGACCAGCGTCATCCCGTTCTTCCGTCAGCTTCACCGGTGATAGGCAGCGCGATATAGAATGTAGCACCGCGCTTGGAATTCGGGCTGGCCCACAGACGCCCGCCATGCGAATCGATAATTGTCTTGCAGATGGAGAGTCCCAGCCCCATGCCCCGTTCCTTGGTAGTGACGAACGGCTGGAAGAGCTGCGCCATCACCTTGGGCGCCAGGCCGGGACCGCTGTCGCTGATGGAAATCTGCGCTGTGTCTTTGCCGACCAGACCTGTTGCCACGACCAGGTCGCGCGGCAAGGGATGCTCGCTCATCGCCTCGACGCTATTGCGGATTATGTTGAAGACGACCTGCTGAATCTGCACCTTGTCGATGAGGACCGTCATCGGTTCCGTACCGAGGACCCAGCGCACATTGATACTGCTTTCTTTGGCGCCGACAAGGGCCAGGGCAGTCGCCTCTTCGACGACGTTGTTGAGTTCTTCGATCTGCCTCTCAGCCTCGCCGCGCTGGATGAAACTGCGCAAGTGACGAATGATCTCGCCGGCCCGCGCCGCCTGAACTACCGCCTTGTCCATCGTCTCGGTGATCTTGGGCGAGACACTTGTCTCGGCCTGCAACATGCGACGCGTTGCCTGGATGTAGTTGACGATCGCCGCCAGCGGCTGATTGAGTTCGTGCGCCAGTGTCGACGCCATCTGCCCGACATCGCTGAGCCGCGAGACATGAAGCAGCTCAAGCTGCAACTCGTGCAGCCGGTTCTCGGTCAGCTGACGTTCCGACAGGTCGCGAATGAAGCCCGTGAAATGCCGCTTGCCACCGATCATCGCCTCGCCAACCGACAATTCAATCGGAAAGGCGCTGCCGTCCTTGCGCTGCCCGACGACGATGCGCCCGATACCGATAATGCGTCGCTCACCCGTATCCAGATAGTGCTGGATGTAGCTGTCATGACGTTCGTGATAGGGCGATGGCATGAGAATGCTGACATTGCGGCCGATAACTTCACCAGCCCGGTATCCGAATAGACGCTCGGCGGCTGGGCTGAAGGACTCAATGATGCCGCGTTCATCAATAACGAGGATAGCGTCGGGCGCTGTTTCGAGAATCGAGCGCAGCCGCGCCTCCCGCTCACGCAGCATATCGTGGGTAATGGTCGTTTCGGCGTCGCTCGTCATCCCTGCCCCCTGCGCCGAAATAGTAGTATAAGTGAATGAGTTAAGGAAAGCTTGTTGATGTCGCAATGCCGCGCCGGCCTGCGACCGGCACAGGGTAACGATGGCAATGAAATCAACGACCGACTTGACAGAACTTTATCGCGGGTTAAGCGAATCAGAGGCCAGAGCTCTCTTCTTGCGTAACGGCCCCAATGAGCTGCCGCACAGCGAATCCCGCTCCATGCTCTCTATCCTGCTTGATGTCCTGAAGGAGCCAATGCTGGCGCTGCTCCTGGGCGGGTGCACTATCTATTTCCTCGTCGGCAGCGGCACGGATGCATTGATCCTGCTCGTTTTCGTCGCCTTTTCCATCCTCATTACGCTCATTCAGGAATCACGGACCGAGCAAGTGCTTGAGGCCCTTCGAGATCTTTCCAGTCCTCGCGCACTTGTCATTCGCGATGGTACGCATAGGCGAATTCCCGGCAGAGAGGTCGTGGTAGGAGATATTGTAGTTCTGGCGGAAGGGGACCGAGTTCCCGCCGACGTTAGCCTTGTCGAAGCGCGGGATCTACTAACGGACGAGTCTCTACTTACCGGAGAATCAGTCCCGGTTCGCAAAAGACCTCGGACAGTAGCCGCTGCTGCACTTGACCAACGCCCGGGTGGAGACGACCTTACTACCGCTTTTTCAGGCTCCTTGGTTGTTCGAGGGGCGGGCCTTGGTGAAGCTATCGCTACTGGACCGCGAACTGAAATCGGAAAGATTGGAGAAAGTCTTCGGCGGTTGAGGCAGGAGCCGCCGCGTTTGCAGATTCAGACCGGCCGGCTAATTCGCATATTTGCTGGAATTGCGGCGTTCTGCAGTCTGACGGTCATTCTCGTTTACGGCTTCTATCATGGACAATGGATGGAAGGGATACTTGCCGGCATCGTGCTCGGCATGACTCTGATTCCCCAGGAACTCCCAATCGTCCTCACTGTCTTCACGGCCATGGGAGCCTGGCGCATTTCGCATGTGCGCGTGTTGACCAGGCGCGCTGCCATGATCGAGACACTGGGCGCAGCAACGATCCTTTGCACGGACAAGACGGGAACCCTCACTGAAAATCGCATGTCGATTGCCGCTCTCCGCCTCTGGCAGGGGGAAGAGTTGCGTGTCGAGCGGAATACCACAGAAGCCTTGCCTGGAGCTTTTGCCACTCTGGCCCAGAACGGGATCCTGGCCAGTGCCGCAATTCCCTTCGACCCGATGGAGAAGGCATTTCATGATCTGACACCGCGCTTGCCGAAAGGGGAGGCTTTCCGGTTTGTCAAAGAATATGGTCTGCGACCTGATCTTCTTGCCATGTCGAACGTATGGCAGGCGAGCGACGGCACCTGTCTGGTTGCCGCCAAAGGTGCGCCAGAGGCTGTTGCAGCGCTTTGCCATCTGTCGGCAGCGGATGTCGAGAGGGTGAAGACAGCCGTCGACGAGATGGGGCGCCAAGGCATGCGCGTGCTGGGCGTAGCGCATGCTCATTCTGCCATCGCCAACTTACCCGACTCGCAGCGTGATTTCGACTTCAGCTTCCTCGGTCTCGTGGGCCTCTTGGATCCATTGCGGCCAGGTGTGCCGGCGGCAGTCGCCCAGTGCCGTTCGGCAGGCATACGGGTGGTCATGATCACCGGCGACTACCCAGCCACCGCCCGTGCGATCGCCGCGGAAGCCGGCATTGACGCTAATTCTGTTCTGACCGGCACCGAACTGGATGCGATCAGCGACACCGATCTCGCTGACCGCATCGACGGCGTCGGTATCTTTGCGCGGATCCTGCCGCAGCAGAAGCTGCGCCTGGTCGAGGCATTCAAGCGACGCGGCGAGATCGTCGCCATGACCGGTGACGGCGTCAATGATGCGCCGTCACTCAAGGCAGCACATATCGGCATCGCCATGGGCGGGCGTGGCACGGACGTAGCGCGCGAAGCCTCATCGATCGTACTGCTTGATGACGATTTTACCTCGATTGTCAGCGCCATCCGGCTAGGACGGCGCATCTACGACAATCTCCGCAAGGCCATGGGCTTCATCATCGCCGTCCATGTGCCGATCGCCGGCCTGGCGCTCCTGCCGCTCCTGTTCGGCCTACCGATCCTGTTTGGGCCGATCCATATCGCTTTTCTCGAGATGGTAATCGATCCGGTCTGCACCCTGGTTTTTGAAGCGGAGAAGGATGAAGAAGACCTCATGCGGCGCCCGGCCCGCAACCCGAAAGCTCCCCTCTTCTCTCGCTCACTGCTTATCTGGAGCACTCTGCAGGGACTGGCAACCTTGCTAATTACGGGGATGACTTTGTTCGGTGCCTGGTCCGCCGGCATGCCCGATGACGAAATCCGCGCCCTGGTATTTGCAACGCTGGTGCTCTGCCTAATCGCACTCATTCTCGTCAACCGAAGCTTCAGCCCGTCCTTGCGCTTGGCTGTGGCACGCAAGAACCTCGCCCTCGGGCTTGTCTTGGGGCTGGTCGGCACGATTCTGATGACCGTCAACGCGTTGCCGGTGCTGCGCGGCCTGTTCCATTTCGGGCCTCTTCACGGCCATGACCTTGCAATGGTTCTCGTCAGCACCACCGTGCTGTGGATTGGACTGGAAGGCGGCAAGAAGCTGCTGGGACAACGGCTCTCCGCCTAAATCAACGAAATTCGGCGCAACTTATAGGCTTTAGTGAGAAAGCTGTGATGCCGCTGGTTTTCGGAGAAAGGGGCTTTGCCAGGTCGCCGACCTGCTCCGCATAGTGAGGACCCCGCAGTCCGGAGGATCAGATGCTGCGCTTCCTGAATGAGATGCCTGTCTACAATTTCGACTTGGAACGACTGCGCTTTATCGGGCTGGACCGCGGTCGCCACGTCGTCTGCCGTGTCACTAAGGATGCCCTGCTGGCCTGCAGCGACAAGCCGGACCCATCCGCGTCGGAACTATTGCAGATATTCGAGCGCAATCGGCGCCTGTTTGAAGATATCGCCAGCATGGAGCATGCGGCCGGCGCGCGACAGGAAGTGTATATTGATCGTTTCCATCTAGAGCATCCTTGGCTGAACACCCCCGCAAGGATGGCTGCCGGCAGGGCGTGAAGCCCGATTTGCCTTTTGCCCGAATAGCCGAGCAGAAACGGAGGACGCGCAACCGTTCCAGTTAACCTTCGTTACCCTTGAAGTCACTTACTTCGAGGGAGTTAATTATGAGAACCATTCTTCAACTTGGTACCACTATGGCTCTTGCCATAGGCATGATGAGCCTGCCGGCAATCGCAGACAGCACCACCACCCAGACTGAACTGCAATCGACAGGCGCCATCGACGCTGGCAAGCTTGTCGGCAAGGATGTCGTTGATACCGATGGCAATACCGTTGGCGAGATCGACAGCGTCTTGGTCGACAGTTCTGGCAAGGTCAAGGCCGTCGTGCTCGATGTCAGCGGGTGGCTGCAGAGCGAAAAACTCATCAACGTGCCATGGAAAGATCTCTCCATGACGGAAGATGAAGTCATCACATCCAGGATGACTGTCGACGAAGCGAAGGCTGCAGCTGCCTATGAGTATTCGGATGATAGATACCGTCGTAAGGTTCTGACAGAGAATGGCGAGATCTATGCCGATGCCGATGCCGACGCCAATTCCGATGACACGGGCATGACCACGGCCAGTGGCGGGGACGGAACACTGCTCGGCACCCCGGTCAAGAACCCAGATGGTTCAATCAACGCCAGCCAGCTGGTCGGTGTCAACATTGAGGACACCCAGGGTGATACGATCGGCGAAGCCGGCGAGGTCGTGATTGACAGCGGCGGCAGCCTGGTCGGGGTGCTGGTCGATGTCGGCGGCTTCCTCGGCATGGGTACACATCATGTCCTCCTGAACTGGAAGGACATCAAGCTGACCGGCAAGGGCGATGACGTGAAGGCGATCGTCAACACCACCAAAGAAAACCTGAAATCTCTCCCCGAATACCTTACCAAAGCCGAGAACTAAGCGCGAAGACGGCCGAGGCGAGAAACTAGCCTCGGCCGTCCATCGGCAGAATCCCACATCCACACTTACGCGCACATTTAGTTATGAACTTACTGCCAATTCCTTGAGCATTGTCCGCTCGGCTTCAGCTGTATGGCTGAACAAGCTTTCTTGGCGGGGAATCATTGTCACCGCCACCGCCGCCCTGGTCCGGTGAAGAGCCGTGAACGACATCCGCTAAATGCTGCAGATAAGCGACGAATAAGGGCGCTTCTCCGGATTTCTCCAGGCAAGCCATGTCCAGTTTTATGGCCTCGGCCAGCCGCGGTCGCCCGGCGCGGGCAGGATCCGAGTAGTCCCGCACTGTCTTCGGCGACAAATTCACGATCTCAGCCGCTTCGGTCGCCCCAAGCAGTTTGACAATCCTCATCATGGCTTCTTCGAACGAGCCGGCATCTCGGCGCTTTGTCATGCGGCCTCCAATCAAGTTCATTGCCTGATCAAGCGATTAACGCTCGTGAAGTTCCCCTGACAATGTAAGTGTAAAGTTTCGAGAGGCCACGGGAAACCCCCCGCATCCCTCGCATCGAGGCACGGCCCGCTTCAAGCGCAGCGCGTTCAATTCCCAGGCGGCGGAGGCCTAACCGAGTTGCGTAACCGTTCCGGCGGTGCCGGCGACGACATGGGCCTTGGCGTTGAACCTCGCCAACAAGGGCACAAAGTCCTGTGCAAGGTCCGGGATCAAAGTACCCAGGGTGGAAAGACCATCGGCAATTGCCGCTGAGTCGGCAATCACCGTCATGCCCCGATCCGGATCTGCGCAAGTCATGCGCGTCGGATCAATGATGTGATTGAACTTCCCAGCACTATCAAAGCGCATACCGGCGCCGGCCGAAGTTGCCATGGCACCGCCGGCAAGTTCCAGCGACTCCAGCAATGTGGTGCGATCGACAGGTGACGGGATACCGATCTGCCAGGCCGTTCCGTCGCTGCGCCGACCCAGCGCCAACATCTCACCCAGATTGACCAGCGCCTGTGTGAAACCCCGCCCCTTCAGGAGATCGCCGACCCGGTCACTGATATAGCCCTGGGCGATGCCGTTTAGCGTCACCTGCATGCCGGGTCGATCAAAGGCGATGCGCGCGGGCGATATCTCCATTCCGCGCCAATCCACCAAAGCCCGCGCAGCTGCCAGCCTCTGCTGATCCGGGCCTGCTGCATTTGCATCCGGCCCAGCGAAATGCTCGGCAAGCAGATTCCAAAGCGGCTGAATGGTCGGATCAAACCGGCCATTGCTCGCCACGCTCAGAAGCCTTGCCTGCGATAACAGCTCAACTAGTTCAAAGGGCGGATCGCGCAATTCGCCGGCACGATTAAGCTGATTGAGGGCCGAGTGCGGTTGGTGCAGGCTGAAAATCGCCTCAAGGCGCGCAACTTCGGCGAGAGCAGAGTCGATTGCCGCAGCGGCCATGCCTTGATCGTCGGCGTAAAGGGTCAAATCTGCCTTTGCCCCAAGGACGATCCCCTGCCACCGATAGGGCTGCTGCATGGCGCGGGCGAACGAGCCGGTGAAGGGAAGAGCTGCGCTGGCGGCGAGGATCGTCAAGACCCGACGGCGCGAAAGAGCCTTGTTTGCGGAGGTGAAAGTCATCTGCATAGCCCTTCTCAACTGCCGCTTTCCGCCAATTCGGCGGAAAGCGCTGCCTTAGCCGTGGCGAAATCGACGACCTCACCACCGAAGTTCTGCTGGAAAGCCAGAGCTGCTTCCCGGCTTGAAAACGGCACAGCCTCGCGCTCGCCCATAGCGCTGGTCTTGCTACTGCCGACCACATAGAAAGCCTTTTCAACGCCGATCCACGCACCCGGTGCTGGCTTTTCCCAACTGCCCTGCGCCATGTCATTCACATAGACGGCGACCAGGTCACGCGGTTGCGCCAGTTCTGTCGCCAGGAACATGAACACCTCGCTGACCGAGGCAAACCAGACCGGCTCCTTCTGCCCGCGCAGAAAAAGCTGGCCTTTCGGCCCTTCATGCTCCGGCAGCGACATATGGCAAAAATAAGCAACCGAATTTGCATCCGGCTCATGCGGCGATGGCAGCGTCGCCGTCTCCTCTGGTGAGCAGGCTGTCAATCCCAACAGCAAGGCCGAGGCGCAGAATACGAGAAGCTTTTTCATGATTCGCTCCTGCCGAAACGCAAGCCGGCCAAAGTCAGCGGCACGCCGATCCACACCACCAGGGCCGCTACCAGGGTCAACGGAGAGAATTGAGCCTGTTCGCTGAGGCCGGCCATGCCGGAGAAGCTGCGGATATTGTCGAACGCTGTCAAATTGAGCAGCCGATAGATATCTGCTGGGTTGGCCAGCAAGAGATAGGGAAAGACGGTGGCATCGATCCAGCCCTTGGTCCCAATGAGCAGCCCCATCAGAAGCAGATCATAGATGACGACCATGCCGAACCAGATGCCGATAGCGATCCCTGCCGCCGTACTCCGCTCGCGCACCGAGGCACTCACCCAATATGCCAAGGCGATGAAAGCACAGCCCAGCATGATGGAGCTGACGATGAGATTGGCAAATGCCTGCCAGGAGGTCGCATCCGTATCGCCGCTCCAGGCGACCGCAATACCAGCGGCGCCATAACCGACCAGGGTCGCAATGGCAAGAATGCCGGTATGACCCAGGAATTTGCCGATAAGAATTTGCCCTTTGGTGACCGGATAGGTCAGCAGCAACAGCATGCAGCCACGCTCGATCTCGCCGACGATGGCATCATAGGAAATGAGCAAGGCGATGAGCGGCATCAGAAAAATCGTCAGGCTGGAGAGGCTGACAACGACCACGGCCAGGGGCTTTACACCGAGTTGTCCGCTGGGCGCGCTGCCGAGAAACGAAAGCGCAAAGGCAAGACCTGCCAGCAGCAAGGTGGCGCCCAAAACCCAGCGATTGCGCAGACCATCGGTGATTTCCTTCTGCGCAATGATGAGAATGGCCCTCATGCGTCACCTGCTGAAGAGTCCGCCGGCTGGGGACTGAAATGGCGATAGATCTCGTCGAGGCCGGGGTGCCGAATATCAATGTCGGTGACGGCCGAACCCATCGCCACCAGCGCCGTCAGCATCGCCATCTTATCCTCAACCCGGCACCAGATATCGACACCACGACCGTCGCCGGCGATGTGAGTCTTCATCGTAGGGAGCGCCAGGGCGCGGAGCACCTCATCAACGCTGCGCGCGCAGGCGACGAAGAACTTGACCGGCAGATCGGCCTGCTGGCGCAATTGGTCGAGCGGTCCGAACGCCACCATATGGCCGCCATTCATGATGGCGACCAAATCCGTCTTGGCCTCAAGCTCGGTCAGAATATGCGACGAGATGAGCACCGTGGCACCGCGCGCTGAGAGTTCCTGGACAATGGCAAAGAACTCCCGGCGCGAGTTCGGGTCAAGCCCGGTCGTCGGTTCATCCAGCAGCAGCAGGCGCGGAACGCCCAGCAATGCCTGCGCCAAACCGAGCCGCTGCCGCATACCCTTGGAATAGGTCTTCACACGACGGCCGGCGGCGAAAGCCAAGCCGACGCGATCCAGAAGGTCACGGCATTGACCAAGCGGAATGCCTTTGAGGCGCGCATAGAAATTGAGCGTCTGTGTGCCGGTCAACTCGTCATGAAAGGCGACATTCTCCGGCAAGAATCCGATCTGACGCCGGTGGTCGAGGCCGGCGCTGGCCGGATGCTGTCCCAAGACGATCAACTCGCCCGCACTCGGCCGCACCAATCCGAGAATGAGCTTCATCAATGTCGTCTTGCCAGCGCCATTGTGGCCGATGAGCGCTACAGTCCTGCCGGCGCCAATCGAAAAGTCGATGCCATCGACCGCCCGGTGAGCGGCATATTGCTTGACCAGCCCCTTTGCCTGGACGGCCGGCTGGGCTTCCGTCATCTGTGTGTCAACGCCTGTCATGTTTGTCATGAAGTTCACGATGCTGGATCCGCCTGGCCTTCTTCCCAATGCACTTCCGCTGGAACCTCCGGCAGAGGACGCGATGCTGGCGGCGGTGTCATCAAGGGGTATGAATCGACAACACCGCCGGGATAGAGCGCCGGAAATTGACTCTGCCCCGCACGCAATATTTCCATCGCCGGGCTCGACAGAAGAAGCTTCGACAGCGGATAGCGCCAGACCACCCAGTCGACAATGTCATTCGGCCGATAGGCGGTATCCGCCATACCGTCACCATTGAGGTCAAAGGCTGGATTGTCGCTCCAATAATTGCCGCGCCGGTCAATCGACCATTCATAATTCTTCGTTCCGGCATAGTGCATCTGCACACGGTTGCCGACAAAAGCGTTGTTGCCCACGAGATTGGCGTCTGAACCCGTCACGTGAACGCCGATACCGCATCCTTCGAATCGATTGTCATGAAGCTTGTTCTTCGCGGCCAGATAAAAGAACAGGCATTTGTCCTGCGTCCCGTAGACGACATTGTCATGAATGTCCCCCTTCCTGGCCGAGTTCAGCATCAGGCCGTAATCCCGATCACGTACCGTGACGTTGCCGGCAACCTTCAGGAAATCCGAATACATCAACGCATAGCCGACATGATTGCCGACCGAGAGATTGTCGCTGATTGCGCCCCGCTTCGAATACATGAAATGCACCGCGAAACGCAGCTTGGCGAATTTGTTCCCGGCAATGATGTTATCGGCGCCCAACTGCACGAAAATGCCGTCACGCCCTCCGGTCACCTCATTCGCTTCCATCCGCGAGCCGTAATTGTTCCACATATGGACGCCGTTGCCGCGATTGTTCAGCCACAGATCGTTGCGGTTGGCGATCACATTGTGTCGGACCAAGGCATTCTTCGGGCCGTGCAAGCTGACCCCGAACAGATTTCCCTCGACTATATTATCTTCAATGATTGGATTGTCGGCGCCCTGCGCCACATAAATGCCGGCATCGATATTCGTGCTATCGCTGCCCGAGCCGGTCACATGGATTCCCCGCACCGTCACGTTCGGCGCCTCGATCCGAATGACGCTGCCAATGCCGTTTCCGACGACTTCCGCAGGCGGCTTGCCCGTGGCCTCGATGATAAGTTCCTTATCGATCACGACCGGCCCCTGATGGTGGCCAGGCAGTAACCGCAGCGTATCTCCCGGCGATGCGGCGGCAATGGCCTTCTTGAGACCATCGCCGCCGGGTGCCACATCGAACGTTTCGGCATGGGCGATTGCCGGCAGGCTCCCGCAAAGGAGCGTGACCGCAACAAGGGTCTCTGCCAGCAATCGCCGCATAGCCGTTAGGCTTCGACCAGCATCTGCCCCGACATCTCCATATGGAGCGCGTGACAGAACCACTGGCAGTAGTAATAGAAGACACCGGGCTTGTCGGCGACGAAGGTCACCGAGGAAGTCGCTTGCGGCCCGATCTCCATGGCAACACCGTAATCAACCAAGGTGAAACCGTGGGTCAGGTCCACGACATCATCGATATTGGTCTGGATAACGGTGACCTCGTCGCCCAGCTTCACCTTGAAGCTGGTGACGCCGAAGGCGGGCGCCGCCGACGTCATGTAAACGCGAACCTTGTTGCCGTCGCGGATGACCTTGTTGTCCTCTTCGAGTTTGACGCCGTCCTTGGCAGCCCATTGGCGGGCATCTTCCCACATCGGATCGTCGCGCTTCCAGATCTCCATCGGGTTGATCATGTTTGCCTTCATGATCGTAGCGTCATGCGGCTCGGCAAATGCCGCACCGTCATGCACGAGCTTCATTTCGTCGCCCGAAATGTCGATCAACTGGTCGTTTTCGGGCTTCAACGGGCCAACGTTGATGAAACGATCCTTGGAGAACTTGCACAAGGCTACCAACCACTTTCCGTCGGCATCCTTGGTCTCACTCATCGAGGCATTGACGTGCCCGACCTGGTAGTTCACGTCGAGCTTCTGCTTGATGGGATTGACTTTCTCACCCTTGAACTGACGAACCGCCTCGTCGATGTTCCATTTGACGACCTGCGAATCCAGGAACAACGAGGTATAGGCGTTGCCGCGGCCATCGAAGGAAGTGTGCAATGGCCCAAGCCCCAATTCGACGTTGGCAACGATGGCCGTGGTCGGTTCCGCCTTGCCGGCAAAGACGTCGTCGAGCTTGTCCCATTCGATGACAGTGGTGGTCGGCGACAGCTTGCCGTTGATCACCACATATTTGCCGTCCGGCGTGGCGTTGCAGCCATGCGGCGAATTGGCAATCGGAACGTAGAGCGTATAGGGCGACTTGGCTGCCTTGGTACCGTCCAAGACGGGCACACCGTTGATCGTTTCGGCCTTGCCAGCCGCGACAGCCTCTTCGATCGCCTTGATGTTGAAGAAGACGGCGTGATCGGTTTCGGACGAAGTCATATCCTCGACCGTGACGCCCTCTTCCGAATTGTAGCAGGTCGAGGCGGCATACTTGCCCTTATAGTCAGTATCGTTGTTGTCGAGGTTACCGCTGACAGCGACCTGCCATGCCACCTTCATGGTATCGCCATCGACCGCGGTGAACACGGACCGCCAAGCCTTGACATTCTCAAGGTCACGACCGTCATTGATCAAGGGGATTCGGTTTTCGCCATTGCAGAAGACATATCCTGTCTTCGGATAGCGCTGCACGCGCAGGCCATGGATCGAATGTGCGTTGGGGATCTCGATGATTTTGTCAGTCTTCATGACATCAAGACGAATGCGCGCCAAGCGCGTATTGGCCTTATCGTTGATGAAGACATAGCGGCCGTCATAGGAGCCGTCCGTCACCGACGGACGCGGATGGTGACAATCGCCGTTCTCGTAGGTCTTCAAGCCGCGCTTGGCCAGCCATTCCTTGGTCTGGGGCAGCAGGCCTTCGGTCAGGATCTTGAGGCTCTCATTGGTCTGGCCCCAACCCGTCGCACTGCAACGGTTGAAAACCGGGATACGCAGGAGTTCGCGCATCGATGGCATGCCGAGAATACGCACCTCGCCCGTCTGCCCGCTGCTCCAGAAGCCGACATAATCATCAAGCTTTCCCGGCGGCACGCTGATATCGGCCGATTCCGCAGCAGCCGCGGTCTTCGGTGCCATCATGATACCTGCAGCCCCACCAACGACGGCACCGCCGGCACCGGCCACGGCCAGCGTCGACATGGCGACACCGCCGCCCAGAATTTCGCGGCGACTGATGCCTTCCGCGCTCAAGGCGTCTTCTCTCTTGTCGGTCATGATAGTTTCCTTCTCGTTAGACGGTGGTCGGTGATACGTCGTTGCGTTTTGCGGCCGCTTCAGCCGCGTTTGGTATCGGCTTGGCGGCCGGCTTCTTGCCGCGCCCGGTCTTCTTCAGCAGCAGAGGCGGACATGTCGTGTCGTCCCAATAGATGACCTGGCATTGCATGCAGTAGATGCATTCGTTGGGATTGATCTGTCCCATCGGGTGGATGGCTTGGACCGTGCAACGCTTGGCGCAGAGTTGGCATTCGGTGCCGCATTGTTTACGCCGCTTCAACCATTCAAAGAGGCGCATGCGCCCCGGAATGGCGAGGGCGGCGCCGAGCGGGCAGAGATAGCGGCAGAAGAACCGCTCGATAAATAATCCCGCGACCAGCAGACTCACGGCCCACAATACAAAGGGCCATTCGCGCATGAAACGCAGCAGGATGGCGGTTTTGAAGGGTTCGACTTCGGCAAATTGCTCGGCAAAGGCAATTTCGTTCAGGCTGAGACCGAAGAGACCCAGGAAAATCACATACTTGATCGGCCACAGGCGTTCATGCCAATGGAACGGGATCGTGATCTGGCGGATACCGACGCGCCGAGCGAGATGATTGAGCAGTTCCTGCAACGAGCCGAAGGGGCAAAGCCAACCGCAGAATGGCCCGCGTCCCCAGAAGAGCAATGAGACGGCCGTGGCGCACCACAGGATGAAGATGAGCGGTTCGAGCAGGAATTGTTCCCACCGGAACTCACCGCCGAAAAGCGCCCCGGTAAAAGTGAGCACGTTGACAACGGAAAGCTGCGCCTGGGCCCAACCGCCGATCCAGATAACGCTGAACAGCAGATAGCCGACACGCAGGGCCGTGAAGAGCTTCGCCTTCTTCACCAGCACATCCTGGAAGAAGAAGATCAGGGTCAGCAGCGCCAAGGACAGTGAAAGAATGACGATGTCGATGATGCGGCTGTGCCAGATCTGCTTCCACAATTCATTCTTCGGCTCCTCGTCCGCGGTTGCAGCGGGTGCTGCGACCGGCGCCGGGGGCGGCGCTGCAGTCACTTTTACGAAACGGTCCGGCAGGCGATAGCTGAGCGGAAAGCTGGTGAAGGCCTTGTCAGTCGGCCCGGTCGGGCGTTGTGCCAGCAGTTTAAACTGCCATTCGGACGTCGGATCGAAATTGACATTCTGGGGAATGCGGAAGAGCGCGATTTCCTTGAACTCGGGCAAACTACCGGGAAGCCGCCCCATTTGCCTGTAGTCATGATCCTTGAACAGGATCGAGGTCTGATTCTGTTCCAGCTGGAAACGATCGAAAATGCCGCCACGTACGAAACCAGAGCCGCGGAAGGAGTAATCTCCGCGAGCGGCGACCAGAATGGCTTGCTGGCCTGGCGCAAGCCAAGCGCCAAGGCGCTTATATTCATCCGCACCCAGGACATTGCGGCCGATTTCCTCGACCGACACTAGGGCAACGTAGAGGTCGATGAACTCGTCTGTCGGAATGCCGGCCTTGCCATAAGGCTCCGGGCTGCCTACGCCGATCTTCTTGAAAGCGTCGTCGACGTCGCTGTTGAGGAGATGCATCCGCCGGATGGAGCCGTCCCCCAGCAGAGTCTGCCAATCCGTTTCCTTGAAGGGAATAGCTGCCAGTTCGCGCTTCTCGGTACCGCCAGCACCAGCGGCCGTGAAACCAGCCAGACCATGTGCCTTGGCCACCTGCATGGCTGTGCGGCTGATACCGTCATTGATGACGATGGCCGTGACCGTCGCGCCACTGATGGCGTCGACGTTCTGGTCCTTGCGTTTGACCTTTTCGATGATATTGGTGCCGACATAGCCGGAGACGAAATCGGTCAGCTTCTCAGGCGGAATGCCGACCAGCAGGATCGGCTCATGATGCTCAAAGACTTTGGCGCCGACGATGAGTCCATCCTTGTCCATGCCGACCAGAATGCGGATCGGCTTCCCGGAATAACCGATGTCGGAGGCTTCAAAGACATAGCCCAACTCCTGGTCGCCCTTGAAGGCGGCCATGGCCGGCGGGTTGCCTTCCTTGGGACCGAAATGGTCCGCATTGGGGAAGACTTCTTCGGGTTTTACGTCGATGAGATAGGCGCCGAAGCCACGGGCGGCGAGCGGTGTCGCGAGGGGCGCCGAGGCAAGAAGGGCGAGTGCTAGAAAGAGGCAACGATAGAAAAGTCGTATCATGCGACACCTTCCTTCACGGAAGGCTGGAATGAATCGGGTGCAACCGGCGGGGCCTGCGCCTGCGCCTGCGACCGATATTTCGCCTGCCTGGCCTGCTGCGCCTCATTCGGGCCGCACGTATCCAAGCCAGCGACATCCTGCCGACCATTGAAATGAATCTGACCGCCCCACATGGCGGGCGACGAACAACTTCCGACTGGGCATGCGATGGCGCAGGTCGGGCAAGGCTTTTGCTTTATGGGGCCGACCGGCTGTTGGCGCGGGTCCATTTGCGTGTCCCCATCGAGACAACGCGAATTCGCAACGAGCGTTTCAAAGGCATCCGCCTTGGCGTCATGAATGCTGACGAGACCGCCTAAGAGCAGGTTGAGCGCCAGCACATGAACGACCAGCAGGCCCAATAGCCTGCGACCGGCTCGCAACACGCCAAGGAAGCTCGCATGCCCCATGATGGCTAGAAGCTCCTCATCATGATCATGCGCAGCTGTTGGACATTGGATTGTGATAAGATATATTTCATATGAATTTTATCAGAACCTCCGAATCCGCGTCCGACTTTCGTCGGCAGCCCGCGCTGCCGACGATTCCCTAATAGACCTTCGCTTCGGCTATTGGCAGGCCGCCATCGTCTTCAGGCCTTCGATAGCCGCCTTGCGTTTGGTCTCGTCCTTCATCTGGAACATCATGGCGTTCTTCAGCGGCTGGCCGTTCAGTCCATTCAGGAAGGCCTTCGGATCGGCGAGATAATTAAAGATGTTCTCGTCGCTCCAAGTCAGCCCCTTGGCTTGAGCTGCCTTCATCGCTTCCGAATAGCCTTTAAAATCGGCCGAATGCATGGCGGCCTGACCGGGAATGCCATGAAGGCTCGGCCCGGTCGCGCGCGACGGCTTGCCGGGTTCGAGTGCGTGGCAGGTTTTGCATTGATTGAGTGAGGGCGGGACAGGACAGGCGGCAAAGCTTTCTCCCGCCATCCAAACCGTGGCGAGGACGACACCGAGGACTAGAGCGCTTGATCGCATCTTGGCACCTTCATGTTCAAATCATGCATTCGGTTTACATCTTATTGACACAGGGAACCTGGCTATTGACCTGGATCAACCTGCCGCCGCCGAGGGATTTGCTCCGTCGAAGACCTGGTTACCTTCGTCGCATACCACCTCTATCCCATTGACGCAGATCAATGGGAGACAGGGTTTCAGAGTATTTTTTATGAACTATTTCAGATGATTAGCAAACGTCAAGATGTGATTTGATAACCATCAAACACGAGCCACTAGACCCGTTTGAAGATGATCGATGTATTTATACCGCCGAAGGCGAAGTTGTTCGACATGAGGTAAGCAATATCGAGGTCCCGCGCCGAGCCCATCAGGTAGTCGAGTTCGGCACAGCGCTCATCGAGGTGGTCGAGATTTGCCGTCGGCGGAAACCATTGTGCCCGCATCATTTCGATACCGAGCCAAGCTTCCATGGCGCCGCACGCCCCCAGGGAGTGACCAAAATACGATTTAAGCGAGTGAATGGGGGCTGCGGATCCGAGAACGGCCTGCGTTGCAGCCGTCTCGGCAATGTCGCCCCATTCCGTTGCCGTGCCGTGACCGCTCACAAAGCCGATCTCCTGCGCCGGCAGGCCGGCATCGGCCAGTGCCTCCCTGAGAGCGACCTGCATGGTCGACGCCTGCGGCTGAGTGACGTGATTGCCATCGGAATTGCAGGAAAAGCCGACGATTTCCGCATAGATGGTCGCACCGCGCGCCAATGCCCTTTCACGCTCTTCAAGGATTAGCGTCACGGCACCTTCCCCGATAACCAGCCCGTCTCGATCGCGGTCATAGGGGCGTGGGGTGGTTTCAGGACGGTCGTTCCGCGTGCTGGTGGCATAGAGCGTGTCGAATACTGCCGATTCCGTAACATCGAGTTCATCGGCGCCACCAGCCACCATGACGTCGGCCTTGCCCCAGCGGATCGCTTCATAAGCATAGCCGATGCCCTGGCTCCCGGACGTGCAGGCGCTGGAGGTCGGGATGACCCGGCCAGTGATACCGAAAAATAGGCCGATATTGACCGCCGCCGTATGGCTCATCATTTGGATGTAGCTGGTGGCGTTGAGGGTCTTCGATTGCCCATCCTTCATCAGTTCGGCAAAGGCCATGACTGGCGCCGGGCTGCCGAAGGAAGAGCCATAGGAAATCCCGGTACGACCGCCAGCAACCACCGCGTCCCCCAACAAGCCGGCATCGGTGAGTGCCAGCTCCGTGGCGCGGACCGCCATCTTTGCCACCGGCCCCATGGTGCGGGTCTTCTTGCGGGGATAGAGATTGTCGACGGAAAAGCCGACTACGGGCGCCGCCAGGCGCGTATTGATGCCGCTGAAGCGCTCCCATTCCGGCAGATAGCGGATGGCCGTCTCGCCACGGGCCAGCCGCGCGCGAATATCCGGCCAGCTGTTGCCCAGCGCGGTAATGCCGCCCATGCCGGTCACGACGACGCGGCGCATCAGATCATGCCCCCATTGACCGAGAGAACCTGGCGCGTGACGTAGCCGGCGCCGTCCGAACATAGATAGGAGACAGCAGCGGCCACATCAGCAGGTTGCCCCGCACGGCGCATCGGCACCATCTTGAGCACTTCGTCCATTGGCAAGTTTTCGACCATCTGCGTTTCAATAATGCCGGGCGCTACACAATTGACGGTGATATTGCGCTTGGCGAGTTCAATAGCCAGCGCCTTGGTGGCACCGATGATTCCGGCCTTGGCGGCACTGTAATTGACCTGGCCACGATTGCCGGTGATACCGGAAACAGAGGCAATGGTGACAATGCGCCCGCCCTTGCGGGCGGAGACCATCGGCATGACCGTCGGCCGGACGACATTGTAAAAGCCGCCAAGATCCGTCTCCAGCACGTCGTCCCATTCACTATCTGTCATGGCGGGAAAAGCGGCATCGCGCGCGATACCGGCATTGAGCACAATGCCCCAATACGGCCCGTGCTCTGCCATGTCAGCCTCAAGCACGCCACGCGCACCATCACGATCCCTGAGATCGAAGGTGAGCAGACGCCCTTCGCCGCCGGCAGATCTGATGGCACCCAAGGTCGCCTCGGCCCCCGCTGCGTCGCGCCCATAATGCACGGCAAGCACAAAGCCGTCCGCGGCCAGTTTCTCTGCAATGGCACGGCCGATGCCCTTGCTGGCGCCGGTAACAAGAATGGTTCTGCTCATCTTCAACCAAGACCTATTGCTGAAATCCCTTGGCGCGCCAGGACGGCGGCGAGATTGGCCGGCTGATGCAGGGTCAATTGCGCCGTCGCCTCAACCCGCTCGGGGCTTCGCAAAATACAATCGAATACGCCGGTTTCGCCATCCCGGAATATGAGTTCGGCGCGCACGATGAGGCTTTCGCCATCGCGAAACCAATCCCGCTCGGCCCTGAAATTGCGCGTCCCCAGTAGGAAGCCGACACGTACGGGCTGGTGCCGCCGCTTCGCCTCCAGCCCCACAAAGGCGCCGCAGGTCTGGGCCATCCATTCAATGGCAATATGCGCGGCAACGCCCTTTCCGGCCTCAAAAAACGGATTGTCCGACCGAACACCCAGGGCTGCCTCGATCGCCGCGTCGGTGAAGCCGATTACCCGGTCCAGCAGCAGCATTCGTCCGGCATGGGGCAGCAAGGTCTCAATCGGGTACGTACAGGTCTCCATCAGCAGGCTCCGCGCCCCAGTATGACGGCTATGTTGCTGCCGCCGAATGCGAACGAATTGCTGAGCATGGCCCGCGATGTCGAAGGGTCAAGTTCCGCTCCCGCGGCGACGAAGTTGAGCGGCGGGATGGCGGGATCCGGCACCCCGTCCCAGAGATGCGGCGGCAGGCGCCCGCGACCGTAATCCGGATGCAGCGTCAGCCACAAGAAGGCCGCCTCGCACGCACCGGCTGCACCCAGCATATGGCCGGTCATCGCCTTGGTCGAACTGCAGGGCATGCAGGCGCCAAAGAGGTTATGTACCGCGATCCCTTCCATGGCGTCGTTGAGCGGGGTCGCCGTGCCATGCAGGTTCACATAGCTGATATCCCCGGGCGCCAGGCCCGCGTCCCGCAGCGCCAGCGACATCGCGGCCTGGGCGCCGGCGCCGCTGGGATCGGGCGCACTCAAATGATGTGCATCCGAGCTTTCGCCGAAACCCAACAGAGAGATTTCGGTACCCTCGCGCGTTAGCAGGAAGGCAGCGGCACCTTCACCGATATTGATCCCGTCGCGATTGCGGCTGAAAGGCTGGCAGAGCCCCCGCGAGACGGCGTCGAGCGACGCGAAACCGTTACTGGTCGTGCCACACAGTGTATCTGCGCCGCCGACGATCGCGGCATCGCAGATGCCTGATGCGATCAGGCGCCGCGCACTGGCGAAGACCTTGGCGCTCGAAGAGCAGGCGGTGGCAATGGTGTAGGCTGGCCCCGACAGCTGCAGTTCCGCTGCGATAAATGCCGCAAAGCTGCCCAGTTCCTGTTGCCAATAGTCAAACCCTTGCGGCCACGCGCCGTCGCGCAGTTGCAGGGCAAAGGCTGCCTCGCCCTCAGCGATGCCGGAGGTGCTGGTGCCGAGAATGACGGCGATACGACCCGCGCCGTAGAGATCGCGGGCCGCATCGATCTCGGCGCGAATCTCTTGCAATGCCAAGAGCATCAGCCGACTGTTGCGCGAGGCGTGCGGTCGGGACGTTGCCGGCAACGCCGCTTCGACCCAGCCCACATGAATCAGCCGATCCGGGAGAATTTTGACCTGATGGGCAAGGCCGGCACGGGTTCCCGCAAAGAGATTCGCCGCAACCGCCGGCTTGCCGACCCCAAGCGGCGTCGCTAATCCCATGGCGGGCAGACCCAAGCGGCGCTTCATGGTGCCACCTCAATCGACTGCACATCGATATCGTAGCCCCAGGCCGTGTTGCGGTACTTCAGGTGACCGGCGGCGCTGTGCCGACCGGTGAGATAGTCAATGCGCAAGATATCGACGCCGTCCAGAGCGATCGTCCGCGTATTGCCGACCTCCCGCAGCGTGGCACCCGATCCGGCCAGCGACCGGCGCAGCACGTCCGCAGGCCAATAAAGAAGGATGATATCGGCGAGCATCGCCCCCGGGCGCACCTGCGCCGGCAGCCAATCCGCCCGCGTCGCCGTCACTCGGCCCGATCTCTCCCAGGTAACACCCATCGCGCGCCGCCCCAGACCGTCGACGCCAACCAGCCGGAAACGATCGGGCGTCACGCTGATGCGACCGTCAAAGGCAAATACCTCACCATCATGCCGCACGATGATGTGTTGCGACCACTCGACGGCGCGGCCGAGGTCGCCAGGGTGCGGCAAATTGAGAAGATGCCCCGGCGCAAACATCGGCCGATTGGCTTCGTCACCTGTCGGTACGTTGCCGCAGGCCGCGAGCAGCCACAAGAGGCCGGCGATGCATATGCGCATCTTCATGCCCGTTTCCCACCGCGTGGATTGACGTCGCCGGCCAACGGCGCCAGCAGGAAGGCGATGAGGATTCCGATCAGCATGGTGAGGCCGAAGGCATGGACGGCAAAGACACTGCTGAAAGCCAATACACCAAAGGACAGCAAGGTCGTCACCATATCCAGCAGCACCGCCAGCATCGTGACCGGTCGATGCGCCCGGTCGGTTTCAGCGCAGAAAGTGGCATAGTCGACGCCGATGGCAAGAACAAGGATCAATCCCATCACATGGAAGAAGCTGATGCCCTCGCCGCCCAGGGCAATCAATGCCGGCGCCAGGACGAGCGCTGCCATTGACGGCAACAGAACAATCAGGCCGCCTCGGATGCCATAGCGCCAGGACAGCGGCAGCACCATCAGCAGGGCAGAGAGGCCGATCAGCCACAGCGCCCGGTGCCGGTAGGTCCCGAGACGCTCGGTAAAATCGCCGGCTGGATCGAGAAACCGCACCCCCTGCAGGCTGGCCAGCGCCCCACGCAGAGCCGCCGGATCTTTGAGCCCATCCAGCACGATGACCTGCTGGCCTGTTCCCAGGACCCATTCACTGAGGAAGGGCATGGAATGGCTGCCCAGAACCGCCGCGAGCGTCAGATCCTGTTGCAACTGCGGCTGCGCCGGATCGGTGAGCCCCAGCCTCGCCATCTGAGCCGCAGGATCGAGATTGTCGCGAACCAAGCGACGGTTTTCCCCCTGACGGGCAAGGGAAGGCACAAAATCAGCCGGCCCTCTATGCGCCAAAAGCACCCCTTCGCCCTGCAATCGCTCCAGAATGGCGGCGACGGTTTCGCCCAACTGCAGCGCCTTTTCGTCATCGGCGGCGTCGACCAGCACGAATTGCAGCGCTCCGCTGGTGCCGGCCAGACGCTGAATTTCAGCTTGCTCCGCCAGCAGGCCGGGCGCCAGGGATTGCATGCGCCGCACATCATCATCAACGTCGAGGCGGGTGAAGCCGAACCCGCCCAGAGCGACGAGAAGTGCCAAGGTCAGCCAGCACAGGCGGCGCAGGCGCGGGTCTTCCCAAATGCGCCAGAAGCCATTGGCGAGTTGCAGAAGGTGTCGTCCATAACCCGGCGCCTGGCCACGGTCGAGCCAGGGAAACCAGAAGACGACCGTAAAGAAGGAGGCGCTGAGGCCGACCAACGAAAAAACAGCGACTTGGCGGAGTGCTGGAAATGGCGCCACCAGCAGAATCGCATAGCCGATCAACGTCGTGATCAGCCCGAGACTGATGCCGGGCAGCACATGCCCGAGACGTTCCCAGCTCGTAGGCCGCAGCGGATCGAAGACGGTCGCCGCGTAATGGATGCCGTAATCGACGGCGACACCGGTCAGCCCGACGCCGAAAAGCAAGGTCGCAATATGGATCTCGCCGAACAGCCACAAATTGGCGGCAAGGCCGCAACCGATGCCGATGGCCACCGCGAGCAGGTTCATCAACAAGGGGCCGGCGCGGCGAAAGGCCCCGACCAGCAGCGACACGGTACCGACCATCGAAATGGCGCCAAGCGTCGAGGTCTCGTTGAGCCCGGACTGCGCCCCTTGTTGCGCAAAAAAGATAGCGCCGGTCCGCTTGACGACGAGGCCTGCATGCTCCTGCGTCAACGCGCCAATCCTGCCGTCCAATTCGTTGACGAAGCGCTGTTGCGTATCGAGGGCATAGGGATCACCCGCGACTTCGCCGGACAGCAACACCCAGACCTTGCCGTCCGTATTGACGCTCAGGCGGCCTTCATCCGGTGCCAGGCGCGAAAGCGGCGCCGGCAAGGCGGAGAGAAAGGATGGAAACAGCAGAAATGGGTCTCGCCTCAGCAATTGCGCATCGGCAAATCCACCGACGCCGTAAACCTGGGCCAGCGCACGCCTGGCGATGACGTCACCCTGCCCTGCCCGCAGCATCGCGCGATCGGCTGAGGCCAGCAGAGCACCGGCATAGGGCTGGTAGAAGGTGCCCATGGCCCGGACCTGATCCAAGCCAACCGCTTGCACCCTGGCCAGGCTGCCCTTGACCAAGGTTGCTTCCAAAGCGGCTGCGGCCGCGCGCGCGGCCGTCCGGTCCTGATGCCCAACGAGCAGGACGAAGCGCCTGGCCGCACCATCCATCAATTGCGCACTGATTGCGTGCGCTTCACTTGTGGCAGCATCTGCTGGCAGGAGCGACAACAGGTCGGTGCGAAACGTGATCCCGCGAACGGATTGGATGCCGAGATAGGCTCCCGTCACGAGGACGAGGACGAGCCAAAACAAGGCTAGTGGGCGGGCCGAGCGAGGCGGATTCATGGGCCGCCGACTGAATCAAGCAGTGTCAACTCATCGGCTGCCAAGGGTCCTGTCAGTCGGCGCTGGTCCGCGAAGCTCAGCTTATCGATATCACCACCCTGTTTCTCGATTTCGACCGACTGAACGAAATCGGCGCCGGTGACTCTGATCTCGACAATCGGCATAGACGCAGTCGATGCATCCTTGCGCGGCACGAGACGCAAGTGCCATATGTCGGCGCCCCCCGACTTCTCCAGCGTGAAGTCCCGCTCCAGCCCGCTCCAGTCACCAGCCAATGCCCCGGTCAGCATGTCGTAAAGGCCGGCCATGAACGGCGCCCGGCTGGCTGGCAGATTGAGCGTCGTCGTCCCGTCGCTCTGCTGGGCGAGCCCTCGATCCGTCATCAGAGTCGTGATGGCGAAGGGTTTTTCGACGCGCCAGATGAGTCCCATCCCCGGCGCCAAGACGAAGCTCCCTTCGCTGCGCAACGGCGCATCAAACCCTTGCAACAAACGTTCCTGCACGAAATTCCCGCGCAGGATCTCACCATCGGCCAAAGTCTTGATGCCATCGGCAAAGGTCGAGGCGGGCACCAGCAGCAGGATGAAGCAGGCGAACCAGCGCATGAAGATTACGCCGCGCATAGTACGCGCTTCACTTTTTCCAGCAGGACCGGCGGCGATTCAAGATTGAGCTCCTGCGTTGCCGCAGCGACGGCCACCTGCACGGTATGTGCCTTGGTCAGTACTTCCCCGCTCTCAATGTCACGGCATTGATAGCCGATCTTCAACCGGTTCTCATATTCCAAGAGTGTTGCCTGTACCAATATGCGTTGTTGATATCGGACCGGTCGCACAAACTTGATGCGCATGTCGACGATCGGCCACAGATAGCCCGACTGCTCCATGGCCGGGTAATTGTAGTCGATCTTGTCCAGCAGCAGCCCACGAACCCGCTCGAAATAGCGCACATAGTTGCCGTGCCAAACGACCTGCATCGGATCGATATCATAGAATTGTGCGACGATTTCGCATTCGGCGGTGATCATGCGCGCGGCTCCCTTCGGCCGGGATTCCAGAAATCGAAGAAGTTATACCATTGCAGCGGATTCTCGAGCGCATATCGTTCGAGCCGGGCGGCGAACTGACCGACATATTGCGCCAAGGCGCCGGCTCGGTCCTGTCGCGGCAATTGAATGCGATCCGCCAGCTTTTCGACATCGAGCTGGTAAGTGTCGCCTTTGCGGACGCAAAAGAGCGTGTAGACGGGACAATCAAGCAAGGAAGCCAGGATATAAGGGCCCTGCGAGAAGGGCGCCGGCTGGCCCAGAAATGGCGCCGCACTGACCCGGTCGCTCTTGACCGGAATGCGGTCACCGGCGATCACGACCCAGGCACCCTGCTCGACCCGCGCTTTCAACTCCATCGCGGCCTCTGGACCCAGTTCAGTCACCTGCCACGTGTTGATACCAGCCGCCGGCCGATATTTGCGCAGCAGCCGATTATACATTTCGGCATGACGCGTATGGACCAGCACCAGCAATCTGTCCCCCGTGACGTCGTCGAGCAAGGCCCGGGCGAGATCGACATTTCCGAGATGGGCGATAATGAATAGCGCACCGGTGGCAGATCGTTCAGCCACTTCAAGATCAGCAACCTTGCCGGGCCTTACCGCATCGGGGCGCATGCGACCCGTCCAGCCGATGAACGTATCGACGGCACGCCCCGCGAAAGACATGAAATGCCGGAGGCCGTTGAGCCAGGGCAGATGCTTTGGGACCGGCGCACCTAGCGCCGCCACACGCCGCAGGAAATCATGCGATGCCCGACGCTGCTCCGCACCGGTCAGATAGAAATAGAGCACCACCGGCGCCATGATGCACAGGCAACCGCGCCGGCCCAGCAGACGCGCCGCGAAAGCCCAAGTCTCCAGCCCCCAATACGCACCGCGCTCAGCGATGCGCGCCCAATGGCGCGACTGTTGCGCGCGATGCCGCAGAATTTGCGGCAACCGCCGGATCATGCCGAAAAATAGGCGCGTATGCATGGCGGTGATGCGCAGATTGTCACGCCACAAATCGAAATTGGACGTATTGCCGACAGGATATGTCACTGCCACCGGCTGCTCGATCACACGCACGCCGCGCCAGACCAGCCGCACCATGATCTCGGTATCGAAATCCATGCGTCGGCCGATGCGCTCACCGTCAGCGCAAAGCTTGGCCACCGGCGCCAGCGGATAGACCCGCAAGCCGCACATACTGTCTCGGATGTGCAGGGACAAGGTTTCGATCCAAACCCAGAAATGGGTAATATAGCGACCAATGGCACGCCCTATAGGGACCGAACGGTCGTAAATCGGTACACCGGTGACAAGAGCATCTGGATGGGTTCGTGCCAAGGCCAAGAGAGACGGCACGGCGGTAATATCGTGTTGGCCGTCGGCATCGATCTGCAAGGCGTGCGTAAAACCCGCCGCCAGTGCCAATTGGAAGCCGTGCAAGACCGCACCGCCCTTGCCCTGGTTCGGCTCAAGCCGGGAGACCCGGATATCATCCAGAGGATTGTCGAACGCTGCCAACGTGCTTCGTGTCGCCGCGTCGCTACCGTCATCGATGATGAAGACCGGCAATCCGGTCGATCGCAAAGCCTTGACGATGCCACCGACAGTCCGCGCATGGTTATGGCTGGGGACAATGGCGCAGACGCGCATGGCGGCCTTCACGACGCAGCCAGCCTGATGGTACCCGAGGTCAGGACCTCGGCATCTCGCTGGTATGAAAAGCTCAATCGTCGGCGTCCAGCATCATGAATGAGCGTGAGAGTCACGAGAGTGTCGGGCAAGGTCAGGCGTTGGAACTTGACCTGATAATCCGTTGCGGCCTCGATCGGCAGATCCAGATGTCGCGCCGCCAGCTTGATAGCCCAGTCGATCTGCGCCACGCCAGGAATAATCGGCATGCCCGGGAAGTGACCGTCCAACTGGATCAGGTCCGGCGGATTGAAAAGATCCAATTCGACTTTGTTTCCCTCCCGACGGATCGCTCGAACCTCCGGCTCGTTGCGTGGTTCGCGATCCGTGAAGAGCGCCCGCAGGTCAGCCTGCCGGACCTTGCCCAATGGCCCCGCCGGCAACGCCGCAACAAAACGCCAGCGGCGCGGCAAGGCCGAGAGCTCATGCTCGGCGGCAAGCATCTGGCGCAGCTGGCGACTGAAACGGAAAGCACCTCGCGCAGCAAGCGCCTCTTGGCCTGAAGCGCTTGGGACGATGACGGCTCCCAGCGTCGCAGTCGCACCGGGCAAGGTGACGAGCGCCGCTGCGTCAACGAAGGGCAAGGATGTCAGTGCTGCCTCGAGAGCCGGCAGGCTGACTCGTTTACCCTCGACCTTGACGATCCGGTCATTGCGCCCCTTAAGGCGGAAACCGTCTTGTTCCAGTTCAGCTCGATCCTGCGTCCGCTCTACGCCTTTCCCTGACGAAAAGGGCGAAGCCACGCTCAATGTTCCGTCATCCTCCATCTTGACCGTGACGCCGGGGGCCGGCTGCCACAGGGGATCGAGCCGGTTGCGCCAGCGCCAGCCGATCGTTCCGGTCTCGGTGCTGCCATAGATTTCGCAAAGCGGTGCTCCAAAGGCGCGCCGAGCCGAGGCACTTGCGGATTCTGGTAGCTCAGCACCGGCAGAGAGAAGGCAGGCGGGGCGGCCGCGACCGGCAGGGGGGCGCAGCGATCCCAGCCGCGCCAGATGCGCGGGGCTTGCTACAATCACCGCTTCATTGAGGTCTTCAGCCAGAAGACTCTCCCACAGAGCATGGACTTTTCCATCGAACGGGCGAGCACTATACAGCGGCCAGAACAGCTTGTAGCTGAGCCCAAAGAGATGCTGGTGGGTCACCATCCCGCGGATGACGGCGCGCGACGAGACAAAAGCGCCGAGGATCGCGTCGATCGCCGCAGCTTCCCGTTCCATCATCGCCAGACTCTTCTCGACCCGCTTCGGCGCGCCGGTCGAACCGGAGGTAAAGAGGCTGATACGGCAAAGGTCAGCATCCATTGACTGCAGCGTTGGCGCTGGATCGTCTCCATTACGCAAGCGGAATCCGCCGCGTTGCCCGTCCGGCAAGCGATCGTATATCAGCAGGTCCCATTGCGCCCCGATCGCATGGCACGCCCCGGCGGTGACGTTTTGTGGCAAAACAACCTCGGCACCGACCTGGAACAGTGCCAGCATGCCGACGGCGCACCAATAGCTATCCACGGTGATCAGCAGGCCGCGTCGACATCCAAGCTGCTCCAACGCAGCAGCATTAACTGCGATATCGCGGCGGAACTGCGCGAGATCGACGGGCCCGCCCGAGGTGACGGCAACGATCTCGTCCGGATTATCTGCACCGGCAAGTCGATCGGATATTGCGCGCATGGCCGTCACCGCCCGATGCCGCCCGCCCGGGCCAGCAGCCAGGGCCGCAGCAGCATTTCTCCCAGGAACAGCGCGCCACTGCAGACATAGGAGATAAATCCCGTCCATAAAGCCCAGAATGAGATGCTGTGTGTAAGGCTGAGGGATGCTGCGATGACGGCATTGGCGAGCAGCCACAGAGCCCAGACCCATGTCACTTTACGGCAATAAGCAATGCCGGCTGTAGACAAGGCGGGATCCCGGAGCCTCGCCATGCGTTCGACCAGGCTTGGCGGATGACGCAATGAATTGCCAAAGACGGTTGCCAAGAGGGCACTGAGCAAAGCGGGATAGGCCTTGGCCGCCACTGCTGGATCGATCAGGGCCAGGATGGCCAGCATGGCGGCGGCGCAAAGCAGCGGCAGGCGCAGCAAGCGCATCATGCCGCCGGAAGCTATGAAGGCGCGCAGAAGCAGTAACAGGCAGGCCGCCAGCGCAAAGACTATGAAGGGGACGCGCTCATGCAGCCAATAGACCAGGACCGGATAGGCCGCTGCGATCAAGGCGAAGATTGCAGCACTCCATTTGCCGCGCGCCGGCACGGCCCTTCTATTCGGCGAGAACGGCATGCACCCGGTCAATCACATCGCCGACCGTCCGCACCGTCTTGAACTCGTCGACCTTCAGCTTGCGACCGGTCAGTTCCTGCAGTTTGACGACAAGGTCGACTGCATCGATGGAATCGAGATCGAGATCCTCGTAAAGACGAGCCTGCACACTGATCTTTTCCTGCGGTATCTCGAACATGTCGACGAGATAGCCGTGCAGCCTGCTTTCGACCTCGTCACGCGACAGCATTACTATCGCTCCCGCTTTGACCCTGAGCGCGCACGAAGGAAGCCAGGGCGCTGACATTGGCGAAATGCGCCTTGATCTCGTCAGTGATCGTCTCGATCTTCAATCCGTAACGCCGGCGCAGCGCCACACCGAGCTCGAGCGCATCGATGGAATCGAGCCCTAGCCCGCTGCCGAACAACATCTCCTGGCTGTCGATATCTTCCGGCCGTACATCCTCGAGCTTCAGCGCGTCGATGATCAGGGTCTTGATGTCGTTTTCGAGGGTGTCCATACGCCGCTATCCGAGTTCCAACTGTTCCGTGAAATAGGCCTGCAGGCGGCGTACCAGCTGCCTGGCCGCCAGCGAGCGGTATTGATACCCAAGCCCGTCCGTGGCGTCCAGCCGATCCCCCACCGTCACGCGAAAATGAGACCGTTTTTCAGGTATTTTCCACCACGGATCGCCCTTGCTGAGCATGATTGGGCGGCAGTCGATCGTCACGAGTTGGATCTGCGCCTCGGCCAGCAGGGCGATGTTGGCGAAACCGCGACGGAATTGCAGGGCCTCGCCGGGCCGCGTCCGTGTACCCTCGGGGAAAATGATTAGATCCTTGCCCTCGCCCATCGCCCGTTTGCAGGCAGCAAGCAGCGCTTCCGGCTCCAGATCATTGCGGATATAGCCGGCCCAGCGCACAACACCGCCCAGATATCGGTTGCGCCACAATTCCGCCTTGACGATGCATTGCGCACGCGGGATGAGCGACATCAGAATGACGACGTCCAGCAGCGTCGGATGGTTGGCGATGATCAGCCGGCCACCACCATTCTGCAGCACGGATGCCCCCACCACATCCAGTTTGATGATACCGAGCACTTCCAGTATCGCGACATAGCAGCGGAAGGTGTGATGGATGACATTCTGTGTCGTGCGAACTCGCTGCGCGCTGTCGCGACACAAAAGAGCGATTGCGGGAAAGACCGAAATGGCCAGCACCAGGCCGCCTCCGAAGAAGCAGGCGAAGGCCAAGCCTGTACCGGCCAGGCGCCAAACGTAATTCACGACGCTAAACACGCTGCCACCGCCAGACCATCTCGCCACCGATCGCCGATTGGCTTTGCGATCGCCCCAACAGGAACCGGAGGAAGGAAAGAGACAGGTTTTCAGCTGTCGCCGCGCCGTCGCTCGGTTGGTAGCACAGAGACAGAGCCTCATCGCCCTGCGCTGTCAAAGTAAACGCCATCGCGAGCGGTAACTCGGCCTCGGCAGCAACGCGAAAATCGGCGTAGCTGCCCGGCAGCGGATCATCGAAATAGATCAGCAGTACCGGCGTTTCCGGTACTTCGACCAGGCAGGATGCCGCTTCCATCAGGCCATAGCCGAAACTGTCAATGGCACCGGCCACGGCAGTGTGCCCCAGACGATTGCCCGTATGGATCGAAAGCAAGCCGGCCAGGCCGTGATGCACCGACATGCTGAATTCCGCTGGCGAGGGGGGCTCCTCCATCGCGAGGGATGTCAGCAACTTGATTGTGCGGTCGAATTCGCCGTGGCGCGAGGCCAGAACATAGCGCCCATTTTGAACACCTTCGCAGGCAAGGGCGGCGCCCAGTGCCTTTTGCCCGATGGTTGTTACCCGGCGCCGCAGCATGGCCGGCAGGACCGGCATCGGCTCCGCACTACCCGCCACACCTTCGCATTGCGCCCAGACCAACCAATCGCGGCGCGATTCACGGCCCGGCGTCCAGGCGAACCAGTCGCGCACGCCGAAGCGTAGCTCGCCCGGGGAAGGTTGACTATGAACTGAATGGTCAATCATGAATAACAGCAACTCGGCAATCGCGTCGGGCTGAGACCGTGTCATCACCTTCCGGTTGTTATAGGGCCCCCAACCACTCACTCAAGTGTATTATGCCGAAGCCTGCCGTTTATTTTGCCGTCGTCGAAACCGCGGATCGATCCGCGCGGGCCGTTCTGGGCCGAAAGCTGCTGATGCAGGCCCTGAGCCGGATTGTCGGGCAAAAGGCGTCCGATTACCGGATCATGGCAGCCGATTCGGGCCGCCCGATTGTTGTTGCGGACCACCCGGGTGCTGACGGGGCGGAAACGGGAATTTCCGTTTCTCTATCTCATAGCGGCAATTGGCTGGCAGGGGCGGCGACGGGCCTCGGTCCCGTCGGCATCGATATCGAGTTGATGCGTGCTGGCCGCGACCTTGCCGGCATAGCGGACATCGCCTTCGGACCGGAAGAACGGCGGCGCGCCAGCAGGGACGGCGCGTCAGGCTTCTATCGCATCTGGACCTTGCGGGAGGCGATCGCCAAAGCCCATGGCACTGGGCTTACCATGGCAGCAGACGGTCATGACCGGGTAAATGACGGGCCTGACGAGGGGATATGGTTTTGGGATAGCGCCCAACTGGCCCATTGGCGTCTCCCGGCAAGACTCGCCCTTGCTTTGGCCGTGTTCCCCATTTCGCCACAGCCCGAGATAATCTGGGAACGGTTTGAGAGCGACCCGTAACGCGGACATTCCGCGGCTTTCTCAGCCTCACCTTATCAACGGGCCAGGCGATGCCTCGAAGGCGGTGCGAATGATCCATCTTTCGCGACGGAAAGTGACTTTGACTGAGTCTTCGGAGCCACAGATTGGGACAATCTTTACGCATCTGATCTGCAGACTGGCCTTACTCAGTCACTCTGTGGCCGAAGAACGTTAGCTTGCTTTGCTATCATGAAGAGAAAAAGTAACAAACCAATAAGCATTTATGCGAGCGATCTTAATAGCGATATATTCTAGTATTTTACAAAACAGCGCGGGGCATGGGCGCTTACCGTCGGACGACTTGCTGATAGATACCGCTGTGATATATCCAACTCTAAATTCTGCAGCGCAGAAAAACATAGTCACAATGCTTGGTCTTCGAATTGCAAAATGATGACAGAACGAATGCATAATTGGATGAATACGCAAAAGGCCCATCAAGGATTGCGTAGATATTTAGTCGACCGCCAGCTTCAGTCGATCGATCGGGATGAGCAGCATAGGCGAAATCGCAAGCGGCGGCGGCGGATAAAGACCGTTGCCAGACTCTTGATCCCGCTCATCCTCATTGTTCGTCTATTGCGTCCAGTTTTGCATATCAGGTTCGGACACGTCCTGCGGCATAAGATTGGTCATTGTCCGTTGGAAGCGGAACTATACCTGCTTGAGCGCGCAGGGGGCGTTCAGCCTAAAGGCACACTGGATCTTTTCCATTTCGATCACGGCACGGATGGCCAGGCCGCCAATTTATTCGCAGAGGCGTTAGTAAAGCGAAATCTGCACATATACTGGTGGGTTGAAATTCTATCTGCGGCCAATCGGATGGTCCCAGGTGGCTCAGCCCACCAAATCTCGATAGACTCCCGCGGAACTGATTCTTTCAAACCTGGCGCAAACAAGGCGCAATGTGATGCGCTAGGCGATCGATATGCTCTGATGCAAAGCTTACCTGCGCAGATCCAATTTCGGGAATCTGAAGAGCTGCTGGGTAGGGAACTGCTGCGGCAAATGGGTGTCCCGAAGGACGCGCCTTTTGTGTGTGTTCATGTTCGTGACAGTAGCTACTGGCTGCAAAGAAAGCCCTCCATCGGATCTGAGTCAGATTATCGCAACAGCGATCTTCGAACCTATTTCCCGGCCATGAAGGCAATCGCCGAGCGCGGATATTATGTTCTGCGCATCGGCGCGCGCGTCAGCGAGCCGCTGCCTGAAATCCATCCGCGGGTCATCGACTATACGACCACGTCGCGAACGGAGTTCATGGATGTCTTTTTGGCAGCCCGCTGCACACTCATGCTTTCTACCGCGAGCGGTATCGACTCAATTACGTATTGCCACCGCAGAGCCATTCTCTTCGCCAATCTGGCTTCTTGGGACTTCGTATTCCCAAATTACGTGCAGGAATGTCGAATGCTCCCGAAGCTTTTCCGGCGCAATTCCGACATGAAGATTCTCTCTATGAAGGAAATCTATGCGTTGAATCCGGACCGGCTGGAACCTTCGACCGAATTCTTCCGTGAGAACGATATTACGCTTGTGGATAATTCGAGCGAGGAGATTCGTGACGCAGCTATGGAAATGCTCGACGTCTTAGAAGGCAAGCATGAGGAAACAGAAGAGGCGCAGGAATTGCAGGCCCGCATGCGGCAAAGGTTGACAAAGGACCGCGACTTTATGGTGTCGCCGGTTAAGGTGGCTGAATCGTTCCTGCTCGGACACAAAGAGATATTTGACTAAGTTCGATGCAACAAGGGAACTGCGCAGGGCGTGTACCGATGGCTCACGCAAAGCTCGGCCAACAAACTTCCACCGATTGGAATTACGATGACTTCAACAGCCAATGACCGCTTGTTCCTGACAGACTATTTTGCTCGTCTGCAAGAGGCGAACGCCTTGGGCGACAGCCTAATGGACAAGGTTGCCGCAACGCGCGATGCATTCACCGCGGCCAAGGAAGCTGGCGGGAAGGTCGCAATTGTCGGCAATGGCGGTTCGGCGGGGATCGCCGCACATATCGCCATAGACCTTGCCAAAAATGGTCGCGTGCCCGCTGTTTGCTTCAACGACGCGGCGCAGATTACATGCTTGGCGAACGACTATGGATTTGAGAACTGGTTGGCTCATGCCGTGCGCATGAATTTGCGCAAGGGCGACGTGCTGGTTGCTATCAGCTCTTCCGGGAAGTCTCCCAACATACTCAATGCAGTCGGGGCTGCGCGGGACCTCGGATTGAGCGTGGTGACGCTCTCTGGCTTCTTGCCCGACAACCCGCTTCGGGCGCTCGGCGATATCAATTTCTGGGCTGACAGCCGAGCTTACAACATAGTCGAAACCGTGCATCAATTCTGGCTGATGAGCGTCATCGACCTGATTATCGGCAAGGCAGAGTACGCGGCCAGCTAAGTGCGACGGTAGTCAACAAGTCTCAAGCAATTGGCGGGCGGTATTAGCCATTTGGGGCCGCAGCATCAGCTGCTGAACCTTGAAAATGTCCTCGAGACCGGGAATGTCGTCCGCCCCCGCCAGGACGAGCCGTTCCACGGCGAAATGTAACGTCGCACCGGCAGCGAGCACGCGTCGATAGGCGGCGAGACGTCGCTCTTCCCGCCAGGGCATCATGAACAGGGAATAGACGATCGCACCCTCAATCTCGCTGAGCTCGGTCAAAAGCAGCTCAAGCATCAGATAGCTGTGAGGGAAGACATATTCGGTGGCACTAAGAAGATAGGTTATGCCAGCGCGAGACGCGTAGTCGCGAAGCACGAGGTTTTGGATGTGCTGCGGCACTCGGCTGCCGAGGATCGGCCTGGAGGCAACATAGCCGCGATAGCCGCTGCGTTTCGATGGCTGTCCGAAGCCCGTCATTGCGCTATTCCTCGAATTTCTCCGGTGGCCGATATGCCAGTGCCGCCCGAGTGGCCGGCCGCAGGGTGATTGGCTCAAAGAATTCGCCAAGCTTCTTGTCTTCGTATGGCGTGAATACGGCCTTGAAGCGGCAGTTCATCGTCCAGCGCGCTTCAGGTTCGAGGTTGAGGCGATTGCCATGCGGCAGATTCTGGTTGAACAACAATACGCTGCCGTAAGGTACTTCCATCCAGCGAACATCGTCCTGCATCGACGAATAGATATCTTCGGCGCTGCCGCCAACACGGGACCGGAAATTTCGATCGAAATCCGCTGTCTCCTTTGGCGGCAGAAGATACATGCTTTTGGTTCTGAAGCAGTCGACCATGGGAATCCACAGGACGATTTCGAACGGGGAGTCGCCCGACCAGACATCGGCATGCACAGGCAGGAGCGAGCTCTTGTCGTGCGGCAGTTGAACGGACAGATTGACACGTCGCTGCATGCAGAGCTCGTTGCCGACGATGCGCTCAACGAGGCTACGCGCGGTATCGAAATATGCGCGACGGAACCAGTCAGCCTTGTTGATGCCGTCAATAACATGCAGCCGGAGCTCATTCAGCTTACCGGCAGGGATGACATCGGCGATCCGGTTTAGAAACTGACCAGGATCTTTCGGCGTCTCGATCTTCAGAAACTCAGAGGCCAAACCGACAATGCAGCTGCGCATGCGATCCAGGGCCGCCCGATCTTCGCTGGGAGCAATGACAAAGCCATCGCCGAGAAAGCGCTCGCAGAGGGCTTTGTCATCTGGAAGGCTGAAATCGCTCATTTTCTGTCTATCCCAAAGCTGCAAGGCTTGCCCTTATCCGTGCCAGCATTTCCGGCACCGAAAGGCCCGCTTCCGACAGCAGATGATCCTGGCTGCCGTAACCGACAGGGAAGCGGTCAGGCAATGCCAAGCGCAAGAGTCTTGTTGTCGCACCATGATCGCTCAACAGTTCGGCTATTGCCGTCCCAAGGCCACCAATGATGCTGTGCTCCTCCATGCTGACCAGCAGTTTGCCCTGGCGGGCAGCTTCCAACACAGCAGCGTCATCAAGCGGTTTCACCGTGTGCATATGCAAGACGCCGCAGCGGACGCCTTCGGCTTTGAGCGCATCGGCCAACGTTAGCGCGCGGTTGGTCATGATGCCGGTCGCTATCAGCGTGATATCGCCGGGTTCGCGCATCTCGATAGCTTTTCCGATTGCGAACGGGAGATCGGGGCGGGATACGATCGGGTCGCCACCCTTGGCAATGCGGATATAAATCGGGCCGGGCCAGGATAGAGTGGCGTCCATCAGGCGACCCATCTCCATCGCATCAACCGGCGCGACGATCGTCATATTGGGAAGGGCGCGCAGAATAGCTATATCTTCGGTGGCAAGGTGTGTCGGGCCGAGCGGCGCATAAACAACGCCACCACCGTTTGCCAGTAGGCGTACTGGAAGATTTTCGAGGCAAACGTCAATCGCGACTTGATCGAAGCAGCGCCGCGTAAGAAAGGTGGCAATGGTGTTGACGAAGGGCATGTAGCCTTCCATGGCCATGCCCGCGGCCATGCCGATGACGTGCGCCTCGCTAACACCTTCCATGTAGAAGCGGTCTGGATAGCTCTGCTTCATGGCGTCGAGCAAGCCAGGGGACAGATCCGATCCAATGAAAGTTACTCGACTGTCGCGCTGTGCCAGCGCATAGACGGCATTGATGGCTGTTTGACGCATTAGGCGCGCTCCAAAGCTTCGCGCATACGCGCGACATCATCCGGCAGCACCTTGGCTTTGTGGTGCCATGTTGGGTTGTTTTCGGCAAAATCAAAGCCCTTGCCCTTGATCGTGTGGCAAATGACTAGGCTCGGCTTTCCGGCTTGTAAAGGCACATTCCGAAAAACGTCGCCGAGAGCCGCCACATCATGGCCATCGACTTCGCGAACGGCGAAGCCGAAGGCCCGCCACTTGTCGGCCAAGGGTTCCAAATCGAGGATGTCTTTTACGAAACCGGCTGATTGGATTTTGTTGTAATCGACGATGGCAACCAGATTGTCGAGGCGGTGCTTGCTCGCACTCAGGGCGCCCTCCCAGACTGATCCTTCGTCGAGTTCGCCATCGCCCATGATGACGAAGACTCTGGAATCGCGCTTCTGCATGCGAGCGGCGAGGGCCAAGCCGATGCCGATTGAGAGGCCATGCCCGAGCGAACCGGTTGATGCTTCGACCCCCGGCACATGTCCTCGCTCCGGATGGCCGCCGAGCTTAGCCCCCGGGCGACACTGCGCCTTCAACTCGCTGAGAGGGAAGAAACCTTTGTCCGCCAGCACGGCGTAGAGGGTCAGGCAGCCATGGCCTTTACTCAGAATGCAACGGTCGCGCGCCGGATCGGCTGCAGTCTGGGGACTGACCCGCAGGACTTCGTCGTAGAGCACGCGGAGAATTTCCACCAGGGACAGCGAAGAGCCGACATGGCCCCGGCCACCGCCTTCAAGCGCATCGATGATCAGACTGCGCAAGTATTTCGACCGAGTGTCCATATCTATCCTATTGATTAATATGCAGGAGTTCCGTCAGATGCGCGGTGGGAACCTCAATCGCAGTCTTAGAGGTCGCTTGCACCATATGCAAGTAGTGGCGCGCCCGCTGCAGTTGCCGCAGCTTGGCCAGTTCCCAGCCTTCGGCACCCCCTTCTCCCTTGCCGGCAAAGACTCGCCTTTGCCATCGATCAGGGAAGAATTCGTTGAGCAGGATTGCGGCCCAGCGCAATCCGTAGAGCGGAAGCTGAGCATGAAGGCGACCAACAATCTGCGGATCGGTGCGGCCAAACAGGGTCAGATTGGTGCCCAGAAAAGCAAGGCGCTCCGCAGGAGACAAATGCATCGCGGGATGCCAAACGAAGTCAGCGAGCAGTTTTACTGGGTCATCCCAACCAAAATACTCGAAATCGATGAAGATGAGTCTTCCGTCCGGTTGACGGAGCGCATTGTGGAAACCGAAATCCGACGGCGACAGAATGCGGCATTCTGTCGCCAAATCGGCAGACAGCGAGATGCCGGAAGCAGCCCCCCAAGCACGCAACCGCGCCGCTGCCGCGTCAAAGATCGGATGAAAGCTGTCGGCCAAGAAGGCTTGCAGTTCTGCTTCCGCCGACAGCCGCCCAAGCGCCTCGATCCGCCTGTCTATCTGGTGCAGTAACTCAGCACCAGATAGGCAGGCTTCGCGCGCCTGATAGGTAAATCCGGCTTCTATCTTCTTGGTATCGTGGCTGAGGCGATGAAGATCCCCGGCAAACTGGATGACGGCCCCAATGTCTCCCGGCGATCGATCCTGCGGATCAAGCAATGCAGGCCTGGTTCCCTCGATCCATTCATAGAGCGCTGCCAGGTCCTGCCAGTCGGCAGCGATCGCACTCGGCACCGATCTGAACCCGCCGGCACGCAGAAAATGCAGCCCATGGAACTCCCGCTGCAGACGCGCCAGTCCATCTTCGCGATTGGTACCGGGCGGCGCATAGAGCTTTAGAGCCAGATCAGGCCCTAAATCAGGCTGCTTTACACGATAGACACGGTTGTTGCCGCCGCCGTGAACGAGTTGCAGACTCGCCGGGACTCTACCCAGCAACTTCTGCAGGATCCCGACCGCCTTGTTCTCGAGAATCTGCTCAGCGGGCACCGAAGAATTCCTGCTCAATGTCTTGCCAGCTTTGCCACGCTTTGAAGGGACCAGCCGGCAAAGTCACCGCGCCGACCTTGATCAGATGACGCTCAGTCCTTCGCGGAAAGTCGCTCTCTTCAAAAACTTCTTCGAGATCGTCGATGAAGCAATCGCAGCGCAAGGCGGCAATGCGCCCGATCTTCTCCGCACGAGTGGATTCAAAATAGATATTCTCGAGAAGAATGGGGGCATCAACCGTACCCGCAAGCTGATTGGCAACAATCCATCCACGCGCGGCATCTCGCAAATTCGTTCCCTGCGGGTCTGCCGCGGCGAATTCGGTCTTATGACTGACGATCGTCAACTCGCAGCGGTGCGCCAGGGCGCTCCTTAGAAAGGCTTTCAGTCCCGGTGCCATGCTCGCCGCGCGAATGCCCGGCCCATAGACAGCAGCCTGCAACTTGGTCCATTTCGCCTCACCATCAGGTAAGGCCCGAATGAACGCCCGCGCCTCATCCTTGCTCCCGACAAAGCCGGCAGGAAGCAGCCCCTCCTCCTGCCCGAGCTTGGCGAAAACCTGATCGTAGATCACGATCGTGTTGTCGAAATCTAGGCCTATGCGGGCGCCTGGTTTCATGAAACCGGTCTTGAGGTGAAGGTGGATGGCTCAGGTCAGCTGAACTTCCTGCATGAGCTTGATGTTGTAGTATTTCGGATCGGTCATGGAGTTCGGGATTTCACCGCGGTCGAAAGCCGCCTTCAAGCCAGATACGGCATCTGAGATCGTACGGCGCGGCGTGAAGCCCAGTTCCTGACGGATCTTCTCCGACGAGATGTGGTAGGACCGAAGATCATTGGTCGGTGTCGTTTCGATCGCGACGTCGCTGCCAATGGTGTCGCGCACCATTTCGGCGATCTGCATGATCGTATGATTTTCGTATCCGGCGTTGAAGATTCTTCTGTGAATCGCCTGCCGGTCAGCCTTAAGCGCCAGGCTATAGACGTCAACCATATCGTCGATATGAATATTGGGCCGTTTCTGGCTGCCACCGAAGACCTTGATCTTGCGGTTGGTGACGGCGTGGTTGGTCAGGATATTCACCGATAGGTCAAGGCGCAGGCGCGGCCCATAACCACAAACGGTGGCCGGACGGAGGGTGAGAACCGTAAAGTCCGAAGTCGCCTCTTCGTCGAGAACAGCTTCGCACATCGCCTTGAATTTGGAGTAGTCGGTCAAGGGTTCCAACGGCAACTCCTCGACCACATTCTCCTCATCCTTGATACCGTACACACTGGAAGAGGACGCGTAGATAAAGCGCTTGACCCCGGCTTCCTTGGCGGCGCGGACGAGCGGTCGGAAGCAATCGAAGTTGATCGACTTGCCGAGAGTCGGGTCGAGATCGAAGGAAGGGTCGTTGGAAATACAGGCCAAGTGAATGACTGCATCGCAACCTCTGATCGCCTTGGCGACGTCAGCGGGATTTCGGATATCGCCCTTGATTTCGGTAAGGTTCTGCCTGTCGGGCAGCAAATCGAACTTCGGGTCGTACAGGTAAAGATCCAGGACGGTGACTCGATGACCCTCGGCCAGCAATTGCGGCACCAGCCGGCTGCCGACATAGCCGGCGCCGCCGGTAACCAAGACTGACCATTTACGTTCGGACATCAATCTGACCTCTAAGAAAGCATGGGACCAAGGCACGCATAGCCAGTAGCGAGGTACCATTCCTCGCCTACTCTGGCAATGAGTCCATTTTGACTCTATGGCATTGATAAATCTACATTTGTTCAGATTTCAACAAGGCGTCGCGAACAAAGGCGTGAAGATTTCCACCAGAAAAGCAGACCGCCCGAATTCCTGCCGCCTGCGCCGCCTCCATATCCCGCCTCTGATCGCCGATGAGGAGGCTCCGCGCCGCATCCACCGGCCATGTTCCGAGGAGGTCCAGGATCATGCCCGGACGCGGCTTTCGACAGGCACAGGCTTGCCGGTAGGCCGGGATCGCCGCTTCTGGATGATGTGGGCAATAGGCAAATTGGTCGATATGGGCACCAATCGCCGCGAGTTCCCCCTGCATCCAATGATGAAGCGCCTCAACCTCCGCCGGACCATAGTAGCCGCGCGCGATTCCGGACTGGTTCGTGACGACAAAGACCAAGTAATTGGATTGGTTTAGCCACGAAATGGCTTCCTTGGCACCAGGTACCCAGCGGAACTCCTCCGGCTTGTGAACGAAGCCGAGATCCTCGTTGAGGACGCCGTCGCGATCGAAGAAAAGGGCGCGCCGCCTCTGCCCTGATTCGCTATTCGAAATAGATGCACCCATAATCGCCGCTATAGCCCGCCCGGTCCATGACCCACTGCCATTCGTCGACCCCATAAAAGGACCGGCAGGTGAGCTGCCAATAGAGCAGGTTCACCTTCTCGCGTTCATTTCTGAAGGATTCGACGACGATATACTTACCGAGACGGGCAACACGCTCCATTTCGGCCAAGGCTGCATTGAGCTCCATCACCTTGAGGTTATGGAACACATTGATTGAGACGGCAAAATCGAAAGATTTATCGTCAAAGGGCAGCTTCTCCGCCACGCCGACCTGCAGGAAGGGCCTCACTTCAGGTTTGGCGTGCTCGATCGCATAGGCGGAAACATCAACACCGGCGATTTTCAGGTCGGGAACGATCTGGCTCAGTTCATAGAGCAGAAAGCCCTTGCCGCAGCCGATATCAAGGATGCTGTGCCCTGGCTTAATGCCGTAATGCTGCACCAGCGCCTCAGCGACCGGGCGCCACCGGCCATCGTAATGATAGCCGCCATAGCCGTATTTTCTGTCGCCATCCCAATATTCTTCCCCGAAGCGCTTTGCAACTTCTGCGCACGCCGCCTTATCGTGCTCGATCACGCGTTGGACGTAGTCCCGCTTTGTGCTGCGGTGGATGCCAGTCACGAATTCTTTGTAGGCCATAATTTGGCGGTTTCCCATGGTATGAGAGTTTGGGGGGCAATCTCGCTTAGTCGCACCATAATGTGCAAGTTCTTCTTGACTTCACTGCCCGCAATGAGGTTTCTGGGCGCCGAAAATCCTATAAACTTCATCGTGTTATAGTTGAAGCAGCGGCAATTCGAATCGGGATCTGGTATGAAAAAGAAATGTGTCGTTACCGGTGGCGCCGGCTTCATCGGCAGCCATCTGACCGAACGGTTGCTGGCTGATGGACACGAAGTCGTGGTGGTCGACAATCTGCATACCGGGCGCCTGTCGAATTTGCAGGACTTAAAGGGCGAGCAGCGGCTGTCGTTTTTAGAGGCCGGCGTCGAAGATTTCGCCCGAATGCGAACGGTCATGCAGGGAGCCCAGTGGGTGTTCCACTTGGCCGCCCGCGCCGATATCGTGCCGTCGATCCAACAGCCGATTGAATACCATCAGGCAAACGTCCAAGGGACGATTTCCGTTCTGGAAGCGGCCCGCGCGGCGGAAGTGGAGCGCTTCGTCTATGCCGCCTCTTCGTCATGTTACGGCGTTCCAGATGCCTACCCCACGCCGGAAACAACGCCTGCAAGGCCCCAATACCCCTATGCCCTGACGAAATATATCGGTGAGCAATACGTCATGCATTGGCAGCAGGTGTATGGTTTGCCCGCGCTTTCACTACGCTTTTTCAACGTTTTCGGGCCGCGCCACCGCACAACCGGTGCCTATGGCGCCGCTTTTGGAGTCTTTCTCGCCCAGAAGCTTGCGGGCCAGCCCTACACAATTGTCGGTGACGGCAATCAGACGCGCGACTTCACCTATGTGACCGATATTGCCGATGCGCTGGTGACGGCAGCGGCGTCTGATAAGGCCGGTCAAATATACAATGTCGGTTCCGGGGGAACCTATAGCGTCAACAGTCTCATCGACCTTCTGGGTGGCGAGCGGGTCTACATTCCCCGGCGGCCGGGTGAGCCAGACTGCACCTTTGCCGACATCTCAAAGATAGCCAGAGAACTCGGCTGGCAACCGACGGTGAAATTTGCTGATGGTGTCCGGAAGATGCTAGAGCATATCGAAGATTGGCGCGACGCCCCTGTATGGACAGCGGACAAGATCCGAGAAGCGACCCATGATTGGTTCCGTTATCTCGGCAGGAACTCATAGGACACCCCCACCCAAAATGTCTCATCCCAGCCAAAAAATTCATTCGGTCGCCGAATTGGGAGCGATAGCCGCGTCTGCTCGCGCTAATGGAAAATCTGTTGCGCTCTGTCATGGAGTCTTCGACGTCCTGCATCTAGGCCATGTGCGGCATCTTGAGATTGGGCATCGCGAAGCGGATATCCTTATGGTGACATTGACCGGCGATCAGTTCGTCAATAAGGGTCCGGGCCGTCCCGTGTTTTCTGAGGGGTTGCGCGCGGAAATGCTCGCCGCGCTGTCCTGTGTTGATTATGTGGCGATCAACCAATCGCCCACTGCCGAGCCTGTGCTCGAGGTCGTTCGCCCCAGCCTCTATGTCAAAGGCGGCGAGTATGAAGATGCCGCCAACGATATTACCGGCAAAATCACCTCCGAACAGGAGGTAGTTGAGCGCCATGGCGGCCGCGTACTATTCACCCACGACATCACCTTCTCCTCCTCATCGATCATCAACCGCCATCTCGACGTTCTTGAACCCGAACTGCGTGTCTTTCTGGAGAAGATGCGATTGAGTGGTGCCGAAGACTCCATCCCCGCGCTCATTGACAAGGTTCGCGATTATCGCGTGGTGTTGATTGGTGATTCAATCCTTGACGAGTATCAGTATGTCTCGCCTTTGGGGAAGTCGTGGAAGGAGAACATGATCGCGACGCAGTTCATGCGCGCGGAAAAGTTCGCCGGTGGCTGCTTCGCGGCAGCCAATCATGCCGCCAGCTTCTGCAAATCCGTCGATCTGATCACGGTCATCGGCAATGACAGCGCGGATCTCGATCTTATCCGAGCAAATCTACTGCCGAACGTGAAGTTGCATGCGCTACACGCTAGTGGGCGCCCGACGACGCGCAAGGTCCGCTTCATCGATCCAGCCTACTCACTGCGCAAGTTGTTCGAAGTTTATCATATGGACGACACGCCGTATGACCCCGAACTACGAACCCAGGTCGACCAGCTTATCAAAGATCTCGTGCCTGATGCCGATCTGACCATTGTGACGGATTTCGGGCATGGCTTGATCGCGCACTCGACCATAGATTTTCTGACCAAGAACGCCAAGTTCCTGGCCGTCAATGCACAATCCAACAGCGCCAATCACGGCTTCAACCCCGTGACCCGATACCCGCGGGCCGATTTCATCTGCATCGACGCGCCAGAAGCACGTCTAGCGGTCAATGAGAAGTTCGCCACTCCGCAGCAGTTGTTGGACGACTTGCTGCCAGCGCGAATGCGGTGCGATCGTGCGATCGTCACATGGGGCGCTCAAGGGTGCTATGCACGCGATCCCGATGGAGAGATCGTTCATATTCCGGCATTCACACGCTCGACGGTCGATACCGTCGGCGCCGGGGATGCTTTCTTTGCTGTTGCGGCGCCTTTGGCGGCGGCCGGCGGAAACATGCGGGATGTTGCATTTGTCGGCAATGCAGCCGGTGCCATCAAAGTCGGCATTGTCGGACACCGCAGCTCTGTTCAAAAGGTGCCAATTCTGAAATTCCTGTCGGCCCTGTTCAAATAGACGGAACTCAAGCAGCGACAACTCAGCCCGGGAAATCGACCATGAGTGCGGGTGGTCCGCCATACCAGATACGTCTCGATCTGCAGAAGAAGCGTGGCTTGACGGGGCTCGGCTCTTTGACAAACCAATCGCGGCAAGATGCCTCCCGGCACCTGGACATCTTGCCCACTAGATACAAATTCCGCAGCAAGCGTCTTGCTGGAAGATGGCCTGCACCCGCGGCCGCCTCAATTGATGCTTTCGATACACGCCATGTGCGGCAGCAAGTGCCCGATGTAACGGCCCACGCGGGTTGCTATCCAATAGCACACTATCTGTTCGCATTGCCCTGTGGCTTGTGCAAGGCAACCTGAGTGCCAGTGCTGGAAAAGCGCATGATCGATGTCCTAGTGATCGGAGGCGATGGCTTGATAGGCGCCGCTCTGGGGCGAGAGCTGAGCAGGCGTGGCGCGCACTTTGCCGAAACGTCGCGGCGGCGGGAAAAATGCGGGCTGCCTGGAGTTTATTTTCTCGATCTTGAGACCCTTGTGGGCCTCGATGATATCCCGCCGGCGCGCACCGTCGTTCTTTGTGCAGCGGAGACAAATCTCAAGCGCTGCGCGGAAAATCCCGAGCGATCTTCAGCCATCAACGTGAACGCACCTGCCCGGCTGGCCGACCGGGTGCAAAGCCATGGCGGCCGATTGCTTCTGCTTTCGACCAGCGCGGTCTTGGACGGTTCGATAGCAAAAAGTCCCGAGGACACGCCCTATTCCCCCATGACCGTATATGGTCAACAAAAGGCGCTGGCCGAAAGGGCCGTATTGCATGATGGCAGCAACCTCGTTGTTCGGATCGGCAAAGTGCTGCACCGACAACAGACTCTTTTGGCTGGCTGGAAGGAATCGCTGACATCCGGACAATCGATAAGGCCGTTCTCGGACCTTATTGTGGCACCGGTTGGTGTGCATGCTGTTGTCGATATCCTGATGCGCCTCATAGATGACCAAGCTGCGGCTGGAATCTACCAGTTCACATCTGATCGCGACGCGACCTATGCGGATTTGGCAGCTCAAATGGCGCGAGTTCTCAATGTGCAAGCAAGTTCCGTGCAGCCGATGACTATTGAAGAAGCCGGCATTCTTCTGGAACACAGTCCACTACACGCAACCTTGAGTGACAAGCGACTGCAAGCCGCAACGGGCGTAGGCGCACCAGCCTGGGAATCGGCGATGGCTGAAATCTTCACCGCTGAGGAGTTGGGGCAATGAAACAAGCTTGCCATCTGTGTGGCAGCAAGGACGTGGACGAGGTTGTCCCGAATTTCGATGTGCGCTTTGTCACGTCCGATGCCCGGCCATGGCCGGGTCGCGCCAGATTGCTGGTATGCGATACCTGCGGCACAATTCAAAAGGCGACGGATGCGCTTTGGCAGCGAGAGGTAGAAGAAGTCTATCTAAGCTACAATATATACCAGCAATCCGGTGGCGCGGAGCAGCGGTCGTTTCACGAAAAAGGCCTATCCCAGGCGCGCTCGAAGGTCATCCTTCAAAAACTGTTCGAGTCCCTGAAAATGCCAGAAGCCGGGCGATTGCTCGATCTTGGCTGCGGCAATGGCAGCCTACTGGCTTCGATGCAGTCCGTCGCGCCGGACTGGCATCTGTATGGTACGGAGTTCGACGCCAAGAATCGCCAACGCATAGAAGGCCTAGCCGGCGTTCGCGGATTCCATGCTGGCGACATACGGGATCTGCCGTGGACGAGCTTTGACGTCATAACGCTCATTCACTTGATCGAACATATTCCCGATCCGGCGTCATTTCTGCGCACCGCGGCGACCCGTCTTTGCTCCAGCGGCGTGATTTGCATTGAATGCCCAAACATAGAGGCGAATCCCTTCGATCTCGTCATATTCGATCATTGCACCCACTTTACAACCGCGACGCTGGGAACCAGTTGCAGAAGTGCTGGCCTTCAAGTCATGCAGAGCGCCTCGGATTGGGTGGCCAAGGAAATTTCCTTGGTAGCGCGGCAGGCGGATTGCGAAGCGCTGGCTGCGACACTCACCAGGCACGGTCAAGCCGGCCTCGAGACATTGCAGACACATCTTCGCTGGCTCGCCGCTCTGGCATCCGGTGCACAACGTGCGGCGCACATGCCGGGGTCGTTTGGGATTTTCGGTACGTCCATTGCCGCAGCGTGGTGCCAGCACCAGACGGGCGGAGCTGCCCGGTTTTTTGTTGACGAGGACCCAGATCGTGTCGGGCGAGAGTTCATGGGCAAGCCAATTCTTGCCGTTGGCTCGGAGCCTGCGGATGGCAATGTGCTGCTGTGCCTGCCGGATGCCGATGCCGAGCGTGTTGCCGCCAGACTTAACAAGAATAGCCGCCGATACCTGAAGCCTGCGGACGTCATGTCCTAGCGTCGGAGTATTTCGGCCACCGTTGATCATTCGCGCCGCACCCGGCCATGCCGTACCCTACCGTCGATCCGGAAGAGAGACCAAAACGATGACCAAAGACAAGCAAGCGCAACCATTCCTGAGCTTCTATGAACAGCGCGATATCATTCCGGTGCGCCAAGATGCCCGGAGTGCGGACGGGCATTTCTTCCGTCGAAAGTCACTCTATCAGCAAATGGGTATAACGCCGGCCAATGTTCGCGGCCGGCGCGTAATTGAGTTCGGCCCCGGCACGGGTGACAACGCGACCTATATCGCCAGCCTCAAGCCGGCCAAGCTCGTCCTGGTGGACGGCAATCCCAGGTCGGTCGAAGAAATCAAGGTGCGGGCCAGCAGCGGGGCGCTTGGGGAGGCCTGCGATGTTCACAATTCGGACATCCTCTCCTACCAATCCGCCGAGAAGTTTGATCTTGTGATCTGTGAAGGTACCATTCCCGGACAGCTTGATCCGGCCTCGTTCCTTCGCCATGTCGCGAGCTTCGCCGACGAAGATGGAATCGTCATCATCACCACGATGAGCGCAGAGAGCTATCTCGCTGAGATTTGTCGTCGCATTATGACGCCGCTTCTGACCCGGGATTGCGCCGACAACGTCGCGGCACTGACGCGCCTGACTGAGTACTTTTCGGCAGATCTGGCGTCATTGCCGGGCATGACGCGCCGATATGACGATTGGGTTCTGGACAATATCATCCATCCTTGGACAAAGAGGGGCGAACTCTTGCCAATGGATGCAGCCATCCGTGCTCTAGCTGACAACTTTCAGTTTCTTTCGTCATCGCCGCGGATGCTTCAGGACTGGAGATGGTTCAAGTCGATCTCGAATGACGCGCAGGAGAATGTCGAACTGACCATCTCGGAGTATCGGCGCTGGTCAATGTATCTGCTGGATTACCGAGTGGCACCGACGGCAGGCGATGCAGATATGGGGCATCACGTCGAGACTCTATGCAATGCAGCCTTTGAACTGGAAAGGACCCTTCCAGATCGGCCGCTCGATCGCGATTTCCTTACGTTTCTCGATACCCTTCGACCGCTGGCTTCGCTGCTTCGCAGTCGTTTGCCGGGAACTCAAGCCTCTATCGATTCGTTTATCGATGGGATGACTCTGGCAATCGAAGCTGGGGCGACAAATGAAAGAACCGAAAAGGCTTTCAAAGCATTCCGGAGTTGGTTTGGCCGAGGACAACAATACATGAGTTTTCTACGCGTTACCTAGCGCCGCAAACTGCCGATTGCCTAAAGCGCTGCATCTTCGGCCTCGCCCACACAAGCCCGGACCAGGGATGGCGACGACGTTATTGGCGGCCCAATCATGGGGCGGCATACTGCCCTCCCCCTTGTGGCGTGGGGCGCGCTGCTACGGCGGGGCGCACCGAGGCATCCGCCGCCTGAAGCGGAAGAGTCGGGCGCTTTCCTTACATTCGACGGGCATTCGCCCGATACAAACGTACAATTCCCTGCCTGTCTGTTCACTACTTGTCTGTGGAACGCGGACGCGATCACCCGCCATCGCGTCTTGCCGCCCGCGGCAATCGGACCGGCTCCGGCCGAAGCGACACCAGGAATCAGGGGGCGCAAAGCGCGAAGAGAAACCCGAACCCGCGGTGGGGGCTGGCTGTGCTGGCAGTCTGAGGCGAACCGGCCTCTGCTCTTTTCTCTGTTTTTCAGGGAAGAAACAGGGAATATCGCCATTTCAGCGGCGCACCACCCATAGTTGACACAAATCTATTAGATAAATCATATAGTTATCGAGAACTTCCCTATTCAGCCAATCAGGGAAGCTCATGCGTCAAACAGCGAGCCACTACTCGGGACCAGCCAAACACAAGGGCGGGATGGCCTACTTCGGCCACCCCACCTCCTTCTTAGTGCCAACTGGCGGCAAGGACAGGCGCCAGCGCCTGCCTCGTCGTGTTGTCAAGATTGATTTGGCCGACTGGCGGTGGCGTAAAGCTTGCCATCGCCATAACCAGCTGCTCGACATCGACCGCCGTTGCATAGCGACCATCAGCCAGCTGCACCTGATCGAGCTTGTAGTCAGTCCCCGTGTACCAACCCTGTATCGTCGCTCGGTCATCTGTCCCCACGACAGACACCATCAGATCATCCCCATTTCGACTGAACCAAAGCTGGTCATTTGCAACCGATGCAGAAATTAGGAGGGCATCTGCACCGCCGTCGGTATCAAGGGATTGGATCAGATCCTGCCCCGTTCCCCGGCCGACCTGATAGCGGTCCGCCCCATCACCCCCGACCAGCGTATCGTTGCCGGCACCACCGATCAGAAGATCGTTGCCAGCAAAGCCTTCCAGCGTGTCATTGCCGCCGGCACCGGAGAGATATTGGTTGGCGGACGAACCTGTGAGAATATTGTCGCCGTCATCACCCGCAAGGATTGCCGCGTCGCTATAGGTGCGTGTGGTGATAACACCACTCGACCCCGTATAGCTGACGGTGAATCCGCCGTTGGGGAGCGCGGTGATGTTGGCAGTGGCGCCGGCTGCATCAACCAGGAACTCGCCCCCAACCTTGGCGCCCGTGGCGTCATAGCGCTGGCCATTGATCGCGTTGACGCTCCGCCAGACCACAACATAACCACCGTCTGTCAGTCCGGTCACTTGCGGCTTTTCCTGGTTGCCGGCCGTGGTGGTGTTGACCAGGAACTCCGTCCCCACCGCCACTCCTTGCGCCGTGTAGCGTCGACCATAGATGCCGTAAGCATCGCCATCCTGCCCACTGGCCGATTCCCAGATCACCACAAAGCCACCATCCGACAGCGCCGCCACCGACGGCAACTGCTGCGCATCCGAGCGGCCCGAATTGATCAGGAAGTCGCCACCGCCAACCTGGTTGCCTGCCGCATCGTAGAGCTGGCCGCGAACGTCGTACTGCCCCGCCGAGCCATCGGTCCATGCCACCATGAAGCCGCCGCCTGCCAGTGCCACGATATCCGGCTGATGCTGGTGATTCACCGACGCCGTGTTGATCCGGAACACCGAACCCACCAGCGTCCCGTCTGCCGCAAAACGCTGGCCGCCGATCCCGTACCCATCCGGATCGATCCCGGTCGCGTGCCACGTCACCACATAGCCGCCATCCGACAACGTCGTCACCATGGGTGGATTGCCATTCCCTGTCGTCCAGGCCGTGCCCAGGGCCGCACCGGTCGCGTCATAGCGTTGAACGGCAATGCCACTGCTCGTCTGCCGCGCTATCACGAACCCACCGCCACCCAGCGCAGACGTCGAGACGACATTGCCCGGCGCCGCACCCAGCGCGAACTCCGCACCCATCACTTGACCGCTCGCGGTCAGGAACCGGCCCTTCGCGTTCCCGCTGACATTCCACGCTACCAACTGACGGCCATCCGACAACGTGATCACCGACGAATTGCTGCCCGAAACCGAACTCGTCACCGCCGTGGGTCGTTGAGCTCCATTGGTCGTCACAACACTGCTGAATGGTTCCACTTCGAGATTGAACGCCTCGCTGAGGCTAAGGCCACCGGTATCCGTCGCTGTTACAGTTATGGTCACAGTGGTCTCAGTAGCGAGATCCAAGCTCACGCCGGCCTTTAGCTTCAGCTTACCATTGACGACTTCAAATCTGTTATCTGAGACGGCAAAGCTGTGAGTGTCGCCCGTATCTGGATCTGCGACGCTGAGAGTACCAACCTCGGCTCCCTGGGTCTGTTCTGACACGGTCAGCTTCGACAGCGTAACCGCTGTCGGCGCCTCATTCACATTGCTTACAGAGATGACGAAGGCCTGGGAACGGGCGAGACCACCGAGATCCGTTGCGATGACAGTAACATTGACACTGGCGGCCGCCTCACAATCGAGACTGACGCCCGCTTTCAGTTTGAGCTGGCCACCGACAACTTCGAAACGATTGTCCGAAACGTTAAACGTATGGACATCTCCAACATTTGGGTCGGTGACGGTGAGCGTGCCGATAACGGCGCCAGCGTCATTCTCCGCAACAGTAGCACTGGAGAGGCTGATTGCCGTCGGCGCATCATTCCCATCCTGCACCTGAATCGCAAATACTCGCGAGACAAATAGCCCACTGCTATCAGTCGCCTTTACGGTAATGTTGTGGCTGGTCGCCGTCTCAAAATCGATCAAGCCACTGTTCGCAACGGTGACAATGCCAGTGGTGGCGTTGATCTTGAAGCGGCCACCGGCGTCATCTAACAGGCTATATGTCAACGTGTCTCCGAGATCGACCTCGGTCGCATGCGCCGTAATGCCGACGGCGACATTCACCGCACCTTCTTCAAGCACCACGTTGGCCGCCATATCCGTGTCAACCAGGTCGAACGGTGACACGTTGACGTTTGAGACACCAAAAATCCGCATATGGACCACATTCCCCGCCCCCGTCCAGGTCACGGCAAACCCACCGCCTGGCAGGGCGGCTACGAACGGCTCGGAACCACCTGCACCCGGCGTATCAATGCTGAATTCAGCACCAACTTTCTGCCCGGCTGCGTTGTAGCGTTGGCCGTAGACTCCGGTCCCTGTCGTCGAGTACCAGACAACTGCGAATCCACCATCGGCCAGGCCGGCTGTCTGCACGTGATACTGATTGCTAGAGATTGTCGTGTTGATCAGAAACTCGCTGCCGACCTTCTGGCCGGTGCTATCGAAACGCTGGCCATAGACGCCCCAATCACCGGGGGCATCCTGTCCATAGGAGTTCCAGACGGCAACAAAACCACCGTCCGATGTCGCGGCAAGGGCCGGCGCGAACTGATCTGCACCAGCCGTCGTGTTGATCAGGAAGCTGCTGGTGCCAATCTGCTGGCCCAGGGCATCGTAGACTTGGCCTCGGACATCGCCGCTATTGGTACCATAGTCGCTCCACACGGTAACGAAGCCGCCGCCCGCCAGGGCAATCACGTCCGACAAAGATTGATTGCCGCTGGTCAGACTGTTGATCGGGAACACCGCGCCCACAGGCGCTCCGCTGCTGTCAAACCTCTGTCCGGCGATTCCGGAACCACTTGCATCGGCTCCACTCGCTCCCCAGACCACGATGTAGCTTCCGTCGGGATAACTCGTCACCGAGACGCGGTCTTGATAGATCGCGTAGCCATAAGTACTACTGACGACAGACGCGCTAAGTGTCCAAGCGGTTCCGATCGGTTGATTGCTCGAATCATATCGCTGCACGCGGAGCTGGCCGCTGGTGCCAACTTGCGCTGTCACGAAGCCGCCGCCGGGCTGGCTGGCGACCGCACTGAAGCCGATGGCTGTTCCCAGCGAGAATTCGGCGCCCAAGGCGACTCCCGCCATATTATAATAGCGACCTTTGGCTCCGCCGCTGGTGAGCCATGTCACCAATTGGCGGCCATCCGTTAGCAATGTGACGCTAGAGCGGCTACCGCCGCTTGCGACTGTGACGTCCGGCCCGGGTCCAGATTGCTCCGTCGCGTTGACGACATTGATTGTGAAGGATTGCGACTTGCTCAAAGCACCAGAGTCGGTCGCCGTTACCGTCACCGCGACGCTGGGTTCGGCCTCGAAATCAAGGCTTATGCCGGCCTTCAATTTCAACTTGCCGCCCACTATCTCGAAACGATTGTCCGAGATCGACAAACTGTGGCTATCCCCCACATCCGGATCAGAAACCGTCAGCGTGCCAATCTCGGCGCCGGCGATATTCTCGATGACATATCCGTTCGATAAGGAAATCGCTGTCGGCGCCTCGTTGACATTGCTCACCGCAATGTTGAACGTCTCACTCTTGGAAAGACCGCCGGCATCCGTCGCCACTACCGTGATGCTGTGGCTCGTTGCCGTCTCATAGTCAAGTAGACTGCTAGTGGCAACCATTACAACGCCAGTCGCGGCGTCAATCTGGAACCGGCCGCCGGCATCGTCGCTCAAGCTGTAAGTCAGCGTATCGCCCGCATCGGGGTCGCTCGCCAGCGCTGTGACGCCGACCACCGTGCCATTGGCCGCGTTCTCCGCGACACTGTTTGCCGTCGCGTCAATGTCGACGAGCGTGCTCGGCGCCTCGTTCACATTGGTGACCGCGACTGAGAACGTCTCGCTCCGGGTCAGACCGCCGGCATCCGTCGCCACCACCGTGATGCTGTGGCTCGTTGCCGTCTCGTAATCCAGCAGGGCACCGTTCGCCACCGTAACGACACCCGTCACCGCGTCAATCTGGAACCGGCCGCCGGCATCGTCGCTCAAGCTGTAAGTCAGCGTATCGCCCGCATCGGGGTCGCTTGCCAAGGCCGTAACGCCAACCGCGGCACCATCTGCCGCATTTTCAGCGACCGCATTGATGGCGATGTTCGCGTCGGTCAGTGACCCTGGCGCATGATTGGTGCTTGCGTAGTCGAAGGAACGGCTGCGAATAGTTCCATCGGCCGATTGCCACGCCACTGTGAACCCGCCATCTGCATCCGCCGTGATCGACGAGAAACGCTGACCGCCGGTCGTGTAGGTGTTGACCGTGAACTCGGTGCCTAGCGGGTTCCCGTACTTGTCGAAATGCTGGCCGGCGATATCGTAGTAGATGTCGGAACGCGCTGTGTCCCAGGTGACAACAAAAGAATCGTCCGCCAACACCGTGACAACAGGGTTCCATTGATAGTCGCCGGTGTTCGTGTTGACCTTGAATGCCGCGCCAACAGGCGTTCCGGCCGCATCGAAGACGCGCGCGTACACGTCCTGCGCCGATCCATTCTGCGATTCCAGTGCGAACCAGGTGGCAACAAATCCGCCATTCGACATTGCACTGATGCTGACGGTGCCTTCGTTTGCCCCAGCAACACTCGACAGAGAAAATTCGGCGCCGAGTGCTTGGCCATTGGCGGCATAGAGCTGCCCTTTGACGTCGTATTGGCTGGCGACGGCGCCGCTTTGCCAGGCGATCAGAACCGTGCCATTGGCCAGAACTGTCGCGATAGGCAAGATCTGATAGTCGGCCGTGATTGTATTAACCTGGAAAACGGCACCATCGGGCTGGCCTTGACTATTGAAACGCTGCGCCCGGATCCCGTCACCGACGCCATCCACACCGCTGCTATTCCAGGTGACGATAAAACTGCCGTCAGCATTCGTTGCCACCGAGGCGCGATAATTGTAGCCGCCCAGGCCATTGGACGCCCCGGCACCGGCATAGGGCGAAACGCCCGGGATCTGCTGCTCGCTACCCGATAGATAGGCGCCAGCTTGGTCGTAGCGCCGGATCGTCAGCGTGCCACCATAGATGCTGGCGGTGACAAATCCCCCACCCTTGAACGCCGCAACGCCCAGCTTTCCGTTGGCATCGCCGAGCGAAAGAACGCCAGAGGGCGCTTGCCCATTGATGCCGACAATCCGTCCCTTGGCTACCGCGCCTTCTATCCAGGTGAAAAGATGATCGTCACTGGACAATGTCGTCGCCCCGGCGAGTTGAGCGCCACTGAATGTCGCAACAATTTGCTCCGGCTGTCCGATCGGGGAGAGGCTCTCCACTTGAATCATCAAGTCCTGAGCCTGAGAGAGACCCCCTGTATCAGTAGCGACAACCGTAATCTTGTGGCTGGTGGCATTGGCGTAATTGAGCAATGCGCCATTCGCAACCGCCACCACGCCTGTCGTGGCGTTGATCTGGAATCGACCGCCGGCGTTGTCACTGAGACTGTAGGTCAGCGTGTCGCCGGCGTCCGGATCGGTCGCATGCACAGTGATGCCCACTGATGTGCCGTTGGCTGCACCCTCACGCACCACATTCGACGCGGCATCAGCGTCGACCAGCAGGCCCGGCGCTTCGTTCGCGTTTCCAGGCGCGGAAACCGCAATATGAACCGTTGCTTCTGCGGTACTACCTCGACCATCCGACACCGTATATGTGAACTCGGCCGTTCCCACGAAATTCGCCGTCGGAACAAAGACCAAATCTCCGCCCTGCAGAAAGACTGACCCACCAATCATGCCGTCAATGGATTCAAGGGAAAGCGCGTCACCATCAATGTCGGAATCATTGGCGAGCAATCCCGCGATTGGAATGACCAATGATTGATTCCCAACTGTCTCAAACCCGGAATCATCTACCGCGATCGGCGCGTCATTGGCGGACTGGATTGTCAGCGTCACCTGGCTGACGGACGTTCCTCCCATCCCATCACCGACGGAATAGGTGAACGAGTCACTGCCGCTATAGTTGCCGTGCGGCACATAAACAAAGGACCCGTTCGCGTTGAGCGTAATGAGGCCATGTGCCGGATTGCTGACGAGGGTGGCAGTCAGCGTGTCACCATCGACGTCAGTGGCTCCGCTAAGGAGCCCGCTGGTAACGGGAACGGCCAGAGCCGTGTCTTCGGTAACCTGATAATTGATTGCACTTGCCAATGGCGCATCATTCGCGGCCGCCACAAGTACATCGACGATGGCGGTACTGACTCCACCCTGTCCATCGCTAATTGAGTACGAAAAGGATGCCGGCCCGTGAAAATTGGCTTCCGGCCTGAACGTAATTCCTCCGGCTAAATTCACCCACGCGGTACCACCGGTAACATTGGAGACCGCCTTTATGATCAGCTCATCGCCGTCTGCGTCTGAGTCATTTGCAATGAGGCTGGCTTTCGACATGACCAACACGACATCTTCGGTCGTCCCAAATGAGTCCGCCGCAGATAGGGGCGCACTATTGCCAGCAGATATCTGAATACCAACATTGTCTCCGAGGAACTGAACTTGCTCCAAGTTTCGCAATGTGTCGAATCCATCGTTCCCATCGGCTGTCTTCAAGTCTCGAATGATGGTAATTCCATTTACCGTCGAGACCTCATAATCGCTGCTCTTGCCGCTATAGATGGCTTTGTCAAAGCCTATTCCGCCGTCGAGCTGATCATTGCCCGCACCGCCGGCCAATACATCGTTGCCCTTCGCACCTTCAATCCGATCATTACCTGCAAAGCCAACGATATTGTCATCGCTATCGGTGCTAGCCGCGCCGAGCATAATCGCTTGTACTTCGACCCAAGAAAGGACATCGCCGTTGGCAAAATGAAATTCCTCAACCCGATTGTTTTCCCCGAGAAACTGATCTTGAATTGAAAGAGTAAGCTCCTCAAGACCGTCGACCTCGATCAACAGGTCCTTGCCGTTTTCACCGGATCGCCTGAATACCAGAAGCTCCTTTGGGATATTTGGTCCGAATTGGACCGCATCCAAGGTCCCTCCGCCATCCGAGATTACGTCGCTGCCGTAGCCCCGGTTGAACACATAAATGCTGTCACTCGCGCCACCAAACAGCTGATCGTTACCGCTACCTCCATCTAGCGCGGCACCGCTCTCCTCAAAGATGATATTGTTGCCCGCTCGATCGACCGAAAGATCGAGCCCCGCGATGTAGTTGCGTGTCCATACTGTTCCATCGGCAAAATGGTACTCTTCGACGCCAATCGCCGATCCATTTTCGAGCTCATCAGCGCTGGCACCAAGCGCGCCGCCCTTGATGATCAAGCAATCGTTGGTGCCCGCAATACGAATAACCAGATCTTCGAAGGACTCTCCGGCCCGGCTCAGAACCAGGTCTTCTGGAGCGATATCGGCGGCGAAGCTCACGATATCGGTAGAGCCTTGAACAGGTTGCTCGGCGCCGCTCACCAGCGAATCACCGACCGACGAGTCATCGACAATTACGTCAACTCCAGAGCCTCTTCCGAAGACATAGGTATCGCTGCCATCCTGTCCGATTAACGTGTCATTGCCCGCTCCGCCATTGAGCGTCGCGTCGTGCACCAGTCGATCGACTAGTACATCATCTCCGGCAGTTGCAGTCGACAGCGACTGCAGCACCTGAGCAGCGGTGAAATCAGTACCATCCGAAAACCTGAACTTCTCAATGACCGGGTCCGCACCAAAGAACTGTTCATGTATGGTCAAGACATCTGTAGTGCCAGAAATTCTTATAACGAGGTCATTGAAGTTGTCCGTTCCGCGCGAAAAGCTAACGTCTGTCGGCGCAACGTCGCTCAGAAACTGTACCGTATCCACCGATGTATCGTATCCGGCGGTCCAATATCGTGGAACGATGTCTACTACCGTGTCAGATCCATATCCCCTACCGAAGACATACGTGTCATCTCCCAGCCAACCTTCCAATCTGTCCTGACCTGCACCTCCATCAAGAACGTCATTCTGATATCCCTCGCGTCCCAGTAAGAGATCGTCACCAACGGACTTCGCGCCGAGAGCCCGCGCCTCGATATCGCTCGCCGTCCATACATCACCATTGGAAAACTGGATCTGTGAGATAACGCTGCTGCCGAACCGCGGCCATTGATCCTTGATTGTCAGGACGTCTGACGTCCCCTTGACGAGTATCTGCAGATCCGCGTGAGAGTAGGGGTCATAGTCAGTATTGTTCCGAACCCATCGGACGGTCAGATCGTCGGCAGAAATGCCGGACTTCAGTTCGACCAGATTGTTCTGAGTAGTATCGATCACCAGGTCCTGACCATAGCCGCGACCAAAGACGTAAGTATCGACTCCCTGGTCACCGCGAAGCACGTCATTTCCTGCCCCACCATCAAGCCGCTCGGCAAACTCATATCCCCAGATCGTTTCAGCGCCGGCCGAACTTTGATTGTCAATTGCCCTTTGGCCAATCTGAGTTCTGTCGAGCTGGGAACCGTCCGAAAACTCAATACCTTCAATTGTACCCCAGCTTATTGAACCCCACGCGATCTTGACTTTGTCGCCATTCGTCCCGACGTCGATGTCGAAACCATGTCCATTCTCCGCCCGATGCACGACAATGTTGTCACGGGTGATTCCCGCACCGAATTTAATGAGATCAATGGCTGTCGGAGAACCGTCATCCGTTTCTCTGATCGTGTCGACGCCGTCTCCAAGATTGAAGAGATAAGTGTCGCTGCCGGCCAACCCGTACAGCACATCATTTCCCGTCCCGCCATGCAGTGCGTTCGCTGCAGCGTCACCAAGTACCAGATGCGAACCTCCGGATGGATTGGTGAGAATTTGACGAAGATCGTTGGCACTCCACACGGTTCCGTCAGCGAAGCGATATGTGCCAATGCCGAACGGATAAGTGTACGTATTCGTCGAGCTGTTGTAGTAGGGGGTCAATTGGTTGGAGATCGTGACCTGATCGGGAGTGCCAGCAATCGACAGAACCACGGAATAGTCAACGAATGTAGCCGTGACGTCGCCCGGCGTTATACTAGGCCCAAACTCCAGCGTGTCATTCCCATATGCTGACTCGATCCGATCCGACCCGTACCCGATACCAAATTTATAGGTGTCGCCGCCGCCAAACCCTCGAAGATAATCGTTGCCTGCGCCACCATCCAGAACATCCGCCTCGCCATAACCGATGACAATATCGTCACCTGCTGATTGCGCGCTGGCAATCGTCGCGGCTCGGATGTCGGCATGCGACAGGACTGTTCCGTCATTCAGCTTTAGTACGGTCGAATCCGTGAAGGTGGGTATTGTGAGCTTGTCCTCGGATCCGCGAATTCTAACAATCAGTTCCTGCCCCGCCGACGGCTCACCATCCCAGCCCGTTACAATTGGCCGAGCAAACTCTAGATCCGAGAGGCTCACATCCGCTTTGAAGCGAATAACCACATTGTCGCTTCCCACAACTTCGTCTTGGCCATCGCCATGTCCGAATGAGATCGTGCTGAGACCATAGGTCCTAATCGTATCGTTGCCGCTTCCCGCATCCAACTCGACTGCGCCATCGGATAGATCATAGATATTGTCATTTCCCGACGAGCCCTGTCTCAAGCGGTCGTACAAATCGACCTTCGTCCAGACAGTACCATCGGCAAAGACAAATCTTTCGATACCGTTCTCCACACTCTCGGTGATGATTTGGTCTTCGATCGTCAGAGAATCCTGCGTTCCCAGAATCTCAATGCGAAGCCAGGATCCATCCAGCGACAGCTTTAGGTCTGCCGGCGACACACCTGCCGAGAACTCGACCGTATCTAGTGCGCCAAAATCACCATACTCGTTAGTGATGCGATCCTGCCCATATCCACGGCCAAAAACATAGGTGTCGTTGCCTTCGGCGCCATTGAGCAGGTCGTCGCCGGCCACACCATCTAGACGATCGTCGCCTGTGTCTCCGAGAAGGAGGTCTGCCTGAGGCGTGCCGCTTGCCGGGGCGATGTGCGCAAGCAAACCCGCCTTGTTCCAGACGGTCCCATCCTTGAAGATAACACTCTCAAGAGCGCCCGTTCCGGTCTTAAACTGCTGGCTGACGGTCAGAACATCCGTAGTGCCCTTGATCTGAATGATCAGATCATTAAGTCCGCTCCCACCGCGACTGACGACCAGATCGTCAGCGTCGATCCCATCGCCGAGCTGTAAGGTGCTGGCTCCCTCGACATCGACAATCCGATCCTGACCATAGCCAATTCCGAAGCGATAGATATCGGTGCCTCGACCGCCAATCAACGTATCCCGGCCAGCACCTCCGTCCAGAAGATCACTGCCTCCGCCGCCCAGCAGGCGATCGTCGGCGGTGGTTGCCGCTGCCAGCATTGTATCGATATCGGTATCGGTCCAAATAGTCCCGTCGCTGAATACAAAACGCTCGACACGCTGAGGTGAGTCCCCGAACTGATGCATGATCCTCAATTGATCGGCGCGACCACTCACTCCGATGTAGAGATCCAGATCGCCCAACCCGCCACGCGATATTGCAATATTGCTGGATGTCACACCTGGACCAAAACGAACTTCATCGAGCACGGAGGTTCCTGCATCGGCGCTTCCATCCTGCGCTAGCTCGACAATTTTGTCCTGGCCACTCCCAATGTCGAAAACGTAGGCATCGCTACCTTTACCGCCCTCGAGACTCTCATCCCCGCCGGTGCCAGTCAGTACATCATCGGAGGAAGTTCCATATACGTGGCTATAACCCAGATTTAACAGATTTCCGCCCGTATCGACCTTTGCGCCGTCCGCGAACTCCAGTTCCCGTATCGTCGAACCGGCTTTGATGAGAATGGTGCCACTCGACCCCGCAATCTGAACCAACACGCCGTCTGCCTGTTGGGTGAACGTCACGTCCGAAGCCGCAATTCCTGCGGCAAATCTGATTGAGTTGAAACCGTCAGAGTCCCAGATGACATCTGCACCCGCATCTCTTGCTATCCAATATACGTCGTCACCGACGCCACCATTCATCGAGTCATTGCCTGCACCACCGACGATGAGGTCTGCCCCCTCTTTCCCGTCATGGCTCCAGACATCGTCTCCACCGCCGTAGTTCCAGTCCCTGCCTTTGAGATAGTTGGCTTCGTCATCGCCAACGATGGCATTTCGGATCGTTCCGCTATCGAACGCAAGCCCATCCAGGGCAAGTGCTTGATCAAGCTTGGCCCGCATTGCAGTTCCGACTTCGGCAAAGTTGCTCTGCAGCGCTTCCAGAACAAGGACCATCGAATGCCAATACTGAATTTTGGCCTGTTCATCGCCCGGGGAACGCGCGGCTATCGACGCCAACGTCGCGTCAAGCGACATGGGCGGATCAAAGGAGAGAAATGCGAGGCCGAAATCCTGGAGTCCCGGCAATACTTGCTGTCCAACCGGTATCTGAGCCAGCAATCGCGCCGCGGCCTTCCCCGTGAAATCGCGCCAATCCTCGAGAATATAGGAGGACGCAATCTGTCTTGGTGAATCCGCCGCACTCGACGTATCGCCGCGTCGCAACCACGGGAGCCCGTTGATCTTTTCCGTCGCCACGAGAATCCGGGCGTCGATGGAATCCCCGCGTGACGTCGGATCGACAGTATCGGCTTTCGCCCACCTTAATAGGATGGCCTCGACTTGAGAGGACAGTTTCGGCAGATCGGCGACGGTCGACGCCGCCAATTCCGCCACCATCTCTCTCAACAGCGGGTCGGCACTCATGGCGATATTCAGATCGTCCAGCTCGCCCCGACCGGCCAGATTTGGAAGGCTATCAGTAGCAGGGTCGATTATCTGTTGCGCGTCATGGCGCGTTGTCGTTGGATCAAAGTTGAACCATACATCGGCAACCGTGCCGAGCGACCCATCGGCACGCTCAAACGATCCAATGTCAGTCACTGGATTTCCGTTAATCGTCTGCGAAACATGTTGGGCGGTGACCGAGATCGACTTAATACCGACTTCCGTCAAGCTACGCAGTTCGTCTGCCTGGCTCTTGCCATCACCGTTCGCATCGAGCCATACCTTCAGGTCCGTGAACTTCGCATCCGATGCATCGATCTTTCCGTCTCGATTGGCATCTAGATCAGAGAGGGCTTCGAAGCCACTATCCCATTGCCCTCTCGATTCATCGCGTGTCGCTTCGATACCCGCACCGAACAGTTCGGATTGAGAATCGATCGTTCCGTTGCCATTTCGGTCCAGCGCCAATAGACCATCACCACCCGACACCCAGGCGGTTTGTTCAGCAAAGCCATCATTGTCCAGATCGAAGAAGGCGGTCGAGCCTTTGAGCTGAGTAACCTCTATGCCGTTCCCATTGAGATCGATGACAAGAGGAGATTGAAACTCCTCACCATTGTCATCTCCCGGATCGTCGACAAGCTTGATGCCGAGATCACCATCTTCCCAATCTTCGACGTAGATTGTCGCACCGTCAGAAGTGACGATCTTTAGACTATCATCTTGTGCATAATATTTTTCTCCAGAATCACCTGTATAGAAGCTGTCCGAATCATTCGCCTTCTTGCCATGAACGAAAGTCGTGCCATTGTATTTGGCGCGATCGCCTTTCTCAGGATCCTTAATGTGGTCGCCATCGCCAACAATAAAGGTGTCCGCACCGTCACCTCCGGTTAACTCGTCCTCTCCTCCGCCACCATCCAGCGTGTCTTTCCCCCCATCACCAAACAGCTGGTCATTATCGGCGCCACCGTATAGTTCGTCTTTTTCTTCGCCCCCGTGAAGTTCGTCATTGTTGGCGCCGCCAAAAATCTTGTCCTCACCACCACCCCCCCAGAGTTTATCATTGTCTTTGCCGCCATCGAGTTCATCCTTGCCAGTTCCTCCAACGATGACATCGTCGCCAGCATTGCCGCTCAGCTTATTGCCGTCACCACCGAAGTCGGTGATTATGTCGTTGCCCTCTCCGCCAATGAGCTCATCATTATCTTGGCCGCCAATTAAAAGGTCGGCTTCAGCGCCACCATCGAATCTGTTCTGTCCATCTCCTCCGAAGAACACGTCCTGTTTATCGCTTCCAACTGCGACGTCAGCGCCACTTGCACCAAAGAACAGCGCACCGTAGTTACCTTGCTGTACAGGAGCGACGACGTCTATCATGCCCGACTGATCGCCAGCCACCGCGATGCCCGAAAAACGCCCTTCCTTCAGAACTATCGTACGATTGTATGCGTCGCTAACTGCTGCACCGGCATCTCCCTGAAGGCTGCTTAGAGCTTGTCCCCAAAGGGATAAGGCTAAGTAGGTCAAATAGGTCGCGCCAGGAAGCTGACCTTCGTCAATGCCATCTAGCGAATGAATCGGAAGAGTCGCCAGGTTCGCAATGAATGCGTTGTTCTGTTCACTGTAAAGCTGAACCTTTGGTATGCTTGGGTTACCCTCGATCGCATTTTCCGCCAACTGCAGAGACAATCTGATTAAGGCCCATCCACCATACTGGTCTACTAGGCCTTGTTGGTATGCAGCGACAATCTTCTCGCTGTCGCCTATCAGATTATTTAGGGGGGTATCATTACCCTGAATGAATTGATCAACGATTTTGGCTAGAAATACTTCCATGCTTCCGGCTCCTGCGCCGGCTTGCATGTGCCCACCCTCGGAGAAATTTGAAGAATCCATGAAGGGTTCGTAAAACTCTGGAAATATCTCACTCCATGCCTCCATTCGCTCCAAACCAAAATACGTGCAGAAGCGCGTGAATGAGATTGTATGTCGCCCAACTTCAGTTCCACCTTCGCCGATTTCAATCGGATGCTCACTGCCGAGAAAGTTTGCCCAATTTGGCAGATAGCTATGCGCCATATCATCAGGAAAGTAGAAATTCTGTATCTTGCTCGTGGAGACATTTGGACTGGCCGGGATGGAAATCACATCGATGAGATCGTTTGGGTGACTCGGATCCTCTGAATACGATGCTCTAAAGTTCCCCGCAGAACCGATATCATAGAGGTATAGCTCCTTATCGGTGCTCAATATCGACGTATTCGCAATCGCGATTGCGTTGAGAGTGATCGCATCGGCGCCGAAATATGCGCCAGCAAGCTGCGCCATGGCACCGCCCTGCGAGTGTCCGGTGATCAGAAGATTGTCAACGGATATTCCATATGTCTCTATTACTGATCGTACGAAATCGATTGCAAACGCATACTGGGCCGAGCCAGTTCCTACATAGGTCCCGACCATCGCCACAACATCTTGGATATCGTCTGGCTGCATTCCGTCGAAGGCGATGACATATCGTCCGTTCTTCAGAAAGACACCAACACGCATGCTCAGCGGCTCAAGCCAGTCTTTGTATTGATAGTCGGCGACAAAATTCAGATCAGACCAACCTGAAGGAAGAACCTCGCCAATCTCTGCGCCGGTTTCATCCTTTTTTATGTAGGTTCTCATAATGAGTGAGCTGAGGTCAGTAAGAGGCACCTTAGTTGTTAAAGTCATGTGACCTCACTTCCTTTTCATAACGCTGAATGAAATCAATGGATGCCTAACTGAAGCGACATGGGATTCCGGAGTATTGGTCGATGTGCTCAGCAGCTCGTCGTCAGCGAACAATAGGTTTGCCGACTTTCTTGACAACTCTCTTGCAAGTTCTACGGCAGAGAGATTTTTTCCGGCCAGCGCCAAGGGCTCGACGCGAAAGATCAGCGATCCGATATCCTGAAATGAAGGCGTGAAGCGACCATTTATTAATTCAAATGGAACTAGTCGTCGCTCACTCGTAAGCGCCGTAGCGTTACCGGAGATCGCCGGCACATTGGATGCGCCATACAGCGCGCCATATACTCGATCGAAACGATCAGGGAACAAATTATCCAAAGTGGCATCAATAGCATTGCGTTCTATCGCAACATCACGTGATTGATTGCCGTTTGGTAATGCATCGCCCTCCACTTGCTTAAGATCATCGGCGGTCGCCAACCACCCAAAAACTCCAATGACATTGTCCAGAACATTCTTGTAGTGGAAGTACTCTTTGCTGGTTGCTTGCCACTCACCAAAATCTTCGTCTCTTGTTGATCGGCCTGCATCGTCGGAAATGTTCGCCGAGTAGCGCAGCAACCGCATGTTCGCCTTGCGAAGGGCTGCGTCAGGCACAATGAATATCTGTATTTTCTTTGGGGCCTCGACGTTGTCGACACGGCCAAGTACTGGATGTAGGTCTGTAATTTCTTTATCAACCGGAGAGTAACACAAATCAGGCAAAATCAGCAGTAGCCCCGTCCCGTCAGCTAGCACATGCGATATGCTCTGACTGGAAGGAGCAAAGTGTAACTGCTTCAAGGCACCGATTTCAGCTGTGTTGTATGGAATGCACTCTATCGTCTTCGATAGATACAGCACGTCTTTCCCCACAAGCACCTCGGCTCTATGCTCGACATATTTTGATCGATAACCCAGCACCTTTAGGGTGATCCAATAACTGGGCGAATCATTGGTTCCTTCCTTGAAGATCCAAAATACGAGCAGCGCAATAATCAATAGATAGGCAAAGAGCTTTGAAATTTGCACGACTCTGTCGTTCGGATCAGCACTCCCCCTCATCTCTCTCTCCCCGCCTCGCCGCCCATCTTCATGAGCGGTGAGAGAACGAACTCGATGAGCTTGCGTGTGCCGGTCTTGATCTCGACCGCGGCGACCATGCCGGGGGAGAGTTGGACATTTTTACCATCCACATTCATCACGTCCTTTTCGAGGCGAATGCGGGCGGTGTAGATGAGGCGCGGTGGCTGACCAGCGCCGCCGGGCTGCTCGACCGCGTCGCCGGAGATCGTGGCGACATGGCCGGTCAAGGTGCCGTAGCGGGTGAACGGAAACGCGTCGAGCTTCACGACCGCTTCCTGGCCCTCTGCCACGAAGCCGATGTCCTTGTTCTCGATCTCGGCCTCGATCTCGATGCCGGCATCTTCCGGCACCACGACCATGAGGGGCTTCGCGGGTTCGACGACGCCGCCGATGGTGTGAAGCTGCAGCTGCTGCACCATGCCGGCGACGGGAGCGGTGAGGCGCTGAAGGGCTTGTCGCTGAGTGGCCTTTTTCAACTCCTCGGTCAATTGCGCGACCGAGCTCTCGGCCTCGGTCAGTTCCTTGAGGCGGTCGCGGTCGAACTCTTCCTTCGCCTGGGCGATCTGGCGCTCGATGCCGGCCAGGGCCGCGCGGCCTTCATTGGCGCGGGCGGCGGCCACATGGCCTTCACCTTCGAGGGCGATCAGTTCCTGCTCCATCTCGAGGAATTGCTGCTTGGGCGTCAGGCCCTTTTCGAGGAGGCCGCGGCGGGCTTCGAGCTGTTCCCGCTTCAAGGGCAATTGCGCCGCGATCTTGGCGATCTCGGCCTGCGCGCCCACCGCCACGGCGCGCTGGCGTTCCAGCTCGCGTGCCAATCCGGCCAGCTTTTCCTGCTGCTCGCCCAACTGCGTGGCACGGAAGGAGCGCGCCAGGGCGAGGGTCGCCTCATCGAAGCCCGCCTCCCCGCCCGGCGGGGCGTCGAGGATTTCACCGCCGGTGAGGCCTAAGATCGAGCGCAGCCGCGCCACGTCGAGGCGCTGGCGTTGGAGTTCGCTCGCCAGCCGGTCCGTATCGGCGCCGGTCGCGGTCGAATCCAGCTCTACCAGCAGGTCGCCCTTCTCCACATGCTGGCCTTCCTCGACCGCGATCCGGGTCACGACGCCGGTCTCGAAGGCCTGGATCATCTTGGTGCGGCCAGAGGGCACGATCTTGCCTTGTCCCACCGCCACGATGTCGATCTCCCCCACACAGGCCCAGAGCAAAGCGATGGCAACGAAGCCGGAGATGGCCAGCGCCACCGCGCGCCCCATGGGTGAGGGCGGGGTTTCCAGCACCTCGACCGCGGCGGGCAGAAACTCGTGCTCATAGCCGTCGGGGGCGAAGATGCCGCCAAGACGGCCGCTCATTTTCCCCATCGCCGCGCGGACACGCGACGCCGGCAAGGGGATTACGTTGTCCGCCGGCGTGTCACTGGGCGGCATGCTGTCCTCCCCCCGGTGTGGCGCGTGGACCGTTGGCCGGCTGCGGCGCCATGCCAACCGCCGCATCCGACGCCTGATAGCGATAGAGCTGGGCATAGCGGCCATTGCCGCGCAGCAGCTGCTCATGGCTGCCATCCTCGACCAGGCGCCCCTTCTCGATGGTCAAGATGCGGTGGCAGGCCCGCACCGCCGAGAGCCGGTGGGCGATGATCAGCACGGTGCGGCCCTTGGCGATCGCCGCCATATTGTCCTGGATGATGCGCTCGGATTCATAGTCGAGGGCCGAGGTCGCTTCGTCGAAGATGAGGATCCTGGGGTTGGTGACGAGCGCCCGGGCGATCGCCATGCGCTGGCGCTGGCCGCCGGAGAGGCTGGCGCCGCGTTCGCCCAGCACCGTGTCGTAGCCCTGCGGCAGTTCCAAGATGAAGTCATGGGCGCCGGCGAGCTTGGCCGCCGCCACCACGCGCTCCATGGGCATGCCGGGATCGCTGAGGGCGATGTTCTCGCGGATCGAACCTGTGAAGAGCACGTTCTCCTGCAGCACCACGCCAATCTGGCGCCTGAGCCAGGCCGGGTCGATGAGGGCCAGATCCATGCCGTCGACCATCACCCGGCCCCGCTCCGGCACAAAGAGGCGCTGCACCAGCTTGGTCAAGGTCGACTTGCCGGAGCCCGACGAGCCGACAATCCCGATCATCTGACCGGGCAGGATGTCGACACTGAGGTCCGAGAGCACCTCGGGTGCGTCCGGCCGATAGCGGAAGATCACATGATCGAAGCTGATCCGGCCCTGGAGGTTGGGCGGGGTCGCCTTGTCGGCGCGGTGCAAGGGCTCGGTCGGCGCATTGAGGATATCGCCCAACCGGTTCACCGAGATGCGCACCTGCTGGAAGTCCTGCCACATCTGCGCCAGACGCAGCACCGGCCCATGCACCTGGCCCGCCAGCATGTTGAACGCCACCAGCGCGCCCACAGTGAGATCGCCGTTCAGCACGGCCTTGGCGCCGAGATAGAGGGTGAGCAGAACCGTCATCTTGTTGATGAGCTGCGCCGTCTGGCTCGCGGTATTGCCGAGCTTGGTGACGCGGAAGGCCGCCGAGACATAGCCCGCCAGCTGTTCCTCCCAGCGGCGCTGCATGCGAGGCTCGACCGCCATGGCCTTGGCCGTCTCGATGCCGGTCACGGTCTCGACCAGGAAGGACTGGTTCTCCGCCCCCCGCGCGAACTTCTCATCCAAGCGCCGCTTGAAGACCGGCGTCACCAGCAGGGAGAGCAGTACATAGGCCGGGATTGCCGCCATCACGACCAAGGTCAGGGTCGGGCTGTAATACCACATCACTGCCAGGAACACGGTGGTGAAGACCAGATCGATCACCAGAGTGAGGGCATTGCCGGTGAGGAAGGAGCGGATGTTCTCCAGCTCCCGCACGCGCGCCACGGAATCGCCTACCCGCCGCGCTTGGAAATAGGCCAGCGGCAGCGACAGCAGATGCCGGAAGAGCTTCGCCCCCAGTTCCACATCGACCCGGTTGGTGGTGTGGCTGAAGATATAGGTGCGCATGCCGCCCAGCAGCACCTCGAAGAGCGAGATGACGGCAAGGCCGATCACCAGCACGTCCAAGGTCGTGAGGCCGTGATGCACCAGCACCTTGTCGATGATCACCTGGAAGAAGAGCGGCGTGACCAGCGCGAAGAGCTGCAGCACGAAGGAGGCGATCAGCACCTCCATCAGGATGCGCTTGTATTTGAGAATGGCCGGGATGAACCAGGCGATGTCGAACTTGGCGAACCCTTCCGCAAGGCTTGCCCGCTTGGTCATCAGCAGCAGGCGCCCGGTCCAGACCTTTTCGAGCTCGGTCTTAGTCAGCGCAATCGGCCGGTTTTCTTCCGGGTCATGCGCCAGGGCCTTGGCTTCCTGGTCCTCACCCGCAGCTACTTTGGCGAGAACAAAGAAGCGGCCATCCTTGGTCTCGGCGATGGCCGGTAGCGGTGTTTTGCCGAGTTTCTGCCAGTTTGACGCGACCCAGCGCGCCTTAAGACCAGATTCCCGGGCGGCGCGGAGCAGGTCGGAATCGACGAGTCCCTTGGGACCCGGCGCGAAGCGATGCGACAGAGCGTTCGGATCAACCGCCAGACCATGGAAGCGCAGCAGAAGAACAAGGCAAAGCAGCCCAGTATCAGGGACTTGATGGGCGCTCGCTGCCGCGACACCCGATTGATCCGGCGCTGCCTCGTCGACCACGCCCTGCCCCTGCTTGCCGACTCGACGCGGAGCCCCTACCGCGTTTTGTATCGCAAAATATGCCTGAGGGCCTAGGACCGGGCAAGCGGGAATTCCACTGGCGCGCGAGCTATAAACAAAGTGTCACGCAAAAGATGTAGTTAATACCCACAATCAGCGCGAGAGCTATCCTCGCATCTGATAGGCATTCGCCCGATACAAATGTACAATTCATCGCCTGCCTGCGGAAGGCGATCGCGATCAAACGCCAACGCGCCTTGCCGCCTGCGGCAATCCACCAATCTGTGTTTCGGCATGCAATAAGGACCCCGTTCTAGGGGTTATCGGCATCCAAAAGGGACCCCACTGACGCTGGGGTTCATTGTGCCCTCCTGGGGATGCAGGAGGGTGTTGGGGATGCTGGTGGTGGAGACGATAGCGAAGATCCGTCGGGCGTATTTTGCCCAGGGGAAGGCGATCAAGGAGATCAGCCGGGACCTGGGTATCTCCCGCAAGGTGGTGCGGAAGGTGATCCGGACGGGTGCCACCGAGTTCCGCTACGAACGCGAGGTCCAGCCACTGCCAAAGATCGGGCCGTGGCGCGATCGCCTTGACGAGATGCTGACGGCCAACGACGGCAAGTCGGCGCGGGAACGCCTGACGCTGATCCGGCTGTTGGAGTCGTTGCGCGGGCTGGGATATGACGGCAGCTATGATGCTGTCCGGCGCTATGCCAAGGCCTGGCGCAAGGACCGTGGCGGGGCGACAGCCTCGGCCTATGTTCCCCTCAGCTTTGCCCCGGGAGAAGCCTACCAGTTCGACTGGAGCCACGAGGTTGTGCTGGTGGGCGGCACGACGCTGACGGTCAAGGCCGCCCATGTCCGGCTGTGCCATAGCCGGATGCTGTTCGTGCGAGTCTACCCGCGCGAGACCCAGGAGATGGTGTTCGACGCCCATGACCGGGCCTTCGCCTTCTTCAAGGGCACCTGCAGCCGCGGCATCTACGACAACATGAAGACTGTCAATCAGCACGCAATTGGGACCCCGGATCGGCGCGCAAAAGGGCCCCCTCTGATTGGGCGTTTTGCGGATGATCAAGGTAGTCCATAGGAGGGCCCCGCAGCCGACGCGGCGCGGGTCATTGCGCTGACGGCGGCGGCCGCGGGAGGTACCTGTGGACCCACCTTGAGCATCCGCCGGGTGGGGGTGCGGGGGAGGGTTTTTACTGGCGGGTCTTGAGACGCCAGCTTTCGTTTCCGGTATCGTGGGATGAGCAGCGGGCTCTGCTGATCATCTAGCCGCGCATACTTCTTCAGCGCGTCGACTTGAGTTCGCGCCCTCACTCCCAACATTCTCGCGGGGCGGGTCTTATGTCGCGTGACGAGAGCACGTTTTTGCTCATGATCTGTCGCCAATCAGCCCACCAGCCATAACCGGATTTTTGGCATTCAGAGACGGGAACGCGAGAAAGCGCTGAAAAGCCTGATTTTCTCGAGATCTCTGTTATGCGCAGCGATGATCTACCGGCTAACCCCCGGAAGTACGGCACAATTCCTGAATGTATCTCTTCAGATATACACTCATAAAGAGTGTGGCTGGGGCGCCAGGGATCGAACCTGGGAATGTCGGTACCAAAAACCGATGCCTTACCGCTTGGCTACGCCCCAATCTCGGGCGACCGGGGGCGATGCCCGGGTCGCGCGGCGGCGGTAACATAGGGAATGCAGGGCCCGAGAGCAAGGCGGGTCTTGCAGGGTGCCAAATGGCCGGAATCCGCCGCAAAGTTGTGTTCCGCGCGCCCCGGGCGAAAGCATGACGGTCACACCGGGCGGGCCAGTTTCGGGCTGCGCCGAATCTTGCCCCTCGCCTCTATCGCACCTATGCTCCGGCGCATCGGGCGAATGGCGCATCGAGCAGATCACGCATCGATCGCAAGGGGTGGAGAGCGAACGAATGGAAGAAGTGCGGGGTCCCCGGCTCGGTGTGCGCGCCAGCGCCGCTGATCGTGTCGGTGCGGCGGTTGACCGTCATGCCGGCCCGGACTCCGAGGCTCGCCGCCTGATGATCAGTTTCGGCGTGGTGGCCGGCGTCCTGGTCGCCGCGATCGGCATCACACTCTATATCTGGCACGATGTCGGCGCCCCGACCGAGGCAGCACAGGCCCCGGCCGCCAGCGCCCAGGTGCAGGAAATCGAACGGCTGCTGGCCGATCTCAGTTTTACGCCCGGACCGATCGACGGCGTCATGGATGAAGAGACCTCGGCCGCCATCCGCGCCTTTCAGCAAGCGGCGGGCCTGCCCGAGGATGGTCTGGCTAGTCCCTCCCTGCTTGAGGAATTGAAGGCCGTCGCCGGCCAATCGGAATAATGGGCCGGAATAATCGGCCGGAATTACCGGACCGCATTCCCCCCATGAAAGGGCCGATCAGGCCTTGCGATTGTGGATCGAGATCGTGCGCCCCAGTGGCACCGGCAGAGGTAGCGATGCGTGCGCGGCCTTCACCCGCTCCAGCCGCGCATAGATGTCGTCCGGCATCGACGCCACTTTGCGCTTGGTCATGTCGATGAACAGAATGAGCCATTCGGCGGTCGCCGCCAGATAGCCTTCTTCGGCATGGTACATGGACTGTATCCAATGCGCCCGCTTGCGGTCGCAATCGACCAGCTGGCAGGTGATGCGCAGCGGCGCATCGAGCAGCAATTCGCGATGATAAGAGACATGCGTGTCGACCGTCATGGTCGAAAAGCCGCGCTCCTTGATGAGCCCATAGCCCAGTCCCAACGCCTCGTAAGTGGTGTCGAACCCCTCGTCGAAGGCGCGCAGATAGAAGCCCACATTCATATGGTCGTTGCCGTCGATCCAGGCTGGCAGGACCTTCTGGCCGAGGCTGACGAACGGGGCGGGAATCGGGGAATCGTCGGTGATCTTCATGGCCCGACGATGCCCTTGCGGGCCGGGCGCGGTCAAGCGCGCGTTAACTATTGTCCATACCGCGCCGACGGGCTTTGCCGTCAATTGGGGGGCGCTGCCCTGCGATATGCGGCGACTGACCGGACGCTCGCCGGAATTGTAACCGTACGGTCAAGCGCGGCGTTGACTTGCCCCTTTCTTCAAGCTTACGGTTTTGCTCAAGGCAGCCCCCCAATTAACTAACAACTGGGGCACTCAACCGCGGGCTGTCCTGACACTGCTTTATTTTTGGGAGAATCCAAGATGAAACATCGCCTGCTTGGGGCCGTCGCGGCCGCAGCGCTTGCGGTTGGCTTCGCTGCCGCCGCCGAGGCAAAGACTCTGGTCTATTGCTCGGAAGGCAGCCCGGAGAATTTCAACCCGCAGATCAACACGACCGGCACCAGCTTCGACGTCGCCTACCCGATCTTCAACAAACTCGTCGAATTCGAACCCGGCACCACCACCATCATGCCGGGCCTCGCCAAATCCTGGGAGACCTCGGACGACGGCCTCACCTACACCTTCCATCTGCAGCCCGGCGTGAAGTTCCATTCGCGCAAGGATTTCGCGCCGACGCGCGACTTTAATGCCGATGACGTCATTGCCACCTTCAACCGCATGTGGAAGGCCGACGACGCCTACGCCAAGGTCTCGGGCGGCGCTTACGATTACTTCAACGACATGGGCATGCCCGACCTGTTGAAGTCGATCGACAAGGTCGACGACCTCACCGTCAAGTTCACGCTGACCAAGCCGAACGCGCCCTTCATCGCCAACATGGCGATGGACTTCGCCTCGATCCATTCCAAGGAATATATGGATGCGATGATGAAGGCCGGCACGCCGGAGCGCGTCGACCAGGAGCCGATCGGCACCGGTCCGTTCATCCTGCAGGCCTATGAGAAGGACGCGCGCATTCTCTACAAGGCGAATGCGAACTACTTCCGCGGCAAGCAGCCGATCGACAAGCTGATCTTCGCCATCACCCCGGACCAGGCCGTCCGCACCGCCAAGCTGCTTGCCGGCGAATGCGACGTGGCCCCCTATCCGGGCGCGGCCGACGTCGAAAAGCTGAAGGCTGACCCGAACCTCACGGTCCAGGAGCAGGAAGGCCTCAATGTCGGCTACCTCGCCCTCAACGTGAAGAAGGCGCCGTTCGACAATGTGAAGGTCCGCCAGGCCTTCAACATGGCCTTCGACAAAGACGCGATCATCAAATCCGTCTTCCAGGGCGCCGCACAGCCGGCCAAGAACCCGATCCCGCCGACCATCTGGTCGTATAACGACGACATCCAGCCCTATCCCTACGATCCGGAGAAGGCCAAGGCCCTGCTCGCCGAAGCCGGCGTGAAGGATCTCACCATCGACCTCTGGTACATGCCGGTGCAGCGTCCCTACAACCTGGACGCCAAGAAGATGGCCGAACTGATGCAGGCCGATCTTGCCAAGATCGGCGTTACCGCCGAACTGAAGACCTACGAATGGGGCGAATACCGCAAGCGCCTGCAGGCGGGTGAGCATCAGACCGGCATGCTCGGCTGGAGCGGCGACAACGGCGATCCCGACAACTTCATGGGCGTTCTGCTGTCCTGCGGATCGGCCCGCGACGGCGGCCAGAACATCGCCAAATGGTGCAACGAGGATTTCACCAAGCTGATTGATGAAGCCACGGCGACGGCGGATCCCGCCAAGCGCACCGAGCTCTACAAGCAGGCCCAGGTGATCTTCCACGATCAGGCCCCGTGGGTTCCTGTCGCTCACTCGGTCGTCTATATGCCGATGAGCAAGAAGGTTAAGGGTTTCAAGATCCACCCGCTGGGTACCCACATCTTCGAAGGCGTCGACATCGAAGAGTAAGTTTCGCTAACGAACGGGCGGCGGGGAGAGTCTTGGGCCCTCCCCGCCGCTCCTTTTTTTTGTGATATAGTGAGCCATGGTCCGTTTCCTCCTGACCCGCGCCAGCCTTGTGATCCCGACATTCCTCGGGATCGTCTTCCTGGCATTCATCCTCATTCGACTGGTGCCCGGCGATCCGGTGGAAGTGCGCGTCGGCGAACGCGGCATCGCCCCGGAACGGCACGCCCAGCTGCTGCATGAAATGGGACTCGACCGGCCGCTTTACGTGCAGTTCTTCGACTATGTCGGCGGCGTCCTGCACGGCGATCTTGGCATTTCCATCATCACGCATCGCCCGGTGCTGGATGAATTCCTGACCCTTTTCCCGGCAACGCTCGAACTGTCCTTCTTCGCCATGCTGCTGGCGCTGAGCTTCGGCCTGCCGGCCGGCGTCATTGCGGCGGTAAAACGCGGCTCGATCTTCGATCACGCCATCATGGGCGCCTCACTCACCGGCTATTCGATGCCGATCTTCTGGTGGGGCCTGCTTCTCATCCTGACCTTCTCGGTCAATCTCGGCTGGACCCCGGTTTCCGGCCGCATCGGCAATGATTTCTTCTTCGAGGGCACCTCCGGCTTCATGATCTACGACGCGATCATGAGCGACGAGGAGGGCGCCGTTACCTCGGCCCTGTCGCATCTGATCCTGCCCACCATCGTCCTTGGCACCATTCCCCTGGCCGTGATCGCGCGCATGACGCGCTCCGCCATGCTGGAAGTCCTCGGTGAGGACTACATCCGCACGGCGCGCGCCAAGGGCCTGTCGACCTGGCGCGTGGTGGGCGTCCATGCCTTGCGCAATGCGCTCATTCCCGTCGTCACGGTCATCGGCCTGCAGGTCGGTGTGTTGATGGCCGGCGCTGTGCTGACCGAAACCACCTTCTCCTGGCCAGGCATCGGCAAATGGCTGGTGGAAAGCATCAACCGGCGCGACTATCCGGCCCTGCAGGGCGGCGTGCTGCTGATCGCCAGTCTGGTGATGGCCATCAATCTCGCGGTCGATCTGCTTTACGGCCTGCTCAATCCCCGCATCCGGCACAAGCGTTGAAGGCCCGATCATGACCGCAGCACCCGCTACCGCCGCCACCGTCGCCAAGGTCGTATCGCCGCGACGCGAGATCTGGCTATCCATGCGCGCCAACAAGGGCGCCATGGCAGGCCTCATCGTTATCGTTCTGTTGATCCTGACGGCGATCTTCGCCGATTTCGTGGCACCGCACAGCCCGATCGAACAGTTCCGCGATAAATTCCTGCAGCCCCCGGCCTGGGCCGATGGCGGCTCCTGGGCCTTCCCGCTCGGCACCGACGATGTCGGCCGCGACGTGCTCTCGCGCATCATTCATGGCGCAAGGCTGTCGCTCATCATCGGCTGCATCGTCGTCACGATCTCGCTCGCTCTGGGCATCTTTTTCGGCCTGCTTTCCGGCTTCTTCAAGGGTGTCGTCGATATCGCGATCATGCGCTTCATGGACATCATCCTCTCGATCCCCAGCCTGCTGCTCTCGATCGTGATCGTGGCCATTCTGGGCAAGCCGGATATCGCCAAGGCGATGATCGCCATCGCCATCACCTATGTCCCTCACTATGCGCGTCTTGCGCGCGCCGCCGTGCTGACTGAACTGTCCAAGGATTACGTGACCGCCTCCCGCGTTGCCGGCGCCTCGACCCGCCGCCTGATGCTCGACACGGTGCTGCCCAATTGCATGGCGCCGCTCATCGTGCAGGCGACCTTGAGTTTCTCGACCGCCATCCTCGACGCGGCCGCCCTGGGTTTCCTCGGGTTGGGCGCCCAGGCGCCGACGCCGGAATGGGGCACCATGCTGGCCGACAGCCTGAAATTCCTGCAGCGGGCGCCCTGGGTGGTGACTTTCCCGGGCCTTGCCATCCTCGTCACGGTGCTCGCTTTCAATCTCATGGGCGACGGGTTGCGCGATGCGCTCGACCCCAAGCTGAAGCGTTAAGGGTCAGCGCATCATGGCACTTCTCGAAATCCGCAATCTCTCGGTCCAATTCCAGACTCACAGCGGCCCGTTCCGCGCGGTCGACGGCATCGACCTCGATCTCGACAAGGGCGAACTGCTGGGCGTCGTGGGTGAATCCGGCTCCGGCAAGAGCGTCACGATGCTGGCCGTGATGGGGCTCATCCCGTGGCCGGGCAAGGTCACCGCCGACCGCCTCACCTTCGATGGCATCGACCTCCTTAAGCTGAAGCCCGCCCAGCGTCGCAAGATCGTCGGCAAGGATGTGGCGATGATCTTCCAGGAGCCGATGACCAGCCTCAACCCCTGCTTCACCGTCGGCTACCAGATCATGGAGACGCTGAAGGTGCATGAGGGCGGCTCGCGCCGCGAACGTCGCGACCGCACCGTGCAATTGCTGGAGCAAGTCGGCATCCCGGCAGCTGCCACGCGCCTCGACAGCTTTCCGCATCAGCTGTCTGGTGGCATGTGCCAGCGCGTCATGATTGCGATGGCCATCGCCTGCAATCCGCGTCTGCTCATCGCCGACGAGCCGACCACGGCCTTGGACGTCACCATCCAGGCGCAGATCCTCGATCTTCTCGTCAATCTGCAGCGCGAGCGCGGCATGGCGCTGGTGCTCATCACCCATGACATGGGCGTCGTCGCCGAAACGGCCGAGCGGGTCATGGTGATGTATGCCAGCCAGCAGGTCGAAGAGCAGAAGGCCGCCGATCTCTTTGCCAACCCGCATCACCCCTATACCGCCGCCTTGCTCGAAGCCCTGCCCGAACGCAGCGTGGGCAAGCGGCGCCTTTCGACCATTCCCGGCGTCGTGCCCGGCATCGTCGACCGCCCCACCGGCTGTGTCTTCAATCCGCGCTGCAGCTATGCCGATGCGCGCTGCCGTGCCGAACTGCCGGCTTTTGCCGGCCATACCTCGCTGACCGCGACCGGCGGAAGGGTACGCTGTCACTATCCGCTCGAAGGCGGCACGCCGACCAACCGGCCCCAGTCGTCGCAGGAGGTTGCGTAATGTCCGCTCAATCTGCGACTGCAGCAGCCACCGTCACCGACAAGCGCGATATGACGGCCGGCAACCCGCTGGTGCTCGAGGCACAGGATCTCCACCGCCACTACCGGGTCAATCGCGGCCTATTCAAGGGACATGCCGAACTTCGTGCCGTCAATGGCGCCAGCTTCACCCTGGCCGCCGGGCGCACGCTCGCGGTGGTGGGTGAAAGCGGCTGCGGCAAGTCGACCTTGGCAAGGCTCGTCACCCTCATTGAGACGCCGACCTCCGGCAGCCTGGCCATCGACGGCGTCGATGTGGCGAGTGCCGATCCCGAGATGATCAAGGCCATGCGCCCCAAGGTGCAGATGGTGTTCCAGGATCCCTATGGCTCGCTGAACCCCAGGAAGCAGGTTGGCCAGATCCTCGAGGAGCCGCTCGAGATCAACACCGACCTCGACGCCAAGGCACGCGCCGAAGCCGCCCGCGCCATGATGGCCAAGGTGGGCCTCCGCCCCGAACAATACAGCCGCTATCCGCATATGTTCTCCGGCGGCCAGCGTCAGCGCATCGCCATCGCCCGGGCACTCATGCTCTCGCCCCGCATCGTGGTGGCCGACGAGCCCGTCTCGGCGCTCGACGTGTCGATCCGCGCCCAGGTCCTCAACCTGCTCATGGACCTGCAGGAGGAATTGAACCTCGCTTACCTCTTCATCTCCCACGACCTGTCGGTCGTGCGTCATATCGCCGATGAGGTGATGGTGATGTATCTGGGCCGGCCGGTCGAGCAAGGCCCCAAGGAAGTCATTTTCGCCGGCCCCCGCCACCCCTATACGGTGGCCCTGCTGGCCGCCACTCCCTCGGTCGATCCGCAGGCGCGCTCGAAGCGCCTGACCGTGAAAGGCGAACTGCCCTCGCCCCTCAATCCGCCCTCCGGCTGCGCGTTCCACAAACGTTGCGCCTTCGCGACGGAATTCTGCGCCGCCGAGCGGCCGGAAATGCGGCCGGTCGACGGCCGGATGGTGGCCTGCCATCACGCCGAGCAGTTGGCCTAAACCAGCATTGTTAGGAAATATTACCGCCGGCGGGTAAGGATTGCGGCATTTATGTCACAGAACTGTCAGGGTTGCGCCTCACGGCCTGAGGACTCGTCTTTCACTCACAAAACGCGTGTGTTATCAAAGCCCACGGGTTGGCCGACCCGAATCCATCCAGGCGTTCCAGCCGGGTGGATAACGGTCGGTTAAGTTTTCGCCGCGACAATGTGTCAATGACGCTGTGGCCCTGCTGCACCGTCATAAAGGAGCGCTTGTCGGGACGGGAACTTGGGACCAGCACGTTCAAGATTCTGCGGCCGGGGACGATGGAGGCCGCTTTTGGGGGACGGTGCAGCGGTTCGCTAGAAGAGCAGATCAACTTTTCGAAACCGGGCTACCGGAAAGGGCTAGGGGTTCTATGTTCAAGGTCATGAATTTCACGAAAACGACGCTGGCTGTCACCTCGGTGACGCTCGCTCTGCTCGCATCGGGTTGCGCGACGCCGCCCGATCCCAGCGACGAGGCCGCCGTCCAGGCATTCAACGAGGCAAACGACCCGTTGGAGCCGATGAACCGCTACTTCTTCGAAGTGAACCACGCCATGGACGAACTGCTCGTGAAGCCGTTCGCCGGTTACTACAACATTGCGCTGCCGGATCCGGCCAAGGACGGCATCCGCAACTTCCTCCGGAACCTGCATGCACCGGTCATCCTGGCCAACGACCTGTTCCAGGGTGAAGGCAGCCGCGCCGGCACGACCACCGCGCGCTTCCTCATCAACAGCACGCTGGGCGTCGGTGGCCTTCTCGATGCGGCGAGCTGGTTCGGCCTCAACTATCATGACGAAGATTTCGGCCAGACCCTGGCCATCTGGGGTTCGGGCGAGGGCATCTATCTGCACCTGCCGCTCCTTGGGCCGTCCAACCCGCGTGACGCCGGCGGCAAGCTGGTCGATTACGTGCTCGATCCGCTCACCTGGGTCGGCTACGTCTATAACGTCTCCTGGATCAACACGACCCGCTTCATGGTCGAGGGCATCGACACCCGCGCCCGCAACCTCGAGACGATCGCCGAACTGCAGAAGGGCTCGGTCGACTTCTATGCGACCATCCGCAGCCTCTATCGCCAGCACCGCAACGACGCCATCAAGAACGGCGAAGATCCGGAAGCGGCGGTCAGCAAGGTGACCAATGAAGAGATGATCCCGGAAGACGGCGCCGAGCTTCCCTCGGTCATGCTGCCGACCTCGCCGTCTGCATCGACCCAGGTGCCGGCTGGCGGCGACCAGCTCTCGGAAGCCTACTGAGTTCCATGCTGACGCGTAGAACTTTTGTGGCGGCGGCGGCATTTGCCGCCGCCGTTTCCACATCCGCCCCCCGGATCGCGATGGCTGATCAGGCGGCGCTGGAATCCTTCATCAGCTCGCTCTCCAAGCAGGCGATCACCGAGCTTTCCTCGGCATCGACCGACAAGGAGCGCGCAGCCAAGCTGCTGCCGATCCTGCAGCAGTATTTCGACATGCCCAAGCTCGCCAAGCACACGCTCGGCCTCTATTGGAAGCGGGCGACGCCCGATGAGCAGCAGGCCTATGTCGAGGTCTTTACCGAATATATGAGCGCCGTCTACGGCAAGCGCTTCGCCGAATATTCCGGCCAGAGCCTCGTCGTGCAGAAGGTGCGCGAGAGCGGCGAAACCTCGACCGTCTTCACCATCGTCAAAGGTGCCGAAGGCGAGCCGCGGGTCGATTGGGACGTCAACACCAGCGACGGCAACAAGATCACCGACGTGCGTGTCGAGGGCTTGAGCCTCGCCGAGACGCATCGCCAGGAATTCGCCTCCGTGATCAGCTCCAACGGCGGCAAGGTCCAGGCCCTCATCGACATCCTGAAGAAGAAGGTCGCCTCGATCTAGAGGCGGCCTCGATGTCCCGGCAGCCCCATATCATCGTTGCCGGCGCCGGCATCATCGGCGCCTCGATCGCTTATCACCTGGCGAAGTCCGGCGCCGCCGTGACTGTCATCGAGGCGGCCGAGCCCGGCGGTGTCGCCACGCGCAGCTCCTGGGCCTGGCTCAATGCCAGCTGGGGCAATCCGCAGCCTTATTTCGCCCTGCGCCGCCGGTCGCTTGCCGAGTGGAAGCGCCTTGCCGCCGAGATCCCGGCCTTGCGCGTGCATTGGGTGGGCGGGCTGCTGTGGGATCTGCCTGAACGCGACCTCCGCGCCTACGCTGCCGAGCATGAAAGCTGGGGCTACGGCATCCGCCTCGTCGCGGCCGCCGAGGCGCAGCGAATCGAACCCGCCTTGTGCCATGCGCCTGAACTTGCCGTGCATGTGGCGGAGGAAGGGGCGCTTGAACCGCTGGCCAGCGCCCAGGCGATCCTCGCCGCGGCGCAAAGCCATGGCGCGCAGCTCAAACGTGCGCGCATCCTGAAGCTGCTGCGCAAGGGTCGCCGCGTGCATGCCCTCCTCACCGACCAGGGCGAGATCACGGCCGACCATATCGTGCTGGCCACCGGCGCCGCCACGGCGACACTGGCCGCCACCGCCGATATTCATGTGCCGATGTCGACGCCGCCGGGCCTGCTGGTGCAGACGGCGCCGGCGCCCAAGCTGCTGGGTGGCCTCGTCATGGCGCCGGAGATGCATGTGCGGCAGCTGGAAGACGGCAGCCTGCTGGCCGGTGCCGATTTCGGCGGCTCCGATCCGGGTGCCGACGCTGGCGCCACCGCCGCCGCCGTATTCGCCGGTCTGCAGCGGCTCCTGACGGGCGGCGACGGTCTCCGATTTGCGCGCTACCAGATCGGCCATCGCCCGCTGCCCGCGGACGGCTTCCCGATCATCGGCGCCGCGCCGGATGTTGACGGTCTCTACCTCGCCGTCACCCATTCCGGCATTACGCTGGCCCCGGCCCTCGGCCTCTTTGCCGCGGCGGAACTGCTGAGGGCGGAACGCGATCCGCTGCTCGCCCCCTATCGCCCCGACCGCTTCGCCTAGCCGAGCCGGTTCGCTTAGCCGAGCCGCTTCGCCTAGCCGAGCAGCTTGGCGACCCAGCCCGGCCGCCGGCCGGTCGAGGCGATGTACCAGAGGGTCCCCATCAGGGCCGACGCGTTGACCGCGGCCGCGCCGACGCAAGCAATGGCGATTGTCTGCATTTTGAGAATAATCCCTCAGTAGTTGCGCTGCGGACCATGCTGCGGGGATTCAGATTCGCTCTCAAGTGACAACTCGGCGAAACCTGTGGAAAACTTAGTCACTTTCCACATTTAATACATTTATGTGTGATAACGCACCTTCAAGACAGGGCGGCGAGGTCCTTGCGCAGCCGGTCCGGCGCCGCCCCGGGGAGCGAATCCTCCAGCGCCCGGTGCTGCTCCTGCCAGATCGGCAGCGCCGCCGCGAGCAGCTTCTTCCCCGCCTTGGTGAGGCTGAGGAGCCGCCCGCGCCGGTCGGCGGGATCGGGCGAGACCTCGACGAGGCCGCGCCGTTGCAGGGGTTTCAGCGCCGCGGTGAGCGTGGTGCGGTCCATCGCCAGCAGATGGGCGACGGCCCCCATGCCGGGGGCTTCCGGCCGGTTGAGCGACATCAGCAGCGAGAACTGCCCGTTGGTGAGATCCAGCTTCTGCAGCGCCAAATCGAAGCGCCGCGCCAGGGCCCGCGCCGCCCGCTGCACAAAAAGGCAGAGGCAGGTGTCGCGCACATGGAGCGTGGTGGCATAAGGCACCTCGGCACTGGCAGGGGCCGCCACGGGGGCCGGCTTCTTGCGCGGCGCGGCCGCGGATCGGTGAGCATTCTTCGACATGAAGCATCCTGTTGATATCAACCTAACCCCGTCAAGCTAAATCGGGGAAAACGGCGCCGCCCAAGCATCGTCAGGCACGACGTAGCGGCCACAGCTTATTCCCTCATTACTTGACCTTGCCGGCCGCAGCAGACAATGTGACGGCACGCCGCGCCAGGGGTGACGGCACGCCGCGCCGTCGCTTGAGAGTGGCATCGTCCGGCGGCCTGGGGGAGCTTCGCCAGCATGTATCCGCGCACGACCGACATGGAGGAGATGGCCCGCCGCTGCTTTCCCGACACGCTCGGCTTCTACCGCTACTGGGACAGCAAGCGTGCGCTGCCCGACGGCCAGAGCCGCCGCATGCCGCGCCGCCAGGACATCGACGCGCTGGAGATGAAACGCTGGCTGCCCCATCTGCAGCTCATCGACGTGATCCCGGACGAGACCGCCCCGCACGGCCGGCGACTGGTCTACCGCCTGGTCGGCGATACCGAGATCGAGCTGCGCGGCTACAACCCGACCGGCCGCACGGTCGATGAATGCGCCATCGGCAAGGAGACGTCGGATGCCACGGGCAATTACAACCTGGTCATCGACGGCCGGCAGCCGGTTTATGACTGGTCGAAGATCGCGCATCCCCGGGGCTTTCTCATCAGCCAGGAATGCGTGCTGCTGCCCCTCTCCGACGATGACGACACGGTCACCCATGTCATCACCTATGGCAAGGTGATCACCAGCCTCGACCAGCCGCCGCCCTTGCGCGACATCCTCTGAGCCGCAAGCTTCCGCCCTCACGATTCCCGCCCTCACGCCCCCCGATCTCACAACTGCCGGAGGCCGCCATAGGTGGCCCAGGGCCCGGTGACCAGCCAGCCGCAATCGACCGGCAGTGTGACACCGGTGATGGCGGAAGCCTCGGCCGAGGCGAGGAAGCCCACGGCGCGCGCCACCTCATCCATCTCGACCAACCGCCCCAGCGCCGCGTTGCCGGTGAGGTTCGCGGGATTGCGCTCGCCGCGTTCGATCGCCGCCACCAGCGCCGGGGTCGCCGTGAAGCCCGGCGCCACGGCATTGACGCGCAAGCCCGCCGGTCCCCATTCCGCCGCGAGATTGGCGGTCAAGGCGATCACCGCCGCCTTGGCCGGCCCATAGGCATGGAGCGGCGTCGAGCGCAGCCCCGTGATCGAGGCGATGTTGACGATGGCGCGGTCGACCCCACGCGCCCGCGCCATCTCGCTGCCGAAGATGCGGCAGGCAAGATAGGTGCCCTTGAGGTCGACGCGCATCACCTCGTCCCAATCGGCCTGTGCGAGTTCCTGCGGCGGCAACGGCTTCTGCAGGATGCCGGCCGAATTGACCAGCACCCGCACCGGCCCCATCGTGTCCGCGATCGTCGCGGCCGCCGCGCTCAAGCCCACCTCGTCGCACACATCCGCCACGAATCCCCGCACCTCGGCACCGGGAGACCCCATCATTTCCCCCATCACTTCCCGGGCTACCTCCATCACCGCCGGCGCCCGGTCCATCAAGGCAACCGCCGCACCCCGCCGTGCCAACGCCCGCGCACAGGCCAGCCCGATGCCGCTGGCCCCACCCGTCACCACCGCCACGCCGTCGATCCTGCCAAGCTCACCCACCGCGCATGTCCCTTCCGTGCCAGATTTTTCGCCGGCGGAGTTTAGGCAAGCGCGTTCCGCGCCCGCAACCATCACCATGTTATGCGTACCACTTAAAATGGCTCTTCAAAACGCATCGCAACCTGACTAACTTGCCGAAAGGGGCCGCAAGCCGGCCGGCAAGGAACTGCGCTCCATGTATCCCGACATTGCCTTCATGTCCGACAAGGCGCCCGTTGCCGGTGGTTCCGGCGTGCCGATGGACATGACCGGCCTGCTTGTCCCAGCCAGCCTGCCTATCCCAACCGGGCATCGCGCCTGCGGCCGCCGCCATTTCCTGTCCCTCGGCGCCACGCTGGCCCTCTCCGCCCTCGCGCCGGCGGGGCTGGCCGGCTGTGCCTTGTTCAGCGACGACATCACGACGGGCATCGGCGAGACGAAAACGATCGAGCTGCCCGACGGCTCGCTGGTCGAGCTCGATGCCGACAGCGCCGTCGCCATCGATTTGGGCGAGCGCCTGCGCAAGGTGACGCTGCGCCGTGGCCGCGCCGCGGTCGAGATCAGCGGCAACGATGCGCGGCCCTTCCGGCTCCATTACCTCACCGCCCGCATGCTGGCGACGACCAAGAGCCTCAACCGCTATGACTATGTCGTGGCGCAGATCCGCGATGCCCAGGCGACGCTGTCAGTGATCCGCGGCGCCGTCGCCATGCGCATCACCAATGACGGCCCGATCATCTATCCCGCGGCCGGCCGCAAGGTCTTCTTCGAGGTCGACGTGGACCGCCTGGAATCCCGCGCCGCCAAGACCGGCGACACGTCGTGGCGCAAGGGCCAGCTGGTGTTCGAGGACCAGCCGCTGGGCGAGGTGATCGCGGATATCGGCCGCTATCGCCATGGCTCAGTCCTTTCGATGGATGCAGCCCTCAACACCCTCCTCTTCACCGGCAAGTTCGCCGCCGCCGATACCGACAGCATCCTCACCGCCATCGACACCGCGCTCCCCGTCGCCTGCGTCGAGCTCACCCCCCTCCTCGTGATGATCTTCCCCACCTGAGCCGACAAATACACTCCTTTATCGATAGGGATGGACTATCGACGACACCCCCGGAACCTATGGAGACTCTCTTGTTCCTTTCTCTTTCTACCGGACACAAAATCAGGCTATCGCTCGCAGTTGCTTCCATTGTTCTTGGAGTGATCTGGTTTGGCATGGATTGGCTGAAAGACGCACAGCCAATCACCGGCCTTTCATACTTATTGGCTGCCATCGGTTTGGCTTTTACTTGCCTTTTGGGACTGGATAGCAAGGAAAAATTCTTCATTGCCTGGCTTGTCGGCTTCGTAGCCAGCATCGCCAGTATCGCTGCTCCGCTGCGTGAACACCCCGGCGCTCAATTGCCGGAGATTGTCGCCAACGTGGAGAAACACCAACTTCTGGTGAACATCTCGCAAGGCACCGGCGGCTTCGAGAACGCCAACAAGGCAACGCAGGATCTGGCAAGCGTCATGGTTAACAGCGGACAATGTGCCAGCCAGAATTTGACTCGTATAAAGGATCTCGCGGCGAACTTCTGGCCCGCAGTCTACCTGGAGCCTGAATGGGACGTGCTGCTGCGTATTGTCGGGGGCAAGAACGAACCCCCTATGGATTACTGCACGAAAAACCTGCGTAAGCTAATCGAGAGTCAGCCAGATCTCTTTGCGGTCAAGTAGATCAAACGTGAGCGTACCGCATCAGCGGTGAAACTCCTCATTATCACTGTCGAAGAATGCCAACGCGCCGATCTCAGCCGCTATTTCGGCAAGACCTTCCGCTTCCACCACGGCGCCTGCTGGGCCGATGTCAGCATCGACGCGGACGGCAAAATCACCAGCTTCATCCCGGAGGATGAAGACGCGTGCCGGGAGGCGCTGAGGGTGAATTGCGGGTGGATAGAATGAAGCACCATCGCCAGATTAAAGGACCGAGCCGTGGTCAAGCATATTCAGACCTTCAATTTCAGCCTCAAAAATTAGAACACAACCTGTCATTGCGTTTAAGGATACTGGACTACTAATATAAGATTCTCTCAAAGCCCACCACCTCATTGTGCAGAACGATGGCAAATAGCTCCGAGGCCGTAATCGGGAATCAAGGGCCGTTCCAGTATCGAGTAGAAATGGCGCCTCTTAGAATATTGCCATTCTTCGATTCGATCATCGAACTCGCGGACGATCAGCGCGAAGCCCTAGGGTTTCTGCCACAAGCCGCATTTAGAGACGCTATTGATCGGCAACGCGTAATAGCGATGCTAGCTCATATTGGCGATAAAAGTGAATTGGCAGGCTACGTTATTTTTAGTGGAGTTTTCCCTCATGCGAAAATTCAGCAAATCGCAACAGTAAGAATTCATCGTCGGCATGGAATTGCATCCGCGCTCATAAACGAAGTCGTCTCACAACTCGAGCAAAGAGAATTCCTCTCCATATCCGCTGCGGTAGCTGCCGATTTGAGCATCGCTCAAGCGTTCTATGAATCAAAGGGCTTTCACCTACAGAGAATCTACCCTGGGGGAAAGTCGCGTAAGCGCGAAATCGCTCTTCGGACGCGAATGCTATCGACACCGACTCTGCTAACTGCCTTGGAGGCGGACGAAGGCCTCAATATCGCCACACCTCAACAGCGCAATACGACGGCACCGCTGTACGTAATCGATCTAAACGTTCTCTTCGACGCCATCCGCGATCGAGAGCGCACGCCTCTAGCAAGGACCTTGATCGGCGCTGCTCTATCTCATGAGGTCAGGCTAGCAGTGGCAACTGAATTCCTTAAGGAGCTAGAGCGGCAGAAGATAATGATAGAACCGGACCCAGTTCTGGCACTATCAAAGAATCTTCCCCGGCTGCCAAAGGCCGACGAGATTGAAGTACAGACGCTCTGCACCAAAATTCATAACGCCGTATTCATATCCCCTCCCAGGAAAGGCGCCGCCACAAAACAAGCTTTCAGCGACGCCAGACACCTTGCTGAGGCCGTTTTAGCGCACGCTTCCGGCTTTATCACCAGCGACAGAGCAATACTCAAGGCTCGTAACGACCTATTTAAGCTCTTTGGAATCGATGTAGCGGACCTGAACGAATTCGTGTCGCTTCTGTCGACTGAGCCAGAGGAAAAGACCGGTCAGCGATTGCGAGGAACAAACTGCGTAACCAAACCTATCGATCTCAAGATATCACGACGCTACCTGGAGAGTCAGGAAGTGCCATCTCGCATTCTGGATGATTTTTTCTCCACATCTGACATCGACGGCAGATGGGCAGCATGGTCGATTCAGGAAAATGAAGAGATTGTAGCTGTTGCCGCATCAATTTTTTCAATGGGCATCCATGGTTCTGCACGACTGCTTGTGCATGTCCGGCCCGGTCATGTCGCCATTGAATTATTCGCAGATTACCTTCTTAGAACGTCGATTCAACAGACATGCAAATCCGCACCGGCATTGTTGGAGCTGGTCGATATTCCAGGTCAGTTTATCGTGCGCCAAGCTGCAGTGACTTGCGGTTTCGCCAAGAAGAAGAACGATCACGTATTGTCGAAGATCGCTGTTGGGAAGCCTATGACAACACGGCAATGGCCAGTTATCGCCGAGCAGATTCGCCGCAAGACAGGAATCTCCATTTCAAGTTCGATGCCCGCGGGCAAGATTATAGAGATCAATCGTTCAGACGGATCATCGGCCAAGATCCCACTAGAAGCTCTCGAAGATGCATTTAGCCCCACCCTGATAATATGGCAGGATCGAGACGGTGTAATTGCGCCTATCGCAAAGAGCTTTGCCGACGATCTCCTGGGGACAACGGATCAGATCGCACTATTCGGCAATCCAGAAGCAACGTTTATGACGAGAAGAACCTACTTCAATACCCCGCGCTCTGCGCCCCTAATGAAGGCTGGCACGCCGATTCTTTTCTACGAGTCTCAGAGAACGGGCGGCAGAAGCGCAATAGTGGCCGTCGGGCGAATTGTGGACGCGACGGTCGTTCCAAAATCCCAGGTATCAACTTCGTTGATGAAACAATCTGTTATTGATGACGTAGGTCCATTTTCGGCTTCGGCAGAGGTATTGGCCACAACGTTCGATAACGTTCTTCGCTTGCCATTTCCCGTACACCTTGATTCACTAAGAAAATTGAAAGCGGTTGGCGCGTCAAATCTTCAAACGCCCACCTTGATTGAGGCGGAAAAGGTCGCCTCGATTCTTGATATGGGATGGAAGAATGTCTGATTTTGCCGAAGCAATCATATCCATTCATCCACGACACGCGAATGCGATTATGTCGGGAGCCAAGACTGTCGAATTTCGTAGGCGTGTACCACGGCTCGAGCGAGGGGATTGCCTTTGGATTTATGCTACTCGCCCCGTCGGAGCAGTAATTGGCTGTGCGACGATTGGCGATATTTCAATAGGAGCGCCACTCACGATCTGGCGCAAGTTCAGAAAAAGCGGCGGAATAGAATACACAGAGTTTAAATCCTACTTTGACGGCGCGGACGAAGCGATTGCTATCGTGCTGTCTACCCCGTTGGCGACTGCGGCCATTACCATAGAGCAACTGAAGAACATCAGAGAGCGCTTCCACCCGCCTCAAGTTCTGACACGTCTCAGCCCAGCGGAGTCGAAAGCGATAAGGACATTTATTGCGGCATAGGCTGAGCCGAGCAAGAATGAAGCTTCTTTTGGGCATAGCCTCTAATTAGCGGAAGTCGAAATTCTCCGAAGTTGCTCGAATGAATTCGAGCAGATTTAGATGGGCTTGCCATCCCCTCCCATTTTGCGTGCCGCGCAGAACAAGGACGACTGGCAAGTGATCGAAAGCCGCGCCATCCATTTGCTGAGGCTCTGCAGTAATTTGGATTGCATGAATGACTTTGTTGCAGGCCTCTCTAAAGCCTAGTGGAATAACCGCTTCTTCAAGTATATCCGGCTGCAATGAGCCGCAGTCGCGGACGACGGGAAGAAAGCCCAACTCATCGGGGTCGTTGCGTAGATCCCACATATGGTCATCATGCAGTCGGTTTGCGACAGCCGTACCAATCAGCAGATGAATCAGTTCGTCCTCGAGGAACTGCTCGCGCAGACGAAACAAGGGGTCATCTAAATTTTGACATTCTCGGGCGATGCAAGAATCGGCAAGTGCCAGTCCTATTAGTCTGTAAGCATCTCTAAGGACGGTCGCACTGTTGAGTTCGTAATTGTGACGGCCTCCAAACTCATGAACCATCGCAGATCTCTCAGTTTGCCTACTCACGCCTCATTCATCATAACGTTCGCCCACAAGCAAAGAAAGGCGCGCCGGATTGCTCCGACGCGCTTCCTCATTCAAAACCAGCGGTCGGGCCTGCCCGACCACTGAAAGCTATAGCGTGCGTTACGCGACCTTCGCCGAACCCTCGATCGCCTGGCCGATGGTCTTTTCCAGGATGTCGAAGCCTTCGTTGATGATCTTGTCCTCGGCGGTCAAGGGCATCAGGAAGCGGAGCGTGTTGGCGTTGACGCCGCAGGAGAGCAGGATGAGGCCGTTCTCGCCGGCCTTGGCGGTGATCGCCTTGGTGAGGTCGGCGTCGGGGGCGCCGTCCGCCTTGACGATGTCGCAGGCGACCATGGCGCCGAGGCCACGGATATCACCGATGCGGTTGCCGAAGCTGTTGCGCTTCTTCATCTCGGTCAGGCGGTCCTTCATCAGCTTGCCGACGACATTGGCGCGCTCGACGAGGTTTTCCTCTTCCATCACGTCGAGCACGGCATTGGCGGCCGCGCAGCCGATGGGTGAGCCGCCATAGGTGCCCCCCAAACCACCGGCCGCGGGGGCGTCCATGATCTCGGCCTTGCCGATGACGCCGCTCAAGGGGAAGCCGCCGGCCAGGGATTTCGCCACGGTGATGAGGTCGGCTTCGATGCCGCTATGCTCATGGGCGAACATCTTGCCCGTGCGGGCAAAGCCGGTCTGGATCTCGTCGACGATGAAGACGATGCCGTGCTGGGTGCAGATGTCGCGCAGGGCCTTCATCAGCTCGAAGGGGACCGGGTTGAAGCCGCCTTCGCCCTGCACCGGCTCGATGATGATCGCCGCCACATTGTCCGGGCCGATATCGGCCTTGAACATGGTCTCGAGGATCTTGAGCGTCTGGGCGACGCCGTCCTTCTGGGCGGGATCGGGGAAGGGCACGTGATAGATGTCGGTCGGGAACGGACCGAAGCCCTTCTTGTAGGGGAGGTACTTGCCGGTGAGCGCCATGCCCATCAGCGTGCGGCCGTGGAAGGCGCCGGAGAAGGCGATAACGCCGGCGCGCTTGGTGTGGGCGCGGGCGATCTTCACCGCGTTCTCGACCGCTTCGGCACCGGTGGTGAGGAAGATGGTCTTCTTCGGGGTGCTGCCGGGGGCGAGCTTGTTGAGGCGTTCCGCGAGGCGGATATAGCTCTCATAGGGGTTCACCTGGAAGCAGGTGTGGCTGAACCGGTCCAGCTGCTCCTTCACCGCGGCGATGATCTTGGGGTGGCCATGGCCGGTGTTCATGACGGCGATGCCGCCGGCGAAGTCGATATGGCGCTTGCCCTCGACGTCGGTGATCTCGGCGTTCTTGGCCTTGTCGGCATAGATCGCATAGGCATTGCCGACACCGCGCGGCACGGCGGCATTGCGACGCTGCTGCAGATTCGCATTCGACGACATCTCGTATCCCTCTTTCATATGATCCGGGCAGATGCTGCCCCTTGGAAAGTCGGGCGGGACTATAGCCCCTGTGCGAGACGGCTTAAACCCCGGCCCGAGCAAGGCTGGGCTGTTCCAGAATCATCCCTGGATCTGGGGGATTGAATAGTTGAGCGGGAAGCTCGGGTTAGGCGCTTACTTGCCGCCCATCATCCGGCGCATGACGTCGGTCATGTTCTGGGCGCCGGAACTGTCGCGGAGCTGCCGGTCGATGCGCTGGCGCGCGGCCTGGGCTTCGAAGGCATCAGCCAAGCGCTGGCGCGTTTCGGGGGTGACGCTGCGGACGGCCTGGCGGGCCTCCGCGATCAGCTGCTCGCGCGATTGGGCGCGGACGGGAATCGGCACCTGCGCCGGTTGGCCCACGACCAGATCCGTTAACCATTTGCCGAAGCTCATCGCACCCTCCACCAGACGGTCCTTTAGACCTGTCGATGCTAGGGCGATCCCGTTAAGGAAGTCTGAAGGCGCCGGGAGGGGGAAAAAGGGGCCCAGCTAATCGATTAGCTAATCGATTAGCTGGCTTTTCCGGCGGCCAGTTTTCAGGCGGCGCGGACGCGGTCGATCCGGGGCTGGCCGGTGACCTCGAAATCCTGGGCCATCAGGCCGCGGATCATCTGGTTGCCTTCCAGCATCGCATCATATTCCTCGACGCCGCGGCGAACGTTCCAACAACGGCCGGAAATATAGCCGCGCAAACCATTCTTCAGGCGGATGGGGGTGGTCAGTTCGAGGACGTCGTCGAAAACATATCTGCTACGCATGATGCAACCCAACCTTTGTGCAAGTGGCCGGCAACGGCCGGCGGAACGACTTGCTCAATGAGATATGCTTAGATTCCATAAATGACGAGTGACGGCAATCACCAATCGCGTGACCGGCGCAGTTATGCCTGTGATTTCTGCCTTTTCTGCCACAGCGCGCGCGAGACGCGGGCCTGCGGTTCACGCCCGATGTGATGCAGCACACGCCAGCCTGCTTCAGCAAGTCGCAGGAGGTCGATTCCGGTTTCTATACCCATGCCATTGAGCATGAAGACGACATCCTCGGTCGCCACATTGCCGGTGGCACCCTTGGCGTAGGGGCAGCCGCCGAGACCCGCGACCGACGAATCGATCGTGGCAATCCCCATCTCCAGCGCCGCCAGCAGGTTGGCCAGAGCCTGGCCGTAGGTGTCGTGGAAATGGGCGGCAAGCGCTTCCACCGGCACATGCGCCGCCACCGCCGCGATCATCGCCTGGGTGGCAAGCGGCGTGCCGACGCCGATCGTATCGCCCAGCGAGATTTCATAACAGCCCAGGTCTTTCAAGGCCTTAGCGACATGGGCGACCGCGCCGGGCGCGATCTCGCCGGCATAGGGGCAGCCCAGCACGCAGGAGACATAGCCCCGCACCGGCACCCCAGCCGCCCGCGCCCGTTCCATCACCGGCCCGAAGCGATCCAGGCTCTCGGCGATCGAACAATTGGTGTTCTTCTGGGAAAACGCCTCGGAAGCGGCAGCAAAAACAGCCACTTCGCGGGCACCGGCAGCCAGAGCCGCCTCAAGCCCCTGGAGATTGGGGACGAGCACCGGATAGCGCTTTTGGGGATCCCGTTTAAGGCCGGCCAGCACGGCCGCGGAATCGGCCATCTGCGGGACCCATTTGGGCGAAACGAAAGCGCCGGCCTCGATATCGGCAAGACCGGCGGCGGCAAGGTCTTCGATCAATTGGATTTTGATCGCGGTCGGGATCGCCGCCGCCTCGTTCTGCAGCCCGTCGCGGGGACCGACCTCGACGATGCGGATTTGCGCCGGCAGGTTCATGGCGTGGGCGCGAGGCGGATCAGTTCCGCCCCCTCCACCACTTGGTCGCCGGGGCTGACCAGGATCGCCGCGACCTGGCCGCCAATGCCGGCGGCGAGATTGTGCTCCATCTTCATCGCCTCAAGACGCAGGACCACCTGCCCCTCACGCACGCTATCGCCGACATTGGCCTGGACGGCGACGATGCGGCCGGGCATCGGCGCAAGAACGGTGGCCGCCTGCCCCCCGGCCCGGTCGCGCCTCGCCGGCGCCCGGCCAAAGGCACCGAGGGCGCGGACACGCCAGCGGGTCCCGCCCATCTTCAGCCAGCGCGTGGCACCATCCTCATGGAGATGACCGTGATATTGCCGGCCGCCGAGCTCGATCATGAAGGAATCATGCGCGCGCTGGATGAGGCGCAGCGGCAAGGCTTCATCCAGCCAGGAGATACGCCAGCCATCGCCATCGGCCAGCAACGAGACCGCGTGATCGGCACCACCCCATTCGAAATGCCAGACCAGCGGCACCGGCCCGCCGAGGCGCCAATTGTCGGCGGCGGCCCAGGGCGACGCATCGGCAGCCGCGCGCGCCGCAAGATGCAGCTGCTCGCCCAGCGCCAGGATCGCCCAAGCGGGAAAATCGGGCTGAATCGGCGTCAGCAACTCGGCCGCGTGACCCGCAATGAAGCCGGTATCAAAGTGCCCGGCCGCGAAATCGGGATGCGCCACGGCAAGGCCCAGCAAGTTGAGATTGCTGGCGATGCCCGCGACATGCGACCGGCGCAAGGCGGCACCCAGGCGCGCGATCGCCTCGCTGCGGTCGGCGCCGGAGGCGATCAGCTTGCCGATGAGGGAATCGTAATGGATGCCGATCGCATCGCCCGTGCCGAAACCGGCGTCGAGGCGGATGCCCGGCGCCTGCGGCACACTGAAATGCAGGAGCAGTCCGGTTTCGGGGCGGAAATCGCGCGCCGGGTCCTCGGCGCAGATGCGTGCCTCGATGGCATGGCCACATAGTTCGATCTGATCCTGCGCCCGTGGCAGCTTCTCGCCCGAGGCTACGCGCAATTGCCATTCGACGAGATCGAGGCCGGTCACCATCTCCGTCACCGGGTGTTCGACCTGCAGGCGCGTGTTCATTTCCATGAAGTAGAAATGATCGAGATTGTCGCCTTCCGCGATGAATTCGACCGTGCCGGCGCCGACATAGTCGATGGCCCTCGCTGCGGCGATGGCGGCCGAGGTCATGCGAGCGCGTATCTTGTCGCTGAGGCCGGGAGCCGGCGCTTCTTCGATCACCTTCTGATGTCGGCGCTGCAATGAGCAATCGCGCTCGAAGAGATGCACCACATTCCCGTGGCTGTCGGCAAAGACCTGCACCTCGATATGGCGCGGGCGCGTCAGGTATTTTTCGATCAGCACGGCGCCATCGCCGAAGGCGGATTGCGCTTCGCGCTGGGCCGATTGCAGCGCCTCGGCAAAGTCGGCGGCGCGGTCGACCTTGCGCATGCCCCGACCACCGCCGCCCATGACCGCCTTGATGAGAACGGGGTAGCCGATCTCCGCCGCTGCCTTGGCGAGCGTCGCCTCGTCCTGCGCCTTTCCCTCATAGCCCGGCACGACGGGCACACCGGCCCTGCGCATGAGGATCTTCGCCGCATCCTTGGCGCCCATGGCGTCGATCGCCTTGGCCGGTGGGCCGATGAAGACCAGGCCCGCCTTCACGACGGATTCGGCAAAGGCGGCATTCTCGGAAAGAAAGCCGTAGCCAGGATGAATGGCCTCGGCCCCTACCGATTTCGCGGCGGCGATGATGCGCTCGCCCTTGAGATAGCTCTCCCGCGCCGGCGCCGGGCCGATCAGGATCGCCTCGTCGGCCAGCTGCACGTGGCGCGCGTTGCGGTCGGCCTCGGAATAGACCGCGACCGTCCTCACCCCCATGGCCTTCGCCGTCGCCATGATGCGACAGGCGATTTCTCCACGATTGGCGATGAGGATCTTGCGGAACATTTTCTACTGCCTGCTGCAAGCGGACCAGGAACCCCTCACCCTAACCCTCTCCCCGCTGGCGCGGGGCGAGGGAGTCTCGCGCGAGCTTGGCCAGAGGCCCCTCGCCCCATGCAATGGGGAGAGGGGTTGGGGTGAGGGGTGGCGCGATTGATCCATGACCGTCATTCCTTGCGCCAGGCGGGCGTGCGCTTTTCGAGGAAGGCGGTGAGGCCTTCCTTGCCTTCGGCGCTGGCGCGGCGCTTGGCGATGCGTTCGGCGGTGCCGTCGATGACATCGCGCCCCAGCGGCTTTGAGGCGACGAACTGCACCAGTTCCTTGGCCGCCGCCATCGCTTCCGGCGCGTTTTCGAGCAGCTGCTTCGTCAACCCTTCAACGGCGCCATCGAGTTCATCAGCGGGGAACAAACCGCTGAGGAGTCCCAGGCGTTCCGCTTCCGCCGCGCCGAATTTGGCACCGGAAAGGAACAGGCGCTTGGCGGCATGGGCACCGATGGCACGGATGATATGCGGGCTGATCACCGCGGGAATGAGGCCGAGCTTGACCTCGGAGAGCACGAAATCGGCATTGGGTGCAGCCAGCGCGAAATCACAGGCGGCGACGATGCCGATGCCGCCGCCATAGGCCGGACCGTTGACCATCACGATGGTCGGCAAGGGCAGAAAGGCGATCTTCTCGAACAGGCCAGCGAGGCGCTTGGCATCGGCGATGTTGCTGGCGGCGTCATATTCCGCCATGCGCCGCATCCAGTTGATGTCGGCACCGGCGCAGAAACTGGTACCGCGCGCGCGGATCTGCAGCACGCGCGCGTCCGCCGTGGCGGCAACGCGGTCCAGTGCCTCGTGGAAGGAATCGATCATGGCGACGTCGAGCGCGTTGTGCCGATCCGGGCGGTTGATGATGATGCGGGCGACGCGGCCGGCAAATTCGAGTTCGATATCGGTCATTTATTCTGTTCTCACATGCGGAAGAGGCCGAAGCGGGTATCGGCGATCGGCTGTTGGAGTGCTGCTTCGAGGCCGAGGCCCAGCACGCGGCGGGTATCGGCGGGTGCAATGACGCCGTCATCCCAGAGGCGCGCCGAAGCGTAATAGGGATGGCCCTGTTTTTCGTATTGGTCGCGGATCGGCTGCTTGAAAGCCTCCTCGGCCTCCGATGGCCAGGCCTCGCCCTTGGCAGTGAGATTGTCGCGCTTCACCTGCGCCAGGACCGAGGCCGCCTGCTCGCCGCCCATGACCGAGATGCGCGCATTGGGCCACATGAAAAGAAAGCGCGGTCCGAAAGCGCGGCCGCACATGCCATAATTGCCGGCGCCGAAGGAGCCGCCGATGATGACGGTCAGTTTTGGAACCGCCACCGTCGAGACGGCGGTCACCAGCTTGGCGCCATCCTTGGCAATGCCGCCGGCTTCGTATTTCCGTCCCACCATGAAGCCGGTGATGTTCTGCAGGAAGATGAGCGGGATCTTGCGTTGGCCGCAGAGTTCAACGAAATGCGCGCCTTTGTGGGCCGATTCCGAGAACAGAATGCCGTTATTGGCAACTATCCCCACCTGATGGCCATAGAGACGGGCAAAGCCGCAGACCAGCGTTTCGCCGTAATGCTGCTTGAATTCGTCGAAGGCCGAGCCGTCGACGATGCGGGCAATGATTTCGCGCACGTCATAGGGCCTGCGGGTATCGGCCGGCACGATGGCACCGAGTTCCTTGGGATCGTAAAGCGGTTCACGGATGTCTGTTGCCGCGATCCCTCCCCCGCCCGGCCGCGCCTGGCCGAGGCGTGCGACGATATCGCGGCAGCGCTGCAGGGCGTCCCAGTCGTTTTCAGCCAGATGATCGACCACGCCGGAGCGGCGGGCGTGGAGATCGCCACCGCCCAGATCCTCGGCGCTCACTTCCTCGCCGGTCGCGGCCTTCACCAGCGGCGGTCCACCGAGGAAGATGGTGCCCTGATTGCGCACGATGATGCTTTCATCGGACATGGCCGGCACATAGGCCCCGCCCGCCGTGCAGGAACCCATGACGACGGCGATCTGCGGAATGCCGGCCGCCGACATGTTGGCCTGGTTGTAGAAGATGCGACCGAAATGATCGCGATCGGGAAAGACCTGATCCTGGTTGGGCAGATTGGCACCGCCGGAATCGACCAGATAGAGGCAGGGCAGCCCGTTTTCGGCAGCGATTTCCTGAGCGCGCAGATGCTTCTTCACGGTAAGCGGGTAGTAGGTGCCGCCTTTTACCGTCGCATCGTTGCAGACGATGACGCAGAGCCGGCCAGCCACGCGGCCGATGCCGGTGAGCAACCCAGCCGCCGGCACGTTGTCGGCATAGACGCCATGGGCCGCCAAGGCCGACAATTCGAGGAAGGGCGAGCCCGGATCGAGCAGAAGCTGGATGCGCTCGCGTGGCAACAGCTTGCCGCGGGCGACATGGCGCTTCTTCGCCTCCGCCCCGCCGCCTTCAAAGACATCGCCGAGCACGCGATTGAGATCGGCCACCAATTCAGTCATGGCGGCGGCGTTCTGCTGCGCTTCAGTGGATTGCAGATTGAGCGCCGACTTCAATACCGGCATGAAATGTCCTGTCACCGCATAAGTTTTTTGGGACGTAAGTTTTTTGGGCGTTCAGATTGTTTTCGGCATGGAATCGATTTGGGAACTCGCGACGGCTCAATCATCCCGGCTTCGCCATCGCTTGGGTAGTCTTTTCTGAACGCAGCCGCGTATTGGAAATGAGCGGTCGGCCAGCCCCTTGCCGAAGTATCGAATCTGTCGGCGGCGAGAGACGCCGCGCAGCTTTTTTGCGGCAAGGCTGGACGCGGCGGTAGCTGCGATTCCCGCGGCAGCAGATGCCGGCGCCTTTCGATCCCCTCCGCAGGGTGGCGGCGATATCCTGCCGCAGCGCAGCATGCGCACCGGCGGACCGAGGCCAATGGCCGGATTTTACGGGCGCTGAGACGGCCTTAAGAAGGCCGTCCGGAGGAGACGGGAGGGAATAGGTTCCGATACCATCGTAAAGAGTTGTTAATCTCGTGCCGCCTAGGATTGTCGGGTTCCTTGCCCCTTTTCGGGCGCGAGAATGTTGGATGGCACCGACCGACATGGGCGAAGGCGTCAGCAAAATAGAGCCGCGATCGGAGCAGCGCCTGTCGAGCGCTCCTGGCTTCGGAGGTGAGGCGCGCGCCGATCCGTCGCGTGGCGCCATGCAGAAGTCCGTCGCCGGCAATCCGCTATCCACCCTGTGGGCCAATCCGGGAACCGGGGTCTTCTACTACCGGGTGACTGCCGCCACGGCACTCGGCCTCGTCGCCATCCTCGCCGCCATTCTGATTCTGAGCCCGGTCGATGCCTGGATTTTGCGCTGCCTTGCCGGCGCCATCCTGCTGCTGACCACGCTGGCGGCCTTCGCCTTCGTGCAATTGGCGAAGGGGCGTGAGGCCACCATCGCCGCGCAACGCCAGCTGGTCGATGCCGGATTTGAAACGGCCGACGCCATCGTCATCTTGCGCAACGACCAGGGTAAGCTGTTGCAGGCCAATGCCGTGGCCGAACGCATTTCCGGATTTACCAGCAAGGAGCTGGCCAGCAGCGATGTGTGGCGCAGCCGCTTCCTGCCCGGGGATCAGGAGGCGGAGGAGATTGTCGAGGCGCAGGCGTTACGCAGCCACCGGCCGATCTTCCGCGAGAGCACCTGGATCGCCCGGAATGGCGAACGGCGCAGCATTCGCTGGTCGAACGTCGCCATGCAATACGCGCCGGGCAGCGCGCCGGTCCTGCTGAAGATCGGCCTGGATGTCACCGAATTGCGCCGCCACGAAATCTCGCTGCTGCGCAATGAAACCTATCTGCGCCTTGCGCACCGCATGGCCAAATTGTGCCATTGGCATTGGCGGCCGGACGGGCCGGAATGGGATATCGATCCGACCAGCCGTCGCGGGCGTTATGTCTATTCGGACGAGACACGCGACATTTTCGGCTATCAGCCGGACGAACTGCCCAATGACGGTCATGATTATGCGCGCATGATCGCGCATCCTGAGGATCAGGCGGCGCTGCACGCGCATTACGATGCCTTCCGCCTGGGTCACGACGATTCCTATTCGGTCGAGTACCGCGCCATACACCGTGAAGGTCGCGTCCTTCATATCCGCGAGACCGGCGAGCGCATGCGCGACGAGAACGGTCATGTCATCCAGATTGCCGGCACCTTCCAGGATGTGACCGATCTGCGTGCCTCGGAACGCAGCCTGCAGCTTGCCCAGGCCGATCTGCGCCGGTCGTTGCGCATGTCGGGCTTGTGTCATTGGTCCTGGCAATTGTCGATGGACAGCCTCGACGGCCTGCCGGGTGTCTATCAATCCTCGGGCGACACGGCCGATCTTCTGGGCCTGGCACCGGAGGATGTGGCGCTCAACGACCATGACTGGCACCGGCAGGTGGTGCATCCGGAGGACGCGGAACCAAGTTGGGAGCGCTATCAGGCATTCCTGAATGGACCGGAGACAAGCTTCATCCAGGAATACCGGATCCTGTCGCGTTTCCGCGGCATTCGCTATGTGCGCTCGATCTGCGAAAAGACACACGACGCCCAAGGCCGCGTGGTCGAGATCGCCGGGGCGCTGCAGGACATCACCGAATTGCGGCAGCGCGAACTGGAATTGATCAAGGCGAAGAACGCCGCCGAAATCGCCAATCGCTCGAAGACCGAGTTTCTGGCCAATATGAGCCACGAACTCCGCACACCCCTCAATGCCGTGATCGGTTTCTCGCAGGTTATCCGCGATCGCTATTTCGGCGATGCGCCGGACCGCTATTCGACCTATGCCGCCGATATCTACAAGAGCGGGCAGCTGCTCTTGAAGCTGATCAGCGACGTGCTCGATATGTCGAAGCTGGAAGCGGGCAAGGTCGAGCTGTTTGAGGAAGCCGTCGACGTGCCAAGCGTCGCCGAAGATTGCCTACGCATGCTGCAGAGCCGGGCTGACGAAGGCCAGGTGCGCTTCGAGCGCAATTGGGAACGGGATCTGCCGCCGCTTCATGCCGACGCGCGCGCGGTGGCGCAGATTCTCCTCAATGTACTCACCAATGCCGTCAAATTTTCACCGCCGGACCGCTGCGTGCATATCACCGGGCGGCTCAGCGACAGCGGCGAATATCTGATCGTCATCCGCGACACCGGCATCGGCATGTCGCCCGAGGCGATGCAGAACCTTTTTTCAGCCTTCCACCAGGCGGATGCGACGATCAGCCGGCGTTTCGGCGGCACCGGACTGGGCCTTGCCATCACCAAGCGGCTGATGGAGCTCCATGGCGGGTCGATCGACCTCAGCAGCGAGCCGGGTCAAGGCACAAGGGTCGTGCTGCGCTTCCCGCAGGCCCGCGTGCGCACCCGGGATTGATCCGGGCGCGATTGATCCTAGATCGGCTATTCGCTGGCCAGGGAATAGGGCTGCTTCTGATCACCGCGTATCAGCACGATGACACATTCCTGCTTCGAGACGCCGGCGCATTTCTGCAGCGCCGCATTCTGCGGATAGCGCGGGTCGGTATTCTGCCGCTGGCCCTTCTTGCCAGGTACACATTGGGCCACTTCCTCGCAGGTGAAGGAGCCGGAGAACTGGCCGTCCGGCGAAACGGCAAAGGCGCCGTTGCGGTTCTGCAGCTTCGACAGATAGGCCTTGAGCTGTCCGCTCACCTTGGCGGAAAGCTGCAGGCCGCCGCCGGCATTTGAAGGCTGCGCCGGTTCGGGTTCGGGCGGCAGGGCGGCAACCTCGGTCACCGGCTCGGTCACTGGCTCGGCAGCCGCAGGCGGGGTCTGGGTTTCGGCCTGGGTATTGCGTTCAGCCGATTGCTGGGGCACCGCCGCAGCACTGCCATAGCGCGCGATCCGGTCCTGCGCCACCTCGGCATAGAAGCCATCGGGATAGCGGGTGAGATAGGCTTTGAAATCGCTGGCGTCCTTGCTGTCCTTGACGCTGTCCCAATAGGTCTTCTCCTTGGCGCTGGGTACCGCCGACGGGGCCGACGCGGGGGCCGCGGCCACATCCGGTGCTGCTCCACCCTGCGGCTGGAAGAAGAAGGCGCCGGTGAGAGACGAGGATTCCCAGGGCACCTGCTGGGATTCGGTGCTGGCCATCACCTTCACGCGGACATTGCGGAAAGCTTCTTCGATGGCGATACCGGGCTTGGCCATTTCAGCGGCGAGCGCCGTCGTGTAAGGCGAGTTCTTGCCGTCGCCGTCATTGGCGACATTGCCGGGGGCGGTCGAATAGCCGATGAAACTACCGGTCGGCGCATCCATGCGCGCCAGACCGCGACCGGCCGACCGCATCGACCGCGGCAGCGGGTTGTTGCGGCAGGCATCGAGGATGACGATGTTGACCCTTGTGCCGGCGAACTCCATCTGCTTCAGCACGGTTTCGGCCGAGACGGCTTCGAGATCGACATCGGCCTCGGCATTGATCGCCGCACCCACGGGGATGAGGTAATTGGCGCCGTCGACCTGGACGCCATGGCCTGCATAGAAGAAGAGGCCGACAGCATCGGGGCCGGCGGCGGTCAGCTGCTGCCCGAAGGCGGAGATGGCACGCTTCATCGCCTTCTGATCGCCATTGACCAGCTTGGTGACCTTGAAACCGAGATGGCTCAAACGGTCGGCCATCAAGGCGGCGTCATTGGGCGGATTGATGAGGCTGCCGATATTGCTGCCGTATTTGCCGTTGCCGATGACCAATGCGATGCGCGGCTCGGCCAGTGCCGGCCGGGCGTGAGCGGAGAGCACCGCCAGCAGCAGGATGCCGGCCAGCAGGCATATAAAGGACTGAACGCGCCTTTGCGTAGACATGGTTCTAATCTAGCGCGAACCGGGGGATAGCGGCAGTGCGCTGGCGCACACTCCTTTCAATGGGAAGAAAATTGTTCGCCATGGTCTGGGACCGCTGGGCAAGCGAAGAAAGTGAAACCTGACCCGAAACCGTCACTTTGTCTAAAACCCACAGCATTTAGTCCTGCGGAACGCTGACAAACATTGATATAGTGGTTATCTGGCATTTTAGTCAAAAAAATTCTCTTACGAATCATACATCTAGAGGGCAAACTTCTCAAATTAGGTTGACTTTAACCATTCCCCGATCTTAGCCTCGCATATTCGGGGCTTTTCGGGGGAACTGCGCAGGATGGGGTTGGGTGTGCCATAGTATGTGAGGCACCCAAAAATCCGTTGCAGCACGGTGATGGCAAACGACAGCATCGACGGCGAGCAATTGCTGGCACTGGCGCGGCTCCGCTCCGACGAAGGGCGGGCCGAGCTCTTTGCTGTCATGGGCGACCTGTTCCACGACCGGAATGACATTCTGAGCGCGCAGGAACGCGCGCTGATGCTCGACATTCTGGAAAAGCTGATCGGCGAAGTGGCGCGCGACGTGAAGCGCAAGCTGGCGCTGCGCCTCGCTGATGCGCCGGGCCTGCCGCGCGAGCTGGCGACATTGCTCGCCAATGACGATATAGATGTGGCGACGCCGATCCTGCTGCGCTCGGCGGTGCTGCAGGACATCGACCTCATCGAAGTGATCCGCCACCGTTCGCGCCAGCATATCCTCACCGTCGCCATGCGCCGCGATCTCAGCAGCGCGGTCTCGGATGCGTTGGTCGAGACCGGCGATCGCGACGTCATCCGCACCCTCCTTGAAAACCAGGACGCCAATATCTCGCGCACGACGCTGGCCTATCTGGTCGAGCAGTCGAAGGCGGTCGACGAATTCCAGGAACCGCTGGTGCGCCGGCGCGATCTGCCGCCGGCACTTGCCCGCCGCATGGTCTATTGGGTGGCAGCAGCCCTGCGTCAGGCCCTGCTGACGCGCTTCGATATCGATCCGGCAACGCTCGACGACCGGCTCGAGCCGGTGGTGAAGCAGGAAGTGCACGAGGCCGTCGCCGAAGCCGAGGCCGACAGCGCCGCCGACGTGCTGGCCCGCGCCCTTGGCGCCGACCGGCAATTGACCCCGCGCCTGCTGCTGCAGACCCTGCGCAAGGGCGAGGTGCAATTGTTCGAGGCGATGTTCGCCGAGATGAGCGGGCTGCGCCTCAGACTCATCAACCGCATTGCCTATGAACCCGGCGGCCAGGGGCTGGCCGTGGCGGTCCGGGGCATGGGGCTCAACCGCGAGGAATTCGCCACCATCTTCCTGCTCACGCGGCGCGCCCGCACGGGACACGCGAGCTTTGCGCCGGCCGATCTCGGTCGCGCGCTCGAATTCTTCGACCGCCTGTCGCTGGCGGCGGCCGACACCGTGCTGACGCGCTGGCGGCGCGATCCTGATTACCTGTTTGCCATTCGCTCGATCGAAGAAGGCCAGGAGAAGAAAAGCGCATGAATAAAGTAACACCCCTGGCGCCCAGCTTCGTATCGCACCCGGCCACGGTAAACGCCCCCAAGGTGGCGAGCCCGGCCAATGAAGCAACCCCTTCGCCCGCGCGCCTCAACGATCTTTTCCGCCAGGAACTGGTCGAATTCGGCCCGGCCATGATGATGTGCGACCCGAAGGGACAGATCACCTGGGCCAACGCCTCCTGCCGCCGCATCGCCGAGACGCGCATCGATGGCGGCATCATCGGCGAAAGGCTGCGTCTTGCGGAGATCGCCGAAGAAATCGACCTGCGCCGCACGACCGTGTTCCGCGACTGGGATTTTGCGGCTGGCGGCAGCGTGCAGCGCCTGCGTGCGCGCTTCGAGCCGATCAATGAGGCGGGCGGCACCCTCACGGGCTTCGGCGGCCTGTTCACCCTGCTGCAGGACGGCCGCAACGGCCAGGACGAGACCGCCCAGGCGCTCGACCGGCATATGGATTTCATCCGCCTTTCCTCCGACTGGATGTGGGAAACGGATGCAGCACTCAACATCAGGCTGGTAACGCAGCGCGTGGTCGGTGCTTTGGGCATGGTGCCGCAGCAGATCATCGGGCGGAACCTCCTCGACCTGGTCGCGTCGGACGCCTTGCGCGCCAATCTGCAGCGGCGCCTGCAGAAACTCTCGCCCTTCCGCGATCTGCCGTTCGATGCCGAGGACGCCACCGGCAAGCGCAAGCTCTTCCTGATGAGCGCGCTGCCCGTCTTCGATCCGGCCTCAGGCGCCTTGACCGGCTATCGCGGCGCCGCCTCGGATATCACCGAACTGACTCGGCGCGAGGAAAACCTGCGCGCCGCCAAGGAATCGGCCGAGACCGCCAACCGCGCCAAGAGCCAGTTCCTCGCCAATATGAGCCATGAGCTGATGACGCCGCTCAATGCCATCATCGGCTTTGCCGACGTGATGCGCATGGGCCTGCTGGGGCCGGTCGAAAACCCGGAATACCGTTCCTATGTGCGCGACATCCACGGCAGCGCCATCAACCTGATGGGCATCATCAACGATATCCTCGACGTCTCCAGGATCGAGAACGGCCAGGCCGAGATCAATGAGAGCGCCTGCAACATCGAAGAGCTGTTCGACGCCGTCGCACGGCTCATCCAGGAACGCCTGCAGGCGCAAGGGCTGGATCTACGCGTCGATCTGCCGGCGCGCCTGCCGCGGGTCCATGCCGACAAGCGCAAGCTGAAGCAGATCCTTGCCAACCTGCTCGCCAATGCCGTGAAGTTCACGCCGCGTGGCGGCCGCATCACCCTGAGCGCCAGCGTGGCGCGGAGCGGTGATCTGGTCCTATGCGTCAGCGATACCGGTATCGGCATCGCCACCGAGGACATCGACCGCGTGATGCACCCCTTCTCGCAGGCCGATGCCGGCCTCAACCGCAAATATGAAGGGACGGGCCTGGGCCTCACGCTGTCACTGGGCCTTGCCAAGCTGCATGGCGGCGATCTCCACCTCGAAAGCACGCTCGGCGAAGGCACCCGCGCCATCGTCACCCTGCCCGCCGCCCGCGTCATCGACGGCAATCACCTGACGCCGGTGAAGTAGGCCGGGCACGGCCAAAACCCGAAAAACTTTACCCGCCCCGGGACCCGGGGTACCAATGAAGCTCGGCTGGCGTTGAGTCGGGAGTGGTCGGGGCGTGAGCGAGGGATTCGATCTCAGTGAACTGGCGCAAGTGGCCCGCGACAAGTCGCCGGTCGGCCGCTCGAAGATGTTCGCCCTGCTCGCCCGCCTCTTCTGGCGCCGCGGCGCCATCATGAAGCCCAAGGAAAAGGTCATGCTGGCCGAGATCCTGCGGCTGCTGCGCCCCAAGACCTTGGCGGAAGCGCGCATGGAACTCGCCTATGAAATGGCAGGCTCCACCCTGGCCGAGCCGGAATTGCTGCGCGTCTTTGCCGAGGACGAGATCGAGATCGCCTCGCCCGTTCTTTTCTCCGGCAACCGGCTGGAGCCCAGCGACCTCATTGCGGTCATCGAGAGCAAGGGCGTGAGCCACGCCGCCACCATCGCCACGCGCAAGGGGCCGACCATCGCTGTCGTCGATGCGCTGGCGCGGCTGGAAGATCCGGAAATTCTGCGCCGCCTGCTCGGCGACCCGGAAGCGCCCTTCTCCATTCCGGCACTCTCATCGGCTGCCCTTGTGGCGATGACTGATGTTCCCTTGCAGCGCCTGCTGGCGGAGCGGCGCGAACTGCCGGAGAGCATTGCCGAAGATATGATGACCTGGGCCGACCCAGAGATATGCGAGACGTTGAACACGCGTTTCCTGTTCGATGCCATGGTCGCTTCGCCACAGCAGCCAGTCTATGGCCAAAAGGCGATGCCCCTGCCGGAGGCACCGGCACCACAAGCAACCACCGAAGACGGCGGCGAGATCGAACTGACGCCAAGCTCGATGATCAGTGCGCTGCGTGCCGGCAACCTGGCGCTCTTCCAGGCGCAGGTGGCGCATCTTGCCAATCTGCGCATGGGACTGGTGCGCAAGCTCATCAACGAGAATGGCGGCGACAGCATCGCCTTCATCGCCCGGGCGATCGGCCTCCGGCGCGATGAGTTCGCACAGATCTACCTGCTGATGCGCAAGCTCCGCACCAAGGCCGGCGGCATCGGTGCGGCCGATCTCGGCCAGGCGCTCGACTTCTTCGATCGCACGGAAGCGACCCAGGCGAGCTCCATCATCGCCCGCTGGCGTCGCGAATCGGCCCGTGAAGCACTCACCGAAAGTGAGGATGCAGCCCCCTTGGGCCCTGCCGAACCCGCCCCGGCGCCCCAGGAACCGGAGCCCACAGAGCCGGCGGCCTGACCTTAAATAGTCTTACAAGCGTTTACCAATTGCGCCGATGTTCATGGCTGCCCGGCACTCTGGGTCCCGACCTTGGCCAGCCCCGGCGAAGCGCAGGCATGATACGCGGATCGCCTGTAAAAGCCCCGACAATCGAGAACAAAAGTGGCCCCCTTCAATTGGGCCCGACACGCTAAAAGCCGCGTGAAATCAGCTATTTCTATTGAACCATGACAATTGTTGAAGAAAGATGACGCCAGCTGAGGGCCAGGTGCGGCAACTGACAGGCGATCAAGCCTGCAAGTCATGCAGCGTCGATTGCGTTCTCAAGCTTTTGCATGACAGAGGAGGTTTCCACACATGAACAAGGTAATGAAAAGGCTGGTGCTGCCGGCCATGACCGTTGCGGCACTGATGACCAGCACCGCGCTGGCGCAGGCCGAGATGGTATTCCACCGTGGCAACGGCGCCGAGCCCGAGACGATCAATCCGCACAAATCGACCGGCGTCACCGAAGCCAACATCGAAGCCGACATCTTTGAAGGCCTCACCACCTATGCGCCGAACGGCGACATCATCCCCGGCGCTGCCGAAAGCTGGGAAATCAGCGATGACGGCAAGACCTACACCTTCCACCTGCGCAAGAACGCCAAGTGGTCGAATGGCGATCCCGTGACCGCCGCCGATTTCGTGTTCGGCTTCCAGGATGCCGTGAACCCCGAGACCGCCGCCGATTACGCGCCGATCCTTGACGTCATCGTCAACGCCGCCGCCATCCGCAAGGGCGAGGAAAAGGACTTCTCCAAGATCGGCGCCGAAGCCGTCGACGATCATACGCTGAAGGTCACGCTGACCGGCCCAACCCCCTATTTCCTTGGCCTGCTGCGCCACCCGATTTCCTACCCGGTGCACAAGGCGACCGTCGAGAAGTTCAAGGACGACTGGACGAAGCCCGGCAATATCGTCAGCAACGGCGCCTACCAGCTGACCGAATGGACGCCGCAGGCGTCGCTCACCTATGTGAAGAACCCGAACTATTGGGACGCCACCAATGTGAAGGTCGACAAGGTCGTTATGTATCCGACCGAAGACCTCGCCGAAGAGCTGAAGCGTTTCAAGGCCGGCGAACTTGACGTCACCTATGACGCCCCGTCCGAGCAGATTCCGGACCTTGAGAAGAACTTCGCCGACGAGTTCAAGAACACGCCCTATCTCGGCACCTATTACTACGTGGTCAACCTGACCCGCGAGCCGCTGGGCGCGCAGCCGGATCTCCGCAAGGCGCTTTCGCTCGGCGTCAACCGCGAGGTCCTGGTTTCCAAGATCACGCAGGGCGGCGAAGCCCCGGCCTATTCGTGGGAACCGCCGATGTCGAACTACAAGCAGGCCTTCGTGGACTTCAAGGACATGCCGCAGAAGCAGCGCCTGGAAGAGGCCAAGAAACTGCTTGAGAAGCATGGCTACAACAAATCCAACCCGCTGAAGGTCGAACTGCTCTACAACACCAGCGAGAACCACAAGAAGATCGCCGTCGCGGTGCAAAGCATGTGGAAGCAGATCGGCGTCGACGCCACGCTGCGCAACGAGGAATGGAAGGTCTATCTCGAGACCCGCGACAAGAAGCAGTTCGACGTCGCCCGCGCGGCCTGGATCGCCGATTACGACGATCCCATCAACTTCGCGGATATGTTCCTGTCGGATGCCGGCGAACGCAACGATGCCGGCTACAACAACCCCAAATATGACGAGTTGGTGAAGGCCACCGGCACGGAAACGGACGCAGCCAAGCGCATGCAGATGTTCCATGACGCGGAGCAGATCTTCCTCAACGACTACGCCATGATCCCGATCTATCACTATACGTCGCAGCATATGGTGTCGAAGAAAGTCGCGGGTTGGGAATACAACATCCTCGACTTCCACCTGGCACGCTTCATCTCCCTCGCGGAGTAAGATTGCGTGATCGGCGACCCGATGGCATCATGCCATCGGGTCGTTTTTCTTTGACCCGATGCGCCTCGGCACCGAGTTTCGGCACCGATGGGAGGCGGCTGTTATGCTCAATTACACAATCCGGCGCCTGCTAGGCGCGATACCGACCCTCTTCATCATCCTGGCGGTATCTTTTTTCATGGTGCGCATGGCGCCCGGTGGCCCGTTCGACAAGGAACGCAAGGTTCCGGCCGAAGTCGAGGCCAAGCTCATCCAGCAATATCACCTTGATGAGCCGTTGCCGCAGCAATTCCTGCGCTATATCGGCAACCTCGCCCAGGGCGATTTCGGCCCCTCGTTCAAATACAAGGATTTCACGGTTTCCGAACTGATCTGGCAGGGCTTCCCGACCTCGCTCGCCCTCGGTCTTTCGGCAATCGCCATCGCTTTGGTCGTCGGCGTGTCGCTGGGCATTTGGTCCGCGCTCCGACAAAATACCTGGGTCGACTATTTGAGTGTGGGTACGGCGATGCTGGGCATCGCCATACCCAACTTCGTCATTGCGCCAATCATGACCCTCGTCTTTGGCTTGATGCTGCATTGGTTGCCCGTCGGTGGCTGGGGAAAGCCATCCAACTGGATCCTGCCCATTATCGCGCTGGCGATTCCGCAGATCGCGGCGTTCACGCGGCTGACGCGCGGCTCGATGCTGGAAGTCCTGCGCAGCAATTTCGTGCGCACCGCCCGAGCCAAGGGCCTGCCGGAAATCGTCACGCTGACGCGCCATGCCATCCGGGCCGCTTTGATGCCCGTCGTCTCCTATATGGGTCCGGCCATTGCCAACATCGTCACCGGTTCGGTCATCGTCGAGCAGATCTTCAGCATTCCGGGAATCGGCCGCTACTTCGTGCAAGCGGCGATCAATCGCGATTACACGCTGGTACTGGGTGTCACCATCCTGTTCGGGGCGCTCGTCATCATCTGCAACCTGCTGGCGGATCTCTGCTACGGCCTCCTCGACCCGAAGGTGCGCTATGACTGACATCGCGACATTCGCCGCCCAGCCGGAGGTCAAAGGCCGAAGCCTTTGGGCCGACGCCTATCGCCGCTTCTCGCACAACAAGGCCGCCGTTACCGGCCTGTTCATCCTGATCTTCGTCACGATCGCATGTTTTGGCGCCCCCTATTTCGGGCTCCACGATCCGGAAGAAGTGGATTGGTCGCTGGAGACGCTGAGCATCCCGCCCAATTTCGAATTGGGCTATTATTTCGGCACCGATCAGAACGGGCGCGACCTGTTCGTGCGGACGCTGTATGGCGGACAGGTTTCGCTGATCGTCGGTTTCGTGGCAACAATGGTGAGCCTCGTTATCGGCACGTTGTGGGGTGCCACCGCCGGCTTCATCGGCGGGCGCACCGACAACATCATGATGCGCATCGTCGACATCCTCTACTCCATCCCGTTCGTCTTCTTCGTCATCCTGCTGACCGTCGTCTTTGGGCGCGACATGGTCCTGATCTATGTAGCCATCGGCATGGTGAGCTGGCTGGACATGGCCCGCATTGTCCGCGGTCAGACGATCAGCATCCGGCGCAAGGAGTTCATCGAGGCGGCCCATGCCAGCGGGGTTTCCAATTGGCGCATCATCACGCGGCACATCATTCCCAACTGCCTTGGCCCGGTCGTCGTCTATATGACGTTGACGGTACCAGCCGTCATTCTGACCGAGAGCTTCCTTGCCTTTCTTGGCATGGGTGTGCAGGAGCCGAATTCGTCCTGGGGCATGCTGATCGGCGAAGGAGCCAGGTCGATGGATATCGCGCCCTGGGCCGTCGTTTTTCCCAGCGCCATGATGGTGGTGACCTTGCTCGCCCTCAACTTCGTCGGTGACGGTCTGCGCGATGCGCTGGACCCCAAGGACCGGTGAGGAGCGCCATGAGCAATGTTCTCGAAGTTACCAAGCTCAACACCGCTTTCTGGACGCCGGAAGGCGATGTGAAGGCGGTCAACGACGTTTCCTTCAGCATCCGGCGCGGGGAAACACTGGGCATCGTCGGTGAATCCGGCTCCGGCAAGAGCCAGATCTTCATGTCGATCATGGGGCTCCTCGCCAGCAACGGAAGGGCCACGGGCTCCGTCAAGGTGGCGGGCACCGAGATCCTGAACGTCCCCACCGCGGAACTGAACAAGATCCGCGGCGCCCGCATGTCGATGATCTTTCAGGATCCGATGACCTCGCTCAATCCTTACCTCACGGTACGCCGGCAGATGACCGAAGTGCTGATGACGCATAAGGGCATGACAGAGGCGGAAGCGGCCGAGGCGTCGATCCGCGTGCTCGACCAGGTGCAGATCCCGGAAGCCCGGCGGCGTATCGGCATGCATCCGCATGAATTCTCCGGCGGCATGCGCCAGCGCGTGATGATCGCCATGGCGCTGCTATGCGGCCCCGAACTGCTGATCGCCGATGAACCCACCACCGCGCTTGATGTGACGGTGCAGGCGCAGATTCTGGAACTGCTCTCGCAGCTCCGGCGCGACACCGGCATGGCCATCGCCCTCATCACCCACGATCTCGGCGTCATCGCCGGATTGGCGGACCGGGTGATGGTGATGTATGCGGGGGCGATCGCCGAGGAAGGCAGTGTCCGCGACATCTTCAAGCGGCCGCAGCATCCCTATACCGAGGGGCTGCTCAAATCCATGCCGCGGCTCGATGCGCATGGCCTGACGCGCCTGGACACGATCGGCGGCCAGCCACCCAACCTGCAGAGCCTGCCCAGCGGCTGCACCTTCCGTGAACGTTGCCCTTATGCTTTCGACCGCTGCGCTGCAGAGCGACCGCTCTTGCGCGAGACCGGTGAAGCCGGGCCCGACGGGTTTTTCAGGGCCAAGGCCTGTCATCTCGAGGAACTGGGCATGGCGAACAAGCCGAAGATCGGGGTGGTGGCATGAGTGCGCCTTTGCTTTCCGTTAATGACCTCAAGGTCCATTTCGACGTCGGCCGCAAGAGCCTGTTCGGTGGCGGCTCGTCCGCCGTCGTCAAGGCGGTGGACGGCGTCTCCTTTGACCTGAAGCCTGGCGAAACCCTGGGCCTGGTGGGCGAATCCGGTTGCGGCAAGTCGACGCTCGGCCGCGCTGTCCTGCGCCTGTTGCCCTTGCGCGGCGGGCGCACGGTATGGTTGGGGCAGGATCTCGCCAAGCTCGAGCCGGACGCCATGCGAAACTTGCGGCGCGAGATGCAGATCATCTTCCAGGACCCGCTGGCGAGCCTCAACCCGCGCATGACGGTCGGACAGATCATCGCCGAGCCGCTCACCACCTTTCAGCCCAATCTCTCGGCCAACGAGGTGAAGGCAAAGGTCAAGGCGATGATGACCAAGGTCGGGCTGCTGCCCAACCAGGTCAACCGCTATCCGCATGAATTTTCGGGCGGACAATGCCAGCGCATCGGCATCGCCCGCGCCATCATCAACAATCCGCGCCTCATCGTCTGCGACGAGCCGGTCTCTGCGCTCGACGTATCGATCCAGGCGCAGATCGTCAACCTGCTGATGGATCTGCAGAAGGAGATGGGCATGTCGCTCATCTTCATCTCCCACAATCTCGCCATCGTGCGGCATATCAGCCACCGGGTGATGGTGCTTTATCTCGGCAAGGTGATGGAAATCGCCGACCGGGATTCGCTCTACAACAACCCGCTCCATCCCTATACCCAGGCCTTGAATTCGGCTGTCCCGGTGCCGGACCCGGATATCGAGCGCAACAAGACGCGCATCGTGCTCAAAGGCGATCTGCCGTCGCCGCTCAATCCGCCCTCAGGCTGCCCGTTCCGCACGCGCTGCCCGAAGGCCACCGAGATCTGCGCCCAGGCGATGCCGGAACTGGTGTCGGCCGGGAAGGATCACATGGTGGCGTGCCACCATGCCGGGCCGGTAGGTTAAATCAATCGTCATCCCCGGGCCTGACCCGGGGATCCAGTGCTGCCGGAGAAAATGAATGCCCGGGTCAAGCCCGGGCATGACGCACTCTATCTGTCAGGAGTTAGGGGGAGTTGCGCTCAGACGACCATGCCGACAGCGCGCATGTAGATGTCGAGCAGTTCTTCCTGCTCGGCGCGGTCGTTGGGTTCCATTTTCCTGAGACGGATGATCTGGCGCATGATCTTGGTGTCGAAGCCGGTGCCCTTGGCCTCGGCATAGACTTCCTTCACATCGTTGGCGATGGCGGCCTTTTCCTCCTCGAGGCGCTCGATGCGCTCGATGAAGGATTTGAGGTGGTCAGCAGCAATGCCACCGGAATCGGCCATGGAACTCTCCTAAAGGGGCGCGGGCGGTTGCCGTGATCGGGCAACGGCGAATCGGTCGGACTCTATCCGCGCCGGGCGGGTGGAACAAGACGCGAAAGCCTGTGGATAACGTGGATAGCGGGGCCATCTTGCGGGCCCCGGCACTTCCGGGCAGAGTGCCGCCCAGAGAGCTGCAGCATTTCTCGGCAGCTGTGGCATTTCTGCCGCCGGAACCGGATTTCCCATGCCTTTCCTTCACATCGCGCTGGCCGTCTTTATCCAGATCCTCTGGGGGCCGATCTATACGCTGGCCAAACCCGCAGTCGAGAGCTGGTTCTCGCCGGTGCTGCTGGTGACCATCGTCTACGGGACCGTGGCGCTGCTGCTGAGCCCCTTCTATCCGCGCGCCAAGACGCCGCGAAAGACACTCTTCCTGCTCGCCTTCTTCGGCGGCACCCTGCAGAGCACCGCGGTCTATTACGCGTTGATGCTGCTGCCCGCATCCATGGCGGTGCTGCTGATGCAGCTGTCCGTGCCGATCGCCATCATCGCCTCCTGGGTGCTGGGGCGTGACAAGCCGAATGTGAAGAACGGCATCGGCGCCCTGCTCTGCCTTGTCGGCGTGATCGTGGTGGTGGGGAAACCGGATGCCACCTCGGACTATCTCGGCATCCTCGCCATGCTGGTCTGCGTCACCTCCTGGGCGACGACGCAGGCCTTCATTCCGATCGTCGCCAAGGATCACGGCACCGCGCTCTATGCCGCCATTGCCCGCTATGCGACACCGCAGATGATCGTGGCGGCGCTGGTGCTGGAACATGGGACGCTGCTTCCCACCATCGAGGCCATTCCGCTGCAGGGATGGCTCGGCGTGCTGGGCATTGCCGCCTTCGGTTTCGCGCTTCCCTATTCGATCTGGTACTGGCTGCTGATGCGCCACCGCGTCGACGAACTGACGCCCTTCACGCTCCTGATGCCGGTCTTCGGGGTCGTGACCGCCACCTGGCAATTGGGCGAGAAACTGTCGGAAAGCATCGTGCTGGGCGGGTCCATCATCCTGGCCGGGCTTGCCGTCGTGGTCTGGCGCGGGAAGCCGAAGGCAGCGCCGATCCCGCCGGCGCAATGAGCTCCGAGCGCAATGCTGCGCCGCAGCAAGGCGGAAATTATTCCGTAACATTAACAATGTCTTTGTAATCGGCAGGTAATCTCCCCCGACAAAACAGCCGTAAAGGCGACAGCGTCAATTCGTCGGGGAGAATAAATGCGCGCGCAATCGACCTCCTGGCGGTGTTGCCTGCCTGCCGCCGCCCTGGCCGTTCTCGGCCTCGGTGCGGTGGCGGTGGTGCGCGTGCTGCCCCAGGCGATTGCTGCCGAACCGGTCGCGGTGTTCGCCTTGAAGGGCGATGCCCTGGCCAGCGTCATTGCGGCCGGCGGGCGCCTGCTCGGCCCTGGCGGCCTGCCTGGCTCCGTCATCGCCATCGGCGACGATCCTCAGTTCACCACACGCCTCTATGCTGCCGGTGCCAGCCTCGTGCTGCGTGCCGATGGCGCCATGGGCTGCGCTCCATCACCTGCTGCAAGGACGAAGACATGAATTCGATCGACGCTCTGCGCGCGCGGGTGGCGCGCATCCTCGCCGTCTATATCTGCCTGCATCTGCCGCTGATTGTCTTGCTGGAATGGCTGGTGGGCGGCGGTGTCGGTTGGCTCTCCGGCCTGGCGCTGGCGGTGACGATCGCCATTGCGGCCTTCACCTGGACGAGTTCCGGCATCAGCCTGCATCTCTTCCTGTCGACGGCCCTGATGCTGATGATCGCGCTCATCGTCGCGGCAATGGAAGGCGATCCCTGGCAGATCGACATCCACATGTATTTCTTCGCCTCGCTCGCCATGCTGACCGCATTCTGCGACTGGCGGGCGATCCTGGCGGCCACCGTCACCATCGCGCTCCATCACCTGCTGCTCAACTTTCTGCTGCCGCTTGCCGTGTTCCCCGGCGGGGCATCCTTCTTCCGCGTCGTGCTGCATGCGGTGATCGTGCTCATCGAAGCCGGTGTGCTCATCTGGGTGTCGCAATATCTGGCACGTGCCCTTTCCAACGCAGCCGTGGCCCTCAGCGAGGCGCAGGACGCCCGCCAGCAGGCCGAGCAGGCCGCCGCCCATGAACGCGAAACCGATGCCCGCGCCAAGGCCGAACAGCGCGCCGTTCTCACGCGCATCGCCAGTGATTTCGAGCGTGCGGTGCAATCGGTGATCAACGAGGTGACGGCTCGCACGGGCCAGGCGGCAACGCTGGCCGACGGCATGACCTCGGTCGCTCGCGACAATGCGGCAAAGGCGGCGCAGGCCGCCGAAGCCTCGGGCGCAACCACGGGTGATGCACAGGCGATCGCGGCTGCGGCGGAAGAATTGACCGCCTCGGTGGCCGAGATCCAGCGCCAGGCGCAGCGCTCCAACGAGATCACCGCGCGCGCGGTCGAACAGGCAAGCGTCACCTCATCATCGGTGGCGGAACTGACCTCCGCCGCGCAGAAGATTGGCGACATCATCCATCTCATCAACGATATCGCCAGCCAGACCAATCTCCTCGCCCTCAACGCCACGATCGAGGCGGCCCGCGCTGGCGAGGCCGGCAAGGGCTTTGCTGTGGTGGCCGGCGAGGTGAAATCGCTGGCCGGCCAGACCGCCAAGGCAACCGACGAAATCTCGGCCCAGATCAACGCCATCCAGGTAGCAACCGGCAAGTCGGCCGAAGCCATCCGCTCGATTTCCGACATCATCGGCGAGATCAGCGGCATCGCCCAGGAGATCAGTTCGTCGGTCGAACAGCAGAATCAGGCCACCCGCGAAATCGCCAGTTCGGCACAGAGTGTTTCGGTGCGGACCGGGGAGACGACGCAGATCATCAGCGGCGTGCAGGAAGTGGCAAACGATACCGGCTCGACCGCGACCGAGGTCTCGTCCGCCGTGCAGAGCCTGGTCGCGCAATCGACCCATCTGCAGGATGAAGTGAGCAAGTTCCTGCGGTCCCTGCCGACCAGTTAGAACCGGCCGGCTAGTCCTTCGGCTTGTTCTGCTCGAAGGCGGCCTTCTTGTCGGCCGAAGCTTCGGCCTGGTACCTGGCCTTCCATTCGTCATAGGGCATGCCATAGACGATCTCGCGCGCAGCGGGGTCGTTTATGGCAACGCCCCTGGCTTCGCCCGCCTCGCGATACCAGCGCGACAGGCAATTGCGGCAGAAGCCGGCCAGATTCATCAGGTCAATGTTCTGGACATCGGTGCGCTCGCGCAAATGCTGCACCAGGCGGCGGAAGGCAGCCGCTTCGAGCTCGGTCTTGGTTTTCTCGTCCATCTGGCGATCCTTTAGAAAGTCGTCGTTTCGTCAATGAGCCGGTCGACCACGCGCTGCAGCGCCGCCCGCGGCTCGAGACCGGATTGTATCGCCGCATTATAGATCGCCAGCTGCCGGTGCGCACTGGTACCGCGATCGAGGATGGTGCGGGCGTGCTCCAATTCCATGGAACAGCCGAAAAAGGCCGCATCCTCGGCAAGGAGATCGACCAGTTCCTCGATGAGATCGCGCATCGGCACGATGCGGCCCTTGCCGAAATCGACGAGCCCCTCGTCGATGCCATAGCGCTGCGCGCGCCAGCGGTTTTCGTTGATCAGCATGGCGGCATAGCGGCGCCAGCGCTGGTTGCCCCGGCGCAGGCGATAGAGCATGCGCAGGATGCAGCGATACATGGCCGCGATGCACAGCGTGTCGTCGAGCAAGGTGCAGGCATCGGAGATGCGCATTTCCAAGGTGGGAAAACGCGCCGAGGGGCGCAAGTCCCACCACAATTTGCTGCCGTCCTCGATCAGGCCGGCACTGACCAGCACGTCGAGATGCCGTTGATACTCGCCGAAGGAATCGAAAATCTCCGGCAGGCCTGTGCGCGGCAATTCGTTGAATACCGCCAGACGGTATGATTTGAGGCCCGTATCGGCCCCGCGCCAGAAAGGCGACGAGGTGGAAAGCGCCAGCAGGTGCGGCAGGAAATAACTCGCCTGGCTCATCAGATCGATGCGCAGTTCCGGGTCTTCGATACCGACATGGACATGCATGCCGCAGATAAGCAGGCGCCGCACCGGCCCGCCGATATCGCGGGCCAAGGCGTTGTAACGTTCCTTGTCGGTATGCTTCTGCCCGCCCCAATCGGCGAAAGGATGGGTCGAGGCGGCGACGATAGCGAGGCCATGGCGCCCGGTGACCTCGGCCAAGGTACGGCGGAAACGCGTGAGCTGAGATCTGGCCTCGCCCAGCGATGCGCAGATGCCGGTGCCGATCTCGATCTGCGAACGCATGAATTCAGGGCTGACATGCAGCCCCAGGGCTGCCTGCGCCTCGGCGAACAGGTCGGGATGCGGATCGGCGACCAGATCCCGCGTCACGCGATCGACCAAGAGATATTCCTCCTCGATCCCCAGCGTGAAAGCAGGCTCAGTCATTTCTTGACCGGCGGAAAGAGGACCGGATCGATCAGCAGTCCTTTCAGGGCCGTTTCCAGCTTGGCAGTCCAGCGGTTGACGCCGGAATCATCGCTGATGAGGTCCTGGCGAATCTCGATCAGGGCATGCGGCAGGCCCTGCGCCTCGGCATGGGCAATGATCGAAAAGCCATGCTCGTCACGGCCCGAATAGGGCTCATTGTCGCCGACGACGACATGCGGCAGCTGCGCCAGCCGCTGCATCAATGGAATCGGCAGGCGCGGGTCGCGGTTCCACAGTACCCCGAAATGCCACGGCCGCTTGAAGCCATTCATGACCGGCGTGAAGCTGTGCAAGGACAGAATGGCCGGCATCTGGCCGGATTCCCGTTTCTTCTTGATGAGATCAGCCACGGCGAAGTGATAGGGCTTGAAGATCTCGTCGGCCCGGCGGGCGCGTGCCAATGGATCGAGGCCGCGATTGCCCGGAACCACGATGCGGTCGGATTCCTGGGCGATCGAGGTCGGGTCGTCGAGCCGACGGTTGCAATCGATCACCAGGCGCGAATAGTTGGCCAGAGCGCAGGGCGCATCGAGATTGCGCGCGAGGATCGCGGCCACATTGGCAATGCCGATATCCCAGGCGATATGCTGGTCGAGTTCCGATGGCGTGAGCCCCAAGGGCCCCAGCTTGCGCGGGAAGGCGCGGCCCGCGTGGTCGCAGAACATGACCAGCGGTGCCTGGCCGTTTTCGTTGAGTAGTGTGAAGGGGGGCGGATCGCCCGGCCCCAGAAGCCGCTCGGAAGCTTTGTCTAGAGACATGGTCTCGTCATGCGTTTCATGCAATTGACCCCAATTCGGCGCCAGCATAGAAGAGGCGGCAACATCTGTCATCCGACCTCGCCCAGGGCAATCCGCCAGAACAGCCAGCCAAATTCATCATGAAATCAGGCCATTCCGCCGATCGTTTCGCCTTGCCCATCCTGATCCTGGGCGCGGTCATGATCTCCTTTTCCGGCATCTTCGTAAAACTGTCGGAAGTCGGCCCGACCATGACCGGCTTCTACCGCATGTTCCTGGCGCTGCCCTTCTTTGCGATCTGGGTCTTCAGCCACCGGCCACCGCGGACATCGACCGCGGCGGAGCGACGGCGGGCCTTCAAGATCACCGGCTTTGCCGGCTTCTCCCTCGCCGTCGACCTCATCGCCTGGCATTGGTGCCTGCAATTCGCCAGCGTCGCCGCGGCGACATTGATGGGCAACACCGCGCCGCTCTGGGTCGCCGCTGCCGGCTTCCTGTTCTTCGGCGAACGTTTCGGCCTTCGTTTCCTGCTCGGCATGGCGGCGGCCTTCGGTGGCGTCTGGCTGCTGCTGGCCGGCGGCGAGAAGCCGCTCGACATTCATGACAGCCTCGCCTTCATCCTCGGCATGATCGGCGCCATCACCTATGCCGGCTATTTGCGCGGCGGCAAGGAAGCCCGCCGCCATCTCAGCACCGCCGAAGTCATGTTGTGGGGTTCGCTCACCGCGAGCCTGATCCTGCTGCCGGTTGGCCTGCTGACCGAGGACCGGATCCTGCCGCAAAGCTGGACCGGCTGGTGCGCTGTTCTGGGCCTGGCCCTTGTCAGCCAAACCATTGGTCAGAGCCTGATCAATTGGGCGGTAGCCCATCTGCCGGCCGCGTTCTCATCCCTCACCCTCCTCATCAACCCGCTGGCCTCGGCCATTTTCGCCTGGATCCTGCTCGGTGAGGGCCTCAGCCTGTGGCAGATCCTCGGCGGAGTGATTGTTCTGGTCGGCATCTTCATGGCCAAACCGGCACCGGCCGCGCCCGCCGAATAGCCACACTTTCGCCGATCTCCGCCGCAGAACGGCGCAAAGGCGTCGCCGCCCTGCTTGACCCCCGGGGGGCGGCGTTTTTACTGTCCCAGCAACATCGTCAGGGGAAAACCGTGAGCGCCACCGAAACCGAGTTGTTGAAGCGGATGTTCGCCGCTGCCGTCGCCGCCGTCGATCCGTTGCAGATCCTGGTGCCGCATCTGCCGCCGCGCCCTAAGGGCCGCGTCGTCGTCGTGGGCGCTGGCAAGGCGGCTGCCGCCATGGCCAAGGCGGTCGAGACCACCTGGAAAGGCGACATCGACGGACTGGTGGTCACCCGCTATCAGCACGGCCTGCCCTGCCGCTCGATCGAAGTGGTGGAAGCTTCGCATCCGGTACCGGATACGCAAGGTCAGGAAGCGGCGCGGCGCATCCTTGCCAAGGTGCGTGACCTCAGCGCCGATGATCTGGTGCTCTGCCTCATTTCCGGTGGCGCCTCGGCGCTTCTCGCAGTCCCCGGCGACGGACTGACCCTGGCCGACAAACAGGCAGTCAACAAGGCGCTCCTCAAATCCGGCGCCAACATCGCCGAGATGAACTGTGTGCGAAAGCACCTCTCCGCGATCAAGGGTGGGCGTCTGGCGGCGGCGGCCCATCCGGCCAAGGTCGTGACCCTGCTCATCTCCGACGTTCCGGGCGACGACCCCTCGGTCATCGGCTCCGGCCCGACGGTGGCCGACCCTTCAACCCGGGAGGATGCTATCGCCGTCTTTGCCAAATATGGGATCGAGATGCCCGCGGCGGCGAAGGCCTATCTGGAAAGCCCCGCTTGCGAGACGCCAAAACCCGGTGACGCGCGTTTAGCAAATTGCGAAACACGGATGCTGGGTACACCCCAGAACGCCCTCGATGCCGCCGCCAAGGTGGCCGAGGCGGCAGGTTTCCGCCCCGTGATCCTCGGTGACCTGGAGGGCGAGGCGCGCGACGTGGCATTGGTGCATGCCGGAATTGCCCGGCAGATCGCCAAGCACAGCCAGCCGGCCCCAGCCCCCGTGGCCCTCATTTCCGGCGGCGAAACGACGGTAACCGTGCGCGGCAAGGGCCGTGGTGGCCGCAATGCCGAGTTTCTGCTGGCGCTCGCCGTGGCGCTCGGCGGTCATCCGGGAATCTATGCCGCTGCCGGCGACAGCGACGGAATTGACGGGACCGAGGACAATGCCGGCGCCCTGCTGACCCCCGACAGCATCGCGCGGGCCGCCGATAAGGGCTTGAGTGCCAAGGCCATGCTGGCCAACAATGACGGCTACGGATTCTTCTCGGCCCTTGGCGACCTGATCGTCACAGGACCGACACGAACCAACGTCAATGATATCCGCGTCATCCTGATCAAATAATAAGAAAGAACCGGTTCAGCTCATGAGACGACAGCGCAAGGCCAAGATCGTTGCCACCCTCGGACCAGCAACCTCCTCGCAGGCGGAGATCGAAGCCCTGTTCCTTGCCGGGGTTGACGTGTTTCGCCTCAACTTCTCCCATGGCAGCCACGCGGACCATAAGAAGCGTTACGACGTTATCCGCGGCATCGAGCAGGCGACCAAGCGCCCAATCGGCGTGCTGGTGGATCTGCAGGGGCCGAAACTGCGCGTCGGCCAGTTCGAGAAAGGCTCGGTCGTTCTGGAGGCTGGACAGAAATTCCGCTTCGACCTCGACCCGACATTGGGTGACGAATGGCGCGCGCCGCTGCCGCATCCTGAAATTCTGACGGCCCTGAAGCCCGGCGTCACCCTGCTGCTCGATGACGGCAAGCTGCGCATGCGCGTGTGCAAGGTGGCCAAGGATGCCGCCGAATGCGAGGTCGAGATCGGCGGCAAGCTCTCTGACCGCAAGGGCGTCAACGTGCCGGACGTCGTCCTGCCGCTCTCGCCGCTGACCAAAAAGGATCGCACCGACCTCACCTTTGCCCTCGATCTCGGCGCCGACTGGATTGCCCTGTCCTTCGTGCAACGCCCCGAAGATGTGGCCGAGGCGCGCAAGCTGATCGCCGGCCGCGCCCGCATCATCTCGAAGCTGGAAAAGCCCGCAGCCATCGAACGCCTAGACGAGATCGTCGAACTCTCGGACGCCATCATGGTGGCGCGCGGCGATCTCGGCGTCGAAATGCCGGCCGAGGATGTGCCGGGCCTGCAGAAGCGCATCATCGCCGCCTGCCGCCTGGCCGGGAAGCCGGTGGTGGTAGCGACGCAGATGCTGGATTCCATGGTCAACGCGCCGACACCGACCCGCGCCGAGGCGTCCGACGTCGCCACCGCCGTTTATGACGGTGCCGATGCGGTCATGTTGTCGGCGGAAACCGCCAGCGGGCAGTTCCCGCTGGAATCGGTCGCCATGATGAACCGCATCGCCGAGCGCGTGGAACGCGACCCCTTCTATCGCCGCATCCTGGAGGCCCAGCGCCTCGACCATGCCGCGACGGAATCCGACGCCATCAGCCAGGCGGCGGCGCAGGTAGCGCAGACGCTCTCAGCCTCGGCCATCGTCAGTTATACGACGTCCGGCTCGACCGGCTTGCGCATGGCGCGCGAGCGGCCGGCGGTGCCGATCATGTGCCTGACCTCAAAGCTCGAAACGGCGCGCAACATGGCCCTGGTCTGGGGCACTCATTGCGTGGTGACGGCGGATCTGAAGCGCTTCTCCGAGATGGCTGAGAAGGCCACCCGCATTGCGCTCCGCGAAGGGTTTGCCAAAGCCGGCGAACGCATCGTGGTGACCGCCGGCGTGCCGCTGGGCACACCGGGCTCGACCAACATCCTGCGCGTGGCCTGGGTCGAAGAGTAGCCGTGGCTACGCCTTCACCTTGAACAGGATGCGCTGGTAGAGATAGCCGATACCGATGAGCGCCACGCCGAGGCCGAGGAAGCTTGCGACCCGGTAGAGGCCGGTGAGGTCGGAAGCGTCGACCAGTCCAACCTTCAGGACCGTGAGCAATACGACTGCGGCCGAGGCATAGCGCAGGGCCTGCGAGCGCATCTTCACACCCAGACCCAGCAAAGCCACGCCATAGAGCGTCCAGGCGGCCGAATAGCCGTAGAGTTCGGGGTCCGTGATGTTGCTGCCGCCGAAGAGCGAGACAGCGATGATCTCGCCATGGGCCAGCTGGCGCACGATCAGGCTGACACAGACGAAGCCCAGGAAAAGGCCGTAAACCCCGGCAACCCGGTAGCCGATGCGCCCCTTCTGACCCAGATCGATCCGGCGCATGAGGGTCCCGGCAAAAGCCAGGAGCAGCAGGCAGGGCACGCCATAGATGAGCGAAATGCGGTTGAGGATCGGCATAGCGCCGACATAGATGTAGTTGAACAGCGGGTGCTCGAAGAAGAGCGGGAACACCAGCAGCCACAGGCCGGCGATGCCAGCGACGACCAGCGCCGCGTCATAGAGCACCGGCGATTTGCGACGATCGCCAATGGGCAGCAGAAGATGCACGACGATCAGCCAGGCAATGGCTTGGACGCCATGTGCGATAAAGTCTGCATCCGGCACCTCGAGATGCGCATAAAAATGGTCGATCTCGAGGCCGAGCAGGCCAAAGCCAAGTGCCGCGGCCATCACCTGCAAGGTGCGACGCAGTTTCTGTTCGACCGTCTCGGTGAGGAGATAGGCGGTCACGATAAAGCCGACGAGCGGAATACCCATGCCGTAAAGCAGCCAGTTGAAGATCAGCGTGTCGCCGGCCGGGAAACCTGAGAACCAGATGCCGCCCAGGATGAGCGCCATGCCGACCCAGAGGGCACGGCGCAGCCACGGAATATCGAGACGGTTGGCAACCCAGGCGACGATCGGCAGTTCCAGCGACCAGGCGACCGCGACCCAGGAATTTTCCAGCTGCATCGGGATGGCGATGGCGATGAAGCCGGAAACGGCCAGGCAATGCAGGGCGAAGGCGCCGACATAATGCGAATCCGACCGGCGCAGATGATCTAGGCGTTGCGCCAGGCCCATATGGATCGCCGCAAGCCCCACGGAAAGGATCGGCCAGCTGAGGAGATATTGATGCTCCCGCAGCTGCCAATAGGCACCGCCGAAAATGAAGCCGGAACCCAGCGTGGACAAGGCCGCCCAGCGCGCCGGATGCTTGGCACCATGGGCGAAATACCAGCCGCCGAACAGCAGGAAGCCACCAAAGATGAGTCCCACCAGCATCATCTCGCCGCTGCGATCGATCATGGCGGCGCTGGCATAGTCCCAGGTCGAGGCCGGCCACAGCGCATAGGCGCCGATGAGAAGGGCGGTGCCGATATAGGCCGGTACATCTTCCGCCACCCAGCGGCGCGCCGCCACGAGATGGCTTGCCGCCAGAATGAGCGCGAACGCCCAGTTGAGCGAGGCATAATCTGTCGCGGCAAGGAGGAAGGCCATCAACGCAAAGCAGGCGACCGAGATGCCGCGCGTGGTCCACAGCATCTCGAATGAGCGCAAGGCGCCACCACGCGATTCCAGCGCCCAGATCGCGGTCCATGAGGTGGCAATGAGAAAGAGCGGAATGGCGTAATCACCGACCATGCCGTGGTCGAAGCCCACGACGGAGATGGTGAAGGCTGCCCAGAGCAGACCGCCGGCATCGGCGATCGCCGCCTGGTACCACCAGCCGCGCTTGTTGAGAAGAGTGAGCCCGCCCAGCTGCAGCAGATAGAGGAAGCCGAAGAGAACCGGCAGGTTCGGTTCGCCCGAGGAAACAAAGAGCGGCGTCAGGAAGCCACCGGCAAAGGCCACAAGGGCCACAAAGGGACCTTCGCGCAGGGCCAGGCCGATGGCGGCAAAAGTAAGGGCAGCCAATACGACGAAGGCGAAGGCTGTCGGAAGGAGATCGTAGAGTGCCGTTGCCGAGAAAAGACTGGCATAGAGAACGGCAACCGACGCCGCCGTGAGTGCCTGACCCAGATTGTTGGATTGCGTCCGCATCCATTGCGCGACACCCAACAGGACAAGGCCGAAGACGATGCCGAGCCCGACGCGCACCGCCGGCGACAGCCAACCCTGCTCGATCGAATATTTGACCAGGAAGATGCCGGCTAGGGCCAGCGCAATGCCACCCAGCCAGCCATAGATGCGCCCGCCAAGGCGACCTTCGAAATCCTTCGGTGCCGCCGATTCCGGTACCACCGGTGCCGCATCGACCACAGGCTCGGGATCGACTTCGACCAGGACTGTCGGGACGGACACGAAATCGGACGGCGAGCCGCTCATTTCGACCGGCTGCTCGACCGGCACTTCCGGCGGAATCTCGATCGGTGTCTCGGTTGCGATTTCCGGAGCGACGACCGAGGTGACGATGGCTGCTTCCGCAGACGCTTCTGAAGGCTGGGCCTGCCTCTTCAAAAGGGCCATTTCCTGGCGCAGCGCCGCAAGCTCACGCTCCAGCCGCAGGCCCCGACGCCAGGAGATGAACGAGACAAACGGCATGACCAGGATGGCAAAGCCACCAAAGACAATGCCGAAAAGGCTGAACAGAATCTCGAAAACCTCGTCCATGGACCGAATCCTTAACGGAAAGGGAGTTGCAGCCAGATTAGCACACGGAACCGGCCGGTGACGGCGCGGCTGTGCGAGAGCGATTCACATCGCTGGCTCTGGAAGCGAGGGAGAAATCAGTTGGCGCTTATCTGCCAGGCCTGAAGCAAGGCTTGCGCGCGGGTCTTCTCTTCCGCGCTCATTTCGCCGGCCAGCTGGTTGGACAGTGCCTGGCATTCCGGGTCACCCTGCCTGGCGCAGAGAGCGGCATAGAGAAAGCTCTGTGCCAGATCGCGCGGCACGCCCAGGCCGCCATAGAAACGTTGCGCCATGAAACGCTGCGACTGGCGCACATTCTGATTGGCGGCCCGCAACAGCCAATATGAGGCCTTCATCTCGTCTTGCGGGACGCCGGTGCCGGTCGCATAGAGCGCGCCGATCTGGGCCCGCGCCCGGGCATTGCCGCCGCCGGCCGCCTTTTCCAGCCAGATCGCCGCCTGGGCCGGGTCCTGCGGCACGCCGTGTCCATCGAGATACATCTGGCCGATGGCAGCCTGTGCCGAGGGCTGGCCGGCTTCCGCCAGGGGCATGAACTCCTGCAGGGCCGTGGCGTAATCGCCAGCCTCATAAGCCTTGAGACCAGCAACGCCATCGGCCCGGGCCAATGGCGTTGCAAGAACTGAAAGCGTCAGAACCGCCCAGGCGGCAAGGCCGTGTCTCATTTGCCGCGACCCTCGTGCAGGTTCGTCTTCTGCGGCAAGGATGCCGGCACCTGGTTCGAGGCGACGAGCTGCTCGGTGATGCCGCTCGGCAGGTCCGGCAGATCGTCGTAGGAATAGGCGTCCTTGCGGAACTGCATGACGCCGTCCTCGTCGACCCAGGCAGTCATATAGGTGATATGCACCGGCAGCGGGTTCTGCAGCTTGACCAGGGTTGTCTTGGCGGTCTTCAGCACCTCGTCGATGCGCGCGGCCGGCCATTCCGGATCGTCCTTCAGCACGAATTTCGCGAGATCGATCGGCTTCTCGGTGCGCACACAGCCGGAACTGAAGAAGCGGTCCTGCTTATCGAACAGCTTCACCGTGGGGGTCCCGTGCAGGAACACCGCATGATCGTTGGGGAAGTCGAACTTCACCGGGCCCAAGGCGTTTTCCGGACCGGGCGCCTGGCGCAGCGTGTAGGGGAAGTTGCCCGGGCCGACCGAATGCCAGTCGATCGCATAGGGACTGACCACATTGCCGCTGCGGTCATAGATGGTGAACCCCTTGGCCTCGAGGAAGCCGGGATTGTTGCGTTCGCGCTTCACTTCGTCGATGGCGGCGATCTTGGCCGGTGCCGTCCAATCCGGATTGAGCTTCACGGTATGGATGACGGAGGACAGCGTCGGTGATTTCCGTTCCAGCTTGCCGAAGATGGCCTTGGTATAGAAGGTCACCTTGCCGCCTTCGATCACCTTCACTTCCTGCGAGGGGATGTTGGCGATGAGGTGACGCGGCTCGAAGCTCGGACCCTCGGCGCGCATGCGTTCGAGGTTGAGGAGAATCTGGCGCACGCGATCCTCGGCGCTTACATTCATCTCTTCGATGGTGCGCGCCCCGATGACGCCGTCATCGTTGAGGCCGTGATTGCGCTGGAAGAGCTCGACCGCCGCCACCAGCTTCGGGTCGTAGACATCCCCGCTGGCCATATCGGCCGCCGCCAGCTCGCCGGTGACGCTGAGGCGCGCCCGGATGGCGTTGACCACCGCATTGCTGTTGCCCGGTTCAAGCTTCTTGACACTGGGCACGCGCGGCCAACCGCCGCGCTCCAGATAAGCCACCTGCTTGGGCAAATAATTGGCCATCGCCCAGAAGCGGTAATAGGTCGGCAATTGCTCGTCGAGCAGATCCTTGGCCGCGACATCGCCCTTGCCCAGCGCATCGCTGATCTCGTTCATCACCAGCGCGCCGCGTTCATCCGCTTCGCCAAGACTGGTGGTGGCATCGACGGCCGTTCCGATAAAGGCCGCCGCCAGCATCGCCTCGGCATGCGCCTGCGTTTCTGGCGAGTTTGGAAGCGGCAAGGTGGCGACTGCGCCGACAACCGCTGCCGGAATCTGCAAGCCCGACGCCACCGCCAACGGCAGGCGGTCATGGAATTGCTGGCCGAGAGCAGAAAGGCCGGTCGGCGTGGTAAAGAGCGCCAAACCGCCATTCTCGGCATAGAAATTCAATAGACCGGCCCAGTCGACCGGCACGCCGTCGAAGAGCGGGTCCTTGGCCAGGGCCATCAGCGCGTCGTCGAGGCCGGCAACATGCAGCAGGGCCGGAGCAACGGTCGAGGTTCCGGCCGGGGCCGGCAAGTTCGATTGCAGGTCGTCGCGCCGCTCGGCCAACGCCGGCTGGCTGAAGCCAATAGAAAGGGCGATGGCCAGAAGCGAGGCCGAATGCACCGATTTGATCCAGGAAGTCATGTCAATTTCATCCCAATTACGTCATGCGGCGGCATTCGCCGCAGCTTGTCGTCCCCTGCTATATATGAGCAGGAATGGGCCGTCAGTACCAGTCCCGCGACCATGTGATGCGGCTCACGCGGGGCAAGCCGGATCGGCGTTAGGTGTGACCAAACGCACAGTGTCGGCAGGAAAAATCACCCCTGCGCCAGAGCCGGGCGTCCGAAAGCTGTCACCGAAACCAGAGATTCCATGAAAATCCGCAGGCCGCCCGGCTGCTCGAAGACCTTGTCGTCGCGCTCGTGCGACAGCTCGATATCGCTGGCGCCGGCTTTCTTGGCGAGTGCTCCGGCTTCGGCTGCCGCCGTTTCGCGCGCAAAGGCCGCGGCGGCTTCAAGGTCGATGAAGTCCTTCAATCCGCTGGGCAGATGGGCCCGGAAGACGCCCTCGGTCGGCTGTGTGATGGTGATGGCGACGCGCTGCATGACACCGCCCGCTACCGCACCCACCGCATTCGACACGTCGGCATGCGGCGGAATGATCAACTCGGTGCGCAGGCGCCGGGCGATCTCACCGTAATAGGATCCCACCGGGGCGCCGATCGCCACCAACGGGAAATTGAGTTTCAGCGCCACATCGATGAGGGCGCTGCGCTCCTGTGCGGCGTGCAGCGACCGGTCGACCAGATAGCGGCCGAGCGTGCCCCAATGATGATGATCGATGCCGGCCTGTTCCGCGATCGAGGTTTCAAGGATGACGCGGCCGGATTGCAGCACCACCTGTTCGACGATCGCCTCAGCCAGCGCCTTGCCATCGGCGGGCGGCACCCAGCCGGCATGCGGCGCCCGGCGCAGGAAGAGTTCCGCGCCGATCACTGCCGCCTCGACACTCCAACTCGTCTGCCGGCCCAGCACATGGGCGGCATCTGAGGGCGTGAGACCACTGATGATGACAAGGCCCCGGTCGACCAGGCGCGCGAGGTTACGGCCAATGGCCGGGCTGAAGATGAGATCGGCCAGGGCCACCGGCCCGTCGCCCAGCGCCTCCCAGACCTTCATCTGACCTTCGCTAAGGCCCTCGGCGCCGGTATCGAGCGGGCGCTGCCGCAAGGCAAACTGGCCCCGATAGGCCATCATCTCTTCTGACGCCAGCTGCGCGCGCAGCGTATCGAGCACCTTGGGGTAGAGATGCGCGAGCAGGCTCAGGGCCACAACGCGGCGCGGCCCGACCATGAAGCCGTGATGTTCGTCGATGCGCACTTCGCTGTCGCCGCCAAGGCCATAGGTGTGGACGGCAACCGCCTCCACCATCGTGCGCCAACCGCCGACGACGGCGCCTTCCTTGTTGAGGACCGGACGGCCGTCGCGCAGCATCGCGATATCGGTGGTGGTGCCACCCATGTCCGACACCATCACCGTATCGGCGCCGGAGAGATGCCGGGCGCCGACCAGACTGGCGGCGGGACCTGAAAGAATGGTCTCGACCGGACAGGTAAGTGCCACCTGCTGGTCGATGAGCGAGCCGTCGCCCTTCACCACCATCAGCGGCGCCTTGATGCCCTGTTCCGCCAACAGGCCGCTCACCGCACGAATGAGCTGCTGCAATTGCGGGATGAGGCGGGCGTTGAGGGCCACGGTGAGCGCCCGGCGCGGTGCATCGAGCTTGGAGGTGAGTTCATGGCCGCAGCTCACCGGCCTGTCGGTCAGATCGCGGATCATCTGCCGGACAGCGATTTCATGCGCCGGGTTGCGCACCGAGAAATAGCCGGAAACAGCAAAGGCGGCGACCTTGGGTGCATGCGCCAGGATGGCAGCGCGGATCGTTTCGACGTCGAGCGGTGCCTGCTCATCCCCGGTCGGCTTGTGGCCGCCCGCGGCAAAGACCACCGGGTCAGATCCCAGCGCCTGCTTCAATCCCGCGCGCTCCAGGGACTTTACGTCATAGCCGAGGAGAATGAGGCAGATCGGCGCGCCGTGACCTTCGACGATGGCATTGGTCGCCAATGTCGTCGACATCGAGACCAGGGCGATATCGGCGGCCTGGGTACCTTGCGGGAGATGCGGCAGCACCGCTTCGATGGCACCTTTGAGGCCGATCGCGAGATCGTGTTTGGTGGTCAAGGATTTGGCGCTGGCCAGCACACCCCCGTGGAGAATGGCAGCATCGCTCGGGGCCTGCCCGTTCTTGGACGATGCCTTCGCCTGATCGAACAACACGGCATCGGTGTAGGTGCCACCAGTATCCAGGCCAAGCAAAATGGGCACGATCGATCCTCGTAAGCGGTTGACTGTCGATAGTTGAGTGGATTGCTCAGATTTGACATGGATATGGCTTGAACGGGCCGGCCGGGTCAAGCCACGGGGCGGCGCAAACTGGCCAATTCAGGACGCCTATGCAACGTGGTCGCGCAAGACTACCCCGCGCTGCCACCACTTTCAGGCGCCAAGATGGATGCAGGCCGAGAAGCGAGCGCGTAGAGTGACCGCAACTGGGCCAATTCAGGGTGATTCGGGCGGGGGGACGAGCCGACCGGAACGCGAGCGGCCCAGCATGCCAATGAAGGGGACGGCAAAATGACTCGCGCTCGGCCGCAGGCATGCGGCGGAAATTCGGCCAAATACAGGCAGGCGCTGGCGGCGCTCGCCATTTTCCTCGCCGCTGGACTCTGCGATGCCGGGCAAGCTCTTGCCGAAACGGCGGACGGCCTGCCTGAAGCGGAAACGGTCACCTATGACCAGGTCCTGGCCGATCCGGACAATATCCAGCTGAGCTATCTCTATGCCATCAGCCAGATAAGGAAATCGGATCTCCTCGGCGCCTCGGCGACATTGGACCGCCTGATCCTGCTGGCACCGAACGAGCCCAACATCCGCGCCCTGCGCGCGATCGTCCTCTACCGCCTCGATAATCTCAGGGAAGCGCAGAAGGAATTCGCCGATCTGCTGACCCTTGATCTGGATCCGGAGCTCAAACGCGGCATCGAGCGCTATGCGGCCGAACTCGAGCGGCGCGACCAGCACACGCGGATGACACTGCTCACCAGCGTCGGGTATCAGTACGACACCAACCGGGCCGGTGCGCCAAATTCGGGACAGGTGCGTACCTTCCTCGGCACTTTCGACGTCACCAAGGACGGGCAAAAGGAGGATGACCACAGCCTGACCGGATTGGTGCGCTTCGGGATCGAGCACGATCTCGCCACCCAAAACCGCAATACCCTGTTCGGGTCGGTGAGCGCTTATGGCGCCGACCAATTCCAACTGGATGATTTCGATACCCTCGACCTTTCCGCGCAGGCCGGTGGCCGCTTCGAGTTTGGTGCGATCTTCCTGACGCCGACCCTCACCTACGACCATCTCTTCCTCGATCGCGACAGCTATATCGACAGCATCGGCGCGAGCGTCCGGGCCGACATGCGCATCAGCGACCCAGTCAACCTGTTCATCCGCGGCGATATGAACTGGATCGACTATGACAACACGACGCTGTATCCGGCCGGTGATCTGCAATCAGGCGCCGATCTCGGGATCACGGTCGGTGCCGATTTCTACATCGGGACGGATCAGCGCCTGACAATCAGCGCTACGCATCACGGTTTCAACTCGGACCAGGAATGGGAAACCTATGTCGGTGAACGCCTGAACATCAACCATACCTGGCTGATCGGCGGCGGCGCCTTCCTGATGACGGATCTTTTCGGCGAATACGACAATTATGACATGGCCGATCCCATCACCGGCGAATCCAATCGCGATGACTGGATCTATCGCGCCCGCATGACATTGGGCGTTCCGGTACAGACCCTGTTCGGCGCCGAGGAATGGCCGGATGCTCTCGATGGCCTGACCGTCTCGATCTATGGCGAGTATTACCGTGCCGATTCCAACATCACCAATTACGAATATGACAATGCGCGCGGTGGCTTGACCATCAGCAAGCGCTGGGAGTTCTGAGGTCGGTCGACGACGGGTTCCTTCGTTTCAAGGAGTTGCTGCCATGAAGCGTTCGCGACACAGCCTGCTTCTGGGGATTCTGATCGGTGCTATGCCTAGCGCCGCGTTGGCCGAAGTCGGCACGCCGGCAGGTGTTGCCGGCGCGGTATCGGGCGAGGTCGGCCTCCTTTCGCCGGCCAAGGCGATCACATCACCCGTCAGTCTACGTTCCGGCGACGGCATCGTGATGGGTGACGCGGTCGCGACCGGCACCGACTCCCGCCTGCAGATCATGCTGCTGGATCAGTCCGCCATCACCTTGGGCCCTGAGGCGGAGATCACCATCGACGAATTCGTCTTCGATCCCGCCAATACAGACACCAATGCCCTCAATGCCAGCATCGCCAAAGGCGCCTTCCGCCTGGTGACCGGCGCCATTGCCCGCCAGAATCCGCAAGGCACCACGCTGACCCTGCCCAACGCGGTGTTGACGGTGCGGGGCACCACGATCATCGGCGCCTGCGCCGCCACCTGCTTCGTGGCCCTTTCCGGCAGCGGCGACGCCAATACGGTGGGCAAGAGGCCAAGCGAAGTTACCTTGCGCTCGGCCAAGGGGGAAATCGTCCTGAAGCGCGCCGGCTATTATGTCGAGATCGGCGCCGATGGCACGATCAGCCCGCCACAGGAACTGACCGAGGCCGTCGAACGGAATTTCGCCAGCCTGTTTCTGCCTATCAACGCTGCCGGAAATCTGGGCCCGCGCGATGGCGTGCGCGGCCCCAGCGGCCGCGACCTTCTCCTCGCCTCAGGCCAGCCGGCGCAAGAGGGCCGACCGCTCGCCCGCGACCAGCACGATTTCGAAATGGCCGACCATCTGGACGGCAACGACACATTCGAATCGACCAGCAATCTCCCAGTACGTGAGGTGCGCTATTTCACCGATACAGCGCCCATCACTTTCGCCGGACCGTCCGGCGGCGGCAATTACGGCATCGACTATACGATCAACCTCGCCGACCGCAGCTTCACCGGCAATCTGCTGCTCAACTGCGCCACCTGCACACCGGGCACCTTCACCACCACCATCCCGCTGCTGGTCAGCCCCTTCGAGAACGGCTTTCACCTGGTCGAAAGCGGCTTTGTCCTGGACCCGACCACAGCAAACGACACGTTCCACATCAATTATGTCATCGGCCCCGACAATCTCGGCGCAACCGTGCAATATGATGCGGATGGTGCCGGCGGTATTCTGCCGTCGGTCGGGACCGGTGTCGCCCCCGTGGTGCCGTGATCGGGCTTGCAGCCTGACGGTGGTTCGGGCGATGCTGGTGCCGGCGCGCATATGCGCCATTCCAGGAGAGTTGAGAATGCCGTCCACAAAGGCCGTTTTGGCGCTGAGCGTCGCTGTAATGGGATTTGCCCCACAGCTTGCCATGGGGGAAGTGGGCGATCCGGCCGGTATCGCCGGGGCTGTTTCCGGCCAGGTGGGCCTTGTCTCCCCCGCCAAGCAGATCGCGACGCCCGTCACAGTCGCCTCCGGCGACGGCTTCGTCATGGGTGACGGCGTCAGCACGGGTGCGGATTCGCGCCTGCAGATCATGCTCCTGGACGAATCAGCCATTACGCTTGGGCCAAAGGCGCAACTCACCATCGACGAATTCGTCTATGACCCGGCCAACACCAATGGCAATGCACTGAACGCCAGTATCGCCAAGGGCGCCTTTCGCCTGGTCACCGGTGCCATCGCGCGTGGCAATCCCGAGGCCACCTCGCTCACTTTGCCCAATGCCGTGCTGACCATCCGCGGCACCACCGTGGTCGGTGCTTGTGCCGCGACCTGCGTGGTGGCCTTGGCGGGCACGGGAGATGCCAATACCGCCGGCAAGAAGCCCAGCGTGGTCACATTGAAATCGGCCAAGAATGAAGTCGTGCTGAAGCGCGTCGGCTACTATGTCGAGATCGGCGCCGACGGCACGATCAGCCAGCCGCAGGAACTCACCGACGCCATTGACCGGCGCTTTGCCGACCTGTTTGTGCCAATGAATGCCGGCGGCGGTACTCCCGGCGGCTTCCGGCCCGATGCGGGCCGCGTCCTCGGCCAATCCGGCCAGCCGACGCAGGAGGGCAATTCGTTGGTCGCCAACCAGCGTGACTTCGAGGATGCCAACCCGCTCAACGACAACGGTATCTTCGAGGCCACCAGCAACATGCCGGTCGGCGAGATCAACTACGCCAGCGGTGCGATCGGCTTTGCCGGCGGTTCTGGCGACGGCGACTACTATCTCAATTACACCCTCGACCTCGGTGCCCGCAGCTTCGACGGCTCATTGACGATCGATCACACGGATGAGAGCTTCGTTGCGGTGATCCCGCTCCTGAAAAGTCCGTTCGAGCAGGGTCTCACTCTGTCGGAATCCGGCTCGGTGCCGGGGGCACTGCTGGCAAGCGCCTCAAATCCGAACGCCACCTTCCTCTTTGACTACACCATCACCGCGGGCAATATCAGCACCAACTTCCAATACGACGAAGATGGCAGCGGCACCGCGCCCGCTTCCGTCGGTCCCGGCAATGCGCCGGCCGTTCCCTAACTGCATCAATCAGGATTCATCATGCGTGATTTCCATAAGCCCGGCCGGTCGCCCATCTATGCGAGCGAGGGTGCCGCCGCGACATCTCATCCACTTGCTACTGCCGCTGCCATCGCTTGCCTGAAAGAAGGCGGCACGGCGATGGATGCGGCGATTACGGCCTCCGCCGTGCTGGCCGTGGTCGAACCGGCCATGACGGGCATCGGCGGCGATTGCTTCGTGCTTCTCTCCAAGGGCGGCAGCGATGACATCATCGCCTACAATGGCAATGGCGCCGCGCCGATGAAGGCCGAGATCGGCTACTTCCAGGGCCAGGGCATCACCGACATCGCGCCGGATTCGATCCATGCGGTCACCATTCCGGGCGCCATTGATGCCTGGTGCCGTCTTGCCGCCGATCATGGGCGTCTCGGTATCGACAAGCTGCTGCAGCCCGCCATTCATTACGCCGAGAACGGCTTCCCCGTGGCTCCTCGCGTTGCCCATGACTGGGCGCAGGAAGAAGAAAAACTGCGCCGTGACGACCCCGCCGCCGGCAGCTATCTGGTGGGCGGCAAGGCGCCCAAAGTTGGCGACCGCGTGCGGCTGCCACTTTTGGCCAAGACCCTGCGCGAGATCGCGGCCAAGGGTGCGGCCGGCTTCTATCAAGGCTGGGTCGCCGAAGACATGGCGGCATCCATGAAGGCGCTGGGCGGCCTGCACACGGCCGAGGATTTTGCCCGCCATAAGGGCGATTACGTGACTCCGATCGCCACCGACTATAAAGGCGTCAAATTGTGGGAATGCCCGCCGCCAGGCCAGGGACTGACCGCCCTCTTGATGCTCAACATCCTCACTGCCTATGGCGCGGACAAGGCCGGGGCCGATCCACTGGGTGCCGACCGCTTCCATCTGCAGCTCGAAGCCGCAAAGCTCGCTTACCGCGAACGCAACGCGCATATCGCCGACCCGGCCTTTGCCAAGGTGTCGGTAAGTGGCCTGCTCTCATCGTCGCATGCCAAGGCGCTGGCAGGGCTGGTCAGCCAGAACAAGGCGCTGGATCTTGGCGCCATCGGCCAGTTCCCCAAGCACCCCGACACGATCTATCTGACCGTGGTCGATAAGGACCGCAATGCGGTGAGCTTCATCAACTCCGTCTATTACGGCTTCGGCAGCGGCCGCATGGCGGCCAAGTCCGGCGTGCTGATGCAGAACCGGGGCGCCTGCTTCGTGGTCGACCCGGCCCATCCCAATTGCATCGGGCCAGGCAAGCGATCCATGCATACCATCATCCCGGCCATGGTGACCAAGAGCGGCAAAGCGGTGATGCCCTATGGCGTAATGGGTGGCGATTACCAGCCGGTCGGCCAGGTTCATGCCCTCACCAACATGCTGGACTATGGCATGGATCCGCAGGCCGCCCTCGACTGCCCCCGCGCCTTCTATGACGAAGGGACGCTCTGGGTGGAATCAGGCATTCCGGCAGCGACGGTCGCCGGCCTCTCCGCCCGGGGCCACAATGTTCAGCCGATCGAGGATCCGCTGGGCGGTGGTCAGGCGATCTGGATCGATTGGCAGAATGGTGTGCTGGTCGCCGGCTCCGATCCGCGCAAGGATGGCTGCGCCCTGGGTTATTGAGGAAACGGCAGGATGGGCATCAAGAAAATCAACTATATTTCAATAGCTTGGCCTGATTTCGTGAATTTTACTTTGCATTTGCAGCAAGGCTGTGTCAGCTTTGCTGCATACCGGTGTCCATAGCCGGGCGATTCAGGGGATAACTTTTAACCTTTGTGAGGGAAAATCCGGTCCAACCGGGTTCATGGCGTGGAGATCGTGGGGACGATTCGCGCCGGTCTTACCTAGCAACGCGAGCAAAGTGGCCTCCGGAGGCGTTCCGGGCGCCTAGGGAGATTGGAAAGAGATGTCATCACGTCACGAAGCGGCCGAAAAGCTGGGCCGTCGTTCCTTCCTAAGCCTCGGCGCAGGTGTTGTGGGCGCTGGCGCCCTTACCTTCCTGCCCCGTAGCGTCATGGCCAAGAGCACGGCCAATGACAGCCGCACCCTCGGCTTCTTCAATACCCATACCAACGAGATTCTGAAGGCCACCTATTGGCAGAACGGCGCCTATGACCGTTCCGCGGTGGCCGACATCAATTACATCCTGCGCGATCATCGCAGCGGCGACGTCTATTCCATGGACCTCAAGCTGTTCGACCTGTTGACGACCCTGCACCGCCGCACCGATAGCAAGAAGCCGTTCGAGATCATCTCCGGCTATCGCAGCCCGGTGAGTAACGCCAAGCTGGCTTCGGCCAGCAATGGCGTCGCCAAGCGCAGCATGCATATGGAAGGCAAGGCGATCGATATCCGCCTGCGGGATGTGAAGCTCGCCGACCTCCGCCTGGATGCTCTGGCGATGAAGGCCGGCGGCGTCGGCTTCTATCCGAAATCCGACTTCGTCCATGTCGATACCGGGCGTGTTCGCCACTGGTAGGCTATTTTAATCCTTTTTCCTCGACAGGATCGGGCCCGCATCACATCATTGATGCGGGCCTTTTGATTTATGGCCGCAACTGCTTCGGGGTGAGCCATGAGTGACGATCTCGACGACTTGCGAGCGCGCGTTGCGGCGGCTCGAGATCGACTGGCGCATGACGTGGCCTTCGCACAGAAGGTCGAGTTGCGCCTCAACGACCTCGCCCGCATCGTCGAGGGATCGCTGGCCCGCCAAGCCACCGAACTGGATGGCGCCAAAGGCCGCATCGGCGAATTGGAAACTGACCTCGAGCGCGCCCTGGCGCGGGCGGAGCAGGCGGCCGGCGAAGCTGCCCGTGCCGAAAAACTGGGCAAGGAGAATGGAGATCTGCGCAGCATGGTGATGACTTTGCTTGAAGTCATCGAAGGCCGGCAGAAATCATCACTCACCAGCGTCATGCAGAAGCTGGAAGAGAATGTCAGCAGCCTGGTGGCTGCGCCCGCGCAACCCCTTCCCGCGGAGCCTCCGCTCGCCGCAATCGAACCCAGCGGCGCTGAACCGGAAGCAATGCTCGCGACGGCGGTCGAAGAACCGTTGGCACAGCAACCGGCGGCAGGGGGAGAAGCGGAACCTGGCGACCTCGGCCCGGCACCGGCCGCCGACATGGAATTAGAAACCGAACCGCAAGTCCCGGCGGAGGACGACATCATCGACGCGGCGCTCGATGAAGCAGCACGTGCCGGTTCGCCGCCGCTTGAGGATCTCAGCGAGATTGCTCTCTACGACGCCGCCGATGAAGTCGTCGAACCTGAGCGCCCCTGATCGGTCCTGACGGCACCGGATCTTACGGATTCAGGGCACAATAGGCTTTCTTGGCTCTCAGTGCGGCACAGATATGGCTGATTTCGGCTGGCGTTGCGCCCGTCGCGTAAAGCCGGATGACTGATCCCTTGCCCGGTACATCGACCGACACATAAAGCGGCGACAGCGGGTCGAGTTCATCATATTCGCCAAGCAGAATCTTCCAGCCGCGCTTAGCCGCACTTTGCCCCTTATAGCTGGCAAGATGCATCGCCGTGCCCGGCGCCGGCACCTGCGCGCCACCGGTCGCCGTGACCTTGGCGGCGGTTTCGACCTGCGCATCTGCGACCGGCCCCTCTGTCACGGGAGCCAAGGCCGGCTCCACTTTGGCCGCTTCCGCTTTTGCCGGCATCAATTCAACGGGAGCCGCCGCATGCGCGGCCTTGCTGGCCGGCGCTTCCGTCATCGGCGTCTCATGGGCCGGCATTTCATGTTCGGGCACAAACTTCGCAACCGCCATGGTCGTCTCGGCAGGTTCATTCGGCTGGCGATAAAGCACGGTCGTGGCAGGCTCAAGAAGATAGAGTCCTTCCTGGCGCTGCTGCATGAGGGCTGGCCCCTCGCCGGGACGGTCGGGCAGGCGCAGATAGCTGGCAAAAGCCTTGCCGTCGCATGTGACGACGAGACGATCCCATGAACCGGCGCCAGCTGCCTTCAAACCGATTGCCGCGCCTTCGACCCGGTCACGTTCAAAGGTCGGCGTGATGCAACGCTGCCCGTTCACGTCGCTCACCTCGCCGGCCCCGATGGTCAATGCGCTGCCCAAATGCGGGTCGGCCACGCTCGCGGCGGTAGAAGCGGTCGGGAAGACGCCGCTCACATACCAGATGCCGGTAAAGCCGGCATCGGGCAAGGTTTCGCCCGCTGCCTCCGACGTTTCGGTCGGGATCGGTGGTGTCGCGGCGGTAGAGGTATCGACGCGCTTGGCCGTCGCGCAGGCCGCGATGCCGAGCAAAGCGAGGACGGAAACAGTGATGGCAAACATACGCCGCATGGTCCTGCTCCTCAGAACAGATCCAGCGCGATGCCGCGCTGAAAGTCATGTTGCAGGGGGCGGGCGTTCATCGGGAACAACCGCGCGAAGCTTTCGATCTGACCGATGGCGGCCTCGACAGGTTCGCGAAAGACGATCCAACTGACGATTTCGCTGCATGGCGGCGTCGTCAGGGAACCGGCATAGCGATAGGTCGCGTTCGATGCGGGCAGGAAACGGTTCATATCGACCGGTCGCGCCATCGGCTTCTTGCCCTTGGTCGCCGGCGCCTGGGCGAGAATGGCGCCCAACACGTCATTTTCGCGCCCAGGGCGGAAGAAGATACCCGTCACAGCGAGATCTCCTGCCTCGCTCTTGTGCACCATATGCACTTCCAGCGGCCAGCGTCCGCCGCCCACCGCATGTTCGCTGGGATGATGGAAATGAAATTGCAGGAAACCATACTTCCTGCCACCGAGCGTGAGCGCACTTGGTGTGCCGTCGGGTGCCGCCACCTGCAATGTATGGCCGTTATTTTCGACCGTTGCGCCATAGGATTGCCATTCGAGCGCGAGGTCCGCCGCCTGATCCAGACCGGCCCCAGCGAGATCAATCGGCGATTGTCGCTGACCTGTGCCACAAACCCCAAAATCCGGCGCCAATTGCCCCCAATGGCTCGGCCCCTCCGGCCCCTCATAGGTCCAATGCGGAGCACCCTCGGCCAAGGCCGCATGGCGCCAAGGTGCGGTCAAGCCCACCAGCCCGGTACCAACCGCGAGCGATCCCACCGTCATTTTTCCAAGCAGATTGCGGCGGCTGACTGGATGACCTGACATTTGGCAATTCCCCTTTCGGCGAACTGTAGCCAAGCCGCTCGATTCGCCCCAAGACCGGATTGGCCGATGGCATCAAGAGGAAGAGCAACCACAGCGTGTGGGCCGCGGCATTCGGACACGCCGGCTGCGGAATTTGCTGCGCAGCCACACTTTACGCGGCAAAATACATACTCTGTTAACCGCGTTCGGCCCATTCTCCGATCATGAATAAGCGCTGGCGAGGCTTCGGTCTGAAAACAAGGGTGGTGCTGGCTTTGGCCGTCGTCATCCTGGCGATTCAGGCTGCCTATGTGGTGCTTGAGGACCGGCGGTTCGTGGAGCGCCAATTGGCCGATCTGCAGGACAGCGCCGACAACCTCTCCCTTCTCTATGCAGGGGCCGTCGCGAATGCGGTCTGGGAGTATGACCGCGAAGCCGCCAAGGGGCAGCTACAGGCGATGCGCGTCATCGGCGGATTTGCCCGCGCCGTGATCCGTGAATCGAGTGGGCTGGAATTTGTCGCCGTCGATGCGGCGGCCGATGACGGCAGTCCCATTCCCATAACGCCGGGTAATACAGTCGAAGGCCGCGCCGACATTCTGGTCGAGGGTCGGCCTGTCGGCAATATCAGCGTGACCCTTTCAAAGGCGCCGCTGGAAATTGCGCGCACGACCTATCTGCATTCGCTGGTCGCGACCAATGGCGCGCTCGCCGTGGTGCTACTGGGATTGACCTTGCTGGCGCTGCATCTGGTGAGCCGGCCGCTCGACCGCATGACGGCATTGATGCAGCGTTTTTCGGCCGGGAACCTCAATTCGCTGGTCCCCTTCACCGACCGCACCGACGAAATCGGCCGCATGGCGCGCGCATTGGAGGTCTTTCGCGGTAATGCCATCGAACGGCGCCTTGCCGAAGAGGCGCTGACACGGCGCAGCGAGGAGCTCGCCATCCTCAACCAGGACCTCCGCAAGGCGCGCGACGTTGCCGACACCGCCAACCGCATCAAATCCGAATTCCTCGCTTCAATGAGCCATGAGATCCGCACGCCCATGAACGGCGTCATCGGCATGGTGCATATGCTCAAGAACACGCCGCTCAATGCCGACCAGCAGGAAAAGCTCCTGACCCTGGAAAGTTCGGCGCGGGGTCTTCTTTCCATTCTCAATGACATTCTTGATATCTCGAAGATCGAAGCGGGCCGCCTTGACCTCAATCTGGCGCCCTTCGCGGTCGCCGACATGATCGACGATTTGGTGGCCCTGTGGCGCCCGTCCGCCATATCGAAGCGGCTCGACCTCACTTACGAGATCGCACCGCATGTTCCCAAGGCACTCTATGGCGATTCCGCCCGCATCGCCCAAGTGCTGGCCAATTTCCTCGGCAATGCCGTCAAGTTCACCCATAAGGGCGGCATTCTGGTGAAGGTAGACGCCGCCCCCGTCGGCAACAAGAAATGGGACCTTGAGGTCGTCGTGCATGACACCGGCATCGGGATCGAGAAGGACGTTCAATCGCGCCTGTTCCAGAAATTTACCCAGGCCGATGCTTCCATGACGCGCCGCTACGGCGGAACCGGACTGGGTCTCGCCATTTGTCGTGAACTCATGCAGTTGATGGGTGGCTCGGTCGGTGTCAATTCGCAGCCCGGACAGGGCTCCGATTTCTGGATGCATCTGGAACTCGATGAAGCCGATATGGTTCCCGAGGCCGCCAGCCAGTTCCGCAGCAAAGATCAGGCTCTGCTGGACAATCCGGGCGCGCGCCATCTGAGATTGCTCGTGGCTGAAGACAATCTCATCAACCAGAAGGTCATCTGCGCCATGCTGGAAGCAGTCGGTCACGAGACCGAGATTGCCAGCGACGGTGTCGAGGCCGTCGTCGCCGTCCAGCGCGGGGATTTCGACGCCATCCTGATGGATGTGCAGATGCCCAACATGGACGGCATCATGGCGACACGCGAGATTCGTAATCTCGGCGGCGACTACAAGACTCTGCCAATCATCGCCCTCACCGCCAACGCCATGGCCGGCGATCGAGAACGTTATCTGAGTGCCGGCATGACGGCCTATGTCTCGAAGCCGATCGATGCCAAATTGCTGTCATTGGCGTTGCGGCAATGCTGTGGCAAGGACGTCGCCATCCTGCACGGCTCCGCCGTCGCGGCTGCCAATCCGGACCCCATCATAATGCCCTCGGCCGAGCAGGAAGCTGCCCTCTCGACTCTCCTCTCGAAGCTCTAGGTCGGGCCGCACAGATCCCGCAGGCGCAAATAGGCGATGCGGTGCACCTGATCGAGCGCCGTGCGGAATTCGGTCCGCGTGTCGTTTTTCACCCGCATCTCGAACGCTGCCAGGATCTCGGCGCGCGACTTGCCCTTGACGGCGAGGATGAAGGGGAATCCGAAACGGGCCGTATAGGACCTGTTGAGTTCCTGGAAGCGGGCGAATTCGGCGGGTGAACATTGGTCGAGGCCGGCGCCGGCCTGCTCGCCGCGGGATTCAGGCGTCAGTTCGCCGGCCATTGCGAGCTTGCCGGCAAGATCTGGATGGGCACGCAGCAAGGCAAGCTGCCGCACCTCGCCGCCCGCCTCGACAATCTCCTGCAATGCTACCGCAAGGCTGTCGAGCTGGTCATGGGCGGGATCAAGCCCGCGATCGAACAGCGTCTCTGCGATCCAGGGTGAATGTTCGTAAACCCGGCCAAAACCGGCGACGAATTCCGCGCGCGCAAGGTGGTGGGGCGATTGCCGGAAGCGCAGGCCGCTCATTCGCCTTCTCCGTGCGCGGCCGCATTGGCGATCCAAGCGCCAAGCACGGCGCGTTCCTCATCCGTCATCTTGGTCTTGTTACGGAGCGGCATCATCTTCGTCGCTATGGCCACGCGCTCGATCATCGGCGCATAGCGGCGGATTTCGGCAGCGCTGTCGAAGGCAATGCCCTTGGGCGGCGCCTTGAAGAAGGCGTCCGTCGGCGAAGCCGAATGGCAGGCAGTGCAGCGTTGCTGGATGATGGCGGCGGCCTCGACCAACTCGACCTTGCGGCCGATGTCGATACCTGGCCCGCCTTTGATGGCCGGAAGCGCCGCCAGGGACATGCCGAGGCCCAAGGCCAGAACCAGCAGATAGCTCACCTTGTCGCCGGGTGCGCCGGCGTTCTTGGCGTTGGCATAGGCGCGCAACAGGCCGCTCAAGGTCACGGCGCCCATGACAAAGACCCAGCGATAGGGGCTTTCATACATGATGGGATAGTGATTGCTGATCATCATCAGGACGACCGGCAGGGTGAGATAGTTGTTATGCAACGAGCGCTGCTTGGCCTGTTTGCCGAGCGCCGGGTCCGGCGCCTCGCCCGCCAGCAGCGCCTTCACCACTTTCTTCTGGTTGGGGATGATGATCATGAAGACATTGGCCGCCATGATCGTGCCGATGAACGCCCCCACATGGAGATAAGCGGCGCGGCCACTGAAGGCCGCGGTGGAGAAATAGGCTGCAAGCGCCACCAGCAGGAACACGCCGGCGGCCAGCGCTCCCGTGCTGCGCCCGATCGGCGATCGGCACAACAGATCGTAAACGATCCAGCCGCCGGCAAGCAGGCCGAGGCTGACAAGGATCGCTTGGCCGGGCGAGAGGTCGCTTACCGAAGGGTCGATGAGATTCTGTTCGGCGCCGTAGTAGTAGATGAGCGCCAGCAGCAGAAAGCCTGAGGCCCAGGTGAAATAGGCTTCATATTTGAACCAGTGCAGTTCCTTGGGCATGGCGCCCGGTGCGACCAGGAATTTCTCCACCGCATAGAAACCGCCGCCATGCACCAGCCAGCTCTCGCCGGCGATGCCGGGCTTGGGCTCCGCATAGTGACGTAGGCTGGAATCCAGCCAGATGAAGAAGAACGAGGTGCCGATCCACATGATGCCTGTCATCACATGAATCCAGCGTATGGCGAGGCTCAGCCATTCGGCCAAGATCGGATCCATGCGACGCTCCATCCCGTGGGAAAGCACAGGATAACAAAGCCCTCCGGGGCCGCCGACCTTGCCAGACTGGCATTGATGGATAATGATCTTCAAGAAACCGGATAAAATGAGGTTCCATGCCACATACCGAGGATCTTTCCATCTTCGCCCGGGTGGTCGAACTGGGCAGCTTGTCGGCGGCCGGCCGCGACCTCCGGCTCTCGCCCGCCGTGGTCTCCAACCGCATCGCCCGGCTGGAGGGTGACCTCAATGCCCGGCTTCTCAATCGCACGACCAGAAGGGTGAACCCGACCGAGGAAGGGGCCGCCTTCTATCAGCATTGCCTGTCGATCCTCAATGAGCTGGAGCAGGTGGAAAATCTACTGTCCCAGCGCACCGATGAGCCGCGCGGACCGATCAAGGTCTCGCTTCCCGTCGCTTTCGGCCGGCAATATGTGGCGCCGCATATCGGCGCCTTTCTCGCCCGTTACCCGCAGATGCAGGTGCGCCTGCAATTGACCGATCGCTTCTCGGACCTCATCCAGGAGCGCATCGATCTCGCCATCCGCATCGGTATCCTGGAAGATTCATCGGCCATCGTGCGCAACCTCGCCACCGACCGCCGCGTGATCGTGGCAGCGCCAAGTTATCTCAATGCACGCGCTGCGCCGAAGACACCCGAAGATCTGCTTGAGCACAATTGCCTGCTGCTGCGCTTTCCCGGTTCCAAGCAATATCGCTGGACCCTCACCACGCCGGACGGGCCGCAGACCTTGCGCGTTGCCGGCAATATGGACAGTGACAATAGTGAGGTCCTGCTCGACTGGTGCCTCGCCGGCCACGGCCTGGCGCTGAAATCGATCTGGGAGATCGTCGATCATCTGAATGCCGGCCGCCTCAAGGTTGTGCTCGGCGACTTCCCGCCGGTGGCGGATGCCATCCACGCCCTCTATCCCCACGGCACCCATGTCCCTGCCCGCGTGCGCGCTTTCATCGATTTCCTGGTGGAAGTGCTGGGGCCGAAGCCAGTCTGGGAACGGGAACTGAAACTGAAGATCTAACGAAAAAGGCCCCGCACGCCTCGCGGCGAACGGAGCCTTTCTTCAATTACGCCCGATTACTTCGGGAGGTCGCCTTCGACGCCTTCGGCAAGCCAGTTCATCCCGGCGATTTCCCCGTCATTGAGTGTCTGGCCAGCGGCAACTTTGACACTGCCGTCCTGGGCATTGATCGGGCCCTTGAAGATGACAAGCTTGCCGGTCCGGATGGATTCTTCCGTGTCCATGGCCAGCTTCTTCACGTCATCCGGCATGTTGGCGTAATCCGCCATCTTCAGCATGCCGGTATCGAGGCCGTGCCAGACATCCTCGCTCTTCCAGCTGCCATCCATCGCCGCCTTGCAGCGCTCGGTGTAATAGCCGTCCCAATGGTCGATCGAGGAAGTGAGCTGGGCATTGGGCGCGAACTTGATCATGTCCGACGCCTGGCCGAAGCCCTTGAGGCCGCGTTCGGCGGCCACCTGCAGAGGTGCCGGCGAATCCGTGTGCTGGGCCATGAGGTCGGCACCCTGATCGAGCAGCGCCTTGGCCGCATCGGCCTCCTTGCCGGGATCGTACCAGGCGTTGATAAAGACCTGCTTGATCTTGGCATTCGGGTTCACCGATCGCATACCGAGGATGAAGGCGTTCATGCCCATGATGACTTCGGGGATCGGTATCGAGCCGATATAGCCGACGACGCCTGACTTCGACATCTTGCCGGCGATGACGCCCTGGATGTAGCGACCTTCATAGAAGCGGATGTTGTAGGTCGCGACATTGTCGGCGCGCTTGTAGCCGGTGGCATGTTCGAATTTCACATCGGGATAGTCGCGTGCGACCTTCAGCGTCGCGTCCATGAAGCCGAAGGATGTGGTGAAGATGATGCCGTGCCCGGTATCGGCCAACTCGCGGATGACGCGCTCGGCATCGGCTCCTTCCGGCACCTTCTCGACATAGGTCGAGGTAATGCCCAGCGCCTTGTCGGCCGCAAGACGGCCCTGGTCGTGCTGGTAGGACCAGCCGAAATCGCCGATGGGGCCCACATAGATATAGCCGGCCTTGAAATCGGCCGCACGCGCCTTGCCTCCCAGAAGCGGCAGCGAGCCCGCGGCAAGGCCAGCGCCGGCCGCTTGGATGAAGGTTCTGCGTTTGATCGACATGATGAAAGCCTCCTCTTTTTTGAATGGCAAATAGTGGATCGGAACCGGATGGCAAGGCCATCAAATTCCGCGTGATCGAACCCTAGCCGGTGACATGGAATGGCCGCCCAAGGCAGGCCGGGGCGTTGAGACGGATCTTGGACCGGTCGGTGGAAATCACCACCAGCACGGCGATGGTAGCGAGATAAGGCAGCATCGACACCAACTGCGTCGGGATGCCGAGACCCATCGTCTGCACATGGAACTGCAGGATGGTGATGGCACCGAACAGATAGGCACCCAGCAACAGTCGCAACGGTCGCCAGGTGGCGAAGACCACGAGCGCCAGCGCGATCCAGCCGCGCCCGGCCGTCATGTCCTCGGCCCACATCGGGGTATAGCTTAAGGACAGATAGGCACCGCCCAGGCCGCTCATCGCACCGCCGAAAAGGGCGGCACCATAGCGTATGGCGATGACCGGATAGCCGATGGCATGGGCGGCATCGGCCGAATCCCCCACCGCGCGCAGGACCAGACCCGCATGCGTGTGGAACAGGAACCAGATCGTGCCGCCAAGGGCGATGAAGGAGAAATAGACCAGCCCGTCCTGGCCGAAAAGAATGCGACCGACCACCGGCAGGTCGCTGAGAATTGGCAGGCTCAGCGCCGGGAGCCGTTCGACCGGCTGGCCGACATAGGAGGCCCCCATCATCGCCGCGAGCCCGATGCCGAAAATGGTAAGGGCGAGGCCCGTCGCCACTTGGTTGGCAAGCAGGGTCAAGGTGAGAACGGAAAAAATGAGCGCCATCAATGCGCCCGCCATGGCCGCCGCAACAATGCCAATTAAGGCGCTGCCCGAGGTCAATGTCACCGCAAAGCCGATGACGGCACCGACCAGCATCATCCCCTCGACGCCGAGATTGAGAACGCCGGATTTCTCCGTCACCAGTTCACCGGTCGCCGCCAGCAGCAAGGGGGTCGATGCGGAGATGATCGAGAGGACGACCGAGGTGAAGACGAGGCTGTCCATCACACGGCCCCCCGCGACGGAGTCACGACCGCAATGCGGTAGCGGATGAGAAGATCGCAGGCCAGCAGATAGAACAGCAGGATGCCCTGGTTGATCTTAGTGACGGCCGCCGGCAGCCCTAAGGCGATCTGCGCCTTTTCGCCGCCGAGATAAGAGAGCGCCAGCACCAATCCGCCAAAAAGGACCCCCACCGGATGCAGCCGCCCAAGGAAGGCGACGATGATCGCCGTGAAGCCATAGCCAGTTGGCAGCGCCGGCGTAAGCTGCCCGATTGGCCCAGCCACTTCGAACATGCCGGCCAAGCCCGAGAGGCCGCCGCCCACCAGCATCGAAAGCCAGATCAGCGATTTTGTCGAAAAGCCGGCATAGGCCGCAGCGCGCGGCGCCTGACCCGCGACCTTCAGCTTAAAGCCGAGCAGCGATTTGGAGAGCAGGAACCAGCCGATACCGACGATCAGGATAGCCACCACAACACCGACATGAATGCGCGTGCCGGGAATGAGATGCGGCGAACTCGCCGCCGCGGTGAGCAAGCGCGATTGCGGGAAGCCGTAACCTTCCGGATCCTTCCACGGCCCCACCACCAGATAGAGCAGGGCAAGGCTCGCCACATAGGTCAGCATCAGGCTGGTCAGAATCTCGCTGGCATTGAATCGCGTCTTGAGCAGCGCCGGGATGGCGCCCCAGAACATGCCACCGAGAATGCCCGCCGGAATCATCAGCACCCAGACGGGAAAGCTTTCGACGTCATAGAAATAGAGCGCCACGCCGGTGGCGAAGATGGCGCCCATGATGTATTGGCCCTCGGCCCCAATGTTCCAGACATTGGCACGGAAACCGAGCGACAGGCCGACGGCGATCATGACGAGCGGCGCCGCCTTGACGAAAAGTTCGGAGAAGCCGCGCTTGGTCAGCAGCGGATCAACCCACATGACACGCAGCGCCTCGAGCGGATCCTTGCCGAGAAGCAGGAAGATCACCGCCGCCGTGATAAGGGTAAGGATGATGGCAAGGACCGGCGAGGCATAGGTCCACAGCTGCGATCTTGCGCCACGCGGAATGACTTCAAGACGCATGAGCGGCCTCCGCTGGCGAGGTGGTAGATACGCCACCCATCAGGCGCCCGATTTCCTCGATCGTAACGGAACCGACGGCCATGGCCGGCGACAGGCGGCCACCGGCGATGACGGCGATCCGATCGGCGATCGCCATGATTTCATCGAGGTCCTGGGAAATGACGACAATCGCCGCACCCTGCGCGGCAAGATCGAGCAGGGCCTGGTGAATGGCCGCGGCGGCTCCTGCATCGACCCCCCAGGTGGGTTGCGATACCACCAGCACCGCTGGTTTCTGAAGAATCTCGCGCCCGACAATGAATTTCTGCAGATTGCCGCCCGATAGCGAGCGCGCCTCGGCCTTCGGGCCGGTCGTGCGCACGTCGAAGCCTTTGATTACTTCGCCGGCAAAGCTGGTGGTGCGGCTGTCATCGATGACGCCGATCTGCACCAGGCCACGGCGGCGATAACCGGAGAGGAGCGCGTTCTCGGCCAGAGTCATATCGCGCACGGCACCATGACCGTTGCGTTCTTCGGGCACGAAACAGCCGCCCGATGCGCGGCGGCCGTCCGGCCCCAGCTTGCCGATGGCAACACCGTCGAGCGAGATCGTGCCGGCCTCGGCCGAAAGAGTCTCGCCCGAGAGAGCTGCCATCAGCTCATTCTGGCCGTTACCGGCGATGCCACCGATGCCGAGGATTTCGCCTGCGCGCACCGTAAAGCTGATGCTCTTGAGATCCGTGCCGAATTGCTGGTCGGATTTGATTGAAAGATTGCGGACCTCAAGGCGCGTCGCCGCACTTTCATCCGCCTGCCGGCCGTGGATCGGCGCCTTCAGCGACGTGCCGATCATCAGCTCGGCCAGCTTCTTGGCACTTTCCTGGCGCGGATCGCACTCGGCGACGACGCGGCCCAGACGCATGATCGTGGCGCGCTCGCACAGCGCCCGGATCTCGTCGAGCTTGTGGCTGATATAGAGAATGGCGCAACCCTCGCCGGCCAGGCGCCGCAATGTGGTGAAGAGTTTCTCCACCTCCTGCGGGGTCAGCACCGAGGTGGGTTCGTCCATGATCAGGAGCTTCGGGTCCTGCAGCAGGCAGCGCACGATTTCGATCCGCTGCCTTTCGCCGACCGACAGGTCATGCACCGCGCGATTGGGGTCGAGCGGCAACCCATAGGCCTCCGACACCTCGACGATGCGATGCGTGAGATCCTTGCGCAGCTTCCTGTCATTGATGCCAAGGGCGATGTTCTCGGCCACGGTCAGCGCCTCGAACAGCGAGAAATGCTGGAACACCATGCCGATGCCGAGATTGCGCGCAAAGGACGGGCTGGCGATCACCGTCCGTGCCCCCCGCCAGGCGATCTCGCCTGCATCCGGTTGCTGCACGCCGTAAATGATTTTGACCAGGGTCGACTTGCCGGCACCATTTTCACCGAGCAAAGCATGAATCTCGCCCGGCATGATGGCAAGATCGACATGGTCATTGGCAAGGCAGCCGGGGAACTGTTTGACGATACCGGACAGGCGCAGCAAGGGCTGCACCGACAGCGCCCGTCCTGCATCTCCGGTTTTCACCAAAGCCATCCCCGTTCCTCCGCCCGATTCGCCCGGAAATGCCATCCGGGCCGGGTCTTTCGCGTTCGCCGATCTTATAGGCGATCAGCCGGCCAATTGCACCCCCGTCGCGGCATTTCCTCGCGCCAGCAGTTCGGCCGCCACGGCGATGGCAATCGCCGCCGGAATCTTGCTTTTGATGCCGGGAATGCCGATCGGGCATTGCAACCTGGCCAGCGTTTCGGCTGGAACACCGTCCGCGCGCAGACGCTGCACGAACCGTGCCTTCTTGGTATCGCTGCCGATCAATCCAAGACTGCCAAAGGTTTCCTTGGCCAGGATTGCCTGGACCAGCTCAAAGTCCAGCGCATGACTATGCGTCATGACCAGAAAATGAGCATCCGCTGGCGCTGCTTTGATCAGTTCCACCATCTGGTCGCCGGCATCAGTCGCGACATTGCCCGGGATGGCGGACGGAAAAATATCCTCGCGCGCATCGCTCCACACCACATGGAAAGGCAAATCGCCCAGCAGCCGCACCAAGGCACGCCCCACATGCCCCGCGCCGAAGAGGTAAAGAGTCGGCCACGGCATGCCGGATGTTTCGACAAGGTGACTGCCCTCCCCCACCTTGCGCAGGCGTGCCGTGCCGGGTTCCACCGGCGGATCGGCAAGAAGGGTGAGGCAGCGCGCGGAACTCGGCGCCCCGACCGCAAGACTGCTTTCCCAGAACCGGCCGGCACTCTCCCAGGCCAGGACCTGGCGCAGCCAATCGGCCGAGTCCGGGGCCAGCGGCTCCAGCACGATGTCGAGAGCGCCGCCGCAGCATTGCCGGAGATCGGGCCCCAGGATGAAATGCTGCCGTACCGTGACACTAGGCCCTTGGGCCAGCAGCGCGCGCGCACTGGCAATGATCTCGAATTCGAGCTGGCCGCCGCCGACCGAGCCGACAATGCCATCGGCATCGACCAGCATGCGCGTGCCCGGCACGCGCGGCGTCGAACCCTTGGCCGCAGCGATGGTCACCAGCACCGCCGGCCGGCCCATCTCGACGCTGGCAAGCGCTATCGTGAGCACCATGTCGGCAGGACGAGCGTTCATGAAAGCCGCGCCCGCATCTCGTCGATCGCGGCCAGCATGCGCTCCGGTGTCGCCGGCGCGTCAAGTTTCGGCAAGTGTCGATAATCGCCCAGGCTCGCAATCGCATCCGAAAGAGCCCGAAAGACCGAAATCGCCAGCATCAGGGGCGGCTCGCCCACTGCTTTCGAACGGTGAATCGACTCCTCGACATTCTCGGCAAAATCCTGAAGACGCACGCGGAAATCAAGGGGTCGGTCGCTCATCGTCGGAATTTTGTACGTACTGGGTGCGTGGGTCCGCAGGCGCCCCTTCTCGTCCCACACCAATTCTTCGGTGGTCAGCCAACCCATGCCCTGGATGAAGCCACCCTCGACCTGTCCCAGATCGATGGCCGGGTTGAGCGAGCGGCCGACATCGTGAAGGATATCGACCCGGGTCACGCGATACTCGCCAGTCAAGGTGTCTACCGCGACCTCGCTCACCGCGGCGCCATAGGCGAAGTAATAGAACGGCCTTCCGCTGGCGGTCGCGCGATCATAGTGAATCTTCGGCGTCTTATAGAAACCGGTGGCGGACAATTGCACCCGGTTGAGGTAGGCAAGCCTCACCAGCGCGTCGAAGCTGATTTCCTGGCACCCGGCACGAATGCGGTTGCGCAGGAAAGTGATGTCTGACCGCGCCACCTGGAAATGTTGCGCTGCGTAATCGATCAGCCGGTCCTTCAAGGTAGTTGCCGCCGCCTGTGCCGCCTTGCCGTTCATGTCGGAACCGGAGGAGGCCGCCGTCGCCGACGTATTTGGCACCTTGCCGGTATGCGTCGCGGAAATCTTGATACGGTCGATATCGATCTGCAGCTCCTCGGCCACCACCTGCGCCACCTTCTGGAACAGGCCCTGCCCCATCTCGGTCCCGCCATGATTGAGATGGACCGAGCCGTCGCTGTAGATGTGGACGAGCGCTCCTGCCTGGTTGAGGAAACTGGTGGTGAAAGAAATGCCGAACTTGACCGGCGTCAGGGCGATACCGCGCTTGATGATGCCTTCTGTCGCATTCGCCGCGGCGATCGCCGCGCGCCGGGCGCGATAGTCACTACTTCGCTCCAGCTCCGCCGTCAGCTCGGCGATAATGCAATCCTCGACCCTCATATGATAGGGCGTTACATCGCGCTCGCCCTTGCCGTAGAAATTGGCGCGACGCACGTCGAGCGGATCGCACCGCAGATGCCGGGCGATGGCGTCGATGACTTCCTCGATGCCGAGCATACCCTGCGGGCCGCCGAAGCCGCGAAAGGCCGTGTTGGAAACCGTATGTGTCTTGCAGCGATGGGAGAGGATGCTGGCATGGTCGAGATAATAGGCATTGTCGGCGTGGAACATGGCTCGATCGGCAATGGCGCCGCTGAGATCGGCCGAGAATCCAGCCCGCGCCGATTGCACGAAATCGACACCGAGAATGCGGCCCCTATCATCGAAGCCGACCTGCCAGTCGATGACGAAGTCATGCCGCTTGCCGGTCATCACCATGTCGTCGTCGCGATCCAGGCGGAATTTGGCAGGACGGCCGGTTTTGGCCGCCGTGAGTGCCGCCAGTGCCGCCCATTGCGTCGCCTGGGATTCCTTGCCGCCGAAGCCGCCGCCCATGCGCCTGACTTCCACCGTCACCGCATTGGCGGGTCGCCCCAGCACCTGCGCCACATTCATCTGCACTTCGGTCGGATGTTGTGTCGAACAATGGATATGGACGTCGCCATCTTCGGTCGGTATGGCAAGCGACACCTGCCCTTCAAGATAGAAGTGGTCCTGTCCACCATGACGGAAGCAGCCGGCCAATCGATGTGGTGCCGCGGCGATGGCCGCTGCGGCGTCGCCCTTGGTCAACCGTTGCTCCTCGAGCACGAAGCTCTTCGCCTTCAGCGACTCCTCAATAGTAAGGATTGCCGGCAGATCTTCATAATCGATCTCCGCCAGGCGGACCGCAGCCCGGGCAGCTTCGCGCGTTTCGGCCGCCACGCAGAAGAGCGGCTGGCCCCAGAACATGACTTCCCCGCCGCAGAGCAATGGGTCGTCATGGGCATGAATCGGGCTGATGTCATTTTCACCCGGAATGTCGGCGGCAGTAAGCACGCAAACGACACCGGGCGCGTTCCTGACCCGCGACAGGTCCAGTTTCGTCAACCGCGCATGCGCCCGCTCGGCGCCACGGGCGCAAAGATGCAGACAGCGCGCCGGCTCCGGCAGATCGTCGACATAGCGCGCCTCCCCGGTCACATGATTGCGGGCGGAATCATGCGGCCGCGCCTCGCCGACACGACCTCGCACTTGCACCGGGTCCATGTCAGCCATGGGTGCGCCTGCCGGCAAAAGTGACGCGTGTCTCGGCCTCTGGATGCGTCAGTTCGAGATGGAATTTACGCAGCAGGTTGCCGGCGACCTTCGCCCGATACTCGGCGCTGGCGCGCATGTCGCTGATCGGTTGATAATCCTCCGCGAAGGATTCCGCCGCTTGTGCGACCCTCTGTTGCGACCAGGGCTTTCCCCGCAAGGCCGCCTCGACTTTCGCAGCGCGCTTAGGCGTACCGGCGAGGCCACCGAAAGCAATACGGATATCGGCCACCATCCCGTCGACGATCTTCACATGGAAGGCACCAAGCAGGGCGGAGATGTCCTGGTCGAATCTCTTTGAAATCTTGTAGGCGCGAAAGGCCCAGCCCGGCTCCGGTTTGGGCAGATGTATGGCTTCGACAAACTCGGCCGGCTGCCTGTCCTGCTTGCCATAGGCCAGGAAGAACTTTTCGAGCGGGAGACAGCGATGGCCTGTGCCCCGGCGCAGAATGAGCGAAGCCCCCAGGGCGATGAGGCAAGGCGGTCCGTCGCCGATCGGCGAACCGTTGGCGATATTGCCGCCGAGGGTCGCGACATTGCGAATCTGCGCCGAACCAAGCCGGCGTATCACCTCGGCGAAATCAGGCCACAGCGGTGCCAGAACCGGTAGCGCCTCGGCATAGGTAACACCGGCACCGATGGTGAGATGAGTCGGCGTCTCCACGATCTGCCGCAGGTCGTGGACGTTCGACAGCGATATGACGGGCCGCAATTGGCGTTGCTGCTTCGTCACCCAGAGGCCGACATCGGTGCCGCCGGCAACCAGGGTCGCGTCCGGATGCGCCATATAGACATCCGCCAACTCTGCGCAACTGCGCGGCGAAAAATAGTCCGGCGTTGACCCGGTCGGCTTGATCGCCTGCAATTGCGCGATCGTCTTCCCCTGCATCAAGTCGAATGCGTCGGCCGCTTTGTTCTGAAACGCTATCTCGGCCGCGCGCTGGATCGGACCGTAGCCGGTACAGCGGCACAGATTGCCCGCCAAGGCATCGGCCGTTGCTGTCGGATCGTAGCGCTGCGCGTTCTTGGCTTGCGCGAAGAGCGACATGACGATGCCGGGGGTACAGAAGCCGCATTGCGAACCATGTGCTTCCACCATCGCCTGTTGGACCGGGTGCAGCGCGCCGTCGGCGTCGCGCAGGTCCTCGATCGTGATGAGTTGCTTGCCGTCCAGCGTGCCCACGAACTGAATGCAGGAATTGACCGCGCGATAGGCCATCGCACCATCGCGCACCTCGCCGATCACCACCGTGCAGGCGCCACAATCGCCTTCTGCGCAGCCTTCCTTGGTGCCGAGTCGATGCCGGCGCAGCCGCAAATGATCCAGCACCGTCTCGGTTGGCGATTGCGGCTCAACCGTCTGCAATTCATGGCCGAGGAGATAACGGATCGCCATGCCCCCTCACGAACCGCGATAGGTGGAATAGGCGTAAGGCGAGACCAAGAGCGGCACGTGGTAATGCTGCGCCGGGTCGCTGATGCCGAAACGCAAGGTCACGACATCAAGAAAGCGCGGCTGCGGCAGAACGAGTCCGCGGGCGGCGAAATAGTCGCCGGCATGAAAGTCGAGTTCATAGGTGGCGGCGACGAGGGCAGCACCCTCCAACAGCGGCCGATCGCAGCGCCCATCGGCATTGGTCCGCGCCTCGGCCACCAGCACGCGCTCCGCTCCTAGCCGGTAGAGTTCGACCCGCATGCCAGCCCCCGGCAGACCATGCGCCGTGTCGAGCACGTGGGTGGTCAATCGCCCCATGGAATCGCCTCGCGAGCCTCGTCCTAACGCGCGGATTTCCGCCAGTTTGTCGCTCAGCATGGCACAGCGTCAGGCGCACACAATCGCCGGACTGTTCATAAACATTATCAAGGAAGGCTAGATAATAGCCTTTGTCGCGCGACGCTACTCGAAGTGGCCGGGCACGATTTTTCCGTCGACGACGCTGGGCGGCACATATTTTCCCTCGGGCGGCTCAGAGCCGGCGAGCCAGCCGGCGACGAGGACGATGAGGACGAAAAAGACGCCGATCACCGCCAGCCAGGAGAGCGGCACCTCGCGCACCGTTCGGCCGCGCTTTTCCTGGATCTGCAGATAGAGCCAGTAGACGAGCGCCGGCAGCAATAGAGGGATGGCGATTTCCAGAAAGGCCCGCATCAGCCGACCGTCGCCTGGCTGCTGTCGCCGAGGATTTCAGCGAGGTTGTTGAGCATGCCTGCCGTAGCTCCCCAGATGTAATAGTCACCGTAAGGATAGACGTAGAAATAGCGCGTGCGGCCCTGCCAGATGCGGCTTTCCATGCGGCGGCTGTCAGGCGCGAGGAAAAAGGCCAGCGGCACCTCGAACACTTCGGCGACTTCGAACGTGTCGGGATTGAGCGTGAAGCCTGGGCGCACCAGGCCCACCACCGGCGTTACCTCGAAGCCAGTGCGCGTCACATAGGTGTCGAGCTGTCCGATGAGGTCGATATGGGCACGCGGCAGGCCGGTTTCCTCTTCCGTCTCGCGCAAGGCGGCGGCGATGGCGTCGACGTCTTCCGGATCGACGCGCCCGCCGGGAAAGCTGATCTGCCCGGCATGATCGTGAAGATGGTCGGTGCGGCGCGTGAGCAGCACCGTCATCCCTTCCGGGTGGTCGACGAGCGGCACCAGGACGGCCGCCTGGACCAGCTTGCGCCCCTCCATTTCGGCCCGCATGTCGGGATTGAGGTCATCATCACCGCGCGGCACTTGCACGCCGGGAGCCGCGCGCCGGCCGGGCACGACATCACGGAATCGCGTCAGGACGAGATCTCTTGGCATCATGCCGCCTCAGTCAAGCCGAGCGGGAAATAGGCACCGTTGCTCCAGATGCCGAGCTCGGCCTGGTTTCCCAACACCCGAGTCTCCGCCAGATCGACCAGTTGGTAGAATACCGGCCGGGCAATGAGAGCATCCAGGCCCCCCCGCACCCTTATATAGGGGCTGGGTGCGCCGTCCGGCCCCAGCTCGACGCGGATGGGGTGTTCGGCGTCGGCCGTCACCCAATCGTCAACATTCGTCCGAAAGGCGAGGCTTTGCCTGGGTCCGATCCCTGTCACAGTCATCTCCACGGCCACGAAAGGGGCGTCATCGACGGTGATGCGGCCGCGCTCAACCGGCGTCACCAGCCAGTAGGAGCCGTCATTTTCTCGCCGCAATACCGTGGAAAATAAGCGCACCAGGGGTTTACGTCCGATCGGCGAGCCGCGATAGAACCAGGTGCCGTCCCGGGCTATGCGAAAGTCGAAATCGCCGCAGGAGGGCAATTTGCTGAAATCTGCTGTCGTCAAATCGAGGTTGGACATCGCCCTATACCTGGCGCTACGCTTCTGAAATCTAAAGAAAAGATAAGTCATTTCCATACGAGTGCAAGGAGGCCGACTTGGCAAGTACCGATTCCAGCCTTTCCGGAAATCCCGGCCACGGCCCCGGCGGCATCCCGGGGGCCGATGCCAACGCCCAAGCGGGCGATCTGGGCGGTGAAATCGAGAGCTTGAGCCGGCGTTTGGCACAGGTTCGCGCCAATATCGGCCAGATCATCTTCGGTCAGGAAGAAACGGTCGAGCAGTCGCTCATCGGCCTGCTGGCTGGTGGCCACGTCCTTTTGATCGGCGTCCCCGGCCTTGCCAAGACCCGGCTGGTCGATTGCCTGGGCCGCGTCCTCGGCCTCGACACCAAGCGCGTGCAATGCACGCCCGATCTGATGCCGGCCGACATCATCGGCTCGGAAGTGCTGGAAGAGAGCGACAGCGGCAAGCGCGCCTTCCGCTTCATCAAGGGCCCGGTCTTCAGCCAGCTGCTGATGGCCGATGAAATCAACCGCGCCAGCCCCCGCACGCAGTCGGCGCTGCTGCAAGCGATGCAGGAGCACAAGGTCTCGGTCGGCGGCCATACCCATGTCCTGCCGGAGCCCTTCCATGTGTTGGCGACGCAGAATCCGCTGGAGCAGGAAGGTACCTATCCGCTGCCCGAAGCGCAGCTCGACCGCTTCATACTGCAGATCGACGTGCACTACCCCAGCGTCGAGGCCGAGCGGCAGATGCTGATCGTCACGACCGGCGCTGCCGATACCGAGGCTGCTACCGTGCTGAGTGCCAATGAACTGATGGCCGCCCAGCGGCTGGTCCGGCGCATTCCGGTGGGCGACAAGGTGGTGGAAGCCATTCTGCGCCTGGTGCGCGCCGGCCGGCCGGAAACGAGCGAGATCGACCTTGTGAAGTCGAGCCTCGCCTGGGGCCCAGGCCCGCGTGCCGGTCAGGCCCTGATGCTGGCGAGCCGCGCCCGTGCCCTCATGCAGGGCCGCTTCAGCCCCTCGATCGACGATGTGGCGGCGCTGGCGCATCCGGTGCTGCGTCATCGCATCGCGCTCAATTACGGTGCGCGGGCGGAAGGGGTGACCCTGGGCAGCATCATCGATCGGCTGATCGGCCAACTGGACTGAGCCGCAGCGTGGCCCTCACCCGAACCGCCCAGCCGACACCTGCGCAGATCGCCCGTGACCGCAACAAGGCGGAAGCGGCGGCGGTCGCCGAACGGCTGCCGCCCTTGCTGCTGGCGGCCGAGCGGATTGCCGCGACGGTCGAGCAGGGCGTGCATGGTCGCCGGCGCACGGGGCCGGGCGAGGTCTTCTGGCAGTATCGCCCATACTATCCGGGCGACGAGCTGAAACGCCTGGACTGGCGTGCCTCAGCCAAGACCGACAAGCTCTATCTGCGCCAGCTCGAATGGTCGGCGTCGCAAAGCGTCTATCTGTGGTGCGACCTGTCGCCGTCCATGACCTATGCCAGCCGCCGCGACTTGCCCACGAAGGCAGCGCGGGCGCAGGTGCTGGCTTTGGCACTTTCCAGCGTGCTGGCCCGCGCCGGCGAACGCGTCGGCTTGCTGGGGCATCCGGAACCGCCGAGCGCCGGGCGCAATGTGACCGAGCATCTGGCAGAGCGCCTCTTCGTCGACGCGCGCGATCCGGCGCTTGCGGCCAGCCTGCCGCCGCCGGCCGACCTGCCGGCCCACGCTCATGCCCTGCTGATCAGCGATTTCCTGTCGCCATTGGATGAATTGCAGGAGGTCATCGCCCGCTTCGCGGCTCGCAACGTGCACGGCCATCTGCTGCAGGTATTGGATCCGGCCGAACAGAGCATGCCTTTCACCGGACGCGTCCGCTTTCTGGGGTTGGAGCGTGAAGGCGACGTGTTGATGAGTCGGGCCGAAGGCATCCGCACACAGTATGTCGAGCGATTGGTGGCGCATCAGGCAGCCCTCCGGGATCTCGCCCGTCACGCTGGGTGGAGCATGACGGTGCATGTGACCGACAGCCCACCCGCTTCATCGGTGCTGGCGCTCTATCAATGGCTGGCAGCTGATCGCGGGTTGCGGCGATGAATTTCGGCAATCTCAGTTTCCTGGCACCCGCATTGCTGACGGCCTTCCTGGCCCTGCCGATCCTGTGGTGGCTGCTGCGCCTGACGCCGCCCAGCCCGAAGCGCATCCCCTTCCCGGCCATCCGCCTGTTGTTCGGCCTCATCCCCCATGAAGAGACGCCGCATCGGACGCCTTGGTGGCTGATCCTGCTGCGCGTCGTCATTGCCGCCCTGATCATTGCCGCTTTGTCGCATCCTGTATGGAATGCGGGTGCTGGGCTCGCCCGCAAGGGACCGCTGCTGCTGCTCGTCGACAATGGGTGGGCTTCGGCACCGCATTGGCGCGAGGCCAATCTCACGGCCGACAGTTTCATCGATCAGGCGGCGCGCGAAGGCCGCGAGGTCCTGCTGGTTCCCACCGCGCCAGCACTGGGACAGACGGGGCTGACGCCGCCGGACAGTCTCGCCCCCATCCAGGCCAAGGCCATGCTGGCCAATCTGGCGCCGCAGCCCTGGCCGGGGCGCCGCGATCTGGTGCAGGCGATGCTGGACCAGATGGGTGCCACTAAATCGCTGCCGGAGGATCTCAACACCGTTTGGCTCAGCGATGGTGTAGGGGTCCCTGGTGATAGCGATACCGGCCTTGCCGCAAGCCTGGAAAAGCTCGGCGCCTTGCGCATCGTGGGGCCGCGCGACCTGCCTGTCATCCTGCGCCCGGCCAAGATTGACGCCGCCGGCCTCAAGCTCAAGGTCGAGCGCCCCATGGTCGGTGCCGCGCAGGAGCTAGGCCTGCGCATTCTTGATCGCGAGGGGCGGACCATCAGCCTCGGCAGCGCACGCTTTGCTGCCAGCCAGAATGTCGTCGAAGCCGCCGTGCCGCTGCCGCTGGAACTGCGTAGCCGCGTCGGTGCCGTCGCCCTGCAGCCGCCGGCCGGCGCCGAAACGGGCCAGGCGGGCGGCATCGTGCTGCTCGACGATACGGCCGGATCAAAACCCATCGGCGTCATCACCGACAATGCCACTGCGGCCCGCCAACCGCTGCTGGGCGAACTCTATTATGTCGAACGCGCCTTGCAGCCGCTCAACGAATTGCGCGTCGGCAATGTCTCGACGCTGGTCAAGCAGCCGCTTTCCGTCATGGTCCTGCCGGACGGCAGCAATATCAGCGATGGCGAACGCGCCGCCCTGACCGGTTGGATCGAAGAGGGCGGGACACTGATCCGCTTTGCCGGCGATCGGCTGGCCCTTGCTGCCGACGACAATCTGTTGCCCGTGCGCCTGCGCCAGGGCGACCGCGTGCTGGGCGGTGCCCTCAGCTGGTCGAAGCCGGCGAGCCTTGCCCCCTTCCCCGCCGCCTCGCCCTTCGTCGGGCTCGATATTCCGAGCGATGTCGTTGTCAACCGCCAGGTCCTGGCCCAGCCGGATATCGACCTGGGCAGTCGCACCTGGGCGCGCCTCAGCGACGGCACTCCGCTGGTGACAGGCGCCAAGCGCGGCGAAGGTTATGTCGTGCTGTTCCATGTCAGCGCCAATACCGCATGGTCGAACCTTGCCCTTTCCGGCCTCTATGTCGAGATGCTCAACCGCCTGCTGATGCTGGCGTCCGGTATCCCCAGCACGGCCCAGGACAAGGCAACACCGCTGCCGCCAAGTCTTCTGCTCGACGGATATGGGCGTTTGGAACCGGCGCCAACTAGCATCACGCCGATTTCACCCGACGATCTCAAAGGCCAGATCTCCGGCCCGCAGCATCCGGCAGGTCTCTACGGCCCGGCTCAGGGGCGCCGCGCGCTCAATCTCAGCGCCACTCTGCCTGCAGTGAAACCCCTTGGCCTGCCGCTCGATCCGCTGACGCCCTCCACCGCCATCGACTGGAAGCCCTGGCTGCTGCTGCTGGCGGCCCTCCTGCTTGCCGCCGATATCGTGATCGGCCTCCTGATGCGCGGGCTGCTGGGGCATCGCCATCGGGCCGCTGTCGGCACCGGCGCCGCCGCCCTTCTGCTCATGGCCGGCATCGGTGTCTTCGATGCGCAGGTCGCCCGCGCGCAGGAAGGCGATAGCGCGCCAGCGGCAGTGCAGCCGATGACGGATCAGGAGATCATAGCCGCCGCCGATTCAACGCATCTCGCTTACGTCCGTACTGGCATTCCCAATGTCGACGCCACCAGCCGCGCCGGTCTTTACGGCCTCACCACCAAGCTGCTGGAGCGCACCTCGGCGGATATGGGCAATCCGGTCGGCATCGATCTCGATGTCGATACGCTCGATTTCTATCCCGTCCTTTATTGGCCGATGGCAGGATCGAGCGGGACGCTGAGCGACCGCGCCATCACTGAAATCAACCGGTATCTGGCCGGCGGTGGCATGATCCTGTTCGACACCGCCGACCAGAATGTGGTCGGCATCACCGGCGGCCTCGGGCCTGGTGCCATGCGCCTGCAGGAATTGACCGGGGGATTAGAAGTCCCGCCGCTGGCGCCGGTCGGCCCTGATCACGTGCTGACGCGCTCTTTCTATCTCCTCAAGGATTTTCCCGGCCGCTGGGTCGGCGGCACGCTCTGGATCGAAAGCTCGCAGAACCGGGTCAATGACGGCGTCGCCTCGGTCATCGTCGGCAGCAACGACTATGCCGCCGCCTGGGCGCTGGACGATTACGGCCAGCCGCTCTTTCCCGTCACCCCCGGCGGCGAAAAGCAGCGCGAATACGCCTATCGCTTCGGCATCAATCTCGTCATGTATGCGCTGACCGGCAAGTACAAGGAAGACCAGGTCCATGTGCCCGCCATCCTGGAAAGGCTGGGGCAATGATGGATCTCAGTTGGAACGGCCTGTCGATCGTCTTCAACCCGTTGCTGCCCAAGGCATTGCTGGCGGCCCTCGCCTTTCTGTTCGTCGCACTCTTTATCTTCTCGCTATGGCGACGGGCGCGCGGCGCCTTTCTGCGCCTGCTGGCCGTGCTCAGTATCCTTGCCGCCCTGTTCGACCCCAGCGTGGTGCAGGAGAAGCGTGCCTATCAGAAGGACATCGCCGTCATCCTGGTCGATCATTCTCCCTCGCAGACGATCGGCGCGCGCGCGGCCCAGGCGGCCCGGGGCTTGAGCGAATTGTCGCGTGAGCTGGGCAAGCTCGACGACATCGAGGTGAAGGTCATCGATGCCGGCGCGGGTCCGGATACGGCGGAAAAAGGCACTCAATTGTTCGAGGCGCTGCGCCGCGGCATGGCCGATCTGCCGCTGGCGCGCATCGCCGGCATCATTATCGTTTCGGATGGCCAGATTCACGACGTGCCGCCGGCTCTCGCCGATCTGGGCCTCGACGCGCCGATCCATCTCCTGCTCACCGACGATCCCACCAAGGGCGATCGCCGCGTCGAATTGCTGGAAGCGCCGAGTTTCGGCCTGGTCGGCAAGCCGGTCGAGGTGAAGCTGCGCGTCGACGATCTCGGCGCCAATGCCGGTGCCGCCACCACCATCCGCATCAAGCGCGACGGCGTGCCGCTCGACCCCATGCCGGTCGTCACGGGACGCGAAACCACTTTGTCGCTGGGCCTGGAACATGGCGGCCAGACGGTGTTCGAGATCGAGGCCGACGAGGGGCCGGCCGAACTCACCCGCATCAACAACCGCGCCGTCCTGTCGGTCAACGGTGTGCGGGCCGAGCTGAAAGTGCTGCTGATCTCCGGCGAGCCCTATCCCGGCGAGCGCGCCTGGCGCAACCTGCTCAAATCCGATCCGTCCGTCAGCCTCATCCATTTCACCATCCTGCGCCCGCCCAACAAGCAGGATGCGACGCCGATCAACGAGCTGGCGCTCATCGCCTTCCCTTATGACGAACTGTTCGACGTCAAACTGCGGGAATTCGACCTGATCATCTTCGATCGGTTCGAACATCTCGGCATCCTGCCGGACGAGTATTTCCAGCACATCGCCGATTATGTGGCGGAAGGCGGCGCCGTCCTGGAAGCAGCGGGGCCGACCGCCGTCGGCCAGTTCAGCCTCTACCGCACGCCACTGGCGCCGCTTTTTTCGGCGATGCCCACCGGCGAGATACTGGAGCAGGGCTTCAAGCCCAGCTTGAGCGATGTCGGCAAGCGGCATCCGGTCACCGCCGATCTCCTGCCCGATCCGAATACCACGCCGAACTGGGGGCGTTGGTTCCGCCAGATCGCCGCCGTCAACCAGGGCGGCGAGGTGCTGATGAACGGCGCCGGAGATCTGCCGCTGTTGGTCCTCAACCGCATCGGCAAGGGCCGCGTGGCACAGATCTTCTCCGATCACCTGTGGCTGTGGTCGAAAGGCTTCGAAGGCGGCGGCCCGCAGGCCGAGTTGATCCGCCGCACGGCGCATTGGCTGATGCAGGAGCCTGATCTCGAGGAAGAGGATCTGCGCGCCACCGCGATTGACGGCAAGCTGGAAATCGAGCGCCGCAGTCTTTCACCGCAGGGCAATATCGACGTCACCGTGACGCGCCCGGACGACACGACCGCGACCCTGCGCCTGAAGGAAATCGGGCGCGGGCGCGCCACCGCCACCCTGCCGGCAACCGATCAGGGTCTTTACCGCATCAATGACGGCACGCGCGACGCGTTCGCCGCCCTTGGCGAGATCAATTCCAGGGAATTCAACGATCCGCGCGCGAGCGTGCAGCCCTTGCAGCCCCTCATGCTCGCCTCCGGCGGAACCGATGCGGTCCTGCCTGGACACGAACTTCCGGACCTGCGCCGCGTCGGCAAGAAGGGCGACCGCTCCGGCAACAACTGGTTCGGCCTGACGCGCAATGAAGATTACGTCGTGACCGGTGTCGCCCAGGCTCCGCTGCTGCCACCCTGGGCCGCCCTGGCGCTGGCGATCGGCCTCGTCCTTGCCGCCTGGCGCCGCGAAGGCCGCTGACCCTCAGCTGAGGCGCGCCGCCGGCGCAATCTCGCCGCGCCACAGATAGATCGCCGCCAGCGCATCGGCATCGCTTTGCGTGGCATGAGCGCACATCGGAGGATGATGGATGATTTCCCCCGCCGTCCTTGCGCGCCACGCCGCGCCGTCGCGCCACCATTTGCCGGACCCCAGCGGCAAGTAGATCTCCTCCGCCGGATGACGGTGCGCGGGATAGTGCGTCCTGGGACCTAACACCAGCAGCCCGAGGCGAAAGCTGGCACAACGATAGGGCGCCGCGGGCCCGGCACATTCGAGATAGCCGTAATTCTGCAGGAAACCGACGGCGGGTGGCGCCGCGCGGTAGTTGGGATTTTGCTGCCACGACGCAGCGAGATCCTGATCGACCGCCGCCATCAGCATGCCGAGCGGATCGCCGGCACCCGCCGCCGGCCAATATCGCTGAACCGGCAGGACCATCGGTGCCGAAGCGATCGGTTCCGGAAGTAGATCGCGGAGGGCGGCAAGCTCAGCCAGGAACGGGCGGCCGGCCGGATCATCGGCCAGCCGCGCGCTGATACCGTCAATGAGATCCCGCCAGGGCGATTTGCCCATCATTCCCGCACCACTTGTGAAGCCCGTCACAAACCGCCAGCCGGTTCAGCGCCACTCATAAGACATGTCGTTGACGCGGCGCTCCCCTTCGAGCGACCGCAGAGTGATTGGAGCATATCATGGGCATGGCAATCGATTTCATGGCGGACCCGCGGGTGACGCGGAGCAGCACGGGCCCCAAGCTTGCCGCCTCGCTGGCGAACTTGCCGCCGGCACCCGAGCGCAACCCGATCCTGCGCTTTGCCGATTTCTTCATCGACGGCTGCGACGTGCGCCTGCTGCAGGGCGTGGATTGCCATACCCAGGCAGCTCTCCCCGATGGCAGTCTGGTCGATCTCGGCACCATTTTCCGCGGCAAGCAGCGCCCGGCGGAATTCGGCTTTGAATACGGCGCCTAGAACCCGGCTCCCTTCAGATATCTTCGCCTTTCGGCTCCTCGCCGCCCTCGACATCGATGGGCACCCCGGGCTCGTTCTTGGCGGTGCGGATCGCCAGCGCCGATTTAACGTGGCTGACATTGGGCGCCGCCGTGAGGCAGGTGGTGAGGAAGCGTTGATAGGAGTCCCAGTCATGGGCAACGATCTTCAGCAGAAAATCCGTCTCCCCCGCCAGCATGTGGCATTCACGGACCTGCGGCCAGGTCAGCACCCGGGCTTCGAAGGCCTTGAGATCGGTCTCCGCCTGGCTCGAGAGGCCCACTTGGGCAAAGACCGTGACCCCGAAGCCCAAGGCTTCGGCATTGACGTCGGCGTGATAGCCCTTGAGGAAACCGGCCTTTTCCAGCGCCCGCACACGCCGGAGGCAGGGTGGCGCCGAAATTCCCGCCCTTTTGGCGAGATCGACATTGGTCATGCGGCCATCGGCCTGCAGATCGGCCAGGATTTTAAGGTCGATCTTGTCGAGCTTTGCGCGCCGCATGTAATGATCCCCTCGAATCGAACCAGATCACGCAATTATATTGCAGGTCATTTTATTTCGCCAGTCTTTGGCGTGTGATCCCTGAGGTGCGCTAGGCTGACTTAAGTGCCCAAGCGAGGCATGGAAACAGGCACTTGGACCGGGCGAAATCGATTTCTGAAATCGATAAAATGCATCTGATCGAACGCGGCCTTATTCGCCAATGGCATAGCTTATTTTTGCTGAATTTCCGGCACTTAGCGCCGGTCTTTTTTGCGGCATTCCGCCAATGCATGGCTTGGATTCAGGGTCTCCTGCCCCTATTCTTGAGAAATCTTCCGGCAAAGTCCGAGTCTGGCGCTTCGTTATGGCGAAAGGCAGGCTTTTTGCCCCCGGAATTCGCCCAAGGAATCACCTGATCATGCCGCAAGAAATCAAAACCAAGGTCCTCATCATCGGTTCCGGCCCCGCCGGCTACACTGCCGCGATCTATACGGCGCGCGCCAATCTCAAACCGATCCTGGTGCAAGGCATCCAGCCGGGCGGGCAGATGACGATCACCACCGATGTCGAGAACTTTCCGGGCTTTGCCGACGTCATCCAAGGCCCGTGGCTGATGGAGCAGATGCAAAAACAGGCCGAGCATGTCGGCACGCGCACCATCTTCGACACCATCCTGGATATCGATTTCAGCCGTCGCCCGTTCCGTTGTGTCGGCGATTCCGGCGATGTCTACCTGGCCGAGACCCTCATCATCGCCACCGGTGCGCAGGCGCGCTGGCTGGGCCTTGAATCGGAGAAGAAGTTCCAAGGCTTCGGCGTCTCTGCCTGTGCCACCTGCGACGGCTTCTTCTTCCGCGAAAAGGAAGTGGTCATCGTCGGCGGCGGCAACACCGCGGTCGAAGAGGCGATCTATCTTACCAATCACGCGACCAAGGTCACGATGATCCATCGCCGCGACCATTTCCGCGCCGAAAAGATCATGCAGGACCGCCTGTTCCGCAACCCGAAGATCAATGTCGTGTGGAACAGCGTCGTCGAAGAAGTACTGGGCGAGAGCGAGCCGCTGGGCGTCACCGGCGTCAGGGTGAAGAATGTCCTGACGGCTGAGGTTTCGACCATTCCCTGCGATGGTTTCTTCGTCGCCATCGGCCACAGCCCGGCTACATCACTGTTCAAAGGCAAGCTGGAGCTTGATGCCGAGGGCTATCTCCTCACCAAGCCGGACAGCACCGCCACCAACGTGCCGGGCGTCTTTGCCGCCGGCGACGTGAAGGACAAGGTCTTCCGCCAGGCGGTGACGGCAGCCGGTATGGGCTGCATGGCAGCCCTTGAGGCCGAACGCTTTATTGCCGCCCACGAACACGACACTGCCCAGGCAGCCGAATGACCGGCTGCTGAAGAGGCAGCTGCCACGCGGCGGCCGGGGGCCGTCGCCAAACTTGAAAGGGGACGCCGGGTTGTGCGGATAACCGCCACCGGCGAAATCACATGTCGATGGATTGGGACAAGCTCAGGATCTTCCACGCCGTGGCCGAAGCCGGCTCGTTCACCCATGCCGGTGAAGTGCTGAATTTGAGCCAGTCCGCGGTTTCGCGGCAGATCTCCTCGCTGGAAGAGAGCCTCAACGTCGCCCTCTTCCACCGCCACGCCCGCGGTCTCATCCTCACCGAGCAGGGTGAGCTGCTTTATCGCACCGCACATGAAGTCTTCTCCAAGCTCGCCATGGCGGAGGCGCAGCTCGCCGAATCGAAGGATCGGCCCAAGGGGCAGTTGAAGGTCACGGCGACCCAAGCGTTCGGCTCGTCCTGGCTCACACCGGTCCTACTCGAGTTCATCGACCTCTATCCGGATGTCGAGGTCGACCTGGTTCTCGAAGACCGCGAGCTTGATCTTTCCATGCGCGAGGCGGATGTCGCCATCCGCATGGCACCGCCCCGCCAGCCCGAACTGATCCAGCGCCATCTGATGACGGTGCATCTCAACATCTATGCCGCACCCTCCTATCTGAAGCGCCACGGGATTCCCAAGGTGCCGGAGGATATCGACCAGCACCGCGTCATCGTCTATGGCAACGACATGCGCCCGCCGGTCGAGGATATCGACTGGCTGCTGCGTGCCGGCACGCGCAAGGACAAGCCGCGCCGGCCGATCCTGCGCGTCAATTCGGTCTACGCCATTCTGCGCGCCGTGCAATCGGGACTGGGCTTGGCCAGCCTGCCGGAATTCATGATCACGGAAGGGGCGAGTCTGGTCCGCGTCCTGCCGGAACTGCAGGGCCCGCGGATCGATGCCTATTTCGTCTATCCGGAAGAACTGCGGAATTCGAAGCGCATCCAGGTCTTCCGCGACTTCCTGCTGCGCAAGGTCGCCGAGAGCAAGATGCAGAGCTGATACCGGGGCCGGGCGCGCTTACCACCAGCCCGGTTCGGCTGCTTCCTGCCAATCTTCGAGGTCGAGGCGCGCAACCACCTGGATGCCGCCTTTTCCGTCGGGCTGAACAATCGCCAGTTCGGCGTATCCGAGATCCACGCCGGTCAGTTCCCTCAGCTGCGCATCGCTGCCGACGATGACGGTATTGCCTTTGGCAGCCGCGGGCTTCAGCAGCAGCGCGCGCAGAAAATCGAGATCGAACAGCCGCTGCTCGAGCTCAGCCTGGCCGAAGGCGAGAATGGCCGTGTCGCGCGTCCGGCACTGCGCGCTGGCGACGACACGGGCGACGGGAATGCCCAGTTCGCGCCAATATCGACCCAGCTGGCGTGCCTGCTCCTGACCCGTGGGGGTCAGGTTGCGCTGGGCGCTGCAATTGGCGAATTCTGCCGCAGAGGAAGAAACCGTCAGGTTCTCACGCGGCCCCTTGAAGCGGGCGGCATGGCGCAGATAGACGATGTGGCCGCCCTGCCGCAGTTCCGCGATGGCCTGCGCTTCATCGAGTTCGGCATCGATCGCCATGGCGGCGCAGCCCAGCGCCAGCAAGGCGGCAAAGCCACCCAACAGGCGCAAGGGGCCGATCCACCAGGGATTCGGCCACCAGCGCCGTACACAGTTCATAGAGACCGGCATGAAAAAGCTCAGCTATCCTGGAAACGAATAAGCCGACTTTCCTACAACACCAATCGTGACGGGACGCTGACAGGGAAGCGTCAAACATCGGACGAATCGACGTCTAGCGGGTGCGATCGCCAGCGAGAATGGCCGCCGCCCGGGCATTCTTCTTAGCATCATTGACCACGAGGATGGCGTGGAGAGCCGCGATCATCCACAGCACGAAGCCGGGCGAGCCGCCAAGGAACAGGCTGAAGACGAAAACGACCCAGGCGAGGACATAGAGCGCGAGATTGAAGATGGCCTGGAAGACCTTGCCATAGAGCAGGAGCGCCAGCGGGGGCAGAATCAGGGCAACAAGGTAGATCATCGAACGACGCCTCCGAGGACGGTGGATTGCACTACCAAGATATGAACGCCAGGCTCCAGCGCAACCTTGTGGCTATCGCATGCGCAATCTTTGTGCGCTGCAATGCAGCAAAATCAGGCATTTCTGCGTGGTCGCGACATCCGCGTCGCGTTCCGGAAACCCTTCCGACTCGATAGAGAAATCAGGAGTGCAACAGTGTTGGCGCTGTCAGAGACCCGCGAAAAGTGCAATCGCAGCGCCTGCGACAGATTCGCACGACCCACCCTTCGGCAGTGCAGCATTTGCATTAACATACTGAAATAAATAACTTTATACGCTATGCAGCTAATGCATGCCGCGTCTGTGAATTTGACTCTGGTCGCCTTCGAGAATTCCTCTATTCTGCGCCCGTGCCGGACAGCCACACTGTTGCAAAACAGCAACAATCGGAACGTTTCACGCCGAAGGGGGTTGAATGGTCATGATGGCGCCATATTTGGCTGACAGAGTGATCACGGTAGAGAGTTTCGAAGCGATAGCTTCACATCGAATTCGGGCGCGACGCCCGGATGGGGTCTTCGGACCCTACGTCTCCCAGACGTAAAGCCTCCCTGTTTAACTTGCCGGGCCCTCGTGGCCCGGCGATTTTCTTTTGGGCCTGCCCGATCTCCGCCTCTATTGCTCCTGCCATTGCTTGATCGCGCCAGCGATCAAGCCGTCCATGACCTTGTCGTCGGCCAAGCGCTGCATCACCTGCGCGAGCTTGCCGCGGAGTTCGCCGGTGTTGCAGTGCGAACGGTGCGAGAGCGTCAGATAGAGATCTTCATTGCTGACCGAATTCTTCGCTTCCTTGAGATCGGTGATGCCGAGCCTGGCGGCAAAGGCCCGCGCCGGGGCGTCCTCATAGATCAGGTAGTCGGCCCGTCGGTGCGACAGCATCTGCAGCGCATTATCCAGTTTCGACACTTCCTCGATCGAGAGGCTGTTTTCGGCATAGCGGTCGAAGGCTTCGCCGAAGCTGTTGTCGATAACCGTCACGCCCTTATGCCCCACCAGATCGGACCATTCGCCGTAATTGAGCGCGCTATCCGGCGGCGTGATGATCACGGAGCGCGTGGTGGCGATGATCGGTCGGATGTAGTCCATGTATTCGAGGCGTTGCGTGGTGAGGAAGGCACCGGCAATGAGGTCGATGCGCCCGCTCTTCATCTCCTCCTGCACGCGCGCCCAGGACCCGATATGCCGCACCTCGATGGGAATGCCGAGTTCGACCGAAAGCAGCGCCATCAATGCCGCATTGGCGCCGATCAATCGCCCCTGATCCGCGGGATCGCGCCACAGATAAGGCGGATAGTCCGGATTGCCGGACGCGATGAGGCGCGTACAGCCAGCCATTTGGGCATGGCCTGTCCCCACCAGACTCAGCAGGCCGGCAGCCACGAGCAATAGGAGACGACAGCAATTCATGGAAGCGCGAGAGCGCCGGGCCACAGGTCCCTCCGTCGCGGTTACTGGACAGCAATAGTCTATCAAGCTGCTGCGGATAGAAAATCTTATTGTGCGTCCTGGCACGCGAATACCGCCCTTGCAGCGCACAAATGCTGTTGCCGGGACCATCCTTGATTGTGGAGCGAGCCTCGTTCCGCCATCTGGGTAGCATTGCATTCATCGCGCTGGCAGATCGCCCTTGATTGAGGCAGTGTGCCGTCCCTCAATCGGTAAGGCCACCCGATGCATCATCCGGGCCTGAGACCGTCTCAAGGCAACGGAGCTTCGGCGTGACTGACAACCCCAATACCGACCAGATCAATTGGCGAAACCTCGTTGCGGCCTGCGCCGCCGTCTGCGTGTTCGCGTTTTCACTGGGCGAGATGTTTCCGCTGCTGGCACTCAACATGGAGAGTTGGGGTGTGAGCGAAAGCGTGATCGGCCTCAACACGGCGATGGCGCCGATCGGCATCCTGATTGCCGGCCTGATCATTCCGCGCATGTCCCATGCCTTTGGCGCCAAGCGCGTTGCCATGTTCATGGCTGCGGCGACGGGATTGCTGTTCCTCCTCTATCCCACTTTCCCCAGCCTATGGGTCTGGTTTCCGTTGCGCCTGCTGCAGGGTATCTTCGTGGCGACGCTGTTCGCGCTGAGTGAGGCATGGGTGCTGGGCAATGCAAAGGGCGCCTATCGCGGCCGCGTCGTCGGCATCTATGCGACCAGTATTTCGGCCACCTTCGGCGTCGGCGCCGGTGTCGTGGGCTGGACGGGTATCGAGGGCTATCTGCCCTTCGCCATTGGTGCCGGCATCCTCTTCATCGCCGTTCTGCCGATCAGCCTGGTCTCGGAAGAAGCCGCCAATGCGGGCGACCAGCCGCATGTCTCGATGCTGAGTTTCCTGCCTAAGGCGCCGTTGCTCCTCATCGCGATTTCGGTCCATGCCATGTTCGATGGTGGCATGCTGGGCTTCCTGTCCATCTATGGCGTGCGCCATGGCATGAGCACATCCACGGCGGCCCTTACCATCACAGCACTTTCCTTGGGCAATGTGTTCTTTCAGATTCCGATCGGCTGGATTGCCGACCATACCTCAAAGCGCAGGACGATGATCGGCTGCTTCTTCGTGGCTTCCGCCTGCCTCGCTTTATTCCCCTTCGCCATTGCCACCATCTGGATCTGGCCGCTGGTACTGATTGCCGGCGCTGCCGGCTTCGGCATCTACACCGTGGGCCTGGCAGAATTGGGCGACAGATTCAGCGGCCCCGACCTTATTGCCGGAACCTCGGCCTTTTCGACCATGTGGGGCTTGGGCGCGCTGATAGGCGCCGCCCTCTGCGGGAAGGCGATGGACCTTTTCGGCCCACATGGCTTTCCGGGCGTGTTGCTGGTGGTCTTCGTCAGTTTCATTCTGATCCAGGCGGCGCGTGGCTTTCGTGCCGCCCGCCGTGCGAGATCTTAGGCGCTCTTCACGCCTTCGAGGAAATGCTGCACATGCTGGCGCAGTTCGTCCGATTTGTCGGTGAGCTCCTTGGCCGCACTCAGCACCTGCTGAGCGGCGACACCGGTCATATCCGCGGCCTGATTGACGCCTGAGATGTTGACGTTGACCTGATTGGTGCCATCGGCCGCCTCCTGGACGTTGCGGGCGATTTCCTGGGTTGCCGCTCCCTGCTCGACCACAGCCGAGGCGATCGTGCCGACGATCTCGTTGATGCGCGAGACCGTGCCGGCAATGGTGCGGATCGCTGTGACAGCCTCCGACGTCGCCGATTGCACGGCTGATATCTGCCCGGCAATCTCGTCGGTGGCGCTGCCGGTTTGCGTCGCCAGATTCTTCACCTCCGACGCCACCACGGCAAAACCCTTGCCGGCATCACCGGCGCGCGCCGCTTCGATGGTGGCGTTGAGCGCCAGCAGATTGGTCTGGCCGGCGATATCGTTGATGAGCTGCACCACCGCACCGATCTTATCGGCGGCGGCATAGAGGCCTTCGACCAGCTGGTTGGTAGCGCTGGCCTGGCCGGCTGCTTCGCTGGCGATGCGCGAGCATTCGTTCACCTGGCGCGAGATCTCCGCAACCGAGGCGTTGAGCTGTTCCGTTGCCGAGGCCACTGTTTGTACATTGGTGGTAGCTTCGGCCGAGGCATTGGCTACGGCACCGGCCCTGGCCGACGTGTCGCTGGCCGTTTCGGTCATCGAATTGGCCGTGCCCTGCATGCGCTGGGCGGCATTCGCGACCGTTTCGAGCACTTCGCGGACAGCCGATTCAAAATCCTCGGTCAGGCTGTTGATCTTCTTTGCCCGCGCTTCGCGGCGCGCCTGGGATGCCGCTTCCTTGCCGGCGAGGTCGCGCGCTTGGATCATGCCGTCTTTGAAGACACTGACCGCCTGCGCCATGGCGCCGATTTCGTTCTTCAGGTCGGTATCGGGCACGCTCACATCGAGATTGCCGCGCGACAATTCCCCCATGACGCCCGTCATACGCGCGATCGGGCGCGACGTGACGCGGATGATCCAGAAAGCAATGCCGAAGCCGGCGCCGAGGCCAACCAGTAACAGGACGATCATCACCTTCTGCAGGTTCGCTGCGGCGCCAATTGCGCTCTCGCCGTCGCTGGCCAGCAACGTAGCCTGCCGGTCGACGAGGCCGCCACGACGCACCCCGTCATCGCCCTGCGGGCCGCTCAAGAGATCGAGTATCTGATTGGCCTGCGGGGTTACCGTGCCGTTCAGTTGCTCCTGCGCCAGATTCCAGCCAGGCGACTTGCGGATTTCGATCATCTGGCCCGGCAGCGGCGTGAATTTCTCGTAATTGGCGGTAAGGGTGTTGTAGGAAGATTTCTGACCCACGGTGAACAGGGCGCTCATCTTCGCCAGCGTCTTCAGCCTGCTTCCCGTCACCTTCCAGTTCTTATCGAACTCCTTCTGGAACTGCTCATTGCCCGTCATCACCATCGCGCGAAGGCTTGCCTGCGCCAGCGAGAAGGCATTGCGCAGATCCGAGAGGGCGATCAGCAACTCCTTGCGTTCCTCGGTCGCCGGCTGCGCGAATTCCTCATTCATCATGCCGGAGACACCCTTGAGGATGGTCGAGATAAGCTTTTCGCCCTGCTCGTTGAGCAGTTTGAGGGCCGGCTGTTCGTCCTTGCTGTTGGCCAACTGCTCCGCCTTGTCCTGTGCGGAAGCGAAGGTCGTCAGCAATTCTTTGATCTGGGTCCAGTCGGCCATGTCGCGCTGTTCGGTCCACCCCGCCGCCAGCGCATCGATCTGCTGCACGTTGCTGCCGATCTGGGTCCAGACATCAGCCCGGTCGTGCTTGAAAGTTTCGTTGGCCGTCAGCATCCAGTCGCGCAGGGCGGTAAGCGACCCTTGAACATTGGCTACCAGCGCATTCCCGGCAGTCGTCATCGGCAGGCGCTCGGCCACCATGCGCTGGGTGATGTTGGCGTTGCCACGCACCTGCCACAGGTTGACGGCAATCACCAGGACCAGCAGGGCCGATATGCTGCTGAAGCCGACCAGCAGCCAAGTTCGGATTCGGAAATTCGCCAACCACTCAAACATCAGGCCCGACCTTCGATTTCAACTTTGCACGATCGGGAGGAGCCTAATGGGAAATTATTAACAGAGTTTCATCTGCCACCTACCCGCCCGACCGAATTGGAGCAGATTCGGTGGTTTTTCGGTATGGCACTCGCCTGAAAGCGCCGCTTGGACCGTTCTCTGCCGACGCCCGCATGTGCAGCAATTTTGAGCGAGATGTACACGATAGTATGTATATCGAGCGATCCGATATCGATTGGGCTGCGTATCCTCTTGAACCGCGACATTGCGACAGGACCGACAATGATGGCCTCTGAGTTTGCCCAATCCGTGCGACAGCACCGCGACATCCCGCTTACCGAGATCGGGCAGTATCCCTACCTAGCCGATGCGTTGCAGGCTTGGCAGCAATCCGGCGGACGCCGCGCGCCGCGCGGCGTAGATCCGACTTCAATGCCCAAGGCTCTGCTGCCCTTCGTGATGTTGCTGGATCTCGAGGAGAATCCCGATCGCCTGCGCGTGCGCCTGGCGGGCACCTTTGTCTGCCAGAAATATGGTGGCGAACTGCGCGGGCGCACGACCGATGATTTCTTCTCAAGCACGGATGCGCGGCATGTCGTCAATTCGGCGCTGACGGTGGCGCGGCTCGGAATTCCCAGTCTCGCGGAGCGCACTTACGTCAATCTGGCGGGTGGGCTGTGGTCCTATGTCCGCCTGATCGCCCCATTGTCGCGCAGCGGCACGCGCATCGACAGCTTCTTCAAGGTGCTGGACCCCAGCACACTGCTCAATCAAGTCAGCGCGGCCTAAACCGCTGGCTGGCTATTCGGCCCATAGCTGCGCAGGAAGACCTCGACCGCGCCATTGACCACCACGTCGACCTGTAAGGCGTCAGGATCGTCTTGCACGTTCAGCAGTACCTGCATGTAAAGCGGCCCGCGCACCATGCCGCAGAACTGATCGGCGGCAAGGCGTGGATCCTCCATCTTCAGGAGACCCTTTCCCATCGCTTCGGTCAGATATTGCGTCAGCAGCCGTTTGAAGGTACGCGGGCCTGTTTCATAATAACGGCGCGCGAGATCGGGAAAGCGCGGCCCCTCGGCGACGATGACGCGGTAGATCGCCATGGTACGCGGTGCCATGAGAAAGCCGGCGATGCTGCGCCCGATGCGTGTCAGAGCCGCGCGCATATCCGGTGCGTCACGCACTTCGGGCATGACATTGTCGGCATAAGAGAGGCAGGCCGCGCGCACAATGGCGACGAAGAGCTGTTCCTTGCTCTGGAAATGGGCATAGACCGTCGCCTTGGAAACGCCGGCGGCCTTGGCGACCTGGTCCATGCTGACCGCACCGAAGCCATGCTCGGTGAACAGCTTGCTGCCGGCCTCCATGACCTGGGCGGCCTTCGCCGGCAATTCCTCGCCCGTTTCGGGGTCGCGCATATGTTCAAAACACGCGCTTGTGGGGTCGGGCAGCTCAATTTCGGCGAATTTGTTCATAATCGGGCATGCCCATGGCGGTGGATTTCAAAAAACTGAACTGATCGGTCCAGTTTACTCTTGACATATAGGCTTCAGCAAGCCAATTTCCAACAGAATTGAACTGGACAGTTCAGTCCAGTTTCCTGCAGGGGCGAATCGGGTACTGCCAACGACCCCGTTTTGCCCCGCTCCGGCTCGAACTCACCGCCTGAATTTGATGAGGAATCACCCCATGCGCAAGCTGATCCTGCGTTCCGTCGTCTCTCTCGCCGCCCTCGGCGCGGTGTCCGGCGGCTGGTATTTCTGGCAGACGGGGCGGTTCATCGAGAAGACCGACAACGCCTATGTCGAAGGCGATATCTCGATCATCAGCCCGCGCATCGAGGGTTATGTCGCCAATGTCGTGGTCGGCGACAACCAGGCGATCCGCGCCGGGGACGTGCTGCTGACCATCGAGGATTCCGATTTCCGCGCCCATGTGGCGCAGGCTGAGGCCAATGTGGCCGGGGTCGAAGCCAGCCTCGTCACCATCGACAGCCAGATCACCTATCAGAATGCCCGCATCGCACAGATGGTGGCCTCGCAGCGTTCGGCCGAGGCCGAGCTCAACCGCGCCCATCAGACCTATAATCGCTACAAGAAGCTGGTCGCCGACAAGATCGTGGGCACCCAGGAGATGGACGATGCCACGGCCGTGAAGCTGAAGGCGGAAGCCGAATCGTCTCGCATCGCTGCCGAGCTGGTAGCCGAGCGCGCCCAGATCGGCGTCCTCAATGCCAACCGGGCCGAAGCTGTTGCCAAGGTGGCCGAAGCCAGGGCCGAGCTGATGCTGGCGCAGAACGACCTGGAAAAGACCGTGATCCGCGCACCGATCGACGGCGTCATCGGCAACCGCGCCGTCCGCGTCGGCCAGTTCGTGAGCCCGGGCACGCAGCTTCTGTCGCTGGTCCCCAATGACGTGCATGTCGTCGCCAATTTCAAGGAAACGCAGATCGGCCACATGCAGCCGGGCCAGAAGGTCACCGTCGAGATCGACGCCTTCCCGGGCCAGGAGCTTGAAGGCACGGTCGACAGCTTCTCGCCGGCCTCCGGCGCCCAGTTCAGCCTGCTGCCAGCCGAAAACGCCACCGGCAACTTCACCAAGATCGTGCAGCGCGTGCCGGTGCGGATCGCCTTGCCGGGAAATTCGCCGCTGCAGGGCCTGCTGCGGCCGGGCCTCTCGGTCGAAGTTGCGGTCAACACAGCCACGAGTGCTGCACCGGCTTTGGCCAGTGCCGGCGGCTGGTTGTTCGGCGCCGCCAACGCCGCGCCCAAGGCCAAATCAGCCGAGTAAGCGACCGCCGAAGGAGCGACCCGCATGGAACGGGCCCTGACGAAGCGCGACTGGATCGGCTTCATGACCATGGTTGTCGGCATGTTCATGGCGATTCTGGATATCCAGATCGTCTCGAGCTCGATTGCCGACATCCAGGCGGGCCTTGCTGCCAGCGCCGATGAGGCCAGTTGGGTGCAGACCTCGTACCTCATAGCCGAAGTGGTGATGATCCCGCTCTCCGGCTTCCTCACCCGGCTGCTGTCGACGCGCGCGCTGTTCACGGTCTCGGCCGCTGGCTTCACCATCACCAGCATGCTCTGCGCCTTGGCATGGGACATCAATTCGATGATCGTGTTCCGCGCCCTGCAGGGTTTCATCGGCGGCGCGATGATTCCGACTGTGTTCGCCGCCTGCTATACCGTCTTCCCGCCGTCGAAACGCAACATGCTGTCGGTGCTGATGGGTCTCGTCGCCACGATGGCGCCGACTCTTGGCCCGACGCTCGGCGGCTATATCACCGAGATCTCAAGCTGGCATTGGCTGTTCCTCGCGAATCTGCTGCCGGGCGCGATCGTGACAGTCGCCGTCTGGACCCTGGTCGATTTCGACAAGCCGGATTGGTCGCTGCTGCCCGGCTTCGATTATCTGGGCCTGACCTTCATGGCCGTCTTCCTGGGCTCGCTCGAATTCGTGCTCGAAGAAGGCCCGCGCGACGATTGGTTCGACGACCAGACCATTTTCACCTTCGCCATCATCGCCGCCATCGCCGGGGTGTTCTTCGTCCTGCGGGTTCTGAGCTATCGGCAGCCGATCGTCGATATCAGGGCCTTCGCCAACCGGAACTTTCTGATCGGGTCCACCTTCAGCTTCATCATCGGCATCGGACTTTACGGGTCGACCTATCTGATGCCGCTCTTCCTCGGGCGCGTGCGCGACTATACGGCACTCGATATCGGTCTCGTCATGTTCGTGACCGGCACCTTCCAGTTCATGTCGGCACCGATCGCCGGCCGGCTTGCCAATGTGCTCGACCCCAGGGTGATGCTGGCTTTCGGCCTCGCCATGTTCGGAATCGGTGCCTACCTGCAGTCGCTGCTGACCGCCGATTGGGGATTCTGGGAATTCTTCCTGCCCCAGGCCTGCCGCGGCTTTGCGCTGATGTTCCTGTTCATCCCGATCAACGCCGCAGCCCTGGGCACCCTGCCGCCGGAGCGCATCAAGAATGCAAGCGGTCTCTACAATCTGATGCGCAATCTCGGCGGCGCCATCGGCCTCGCCGCCATCAACACGGTCCTCAATGACCGCATGGCGCTGCATTGGACAAGGCTGGTCGAGAACATGCCGGCCGGCGACCCAACCGCCCAGGCCTTCCTTGATCATGCGCGCGCCGGCATGACCGGCGCCATGGGTTCGATCGCCGAAAATGCCGCGATCAAGATGCTGGCCAATACTGTCTATCGCCAGGCCGAGGTCCTGACGATGGCGGATGCGCAATATTTGATGAGCGCCATCTTCATCGCCGGCCTGCTGCTGGTCCCGGTCCTGCGCCGGCCACGCGGGGCTCCGGTCGCCGCCGATCACTAAGGGCGGCGATAGGCAAGCTCGCCCAGCACGTAGGTCGCCGCCACAGCGCGGTCGTCACCCAGAATCATCAGGGCGAAGAGCCGCTCGGCGAAGTCCCGCGCGATCCCGCTTCTGTGCTTCAGGATCGGAATGGCGTCGAAATCCAGCACCGTGAAGTCCGCTTCCTTGCCGACAGCAAAATTACCAATCCGGTCCTCGAGACTTAGAGCCTCGGCGCCGCCGAGAGTCGCCAGATAGAAGGCCCGCCAGGGATTGAGATGCTGGCCTTTGAGTTGCAGCACCTTATAGGCATCTGCCATCACCTCGAGCATGGAGAGCGAGGTGCCGCCGCCCACATCGCTGGCCAGGCCGACGCGGATGCCGGCATTGCGTGCCTGATCGAGATCGAACAGGCCGGAACCGATAAAGAGATTGGAACTGGGGCAGAAGGCGATGGCGGTCCTGGTCGCCGCCATGCGCACGCGGTCGGTCGCATCGGTGTGGATGCAATGGCCATAGATCGCACGCGGCCCCAGCAGGCCGAAATGATCGTAGACATCGAGATAGGATCGCTGCGCCGGGAAGAGCTCATGCACCCATTTGATCTCGTCGAGGTTCTCGGCCAGATGCGATTGCAGGTGGAGGCCCGGGATTTCCTGGAACAGGCGCCCTGCCATCGCCAGCTGTTGCGGCGACGATGTTGGCGCAAAGCGCGGTGTCAGCGCATAGCCGAGGCGCCCCTTGCCATGCCAGCGCGCGATGAGGTCGCGGCAATCAGCCTCGGCGCCGGCGACGTCGTCGCGCAGATAATCGGGGCAGTTCCGGTCCATCAGCACCTTGCCGGCCAACATGCGCAGTTTGCGCGCCGCGGCGGCGGCAAAAAAGGTGTCGACCGATTGCTTATGCACGGTCGGATAGACCGCGGCCGTGGTGGTACCGCTGGCCAGCAGCCGGTCGAGAAAGAGGCCGGCCATGCGTTCGCCATGCGCTTCGTCCTTGAACAAGCGCTCTGCGGGAAAGGTGTATTTGGTCAGCCAGTCGAGCAGTTGGGTACCATAGGAGGCAATGACGTCGAGCTGGGCCGAATGCACATGCGTATCGACAAAGCCCGGCAGGATGAGCTTGCCGCGACAATCGGTGATCTCTGTCCCTTCAGGTGCATCTGCCAGCAAGGCAGCCGCCTCACCCACGCGCCGGACCAATCCGTCTTCGACCAGCAACGCCCCGTCCGCGAACAATTGCCACGAAGCCGGTGCCGGTTCCGTGCCGGGGTCGCCGAGGAAATGAAGGATGGTGCCGCGGATGAGTCTTTGCATGCTGGAGCCCTGGAAGGTGCGGCGCGGAGCTTACGCCGGATCGGCATCGGCGATTTTCAAACAATGTGCAAGGCAGCTTGTACGACCGCTCAAGGATACAGGTTTTCCAGCACCAGGAACCAGGGCCGGTCTTCGTTGCTGGCCAGACGTCCATCGGGTCCGAGCCGGCGTTCGGATTTCGATACCGAGTTCCGCACATTGCCGCCGATCGAATCCAGCAACCCCGGCATGGTGCGCACCACGATGTCGCAATGGAGCGTGGCACCGGCCGGGACCTGGTCGTACCGTTCGATCTGCTGCCCGGCCCGCGTCGCGCAAATCAGATCGCCAGGGCGCGGCGCATAGTCCTGCGGCGGATGTGGCCGCCACTTGCCCTGTTCGGCGATCGCGGCGCGGAGATAGCCGGCATGGGTAGCGGTTGCCGGCATTTCATCGGCCGGCACGCCGGCCGCGGCCATCACCCAGGAAATGAACGCGGCGGACCAAGGCTTGTCGCCATCATAACCGGTCCATTGCGTGCCGACGCTGCGCCAGTATTTTGCGACAAGGGCCGAGCCTTTGCGCTCATCCTCCCAGATGCCGACAGGGTCGATGATCTCATGATGGTCCGGTGCGCGGCGGATGATCTGACCGCCAAAGGCCCGCCATTCCTGTTCCGCGAGCCGCAGGATGTTCGCACGCACGACGCCCACCGGGGCAACGTCCCGCAGCGGTGGCGCGCCAGCGCAGGCGGCCAGCAGCAGCGTGCAAAGGAGGCAAGGCAGAAGCCGGAAAACGTGCATGTCGACCCAGGATCCGTCTGGTCATTGAGCTTGCCAACGGGCAAGCGCACTATAACGCCGTTTCACCATGTTGCACCACGAGGCGGAAAGCCGACAAACGCATGAAGATACGCATCATCGCCCTGGGACGCGCCAAGGCCGGACCGGAGAAATCGCTGGTCGAGACCTATAAGAAGCGCCTGACCTGGCCCTGCGACATTGTCGAGCTGGAGGCGAAGAAGGGGATCGCCGGCGCAGAGCTGATGGCTGCCGAGGCGGATTTAATCGACAAGGCGCTCGCCGCCAAGGCCAGCAGTAAACGGGTGGTGATAGCACTCGACGAACGCGGACAGAACCTCAGCAGCCGCGATTTCGCCAAGCGCATCACGGCGCTGGGCAATCAGGGCTATAGCGAATTGGTCTTCGTCATCGGCGGCGCCGATGGCCTTGCCCCGATGATCCGCGAGCGGGCGGGGCTGCTGCTTTCCTTCGGCACAATGACCTGGCCGCATATGCTGGTCCGCGTTCTGCTGATGGAACAGATCTACCGCGCCCAGACCATTATCGCCGGTCACCCCTACCACCGCGACTAGTCGCAATCGACTGAAATAATTGGGGAATAATGCTGTCATCCACCCGTTGCAATGTGCAAACGGGCTGGCGCAAGGCGGCGGTTCAGGGTACATCTGGCACATGAAATCCACCGCCGAACCGAGCCTGAAACCGATGACCCAGCCGCGCCCGAAACCTGTCGTCCTGTGCATTCTGGATGGATGGGGCCACCGGCATGAGCATGACGACAATGCCGTCCTGCTGGCGGAGACACCGAACTGGAACCGCATCACGGCCGAAAACCCGTGGAGCCTGGTCGACGCGTCGGAGTTGTATGTGGGCCTGCCCGAAGGGCAGATGGGTAATTCCGAGGTCGGGCACATGAATCTCGGTGCCGGCCGCGTGGTCATGCAGGATCTGCCGCGCATCGACCGGGCCATCGCCGACGGCACCATCGGCAAGATGCCGGAACTTGAAAAGTTCGTCGCCAAGATGCGCGCAAGCAAAGGCGACGTTCAGTTGATGGGACTGCTGTCACCGGGCGGCGTGCATTCGCACCAGGACCATATGGTGGCACTGGCCAAGATTCTCTCGGCTGCCGGGCTTGGCGTCGTGGTGCACGGCTTCCTCGACGGGCGCGACACGCCACCACAAAGCGCCAAAGGATTCGTCGCCGAATTCGAGGCCAGGATCGCCAACCTGCCCAATGTCCGCTTCGGCACGCTGGGCGGACGATATTATGCCATGGACCGCGACAAGCGCTGGGAACGCGTGACCCTGGCCTATGACGCATTTCACGGCGAGGCGCCGCGCGTCGCAACGGCACAGGCCGCGATCGACGAAGGCTATGCCCGCGGCGAGACCGACGAGTTCATCAAGCCGACGCTCATTGGCAATTTCCCGGGTTTCCGCAACGGCGACGGCATACTGATGGCCAATTTCCGCGCCGACCGTGCGCGCCAGTTGCTGACCACGCTGATCGACCCTGCCTTCAAGGATTTCCAGCGCAAGAAGGTTACGAGCTTTGCCGCCATCCTCGGCATGGTCGAATATTCATCCGAGCTCGCCAAGCTGATGCCCTGCCTGTTTCCGCCCGTGGAACTGACGCGCACCCTGGGCGAGATCGTCGCCGACCACGGCATGAAGCAGCTGCGCATGGCGGAAACCGAGAAATACGCTCACGTCACCTTTTTCTTCAACGGTGGCGAAGAGAGTCTTTTCCCCGGCGAAGAGCGGATCCTGGTGCCGAGCCCCAAGGTCGCCACCTATGACCTGATGCCGGAAATGTCAGCCTATGAACTGACCGACCGGCTGGTTGAAGCGATCAAATCCGACAAATTCGATCTCATTGTCGTCAACTACGCCAATGGGGACATGGTCGGCCATAGCGGCAACCTCGCTGCCGCGATCAAGGCGGTTGAGGTGATCGATTTCTGCCTCGGCCGCGTGCGCGACGCCATTGTCGAGCAAGGTGGCGCGCTGCTCATCACCGCCGATCACGGTAATTGCGAAATGATGAAGGATCCCATCACCGGCGAGCCGCATACAGCGCATACGCTCAATCGCGTTCCCTTCATTCTGGTGAACGCTCCGGCCTGGGCGCACAAGCTCAATGATGGCCGCCTTGCGGACGTGGCGCCGACGATCCTGGCCCTGCTCGGCATCACACAACCCAAGGAGATGACCGGCCAATCGCTGGTGGCGGACGCAGCATCGGGCGAGATGCGCAATGCGGGTATAGCTTCTGCGTGACCTGGTCCAGGGCAATCGGGGTGAGGGTCATCGGCTGCGCCGGCGTCGCTTTGCTGCTGTCGGCGGCAGGTGTCGTGCCGGCTGCCTTTGCGCAAACGGCCAGCGATCTCGAAAACGTGCAGCAGGAGCTGCAATCCAACCAGAAGAAGGCCGACGAACTCGCCAAGGAAGCGGCAGCGCTCGACCGCGAGGTGGCCGATCTGCAGACAGCGCTTATCTCGGCGGCAGCCGACGTCCAACGGCGCGAGCGCGAAGTGACCGAGATCGAGAACACGTTGGCGACGCTGAGCGAATCCGAGCATGAGAAGGAAATTGCCCTGCGGCGCGGACGCAAGGAACTGGCAGCGACCCTCGTTGCCCTGCAGCGTCTTTCCGCCCTGCCGCGCCAGGCATTGCTGTTCGGCCCCGAAAAGCCGATCGACATGGCGCGCTCGGCACGCCTCCTCAGCATGACGACGCCGGTCCTCGACGCGCGGGCCCGCACCCTGCAGAGCGAACTCAACGAAATCAAGGAACTGCGCCAGGAAATGGCGCGGCGGCGCGACGACCTTACCGCAGCACTTGCCAAACTGGCCGGCGACAACCGGCACCTCTCCGACCTGGTCGCCAAGAAATCGGGCCTGCGGCAGTCGACTCTGGCTGAAACCGAAGCCACGAAACAGCGCCTGCAGCGCCTCGCCGACCAGGCCAAGAACCTCCAGGATCTGATTTCACGGCTGGAACAGACTGAAGCGGAGAATCCGACGGCGGCAGAGGAATCGGCCGACGAGGATACCCAGGTGGCAGCCCTGGAACCGGATGCGCCGCAGAAGGCGGCACGGCTCAAAAAACCGGCGGATTTGCGTACTTTTCCCAAGAATATCAGCAAGCTGACAGCCCCGGTGAACGGCAAAATGGTGACGAAGTTCGGTTCCAAGACCGAAACGGCCGGCACCATGAAGGGGGCCGAGATCGAAACCCGGCCCGGCGCCCAAATTGTGGCCACATTTGATGGCCAGATTGTGTTCGAAGGCCCGTTCCGCGGCTATGGCCAAATATTGATCATCGAGCATACGGGTGGGTATCATACGATTTTGGCGGGCCTCGACCGGGTGGTGGTCGAAGTCGGCCAGTGGCTGAAAGCCGGCGAACCGATTGGTCGTATGGGCGCAGCCGGAAAACTGGAATCGATACAGCCGGCCGATGATTCGGCCGGCGGCGGATCCGGCAGCAACTTGGGAGATGGGCGGCCTCGGCTTTACGTAGAACTGCGCCATAACGGCCAGCCATTCGATCCGGCGCCGATTTTCAATACCAGCAACAGCAACTGAAGGTCATTTAATCACATGTTCCGCCAATCGCTCCTCGTCGCCACCGCGCTTGCCGCCGGCATGGTCATCGGCACGCTCGCCTTCTCGCCGGCCCTGGTCCAGGCTGAATCGAGCGCCACGACCGACGCGCCGCCGGTCAACACCTATGAACAGCTCAACCTGTTCGGCGAGGTGTTCGAGCGCGTGCGCGCGGCCTATGTGGAGCCGACCAAGGACGACCAGCTCGTCGAGGCCGCCATCAACGGCATGCTGACCTCTCTGGATCCGCATTCAAGCTATATGAATGCCAAGGAATACCAGGACATGCAGGTGCAGACCAAAGGCGAGTTCGGTGGTCTCGGCATCGAAGTGACCATGCAGGATGGCCTCATCAAGGTGGTGACGCCGATGGACGACACACCGGCGGCGAAGGCCGGGATGCAGCCCGGCGACCTCATTGCCCAGATCGACGGCCAGCCGGTTCAGGGCCTGACGCTCAACGAGGCGGTCGAGAAGATGCGCGGCGAGATCGGCAGCAGTGTCACGCTGACCGTGCTGCGCGGCGACCAGGATCCGTTCGAGGTGACCCTGAAGCGTGCCGTGATCGAGCTTAAATCGGTGCGCTGGGAACTTGAGGAGGGCAATATCGGCTATGTGCGCATCACCTCCTTCAGCGAGAAGACGGACAATGGCCTGCGCGCTGCCGTCGACGAACTGAAGAAGGCGACCAAAGGCGAGCTTGCCGGCTTGGTGCTCGACATGCGCAACAACCCGGGCGGCCTGCTCGACCAGGCGATCGCGGTGTCCGATGACTTCCTGGAAAAGGGCGAGATCGTTTCGACCCGCGGCCGCGACCCCAATGACGCGCAGCGCTGGAACGCCGAGGGCGGCGATATCATCGGCGGCAAGCCGATTATCGTGCTCATCAATGGCGGTTCGGCCTCGGCGTCTGAAATCGTTGCCGGCGCGCTGCAGGATCATGCCCGCGCCGTGCTGATCGGTACCAAATCCTTCGGCAAGGGTTCGGTGCAGTCGATCATGGCGATCCCGGGCCACGGCGCCATGCGCCTGACCACTGCGCGCTATTACACACCGTCCGGCCGGTCGATCCAGGCCACCGGCATCGATCCCGACATCATGGTCGAACAGGCCAAGGTCGAGAAGCTCGGCGCCGAAAAGCGGCCGCATGAGGCCGATCTCAAAGGTGCGCTGGCCAATCCCGGCAATGGCGAAGGCGAGGCGGCCCCCAAAACCGAACCCAATGCCGAGCAGGACGCCGCTGCCACGCCGAAGACCGATGCGCAGAAGAAGGAAGAGGCCGTGCCCTTCGTCGGCTCCGAGCGCGAGCAGATCGCCCGGCCGGACGATGACTTCCAGCTGGCCCGTGCCATCGACCTGTTGCGGGGCCTCAGCTTGATCCAAGGCAAGTCGGCCGCCAACTGAGGCCGACCGCGCGCCCAATGCGCGACGACAAACTGCCCGGGAACGACGATCCCTTCCACCGCGCCGCGCTGCATCCGGTCAGCAGCGGGCGCGGCAGCTGGGTCGGCGGCCCGGGCTTCATCTTTCTGGTTTTGCTGCTGCTCATCGTCGCCGGTGCCGGCCTCTATCTGCAGGCCACGGGCCGGCTCGGCGACCTGCTGGCTCAAGGCGGCCAACTCATCGACCTTGGCCGAACGCCGGCGCCGCCGGCAACCAATGGCCAAGGTCCCGACCTGCAGCCGATGGCAGCGCTCGACAATGCACCGGCAGCATCCCTGCCGGTCAAGCCGCTCGTTCTCACTGCCATGGGGCCGCAGGAACTGCTGGAAAAGCGGCCGCCGCCGCGTACCTTGCGCCTGCAGCCGGGCGAGTTCGACCAGCCACCTGTATTGCGTTTCGCAAGAGCCGCCCTCTTCCTCGGCGCCAAGCCGCGCCTCGGTGTCCTGGTGGTGGGGCTCGGCCTCAATCAGGGTGTCACCGCCGCCGCCATCGCCGACCTGCCGCCGGAGATCACGCTCAGCTTCAGCCCCTATGCGCCGGAATTGGTTGCCTGGATCGATGCCGCCCATGCCTATGGCCATGAAGTGATGCTTGATCTGCCGCTGGAGCCCAGGAACTACCCGCAGGACGATCCAGGACCGCTGGGTCTTCTCACCGCCCTCAACAAGGATGAGAATTTGCGCCGGCTCGACCAATTGCTCACCGATGCCGGCGGCATCACTGGCGTCGCCACGCAATTCGGCGATCGCTTCCTTGCCGACAGCAGCGCGCTGCGCCCCATTCTCTCGGAACTCGGCCAGCGCGGCCTCGGCTTCGTCGCCACGATCCAAAGCGGCGGTCTCGAAGCGGCAGCCAAAGGATTGGCCGACGCGCCGCTCCGCGCCGGCGCCGATCTCGCCTTCTCGCAGGACGCGTCGCGCCAGGCACTCACGGCCGAGATCGAGACATTGCTGCGTCAGACCAAATCTCAGGGGCAGGCCCTGGCCGTCGTGCCATCCTATCCGCTGGCGATCGCCGGCTTGACGAGTCTTGCCGCAGCGGCCAAGGATCGCGGTCTGGCCCTGGTGCCCGCCAGCGCCTTTCTGAGCAAGGAATAGATGACGATGACGACGCTCTCGGATGCCGAAATCGACCTCCTGCCCTATCGCCGCGGCGTCGGCATCGTGCTGCTGAACGGCAAGGACGAGGTCTTCGTGGCACAGCGCATCGACAGCCCCGTACCGGCCTGGCAGATGCCGCAAGGCGGCATCGACAAGGGGGAAGAACCCCTGGCCGCCGCTTGGCGCGAGCTATTTGAAGAGACGGGTGTCAAATCGGCCGTGCTGCTTGAGGAAACCCCAGACTGGCTGCGCTACGACCTGCCGCGCGAACTGGTGCCCAATATCTGGAAAGGCCGTTATCGCGGCCAGAAGCAGAAGTGGTTCGCCTTCCGCTTCACCGGCAATGACGGCGAGATTGACATCAACGGCGAGCATCCTGAGTTCAGCGAATGGCGCTGGGCCGATCTCAAGAAAACGCCGGACTTCATCGTCGGCTTCAAGCGCCCGCTCTATGAGCAGGTCGTGAAGGCGTTCCAACACCTGGTCGGCTGAAACGGCACAAAAGCAACATGCCCGGCACGAGGCCGGGCATGACGCAAACTGATAGACAGCCAAGTCGCCTATTTGTTCATGCGGTTGTCGACGAGGTCCGTCACCACAGCGGGGTCGGCCAGGGTCGAGGTGTCGCCGAGGCTGCCATATTCGTTCTCGGCGATCTTGCGCAGGATGCGGCGCATGATCTTGCCGGAGCGGGTCTTAGGAAGACCCGGCGCCCATTGAATGAGATCGGGGGCAGCGATCGGACCAATCTCCTTCCTGACCCACAGAACCAGTTCCTTGCGCAATTCCTCGGTCGGCGTGATGCCGGTCTTCAAGGTGACATAGGCGTAGATGCCCTGGCCCTTGATGTCGTGCGGATAACCGACCACCGCGGCTTCGGCGACCTTGGGATGCGCCACCAAGGCACTTTCCACTTCCGCCGTGCCCATGCGGTGTCCTGAAACGTTGATGACGTCGTCAACGCGGCCGGTGATCCAGTAATAGCCATCTTCGTCGCGGCGGCAGCCGTCACCGGTGAAATATTTGCCCTTATAGGCACTGAAATAGGTCTCGGCGAAGCGCTTGTGATCACCATAGACCGTGCGCATCTGCCCAGGCCAGGAATCGCTGATACAGAGATTGCCTTCGCAGGCGCCCTCCAGGACATTGCCATTGGCGTCGACGATCTCCGGCATGATGCCGGGCAACGGCCGCGTGGCGGAGCCCGGTTTCAGCTTGGTCGCCCCCGGCAGCGGCGAAATGAGGATGCCACCGGTTTCCGTCTGCCACCAAGTGTCGACGATCGGGCAATGATGCTTGCCGACGACCCGGTGGTACCACAGCCAGGCCTCGGGGTTAATCGGTTCGCCGACGGAACCCAGCAGACGCAGGGAATCCAGTTTGCACTTCTGCACCGGCTCCTCGCCGTCGCGCATAAGGGCGCGGATGGCAGTGGGCGCGGTATAGAAGATGTTGACCTTATGCTTGTCGCAGACCTGCCAGAAACGTGAGGAATCCGGATAGTTCGGAACACCTTCGAACATCAGGGTCGTGGCACCGTTGGCCAGCGGCCCGTAGACGATGTAGCTGTGCCCGGTGACCCAGCCCACATCCGCCGTGCACCAGTAGATATCGCCTTCGTGATAGTCGAAGACATATTGATGGGTGAAGGATGCATAGACCAGATAGCCGCCGGTCGTGTGGAGCACACCCTTGGGCTTGCCGGTCGAGCCAGAGGTATAGAGGATGAAGAGCGGGTCCTCGGCATTCATCTCCTCCGGCTTGCATTCCGGGGACACTTTGGCCGCTTCCTCGTGATACCAGACATCGCGCCCGGGCTTCATTTCGATGCCGCCGCCGGTGCGCTTCACCACGATACAACTGGTGACGTCAGGGCACTGCTTGAGGGCCGCATCGACATTTGCCTTCAAGGGGACGGACCTGCCACCGCGGAGGCCTTCATCCGCCGTGATGATGACGCGGGAATCGCAATCAACGATGCGTCCGGCAAGGCTGTCCGGCGAGAAGCCGCCAAAGACGATCGAATGGACGGCGCCGATACGGGCACAGGCCAGCATGGCATAGGCCGCTTCCGGAATCATCGGCATGTAGATAGTGACGCGGTCGCCCTTTTTGACGCCCTTGGCCTTCAGCACATTGCTCATGCGCCCTACATGCTCGGCGAGTTCACCATAAGTGATATGCTTTGACTCCGACGGGTCGTCGCCCTCCCAGATGATAGCTGTCTGCTTGGCGCGCTTGGGCAGGTGCCGGTCGATGCAATTGGCCGTGACGTTGAGCGTGCCGTCATAGTACCAGCGGATGCGGACATCGCCGGTATAGTCGACGTCCTTTACTTGGGTATAAGGCTTTATCCAGTCGATTCGGCGGCCCTGCTCGCCCCAGAAGCCGGCGTTGTCGGTAACAGACTTCCGGTACATCTCCTCATATTGCGCAGCATTGATGAGGGCGCGCTTGGCAGCGGGCGGCGGAACATCGAAAACCTGAGGATCACTCATACGCTTCGGGCCTCCCAGACCCCGGAAATTCGCTTATTTTTCAAACACCCGATCTGACCGGGCGCCCCGTTCAGTCTGGATTATCGACAGAACCAAGCACCGTTACAAGACTTTGCCGCGGCGCGGCAAAACAGTTGCGGCCGGGATGCGATAGCACCCCGGCCGCCTGGGAAAGGAAATCCCTACAAAAGGAGGGATGAGGGTCGCGACTGCGACGCGCTCGCTAGCGCGCCTGGACGCGGGTGAGGAAGGCTTCGACCGCCTGGCGCAGATTGGCCTGTTCGCGCAACATGCCCTCCAGCGAATTGGTCACATCGGTTGCGGCCGAGCCGGTACGTTGGCTCGATTCAGCCACCACGGCGATGGTGTGGGTCACTTCCTGGGTGCCCTGCGCCGCCTGCTGGACGCTGCTGGCGATTTCGCCCGTGGCCGCTCCCTGCTCTTCGACCGCGGCTGCGATGGCGGTGGCGCCCTCGCTGATCGCGTTGATCGAGACTGTGATGTCACGGATCGCCATCACCGCTTGATTGGTGGTCGTTTGGATCTCGGTCACCAGTTCGGAAATCTCCTGCGTCGCCTTGGAGGTTTGACCGGCGAGGTTCTTGACCTCGGAAGCCACCACGGCGAAGCCTTTGCCGGCATCGCCGGCGCGCGCCGCCTCGATGGTGGCATTGAGGGCCAGCAGGTTGGTCTGCGCCGCAATCTCGCTGATCAGCCCCAGCACATCGCCGATGCGCTGGGCGGACTTCGCCAGCGCATCGAAGGTGCGGTTCGTCTCCTCCGCCTTCAGCACCGCCGCCTTCGAACCATCGGCACTTGTGGTGACGCGTTGCGAGATTTCGGCGATGGAAGCCGATAGCTCCTCGGTCGCGGCTGCGACGGTCTGTACGTTGCCGGCCGCCTGGTTGGCGGCGTTGGCGACGGTCTGCGCCTGGGTACTGGAATTGGTCGCCGTGTCGCGCATCGTGTCGGCGGTGCTGCGCAACGAATCCGTGGCCTGACCGATCGTCACCAGGGACTGTTTGACCTGATTGTCGAACTGGCGACAAAGCTCCTGCAGTTCCCGCGCTTTTTCGAGTTCTACCGCCGAACGTTCTTTCGCTTCGGCTTCCAGACGCTCGGCCTCAAGGGCACTGATGCGCAGGCTTTCGAGTGCCGTCGACAGCTTGCCCAATTCGTCAGGCTGCTTGGGTGCTGGAACAGGTTCGACAAAATTGCGGTCGGTGAGCTTGCCGACAGCCACCATCAGAGTCTGAATCGGCTTTGCGAAGCGGTTGAGGACAGCAAGGACACCGACAATCGCTACAGCGATGGCAATCAGGAGGCCGCCAACGGCAACGGCGAGCATAGTGGTCGCCTGGGTGCGCAGGGCTGCGACATGCGCTTTGGCCTGTTCGAAAGCGACGTCGGAAATAGCGTAGGTGGCGTCGAAAGGGCCGTTGCAGAGATCGCTGAAAGCCTTGCCTTCCATCGCCGGTTGGCCGCTGCCATCGAATTTGGCGACGATATCGTTCAATTTGGCCTGGGTGTCGGTAATTTGCGCGCGCGCGGTTTCTACCACACTCTTGATTTCCGGTAGCGTGCTGGGGCTCGCCAGCAACTCGTCCAACACCAGAAAGGCGCCGTTATAGAGACCGATGCCGTTATTCCAATCCGCGACCTTTTTGGGCGGCAACGGTGCATTTTCCAGAACCTGCGTGCGCAACAGAGTGCATTGCGGGCCATAGGTGTTGCGCAGCATCCAGCCAAGCCGGCGAACCTGAACCATTTCGGCCAGGAACGGGTCCTGCAGGCGAACGATGTTGCCCATTACCACCGACATAGCATTGAGAGAATCCTGAGTGTCGTAGACGGCAGCACGCCAATCCATGGTCTTTTCGAGCGTTTCCTTCGTCTTACGCACGTCGATTGGCAAAGGCGCCAACGCATAGAGCGTGGCCTCCAGGGCCTTCATCGCCTTCACCTTGGCATCAACATCGGCAAGCATCGCTTCCTTGCCGGCAAGATCCATCATTTGGACCTGGGCAATTGCGGCCGCCAAAGCCGTATCGGCCTTGGCGATCACTTCGTCGATCTTGGGCTTGGGATCATCAGCGGTCTGAATGCCGGTTTGAATCGGGCTGATCTGAAAGCGCACCGCTTTCACAGCCTGAAACACAGCGGAGTCCGTATCCACTGCGATCTGCGAGGCTGTCGCGGCGCGGTAGTCCTGCCATGCATTGACGGCGAATGCGCCCATGGCAACCACCAGACCAGACAGGATGACGGCTTGCAGCGTGATCAGCAGACGCGAAATGGAAGTTCGGAACATAGGTAGCCCCTGGCCAGAGAGATTTGTCTGACTATTTTTTAGCTTCCATTTCTGTTTATTTTGTTAATCGCCCAAACCTATCCTGTGGGCGGGCAGGAATATGATCCCGCACCGCCCACAATCCAGGATCAGTTGGCAGGAACTGCCGCCGATTCCTCGCCGATGGCATACCAATCGACCTTGCGCGTGGCGATCATGGTGAGGACGAGGATGATCAGCAGACCGACCGTACCAGAGAGCAGCGCGTAGCTTTCCATCTGCAACAGCACATACATATATCCGTGCAGGGCCGCGAGGATGAGGCCGGTCAGCACCCCCATCAGCCGGCGGATGGTGGCCCCGGCATAGATAGCGACGATGGCGATGTCGACCACGCTGGCGACGAGATAGGCGCCACCGAACGGCATCTGTTCCGCCAATGAGAGCAGCAACAGATAGAAGAGTGCGATGGCGGCACCGATCAGCAGATATTGCATCAGATGTACACGGTCGCGCTTCAGCAGGCCGATAACGAAAATGGTGCCGAAGGTCAGCGTGACCACGAGCATGCCGTATTTGACGATGCGATCCGTTTGCTGATGGACGTCACCGGGCTCGGTCAAGGCGACACCGATATAGCTCATCGCCATCGTGTCAAGATTGAACTCACCATCGCGCCAGGACAGCGGAATGCCGGTGGCCAGATGGTTGATCGACCAGGTGCCACTGAAGCCCTGCTGGCTGATCTCGCGCTTGGCGGGTAAGGGCGACCCGATGAAATTGGGGTGCGGCCAGTCGCTCGACAGCCTGATCTCGCTTTGTCCGCCAAGGGGCCAGACACTCACCGAATCGCGCCCGTTGAGGCTGAGTTTCATGGAAAAGGCGAGCGACTTGGCTCCGGTCAGATGGAGATCAGCACGCAGGCCCTGGCCGCGCGGATGTTGCGGCAGCAATCCGGCATCGACTTTGAGCTGCTGTCCGTCGACACGCAGATCGATCGATTGCAACGCCCGCGCACCCGGCAGCAGAATGGCAAGGCTCGCCTCGTTCCAATGGATCTGTTCCGGCGGCACGTTCCAGCGCTGGAAATCAGGTGCCTCGAATTGCCCGTCGACGGTGATTTCGGCGCCATAGACCAGCACCTCATAGATGCTCTTGTGACGCTTCTCGACCTTGCTCGACGCGTCGATGGCACTGCTCGCAGGCAGAAAGGTCGCAAAATGGCGCATGCGGGAGAGCACTTCGCTGCCATCCGCCTTGGGCCGCATTTCCAGCATGTCATATGGGATGACGAGGATCGGCGCGCCGATCGCCTGCAAGGGGCCCCATTGCTCGCCGACTTCGGCGATCACCTCTTGTTTGCGCTGGCTGCGTTCCTGCACCACCCCTTCGACCATGCCAAGAGGTATCATCATCAGCAGGATCAACAGGCTGAGGAACAGGATGCGCTTGGCGGCCTCGAAGCCGGAGCCGCGCCAGCGCTGCATCCAGGGACTGGGTGCGGGTTCGAGTATTGAATCGGTCATGGAAAAACCCCTGTCAGATAAATGAACAGGGGCTTTGTCGCTGTGGAACCGGGCGGCGGCGCGACCGCATCATGGCGAGATCGCGGCCATCTTGAGATATCAGGGCTTAATACCACCCATCTTGCAGATCAGCTTCCATTGCGCCGGCGTGATCGGCATGACGGAAAGCCTTGATTGCCGAATGAGGGCGATGTCGGCGAGGTCTGCCTCTGCCTTGATTGCCGCCAGCGTCACCGGATTTTTCAGCGGCCGCACCGGTTTCACGTCGACCATGCCGAATTTGCCGCTCTCATCGGTGTGGTCCGGGTAATATTCCTTCGCGATCTCGCAGATGCCGACCACGGCAAGGCCTTCGTTGGAATGATAGAAGAAGGCCTGGTCGCCTTTCTTCATCGCCTTCAGATTGTTGGCCGCCTGATAGTTGCGCACACCGTTCCAGAAGGTCTTCCCATCCTTGACCAACTGATCCCAGGCATATTTGACGGGCTCGGACTTCACCAGCCAGTAATTCATGGCGGCGGCTCCTATTGTGCGGCGCGCGGGAAGACGTTGCGATAGGGCTTGATGGTGACCGACTGAAAAAGGCCCGCCTTGGTATAGGGATCAGCGGCGAGGAAGGCGTCGACGCCGGCACGGTCGGCAAAATCCACGACCAGCAGGCTGCCGATCATTGTCTGGCCATCGTCGGTGAGGAGCGGCCCCGCCGAGATCAGATGGTTTTCATACTTGGTCAGATGCTCGACATGGGCCGGCCGATTGGCAAGACGCGTTTCCACGTGATTGGCTTTGTCGAGGCAGTAGATCATGAAGGCCATGGTCGTTTCCTTGGGTTGTGAGGGGTGGGTCAGGCTTTGACGCCGGCGCCGGCCAAGGCGGATGCGGCGGAATCGAGCGGCCAGCGCGGACGCGGCGCGTAATCGAAATCGCTCAGTTCGCCTAAGCGGAACCGTTCGATTCCGGCCCAGGCGATCATGGCAGCATTGTCCGTGCAAAGACGCGGCGGTGGCGCCACGATGGGCAGGCCATGCTTGGCGGCCAGTTCCTGCAAGGCGGCGCGGAGTTGCTGATTGGCAGCGACACCACCGGCCACAACCAGCGCACTCAGCGTTGGATGGTCCGCCTTGGCCATCGCCAAAGCGTGGCTGGTGCGGTCGATCAGACAATCGACCACGGCCTGCTGGAAGCCGGCGGCAAGATCGGCCCGCGCCGTGTCGTCGAAGGCACCGGCGGCACGCAGCGCATCGACGCGCTGGCGCAAGGCTGTCTTCAGTCCGGAAAAGGAAAAATTGCAGTCGGGCCGTCCCTTCATCGGGCGCGGCAGATCGCGGAACGGCGCTGTTGCCTTGGCGGCCGCGGCGGCTACGGCCGGGCCGCCGGGAAAGCCGAGGCCCATCAGCTTGGCCGCCTTGTCAAAAGCCTCGCCGGCGGCATCGTCGATGGTGGCACCGAGGCGGCGGTAGCGTCCCACCCCTTCCACCACCAGCAGCTGGCAATGCCCGCCCGAAACCAGCAGCAGCAGATAGGGGAAGGCGACTGCGTCGGTGAGCCGCGCAGTAAGGGCATGACCTTCGAGGTGGTTGACGGCAATGAAGGGCTTGCCGTGGGCGAAGGCGATCGCCTTGGCCATCATGACACCAACGATGACGCCACCGATGAGCCCCGGCCCCCCGGTCACCGCGATGCCGTCGAGATCCTTGAAATCAAGGCCCGCCTGGCGCATGGCGGCAGCGATGGTGTCGTCGAGATGATCGAGATGGGCCCGGGCGGCGATTTCGGGCACCACGCCGCCAAAGGGGGTGTGTTCGGCGATCTGGGCGAAGATGGTATCGGCCAGGATGCGCCGGTCGTCGGCGACAATCGCCGCCGCCGTTTCGTCACAGGATGATTCGATACCCAAAACGACCATTTTGCGCCTATTCCGGCATTTGCAATCGCCCCGCAGGGCCGCTAGGAAAGGGCCAACAAGAGCGAGGTAGTTATGGCCGGTTCGGAAGATCGGATCAACCAAGGCGGCAGCCCCCTTTCCCGGGCGGCCATTCGTATCGGAACGCGCGGCTCGCCCTTGGCATTGGCGCAGGCGGAAATGGTCAAATCTGGCCTCGCCGCCGCCCATCCGGCGCTGGCGGCGCCCGGTGCGGTCGAAATCGTCGTCATCAAGACCACGGGCGACCAGATCCAGGACCGCGCCCTGTCGGAAATCGGCGGCAAGGGATTGTTCACCAAGGAGATCGAGGAAGCCCTGGCGGACGGGCGGATCGATGTCGCCGTGCACTCCATGAAGGACGTGCCGACCCAGTTGCCGGAGGGGCTCGAGATCGCCTGCCTGTTGAAGCGCGAGGATCCGCGCGACGTACTCATCAGCAGCAGGGGCAGCAGCATTGCCGACCTGCCGCGGGGGGCCGTGATCGGCTCGGCCTCGCTGCGGCGCCAGGCGCAGCTCCTGGCCCTGCGGCCCGACCTCAAGGTTGTGACCTTGCGAGGCAATGTCGGCACGCGGCTCAACAAGCTGGCCAAGGGCGATGCCGACGCAACCCTGCTGGCGCTGGCCGGACTGAAGCGCCTGGACAAAGCGGATGTCGCGACCGCGATCCTCGACATGACGGAAATGTTGCCGGCAGTGGCACAAGGGGCCATCGGCCTGGAAATTCGCGCGACCGATCGCCGCATGCGGGATTTTCTGACACCGCTGCATCATGCCGCAACCGCAGCAGCGGTAACGGCGGAACGTGCCTGCCTTGCCGAATTGGAAGGTTCCTGCCGCACGCCGATTGCCGCCTATGCCGAACTGACACCCGACGGCCGGCTGCATTTGCGCGCCCTGGTCGCCAAGCCCGACGGCACCAGTCTTCACCGCGATGAACGCAGCGGGCCAGTGGCGGATGCGGAACGCCTCGGCCGCGACTCGGGGTGCGCCCTGAAGTCACTAGCCGGGCCCGATTTCCTGGCTTAACTTCCTCCCCATGCGCATTCTCATCACGCGACCCAGGGAAGATGCTGACAGCTTCGCCGCGGCCTTGGCCGCGCGCGACATTGAGGTTACGGTCGAACCGTTGCTGCGCATCCAGCCGATCACCGTCCCCGAGATCGATCTGGGCGGTGTGCAGGCGCTCCTTTTCACCAGCGCTAATGGCGTGCGCTGTTTCGCAGCGATCCATGCGCGCCGTGACCTCAAGGTCTTCGCCGTGGGCGATGCGTCGGCAGTGACCGCGCGTTCGCTCGGATTTGTCACTGTCGAAAGCGCCAGCGGCGACGTGGACAGCCTTGCTACCCTGGTCGCGGACCGCCTCAATCCGGCCGACGGTGCACTGTTGCATGCCGCGGGCTCCAGCCTTGCCGGCGACCTCAAGGGGCAATTGGAAGCTTCCGGCTTCACGGTGAAGCGCGTCGCCCTATATGATGCCGTGCCGGCGAGCGAGCTTTCGCCGAGTACGTTGATGAACCTGCGGCTGGGCGGCATCGATGCCATTGCCCTCTTCTCGCCGCGCTCGGCGCGCACCTTTGTGCAATTGTGGCGCGGCAGCCAGCAACCCGATGCGGGCGGCGAAGGTCTCAGCCGCGTCACGGCGCTGTGCCTCAGTGCGGCGGTGGCCCGCGAGGTAAAGGATTTGGATTGGCGACGCATCGAGATCGCTACGCGTCCCGACACATCATCACTGTTGGCCCTCGTCACCGAGGAGCAACAAAGGAGAGAGGCGGAGATGTCGAATCCAGCGGAGGGTCCCAACGCGGACCCGGCAACGGAACCCGGTCGCTCCGGTGCCGGCATCAATGACGAGATGCGCGCGGCGGCGGCGAGCGATGCGGCCGCCGGTGCCGCCATCGTCGCGGCCATGCCGAAGCCGGCCAGCGGCGGACGCGGCGGCAGCTTGATCATCGGCCTTCTCGCCGGTGCCGTTGCCGGCGCCGGCATGGTGGTGGCCGAGCCCTACTGGCGCCCTTATCTGCCGATCTCCGCCAGCCAGGACGGCGCCACGCTGGCAGCCATCAGCGAGGAACTGGCAAGCCTGAAGCAGCAAATGTCGAGCCGACAGGCGGTCGATACGGAAGCGCGCCAGAATATCGAGGCATTGCAGGCCGAGATAACCAATTGGAAGGACCAGCTGGCACAGGCGAGCGGCATCACCCCCGACACGACCACACCCGTCGACCTCGGCCCGATCGAGATGCGCCTGGCAGCCCTCGAAGACAAGCTGAAGAATTTACCGGTGGCGGAACAGGCGCCGGCCGAACTCGCGGCCCCGTCGACAGATGCCGCGGCACCGGCCATGGACGTCGATGCCTTGACTAGCCGGATTGCGGAGCTTGAAGGCAAATTCGCCGCTCTCGGCGATACCACCACGCGGCTCGACTTCCTGAGCAGCGAGACGGCAACCCAGAAGGCGGAGATCGAAACCGCGAAGGCCAAGCTCGACAATGTCGCGGCGCTGGGCGATCGTCTGGCGGAACTGGAAGCGCAGGCGAAATCGCTTGGTACCAGCCTCAATGAAATCAGCGAGGCAAAGGCGGATGCGGTGCTGAAGCGCCAGCGTGCCGCGGCCCTGGTCCTCGCACTCGGTCAGCTGCGCGGTGCCCTATCCGGTTCAGCGCCCTTTGCGGCCGAGCTTGCGGCGGCCGAGGATCTTGGCCGTGCCGATGCCGACCTTGCCGCCAAGCTCGCCCCCGCTCTTGAGGGCTTGAAGCCGCTGGCGAATGAAGGTGCGCCGACGCTCTCACAGCTGCAGGCCGAGTTCCCCGCTGCGGGCATCGCTCAGGCTGCCTCGGCCGACGCAGCCGGCGCGGCGCTTGGCGCTGAAAGCTCGTGGCTACAAAAGACGCTCGGTCGCCTCTCCGAATTGGTGACCGTGCGACCGGTGGGCGAGGTCGAAGGTGATACGGCGCTGGCGCATCTTGCCCGCGCTGAAATGCGGCTTGGCGATGGCGATCTTGGCGCGGCCGTGACGGAAGTGAAGGGCCTCGGCGGCCAGTCGGCCGACATGGCCAAGGCTTGGCTCACCCGCGCCGAAGCACGCCTCGCCGTAGACGCCGCCGCCACACAGCTTGCAACACTCTCGGTCGAAGCTCTGACGCCGGCGGCTGACGCCGGCGCAGGCGCCCAGACCGAACCCTCGAACTGAGGCGGAGCAGGTCATGACCTTCTTCCGAGTCCTCTGGTTCTTCATTAAGCTCACCGCGGTTATTCTTGTCGCGTGGGGTCTCGCCAGCCACCCAGGAAATCTGTCGCTGACGTGGTTCGGTTATCGCATTGATTTGCACCCCGTTGCACTGGCGCTGTTGGGGTCGCTGCTTTTCCTGGCAGTCCTCTACGTGATTGGCCGCCTCATGATGCGTGTCATTGCCATCCCCAGCAACGTCGGCGCGATGCGCGGTGCCGCACGCGAGGCCAAGGGTTATCAGGTCCTCACGCGCGGTCTCGCCGCCGCAGCGGCTGGCGATGCGCGGGAAGCCAAACGCCTATCGGTGATGGCGCGCAAGCTGCTCGTCCAGCGCGGCAAGGAACCCCCGATCACCCGCCTGCTGGCGGCGCAGGCTGCCCAATTGGAAGGCGACGAGACGGCCGCCCACGCTCATTTCAAGGCGCTGGCGGAAACGCCGGAAACAGCCATTCTGGGCCTTCGCGGCCTTGCCCTGAGCGCCCTCAAGGAAGGCAACGAGACCGAGGCGCGCCGCTTGGCCGAGCGGGCCCTTGCCGCCAATCCACATGCCCAATGGGCGGCCGAGACCGCGTTGCGGCTGCAGGCCAAGGCCGGGCGTTTCGACTCTGCCGATGAAAGCCTGAAGGCACTGGTTCGCGCCGGTGCGCTCGATGCCCGCCATGGCCAACGCCGCCGCGCAGCCCTGCTCACCGAAAAGGCGCGACAGGCCTTGATCGTCGGTGGCACCGATGTCTCAAATGACGTCGCCCTCAGTGCGGCGCGGGAAGCAGTCAAACTGTCTGGCGATTTTGCGCCCGCGCGCTTTGTGCTGGTGCGCCTGCTGCTGCGGATGGGCAAACGCAAGGAAGCGATGCGCCTCATCGAACAGATCTGGGACAGTCACCCGCATGAGACGTTGGGCGAGCTCTATTTGACATTGGGCGAAAACGAGAAGCCCCTGGAGCGCACGCAGCGCCTGGAGCGCTTGCAGAAGCAGAACCCGGACCATGCCGAAAGCCATCGCATTCTGGCAGAGGCGGACCTGGCCGCCGAGCTCTGGGGCGAAGCCCGGCGCCATATCGACCAATTGGTCGCCTTCGAGACCGAGCATCTGGGAGGGCCCAGCCGCTCGACCTGCCGTGCCATGGCGCAGCTCGAAGACCGCGAGCGGCACGACCCGGCCGCGTCCCGGCGCTGGCTGGATGCGGCCAGTTCGGCCCGGCCCGACGCTTCGTGGCTCTGCCGGCAATGCGGCCATCGCGGCGAAGCCGGGCCGGAGAGTGGTCACTGGCAGCTGGTCTGCCCGCAATGCCAGGCCATCGACAGTCTGGAATGGCGCCATCCGGCAGCGACCCGCTTGGGTGGCAACGCCCTGGCCCTCAGCGTGATCGTTCCTGGTGCTGGCGATCCCCTTGATCGCACAAAAGAAATTGACGTTTTGCCAGGCTCTGGCGGGCCGGCGGGCAAGGCCGACGCCTCGGCGAATTCCGGTGCTGCATCAGTTGACGCGGCCCGGCTGATAAACTAGCTTCCGGCCCGCGCCAACCGGTTGGATTCAGACTCGGTGTCACGGCCCGGCGCCGCCTTAGCTCAGCGGTAGAGCAACTGATTCGTAATCAGTAGGTCCGCGGTTCAAGTCCGCGAGGCGGCACCATCACTCCCCTGGCATGTATCGCCAGCTCTACGGCAGAATCGTTAGATTTTCCGAAAATGCGCGGCATCGACCGCTGCTTGCCAACAGCCATGCCTCTCATTTCGATGTATCCCTTTCGGTTGTGAGAGGTTGGCCCTATTCTAATGTTCAGACAGGCAACATCCGGAGGCCGGATGACCGCGTGGCAGGACATCAGCAGGTCGACATCGCAGCGCGTCCAGGCACTCGATGCCTGGTGGCATGCCAAGGCTGGATCACGCCCATTGCCCGACCGCGCCGACCTCGATCCAGCGGAAATTTCCCAGCTGTTACCGTATGTTCTCATCTCGGAGCTTATCCGCCCTTTTCGCGTCCGCTATCGGCTGCTCGGCACCGAAGTGGTGCAGATCGCGGGAATGGATTTCGCCGGCTGCTATCTCGATGAACTGATTCCCGCCGGCGATGAAGAAGCCTGGATGGATCACTATCGCCTGTGTGCCCAGACAGCGAGGCCCGTCTATGGTGTGAGTACGGTAAAAACTCTCTCCGGCAGCGCGTTTTCTTACGAGTACGGCATCTGGCCACTCACCAAAGGATCCGCAGAAGTCAGCCAGTTCATCGGGATCGAGGATTATGGCCCCCACAAGATTCGTGCACGTGCGCTGCTCGATCAAGTGAAGCAGTGGCGGCGGGCCTGAATAGGCCGAATTGCGTTACGGCTACCGGGGGGGGCATGTTATTATTTCCTAACAGAGACGCACCGGTTACCTGGTTCACGAAGAGCCGCAAACAACAGGAGCATTGTGCCGTTGGAAGAGAATGAGCCCGGACGGCCCGGCCCTGCCGACGCGTCAAAGCTGGCAACCAGCGGGACGCGGCGGCGCCTTTGCCTGTCGGAACTTGGCGCCACGAGCATCGAGTATGGCGTCATTGCCGGCCTCCTCGCCCTGGCCCTCTATGTCGGGACGCAGGTCTCGGGCAACGGCCTCAACAAGGTCTTTGCCCTGATCGGCGTCACGGTGCAGAACGCCACGAACCAGGCCGAGCAGAACACCGGCAACTGATCTCGCCTGAAATTCGCCGGCCACTTCCCCCAGCATCTCAGGCGATGGCGACTACTTCTTCACCAGGTCCGCGGTGCTGGGCGCATGCGATGCCATTTCCGCTGCGCCAATGAAATCGACGGCGAACATCAGCATATCGACCTCCTGATCGTCGCCGGCCAGCGGCAGGATGATGCTTTCGACGAAGAGAAAATCCCGGTGTGGGCCGATATAGGGTGGACGCGCCAGCAATGGGCTACGTGTGCGTATCACCGCGAGGTTGTTCTCCCAGACGGTCGAACCTGGCCGCTGGAAGGGTATGTCGCTGAGCCAGCGCCCCGTCCAATCGGTAGCCATGTGTCGCCGCAAAGCCGTGCCGACCAGCCGATAGCGGAAGTCGAGCGGGTCGCGCCGGACATCCATCAGCATCAGACGAGGAGCCAGGCGCGGCATTTCGATGAGGGGATCGAAGTCGCGGCGATGAGGAAGCAAAGATGGATCGGCCAGGGCGCGTCGCTTGGCAAGCCAGTAATCGTAGCCGGCAAGGACATGAGATGATCTGATGTCATTCCGGTCGATCACGAAACAGCCTAGCCCCCGATCAGATCCAACCACTCCTGTTCGGACAATACCACAATGCCAAGCTCGCGCGCCTTGCTTGCTTTTGAGCCCGCATCTGCTCCCGCGATCAGATAATCGGTGTTCTTGGAGACCGAGCCGGCGACCTTGGCCCCCAGGCTTTCTGCCTTGGCCTTGGCCTCGTTGCGGGTCATGCGTTCCAAAGCGCCGGTGAAAACCACCGTCTTGCCGGCAATCTTTGAATCCCCGACCTTGGGTGGAACAAAGGGCTGCACCGAGACGAAGCCGGCCAGATCCTTGACCACCGCACGGTTATGCGCCTCGTCGAAGAAATCGATGAGATCGGCGCGGATCGACGGGCCGATCCGCCCGATCGTGGCGAGATCCTGATAAGCAGCGCTTTCCTCGTCCTTGGCGGCGATCATTGCCTCACGCCAGGCATCCAGCGTCAGATAGTGGCGAGCGAGCAGCTTGGCCGTTTCCTCGCCGATCTGCGGAATGCCCAGCGCATAGATGAACCGCTCAAGCGAGATCTGCCGGCGCGCCTCAATGGCGCGCAGCAGGTTGTCGACTGAAAGCTCGCCCCAGCCTTCCCGCTGCAAAAGAACGTCTCGCTTCGCCTCAAGGCGGAAAAGATCGGCCGGCGATTTGATGAGCCCGTCGGCAAAAAACGCCTCGATATGCTTGCCGCCCAGCCCGTCGATGTCGAAGGCCATGCGCGAAACGAAATGCCGCAGGCGCTCGACGGCCTGGGCCGCACAAATGAGGCCGCCGGTACAACGGCGCGCCACCTCGCCCTCCTCCCGCACGGCATGGCTGCCGCAGACGGGGCATTTGTGAGGCAGTTGGTAGGGCCTGGATCGGTCCTTGCGATCCGGATCGAGCACGGCAACGATCTGCGGAATGACATCGCCGGCACGCTGCACGATGACACGATCGCCGACGCGGATGTCCTTGCGCGCAATCTCGTCCTCGTTATGCAAGGTTGCGCGCGACACCATGACACCGCCGACATTGACGGGTTCCAGTTCCGCAACTGGCGTCAGCACGCCCGTGCGACCGACCTGGATGGTAATCGCCTTCAAGACGGTATTGGCCTGTTCGGCCGGAAATTTGTGCGCGATGGCCCAGCGCGGTGCGCGCCCGATGAAGCCGAGGCGTTCCTGCCAATCAACCCGGTCAACCTTGTAGACGACACCATCGATATCATAGTCGAGCGTCGCGCGGTCATTCTGGACCGATTCATAGAATGCCAATGTCTCGGCAAGGTCGTGTGTCACGCGCCGGCGTGGATTGACGTCGAATCCCCAGGCGAGCAGCTGATCGTTGAGCGCATGCTGGCTGTCCGGGCGGCTCTTCAACCCCTCGACAGCGCCAAAGGCATAGGCGAAGAACTTCAACGGCCGCGACTTGGTGATGCCGGCGTCGAGCTGGCGCAGGGAACCGGCGGCGGCATTGCGCGGGTTGGCAAAGAGCGGTTCACCGGCCTTCTCTCGTGCTTCATTGAGCTTCAGGAAGCCCGCTTTCGACATATAGACTTCGCCGCGGATCTCGATGCGCGTCGGATGATTTCCGTCCTTGAGGCGCAGCGGCAGGCCGGCGACATGCTTCAGGTTGGCCGTGATATCCTCGCCCACCGCGCCATCGCCGCGGGTGGCACCCCGCACGAAAGCTCCGTCTTCATAGAGAAGGTTGGCGGAGAGGCCGTCGATTTTCGGCTCGGCTGCAAGCGGCACTGGTGTCCCGGCTGGAAGGCCGAGGAACCGGCGGATGCGATCGACAAAATCCGTCACGTCTTCGGCGGCAAAAGCGTTGTCGAGTGAAAGCATCGGCACCAGATGTGGCACCTTGGCAAATCCCTGCGCCGGCTCGGCACCGACCTTGTCGGTGGGCGAATCCGCCAGCTTCAACTGAGGAAAGCGCCGCTCGATCGCCTCGTTGCGCTGCATCAGCGCGTCGAATGCAGCATCGGTGATTTGGGGAGCATCTTTCTGATAGTAGAGCGCCCGGTGATGCGCGATCTCCTTGGCCAGATGCGCCAGTTCGAACGCTGCTTCCATCCGGTTGAGGTCCTCGACCGGCTTCTGCTCCGGCGCGGTCTTTCGCGACCTGCTCACGCAGCCCCCTTCAGCAGCTTGTCGGCGGCGGCTCGCGCTTCATCGCTGATCGTAGCGCCGGAGAGCATGCGGGCGATTTCCTCGCGCCGGGCTTCCTGGGGAAGTGTTGCTACCGTTGTCGAGGTAACGCCCTTGGCCACTTTCTTTTCGACCCGCCAATGCTGCGCGCCGAGGGCCGCCACCTGCGGCGAATGGGTGATGACCAGGACCTGCAATTGATCAGCGAGGCGCTTCAACCGCTCGCCCACCGCAGCCGCCGTTGCGCCGCCGATGCCGGCATCGACTTCGTCGAAGACCAGGGTCGGCACAGGCTGAGCACGTGAAAGCGAAACCTTGAGCGCCAGCATGAAGCGTGCGAGTTCGCCGCCGGAGGCGATGCGCTGGATCGGCCCGGGTTCCGCGCCGGGATTGGTCGCAACTTCGAAGGCGATGCGGTCGGCGCCACTTTCGCCGAGCTGCGCATCGGAGAGCGCCTCGATCCGCGTCGCAAAGCGTGCCTTTTCGAGCTTCAGCGGCGCCAATTCCTTGGCCACCGCGGCATCAAGAATCTTTGCGGCCTTCTGGCGCGCCTGAGTCAAGGCACCCGCCGCCGCGAGATAGGCTTTGCGCGTCTCAGCCGCCTTGGCGGTCAGGCCGGCGATATCTCCACTCTTGCCGTCGATCAGCTGCAATCTTGCGGCAAGATCGGCCAGCAATTCAGGCAGCGCATCGGCGCGCACGCGGTGCTTGCGCCCCAGATCGCGCAGCAGATGCAGACGTTCCTCGACCCGTTCGAGGCGCGCCGGATCGGCGTCGAGCGAGGATTGGAGGGCCTGGATGCCGGCGATGGCGTCTCGCAATTCAACCCCGGCCCGCTCCAGCGAGCCGCTGATGGCCGCGAGTTCCGCGCCCAGGGCTTCGCCAAGCTTGTCAGCCAAGCGCTGCAAGCGGCGTTCGGCCGCGATGAGCGCGCGATCCGCACCGCGGTCCCCGGCGAGATCCTGATGCGCGGCATTGACCGCCTCGATCACCTGCGCGCCGGAAAGCAGCAATTGCCGCTCCATGGCAAGCTTCGTCTCCTCTTCCGGCTGCGGATCGGCCAATTCAAGCTCGGCCACCGCATGGCGCAGGAAGTCTTCATCTGCGCGTGCCTTTTCGAGGATTGCTTGCGCCTCGGCCAGCGCCGTTTCGGCACTTCGCCAATCACGATAGGCACTCGCTGTCTTGGTCAATTCAGCCCGGTGCCCGCCGAAGCCATCGAGCAGGTCGCGATGGGTCGCCGGGTCGAGCAGACCGTGGGATTCGAACTGGCCTTCGATCTCGATGAGATGTTCACCCAGGGATTTCAAGAAGGCGACGCTGACCGGCTGGTCGTTGACGAAGGCGCGGCTGCGGCCATCGCTGCCCAGTTGGCGCCGAAGGATGAGGTTTTCATCGCGCTCGATCCCTTGTTCGTCGAGCAGGGCCAGCGCCTCGTGATCGCGCGGCAGGTGGAACTCGGCCGTCACCATGGCGTGGGCGGCTCCGGCACGGACCAGACCACTTTCCGCCCGCGCGCCCAGCGCCAGGCCAAGCGCATCCAGCAGGATCGATTTGCCGGCACCGGTTTCGCCGGTAAGCACGGTTAAGCCCGGTGCGAAGGCGAGTTCGAGCCTTTCGATGAGGACGACATTGTTGATGGTGAGGCCGACCAGCATGGCCCGCCCGTTCCGCGTTATTGCGGCGCTGGGGCGTCGCCCAGCGGGATCAGGACCTGCTCGCCGCTCGGCTCGCTGCCCGGTTCGGGTGCCATCAGATCTTCGGCCGAATTGGTCGACAGTGCCGGGCCATCAGTTGAAGGCACCGGCGCGGAAACGGCCGGAGCCGCTTGATCCGGCAAGGGCAAGCCGGTCACTGGGTCAACTGGGACGGCGTCCGGGGCCGGGGCGATGTCGGATGGCGGCGCTGCCATCGGTTCGACCGCAGGTGCGGGTTCGGTCCCCTTGACCGCGCTGGGATCGACCAAGGCAATCGGCGGCTCAACTTCGTTCCCCTCTGGGGTCAGGCCCTTGCTGTTGAGGAGACTGTAGGCATCCTGGTACCAGGGCGAGCCGGGATAGTTGAAGCCGAGGACGGCCGTCGCCTTCTGCGCCTCCGCAAACACACCGAGCGCCACATAGGATTCGGTCAGGCGCTCAAGCGCTTCCGGCACATGGCTGGTGGTCTGGAACTTGTCGACCACTGTCTTGAAGCGATTGATCGCCGCCAGATACTGGCCGCGAACCTGATAATAACGGCCGACATCCATTTCCTTGCCGGCGAGGTGGTCGCGCACCAAGTCGAGCTTCACCGTGGCGTCACGCGAATAGGGCGTATTGGGGAAACGTGCGACGACGTCGGAGAGTGATCGCTGCGCCTGTTCGGTATTGCCCTGGTCGCGCGTCACGTCTTCGATCTGCTCGTAATAGCACAGCGCGCGCAGATAAAAGGCATAGGCCGCGCTGCGATTGCCCGGATGCAGTTCGATGAATCGTTCCAGCGCCGGAATGGCGTCGTCATAGGCGTCGACGAGATAATAGGCATAGGCCGACATCAGCTGCGCCTGCGTCGCCCATTTCGAATAGGGATGCTGGCGTTCGACCTCGTCGAACAGCTTTGCCGCCTTGCGGGTCTCCCCGGTCTGCAGCGCGTCCTTGGCATTGTTGTAAAGGATCTCGACCGGCGTCTCTGGGATCTCCGGTTCGGGGCTGGAGCAGGCGGCCATCAGGCAACCGGCGAAGACCGCCGCCAGGAGTCTGGCGCTGCCATACGTCCAAGCGCTTGATTTATAATCGTTTCGAGTCGCCATTTATACCTGTTCCCCGGGCCGAAGCGGGTCGACTATAGGCGGCTGGCGGCTCCCGCTCAAGTACAAGGGTGCAACGGGGCGGCTTTGCCCAAGTGATTGTTATGGGCGAGAAAAAAGGGGCCCGGGCAGCTTTCGCCACCCAGGCCCTGATCAGTTTATAGGCACCTCAGAAGGGGCCGCCGAAGCGGCACCCTTAAACCACGATCCGACTCAGTTCGCCTGGCGACGCAGGAAAGCCGGAATGTCGAGCATTTCTTCTTCCTGGCGGTTCTGGGTCAGCCGGTCGGTCGGGTCGAGATTGAGCGAAGGCTGCACCGGCTGCTGCGGTTCCTGGCGGGAAACGCGCGGTTCGGGACGCTGCACGCCGCCCGGCACCGTTTCACGGCCCGGCAGACCCGCGGCCTTGTTCTGACCGGCAAAGCGGCTGGTCATCTTTTCGAACAAGGTCGGCGCCTTCTTGCGGACTTCGCCTTGCGCAGACATCGGCGCCTGTAGCGCCTGGGGCGCCACCGGTTCCGCCGCACGCGGCTGCTCAGCCGCCGCCTTCACCGACAAGGTGATGCCGGGATTGCTGCCAAGCGTCGAGGCCGGCTGCACGACCGGCTGCGACACGGTCGGCTGCGAACGAGCTTCCATCGCCGGCGGGGCCACGAAGTTCCCGCCCTGGAAACCGCCGGCCGACTGACGTTCGGCCGGACGTTCGACCGACTTCTGGGTGATGCCTTCCAATGCCGCCATCTCGTCACGCAGGATCGGCCGCGCCGGCTGCGCCTGCAGGGCGGTAGCACCCATGGTCGGCGTCATCATGCTGGTGTGGCCCATCTGCGGCTGGCCCATGGACATGCCGCGCTGGGCGGCCGAGGCGGTGACCGCCTGGACGCCGATCGACTGCGCGGTGAGCGGGCTGCTCGCCACGGCATCGATCCGACCACCACGATCGTCGGCGGCATAGCCACCGGGCTGCGGGTTCGGGTTGCGAGCGACGATGGAGAGGCCGCCGCCCATGCTGTTGCCGCGCGGCTGCACCTGAGCGATGGATTCGATACCCGTCGCCACCACCGAGATGCGGATCTTGCCGTCGAGCGCCTGGTCGAAGGTCGAACCGAAGATAATGTTGGCGTCCGGGTCGACCTCGTCGCGAATGCGGTTGGCCGCTTCGTCGACTTCGAACAGGGTCATGTCCATGCCGCCGGTGATGTTGATGAGGACACCGCGCGCGCCCTTCATGCTGACTTCATCGAGGAGCGGGTTGGAGATGGCGGCCTCGGCCGCGGCAATGGCGCGGTTTTCGCCGGTCGCTTCGCCGGTACCCATCATCGCCTTGCCCATCTCGCTCATGACGGCGCGGATATCCGCGAAATCAAGATTGATGAGGCCCGGCATGACCATGAGATCGGTGACGCCGCGGACACCCGAATAGAGCACTTCGTCGGCCATCTTGAAGGCGTCGGCGAAGGTGGTCTTTTCATTGGCGATGCGGAACAGGTTCTGGTTCGGAATGATGATCAGCGTGTCGACATATTGCTGCAATTCCTGGATACCCGATTCCGCCAAACGCATGCGGTGGGCACCTTCGAAATGGAACGGCTTCGTCACCACGCCGACGGTGAGGATGCCCTGCTCGCGAGCGATCTGCGCCACGACGGGGGCCGCACCCGTACCGGTGCCGCCGCCCATACCGGCGGTGATGAAGGCCATGTTGGAACCGGCCAGCTGTTCGGCGATTTCACGCACGGCCTCTTCGGCCGAAGCGCGGCCGATATCCGGGCGCGCACCGGCGCCGAGCCCTTTGGTCACGGTTGAGCCGAGCTGGATGCGGCGTTCGCAGAGTGATTGCTGCAAGGCCTGGGCATCGGTGTTGGCCACCATGAATTCGACGCCTTCCAGCTTCGAACGGATCATGTTGGAAACGGCATTGCCGCCGGCACCGCCGACGCCGATCACCGTGATCTTCGGGCGGATGTCGAATGGATCTTGGGGCAGAGAAAGATTGAGTGACATTGAGGTGCCTCCTTTTTGAGTTCGCTTATTCCGTACGCATGATCAGAAATTGTCTTTTAGCCAGGTGCCGAAACGGCCGATAAAGCCGGTCGACGCCTGTTCGCGGGCTTTGCCGGGGCGCATGACCTCGGCATCGGTTTCGAGGGCGTAAGAGAGCAGGCCGGTCGCCGTGGCAAAGGCCGGGCCATTGGTGGCGTCGGCCAGGCCATGAATGCGCAAGGGCCTGCCCATGCGCACTTGTTTGTCGAGAACGAGCGCCGAGAGTTCGCGCACGCCCGAAAGCTGGCTGGCACCGCCGGTGAGCACGACGCGGCGGCCGGCCACCTTGTCGAAGCCGGAGCTTTCCAGGCGCGAGCGCACCAGTTCGAAGGTCTCTTCGAGGCGCGGCTGGATGATGCCGATCAGGATCGAGCGCGGAATGGCGTTCATCAGGCCATTTTCCTCTTCGCCCACCTGCGGCACCTGGATGATCTCGCGCTCGTCGGCCGGGGTCGCCAGGCAATTGCCATAGAGCGTCTTCATGCGCTCGGCATGGGTGAGCGGCGTGGAAAGACCACGGGCGATATCGTTGGTGACGTGGCCACCGCCGATCGGCACCGAGTCGGTATAGACGACGTGGCCATCGAAGAAGACGGCGAGCGAGGTGGTACCAGCCCCCATATCGATCACCGTGACGCCGAGATCCATTTCGTCATCCACCAGAGTCGAAAGACCCGAGGCGAAAGGCGATACCACGAGTGCCTTGATATCGAGGTGACATTTCGCGACACAATTGGTGAGGTTGCGCACGGCACCGGCAGCTGCGGTGATGACATGCATGTCGACACCGAGTCGCTCGCCGAACATGCCGCGCGGATCGCGAATGCCCTTGGAGCCGTCGATCGAATAGCCAACCGGAATCGAATGGATGAGGCGCCGCTCGGCATTGCCGTTGATCTGACTGCCATGCATCAGCACGCGTTCGAGATCATGCTCGGCCACTTCGCGGCCCGAGAGCGGCACTTCGACGCCGACCGTCTGCGATGCCGGATACCCGCCGGAGAGATTGAGCACCACTTCCTGGATCGTCTCGCCGGCCATCTGTTCAGCGGCATGCACCGTGGAAAGAACGGCCATTTCGGCCTGTTCCATGTCGACGATGGTGCCGGCACGAACGCCGCGCGAAACCTGATGACCGATGCCGACGACATTGGGACGGCCATCATCGGCGACGCGCGCGATGAAGCAGCAGATCTTGCTGCTGCCGACATCGATGGCGGCGATCAATCCGTTCTTGGGCGCGATGCGTGGCTTCTTCATCTTTCTTGCCTTGTCGCCCTTCAGGTCGCGTTGTTCTTGGCGGCCGGCGCCGAAACGGGCGTCAGCACGGGGTTGATTCCGGGCGCGGTCTTGTCGGTTTTCTTGTTCGCACCGCCTTCTGCGCCTTCGTCTTGACCGGACGTCGCCGGATGCGCCTGGCGCACCACGAGCTTGTCGTCCTGCCGGAGGTCGACGATGCTGATATCCTTGTCGAGCAGATGATGCTGCCGCTCAAGGCCGGCAAAACGCGCCCAGGCCGCAGCGGCATTCACTTCCGGCAGCTTCACGTCGACGCCGTTGTCGAGACGCAGGTTCCACCGGCGATTGCCGACGAGGACGGCCGCGGTGACGCGCTTCTGCAATGTGGGTTCGAGGGCCAGCATGGCAAATAGATCGCCGGCCTTTTGCGGCGCCGCATCGCCGACGATGACCGGCAGCTTGCCGAAGCGCGCCACATCCTTCACAGCCAGCACGTCGCCGGTCCGACTGACCAGATAGAAGTCGCCCTTCTTCTGCCACAGGGCCAGGGGTTCCGCTTCGGTCAGCGTCACCCGCAAGGTTCCCGGCAAACGCCGCTCGACCACCGCCGAGGTAACCCAGGGCAGGTCGACGATACGTTGGCGCGCCGCTTCAAGGTCAATGTCGAGGATCGGGTCGCCCTTCATCGCGCCCAGAGCCAGCATGATGTCCTGCTTGGGCGTTTCCTTGCGCCCGTCGACTTCGAGCGTCGCCAGCGCATAGCCGGCATCGGCCGTCGCGGAGACGAAGTGCGCGCTCGTCGCTGCGCTGAGATAACCGATCCAGCCGCTGGCAAAGCTCCAATAACCGACGCCGCCCACAGCAGTGCTGATGCCCAGGATCAGACCCCAGGTGGCCAGGTGACGCTCAAGTGCCGAACGCGGGCGCTTGCGTACCGGCACGCGCTGCGTAGCGCTCACCTGGCGCTTGCGCAGCACACCGCCCGCCAAGGGCAGCGTGGCGGCAGCAGCACCCCTATGAGCGCTTACGCGTCGCATTCAGCGTGCTCCACCATCCAGGAAACAAGTTCGGGATAGGAAATACCGGCATGCCGCGCCATTTCCGGCACCAGGCTGAGCTCCGTCATACCCGGCTGCGTGTTGGTCTCCAGGATGTAGACGTTGGCGATTCCGCCAGCACCCGTGTCGTCATAGCGGAAATCGGAGCGCGACACGCCGCGGCAACCCAAGGCCTGATGCGCCGCCACCGCCATGCGCTGGATTTCAGCATAAACCTCGGTGGGAAGCGGCGCCGGAATGAGATGCTCGGTGCGACCGCCCGTATATTTGTTGGCGTAGTCGTAGAAGCCCGATTTGGGACGCAGCTCCGTCACCGCCATCGCCTTGTCGCCCATGACGCCACAGGTCAGTTCGCGGCCCGGGACAAAGCGTTCCGCCAGCACCATGTCGCCGAACGGCCAGTCGATGCCGGCGAAGGGCTTGGCATTGTCGCCTTCTTTGATGATGGTGACGCCGACACTGGAGCCTTCGTTGAACGGCTTCACGACATAGGGACGCGGCATCGGATCGCCCGCCACCACTTCGGCCCTGGTCAGCAGCTTGCCTTCCGGCACGCGGAGACCGGCGGCAACGAACAGGCGCTTGGCTACCGGCTTGTCCATGGCCAGCGCCGAGGCCATCAGGCCGGAATGGGTATAGGGGATCTTCAGCAGGTTGAGGACACCCTGGATATTGCCGTCCTCGCCGAAGCGCCCATGAAGGGCATTGAAGACGACGTCCGGCTTCTGCGCCTTCAACTGCGCGATGACGCTGCCGAGGTCGGCGCCCGCATCGAGCGTCTCGACGACATAGCCCGCCTCCTTAAGTGCTGCCGCACAATTGGCGCCGGAGGCCAGGGAGACCTCGCGCTCTGCCGACAAACCACCCATCAGGACCGTGACGCGCTTCATACTCTCAGATACTCCGTTTACGCTTCAGACTTGGCGGCGATCGCCAGCGGAGAATCCGCCGGCACGCCAATGCGCTTGATTTCCCAGGCGAGTTCGATGCCGCTGGTTTCCTTGACGCGGCGACGCACCATCTCACCCAGTGTTTCGATCTCGGCAGCAGTGGCATTGCCGGTGTTGATGAGGAAGTTGCAATGCTTCTCCGACACCATGGCTCCACCCAGCGTGAGGCCACGGCAACCGGCCTGATCGACCAATTGCCAGGCCTTGCCACCCACTGGATTGACGAAAGTGCTGCCGCCCGTCCGTGCCCGCACCGGCTGGCTCTCCTCGCGCGCCGCCTGGATCTCGTTGAGACGCTGCTGAATGGCAGCGGCATCGCCCGCCTGGCCGGCAAGTTCGGCCCCGCAGAAAATCCAGTCATCCGGCACGGCGCTGTGACGATAGGTGAAGCCCATGCCATCCTTGTCGAGCCGATGCAGCACGCCCTTGCGGTCAAGTGCAGTCGCGCCGACGAAAACGGCCGCCAGATCGCTGCCATAAGCGCCGGCATTCATGCGGCAGGCGCCACCGATCGTGCCCGGAATGCCGGAGAGGAATTCGAGGCCACCGATGCCGGCGGCGCGAGCGGCAAGCGCCACGTTGAGATCGAGTGCTGCAGCACCGGCATAGACATGCGTACCTTCGGTACGAATCTCGGCAAAGGCTCTCCCTAAGCGGATGACGACGCCCGGAATGCCGCCATCGCGCACCAGCAGGTTGGACCCGACGCCGAGCATTGTGATGGCAACATCCTGCGGGCAGCCGGCGAGGAAGGCCTGCAGATCGGCGACATCGGCGGGCTTGAACAGGACCTCCGCCGGACCGCCGACGCGGAACCAGGTGACTTTGGCAAGGCTCGCACCTTCGGTAAGCCGGCCGCGGACCGCGGGCAGCCTTTCCAGAAGCGAGAATTGTCTCGTCATGGCCTGCCTCATCATTTGGCCTCGAGCAGCGGCTTGAGTTCAGCGGGAAGTGCATGCGCCCAAGTTGTGATCGTGCCGGCCCCGAGACACACGACCAGGTCGCCGCCATGCACCAGCGGCGCCACCATGGCGGCGAGATCCTTGGGGTCGGAAAGGTGTTCGACATGCCGATGGCCGCGCTCGCGCAGGCCCTGCACAAGCGCTTGGCCATTCACGCCTTCGATCGGCGATTCACCGGCAGCATATACATCGGCGATGATGACATGATCGGCATCGTTGAAGCAGGTGCAGAAATCCTCGAACAGATTGCCGAGGCGCGAATAGCGGTGCGGCTGCATCACGGCGATCACCTTGCCGGTCGTTCCACCGACACCGGATGCCTGAGTAGCCTGGCGCGCCGCCTTCAGTACCGCGGCAATCTCGACCGGATGATGGCCGTAATCGTCGATCACCGTGACGCCGGCCACTTCGCCGGTCCGCGTGAAGCGGCGCTTGACCCCGCCAAAGCCGGCAAGGCCCTTGCGCAAGGTATCGTCATCGACACCCATCTCATTGGCGACGGCGATGGCGGCGAGGCTGTTCTGCACATTGTGCTGGCCGACCATGGGCAGCTTCATGTTCTTGATTTCCCGCTCCGTCTCGCGGAAGCGGTCACTGATCACGACAGTGAAGGTCGAGCCCGACGGCGCCATTTCGATGTCGACGGCACGGATATCGGCCTGCGGCGAGAAGCCGTAAGTGATGATGCGCCGATCGGCGAGGCGCGGGATCATCGCCTGCACCACCGGATGGTCGATGCAAAGTGCTGCAAACCCGTAGAACGGGATATTCTTGACGAATTCCTCATAGGCCCGGTTCATCGCATCGACTGAGCCGTAATGGTCGAGATGCTCGGGGTCCATGTTGGTGACGATGGCGATGGTCGCCGGCAGCTTCACGAACGTGCCGTCGCTCTCGTCCGCTTCGACCACCATCCAGTCACCGGCGCCGAGGCGCGCATTGGTGCCGTAATTGTTGATGATGCCGCCATTGATGACGGTGGGATCGAATCCGCCGGCTTCGAGGAGAGCCGCCACCAAAGACGTGGTCGTCGTCTTGCCATGGGTCCCGCCGATGGCAACCGACCATTTGAGGCGCATCAGTTCGCCCAGCATCTCGGCGCGACGCACGACGGGCAGCCATTTGGCGCGGGCGGCCAGCACTTCAGGGTTATCCGGCTTCACGGCGGAAGAAATGACGATGACGGCGGCATCAGCCAGATTCTCGGCACGGTGGCCGATCTCGACCGGAATGCCTTTGTCCTTCAGGCGCTTGGTGTTGTAGCTGTCGGCGAGATCCGAGCCGCGCACTTTATAGCCGAGATTGTGCAGAATCTCGGCAATGCCGCTCATGCCGATGCCGCCGATGCCGACAAAATGGATGACGCCGATGTCGAGTGGTAGGGCGCGCATCAAACCTGCTCCGTCTTCAAATTCTGTTGCCGGCTCGCCGGGACGAGCCCCATCACCACATCGGCAAGGCGCTCGGCGGCATCGCGTCGGCCAAGTTTCTTGGCAGCGGCGGCGGCGAGGTCGAGCCGGTCGGGATGGTTGAGGATGGTGGTGAGCCGCTCGGCGATTGAGGCCGGCGACAGGGCGGATTCCGTGAGCACCCAGCCGGCACCCGGGCCTTCGAGCGCACGGGCATTGGCCAATTGATGATCATCGATCGAATTGGGCAGCGGCACCATCAGGGAGGGACGCCCGGCGGCGGTCAGCTCCGTCACCGTCGAGGCACCCGATCGGCACAAGACGAGATGAGCGATGGCAAGACGCGCAGGCATGTCGTCGAAGAAGGGCTTCAACTCGACCGCAAGTCCGGTCGCCTTGTAGGCGTCGGCAACACTCTCCAAATCTTCGGGGCGGCACTGCTGTACGATGCGCAGGCGGTTGCGCAGCTCGGCCGACATCAAAGCGATGCCCGCCGGAATGTGGCGCGAAAAGGAACGGGCACCGAGGCTGCCGCCAAAAATAAGCAGGTTGATCGGCTCGAAACCGCGCGGCGCGCGATAAGGCTGGTCGGCCAAGGCTGCGATTGCGGGACGCACCGGATTGCCTGTGACGACGCGCTTCTCAGCGGGCAAATCGTCGGTAAAGCGTACTTGCGGGAAGCTCAGCGCGACCTTGCTCGCCCGCTTCATCAGGAAGCGGTTGGCACGGCCGGCGACGGCATTCTGTTCGTGCAGCACCGTGCGGCTCTCGCGCTGCTGCGCGGCCAGCAAGGGCGGAACGGACGGATAGCCGCCAAAACCGACCGTCACGAGCGGGTCAAGGCGCTTGATCAGGCTGCGGCACTGGAAATAGCCGAGCGCCAGGCGGGCAATATTCTTCACCTTCGGCACCAGCCCCTTGCCGGCGACACCGCCGGAAGAGACGTGATGGACGGCGACCTCCGGCAGGCGGTTGCCGAAACCCTGACCGCGCTCGTCGGTGATGAGATCGATGCGGCAGCCACGGCGCAGCAGGGCTTCCGCCAGTGCTTCCGCCGGGAACATATGGCCGCCGGTCCCACCGGCAGCGAGCACGATTTGCGCCCGGTTATCGTTGGCGATCATGGCTCGACGCTCCCCGGGAAGCGCCGGCGGGTGAGCGCCAGCAGCATGCCGACGCCAAGCCCGATGGCCACGATGGACGAGCCGCCATAGGAAATGAACGGCAAGGTCATGCCCTTGGTCGGCATCAGATGCAGGGTCGACGCCATGTTGACGATGGCCTGCAGGCCAAACGAGGTGACCAGGCCCGTGGCGGCCAGGATGATGAAATGATTGTGCTCGCCCAGCAGTCGCGACAGGGCGCGCAGCACGATGAAGGCAAAGAGCGCCACCAGGATGAGACAGACGATGAGGCCGAATTCCTCCCCTGCCACCGCGAAGACGAAATCGGCATGGGCATCGGGCAGAACCAACTTCACGGAGCCCTCGCCCGGACCCTTGCCGTAAAGACCGCCATTCTGGAAGGCTTCGAGCGCACGGTCGATTTGATAGGTATCGCCGCTCGCCGGATTGAAGAATTGATCGACGCGCTCGGTCACGTGCGGCAGGGCGAAATAGGCGCCGACCAGACCGGCAACGCCGGCGCCCACCAGCAGCAATACCCAGAAGATGGGAAGGCCGGCGATAAAGAACTGGGCCGCCCAGGTCGCGGTGACGACGGCCGTCATACCGAGATCCGGCTGCTTCAGCAGCACCGCAACGACTGCGAGATAGGCGCCGATGGCGATGATATTGCCCGGCGCGCTCGGCGACGTCTTCTGCAGCGAGAACATCCAGGCGGCAAAGATGGCAAAGCAGGGCTTCAGGAATTCAGAGGGTTGCAGGGACAGCGGCCCCACCGAAATCCAGCGCGTCGCCCCCTTGATCTCGACACCGAAAAAGAGTGTCAGCACGGTCAGACCGAAGAAGACGAAGAACAGGATGACGCCCAGGCGCCGCACCTGCTTGGCCGACAGCATGGAGACGAAGACGACTGTCGCCAGCGCCAAGGGCAACATGGCGTAATGGCGGCGAACCAGAGCGAAGCTGTCCATGCCGATGCGCGTCGCGACGGCCGGGCTTGCGGCGAGGACCAGGATGGCGCCGATGAAGGCGAGTGCCACGACGGCCGCCAGCATCCAGCGGTCGACCGTCCACCACCATTGCGCCACCATCGAGCGGTCGGTGCGGGCAAAGCCTCTCATGCCGCCCCCTTTCTGCCCGCGATGTCTTCTACCAGGGCACGGAAGCGATTGCCGCGGATTTCGAAGTTCGGGTACTGGTCGAAGGAAGCACAGGCCGGCGACAGCAGCACAACCGCACCCGGCTTCTTTTCGCGCTGGGCCAGGGCATGGGCATCAGCCACGGCCTTTTCCAGCGTGCCACTCATCGTGGTCGGGAAGGCCCGGTTGATCTGCTTGAAGAAGGCCGCGGCCGCTTCGCCGATCAGGAAGCCGTGGCGGATCTTGCCGTAATAGGGCTCGAGGCCGGCGAGGCCGCCTTCCTTCGGTTTGCCGCCGATGATCCAATAGATGTTGTCGTAGCAGGCCAGCGCCTTTTCGGCGGCATCGGCATTGGTCGCCTTGCTATCGTTGATATAGCGGATGCCGCCCATGGTCGCGACCAGCTCCTGGCGATGGGCGAGGCCCGGATAGCTCTGGAAGCCGGCGACAATCTCTTCCGGCTGCAGGCCCAGCGCCTTCACGGCGACATAGGCCGCGGCGGCATTCTGCCAATTGTGCTTGCCGGGCAGGCTCGCGATCGACTTCAGGTCGAGCACGGTCACGGATGCGCCCTTGAGCGCGTCGATGAGGCGACCGTCCTTGTCGACATAGACGCCGTTTGTCACCGGCTTTTCGGCCGAGATCGGGATGAGACGACGCCCCTGATCCTTCAGCGCCGTGAATGTAGCCCGGCTCGGCGCATCGTCCTGGCCGACGATACCGATGCTGGATTTGCCTTTCGGGCGCAGGATGGCCTGTTTCGAGGTGATATAGCCCTCCATCCCGCCATGGCGATCGAGATGATCCGGCGTGATGTTGAGGAGCAGGGCGATGTCGGCCAATGGCGTCGGCGTGATGTCGAGTTGATAGGAGGAAAGCTCCAGCACATAGATGCCGTCGATCCCGACCGGCGCCAGCGACAGAGCGGCCTGACCGAGATTGCCGCCCACCTCGACCCGGCGGCCGGCGGCTTTCAGCACATGGGCGATGAGCGTCGTCGTCGTGGATTTGCCGTTGGTGCCGGTGATGCACACGAAGCGCGCCTGCGGCTGCGCCAGCGCCAGCAATTCGATATCCGAAATGATCGGCTTGCCCGCCGCCTTGGCCGCCGCTGCTACCGGATGCGGGGTCGGATGCGTATGCGGGATGCCCGGGCTCATGACCAGCGCGTCGATGCCCGTCCAGTCGACATCCTTCAGATTGACCAGAATGTCGGCCGGTACCGCGGCGCGCGCGGTCTCAGAATCGTCCCAGGCCAGCACGCGCGCACCGGAACGGATCAGCGCCTCCGCCGTCGCAGCACCGGAACGGCCGAGGCCCAGCACCGCATAGGTGCCGCCGGCGATTCCAGGAATATGCAGGCTGAGTTCGCTCATCTTCCCCTAGCGCAGCTTCAAGGTGGCAAGGCCGATCAGCGCCAGCACGGCGGCGACGATCCAGAAGCGGATGACGATGGTTGGTTCCGCCAGGCCCTTCTTTTCATAATGGTGATGCAGCGGTGCCATGCGGAAGACCCGCTTGCCGGTCAATTTGAAGCTCATCACCTGGACGATCACCGAGACCGTCTCCAGGACGAACAAGCCGCCGATGATGGCCAGCACCAGCTCATGCTTGGTGATGACGCTGATGGCGCCTAAGGCACCGCCCATGCTCAAGGACCCTGTATCGCCCATGAACACCATGGCCGGCGGCGCGTTGAACCACAGGAAGCCGAGGCCCGCCCCGCAAAGTGCCCCGCAGAAGACGGCAAGCTCGCCCGAGCCGGGCACGAAATGCAGCTGCAGATATTCGGCAAAGATCTGGTTGCCGACGAGATAGGCGATAAAGGCGAAGCAGGCGGCAGCGATCATCACCGGCACCGTGGCAAGGCCGTCGAGACCGTCGGTGAGGTTGACCGCGTTGGACGAGCCCATCATCACCAGCGCGCCGAAGGGAATGAAGCCGAGGCCCAGCGGGACGAGCAAATCCTTGAAGAAGGGAAGTGCCACGCTGGTGCCGATGGCTGCCGGCTGGTGCGCCACCACAACGGTCGTGGCGATAAGGCCGATCAGACCCTGGCCCACCAGCTTGAAGCGGCCGTTGAGCCCCTTGGTGTTGCGCTTGGTCAGCTTGAGGAAGTCGTCCGCAAAACCGATACCGCCGAAGCCGATGGTGACGAACAGCACCACCCAGACATAGATGTTGGAAAGATCCGCCCACAGCAGCGTGGTGATGCTGGCCGAGAGCAGGAACATCAGGCCGCCCATCGTGGGCGTGCCTTTCTTGGTGAGAAGATGGCTTTCCGGCCCATCGCTGCGAATCGGCTGGCCGTCCCGCTGCAATTTCTTCAGCCAGCGGATCATGCCGGGGCCGATGACGAGGGTCAGGAAGAAGGCGAACAGGATCGCGCCGCCGCTACGGAAAGTTAGGTAGCGGAACAGGTTGAAGACGCGCATGTCTTCGGCCAACGGTGCGAGCAGATTATAGAGCATGCCTCCCCTTCACTTCCCCTCTGGTCTCTTCAATGACCGTTTGCGGCTTTGGGCCGCGCTGTTGCATGAACATCCATGTCGCGGATCGCCTCGACGATCGGCGCCATGCGGGTGCCCAGGGACCCCTTCACCAGCACGATGTCGTTGGGCCGGATGGCCTTGGTCGCCAAAGCCACCATGGCAGTCGATTCTGCGGTATGGGCGCCGCGCATGCCTTCCGGCAACAGCGCGAACAATTCACCCATCAGCGGACCAACCAGAAAGGCGCTGTCGATACTGCCGGCAATGAGATCGTCCTTCAGCCCGCGATGCAGGCCCGGCCCTTCCTGGCCCAGTTCGCGCATGTCACCGAGGATGACGAGGCGACGACCGCCGGCTGCGATCGGCAGGCCGGCCAGCACCGCAAAAGCGGCGCGCATTGCGGCCGGGCTCGCATTGTAGGATTCGTCCATCAGGGTGAACGTGCCGGCGGCCAGCCGGATTTCTTCCCTGTAGCCGCGGCCTTTAAGCGGAATGGCCCCGGCAAGGTCCTTGGCCGCGCGCGCGACATGCGCGCCGAGCGCCTTGACGGCACCAAGCACGGCCAGCGCATTGATCGCCTGATGGCGACCGGCGAGACCGGTTGAGAATTCCATTTCCTTGCCGAAAACGTCGGCGCGGACGCGATTGCCGGTCGAGCTCGTTTCGCAAGCCAGCAATTTCACATCGCTTGCCGGGTCGGCGCCAAAGCTCACGATGTTGGCGATGCCGAGATCCTTGGCGCGCTTGCTCATCCGCTCGAAATGCGGATTGTCGCGCGGCAGTACGGCGGCTCCGCCCGGTTCCAGACCCTCGAGGATTTCCGCCTTGGCATCGGCAATCTCGGCCACCGAGTTGAAGAACTCGATATGCACCGCCTCGACAGTGGTGATAACGGCGACATGCGGACGAACCATCCGGGCGAGCGGCCGGATTTCGTCGGCATGGTTCATGCCGAGCTCGAAGATACCGATCTCGGTGCCGCGCGGCATGCGCGCCAGCGACAACGGCGCGCCCCAATGATTGTTGAGATTGCCTTCTGAGGCAAACGTGCGGGCCTGCGCCGTCAGCACGGTCTTGAGCATTTCCTTGGTGCTGGTTTTGCCGACGCTGCCGGTGATGGCGATGAATTTCGCTTCCGAGCGATTGCGCGCGGCGGCACCCAGGTCCTGCAATGCCTGCAGTGTGTCCTTGACCAGCACGATCGGCGCGCTTGCGGCGACACCGTCGGGCAAACGATGGGCGATGACGCCGGCAGCACCGCTGGCGAGCGCCCCGGCGATATAGTCATGCCCGTCGAAATTCGGCCCCTGCAAGGCGATGAAGAGATCGCCCTTGCCCACCTTGCGGCTGTCGATGGAAACGCCGGTCGCAGCAAATGCCACCTGTGCGGTGCCTTTGACCGCGGCGGCAATCTCGGCGGAAGCCCAGAGGATCTCGCTCATGCGGCCCCCCGGCTGAGTTCCTCGGCGCAATGCCGCGCCACTTGGCTGTCGTCGAAATCGAACTTCTTGTCGCCCACGATCTGATAGGTCTCATGCCCCTTGCCGGCGATGACCAGGAGATCGCCGCCCTTGAGGTCCCGCATGGCGGCGCGGATCGCGGCCGCGCGGTCGCCGATCTCGATGGCGCCGGGGGCTGCGGCCAGGATTTCGGCGCGAATGGTGGCCGGGTCTTCGCTCCGGGGATTGTCGTCGGTCACCACCACGCGGTCGGCAAGACGCGTCGCCAGCGCCCCCATTTCCGGCCGCTTGCCCTTGTCTCGGTCGCCGCCGCAGCCGAACACCACGACCAGGCGGCCGCTGGTATGTGGGCGCAGCGTACTCAAGACGGCGTCCAATCCGGCCGGCTTGTGCGCATAGTCGACATAGACGGCAGCACCGGACGGCGTCGTCGCCACACGCTCGATGCGGCCATGGACGCCGGTCAGGCGGTCGATCATCCGCACCGCCATGCCGGGCTCCTCGCCCTCGCCGATGACGAGGCCGAGAGCCGTCAGCAGGTTTTCAGCCTGGAAGAGACCAGCCACGGAGAAGGTGACGTCAAAGCGCTGGCCGAATACGTCGAGCGACAATTGCTGGCCGGTCGCCAGCGGCTGCTGCTTGACGATCCTGAGGTCGCCCGATTTGCGGCCGAAGGTGATGATGCGGTGATGCCGAGACTTCGCCAAGGCGATGATGCGATCGCTTTCGGCGATATCGGCATTGATGACGGCAGCCCCGCCGGCCGGCAGAAGCTCGGCAAAGAGGCGCAGCTTGGCGGTGAGATAGGCTTCCATCGTCAGGTGATAGTCGAGATGGTCGCGGGTAAGATTGGTGAAGGCCGCGGCCGACACTTCGACGCCGTCGAGGCGGAACTGGTCAAGGCCGTGGCTCGAAGCTTCCATCGCCAGATGGTCGATATTCTTTTCGGCCAGTTCCGCCAGCAGCTCATGCAGCTTCAGCGGATCGGGCGTGGTGAGCGATTCACCGTATTCGATGCCGGGACCGATGAGGCCGATAGTGCCGAGGCTCGCGGCGCGGTGCCCGAGCAGGGTCCACAGCTGGCGGGCAAAGACCGTGGTCGAGGTCTTGCCGCTGGTGCCGGTCACAGCGGCGATGATCTTGGGCTGGCGATGATAGAAACGGGCGGCGATCTTGGCCAGCGCCAGGCGCGGATGATCGGCTTCGATCAGGGCAACATGTTGGGGTACCTGAGGCCGCTGGCCGGTGGCGACCAGGATGGCCACGGCGCCGGCAGAGACCGCTGCCGGCACAAAGCTCAATCCGTCGAGCTTGGCGCCCGGCAGGGCGGCAAAGAGATGGCCTGGCGCCACGACGCGCGAATCAAGCGACAAGCCGGTAATGCGCGCGGCATCTCCGCTGCCGGGTTGCACAAGGCGGGCATGGCCGCCGATGAGATCATTCAACAGCAAGGGGCATTCCTTCCGTCTCCAGCGGCGCCTCCGGCGCCGGCGGAGTCGTCACGTCGTTGTTCGTCGCCGAGACCGGGGTGGCGCCGAACGGCTTTGCCTTGAATACCAGTGGAGCATTGCCGTCATTCGTCTCGGTCGCCGGCGATTCAGTGGTCGATGAATCGGGCGCCGGCGCGGCAGCTTGAATGACGTTCGATTTCGCCTTTTTTGAGGCGGCGGAATCGTAATCGGCGACCATCGCAACCAGCGGGTTCTGTGCCAGCGGTGAATCATCCGGAATGGGGGAAATGCCCATCAACGGCGCCATGCGCTGCACCAGCGCGCCGACGACAGGCGCTGCCACCCAGCCGGCCGTCGCATAGCCGTAGGAATGGGCATTGGGCTTGGGCTCGTCGATCAGCACGACCACGGCATAGCGCGGCGCGCTCATCGGGAAGGCAGCAACGAAAGCCGCCATGCGGGCGTTTTCGCTATAGCCCCTGCCCTCCTGCTTGTCGGCGGTACCGGTCTTGCCGCCGACCAGATAACCCGGCGCATTCGCCTTCTTGCCGGTGCCGACCTGGACCACGAGGCGCATCAGCTGGCGCATCTGCGCCGAGGTCTGTTCGGAAATGACCCGCGTGCCGGTCTCGACTTCATGCGCGGCCCGCTTCAGCAGGGTCGGCTGACGGAGAGTGCCGCCATTGGCGATGGCGCCCACAGCGGAAACAACCTGGATCGGCGCCACCGACAGGCCGTGACCATAGGAGATGGTCATGGTGTTCACCCGACGCCAGTTCTTCGGATATTGCGGCTCACCGATTTCGGCAAGTTCGACCGGCGATTTAGTCAGCAGGCCAAAGCGCTGCAGATAGGTCTTCTGCACTTCGGCGCCGAACGCGTCGGCAAGCTTGGCCGAGCCGATATTGGAGGAATAGGTGAAGATCTCCGGAATGCTCAGCCAGCGATGCTTGCCGTGATAGTCGTCGATCGAAAAGCGGCCGATCTTGATGGAGTGCGTGGCGTCAAAGCCGCCGGCTAAGGTCGTCGTACCGGAATCAAGGCCGATCGCCGTATTGAACAGCTTGAAGGTCGAGCCCATTTCGTAGGTGCCGAGCGTCGCACGGTTGAAGCGCGCGTCGTCGGTCGCTTCGCCGGGGCGCGCCGGATCGAAATCAGGCAGCGAGACCAGCGCCAGCAATTCGCCGGTCTGGATATCCATCACCATCCCGGCACCGCCGATGGCGGTGAAGTCGGTCATGGCGCGGCTGATTTCTTCGTGCAGGATATGCTGAATGCGGACGTCGATGGACAGCTGCAGCGGTCGCTGGCCACCGGCCAGGACATCGTCGAAGGACCGTTCGACGCCGGCCAAGCCCCGTGAATCGACATCGGCGAAGCCGACCACATGGGCGGTGAGATTGCCCTGCGGGTAGACGCGCTTGGTCTCGTATTGGAAATAGAGGCCCGGAACGCCGAGGCGGTTCACCGCCTGCTGCTGCTTGGGCGTGAGGTTCCGCTTCAACCAGATGAAGCTCTTGTCAGCCGAGAGCTTGGCCGCGGTAGGGCTCGCCGGCATGTCGGGCAGGATCTCGGCCAATTGCGCCGCCACTGCATCCGGCTCGCGGATCTGGTGCGGATTGGCATAAAGCGAAGCGGTGGTGAGCGACGTCGCCAGCACCACGCCATTGCGATCGAGGATGTCGGCACGGTCGGCGCTGGGCGCCACGGCAACGCGCATCGTCTCGTGATCGCCCGGAATCAGGGTTACCGCGGCCAGGCGCACGGCGATGACGACGAAGGCCACGGCAAAGAGACCGAGGCCCAGCATCAGGCGGTTGTGGCTGACCTCGAGTGCGCGACGCTGCAGGCCATCGGGCTCCGGCTGCAAGGCAATCGGATTGATCACCGGCTGGGCGCGCTGCGCCTTGTAGCTCGGCTGGGTATTGCTGTTGCTGCGCAGGCGGATCATTCGACACCTGCCTCGTTGGCCGGTTCCGTCTTGCCCGTGCCGGCTTCCGGCTGCGCGTCACCTTGATTGGCCTGCATGTCCTGCAGGATGGCGCGAATGGTCGCGTCATCCTCCTCGGCGGCCGGCGCTGGCTTGCCGGCGGAGGTGCTGAAGACCGGGTCGTTCTGCGGTTCGGGCGCAGGAGTCACCACCTTGGTCGAAACCGGCGTCGCCACGACGTCGCCACCTGCTTCCGGCCCTGCTGCTTCGGGCGCTGCCGCCAGTGGCGGCAGGGCGGGTACGGCATCAGTCGCGCCGGCCGGGCGCGGCGCGAGGCCGTCGAAGGTCGCAATCTGGCTTGCCATCACCGGCGCCAGATCCGTGTGACGGCGCGTGAGGTCCGCCAGGCGCACCGGATCGTTGAGATAGCTCCATTCCGCCTCGAGCACGCGCATCGCCTCATGGTCAGCCGCGATCTGGCGGTTGACCTTGCGCAGTTCGCGTTCCTTCGACTGCACGGCATATTTGACCTGGAACAGGCCGACACCGAGCATGGCAAGCACGACGAACCAGACGATGGTGCCGATGCGGATCATGCCGCCACCTCGCCACCCGCATTTTCTGCACCGATCTTCTCGGCAACGCGCAGCCGCGAGGAACGCGCGCGCGGATTGGCGGCGATCTCAGCCTCGGAGGGCGTAATGCCTTGGGGTGAAATGAGGCGCAGTGTCGGCTTGGTCTCCGCCAGCTCCGGCAGATGCCGCGAGCCCTTCGGGTTGCGGCCAGCGCGTTCACGCATGAAATGCTTCACGCGGCGATCTTCCAGCGAGTGGAATGAGACGATGGCCATGCGCCCGCCCGGCGCCAGCAGCCGTTCCGCCGCATCAAGACCGCGGTCGATCTCGCCCATCTCGTCATTCACGGCAATGCGCAGCGCCTGGAAGGTGCGGGTCGCGGGATCGATGCGGTCCGCACCGCTGGGGCCTACCGCGCGACGCACGATTTCCGCAAGGCGCGACGTCGTGGTGATCGGCGCCAGGGCGCGCGCAGCGACAATGGCCTTGGCGACGCGGCGCGCCTTCTTCTCCTCGCCGAACGTAAAAATGAGATCGGCCAGCGGTCGCTCGGCCATGTCGTTGACGATGTCGGCGGCACTTTCGCCCGCCTGCTCCATGCGCATGTCCAAAGGACCGTCAAAGCGGAACGAGAACCCGCGCTCCGCCTCGTCGATCTGCATCGAGGAAACGCCGAGATCGAGTGTCACGCCATTGACCGCGCGGATGCCGCGCTCGGCGAGCAGTTCGACCATATCGCCGAAGCGGCCCTGGATCACATGCAGGCGGCCGGCAAATTCCTTGACCAGGTCATGAGCGCCGGCAATGGCGTTGGGATCGCGGTCGATGGCGAAGACCGTGCAATTGGCGGCTTCCAGGATGGCGCGGGAATAGCCACCGGCGCCGAACGTCCCGTCGACATAGATGGCACCGTCTTGCGGAGCAGAATTGTCGGCGCCCCCATGACGCACGTTCAGCGCTGCGACCACTTCAGCCAGCAGCACCGGTTGATGACGCTGGCCCGTCATTGCGCACCGCCGCCGTTCTTGAGCGTCATGCCCTTTTCGAGCGCACGGCGGCGGGCCTCGGCGCGATGCGCTTCAAGGGCGGCCGGCTGCCAGATCTCGAAGATCTCGCCGCGGCCGACAAAGGCCGCTTCTTCGCCGAGCTTGGCGTGGGCGATCAGAGCTTCCGGGAGCACGATGCGGCCTTCGCCGTCGAAACCGAGTTGCTTGGCTTCCGAGAACAGCGTGATGGAAAGATCGTCATGGGCATCGGAGAAGAGATCGACGCTGCCCATCTTCTCAACGAGCTTCTGCATCCAGTCGATGCCGGCGCATTGCAGAGCGTCGTAACGGAAACCTGGCAATGCCACGATGCCGTTGAAATTCTGTCCGGTCAGCGCAGCACGGAACGTCGCCGGGACGGAGACCCGTCCCTTCTTGTCGATCCGGTTGACGAATGTGTCGATGAACAATGCCATCGGACGCCAGACACCCCTTTACGCCAACTCTGCGTGCGTGGCCGGCGCGCCACCCAATTCCCATCCACCCGAACCGCTTTGCCATGCGGTTCTGGGAAATCTGCCATTAGCAATGGGATAGCATGGGATAGCATGGGCGTCAATGGGAATGAGCTGTAAAGCTATGGAAAATATTGGATTTTTCCGTTTTTGACCGATTTGGAAAAATCCCGATATGAATGTTAACAAGGACTTGGCGCACGCCCCTGATAACGAATGTTAACGAGATATATCAGGGGCTTCACCTCAAAACCATTTATGTTTGCAAAATGTTCTCATTCGTTCTCTAATGTTGACGCGGATAGGTGGGTGATAGGTTGATGCTCAGATTCGGGCAAGCGGCCCATTTTCACGCTGACCTCTGGCCGCGCTGAAAGGGGCGTGATGCTGCGTGAACTTACGCTTATTGCGAAAGTATTTTGCAATGTTATACGCTGAATAAGGGATGACACGATCACGGCCCGAACTTACTTCATCGATCGATGCGATCGATCAGATTTCCCGAATTCCCAAACGGAACCGATCATAGGAAGAAGCCCGTGGACCCTTGGCGCCGGAAGCAGCATGGCGTGAATGAAGCAAAACGGTCGCGCTCCTCCGCCCGCGCCACCGATCTGACCATTGCCAGATGGGGAAAAGCGGCCCTCGTCTGCGCGGCCATCGCAGCCGTTTGGTTTCTGATGCGGGACGACACGCTGCGCCTGCATGAGGGCGAGACAGCCGTACCGGCATCTTCGCTTGCCGCTGACAGCGCCACGACCGCCGATCCATACCAACTCTATCTTCAGCAGCAATATGAGGCGGCCCTCCCGCTCTTGCTGCCGCAGGCAGAGGCCGGCTTCTCGCTCGCGCAATGCATGGCCGGGAAGATCCTGGCGGAAGGCCGAGGCGGCGTTGCGCCGGACAGGATCGAGGCCGCAAAATGGCTCGACCTCTGCACCCGCGACACAAATTCCGAAGATGATGACGAGGCGCGGGAGATGCTCGACAGCCTCATCAAGACCGCTGGCTGGGACATCGTCGGCGAAGGAAAATACCGTTCCTTTCAATGGCAGCAGGCCTATCTCAACGCCGAGAAGGACGAGCCGGGCAGCGCTTCGGAATTGGTCTTGCGCGATCTCGGCACCATGGACGGCGACGCCGCCTTTGCCCTGGGTACCAAGCTCAATGACGGCAACAATTCACCGGTCGACTATGAAAAGGCCTTGCGCTGCTTCAAGCGCGCGGCCGAGTTCGATATCGCCGAGGCGCATTTCAACGTCGCTGTTGCCTACTATGCCGGCAAGGGCGTGAAAGCGGATCCGCGCGAAGCACTGAATTGGTTCAAGAAGGCGGCCGCGGGCGGCTTCGCTGAGGCCGCTACCATGGTGGGCGTCATGGCTGTGCGAGGTCATGGTATGGATTCGGACATCGACATGGCCCTCACCTATCTCAAGCGGGCCGCCGATCTCGGCGATCCCCAAGCGGGTCTGATCCGTGAATCGGTCGCAGCCGGAAACGTCCCGCAATGAACGCCGTCGCCATCCGCGGCCCTTACCGCGCCGGCAATCTTGGCTTTGCATCGGCCGCCATGATGCGCGCGGTGATGAGCGTGCGCGGCCATGGCGTTCCCGCTGACTGGGAAGAAGCGATGCGCCCTTGATGGCCGAAGCGCTGGCCCAGGGCAGCGACTTCGACTGAAGGAAGAAAGGCGCCAGACGGTCTGTAAGCCGGGTTCTGTCCAGGGCCGCAGCCGCGCACGATATGGCGGTTGCCCACCATCACTCACGCGCGTTCGGCCCCTGTATGGCCATTCATCTGGGACGCCCGTTACCGGACGCCTCGCGCGACCTACCCGAGGATCGGTGCGGAAAAGCACCTGCCCGGATTTCTCCGGACCCGCCCTCCTATCTGGTCTTGCTCCCGGTGGGGTTTGCCGTGCCGCTTCCGTTGCCGGTCGCGCGGTGCGCTCTTACCGCACCGTTTCACCCTTACCGTTCTCGAAAGAGCGGCGGTTTGCTTTCTGTGGCACTGTCCCTAGGCTTGACGCCCGCCGGACGTTATCCGGCACCGTTTTTCCGTGGAGCCCGGACTTTCCTCCCTCATCCCATTGCTGGGGCAAGAGCGGCCATCCGACCATCTGGCTGGGCCGAGGAGGTAGGCGCTTGGGCTGCCGGAGTCAAGCTTTAGCGAAAAACGGTGCCAGGTTACGCCGCACGCGATCAAGCACCTTTTCACCCGCCGGCGGGCGCTCGAATTTGGCGCCCGTGATCATCTCATAGGCGCGGATATAGACGGCCGAGGTCTCCAGGATGAGTTCTGCCGGGATCTCGGGGATGTCGTCCTTGTAGGGATCGCAGCGTGCCGCCACCCAGTTGCGCACGAAATCCTTGTCGAAGCTTTCCGGCTTCTCGCCCTTGGCAAAGCGCTCGGGATAGCTGGCCGCCACCCAGTAGCGGCTGCTGTCGGGCGTATGAATCTCGTCGGCCAGGATAATCTTACCCGCCTTGTCGATGCCGAACTCATATTTGGTGTCGACCAGGATGAGGCCGTTCTTCGCCGCCATTTCCTGGCCCCGTGCGAACAGGGCCAGCGCGTATGTCGAGAGCGTCGCCCATTGTTCGGCCGAGAGCAGCTTTTTCGCCACGATCTCATCGGGCGTCAGCGGCTCGTCATGGGCGCCGATTTCGGCTTTTGAGGTCGGGGTGATGATCGGCTTAGGGAGCTTCTCGTTATCCTTCATCCCATCGGGGAAGGTGAAACCGTACATGGTCCGCACACCCTTTTTGTATTGGGTGAGGATCGATGTGCCGGTGGTGCCGGCAAGGTAGCCGCGCACCACGATTTCGACCGGTAAAATGGTGACGCGCTGGCCAATCACCACATTGGGATCCGGATAGCCCAGCACATGGTTGGGGCAGATATCCTTCGTGGCCTCGAACCAGAAGCGGGCCGTCTGCGTCAGCACCTGGCCCTTGAACGGAATGGCCGCGAGGATCCGGTCGAAGGCGGAAAGCCGATCGCTGGCGATGATGATGCGCCGCCCGTCGGGCAGGTCGTAATTGTCGCGCACCTTGCCGCGGTAATGATTGGGCAGTTCCGCAATGGTCGCATCGGCCAGGATCTGGGCCGGATCGAGGGTCGCTTGGGTCATGTCATCCGTGGGGAAAGGGTCAGAATTGCCCCACTTTGTGCGCGGCCCGGCGGCAAAAAGCAACGATCCGGCGAACCCTCCCGCTATTTGGCCTGGATTGAGACGCTGATGGCGCCGTCCTGACCCGGAATCTTCGTCGATTGCTTGCCCAAAACACCCTTCAAGGGGCCGATAACGGGCGGCAAGGCGGTGCTGCCCATCAGCGGCACCTTGTAGTTGACGGCGCCCTTCATGGAGCTGTTGCCAGGGAAGGTGCCCTGGACCGGGGCGCCGATCTTATAGCTGGTCGTCTTGCCGACCGAATCCGTCTCGATCATCACGGCCAGCGCCTTGGGATCGATCGGCGCGGTGCCCGCGACCGTGGTCGTATCCTGGAAGGCGCCGTCGCCCCCCTCGCCGCCGGGGTCGCTGGTGAAATAGGTGTCGTTGACGCTGAGCGTGCCGCTGCAGCTTTGCGGCGACCAGGACTGGTAGCGGGCCGGGCCGAGATCGGGCGTCAGCCCTGCCACATCCTTCTTGGCCTGTTCCTGCTTGGCGACCATGCCCTGCACTTCGGCGGTCTGCGACATCTTCATGACTTCGGCCTGGATGCAGGCTTCGTCTTCACCGCATTTCTCCATCATGGCTTCCATATTGGCCATCATGTTGTCGCTCGGCGCGTAATTCTGCTGGAAGGCCTCGGCATTGGCCTGCCCCTTGGCGATCGCAGCCTCCTGCTCCGCTGTGGGCCCGTTCCAGCCGATCTGCGTGGCAGGTCCGGCGATCATCACGCATTGCGCCTTCAGCACACGGTCGATGGCGGTGCTCGACCATTGCGACTTGGTCTGCTCCTTCACGGCGAGGGTGATATTGACCGTGGCCGTGGCCCCTTCCGGCACCGGTCCTTTGGCAAGGGCCAGATTGGCGCTGAGCGGAAGGCTGAGCATGGCAAGTGTGGTCGCGATATTGAGGCGCATGAAAATGTCCCCTGTGTCTTGACGTCGAAATCGTGCCCGCAATGTGCCAAAGCTGCAATATCGGTTCAGTGACACCCGTCACAGTCTAGACATGGGCCCGGCACCCAGTGGGTCAGGCCAATGCACCGCGCGCGTCGATGGCCCAGATATCGGCGACCCTGCCGCCCCGCACAATGACGATCCAGTCATAGAGATTGACCGTCGGATCGCAATGACCGGGAATGAGGCGCAGCCTCTCACCCAATCCGGGCAAGACGCCGTTGGCGGCGCGCAGAATGCCATGCTCGTCGGACGGATTGGAGAAGGTGAGATCCGGGCGGGCGGCCACGGTCGGATAGCCGCAATCAATCGAATGCGCCTTCAGCCCCGCGTCGATGACGGCAAAATCCGCGCGCCGGCTCATCACCGAGGTCAGCACGAACAAGCTGTGAGAAAATCGCGGCGCTGCCGGGTCAGCTGTGTTGTCGGCATAGTCCCGGTCCATGAAGACATACGACCCCGGCTGGATTTCGTTATAGACGCCGCTTGCCGCTTCGTTCGGGAAGGTTCCCGTCCCGGCCCCGGTGATGACGGGCACCTCAATGCCGGCCCGTGCCAGAGCCGCTGCGAGCGCTGCCGCCCGCTCCGTGGCAAAGGCAATGGCAGCCTGCCGCTCGCCGGGTGTTCGCAAATGCTGGGCGGCGCCCTGGTAAGCATGAATGCCGCCGAAGCGCAGGTTCCTGCCAGCAGCGATCCGGGTGGCGAGTGCCACGCCGTCTTCGATATCGACAATGCCGCAGCGATGGCCGCCGACTTCGAGTTCGACATAGGCGTCGATCGGTGATGTTGCCTTTTCCGCCGCTTCGATCAATCGATCGAGGCCCAGATCGCTATCGACGCAGATACCGATCCGTGCGCGTGCGCTGAGACCCACAAGCCGCGCCAGCTTCGACGGCGCCAGCACCTCATTGGTGACCAGTACGTCGGTGACGCCGCCCTCGACCAGCGCTACCGCTTCGCTGACCTTCTGGCAGCACAGGCCCACGGCACCCAGCGCCATCTGCCGCTTGCCGATTTCAGCGCATTTGTGGGTCTTGCCGTGGGGGCGCAAGCGCAGGCCGCGCGCCTTGGCGTAATCGGCCATCAGGCGCAGATTGGCCTCGAAGGTGTCGAGATCGACGATCAGCGCCGGCGTTTCGATGGTGTCGATCGGCGTACCGGGAAGCAGGTCAGGACGCGGCACGGGCATTGCTTCACTCACATATTCAGAAGGCCATTGAGGATCGCCGCCAGTTCCGCATCCGGCGCATCGCTGAGGCGCTGCTGGCGGAAGTGCCGGCAGAAGGCGCGCGTCGCCGCGGCGCGGTCGCCGGCGTCATAACCGAAGCGCTGCAACCCGGCGAAGAATTCGTCATCGGACCATGGCACGGGTCGGGGCTGCGGCCACAGACCGATGCCGGCGGCGGCCAAGCCCCGCCAGTCAAAGAGCTCGCCCGGATCTTCCTTGCGCGTCGGCGCCACATCGGCATGCCCGATGACGCGCGCCGGCGGAATGGGATGCCGCGCCAGGATGCCCAGCGCCAGATCGCGCACCGCCGCCATCTGCACCGCCGGAAACGGGCGATAGCCGAATTCATGGCCCGGATTGACGATCTCGATCCCGATCGAGCGCTGGTTGATGTTGGTAGCACCTTGCCAGGATGAGAGGCCAGCATGCCAGGCGCGGCGGTCTTCCGGCACCAGATGAAAGACCCTGCCATCCTCCTCGACCACGTAATGCGCGCTGACCTTCGCCGCGCTGTCCCGCAGGCGGTCGATAGCGGCCTGCCCGGTCGGCATGCCGGTATAATGCATGAGCAGGATGTCGACCGGCTGGCCGTCGCGGCTGTCGTGATTGGGAGATGGCGCTTCGATCATGTCAGATGCCGGTCTTGGTGGACGGCGCCACCACGGCCGGGCGACGGATGACCACGATAGCAACCCCGGCCAAGGTGGCAAGCCCGCCCAGCACCATCTGCCAGGTGATGACTTCGTCCAGCATGAGATGGCCGGAAATGACACCGATCATCGGCAGCAGCAGGGTGAAGGGCATGACCTGGTTGACCGGATAGCGCCGCATCATGTTGTACCAGATGAGATAGCTGAAAATGGCGACGATGACCGACTGGAACAGCAGCGCGCCCCAACCCATCCAGCTCGCTTCCAACACCTGCGGCCACTGATTGCCTTCGATCAGGTAGGAAACCACGAGCAATTGCGGCGCTGCCAGGATGGCGATGTAGCCGTTGAGCTTCAAGGCGTCGAATTCGTCACCGAGCGCCTTTACCTGCACATTGGCGGTGGCCCAGACCAGGGCGGCGCCGATGACCGAGAGCAGCGGCCAGATATTGCCGGCAAAGCGCGGTTCGCCCGCAATCAGCACGACGCCGGCAAAGGCCACGGTCATGCCGGTCAGGCGCCGCCATCCCAGCTTTTCCTTGAAAAAGATGGCGGCGAGAATGGCGGCGAAGGGCACCTGCAGCTGTACGGCGATCGAGCTGGTGGCGGCGTCGAGATAGCGCATGCCGGTAAAGATCAGGCTGAAATGCATGACGCCCATGGTCATGGAGAGCGGAATGAGCTGCAGCAGCTTGCGGCGCGGCAAGCCGACGAATGGCAACAGCAGCAGAGCCACCAGACTGAAGCGCAAAGCGACGAAGAAGAGCGGCTCGAAATGCATCAGCCCGATCTTGGCAGCCACGAAATTGACGCCCCAGATGAGCTGACAGAGCAGCATGAGGGCGAGATGTTGCGGTTTCATGATTTGGCCTTCTACTCGTCTACGCCGTCATTGTTGAGAGTGATGTTCAAGCCCCCGGCCCCACGGGCTGGTTCACGACCTGCGGGCGGCGGATGATGATGATGGCGAGGCCCGACATGGTGAGGAGCGCGCCAGCGACCATGCGCCAATCCCAACCTTCGCCCAGCAGCAGGACCGCTGTGGTGGCGCCGAAGATCGGCTCCAGCAGGGTGAAAGGCATGACATAGCTGACCGGATACCTGCTCATCATCGCATACCAGATCCCATAGCAGAGGGCGGTGACGATCAGGACCTGATAGGCCATGGCACCCCAACCGGCAAGGCCGGCCTGCGTAACCGCCGTCATCTGGCCATGCTCAGTGGCGGCGGAAAGGACCAGCATCATCGGCCCGGCCACCAGACCGACCCAGCCATTGATGCGCCAACCATCCATATTCTCCGCCAATTTCTTGATGAGGAGGTTGGAGGCAACCCAGGAGACCGCCGCCAGCAGCATGAGGCCGACGCCGATCCAGCCGCCGCTGAAGGCAGGACGCCCCACCAGCACGGCGATGCCGATGAAGGCCAGTCCCATGCCGCTCCAGCGCCGCCAGCCGATCCTGTCGCCAAAGAGCCAGGCCGCGGTGAGGGCCGAGAGCGGCACCTGGATCTGGATGAGGATCGAACTCGTGGCCGCATCGACCCGGTTGATGCCGTGGAAAATGGCGCCGAAATGGATGACACCCAGGATCAAGCCCAGCGGCAGCAGCGCCTTGAGATCGCTCTTCCGAGGAAGGCCGATGAAGGGGCAGATCAGCGCAGCCACCGCGATCATGCGCAGGCCGGCAAAGAAAAGCGGCGGCCAATCGGCCAAGCCCCATTTCACGACGGCGAAATTGGCACCCCACAGGATCTGGGAGAAAGCCAGCAGGGCAATGTGGCGAGCGGGCATCGGATACTCGGGTGAACAGGGCGGCGGGGCTTCTGTTTAGCCGAAGGTCACGACTCTGAGTACCCGCACGGGGCGCATAGGGGGCATGGGAAAGTTGGCGCGCGCATTGGCTAAAACCGTTGCTTTCGCCCCCTCGCTCCCCTCAAAAAGAAAACGCCGCCGGGGCGTCCCACCCCGGCGGCGCAGGCTTTCGCTCTGGGATAAAGCTTACTGCACGGCCTCGCCATGAAGGGCGAGATCGAGCCCGTCGCGCTCGGCATCTTCGGCGACACGGCAGCCGATGATGAGGTCGACGACCTTGTAGATGATGGCCGAGCCGATGGCGGCGACGAGGATCGTCACCACCACGGCTTCGATCTGGATCAGCATCTGGCCGGTATTGCCGTCGATGACACCGACGGGCACGTCGCCGCCCTTGATGCTCATCGTGGCGAAGACGCCCGTCAGCAAGGCACCCAGCGTGCCGCCGATGCCGTGGATGCCGAAGGCATCGAGGGCGTCGTCATAGCCGAGCTTGTTCTTGAGGGTCGTCGAGGCGAAGAAGCACACCACGCCCGCCGCCAGACCGATGACGAGGGCACCTGACGGAGCCACGAAACCAGCCGCCGGCGTGATGCCGACCAAGCCCGCCACGATGCCGGAGATGATGCCCAGCACCGAGGCCTTCTTATGGAACAACCATTCGGCGGCGACCCAGGAGCAGCCGGCCGCGGCCGCCGCGATCTGGGTGGTGACCGCCGTCATGCCGGCCATTGAACCGGCCGAAAGCGCCGAACCGGCGTTGAAGCCGAACCAGCCGCCCCACAGCAAGCCGGCGCCGATGACGCTGTAGACCAGATTGTGCGGCGTGAAGGGCACCTTGCCGTGGCCGCGACGCTTGCCGATCATCAGGGCAACCACGAGGCCCGAGACGCCGGAAGCGATATGCACCACCGTGCCGCCGGCGAAATCCAGCGCGCCGAGATTGAAGAAATAGCCGGTGCCGGCCCACACCATGTGGCAGATCGGCGAATAGACCAGCAGCGACCACAGAATATAGAACAGGATCAACGCCGAAAACTTCATGCGGTCGGCGAAGGCGCCGGTGATGAGGGCCGGCGTGATGATGGCGAAGGTCATCTGGAAGAAGAAGAAGACCGTTTCCGGGATCGTGCCGGAGAGGGCTTCGGGCCCGACGCCGGATAGAAAGGCCTTCGAGAAATCGCCGACGAAGGCATTGCCCTCGCCGAAGGCAAGGCTGTAGCCCGCAACCAGCCACACCAGGGTGATGATGCAGCAGGCGGCCAGCGATTGCGCCAGCACGGTCAGCACATTGTTCTTGCGCACCAGGCCGCCATAGAAGAGCGCCAGGCCTGGGACCGTCATCATCAGCACCAGGACCGATGAGGTCAGCATCCAGGCGGTATCGCCCTTGTCGGCCGTCGGCACGGCATCCTGCGCCGCAGCGAGACCCGGCGCCATCAGCGCGGCGAGGGTCGCCATACCTGCGGTCAGGCTACCTGCGACCGGACCGCGGCCCCGCGTCAGGAGCCTCTGTTGCAATTTCGTATCGAGGGCTCCCCCGATTTCCCCGTTGGTGCGCATGCGCCTCTCCTGATTGTCGAAATATTCTTGCTGCAAAGCAGCACATGGAGAGCAACCTTCATGCCAATCGTAGGATTTATTGATTCAAAACAAGAATCTAGGCGTGCTCTCCCAAGGCGCGCTCAAATATTGATCAATGATGCGACAGTTGCCTAAATTTTGGTCATTCACTCATTTGCGGGAAACTTGTGTTGCTGAGTGCGGGCTGAAGCGCGTTACAGTTCCATGAAAATCGCACCCAGGATGTCCGCTGGGGCCATGAACCGGGGGCTGGCATGTTCGGGCTCGTCAATATCGCCGCCAAGGAACTGATCATCGGCGAGTTCGGGGCCGAGGCCTGGGAGACGATCCGTCATCGCGCCTATCTGGTCGATGATGATTTTGTCGGCATGCAGGACTATCCCGACGACCTCACTTATCGCCTGCTTGCGGCGGCGAGTGCCGTTCTCGGCCTGCCCTCGGACGACCTCCTCAAGGCCTTTGGCCAATATTGGACCCGCTTCGTGGCGCGGCGCGGCTTTGGCGAACTGCTCGACGTCTCCGGCCATTCGCTGACCGACTTCCTCGAGAACCTCGACAACATGCATGCCCAGGTGGGCTTCATCTTCGAGGGATTGAAACCGCCCTCCTTCCGCGTCACCGATGCCGGCGCGGGCCGCCTGACGCTGCACTATTTCAGCGACCGGCCCAATCTGGGGGCGATGGTGGCCGGCATGCTGCAGGGGCTGGAGGCGCATTTCCAGCTCGACATCCAGGTGTGCCAGACGGAGGAGAAGGCGAAGGGCGCTGATCACGACGTCTTCGAGGTGACCTTTACCCCGCGCGCGGAGGCGGCAAATTGAGCGACCTCAGCCTGGATGGGGATGCCCTCGCCACCCTCTTCCCCTTTCATTTCCGGCTCGATGCGGCCTTGCGCTTCACCGCAATCTCGCCGACGCTTACCCGCCTCATGCCGGAACTGAAGGCCGGCGACGCCTTTACCGATCATTTCCTGCTCGAACGCCCGGTCCTCCGCCTCAACTTCCAGGCCATGGCCGAATGCCGCCGCGTGATGTTCCTGCTGCGCGCCAAGCGCCCGCTCGATGCACCGGAACTGCTGCTGCGCGGGCAGATGCTCTATTTTCCCGCCGGCAATGAACTGCTCTATGTCGGCAATCCGCGCGTGCGCGATCTTGACGACATGAAGCATCTCGGTCTCACCATGCGCGACTTCGCGGTGGATTCGACGCTGACCGACTACCTCATCCTCATCCGCACGCAGCAATCGGCGCTGGCCGAGGCACAGCGCCTCGCCGGCGACCTCGCCAAGGCACGTGATGCGGCGCTGATGGCGTCCAACCAGAAATCCGAATTCCTCGCCAATATGAGCCATGAGCTGCGCACGCCGCTCAACGCCATTCTCGGTTTTTCCGAGATGATCACCAGCCAGATGGCCGGGCCGCTCAGCCAGGCCTATCAGGGATATGCGGCCGACATCCACAAGAGCGGCCGCCTGTTGCTCGCCATCATCGGCGACGTGCTCGACATGGCGCGGATCGAGGCCGGCTACCACACGCTGGATGATGATATCCTTTCCATCGACGAGCTGGTCGGCGAATGCATTCACCTGCTCGAACCCCGCGCCGAGGAGCGCGAGATCACCTTGTCCTACCGGACCGAGCTGCCCGGCGCGCGCCTGCGCGCCGACAGCCGCGCCCTGAAGCAGATCTGCCTCAACCTGTTGTCGAACGCGGTGAAGTTCAACAAATGGGATGGCGTGGTGGGCGTCTCCGTCACGCGCAACGAAGACGGCCAGCTTGCCATCGCCTTCGCCGATACCGGCCAAGGCATCGCCGCCGAAGACCTGCCGCGCCTCTTCCGCCCCTTCCAGCAAGCCGGCGCCGCGACCGCCCGCACCAGTGGCGGCACCGGCCTCGGCCTCTCCATCACCCGGACCCTGGTCGAAATGCACGGCGGCAACATCACCCTCGCCTCCGAACTCGGCAAAGGCTCGACTTTCACCGTGTTGCTGCCAGGGGAGCGGATCGTTTAGCCCGGCAAGTTCAATACTGAACCACAATCCCCTCGATCACCGCGTTGATCTCGTCGTGCTTGTGGCCGTACCAGGAGCCGTGGCCCATGCCGGGGAGGAGGTGGAGCCTGGCGCCGGGGATGAGGCGCGCTACTTCCTCGCCGTCCTGGGGTGGGGCTTCGACGTCTTCCTCGAACGCGAGGACATGGGTCGGCACGCGGACATTTTTCAATCCTTCGCGCTGGTCGAATCTGAGGCTCGCATCCCATTGCGGCACGAGCGATTCCTCGTTGCTGCCACTGTCCATCCATTCCAGCATCAAGGCCTTGAGCCGGGGCCACAGATCGCGGTCGCCCAAGGCACGCGCGGGATAGAGCATGGCAGCGTAATGCGTCACCCCCATCATGCCGTCGAGCCGGCCGCCGGCTTTGCGGAAATCGATCTCCGCTTCCTGATAGTCCCAGCCCCAGCCGGTGCTCCAGGCGCCGGTCCCCATCAGGATGGCGACGCGCTCCAGATCGGGATAGTCGATCATCACCTGCTGGATGATGGCCGACCCCAGGCTTGAGCCGATCAGCGCCACCTTGCGGCCGCCGCAGGCACCGCGAATGATCGCCGCCACGTCGGCCGCAAAGTCTTCAATGGTCCAGGGCATCGGCGCCGTACTGGTGGTGAGGCCGATGCCGCGATTGTCGAACACGGTCGAGCGGAATTTCGCGTCGAAATGGGGCGTCTGGAACCGCTGCCAATCGCGCCCCTTGGTGCCGCCGCCACCCACCCAGACGATGTCCGGGCCACCCACCGGCCCCGATTGGTCGTAGAAAAGGCGGGCATCCACGGTTTCGACATACGGCATGACTCAGTTCCCGTAGCGCTATTTTTTACGGTTGTATAATATGCTTTACACAGCGGTCAAATCTCGCCACGGTTGCGCCAAATGCGCTAAAAGGACGGCCTTGTTATGCGTTCCACGAGTCGTGAGCTAAGATGGTAGATGTTCCGGTACTGGAGACCGCTCGCCTGAAGCTGCGCGGTCACTGCCTGGCGGATTTCGATGCCGCCGTCGAGATCTGGAGTGACGAGGTCGTCACGCGGTTTCTCGGCCGCAACTTCACCCCCGAAGAAAGCTGGAGCCGGCTGCTGCGCTATGTCGGGCATTGGGATCTGCTTGGCTACGGCTTCTGGGCGATCACCGACAAGGCGAGCGGCCGCTTCATCGGCGAAGGCGGCATCTGCGACTTTCGCCGCGACATCACCTGGCCGGATTGCGTTTCGGGGGATGACGCGACGCGCGAAATCGGCTGGGCGCTGGGCGGCGCCTATCACGGGCAGGGCCTCGCTACCGAAGCCGTGCAGGCGATGACGAATTGGGCCGACCGGCATTTCGGCGGCCGGCGCACCATCTGCATCATCAACCCCAGCAACCAGCCATCCCTGCGCGTCGCCGAGAAATGCGGCTATGGCGAGATCGGCAGCGCCCGCTACAAGGACAACGACCTCAAGGTCTTCGGCCGCACGGCAATGGCGCGCTAACGGGCAGGCACGGGCTCAATCGGCCCGGCTGCACTCTTCCAGGCGGTGAAGCCGCCTTTGAGATGCGACACGGGCGCGAGGCCCATGTCCTGCGCGGTCTTGGTGGCCAGTGCCGAGCGCCAACCGCTGGCGCAATAGAACACGAAGCGCTTGGGTTCGGCGAAGACCGGCTTGTGATAGGGGCTCGCAGGATCGAGCCAAAATTCCAGCATGCCGCGCGGACAGTGAAAGGCGCCGGGAATCTTGCCCTCCCGCTCCAGCTCGCGCGGGTCACGCAGATCGACGAAGACGACGTCTTCACCACCGAGGTCGGCGATGGCCGCCGCCGGCTCCACCGCCGTGATGGCGGCATTGGCTTCGGCGAGCAGCTGTTGGTAGCCCTTGGTGATCGGCATCTTGGAAAAAACCTCCGGCAGGATCGGACTGCAAGCCATCCTGCCGGAGCGGCAGTCGCCGTCAAGCACCCATATAGACGGCCTCGACATTGTTGCCGTCGGGATCGATGAGGAAGGCGGCGAAATAGGTCGGGCTGTAATCGGCGCGCAGGCCCGCCCCGCCATTATCCTTGCCGCCGGCCTTCAAGCCCGCGGCGTGGAATTTCTCGACCGCCTTGCGGTCGGGTGCCGTGAACGCAATATGGCTGCCGGGCCCCTTGGCGCCCTTATGCGCATAGAGCCACAGCACCGCATTGCCGTCGGGGCCGAGGCCGGCGCCGTTTTCGTCCTGCGAGCAGACCTTGGCACCGAGCGGCGCCATCACCGCCTTATAGAACGCGACGCTCGCCGCCACGTCTTTCACATGCAAACCCAGATGATCGAACATTGAATGCCTCCAAAAGAACCGGGAGGCATGCTTTAGCGGGGCGTGCGGATCCGATCTTGGAGGATCTTGCGCTGGCCGGCGCCAGCCGCATGCGCGCGGCGGCGGAATTCGCGCGGGCTGATCCCGGCGGCCCGGCCGAAGGTGCGCACGAAATTGGAGAGATCGCCGAAGCCGATGTCATAGGCGATGTTGGTCACCGGCTGTTCGCTTTCGGCCAGCAGCCGCGCCGCCCGGCGCAGGCGCGCACGGATGAGATATTGATGCGGCGTCGCGCCGACGATCCTGGCGAAGAGCCGCAGGAAGTGAAAGGCGGAAAGCCCGCTCTCGCGCCCGGCCTTGGCAAGGTCGATGTCCTCATGCGCATGGGCATCGATCCAATGCGCCGCATCGACGATGCGCTTGCGGTCCTGCGGCCGGATGCGGTCGTCACCATGGCCGTCATCGCGCCCGGCCGCGGACATCTTGCCGAGAATGGCGAGGCCCACTTCTTCCAGCGCCAGATCGGTCTTGCCGGCAGCCGTCGCATCGGCGAGCTCGCCCAGCACCATGAAATCGGCACGCGGTGCCAGGGCGCCATGCTGCCACCCCGCACCCGCTTCATCGACCAGGGCCGGCGCCAGCCTGAAGCACAGGCATTCGTCGCCGCCGTCGTGATGATCATGCGTGCAGGTATATTCCTCGCCCGGCCGCCCGATCAGGAACGAGCCCGGCACCATGTCGAAATGCCGACCGCGATTGATATAGCCGAAGCTGCCCTTGCGGACGTAAGCGAAGGAAAAGGAATCATGCGCCTCGGCATAGGGCGTCGCCTCCGGTCCCGCCTCGCAGCGATAGAGGGTGGCCGACAAATGCGGCGTTTGCGTCAGTTTCGTTGCCAACATGATGATTCAAAGCCTATTGGGCCGGAGAGCATCGGGCAAATCACGATTGGAAACTTGGCAAATCTTGCTTTGCCGCGACCTCAGGTCGATGGCGCCGCCTGGCTTCCGCCAACCGGAACGGTAACGCCGCAGATGCCGACGACCTCGCCCTTCGCGTCGCCCAGCGGCAGCATCAGGCGCTCGGTACTGATGAAATCGCGACCTTCCAGCGTGACCGGCCCGACAAAATAGAACGGCAGGCGCCGTTCGATGATCCGGCGATAGCGGGCGATTCCGGTCGCATAGGAGGCGGCGTCATAAAGATCGATGAACCGCTTGCCGGTGGCGTCGATGCCCATCACATCGCGGCCGGTGGTGCCGATGAGCCGGTAGCGCGGCATCAGAACGTCACCTTCATAAAGGTCGACGAGGCGGAAATAGGGCAACAGCCCAGTGATGTCCGATGGATCGATCATGCTGCGCCGTGGCAGCGCATCGCCTGCCAGTGCCCGCAAGGAGCACCAGTAGTCGTAGCATTTGCGCAGGACCGGGCCGGTGCCGGCGAGGTCTTCCGCTCGCTCGATGAAGGCCTCTCGCGTGGCCGGCAGCAGATCCGTGTTTACCGAAGCCGTCATCTCGCTCCCGCCGGAAGGCGCCTATGCCCTTCCCTCCGCTTCATTTTTAGCATGTCCATGGATGGTATCGCTAGACCGGCCGGATCAATCTCAAACCACGGCCAGCGGCCGCCGGGCTCAAACCACGGCCAGCGGCCGCCGGGACCCCTCGGGCAGACGGATTTCGATGGAATCGCCCACCCTCACGTCGCCGTCCCTTATGACGACCGCCATCACCCCGGCCTTGCGGATGAGGTTCCCCTCGGTGTCACGATCGAGCACGGCTTGCATGAGGCCCTGCCGGAACTGGTCGATCTGGATGCAAGGATTGCGCAGGCCCGTGATCTCGACGATGGCCTCGGCCCCCAGATGCAGGCGTGCAGCCTCCGGCAGCCGCAAGAGGTCGAGCCCGCGCGTGGTTACGTTCTCGCCCATATCGCCCGGATTCACCGAAAATCCCCGCACGGCCAGTTCGTCGAAAAGCTCGGCCTGGATGAGGTGCACCTGGCGCAGATTGGGCTGGGTCGGATCCTTGGCAAGGCGGCTCCTGTGCTTGACCGTCTCGCCCATATGCGCATCGCCGGCAACGCCGAGGCCGGTCAGCAGGCGGATTTCAAGAGCAGGTTGCTTGGAGAAATTGTGTCCGCGCGCCAGCGAAACACCGACGACGCGCGGACCCTCGATCACGCCGGCTCCCCTTCGCCGCCATGCACCTTGGCGGCAAGCGAGGCCGAGAGGAAGAGATCGATATCGCCGTCGAGCACGCCCTGGCTGTCGCTGGTCTCGGCGCCCGTCCTGAGATCCTTGATCATCTGGTAGGGTTGCAGCACGTAGGAGCGGATCTGATGGCCCCAGCCGATATCGGTCTTGGAATCGGCGATCGCTTGGGCCTTTTCCTCGCGAATGCGCAATTCGCGCTCATAGAGGCGGGCCTTCAGCATGTCCATCGCCATGGCGCGGTTGCGGTGCTGCGAGCGGTCGGCCTGGCAGGAGACAACAATGCCGGTCGGCTCGTGGGTGATGCGGATGGCGCTGTCGGTCTTGTTGATGTGCTGGCCACCCGCCCCTGAGGCGCGGAACGTGTCGACGCGTAGATCCTTGTCGAGGATCTCGATCTCGATATTGTCGTCGATGACGGGATAGACCCAGACCGAGCTGAACGAGGTGTGGCGCCGCGCGTTGGAATCGAAGGGCGAGATGCGCACCAGGCGATGGACACCGCTTTCCGATTTCAGCCAGCCATAGGCATTGGGCCCTTTGATCTCGATGGTCGCCGATTTGAGGCCGGCTTCTTCGCCCGCACTTTCTTCCAGCCATTCGACCTTGTAGCCGTGCTGCTCGGCCCAGCGCGTATACATGCGCAAAAGGATCTGGGCCCAGTCCTGGGCCTCGGTCCCGCCGGCGCCGGCATGGACTTCGAGATAGCAATCGTTCTGGTCGGCTTCGCCCGACAGGAGACTTTCGAGCTCGCGCTGGCCGGCCTTGACCTTCAATTCCTTGATCAGCTTTTCGGCTTCGTCGACCGAAGCGGTATCGCCCTCCATCTCGCCCAGCTCGGCGAGGGTCAGCGCATCATCGAGCTCGCGCTCGAGGGACTTGTAGCCGTCGAGGGAATTTTGCAGATGGGTGCGCTCGCGCATCACCTTCTGTGCCTTTTCAGGCTTGTCCCAGAGGGTCGGGTCTTCGGAGAGGGCGTTCAGTTCGTCGAGACGACGCAGGGCGTTGTCCCAGTCAAAGATGCCTCCTCAGCAGGGCCAGGGAAGATCGGATCTCCCCCGCCGCCGCCTCGATCTCAGCGCGCATGATGATGCCTTTGGATTGCTCAAATATCGAATTCGGGCCGGAACATGCCCATTGGAACGGGTCGCGTCAACCACCCCTCAATAGAGCCCGGAATCGCCCCCGCTGGGGGCCGGCGGCGGGATCAGGACCGGCGCCTGTTGCTGCTGCACCGGATATTGCGGCTGAACCGGATATTGGGGCTGCTGGCCCGGAAGCTGCTGGTTGGGCAGCGCTCCCGGTACCGGCTGAACCGGGACCGGTTGGCCGGGCGGGATGACCATGGGCTGCTGCTGATATTGCGGCTGCGGATAGACGGGTTGCTGGCCATAGACCGGCGCCTGCTGGCCATAGGCCGGCTGCTGGCCGTAACCGGGCTGACCCGCCGCCGGCTGCTGCTGCCCGCCCTGGTAGACGCCCGTTGAATCGATGATCGTCGTCCCGCTGTCGTTATAGACACCCTGATTGCCGTAGGGATTGCCGAAAGGCCCGGTCGGGATGACCGAGCCATAGCCCGCATCCTGGCCGTAATTGGCATAGCCTTCGATGATCTGCTGTTGACCGGTCGGCTCGGTGCCCGGCTTGAAGGCTTCCCAGATGGCGAGCCCCTCGTCGCCGGCAACCCAGCGTTCGCCGGTCTTCTCGTTGACCTTGACCAGGCGCACCCCGGGCGGCACGCGGAAGGGTGTCGCCGGTTTGTCCTTCAGGGCCTCGATCATGAAGTCGCGGAAGATCGGTGCCGAAAGCCGGCCGCCGGTCGCCTTGGCCCCCAGCGAGCGCGGCTGGTCGAAGCCCAGATAGACGCCGGCCACAAGGTCCGGCGAATAGCCGATGAACCAGACGTCGCGACCGTCATTGGTGGTGCCGGTCTTGCCCGCAAGCGGCTTGCCGACGGCCTTCACCGCCGAGGCCGTGCCGCGCTGCACGACACCTTCCATCATCGAGACCATCTGGTAGGCATTGGCCGGGTCGAGCACCTGCGGCCGGTCGTCGGGAAGTTCCGGCGGCGGAGCGCCGTCATAGCTCGCACTCTGGCAGCGGTCGCATTTGCGTTCGTCATGGCGATAGATGGTCCAGCCCTGCGCGTCCTGCACGCGGTCGATGAAGGTGGGCACCACCTTCTTGCCGCCGTTGACGATCTCGGCATAGGCACCGACCATGCGCAGCGCCGTCGTCTCCTGGGCGCCCAGCGACATGGCAAGCGTCTGCTGCAGCTTGTCGACGGCGCCTAAGCGCTCGGCCACTTCCGCCACCTTCGCCATGCCGATGGTCTGCGCCATGCGGATGGTCATCAGATTGCGCGAATGCTGCAGCCCTTGCCGCATCGTGGCCGGCCCGAGGAAGTTCTTCTCGAAATTCTCCGGCTGCCACAGCGGCAGGCCCGGGCCCTGGTCGATGGCGATCGGCGCATCGAGGATGATGGTCGAAGGCGTGTAGCCAGCCTCGAGGGCGGCCAGATAGACGATCGGCTTGAAGGATGAGCCCGGCTGGCGCATCGCTTGCGTCGCGCGGTTGAACTCGCTCTGCTTGTAGGACCAGCCGCCGGTCATGGCGAGCACGCGGCCGGTATGCGGGTCCATCGCGACGAGCGCGCCGGAAATCTCCGGCACCTGGCGCAGATGATAGAGCGGCAGGCCTTCGGCCTTCTGCTGCTTTTCGATCTTGTTGCCGTTGACGTCGAGTTCCTCGACATCATCCAGCTTGTCCTTGTCGGAGACCTTGGCTTCGACGGCGACGACGTCGCCGACCTTGAACACATCGACGGCACTCTTCACCGCCGGGCCTACCTTGCCTTCCGGCGAACGGCGCCGCGCCCAGGCGAGATCGTCGAGCCTGATCAGGCCTTCCTGGCCGTCGGTGAAGCCGATCTTGGCCTCGCCCTTGTCGACCGACAGCACCATCGCCGGCTTCCACGCGTAGAGCCACGGCACGTTGCCGAGCTTGGTCAGCGTCTTCTGCCAATCGTCGAGACTGTCCGTGTGATTCAGCGGGCCGCGATAACCCTGGGTACGGTCATAGGCCACGAGATGTTTGTGCAGCACCTGGTCGGCGATCTCCTGGAGATGCGGATCGACCGTCGCCTTGACGGTAAGGCCCTTCTTGTAGAGCCCGTCCTCGCCGAAGCGCTGCACCAGTTCGCGCCGGACTTCTTCGGCGAAATAATCCGCCTCGAACCGCTCCTCGCCGCTGCGCGCCTTCTGCACCAGCGGGGTCGCCACGGCCTCGGTGGCCTCTTCCTCGGTGATGTGACCGTCTTCCAGCATGCGCGAGACGACCCAGTCGCGCCGCTCCTTGGCTGCGTCCGGAAACTTGGCGATCGAATAATTGTTGGGCGCCTTGGGGAGGGCCGCGAGATAGGCCGCCTCGGCAACGCTCAGTTCATCCAGTGACTTGTTGAAATAGTTGAGCGCCGCCGCGGCAACGCCGTAATTGCCCTGGCCCAGATAGATCTGGTTCAGATAGAGCTCGAGGATGCGGTCCTTCGAGAAGGCCTTCTCGATGCGCAGGGCGAGAATGGCTTCCTTGATCTTGCGGTCGATCGACCGTTCGTTCGTGAGCAGGAAGTTCTTGGTGACCTGCTGCGTGATGGTCGAGGCACCGACAGGCCGCTTGTCCGACCCGTAATTCTTCAGATTGACGATGATGGCGTTGATGAGGCCGGGGATGTCGATGCCGGCATGGCTGTAGAAGGATTTGTCCTCGGCCGCGAGGAAGGCATTGATGACCCGCTTCGGAATGACCTTGATCGGCACGAAGACGCGGTTTTCGACGGCATATTCGGCCAGCAACCTTCCGTCGCCGGCATAGACGCGGGTCGTGACGGGCGGATCATAGGCCGCCAGCTGGTAGTAGTCCGGCAGGCCCTGCGAGTAGTGCTCATAGACCAGCCAGGCACCGATGGCCCCCACGGTCGCCAGGACCATGAAGATGCCGACCAGAAAAGAGAGGATACGCGTCAATCGGTTCATATCTGGCTTTTCGTCACAAATCTGCCCGCCATGGATATGGCCGGGCGCGGGGCCGCAATTCCGTGGCTTCGCGTAAGGCAGGCATGCCGCAAGATCAAGGCAATTTTACGACCTTTGGCAGCAGGGCGGGTCGAACCGGACGTCCGCCAGACGCAGGCTCCCCCGAAAGCGCGGATTTTCGGGAAGTAACCCAATAACGTCAAATCGTTAATCCGGGATTGACCCGGATCAGGCAGCCCCCTCGTCTTCGATGTTCAGGATCGTCCCGCAGGCCTTGCAATGGACGGCGTCGTGATCGTGGCGGGTCAGGCCGCAACGCGGGCATTTATGCAGCACCTTGGGGGGCCGGATGACCACCTGCACCAGGCGCAGGAACAGCGAAACGCCGAAAATCATGATGAGGACCGCGATCATCTTGCCGCTTGTCCCGGTCAACGTCACGTCGCCGAAGCCGGTGGTGGTGAGCGTGGTCACCGTGAAATAGAGCGCGTCGGCATAATTGGCGATGCTCTTGTTGGTGTAATGCTGGGTTTCGTAAACGATGGCCGTCATGACGAACATGAAGATGCCGAGATTGAGGCCGGCTAGGACCGTCTGCTCGTTGCGCCGGAAGAAAGCGAAATCCTGGCGCAGGCGTTTGAGCAGCTGATAGGAGCGCAGCAGCCGCAGCATGCGCGCCACGCGCAGGAAAGCGAGGCCTTCGCCAATGATTGGCGCCAGCAACGAGACGATCACCACCAGATCGGCCAGGCCGAACGGGTTGACGATTTCGGCCAGGCGGTTGCGACTGATCCAGAGCCGCGCCGAGAAATCGGCAACGATGCCAAGGCCGATCAGCGCGTCGATAAGTTCCACCGGCAGCGGATGCGGGATGAAGGAGGAGATGACGAGAAAGGTGACGGTGACGAGATCGAAGATCAGCAAGCCATAGCGGAACCGATGCGCGCGCCTGGTATCGCCGAGATAGAGCTCGCTGAGCAGTTTCTTCATGCAGCACTCCCAGCGCGCATTCCGCAGTCGACTGCCCGCTTTTCGATCGGGCCGGTCACGTCCGTTTGATGCTGTCCTGCCAGTCGAAGAAAGACTGGATCGCGCGCGAGATCGCCTTGGCGAGCCCCTTCTGGTGGGATTTGTTGGTCAGCAGGCGCTGGTCCTCGTCGGACGAGATATAGCCCATCTCGAGCAGCACCGAGGGAATATCCGGCGCTTTCAGCACCGCAAAACCGGCGAAACGATGGCTCTGTTCCAGCATCAGGGTGTCGCGCTTCAGCGACTTCACCAGCATCTTGGCAAAGCGGGCCGATAGATTTGTCGTTTCGCGCTGCGCCAGGTCGATGAGGATACCGGTCACCACCTTGCTCTCGTTGGAGAGATCGACGCCGGCGATCACGTCGGATTTGTTCTCCTTGGCCGCCAGCGCCTCGGCCTCGGAATCGGATGCCGTTTCCGACAGCGTGTAGACCGAGGCACCGCGGGTCTTCGCATTGGCGTGACTGTCGGCATGGAGCGAAATGAAGAGGTCCGCGGCATCGTCGCGCGCCAGCTTGAAGCGATCGCGCAAGGGGATATAGACATCCTTGTCACGGGTCAGTTCGACCCGGAACCGGCCGGTCGCCAGCAATTCCTTCTTCAGCGCCTTGGCCACCGCAAGGGTGATGGTCTTTTCCATGGTGCCGTTGCCGATCGCGCCAGGATCGATGCCGCCATGGCCGGGATCGATGATGATGAGTGGCTTGCGCTTGCTTTTCTTGAGGGCCTGATCGGTCGGCTTCAAGGTCGGAACCAGAATCGCAACGTCCGCCGCTTCGGGTTCCGGTACCACGATCTCGGAGGATCCCTTGGCCGACACCGGCACGGCCAGCGGATCCGGATCCACCGTTGGCCCGCCGGCATTGTCGACCGGCCCTTCCTTAGCCAGGGCCGGTTCCTTGGCAACCGCCACGGTCGTTTCGGTGGCAGTCGGCGCAATGGCCGTGCCGTCGCTGGCAAAGAGAGTCCGGCGGATCTGGCCCATGAAGGCCGTCTCGTCGGTCGGCTTCAGATCGATCAGGAGGCGCCGCGGCAGTTCCGCCGTCTTGTCGACCAGCGTCACCTGGGCCACTTGGGCCGGGGCCGCGAGGTCGAGGACGATGCGCGATGTCCCCACTTTGAACAGGCCATAGCGCATGGCAGCGACGAGGCCGCGCCCCTGCAGCTTGCGCCCGGCGGGAATCTGCCAGTCGACCTCGTCAAGGTCGATGACGATGCGGAATGGGTCGGCCAGGGCGAACACCTTGAAGCCGGTCTCGGCGGTGAGGTCGAGCACGACTCGCGTCAGCTCAGGTTCCACCCCCAGTTTCGCATCCGTGACCGCGGGCTTTGCCAAGGCAGCCGGCATCGCAACCACCGACGGCCCCAGGAGACCGACCAGCAGCAGCAGGCCGACGCGCAGCAGCGACATAAAATTGTGGCTCTTCCGCATGTTGCCGGTTCGTTGCGTGAATCTCCCGTAATATAATTCCGTAACTAGCTGAAAGGCAACAAGATATTGGATTTGCCTGAAAATTGAGCAAGGACGGTGACGGCGGTTGGGCGCTGAAGGCGTTCGCCCAGGAAGCGGGCAATTGCAGTTGTGTTGCCGGTCCCGGGTCAGTATGGTGACGTTCCGCGACCGTTCGTGTCGGTCCCAAACCGCTGTTGAAAAGCCGGGCTGGGGCAGAATCGACGGTTGGTCGTGAACTTGGGCCACCGACCATAAGCGCCTCGACTTGGATTGTTTCGAGGCTGGCTGGTACCCAGGCAGCGCTCGCGCAGAATAGGGTCGCTCCCGACCTGAGACGGACCGGAGCCGAGGCTTATTCTGTAGCCAAAACAACAGGTTGACATGACGCCACCCTGCCATTCACCAACCCTTCTCGCGCCGCCGATTGCTGCTGAAGCGATCGACGCTGGGCGCGTCACGGAGCTATGCATCTATGACCAAAATTATGCTGATCGACGCCACCCACCCGGAAGAAACCCGCGTTGCGGTGGTGGACGGCCGCAGGCTTGAAGAATTCGACGTCGAGGTCGCCAGCCGGCACCCTCTCAAAGGCAATATCTATCTCGCCAAGGTAACCAGGGTCGAACCCTCGTTGCAGGCTGCCTTCGTTGAATATGGCGGCAATCGCCACGGTTTCCTGGCCTTCAGCGAAATCCATCCGGATTATTACCGCATCCCGGTCGCCGACCGCGAAGCCCTGATGCGCGAGGATCTGGAGGAGGCCGAGGCCGAGGAACAGCGTCCGCGCCGCAACCGCGGCGAACGTGACCGCAATCGTCGTCGCGACCGCAACCAGACGAATACTGCCGGCGCTCCCCAAGAGCAGGAGCACGACCACGAGCATGGGCCGGAGCACGAGCTCGACCATGATCATGATCACGACCATGACCACGATCACGGTCCCGAGTTGATCGAGGTCGACGACCACCACCACGACGATGTGACCGAGATCCCGTCGGATCACCAAGTCACCTATCTGCGTGACGATGCCGCCGACGAAATGGTGGGCGGCCAGCCGGCTGCCGATGCCGAGCCCGTGCAGGTCATGCCGCTCTCTTCCGGCCATGACACACTGCGCAGCGAGCCTATAGGCTACGATTCCGGCGCGGATGAAGGCGACAGCAACGTCGTCGCCCTGCCCGACGCGGAACCGGCCGGCTTCTCCAGTTCTGCGGCCGGCGATGCCGAGATCGTCGCCTTCCCGACCGCTTCGGCCGACTCGCTCGATGCCGAACTGCCCGCGGCGCCCCATGGCGATATCGTCGAAGTGACCCAGCCGCCGGAAGTCATCGACACGGTCGGTGGCGAGGAAGCGAGCCAAGCAGATGATGCCGAAGACGAGGAGGATGACGACGATTCCGATCGCCGCCGCCGCCAGCGTCACCTGCGCCGCTACAAGATCCAGGAAGTCATCAAGCGCCGGCAGATTCTGCTCGTGCAGGTGACCAAGGAAGAGCGCGGCAACAAAGGTGCAGCGCTGACCACCTATCTGTCGCTGGCCGGACGCTATTGCGTGCTGATGCCCAACACCGACCGTGGCGGCGGCATCTCGCGCCGCATCACCTCGGTCGCCGACAGGAAACGCCTGAAGTCGATCGTCGACGAACTGGATCCGCCGGAAGGCATGGCGGTCATCGTCCGCACCGCCGGCATGGAACGCCAGCGCAGCGAGATCAAGCGCGACTTCGAATATCTGCTGCGCCTGTGGGACGAGATCCGCGAAAACACGCTGCGCTCTTCGGCCCCGTCGCTGATCTATGAAGAAGCCAGCCTCATCAAGCGCTCAATCCGCGATCTCTATACGCGCGATATCGGCGACATCGTCGTCGCCGGCGCCGAAGCCTACAAATCAGCCCGCTCCTTCATGCGCATGCTGGCCCCGGGCCATGCCAAGCGCGTGCAATTCTATCGCGATCCGTCGCTGCCCCTCTTCCAACGCTACCAGATCGAAAGCCAGATCGCGGCCATTCATCACCCGGTCGTCAATCTGCGCTCGGGCGGCTATATCGTCATCAACCAGACCGAAGCCCTGGTCGCCGTCGACGTGAACTCGGGCCGCTCCACCCGCGAGCGCAACATCGAAGAAACCGCGCTCCGCACCAATCTGGAAGCGGCGGAAGAAGTCGCCCGCCAGCTGCGCCTGCGCGATCTCGCAGGCCTGATCGTCATCGACTTCATCGACATGGACGAAGGGCGCAACAACGCCGCCGTCGAACGCCGCATGAAGGACGCTCTCCGCAACGACCGCGCCCGCATCCAGATCGGCCGCATCAGCTCGTTCGGCCTCCTCGAAATGTCGCGCCAGCGGCTGCACGCCAGCCTCCAGGAAGCCTCGACCGAGATCTGCCCGCATTGCCACGGCACGGGCCGCATGCGCTCGGTCGATTCGACGGCGCTTCATGTGTTGCGCATGGTCGAGGAAGAAATCACCCGCAATGCCAGCGCCGGCGTCACGGTTTTCGTGCCCTCCTCGGTGGCGCTCTATATCCTCAACCAGAAGCGCCATGCCCTGGCCCAGCTCGAGCTGCGCCGCGGCGTCCGCATTTACCTGAGCGCCGATGACGAGCTGACGCCGCCCGATTACCGGCTTGAGCGCATCAAGATCCTGGCACCGGGCGAGGAACTGCCACCGGCGCCGGAGCCGCAGGTCATCGAGATCGATTTCGACGAGGCCGAGGACGAGAATTACGTCGAGGAACTCGACGACGTCGACGCTGCTTCCGATACGGATGGCGAGGCTTCGGCCGAGGGCCATGGCGAGGATGCCCAGGCCGGCGACGAAAATGCCGAACGTGGCCAGGGGCGCGGCAAGCGCCGCCGCCGCCGCCGTGGTCGCGGCGGTCGTTTCCAGGCCGATGAATTCACCGAACAGGCCAGCAGCGGCTCGCCCGAGGGCGATGCCGAGGGCGAGGTTCAGGCCCGCCGCCAGCCGGAAGCCGACGAGACCTCAGGCGACGAAGGCGACGACACCGAGGATGGTGACGATCTAGGCGATGGCGAGGAAGCAGCCGATGGCGCCGAAGCCGCCGCCGGTGGTGCCGGTGAAAGCGAAGAACATCGCCGCCGTCGCCGTCGCGGCCGTCGTGGTGGCCGCCGCCGTTCGCGCCGCCCTCAGGAAGGTGGGCCGCAGGCCGGCTCAGAGGGCGAAGCCGGTGCCGTGACCGAGGGCGACGTTCCCGGTTTCGGCGATCAGCCGGATCTGCCGGGTGATGCCGACGCCTTGCCGCCGCTGTGGCGGGCAGAGGGCGAGCAGGTTGAGAATGCCGGGCCCACGGAATCCGATGGCGCCAAGAGCGATCGGCCGCGCCGAGCCCGCCGGCCGCGTCGCGACCGCGACGCGCCGCAGGAACCGATAGGCGATGTGGCGGAGACCGCCCCCATTGCCGCGCCCGCCGCGCCGATCGCTGCCGAACCGGCAGCACCGGCCGTTGCGAATAGCCCGGTCGAGATTGCTCCCGCCGGAATCGCCCTGGCCGAGCGTCCGGTCACGGTGATCGAAGTAAAAGACAGTGGCGAGGCCGTTGCTGCCACCGTCGAGGAAGATCCGAACCAGCCCAAGAAGCGCGGCTGGTGGCGCCGGCTGATCGAATAGTCGCCGCCGGACTCAGCCCCCGGACTCAGTCCATAGCAACAAGGCCCGATCGCAAAGATCGGGCCTTGTTTGTTTTGGGTCGACGAGAAGGCTTAACCGGCTTTGCCCTGCGCCATCGCGTCGAGCAGGCGCCCTTGATAAAGCGAAATGCCGAGCTTGCCGCCGATTTCCAACCCCTGTTCGGAATCGACCCGGCACAGGATGATGCGTTCGCGGCCGAAACGGTCGACGGCGGCCTGCATGCGCTCTTCCTGTGTCGTCGTGCAATCGTCGTAGAGCGCCGGCGTCCAGATCACCTTGATGAGGTCGACATTGAGTTGGTCGCGATCAAGTTGCGGCAGCAGTTGATACTTCACCTGGTCGAGAATGATCTTGTAGCCGCGCTCGCGCAGGAAATCGCGGGCGAAGGCGAAATCCTCCGGTTCGCTGAAGAAGTCGATCGCCGGCAACTCAATCGCCAGCGGCCCGCGTTCCTTGTTGTTGGTGGCGCGGTCGAAATCGAGGAACTCCTGCGTCAGCAGAGTGCCCAGCGACAGGTTGAGGCTCGCATTTTTCAGCATAGGCTGATAGTCCTGCCGCGGCATCAAAGCCAGCATGCGTGCATCCAGCACGCGCGCCAGATGCTGGAACAGCCATTTGTCGGCCGTGACGTTGTAGCCGGGCGCCACCGTCTGGGCGAGGAACGGCATCGAGAAGAACAGTTCGGTGAGAATCGGTGCCGGCTTGGCGCCGGGAATGATGGCAAAGACCTGCTGGCGGCGCAGCACATTCGCGAGATCGGCGCTGATGATGGCTTTTTCCAGCTTTTCCAGGATGGCCGGGCTGATCAGCTGACCGCGCCCTTCTTCCAGGATGCCGGTCTTCGCCGCCGCAGCTGCCTGGGCGTTCGACTTGCGCCGATCGTCCATGTGTTTCCGGGCCAGTTCGACGAAGCCTTCCCATTCCACCTCGATATCGTACCAGGTGGCAAAGGCCGGCGGCCGGCGCGACGGGCTGGGTGGTGCGGAGAAGAGCGGGTCGTCCTTGAACATCTGGCGGATGTGCCGGACATAGACGTCGATGTCATCTTCGCTCGCCCCCTTGGTGAGGGCAATGACATCATTGTTCCACAGCTGATAGATGCCGGCGTCGAAACGCTTCACCAGGGGTTCCAGCACCTGCTTGATGATGCGGATATGGTGCGGCCGCTGATTGTAAGGCCGCAATTGGGACAGATGTATCTGTACCGCGCGGCGACCGGTCCGATGGCGTTCCAACCGCTCGGCATAGTCGACGAGCAGTTCTTCATCCGTCGTGGTGCGCCCGTCCTTGGCCCGCTCGTTCATCCCCCAACCCCTAAGCTGATACCGGGTGTTCGCAGCCGCTGGCCCGAACCCCGTCGCGCTTCCCAACTTCCCCCGCCGTGACGCGCGCCAGCCACGGCATACTCATACTCTTATACGCCAGTTTTCCCCGCGCGCCCTAGCGGCGATGCAGCCACCAGCCCTTTTCATTGATCGAATAGACCGGCTGGTAGTGCTTGATGGTATTGGCCGGCACGACGGTCTTGATCTGGTTGTCGAGCAGCAGCGCATCCGAACCGTTATAGACGATGAGCACGGCGTGGCCGACGCCGAGGTTGAGATCCTGCAACGCCACCACGCGCATGTCCTCGATCGGTATCCCCAGGGCCTTCAGGGCCATGAATTTCGAGATCGCGTAATCCTCGCAATCGCCGTTCTTCTTGAGGAACTGGAAGGGTGTCGCCCAATAATCCTCCTTGCCCCAATTGCGCATGTCGATGATGTATTTCTTGGAATTGAGGAGCTTGTTGACCTCTTTGATCTGGGTAAGCCGATCCTTGCCCTTGAGGTCCTCGATCATGCCGGCCCAGCCCTTGACCGTGCAGGTATCGGACTCGCAAGGGGCGCCCCCCTTCCAGCGGCCAATCATGTCGAGCCATTTGGGAAATTTCTTAAGATTCTTCGACGGCAGTTCGATGGAGCCGAAGATCTTGGGATAAGTGCGCGCCTCGGCCGCCGGAAGGGCTTGGCTCAGGCAAATCGCCAATGACAGAACGGCCAAGGCCATCCGGCCCCCGGCGCGGATGGCGCGGCCAGAGCCATGACGTGGCCGGCGCCTTCGCGCTTGCCTGGACGATCCCCCTGGTCGCATCCTGTCACCTACTTTCAAGCGATCACGAATCTAACCACAGCGTGTGACCGGCAGATATCATTGGCAACGATTAATCACCCCAACATCCCAACCGCCGGGCCGCAACGGCTCGATTGGCGGCGCGGAAAAGCCGTGCTAATGTATCAAATTGAATATTTCTGCCAACCCATTGATTCAGCGATCATGAACGGGGAGATCTAACGTGGCCGAACCAGTTCCGGGGACGACCCCGACCACAATCATACAAGAAGAAACCGGGACGAAGTTCGACCTCAAGGTGATCTTTCCGGCCATTATCCTCCTGCTCATCGCCATCATCGGCGTGGTGGCGGTGAGCTATTTCGTCGACCAGGAGCGCGAGCGCGAAGAAACCCAGTGGCAATTGCGCATGGGCATCGTCGCCGACAGCCGCTTTACCGATGTCGACCGCTGGCTCAACCGGCAGCTCGACGAACTGACGGGCCTTGCCAAGAACGAGTCCCTGCAGATCTATACCGACCAGATCAACGAGCTTTCGGCCGACGCGACGCAGAGCGACCAGGTCGAGGCCCTGCGCGATTACCTGCGCAACCTTCTCACCGTCACGGCCGATCGTACCGGCTTCACCCTGCCCGCGCCCGCCAGCGGCGACGTGCCGGCCAATGTCGCCGAAGCCGGCCTTGCCGGCCTCATGATCATCGATGACAAGGGCGATGTCGTTGCCGCCTCGCCGGGTGCTCCGCCCTATAGCGGCGATCTGCGCAACTTCGTCTCGGCCCAGGCACAGGGCCAACGCGCCATCAGCGACATGACGCTGAATTCGCGCGGCAATCCCAGCATGGCGTTCGTCGTGCCGATCCTTGCCGCCCAGTCGGAAGGCGCCCAGGCAAGCCAGATCGGCATCATCCTCGGCGTCAAGGAAGTGGGCGCCGAACTTTTCCCGCTGCTGCGCCAGCCCGGCGAAACCAGCAGCACCGCCAAGACCACGCTGGTCCGCCTCAAGGATGGCAAGGTCACCTATCTGTCGCCCGACGCCAGCGGCAAGCCGATGACGGTCGAGCTTGGCGCCGACACGCCGGACCTCGACACCGCCTTCGCGGCGCAAAATCCCGGCGCCTTCGCGACCAACAAGCGCAACTCGGCCGGCGACCGCGTCCTGGTAACGGGCCGCGCCTTTACCCAGGCGCCCTGGGCCATCGCCTATGCGATCGACTATGACGAGGCGCTGGGTGCGGCCGAGGCGCGTTTCCGCAACCTCACCATCTATCTGCTGCTCGCCGTGGCTCTCGTCGGCGTCATCATCATCGCCGTGTGGCGCCACGGCTCGTCCCGCCGCGCCAGTCACGCCGCGCACCAGTTCCAAAAGATGGCGACCAAATTCGAGAGCCAGAAGAACCTGCTGCAATTGGTGACCGATAGCCAGCCGACGCAGATCTTCATCCTCGACGACAAGGACCGCTATCAGTTCGCCAACTCCCAGGCGTCGAAGGCTGCCGGCATTCCCACCACCGAGATGATCGGCAAGCCGATCACCAACGTGCTGGGGCCGCAGGCCGCCAAGCGTTATGTAACGCTGAGCCACGAGGCGCTTGAACTGCGCCACGAGGTGTCGGATGTCGCGCGCTCCGAAGACGGCGGCAAGGTCAAAGTGGTGCAGTCAGAGCATATTCCGCTCAAGGACCCGACGGGCACGCCCCGATCGGTCCTGACCGTGGAGCGCGACATCACCGACGTGGTGACCGAACGCGAACGCCGCGCCCGCACCCTCAACCAGCTGGTGAAGACGCTGGTCGATGTGGTCGACAAGCGCGACCCCTTCGCTGCCCAGCATTCCTCGCGCGTCGCCAAGGTGGCCCGCTCGGTCGCCAAGGAAATGGGCCTGACCGAGGTCGAGATCGAAACCGCCGACATCGCCGGCAACCTCCTCAATCTCGGCAAGATCCTCATTCCGCAGGAAGTGCTCTCCAAGACCGGCCAGTTGACCGAAGCCGAACGCGACATGATCCGCAACTCGATCCAGACCAGCGCCGACCTGCTGCAGGGCATCGAATTCGACGGTCCCGTCGTGCTCACCTTGCGCCAGGCACAGGAAAACTGGGACGGCAGCGGCCAGCCGGCGGGCCTGTCGGGTGACAACATCCTGGTCACCGCCCGGGTCATTGCCGTGGCCAATGCCCTCATCGGCATGATCAGCAACCGTGCCTTCCGGTCGGCCCTCTCGGTCGACGACGCCATTGAGAATCTGATGAAGGGTTCCGGCAAGGCGTTCGACCGCCGCGTCGTCGCCGCTCTGGTCAACTATCTCGACAATCACGGCGGTCGCGCCGAATTGGAGATGCAATAAGCCTTCTGTTAAACGGGCGTCATCCTTGCATAGGATGCTGGGATGACGCCCTTTCTTTGCCTATCGATCCGCGGGCAGCACGAAATCCGGCGGCGTCGAACGGCCGAGGCACTTGTCACGCGGCGGCGATTGCGGATCGTCGAGGAATTTGTCGGCGATGATATTGGCGCAAGCATCGTTGCCGAGCAGATCGTGGCCCAACCCATCGAACTCGACATAGAACGCGTTCACCAGATGTGAGGCCGCCATGCGGCCATAGGCCGGCGGCGTCACCGGGTCGTAGAGTCCCGACAGCACCAGGGTCGGCAGGTCGCTCACCACCGGTTCCGTGTCCGTCTGGCGCAAGGGTTGTACCGGCAAGGCCTTGCGCCAGCTGTCGCAGGTCGCCGCAAAACTTCCCGCCTCGCCGCCCACCGCGAGCCCCGCCAGCAGCGGATAACGCCGATAAGCCGCGATTGCCTTGGCCATGTCGTTGAACGGCACTTCCTCCTGGCAATGCACCGACATGAACATGGCATCGCCGAAATCCTCGCGGCCGACATAGTCGGCGACATAGCTGTCGATATCGCTTTCGATCGCCCGGCGATCGTCGCGGTCATAGATGTCGATGAGCTGCGGCACGGTTTCGATGTCGGCGCGGTTATAGAGCAGATTGAAAAGGCGCAGGAGCAGCAATTCGCCATCGACCAAAATGTCGATCTTTCCATCCGCCCCGGGCGCCGGGCGCGCCAGTTTCAAAGGATGCGCATCGAGCCGGTGCACCAGGGACGTGAGCCGCTGCTCCAGGTCGCCATAGGCCTCGCGGCATGTTTCCGCCCGCGCGCAGGCGGTGAAGATCATGCGAAAGGCGCGCTCCGTCGTGCGCGCATCGTCCTCGAGGAACTGTGCCTCGGGCGGCAGCACCGAATCCAACATCACGCTGCGGATTTCGGCCGGATATTGCCGCATGTATTCGAGGGCAAGCCGCGTCCCGTAGGAAAGGCCATAGACATTCCAGGCCGGCACTTTGAGTGCCGCATGGAGATCGTGGAGATCGGCTGCACCGTCGCGGCTGGTATAGGCGCCAGGGTTGAAGCCCGCCGCCAGCAGGCGCTTGCCGCAAGCGGCGGCCGCTTCCCGTTGCAGATCTGTCGCCACGACGTCATCCGTGGTGGCGAGCAGTTTCAGCGCTATCTCTTCGATCTCGGGGCAGTCGATGCGTGGTTCAACCAGGCCCGAGCCCCGCTGGTCGAACAGGATGAGGTCGCGCTTACGCACCCAATCGGTCGTGGCGACGAACTCCCACCACCAATCGATCCGGTCATTGTCGAGCCAGGCGCCGTCACCCGGGCCGCCGGCAAGGTAGATGACCGGATCGGGCCGGGTGCGACCCTCTATTTCGCTGGCGCGGATGATGACGACCGGCAGGGACAGGATCTTGCCGGGCCCGACGTTGAGGTCGAAGGGCCGCGTTTCCGGCACCGTCAGGCGATAGCAATCGACGGTCCGGTCTTTCGGAATATCGAACCAGCAGGTCTTCTTTTCCAAAGCGGGCGGTTCGGCCATGGCAACCGAGCTCCCCATGGCAATGGCGAGGAAGCCGAGAAGCAGACGGGGGAACCAGGGCATCAGGCGCATTGTTACCTTCAATTCGGCCACGGCAAGGAAGGCGGAGCCGCGGCACCCTTCGAACTGTGCTGACAGATTCTGCATCCGGCAAGCCTGATCCAGCCCTGCATTTGTGGCAAAGCCCGTTCGGCATGGCTAGACTGGCGTTTGAACCAAATTCACAAGACTTGCGGTAAGCGTCACGGAAGGGTCATTTCCGGACTGCTGACCGCAAGCGGGAAAAAATACAGGGATGGTGCCTTCCGACTCCCAGAGCGAGCTGCCGCCGCCTTCCGCGCCGGCAAGCGCCGCCCCGCCCATGCGCCGGCACCGCCGTTTCGCGCGCTTTTTTCTGCGCCTCGTCCTGGTGCTGGCGGCGGTGGCGGTCCTGGCCGTCTTCTTTCGGCTGGAACTGCTCAACCGCGCCGGTCCCTGGCTGCTGGCCCGCGAACTGGCTGTGCCGGTCGAGCTCGGCGTGGCGCGCTTCGACTGGCGCAGTTCCCATATCGACCGGCTGATACTGGGCAGCCAGCGCGATGTCGTCGTGGAAGACGTCAGCCTTTCATACGATCCCTGGAACAGCCGGCTGGAAGCGGTCGAGATCGGTCGTGTGGCGCTCCTTGCGAGATATGACATGACGGGCGGCCATGGCATCAGCCTGGGCGAGCTCGACCCCCTCATTGACCGGTTGCGGGCGATGGCAGGCGCGCCCAGCGATCCGGATGCGGCGGCGACGCCGATACCGGATGTGCTGGTGAAATCAATCGAGATCGGCCTCGCCTCGCCCGCCGGCTTCATAACCGGCAGCGGCCAGGCCAACCTCAACGCCCAGGCGATCATCGCGCAATTCACCCTGCGCGAGCAGCAGGATTACGCCCGGCTCGACATCAGCCTGGCGGCCCCCCTCGTCAAGGACGGCAAGCCGCCGACCGGCGATCTCACGCTGGTGATGGATGCGCATTCGGCTCTCTGGTCGCTGCTAGGTCTCGATCAGCCCACGTCAGGCAACATCAAGGTCGGCGCGCATCTGCGCATGCCGGAAAAGACAGCGACAACAGCTGAGATGCCCCTGGCACTCGCGGACTGGTCGATGGAGGCAGTCGACTTCGCCTATCCAGGCCTGGCGGCCCCTCTTTCGGGCACCTTCGCTGGCGAAGCCGCTTATGGGCAGGATTGGCTGAGCCTCGACAAGATTGCTGGCGACCTCAAAGGCGGTTTGGGCGCGGGCTTCACCGCGAAGCTTGCCGGCAATCTGCGCGCTTCTCCCCTCCTCGCCGCACAGCAGGTCGCCGGCAATCTCGACCTCAAGCTCGACGGCGGCGACTTGGCCATCGGCAGCGTGAAGGCCGCGCAGACGAAATTGTCCCTGCCGCTCACGGTCGCTGCAAAACATGACGGCAGCGGCGGCACGCTCGATCTCACACTGGCAAAGGCCGGCACGCTCAGTTTCCAGCGCCTGGATCTTGGCAACGGCGCCGTCAGCCTGCCCAAACCCACCAACCTTCCCTTGAAGGCGGATGGGGCCAGCGCGTTGCATCTGGCCTTCGGGGACCAGGCCGGAGCCAACGCCGATTTTACCCTCGCTTTGGGCAAAGCGACCCTCACGGTTGAACCGAAAGCGGCAGCTGAGCGACTGCTCATTGCCATGCCGGAAGCCAAAATCGCCGGCCGCTATGACGCGGCCACACCGCTCAGCTACACGCTCGACGTCAAGGGCGCGCAGGTGGCTGCTCCCTTGCGCGGCCTGACCCTGGGTCAGGTAGCGCTCAATCTGGTCTCCGACGCCAAGGGATTGCAGGCCAAACTCAGTACCGGCGCGCTTGCCGGTCTTGGCAAATTCACGCCTGTCCGCGGCGAGGCAAGCGCCACCCTGGTCGGCGACAAGGCCACCTTCAAGGCGCATCTCAACGGCGATGACCAGCCGATCGACATCACGTTCGCCGGCAAAGCCGATATCGCCAAACTGAGCGGTTCGGTCGATGTGCATCTGGCACCGCTCGATTTCGCCGTGGGCAAGCTGCAGCCCTATAATTTCTTCCCGCCCTTGCGCGACTATCTCGATGACATATCCGGCCGGGTCGAGCTGGAAGGGCCGGTCAAATTCAGCGGCGGCAATCTCACCTCAGACCTTAAATTCGGTGTCACCAATCTTTCCGGCAAGGTCGGCCCGGTACAGCTCACCAACGTCAATTCGGTGATCGAGATCGACCGCCCCTGGCCCTTCTCGACCAAGCCGGATCAGGTGGTGGCGGTGGAACTGGCCGATATCGGCTTGCCGCTGACCAATGCCCTGTTCCGCTTCAAGATCAGCGACGGCAAGGTTCTCGACCTCAAGGAATCGCGCCTCGACATGACGGGCGGCAAAGTGACCCTCGACCCGGCCGTCCTCAATTTCGATGCGCCGGCGCAGAATCTGATGCTGAAAGTGGACAGCATCTCGGTCGGGCAGCTTTTCGACACGCTGGGCATCGCCGGCCTGTCGGGCGAGGGCGCCATTTCCGGCAATGTGCCGGTCACGATTTTCCCTGGCGGCATCGCCATCCCCGAAGCCAAGCTCGCCGCGACCGCGCCAGGCGTGCTACGCTATGACCGCAATCAGGCGCCGCTTGCCCTGCAGAGCGCCGGTGAATCCGTCGCCATGGCCTTGGAAGCCTTGGCCGATTTCCATTACGAAAAGTTGATCCTGGATCTGACCCGGAACCTGACCGGGGATGTGAGCCTGGGCTTGCATATCAGCGGGCGCAATCCCAGCTTTTATGACGGCTATCCTGTGGAATTCAACCTCACGATCGAGGGACGGCTCGATCAGGCGTTGAAGGAGGGCTTGGCCGGATATCAGGTGCCAGATATGATCCAGCAGCAACTTGAGAAACTTTCGCCCTGACCCACGCAACAAACGACCCGGGCAACAAATAGCCCGGGCAACAAACAAAGGTTCGCATGATGACAGGCCGTCCCATTACCCTGCCTTTTCAGCTGGCAGCATACCTGCTGGCGCTCGGCCTGGTCGCCGCGTGCAACCCGACCGTCAAGGTCGAGGCGCCGGACAAGCCGATCGTGATCAACCTTAACGTCAAGATCGAGCAGGAGGTTCGCATCAAGGTCGACAAGGATGTCGACAATCTCGTCAGTTCGAACCCGAACCTCTTCTGATCAAGAAAGATACAGCGATGCGTCACCTCCTCCGTACCCTGATGGCCACCCTGCTGCTGGTCGGCAGCCTCGGCCTCGCCGCCCTGCCGGCCCGGGCCGATGCCTTCGACGATGCGCGCGCCGCCGGCCTGATCGGTGAACGCGCCGATGGCTATGCCGCCGTGGTTGATCCGTCCGCACCCGCCAACGTCAAGGCGCTGGTCAACGACATCAACACCAAGCGCCGTGCCGCCTATCAGAAGATCGCCGGCGAAAAAGGCGTGCCGGTCGAACAGATCGGCGCCATCACGGGTGAAAAGATCATCCGCGAGATCCTGCAGCCAGGCATGTACTACATGGATGCTTCCGGCAGCTGGAAACAGAAATAGCAGCGCCTGGCGCCGCAACCTGGAAGGGACGTCCAGAGATGAGCCAGCGCAGCCTGCCAGCCGATATCGACGCGACCCTCGCCTTGCTGGGCGAGGGTCGTTACGTTGCCGACCGATCGCTTGCCACGGCCATCTTCCTGTCATTGAAATTGAAGCGGCCGCTCTTCCTTGAGGGCGAGGCCGGCGTCGGCAAAACCGAGATCGCGAAGGTCTTGGCCGCCACGCTGGGGCGCGACCTGGTGCGCCTGCAATGTTACGAGGGTCTGGACGTCGCGGCAGCGGTCTATGAATGGAACTATGCCCGCCAGATGCTGGAGATCCGCCTCGCGGAAGCGGCGCATGAGGGCGACAAAGGCAAGATCGCGGCCGACATCTTTTCCGAACGCTTCCTGATCAAGCGGCCGCTGTTGCAGGCGCTGGAGCCCAATCCCAAAGGCCCGCCGGTCCTCCTCATCGACGAGCTTGATCGCACCGACGAGCCATTTGAAGCCTTCCTGCTGGAAATCCTCTCCGACTTCCAGGTGACGATCCCGGAGATCGGCGTGGTAAAGGCCGAGGAACCGCCGCTGGTCGTCATCACCTCCAACCGCACGCGCGAGATCCACGACGCCATCAAGCGGCGCTGCTTCTATTACTGGGTCGACTATCCCAACGCCGCGCGCGAGCTTGAGATCCTGCGCACCAAGGTGCCGGCGGCCGAGCGCGACCTTGCCGAGGAAGTGGTGGCCTTTGTGCAGCGCTTGCGCGGGCGCGAATTGTTCAAGCTGCCGGGTGTGGCCGAAACGATCGACTGGGCCGATGCGCTGCTGCAGCTCGACCAGACCTCGCTCGCTCCCGATGTGGTCGATAACAGCCTCGGCGCCCTGCTCAAATATCAGGACGACATTGCAAAAATCCGCGGCAGCGAGGCCGCCAAGATCCTCGACGAGATCAAGCTGGAAATCGCGGCCAGCCGCGTCCAAGCCGCCCGCCGGGCCTGAGCTTCATGTCGGCGGCAATGCGCGAAGGCAAGCTCTTCGAGAACATCATGCATTTCGCGCGCGTGCTGCGGGGGGCCGGGATTCCGATCGGACCTGGCCAGGTGCTTGAAGCTCTGGCCGCGGTCAAGGCGGCCGGCATCGGGAGCCGCGCGGATTTCTACTGGACGCTCCATGCCGTCTTCGTCAATCGGCGTGACCAGCGCGATCTTTTCGACCAGGCCTTCCACATTTTCTGGCGCAATCCGCAGCTCCTCAACAAGGTGCTGGGGCTGTTGCTGCCGCGCTTCAAGGACGACACCCCGCCGGACCAAGAGGATGCGATCGCGCCAAGGGTCGCCGATGCGCTCGCCGGCGACCGTCCGCAGCAGGTGCCGGAAGCGGCTGACCAGGAGGAGGTGACGCTCGACGCCAGCCTCACCTATTCCGAACGCGAGCTCCTGCAGGGCAAGGATTTCGAGCGCATGACCGCTGCTGAAATCATTGAAGCCAAGCGCCTCATCAAGAACTTCCGCCTGCCCATCATGGAGGTGCCGACAAGGCGCCACCGGCCCGATCCGAATGGCCGCCGGGTCGATCTGCGCGCCACCTTGCGGGCCAGCCTGCGCAGCGCCGGCACCATCCCGCTGAAGCTGAAATCCCCTAAGAAGCGGCATCCGCCGCTGGTGGTTCTGTGCGACATTTCCGGCTCGATGAGCCGCTATTCGCGCCTGTTCCTGCATTTCCTCCACGCCGTCACCAGCGACCGCGACCGGGTTCATACCTTCCTTTTCGGCACGCGCCTCACCAACATCACGCGCGATTTGAAGGCCCGCGATATCGACGTCTCGCTGGACCGGGTCTCGAAACATGTGCAGGACTGGTCCGGCGGTACCCGCATCGGCCCCTCGCTGGCCGAGTTCAACCGCAAATGGGGCCGCCGCGTGCTGGGGCAAGGGGCGCTGGTGCTGCTTATCACCGACGGGCTTGACCGCGACCAAATCGAGGTCTTGAGTGCCGAGATGGAACGGCTGCACAAATCCTGCCGGCGCCTCATCTGGCTCAATCCGCTGCTACGCTTCGAGGCCTATCAGCCGATCAGCCAGGGGCCGCGCGTGATGATCCGCCATGTTGACGATTTCCGCGCCATCCATAATCTGGCCTCCATGCATGATTTGACGCTAGCGCTGGCAGCGCCGGGCACCAATCGATTGGAAATGAGGGCCGCATGACGCATAGGGAAGAAGACCTGCTGCAGGTCGCCGCCGATTGGAAACGCGCCGGCCATCAAGTGGCCGTGGCCACTGTGACCGCGACCTGGGGTTCCTCGCCCCGCCAGGCCGGCAGCCAGATGGTGGTCGACGATCAGGGCCGCATGCTGGGCTCTGTCTCCGGCGGCTGTGTCGAAGGCGCCGTGGTGCGCGAGGCGATGGAGATCATGGAGGACGGCAAGCCCCGCCTGCTCGATTTCGGCATCACCAATGAGCAGGCTTGGGAAGTGGGCCTCGCCTGCGGCGGCAAGCTGCAGATCTTTGTCGAGCGCGTCGAATGAAACTGCAGCTGATCGATCAACTGGCGGACCTCGCCAATGCCCGCCGGCCGGCGGCCATGGTGACCGACCTTGCCAGCGGCGCGCAGCAGATCGTCAGCGCCAACATGGCTGAGGGCGCCATCGCCGACGCGATCGCCGCCGACAGAAGCGGCGAGGTTCTCATCGATGGACGGAAATGCTTCGTCCTGGTGCGCAATCCCAATCCGCGCATCATCATCGTCGGCGCCGTCCACATCACGCAGGGATTGGCGCCCATGGCGGTGTTGGCCGGCTATGACGTCGTCATCGTCGATCCGCGCGGCGCCTTTGCCACGGCCGAGCGCTTCCCGGGCGCCACCCTGTCGCAGGATTGGCCCGATGAGGCGCTGAGCGCGTTGCAGCCGGATACGCGCACCGCCGTGGTGACACTCACGCACGATCCCAAGCTCGATGACCCGGCCTTGGTCGTGGCCCTCAGGAGCCCGGCTTTCTATATCGGCGCGCTGGGCAGCAAGAAGACGCATGCCGCCCGCGTCGACCGCCTTCTCGGTCATGGCTTCACCGATGCCGAGATCGCCCGCATCCATGGCCCGGCCGGGCTCGACATCGGCGCCAAATCTCCGGCCGAGATCGCCCTTTCCGTCCTCGCGCAGCTCACCGCCGCGCGGCATCAGAAGCCCACCAGCCGATGATCTTCGCCGATCTGCCGCTCGCGCAATGCATGGGCGCGATCCTCGCCCACAGCCAGCGCGTGGGGCCCGAGATGTTCAAGAAGGGCCGCATGCTGAGTGCTGCCGACATCGCGGCATTGCAGGCGGCCGGTCTTGCCAGCGTCACCGTGGCCAAGCTCGATGCCGGCGATATCGGCGAGGATGAAGCGGCACGGCAATTGGCCGAGGCGCTGGTCGGCGGCGATCGCAATCTCCGCCTCGATCCCGCTTTCGCCGGGCGCGTCAACATCCATGCCGCGATTGCCGGTGTCCTGGCTCTCGATATCGCCGCCATCGGCGCGCTCAACGCCATCGACGAAGCCATCACCCTCGCCACCTTGCCGCCTTACGCCGCCATGGTCCCGGGGCAGATGGCCGCCACCCTCAAAATCATTCCCTATGCCGTGGCGGAAAGCATACTGGCGCGCGCCCTGACTGAAATCAGATCCGCGGCGCATCCGCTTCTGCGGTTCCATCCCTACCGCCCGCGGCGCGTGGCACTGATCCAGACCGAATTACCGGGGATCAAGGCCAGCGTCCTCGACAAAACCGAGCGCGTCACCGCTGAGCGCCTCGCCCTGATGGGCCAGGCGCAGCCCACCACCAACCGCTGCCCGCACGCGCCGGCTCCCTTGCAGGCGGAGATCAAGGCGGCTCTCGCCGGCGGCACCGAGATGATCCTGGTGATCGGCGCCTCCGCCATCAGCGACCGCCGCGACGTCATCCCCGCCGCCATTACCAGCCTCGGCGGCACCGTCAATCATTTCGGCATGCCGGTCGATCCGGGCAATCTGCTCCTGCTGGCGCATATCGGCACGGTCCCCATCCTCGGACTGCCCGGTTGCGCGCGTTCGGCCAAGCTCAATGGCTGCGACTGGGTCATGCAACGCCTGCTGGCCGACCTTCCCGTCACCGCCGGCGATATCCGCGCGCTGGGGATTGGCGGTCTGCTTGCCGAGGTACCCAGCCGCCCGCTGCCGCGCGAGGCGCGCCAGGCACCGGCCAAGCCAAGGATCGCCGCCATCATCCTCGCCGCCGGCCGCTCCAGCCGCATGGGGCGCAACAAATTGCTGCTCGACCTCGGCGGCAAGCCCATCGTCGCCCATGTGCTGGATAAGGTGGCCGGCATCGGCTTTGCCGAAACCGTTCTGGTAACGGGCCATCAGGCGGGCAAGGTGAAGGCGGCCCTGAGGTCGCGCGACAAGCTCAAGATCGTCGAGGCACGCGACCACGCCACCGGCATGGCAGCCTCGCTCAAAGCCGGGCTCAAGGCCCTGTCGCCGGATATCGACGCGGCCCTGGTCATTCTGGGCGACATGCCGCGGATCTCGGCCGACCTCCTGCTCCGCCTCATCGGCGCTTATCAGCCGCTGGAAGGCCGCGCCATCGTGCTGCCGGTTGCCGACGGCAAGCGCGGCAACCCAGTCCTCTTCGACCGGCGCTTCTTTCCCGACATGCTGCAGCTCGAAGGTGATGTAGGCGCCCGGCACATCATCGGCGGCAATGCCGAGCTGGTGGCCGAAGTCCCGGCGCCCGCGCAGGAAATCTTCGTCGATGTCGACACACCGGAAGCCTATCAGCAGCTTCTCGCCGGGAATGCCTCATGAGCACGGCGCTCTATCACGAAGCATTGGTCGCCAAGGCGCGCCAGGCGACCGGCAAGGGTCGCCTCGCCGGCGCGACGGCTAGTGCCCGGCTCGACAACCCGCTCTGCGGCGATCGCGTCACGCTGGATATCCGCCTGGAAGACGGCAAGATCATTGCTGTGGGGCATGAGGTGAAGGGGTGCCTGCTGTGCGAGGCGGCGGCCGCGACCATCGCCGAGCTGGCCCCCGGCAAGACCAGCGCTGAGGCACGCGCGCTTGCGGAAACAGTCAAGCGCATGATGAAGGAAGGGGTGGCGCCGACGGAAGCGGCGCTCGACATCTTCACGCCCGTGCAGACCGCCAAATCGCGCCGCGATTGCGTGCTGCTGCCCTTCGGCGCGCTGGAAAAGGCGCTGACAGGTCTCTGAGCTGCGGCGTTAAGCGGCCGAAACCGCCGCCACCACGCGCAGATCCGGGCGCAGGCTGTCGGCGCGCCGATCACCCATCCGCCGGTCGTTGGCACGCCGGTCATTGGCACGACGTTCGCCAAAGCGCAGGTCCTGCCCGATGCCCTCTTTGCCGAGATGATTGTCGGAACGACGGTCGCTGCTGCGCCGGTCGCCGGCACGGCGGTCTATCGCACGCCGATCCCCACTGCGGTTATCGGAAGCACGGCGGTCGCCAACGCGGTTGTCCGGCGCACGCCGATCCGTGGCGCGGCGCCCCCCCGTCATTATTCCCGCTGATGCCAGCCCGGCCAGAACCGGATCGCCCAGGACCGACTGCATGAGTTGGGCCTTCTGCAGCACATGATGCGGCAGTTCGGCCTCGCAGGCCGTGAGCACATGATGGCTTTCGCGCGGATGCACGGCGCCGGGCATGGGATCGAGCGAGCCGAAGACGCCGATGCAGGTCGAGCCGCTGCATTCGATCGGGTGATCGCCGAAACGGTCAACGCGCCCGCCGCTTGCCGCCGCCACCCGGTCCCAGAACTGTTCCAGCCCCAGCACTGAATAGCCGATGAAGCGGCGATAGCCCTTCATGCGCGACAGCTTGAAGCCAAACGTCGCCAGGGCGTAGGCGACACCGCGATCGCCATAGCGCCCTTTGCGGAAGGTGGGCAGAACGGCCAGGCGCTCCGGGATCACGAAATCGGCGAAATAGCGCAGGCGCATCGTGCCGGCCGGCTCGCCGCCGACCTTGGCAATGATATGCGTGGCGCTGAAATCGTTGCCGTCGAATTCCTCATCATGGCCGCAGCCATATTCGCCGACAAAGACGGCGGAACGGATAGCCATCGCCTGCATCAAGGCACCCATGTCCTTGATGACCGAAACCTCGATCTGCGACCGGCGTTCAATGATCCCCATGGAGCCCCCGAGGCCTGTCCATACAGTTTGAGAACAATATCCGTAAAATTTTACAAGAATGAGACTAAACCAAATCCTAACAGAAAGTGGAAAAATGTCCCGAAAATTAGGAATGCGGGGCTAAACTCAACCTTTAAGGGATGTATTATCCTATTATGTCGGATAATTTCCCGCTCAGCGTGTGATCAGTTTCAGCGTCAGTCCGCGCTCGCCATCCGGTTCAGCACAATGCGTTCGGCAACGAATAATTCGCGCCAGGTCTTGGCGAGGCGCTCCGCCTCGGCCGCATTCATCTCGGCAAAGGCGATCTCATCGACATCACCCTGGGCGTTCTTCGTCAGCTTCGCCTTGAAATCACCGCGCGCGATCGCCGCCTCGAAGGGAGCGGTGGCGGGCTTCCAGGCCAGCACGATCCGCTCCTGTGTGGCTTCTTCCACCACGAACAGCATCCACGGATTTTCGGGATTGTTGCGGACGTCAAGGAACAGCTGTTCGCCGACACGGCGCAGGCGCATGTCCATCTTTTCGCCCAGGCCGTTACCGTCCGCATCGGCATCCTCGACGGTAAACGCCCCTGTGGCCGGGTCGACATCCGCGACATGGAAGAAGCCGGGCTCGTCGCCGTCGCGCTGTGGGTCAGCCACCCAGGCGCCGCTCCATTCCCCGGCCGCCACCTTTTCCGGCGCGCCGATCAGGCTGGGATGCTGCACGAAGCAGGCGCCCAGAAGGGTGGCCATAGCCAGGCTCACCGCCAAACCGATCCGCCGCATGGCCTACTCCCTTTGCTGAAGCGCGTATTGCACCTCACTCTAACCTGCAGTTCTGCTGCAATCTATGACGGTGCGCACAGAAGAGACGCTCAGACTGGGCAGCAGGCGTTGACGGCCTTCCCGAAAATTCCTAAAAGAATCCCGCATGTGCAAACGGGCAGCGAAGCGCGGCCCATGCGCGCGGCGACGATACAAACAGCAACAACCATGGTGAACGGCTCGTAGGTGCAGACAGAAACTGTCTGGTAATTCTTCCCTCGGCGCGCGCGTGACTTCGATCCGGCCGGCGCCAGGCACCTGACATCTCCGCGATAAAGGTCGCAGAAAGGGCGCTCACGGCAACTCTCCAGCGAGGGGTGACGGTGATGACGACCGCGTATGATTTCGACCCATGTCCGATCGATCCTGAGCCGCGGCTCAGGTCGCTCTATCGCTTGTGGCGCAGCAAAGGCGTAACCAGCCTCCCCGCCGCGCGCGATCTTGACCGCTCGGCGCTCGCAAGATGGCGCGACAACCTGATGCTGGTCCGCTTCAAGGGCACCGTCACCGATTACGAGATCGAGTGGGAAGGCCCGCGCCTGCAGCAATATTACGGCATGCCGCGCGCTGGCCACGGCGTCGAGACGCTGACCGCGACCCGCGAGCGCGACCTCCTCATCGAGCAATATGGCGCCGTGCTCACAAACCGGCGGCCGGCCTATTTCGACACGGCCTTCACCAACAGCAATGGCGTCTTTGCGCATCAGACCAAGCTCATCCTGCCGCTCTCGGCAGAACCCCAGCTCCACGATCGGCGGCAGATCGACCGCGGGCAGATCGACGGGCGGCAGGTTCACCGGGTCCTGGTCGGGCTCTATTTCCGCGGCATGAACAATGTCGTCGACATCGTCGACCGGCTGAATGACCTTGCTGACGAACTCGCTTGCCCGAAAGATGCGCCGGCACGCATCCAGCGAAGCCAGGCAGCCGTCACCGCACGGCGCAATCTCCTAAGCGCGCAGTTGCACAGCGCCGAGAAGCGCTGCACGGAGCTCCGCCAACCGCGGATCGCCGCCAAGCTCCGGACCACGCTCTTCATCGTCACCGACATGCTGCGCCTTGAAAGCCGCATGATCGAGGCTGGCCCGTCATGGCCCTGGGAGGAAACCCGCGACGACATCGCCTCGCTGTTCGATTTCGGCCTCTGCGATGTGATCCGGGCCGATCTTGCCGAGACCCACGATCCGGCCCTCCTCGCCGAGGTGCTGGCAACCCTCGAAGCGTATCGGGACGCGCTGCTGGCCCTTGAGGCGTGACTATAGGCACAGAACGTCCCGGTAGGCACACAACGCACCGATCAGGTCTTTCTCATTGCTGAGGATCTTCGCCTTCTCCGTTTCGCCGATGAGCTGGATCATGTAGCTCTGCGCCGCATGGCCCTGCCGGTCTATGAAGGGATAGAGAAGGCTGGCGTGGTCATGGAGATCGGGCCGCGCATCAATATCGGCGTTGGTGACGTCCGGCGCATAGAACATCAGATGCGGCATCGGCATGGTGTGCACCTGCATGTCAGGCGGACCGACCGTGCGCATAACCGGCCCTACCATGTAGGACAGGCCCGCCTTTTCGGGCGCTTTATAGGTTCCGTTCCCGTAACGGGTCTCGATCTCGGCCTTCAATGCGGCCGGCCCCATCCCTGCAGCGCGCAGCGCCGCCGCATCCATGATCACCTTCAGATACGTTGCCGTGCCGGCGGCGTCATAGCAGAGCGGAATATAGATATCGTCGCGGAAATCCGACAATTCCCATGCCGTGCGTTCGACCAGGCAGGCGATCCCGCTCGTGCCCTGGCGCGAGAGATAATAGCCCCTCTCAGGGTCCAGAAGCTGTACGGAGGCATTGGCCCGCAAGGCCGGCGGCAACGCACTGAGGGCGAACTGGGTTTCAAGCGCCGCCGGCATCTTCTCGATGACCGGTTCGGTCGCCCGGCCTGGATGCACCGACGCATCGACAAAACCGGCGGCAATGACGCAAGTTGCCGCCAGGGCCGCAGCAAGAGCGGTGTCCATTTCTTGGCTCCTTTTCGCACGATTCACATTCATGACGACCGCACTCGCGGCTTTGCGGGTGGATGGTCGTGCGATAGATTGGCCGTCGGACGGCGCTGGGTGGGAGTGACAAGTGTGGCGGGATTCCGATGGACTCGCTGATCAATGCAGCCGGGCAGGCACTAGCAAAGGGTGATCCGCTCGGCGCGCTGAACCGGATTGCCTTACGTGACGACGCGCCGGCACTGGCGCTGCGCGGCATCGCGATGGCACAGCTCGGTGATCTCGTCCGCGCCAAGTTCCTCCTGCGCAAGGCAGCGCGCGCTTTCGGCCCGAAAGAGGCCCTGGCCCGCGCACGCTGTGTGGTTGCCGAGGCCGAGATTGCCCTTGCGGCACGCGATCTCGGCTGGGCGCCGAACACGCTTGAGGCGGCGCGGGCGACGCTCGAGGCGCATGGTGACCGGCTGAATGCCGCGCATGCGCGCTATCTCGCCCTGCGGCGCCATTTACTGATCGGGCATCTCGACGCGGCCGAGGCGGCAATGACCGACCTCGACCCTGCCCCCTTCCCGCCGGCCTTACGTGCGGCCCACGAATTGGTGGTGGCTGGGATTGCCATGCGCCGCCTCCGCGCAAAGGCGGCGCGCGCGGCACTCGTCAGGGCCGAACGTGCTGCACGACTGGCCCGCATTCCGGCACTGACGGCGGAGATTGAAAGTGCCACGCGCCAGCTCGACATGCCCGCCGCGCGCCTGATAGCACGCGGTGCCGAGCGGCCGCTGCTTCTTGGCGAGGTGGAAACCCTGCTCGCATCCAAGGCGATCGTCATCGACGCCTGTCGCCATGTCGTGCATGACGGCGGCAAACTGGTTTCTTTGGCGACGCGTCCGGTCCTGTTCGCCCTTGCCCGCGCCCTGGCCGAAGCCTGGCCCGGCGACGTCTCCAGGGACGCGCTTCTGAAGGAAGCTTTCGGTGCCCGCCAAGCCGATGAATCGCATCGTGCGCGATTGCGCGTCGAAATCGGCCGCCTGCGCCGCCTGCTGCGGCAAGTGGCTGAAATACGCGCGACCAAGCCGGGATTCATCCTGGCGCCACCCCGCGGGCGCCAAATTGTCGTGCTGGCGCGGCCCGTCGAGGAACGGCACGCGGCGGTGCTGGCTCTCCTCGCCGATGGCGAATCCTGGTCCAGCTCCGCTCTGGCGATGGCGCTCGGCGCCAGCCAGCGACATGTGCAGCGGGCGCTCGACGACCTTGCGGCAACGGGCAAGGTGCAACCCTTCGGCCGCGGGCGCGCCCGCCGCTGGATGACCCCGCCCCTGCCGGGATTCACGACGACCTTGTTACTCCCGGCACCTCTGCCGATTGACTAGGGTGTTGTTCGACGAACGTAGCAACGCACCAAGGTGAAAACATGAAACGATCAGCAGCCGAAATCATCCGCGAATACGGACCCTTTGCAGGCGTCGAGCATGTGCATGGGGTCAGCTTCGACGGACGGAATGTCTGGGTGGCGAGCGGCGAGAAGCTCAACGCCCTCGATCCGGCGAGCGGCCAGATCGGGCGCACGATCGATGTGGCAGCCCATGCCGGCACGGCATTTGATGGCAAGCACCTGTTCCAGATCGCCGAAAGCCGCATCCAGAAGATTGACCCCGCAACCGGCCGCGTGCTCGCGACGATCCCGGCACCCGGTGGTGGTGGCGATTCAGGCCTCACTTGGGCGGAAGGGACGCTCTGGGTCGGGCAGTACCGCGACAAGAAGATTCACCAGATCGATCCCGAAACGGGCGCCATCCTGCGCACCATCGAAAGCAATCGCTTCGTCACCGGCGTCACCTGGGTCGATGGCGAGCTTTGGCACGGCACCTGGGAAGGCGATGAAAGCGATCTGCGGCACGTCGATCCCAAGACGGGCACCGTGCTGGAGAGCCTGGAAATGCCCGCCGGCACCGGCATCTCGGGCCTGGAATCCGATGGCGGCGATCGGTTCTTCTGCGGTGGCGGCAACAGCGGAAAGGTGCGCGCCGTCCGCCGGCCACGGTAGCGCGCGCTAGCGCGCTGATATGGCTCCTCCTCCCACCTTCAGGGGGGAGGCCGGGAGGGGGGCCGCGTTCAGGCCAGTTCTCTCCCCAAATCTTCCGAACTGAAATCAGCAACCAGGCATGAAGCAAGGCCGGTCATTCTCCCGGGAATCTTCCGTCTGGCGCGGGAAGAGTCGGAAGACGATCGAGCGCAGGAATTGCCGGAAGCGCGGATCCTCCGGCCCGGTGATGCCGTCGACCGACGCCACCAGATAAGTGAGAGCGGCACCGGTGCCACGACAGAAGGCAGCTGTCACGGCGACACTGCCGCCGCCCTTCCCCGTTCGACCCGAAGCCCTGCAGGCATAATCGACGCTCATCGCCGACAGGCCGAAGGCGAAGTGAATGACATAGGGGCTGGCGTCACTCTGCTGCACGCCCGGCGGTTGAATGGCCGCATTGACCAGGCGATTGAAGTCTTTCTGCGGCATATCGAACGGATTGCCGCTGACATCGGCGCGCATCGCTTTGGTATAGGGAATGGTGGCGTATTGCCGCGGCGTGTAAGTGGAATTGACATGCACGTAATCAATACGCCCCGGCGTGCAGGCGGCCAGCAACACAGCCGTGCACAGCATCAAGCTGCAAAGACACGCTCTCATCATTGCACCCTACGCCATTTCAACTGACAGCAACGATCTGTCCCGGATGCTGAACGGAATATGGTGTGATTGTGTGCTTTCGCGAGACTCTCCGCAAGGCACAGGAGGTCTCATGCGGCACAGTGAATTCCGCTTGGCCCACATCCCTGGATCTTATCGGCACATCCCGTCATCCCCGGGCTTGACCCGGGGATCAGGTGCGACCGGGCGCGGTATCCATCACCGGCCAGCCGATCCCCGAATCAAACCGGGGGATGACGATGGACGGCAGTCGGAGGCTGTCCGCGATCTATGTGCAACTCAACAAACAGCACTCTGACCACGTTTTCGTCCGCGCGCGTGCGACGATTCAGGTCACTGTGCCTGTAATGCGGCGATCACTCGACGTTTCGCTTCTTCGGTCACGCGATCGGCACCATCCAGGATCTGTGTCCGGTTTCCAGGATAGATTCTCATCAATTCATAAACGGGCTGCAGCGTGTTTCTGCATTGTCCTGCCAACCCACTGGCAGCAGCCTCCGGCTCGGTCGGTGCATTGAAAAACTTATGAGTGTTTTCGTCCATGCAATCGTCAAATGGCGCACGTCGCGCCTGTACTTCTTGCCAGATGGCCGCCCAAGCTGCGGGCTGCGTCTCGCTGCGTTGAAGTTCTGCACCGGCCGCTGCGAGAGACTGAATTTGCGCGGCAGCATCTGCGTTGGCCGGAGCAACGGCGTAGGATGCATCACCAACACCGGCCGGCGCGCAGGCTACCAGCAACACAGCCGAGCAGAACATCACACTGCAAAGAAGTGCTTTCGCCATGATGGCTCTACTCCGTTCCAATAGATTGGGGTCAGAGCTTGTCCCCGCCACCCTTCAACTATTGCACTCACATCATCATAGCTCTACACGCGCCCGCAAGCGCGCACTGCGTACCGCGCACAAAAAAAGAGCCGCGGCCCGTTCGAGGCGGCGGCTCTTTTCGGGTAAGGCGCGCGGGTTACCCCTTGTTGGGGAACAGCGCCGAGAGATCACCCCAGCGGGACTGACTGGATTGGTCCTCTGGATGCTGGTCGTGCGTGTCCTCGGGGATCTCGTGGCCCGGCAGCGGGTCGAGGGTCGCGGGCTTGCCGGCGGCCTTGCGCGCCTTGAGGATCGAGGCGTTGAGATCGGTCTGGGTGCAGAGCCCTAAGAGCACCGGGTCGCGCGGGCGCAAATTCGCGGTGTTCCAATGGCTGCGGTCGCGGATGGCGGCGATGGTCTGCTTCGTCGTGCCGATGAGGCGCGACACCTGCGCGTCACTGAGTTCCGGATGGTGGCGGATGAGCCACGCCACGGCGTCGGGCTTGTCCTGGCGCTTCGAGACCGGCGTGTAGCGCGGGCCCTTGGTACGGGTCAGCGGCTGCGGGATGTCGGACTTCGCCATCTTGAGGTTGGCGCTGGTGTCTTCCTCGCAGCGCTTGATCTCTTCGGCGGTCAGCTGGCCGTTGCCGATCGGGTCCTGGCCCACGATGCCGACCGCGACTTCGCCGTCGGCGATGCCCTGCACTTCCAGTGGATGCAGGCCGCAGAAGGCGCCGATCTGCTCGAAGGAGAGCGCGGTGTTTTCAATGAGCCAAACGGCGGTGGCTTTGGGCATCAGGATCTGGGTCATGACTACTCCTCTTCGCCAACGGGGCGGCAACCCCGTCGGGCGGTCAAGCAACGACTTGACCATGTTGGAAAAACGGCCGGGGGCCGCGCAGAATTTCGCGCCAAGCCCAGCTCTTGCTGAAGGCACATACCACTCGCCCCCAAAACTGCCAAGGGCAATCTTTGCCGCAGCGCTGTTGTTCGCCGCTAACTTCTTGAAATAAATATCTAAACCGTCAAGATGATCTTTCCGGTATGGGCGCTCGATTCCATCAGGCGATGACCCTCCGCGGCCTCGGCCAGCGGGAAGGTCTTGTAGAGCACGGGCTTCACCTTGCCGGCGTCGAGCAACGGCCAGACCTGCGCTTTCAAGGCCGCCGCGATGGCCCCTTTCTGCGCCACCGAACGCGGGCGCAGGGTCGAGCCGGTGATGGTCTGCCGCTTCATCATCACCTGGGCGAAATTGACCTCGGCCTTGGCGCCTTGCAGGAAGGCGATGAAGACCAGGCGGCCATCCATCGCCAGGCAGCTCAGATTGCGGTTGATGTAGTCGCCCCCCACCATGTCGAGGATGAGGTCGGCGCCCTTTTTGTCGGTGGCGGCCATCACCTCGGCCACGAAGTCCTGGCTGCGGTAATTGATGGCAAGGTCGGCGCCGAGCTCCCGGCAGGCCTTGGCCTTCTCGTCACCGCCGACGGTCGTGATCACCTTGGCACCGAACTGATGCGCCAGCTGAATGGCCGTGGTGCCGATGCCGCTCGATCCGCCATGAATGAGGAAGGTCTCGCCGGCCTTCAAGGCACCGCGCTCGAAGACATTGGTCCAGACGGTGAAGAAAGTTTCGGGCAAGGCCGCCGCATGCACCATGTCGAAGCCCTTGGGCACCGGCAGGCATTGCAGCGCGGGCGCTGCGCAATATTGGGCATAGCCGCCGCCGGCCACCAATGCCGCCACCTTGTCGCCGATCTTCCAGCCACCGACATCGCCCTGGGCGCCCACGATCTCGCCGGCGACTTCGAGGCCGGGGAGATCGGACGCACCGGGCGGGGGGGCATAGCCGCCGGTCCGCTGCAGCACATCGGGCCGGTTGATGCCGGCCGCCGCCACTTTGATCAGGACCTCGCCCTCAGCCAGTTTCGGCAAGGGGCGCTTGGTGGCACGCAGCACCTCGGGCCCGCCGAAGCTGCTGATTTCGATCGCGGTCATCTCGGAAGGCAGGGCGGCCATGGTGCATCCTCATCTGGTCAGGCCCTCGACCTAGCCGCCCGGCATGGCAATTGGCAAGGCCTGCCGCTAAACTTCCATCAAAGAGGTGAGGATGGCCGCAACATGGACATGGATGATCTGGACCCCAAAACGAAGAAGCCCCAGAAGCGAAACCTGGAACCGTTGGGGGTCGCGGAGCTGGAGAATTACATCGGGGAACTCCGGGAGGAGATCGCCCGGGTCGAGGCGGACATCGCCCGGAAGAAAAAGCACCTCTCCGCAGCTGAAAGCCTGTTCAAAAGTTGAACGAGCGTTCAGGAAAATATGCCCCATGCAGAACGCAAGAAAATGTCGCTAGCCGTTAACCGTTTGTTCACGCGGTGGGCCTAATTTGGCAGTCAGGAAGAACCTCGTTCTTCCTCTCCTGGATCTCTCCGATCCAGTTTCATGCCTCCCTGTCTAACTTGCCGCCGGCTTCGTGCCGGCGGATTTGTTTTTATGCAAACAAATTTTCCGGCAAATTTCCGCCCGCAAATCTCGATGCATTCGCTTGGGTTTCGACAATCGCATCACGAAAGCGCGCGCGAGCGATCAATGACACGAATCCTGCTTGACGGGTGTCGCCACCCCTCCTAACTTTCGGACGCGACGAGTTAGACAGGTCTGAGGCTTTACAAAATCGAGAGGGCCGCAACCGGGAAACCGGTTAGCGGCCCTCCGCCATTTCAGGCCCAAGCCAGCGTGCTGGGACTTAAGCCGCCTTGTTCTCGATCACCTGCGGCTGCGCCTTCTGTCCGGCGCTGATCGAAATGGTGCGCGGCTTCATCGCTTCCGGCACTTCGCGCTTCAGATCGATATGCAGCAAGCCGTTGACGAGCTCAGCGCCGGTGACGCGGATATGATCCGCCAGTTCAAAACGACGCTCGAACGCGCGGCCGGCGATGCCGCGATGGAGATAGGTTTTCGCTTCATCGCTCTTGGTCGGCTTGCCGGACACAACCAGCTGGTTCTCCTGCGCGGTGATGGTGAGCTCGGCTTCGGTAAAGCCCGCCACGGCCATCGTGATGCGATAGGAATCCTCGCTCGCCTGCTCGATGTTGTAGGGCGGGTAGGCAAGCTGGGCCTCGTCGACGCGCAACGCTGAATCCATCAGGCGCGACAAACGGTCATAACCAACCGAAGAGCGGAAAAGGGGGGTGAGATCAAAGGAACGCATAGCCATATCCTCCGTTGAGCAACATGGAAAATTTGAGGGCCATCCTGCGGATCGACCCGGTGATTTGCCGGCACCCGCCCCTGGCGGCGCCCCGACACTCCGGATTTAGGTCCTGAATTTGTTGCTTCAAGGGTGGATCATCACTTTTTCTTAACGGGTTGGATTGTCTGTTAACGCCGGGCGTTCCGCGTGTTCTCATAAAGGTTGCGCAGGCGGCCTCGCGTACAGATTGGGAGTTGGCGATCGATGGCCACGATCGAGTTCTATGACCGCACGATGACCGAGACGATGGGCCTCCTCGTCGAAGCGCGCCGCTATTTGAGCGACCGCGCCGAAGCGGATGCGCGCAATCTCACCATCGATCAGGGCCTGGCGAGCTCGGTTGAGACCATGCGCCTGGTCTCACGCCTCACCGAGGCGCTGGCCTGGCTGCTCACCCACCGCGCTGTCTTGACCGGCGAGCTGACCCTCGACGAGGCGCTGGCACCGGAGCGGCGCCTGGGCGGCCATGTCCTGTGCGGCCGCGATACCACGGACGACATGCGCACCATGCCGCCGGATTTCCAGAAACTGATGGCGCGCAGCCTGGACCTCTACCAGCGCGTGGCACATCTCGACGCCCAGGTCAGCGACCGCATCAGCCAACCCAACGAGAGCGGCAGCTGGCCACCGGAGCGCAGCGGCAACGCCTGAGCGCGCAGCGGCAACGCCTAAGTCCCCGCTACAATCAGATCCTCTACGACGGCAGATCGACAATCGCTTCGAAACCGTCCGCCTGACCCATGGCCGGAGAGTGCAAGCTGAGCTTGCCGCCGGCCTGGTGCAGGATCGTGTCGGCAATGGCGAGGCCCAGCCCGGAACCGCCGGCCTTGGTCTGTCCGCGCGTGAATCGATCCGTCAGTTGCCGCAGCTGCGCGTCCGCGACGACCGGGCCGTGATTGATGACATGCAGAGCGCCCAAATCATCCAGCAGCACGCGGACCGGCATGTCCGCAGCGCCGTGATTGAGGGCGTTGTCGATGAGGTTGCGCAGCACGATGGCGAAGGCATCGATATCGATCTGCCGCACCCAGGCCGCGGACTTGGTCTCGAACCGAATGCGGCCGGCGCCGGCAGCACTGCGCTCGAATTCGTCGAGCAGGAGCCGCAACACAGGCAGCAGATCGACGGCCTCTCCGGTGATGGCGATGCCGCTTTCGGCGCGCGCCAATTGCAGCATCTTTTCGACCAGATTGCCGAGGCGCCGCAGGGAAGCGAGAATAAGGTCAAGTCGCGCCTGATGGCTGGACGGCCCGATTTCAGCCGAGAGGCGCTGCAACTGCGCCAGTGCCGCCGCCACGGGTGTGCGCAATTCATGGGCGCTGTTCGAGGCGAAGGCGCGTTCGCTGGCTAGAGCCAGGTCGAGACGTTCCAGCAGGCGGTTGACGTCTTTGACGATGGGCGCCAGTTCGGTGGGCAGACCGGAATCGGTGATCGGCCGAAGATCCGTGCCGCTGCGCGCGCGCAGCGCTTCGCGCACCGCGCCGATTGGCGCCACCGTCCGGCCGACCGTCCAATAGATGGCAACACCTGCCAGGGGCAGCAGAAGGGCGATGGGCACCAGCAGCCAGAAGATGCTGTCATAGATGGTTTCAGTGCGATGGTCGGTTTTCTCTGCCACTTGCACGGCCAAGCCGTGTTCCGCTGACATTTCGGTGTAGTAGCGACGACCGTCGATATCGGCAAAGCCCGGAACCAGGGGGGCCGCAAAGGCTTCCGCCGGCGCATCATGCGAGCGCAGGATCACGCGGCCGCGCGCGTCGCGCACCTGATAGATGAGGTATTCGCGATGCCCGGCGATGGTATCGCCGATGGCGCGCTCATCCAGTTCTTCATGTTCTTCAAGATCGTAGCTGGCAAGTGGCAACAGGCGCTGTGCCGTTTCCTGCAGGGCGCTGTCCAGCACCTCGTTGATTTCATGCAAGGTCGCCGTGGTCGACATGGCGGCGGCGCCCAGCCACAGCAGGCTGAGGCCTGCCGACAGCAGCAGAATCAGTCGCCGGGAAAGGCTCCAGCTCCTTTTCATGCGCGCTCCAGCCGGTAGCCGACGCCGCGGATGGTCGTGATGAGATCCTTCCCGAGCTTCTTACGCAGCCGGCTGACATGAACTTCGATCGTATTGCTTTCTATCTCGGCGCCGAAGGAATAGAGCGTCTCCTCAAGCTGCTCCTTGCTGACCACGGCATTGGGACGCCGCAGCAGTTGATCGAGAATCGCCCATTCGCGCTGGGTGAGATCGATCCGCTTGCCGCCCCGCTTCAGTTCGCGGGCTGCCTGATTGAGTTCGATATCATCCAGAGTGACGATGGGGCTGGGATTGCCGGCAGCCCGCCGCGCCACAGCGGCGACTCGTGCCGCCAGTTCGTCGAGATCGAACGGCTTTACCAGATAGTCGTCGGCACCCGCATTGAGGCCGTCGATGCGGTCGCGGATCTGGTCCCGGGCGGTGAGGATGATCACCGGGCGGACATCGCCCTGCCGGCGCATGGTGCGCAGCAGATCGAGTCCGGAGCCGTCCGGCAGATGCAGATCAAGAAGAACGAGGCCGTAGTCGACAGCGCGCAGCGCCGCCTCTGCGTCATCCAGCCGCAGCACGCGGTCGACGGCGTGGCCGGCATCCCTGATGTGCTCCTCGACCGCCTGCCCCAGGCTGGGCTCATCCTCGACCAACAAAACGCGCATTTTTCGCGGCTCCAACGGGGCGCTGCCCCAGATCATGATCCTATAGCGGCGCAATCTCCTTTGCCGAGCTTACAACAGGCTGAAGAAAAATCTGCATAGCGTTCAGTTTGGCGTCAGCTTCGGCGGCGATGGTGGCGCCGTCAACGAGTTCCCCAATCCACAATTCATCAAACGAGGTTTTCCATGAAGCGCGTTCTTCTCACCACCCTGTTCCTCGCCGCCTTTGGCGCCGGCTCGGCCAGCGCTGCCGAACTGTGCAACGTCCCGGAAGCCGAATGGCAGCCCAAGGAAGCGCTGCAGAAGCAGCTGGAGGCCGATGGCTGGAAGATCAAGAAGATCAAGATCGACGAAGGTTGCTACGAAGTCTATGGCACCGACAAGAGCGGCCAGCGCATGGAAAACTATTACGACCCGAAGACCTTCGCCGTCGTGAAGGCCCAGCAGGACTAAGCAACAGAACGAGCGAGCAGGAGAGCTGAGCATGGCGACGATGGTCAAGATCTGGGATCCGCTGGTTCGGGTGTTCCATTGGAGCCTCGTCGCCAGCTTCGCAATCGCCTGGATAAGTGCGGAGGAGTGGAACGATCTGCATCAGTGGGCTGGCTACGCGGCCGGCGCCCTGATCGGTTTCCGGCTTCTTTGGGGGCTGGTAGGCACGCGCTATGCGCGCTTTGCCCAGTTCGTCCGCTCCCCCGGCACTGTCGCGGGCTATCTCAAAGACATCCTCACCGGACGGGAGCGCCGCTATCTGGGGCACAACCCGGCCGGTGGGATGATGATCGTGGCATTGATGCTGTGCATGGCAGCCCTCTGCGTCACCGGCTGGCTCTATACGACGGATGCCTTCTGGGGCGAGGAATGGGTCGAAGAGACCCATGAGTTGCTGGCTAACCTGCTGCTGGCCCTGGTCGGCCTGCATGTGGGGGGCGTGTTAGTGGCTGGTTTCCGCCACCGCGAGAATCTGGTCCGCGCCATGGTCACCGGCCGCAAGCGCGCGCCGGGCACGGGCGACGTCACAGCCTGAGACCGTATTGCCTGAAGCCAATTTGCTAAGACCGAACCTAACCGACCATCCCTAAGAGACTTAAGGGGGCAGCACCACGCTGCCCCCGCTTTCATTTACGAGGCCTTGATCCCGTCCAGGAACTTGGCCACTTCGTTGCGCAAGGTGTTGACTTCGCCGCCGATGCGGACCGAGGCGTCACTGACCTGGGCGGCACTGGCGCCGGTCTTGCGGGCCGCCGCACTGATGCCGACGATGTTGGACGAGACCTGGGTGGTGCCGGTCGACGCCTCCTGGACATTGCGGGCGATTTCCTGAGTCGCCGCACCCTGCTGTTCGACGGCCGAAGCGATGCTGGTCGAGATCTCGTTGATCTGGCTGATCGTCTGGCTGATGTTTTCCACCGCCTGGACCGAGGCGCTGGTCGCCGCCTGCATTTCGGCGATCTTGGCGCTGATCTCGTCGGTGGCGCTGGCCGTCTGGTTGGCGAGCCCCTTCACTTCCGACGCCACCACGGCAAAGCCCTTGCCGGCCTCACCCGCCCGCGCCGCTTCGATCGTGGCGTTGAGGGCGAGAAGGTTGGTCTGGCTGGCGATGTCGCTGATCAGTTTCAGCACGTCGCCGATCCGCTGCCCGGCATCGGCCAGACTGCGGATATGCTCGTTGGTGCGATTGGCTTCGGCCACCGCGTGATGCGTGATCTCGGTCGACTGGATGACCTGGCGGCTGATCTCGGCAATCGAAGCCGACAACTCCTCGGCGGCACTGGCCACGGTCTGGACATTGACCGAGGCCTGCTCGGACGCGGCGGCAACCGCGGTCGATTGATGGCTGGTGTCCTCAGCGGCATTGGCCATGGTCTTGGCGTCGGTGCCGAGCTCGGCTGCTGCCTTGGCCAGCGTCTGCGACACGCCGTCCATGCTGGCGCCGAAACCCTGGGCGAGGCGCGCCAGTTCCTGCATGCGGCGGTCCATCGACGCGGTGCCGGCGTTGATGACCTCGGCACCGTTGCGGAAGGAACCCGGCAGGCCACACGTCAGCACCTTGCGGAAGGTCTTGCCGCGGCTGGCATATTCCATCGAGGCCGCAGCTTCGCGCACGAAGGCGTCGACGATGTCGAGCATGTTGTTGACCGAGGCCTGCATGCGCCCCAGATCGCCGCCATCGCGGCGCCCCATGACGCGCGCCTCGAGATTGCCCTTGAAGGCCTGGTCGCAGACCTCGGCCGTAGCACGCACGCGGTTCGTGGCCCGGCGCTGGAAGAAAAGCGCGAGGACAAGAAACGTGCCCGTGACGGTGATTTCGGCAAGCGAGAGCCAGAAATCGCCGTCCCAAGCGGTGACCAGTTCCACCGTCTCGATGAGGACGAGGCTGACGATGGCGGCGCCGATGGCGATGCCCGCCTTAGAGAGAGAAGACAAATTCATCATATTCAACTTCTTTGTTCTTCAGTGTGTTCAGCAACAATTCATAGCCGCGCTGCATGCCATCCTTGCGGTTGTCGTGGCGCTTTTCCTCGGTGAGGAGCGCTGCATAGAGCGGCTTGATCTTTTCGATCTGGGCGGCATCGGGCTTGCGCCGGTTGGAATGGTATCCGGTCACATTGCCCTTGGCGTCGAAGGTCGGGGTGACATGGGCGAAGACCCAATAGTGATCGCCGTTGCGCGCCATGTTCAGCACATAGGCGAAGATCTCCTTCTTCGCCTGGATCGTGTCCCACAACAGTTTGAAGACGCTGCGCGGCATGTCGGGATGGCGGATCAGGCTGTGCGGCGCACCGATCACTTCCTCCTCCGGATATTTGGAGAGGCGCAGAAAGACGTCATTGGCATAGGTGATATGCCCCTTGAGATCGGTCTTGCTGACGATGAGTTCTTCCTGATCGTAGGGGCGCTCGATGCCGGTTGGATGGATGACTTTGCGCGTCATACCGTTCCTCCAATTAATAATACCGATTAGTTCACTAGTGTATATACGAACGGATATAGCTGCACATCATTTGGTATGGAAGGGAAATATTCGATTCAATATGAACATATAATAGGGTGATTTTAGTACAAACAGATCAATATTCGCGGAGGTTTTCTCTTAAATTTTCGCTTTCGCGTTCTATCCTGCTGCAACGCAAGGCGAACTGAAAATAATCCGCAAAACCGGGGTTGCGGCGATCATCAGGCCACCCCATTTCCACGCGGCGGGCCGGGCCCCTCTGGCGAACACAGGTTCTGAAGAATCTGTTCGTGATGTCGGACCGCATCGGGTGCGCTCGATGCCGGGTCCGGAATCTATTCCCGATGACCGCAGGATATCGGCCACCTCAGCAACTTTATTCTGGGGAACGCCATGGAATCCTTTCTCACCTCTCTCTTTCTCGGCCAGCCGGTGTGGATGTGGCTGGGCTTCATCGCCATCGTCATCGCCCTCCTCGCCTTCGACCTCGGCATCCTGCACAGGAAGACGCATGAGATCGGCGTGCGCGAGAGTCTCACCCTCTCGACCTTCTATATCCTGCTGGGCCTCGCCTTCGGCGGCTTCGTCTGGTGGCAATTGGGCGCGCAGGCCGGCGTTGAATATCTGACCGGCTTCGTGGTCGAGAAGAGCCTGGCGCTCGACAATGTCTTCGTCATCGCGCTCATCTTCACCTATTTCGCCATTCCGCGGGTCTACCAGCACCGGGTGCTGTTCTGGGGCATTCTCGGTGCCATCACCTTGCGCGCGCTGATGATCGGTTTCGGCGCGGCCTTGGTGAGCGAGTTCCACTGGGTGCTCTACATCTTCGCGGCTTTCCTCGTCGCCACCGGTATCAAGATGCTGTGGCTGGGCGAGAAAGAAAGCGATCTTGGCGACAATCCCGTCCTCAAATGGCTGCAGCGCCATCTCCGGGTAACGAAGGAACTGCACGGCCAGCGCTTCTTCCTGCGCCAGCGGGACGAGAGGCGCGGCCGTGTCGTCACCTTCGTCACACCGCTGTTCATGGCCCTGGTCCTCATCGAGATCGCCGACGTGATCTTCGCGGTGGATTCGGTCCCGGCGATCTTCGCCATCACCACCGATCCCTACATCGTCTATACCTCGAACATCTTCGCCATCCTGGGCCTCAGGGCACTCTATTTCGCGCTTGCCGCCGTGCTGCACCGCTTTGCCTATCTCAAGCAGGCGCTGGCGATCCTGCTGGTCTTCATCGGGTCGAAGATCTTCGTCGCCGATCTGCTGGGCTGGGAGAAGTTCCCGGCGGGCTGGTCGCTCGGTATAACTTTCGGCATTCTTGCGAGCGGCGTGATCTATTCGCTGTGGCGCACGCGTAACGACCGCGGCCAATTGGTTTGACGAGGGGAAAATGGAGCGATTGATCGACGGATACCGCCGCTTCCGGACCGAGGTGTGGCCGGCGGAGCGGGACCGCTACCAGGCCCTTGCCGAAAAGGGCCAGCGGCCGGAGACCATGGTGATCGCCTGTTCGGATTCACGGGTCGACCCGCAGACCGTGTTCGGTACCGGCCCCGGCGAGCTCTTTGTGGTGCGCAACGTGGCCGCGCTGGTGCCCCCTTATCAGCCCGACGGTGGGTATCACGGCACCAGCGCGGCACTGGAATTCGCCGTGCGGGTGCTGAAGGTGAAACGCCTCGTCATCCTGGGCCATGCCCGCTGCGGCGGGGTCCAGGCGATGGTCGAAGGGGCGCCGGCCGAAGCGCAGGATTTCGTGGTGCCATGGGTCTCGATCGCGCAAGGGGCGCTGGGTGCTGTGCCGCATGATCAGCGCCGTGATCATGCCCATCCGCAGGGGCATCTCGATCTATGCGAGGTCGAGGTTATCCGCCTAACGCTCGGTAATCTGCTGACCTTCCCCTGGATCCGGGACGGGGTCGCCGCCGGCACCCTCGCCCTTCATGGCTACCGCTTCGACATCCATACCGGGGTGCTGGCGCGGGTGACGGATGCGGGATTGGAGCCGGTGAGCTGACCTCCAAAAGCAAAACGGCCGCCCCCTGGGGGCGGCCGTCGCTTATCCTTGCGGCGTATTTTTGCCGTCTTACTTCTTGAGGCCGATACCGGCGAAGCGCTTGTTGAACTTCGCGAGCTGACCGCCCGAATCCAGGAGGCGGTGAACGCCGGTCCAGGCCGGGTGCGACTTCGGGTCGATGTCGAGGTTGAGCGTGTCGCCCTCTTTGCCCCAGGTCGTGCGGGTCTTGAACTTGGTGCCGTCGGTCATGACGACATTGATCTCGTGATAGTCCGGATGAATGTTGGCCTTCATGGCAAAAACTCCTGCTCTTTACCCATGGGTGAAAGCCCCCTGGGCAGAGACCCGCTGGTAAATCGATTGGGGGCGAAAGTTGGCGGGTTTATAGCCAAGACACCCCCTTTAGGCAAGAACCGATATGGAATCGGCTCGATTCCGGCCCGGTCCGGCCAAGAAGCTGGAAAATCGCGACAAAATGGTTAATTGAGGCGCCAGAATAGCCATTGCAGCCACCGTCCGGGCCGGTTATTTCAGGCGGAGCCTCGGAATAGCCCAGGAAAATGCTGGGGAAAGAACCCCCGGGCACAATGCTTAGGCGGGAACAATGCTTAGGGATCGCATCATGGATGCTGCCGAATTCGACCGCCTTGCCAGCGAAACCCTGAAGCGCCTGCTGATCGCCATCGAAGATTCGATGGAGGATCACCTGGAAGATATCGACCTCCAAGGCTCGGTCCTCACCATCGAGCTGGCGGATGGCGGCACCTATGTCATCAACAAGCATGGCGAAAACCAGGAGATCTGGCTCTCCAGCCCGAAGAGCGGGGCGGCGCATTTCAAGCCCGATGCGATGACTGGCCAATGGCTGCCGACCCGGGGCGGCGAGGCGCTGCATGCCCGGCTGGAGACTGAATTAAGCGCGGTGCTCGGCGAACCGCTGGGTCTTGCTTCCCTGACGGCAGGAGCCTGAACGCCATGGCGCGCGGTGGTGCGAACCTTCCTGACCGGCCGACCTCGCGCGAGATCCGGCGCCTGAGCGACCTGTTGCGCTTCATTTCCCCCTATCGCTGGCAGGTGATGGGCGGGACCATCTCCCTCTTCGTCACGGCGAGCACTGTCCTGGCGCTGGGCAGCGGCATGCGTTACCTGGTCGATCGCGGCTTCGGCCTGGGTGATCCCAAGATCCTCGACCAGACGGTGCTGGCCCTCTTCGGCGTCACCGTGATCATGGCGCTCGCCACCTATGCGCGTTTCTATTTCGTCACCTGGATCGGCGAGCGCGTAGTGGCCGATATCCGAAAGGCGGTGTTCGACCATATCGTCGGCCTGTCGCCCGGCTTCTTCGAGATCACGCGCACCGGCGAGGTGATCTCGCGCCTCACCACCGACACCACCTTGCTGCAGACGGTGGTCGGATCCTCCGCCTCGATCGCGCTGCGCAACACGATCATGATGGTGGGGGCCACGGTGATGCTGTTCATCACCAGCCCCAAGCTCACCGGCCTCGTCTTCCTGGTGGTGCCCTTCGTGGTGGCGCCGATCATCATCTATGGCCGCAAGGTGCGCGTGCTTTCGCGCCTCTCCCAGGACAAGATCGCCGAGGTTTCCGCCGACGCCAATGAATCGCTTTACGGCATCCGCACGGTCCAGGCTTTCGCCCATGAGGCCGAGGAGCGGAAGCGCTTCGGCGCCCGGGTCGAGGAAGCCTTCGACGCGGCAACTGAGCGCGTGCGCGCCAGGGCCTTCCTGACGGCGCTCGTCATCCTTCTCGTCTTCGGGGCGATCAGCATCGTGCTGTGGATCGGCGGTGCCGACGTGCTGGCGGGCAGCATCTCCGCCGGCCAGCTCTCGGCCTTCGTCTTCTACGCGATCGTCGTCGCCGGCTCTCTCGGCGCCATCACCGAAGTAGTGGGCGACCTGCAGCGCGCGGCGGGCGCCATGGAGCGGATCATCGAGCTCCTCAACACGCGGCCGATCATCACCGCGCCGGCCCTGCCCAAGCACCTCCCCAAGCCATTGAGCGGCCGCCTCCGTTTCGAGGACGTCACCTTCCATTACCCCTCGCGCCCCGAGCAGAAGGCGCTGGGCGGCTTCAACCTCGCCATCGAGCCCGGCGAGACCATCGCCATCGTGGGGCCCTCGGGCGCCGGCAAGACCACGGTCATGCAGCTGCTGATGCGCTTTTATGACCCGGATCAAGGCCGCATCACCATCGACGGGATCGATATCCGCGACGTGGTACCCGAGGCCTTGCGCGGCGCCATGGGGCTGGTGCCGCAGGACCCGGTCATCTTCTCCTCGAGTGCGGCCGAGAACATCCGCTATGGCCAGCCGGGTGCCGACATGGCGGCGATCCGCCAGGCGGCCGACGCCGCCCATGCCACGGAATTTCTCGATCGGCTGCCCCAGGGCTTCGACACGCATCTGGGTGAGCGCGGCGTGCGTCTTTCCGGCGGCCAGCGCCAGCGCATCGCCATCGCCCGCGCGGTCCTGCGCAATCCCACTCTGCTGCTGCTCGACGAGGCGACCTCCGCCCTCGATGCCGAAAGCGAGCAATTGGTGCAGGCGGCACTCGACAAGTTGATGGTCGGGCGCACGACCCTGGTCATCGCCCATCGCCTGGCGACGGTCCTCAAGGCCGATCGCATCGTCGTCATCGACAAGGGCCGCATCGACGCAGTGGGCAGCCATGCCGAGCTCATCCGCCAGGGCGGCCTCTATGCGCGCCTCGCGGAGCTGCAATTCGACCAGCCGGCCAACGCAAAGGCCGAGGGTGCCAAGCCGGAAGCCGCGGCATGAGCGCGCCGTCGATCATCGTCACCGGCGGCGCCAATCTCGACATCAAGAGCCGCATTGCCGGCAAGGCCATTGCCGGCACGTCGAATCCCGGCTGGACGGAAACGAGCCCCGGCGGGGTTGGCCGCAATATCGCCGAGAATCTGGCACGGCTTGGCGCGCGTGTCGGGCTTCTCACCCTCATCGGCGAGGATTCGACCGGCGACCGGCTGCGCCGCAGCGCGCGTGCGGCGGGTATCGACACGAATCTGATGCTGCGCCGGAAGGGATCCACCGGCACCTACAGCGCCACGCTCAATGCCGATGGCGAGATGCTGATCGCGGTCAGCGACATGCGCCTCCTCGATGCGATGAAGCCCGGCGACATCAACCAGCACAAGGAAGCGCTGGCTGCCGCCGATCTGCTGGTGGCGGACGGCAATCTGCCGCTACCCTGCCTCAGGACGCTGCTGCAAATCGCCAGGCGCGCCGATGTGCCGGTCGTCCTGGAGCCGGTCTCCGTGCCGAAGGCCAAGCGCCTGAAGCCCCTGCTGCAGGAAGGCCTGCCGATCGCAGCGCTGACGCCCAATCGGGATGAACTCGCCGAACTCGCCGGGTTCGCCGTGAAGACCGAGCGCGACCTCGCCCGCGCGGCAGAGCGCCTGCATAACAGCGGCGTCACGCATGTTCTGGTCGGTTTGGGTGCCGATGGATGCTTCCTCTCCACCGTCAACGAAGGACAGCACCTCATCCCCGCGCGCAAGCGAAGCGGCATCAAGGACGTGACGGGCGGCGGCGATGCGATGGTGGCGAGCCTGGCCTTTGGCCTCGCCGGCGGTGCCACGGCCTTGGCATCCGCGCGCAAGGGCCAGGAACTGGCGGCGCGGGTGGTGCGTTCCATGGAGAGTGGTGCGGGTCAAGGAAAGGGACGCAGATGAACCAGTATCTCGACATCGCGCCGGAAGTCGCGGCGGCACTCCGGGATGGAAAGCCGGTCGTGGCGCTCGAATCCACCATTGTCGCCCATGGCATGCCGTTCCCGCAGAATCTGGAAACCGCGCAAGGCGTCGAAGGCATCATCCGCGATGGCGCGGCGGTGCCGGCGACCATCGCCATCCTCGACGGGCGCCTGAAGGTCGGCCTTTCCCCTGAGGAATTGCAACGCGTGGCACAATCGCCCGACATGGTGAAAGCCAGCATCCGCGACATGCCGGTATTGGTGGCTTCTGCCGGCAATGGTGCCACAACCGTCGCCAGCACCATGCGCATCGCCGCCATGGCTGGCATCCATGTCTTCGTCACCGGCGGGATCGGCGGCGTGCATCGAGGCGCGCAGAAGAGCTTCGATATTTCGGCCGATCTCGAAGAGATGACCGAGAGCAATGTCGCCGCCGTTTGCGCGGGCGCCAAATCGATCCTCGATATCGGCCTGACGCTCGAATATCTGGAAACCGCCGGCGTGCCGGTGATCACGGTCGGGTCGGAGACCTTCCCCGCCTTTTATTCGCGCGAGAGCGGACACAAGTCACCCTTTACCGTGGCGACTGCAGAACAGGTCGCCGCCATCGCCCGCGCGAAATGGGAGATGGGCCTCAGAGGCGGCATGGTGATCGCCAATCCCATTCCGCCGGCAGATGAAATCCCCGCCGCCGAAATCGACCGCCAGATCCAGGGTGCCTTGATCGAGGCCGACACGCTGGGCTATCGCGGCAAGACCGTGACCCCCTTCCTGTTGAAGCATGTGGCGACGCTGACCGAAGGCCGCTCTCTCACCGCCAACATCGCACTAGTGCGCAACAATGCGCGCCTCGGTGCCGCCATTGCGGTGGCTCTGGCGGGGTAAAGCCCCCCTCCCCGGCCCTCCCGCTCAAGGGGGGAGGGAGAAGAAGGAAGGCTCTCCCCAACACACTCGGTGCAGTCCTCTCCCCCCCTTGAGGGGGAGAGTTAGAGTGGGGGGTACGCCACCCCCGCCTCACCCCATCCTCACTTGCACCCCGCCCTTTCCGCCCGTCCTTAGGACCGGGGCGCCAAGTTGTTGATTTGCTTGGTTTTTGATTGAACCATCGTTCAATATATTAGTTCTATTAACATGAAATCATTGACTTTATTGATTTAGCAAACTAAAAATCACGACATATAAACGCCAACGACAAATCGGAGCGGGATGATGACGATGATGCAGGATATCAAAGGCGCAAAAGCGCCACGCCCCTCAACGCCGCGCCATGGCGGTCTGCCGGTGAGCTTGCCGGCCTGGGCCTATGCCAGCGACGAGCTCATCGACATCGAATACGAGAACCTGATCCTGCCCAGCTGGCAGTTCGCCTGCCACATCTCCCAGGTCCCCAATGCCGGCGACTATGCAACGCTCGACATGAAGAAGGATTCGATCCTGGTCATGCGCGGCAAGGACATGGTCCTGCGCGCCTTCATGAATGTCTGCCGCCACCGCGCGGCAAAGCTGCTGACCGGCGCCGGCAATTGCAAGGCGCGGATCACCTGCCCCTATCACGGCTGGAGCTACGACCTTTCCGGCGAGCTGAAAGGGGTGCCGGCGGAAAAGACCTTCCCCGGCGTCGAAAAAGAACATCTGGGCCTCAAGGAAATCGAGATCGAGATCCTGTCCGGCATGGTCTTCACCCGCGTCATTCCGGGCGGCCCGACCTTGCGCGAGAGCTTCGGGGAGATGGCGGACATCATCGCCGATTACCGGCTGGAAGAGATGGTGCCGGGCGGCGAGACCTGGGTCGACACCTGGGACTGCAACTGGAAGATCGCGGTCGACAACAATCTTGAGAACTATCACATCCCGATCGGGCATCCCGGCCTTCACCGGATGCTGGACAGCGATTTGACCGGGGTCATCAACAGCCACGGCATCGCCTATAGCAAGAGCGTGCTCAAAGGCACGCCCTCGGCCAACCGGGCCGAACGGATGTACCAGCACCTCGCCAAGGGCGCCTTCCCGTATTTGCCGGAAGCGGCCCGGCAGACCTGGACCTTTTTCTCGCTGGCGCCCAATATCGGGCTCGACATCTATCCGGACAGCTTCGACATTTTCCAGATCCTGCCCCAGAGCGGCCGGACCTGCGTCATGCGCTACCCCATCTTCGTGCGCCCCGGTTCCAGCCGCGAAGAGAAGGCGATGCAGTATTTGAACGCCCGTATCAACCGGCAGGTCGGGCTGGAGGACCGGGAACTTTGCGAGCGGGTCCAGGACGGCATGGGGTCGCATGGCTATGAGCCGGGGCCGCTTTCCAATTACGAGCATGCGGTGTTAGATTTCCACAATCGGATTCGCGCCGCCTGCCCCGTCGTCACCGACACCCAGGCGCCCGCTTCCGGAACATTGCGGCAGCGTAACGACGCCCTGCGGAGCGGAGCCCGGTCGGCGGCCTGAAAAGGTCCGGTGCCATGAGCCGCTTCTTCTGGCCCGGTCTGCCGCCCAAATGGGGATCTGGAACCGGTATGAGCCGCGAATTAGCCAAAGAGGCTCGGCGTCGACAGCTCATCGAAGCGACCATCGACGGGATCGCCCGCAAGGGCTTTACCGAGTTGAAGATCGCCGATGTCGCCGCCGCGGCCGGCCTCTCCGTCGGCATCGTCAATTTCTATTTCAAGAGCAAGGATGCGCTGCTGATCGCGACCCTCAAGCATCTGGTCGAGGATTACGAACAGCATATGCAGGGCGTCCTCGCCAAGGCCGGCAAGAGTGCGGCTGCGCAGATCGACGCCATGATCGAGGCGGATTTCGCCCGCACCCATGCCAACCGCAAGCATGTCACCGTCTGGTACGCCTTCTGGGGCGAGACGCGCTGGCGGCCGGAATTCCTGAAGCTCTGCGCCGATCTTTCCACCTCGTTCCAGAAGGCGACGACCGGCAGCTTCCAGGCACTGATCGACGAGGGCGGCTATCAGGGCCTCGATGCCGGGCTCATCGCCCGCGGCTTCAATGCCATGATCGACGGGCTGTGGCTCGACATACTGCTCAATCCCAAGCAGACCGACCGCGACACCGCCAAGGCCAGCGTCCGCGCCTTCCTGGCCGGCCTCTTCCCCAAGGAATTTGGCGGCAAGCTGCCCGCCAACGGCAACGCCGCCGCCTGAGACCCATCCACCGGAGATTTCCATGACCCTGCCCTTGCCGCCCCGTGCCCGCGAGATCCAGGCGCGCGTGCGCGCCTTTGTCGATGCCGAATTGATCCCCTGGGAAGTGCATGCCGAGATGCATGACGGGCTGGTGCCGGAGGATGCCTGGACGCGCATCAAGGAGAAGGCCATAGAAGCTGGCCTCGACAATATGGACATGCCGGTGGCGTTGGGCGGGCGCGGTTATACGACGCTGGAACAGGCGGTGGCGCAGGAGCAGACCGGCCGCGTCACCAATGCGCTGGGCTGGTGCGCCAACAATCCGCAGAAATGGATGCTGGAAGCCTGCTCGCCCGAGCAGATCGACCGCTGGATCAAGCCGCTGATGAGCGGTGCGCGGCATGAATGCTACGCCATCACGGAAGCCGAGGCCGGCTCCGATGTCGATGCCATCCAGTCGACGGCGCGGCGAGAGGGTGATCATTACGTGCTCAATGGCGAGAAATGGCATGTGACCAGCGCCAACCTTTCCGACTACATGTTCTTCCAGGCCAAGATCGCCGACGGGCCGAACAAGGGCGCCCATGCCCTGTTCTTCGTCGATCACGACACGCCGGGCGTCGAGATCGTGCGCACGCCGGCCTATACGCATAACTACCGCGCGCATCACCCGATCTATCGCTTCACCGATGTGCGGGTACCGGTCAGTCACCGCATCGGCGCCGAAGGCGACGGGATGGGCTTCACCTATGCCTGGTTCCGGCACGAACGCCTGATGATCGCCGCGCGCTGCTGCGGCTCGGCGGAGCGGCTTATCGACGAGGCGACGACCTTTGCCAAAAGCCGCATCGTCTTCGGCAAACCGCTGGCCGAGCAGCAGGCGGTGCAGTTCATGCTGGCCGACAGCGTCACCGAATTGTTCGCGGCCCGCCTCATGACCTACGAAACCGCGCGTGCCATCGATGCGGGTGCGGATGTGAAGACGGCCCATGCGCAATGCAGCATGGTGAAGCTCTATGCCTCCGAGATGGCCGGCCGCGTCGCCGACCGTGCCGTGCAGATCTTCGGCGGGCGCGGCTATATGCGCGAAAACGTCGCCGAGCGCTTCTACCGCGAGCTCCGCGTCGACCGCATCTGGGAAGGGGCCAGCGAAATCCAGCGCATCATCATCGCCAACGGCCTGTTGAAGCGCGGGGCGGAGAGTTTGGTGGGCTAGACAATGGATCGTCATCCCCGGGCTTGACCCGGGCATGACGACGTTCGGTATGCGCCCCTCCCTAGCCAAACCCCTGCCCGGCCAGCTACATTCGCGGCCGGGGACGAGCGGCATTCAGGGGTAATCAATATGCTTCAAGGCGTTTGGCGGGTGATGCAGCCGGTTTTGCCGGTTTTGATCGGCATCACGCTGATCGAGACGGCCCTGGGCATTCTGATGCCGCTGATCGGCATCCAGCTGGCGCGCTGGGGCGTTTCCTCGATCGTCGTCGGCGTCGCCGCTTCAGCCTATTTCGTCGGCTTCCTGGCCGGGACCCTGATTTGCCAGCGGATCATCAAGCGGGTCGGACATATCCGCGCTTTCGGCGTCTTCGTCGTGCTGGCCGCCGATGCCACTGTTCTGCATCTGGTCATCCAGGACGCTTATTTCTGGATCGCGCTGCGCACCATCGCCGGCTTTGCACTCGCCGGCGGCTTCGTGGTGATCGAATCCTGGCTCAACGACAAATCGACCGACGAGACCAGGAGCCGCATTTTCGCGATCTATACGGCGGTGAGCTGGGGCGCCTCGGGCGTCTCGCCTTTGCTGCTCAATCTTGACGATCCGACCGGCATCCTCCTCTTCGCGCTTTGTGTCCTGTGCCTGGCCAGCGCCATGATCCCCCTGGGACTTACCAAGATCGGCAACCCGGTCATCGCCGAGCACACCCATCTTTCCATCCCACGTCTTTTCAAGGCGTCGCCCCTGGGGGTCGTCTGCTGCTTTGGCGCCGGTTTTCTCAACGGCTCGCTCTATGGCCTGCTGCCGGCCTATATCGACGGCCTCGCCATGGGGGAGAAGGAACTGTCCTTCCTCATTTCCATCGGCACCATCGCCGTGCTGATTGCGCAATTCCCGATCGGCCATGCGGCCGATATCTATGGCCGCCGGCCGATCATCATCGGCACCGTGGCGGCCTCGGCCCTGCTCTGCTTCATCATCTTCGCGACGCCGGAACTGCCTTACATGTTCCTGCTGGCGCTCTTCTTTCTGCTGTCGGCCTTCCAATCGCCGCTCTATGCGCTGGGTATCGGCCAGACCAGCGACTATGTCGCGAGGAAGGATTTCGTCGCGGCGTCATCGGGCCTGCTCTTTGCATGGGGCCTTGGCGCTTCGATCGGGCCGTCGCTTGCCGGCGTGAGCATGAACGAGATGGGGCCGCACGGCCTCTTTCTCTTCGTCGGCTTCGGCTATGGCCTCATCGCCGCCTTTGCCCTCTACCGCGTGCTGCGGCGCAAGGCGAAGACGCCGGAGGAACAGAGCAATTACGTCGCCGTCCCCGCCGTGCAAGGCGCCTACGGCGCCCCCGAACTCGACCCGCGTGGTGAGCACATGCCGCATGTCGGCGCAAGGTCCATGCCGGATTGAGGTGCCCCTCACCCCGACCCTCTCCCCGTAAGCGGGGCGAGGGGGTTTCGAGCGCGGTAGCCTTAAAGCCCCTCGCCCCTCCGGGGAGAGGGGTTGGGGTGAGGGGCCTTCGGTGCCTTACGATGTCGCCATGATCGGGAGCGGGCGGCGGAATTTCACTTCCGAGGTGTCGTTCGTATCCAGTTCGCGCGCATAGCGGTGGCCGGCATAGACGGCGTAGGCGATGAGGCCGGGGGCGAGGCAGTCGCCGATGCGGGTCACGGATTTGATGCCGGCATCCTTCAAGGCATCCGGGTTGGCCATCAGCGCGTGATAGAGCGCTTCCTCCGGCAGGCGCGCTGTTACCGGCACAATGGCATCAACGGCGATGTAATGCGGCTTCTCGCCATAGGCGGAATCGAGCTGGGCGACATTGTCCTTCACCGCCACCAGATCGTGGGCGGTGATGACGCGCACGCCCAGCGCACGCAGACGCTTGTTGATGAAGATGACTTCGAGCGTGTTGCTGGTCCAGCTGGAGGCGGTATCGCCCGGCGTCACATAGACGACGTCGAGTCCGGCCTTCACCAGACGCTCGGCAAGGACGCCGGCCAGATAGAAAAGATCGTCGTCATAGACCAGGACGGTACCGCTGGGCGGCATGCGCCCTTCCATGATGTCGTCGGGCGAGAAGACATTGGCGCCGTCGAGGCCCGGAATCGCCCGGCCATGCGAGCGGCCGACGCCGTCCTTGCGCCAATGGCTGCCGGTCGCCAGCACCACGCGCTCGAAACCCTGTTCCAGGATGTTGGCGGCTTCCATCCGGCTGTCGAGATAAGTTTCGACATGGCTCATCTTACCGATCTGGCCCAAGCGGTAATCGCGCACGCGGCCCCAGGCGGAAAGGCCGGGCAGGCGCGATTCCTTGTTCACGCGACCGCCAAGCTCGGTCGAGCCTTCGGCCAGCGCCACTTCATAGCCGCGCAGGCCCAGGGCGCGCGCGGCCTCGAGACCCGCCGGGCCGCCGCCGACGATGAGGACACGGTCGTTCGAGGCCTTGGCCGGGATGATTTCCGGATGCCAGCCTTTGCGCCATTCCTCGCCCATGGTCGGGTTCTGCGTGCAGCGGAGCGGCGTGATGGTCATGTCGCCGGTGATGCAGATGTTGCAGCCGATGCATTCGCGGATGTCTTCGATCCGGCCTTCCTCGATCTTCTTCGGGAGATAGGGGTCGGCAATCGACGGACGCGCCGCACCGATCATGTCGAGCACGCCCTTCTTGATCAGCGAGACCATGCGATCGGGCGAGGTGTAGCGCCCGACACCCACGACCGGCTTGCTGGTCAGTTTCTTGACGAAGGACGTGAAAGGTTCCTGATAGCCCTCCTCGGCAAAGCGCGAGGTCTGGGAATCGTATTTCCAGTTGGAGACGTTGACGTCCCAAAGATCCGGATGTTCCGCCAGCATGGCGACGATGTCCTTGGCCTCACCCTCAATCGAGACGCCGTCATCGCCCATCATTTCCTCGACGGCGAAACGGACAGCGATGGCGCAGGTGTCGCCGACGGCCGATTTGGCTTCTTCGATCAGCTCGCGGAACAGGCGCACGCGGTTCTCGAGGCTGCCGCCGTATTCATCGGTGCGCTGGTTGCGGCGCTTCTGCAGGAAATGCATCGGCAGCGAGAGATCGTGGCCGGCATAGACATAGATGATGTCGAAACCTGCCTTCTTGGCGCGGATCGCGGCGTCACGGTGCCAGCGGCGATAATTGCGGATATCCTCGCGGTCCATGGCGCGCGCCTGGAACGGATAGTAGTTGGTCGGCTGGTGGCTAGGGCCGATCGGCACTTCGCGGCTGTAGAGGTTGGAGGCGGTGGGGCCGTTATGGACCAGTTCGACCGCCGCCAGCGAGCCGTGGCGATGCACAGCTTCCGTCATCATCGAGAGATAGGGGACGTCGTGATCGTCCCAGATGCGCGCCTCGACATAGGGGGTAACGTCGCCGGAGGGGTGTATCTCGCATTCCTCGGTCGCCACCACCGCCCAGCCGCCCTCGGCCTTCATCCCGCGCATGGCGGCATGGCCCTGGGGATGCTGGTGACCCATGCCGTTGCAATGCGGCACCTGGAAGAAGCGGTTCCTGGCCGTGACCGGGCCGATCTTCACCGGCTCGAACAGAATGTCGTAACGTGGGTCGCGGGCCATGGATTCCCCCTGCCTGATAATGGGTATGCGGGTCGCGGCCGGACTTTAGACGGGCGCCCGAGATGGACGCAAGCCACCCTTTCCGGCTATTTTCGGCGCTTCGCGGTCCAAACAATAGTCTGATGATATGAAGAAGAAACTGGCGGTTGCGCGGCTGTGGTATGAGGGCAACTCGTTTTCGCCCATCGCCACCGATCTCGACATCTTCAAGGCGCGGGAATGGGTCGAGGGCGACGCGGCGGTGCCGCTTTACCGCGATACGGCAACGGAAATGGGCGCCGTCGTCGCCTTTGCCGACAGCCATCCCGAGTGGGAGGTGACGTTCCTGCGCTGCGCCGCGGCACCGCCGGGCGGGCCGGTCACGGATTCCGCCTTTGCCGCCATCCGGGGCGACATGCTCGATGGGCTGCAGCGGCAAAAATGGGATGCGGTCTATCTGTCGCTGCACGGCGCCATGATCACCTGCGGCAATCCGACGCCCGAGCTCGATCTGCTGCAGGATGTGCGCGCGATCATCGGCAAGACACCGCTGGCCGTCACGTTCGACCTCCATGCGAACCTGGGCGCGGGAATGATCGAATTGGTCGATTTCGCCGTCGGCTACAAGACCTATCCGCATATCGATATGGATGTGGTCGCGGCAAGGGCGCTCGATGTGCTCGACAACCTCGCCCATGGCAAGGTGAAGCCGGTCGGCGCCATTGCCAAAGTGCCGGCGATCTATACCAGTTTCAACATGCGTACGACCGATGGACCGATGGCGGAGATCGCCAAGTTGGCCGCACATTGGCGGAGCGAACCGGGTATTCTCGAAGCCACTGTGTTCGGCGGCTTCGCCTATGGCGATTCACCTTTCGCCGGACCGACCGCAATGGTCTTTGCCGACGGCGACCGCATGCTGGCGCAACGCGTGGCGAAGACCCTGGCTGCTGAAATGGCGGCGCGGCAGGATCGTTTCGAATTGAAGCTACCCTCGCCGGCCGAGGCCATCGCCACGGCGCTGGCAACACCGGGCGACAAGCCGGCGGCGATTACGGACCCCGCCGACAATCCGCTGTCGGGCGGGATCGGCGACACGCCGACCCTGTTCCGGGCGCTGCTGGATGCCAAGCCGGATGCCCCCTGCGTCTTCGGTTTCTTCTGGGACCCGGAACTGGTGGCCGAGGCGCAGCGCGCCGGGATCGGGGCGACACTCGACGTCGCTTTCGGCGGGCGAGTCACCACGTCCTTCGGCAAACCGGTGCGCATCAGCGCCAAGGTGCTGGCGCTCACCGACGGCAAGTTCCGCAATGTCGGCCCGTTCGAGCACAATTTTGCCGTCGATGTCGGCAACACGGCGATGTTCGAAGTCGAAGGCATCAAGGTGATCGTCACCTCGTCCTGCCAGACGCCGAACGACCCCGCCTACTTCACCCTGCACGGGATCGATCTTGCGCAAGTGGGCTTGCTGTGCGTCAAGGCGAAGAACCATTTCCGCGCCGGCTTTACCCCGCTCACCCGCGCCATCATCGAATGCGACGCGCCGGGACCCGCAGGGGTGTCGCTCGCCCACTACAATTTCAAGCACGCGCCGGCAACATTGCACCGGCGCTAGGCCGATTGCACCGCCGGCAGATCGGCCAGGCACGCTTCGATCGCCACCAGCATGGGGAGGCTGGGCTGGGCACCGGGGTGCAGGCAGGCGAGCGCCCCGCCGACGCTGGCATAACGCAACGCATCGGCCAGGTCGCGGCCACGATCCGTCGCCGCCGCAAAGCCGCCGACGAAGGAATCGCCGGCACCCACCGTGTCGACCGGCGTGATCGCCAGGGCACCGACCGAAAGACTGTCGCCGGAGCCGAGGAAAGCTGCGGCACCGGCCGCCCCCAATGTCACGATGACCGTGACGCCTCCCGCCTTCGCCAGGGCACGCGCCGCCATGCGGGCATCTTCGGTGCGAATGTCGAAGGCGGCCGCGATCTGCTTCGCCTCGTTTTCATTGACGATGAGCCAGTCGAGCAGCTTCAGGACATCGCTGGGGATGGGGGCCGCGGGGGCGGCGTTGAGGAGGATTCGGGCACCTTTTTCCTTGGCGCGACGGATGAGCGACCAATTCTCGCCATGCGGCACTTCCATCTGCAGCACCAGCAAGGTCTGCGGCCCCAGCAGCGCCTCCGGAAACTGTGCCGCCTTGGTCCGGCGATTGGCGCCGGAGGCGACGACGACGTGGTTTTCGCCGCCCTTGTCGACACAGATGGCGGCAAGACCCGTGGGATCAGTGACTGTGGCGAGATGGCTGAGGTCCACACCGGCCGCGCGCAGATCCTTGAGCGCCGTCTCGGCCAGTGGATCGCCGCCAATGCTGCCGATCATCGCCACCTTGGCGCCCGCACGGGCGGCGGCCAGCGCCTGGTTGGCACCCTTGCCGCCGGCGGTGAGTTCATAACCCGGCCCCAGCACGGTTTCACCCGGCGAGGGCAGATGATCGACGGCAATCATCACGTCGACATTGAGCGAGCCAAAAACGACGATCATTGAATCCCCTCGATGATGCAAGGCTGCCGGGCCGCCACGGCCGGGAGATCGAGCACCGCCTCGTCACCGATCTGCCGCGCGGTGATGACGGCGGCACCATAGCTCGCCCGCTGCACATGGCCTTTGAGATAGATCCTGCCACCGGCCAACGGCGGCTCGAAGGACAGGCGGCCGGGTTTGATATCGACATGACGGAAGCGGCCGACGATATCGGTCGCAAAGACCTTCCTGTCGTTCAGTGTCAGGGTCAGCCGGCCATCGCCGACCCTGATCAGCACCCTGCCACCAAAGGCATTGAGAGGCCCCAGATGCCAGGTGCCGGCCTTGTGGGTCAGCTCCCAACCGTGCCAAGGGGTCACATCCACGATCTCGTTGACGGAGACGAGTGGCATCAGCACACCCCAGCCATAGAACAGATCGGTGTCGGGCTGGTCATCGCCGAGCCCTGTTTCGGCGCTGAAATTCTCCGGGCATTGCCGCCGCTTCCAACTGGCATCGAAGACTTCCGCCGAATCCTCAGCGAGGCTCGCGGCGATATCGTCGAGCCCGGCCCGCTTCAACCCCTGATAGGTAAGATAGTTGAGCGGCGGCCAGATGCGGCCGCGCCAATACACATTGTCATGATAGGCCGGATCGTCGCGCGTCACCGAAGGCAGGCGCCATTTGCCGCCGAACTTCGCGGGGTCGGCCAAGGCAGCGCACAAATCCCGCTGCTGTTGCGGATCAGCGGCATCGGCCAGCAGCGGATAGAAGCTGGTGGGCGCCAGGCTGCGCACGAAATCGCCCGACCAGCGGCGATTGGCAAATATCCGCCGGCTGCTGTCCCACAATCTGTCTGCAATGCGCTGGCGCAGGGCAGCAGCACGCTGCAGTAGGCGATCGGCCGTCGCCCGATCGCCCAAGTGTTTCGCCCAATCGGCCAGCACCTCGGCATCTACCACCAGGAGCGCGTTCAGGCCGACATCGGCCGCATCGAGGCAACCGGTGGCGGGATCGAACTGTGTCTCGTCATGGATCGGCGAATTGTCCATGGAGGATTCATTCTTGGCGCCGAGTTTAGTGCTTTTGTATAGCCCGTCGCCGATTCCGGCCGAACTGCCCCAGCCCATCAATCCCTGATTTTCGCCATCGCGATGGGTGAACCACCAATCATGGGCGCGGAGCAGCTTCCTGTAGCCAAGCTCGACGAGATCGTCGGCGCCGGTATGCTTCCAGATCTTCCACAGCATGAACGAGCAGACCGGTGGCTGCGAACGGTCTATCCACTGGTCACGGCCGGTGATGAGGCAGGGCAGATTGCCCTGCGGTGTCTCCGTCGCGAGCACCGCGCGGATATTCTCACGGGCCATGTCGGTTTCGAGCAGGGCCGACCCCATGGCATGATAGAAGATGTCGGTGAGCCACAGGCCGAAGCCGCCGAATTTCTGCGCGACCCAGGTGCGGCTGAGGCTCATATAGGGCCAGTCATTGATGAAATCATGGACCGAGTTCCAGCCGACGATATCGCGGATGGCGTCGAGCGCGCCCCTTTCGTCGCGCACCGGCAGCGCCTGCGGCGGCGGCGCCGTGAGCGCTGCCTTGGCCGTGGCGAGAGCGTCGGCCGCATCGACCCCGATTCCGACAGCGAAATGCATGGCCGGCATTTCGTCGAGATTGTAGCGCAGCACAGCCATCTTGCCGCTGGTGCCGCGGGACCCGAGATAGAAATAGCCATATTCGGCAAGTTCGGCGGCAAGCGCCGGACGGTCGGCATGGAAGGTCGCCATGAGGGGCGCCTGGCTGCCGATGACGGCAATGTGCCGGCCGTCGATGATGGTCGCGAGCACGCCGCTCGATGGGTCAAAATGCCATAGAATGTCGTCGCGGCCCTCGACCGCGAAGACCGGCATGATCCAGAAGCGGAGACCCCATTCGCCGAATTCGGTCGCCTTCCAAGCGCCACGCAGGCCGCCGGCGACCGGTTGATCCCAACGCCAGTCGAAATGCGTCCCGCCATGCCGGGCCGAAAAGCTCACATCGCGCGCCGTCACGTCGCGAGGTCCATAGGTGACCTGGCCCTTCACGGCGGGAAAGTCCGTGAAACTCGCCGCCGCCGCGGCATAGGCGGTGACGGTCACCGTCAGCCCCATCGGCAGATGCATCATCTGTGCCGGGTATTCGCTGCGCCAGCTGTTCCAGTGGCGCGCGGGTGCCAGACCTTCGCCGATCACCGCCATTGCTCCAGGATTGTCGCCACCGACGCACGATAGACCTGCGATTGCAGCCTCCGCGGGATGACGTCCAGAATATGCTTATGGCCGTCGAGATCGCTGCTGGTCAGCGCATCTTCAGGCATGACGACAAAATAGCCGCGATCGACCGCGTCCATCAGCGTCGCCAGCACGCAAACATCGGTTTCGACACCGCTCATCACCAGCGTGTCTGCCCTGCGCTCTTTCAATATCTTGGTGAAGGCCGGATTGTGAAAGGCCGAATAAGTCGGCTTGTCGAACACCGCCGCTGGACCGGCCACATAAGGCAGAAGCGAGGGCAGGATGCCCATTTCGGCACCGGCCGCCAGGGTCGCTCCCGGCCATTTGCGATAGAGGGCTGCCCACGATCCTTCAGCCTCCTCGGCCGAATGGGCGGAAATGAAGCGGGTCCAGAGCGTCGCCATCGGCCTGGCTTTCGCCAATTCGGCAATGGCCGGCACGATTTTGTGGATGCCGGCAAATCCCCATTGCGGGTTGCTGGCAAAGACTTCCTGCATGTCGACGACGATATGGAGGCTGCGATCGGTCAGCGGAAGGGCATTCAAGGTTGCACCAGAATGTTGTCTGCCGTCGCCCATTCCAGGGTGACGACACTTTGTTCGGAGAGAGGTGCCCGGTTCTTGTTCTGCTCGAACACGACGAAGAGCCTGTCGCCAACGCTGACGCGATAGGTGAGGCTCGAGCCGGAGAAGATGGCGGATTGCACACGGCCGATGACACGGTTGAGCCGCGGCGCCTGGCTGCCGCCGGGTTCAATGCCGATCTTCTCTGGGCGCAGGGCTACCAGCACATCGCTGCCATTGGCGACACCCTGGTGGGTGACGATGATCGCGCTACCGTCCGGCATGACGACCTGCGCTTCAGGGCCGAGGACGCCGACCACTTTGCCTTCGAGGAAATTCGCTTCGCCGAGGAATCCGGCGGCGAAACGGTTGACCGGCCATTCATAGACAGCGCGCGGGCTGCCCGCCTGCACCACCCGCCCTTTATTGAAGATGGCGACGCGGTCGGAAAGGGTCAGCGCCTCCTCCTGGTCATGCGTCACGAAAATCGTCGTGATGCCAATCTGGCGCTGGATGCGGCGGAGCTCCACCTGCATTTCCTGCCGAAGATGTTTATCAAGGGCACTCAAAGGTTCGTCGAGCAGCAGCACCTTGGGGCGAGTCACCAAAGCACGCGCCAGCGCCACACGCTGTTGCTGGCCGCCGGACAATTGCCTGGGACGGCGCTGTTCCAATCCGGACAGGCGCACCAGATCGAGGCTTTCACCGACGCGCTGCGCGATCTCGCCTGCGGGGACACCGCGCACATCGAGGCCGAAGGCGATGTTCTCGGCAACGCTCATATGCGGGAACAGCGCATAGTTCTGGAATACCATGCCGATATCGCGCTGGTGCACGGGGATGCGCGAGATGTCGGTGCCGTCGATGCGGATTTCGCCGGCATCCAGTTCGATGAAGCCGGCGATGGCGCGCAGCAGGGTGGTCTTCCCGGAGCCAGAGGGTCCCAGCAGGCCGAAGAACTCGCCATCGGCAAAGGTCAGATCGACGCCATCGAGGGCGGCGACATTGCCATAGCGTTTGGCGGCGCCGGTGACGGCAACTTCACTCATTACCCGACCTCTCTCCACCGAAGCGATAGAACCTGGCCACGATCAGCATCAATCCCATCGACACGGCGATGATGATGGTCGAGATGGCGTTGATTTCCGGCGTGAACCCCTTGCGGATCGAGGTGTATATCTCGACCGGCAATGTGGTGACGCCGGGCGGGGCCAGGAAATATGAAATGACGAACTGATCGAAGGATACCGCGAAGGCAAAGAGCGAGGCGGCAACGACGCCCGGCGCCAGGATCGGTACCGAGATGCGGCGGAAGACCTGCCAGGGTGTCGCCCCCAGCGTGGCTGCCGCCTCCTCCAGCGCCTTTGGATAATCGTTGAGGCGGGCGCCGACCACGAAGATCACATAGGGCAGAGAGAGCGCCACATGCCCCAGCAGAATGGCATGAAGGCCGCGTGCGATACCCGGCTGGCCGATCGCCTTGCCGATCCAGAAAAAGAACACCAGCATCGCGGTGCCGATCACCAGCCATGGAATGGCAATGGGCGGGAAGAGCAGCGCCTGCAGCATGGTCTTGCCGCGGAAGGTATAGCGACCGAACGCCACTGCCGCCATGGTGCCGAGCGACGTGGCAATGACGGTGTTGGCAATGGCGATGAGCACGCTGTTCATGCCCGCCTTGAGCAGCCGGTCATTTTCGGCCAGCGCCCTGAACCACACGAAGTCGAACTCGAAGGGCAGGCCATAGAGCGGCGATTTGTTGAAGGCGAGAAGCGCCATCACTAGAATCGGCAGGTACAGGAAGACCAGCACCAGGATGAGATAAAGACGAATGCCGCCATCGACCAGCCGCCTCATGCATTTCCCCCCGATCTGCGCAGGAAGGGATAGAGGATGCCAAAGATGATGAGCACAATGGCGAGCAGCACGAAGGAGAGTGCCGAACCTAGCGGCCAGTTGGCGGTCACCGTGAACTGCTCCTCGATATTCATGCCGAGCGTGGCACCCTTGGTGCCGCCGAGGATGCGCGGTTCCATGAAGGAACCGATGACGGGCACAAAGATGAGTGCAGCGCCCGAAACGATGCCGGGCAGGCTCAAGGGCAGGACGACGCGGCGAAAGGTGGTGAATTTCGTGGCTCCCAGCGACCGGCCTGCTTCGATGAGGCTGTCATCGATCGCCTGCAGGGCGATGTAGCAGGTGAGGATCATGTAAGGGAGATAGGAGTGCACCAGGCCGATGACGACCGCCGGATAGGTGAAAAGGAGATCGACCGTCGGCGCCCCCGGAAAGATCGATTGCACGCCAAGATCGATGATGCCGTTGGGGCGCAGCACCATGGTCCAGGAGAAAATCCGCACCAGTGCGTTCGACCAGAAAGGCAGCACGATGAGCAGAAAGATCGCTTCGCGCCAACGCCCCTTGACCTTCTTGGCCAGCGCATAGGCGGCGGGATAGCCGATGGCGAGGCAGAAGAAGGTCACCCAGAGGCCGAGCTCGATCGACCAGCGCGTCAGCGGCCAATAGAACGACTTGGCAAAATAGGCGCCGTAATTGTCGAGCGTAAAGCTCGCCGGCTTCGGCACCAATGGCGACTTGTCGAGGAAACTCAGCGCCAGCATGGCGGCCAGCGGCAGGAAAATAGTGAGCGCCAGCCACAGATAGGCCGGGCCGGTCAGCGTCAGAATGGCAAGGCGGGTGCGGGTTGTGGGAAGCATGCGATGGTCCTCGAACGATGACGCCGCTCCGCAATATGCCGGAGCGGCGTCCTTCGTTCCTGTCCGACAGCGCGCTTACTTGGCGTATTCGGTCTTCACCTCGGCCCAGAGGTCCGAATATTTCTGCCGGTTCTCGTCCGAGATCGGCGCCATGAACTGAAGACGCTTCACATTCTCCTGGTCGAGATAGAAGGCCTTCGACGCGTCGGTATCCGGCAGCGCCGCCATGGCCTTATTGTTGGCTGAAGCCGGCGGGCCGACCTCTGCCCACTTAATGTAGTAGGCGGGGTCGATCATGTAGTTGATGAACTTGTGGGCGCCCTCGGCATTCGGGGCGTCCTTGCCGATGGCCAGACCATCGAACCAGCCGACAGCGCCTTCCTTCGGCACGACATAGCCGACCGGCAGGTTGAAGGAATTCTTGCTGCGGAACGCGGAACCGCTCCAATAGATCGAGAGGTCGAAGGCCTTGGCCTGGAACTGCTTGTTCCATTCGTCTTCTGACGACCAGAGCAAAGCGATGTTCGGCTTCAGGGCGATGAGCTTCGCCTTGACCTTCTCCAGATCGGCCGGGTTGTTCATGTCCTGGCCGGTCGCCATGGCAGCAAAGCCGACGGCTTCGATGGCGTCGTCGCGCAGGGCCACGCGTTTGGCGTTCTTGGCATCCCACAGCACTTCGAGCGATTCCGGCGCCTCCTTGAAGACGTCCGTCGAATAGGCGACGGCCGTAATGCCCCAAACCCAGGCCACGCCGTAATTCTTGCCGTCGACGTTCAGCAGGCTGGAATCGCGGAAGGCCGGGTTGAGATCGGCGAAATTGCTGATCTGGGCTGTATCGATCGGCTGGATGACGCCGAGTTCGGAGGCCCGACCGTTCCAGGCGCAATTGGTGACGATGACGTCATACACGCCGGGATTGGTCTGCAGCTTGGTGATCATCTCCGATTCGGAGTTGTAATATTCGTGCACCACATCGAGCCCGGTCGCCGCCTTGAACGCCTCGAGCGCCCATTTCTCGTCGGTGCCATAGCCTTGCCAGTTGAGAACCTTGACCTCGCCCGCGGCGGCGGCGCGGCGGCTGATGAAGGGCGACACGCCCAAACCCAAGCCGATTGCCGATGCACCCGCCACAAATTTGCGCCGCGACACCTTGCCGAGGCCGCCCTTAAGCCCACGCGTCGTCCCAGTCATTTCACCCTCCTCAACAGGCACACGGAGCGGTGCCTTCGCATGCGAGCAAAACATGGATTTTGGCGACATTCAAGGGAAGATCATTTGCATACAAACAATCTTCGCATCACCATAGCTTGAACTCATATGCTGACCGGCCGCGAAATTTTTGCATTGCAGCGAAAGCACGCATCGCCGGCCTTGACTAATCGCCCCCAGCACCCGCGTGATGGTCGCCGGCCACCCCTGTATCTCACCCACGGCGATCTGGAATTTGAACCGGCATGTCGCAGCCTAAACACCTTCCGCAAGCTCCCGCAGCCACCCCTATCGCCGCCGCTCCTCTGGTGCCGCGCGCGCGTTTCCCGCTGCTGCAGAATGCGCCGGACCTGGTCTATCTCGACAGCGCCTCCAGCGCGCAGAAGCCGGATGTGGTCATCGACCGGCTCGACCGCTTCTACCGCGGCGAATATGCCAACATCCATCGCGGCCTTTATCCTTTGAGCGAAGATGCCAGCGAGGCTTATGACCAGGCGCGGGTGCGGGTAGCGCGCTTTCTGGGGGCGGAGAGGGACGAGATCATCTTCACCCACAATGCCACCGAGGCGATCAATCTGGTCGCCCATGCCTATGGCGACCACAACCTGCGTCCCGGCGACCTGATGCTCGTCTCACTGCTGGAGCATCACGCCAATATCGTGCCCTGGCAGTTGCTCAAGGAACGGCGGCGCCTGCGCCTGGCCGGCATTCCGATCGATGACAATGGCGACATCGATCTCGAACGCTATGAGATGCTGCTGGCACGGGAGCCGAAGCTGGTCTGCATCACGGCGGCAGCCAACACCATCGGCACGGTGACGCCCCTCAAAAAGATCATCGCCATGGCGCATCGCGCCGGCGCCCTGGTAATGGTCGATGCCGCCCAGGCAGCACCTCATTTCCGCCTCGACGTGCAGGCGCTTGACTGCGACTTCCTCGCGGTCACCGGGCACAAGCTCTATGGACCTGACGGCATCGGTGCACTTTACGTGAAAGCGAGCCTCATGGCCGACCTACCGCCCTTCATGGGCGGTGGCGGCATGATCCGCTCGGTCAGCCTCGAGCATACCGAATATGCCGATGGTCCCCGACGCTTTGAGGCCGGCACGCCGGCGATCGCTGCCGCGATTGCCTTCGGAACGGCGCTCGACTTTATCGAGCAGATCGGTTTCGACGCCATCGGCGCCCATGACGCGGCTCTTGCCGATTATGCCGCCAACCGCCTGCCAGAAATCGCCGGCCTGAAGATCGTCGGCGCGCCGAAGAAGCGGATCGGCATCCTGTCCTTTGTCATGGACGGGCTGCATCCCCATGATATCGGCACCCTGCTCGGGGAAAGCGGTGTGTGTCTGCGCGCCGGACACCATTGTGCCCAGCCCTTGATGGAGCATCTGGGTATCACCGGGACGGCGCGCATCTCGTTCGGGGTCTACAACACAATCCATGATGTGGACCGGCTGGTTGACAGCCTCGCCCGCGTGCGGCAGATGCTGCGCTAGAGCAACATTTCCACTGGACCAAAGCGCATGATCGTCATCATCCCCGATGTGCTGACCGAAGAGGAACAGCAGCAGCTCAAGGCCCTGGCGGCGGATGCGCCCTTTGTCGACGGCAAGGAAACGGCCGGCTTCCGCGCCAAGCTGGTAAAGAACAACGAGCAGGTCTCGAAGACGGCGGCTAACAAGAAGCAGCTGCAGGAAATCGTCCTTGCGGCCCTCAACCGGTCGGCGGCTTTTCGCCGCGGTGCCATCCCGCATCGTATCCGCCCGCCGCTGATCAGCCGCTATCGTCCTGGCATGACCTATGGCGCCCATGTCGACGATGCCCTCATGGGCTCGAACGCAACACGCGACCGCACCGACGTCTCCGTCACGGTCTTCATCAACGATGCCACGGAATATGAAGGTGGCGAGTTGGTCATCCACTCACCCTTCGGCGTCCAGGAAGTGAAGCTGCCGGCGCGCTATGCGGTCGTCTACCCTTCCGGCACGCTCCATGAAGTGGCCGAGGTGACCAAAGGCGAGCGCCTCGTCGCGGTCACCTGGGTGCAATCCTATGTGCGCGACGAGCGGCACCGGCAGTTTCTCTCGGATGCACTTGACGTGCGCGACAAGCTGCACGCTCTCGACCCGAAGTCGCCGGAGACGGACAAAGCCTTCCGCCTCTACACCAACCTCATGCGCATGTGGGCCGAGACCTGACCCGCACCCAGACCGGTCAGCGCAACATGTGTTCGATGAACCGGGCGAAGAGTTCCTGCTGACTGGCGAGACCCAGTTTCGCATAAATGCTCTTGCGGTGGTTTTTCACCGTTCCTTCGGCGATCCCCAGCCGGTCGGCAATCGAATAGGCCGAATGGCCGCGCAGCACGTGCTGGACGATCATCTGCTCGCGCGCCGTCAGCAGGCCGGCACCGAAACTCTCGAAGGCGCGTTCCATGACGGCCCCCTTGGCCGACCAGGCCGGCGCCTCATCCCCTCCGTCGGGGTCGGGGCGCAGATGCCGCCATTGCCGGCGGATCGTTTGCCGTACAAGCGGCTCGACCGCCTGCAGCAAGGCGAATTCGGCGGCGCTGAAGGGGCGCTTGTCATTGCTGCGCATCAACGAGAAGGCTGCCATGAAGCCGCCGGGCAGGGTCACGAGGTAGCCGATCTCCTCCGCCAGCGAGCCGGATTCCATTGAGATGCAGGGATGCACTTCCCAGGAGTTGAAATATTCGCCGGCGAAGAAGTCGTCGGGCGCCAGATCGCGCATGCGGTAAAGCCCGTCCGGCACGCGCCGCGCACAGGCGGTTGAAAAGGGGTCGAGCAGATGCGCGCCCTTCACGTAACTGTCGAGCGCCGCCCCCGGCGCGCCGATCCCATTGTAAATGAAGAGCGGCGGTGCTTCGTCCGGATAGGCAAAGGCGCAGGACAGGTCATAGGGCGCCAGGCGCTTGAGGGCAGCATCGAGGATTGCCGGAAGGTCGGGTTCGTCGATGCGCGCCAGAATGTCGGCGCTCGCCACCTGCCAGGCGGACAAGGCTGCGAGCGGGTCGCGCTCCGGTACCGCAGCGGAGCTGTCCCGTATCGCATTCAATGAAGCCTGCCCCGTCATCGCCAGCGTCCGCAACGGCGGCTAACCGCCATTGGTAGCCCCTTTGGGATATTGGCACCCCACCGGACCCAGCGCAACGTCACGCTGGGTTGGCCTATGACGGCCGGCCAAGGTGCTCCAAGACACCGGCTTGACGACATCACAACGGGACAGAGGGGGTTGAAAATGGCCGACAATACGACGCCGGGCAGCGCCGGGTATTCCGACGCCGACCACAAGGAAGACGTTAAGGTCCTCCACAGCATGGGCTATGCCCAGGAGCTCGAGCGGCGGATGAGCCGGTTCTCGAACTTCGCCATCAGTTTCTCGATCATCTGCATCCTGTCGGGCGGCATCAATTCGCTCGGCCAGGGCTTAAGCGGCGTCGGTGGCGCCGCCATCGGCATCGGCTGGCCGCTCGGCGTGTTCATTTCCGGCGTCTTTGCCGTCGCCATGGCGCAGATCTCGTCGGCTTATCCGACCGCGGGCGGTCTCTATCATTGGGGTTCGATCCTCGGCAACAAAGGATCTGGCTGGCTCACCGCCTGGCTCAACCTCATCGGCCTCGTCACGGTGCTGGGCGCCATCAATGTCGGCACCTGGACCTTCTTCCTCGGTGCCTTCGGCGAACAGTTGGGCCTTGAGGCGACCTTCAACGAACAGCTGATCTTCATGATCGTGATTACCGCCAGCCAGGCCTTGATCAATCATTTGGGCATCAAGCTCACCAGCCTGCTGACCGATTTCAGCGGCTATCTCATCCTGCTGGGGTCGGTCGCCCTCGCTCTTGCCTTGTTCGCCTATGCGCCGAGCTACGATTTCAGCCGGTTGTGGACCTTCGCCAATTACAGCGGCGATGCCGGCGCCGGGGTCTGGCCGCGCACGGAATCGGTGGGCTTCCTCTTTGCCCTCGGCCTCCTGCTGCCGATCTATACCATCACCGGTTATGATGCCTCGGCCCACACGTCGGAAGAAACCGTGAAGGCCGCGGTGAATGTGCCGAAATCGATGATCGGGTCGGTCTGGTGGTCGGGCGTGTTCGGCTGGCTGTTCCTGATCGCCGTGGTCATCGCCATTCCCAACATGGATGCGGCTGCCGGCCAGGGCTGGAACGTGTTCTTCTGGACCCTCAACGAAGTCCTGCCGGCACCGCTCAAGATGGTCCTGCTGGTGGCGATTTTCGTCGCACAATATCTCTGCGGCCTGGCCACGGTGACCTCTGTCTCGCGCATGATCTTCGCCTTCTCGCGCGATGGCGGGTTGCCGGGTTCGAGCATCCTGAAGAAGGTGAGCCCGACCTACCGCACGCCGGTGGCGGCGATCTGGACCGGGTCGGTCCTCGCGATCCTCTTTACCGCCTACACACCGCTCTACACCACGATCGTCTCGGTGACCGTGATCTTCCTTTTCCTCTCCTTCACGGTGCCGATCGCCCTTGGCCTCCTCGCCTTCAACAAGACCTGGACGCAGATGGGCCCGTGGAATATCGGCGGCTGGTACAAGGTCTTCGCAATCCTTTCCATCCTCGCCATGGCGCTGATCTTCGTCATCGGCATCCAGCCACCCAACTACAAGGCGCTGTGGATCACCATCGGCTTCCTCGTCCTGACGGCGATCGTCTGGTTCGGCTTCGAGCGGAACCGGTTCCAGGGACCGCCGATCGGTGCCGAGATCGAGAAACGCGCCGCCGCCATCAAACAAGCAGAGCAAGCCGTCGGCGAAACGCATTGATATCGACCCGGCGGGGCCGGACTGGGTGTTCCCCCCCGTCCGGTCCCGCCAATTCCACCGAGATCGACGCTTTGTTGCCCAGCGATGGGTGCACCCCCGGCGTCGGACCCTGACTGGCTGTGCCGCAACCAGATGGCCCGGCCTGTCCAGCCAGGGGTCTTTTTTCAGTGCGACTAAAATTCAAGGAATGACGAGATGAGCGGCAAGAGATTGTCTGGGAAAAGTGCGTTGATTTCGGGCGGGGCCGGCGGCTGCGGGGCCGCGGCATCGCGTCTCTTCGCAGCCGAAGGTGCGGCCATCGCCATCGTCGACAAGCAGAAGGCGGCCGGCGAAGCGCTCGCCGCCGAGATCCGCGCCGAAGGTGGCCGCGCCATCTTCATCGAAACGGACGTGTCGCAGCGCGCCGCCATCGATGCCGCGGTCGCAGCAGCCACGGCGGCGCATGGCGCGCCGCAGGTGCTGTTCAACCATGCCGGCACCATCGTGGTGAAGCCATTTCTGGAAACGACGGATGAAGATTATGACTGGCTGATGGACATCAACATGAAGTCGATGTTCATGATGACCCGCGCTGTCCTGCCCGGCATGATTGCGGCCGGCGGCGGCGCTATCGTCTGCACGTCATCGATATCCGCTGTCGCGGCGACGCCGATGGAAGTGCTCTACGACACCAGTAAGGGTGCCGTGCATATGTTCGCCCGTGCCGTAGCGGTCGAATTCCGTGATCGCAACATCCGCTGCAATACCGTCTGTCCTGGCTTCATCCGCACCCCGCACGGCATGCGCGAGGTGGACGCGCTGACCAAGCTCGGTGTCGACGCATCGGAAGCAGCGCTTGCCGCCCAGCAGGGACGGATGTGCGAACCTGAGGAGGTGGCCAAGGCGGCCTTGTTCCTGGCCAGCGACGAGGCCAGTTTCGTCAACGGCGCGCACCTTTTCGTCGACAATTGCTTTACCGCCGTCTGAACAGGCTGTCAGCGCGCAAAAGACGTGGCGAAGAAATCGGCCATTTCGGCCAGCCACCGCGCCCTATTTCCCTGTTTGTAGATGCCGTGACCCTCGTCCGGGAAGGTCAGCAGCCGATAGGGCGTGCCGCTTGCCTCGAGATCCTGGACGGCAAGCTCGGTATTGGCCGGCGAGACGTTGGTATCGCTGAGCCCGTGGACGATCAGCAGGCGCCCCTTGATATTGCCGGCGAAATTGCGTGGCGAGGCGTTGAAATAGCGTTCCGGAAACTGCTCCGGCGTACCGCCCATCATCTCCTCGCTATAGGCGCGGCCATGGGGCATCTCGGTATTGTGGTAATCGATGCCGAGTTCATACATGCCGCAGATGGGACTGGCGGCGTCGACCAGGTCATGGAAACGGGTGATTGCAACCCAGGAGGAATAGCCGCCATAGGAAACGCCAGCGACCCCGATGCCGCCGCGCCGCGCCTTGCCGGCGGCAATGAGGGCTTCTATACCAGTGCGGATATCATCCTGTTCGCGGCCACCCCAGCCATCCTGCTTGATCGCCTCGCGGAACGGAATGCCGAAGCCGGTCGAGCCGCGGTAATTGGGGTCGAGCACCGTGAAGCCCGCCTGCGCCAGGAACTGGAGCACCGGATGCGCCCAATCCTCGCTGTGCCAAGTGGGGCCGCCATGAACCCAGACGATGAGGCCGCGGCTCGTCCCCTTCGGTTCATAGAGCCAGCCCTGGATGGGCGCGCCATCGGACGAGGTCCAGCGGAAGTCCTGCGCCGCGGTGAAGGCCTGGTGCTCGTTCGGGGTGGCCGAGGCGGCAAGTGATATGGCTGTCCCTCGGGCCGGGTCGACGCGTATGAATTCGTGTGGTCCGGTCGACGCATAGGCCTCGACGATCCACGCGCCATCCGGCGTCTGCTGCAGCGGCAGCAGGCTTTTGCCGCTCACGCCGAGTACCGTCTCCCGGCGCGTGCTGAGATCGAGCAAGGCGGGCTGCAGGCGGCCTTCGACAAATTCCACCAGCATGACATGGCGTCCGTCATGACCGACGACGACATTTTCGATGCCCCGTTTCGGATCGTCGACGATCCAATCCAGGGCCTTGGTGGCAAGGTCGAGGATGCCGATGCGCGCATGGCTCTCGGTCTCGGCCAGCAGCAGGACGCGGCCGTCATCCAGCCAATGGCCATAGGCGCGCAGTTTGGTGCCGGCATTGTAGATTTCGCGCGACTCTCCGCCGTCCCAATCGGCCAGCCAGACCTGTGTGCCGGCCGGATGCAGGTCGCCGCGATGATAGAGCACGCGACGACCGTCCGGACTGATCTCGGGGCAACGATCGACGATCGACTGCGCTCGCGCGATCACCCGCCTTGCGCCGGTCTCAAGATCAAGGACATAGAGCCAGGATCCCTCCGTGCCCTTGCCCGCTTCATAGTCAAAATCCGCCGTATATAGGATATGGCCGCCATCGGGATGAAAGGTGCCGCCGAAGACATAGTGGTCCGTCTGCTCCGGCGTCAGCGGCTTCAGCGGTGCGCCGGATTTGAGGTCGCACAGAAGGAGCCGGTCATGTTCGTTGCCGCCCTTCCCTTGCGACAGGATGAGGCGGCTGCCGTCATCGCTGATGCCGTTGACGAAGAAATGGTCCTGCCCTTCCGTCACACGGCGTGGCGGCACCGAACCGTCGGTCGGGACAATCCAGACCTCGGCGCTTTCGGTGGGACCGCTCCATGACCAGGCGAGCCAGGCGCCATCCTTCGAAACATGGGGCGTCCAGGTGACGCCGTAGCGGGACCAGATTTGGGCAAGATCGGCAAAGGCGACTGTCATTGAAAAGCTCGGGCAAAGAATTCGGCGATACGGCGATAGAGGATGCGTTGGTTCTGCGGGCGGCCGATACCGTGGCCTTCGTCGTCGAAGGTCAGCAGTTCGTAGTCGATATGGGCTGCCTTCAATCGATGAATGACGTCGGTGACGTTCTGCGGCGTCACGTTGGGGTCGTTGTCGCCCTGCACGATCAGCAGCCTGCCCTTGATGTCGCCCACGAAATGGATAGGCGAGCGATCGTGAAAACGCTGCGACGCCGTGGCCGGCGTGCCACCCATCATCTCCTCGGAATAGGGACGCAGATCCGGCCGCGTCGTCTCGTAATCGACCACCAGATCCGTCATGCCGCAGATGGGTGCCGCCGCGGCGATCGTCTCGACGGGGAAATGCGTGATCGCCCACCAGGAGGAATAACCGCCATAGGAAGTGCCGGTGATCCCGACTTTGCCCTTTTCAGCAATACCGTCGCGGATGAGCGCCTCAGCGCCCATGCGGATATCCTCCTGCTCAAGTCCACCCCAACCCTGGGCCTTGATCGATTCCTCGAAAGCGAGGCTGAAACCGGTCGAGCCGCGATAGTTGGGTGTCAGCACGTTGAAACCGCAGGCAAGGTAATACTGGATTTCGGGGTCGAAGGCGTCTTCGTCATGATGCGTGGGACCGCCATGCACCAGCAGGATGGTGCCGCGCGCCGACGCCTTGGCCCGGAACAGCCAGCCCTGGATTTCCAGCCCGTCGACGGAGCGCCAGCGATAATCCTCGGCCGGCACCAGTTCGTCAGCGGCAATCCCCGGCCGGGCCGGATGCACGGCAAGCGGACCTTGCACCGCATAGGGCGCGTCCTTCGACAGACGCAGCAGCCGCGCCGGTGTCTGCGCATCGTAATGCCAGGAGATCCAGGTGCCGCCGGGCGTGATACCGATCGGATCGTAGGTGCCATGGCCCGGCGCGAAGGGCCGCTCCGTCCGGGTCACGGGATCCAGCAGCGACATATAGGAACGCGCGCCGCGATTCTCCTCCACCACGATCTCACTGCAGCGCCGCAGCCAGACGGCATCCTCGACATTGCGCGCGGGATCGTCGACTAGCCAGTCGATCGACCCGCTGCCCAGCTGCCACAGGCCGATGCGCCGGTGCGGCTTCCCTTCCGCCGCCAGCACGACATGGCGACTGTCGGGCGACCAGGCACCGTCGACCTTGGCCGCCGCGCCGACATTCACGATCTCGCGGTCGAAGCTGCCGTCGACGGCCGCGAGCCACAACTGGCAGCCGGCGGCGTCCAGATCCTTGCGTTCATAGAGCACATGCCGGTCATCCGGCGAGAGCAGCGGCCACATGAAGGCGGCCTTCTCCGGGCGTGCCAGCACTTTTCTGGTGCCGGTCTCAATATCGTGCAGGTAAACGATCGCCGGCTCGATCTCCTCGCCGCTATCCGGATCGACATTGGCGGCATAGACCATGTGCCTGTTGTCCGCCAGCAATTCGCCGCCATGGATATAGTAGTCCGGCGCCTCAGGTGTCAGGCGGCGTGCCGGCCTGTCATCAAGAAAGACCTGCAGCAGGCTGATGCGCTCATCGCCGCCGGAGGATTGCCCGACAATGAGAGATCGGCTGTCACGGCCCCAGGTGAAATAGTCGCAATCGCGGCCATCATCGACCAGGCAGCGCGGCGGCGCACTGCCGTCGGCCGGCTGCAGCCATAGTTGCGCGGTCGGTCCCAGCTTGGCCCAGATCCACGCCAGTTGGGTTCCGTCCGGCGACAGGCCGGCCTGATAGATCGACGGCAGATCGAGCAGGCGGTCGAGGAACGCGTCGAAGACGCTGAGATCGGGTGAATTGGCCATGATGAAATCTTACCGGTCGATGTGATGGCACGCGGCCAGATGGCCCTGACCATAGCCCACCAGTTGCGGTTCCGTCTGTCCGCAGATTGCGGTTGCCCTGGGGCAGCGCGACTGGAAGCGACAGCCGGGCGGCGGGTTGATGGGCGATGGCAGATCGCCTTCCAGCAGCAACCGCTCGCGCCCGCGTTCCGTGCGCGGATCTGCGATCGGCACGGCCGAGATCAGCGCTTCGGTATAAGGATGCAGGGGCTTGGCGTAGAGATCGTCGCGATCGGCAATCTCCATCACCTTGCCGAGATAGAGCACCATGACACGGTGGCTGATATGCCGCACCACGGCGAGATTGTGCGAGATGAACAGCAAAGAGAGGCCAAGTTCGCGCTGGATCTGCATCAACAGGTTGATGATCTGTGCCTGGATGGAAACGTCGAGCGCCGAGACCGGCTCGTCGCAGACGATGAGCTTGGGCTTGAGGATGATGGCGCGGGCAATGCCGATGCGCTGGCACTGGCCGCCGGAAAATTCATGGGGAAAACGGTTGGCCATCGCCGGCGACAGACCGACCAGCGCCATCGTCTCCAGCACACGCGCGCGCACCGCTTGGCGGCCGAGTTCGGGATGGAAGATGCGCAAAGGCTTGCCGATGATCGTTTCGACCGACATGCGGGGATCGAGCGAGGCCAGCGGGTCCTGGAATATGATCTGCATGTGCCGGCGCGCATCGCGCATCGCTTTCCCGTCGAGGCCGAGCAGGTCCTGTCCCATCCACAGCACGCGGCCGTCGGTCGGTTCAATGAGGCGCAGGATGGCGCGGCCCAGTGTGGTCTTGCCGCAGCCGGATTCGCCGACGATGCCCAATGTCTCGCCGGCCTTGAGCTCAAGCGAAACGCCATCGACAGCGCGCACCGGGGCGCCTTGCCCGCCGAAAAGATGCGCCGCCCGCATCGGGAAATGCACTTTGAGGTCATCGACCTTGAGCAATGTCTCGCTCATGCCCGCACCTCCCCGCCCCGCACCTGACGGTTATGGCAGGCCAGCCGGTGCCCCGCCTGGCCCGATTTGAGTGGTGGAGTCTGATGGCAGATTTCCGTCTTCAGGGCGCAGCGCGGTGCAAACGGGCAACCGGGCAGATCGCCCATGGCGGCGCGCGGCTGCCCGGGAATGGTCAGCAGCTCGCCATGCGTTGCGGCATCCAGGCGCGGCGTCGCTGCCACCAAGCCCGCGGTATAGGGATGGCGCGTGTCGTGAAAGATATCGTCGACCAGTCCCTCTTCCATGATGCGGCCGCCATAGAGCACGACGACACGGTCGCAAAGCCGGGCGATGACACCGAGGTCATGAGTGACGATGGCGATGGCGGTGCCAAGGTCGCGCCCCAGTTCCGCCATCAGCTCCAGGATCTGCGCCTGCACCGTGACGTCGAGCGCCGTCGTCGGCTCGTCGGCCAGCAGCAGCGCCGGCTTACACAGCAGAGCCATGGCGATCATCACGCGCTGGCGCATGCCGCCGGAGAATTCATGGGGAAAGAGACCGATGCGGCGCTTGGCGTCGGGGATGCGCACCCGTTCCAGCATGTCGGTCGCGGTCTTCAGCGCCGTGGCTTCCGACATGCCCTGGTGGACGGTCAGCACCTCGGTCAATTGCTGGCTCACCCGCATATAGGGATTGAGCGAGGTCATCGGGTCCTGGAAGATCATCGACATGGCGGAGCCGCGGATATGGTCGAGCTCGGCCACCGGCCGGTTGAGAAGCTCCGTGCCCCGGAAGCGCACGCTGCCGCTGGATTTGCCATTGCTGGCCAGCAGGCCCATGACGGAGAGCAGAATCTGGCTCTTGCCCGAGCCGGATTCGCCGACGATGCCGACGACTTCGCCGGGGCGGATCGCGAAACCGACATTGTCCACCGCCGTCACCCAGCCCTGCGGCAGCTTGAAGCGGACGCTTAAGGACTCGACGGCCAGCAGGGGCTGATCAGCGTTCATTGGGGTCGAATGCATCGCGCAGGCCGTCAGTGATGTAATTGAGACAGAAGAGCGTCAAGGCGAGGAAGCCGCCCGGCAGCAGCAGCAGGCGGGCGTCGGTTTCCAGATTCTTGGCGCCATCGGAAATCAGCGTGCCCCAGCTCGCCGCCGGCGCCTGCACGCCTATGCCGAGGAAGGAGAGGAAGCTTTCGGTGAGGATCGCTTCCAATACCAGCAGGCTCGAATAGACGATGACGACATTGACCGAATTGGGCGCCACATGCTGGGAGATGATCTGCCAGCTGCTCATGCCACCTGCCCGGGCCGCCTCGACGAATTCGCGGCTGCGCAGGCTGACGGCCTGGCCGCGGGCGATCACGGCCGGGGTCAGCCACAGGGTGATGACGACCGCGATAAAGAGAGAGACATTCTTCATGCCGAGCCAATCGCCAAGGCTCACATTGATCATGATCACCAGGAACATGAACGGGACGCTCAGGAGGATATCGACAAAGCGCATCATCAGATCGTCCGTCTTGCCGCCCAGATAGCCGGCAGTCGCCCCATAGACGACGCTGATAAGCACGGATGCAAATGCACCGAAGAAACCGAGGGCAAGCGACACCTGGCCGCCACCGAGGACGCGCAGCAGCAGATCGCGCCCCAGGTCATCGGTGCCGAATGGATGCATCGAGAAGAGGTTGACCGGCGCCGACAAATTGTCGAAATCCGCATCTTCTGCCGTGTAGGGCATGAAATGCGGCACAACGAAGCAGCCGAGGATGATCAGCAACAGGATGCCGAAGCTGATGACGGCCAAACGATTGCGCGAGAAGCGATAGAGCGACGCGCGGAAGGGCGAGAGACCCCTGACCGGCGCCGGCACGGCGGCTTCTTGCGTGATCTCACTCATAGCTCACCTTTGGGTCGAGCCAGCTGCGCGCAAGGTCGGTCAGGATGTTGGCGCCGATGACAATGGCGCCGTAGAACATGGTGACACCCATGACCAGGGGATAGTCGCGCCCCGTCGCCCCTTCGACGAAATAGCGGCCGATGCCGGGGATCTGGAAGATCTGCTCGATGACGATCGAGCCGGTGATGGTGACGGCGGTCGCCGGCCCGAGATAGGCGACGACCGGCAGGATGGCGCCGCGGAGGGCATGGGCGATGATCGTGCGCCTCGCACCGATGCCCTTGGCGCGCGCGGTGCGCACATAATTGCTGCGCATGGTTTCGATCATGCTGGCACGCATCAGGCGCGAGACATAGGCGATGCCCGGCAGCGACAACGTGATGATGGGCAAAATCTTGAAGGTCCAGGTCCCATCCCAGCCAGCGATGGGCAACCAGCGGAGATCCAGCCCCAGCACCAATTGCAGGACCGGACCGATGACGAAGACCGGAATGGCAAGCCCAACCATGGCGATGGCCCCGGTGGCGTAATCGACCGAACCGTTGCGGCGAAGCGCACCGGCGATGCCGAGGGCGAGGCCGATGAGAGTGGAGATGATCATGGCCCATAGCCCTACCTCAAGCGAGGTGGGGAGGCCGATGGCGATGAGTTCCGAGACGTTATAGTCGCGGTACTTCATCGACGGCCCGAAATCGAAATGCAGCACACCCCAGAGCCAGCGGCCGAACTGCATCCACAAGGGTTCGTCGAGGTGAAAGGCGCGCTCGACATTGGCGCGGATTTCGTCCGGCACCCGGCGGTTGCCCGAAAACGGCCCGCCAGGTGCGATGCGCATCATGAAGAAGCTGATCACCGCGAGGGCGAATAAAGTGGGTATGGCGCCGAGAATGCGGCGAATGGCGTAAGCGATCATGGCTTTGGCTGGCGACTCAGACGGTCACAGGGCGACGCGTTGCGCGCCGCCCTGCTTCCTCTTTATTGGGCAAGCGACATGAAGCGAGTCGGATGCACGTCGGCCGGATTGTCGACCCAGCCCTGGATCTTGCTGCTGACGAGGTGCCGGTTGGGGCTCGAGGCGATGGGCGCCACCAGATAATCGGCGAGCAGCGCCTTTTCGGCTTCGGCCAGGACTTTCCAGCGTTCCGCCTGGTCGGTCAGCGGCATCGCCTTGTCGAAAGCTGCTTCGAAAGCCGGGCTCTTCCAATGATAGCCGACCTCGGCACGCGGATCCATGTAGGCGAGATAGGTTTCCGGTCCGGGGAAATCGCCGATGAGATTGTCGTTGAACACTTCCCAGCCGCCGGCATTGAAGGCGGCGAGCCAGCCGTCGCGGTCCTGCGCATTGACCTTGGCATCGACGCCCAGCACCTGCTTCCACATGACGGCGACCGTTTCCGCCTGTTTCTTATAGGCGTCGTTGGTGCTCGATTCGATGGTCAGCGACACCGGCTTGTCGGGACCGAAACCGGCTTCGGCATAGAGCGCCTTGGCCTTGGCGATGCGGTCTTCCTTGCTCATGCCCGCCTCGGCGACCTTCGGGGCGTCATAGCCGGGGATCGGTACGACATAGCCCTAATTGACGACATAGCCGCCCTTCACGACCTTGTTGACCAGAGTCTCGCGGTCGATCGCCATGCTGAGTGCCTGCCGCAGCTTGATATTGTCGAAAGGCGGCTTGGTGATGTTGAAGCTCATATAGTTCGTCTCGGTCGAGGCCGAAATATGGACCTGGTCGGCGAACTCTCCCTGCAGCGCATCGATCTGCGCGGTCGGGATGTCGGCCGTGGTGTCGAGCTCGCTGGCACGCCACAATTTCACCGCCGTGCTGTCATCCTCAGTGACGCGGTAGACGACCTTGTCGATCTTGACGTTGGCGGCGTCCCAGTAATTGGGGTTCTTTTCCAGCGTCACATGGCTCTGCGGCACATTCTCGGTGAGGATATAGGCGCCGTTGGTCACGATATTGCCGGGCTTGATGAAATCCTTGCCGAACTTCTCCAGGCTCGCCTTATGGAGCGGCGGCGCATAGAAGGATCCCAGCACAAACAAGGTGTGCGGCGCCGGCGCTGCCAGCTTGAGGACGACCGTCTTGTCGTCCGGCGCCGAAATGCCGACGCTCTTGGGGTCCTTATTCTTGCCGTCGACCAGGTCCTGGGCACCGGCGACACGAATGGTCGAGGTGAAGATATAGGCCTTATCGGAGGCAGTCTCGGGCGAGATGGTGCGGATGATGCCGTCGACGAAATCCTGCGCCTTCAGCGGGTCACCGTTCGACCATTTCAAGCCGTCGCGCAGATGGAAGGTGTAGGTGAGGCCGTCATCGCTGATGTCCCACTTCTCCGCGGCACCCGGAATGACCGCACCGCCGGCGTCGTTGGCAACGAGGCCTTCATAGGCGTCGTCGAGAATCCAGCCTTCCCACGCCAGAAAATTGATATGCGGGTCGAGCGTGCCGATGGTGGCGCCGATGCCGCGATTGAGCACTGTCTCGGCCGAGGCCGCACTCGCCGAGAAGGCCAACAGCGCCGCGACGCTGGTCGCCAGCGCAAACTTCCTGAACAACATGATCTTCATCTCCCGATCGTTTTCAAAACCCTGCCGAATCGCCGATCGGTTGTCCCGACCTGGCTCATTGCTACCCTAGCGCCTCTCGCCCAAATTGCACAAATGCGCTACAAGGACTTGCAAGGCGCATATGTTGCGTCGCAGCAATGCGTTACATATGGCTGTATACAGCTAATTAACCACTCTAGTCGACGAAGTGGGGTCCCTGTCAAGCGCACGGTCACGTGCCGACCCCGAATTGAGGTCCCGATGAACGTCTCCCTGGATGCCGCCCTTGCCGAAGCCGAAAGCCGTTATGTCGCCGCCAATCCGGCCAGCCTTGCCCGCCACGAAGCGGCACGCGGCGCCATGCCGGGCGGCAATACAAGGACCGTGCTTCATTATTCACCCTTCCCGCTGGCCTGGACCAAGGGCGAAGGTGCCGTGCTCACCGACCTCGACGGCCACACCTATACCGATTTCCTCGGCGAATATTCGGCCGGCCTCTATGGCCATTCGAACCCGAAGATCCAGGCCGCGCTGAGACGCGCGATCGATGACGGCACCGTCCTGGGCGGCCCCAACGTCTATGAGGCGGAACTGGCCGGTCTGCTGAAGAGCCGCTTCCCCTCGCTGCAATCCTTGCGCTTCTGCAATTCAGGGACCGAGGCCAATGTCTTTGCGCTGATGACGGCGCAGGCCCATACCGGCCGCAAGAAAATCATGGTGTTCGACGGCGGCTATCATGGTGGCGTGCTCTATTTCGGCCATGGCGGCATCCCCATCAACCTGCCGCTCGATTGGGTCATCGCGCCCTATAACGATGTCGAAGGCTCGCTCGACCTCATCCGCCGCCACGGCAGCGAACTGGCCGCCATCCTGGTCGAACCGATGCTCGGAAGCGGCGGCTGCCTGCCGGCGCGCAAGGATTTCCTCGGCGCGCTGCGGCAGGCCGCCAGTGAACTCGACATCATCCTCATTTTCGACGAGGTGATGACCTCGCGCCTCTCCTCCGGCGGACTGCAGGCGGCACTCGGCGTCACCCCGGACATGACGACACTCGGCAAATATCTGGGCGGCGGCGCCTCCTTCGGCGCTTTCGGCGGCCGGGCCGACATCATGGGTCATTACGACCCGGAAAAGCCGGGTTACTGGCCCCATGCCGGCACCTTCAACAACAATGTACTGAGCATGTCGGCCGGCCTGACGGGCCTGCGGGACATCTATACGCCGGCGGCGGCGATGGAGCTCAATGCCAAGGGCGACCGCCTGCGCGACGGGTTGAATGCATTGGGCGAAAAGCACGATGTGCCGTTGAGCTCGACCGGCTACGGTTCCTTCATCGGGCTGCACTTCACCAAGGAAATCGTCGACCGGCCGCTGCATCCGAGCGCCGAAGTGGAAGCCACGCACGACAAGCTGCACAAGCTCATGCATCTCGACTTCATCGCTGCCGGCCTCTTCTTCGCACGGCGCGGCTATATGGCGCTGAGTCTTGCCCTCACCGACGGTGATATCGACCGCTTCCTGGCGCAGACGGAAGAATTCGTCACCTCGCGCCGGCCCTTGCTCGTCTGACGAATCAAGTCCCGAGATAGTCGCGGATGGCGGGGTTGGTCGAGGCCAGCACCGCCGCCGTCGGGCCGCTCAACACCACCTGCCCCGCGGCGATGAAGCTGGTACTGCCGGCCGCGAAGGCCGCGTCGGCCGGATCATGCGTCACCATCAGCACCGTGAGGCCGTTCTGGACCTTGAGCGACAGCACTAGTTGCAGCATCTCGCGCCGCAGAGCCGGGCCCAAGGCCGCGAAGGCTTCGTCGAGCATCAGCACCGGACGCTTCCTAAGGATGCAGCGCGCGATGGCGACGCGCTGACGCTCGCCGCCAGACAATTGTCCCGGCAGGCGGTCCTCGAATCCCGTGAGGCCGACTTCGCCCAAGGCCCAGGCCACCTGCTCTCTCTCCGCCGCGCTGAGGCGCAGGCCCGGATGCAGGCCGAGCCCGACATTCTGCACGACGGAAAGATGCGCAAAAAGATTGTGATCCTGGAACAGCGTCGTCACCGGCCGCGCATCGGGGGCAAGCGACGTGATGTCGACGCCGTCGATGAGGATGCGGCCCGCCTGCGGCGTCTCGAAACCGCCGATCAGGGCCAGCAGCGTGCTCTTCCCCGCCCCGCTCGGGCCGATGACGGCCATCACCTCGCCCTGCTCGACTTCGACGTCGAAGCGCATCACCAGGTCTTCATAGGTGAATTGCAGGCCGGAAATATCAATGTAGCTCACGGCCACCCACCAGACGTTCGATGATTGCATAGGTCGCCAGCGCCAAGCCGAGCAGGATGAGTGCCGTGCTGGCAGCGCCATCCAGGCGATAGGCGCCGAGCTGGCCATAGAGCAGCAGCGTGAGATTGACCAGATCCTGGTTACCGAAAAGAGCGATGGCGCCAAGATCGCCCATGGCGATGACGCTGGAAAGAGCCAGCGCCGTGCCGATCGGCCGGCGCAGGGTCGGCCAGTCGATCTCGCGCAAGCGGTGCCAGCCGCGAATGCCGAGGGCTGCGCAGAGCTTGTCGTGCCGTTCCGCGGCGATGGTGATGGCCGGTTCGAGAACACCCAGCACGAAGGGCAACGCCATCACGGCGTTGAGCACAATGATTCCGGGAATGGCCAGTCGATAGAGATCGACCCGGCCGGTCGCCGCCAGGAAGATCCCCGTACCAATCACCATCGGTGAGACGAAGAGGCCCAACCGGCCGACCAGCCCCAGCAGAATGGCGCCGCGCCGGTTACCAGCACTGATCACGCGCTGGCGGGCCTGCGCCAACAGGTAGCCCATGAGCGTTGCCAGCAGCCCGCCGGCAATGCCTAGCCCGAGGCTGACCAACGCCGCCTGGAAAAGGCTGCCCGGCGCCGCGGCGGCGCCCATGCCGGCAAGGCCCTTTTGCACCAAGGCGAAGATCGGCAGGCCGATGAAGCTGGCCCCGGACAGGATGACCAGATAATCGAGGGCGCGCGCCGCCGCATCGTCGCCGTCATAGCGGCGAATGACCAAGCGTGAACCATTCCCCAGCATCATCTGCCGGCCCGTGCGCCACACAGCCCAGGCGCCGCCGGCGCAAAGGATGACCTGCAGCAAGGCCAGGACGGCCCCCAACCGCAGATCGAAATCGAAGCGCAACGCCTGGTAGATGGCGACTTCGAGTGTCGTCGCCTTGGGCCCGCCACCCAAGGTCAATGCCACGGCGAAGGTCGTGAAGCACAGCATGAAGATGATGATGCCGATGCCCGGCAATTGCTGGCGCAGCAGCGGCAATTCGATCAGGCGAAAGACATCGCGCCCGCCCATGCCGAGTTGCGCCGCAAGCCGCCAGGTCTCCGCGGGCACGGCGGCATAGGCCGGCAGCAGCAGCCGGATGGCGAGCGGCAGGTTGAAAAAGACATGGGCGATGAGGATGCCCGCCATGCCATAAAGGCGCGGGCGCCAATCCAAACCGAACGCCGCCGCCGCAGCCGCGAGATAGCCGCTGCCGCCATAAACGGCCACCACACCGAAGATGCCGACAATGGTCGGCATCACCATCGGCAGCGCGCAAAGCCGCAACAGCCAGTGGCGTCCCGGAAAACGTCCCTGTCGGGCCAGGCCCCGCACCATCGGGATGGCAGCCAGCAGCGACAACAGCGTCGAGAGCAAAGCCTGCCACAAGGTGAACGCGAGGACCCGGCCGACATAAGGCAGCGCCACCGCCGTATGATCCCCGCCCCCGGCCGCCAGCAGCAGAACGAAGACGGCAATGGCCGACCCGGCCAGCACCGAAGCCAGACCGAAACCGATGAGGACGGTCGCGGACATGGCCCCGGTCCGGACAGCCAACATTATTGGCTGACGCTCTCGACCCATGATTTGATCCAGTCGTCACGATGCGCCGCCGCGTCCTCGGCCGAGAGCAGCAGCGATTTCTGCGGCAACGGCAACGCCGCGAATTCCGGCGGCAGATCGGCACCGATATCCCGCACCGGATACATGTAGTTGGTGGTCGGGATGACCTTCTGCGCCTCGGGCGAGATCAGAAACTGCAGGAAGGCCTTGGCCAGATTGGCATGAGCCGAACCTTCGATGCGGGCCGCCACTTCGACCTGCATGTAATTGCCTTCCGGGAAGACCAGCGCTTTGTAACGGTCGGTCTTCTCGACGATCTGGTGATAGGCGGGCGAGGTCGTGTAGGAGAGCACCATCGGCGCTTCGCCTTGCGTGAAGAGGCCATACGCCTCGCTCCACCCCTTGGTTACGGTGAGAATCTTGGGCTTCAGCCCGGCCCAGGCTTCGCCTGCTTTGTCGCCATAGACCTCGCCCAGCCACATGACGAGACCGAGACCTGGCGTGCTGGTGCGTGGATCTTCGATGAGGATCTTCGGCGCATCCTTGCCGTCGACCAGTTCGGCCAGGCTCTGGGGCGGATTTTTCAGTTTTTCGCTGTCATAGACGAAGGCGAAATAGCCCCAGTCATATGGCACGAAGTCGGAATCATGCCATGCGATCGGCAGCTTCAGCCCGCCAAGATCGGCGCCATGCGGTGCGATCAGGCCGGTGGCTTTGGTCTCGGCCGTGAGATTGGTGTCGAGCCCCAGGACCACATCGGCCTTGGTGTTCCTGCCTTCAAGCTTGAGGCGCGCCAGCAAAGCGGCACCGTCTTCGAGGGCGACCCACGCGACGTCGCAGGCGCATTGCGCCTCGAACGCCTTCTCCAGGGCCGGCCCGGGGCCCCATTCGCTGGTAAAGGAATTGTAGGTATAGACCGTGAGAACCGGCTTCTCATCGGCAAAGGCCACCCCACTGGCGAGAGTGGCGATCGACACCAGGATGGTGGAACAGAATAGATTGCGCAGCCGCATGATATCGTCTCCTCCGCATGGGGCGCCGGAGATCGATAGAAATCGGGATTGGGGCTGTCGAGGCTTCAATCGCTGACTCATATCCCTCCGCCGGCATGACCCGGATCAGGTTCCGCGGGTTGAAGCGCGCCATCGCTTCTCTCAGCCCCTGGCTTATTGGGGCACCCCGTTGAGTGGCGGCCACTTTCTGTGAGGTTGAGGGTGCTTGTCAAGCCGTGCCTAAATCAGGCGCGCTCCAGCCAGATCGCATGGCGGGGATCGGTGAGCCGCATTTCCAGCCGGCGCAGCCGGTGATCGCGCAGGGCGACGAGATCGCTTGAATCATTGCCGGCGACGATTTCCGCCTCGCACCAGCTGGCGGCAACCAGATTGAGCGCCGTCTTGTAGAGCTCGAAACGCGGCAGCTGCGCCGCACCGATGCGTGATTCGATTCGCACCGTTTCCGCGCTGTTGTCGAGGCCGGCTTCCATCGATATGGCGGCGAGATCCCAGAGCGGTTCTTCCATGGCGGCAAATTCCCAATCGATGAGCAGCAGACTGCCATCGGCACAGCGCAGGAAATTGGCCGGGTTGGGATCGATATGGCAGGGCGCCAAGGGCATCGGGTTGCGCTGCAGGGCAAGGCGTACGGGTTCCAGGGCGCGGCGCATCTGTTGCATCAGGGGTGTCGGCGCCAGATCGAGATAGAGATCGATCGCCTGGAAGAGCCCCTGTCGGAAGGGAAAGACGATGGCCGAACGATGCAGCCGCGAGAGCAGGTCGAGTACCGTCGTCAGGGTCACGGGGTCGACGAAGGCCGCACCCTGCAGAGCTTCGGCGCCGGTCGCAAATGCCGTGATGTACCAGCCGGCATCCGGATCAGCCGCCAGGACCGGCGGCGCGATGCCGAGACCGGCCACGGCCATCGCATTGGCGGGTTCCGCGCTGCGGTCGAGATAGCGCGACGCGCTCGCTCCCGGCCAGCGCAGGACGAGATCCATCCCGGCCGCCTGCAGGCGATAGCTGCGATTGGTAATGCCGCCCAACGAGCTGACCTGCCAGGCTTCGCGCGGATGCGCGGCCAGCAGGGGCACTATGGTAAACAAATTCTCAATTTCAGGCGCCAGATGCATACCGCGAGATATCTTATTGTCGATGACGAAGGCAAGAAGCGGTTAGCGCCTTGCCAGAAAGGAAGGGCTCTGTCACGGTCCGGGGACCCCAGCCAAGGAGCGATTTGCAGATGCCCGGCGACGTCGATTTCTTTTCCGTGCCCGACTCTGCGGTGACGCTTGTGGCCCTCACCGGCGATGCCGGCCTTACCGCCGAACTTGAACGCCACGCTTCGGCGGTGGGGCAGGCGGCGATCTCCCTTGTCGTGGTGACGGACCCGGAGAAGGCCTCGAAGGCCCTTGCCCAGGCCGGCATCCAGGGCGTCGCCCTCTACGATCTGCGCGGCGGCGGCACCAGCCATCACAATCTGCTGGCGGCGATTCCGACGATTTCACGCAGCGGTCCGGTCATCGGCCTGGTCGACAGCGAAGCGTCGCAGATCGCGCAAGGGGCCCAGGCGGCCGGTGCGACCGATGTCATCGCGCGCGCCGATCTGTCGCCGCCGCTGTTGCGCCGCGCCCTGCGCTATGCCCTGGCCAGGAAGGAATCGGAACGCAAGCTCGCGCGCCTGCGCCTGTTTGATCCGGTCACCAGCCTGCCCAGCCAGATCCTGTTCTGGGAAATCCTGTCGCTGGCCGTGCGGCGCGCCAAGCGCAACAAGGACTTCTTTGCAATCCTGCTCGTCGATATCGAGAACCTGCCCGACGGACAAGGTGAGGACGGCCCTTATCGCGACCTCGCCATGCGCGAACTGGCCGACCGCATCACGCCCACCTTGCGCGGTAGCGACACCATCGCCCGCTTCGAGCAGCAGCAATTGGCGATCCTCGCGGAATCGATGCCGCGCGTCGAAGACATCCAGATCGTTGCCGAGAAGATCATCGAGGAAGTGACGAAGCCGCTCTCATCCGGCATCGGCCCGGAGGCGATCAATGTCGCCATCGGCATCTCGCTCTACCCGACCAGCGCCACCGGCGCCGAAGGACTCCTGTCGCGCGCCACCGACGCCATGCTGCAGGCGCGCGGACATGGCAACAACCTGTTCGTTTTCGCCTAAGAGCCCCACCACCAGCGGCACACCCCTTGCATCGTCATCCCAGTTGGATGAAACAAGGGGAAGAATCTGCCCATGTTGTCGATGTTCTCAAAGCGCAATGACGCCGAAAAGCCGAACGATCGCAGTCGGATAGAGCCGATGGCGGGACGCTCCGACCAGAGCGGGAATGTGACCCCCCTGAAGGTACCGCAGGCAGGCTTTGCCGCCCGCCCCGGCATGCCGCAATTGTCGTCGCACCAAGCGGCCCCGCAGCGGGCCAAGGTGTTCGACAATATCCCGAGCGTCGGCCAATACCTCTATCACCTCAACGAAGATGTGCGTGCCTTTACCCGGGCCGAGACGGCGCATGCGGTGAATTCCTGCACGCCGGTCGAAGTGCAGCGCGTCGCCCGGTTGCTCGCCAAGCTCAAGGGCCGCTACCTGGCGCAGATCGTCGATCTCGCCAGCGGCAAGCGCGGGCCGATCGGCGAGTTGGACATCGCCGAAATCCGCCGCTCGCGCGAGATGGCCGAGGAATTGGAATTGGGCCTCGGCGCCCTGCGCCATGCCATCGAAACCGGCGATCTGCCGCTCGACGGCGTGAAATCCGACTGACGCCGGCCCCAGTCCAGCATCTCGTCCGGCATCTTGCCCGGGCGCGCAAGATCGCCTAATCCTGAAGGCATCCTAGTCACCTTCTTCAGCCTTCAGGACGGATCAGCATGCGCACGCTCTACCCGGCGATCGAACCCTATCGCACCGGTTATCTCGATACGGGCGACGGCCACCAGGTCTATTGGGAGATCTGCGGCAATCCGGAAGGAAAGCCCGCCGTCTTCCTGCATGGCGGCCCGGGCGCCGGCTGCAGCCCGGCGCATCGGCGCCTGTTCGACCCGAAGAAATACCGCGTCCTGCTGTTCGACCAGCGCGGCTGCGGCCGCTCGAAACCCCATGCCAGCCTTGAGAACAACACCACCTGGGATTTGGTCAAGGACATCGAATCCTTGCGCGCCATCATGGGCGTGGAGAAATGGCTGGTTTTCGGGGGTTCCTGGGGTGCCACCCTCGCCCTCTCTTATTCCGAGACGCATCCAAACCACGTCAGCGAACTGATCGTGCGCGGTATCTTCACGCTGCAGAAGCGGGAGATCGACTGGTACTACCAGGAAGGCGCCTCGAACCTCTTCCCCGATCTCTGGGAATCCTTCCTCGCCCCCATCCCGCCGGCCGAGCGCGGCGACCTGGTGGGCGCCTACCGGAAGCGCCTTACCGGCACCGACCCCAAGGCTCAGCTCGAAGCGGCGCGGGCCTGGAGCATTTGGGAAGGCAGCACCATCAAGCTGCTGCCCAGCAAGCAGAACAGCACCTCCTACGGCCAGGACCAGTTCGCCCTCGCCTTCGCCCGCATCGAGAATCACTATTTCACCCATGGCGGCTGGATGGATGACGGCCAGCTCATCCGCGACGCAGGGAAGCTGAAGAACATTCCCGGTGTGATCATCCAGGGCCGCTATGACGTCTGCACCCCGGCCATCACCGCGTGGGAACTGCACAAGGCCTGGCCGGAAGCCGAGTTCATCATCGTCGACGATGCCGGCCATGCCTTCGACGAACCCGGCATCATGCACCAGCTGATCAGCGCCACGGACAAGTTTGCGGGGTGAGCTAGCAAGTACGTCGTCATCCCCGGGCGAAGACCCGGGGATCCACTGATTGCCTGGAGAGAGTGGATGCCCGGCCAGAAGGGACCAACGCTGGGCCCGGGCATGACGAAATATATGCTATGCCATCTGCTGGCTGCGCCGACCGGTACCTCACTCCCTCTCCCCTAGTCGGCGCATGCCGACATTCGTCGGCGGGCGGGAGAGGGTCAGGGTGAGGGGGCGAGTGACGGGTATCTCCCAGTCACATCCGTCATTGTCGAGTTACCATGACGAGCAAAAGACAAAACCCGCCGCATCATTCCCTGATGCGGCGGGTTCTTCTTTTCACCAGGCCGTCAGGCCATCAAGCCGTCAGCTGGCCGTGGCAGTGCTTGTATTTCTTGCCCGAACCGCAGGGGCATTCGGCGTTGCGGTTGAGGTTGGCCCAGGTCGCCGGGTTGTTCTTGTCGATGCCGCTGTTCTCGATGACCGGCGCAGGTGCCGCGGGGACGGCCTGTTGCGGCGCCTCGGCCCGCACTTCGATATGCGAGAGCATCGAGGTCGCCTGTTCGCGCAGGCGATCCAGCATCTGCTCAAACATCTCGAACGCTTCGCGCTTGTATTCGTTCAGCGGATCGCGCTGGCCATAGGCGCGCAGGCCGATGGCGTGGCGCAGATGGTCCATGGCGAGGAGATGCTCTTTCCAGTTCTGATCCAGCACCTGCAGGACCAGCGACTTCTCGATGGCGCGCATCAGTTCGGGACCGATATTGGCAGCCTTTTCGGCCATCTTGCGGTCGACCGCCTCGACCAGGCGCTCGCGCATCGCCTCATCGGCAATGCCTTCTTCCTTGGCCCAATCGGCAAAGGGCAGGTCGAGCGCGAAGACACGCAGGACTTCCTCATGCAGGCCCTTGGTATCCCATTGCTCGGCAAAGGCCTTTTCGGGAACATAGCGACCGATCAGATCCTCGATCACTTCATGGCGCATGGAGAGGACCTCTTCCTTGAGGTCGCTTGCCGCCATCATTTCCTTGCGCTGCTCATAGACGACCTTGCGCTGGTCGTTCATGACGTTGTCGAATTTCAGCAGGTTCTTGCGGATCTCGAAGTTGCGCGCTTCGACCTTCTGCTGCGCCTTCTCGAGCGCCTTGTTGATCCAGGGATGGACGATCGCCTCGCCCTCCTTGAGGCCTAAGCGCTTCAACATCGTGTCCATGCGCTCGGACCCGAAGATGCGCATCAGATCGTCTTCGAGGCTGAGGAAGAAGCGCGAGGCGCCCGGATCGCCCTGGCGGCCCGAGCGGCCGCGCAGCTGGTTGTCGATGCGCCGGCTTTCATGCCGTTCGGTCGCGATGACGAAGAGGCCGCCGGCTTCCAGCGCCACTTTCTTCGCCGCTTCCACTTCGGCCACGATCGCCGCGATCCGCGCGTCGCGCTCAGGGCCTGCCGGCACATCCTTCAATTCGCGCTCGATGCGCATCTTTACGTTGCCGCCCAGCTGGATGTCAGTGCCGCGACCTGCCATGTTGGTGGCGATGGTAACGGCGCCCGGCACGCCGGCATCGGCGATGATATAGGCTTCCTGCTCGTGATAGCGCGCGTTCAGCACCGAATGCGGAATCTTCTTCTTCTTGAGATGCTCCGAGAGCATTTCCGACTTCTCGATCGAGACCGTACCGACCAGCACCGGCTGGTTGCGCGCGCGGCACTCCTCGACCAGTTCGCTGATCGCCTTGAACTTCTCGCCCGCGGTCCGATAGACCTCGTCGTCATAATCCTTGCGGCTGACCGGCACATTGGTCGGGATTTCGACCACATCAAGACCGTAGATATCCGAGAATTCCGGCGCTTCGGTCATCGCCGTCCCGGTCATGCCGGAAAGCTTCGGATACATGCGGAAATAGTTCTGGAAGGTGATCGAGGCCAGCGTCTGGTTCTCGTTCTGGATCGAGACGTTTTCCTTGGCTTCCAGCGCCTGGTGCAGGCCTTCCGAATAGCGGCGGCCTTCCATCATGCGGCCGGTGAATTCGTCGATGATGACGACCTTGTCGTCCTTGACGATATAGTCGACGTCGCGCGTGAACAGCTTGTGCGCGCGCAGGGCCTGGTTGACGTGATGGACCAGGCTGATATTGGCGGTGTCGTAGAGCGTTCCCGCCTTCATCAGGCCGACACCGCGCAGCAGCTGCTCGATATGCTCGTTGCCGGCATCGGTCAGCGTCACATGGCGCGACTTCTCGTCCTTCTCGAAATCGGCATCGACCAGATGCGGAATGAGCTTGTCGACCTTGTAATAGAGGTCGGAATTGTCCTCGGTCGGGCCGGAGATGATGAGCGGCGTGCGCGCTTCGTCGATGAGGATGCTGTCCACTTCGTCGACGATGGCGTAGTTGAACGGCCGTTGCGTCATGTCCTCGACGCGGTGCTTCATGTTATCGCGCAGATAATCGAAGCCGAATTCGTTATTGGTGCCGTAGGTGATGTCGCAGGCATAGGCCGCCCGGCGCTCCTGGTCGTTGAGGCCGTGGACGATGGACCCCACGGTCAACCCCAAGAACTCATAGACCTGGCCCATCCAGCTGGCGTCGCGCTTGGCGAGATAGTCGTTCACCGTCACCACATGCACGCCCTTGCCTTCGAGCGCATTGAGATAGACGGCAAGGGTTGCGACCAGCGTCTTGCCTTCGCCGGTCTTCATTTCCGAGATCTTGCCCTGGTGCTGGACGATGCCGCCCTTGATCTGGACGTCGAAATGGCGCTGGCCCAGGGTGCGCTTGGCAGCTTCGCGCACGGTCGCAAAGGCATCGGGCAGGATGTCGTCCAGGGTCTCGCCCTTTTCCAGGCGGCCGCGCAGCCAATCGGTCCGCGCGCGCAGATCCTGATCGGAGAGGGCCTGGACTTCGGGTTCGAGGGCGTTAACTGCGGCGACTGTCTTGTCTAACGTCTTAATAAAACGGTCATTCGCGGATCCGAAGACCCGCCTCGCCAGAGCCGCGAACATGCTGAGAAACCCTTAAAATTCCGGAATGTGGTTGCGGAAGAGATAGGTCGCGGGCGTTCCCCTGTCAACTTGGGGTGAAGCCACGGAAATCCTTGACCTTTCCGCTTGTAAGGCCCGGCGCCGTTCGGCATAGTCCCCGGCGTTTGGCGGCTTTGCGGCCCAAAATGGCCAGCCCCGCCCACGCGTTTTCAGGCACCAAAGGACACCCCTAATCCCATGGCCACTCAGATTTTCCGCCAGGCTCTGACCGCCGGCGCCCTTCTTGTCCTCAGCTCGAGCCTTGGCTTGGCGCAGGACAATTCCACCACCACCGAGCCGGCCGCCGCGGCGCCCGCCATGCCGGGCCAGCCCGATCCGAAGCTGGTCGTGGCCAAGCTCAACGGCACCGACATCACCCGACAGGACATCCTCGATTCCGCGGCGGGTCTTGACCCGCAGATCCGTCAGAATGCTGACCAGTTCTTCCCGCAGCTGCTCGACCGCTACATCTTCCTGAAGCTGGTGGCCGAGAAGGGCCGCGCCGATGGGCTCGACAAGGATCCGGACGTCACCAAGCTGGTCGAGGAATCGGTCCGCCAGATCGAAGACAACGCCATCCGCCAGGTTTTCTTCAAGAAACTGATCGAGGCGAAGGTGACCGACGCCCAGGTCGACGCCCGCTATAACGAGCTGAAGGCGAAGTTCGACGAAGAGCTGAAGAAGATGCCGGCCGAACGCGAAATCTCGGCCAGCCACATCCTGGTCAAGACCGAGGATGAGGCCAAAGCCATCATCGCCGAGCTGGAAAAGGGCGCCGATTTCGGCAAGCTCGCCAAGGAAAAGTCGATCGACCCGAGTGCGGCCAAGAATGATGGCGCGCTCGGCTGGTTCACCAAGGGTGCGATGGTGAAGGAATTCGAGGAAGCCGCCTTCGCCCTGAAGGATGGCGAGACCAGCAAGGCGCCGGTCAAATCGCAATTCGGCTATCACATCATCAAGATCACCGGCGACCGCACCAAGGCGCTGCCGACCTTCGACAAGCAGAAGGAAGAGGTTCGCCTCGATCTCGTCGAAGAGCTGCGCCAGCAGGTCGCCAAGGATCTCAAGGATGCCGCCAAGCTCGACATCATTGATCCCAGCGGCGGCGCCAAGCCGGCCCAATAAGATTGTAAGATAACGACTCTAAAATCGATCCAACAACCCGACGAAAGGCCGACAACAGATGGGCGCCAAGGTCTCGCCGCTTGCACCGACCGTGATTCATCCGTTGCCGGCCCTTCCCGGGGTCAGGCTTGCCGCCAGGGAATGCGGCGTCCGCTATAAGGGCCGCAAGGACGTCATGCTGATGGAGGTTGCCGCCGGCAGCACGGTGGCCGGCGTCCTTACCCGCTCACTCACCTGCTCCGCTCCAGTCGACATCTGCCGCAAGCATCTCAAGGGCGGCAAAGCCCGCGCCATCCTGGTCAATGCCGGCAATGCCAACGCCTTCACCGGCAAGGTCGGCGTCGAATCCGCCGATCGCTGCATCAAGGCCGCGGCAAAGCACCTCAAATGCCAGCCGCGCGAGATTTTCATCGCCTCGACCGGCGTCATCGGCGAGCCGCTCAACGACGCCCGCATCACCGACAATCTTGGCGCCCTGATCAAAGACTTGCACGAAGATGCCTGGAACGACGCCGCCCGCGCCATCATGACCACCGACACGTTCGAGAAGGTGGCGACCCGCACCGCCAAGATCGGCGACGCAACTGTCACCCTCAACGGCATCGCCAAGGGGTCCGGCATGATCGCGCCGGACATGGCGACCATGCTGGCCTTCGTCGCGACCGATGCCAAGATCCCGGCGGCCATCCTGCAGACCTTGCTCGCGAAGGCCGCCGACCGCTCCTTCAACTGCATCACCGTCGATGGCGACACGTCGACATCTGACACGCTGCTGCTGGTGGCGACCGGCCAGGGGCCTAAGCACAAGAAGCCGGCATCGGCCACCGATCCGCTGCTCAAGGATTTCCGCGCTGCCCTCGACTCGCTCCTCACCGATCTGGCTGTCCAGGTGGTGCAGGATGGCGAAGGGGCTGAGAAACTCGTGACCATCGACGTTACCGGTGCCGCCAGCGCGGCTGCCGCCCGCCGCATCGGCCTTGCCATCGCCAATTCGCCCCTGGTGAAGACGGCGATCGCAGGCGAGGACGCGAATTGGGGCCGCATCGTTATGGCCGTCGGCAAGTCCGGCGAGAAGGCCGACCGCGACAAGCTCTCGATCAGCATCGGCGGCGTCGAGATCACCCGCAACGGCCAGCGCCGCCCCGATTACGACGAGGCCCCGGTTGCCGCCCATATCAAGACCCGCGACGTCCATATCGGCGTCGATGTGGGCGTCGGCAAGGCAAAGGCACGCGTCTGGACCTGCGACCTCACCCATCGCTATATCGAGATCAATGCCGATTATCGTTCCTGAGATAGAAACGGAACGCCTGCGCCTGCGACCGCTCAACCTGGCGGACGCACCGGAGATCGCGCGCCTGGTGAACGATTTCGAGGTGTCGCGCTATACGGCGACGATTCCCTATCCCTATGATTTGCAGATGGCGCTCGACTTCATCGCCACACCCGAAGCAGCGCCTGAGGCGGCCTCGCGCTTCATCGACGATCCGGAAGCGGCCCTGGTGCTCGCCATCGAGCTGAAGAGCAGCGGCCAATTGCTGGGCTGTGTCGGCCTGCAAAAGACGCCGCAGGGGCCCGAGCTCGGCTATTGGATCGGGCGCGAATTCTGGCGCCGGGGTTATGCCTCGGAAGCGGCCGGACGATTGGTGCGCCTCGCCTTCGAGAATTTCGCCTTGCCGGAACTGATTGCCTCGGCCGTCACCGTCAACGATGCCTCGCACCGCGTGCTGGAGAAAATCGGCTTTGTCATCTGCGGCACCGGCGAGATCCACTCCAAGGCACAGAATGGCGATTTGCCGGTGATCCACCGCCGCCTCAAGCGCAACGACTGGCTGCGCGCCACGGGCCGGGCGGCATGACGGAAACGAAGAAAATGGTGCTGGTCGTCGCCGTCGCGCTGGTCGATGCCGATGGCCGCGTGCTGCTGGCTCAGCGTCCCGAAGGCAAGAGCATGGCGGGCCTGTGGGAATTTCCCGGCGGCAAGGTGCATGAAGGCGAAACGCCCGAAGCGGCGCTAATCCGCGAACTGAATGAAGAGCTCGGCATCGACGTCAAGGAAAGCTGCCTCGCACCGCTTACCTTCGCCTCGCACAGCTACGACTCGTTCCATCTCCTGATGCCGCTCTATGTCTGCCGACGCTGGGAAGGCCAAGTGCATGGACGCGAGGGCCAGAGCCTCGCCTGGGTGCGCCCGACACGGCTTGGCGATTATCCGATGCCGCCCGCTGACAAGCCGCTCATTGCCATGATCTGCGATTTGTTGTGAGATTGCGCCTGATTCAAACGTCGACTCGACTGGTGGCGAGTCGGCTGGGCCAGATGGGGATCTCGAAAATGCGCGTTTCCGCGATGTGGAGCCTGCGATCGGCCTTTCTGGCCAGCATGCTTGTCGCCGGCATGCTTGTCGGCAGCACGGCGCCGGTGCTGGCCGACCCCGTGGGCCTCGTGCAGCGCGTCCAGAACGCGGTCTATGGCACCGAACCGCAAGGGACCCGCATTCCGAAGCAACGCCGCGATGGAATCGTCGGCCAGGAACTGATCGAGACGACGCAGCACAGCGCGGTCGAAATCGGCTTCGTCGACGGCACGAACCTCACCATCGGCGCCGAAGCAACGGTCGTGATCGATCAATTCGTTTTCGACGAGAACGTCAGCACGGGCGAGGCCATCCTGACCCTCAGCCGCGGTGCTTTCCGCTGGGTCACCGGCGTCATGCCGCCGGCCGGCGTTCGCTTCGAGACGCCGACCGCCACCATCAGCATTCGCGGCACCAATGTGAAGATCGGCGTCCGCGCCAATGGCGACACGCTGCTGGGTCTCGACGAAGGCGAGGTGCAGATCCGCGCCAAGGGTACAGGCGACACGGTGACCTTGCAGGCCGATCAGAGCGCGCGCATCACATCAAAGGGCATCGAGATTTTCGATGACGATATTTCGGTGGCCGACGCCGTCGTCGATGACGGCTGGTTCAATGCCGTCGGCAACGGCCCGGATCGCGACCGCTCCAACAGCGGATCGAGCGGCGGCAATCAGTAACTAAGGCTTCTTGGCCAGAAAATCGGCGAGGCTCACATCGCCGCTGCCACGGCGCGCCGGCTGCTGCTGAATGGCCGACGGCGCCCAACCCGTCACGAAAATGGCCTGGAAGGTCGCCCTGATGCGGCCGTCGCTGTCGGCAAAGCGCGCGGCATAGAGCGCACTCGCCCGGGCAATGACCTGCCGGCTGAGGGGGCGGCGCGGCCGCGCCGCCAGGGCGTTCCCTTCCCCCATGCCGCGCAGATCCCGCAGCAACGCCAAGGCATCGGCATAGGTGACGGTCAGCGTCTCGGCATCGGCGACCGGCAGGGCGAAGCTTGCCCGCTGCAACAGGCCCGCCGCGTCACGCAGGCCAACCATCGGCGAGACGCGCGGACTGGCGCCGCCGGTCTCGGCAAGCTCTGCTTCCATCAGGCATTGGCGTAATTCGGTCAGCGTCTCGCCCCCCAGCAGGACACCGAGGAAAAGCCCGTCCGGGCGCAAGGCGTCGCGGATCTGAATGAGGGCGCCAGGCAGGTCATTGACCCAATGCAGCCCCAGGCAGGACAGAATGAGGTCGAGGCTCCCGCGCCGGAACGGCAGGGCCTCCTCTTCGCAGACGAGGCGCGGACCACCACCCGGCGGAAAGCCGACATCGCTCGCGGCCACCATCGTCTCGATGCCGCCGAGGCGCGCATCGACTTCGCGGCGGAGACTTTCGAGCATCCCGGCATGGGGCGAAACATCGGCCGCCAAAGGAAAGCCCTGGCGGATATCGGCCAGCCGGTCGAGCAGCCGTTCGCCCAGTTCGCGGAACAGGAAATCATGGGCTGCAAAGCCGCCTGCCACCCGCTGGCGCTGGCGGCGCAATTGAGCCCGATCAAAGACTTGAGGCGAGGATTGAGAAGGGACGGTCATGGCGGCGGAGTATGCCGATGGCGCCGCACGGCGCAACCGCCTTTCGGGGGCCACAACTGGAGATTGACGAGGGATCGCCGCATACGTCAAATGGCTTCATGACAATGATGTCGCCGATTAAGGCCAGCATCGCCCGGCCGATGAAGCGCAACCTGCACCGCCTGCTCGATGCCGTGCTGCCGCCGCGCTGCCTCAAATGCGGCCAGGTCGTCGCTGCCGAAGGGGGTGCCCAAGGGGCGCTCTGTCCCGGCTGCTGGCAGCAATTGAGCTTCCTCGGTGGCCCCTGCTGCGCCTGTTGCGGGCAGCCCTTCGATTTCGAGCTCGGCCCCGACGCCCTGTGCGGCGCCTGCATCGAAGCCCCGCCCGCTTTCGACCGCGCCCGGGCGGTCCTGCGCTATGACGAAGCGAGCCGCGACCTGATCCTTGCCTTCAAGCATGCCGACCGCACCTCCCTGGCGCCGACCTTCGGCGCCTGGCTCAACCGGATCGGCCAGGAACTGCTCGGCGACAGCGACCTCATCGTGCCAGTGCCGTTGCATTGGTCGCGCCTGTTCGGCCGCCGCTACAACCAGGCGGCCCTCCTCGCCAATGCCCTGGGTGCCTTGAGCGGCAAGCCGGTCCTGCCGGACCTCCTCATCCGGCGACGGGCGACGAAAAAGCAGGGCCATCTCGGGCGCCTCGCCCGGCAGCGCAATGTGGCGGGCGCCTTCGCACTGCATCCGCGCCGCGGGGCACTTCTGGAGGGGAAACGGATCTTGCTGGTCGACGACGTCATCACCACCGGCGCCACCGTCACCAATTGCGCCAAAGTCCTCCGCAAGAATGGGGCCATAGCCGTCAACGTTCTGGCTTTGGCCCGGGTTATCCAGGCCGCCTAGGTAAGTGGCGCCGGATCCCACAGAAAAATTGCGCTTTCCCTTAGGAAAGCTCGCGACAAGCGGCCGGTGCCCCCCTTGTCAATTGCAGGGCAAAGGCTGACATTACGGTCGTGTCGCCGGCCGGATGCCGGCCTGATTGGATTTACCTCGGATCGGTGTGTTAATGGCCAAGGTTGAGATCTACACCACGATGCTGTGCGGCTACTGCTATCGCGCCAAGAAGCTGCTGGAAGAACGGGGCGCCGCGTTCACCGAGATCGACGTCATGACCGACGGCAAGCTGCGCGATGAAATGCGCAAGCGCGCCGGCGGCCGCACATCGGTCCCGCAGATCTTCATCGATGGCCAGCATATCGGCGGCTGCGACGATCTCTACGCACTCGATCAGGCCGGCAAGCTGAAGCCGCTGCTGCAGCCGAGCCACTGAGTCACTTCCGGCCGGATAGGGCCGCCTGAGTTGAAGGGAACAATGTCATGCCCGAAAATAAACCGGCCGTCTTCACCGCCGCTTGCGTGCAGATGAATTCGCAGCGCGATGTGGCGCCGAACATCGCCGCCGCGAGCGACCTCATCCGCGCCGCCCATGCCCAGGGCGCCAAGCTCATCGTGACGCCGGAAAACACCACGATCCTCGAACCGGATAAAAAGGCCGCACTCGCCAAGACGCCGGCCGAGGAAGAGCATCCCGGCATTCCGGCCTTTGCCGGTCTGGCCAGGGAACTCGGGGTCTGGCTGGTGATCGGCTCGATGCCGGTGAAGGCGGAACCGACCCGCATCGCCAACCGCCAATTCGTCTTCGCGCCCTCCGGCGAGATCGTCGCGCGTTACGACAAGATCCACATGTTCGACGTCGACCTGCCGACCGGCGAGAGCCACCGCGAATCCGCACAGGTGCGCCCCGGTGTCGAAGCGGTCGTCGCCGACACGCCCTGGGGTGGCCTCGGCCTCACCATCTGCTACGACGTACGCTTTGCCTATCTGCACCGGGCGCTGGCGCAAGGCGGGGCGAAGCTCCTGACCGGCCCCGCCGCTTTCACCGTGCCGACCGGCGAGGCGCATTGGCATGTGCTGCTGCGCGCCCGCGCCATCGAGACCGGCTGCTTCATGTTCGCCGCCGCGCAGACCGGCATCCATGCCGACGGCCGCGGCACCTATGGCCATTCGCTGATCATCGACCCCTGGGGCAAGGTGCTGGCCGATGCCGGCACCGATATCGGCGTGGTGACGGCCGAGATCGACATGGCCCTGGTCCAGAAGGCGCGCTATGCCGTTCCGGCCCTCACCCACGATCGCAGCTTTACCAAGCCGCAGGCACGCCTCAGCGCCGCCGGCGAATAGATCCTTTTCAAAAGACAGTGGAGATAAAGATGAGCCTTCGACTTGGCGACACCGCCCCCGATTTCGAACAGGATTCGACCGACGGCCGGATCAAGTTTCACGACTGGATCGGCAATTCCTGGGCGATCCTGTTCTCGCATCCCAAGGACTTCACCCCCGTCTGCACCACCGAGCTCGGTGAAGTGGCGCGGCTCAAACCCGAATTCGACAAGCGCAACACCAAGGTGATCGGCCTTTCGGTCGATGGCTTGAAGGAGCATCAGGGCTGGATCGGCGACATTAAGGAAACGCAGGGTCATGCCTTGAACTTCCCGCTGCTGGCCGATGCCGACCGCAAGGTGTCCGAACTCTATGACATGATCCACCCGAACACGGACGCGACCGCGACCGTCCGGTCGGTCTTCATCATCGGCCCGGACAAGAAGGTGAAGCTGCAGATCACCTATCCGATGAGCACCGGCCGCAACTTCGACGAGATCATCCGTGTCCTCGATTCCCTGCAGCTCACGGCGAATTTCAAAGTGGCGACGCCAGTCAACTGGCGCGACGGTCAGGATTGCATCATTCCGCCCAGCATCCCCGATGCTGAAGCCGACAAGCTCTTCCCCAAGGGCTACAAGAAGATCAAACCCTATCTCCGCGTAACACCGCAGCCGAACAAGTAACTTCGACCGCCGAAATGAAAAGCCCCGCAAGAGATTGCGGGGCTTTTTAGTTTCCCCTCACCCCAACCCCTCTCCCCGCAAGCGGGGCGAGGGGCTTAGCACCAAGCTTGCCAGGCACTCCCTCGCCCCACGAAGTGGGGAGAGGGTCGGGGTGAGGGGCGCTTGCCTATTGCTTGAGCACCTTCGCCGCATCCCCGATCTTCACTGCGCCCGCCGTCACCACCGAACCGTAGACGCCGGCAATCGTCTTGTTGGCAACGGTGCTGTGCAGGATGCCGGGATCGTCGGGCAGTGCGCCTTGCGCCCGGGTGGTGAGGGCACAGCGTTTGCAGACATCGTTGACGTCGAAGATGACGCCGCCGACTCTCACCTGATTGCCGAGCCAATCCTGTTCGAGAAAGCCCACATCCTCGCCGGTATCGAGCAGGATGTTGGGGCGGAAGCGCGCCGGCGCGAAATCGCCGCTTTCGTGTTCTTGTTTGAGGCGCTTCAGCGTGGCGGTGGTCAGCAGATGGCAATGACTCAGCTCATAGAGCTTCGGCACGCGTCTGCCGTCATTGCGCACGAAAGCCGCCGGCATGCCGAGCCGGTCGCTGATAACGCGGTCGATCGCCGGATCATCGCTGCGGATCGTCGTGCCATCGGCAAAATCCAGCTCTACCACAGGCATCTCGGCGCCGAGCTCTGGTTCGGAAAGATAACGCGCGTTCCAGGTAATGAGCGCCCGATACTGTTTCTTGGCGCGGCTGGCATGGGCGATGACGCCAAGTTCGATATCGGCGATGCCGAAGGCGCGGTCGCCGATCACGCCGGCTGGTCCGAACGCGGCCGCCGATAATTCCTCGCCGCGCACGCTCTGTACGGGATAACGATAGAGACCCATCACCTTTGCGCCCGTCACGATTCTACGCTCCGCTCTTGAGGCGCCAGACCAGGGTGAGGCGCATGTCCTTGTCTTCCAGTTCGATCGAGGTCGGCACCTGATAGCGCGCCATCTCGACCAGGCCTTTCCTCGGCAGATAGGCGCGGCCGGGATCGCCCATCAGCACGGTGACGCCGCTTTCAGCCAATTGTTCGAACCAGGCGAAGACCCGTTCCGCCATCGGCCGTTCGTAGCACACGTCGCCGGCCAGAACGATATGGACGCCCAAATCCATGCGCCCGACGAGGTCTTCTGTGACGACATTCACCTTCGCCTTGTTGAGCTTGGCATTGAGCGCGATGGCTGCCGCGGCGAAATCGTCGATCTCGGCCGCCGTCACATGTGCGGCACCGGCCCGCGCGGCGGCAATGCCGGAAATGCCGCTGCCGGCCGCGAAGTCCAGTACGCGCTTGCCCTTCACCCATTGCTTCTGGTCGATGAGAAAACGTGTGAGGGCTTGGCCGCCCGGCCAGCAGAAGGCCCAATAAGGTGGTGGCACACCGGCATTGTCGAGCTCGGACTGCGTCGCGCGCCAGATCGGGCTGATCTCGGTCGCCAGATGCAGTTTCAGTTCCGGCACAAGGCTGGGGCGCGCGATCTTCGTCTGGTTGCGAATGAAGCCCGCGGGATCGCTCACACAAGTGCCCGGTCGAGCACGATGCCGAAAAGCAGGATCCAGCCGATGAAGCGGTTAGCGCGGAACTTGGCCAGACAATCCTGCGGATTGTCGATATCGACGTCGTAGAGCTGCCACAAAAGATGCGCAAGCACGCCGGCAAGACCCAGATAGGCAATGAGCCCGCTGCCCGCCGACCAAAGCGATGCGCCGAAGCAGAAGATCGTCGCCGCCGCGAAAGCCGCCAGCCAGGGCTTGGTAGCGGTCCCTAGGCGCAGCGCCGTGGATTTGACGCCGATCAGCGCGTCGTCGACCTTGTCCTGATGGGCATAGATCGTGTCGTAGAACAGCGTCCAGAACAGGCCGCCGATATAGAGCCAGATCGGTGCTGCGGCGAGGCCGCCCCAGATGGCCGCCCAACCGAGCAGTGCTCCCCAGTTGAAGGTGAGGCCGAGGAAGGCCTGCGGCCACCAAGTGATGCGCTTCATGAACGGATAGCTGGCGACCAGGGCCAGCGAGGCAATGCCGAGCCCGATGGCGAAGGACGGGAATTGCAGCAGGATAATGAGCCCGATCGCCAGTTGCAGCGCGAGGAAGACCAGCGCCTGTTTGAGGCTGAGCGCGCCGGAGGCCAGCGGCCGCGTTGCTGTCCGCGCCACCTTGGCATCGATATCCCGGTCGACGATATCGTTGACGGTGCAGCCCGCCCCGCGCATGACGAGCGCCCCCAGCGCGAACAGGGCGAGCAGTTTGAGATCCGGACCGATTCCCCGCGGCAAAGCGAGGCTGAGCGACCACCAGCAGGGAAAGAGCAGCAGCCAGGTGCCGATCGGCCGGTCGAGCCGGGCCAGGCGGCAATAGGGGCGCCATCCCGCCGGCACGAAACGGTCGATCCAGTCCCCGCTGCGGATGTCGCTGGCCTCGCTCATCGGTTTATCATGTCACAGTTTAGGGTTACCGTTGCTGCCGGCGACCATAGTGATACCTCAAGGATAGCTCAAGAACATGATCCCACGCCTTTTCGTGACCGTCGACCTCAAGCCCGGCGCCGTTTTCGCCGCGGAAGAGCGGGCGGCGCATTATCTGAAGAACGTGATGCGGCGGAGCGTCGGCGATCCGGTCATCCTGTTCAACGGGCGCGACGGCGAATACACGGCCGAGATCGCCGGCGTCTCGAAGCGCGCGGTCGAGATCCGGGTGGATGACCTGCGCCGGGCGCAAAGCTTCGTCCCGGATGTCTGGCTCTGCTTTGCACCATTGAAGAAGGACGCCGTCGATTTCCTGGTCGAGAAAGCAACCGAGCTAGGCGTCTCCGCCTTCCAGCCGGTCTTCACCCAGCACACGACCGCAACCCGCCTCAACCACGAGCGGCTTGAGGCCAATGCCATCGAAGCGGCCGAACAGACCGAACGCCTGACCCTTCCGGAGATTCGCGCGGCCGTTTCCCTGCAGGATCTGCTGCAAGGCTGGGACCCCGGCCGCCACCTCATTCTCTGTGCCGAAGCCGGTCCTGCCCTTCCCATCGGGGAAGCGTTATCGAGGCTAAAGTCCGACGTGAGGCAAACTAACGCATGGGCCATACTTTGCGGGCCAGAAGGGGGTTTTGCGCGTTCCGAGCTTGACCTGCTTTCAAAACTGCCATTTGTTACGCCGGTTGGGCTGGGGCCGAGAATCCTGCGCGCCGACACTGCAGCGCTCGCAGCGCTTGCGGTCTTTCAAAGCATCCTGGGCGACGGCGCCCAACGGCCACCGGCACCGCTTCTGCCGATCGGCCAAAGGCCGGAATAAAAGGGGGATCAACGTGTCAGCACCGCCAAAATCGCGCGGCGAGCCGGTGACGGCCAAGAGCCAGCTCATCGACTGGATCGCCCAAGGCAACAAGCCAAAATCGGATTGGCGCATCGGCACCGAGCACGAGAAGTTCGTCTACGACCTCAAAACGCTGCGCCCGGTGAGCTATGACGCGCCCAACGGCATCGGCGCGCTCTTGAAGGGCCTCATCCGTTATGGCTGGGAACCGATCGAGGAGAACGGCAAGATCATCGCCATGGCGCAGAATGGCGAGAGCATCACGCTCGAACCGGGCGGCCAGTTCGAATTGTCCGGCGCCCCTTTGCGCACCATTCACGAGACCTGCCGCGAAGTCGGCCAGCACCTCAAGCAGGTGAAAACGATCTCCGAGGAGTTGGGCATCGGCGTCCTCGGCATGGGCTTCAACCCGAAATGGTCGCGCGCCGACACGCCCTGGATGCCCAAGGGCCGCTACAAGATCATGGGCGACTACATGCCCAAGCGTGGCGGCCTCGGCCTCGACATGATGCTGCGGACCTGCACCGTGCAGGTCAATCTCGACTATTCGTCCGAAGCGGACATGGTGAAGAAGTTCCGCACGTCGCTGGCGCTGCAGCCGATCGCCACGGCCCTCTTTGCCGATTCTCCCTTTACCGAAGGCAAGCCCAACGGTTACTTGAGTTTCCGCAGCCATATCTGGACCGATACCGATCCAGATCGCTGCGGCATCCTGCCCTTCGTCTTCGAGCCCGGCATGGGCTTCGAGCGCTATGTCGACTACATGCTCGATGTGCCGATGTATTTCGTCTATCGCGACGGGAAGTATATCGACGCCTCCGGCCAGTCCTTCCGCGACTTCCTGGAAGGGAAGCTCCCGGCGCTGCCCGGCGAGATTCCGACGACGGGCGACTGGGCCGATCACATGACCACCGCCTTCCCCGAAGTGCGCCTGAAGCGCTTCCTGGAAATGCGCGGCGCCGATGGCGGTCCGTGGGAACGGCTCTGCGCCCTCCCCGCCCTTTGGGTCGGCCTGCTCTATGACCAGACGGCGCTCGATGCCGCCTGGGATCTGGTCAAGGACTGGACCATCGCCGAGCATGAAGCCCTGCGCCGCGACGTGCCGCGCCTCGCTCTCAACACCCCATTCCGTGGCCGCAAGGTGCGCGACATCGCGCTCGACGTGCTCAGCATCGCCCGCGCGGGGCTGCAGCAGCGCGGTGCCACCGATCTCGGCGGCATGGATGAATCCGGCTTCCTCAACCCGCTGCAGATCATCGCCGACAGCGGCAAGACGCCGGCCGAGTTGAAGCTCGACCTCTATCACGGCAAATGGGGCGGCGTGGTCGACCCGGTGTTCAAGGAATTTGCTTACTGAGGGGGAAGCCCCCTCACCCCAACCCCTCTCCCCGCAGGCGGGGCGAGGGGCTGAATGCCCGGTCCTCCCGCGAAACTCCCTCGCCCCGCGATAGCGGGGAGAGGGTCGGGGTGAGGGGAACGCCCTCGATCGATGGAGAATGACCCATGTTCGACCCGTTGCATTTCCTGGTCTTCTTCGGCGCCGCCCTGGCGCTCGCCATCGCGCCGGGGCCGGGCATGCTCTATGTCGCGGCGCGGTCGATCTCCGGCGGGCGGGCGGAGGGTCTTGCCTCCAGCTTCGGCACGGCGCTGGGCGGGTTTGTGCATGTGATCGGCGGCGCCATCGGCGTCACCGCCATCCTGATGGCCAGCGCCGAGATTTTCACGGCGCTGAAACTGGTCGGTGCCGTCTATCTCGTCTGGCTGGGCATCCGCACTTGGCGCCAGGCGGGCTTCGATCTCTCCAACATCGAGGTAAAGCCCGCGGGCTGCCGCCGCGCCTTCGTCGAAGGCATCTTCGTCGAAATGTTCAACCCGAAGACGGCCGCCTTCTTCCTCGCCTTCGTCACCCAGTTCGTCGACCCGGCGCGGGGCAATGTGGCCCTGCAATTCGTCATCCTGGGCGCCATCTCGGTGACGCTGAACACCACACCCGACATCATCATCGCCTTTTTCGCGGGCACAATCCGGCGCCGCCTGTTGTCGCGGCCGCAATGGATGAAGCGCACCCAGCGTGGCTCCGGCGCCTTGCTGTGCGGCTTGGGCCTTGCCCTGGCCTTCGCGCGTCGGCCGGCATGATCCTGTCCTGATCGCCATCATTTGTTAACCATTTAATTGCACTCTGGCCGCTGCCCTTAGCAACGGTTGCAGAGCCGCGGATGTTCGACAGTTCAAACACCAAGAAGACCCGGCACAAGATCATGATGCAGGTCGAGCTGGATGACGGCATCGAACGGCTGATGGCCTTGTTCGTGGCGCCGGGCACCCGCGTCAGCGACACATTGAACGACAACCGCCTGTTCCTGCCTTTCGAGGCCGCCGACGGCACGGTCGAGATCATCCGCAAGGAAGCGATCCGCCGCGTCATTCCGCAGGAAAGTGCGACCCGCCCGGCGCGCAACCCCTATGACATCCTGGGCATCACCGACACGGCGACGGATGCCGAGGTGAAGGCCGCCTATCACAAGGCGATCACGCCGGTGCATCCCGACAACATCGCCGCCAAGGATCTGCCGCCCGATTTCGTGGCGCTCGCCAACCGCATGGCCGCCCAGGCCAACGAAGCCTATGCCAAGATCAAGAAGATGCGTGGGCGCGAGGATTAGCCAAACGCCCCTTGCTCTGTCATCCCCGCAAAAGCGGGGATCCATCCATCTTGTATACGGATCCATGGATGGCCCGCTTTCGCGGGCCATGACATTGAATAAAGCGAGGTTGAAATCGCTTGGATAGGGAAACCTCTTAGTGCGGCCGCCTGAGTTCCTTCAGCGCGCCGTCCAATCCATCGAGCGTCAAGGGGAACATCCGTTCACCCATCAATCGCCTGAGCAGTTTCACCGAGGCCGTGAAGTCCCAGTAATGCGTGTCCCTGGGGTTGATCCAGGCTGATTTCGGATAATGCTTCAGCAGCCGGTCCAGCCAGACGGCACCGGCTTCCTCGTTCCAATGTTCGACCGAGCCGCCGGCATGCGTGATCTCATAGGGGCTCATCGTGGCATCGCCGACAATGATCAGGCACCAATCCGGCCCATAGGTATTCATCACCTGGGCCGTCGGTGTGAATTCGTCATGGCGACGCCTGTTCGACCGCCACAGCTTCTCATAGGGGCAATTGTGGAAGTAGAAGGTCTCGAGATGCTTGAACTCGGACTTCGCCGCCGAGAAGAGTTGCGCCGATTCCTCGATATGATCGTCCATCGACCCACCGATATCGAGGAGGAGCAGCACCTTCACCTTGTTGCGCCGTTCGGGCCGCAGGTGCAGGTCGAGGACGCCGCCATTGGCAGCCGTGGCACGGATCGTCCCGTTGAGGTCAAGCTCGCTGGCCTCGCCCTCGCGGCCCCAGCGGCGCAGGCGGCGCAGCGCCAGCTTGATGCCGCGCGTGCCGAGTTCGACTTCGCCGTCGAGATCCTTGAATTCGCGCTTGTCCCAGACCTTGACCGCGCGGCGATGGCGCGATTCATCCTGCCCGATCCGCACCCCTTCCGGGTTGTAACCATAGGCGCCGAAGGGTGAGGTGCCGGCGGTGCCGATCCATTTCGAGCCGCCTTCATGGCGCTTCTGCTGTTCCTGAAGGCGCTGGCGCAGGGTCTCCATCAGCTTCTCGAATCCGCCCAGCGCCTTCACCGCCGCCATTTCCTCAGGTGTCAGGTATTTTTCGGCCAGCTTCTTGAGCCATTCGTCAGGAATCTCGGCCAGCAGATCGCCGCCGATGCCGGACAATCCCTGGAAATAGAGTGCAAAGACACGGTCGAAGCGATCGACCAGCCGCTCATCCTTCACCAGCGTGGCGCGAGCGAGGTAATAGAAATCCTCGACATCCAGGACCGCGACCTGCTGCTGCATCGCTTTGAGCAAAGTGAGATATTCTGTGAGGCTTACGGCCACACCTTCATTGCGCAAGCTCGTGATGAAGCCCGCGAACATCGGCTACTGACCGCGCCGGGCGAGGAAGGCCACACGCTCGAAGAGATGCACATCCTGCTCGTTCTTGAGCAGTGCCCCATAGAGCGGCGGCACCACCATCTTGGGGTCGTTCGATTTCAGCACCTCCGGCGGAATATCGTCGACCATCAGCAGTTTCAGCCAGTCGAGCAGTTCCGAGGTCGCCGGCTTCTTCTTCAGCCCCGGCACCTCGCGAATGTCGAAGAAGAGATTGAGCGCTTCGCGCACCAGGTCGTGCTTGATGTTGGGATAATGCGCGGCGACGATCCGTTCCATCGTCGCGCGGTCCGGGAAGCGGATGAAATGGAAGAAGCAGCGACGCAGGAAGGCATCGGGCAACTCCTTCTCATTGTTCGAGGTGATGATGACCAGCGGACGGTGTTTGGCCCTGACCGTCTCCTTCGTCTCGTAGACGAAGAATTCCATGCGATCGAGTTCCTGCAGCAGGTCATTGGGAAATTCGATATCCGCCTTGTCGATCTCGTCGATCAGCAGCACGACTTGGGTATCAGCCGTGAAGGCTTCCCACAATTTGCCGCGGATGATGTAGTTGGAAATATCGTGGACCCGGGCCTCGCCCAGCTGCCCGTCGCGCAAACGCGCCACCGCGTCATACTCGTAAAGACCCTGCGCGGCCTTGGTGGTCGACTTCACATGCCATTCGATGAGCGGCATGCCCAGCGCCCGCGACACCTCGCGCGCCAGCACGGTCTTGCCCGTCCCGGGCTCGCCCTTCACCAGCAAGGGCCGCTCCAACGTCATCGCCGCATTGACGGCAATCTCAAGGTCGCGGGTGGTGATATAGGCCTCGGTACCGGAAAACTTGGCGGGCTTGTTCATGAACGGTGACTTCCTCGGGTCAGGCTGTGCGCGCAAGCTTCATAACATCATTGATGCCGCGAACTTGGGCAAGACATACGGTCTGTCAACATGAAGCAATGGGTTTTGAGCGAGTAAGGCACTTTCTAAGCCGGATCGACGGGGACTTGACGCCGTCGCCATTCGGCCCAAATTGGGGCCTATGAAAGAACGATTTCGAACCAGCGGCGGCACCGCGCGCTTCAACATCGGCGACATCGTCAAGCATCGCGTCTACCCCTTCCGTGGGGTGGTATTCGACGTCGACCCGGTCTTTGCCAATACCGAGGAATGGCTGCAGGCCGTCCCGGCGGAAGTACGCCCGCACCGCGACCAGCCCTTCTACCATCTGCTGGCCGAGAACGCCGAGACGACCTATGTGGCCTATGTCTCGGAACAGAATCTCCTGCCCGACGACAGTGGCAAGCCCTGCCGCCATCCGCTCCTGCGCGACATGTTCGACGGCCTTGAGGGTGGCGGCTACCGGCGCAAACCCGTTCCACTCAATTGATTGTCGAAGGGTCTTGACGTTGGAACTTAAATAGAACATAAAGGGTCCATAAACGATACTCAATGGAGCGTGTCATGGCCTTCAATCTCCGCAACGCCTTCGAAGCCATCGCCTTTTCCGCCCTGATGACCCTGATCTTGGCCCTCCCCAGCCTCGCCTGAAAGGCGTCGTTCCTTCTTATATCAATAGCTTAGTCTATTTCGGCCTATTCCGGGCGACAGACTCAACCGGCCTTCGTTATGTTAGGCGCCCTTGGCGCCGGCAATAAGGAGCAACCGGGTGATTGATCTGACCACGCATTGGGCGGGCCTCGCCGTTCTCGGCATTTTCGTCGCCGCCTATGTCCTCGTCATCTGCGAGGAAGCCATCGAAATGCGCAAATCTAAGCCCGTGCTGGTCGCGGCCGGGTTGATCTGGGCGTTGGTGGCACTAGGCTATGCCTCGATCGATCAGGCCGAAGCGGCGCATGATCAGGCCAAGGAGATCATCCTCGAATATGGCGAGCTGCTGCTGTTCCTGCTGGTCGCCATCACCTATGTGAACACACTCGAGGAACGCCGCGTCTTCGATGTGCTGCGGGCCAAATTGGTCGGGTACGGCCTCGGCTATCGCTCTCTCTTCTGGCTGACCGGCGCCATCGCCTTTCCGATGTCGGCGGTGCTCGACAATCTGACCACCGCCCTCGTCATGGGCGCCGTGGTCATGGCCGTGGGCGCGGGTTCGCGCGCCTTCATCGCTCTCGGCTGCATCAACATCGTGGTGGCGGCCAATGCCGGCGGCGCCTTTTCACCCTTCGGCGATATCACGACCCTCATGGTCTGGCAGAACGGCAAACTGACCTTCTGGGAATTCTTCGACCTGTTCCTACCCTCGCTGGTCAATTGGCTGGTCCCGGCAGTTCTCATGCATCTGGCCATCCCGGCAGGCAAACCCATGCCCAGGCAGGAACGCGCCAGCACAAAGCCGGGTGCGCGCGGCGTCGTGGTGCTCTTCGCGGCCACCATCGCCACCGCCGTCTCGTTCAAGAACTTCCTGCATCTGCCGCCGGCCATGGGCATGATGCTGGGCTTGGGCTATCTGCAGATCTGGGCCTATTACCTCAACATCACTAGCAAAAAGCGCGACGATTCCGACATGCTGCTCGATTCCTTCAAGGAGATTCAGCGCATCGAGTTCGACACGCTGCTGTTCTTCTTCGGCATCATCTTCGCCGTCGGCGGCCTGGGCGCCATGGGTTATCTCGCCTTCGCGTCGCAGCTGCTCTATGACGGTTTCGGTCCCACGGCGGCCAATATCGCCATCGGCGCCCTCTCGGCGATCGTCGACAATATTCCGCTGATGTTCGCCGTCCTCAAGATGGACCCCGCCATGTCCGACGGGCAATGGCTGCTGGTGACGCTGACCTGCGGTGTCGGCGGCTCGATCCTCTCCATCGGTTCGGCCGCTGGTGTCGCCCTGATGGGCCAGGCCAAGGACAGCTATACCTTCTTCAGCCACCTCAAATGGAGCTGGGCGGTCGCCGCCGGCTACGGCGCCAGCATCCTCGTGCATCGGCTCCTCAATGCAGCACTCTTCTAGGCGATCCGTATGAATCCAATCCGTCAGTTCCTGCAGCTTGAATCGAGCGGCGGCGTCCTGCTTCTGCTGGCCGCCGTGCTGGCGATGATCTGCAGCAATTCCGCTCTGGCGCCGTTCTATCAGGGCTTTCTCGACCTGCCCTTCGGCGTCACCCTAGGCCCGCTCGGGCTGGTGAAGCCGCTGCTGCTCTGGATCAATGACGGGCTGATGGCGGTCTTCTTCTTCCTGGTGGGGCTGGAGATCAAGCGCGAGGTGCTGGGCGGTGAGCTGTCGAGTCCGGCCCAGGCAAGCCTGCCCGGCATCGCCGCCTTGGGCGGCATGGCGGCGCCGGCCCTGGTCTATTTCCTCGTCAACCGCGAAAGCCCCGAATACTTGAGCGGTTGGGCCATTCCGGCGGCCACCGACATCGCCTTCGCCCTTGCCGTGCTGACGCTTCTGGGCAACCGCGTTCCGCCCAGCCTCAAGATCTTTCTGCTGGCGCTGGCCATCATCGACGATCTCGGCGCCATCATCATCATCGCCATCTTCTACACCGCCGATCTCTCGCTGCTCTCGCTGTCATTGGCCGGCATCGGCATGCTGGGACTGCTGATCCTCAACCGCGCGCGCGTCACCCGCATCACGCCTTATGTTCTGATCGGCATATTCATCTGGGTCTGCGTGCTGAAATCGGGTGTGCATGCGACCTTGGCCGGTGTCGCCGTCGCCTTTTTCGTCCCGTTCAAGCTTCCCGGCGACAGTGAAGCCACCCCACTCCGGCGGGCCGAACATGGCCTGCATCCCTGGGTCAGCTTCGGCGTCATGCCGATCTTCGCCTTCGCCAATGCCGGGGTGAGCCTCGACGGGCTCTCGCTGCAATCGCTGGCGCACCCGCTGACCCTTGGCATCGCCGCCGGCCTCTTCATCGGCAAGCAGGTGGGCGTGCTGGCGGCGGTGGCCCTCGGCGTTCTATTGCGCCTGTGCCGGCGCCCCAGTGGCGCCAGCTGGTCCCAGCTTTACGGCGTGGCGCTCCTCACCGGCATCGGCTTCACCATGTCGCTGTTCATCGGCGGCCTCGCTTTCCCCGATCCGGCTCTGGCGGCGGAAGTGCGCTTAGGCGTTCTCGGCGGGTCGGGCCTTTCGGCCGTCTGCGGCTATCTGATGCTGCGTTTCTTCGCGCGGGCTGAATCGGCCTAGGGAAGCACAGTCGACCGGAACGTCCAGACCGGAACGGCAGCCCCCAGATCCGTCTGGTCTTTGAGTTCCAGCACGCCGCTCAGCACGCCGACGATCTCGGCCTTGTCGCCCTTCAGCATGACCAGGGGACCGCCCGAAGCGCCGAAGGTCGTGTCGCAATCGTGGATAAGAAGCGGCCGCTCGGCCAGCATGCCTTTGAGTTGGCAACCGGCATCGCGCATCAGGATCTCCGACCAGTCGCCATTGTAGCCGGCAGCGCTCACCTTGGCCTGCGCCTGGCGCGCAAAGACCTCGTTGCGCGCGCCGTCGCTCAAGGGAACCGGCTTCAAATCCAGCTTCTGGTCGAGTTCGATGACCGCCCAATCGCGCGCCATCTGCGCCGGGGTCGCGGCCTTCTTGGGATCGTATTTGGGATCTGTGATGAACTTCTTGCCCCGTGCATGGGCGGCATAGGAACCGCGGTCATAGCCGGCGACGAAATGCACCTCGAACGGCGCCGTCCAGCGGCCGTCATCCTTGTTGTAGAGGCAATGCGCCGCGGTGAGGACCAGAGCGGGGGCGATGAGCGTGCCGGTGCAATGGCCGCCGATCTCGCGGTTGACGCGGCCGATCGATATCCACGGCCATTGCTTGGGATCTGTGCGCACCCGGTTGTCCGCGCCCTCGATGCCGATCTTGGGCAAGGGCGGCAACGTGCTGCTCTGCGCCGAGGCGAGCTGCGACGACAAAAAAAGGGCCAGCAGCCCAGCGATAATCCTGCGCACGGGGTTCGGTCTTTAAGGCGTCAGCACCGCGTTATGGAACAGGAGGGCGATGAAGGCCGCCAGCGTGAAGGCCGCAAGCCCCAAGCCGAAGACAACGATCTGGCTCAGCCGGTCGGTCGGGCGCAGCTGCTTGTCGAGCTGGCGGCGGGCGCTGGAGCGTTTCTCCTTGCCGATCAGAAAGACCAGATAGGCCCGTTCGCCGAACGGCAAAGGCAGCGAAACGCGGAAATCGATCGGGTGGCGGCGCTGGATCGTCCCCTGCGCCACGCGGCTGATCGCCTCCGTCTGCGTCGGCGTCAGCCCGTCCCTGATGTCCTGCGGCAGCTTGCGCAGGAACGCTTCGCCGCGGACTTCGTCCATCAACATGGTCGTCTCCTCATGAACCGAGCGCAATTTGCCCGCGATCGGGTCAACGCGCCTCTCTTTCTCCGAGAATGACGGCTGATGGTTTAAATTTTCTTTACCAAAACAGGTTTAGATACATGAAAACGGGCGAGGTGGACGGCTAAACCCATCGAAACAGCCGGTTGGGCGGCTTTTTGCCGGTCTAAACCAGCGCTGTGCCAGATTGGCGCTTTCTGTCCGCATCGGCTAGAATCTCAAAAAAAACAATGACTAACCTCCAGTAACTGTCATCGGGGATATTGCTATCATGCGAGCGGAAAAGCTGAAGAACCAGCTGATCGACGAAGTCGTGCGCTTTGTGGGTGAACGGATTGAGCGCAAGCGCAGCGCGTTGATCGAAACCTTCATCCGCCATTTCTATGCCAATGTGCCGCAAGCGGACATTGCCGGCGAAAGCCCGGAAGATCTTTTCAGCGCCGCCTTGTCGTTGGCCAATTTTGCGCAGGTCCGCGCGCCGCTGCAGGCCAAGGTCCGCGTCTTCAACCCCCGCATCGACGAACATGGCTGGCGCTCGCCCCACACGGTGGTCGAACTGGTCAACGACGACATGCCGTTCCTGGTCGACTCGCTCACCGCCGAAATGAACCGCCAGGAACTGGGCGTCCATCTGGTCATCCACCCGGTCATGCGCGTCTCGCGCGACGCCAAGGGGCAGTTGACCGCCATCGGCGCCGAAGACGGCAAAGCTGAGTCGGTGATGCAGCTCCGCGTCAACCAGGTGGCGACACAAGAACAACTCGACGCCGTCAAGGCGCGGATCGAGATCGTGCTGCGCGACGTGCGCCTCGCCGTCGAGGATTGGCAGAAGATGCGCGCCAAGCTCGCCACGGCGATCGAGGAAACGAACAAGCGCAAGCTGCCGTTGCCCAAGGAGGAAGTGACCGAGGTGGTCGACTTCCTCAAATGGATCAATGACGACCATTTCACCTTCCTCGGCTACCGCGAATACATCTTCGCCGGCGAGAAGGACAACATCACCTATCATATCAAGAAGGAAGCCGGCCTCGGCGTGCTGCGCGATGCGGAGGTCCGCGTCTTTGAAGGCATGCGCAATCTCGACGCGCTGCCGCCGGATGTGAGAAGTTTCCTCACGCAGCCGAAGATGATCCTGGTCACCAAGGCCAATCTTCGCTCGACCGTGCACCGCAACGTTCACCTCGACACGATCGGCATCAAGATCTTCAACGACAAGGGCGAGGTCGTCGGGGAGCATCTCTTTGCCGGACTCTTCACGTCGGTGGCCTATAACCGCTCGCCCTGGGACATTCCGCTGCTGCGCGACAAGGTGGAATCGGTCGCCCGCCGCGCCGGCTTCAACCCGCAAAGCCATGACGGCAAGGCGCTGGCGCATATCCTCGAGACCTATCCGCGTGACGAGCTGTTCCAGATCAATGCCGACGAGCTGCTGGAAACATCGCTCGGCATCCTCAACCTGCAGGACCGCCAGCGCGTGGCGCTCTTCGTCCGCCGCGATCCTTACGAGCGCTTCCTTTCCTGCTTCGTCTACCTGCCGCGCGACTGGCAGACGACGGAACTCAGGCAGCGCATCCAGAACATCCTCAGCAAGGCCTTCAATGGTCGCATCTCCAACTACTACGTCTACCTCACCGAAAGCCCGCTGGCGCGCGTGCATCTCATCATCGCGACGACCCCCGGCGAAATCCCGCCCTATGACGTGAAGGAACTGGAGCAGCTGGTAACCGATGCCTGCCGTTCCTGGGCGGACCATCTCAAAGACGCGCTTATCGAAGCCAAGGGCGAGGCCGAGGGCCTTACCCTGCTCAGGAGCTATGGCGACGCCTTCCCGCTCGGCTTCGAGGAGTATTTCAACGCGCATGCGGCGGTCTCCGACATCGACCGGATCGAGGAGGCGCTGCACGAGAACAAGACCGCGATCAACCTCTACCGGCCGGTGGAAGCGGGTGCCAACGAGCTCCACCTGAAGCTCTATAAATCCGGCGAGAAGATCGCCCTCTCCACCGTCCTGCCGTCGCTGGAGAATTTCGGCCTCAAGGTCATCAGCGAAAACCCGTTCGACGTCCGCCCACAAGGCCAGGAACAGCCGATCTGGATCCACGCCTTCACCATGGTGACGGCCGACGGCGCCGAAGTGGACATCGCCGCCATCCGCGACAATTTCCACGAAGCCTATGCCAAGATCTGGACCGGGCAGATGGAGGATGACGGCTTCAACCGCCTGGTCATCACTGCCGGCCTTGATTGGCGCGATATCACGCTGGTGCGCGCCTATTGCAAATATCTGCGGCAGGCCGCGATCGCCTTCAGCCAGTCCTATATGGAAGCGACGCTGAATGCCAATCCCGGCATCACCCGCAACATCATCCAGTTGTTCCACGTCCGCAACGATCCGGATTCTGCCGGCGACCGCGATGCCAAGTCGCAGAAGATCATCGACGAGATCGCTACCAAGCTCGACGCCGTGGTCAATCTCGACGAGGACCGGATCCTCAGGCGCTATCTCAACGCCGTGCAGTGCACCCTGCGCACCAATTTCTACCAGCCGGCGGCCGATGGGACCCCGAAGGAATATGTCTCCTTCAAGCTCGATTCCAGCCGCATCGAGGAATTGCCCCTGCCGCGACCGCTGGTCGAGGTTTTCGTCTATTCGCCCCGCGCCGAGGCCATTCATCTGCGCGGCGGCAAGGTCGCCCGTGGCGGCATCCGCTGGTCGGACCGGCGCGAAGATTTCCGCACCGAAGTGCTGGGCCTGATGAAGGCGCAGATGGTGAAGAACGCCGTCATCGTCCCGGTGGGCTCCAAGGGCGGCTTCGTGGTGAAGCGCCCCGTCCAGGGTGACCGCGAAGCCGTGATGGCCGAAGTAGTGCATTGCTACAAGACCCTGATGCGCGGCCTCCTCGACATCACCGACAATCTGGTGGGTGGCGCCGTGAAGCCGCCGCTCAGAGTCGTGCGCCATGACGAGGACGATCCCTATCTGGTCGTCGCAGCCGACAAGGGCACGGCGACCTTCTCCGACATCGCCAATTCCGTCTCCCGCGATTACGGTTTCTGGCTCGACGACGCTTTCGCCTCGGGCGGTTCGGCCGGCTACGATCACAAGAAGATGGGCATCACCGCCCGCGGCGCCTGGGAATGCGTCAAGCGCCATTTCCGCGAGCTCGACCACGACATCCAGAATGTCGACTTCACCTGTGTCGGTGTCGGCGACATGTCGGGCGACGTCTTCGGCAACGGCATGCTGCTGTCGAGCCACACGAAACTGGTCGCTGCCTTCAACCACATGCACATCTTCCTCGACCCCAATCCGGACGTGAAGGCGAGCTTTGCCGAACGGCAGCGGCTCTTCAACCTGCCCCGCTCCGGCTGGAACGATTACGACACCAAGCTGATCTCGGCCGGCGGTGGCGTGTTCGAGCGCAAGGCCAAGTCGATCAAGCTGTCGCCTGAGGTGAAGCAGCGTTTCGGCTTCACCAAGGATCAGGTGACGCCGAACGAACTCATCCAGCTGCTCTTGAAGGCCGAAGTGGACCTGCTCTGGTTCGGCGGCATCGGCACCTATGTCAAATCGACCGACGAGACCCATGCCGATGTCGGCGACCGCGCCAATGACGCGACCCGCGTCAACGGCGCCGATCTTCGCTGCCGAGTCATCGGCGAAGGCGCCAATCTGGGTTGCACCCAGCGCGGCCGCGTCGAGGCGGCTCTCTCCGGCAAGCGGCTCAACACCGACGCCGTCGACAATTCCGCCGGCGTCGACACCTCGGACCATGAGGTCAACATCAAGATCCTCATCAACGAGGCGATCGCCAGCGGCGATCTCACCATGAAGCAGCGCGATAAGCTCCTGGCCGAGATGACCGACGAAGTGGGCACCCTGGTGCTGCGGGACAATTACCTGCAATCCCAGGCCCTGTCGGTGGCCGAGGCGCAGAACTACACGCTCCTCGACCAGCAAGGGCGCTTCATGCGCGGGCTCGAACGCGCCGGGCGTCTCGATCGCGCCATCGAGTTCCTGCCCGATGACGAAATCATGCGCCAGCGCCTCACCCAGCGCATCGGCATGACGCGCTCGGAAAGCGCCGTCCTGCTCGCTTATTCCAAGATGGCGCTCTATGACGAATTGCTGCCCTCGGATCTTCCCGACGACCCGCAATTGGCCGACGATCTCATCTCCTATTTCCCGGTCAAGCTGCAGGAAGGCTACAAGCCGCTCATCCAGAAGCATCGCCTGCGGCGCGAGATCATCTGCACGGTGGTGACAAACAGCCTGGTCAACCGCATGGGCGCCACCTTCGTCCATGTCACCAAGGAGAAGACCGGGCAGAACGCTTCCGCCATCGCCCGCGCCTATGCTATCACCCGCGGCGCCTTCAAGCTCCGCGAGCTGTGGTCCGGCATCCAGGCGCTCGACAACAAGGTTTCGGCCAGCATCCAGACGTCGATGCTGATCGAGATCAACCGTCTCGCGGAAGCCGCGACCCTGTGGTTCCTCAGGAATGGCGAGCAGCCGCTCAACATCGCCAACAACATCGCCGCCACCGAACCAGGCATTGTCGCCATCGAAGCGGCTCTGTCGAAGATCCTGTCGCCGGCGGACCAGCAGGCCAACACCAAGCGCTACAGCGCGCTGATGTCGGCCGGCGTGCCGGACAAGCTGGCGCGGCGCGTGTCGCAGCTGTCCAGCATCGGCACCACGCTGGACGTGGTGAAGATCGCGGCCCAGACCAAGATCAAGGTCGAAGATGTGGCAGCGACCTATTTCGCCATCGGCGACCAGTTCAACATCGACTGGTTGCGCAGCGGCGCGAAGGCCCTCATCGGCGACAGCCATTGGCAGCGGCTGGCGGTCTTTGCCATCATCGATGACCTCAACACCCACCAGCGCGACCTGACGACCGCCGTGCTGGCCAACGATCTGGCCCTCACCGGCGAGAAGGCGATCGATGGCTGGAAAGCCGGCCGCACCGCCGCCCTACCCCGCGCCGAAGCCCTCTTTGCGGACCTGCGGCAAGTGGGCAAGCTGGAACTCGCCATGCTGGCGGTCGCCAACCGGACGCTGCGGAGCTTGTTGGATTGACCCCTCACCCCAACCCCTCTCCCCGCTGAAGCGGGGCGAGGGGCTCATAGCCGAGGCGCAATAGAAACTCCCTCGCCCCACGAAGTGGGGAGAGGGTCGGGGTGAGGGGTTCTGTCTTTAAATCTCCGTCCCGCTGAAAATCAGCCGTAGGCCCAGCGCCGCCATGACGGCGCCGGCGGTGCGATCGATCCAGGCCTTGAAACTGAGATAGACCGCGCGCGGACGCGCGGTCGAAAAGGCGAGCGCCACCGCGCTGTACCAGCCGCCCTCGATGAGGAACAGGATGAGGGGCAGCACCATGATGACGGTGAGCGAGGGCCTTGCCGGCAGCAGGGCGGCGAACACACTGGAATAGAAGATCACCGTCTTCGGGTTGCTAAGCTGTGTCCCCAGCGCCAGCAGGAAGGTCGCCAAGCGCCCACCGCGCGCCACCGCCTGATCACCGGCCGCCAGCGGTTCCTTCGCCCCGCGCCACAGGCGATAACCCAGATAGACAAGATAGGCACCACCGCCGATCTTGAAGCCCATATAAAGCCATTCGACCTGCATGAAGAGCGCCTGCAGCCCGATGACGGCTAGAGTCGCGAGAATCATGCCGCCGACGCCCATGCCCAGCGCCGAGGCCAACCCATGCCCCCGCGATTGCGACAGCGATATCCGCGCCACCAGCAGGAAACTCGGCCCCGGGCTGATCGCGCCGACGAGAATGGCAGCCATGATCGCCAGAATGGCATAGGTCTCAGTCATCTAGGCTCCTCTCGGTTATCAGCGCCTGTCACTGAAGGCAAATTCACCCGCATTATGCGGCAAAATGTCCCATAACATGCATGAATCGCCGCCCAGGACGGCGCTCAACGCCTGATGAATCGTATTGTAGCTAGGGGGCCGGTTCGGTTAAATAGGGCCATTCCGTGGTGATTTGGCCGGCCGGCTTGCAGCCACGTAAAAAAACTCGCTAAAGGGCCGCCCGAGATTTTCAAGACTGGAATCTCAAGGCTGCGGACCCCGGAAGCGAGCCATTTGCCGTTTTTTGGGTGACCGTACATGCCGATCAAGATTGCCGACAAGCTCCCCGCTTTCCAGGCCCTCCAGGACGAGGGCGTGCGCGTGATGACCGAGACGGCGGCGATCCGCCAGGACATCCGCCCGCTGCAGATCGGCTTGCTTAACCTGATGCCGAACAAGATCAAGACCGAGTTGCAGATCGCGCGCCTGCTCGGCGCCACCCCGCTGCAGATCGACCTGTCTTTGATCCGCATCGGCAACCATGCCTCCAAGAACACGGCGGAAGACCATCTGCGGACGTTCTACCAGACCTGGGAAGATGCGCGGCACCGCAAGTTCGACGGCTTCATCATCACCGGCACGCCGGTCGAGACGATCCCCTATGAGGACGTGACCTATTGGCCGGAGATGCAGCAGATCTTCGACTGGACCACCACCAACGCGCATTCGACGATCAATGTCTGCTGGGGTGCCATGGCGGCACTTTACCATTTCCATGGCATTCCGAAGCATCAACTGCCGGAAAAGGCTTTCGGCGTCTATCGCCAGAAAATCATGAAGCCGTCTTCACCCTTTCTGATCGGCTTCTCGGACGATTTCGTGATCCCGATTTCGCGCTGGGCAGAGATCCGGACGGCCGACGTGGCGGCCTGCCCGGATGTCGAGGTGCTGGCCTATTCCGACGAGAAAGGCGTCTGCATCGCCCAGAGCCGTGGCACACGGCGTCTCTACGTGCTCGATCACATGGAATATGACGCGACGTCGCTGGGCGACGAGTATGCGCGCGATGTCGCGGCCAAGGTCCCCATCAAGCTGCCACACGACTATTTCCCGGCAAATGACCCGACGCAGGCACCGCTGAACCGCTGGCGCCCGCACGGCCATCTCTTCTTCTCGAACTGGATCAACGAGATCTATCAGACGACCCCCTTCGAGATCGAGAAGGTCGGCCAATAGGGTCCGCAGCAGCCGCCCCCACCACCCCGGTGTCGGGTGATCGCGCGGGCGGCCTGGAATTGGTTTCTTTCAAGGTTTTCTTTGCTTTTCCGGCGCTTGACGGCTATCACTGGGCCGCGGCCAGGCGCCTTCCGGGGACCCATCTTCGTGACCGGATGCCGGGCCATTCATCATGACTTGGGAGTGGTTCGGGGGACATGCAGGGGCCAAGTGGCACTGGGGACGGCACCGGGGATGAGCTGGTCCAACTGCGGCACAAGATCGACGCGGTCGACAACCAGCTGCACGATCTGCTGATGCAGCGGACGGAGTTGGCTGTGGCGGTCGGCGCTGCCAAGGCGGCGCGCCAGCCGGTCAGCGGCGATTCTCCCGCCGAAGGGGCGAAATTCATCAGGCCCGCCCGCGAAGCCAAGATCCTCCGCCGCCTCATTGCCCGCCACAAGGGCAAGCTGCCCAAGGCCGTCATCGTGCGCATGTGGCGCGAGATGATCTCGGCCCTCCTCCAGGTCGAAGGCCCCTTCGCGGTGGCCGTCTACGCCCCGCACGCCCAGCCGGGCTTCTGGGATCTGGCGCGCGACCATTACGGCAGCCGGGTCAAGATCATCACCTGCAGCCGCGTCGACCGGGCGCTCTCGGCCGTCATGGACGGGTCGGCGACGGTCGCGGTCTTGCCGTTCCCGCGCGAGGACGATAGCGGCCCCTGGTGGCGCCGTCTGGTCGGTTCCGCGCAGCTTCCCCATGTCATCGCCAGGCTGCCCTTCGGCGATCCCGGCAACCAGCGCAATCCGGACCTGCAGGCGCTCGTCGTCGGCCGGACGCCCACCGAGCCCACCGACCGCGACCATTCGCTGCTGGTTCTCGAGGCACCGGAACCGGTCAGCCGCTCGACCCTGCGGCAGGCCCTGGCCGGCGTCGGCCTCACCACCAGCTTCATCCATGGCGGCCGCGACAACCAGGATTCCGACCTCAACCTGGTCGAGGTGGCAGGCTATGTCGATGCCAGCGACCCGCGCCTGCAGCTGGCGGCGAGCGGCCTTGGCAAGGATGCAAGGCTCCATAGCATCGGCTCCTATGCCGAACCGCTCACCAGCGAAGAATTGGCCGACGAGCCGGCCGATCACTGAAAATCTGGCGCCCACTGCGCCGTGGAGTAGAGACCATGACCCTCACCGTTCGCCCCGGAATCCTCGACATCGCCGCCTATGTGCCGGGCGAGCATGACCTGCCGGGTTCCGGCCCCATCTACAAGATGTCGTCGAATGAGAGTGCACTGGGCGCCAGCGCGCTCGCCATGGACGCCTACGCCCGAGGTGCGGCTGAACTTCACCGCTATCCCGACGGCGCCAGCCACCATCTGCGCGCAGCCCTTGCCCGCGAGGTAGGCGGCAAGGAAGAGGAGATCATCTGCGGCACCGGGTCGGATGACATCCTGGTGCTGATCACCCGCGCCTATGCCGGCCCCGGCGACGAGGTGCTTTATTCGCGCCACGGCTTCCTCATCTATCCCATCGCCGCGCAATCGGTCGGCGCCACCCCCGTGACGGCGCCGGAAAAGGACCTCACCACCGATGTCGACGCGCTGTTGGCGGCCGTAACGCCCCGGACGAAGATCTGCTTCGTCGCCAACCCGAACAATCCCACCGGCAGCTACATCCCGGCATCCGAGATGAAGCGCCTGCGCGAGGGCCTGCCGCAGAATGTGCTGCTGGTGATCGATGCGGCCTATGCCGAATATGTCGATAAGCCCGACTACACCGATGGTGCCGAGCTGGTAAAGGCATATGACAACGTCATCATGTCCAGGACCTTCTCCAAGATCTACGGCCTCGCCGCCCTGCGCCTCGGCTGGGCCTATGGCAACAAGTCGATCATGGACGTGCTGCACCGTATCCGCGGCGTCTTCAACGTGGCAGCCCCGGCGCAGTTGGCCGGTGTCGCGGGCCTCGCCGACATCGATCACGTCAAGCGCTCCAAGGCGCATAACGATTACTGGCTGCCCTGGTTCGTGAACGAGGTGAAGCGCATCGGCCTGCACCCCTATCCGTCCGTCGGCAATTTCCTGCTGGTGCGCTTTCCCTCGGACCCGAAACTGAATGCCGATGCGGCCGAGAAACTCCTCAAGAGCCGCCGCGTGCTGGTCAGGAAGATGGGCGCCTATGGCCTTGCCGATTGCCTGCGCATCACCATCGCCGAGGAAGCGGCCCTGAAGGCCTGCGCGCAAGGTCTCGCCGATTTCGTCGCTGGAGCGGCCACGCAATGACGGATCCTCTTTTTCAGCGCATCGCCTTCATCGGCATCGGCCTCATCGGCTCATCGCTCGCCCGCGCCATCGCGGAGCAGAAACTGGCCGGTGAAGTCGCCATCTTCGACGCCAGCGCCGAGGCCCGCGCTGTCGCCGCCGAACTGAAGCTCGGGGACGTTTCGGAGACGCTGGCCGGCGCCGTCGCGGGGGCCGACCTCGTCATCATCGCAACACCGATCGGCGCCTATGCTGATCTCGGTCCCGCCCTCGCCCCGCATTTGAAACCTGGCGCCATCCTCACCGATGTGGGCTCGGTCAAGCAGGCGGTCATCCGCGATCTTGGGCCCCATGTGCCGGAGGGCGTCCATTTTATCCCCGGCCACCCGCTCGCCGGCACCGAGCATTCCGGCCCGCGCGCCGGCTTTGCCGAGCTCTTCAAGGGCCGCTGGGCGATCGTGACACCCGTCGCCGGCACCGACCCGGCGGCGACCGAAAAGCTCAAGGCCTTCTGGTCCGGCGTCGGCTCGATGGTCGAGGTGATGGAACCCAGCCATCACGACCAAGTGCTGGCCATCACCTCGCACCTGCCGCACCTCATCGCCTACACGATCGTCGACACGGCGACGCAGCTCGAGACCTCGACCCAGTCGGAAGTCATCAAGTTTTCCGCCACGGGATTTCGCGACTTCACGCGTATAGCTGCGTCGGATCCGACGATGTGGCGTGACATCTTCCTCAACAACCGCGAGGCGGTGCTGGAAATCCTCGGCCGCTTCACCGAGGATCTCACTGCCATGCAGCGCGCGATCCGCTGGGGCGACGGCGACAAGCTGTTCGACGTCTTCAGCCGCACCCGCGCCGTCCGCCGCGCCATCATCGACGCGAAGCAAGCGTGAACCGATGAACGCCCGCCGCAAGACCTGCAGCAGCATGGCAGAGGTCCGTGCCGAGATCGACGCGCTCGACCGCCAGATCGTGGCGCTGCTCGCCGACCGCCTGCACTTCATCGGCGAGGCCGCGCGCATCAAGGCCAGCCGCGACGCCGTGCGCGACGAACCGCGGATCGAGGATGTGGTGGCCAAGGTGCGCGCAAGCGCCGCGGCCGCAGGAATGAATCCCGACTTCATCGAACCGCTCTATCGCGACCTCATCGATCGCTCGATCAACCACGAATTCGTCGAATTCGACCGGCTGCACAAATCGTAAAAGATTCCGCCAATCTCGTTCGTCATGCCCGGGCCAAGCCCGGGGATGACGGTCGGCGTGAACGGCCCTGATAGCGCACGCATTCGGCTCCTCGCCGAACCACACACCGCGCCCTGTAAAATTCACTTGCGAGTCCGGCCGATTTTCCGTAAGTGCCGAGGTTCGGGGCTATTTGGTCGACAATCCCGCGCTCGTGGCGCCACCCGGGGACACTCATGGGGGCAAAGCCGGCTGCGCTGAATGACGCAGCAGTACTGACCGCCATTTCTACGAACATGAGGAATATGATGGCAAAGTTTCCCTTCAAGGGCCGCATTGTAATGATTGGCTATGGCTCGGTCGGCCGGTGCACGATGCCGCTGATCGAGCGTCACTTCGACATGCCTTTGAGCCGCGTCACGGTGGTCGACGGTCATGACCATTCCGAGGATGCCGCGCGCTTCATCGAGAAGGGTGTCAATTACATCGTCGAGCCGTTGCACGAGAACAATTACACCAAGGTGCTGGCGAAGAATCTGTCGAAGGGCGATCTCCTGATCAATCTGTCGGTCGAGGTCGATTCCCTGGCGCTCATCGCCTGGTGCCAGAAGCAGGGTGTGCTCTATATCGACACCTGCATCGAACCCTGGGCCAATTACTACGACAATACCGCCATTCCCGAAGAGCAGCGGACCAACTATTTTCTGCGGTACCGCGCCCTGGAAGCAGCGAAGAAATTCCCCAAGAACGGCCCCTCGGCCCTGCTCACGCATGGCGCCAATCCGGGCCTCATCACCCATTTCATCAAGCAGGGTGTCCTCGACATCGCGCGCATGCGCGGCCTCAAATTCTCGAAGCCGAAAAGCCGCGAGGATTGGGCCAGGCTGATGCGCGATTGCGGCGTCAAGGTCATCCATGTGGCCGAGCATGATCTGCAGGTCACCGACGTGCCGAAGATGCCGGGCGAGTTCGTCAACACCTGGTCGATTCCCGGCTTCGTCGGCGAAGGCTGCCAGCCGGCCGAGCTCGGCTGGGGCACGCATGAGAAGAAGCTGCCCGAAAACGCGGTCGAGCACAAAGTGGGCTCGAAGGCCGCGATTTACTTGCGCCAGCCGGGCTGCACCACCGAGGTCAGGTCCTGGACGCCGCATGGCGGGCCGATGATCGCCTATCTCATCACCCACGGTGAATCGGTCACCACCGCCGACTATTTCACCGTGACCGAGAAGGGCAAGGCGGTCTACCGCCCGACCGTGCATTATGCCTATCACCCCTGCGACGACGCCGTGCTTTCGGTGCGCGAGTTCCAGGAAAAGAACTTCACCATGCAGAAGGACGTTCGCCTGCTGGGCGAAGAGATCGTCGAGGGCATCGACGAGCTGGGCGCCCTGCTGATGGGCGATTTCGGCGCCTATTGGTACGGCTCGCAGCTCTCGATCCACGAAGCGCGCCGCATCATGGGCCCGGAATACAACGCCACTTCGCCGCAGATCGCCTCGCCGGTTCTGGCCGGTGCCATGTGGCTCATTGAGAACCCGAACCGTGGCGTCGTCGAGCCGGAAGAAATCGACCACGACTACATCCTCGACATCTGCCGCCCGTATCTCGGACCGGTGGTCGGCTGCTACACCGATTGGACGCCCCTCAAGGACCGCAACGTCCTCTTCAAGGAAGCCAATCTGGATCTCACCGACCCGTGGCAGTTCGAGAACTTCCGCGTGCGGCGGTAAGCCCCCTCACCCCAACCCCTCTCCCCGCAAGCGGGGCGAGGGGCTTTTTGCCCGCACTCGATCGTCACTCCCTCGCCCCGCGACAGCGGGGAGAGGGCCGGGGTGAGGGGTTCGAGCAATCAAATTCGATACGAAAAAGGCCCGCTCTTCGGAGCGGGCCTTTTCTTTAACGCGCCCACCTAAGCAGAGCGCCTTACCAGCGCAAGGCCGGCAGCCTGGCGAGCTTGACCGGGCCCAGCCACACATGACCTTGCTGCAGGCTGAGGCTGACACTGACCGTGGGTTTGCCCGCCGCGTCGGGCTTGGCGAGGCCATCGGCCATCAGGCGGGCGGTCTTCGCCGAACGGGCGTCAATCATGCCGTCCTGCTCAAGGAGCAGAACCGTATCGGTGAGGCCATGGGCGGTAATGGTGAGGGCGCCCAGCGGCTGCAGCAGCTCGTCGAGCGCCAGGGTTCCCTCGCCAGTGAGATCGAGCGGTGCCTGCGCGAAACTGAAATGCTTCAGTTCCAGCACGCCGCCGGTCGCCGCCCAGGCGGCGACGGCGTCCTGCAGGCTGGCCCCTTGTGCGACCGGTCCCATGATCGCCCCTTGCGCCGCCAAGGTCTCGATCGGCCCCGCCGTCACGGCGCGCTGGCCGGCAGGCAGAGTCACTTGGGCAGCGGATATGTCAAAGCCCAGGAACGGCTGGTGATAATCGGCGGGCGGTGTTTTCGGGATGTCGATGCTGCCCCCGGCCGCGCCAGCGCGATAGGCGCCTTGCGCGCCGGTGAGCGAGAGATCGCGCGCAGCGAAGATCACATGATTGAGGTTCCAGGGCCGGATCTCGGCCACCGCAGAGCCAGCTGTCACCGACAGCGGCGCATCGCCCTGGATGGTGAGGGTGGCCGCACCGAAATCGCGCCGGAAGGCCAAGGGAAAGCCGCCGATCGATCCATCGGCGATCGTGACCGCGTTGCCGGCAGCGCGCTGCTGCGCCACCCATTCCACGATCCCAGCCTGCAGCTTCGCCGCCACGAAGAACCAGTAACCGGCATAGGCACCCCCCAGGATCAGAACCAGGATCAGGATCAGAACCGGGCCCGGGCCGAGATAGGCAGGCAACTTCACGCTTTCACATTCATGCTTGTGCCGCCGCCGGGCGGCCCGAGGCCGGGATCGCCATGCGGTCCTTGTTGAGCTTGCGCTCGAACCAGTTGAGGCCGCGCGTGAGGAAATAGACCGTGACGAAATAGACGATGCCGGCACCGATCAAGGTATCGTAGACGCGATAGGTGTCGACGCGGATCGTCGTCGCCGTGCCCATCACCTCATAGACCGTGACCAGCGAGGCGATCGAGGTGGCCTTGAGGAGCAGGATCGTCTCCGAGCTCATGGTGGGCAGGCAGATGCGCACGGCGCGCGGCAGGGTGATGCGCCAGAACACCTGGAAGCGGCTCATGCCGAAGGCCCGCGCCGCCTCGATCTCGCCATGCGGCACGGCGAGGATAGCACCGCGCAGGATCTCGCCGGTATAGCCCGCCGTGTTCAGCGAGAGCGCGAAGATGGCGTAATAGATGCCGTCCTTGAGGAACGGGTAGCCGCGCATCATCCAGCCGGGGATGAGCTGGCCAAGGCCGTAATAGATGAAATAGAGCTGAATGAGGAACGGCGTGCCGCGCATCATGAAGATGAAGACGCGGGCCGGAACCCACAGCAGCGGGTTGGGCGAAAGGCGCGCCACCGCCACCGGCACGGCGAAGATATTGCCGATGACGCTCGACGAGATGGTGAGCAGCAGTGTGAGCGGCAGCGCCCAGAGGAGCTGCGGCATCACTTCAGTGATCATATAGATCGGATCGAATTTCATGTTTGATCTCTCCCGGCCGTCAGGCGCGCCGAACGCCGCGATTGGCGCGCTTCTCGAGACGGCCGGTGACATACATCGAAATGCCCGACACGATCATGAAGACGATCGCGGTCATCCCGAAATAGAAGATGAAATGCTTGGTCTGGTTGGCAGCACCCCGCCCCACCGACATGATGTCGCCGACCGCCGCCACGACGCTGACGAAGGCGCTGTCCTTGGTGATGTTGAGCCATTGGTTGCCGAGGCCGGAAATGGAATAGCGGATCATCTGCGGCAGGATGATGCGGATGAAGCGCCGCGGTCCATGCATGCCGAAGGCCTTCGCTGCCTCGATCTGCCCCTTGGGCACCGCCTGGATACCGCCCCGGAGCACGTCAGTGAGATAGGCGCCGTAGATGATGCCCAGCGCCGAGATGACGGCGCCGAAGGGATTGATCTCAACGCCGCGCTCGGCGAGGCCCAGCCCCACCAGCACGCTGGAGAGGGTCGAGGTACCGGCGTAGAAAATGAGGATGATGAGGAGAAGTTCCGGCACCGACCGGACCACGGTCGTATAAACCTCGCCAACCCGGTTGAGGGCCTTCACATGGCAGAGCTTGGCCCAGGCGCCCAGCATGCCGATGCCGAAGGCGATCGTATAGGCGCAGGCCGAAATGAAGAGCGTGATATAGACGCCCCGAAAGAACTCGTCACCATAGCCTGCGTCCCCCCAGGCTAGGCTTGACCATAAGGATTGTTCTGCCGCCAAAGCTGGCCCCCTCGTAAAACCCTGTTCCCTAAACTGGCCGGTTTTCCCGGCTCATGGCTTGGCCGGATGGTACCCCCCCGACGCGGCCCGCAGCAATACCGCATTGCGCCAATTTCTCAAGTCGTCATGCCTGATATCTTACTTATTCACCCCAGTATCTCACGTCGTCATCCCCGAGCTTGACCCGGGGATGACGGAATGGAAGGGCGCCAATGCCCCCAAAGCAAAACCGCCCGGTCCATCCGGACCGGGCGGTCTGTCACGTGACGTCTCTCCAGCCTTAGAAGGTCGGCTTAATCAGCATGCCGGTCAGTTCCGGATACTTGGCGGTGATCTCGTCATACTTGCCGCTGGTGACGACTTCCTTGATGGCGGCATTGAGCAGATCGAGCGTGGCCTGGTCGTCCTTGCGGACGGCGGCACCCACACCTTCACCCATGATCGGGTCCTGCGGCACGACGGCCTTTTCTTCGTAATCCTTGCCCGCATCCGACTGCATGAACGGGGCCAGGGTCGAACGGCCTTCCTGCACGTAGTCGACGCGGCCGGCGGCGAGATCGGCGAGAGCCGTGTCGAGACCGTCATAGGTCTTGATCTCGGCGGCGGAGCCGAAGCGCTTCTGCAGGAACTTCGAATGGATCGTGGCGTTCTGCGCGCCCATGATCTTGCCGCTCATCGATTCCGGCTTGTCGAAATCGATCTTGGTCGTGTCCGACTTCGGGCCGATGATGATGGTGGTCGAGTCATAATAGAAATGCGTGAAGTTCACCTGCTGCTTGCGATCGTCGTTGATCGTCATCGAGGCGAAGATGAAGTCGATCTTGCCTTCCTGCAGCGCCGGGATGATTCCGTCCCAAGCGGTCGGGAAAAGTTCGCACTTGATCTTCGCTGCTTCGCAGACGGCCATGGCGAGATCGACTTCCCAGCCGGTCCACTTGCCGCTGGTGTCCTTGGTGGCGAACGGCGGATAGTCGGTCTGGTCCATGCCGACCTTGTAAACCTTGTCCTGCGCCTGGGCGCTGACGGACATGACCGCCAAGACGACGCCGGCGACGAGGCTCCCAAACAAGCTCTTTTTCATGATAGTTCCCTGGTCAAAGTTGCCCTGTTTCAACAGGATGACACCGATACCTGCTCTCTGCCGTCCCGCTGGCCGTTCTTCTGTCGACCGTTAGGCGGGGGGTGGATCGGCTGTGCCAAAGACTAGCATAAGAAAATCCGGCTTGGGTAGCCGCGATACAGGCGTCAAATAGACAATTCCGCGTGAGAAAGGCCTGTGATTGGCCGGCGTTCACCCTCGAATCGCCGGGAAGTGTTGCGCATCCGAAGCCCCCTCACCCCACCCCCTCTCCCCAAAGGGGCGAGGGGCTTGTTTCCGAGACTTGCGTGAACCTCCCTCGCCCCGCGCCGCCGACGAAGGTCGGCATTCGCCTCCCAGCGGGGAGAGGGTCGGGGTGAGGGGGCTTTTGAAGACCCTCGGCGCTCACGCCTTGCCGAGAAATGCCTCGAACCGGTCCATGGCCAGGGACAGGCGCTCGTTCGACTGGGCATAGCAGAGTCGCAAGTACCCCTCGCCGCCGGCGCCGAAGGCGGTTCCCGGCGCCAGCCCGACGCGCCCCTCGACCACCAGCCGCTTGCAGAAATCGAGCGCGCTGCCTGGGTCCTTGCCGAGTTCGGCCACCTGCAGCATCAGGTAGAAGGAGGCATCGGCCGGGATGACCCGGACCCGGTTCATGCCGGCCAATCGCTCCAGCACCAGATCGCGGCCGCTTTTGCAGCGCGCCACCATCCACTTGACCCAATCCTCGCCTTCCGTGACCGCCTTGACGCAGGCCGCCTGCAGGAAGGGCTGGCCGCCCGAGGTGTTGAATTCGATCAGCCGCTCCATCGGCGTCACTGCCGCCTTCGGCATGACCATCCAGCCCATGCGCCAGCCGGTCATGGCCCAGGTCTTGGAGAAGGAATTGACGACGAAGACCGGGTCGTCAGGTCCAGCGATCTCCAGGAAGGAGGGGGCGACGGCGGTGGTGTAGACGAGGCGGTTATAGACCTCGTCGGCAACAAGCGCGATGCCGCGGGCGCGGCAGAAATCCAGCAGCGCCCTGCGCTGGCCTTCCGGCATGATCCAGCCGGTGGGATTGCCGGGCGAGGCCACATAGATGGCGCGCGTGCGGCCATCGCAGGCCGCGAACAGCTTATCGAGGTCGAGATGCCAGCCGTCGCCCTCGCCCGTCATGGCGACCTGGCGCGGTTCGCCGCCCATGATCTCCACGGCGCGGAAGATGTTCGGCCAGACCGGCGTCACGCAGACCATGTTGTCGCCGGCGCCGATGAGCGACTGCACGATCAGCATCATCGCATTCATGCCGCTGGAGGTGACGGCGATGCGGTCCTCGGTCAGCTCCACCCCATAGAGACGGCGATGATAGTCGATGAGCGCCTGGCGCAGTTCCGGAATGCCGCGCTTGTAGGTGTAGAAGGTCTTGCCTTCCTGCAGCGCCTCGGCTGCCGCGTCGCAGATGAATTTGGTGGTCGGCAGATCACCCTCGCCCACCCACAGGCCCACCACGTCGGGGACGGTGAAGCCCATTTTCCACACATCGACGATCTGCGAATCCTCGAGCTTTTCGATGGCGGGTCGGAGATGCAAGGAAGCAGCGCTCATGTCTGTTCGGGCCTTCAACTGGTGGGCTATCGGGTTGACTGCGGCTGCGGCACCGGAGCGTCGCGCCGTTCGGCTTCACGCGGGCGCCACAGTACCAAAAGATTGCCGGACAGTACCAAAGCAAAGCCCATTCCCGCCAGGGGCGACCATTGATAGCCTTCGAGCAGGGTCGAGAGCGTCAGGGCCACCACCGGGAACATGACGCTGGTATAGGCGGCGCGGGCGGCGCCGATGCGCTGCACCAGCTGCAGATAGCAGCCAAAGCCGATCACGGTCGCAAAGAGGGCAAGACTGATGAGCGAGATCGTATAGGCCGGACGCGGGTCGTAGTTGAAGGCGGCACCCGCCGCCAGTGCGAAGCCGACGCAGAACAACGCGCCGAAGCTCATGCCGATGGTGTTCGATTCGAGCACCGGAACGGCCAGCGCCTTCAACCGCACCGACACCATGTTGCCGAGCGAGGCGAGATAGGTCGCCAGCAAGGAAAGGCCCAGCCCCAAAGCCGGTTCGGCGCCGAACCCGCTCTGGCTCAGTTCCGGGTAGAAGACCAGGCAGAGGCCCGCCAGCCCGACCAATGCCGCGACGAATGCGCGCCGGTCGATCCTCTGCCGGAAGATGAGGGCGAGGTTGAGGATGTTCATGACCGACATGGTCGAGAAGCAGACGGCAAGCAGCCCGCTCACCAGATGGCTCCCGGCGAAATAGAACAGGATGTAATTGCCGCAGAAGAGGCACATGCCCTGCACCGCCATCAGGAGCAGGACGCGGCCCGGAAAGCGCAGCGATCTGCGGGTAAGCGCGCAATAGCCGAGCAGGATCACCGCCGACAGCAGGAAGCGATAGGCCAGCGACACCTGCGGCGCCACCACACCCAATTGCTGCTCGATGCCGTACCAGGACGAACCCCAGATGGCGATGACGATCGTATAAAGGGCCCAGACGGGCATGGCGGTTGGCTCCCCAAACGGAAGCGTCGACGCTAGTTCCGCATCCCAGCCCGTACAATCATCGATACGGCATGACGGTCATGCGGGGAATTGTCTGGAGACAATATGCCCGTCCTTTCAGCTCTGCCGTCACCCGACCAGGTTGAAGAAGATCCGCGTATTGTCGTAGCCGGCAGCGAGCCTCAGGCGGTCGCCGGGTTTCACCGCGACAGGCTGTTTGAAGAACTGCGCCGCCTGCTTCCAGTGATTGGTGCGGGCATGGCTGTCGGAGTGGTAGACGACGTCGCCGAACATGTGGAGATCGAACCAGAAGGCAACGCCATGGCAGAGGCCCGCTTCGGTCACGGGCACCGTCAGGCGATGGCTGTCCATTTCCTTCATGTCGATGCGGAAATCGAAATCGAGAGCCGCGAAGCGGTCGGAGAGGCGCCGGTGCGGGTCGCTCGCGAAATCGATCACGGCATAGCCCGGCGAGCGGAAGCGATCCATCACCGACATGTCGAAGCCGGCGATCTCGCCCACCGGATTGACGCGCGCCAGATGCTCGCATTCTAGCAGGACACCATAGACGGTGGCGGCTTCCGGCACGATCCGCCCTTCGGGCTTCACCAGGTTTTCGCGCGCATGGCGGATGATCGGCAGCATGTTGGGTGCCAGCATGCCGACATTGATCAGTTCGGAGACGAAGAGATCCGCCTTTTCCGGCAAATCCTCGCCGAGGCGCAGCTGGGTCGACTTCTTGGTGATGACGTTGATCCTGTCGGCAAAGCCGTTCCTGGCGACGATCTCGCGCGCGGCATCGGCCATAACCGGCAATACCTCGCAGGTCACCACCTGGCCCGCCCCCGCCCGCGCCGCCATCATCGAAACGATGCCGGAGCCGGTGCCGATCTCCAGCACCAGATCGCCGGGACGGATGGCGCGCTCGAGCGCCAGATTGTAGGCAATGTTGCGCTCGTCATCATTGATCATCGGAATGTGCCAGGCCGGCACCATGCTCGACAATTGCAGGCGGAGCGCGAAATTAAGATCGTCATCGTCGGGTACTTCGGCAAGGCCGGCATGGATGACCGTCATCGCCTCATCGGGCTTCTGCTGGTCATGCAGCGCCTGCGCCAGCGAGGCATAGGCCGGGGCGCATTTCGGATCGAGGCGCAGCGCCTCGCGGAAGCAGGCTTCCGCTTCCGGCATCTGGTCCAGCTGATAGAGGATCTCGCCGGCATTGAAATGCGCGTCGACGAAGGTGGGGTCGTGCAGTATCGCCTCGCGAAAGCAGATCAACGCCTTGTCGAACTGTCCGCGCCGCTTGATGGCGATACCCAGATTGTTGATCGCCGCCACCAGCACGGGCGGCGTGATGAGGGCTTGGCGAAAGGCGATCTCCGCCTCTTCCACCCGGTCGAGGCGCAGCAGGGCATTGCCCAGATTGTTCCAGGCCATGCCGTCGTCGCTCTTCAACTGCGTGGCACGCCGGAAGCTCATCTCAGCGTCGCCATTGCGGCCGACCGAATAGAGCAGCGCGCCCCGGCTGTTGTGAAACTGCGCCTGGTCGGGCCCGATGGCGATGGCCCGGTCGATAAGATCAAGCGCCTGTTCCGGCGCCGCGCCACCCTGGAACCCGATGACGCCCAGAAGATGCAGGGCGTCGGCATTGTCAGGCTCGCGCTCGACCAGTTCGGCGCAGATGGCGCTGGCATCGGCGAGGCGACCTTCCTCAATGGCGACCATCACCGGTTCGATCGATTGTGCCCGTTCCTCGGCGGATTTCATGATGCGGCCTTCTGCTTGCCCAAACTGCTTAACCAGCGATATTGGCCGGCAGTCTAACGTGCAGAATCGGGCCAGCGCCAGTTTTGGCGCGCCTTCAGACCGGATGGGGCTGGAACGGGGGCCTTCAGGCGAGGATATCGATCAGCGAGCCACGCCCGGCCGGCAGGCCGTTGCGGCCGCTGGGAATGTTGCCCGAGCTGCTGTCGAGCGACGGCGCGGCGGGCGCCTCCGGCGCGCTTGGGGCGGTGCCGGAAACCTGCTTGGCGGCACTCACCGCCTGGTTCAGCAGATTGATGACTGTCTGATCCTGCTTCTGCTGCCCGCGGATACCCGACAAGGCGGCCTGCTGGCCACGCTGGGCGCTGGCAATCTGGGAAGCGGCAAAACCGGCGGCTGCGACGTCCATTCTCTGATCCTGAATCGAGCGTTAGGCGGTAATGTTGAGGAGGGCCTGGGTGTTCTCGTTCTCGGTCCGGATGACCGCGGCATTCGCCTTGAAGCTGGTGGCAGCAAGGCTCAGCGACACGATATCCTGCGGATCGGTCGACCCTTCGGCGATGTTCTGCGCCGTGTTCTCAATATCCGTCTGGGCCTTTTTGAGGCCTTCGACAGCCGTGCTGATGGCGCTGGATGTTGTGATTTCCATGGTCACCTCCCTGGCCGCAGCGTTGCGACCACTTATTCGACGTAGGCGGCAACATACCCCAAACCGCTTAAAAATTCGTTTCTTTTCGACGCCGAGAGGCCTCAATCTTCAGAATGGTTAACAAGTTGTCAATTTTCGGCGCGCCGGCGGGTCCTGGACTAAGGTCGCAGCATCCCCGCAGTTTTACCGCTTGGCAGTTTTACCGCTTGATCGAAAATTTCAAAGCTTGTTAGCATCTGCAGCAACAATTGCTTTTCCCGAATTCAAGGACGTTCCGCCGACCATGCCCATTCGCCCCCGCCGCTCGGTCCTCTATCTCCCCGCCAGCAATGCGCGCGCACTGGAAAAGGCGCGCAGCCTGCCGGCCGATGCGCTGATCCTCGATCTCGAGGATGCCGTGGCGCCGGAAGCCAAGGAAACCGCGCGGGCGCAGCTGGTCGATGCTTTAAAGGTGGGCGGTTTCGGCAAGCGCGAGGTCGTCGTCCGCGTCAACGCGCTGGAAACACCCTGGGGCCATGACGATGTGGCGGCGGTCGCCAAGCTCGGCGCCGATGCGCTCCTGTTCCCGAAGATCAACACGGCCCAGGACGTGCTGGACGCCGTGGCCGCGCTCGATGCCGCCGGTGCCCCGGCAGATCTCCCCGTCTGGATCATGGCGGAAACGCCGCGCTGCATCATGGGCATGGATGCCATCGCCGGCGCCAGCCCGCGCCTCGCCTGCCTGGTGGCGGGAACGTCCGATCTCAGCCGCGATCTGCGCGCCCGCCCGGCACCGGGGCGCATCGGCGTCATCTCGGCCCTTTCCATCATCGTCATCGCGGCGCGCGCCCATGGGCTCGACGCGCTCGACGGCGTGCATCTCGACATGAATGACGATGCGGGCTATGCGGCGGCCTGCGAGCAGGGCCGCGATCTCGGCTTCGACGGCAAGACGCTGATCCATCCCAAGCAGATCCCCGCCGCCAACGCTGCCTTTGCCCCGGGACCGGCGGAAGTCGAACAGTCCAAGGCCATCGTCGCCGCTTGGGCCGAAGCCCGCGCGCAGGGGAAAGGCATCTGCGTCCTCAACGGCAAGCTCATCGAAAAGCTGCATGTCGAGGATGCCGAACGCCTGTTGCTGCTCCATGCCGCCATTCGGGAATTGAGCGAGGGCGGCGCTTCGGCCGCCGCTTAGTCCTTCCCGCCGATGCGGTCGACGCAGCCCACCTGCTGCAGCTTGTTCACCTGGTTGTAAGCGCCAAGGTCATAGGCGCGGGGTGCGGCGCAGGCGCTCAAGCTGCCGGCGATCAGCGCCAAGGCCGACAATGTCTTGATGTGCTTCAGAAAAGTCGTCATCGCGAAACTCCTTGAACCAGGGCGGGGGCGATCGGGTCGACTGACCGGAAACGAGATCCCGCATGCCTTCCGCCCTTAACCTGGGGGTTCCTTTCGGTTAGGTTGTGAACCGTTTCACAGGAGGCCTTCATCGCCAGCACCCCCCATAGCGGTTCCTCAGATGCCGGAACGCCCTCCGCTGCCGGAGCCCTGGGCGGCCTAGCCGCATTGCCGGTGCGCGCCCAGTTGCTGGGGAAGAGCTTCCTCTTCCGCGGCCTCGAGGCCGGCTTGCTGGAACGCGTGGCGCGCCTTTGCCAGCCGCGGCGCCTTTCCGTCGGCGAGACCTTGTTCTGGGAAGATGAGCCGGCCGACGCGCTTTATGGTGTCGCCAAGGGACTTGTCCGCATCTGGGTGCATGGTCCGGACGGGCGGGAACTGACGCTCAATCTGATGGAGAGCGGCGATTTCTTCGGCGAGATCGCCCTCCTCGACGGTCTGCCGCGCACGGCCAGCGCCTCGGCCCTGGCCGATACCGAGATGTTGAGCGTGCCGCGAGCGGCTTTCCTTGAGCTGATGGGCAAGGAGCCCAAGCTCGCGCTCCACATCATCGAATTGCTGTGCGAGCGGCTGCGGCACAACACCGACCGCATCCGCGATGCCGCCTTCCTCGATCTCGGCACGCGCCTAGCGAAGACTTTGGAAGCGCTGGCGCTGGGCCATGGCGAAGACGGGCCCGAGGGCATCCTCATCACCGCCAAGCTCAATCAGAGCGAACTGGCGCAATTGCTGGGCGTCACCCGCGAAGCGGTGAACAAGCAGTTGAAGCAGTTCACCCAGGAGGGACTCATCGCCACCAAGGGCAGCCGCATCCTGGTGCGCGACCGCGCCGCCTTGTCGGAACGCGGCAAGGTCAAGGAAGAGAGTGCTTAAGGTGCAATGACCGACGTTCCGCTCGAAGACAGTTCGCTCTGGTTCGAAATCCTCATCGTCCTTCTGCTGGTCCTGCTCAATGGCTTTTTCGCCATGTCGGAGCTTGCCATCGTTTCAGCACGTCGTGCGCGCCTCAAGCCCTTGGCCGATGCCGGTCATCGCGGCGCCAGGAAGGCGCTGGAACTGGCGGAGGATCCGACCCAGTTCCTGTCCACCGTGCAGATCGGCATCACGCTGGTGGGTGTCGTCGCCGGTGCCTATTCCGGCGCCACGCTATCGGCGCCGCTCGCCAGATTTCTCGAGCAATGGCCGCTCATCGCCCAATACGCCTATCCGGTCGCGGTGACGCTGGTGGTGGCCTGCATCACCTATCTGTCGCTGATCGTGGGCGAACTGGTCCCGAAGCGCATCGCCATGAACCATGCCGAAGCGATCGCCATGCGCGTTGCCTTGCCGATGGCGCTCATCGCCAAGATAGGCGCCCCCCTGGTCTTCATCCTGCGCGTTTCCACCAACGCGCTCCTGACGCTCATCGGCCTCGGCGGCGACCGGGACCAGGCGGTGACGGAAGAGGAAGTGAAGAGCATGGTCGCCGAAGGCGCCGAGACCGGCATCTTCGCCGAGGAAGAGCGGCACATGATCGACCGCGTGCTGCATCTGGCCGACTATTCCATCCGCTCCATCATGACGCCGCGCCCGGATATCGATTGGATCGACATCAACGATCCGGTGCCGAGCATGATCCAGCAGATCAGCGACAGCCAGCACACACGCCTGCTGCTCTGTGCGGGCAATGTCGATGAAGTGGTGGGCGTGGTGCACACCAAGGATCTGCTGCATCAGGTGGCAAGCGGTGCCGCCATCGACCCGCAGGCCTGCGCCAAGCCGCCGCTGACTCTCCATGAGACGACGACGATCCTGCGCCTGCTTGAACTCTTCCGCGGATCGCCCAGCCATATGGCGGTGGTGCTCGACGAATATGGCAGCGTCGAGGGCATCGTCACGCAATCCGACATCTTCACCGTCATCGCCGGCGAGATGGCCGAAGGTGCAACCGAAGACGACGCTATCGCCGAACGCGCCGAAGGCTCGTGGCTGATCGACGGCCGCACGCGCCTCATCGACGTCGAACGCCGCATCGGCGCCAGCGGTTTCGTCCATGCCGATTATGCGACCATCGCCGGGCTGGTGCTGCACCGCCTGGGGCGCGTGCCGAAAGTCGGCGAAAGCCTCACCTATAACGGTTTCCGCATCGAAGTCGTCGATCTCGATGGCCGCCGCGTCGACAAGGTGCTGGTCGAACGGCTGCCGGAAACAGACTGAGCAATTTTTCCACCGATCATCTGTAATCACTCGGGCAGCGGATGCGGCCCTTTTCGGCGGCCGGCGAACCGTTGAGCGGAGACCTGCCGCTCCAGGGGACCGCGTTTCCCGTCGTGGTCCGGGGAGACGGGTTTTCCCACCCATCCAAGGGAAGCCGCGTTTCCCGGGCGGCTCGCGGGAGCGCACTTTTCCCAGGTGCGCCACGGTGGAATCTGTTTAGCCACGTGATCCCACGTGGGGATCCTTCACCCATGATCCGGGGCCCGTCTTTCACCTCGCGGGCGGAGGGGCGTCGGGAATCCCGACGCCGGAGCCGACCTGCGCCGCGCCGGCTTTTGGACCGGAACGGCTTGCGCCGGAGACAACCGAGTGATTGCAGATGACCGGTCGCGAGCCAGCCATCCCGTGTTAAATGCGCGCCAGAGTATTAGTACCACATTCCTATTGCATCTGTCAAGAACAAATTGGGAACATAGTGGCTGGGATGGCCATTTGATGCAATAGAATGGCGAGAACGAGACTGGCCCCGCCCCCCTCCCGCCGACGCAATTCGCCGACGGGCCTCCCCCCTGAAGGTGGGAGGAGTTAGACCAGAGCTCGGTGCAATCCTCTCCCACCTTAAGGGGGGAGAGTTAGAGAGGGGGGGCGGGCGCCTACACCTCTTCCCATGGGAAACTGTCGAGACGCTGGGCGCCTTTCGCGGTGATGACGACCTGCGTTTCCAGTTTCACGCATTCGCCCTTCCCTTCTTCGCCGATGAGGCTTTCGACGCAGACGGTCATGTTCTCCTGGAAGATGCCCTTATAGGCGGCCTGCCAATCGGGGTGCAGCGGGATCGAGGGATATTCGTCGGCGAGGCCCACGCCATGCAGCACCACGGAATAGCGGCAGGCCACATATTTGTCGGGGATGCGCCAGCTCTTGGCGTTGAATTCGTCGAAGCTCAAGCCCGCCTTGAGCAGCGCCAGATTGTGCTCGATCTGCTCGCGGGCGGCCAGATAGTGATCGCGCTGATGCGGCTTCATCTTCGTGTGGCCGATGGTCCAGGAGCGCGAGAGGTCGGCGCAATAGCCATAGGGGCCGATCATGTCGGTGTCGAAACCCAGCATGTCGCCAAGTTTGGCGACATGGTCCGAGCATTCCTGGAACCAGGGATTGGTGCGGGTCCCCACGGTGAGGAGCCGCGTTTCCAGCCATTCGCCCCCGGAGCGGATGTTTTCATAGTGAAGCTCGGCCCAGATTTCCTGTTCCGTCTTGCCGGGCAGCGAATGATCGTAGAGCCGCGCCATGCCGGCCTCGCAGACGCGCACGGTCCAGCGCATCAGTTCCAATTCTTCCTCACTCTTGATTGAACGTGCGATTTCGGTGAGGGCCTGGCCTTCGACCACGGTGACGCCGCGTTTCCTGAGCGCATCGACGCCGGGCGGATCGAGCTTATCAATAGCCAGTCTCAATCCATGGGGGCGCATATTGCCGCCATTGCGTTCGTGCAAGATCGAGACCAGTTCATCGGCCCAGGCGTCGACGCGTTCCTGCAGCCGGTCGGCGGTGTACATGTAGAACCAGGCGTTGCCGGGGCGGACCTCGTTCACCGTCTCGAACCCGTCCGCCAGATGCTCGGCACCGCGATAGGCGAATTCGATGGCGTGGCCGTCGGCAAAGAGCAGCGCGTAGTGGAACGGGTTGTGCGTCGCCCAGAGCTGCATGTTGGAAAGGTCGGTCGCATAGCGGATGTTGATCGGGTCGTAGAGCAGGATCGCGGCGCAATCATGCTTCACCACCTGGTCGACCAGGCGCTGCTTGCGGTAGCCGCGTGCCTTCACGAGAGTCGATTTCGGCAGCGGACTTTTCAGCGGTCGGTCAGATCCTTCCGGATTGAGATAGGTCGCTTTGCGCGCGTCCTTGAAAATCTGCATTGTGGGCGCCGTAGCCAGATCCGCCGACATGTCTTCCCCTGCACAAGACTGTTTCGCTTGGCGGCAAGTCTAGCGCCGGGCAGCACGGTCGGGCGATACGTAATTGGAATGCCTGGATATGGCGCAAGAATGGTCCATTTGACCGCTTGAGGAGGCTGTCGCATACTCGACGCCGACCCGTTCCCAGCCAATTTTCAGGAGCAGATGATGTCTTCGGTTGCGCGTATTCCTGCTAAAGCCCGGCTCGACAATTCGCATTACGAAGAACGCTGCCAGCTGGCCGCCGCCTTCCGCTGGACGGCCGAACTCAACATGCATGAAGGCGTCGCCAACCATTTCAGCCTCGCCGTCTCGGACGATGGCAGCCAGTTCCTGGTCAATCCCTGCGGCAAGCATTTTTCGCGCATCAAGGCCAGTGACCTCATCCTGCTTGACGCCAACGACCCCACGACGATGGACCAGCCCAATGCGCCGGACCCCACCGCCTGGGCGATTCACAGCGCCATCCATCGCAACGCGCCCCATGCGCGCTGTGTCCTCCATGTGCATTCGAAATATGCGCTGGCGCTGGCCTGCCTCAAGGACCCCAGCATGCCGCCGATCGACCAGAACACGATGCGCTTCTATAACCGCATCTCCTATGACATGGGTTTCGACGGCATGGGGCTGGGCGACGAGGCGGAGAGGCTCTCGACGTGCCTTGGCAAGAACAAGGTCATGGTGCTGGGCAATCACGGCGTGCTGACCGCCGCCGCGAGTGTCGCTGAGGCGTTCGACCTGCTCTATTACTTCGAACGCGCGGCGGAGACGCTGATCACGGCCTATTCGACGGGCCGCGAGCTCAACATCGCCAGCCCGGAAGTGGCCGAGAAGACGGCGCGGCAGTGGGAAGACTATCCGAGCGACCAGGAGAACATGCATCTCGCCGAGATCCGCGCGATCCTGGATGCGAAGCAGCCGGATTACGCGGAGTAGGTCTCTCCGACAGACCGAGGCACAGATAGACCCCTCACCCCAACCCTCTCCCCACTTCGTGGAGCGAGGGAGTATCGGAGTCCCTTTGCCTGTTGGCGCGGGAGGAAATTCTGGAACGCGCCGGTTGGCGTCGTCCGCGGTTCCCTGCGCGATCGCTCAGTCCTCAGGCGCGTGGCACACGACTTCGATATTGTGTCCGTCCGGGCCGATCACGAAAGCTGCATAATAGTTTGCGTGGTAATGCGGACGCAGGCCCGGCGCGCCATTGTCCTTGCCACCGGCCTCCAGCCCAGCGCGGTGAAAGGCGTCGACCTGCTGCCGGCTCTCGGCCATGAAGGCCAGGTGAAGATGCGCTGGCTTCTCCTTGGTCTCGAACAGGCACAAAGTCGTCGGACCCTTGGCGCCAAGCTCGACCCCGTAGCTGGGCTCGCCCTCGCCGAGGACGGTCAGGCCAAGCGGCGCCAGGGCCTTGAGGAAGAAGGCTTTGCTCGCGGCATAGTCGCTGACGCCGAATTTGACGTGGTCAAACATGAACGCTCCTAAATGTCATTCCGAGACATGGCATCTCTTGACAGGGCGTAAAGCCCTACAATGCCTTTGCCTGTTCGCGCAGGAGGAATTTCTGGATCTTGCCGGTTGAAGTCTTCGGTAATTCGCCGAAGATCACGCGCTTGGGTGTCTTGAAGCCGGCGAGGGCTTCGCGGCAGAAGGCGATCAGCTCGGCTTCAGTGACGTCGGCGCCGGGTTTCAGTTCGACGAAGGCGCATGGGACCTCGCCCCATTTGGGGTCGGGCTTGGCGACGACGGCGGCCAGCGACACGGCGGCATGCTTGAAGAGCCGGCTTTCGATCTCGATCGAGGAGACATTCTCGCCGCCGGAGATGATGACGTCCTTCAAACGATCCTTGATCTCGACATAGCCGTTGGGATGACGCACGGCGATGTCGCCGGAATGGAAGAAGCCGTCCTTGAACGCCTTTTCGGTGGCGGCCCTGTCTTTGTGATAGCCCTTCATGACCGTGTTGCCGCGGAGCAGAATTTCGCCCATCGCCTGGCCGTCGGCGGGCGGCGTGGCGCCTGTTTCCGGATCGCGCAGCTCGAGCCCCTCGGTGATGGGAAAGCGGACACCCTGGCGCGCTTTCATTTCCGCCTGCTCGGCGAAGGGGAGTTGGTCCCATTCCGCCTGCCAGGCGCAATGCACGACATGGCCGTAGGTCTCGGTAAGGCCATAGACCTGCATCACCTCGAAACCCAGTTCCGCCATCCTGGCCAGCACCGCGCTGGGCGGCGGCGCGCCGGCGGTCATCACCTGGACCTTATGCGGCAGCGGCCGGCGTTCATCTGCGGGCGCATTGACCAGCATGCCCAGCACCACGGGGGCCCCACCCAGATGCGTGATGCCATGATCGGCGATGGCGTCGAAGATGGCCTTTGCCCCCACATAGCGGCAGAGCACGGCAGTGCCGGCCACCAACGCCAGGGTCCAGGCATGGCCCCAGCCGTTACAATGGAACATCGGCACGGTGTAGAGATAAGTCGGGTGGGAGGTGTGGCCCCAGCCGACGACGGTGCCCATGCTCATCAGATAGGCGCCGCGATGGTGATAGAGCACACCCTTGGGCCGGCCGCTGGTGCCCGAGGTGTAATTGAGCGAGAGCGATTGCCATTCATCCTGGGGCAGATGCCAGAGATAATCCGGATCACCGGCCGCGATGAAGTCGTCATAGGTCTTGGCGCTCAACCGATCGTCCGGGTTCTGGCCGCCCTTGGCCGAACCATCGACAATGTCGATCACCAGCGGTCTGGCACCGGTCATCCGCGCCAGTGCCGCGCGCACCATGGGCGCGAATTCGGTGTCGGTCAGCAGGACCTTGGCGCCGCCATGGTCGAGGATATAGGCGACCGTATCGACATCGAGCCGCGTGTTGATCGTGTTGAGGATGGCACCCGAAAGGGGCACGCCGAAATGCGCCTCGAACAATTCCGGCGTGTTGGCGGCCACCATGGCGACGACATCGCCGGGCATGACACCATGGCCGGCAAGGGCGGAAGCCAAGCGCAGCGCCCGGTCACGCACGTCGCGCCAATTGTAGCGGCGCGCGCCATAGATGATGGCGGGACGCTCGGGGAAGACATCCGCCGCCCGCGCCAGGAAGGACAAGGGCGAGAGGGGCACGAAATTGGCCGGATTGCGCTGCAGTCCAGGGTCATCATGGCCCGGTTCATCATGGCCAGGGTCATCGTGGCCCGGTTCATTATGGATGGCAGTCATGGCGCTTCTTTCCGCCTAGCCGTCAGGGCCCGCGCCAGTCGATCTCGCAGATCTCGGCGCTGCGGCCATCGAAATCCCAGACGCGGCCGAAGGCGCGCACGCGACCTTGGTTTGCCTTGGCGACGGTGATGTCGGGCCCCATCCAATATTCGGTGTTGCTGATGACGACATGGGAACCGGGGTCCTTGCCGCCGATGGGCTCGACCTCGCCGATGATCTTCTTCGGCACGACGAGGCGGCGCTTTTCGCCCTCGCGCTCGAAGCTCACCGGTGCGCGCTCGGCGCCGAGGAAGGTGCTGACCAGGATGGAGAAGAGGCCGGTGGTGCCGCGTGCCTTGCCGCTGAAGATCTTGACGAGCCTTTCATAGGCGGCATCGGATGCGCGCTCGTCGATATAGGCGGCAGCGGTCCAATTGCCCCGCGCCATATTGCCGGGGATGTCGAGCAGAAGGGCGACGTTGAGGCCGGAAAGATCCGTTTCGCCGCTATGACCCTGGTCGATGCGGATGCCGGCCCAGCCCTGGCACTGGCCCTCGGTCGGCGGATGCTTGCCGAGCGAGACGACGCAAGGACAGAACACCGTGCAGCTACAATTGAGGATCAGCTCACCCTTGAGCGCCCATTTTTCCATTTTCGATATCCTCCCCGAATTTTTTGGATCAGGCCGCGAACCAGAGATGCCCGAGGGCAAACCCCGCGGCCGCGATCAGGACCAGGCCCAAAGGTACGGTGACGAAGCGTCCGGTGCCAGCAAGTTTTTCAAGCGTCATCAGGATCATGCCCAGACCCATCCAGGCAAGGTTCATGGCACCGCCGATGAGCGAGAGCAGCATCGGGGCCCAGCAGCAGCCGAGGCAATCGCGCCCATGCTTCAGGCCCATCACGGCTGCACCCCGCAACCCGTCGCGCCAATTGACCATGAAGAAGGTCATCGGATGCCGGCAGCGCGTGAGGCAGGCATGCTTGAGGCGGCTGAACTGGTAGAGGCCGGCGCCAGCCAGGATGAGGACGGCGACAATCGGCTGCCCTGCCGGTGGCAGCGCCCGTGCGAGCAGCACTTGCAGCAAGGCCGCGGCGATTGAGAAGCCGAGCCAGATCGCGGCATAGGCGAGCAGGAAGGCTAGGAAGCGGGCGCTGGGTCGTCCCGTTCCGCCCTGGCGGACGAGATCGCCGAAGCGCCGCAGGGTGGGAAGCGAGGTCGGCAGCATCATGCCGAGCGACATCAGCGCCCAGAGCAGCATGAGCGTCGGCAGGCCGGTGGCATTGGCCGGGGCGAGGCAGCGCGCCAGCAGCGTGCCGAAGAAATCGGCCTGCGGTTCGGCCGCCATCGACACCAGACTGAGCCACGCACCGCCGATGAGCAGATAGAGAACCAGCCAGCCGAGCATGGGCCATTGGCCGGCAAGGGCGGATGTCTTGGGCGCCGGGAGGCGTTGCGATCGGTCGAGACTCATGGGCGCCAGAAAAGCACGAAATGACCGCGTGTGGAAAGGGCACCGCATTGCAGCAGAAGATTGCTAGATCCCGGCCCGCGGCAGATGGAGTGTCACGACAAGACCGCCCGCTTCGGCATTGCGCAAGCTCACGTCGCCGCCATGGGCGCGCAGGACATGGCGCGCGATGGCAAGACCCAGGCCGGTGCCCCCGGTGCTGCTGCCCATGGCATCTGGCGAGCGCGCGGCGTCGAGGCGATAGAAGGGCTCGAAGACCCGCTCGTGCTCGGCCACCGGAATGCCGGGTCCGGCATCGGCCACCGCGATGTCGATGCCCGACGTCGTTTCAACGATGCGGACATGCGCTTCGAACCCGTATTTCACCGCATTCTCGATCACATTGGTGGCAGCGCGCATGAGCGAAAGCGGAGCCGCGTCAATGGCCAGGAAGTCGGGCCCCTGACAAGTCGCCACCCCGCCGGCATCGACGATTTCGTCACAGACGGCGTGGACCAGGGAAGCAAGATCGACCTTCACCCGCTGTTCGCCAGCCACATCGTCGCGTGCGAAGGACAGGGTGGCGGCGATCATGCGGTCCATCAGATCGAGATCAGCGAGGATCTTGGCGCTGTCGGCGCTGGGCGGCAGATTTTCGGTCCGGAGGCGCAAGCGTGAGAGCGGCGTGCGCAGATCGTGCGAGATCGCCGCCAGCATCTGCGTGCGATCGGCGACGAAGCGCTGGAGGCGCGCCTGCATGCGGTTGAAGGCGCGCGTCACCGAGCGGATTTCGCGCGGTCCGGCTTCGGCCAGCGGCACCGAGCCGATATTGATGCCGAGCTGCTCCGCCGCGCCAGCGAGACGCCGCAGCGAGCGGGAGATGCCGCGCGCCGCCAGCAGGGAGATGGCGATGATGGCCAGGAAGGCTACCGTCCAAGGCATCCAGGGACGGAACAAGGGCGGCGGCAGCAAGTCGCCGAGCGGCAGGGTGGCGGTGAGCCACGACCCGTCGCTGAGGCGCAGCCACAAGGTCACCGGCTGGCCGAGATCCTGCGGAAAACCGAAAGGCGGCGGGCCGGGCGTGCGTGTGGGCAATTTTGCTTCGACCAGGACTTGGTCAACGAGAAGCGGCATGGCGCGCAGGATATGATCGCGCAACCGCTCGATGGGCGGGATCTGTGCGATCGACTCATGCGGATCAAAAGTGGCTCTGGCGTCGAGCCGGAAGCTGCTGATGGCGCGCAGCACCGCACGGCGTTCGGCCGGCGGCGTGCGCAAGGCTAGTTCGACAGGTCCCCGTAGGCGCAGGATGGCGGCATCGAGATCCGATTGCGGCCACCAGCCGTTGCGATCACCCAGGAAAAGCAGATAGCCGACGCATTGCGTCAGCAGCATCGCCGCGATCATCATGAGGGCGATGCGCGTGGCGATGCGGTCCGGCCACAATTTGGCCGGCCGTAACCTGCCTGCAAACCGCCACCAGGCCATGGCTTATTCGAGCGTCACGGCCGGAGCGAACAGATAGCCGCCGCTGCGCACGGTCTTGATGAAACGGGGCGCGCGCGGATTGCGTTCGATCTTGCGGCGGATGCGGCTGACCAGGATATCAACGCTGCGGTCACTGCCGTCGCTGCCGCGATGGCGCGTCAGTTCGACCAGATGATCGCGGGTGAGCACGCTCTGGGCATGTTCGACAAAGGCCAGCAGCAGATCGATCTCGCCCGAGGTTAGGGTGATGAGCACATTGTCCGGCGACAGCACCTCGCGCTTGGCGGCATCGACCCGCCAACCCTCGAAGCGATAGACACGCTTGACGCCCTTGCGGCCCGCCGGCAGCGCATCGCCGCCGCGGCGGGCGCGGCGCAAAACGGCCCGGGTGCGTGCCACCAGTTCAGCCGACTCAAAGGGCTTGGCGATATAGTCGTCGGCACCCATGTCAAAGCCGGCGAGCTTGTGCGGTCCCCGCCCCAGCGCACTCAGCATGATGATGGGCAGGTCGGATTCGGCGCGGATACGGCGACAGAGCGAGAGCCCGTCCTCGTCCGGCAGCATGAGGTCGAGGATCACGAGATCAGGCGGCGTCGCATCCAGCATCTTCAGCATGGTGCCGCCATCCGGCGCCAGGGAAACGCGAAAGCCGTGATCGCCGAACAGGCGCCCAAGCAGCAGGCGATGTTCGCGATCGTCGTCGACGATCAGGAGATGGGGCAATTGGCTGGGCTTCGGGGCGGATCTTGCCGGCATGGCGAGCATGAAATTTGGACCTGAATGAAGAGTGGCACCGTAAGTGAGTCTGTCATGACGCGGATTGTCGTCGCGGGCAAGAGCAAGAGAATGCCTGGAGAAAGGAGGGCTCCGCCACCGACGCGACGGCGGAGCCCCGCCGCCAGCAAAGCTGCCGACGGCGTTGACCAAGAAGCCTCAGGCCGTCGCCGAATAAGTCTGGCTGACCTGGGTTTCCTGCAGCTTGAGGAAGCTGCTGAGGATGCTGGCCAGATCGTCCTTTTTCGCATTCGCGGACGTCTGGCTCTCCTCGAGCCGCTTCTGCAGCATTTCCAGCAGGGTGTCCTCGTCATCTTCCTCCGTCGCGGAGGTAGAGGACGCGGATGACGGCGGCGGACCACCGGCACCGCCACCCGGAGGCGGCCCCCCGGCGACACCGCCACCTGGCGGGGGACCGGACGGACGGCTGTTCTTGAAGCCGCTGTCCAGTTCCTCGGCGGTGAGCGCGCCGTCGCTGTCCGTATCGAAGGTGGCAAACATCTCCTTCAAGTCGGATTCGCTGGGACCGCGACCATCCTGCGGGGCGCCGGCGATGAATTCGGCTTCATCGACGCCGCCGTCAGCGTTGCTGTCGAGCTTGGCAAGCATCTGCTCAGGCGACGGCGGTTGTGGCCGCGACGCCTCTTGCTGCTGGATCAGCGTCGCGCGCATCTGATCGCTCAACTTCTGGAAACCACTTTCCAGTTCGTCCTGCGTCAGTTTGCCGTCGCTATCGCTGTCGAAGCTGTTGAACAGCTGCGTCGCCAGCGATTCCTTCGAGGAGCCGGTGTCGCTTGTACTGACACCCGCCCCGCTCAGGAATTCCGCTTTGTCGACGCCGCTATCTTCGTTGGCATCGAGCTTGGCGAACATCTGTTGGCGCATCTGGCTCAGCGCGGCCGAACTTGGCCCCGCTGTGCTGTAGCTGGTTGAGATCATGGAGTACTCCTCCGTTCGGGTTAAGGATGCCGGCATGTTTCGTGACCCGGTCCCGGGCACCGCGCAACGCCACCCGCCGCCATCCGCCCGCGCTTGTCGCAGGAAATATGCCACCATTATTTCAATATGTTAGCGGGCATTTCCAGGCGCTGGAGAAACAAAAAAATATAATCGGCGCTAAGGAATTGCGTTCATTGGAATCGGAGCCCGGCAGTCGCATGCTTTTGCGCGCGCATGTGCCCTGACATCATGTCTGGATGTGTCTGGGGGCGAAAAAAGACATCAAACGACAAATGGCGGCCGGACCCGCGCGACGTGATTTCATGACGTTTTGTTTCCGGGCCTGCTTGGCGATATGGTGCAAGCGGTCCATGGGACCAAAACGAATTGCAGGAGCCAGGCAAGAATGAAGCCCGTCAAGGTCAAGATCGCCGACATCTATGTGCCGGCCGCCCTGCGCGTGCCGGTCGATGCGGCCAAGGTCGAGGAATTGGCGCTGAGCATCGCCGAGCAAGGGCAACAAGTGCCGATCCTGGTCAGGGCCGACAAGGAACGCTTCGTGCTGGTGAGCGGTCTCCACCGCATGGAGGCGTGCAAGGCGCTGGGCGAGGCCACGGTCATTGCCAATCTGGTCCAGGCCCGCAAGCACTGAGGCCTAGCGCTGCACCCGCCAATGGGTCAGCGCATAGACGGCACCGCCGGCCAGCAGACCCCAGAAGGCGCCGCTGATGCCGAAGAAGCTGAAACCGGACGCCGTGACGATAAAGGTGATGATCGCCGCCTCGCGGTCCTTCGCCTCCGCGACGGCGCCGAGCATCGCCGAACCGAGTGCGCCCAGCAAAGCGAGGCCCGCCACCGCCTGGATGAGGATCGGCGGTGCGGCGCTGATGAAGGCGGTGGCGGCACCGGCCGCGAGGCCGAACAGGACATAGAACGCGCCTGAGGCCGCCGCCGCCCAATAGCGCCGCGCCGGATCCGGGTGCGCGTCGTGGCCGGCGCAAAGGGCCGCGGTGATGGCGGCCAGATTGACCGCATGGCCGCCGAAGGGGGCGGCAAGGAGACTGAAGAGACCGGTCACGCTGAAGAGAGGACCGGGATCCGGACGGTAGCCGTTGACGTTGAGGACGGCGATGCCGGGAATGTTCTGCGAAGCCATGGTGACGATGAAGAGCGGCAAGGCGATGCCGACGACCGCTGCCGGCGTGAATTGCGGCATCACCCAGATCGGCTGCGGCCACAGCGCCGTAACATCGAGATGCGACACGTCGACGGTGAGCGCGATGATGATCACGGTGACGATGACGGCAGCGGGCACGGCGAGGAGCCGCCGCCATTTCGCGACCAGAGCCCAGGTTAGGACGATGGCCAAACCCAAGACCGGCGAATCCGCCACGGCCTCAACCGGCGCCAGACAGAGATGCAGGAGGACGCCCGCCAGCATGGCATTGGCGAGCGGCGCCGGGATCGCGGCCACGGCACGGCCCAAGGGCTTCCACAACCCGGCGATGATGATGAGCAGGCTGGAGACCAGAAAAGCGCCGACCGCGACGGCAAAGCCGCCTTCGGGGGCCGCGGTCGAGGCGAGGAGTGCCGCACCGGGTGTCGACCAGGCGATGCTGATCGGCTGGCGTGTCTTGAAGCTGAGCAGGATGCCGCAAAGCCCCATGGCAATGGAAAGCGCCATCAGCCCCGAAGCCGCCTCCTGCTGGCTGGCGCCCACGGCGGTGAGGCCCTGGATGATCACGGCAAAGGAAGAGGCAAAGCCGACGAAGGCCGCAAGAAGTCCTGCCGAAAAGGCCTGCGCCGAGAAGCCGTGCCCCGTGGCACCCGTGGGTTGCGTATCCATCGCCTTGAGTCGCTTTCAAATCGTCGATAGCGGCGACAATGCGAAATTCAGGCCGGTTCGTAAAGGTGTCTGGAGATCGTCCCCTCACCCTTCTGGGGAGAGGGGCTATCTAAGCGAGCACGGATTTGAGGTCGGAATTGGGATCGGCCAGTGCTTTGGGGTCGGGAGATCTGCCGGCTTCGATCGCCTTCTTGCCGAACGCATAGGCCAGAGCGTCGTTCATCGCGTCAACGGCGAGCAGCTGCGCCCCCCGGAAGTACCAGACCGATTGCGTACCAGGACGCTTGCCGGGGCGCACCACCGTGCTGTCATAGCCGCGATTGAGGCCGGCAATCTGCAGCTTGACGTCATATTGATCGGACCAGAACCAGGGCTTCGGGTCGTAATCGGTGGCCCCGCCCATGATGATACTGGCTACGTGCTCAGCCTGGTCGATGGCGTTCTGAACGGATTCGAGCCGCGTGCGCATTCCGCGCCACATGAAGTTCGCACAGTCGCCGGCCGCAAACACGTCGGGCGCATTGGTGCGGCATTGTCCGTCGACCAGGATGCCGCCATCGACGGCAAGCCCCGCCTCCTTCGCCAGATCGTCATTGGGCAGGATGCCGATGCCGACGATGGCAAGGTCGGCGGGAAGCACCGTTCCGTCCTTCAGCCTGGCGCCGGTGAGGCGGCCTTTTTCACCAATGAGTTCGGCAAGGCCGGTCGCTTCGCGGATCTTGACCCCATGCGCCTGATGGAGCGCCCGGAAGAAGTCGGAAGTGGGTGCCGCCGCCACGCGCTGGAGGATGCGGTCGGCCATCTCGATGACCGTGACGTCGAGGCCCTTGAGCGCAGCCACCGCCGCGGCTTCAAGGCCGATATAGCCGCCGCCGATGACGAGCAGCCGCGCGCCCGCCTTCAAGGCCGGCGCGATGGCATCGGCATCGGCAAGGTTACGCACCGTGAAGACGCCGGCCAGGCCGCCGCCGATCTCAGGTGGTAATCGCCGGGGGCGTGAACCGGTGGCAAGCAGCATTTGGGCATAACGGAGCGTCGAGCCGTCGCCCAGCACCAGTTCATGCCGATCCGGATGCAAAGCGGTGGCTCGCTGACCGAGGCGGAGCTCGATCTTCTGCTCGTCATACCAGGAGAGCGGGCGCAGGAAGAGCCGTTCAAGCGCCAGTTCGCCCGAGACGTATTTCTTGGAGAGCGGCGGCCGCTGATAGGGAGCCGCCGGCTCGTCGCCGAGGACCACAAGCGGACCATCATAGCCGAGGGCGCGGAGCTTGGCGGCGCAGGATGCGCTGGCCTGCCCGGCCCCGACCAGAACGATGGGATCGCTCATGCCCTGCTGCTCAGAGATGCGGCACGTGCAGGACCAGGCCGTCGAGTTCTTCGCTGGCGACGATCTGGCAGGAGAGGCGGCTGTTGCTCTTGCGTTCGGCCGTCGTGATTTCCAGCATGTCGTTTTCCATTTCGCCGGGCTTTCCGGTCTTGGCTTCCCAGGCCGGATCGACATAGACATGGCAGGTGGCGCAGGAGAGGCAGCCGCCGCATTCGCCGATGACATCGGGCACATTGTTGGCCACGGCCGCTTCCATCAGATTGTGGCCGATGGCGACTTGCGCGCTGATTTCGCGCCCGTCGCCGAGGATCCAGGTGACTTTCGGCATACTGCCTTCCCCAATCGCTGCCTAGATGAAGTTGATATAATAGTCGCGCAAGGCATCGCCTTCGAGCCCCGCAACGCGCTCGACCTCATGATGCTTCACAAAGACATGGTTATCCACCAATCCCTGACCGACCGCCTTGACCAGGGCCTCGTCGGCCACCAGGGCGTTGAGGGCGCCGGTCAGGTTTTCCGAGACGCCATCCTTGGCATTCTGGGAGCCCAGGCAATCGCTGGTTTCCGAGGGGGCCAGGGCATAATTGTTGACGAAACCGAGCCTCGCCGCCTGCAGGATCGTCGCCACCATCGTATAGGGATTGGCCATGCCGTCGGCCATGCGATGTTCGATGCGCGACTTGGCGCCGCCTTCGGCAGAGAGGCGCGTGGTGACGCCACGATGATCGACACCCCAATTGCGCCAGAAGCCGGAAAGGCTCGCCGGCTTCAACCGGTCGTAGGAGTTCACGCTGGGGGCGATGAGCCCGGCCATGCCGGCATGGTGATGCATCAGCCCCGCGATGCAGCCGCGCGTCAGCGCCGGCATCTTGGCGGGATCGGTCGCATCGCCGATGGCATTGCGGCCGTTCTCGTCGTTGAAGCTGAAATTCACGTGCAGGCCGCTGCCGGCAAGGTTCAGGATGGGCTTGGGCATGAAGGTGAGAAGGACACCGTGCTGCCACGCCACTTCACGCGCGAGGAGCCGGAAGAGGAAGACGTCGTCGACGGCCCTCAGCGCCTCGTCATAGGTCAGCGTGAATTCGAATTGCGGCGAATCATATTCCGAGGTGAAGCAGTCGATGCGGAAGCCGGCGGCGGTCGCTTTTTCCCAGATCGCGTTGGTGAAGCCCTGCGGATCGGTAAAGGGGCCGGTCGAGTAGACGAAGGCGCCGGGCGTGTCATAGGGGACCCATTTCCCCTCCGCATTGCGCACGAAGGCATAGGCCTCGAGCTCCAGCCCGACCTTGGGCGAGAAGCCCAGTTTCTGCCAATCGGCGATGGCGCGCTTCAGGGCACCACGACCGCAGAGCGGCAGCGGCGTGCCGTCATTGTCGTATTGATCGGCAATGACGACCTTGGTGTTCGGCTCCCAACCGGCACGAATATCGGCCGCCTTGTAGACGGCATCGTAATCGGGCAGGCCCTCCAGCATCTTCGAGCCCGGCGCCGGGATGAGATCCTTGGCGTAGCTGACCGCATAAACGCCGAGGCAGAAACGCGACGAGCCGTCGCCCATCTTGGCCGCCGGCAGGTATTTGCCGCGCGCCAGATTGAGATGATCGCAAAACAGAAGCCGAAGCCTCTCGCCGCTCGCCATTTGTTATCTCCCAGACTAGACGTTTGTTGGTTGGTCGTTTCGTTTCTTAAATCGCTTGGATACGCACCGGCAGACGCTTGATACCGCCGATGAAGTTTGAGCGCAGGAATTCATGCGGACCGGTCTGTTCGATCGACTTCACGCGCTTGACCATTTCCTGCAGCAGGATGCGGACCTCGAGCCTTGCCAGCCACATGCCGAGGCAGACATGCGGCCCGCCCTGGCCGAAGGATACATGCCGGTTGGGCGCGCGCAACAGGTCAAGCTCAAAAGGATCGTCGAAGACGGTTTCGTCGCGATTGCCAGAGACGAACCAGAAGATGACCTTGTCGCCCTCGCGCACCTGCTTGCCGTGGAGCTCGAAATCGCGCGTCGCCGTGCGGCGGAAATGCATGGTCGGCGAGGCCCAGCGGATGAATTCGTCCGGCGCCGTCTCCCATACATTGTTTTCGCCGGCGCGGAGCTGGTCCATCAGCTGCGGCCGGTTGGCCAAGGCAAAGAGCGAAGCGGCGATGGAATAGCGCGTCGTATCGTTGCCGGCGGCCACCAGCAGGCAGAAGAAGTTGCGGAACTCGGCTTCCGAAATGACGTTGCCCTGGGCGTCGGGCTGCAGGATGAGATGCAGCACGCCATTGGTGTCGCCACGGGCCTGCTTGTCGCGCATCAGCTTCTTGGCATATTCGTAGAGGTCGGCACCTGCCGGCGAGCGGAAAGGCATCAGCCGATAGGCCTCCGTATCGGCCTTGTCGAGCACGAGGCTGGTGAATTCCGGATCGGTGTTGGCGATGAGCTGGTCGCCCTTCTCCACCAACCAGTCGAGATCCTCGTCCGGCGTGCCGAGGATCTGGCCCAGCATGCGCATCGGCAATTGGCGGGCGATGTCCTTGGTGGCATCGAAGCTGCCGCGTTCCAGCACGCTGTCGAGAATCTGGTCGCAGATGCTGCGGATCTGCTGGTCGAACTGCGCCACGACCGGCTTCGAGAAGGCTTTGGCCACCAGCACGCGGGTGCGTGAATGTTCGGGTGGATCGGTTTCCTGGAAGGTGCGGCGGGCCAGATATTCCTCATAGGTCTGGTCTTCCATGCGGATGCCGCGGGCCGAACTCAGCAATTCGTAGTTCTTGTTGAGGTCAAGAATGTCGGCATGGCGCGTCAGCGACCAGAAACCCTTGCCACCCTTCATCTCGCTCCAGGCCAGCGGATCCTCGCGGCGGAGGCGCGCGAAGGTGTTGTGCGGCGCGCCGGAGAGGAAGGTGTCGTGGGCCGAAAGATCGGCATGGCCGTCATCGGAAGGATTGAAACTCGTCATGGCGGAACCCTTGCGTTGCGATAGCTGCGTGAGGCGGGTGGGCTGTCAGGCGCCGATCTTCGGCACCAGCGACTTGCCGCCATTCCAGACGACCCCGATCTGCCGGTAATAGCCGCCGATGATTTCCTTGGGCTTCAGATGCGCCAGCTCTTCGGTGGGCGAGTCGAACAGGGCGAAATGATCGACACGGGCCGCGAATGGCTGGCCGCCCTCGAACTTGGCGCCGGTCGATTCGATGAGCTCCGCATGGGCGTCACCCTTTCCGTCGATGGCGGGCAGCCAGCGGTGATGGGCCATCGGATGGCCGTTGACGAAGCCGTTCTTCTCGGCGGGGCCGGTCAGGGTGATGACGGCTTCGGCGAGGCGCCGGTCGGCGGCAGCGAGTGTCGCGCCGAACGTGCCACCGGCCGCCACCTGCGGCGCCGGGGCGAAGGGATGCGGCCGCGTCATATGGATCGAGCCGAACTTCTTCGGATAACCCTGGTGGATGCCGCGCAGCATGGCGAAATCCTTGTCGACCCAGATATAGATGCAGCGCGAATATGTGCGGCCTTCGAAGGTGCAGCGCACGACGGCGAAGGCCTCCTTATACTGCGCGCGCACGGGATCGAGCATCTCTTGCCTGTCGCCGCCGCAGGATTGCCAATCGGCCCAGATGAGCGCCACGGCGCCGGGATCTTCGGCCGCCAGCGTCAGCGGTGTCGGCAGGATGTCGGCGATGAGCTTGGGGTCGGTGCGGTATTCGACGGTGAGGAGATCGCCGGCATAATGCCAGGGCGGCGGCGGCAGCAGGCTCGACTGGCCGCTCTGGCTGCGCGGATAGAAGAAGCCTTTGGGCTCGGTCATGGCGGCGCCCTCCTTACTGGCCGGGTTTCTTCGGGGCGCGGATGCCGCGGAATTCCCAATCGCCGCCCAAGGCCGTGGAGAGCACTTCCTCGGATTCGGTCGGCTGCGCGCCGACATCGCTGCGGATCGGTTCCGGCCCTTCGACCACGCGGTTGGAGAGCCTCCCTAAGCCTTCGACTTCGACCTCGACCAGATCGCCCGGCTGCACGGGGCGCGAATTGGCCGGCGTCCCGGAGAGGAGCACGTCGCCCGGCTCAAGCGTGATGTTGCGGGCGATGTCAGCCACCAGATAATGCATGTCCCAGGTCATCTCGGCGGTGTTGCCGTCCTGCTTGAGCACGCCGTTGACATAGGTGCGCAGGTACTTGTTGTGGAAATCCCAGCCGGTGACGAAGCCCGGCCCCAGCGGGCAGAGCGTGTCGCTGCCCTTGACGCGCAGCATGGAGCCGGCATCGGTGTCGCGGAAATCATGGAGGCCGAAATCGTTGGCGACCGTATAGCCGGCGATATAGGCGCCGGCCTCGGCTTGGGAGATGTTGCGGGCGCGCTTGCCGATGACGATGGCGACCTCGCCCTCATAATTCAGCCATTTGCAGCCCTTGGGCCGCACGATCTCGCCGAGATGCGAATTGAGCGCCGAGGTGGGCTTCTGGAAATAGGTCGGTGTGGCCGAGAGCTTGATCTGGAATTCGTGAACGCGGCTGACATGGTTCAAATGCACGGCAATGATCTTGCCGGGCTGGACGGGCGGCAAATGAATGGCGTCCTTGATGGCGACGCGGCGGCCATCGCGCGCCACCAGTTCTTCGCCCTGGCGCTCGGTCTCGACGACAGCGCCGCCCAGCAGAATGCGTCGGTATTCGGTCACATCAACCTCCCAATTCTCTTGCTTTGTCGGCGGGCAGTCTTATTCCGCTGCCTTGGCCTTGCCGGTCCAGCCATCCCGCGGCCGGTCGAACCAGATATGCACCTGACCGGTGCCGATCGAATTTTCGTAATTGCTGAAGAGACGGCCGGGCGCGCTGAGCTTCTCCTCGCCCAGGGCCGCCGCCATCATCAGATAATGGCCGAAATTGGCTTCCGGCTTGAATTTCAGGAATTCCGGCATGGTCTTGATGACAGCGGCATGGTTGCCGGCCTTGAACCATTCGATCCGCTCCAGATCGGCCGCCGAATGTTCCGGGCTGAAGATATGCTCGACCCCGGCCGCCTCATGTGCCCGCAGCTTCTGCAGCGGCCAGAATTTGTGGCTCATGGCGCCGGACGCCAGCAGCAGAACCTTCTTGCCGCTTTCCGCGATGGCCTCGCCGAGGGCGCGACCCACCCGCAGGAAATCCTCGGTCTCGCCGGTCTGGGCGCAGCTCATGGAGAGCCAGGATTCGCTGCCCTTCTGCAGATAGGCCGCCACGTTGACGGTGGCATACTGGATGGGGAGGCACGGATCGGCGATCGGCGTGATCCAGGTGCCGTGCTTCTTGGCCTTGCTCGCCACCAGTTCGGCGAAGGCCGGGTCGCCTGGAAGATCGTAGGGCACCTGGCTCATGCCGCGCGGCAATTCGTCGGAGGTGTATTTGCCCTTGCGCCGCGCTTCGCTGGTGATGACGAATTCGACCGTGGTGAACCAATGCGAATCGAGCACGACGACGGTGTCGTAATCGAGCTTCTCCAGCACTTCGTGCTTCAGGCGATGAAAGCCTTCGACGACGGTGAAATCACTGCCGTTGTTGAGCTCGTGGCGGATATGCTCCGGCAGCATGACGGTGGGAACATGGGCGAGGAGCCCGCAACCGACGACTTCACCCATCATTTCCTCCAGCCATTCGGCGCATATACGCTGTTCTTGACGTCGCAATAGAAATCGAACGACCAGCTGCCGCCCTCGCGGCCGATGCCGGACTTGCCATTGCCGCCGAAAGCCTGCCTGAGATCGCGCACGAAGAAGCAATTGTTCCAGACGAGGCCCGCATTCACCGCCCCGGTAATGCGTTCGGCACGGGCGGGGTCGCCGGTCATCACCACGGCGGCAAGGCCATATTCGGTGTCGTTGGCCATGGCGATGGCTTGCGCCTCGTCCTTGAAGGATTGCAGGCAGAGCACCGGCCCGAACACTTCGTCGCGCAGGATTTCGGAACCCGGCGTCGGATCGGCAAAGAGGGTCGGGCGGAAATAGAGACCGCCCAGATCCGTATTTGGGCCACCGCCGATCACGGGCTTCATGCCGGCAGCCTTGGCCCGCTCGACGAAGCCACTGACGCGGTCGAAATGCGTCCGGCTGATCTGCGGGCCGATGTCGCTGGCCTCGTCGCGGGGGTCGCCCTGGCGGATATTCCTTGCCTTGGCGATGAAGGCTTCCTGGAACTTGTCGCGGATGCTCTCCTCCACCAGGATGCGCGTGCCGGCCAGGCAGACCTGCCCCGCATTGTCGTATTGGCCGATGGCCGTGTTGACGGCAAGGTCGAAGTCGCAATCGGCAAAGACGATGAAGGGCGACTTGCCGCCAAGCTCAAAGGAGAGTGGCACCAGATTGGGGGCAGCGGCGGCGGCAATCGTGCGGGCCGTCGGCACCGAGCCGGTAAAGCTCAAGCGCCGCACCTTCGGATGGCGCGAAAGAGCGGCACCGGCCTCGCGACCGATACCCTGCACCACGTTGAAAACACCGGCCGGGAGACCTGCCTCGGCAGTGATGTCGGCCAGGAGCGAGGCCGTGAGCGGCGCCCATTCCGGCGGTTTGTAGACGACGGTGCAACCGGCGGCCAAGGCCGGGGCGATGCGCCAGGTGCCCAACATCAAGGGCGCGTTCCACGGCGTGATGATGCCGGCCACACCGCTGGGATCATAGGAAATATGGTTGCGATGGCCGCGCACGTCGAAATCGGGGTGCTCGAGCTGCGTCAGCCAATCGGCAAAGAAGCGGAAATTCATGGCGACGCGCGGCATCACGCCCCGGCGGTGCGAGCGCAGCAGCGAGCCATTGTCGCGGGTTTCCACCACCGCCAGCTGCTCGACGCGGGCTTCGACAATGTCGGCGATTTTGTGGAGATAGGCAGCGCGTTCGGCGGGGCTGGTTTTCTTCCAGTTTTGAAACGCCGCCTGTGCGGCCGTCACAGCCTGGTCGATCTCACTTTCGCCCCCCGCCGACATGTCGGCGATATTCTGCTCGTCGATCGGCGAAATGCTGGCAAAGGAGGCGGCACTGCCGACGCGCTTGCCGTCGATCCAGTGGCGAACGTCAACCTCAACCCCTTCGACCAGCGCCTTCATGCCACTGCCGCTCCCGCATAAATCGTTCGACGTCGAATAATTATGCGAAGCACTCTCGCCGAGTCAAGCAGGAGCCGCGACCGATCGTCGCTTATTCGGATTCGGCGATGCCGTCGAGGTCGGCGATGGTGGCGAGAATGAGGCGGATGGCATCGGTCGCCGCCTGCATCTGCTTAGGGGAAAGGCGCGCGACGATGCGCGTTTCCTCCGCATTGAATTTGGGGAAGAGGCTGCTGATCAGCTCGGCCCCCGTAGCCGTAAGGTTGACGATGACGAGGCGCCGCTCCAGCTCGTTGGTGCGCCGGCGCACCAGCTTGCGTCCCTCCAGCATGTTGAGAATGCTGGAAAGCGTGCTCTTGGCGACCCCCGCTTCGGCCGCCAGTCGCCTTGTTTCCAGCTCGCCATAGATCCACAGGCACCACATGGTGACGAAGGCGGACCAATGTAAATCGGCCTCCTGCAGCACCGCGCGCTCGAAATGATCGCGGATAAAGCCGGAGGCGCGGTGGATGTTGGAAACCAGAGCCATCGAATCGAGATTGATGCGCAGGCCCGCAACGCGTTTCTCGCCCAATACTTCGGCCAATGGCTTTTTCTGGGGCTTCTTCAGCGGCTTTCCACTCGGCTTCCGCAGCGCAGCAGCGGCAAGCGATGATTTCGACGGCGTTTCCACGGCAGCCTTCGCGGGCGCAGCAGCGCGGGTGGCAGGTCGTCGGTCTTTGGTCAAAGCGCTGAACTCCGATCAGATGGTCAGGTTTGGGGTGTCGGGCGGGCATTCTTATAGCATCGTCCATCGCCGCTCATAATAGGCCAATCGGCCCGCGACAATTTTCCATCTTGATCTCTTGCCACGGATTTTCATTCGCGTTATCGTTCGACATCGAATGAATAACGAAGACCGTCGCGCCTGAGAACTCTCAGGCGGAAACGGTCCAGTGTGCCCTGCGGCGAATGCTGCATCGGCCGACAAAAACGGGGTTGCGGTGGGCACGAGATCGTTCGGTCCCGCCAGCGTCACAGGAGGGGAAGAATGACCGACATCACATCCACCGACAGGTTGCGACGTAACGCGCTAGGCGTTGCCGCCGTTACCTTCTTCGTCGTATCCGCCGCAGCACCCCTGACGGCTGTGGCCGGCGGCTATCCGATCGCCATGCTGCTCGGCAACGGTGTCGGTGTCCCGTTGGCCGTGCTCATCGTCATGGCGATCCTGCTGGTCTTCTCGGTCGGCTACACCACCATGGCGCAGCACATCTCCAATGCCGGTTCCTTCTATGCCTTCACGGCGCGGGGCCTCGGCGGTGTCGCCGGCGGTGCCGCCGCCTACATCGCGGTGCTGGCCTACAACGCCATGCAGGTCGGGCTTTATGGCCTGTTCGGCGCGGTGGCGGCCGGTACGGTCGCCGGCATGTCCGGCGGCGCCATCGACCAGCCCTGGTGGGTATGGGCGCTGGCATCGTGGGCGCTGGTCGGCATCTTCGGCTATCTGAAGATCGACCTGTCGGCCAAGATCCTCGCCATCCTCGTGGCGGCCGAATACCTGATCGTCGTGCTGCTCGATTTCGCCATCCTCGGAAATGGCGGACCGGAAGGCGTCTCGACCGTCAGCTTTACCCCGTCGGCCTTCATGACCGGCGAGCCGATCATTGGCATGCTGCTCTGCTTTGCGGCCTTCATGGGGTTCGAGGCGACCACGATCTACAGCGAGGAAGCGCGCGATCCGGAACGCACCGTGCCGCGGGCCACCTATCTGTCCGTGCTCGTCATCGGCATCTTCTATGCCTTCACCACCTGGTGCATGGTGATCGGCACGGGGTCGAGCAAGCTGATGGAAACGCTGGGCGGCCTCGCCGACCCGACCACCTTCATCTTCGTGCTTTCCGACCAATATGTCGGGTCGTGGCTCACCGCGGTCATCAGCCTGCTGCTGATCTCCAGCGTGTTTGCAGCACTCCTGGCCTTCCACAATGCCGCCGCCCGTTACTTCTATGTGCTGGGCCGCGAGGGCCTGCTGCCGGCGCATCTGGGGAAGACGCATAACGAGCATCAGAGCCCGCATATCGGCTCGGTCCTTCAGACCGTGCTGGGCGTCGTCATCCTCGCCATCTTCATCGTGACGGCGCAGGATCCGGTGCTGGGCCTCTTCGCCTGGCTCACCAACCTTGCGACACTCAGCGTTATCACCCTGATGGCGATCGTGTCCTTCGCGGTGATCGTCTTCTTTCGCCGCCAGCCGCAGCTGGGTGGTTCCGCCTTCAAGACGATGCTGATGCCCCTGCTGTCCGGCGTGGCGCTCGCCGTCATCGCCTATCAGGTGGTGACGCATTTCGACGTGCTGACCGGTGCCTCGCCGGCATTGGCCATCGGCCTCCCCGTCCTGGTGCCGATCGCCGGCGTGCTGGGGGCGCTGGTCGCCTTCCAGATGAAGCAATCGGGCAGCGCCCGGTTTGCACAGCTCGGCGCGCATCAGGACAAGTAAGCAACCCTCGACAAGGGGCGGAACGGCCGTCGGCTGTTCCGCCCCTTTTTCTTTTGGGCGGGCGGCCCGGTTCAGGGCACCAGCACGATCGAGCCGATATTGGCGCCGGTTGCCAATTGCCGATGCGCCGCGGCGGCATCCGCCAGCGTGAAGGTCGTTATCCGCGGTGCGATCACGCCGCGCCGGATGAAATCGAACAGGCGCCGGGCGCGCTCTTCGATCTCGCGGCGGCTTGCCATGTAATGGGCAAGGTTGGGGCGCGACAGGGTCAGCGCATTGTCGGCCAGGGCGTCGAGATTGCGCGGCCCCAGCGGGCCGGAGCTCTGTCCATAGACGATGAGATGGCCACGCGGGGCGAGGAGTGTGAGCGACTCCTCATAAGTGTCGCGGCCGATACCGTCGAAGACCGCGTCGATGGTCTGGCAAAGGTCGCGCATTCCATCATCCCCGCGCGTTACGACGATTTCGTGGCAGCCGGCTTCCCGTGCTGCCGCCACCTTGTCGGTACTGGAGACCGCGCCGATGACATGGGCACCGGCGGCCCGCGCCATCTGGGCGAGGATCATGCCGACACCGCCGGCGGCGGCACGGATGAAGATACGCTCGCCGCTGCGCAAGGGATGGACGTCATGGAGCAGCGCGTCGGCCATCAACCCTTTCAGGAAAGTTGCGGCCGCAACCGGCGCGTCAATATCGTCCGGCAGCGGGATGGCGATCTCCGCCGGCAACAGGCGATGGCCGGCATAGGCGCCAAGCGGCATGCCAGCATAGACCACGCGCTTGCCAGGCCGCAGATCCGTGACACCCGCGCCGATTTCCGTGATGACACCCGCCCCTTCGACGCCCGGCACGCCAGGCAAGGCCAGCATCGGAAAGTCGCCGGCGCGGCAATGGAGGTCGAGGAAATTGACGCCGATGGCGTCGTGGCGCAGGCGGATCTCGCCGGCGGCGGGCGGCGGCACGTCGATCTCGACGGGCTCCAGCACCTCCGGCCCACCATAGGCGCGCACCATGATGCCTCGCGTGCGGAGAGCTGCGGCCGATCCAACGGGGGGCGAAGACGGGGCGATCGGACGAACCGGCGGGACGTGAATCGCCTGGGGCATCCTTGGCCGCGCGCCGCCGAAATGCGCCTGCAGGGCGGTGATGCCAGCCTCATAGATGGCGGTGGCGACAAGTTGCGTCAGTGATTGCGCCTGAGCCGGCGGCGGCTCGAAATGCGATTCCCAGGTGATAAGGCAGCGATTGCCATCTGTCACCGGCCGCAGTCGCAGATGCGCCACATAGTCGTTGAGCGGCATGGGTGCTTCAAGCAGGCAATAGCTGAACGCCATGTCGCGGTCGGAGAGCGAAAGCAGCTGTTCGCGCAAGTATCCGCCATCCTGCAGGCGGAAGGCGCGGATGCCGCCAACAAGATCGCCGGGTTCGCCCGCTTCAATCTGGCTGCTGGCCACCGCCGGGTGCCATTTGTCATGCCCGTTGAAATCGCGCAGCAGATGCCAGACATCGGCAGCGGGAGCATCGATCACCGCGCTGCGCATGAGGCGGACGGTCATATCTCAGCGGCCCAGCTTGCCTTGCAGGGAGCGGAAGGCGGATTGGAACACGTTCTGGCCGATATGCTGGACGAGTTCATTGACCCGGGGCGGCGCGCAATCGAATTCGGCGCTCCATTCGGCGAAGGTGTGGTTGCCGTCGGTCACCGGGATGAGCTTCAGCGTCGCCACGTAGTTTTCGACGCCCATCGGGCTTTCCAGGATCGAGTAGGTCATGGAGAAATCGAAGTCGGAGAGGGCCAGCAATTGCTCACGGATGCGTCCGCCATCCTTCAGGGTGAAATTGCGGATGCAGCCAACCTTGTCGGCGGGCTGGTTCTGCTCGATCCGGCTGTCGGCGACGAAGGGCGTCCAGCCGGCCAGGCCGTTGAAATCGCGAATGCGCGCCCAGACCTCGGCCACCGGCGCCGTGAGGATGGTGGAGATATAGACCTTGGCCAAGCCGGCCTCCCCTTAGCGGTCGTCGTCGCGGTCGTCGCGACCCGGTTCCGCCTCGCCCTTTGATTTGTCCTTGTCTTTCTTGCGGTTGCGGGTGAGCGAGTCAATATCCTTGGCGTCGCGCAGCACGTCGGTCATGCGGCCAATGCTGCCGCCTTCGATGCCGACTTCCTTCATCAGGCTGTCGATCATCGGCGCCTGCACCCGGTAGCGGAGCGCGCTGTCGATGACCTCGTCGGTGACGTTCTTGCGGTTGCCGTCGCCCCCGCCGCCCAGCCCGTCAACATGCAGGATCTTGATCGCCTCGATCTTTTCCATGGGCTTGGCGCTTTCGCGCACGATGCCCTCGATCTTGTCGAGGAGGCGCATGCGGGCCCTCGAGGCGCGCGCGGCATCGGTGAGGACATTCTCCGCTTCGTTGGTCTTGCGCTGGCCCTCGGCATCGACGGCGTATTTCTTGGCCGCCGCTTCGGAACGGATCGCCGTGGCGTCAGCTTCCGCCTTGGCGGCGATCCGCTGGGCTTCGGCAAAGGCGCCGGCTGCGTCCTTTTCGGCCTCGGCCTTGGCGGTGAGCGTGAGATGCGCGCGTTCGGCCTCGCGCGCGGCGGCGATGAGGTCCATCTCCTTGCGGCGCTCGGCGATTTCGCGCTCGCGGGTGGTGAAAGCCTGTTCTTCGGCGAGGATCGCCTCGGACCGGGCCACTTCGGCCTTGGCGATGGCGGCGGACCGTTCGCGGCTCTTATCGGCCAGAGCGATGGCTTTCTCGATCTCGGCCATCTCCAGCGCCTTGTCGCGTTCGATGGTGAGCTTGCGGATGTCGCGGTCGCGCACGACGCGCGCTTCCTCGATGCCGCGTTCGGTGGCGATGCGGGCGCGCTCGACCTCTTCGCCGGCGGCGATCTCCGCCTCCTCGAAGGCCTGGCGCTTGGCGATCTCGAGGGCCTGCAGCGCCTGTTCACGCTCGATACGGGCGGAATCGAGCATGCGGTCGCGGCCCACGCGTTCGCGTTCGATGTCGGCATTGGCCGAGATTTCAGCCTGTTTGCGTTCCGCCTCGGCACGGGTCACTTCAACCCCTTTCACCGCGAGCGCAATCTCGCGTTCGCGCTCGGCGATTTCGACGGCCATGCGGCGGGCCACTTCCAATTGCTCCTGCTCGCGCTGGCGCTGGATGCGTTCCTTCTCGATGGCGAGTTCCAGGGCGATTTCCTCGCGCTCGGTCTTCTCGCGGCTCCTGAGCTCGCTTTCCTGGACGGCGCGCCGGCGGGCGATCTCGCGCTTCTGCAATTCCTCTTCCGAGGCGATGCGGCTTTCGGCCACCGAGCGTTCCTGGGCGATGCGGGTCTTTTCCGTAGCTTCGCTCGCCGCCAGCTGGGCCTGGGCTGCTTCCTGTTCGCGCTGCGCCCGCTCTCGGGCCAGGTCGGCGCGCTGGGTGGCGCGACGGATCTCCAGCTCGCGCTCCTGCTCGATGCGGGCATATTCGCTTTCGCGGTCGATCTCCAGCACGCGGCGTTCGGATTCGAGATTCTGGTTGCGGATCTCGATCATGGTCTGCTGTTCGATCTGGTTGCGCATCTTGCGGCGCATCTCGATCGCTTCGGTAAGCTGCGTGAGGCCCTGCGCGTCGAAGGCGTTGGAGGGATCGAAGAATTCGAGGCTGGTCTGGTCGAGATCGACCAAAGCGACGTTTTCCAGTTCCAGTCCGTTCTGCGACAGGGCTTCGGCCGCCTGTTCGCGCACGCGGGTCATGAACTGGCCGCGCTTCTCGTGGATTTCCTCCAACGTCATTTCAGCGGCGACCGTGCGCAGGGCGGAGGAGAATTTGCCTTCGAAGAGGGCGCGGATGTCATCGGGCTCCATGGCGCGGCGCCCCAAAGTCTGGGCGGCCAGGGCCACGGCCACGGCGTTGGGCTGCACGCGCAGGAAGAATTCGGCGATGAGGTCGATGCGCATGCGGTCGCGGGTGATGAGGGCGTTGGATTGGCCGCGCCGCACCTCGACCCGCATCACGTTCATGTTGACCGGCGTCACTTCATGAAGGACCGGGATGACGAAGGCGCCGCCATTGATCACCACCTTTTCGCCGCCGAAGCCGGTGCGCACGAAGGCCGTCTCCTTGATCGAGCGGCGATAGAGCCAGCGCAGCAGATAGACGCCGATCACCACGATGATGGCCAGGGCTATCAGCCAGAGAATGACTGAACCGAGGATCTGCGTTGCCATGATTACTTCTCCCTCACCCTTAAATTCGCTTGATCGCCTTGAAGCGCCTGGTCTGGTCGACCAGCGCCCGCTCCGTCGGCAGCCGCTCCATCGAGGAGGCGCCATAGAAGCCGTGGCAGTTCTTGGTGTTCTTCAGCACAAATTCGGCATCTTCCGGCTCGGCCACCGGCCCGCCATGGACCAGCACGATGATATCGGAGCGGACTTTCCTTGCCGCTTCCGCCCATGCATCGACCAGGGCCGGACAATCAGCCAGTTTCAAGGCCGTCTCGGCGCCGATCGAGCCGCCGGTGGTGAGGCCGAGATGGCAGACGATGATATCGGCGCCGGCCTTGGCCATCGCTTCCGCCTCGCCGGCGTTGAAGACATAGGGCGTCGTCAGCATGTCCTTCCCGTGGGCGAGCTTGATGAGATCGACCTCGAGACCATAGGACATGCCGGTCTCCTCGAGATTGGCGCGGAAGGTGCCGTCGATGAGGCCCACGGTCGGGAAATTCTGCACGCCGGAAAATCCCACCGCCTTGAGGTCGTCGAGGAACTTGTCGAAATGACAGAAGGGGTCGGTGCCGTTGACGCCGGCCAGCACGGGTGTCTTTTTTGTGACGGGGAGGACCTCCGCCGCCATTTCCATGACGATCTCGTTGGCATTGCCGTAGGCCAGCAATCCGGCAAGCGAGCCGCGCCCGGCCATGCGGTAGCGGCCAGAATTGTAGATGACGATGAGGTCGATGCCGCCCGCCTCTTCGCATTTGGCGGAAAGGCCCGTGCCGGCGCCACCGCCGATGATCGGTTCTTGCCGCGCGATCATGCCGCGGAATTTTTCCAGCAATGCCGCACGTTCGATGCGAGCCATGTGTTTCAAGCCCTCTTCTTCATCGGCAGCACGATCTCGCGGTAGGCGCGCGCGAGGGCTGCCACAAATTCCTGATCATTGATATGCGCCTTGACGCGGATGAGGCGACGCTGCCCATTCTGCTGCAGATGGGTTTCGATCGCCTCGAACAGCGCCCGGTCGGCCTCCGGGTCCCAGAAGTCCTTGCCTGGCGCATCGAGCGCCGAAACCCCGCCTTCGGGAAGGAGGAAGCGCACCGGCCCCTGCATCTGGTTGAGCCGTTCGGCGATCCAGCGGCCGGCCGCGGCGTTTTCCTCGCGCGTCGTGCGCATCAAGGTGACGTTCTGATTGTGGATGACGAAATTGCGGCCGCGGAATTTCTCCGGCACCGTGTCGCGCGGACCGAAATTGACCATGTCGAGCGCGCCCACCGAGCCCACATAGGGGATGCGCTGGCGGATGAAGGCGCCAAAGCGGTCGCTTGTCGCCGGGAACACGCCACCCACCAGCATGTCGGCCACTTCCGTCGTGGTGACGTCGATGACGCCGGCGAGCAGGCCGGAATCAGCGAGGGCCTCCATCGAACGGCCGCCTATGCCGGTGGCGTGGAAGATCAGACAGTCATAGTCGCTTTGCAGTTCGGCCGTGAGCGCCTTGACGCAGGGCGTGGTGACGCCGAACATGGTGATGCCGATGGCCGGCTTCGATGCCGCCTCATGCGCCGTGCTCTGCAGCGATCCGGCCATCATGCCGGCCAGGGCATGGGCGCCGTTCTTGAGGATGCGCTCGGTAATGACGTTGAGGCCCTGAATATCGGCGACAGAAGGCAGCATGAGGATGTCGCTGGCGCCGACATAATGCGCCACCTGGCCCGAGGCCACGGTCGAGATCATCACCTTGGGGAGGCCAACAGGCAGGCGCCGCATGCCCGATGTGGCAAGCGAGGTGCCACCGGAGCCGCCGGCCGAGATGATGCCGCCGATATCGCGCTGGCGCGTGATCCAATGTTCAAAAGCCACCGCCATCGCCTCAACCGACTGGCCGCGGTCGCCAGTGAACACCGCATTGCTGCCGCGTGGATGGGAGATGGCCACTTCCTGCGGGCTGACATCGGCACTGGATGGCTTGCCGGAGGTGGAGAGATCGACCATGCGCGTGCGCAGACCGAGATCGCGCAACGCGTCGCGGAGAAATTTGAGTTCCCGTCCCTTGGTATCGAAGGTACCGACAATGAGGGCGGTGCGGCCCATGCGCACCTCGCGCGGCATGCGCAGGATCGCCGGGGACTGCTCCTCACCGGCCTTCGCGACCGTTGGTACCGGGCGGACACCTTGCGACAGTTCGGCTTCGGTCAAGGACCAGCGATTTGGCAGGTGCCGCATCGTGCGGATATTGCCGCCGGCTTCCGCCGGCAGGACGGGTGCGCCCTGACCCTGCCGCACGACACGGAACACTTCAGCCACGCGCTCCGGCGTGTCGCCGGCACTTTCCGGCACCGCCTCGACCGGCTCGTCGGCATGACGGCCGACGCCGAGCAGGCGCTGCTGCAGGTCGCGGTCATGGGCGAGCTCGCGCGACGGCATGATGCGGTTGATGCGGCCGTTCATCATGATGGCGACGTTTTCGGCGACCGAGGTGGCGACACCGATATTCTGCTCGATGAGCAGCACGGCAATATCGCCCTCATCCGCCAGTTGGGTCAGCATCGCCGCCACCTGGTCGACGATGACGGGCGCCAAGCCTTCCGTTGGCTCGTCCATGATGAGAAGATGCGGATTGCCCAGAAGTGCCCGGGAAATGGCCAGCATCTGCTGCTCGCCACCGGAAAGCTGCGCGCCGCCATTGTTGCGCCGCTCGGCAAGCCTGGGGAAGGTCTGATAGACGCGCTCGACCGACCACAGCGCATCGCGACCGCCGCGCGAAGCGAGGCGCAGATGCTCGTCGACCGAGAGGCTGCGCCAGACGCGGCGCCCCTGTGGCACATAGCCGACACCCAGACGCGCGATCGCATGCGGCTCCAGCCCGCTGATCTCGCGGCCCAGGACATTGATCGAGCCCGACCGCGCGCGTTTCAGCCCCATGATGGTGTTGCAGAGCGTGGTCTTGCCCATGCCGTTGCGGCCGACGATGGAAAGAATGCGCCCTTCCAGCGCCAGATCGACACCCTGGATGGCGTGGGATTCGCCGTAATAGACGTGAAGATCGCGGATGCGCAGCGGCAGCGCGTTGACGGAGGTTCGGGCAGGCGGCTTAGCCATGGCCACCTCCCAGATAGATCTCCTGCACCTGCGGATCGTTTTCTATCTCGTTCGGCGTGCCTTCCTTGAAGATGCGGCCATTGTGCATCATCGTCACCCGTTCCGACACCCGCAGCGCCACATCGAGATCATGCTCGATGATGATATAGCCGATATGGCTGGGTAGCGAGGTGAGGATGTTAATGAGATCGCGCCGTTCGGCCGGCGAGAGGCCAGCGGCCGGTTCGTCGAAGAGGATGAAGCGCGGGGCACCTGCCAATGCGAGCCCCACTTCCAATTGCCGCTGCTGGCCGTGGCTGAGCGAGGAGACCAGCGCGTTGCGGCTCTCCTCCAGCTTCACGGCGCGCAAGATTCGTTCGGCCTGCTCCATCGTCGCATCGTCGCGCTTGGGGCGAAGCAGCGAGAAGCGCCGGCGTGAAACACCGCGGCAGGCGAGAAAGATGTTGTCGAGTACACTCAAACCGCCGAAGAGCAGCGAGATCTGATAGGTGCGTCGCAGGCCACGACGGATGCGCTCGAAGGCTGCGAAATTGGTGATGTCTTCGCCGAAGAAGCGGATATAGCCGGCCGAAGGCGGAAAATCGCCGGTGATGACGTTGAACAAGGTGGTTTTGCCGGCCCCGTTGGAGCCCAGCACCGCACGGCGTTCGCCGGCGCGTACCGTCATGGTAATGTCGGACAGGGCCGCAAGGGCACCGAAGCGGCGGCCGATGCCGAAGAGCTCGAGCGCATAGGCGCCGCTCTCTCCCAGCAGATTGTCGGCAGTTTCCGCCATCTTCGATGCCCTCACGCGTCCAGTCTTACTTGCAGTCCGGGTTGTCGCGCGTGGCCGGGCCGATCTTGAGGAATTCCTCCTCCGGCTCGCCCAGCGTCTGATTGACGCCCTGCGCGATCTTGATGACCTTGTTGCGCAAGGTGCCGCCATCGTCGACCACTTCGGTGACGAAGATGTCGGCCACGGCGTTGCGGTTATGGTCGAGCTTCACCGGACCCGTCGGCGTCTCGAAAGTGAGGCCGGCAAGGGCATCGCGGAACTTCTTGCCGCCGTCGGACAGATCGCCACCGACCTTCTCCAGCGCCAGGATCGCCGCCTTGGCGTTGATATAATAGGCATGGGCGAAGAGCGAGGGCGCCGGGAAGCCGTCCGGAAACGCCTTCTTGTAATCCTCGGTGAATTTGGTCCAGCGCGGATCGTCCCAGGTATCGGCGGTGGGGCCGGCCGCGATGGTGCCGATCACGGCGTCGCGGATCGAGCCCTTTGAGCCGAGCACCGTCTGGTCGACGGTGATCGAGCCGCCGATCAGCGGCGATTGGCCGCCCGATTGCTGGTACTGGGTGAGGAAGTTGATGGCGTCGGCCCCACCGAGGGCCACATAAATCGCGTCGACATCATCGGGGATCGAGGCAATGACCGAGGAGAAGTCCTTGTTGCCGATGGGGACCCACAATTTGGTCGGCACCTTGCCGCCCGCTTTGCAGAAGGGCAGCATGAAGCCTTCGACCTGGCTGTAGGGGAAGGAATAATCCTCGGCCACCACGGCCACCGTCTTGTAGCCCTTTTCGGTATAGGCGTATTCGCCAAGGCCCGCCATCCACTGCACGCCGTCGGTCGAGAAGCGGAAGAAGTTCTCCGCCGGGCCGAACAGAGTCGTGTCTTGCGCCGCCGACGAGCCGTTGATGAAGGTGACGTTGGGCTGGGTCTTGGCGTAATCCTTGACCGCGATGCCTTCGGAACCGGAGAGCGGCCCGACCAGAACCTGCACGCCGCCCTGCTCGACGAGCTTGCGGGTGGCCTTCAAGGCGCTTTCCGGAGAGGCATCGGACGAGCCGGTCTGCAGCTCGATCTTCTTCCCCGCGACAGTGTAGTTCACTTCCTGCAAGGCGAGCTTCAGCCCGCGCATGCCGTCTTCGCCGAGCACCGTGAAGGGGCCTTCGAGGGTCGCCAGCGCGCCCATCTTGATGACATCTTCGGCCTGAGCCTGGGGCATCAGGGCGGTGAGAGCCACCGCCGCCGCCAGGACATGTCTTCTGCTAAGCATCGCGTTTCCTCCAGTTGGTTTGTTTTTCATGTCTTTTGTCCTCCCAGCTTCAGTTCCCTTGGCTGCGCCGGGAGGATGGACGCAGCGATCTGTTGACGTCGACAGCCTTGAGCCTTTCCCAAAGGCCCAGGATGCCGTCGGGTGAGAAGAAGATGACCGCTAGGAAAACCAGGCCGATCACCGTGTTGAACCGTTCCGGATTGAGAAGGTCGATGGCGAAATTCTGCAGCAGCACGAAAAGCAGCGCACCGAGATAGGGGCCGATCGGCCGGCGGATGCCGCCCACGACGGCGATGACCAGCACATTGACGGCGGCGTTGACGTCGAGTGTGCCGGGTGTGATCTGGCCGTTGAACCAGACCAGCAGCACGCCGGAGGTCGCGGCGATGATCCCGGCCAGGAAGAAGGCGAAGATGCGGTGCGCCGCGACATCGAAGCCGATGGCGCGCACGCGGCGCGGATTGTCGCGGATCGCCTGCAGGCTGAGGCCGAAGGTCGAGCGGTGGCCGTACATCACCGCCGCGTAGAAGAAGGCGGCGATGCTGAGCGACAGGTAATAGAAGGGCATCGGGTCGCGCCAGTTGATACCCCAGAATTCCGGCGCCGGGATTCCGTGGAAACCGTTGAAGCCGTTGAAGAGGGCGTAGTTCTGGCGCGCGAAATAGAAGAAGGCCGTGGCGATGGCCAGCGTGATCATGATCATGTAGATGCCGGCCGTGCGCACAGCGAGCGCACCGATGAGCGTGCTGGCCAAGGCACCCATGGCAATGGCGATGGGAGCCGCCAGCCACCACGGCCAGCCCAGGCCCATGACGCCCGATGAATTGATGCCGAAGATGGCGAAGGTATAGCCTGCAATACCGGCCACCGTCATCTGGCTGAGGCTCACCATGCCGCCATAGCCCGCCAGCACCATCAGCGACAGGGCGATGGTGCCCATGATGAGCGTGTAGGCGCCGACCTGGAAGGTGAAGAAGGGCGAGGCAAGGAAGGGATAGAGCAGCAAGGCGATGCCAAGGAGGACATGGCCCGCATCGAGCCGGAAGCGTGCGGCAGGCGTGGCACCGGGGCCGGCAATGGCATCGAGAATGCTCATGCCAGATTCCTCATGCGGGCCGCCCCATGATGCCTTGCGGCCGCACGGCCAACACCACCACCATGATGACGAAGGTGAGCACGACGCCATAGGTCGGGAAATAGGCAAGGCCGATCTGTTCGGCCAAGCCGATGATGAGCGCGCCGATGGCGGCCCCCGTGATCGAGCCCATGCCGCCGACGATGACCACCACCAGAGAAGCCAGCAGATAGCGCACGTCTTCACCAGGGGCGATGGAAAGGGCGGTGCCACCGACAACACCGGCAAAACCGGCAAGTCCCGCCCCGATCGCAAAGACGATGGCAAAGACCATGTGGACGTTGACGCCATTGGCCGCGAGCATGGCGCGGTCATCGACACCGGCGCGGATCATCATGCCGATGCGCGTGCGGTTGAGCAGCAGCCACAGCGCAATGCCGATGGCCACCGCCGCCGCCAGCACGACCAGCCGATAGAGCGGATACATCATGACGACCGAGGTGCCGTTCGACTTGACGGCGGTCACGATCGGCGTCGCCACGGCGCCGTCGATCCAGGCGGGAATAGTGAACTGGTAGGTATTGCCGGACCAGAACGCCAGCATCAGATCGGCCCCGACGATGGAGATGCCGATCGTCACCAGCGTCTGCCGGAGGTCGTCGCCTTCCATGCGGCGGAACACGAAGACCTGCATGAGCACGCCAGCTATGGCAGCCCCCAGGAAGCCGGCGGCGACGCCCAGGAGCCAAGACCCCGACCAATCGGCCACGTCATAGCCGATATAGGCGCCAAAAAGATAAAGCGAGCCGTGCGCCAGATTGACGTTGCGCATCAACCCGAAGACGAGGGTGAAGCCGCTGGCCACCAGAAAATAGAGGCCACCCACGGTGACGCCATTGAAGATGGTGTTGACCAGCACTTTCTTCGGCCCGATGAGCGCCACCAGCCATGCCGGCCACAGCGCCAGGAACAGCCACAGGACCAGGGCTGCCAGCACGACATAGAGAACGATGGCGACGGGATGCTTCACGAAGCGCGCCTCAGGCCGTCAGGCGCCGACGCTGTTCCTGCGTCTGCGGCCGCTTGTGGAACTTGCCGTCCTTCATGATGGCAAGCAGCCGGTCCTTGTCCTGCAGCACGCGGACATTGGCAGCCGGGTCGCCATCGACCAGCAGCAGGTCGGCGAGATACCCTTCGCGGATCTGTCCCAGCTCATGGCCCATGCCCATGATCTCGCCGCCGAGGCGGGTGCCGGCGATGATGGCCTCCATCGGCGAGAAACCCAGCATGTCGACAAAATATTCGAGGTCCTTGGCGTTGGTGCCTTGCGGCGTCCAGGCAAAACCGTAATCGCCGCCGATGAGCACGCGAATGCCGCGGCGATGCATCTTTTTAATCGTGTCGATCGCGCGCTCAAGCTCGCGCTCATAGAGCATCGAGATTTCCGAGCCCGGCTTGATGCCATAGTCGCCGGCATTCCTGGCCGTGCCGATAAGCCAGGCGATGCCGGGTGCGACGAAATGCTTGTCCTTGTTTGCCTCCAACATGTCGAGCGTCTGCTCGTCGCAAAAGGAGGCGTGATAGATGATCTGGATGCCGTGGCGGATACATTGCTGCACGGATTTTGACGAGCGCGCATGCGCAGAGAGCCATTTATTGCGGGCGCGCGCTTCCTGCACCGCCATCGCCACCTCTTCCTCCGACATCGGCGTTTCCTCGGCGCCCATGCCGGTGATTTCCTCGCCGGAAAGGTTGAGTTTGATGGTGTCGACGCCATATTTGATCAGCATGCGGACGGTAGCGCGCACTTCTTCGGGGCCTGAGATCACCATGCCGAGATTGAGGCCCGGATGCGGCATATGCGGCAGGGTGAAGTCGCCAAGACCGCCGACCGTGGTGATTTCGGGGCCGGATGCCGTGTAGCGCGGACCGGGGATGCGGCCGGCATTGATGAAGTCGCGCACCGCGACGTCCAGGCGCGGTTTGGCGGCAGCAGCACCGCGCCCGGCGGTGAAGCCGGCATCGAGCACCACCTTGGCCATTTCGGCGGTAACGAGCGTGTGCTCCTCGACCGGCATTTTCTGAATGGGGTCGATGCCCGGCGCGTTATTCCAGGAGAGATGGAGATGCGCGTCGATGAGACCCGGCATCAAGGTGGCACCCATGCCGTCGATGGTGGTGGTACCGCCGCCGATCGTGCCACCGCTGCTGCTGCCGAAGCGGGAGCTGCCTTTCGTCACCTGCTTGATGCGGTTGCCCTGCACCAGCACTTCGCCGGTATAGGGATAGTCACCCGACCCGTCGAGGATGCGCACATTCGTGAAAAGAACGGAATCGGAGTCCCGCCCATTCGATCCCCAGCGATTGCTGGAGCTGCCATTGTCCGCCATCAAGCCCTCCCAGACTTTCGTTGTCGCCCCTCTCGGCTCCAGGCGCTGTGGCGCCGGATGCTCTTCTCTAAGGGATCAACCGCAAGCACTTAAGTTAAGCACATCTCCCGTCAGACGCGCCTCAGGAAATTAGCAATCTTTTCACTGCATTCAGCGGGTTTCTCGACTGTGGCCCAGTGGCCACAACGGTCGAGCAGATGCATGCTAGCACCTGCAACACGATCGCCGATGAACTGCGCCATGCTGGGTGGCGCCACCACGTCGGAATCGCCGGTCACCAGCAGGGTCGGCGCCTTGATGCGCTTGTGGTCGACTGCCTGAAATTTAGACAGCGCTTCACAATGTTTGGCGTAGCCCAACGGGTCCTGGCGCATAATGGTCTCGCGTACGAAGGCGATGGCGGCTGGCCGGGTTGCTTTCGTTTCCGCCGAGACGGTGGCGTTAATGATCTGCTCGGCAATCGGCTCCATCCCCTGCTCACGCGCCAGGCGCGCCCGCGCCATCAGGCCGGTGCGGGCCGCCTCCGGCGGTTCCACCAGGGCGCCGAACAGGGACAGCGACTGCACGCAGGCGCCATGTTCGACGGCGATCTGCTGGCAGATCAGCGTGCCCATGGAGTGGCCGACGAAATGCGCCCTTTCGACGCCCAGGGTCTTCGCCGCCGAAAGCACGGCATTGGTGAATTTCTCGATGCTGAGATCGTCATGCGGCACGCGCGACCGGCCGGCGCCGGGGAGATCGATCCGGATGACGCGAAAGCCGGCCAGCGCATTCATCAGGGGCTGGAAGGTGTTGCTGGTGCCGCCAAGCCCGTGGATCATCACCACGGGGAAACCCTCGCCGGCAACCTCCGCCGTGATCTGGCCGAGATCGACGCTGCTCATGCGGCAATATCCTCGAAGCGGTTCTCGAGCGCGCCGATCCCGTCGATTTCAACCCGGACAACGTCGCCGGATTTCAGGTAACGCGGCGGGTTGAAGCCGATACCGACGCCGGCCGGGGTGCCGGTGGCGATGATATCGCCCGGCTTCAGGCTCAAACCGGCAGAAATAGTGGCGATCAAGGTCGGCACGTCGAAGATCAGCAGGCCGGTATTGGAATTCTGCCGCAGATCGCCGTTGACGAAGCAGCGGATGGCCGTATTGCCGATGTCGATCTCGTCCCTGGTCACGGCCCAGGGACCCATCGGGCAGAAAGTATCCTGCGATTTGCCCACCAGCCACTGGCTGTAGCGTCCCTGGAGATCGCGCGCCGTCACATCGTTGACGATGGTGTAGCCCCAGACATGGTCGAGCGCCTTTTCCTTGGAGATCCCGCGCCCGCCCTTGCCGATGATGACGGCCAGTTCCGCCTCGTAGTCGATGGCGGTCGAAACCTTGGTATCGATCAGCACTTTGGCCTGGTTCGGGATGACCGTCTCCGGCACCTTGGAGAAGATAATCGGTTCCTTCGGCACGGCGCCGGCCGCGGCGCTGGAATCGAAGCCGCTCTTGGCGAATTCATGGGCATGTTCGTGATAATTCTTGCCGACGCAGAAGATGTTGCGGCGCGGGCGCGGCATGGGCGCCTCCAATGCGACCCGGTCGAGGGCGATCGGCGACAGGGTTGCCGGGACCGAGCCGCGTTCGATGAGCGCCAGGATGCCTTCGCGCGCGGCATCGACCGGCAGATCGAACGGCCGGACTTCGCCGGCGGCCAGATCGACCAGACCGACGCGGCGTTCACCGCCCACGGAGAATGTGGCAATGCGCATGACTTCCTCCCGGGAACTTATTTGAGCCATTCGGCGTCTGATTGGTTCAAGTTAAGAGCTTTTATGCGCCATTGGCAAGACCAATTCGCGTTTTTCATGGACGAATGGCCTGAATCATGCTAATTGGCTCAACATTGGATCAGATGAGCGATACGATGCCGAAACCGATTGCCGCCGAAATTGCCCGCAGCCTGCAGCAGCGCATCGACGCCGGCGAATGGGCCGACGGACGCCAGGTGCCGCCGGAACGTGACCTCGCCGCCGATTTCGGCGTGGCCCGGAACACGATCCGCCGCGCCATGGACATGCTGCGTGATCAGGGAACGATTTCGCGCCATGTCGGGCGCGGCACCTTCGTCGCCAGCGGCGCCAAACATTCCCTGAGCGAGATCGTCGCCGGCATGGAGGGGGCGAGCCCCGCCGACATGATGGAACTGCGCCTGCTGCTGGAACCCTTGTCGTCGGCCAATGCCGCGATCAACGCCAGCGCGGCACAACTCGCCGGCATCGAGGAAGCGCACCGCGAGGCCAATGCCGCCACCGACATCATGACGTTCGAGCAGTGGGATTCAGCCCTGCACCACCGCATCTTTGCCTGCTCGCGCAACGAATTGCTGCGCGGCATCTATGACCTCCTCCATGTCCTGCGTAATCAATCGCCCTGGTTCGACATGAAGAAGCGCTCCTTTTCCGAGGAGCGGCGGCAGAATTACTGCCGGCAGCACGATGCCATCGTGACGGCGATCCTCAACCGCGATCCGGAAGCGGCGCGCGCGGCGACGCTGGCACATCTGAAGACGGTCGAAGCCAATCTGCTGGGACGCTAGCCGCGTTCCGGTTCAGCCGGCCGCAAGCTCCACCACGTAAGCGGCGTCGGCCCGCATTTCAATGATGGTCGGCCCCCGCCCCTTCGCCGCATCCAGCAAGGCCTGGCGCAGTTCGTCGACATTGCCCGGGCGCGTGGCGGCGCAACCGAAGCCCTTGGCAATGGCCAGGAAATCGGGCGTGTAGATATCAACGCCGATGGGCGTGATCTGCCGGTCGACCATATAGGTCTTGATCTCGCCATAGCCGTCATTGTTCCACAGCAGGATCACCAGCGGGACCTTTGCCTCCACTGCCGAGGCCAGTTCCGCGATGGTGAACTGCAGGCCGCCATCCCCGATCAGCACCACGACCGGCCGATCCGGTGCCGCCAGCTTGGCGCCGATGCCGGCCGGCAGCCCATAGCCCAGCGTGCCGTAGCCAGTGCTCGAATTGAAGTAAGAGCGCGGACGCGGCGCTTCGAAACATTGGTTGAGCGCATAAACCGGCTCGGTCGAATCGCCAGCCACGATCGCGTCCGGCAAGGCCTCAAGGACGATCCCGGCAAGGCGTTGATGGAGGCTGATGGCAGGCCACCAATGCCGCGGTGTCGCTTCCCGCACGGCAGCGGCACGTTTGGCGCCCGGCGTGTCGGCGCCGACGCTTTCGCCCAGCGCACCCAAGGCGGCGTTGAGCGCTTCGGCGGTCAGGTTGGCATCCGCCAGGATCGGCAGATCGGCCACGACCGTACGCACCAATTGTTCGGGGTCGATATCGACACGAATGAGCTTGCCGCTGAATTCGAGCGCCTTCGGTTCCGGATACATTTCCGTCTCGCCGAATTCGGTGCCGATCGCCAGCACCACGTCGGCTTCGGCGATGGCGCGGTGCACGGTGGGAAAAGCCATATTCTCGCCAATCCGCAAGGGATGCGCCGGCGGCAGAATGCCCTTGGCGTTGACGGTGTTGATGACGGGCGCATCGAGACGGGCGGCGAGCTTGCGGATAGCGCGGCTCGCATCCGCCGCCCCACCGCCCAGGATGAGCAAGGGTGCCTTGGCCGATTTCAGCCAGGCCGCCGCCTGTTCGATATCGCGAGGTTGCGGCGCCGGCCGCTTGGGCAAGGATCGCTGCTGCACGCCAAGCGGCGCTTCCATGGCGATGACGTCGATGGGGATTTCGATATGAACGGGGCGCGGCCGGGCGCTGGCGAAGAGGGCGAAGGCGCGCGCCAGAACCTGCGGCAATTGATCGGGCCGCAGCAGCGTGTGGCTGAAGGCGGCGACACCGGCCACCACATTGCGTTGCGACGGGAGTTCATGCAGGCGCCCATCACCCATGCCGAGTTGTTCGGTGCGGTTGACGGCGGAGATCACCAGCATGGGGATGGAATCGGCATAGGCCTGGCCCATGGCGGTAAGGATGTTGGTCATGCCGGGGCCGGTAACGATGAAACAGACGCCTGGCTTGCCGCTGACGCGTGCATAGCCGTCGGCCATGAACCCGGCACCCTGTTCGTGACGCGGGGTGACATGGCGGATGCGGGTCTGCGGCAGTCCGCGATAGAGTTCGACGGTATGCACGCCGGGAATGCCGAAGACCAGTTCGACGCCATAGACTTCCAGCAATTGCACCAGCCATTCGCCACAAGTCGCCATGATCCTCTTTCTCCAACAAAATCAGGGAATTATGGCGACGATAGAGCCTTGCCGGGCGGATTGTTACAATACACAATGATCCACGTTTACTTCGAGGCGCCCCGATATGAGGGGACTGACATAAGGGTTCCGCCATGTTGGCCAATCTCAGCGAAGGCGATCTCCGCTTGCTGCGCGTCTTTGCCAAGGTGGTCGAGGCCGGCGGCTTTTCGGCCGCACAGATCGAGCTGAATGTCAGCCAATCGACCATCAGCACGCATATGACGGCGCTGGAGCAGCGCCTGGGCGTGCGCTTGTGCGAACGTGGGCGCGCCGGCTTCAGCCTGACCGAGAAGGGCAAGCTGATCTATCAGGCGAGCCAGCGCCTCTTTTCCGCCGTCGACGAGTTCCGCTCGGCGGCTGGTGCCGCAAGGTCCAGCCTCGTCGGCACTCTCTCCATCGGCATCATCGACAATCTCATCACCAATCCCGCCTGTCGGCTGCAGCAGGCGATCAGCAAGTTCAACCAGAAGGCACCAGAGGTGCAGATCTCGGTCCAGGTGACGTCGCCCACGGAAATCGAACAGGCCGTGCTGGAGGGCCGGCATGATCTTGGCTTCGGTGCCTGCGGTCGGCATTCGCCCTATCTCACTTACGAAGATCTGTTCGAGGAGCGGCAGGTGCTTTATTGCGGGCGCGGCCACCCCCTGTTCGAGCGCAGCAACGACGTGACGCTCGACGACCTCAAGGAGCAGCAATTCGCCCGGCGCGCCTATACCGCGCCCAACCAGTTTCCGAGCGGCGTCAGCCTGACCTCGACCGCCATTGCCGATCTGATGGAAAGTGTGGCCGTCTTCATCCTGTCCGGCCGCTTCATCGGCTTCCTGCCGGTGCATTTCGCCCAGCAATGGGTGGCACAGGATCTGATGCGCCCGCTGCTGGAGCAGCGTTTGGGCTACCAGAATCCGATCTATCTCACCATGCGCAAGACGGAACAGAAGAAGCCGCTGCTCAGTGCCTTCCTGGACACGGTCTATGCCGTGCACCGGGCGGTACCTGAAACGACCAGGACAAAGAAACCCAAGCTGATCAATGCTTGAGGAGTTGGCTCAGGAACAGCTTGGTGCGTTCGTTCTGCGGGTTGGCGAAGAACTCGGTCGGCGGCGCGGTTTCGATGACCTGTCCCTTGTCCATGAAGACGACCCGGTCGGCAACCGTTCGGGCGAAGCCCATTTCATGGGTGACGCAGATCATCGTCATATGCTCCTCGGCGAGTTCGATCATGACATCGAGCACTTCCTTGATCATCTCCGGATCGAGGGCCGAGGTGGGTTCGTCGAACAGCATGACCTGGGGTTCCATGCAAAGAGCGCGGGCAATGGCCACGCGCTGTTGCTGGCCGCCCGATAGCTGACTCGGATATTTCTGCGCCTGCTCGGCAATGCGCACGCGGGTGAGATAGCGCATGGCCAGATCCTCGGCCTCGGCCCGCGGCATCTTGCGCACGCGGCGGGGGGCCAAAGTGAGATTTTGCAGGATGGTCAGATGCGGGAAGAGATTGAACTGCTGGAACACCATGCCGACTTCGCGGCGGATGAGCTCGATATTCTTGATATCCTGGGTAAGCTCGACGCCTTCGACGAAAATCTGGCCGGATTGATGCTCTTCCAGCCGGTTGATGCAGCGGATCGCGGTCGACTTTCCTGATCCCGAAGGGCCGCAGATCACCACGCGCTCGCCTTTCGCAACGGTCAGCGACACATCCTTCAGTGCCTGGAAAGAATCATACCATTTGCTGACGTTGCGCAATTCGATCATCGGGGCGGTCTGGTTGCTCTGCGGATGCATCGGCAATTTCCTTAACGCTGGCCCGCGGGCGTGAAACGCCGTTCCAGGCGCCGCGACCAGAAGGTGAGCGGATAGCACATGGCGAAATAGATCAGCGCTACCAGCGAATAGGTGACGAAGGGTTGGAAAGTGGCATTGTTGATGACCTGCCCCGCCTTGGTAAGCTCATGGAAGCCCACGATCGAGGTGATTGCGGTGCTCTTCACCAGCTGAACCAGGAAACCCACCGTGGGCGGAATGGCAATCTTGAGAGCTTGCGGCAGGATCACATCACGCATCTGCTGGATAAAGGTCATGCCGAGGCTGGCGCTGGCATCCCATTGGCCGCGCGGTATGGCATCGACACAGCCGCGCCAGATCTCGGCCAGGAAGGCCGAGGCATAGAGTGTGAGGCCGATCGTGGCGGCCATCAGGGGCGAGACGTCGAGACCCAGTTTCGGCAGGCCGAAGAAAATCAGAAAGAGCTGCAGCAGGAACGGCGTCCCCTGCAGGAATTCAACATAGACCTGCATGAGGCGCCGGCCGAAACGCGGGCGCGCATAACGCAGCAACAGCAGAAGCAGCGCCCCAATGCCGCCGCCAAGAAAGGCAATGGCGGAAAGGGCAATCGTCCAGCGGGCCGCCAACAGGAGGAAGGACAGGATATCGGTGAGCGACAATTCGATCATCGCGCCCGCCCGGCCTGCAGACGCTGGCCCAGCTTCGCCAACAGGCGCCGGAGGCAAACCGCCAGGAAGAGGTAAATGACGGCCACCACGAAATAGGCCTCAAACGTGCGGTAGTTGCGCGACTGGATGAGATCGGCCACATGGGTGAGATCCATCACGGCGATCTGCGACACCACGGCGGATTCCAGCATGGTGAGCACAACCTGGCTGACCAAGGCGGGATACACATTGGCAATGGCCTGCGGCAAGATCACGCTCCCGAACACCCAGATGGGGTGCAACCCCAATGCCAGGCCAGCCTCGCGTTGTCCCGGTGGGACGGCCTCGATGCCGGCCCGCATGATTTCGATGCAATAGGCCGTGAGGTTGACCGTGACGGCGATGATGGCGGCCGTCATTGCCGTCAGCTTCAGCCCCAGGCTGGGAAGGCCGAAGAAGATGAAGAACATCTGCACGATGAAGGGCGTATTGCGGATGAGTTCCACATAGGCCGTCACCAGCAGACGGGCCCATTTTGGCCCCCAGCGCATTGCAGCCGCCCCGCCGATGCTGATGACAAGGCCCAAAGCGGCCGCAATCGCGATCAATCCCAGCGTGACGCCCGCACCTTGCAGGAACAAGCCGAAATAGCCCGCGATTGCGCCGATATCGAAACTGTAGCCCATGGCCGCAGCGACAGATCTGGGTCGTTAGAAGTCCTTCGGCAGCGGCGCTTTCAGCCACTTCACCGCGAGCTCGTTGAGGCTGCCATCCTTGCGCATCGAGGCCAACAGCTCGTTGAGCTTCTTCTGCAGGCCCGCTTCGCCCTTCTTCACCGCCATGTTGGAAGGCGAGGTCAGGAGCTGGAATTTTTCGACCGGATGGATCGCCGGGTCCTTGGCCAGGATGGTGGCGCCGACATCATTGCCGACCACCATCAGCTGCGCCTGGCCGGAGAGGAAGGCCGAGATGACGCCGTTATAGTCGCTGTAGCGCTGGATATCGGCGCCGGCGGGCGCCACTTTGGTCACCTCGGTGTCTTCCAGCGTGCCGCGGTTGACGGCGATCGTCTTGCCGGCGAGATCGGCGGCGTTCTTCACGGCGATCTCTTCCGGTCCCATGACGGCAATGTAATAGGGCGCGTAAGGGTCGGTGAAATCGACCACCTGGGCGCGCTCGTCGCTGTAGCCGATGCTGAGCAGCAAGTCGACCTTGCCTTCGCTCAGATAGGGAATGCGGTTCTGGCCCGTGATGCCGACGAGGTCGACCTCGACGCCGAGGTTCTTGGCGATGATCTGGGCCATTTCCACGTCATAACCCTGGATCGCCATGTCGGAACCCAGCGACGCGAAGGGCGGAAAGTCTTCGAATATGCCGACCTTGATCCGGCCGGCCTTGGCGATGTCCTCGAGCGCATCGGCCGCAGCGGGACGGATGCCCAAGGTGATCAGCCCGAGCGCCAGGACGGCACCGCAGGCCAGCAATGAACGCCGCGAAAGAGTCTTCTTCATTGTCGCCCCCTCTGTTGGATGAATTGGTCGGGAGCAGTCTCGCAGCTGCAAAGGGGGTTACAATAGCGATCGGCCGAAACTCAGTTCAGCGACAGCCGATGTAACAGCTTTTGACCGGGTGGATGAATGCACCGGCATTAATGCTTAAGAATGGCGCTCCGATAGGCGCGCGGGCTCGCCCCGGCCCAGCGCGTGAAGGCGCGGGTGAAGGCGGAAAGTTCGGAATAGCCGAGCAGCAGGGCAATCTCGCTCAGAGGCAGCTGGCTTTGCTGCAGATAGTGCCGCGCGAGGTCGAAACGAGTGACTTCGACAGCCTCGCGGAACCCCATGCCGACATCGGCCAAGGCGCGCTGGATCGCATGCGGGCTGAGGCGCAGCGTGTGGGCCACCTGTTCAAGCGTCGGCGCCCCTTCGGCCAAGCGCAGCCGCACGGCACCGCGCACCCGGTCGATGAGCGAGTCCGGTCGATCGCGGGACCCCAGCGATTCCAGGCAGGTCTGCATCATGGTGAGGAGCTTGAGATCGCGCCCTGGCATCGGCCGACCGAGCAGATCGGCATCGAAGATGATGGCATTGGTGGCGCAGCCGAAGAAGACCGGCGCGCCGAAGGCCATTTCATGCTGCCGCCAATCGGGGGGCCTTGGATGTTCGAACTGGATCTCCAGCGGCGACCAATGCTTGCCGCAGCATTCGCGAATGATGTTGGTGAATTGCCCCAGCGAGAGCTCGGCATCCTGGCGCCGGGCGACGATCGAGGGCGAAATAATCTGATATTCCAAGCGCATGCGCTTGCCTTCCCCGCGCCGCAGCGACATCACCGACGAACTCTGCTGGAAGCGGAACAGGCCGACCAAGTTTTCGAGTGCGCTGCCCAGGGTGGGCGAGGACAAGGAGGCATAGCCCCACATGCCGAGATCGCGGGGCGAGAATTGCTGGCCGAACCAGAGGCCGAAATTGTCGCGGCCGGTCTGACGGGCGGCTTCCTCGAAGAGGGCGCAATAGGCGGCAAGGCGCAGCTGCAAGGTGGGGGCGGCGGTCATTTCCGGCGCCAGGCCGCAATTGCCGAAGATGGAATCCACATCGCCGCCCTGGGCATCGATGAATTCCACCAATCCGGCGGCGGCGGCGGAGAGCACGACCGGTGCCTTGTCGGCACTGCCCGCGTCTGAAATCACCCGTCCGCCCAATTGGATCATGAAAACGTCCCTGATGGCTCGCCGTCATCGATAAGGGTCAGGAATGATGGCATGGTGCCGGCCATGCTGCAAGGCAACAAGGGTGTCTTAACGGGGGCGCTGTCAAACATGGCAGGTTTTCGGTCAAGCCGCCGGCGGGCCGTGATATTAGCCTGTCGGTAAAATCGCAGAAATCTGCCCGAGAAGTTGGAAGTTGGCTGGGAGAATGAGGCTATGAGCGAGCGACCGCAACAGAACGCCAATCGCTGGCGGCGCTTTGCCGATTGGGACGAGCGGCCCCTGCGCCTGGATCGTTTCGCAGTGGAAGATCCCGAGAACGGCTTTGCCGCGTTCAAGGGAACCAAGGACCCGAAGCCGGGCGTTGTCATTGCCGCAGGCAAGGTGGTGTCGATGGACGGCATCCCGGCCACCGATTTCGACATGATCGATCATTTCATCGCCCATCATCACCTGGATCTCGACCTGGCGCCGGAGGCGATGGCGATCCCCTCAGCCGAAATCGCCCGCATGCTGGTCGACATAACCGTGCCGCGCACCGAACTGGCGCGCCTTGCCCATGGCCTCACCCCCGCCAAGCTTGCCGAGGTTGTGGCGCAGCTCTCGGCCATAGAGCTTGCCTTCGCTTTCTCCAAGATGCGGACCCGCAAGACGCCCGGCAATCAGGGCCATGTCACCAACGCCAAGGACGATCCGCTGCAATTGGCAGCGGATGCGGCGACGGCGGTCGCCTTTGGTTTCGACGAGGTCGAGACGACCATGCGCGTCGCGAGGAACGCCTGGTCGAATGCGCTGGCCTGCGCCGTGGGCGCCGCGGTCGGGCGCTGGGGTACGCTTTTCCAGTGCTCCAGTGAAGAATCCGAGGAATTGCAGATCGGCATGGCGGGCTTCACCTCCTATGCCGAGACCGTCTCGGTCTATGGGACGGAGCGCGCTTTCACCGATGGCGACGACACGCCTTGGTCGAAGGCGTTCCTCGCCGCCGCCTATGCCAGCCGCGGCATCAAGATGCGCTGCACCTCGGGGGCCGCTTCCGAACTGCTGATGGGATTCCATGAATCGAAATCCCTCCTCTATCTGGAGGCCCGGTGCCTGTGCCTGCAACGCGCCATGGGCGTACAGGGAACGCAGAATGGCGGCATCGACGGGGCGCCTTTGGCCTCGACCATGCCGGGCGGTGTCCGCGAGTTGATGGCGGAGAATCTCATCGCCGTCTGGCTCGATCTTGAATGCGCCACCGGCAATGACGCGCGGCATTCGGAATCGGAGATCCGGGTTGGGGCCAAGATCCTGCCCTTCCTCATCGCCGGGTCCGATTTCATCTGTTCCGGCATGGGGTCGATCCTCGCCTATGATAATTCCTTCAACCCCTCCTCCTTCAATGGCGAGGAGATGGAGGATTTTCTGGTGTTGCAGCGCGATTTCGAGGCCGATGGCGGCCTGACCTCGGTCGGCGAATCGCGCGCCTTGGAACTGCGCCGGCGGGCGACCGATGCCTTGGGCGCGGTGTTCGAAGAACTCGGTCTCGGCACGCCGAGTGCTGCCATGAAGCGCAGTGTCGTCATGGCCTCCGGTTCCAATGAAACCGAGAGCTATCTGCCGCGCGACGTCACCCTCATCAGCGAAGAAATCAAGGCGCGCGGGGTCAATGTCCTCGACGTGATCAAGGCCCTGGCGCTGCGCGGTTTCAGGGAGGAGGCGCAGAACCTCCTCAATGTCGTGCGCCTGCGGGTGTCGGGCGATTATCTGCAGACGGCAGCGGTGGTGCGCCGCGGCCATGTGATCAGCGCCGTCAACGACCCCAACGATTATGGCGGGCCCGGCACCGGCTATCGACTGAGCGACCAGCGCCGCCAGGAACTGGCAGCGATCCGTGACGTGCTGACGCGGGAGGAGGTCTTGCGGACCGAAGCCACCTTCGCCGGTGCCGAAAGCCGGCGCATCCGCTACCGGGCGCTGGGCGACGCGGCGGCGAGCGGGCCGAAAAACGAGATCGTCATCGGTGTCAGCCCCGCCTTCGGGCTGAAGCTCTTCCGCACGCTGGCGGGCCATCCGCTTTCCGCCGTGCTGCGGGCGATGAGCGAAGGTATTGCCGAAAAGGGCGGCGTTGCCCGCATCGTGCGCATGCGGCACACCGCCGATACCTCTTTCCTGGGGCTGAGCGCCGCGCGTCTGGCCGGTTCCGGGATCGGCATCGGCATCCAGGCCAAGGGGACCGCCGTCATCCACCAGGCGGACCGCCTGCCTCACCACAATCTGGAACTGTTCTCGAACGCGCCAATCACGGCGCTTGCACATTACCGCAAGCTCGGGGCGAATGCGGCCGATTACGCCAAGGGCGAATTGCCGGAACCAGTTGTCGTGCCGACCGAGGGTGAGGCCATGGGGGCCCGCTTCCATGCCCAGGTGGCCCTCATCTATGCGATCGAGACCTCACTCACAGAGGATGGCGCCAAGCCTGAGGATATCGAGATCGCCTTCCTGGAGGTGCAGTAATGGCCCGGATCGACAACGTCGCGGATTATCCCCTGGCGGAGAACCGGCCTGACCTGGTTAAAACCGCACGCGGCAAGGGTTTGGAAGAACTCACACTTGATGCGGTGATGGCCGGCGAGGTGACGCTGGAGGACCTGCGTATCACGCCGCAGGCACTCAAGGACCAGGCGCGGGTGGCAACCCTGGCCGGCCGGCCGACCTTGGGGCGCAATTTCGAGCGTGCCGCCGAACTGGTGCCGGTGCCGCAGGATTTCCTGCTGCAGGTCTATGAACTGCTGCGTCCGGGCCGCGCCAAGACCAAGGCCGATCTGCTGGCGGCAGCCAAGACCTTGCGCGAAGACTACAAGGCCGAAAAGATGGCATGCTTCGTCGAAGAGGCAGCCGAAGTCTATGAGCGCCGTGGTCTGTTCACATTCAGGTTCTGAGAAATCCGCATGAGTTGGAAGACGCGACACCGATCCTTTTATTACCAGGGCGCCCCTGAACCGGACGATCTCCACTTCAAGCCGGCGGAGACGGCGCTGCTGGTTATCGACGTGCAGAACACCTATCTGGAACGGCCGGAGCGAGCCACGCTCGATGCCGCCGGCCAGGCGCATTACGATGCCTGGACACCGTTTCATGATCGCATGAACGGCATGGTCATCCCGCGCACGGCGGAACTGCTGCGCCTGGCGCGCAAGAACGGCATCGAATGCCTGTTCGCGCGCATTGCCTGCCAGACCAAGGACGGCCGCGACCGGTCGTTGAGCCAGAAGATGCCGGGCTGGAACAATCTGCTGCTGCCCAAGGACGAGCATGCGTCGCAGCTGGTGCCGCAACTGGCGCCTCAAGGCGACGAGATTGTCGTCACCAAGACAACCGACAGCGCACTCACCGGCACCAATCTACGCCTGATCCTGCACAATCTGGGCATCAGGAACGTCATCTGCGCCGGCATCTTCACCGACCAATGCGTCTCCTCGACCGTGCGGAGCCTCGCCGATGAAAGCTTCCAGGTCGTGGTGGTCGAGGATTGCTGCGCCGCCGGCTCCGATTTACTGCATGATCAGGAGTTGGCGATCATCAACATGATCTACTGCCATGTCATGACTACTGATGAACTCAAGACCATGATGAAACTCTCATGAAGCGCATCCTGATCATTGTTCCGGAACTGGTGGCCCCGCCGGGCATTCTCGGCCAGGCGCTGATCGCGCAAGGCGTCCATTATGACGCGGTCTTCCCGGTGGCTCGCTTTGCCACCTATTCCCCGATGGATTACCCAGGTTTGCCCCAAGGTCCTGCCAACTATGCCGGTCTGATCGTGCTCGGCGGGCCGATGAGCGCCAAGGATGAGCATCTCTATCCCTTCCTCACCGAGACCATGGCCCTTATCCGGGCTTTCACGGCGGCCGAGCGGCCCGTGCTCGGCGTTTGCCTGGGCGCCCAGATCATCGCCCATGCCTTCGGCGGCGAGATCTATCGCATGGGAAAACTGGAATCCGGTTTCTATCAATTGACGTTGACGCCGGAGGGGCGCAGCGATCCGCTGTTCCGGGACTTTGCCGAGCCGGTCACCGTCTTTGAAAATCACTACGAAGCGACGCGCAATACGCCCGGCGCCGTGCCACTGATGACCGGCGGCGCCTGCGCCATCCAGGCTTTCCGCGTCGGCGCCAAGACTTATGGCGTGCAATTCCATGTCGAGGTGACGATCGACATCGTGCGCGATTGGATCCGCATGTTCGGCGCCGATTTCTGCCGGGATGAGCCAAGATTGCTGACCGATCTCGACCGACAGTTCGAGGTTCATTTCGGCGATTATGTTCGCGCCTGCAATACGCTCACGCGGAATTGGTTGGCGTTAAGCTGAGACTACCGCTGACAATCAGGGCGTTGGGCAATCAAGGCTGTCAAGATTAACAGCCTAAATGTCAAGACCGGGTGGTAGGGGCAACCTATCGTCCCTAGCGTGACCGACTTTAAGACGACTTGCGGCAAGCAAGCGACAGAATGAGCACACCACATTCGATGGGCCCGGCCTGGTTTTGCGGACCGGTGTTCCAGCTTGGTCAACAGGGAAGCGGCGCCGGCGTTGAACGACCGGCCAACGGAGAGGGACAGATGAGCAGCTTCAAGCAATCACGTCGCAACTTCATGCAGAATTCGGCCCTGATGGCCGCGGCCTTCGCCACCAGCGGTGTGGCGGGCCTGCGCTCGGCTTACGCCGATCGCTCCAAGGAACTCAATATCCTGTGTTGGGAAGGCTATAACTCAGCCCAGGTGTTGGATCCGTTCCGCGAATCCAGCGGCGCCACGGTGAAGGCGGAATCGCTCACCAACGACCCCACCATGATCAACCGCCTGCGTGCCGGCGAAACCAATGTGTGGGACCTGATCAACGTCAACAATCCCTGGGCGCGCAAGATCATGTTCCCGGAGAAGCTGATCCAGCCGCTCGACCGTGCCAAGATGGAGCCCTATTTCGCGAAGATGGCCCCGGCCTTCAAGCCACCTTATGCCTGGGCGATGGATGACAGCGGCGAACAGCTCATCGGCATGGCGCAGCGCTATGGCCCCTACAGCTTCGTCGTCAACACCGACAAGGTAAGCCGCGCCACCGCCGAGGATCAGGGCTGGGATCTGTGGAACGATGCGGGCAATGCCGGCAAATACGGCGTGCTCGAATCCGACGATTGGAATGTGTTCAACCTGTGCTGCATCGCCGGCTTCGATCCCTTCCGCGAACACACCCCGGAAGAAGTGGCCAAATTCACGGAAACCGCCAAGCGTGTCTTCAAGGGTGCCAAGGTGGTGGGCGATATCGCCACCATGAACCAGGCTCTCGTCTCGGGCGAGATCGACTTCCACATGACCGGCGGCACCTATTCCGCCTCGCCGGCTCGCGCCGATGGTGCCGGCAATATCCGCGCCATCACGCCGAAAAAGGGGCCGCTCGCCGGCGGCAAGGGCGGCATTTCCTGGATCGAGATCACCTCGGTGGTCAACAATCCCGACATCTCGCCGCTTGCCGTGCAGTTCCTCGAATATGTTCAGGACCCGAAAGTCGCCCATACGGTGGCCTTCGCCGAAGGGACGTTCAACCCGGTGGCCCAGATGGGCAATCCGGATTGCTTCAGCCTTTTCACCAAGGAAGAGCTGGATGCCATCCAGTATGACAGTCTGGAAGAGGAAATGGCGCGTTCGGTCGAATATGACATCGTGCCTGATTACGACAAGCTGCTCGACATCATGACCGCCGCCAAGCGCGAGGCTTCGGGCGGCTGATCGATCGGTTGCTTCCGCCAAGACGTTGGATCGCCCGGTGCGCACCATGCCGGGCGATCCCGTCTTGATCCTCCTCCATTTCATCACGATCCGGATTCCCAAGGACCATGAACGGCCGACCGCCCATTCTGCAATTGCGCAATCTGACCAAGACCTTCGGCAATTTCACGGCTGTCAAAGGAATCAGTCTCGACATCTCCGAGGGCGAATTTTTCACCATCGTCGGCCCGTCGGGCAGCGGCAAGACGACCCTGCTGCGTATGCTGACCGGCATGGAGAGCGCCACGGGCGGCGATATTCTGCTGCGGGGCGCCCGCATCAACGATCTGCCCGCCAACAAGCGGCCGACCTGCATGGTGTTCCAGTCGCTGGCTCTCTTCCCGCATCGTACCGTCGGGCAGAACATCGAATTTTCCCAGAAGATCAAGGGTGTGGCACCCGATAAGCGCAGGGCGCGGGCCTTGCAGCTGATGGCGCAGCTGCGCCTGCCGGAAAACTACTACGACAAGAGTGTGACCAAATGCTCCGGCGGCGAAAGGCAGCGCGTGGCGCTTGCTCGCGCGCTGGCCTATGACCCGGACATCCTGTTCTTCGACGAACCCTTATCGGCCATCGACTACAAGCTGCGGAAAACGCTGGAAAAAGAACTGAAGGACATCCACCGCGAAACCGGCAAGACCTTCATCTACATCACCCACAGCTTGGAAGAGGCGATGGTGATGAGCGACCGCATCGGCGTCATGCGCGCCGGGCAATTGGTCCAGGTCGGCTCGCCACAGCAGATCTACAGCGCGCCGGAAACCAAATTCGTCTCTGAATTCATCGGCGATGTGAACGTCATGGCCGTGACGGCAAACGGCGCCAGCGGCGTCCGTGCCGCGGAATTCGAGGTGGATTTCGTCAGCCAGGCGGTTCCGGCGGGATTCACCAATGGTCATCTGGTGGTGCGTCCGGAATCGCTGCGCTTCCTCAGTCATCGCGCCGAGGCGCAGAACTGCCTGGAAGGCCGCCTTTATAACGAATATGTGCTGGGTTCGCGCATTCAATACCAGGTGCGCGTGGGCGAGCATGTCTTCATCGTCGAGAAGCTGCGCCAGCAGCAGTTCGGCGGCAAGCTCGACGACCAGGTGCTCATCGGCTGGGATGCCAAGGACGGCATCCTGGTGACGGATTGAGCGGGGCCCCGCCATGACCCTCCTCAAGATATTCGGACCGGGCACGCGGCATGCGCTGCCGCTGATCCTGTTCCTGCTCATCGGCTTTGCGGCTCCCTTGGCGGCCGTCATCGGCTTCAGTTTCACGCCGGCGCGCACCTTTTCGATCTGGCAGAGCTGGAGCCTCGAGAATTACATCGAGATCTTCAATTCGACGAGCTACCTCTCCTTCCTCTGGTCGCTGGGTCTTGCCGCCGTCACGGTGCTGATCCTGGCCCTCATCTGCTATCCGATCGCCTATGGCTTGGCGCGGGTCTTCGGCAAATATTCGACACTAGTGACGCTGCTCTTCACCATTCCGCTATTCGTCTCGGAAAATGTCCGCCTCTATGGCTGGGTCCTGTTCTTCATCAAGAACGGCGTGCTGCTGGGCACTCTCAAGGCCTGGTTCGGCATCGAGCCGGAAAGCTGGCTTTTCACCAGCGGCATCATCGTCTTCGGCATGGTTTATGTGTATCTGCCGTTCATGCTGTTCCCGATGACGCTCGGCGTCTCGATGGTGCCGGACCAGACGCGGGACGCCGCCTTCGATCTCGGCGCCACGCGCTGGCAGGTGTTCAAGGAAGTGGAACTGCCGCTTTCCATGCCGGGCATCATGATCGGCTTCCTCCTCTCCTTCGTGCTGGCGGTGGGTGCCATTGCCGAAGCCAAGGTGCTGGGGGGGCAGCAGATCATCCCGATCAGCCATGATATCGAGATCGCCTTCACCTATGCGCAGAACTGGCCGCTGGGTGCCGCCCTTGCCGTCCTGCTCATGCTGGTGGTGGGCAGTATGGTGCTGTTCGTGCTGCGCCGCTTCGACCTCGATGCCATTCTGGGGCGGAGATAGACGATGGATGGTCTTACCCCCCGCTGGCGGACGTCGCTGATCTGGGCCTGGACGGCGGCAATCGTCGTCTTCATGTATCTGCCGGGGCTCTGCCTGTTGCTCGCCTCGCTCACCTCCAGCCGCTATTTCATCTTCCCCATCAACAAATGGGGGGTCGCGTGGTGGCAGAAGACATTCGACTCGCTGGAAATCCATCAGCTCTTCAAGACCTCGATCTCGATTGCGCTGTGCGTCACGGTGATCGCGGTCGTCATCGCCCTGTTCGGGGCGCTGGCCTTTGCACGCTATGACTGGAAGGGCCGGTCGATCTATCAGAAGATCGTGCTGCTGCCGATCTTCTTCCCGCAATCAGTCTTAGGGTTGGCGCTGCTGCTCTGGTTCAACGCCCTGGGCCTCACCATGTCGTGGCAGACGGCGGTCTTTGCGCATCTCGTCTGGATCATCCCGGTTTGCACGCTGGTCATCTCGATCCAGGTCTATTCCTTCGACCCGGCACTCGAAGAAGCGGCTTTCGATCTCGGCGCCACGCGCTGGCAGGTATTCCGCGAAGTGACCTTGCCGGTGCTCTTCCCCGGCATCTTCTCCGGGGCGCTTTTTGCTTTCCTGCTTTCCTGGGGCAATTTTCCGCTGTCGCTCTATACGACCGGCGCCGATACGACGATCCCAGAATATCTCTATGCCAAGATGGTTGCCGGCTATACGCCGGGCGTGCCGGTACTCGGTACCGTTTCGACCTTCGGTGCGGCGACCCTGCTGCTTGCCGGCTATGCCATCATCCTGATCCTGCGCCGGCGCCGGGCCACCGCGCCAGCGGAGAATTGAAGAAAAAACGGAGGAAACGCGCCATGTTGGGGCAATCGATCCAGGGGAAATCCGTCATCGTCACCGGCGCCAGCAAGGGCATCGGCAAGGGCATCGCCCGCGTCTTCGCGCGCCACGGCGCCAAGGTGCTGGTGGTGGGACGCGACCTCAAATCGGCGGAAGCGACGGCGAAGGATTTCACCGATGCCGGCTGGACGGCGAGCGGATTTTCGGCCGACGTCACCAAGCTTGCCGACATGGAGAAGATGGCCAAAGCGGCGGCGGATCGCTATGGCGGCGTCGACGTGCTCTGCGCCAATGCCGGTGTCTTCCCGCAGGTGAAGATCGAGGATATGTCCCCGGAAACCTGGGACGAGGTGCAGGCGACCAATCTCAAGGGTACGTTTCTTTCAGTAAAGGCCTGCATCCCCTATCTCAAGAAATCCGGCGAGGGACGCATCGTCATCACCTCCTCCATCACCGGGCCGGTCACTGGCTTTCCCGGCTGGACCCATTACGGCGCCACCAAGGCCGGTCAATTGGGCTTCATGCGCACGGCCTGCATGGAAGTCGCCAAATACGGAATCACGGTCAACGCCGTGCTGCCGGGCAATGTGATGACTGAAGGCCTGATCGAGCTTGGCGAGGATTACATGAAGGGCATGGCCGCCGCGGTGCCGATGGGCAAGCTCGGCAATGTCGAGGATATCGGCCATGCCGCCCTCTTCCTCGCCTCGCGCGAGGCCGGCTATATCACCGGACAGACGATCATCGTCGATGGCGGTCAGATCCTCCCCGAGAGCCAGGACGCCCTGTCGCAGATGTAGCTCTTCCGTTCGTCATCCCCGGGCGAAGACCCGGGGATCCACCGATTGCGAGGAAGAGTGGGTGCTCGAAGCAAGCCCGGGCATGACGGGTCTATGAACGGCGCGTCAATGCCCCTGCTTCCGATAGGCGCGGGGGCTCACACCCGTCCAGCGGGTGAAGGCACGGGTAAAAGCCGAGAGTTCCGAATAGCCGAGCAGCAGGGCGATCTCGGTCAGCGGTAGCTGGCGCTGGTCGAGATACATCTGGGCAAGGCTCTGCCGTGTCGTTTCAACCGCATCCTTGTAGGTGAGGCCCTGTTCAGCGAGTTCCCGCTGCACAACGGCGGCCGGCACGCGCAGAGAATGGGCAATCTGCTCAAGGCTCGGATAGCCACCGGGCAGGCTCACGCGGATAGCCGTCTTGACCCGGTCGACCATGCCGTCGGTCCCCTGCCGGTGCGAACCCAGAGATTCGAGGCAGGTCTGCATCATGGTCAGAAGCTGTAAATCGCGGCCCGGCATCGACCGCTCGAGGAGTTCGGGGCGGAACAGCAGGGCATTGGTCGGCTGGCTGAAATAGACCGGGGCATCGAAGGCCGCCTCGTGCTCTTTCCAGAATTCCGGCCGCGGATGCTCGAAATGCACCTCGACCGGCGCCCATTTCGACCCGCAGCAATCGCGGATGACATTGGCGAACATGCCGAGCGAGAGTTCCGCATCCTGGCGGCGCTCGACGATCTCCGAAGAAAAGATCTGGTATTCGAGCCGCATCAGCCCGTCGGTGCCCTTCACCAGCTGCATCCCTGAGGATTCCTGGTGGTAGTGGAAGAGCCGCACCAGATTTTCGAGCGCTGCCCCCAGATTTGGGGATGAGATCGCCGCATACCCCCACATGCCGAGGTCGCGCGGCTGGAACTGCTGGCCGAAATGCAGGCCGAAATTGCCCGGGCTGAACTTGTCGCCCTGGATCTGCTTGGCTGCCTGTTCGAAGAGGCGGCAATAGGAAGCGAGCTTCAGCTTCAGGGTCGGCGATCCGGCCATGTCCGGCGCAATGCCGGAATTGCCGAAGATCGAATCCACATCACCCCGCTGGCGCTCGATGAAATCCACCAAGCCGGTGGCCGCCGCGGCAAGCACGATCGGTGCTCCGCTTTCGCGCGTCTCGGTCTTGTGATCCAGCAAAGCGGCAGCCATCGGAAATCTCCGGCTAAACGTCACACACCAGACTGTGGATGGTGTCGATGATTGCATGGCGCATGGCGCGGCTTCAAGGGTGCAAAGCTGATCAGCTGTCAAGATCGCCCCGTCTGGGGTCAAGCCGGGCTTGGCGCCGGCACCCTAGCCTGCACTCGGATGGAAATGCGCCTGCTGCTGCCATGCGGCATGCCCGGACTTTAGTTAACGATCCTGGGTGAAGAGCCTGACCACCATCTGGGAGCACGGAAATATATGAGCGGTATGCTCACGACAGAACAATTGTTGCGCGCGATCGACGAGCTGGCCGCCACCGCCTTGCCCCGCTGGGGATTGGGTGGGGCCGAAATGAAGCTCATCAATCATTCCGAAAACTGGACCTATCGCGTGACGCCGCAGGGTGCCACGCGGCCCGTCATCCTGCGCGTGCATCGGGAAGGCTATCACAGCGTCGACGGCATCCGCAGCGAGCTTGCCTGGATGCGCGCCCTGCAATCGCAAGCCGGCGTGAAGACGCCGCAGGCCATTCCCGGCGTCGACGGGACCGATATCCAGACCGTGGCGCATCCGGCCCTCGCCACACCGCGCAATTGCGTGCTGTTCGAATTCATCGACGGGATCGAGCCCCCGCAGGACAATCTCATTCCGCCCTTCCGTCAATTGGGCGAGGTAACAGCGCGCTGCCACAATCACAGCGAGACCTGGACGCGCCCCCCTTATTTCGAGCGCCTTTCCTGGGATTTTGAGCATTCGTTGGGAAAGACCGCCAATTGGGGCGCCTGGCAGGACGGGCCGGATTGCACGCCGGACCGCGTCCGGCTGCTGCAGCGTGCGGTGGATCTGATGGAGAAGCGGCTCGCGGCCTTTGGCGAGGCCCGTAACCGTTACGGGCTTATCCACGCTGATTTCCGCCTTGCCAATTTGCTGGTTCACAATGGCGATGTGCGCGTCATCGATTTCGACGATTGCGGCCTCGGCTGGTTTCTCTATGACGCCGCGACGGCGGTGAGTTTCTTCGAGGACCGCGCTGATGTGCCGGAGCTGATGGAAGCCTGGAAGGAAGGCTATCGCCGCCAGCGCGCGCTTTCGAAGGCGGATGATGACGAATTGTGGACCTTCATCCTGATGCGCCGCATGACGCTCTTTGCCTGGATGGGTAGTCATGCCGAAACGGATCTCGCCCGCACCGAAGGTCCCGGCTACAGCACCGGCACCTGCGAACTCGCCGAACGATATCTAAGCCAATACAGCTGAACCCCGACGGGTCAGGAGTTACCGATGGTCGAATACCCAGAGAGTCCCGAGAAGCGCGAGTTCATCGCCAAGTCGAAGCAATTCTGGAATCCAGGCAAGACCCAGGCCTGGCAGGATATGGGCGTCGACCTGGTGATCGACCGGCGCGAGGGCTATCTGCTGTGGGACATGGATGGGCGACGCCTCATCGACCTGCATTTGAATGGCGGCACCTACAATATCGGCCATCGGCATCCGGAATTGATTGAAGTGCTCAATCGCGGCATGCAGCGCTTCGATATGGGCAATCACCACTTTCCCAATATGGGGCGCACGGCCCTGGCCGAGCGGCTGGCGCGCATCTGCGGCGGCGACATGCACTATACCATGTATGCCTCGGGCGGCGCCGAAGCCATCGACATCGCCCTGAAGACCGCGCGCCATGCGACGCAGCGGCGCAAGATCGTTTCAATCATCAATGCCTATCACGGCCATACCGGCCTCGCCGTCGCCGCCGGTGCCGACCGCTTCAAAAAAATATTCTTGTCCGACCAACCGGAAGATTTCGTCCATGTGCCGTTCAATGATCTGAATGCTATGGAAGACGCCTTGAAGGGCAAGGATGTCGCCTGCCTGATCATGGAGACGATTCCGGCGACCTACGGCTTTCCGATGCCGCTGCCAGGCTATCTCACGGAAGTGAAGAAGCTGTGCGAGCGTTACGGCGCGCTCTATGTCGCCGATGAGGTCCAGACGGGCCTGATGCGCTGCGGCGAGATGTGGGGCTATCAGCGCTATGGCATCCAGCCGGACATCATGGTGACCGGCAAGGGCATTTCCGGCGGCATGTACCCCATCGCCTGTGTCGTGGTGCGCGAACCCTATGCCGGCTGGCTGAAGCAGGATGGCTTTGCCCATATGTCGACCATGGGTGGTGCTGAACTCGGCTGCCTGGTCGCCATGAAGACGCTCGAGATCCTCGAGCGCCCGATGGTGAAGCCGATGGTCAACTATATATCCGAGACCTTCCGCAACGGCCTTCACGAGATCATGCGGCTCTATCCCAGCTTCTTCGTGGGCTTGCGCCAATGTGGTGTGGTGATGGGGCTGGAATTCGATTTCCCCGAGGGTGCCAAGCCGGTAATGAAGCATCTCTATGAAAACGGCGTCTGGGCGATCTTCTCGACGCTCGACCCGCGCGTGCTGCAATTCAAGCCCGGCGTATTGATGACCGCCGATCTCTGCGCCGAGGTGCTGGAGCGGGTCGAGCGCAGCATCGGCCTCGCCTATGCCGAATGCATGGGCAAGGGCCGCAGCACCCACCGGGCCGCGTGAGGAGCGCTGCGATATGACCGCCATCATTGAAGAAATCCTCGCCGGCGACAAACGCGCCACCGGTACCGCCGACCTGATGCTGCAGATGGCGGAATGGGCTGCAGCGGCCTTTGCGCGCTTCGACCGGGCCAAGGTCGAGAAGATCGCGCGCGCCGCCGCCGATATCGCCTATGCCCATGCCGGGGAACTCGCCGAAGCAGCAGTCAAGGAAACCGGTTTCGGCGTTGCCGCCCATAAGAAGATCAAGAACGAACTGACCTCGCGCGGGCTCTTCGATCTCTATTCGAAAGAGGATTTCTGCTCGGCCAAGATCAAGGCCGAGTTGAAGATGGTGGAACTGCCCAAACCGGCCGGTGTCATCTTCGCCCTGACTCCCTCCACCAACCCCGTCTGCAGTGTCTATTACAAGGTGCTGATGGCGCTCTTCACCCGCAACGCCATCATCCTGTCGCCGCACCCGATGGCGAAGGGCTGTTCGGTGAAGGCTGCCAAACTGATGGCCGAAGCCGCTGAGCAGGCCGGCGCACCCACCGGCATCATTCAGGTCATTGAGCAGCCGAGCCTGCCGCTGATCGACTATGTGATGAAGAGCCCCCGCGTTGGCGTCATTCTGGCGACCGGTGGCACACCCATGGTGCGCTCGGCCTACAGTTCCGGCAATCCGGCGATCGGTGTCGGTCCCGGCAATGCCCCGGTCCTGGTTGACGACAGTGCCGATTTGGGCGAGGCCGCCAAGCGCATTGTGATGTCGAAGGCCTTCGACAACTCGATCCTTTGCACGAATGAAAGCGTCGTCGTTGCGGTCGAAAGTATTGCCGACCGGCTGCTGCAATCCCTGAAATCGGCGGGCGCCTATATCGCGAAACCCGAGGAAGTCGTGGCCTTGCGCGAATTGTTGTTCGGCCTGGGCTCGTTCAACACGGCTGTGCTGGGCAAGTCCGCAGTCGAGATCGGCGCGCAGGCCGGCATTCGCCTCCCCTCGAATACACAGATCATCATCGTGGAGATCGACCGGGGCGGGATCGACGAACCGCTTTCCAAGGAAAAACTCTGTCCCGTGCTGGGCTTCCTGCGGGTACCGCATGCCGATGCCGGCATTACCCAGGCCCGCGCCCTCATCCGCCTGTCCGGCGCCGGCCATTCCGCCGCCATCCACAGCCGCCATGCTCCAACCATCCTGAAATATGGCGCGGCGGTGAAGGCGCTGCGTGTCGCCGTCAACGTGCCTTGCAGCCTGGGTGCCGCCGGCTACGGCACGCATCTGGCGCCGGCCTTCACCATCGGCACCGGCTTCTTCGGCTCCTCCTCGATCGGCGAAAATGTGGGGCCGCAGCACCTCATCAACTGGACGCGGATCGCCTATAACGACGACCCCAAGGAAGTATTCGGCGATTTCAGTGGGCTCAACGCCAATGCCGGCGGCCCCGCCCTGGCGCTGGGTCTGGAAGCGCCGATTTCGCTGGGCCGCCTGCAGGAAGGGGCCGATGCGGCGCAGGATCCCCTGCCTTTGCCCCTTTCCAATAGCGGATCAACCGACGAGGTCGCCATCCTGCGCGAAGAAATCCGGCGCATGGTGCTTGAGGAACTGCGCGGGGCGCTCCGGTCATGAGAAGGCAACACTGACATCATGGCCGATCTGCGTTCCTTCATCTTCATCGACCAGCTGCAGCCGCAGACGCTTTGCTATATGGCAAGCGGCATGCGCGGGCGGCTGCCGCGCACGCATATGGCCGCCCAGATCATCGAGGTGGCCCCCGGGCTCGATATCGAGGCGTTGACCGACACCGCCCTCAAACATGCGGAAGTAAGCGGCGGCATGCTGGTAGTGGAACGCCAGTTCGGCTATCTCGAATTCCATTCACGTTCGACGGCCGCCGTAAAGTCGGCCGCCGAGGCCGTGCTGGAAGAGCTCGATGCGCGAACCGAACAGGCGATGAAGCCGCAGATCCTCGCTTCCAAGATCGTGACCCGAATCGACAACGGCCACGCTTTTCTTATCAACCGCAACAAATCCGGTTCGATGATCCTGCCCGGCGAATCGCTCTTCGTCCTCGAGATGCAGCCCGCTTCCTACGCCATCCTGGCGACCAACGAAGCTGAAAAAACGGCGGATATCAAAGTGATCGACTATCGCATGTTCGGCGCCACCGGCCGGGTCTACCTCTCCGGCGAAGAATCCAATGTGCGCATGGGCGCCGAAGCGGCGCTGGCCGCCTTGCAAGGATGAGCCAGATGGACAAGAGCCTCATCCGCAACCTGATCCGCGATGTCATCGCCGAGGAAGTTAAGGCGATGAAATCGGGCAAGTCGCCCGCCGCCGCGACGTCCTCCGTGCGCATCGCCAGCGATGCCGATCTCGCGACCTTTGCCAAAGACGTGCTGCGCCTTGCAGAAGATCCGCAGGTGCGCGCCGCCATTCAGGCCGGGCGGCATCCGTTCCATCTGGCGAGCTCGTCCGCGCCAACGGTGGCATCGCCGTCCGGGCAAAGCCACCGCGTCGACAAGGGCGTCGTCACGGAAGGCACCATCGCCAAGCTCGGCAAGACTGTCTCGCGCCTGCTGCTGGGACCGGGCGTCAGCATCACCCCCTTGGCCCGAGACAAGGCCAAGGCGCGCAACATCAGTGTCGAAAGGATCGGGCAATGATTCGCGGTCGGGTCGTGGGCCGGTATTGGGCCACCAAGAAAATCGAGCACATCCCCTCGGGGGCGTTCCTGGAAGTGGAAAGCCCGGGCGGCGGCCGCATGATCGCCTTTGACGTGCTGGGCTGCGGCGAGGGCGAGGATGTCCTTATCGTCACCGGTTCCACCGCCGCCTCCTGGCTGGGCGGCGGCAAGATTCCCATCGACGCGCTCATCATCGGCTCACTCGATGAGACGTCGAAATCCAAATCGAAATAACCAACTCTGTTGAAAGCAAGGAGAGAACCATGTCGAACGCTATCGGAATGATCGAGACCAAGGGTTTCGTCGCGGCCCTGGCCGCGGCCGATGCCATGGTGAAGGCCGCCAACGTGACCGTGGTCGGCCGCGAAGAGGTGGGTGACGGCCTCGTCGCCGTTATCATCAATGGCGATGTCGGCGCCGTGAAGGCCGCGACCGAGGCCGGTGCGGAAGCTGCGAGCAGCGTCGGCACACTGGTCTCCGTCCATGTCATCCCGCGCCCGCATCCTGACCTCGGCAAGCATTTCTCGACTGCCAGCGGGAAGTAAGGGGTTGAACTCCTACATTTGCGTCATGCCCGCACTTGGTGCGGGCATCCACGAATTTGCCTGCCAATGATAACTCGTGGATCCCCGGGCCAAGCCCGGGGATGACGAACACAATGACGGGGTATCCCGCGGTGATTCCATGACCGAACTTCGTGTCTATCTGCTGGTGAAGGATCTCGCCCGCCAGTTCGCGGCCTATATGTCGACGCCGACACGGGCGCGCGGCTATCCGCCGATGCAGGGCGAGCACAGCCTGATCATCGAGGTGGCCCCGGCCTTGGCCATTCACCGGATCTGCGATCTGGCACTGAAGACCGCGCCGGACATGGAGCCGGGCCTGCTCTATACCGAGCGGCAATACGGCATCCTGGAACTGCATGCCGCGGATCTGGATCACCTCAATTTCGCCGGCGAGGCGATCCTCAAAGGCATCGGCCACAGGCCGGAAGACCAGTTGAAGCCCCGGACGCTCTACGCCGATATCATTGACGATGTATCGGACCAGCATGCGATCATCCTCAATCGCACGCGCGAGGCATCGATGCTGCTGCCGGGCAAATCCCTGCTGCTCTATGAATTGGAGCCTGCCCTCTTCGCGTCGGTCGCCGCCAATGAAGCGGAGAAGGCCGCACCTGGCATCACTATCGTCGATGTGCAGATGATCGGCGCCAGCGGGAGATTGTTCCTCTCAGGCACACGCAAGGAATGCGAACGTGCCCGCGACCGCATCGACGAAGTGCTGGGTGCCGTGATCGGGCGATCCGGGAAGGCATAGGGCAGCTGCAGACGCGCGGCGCATTTCACTCTGCGCCACGGCATGCGCTTGATATAGTCCGGAACATAGAGAATCGACCTTGAATTGAAGGTTCTTCCGCATGATCCGGCTTGCCGCCAATCTCAGCATGATGTTCAACGAATGGTCCTTCATGGACCGTTTCCAGGCCGCTGGCGATGCCGGTTTCGAGGCCGTCGAATATCTCTTTCCTTACGAGCACGCGGCCGAGGCGATCGGTGCAACGTTGCGGAAGAATGGGCTTGCTCAGGCCCTGTTCAACCTGCCGCCGGGCGATTGGAGTGCTGGTGATCGCGGCATGGCTGCGATTCCGGCGCGCCGCGATGAATTCCGCGAAAGCGTCGCCCTCGCCTTGCGCTATGCGGCGGCGACCGGCGTCAAGCGGTTGCACGTGATGAGCGGCATTGCCGACCGCAAGGATCCAAATGCGCGGGCGGCCTATGCCGATGCCTTGTGCTTTGCCTGCGATCAGGCAGGACCGCAAGGCATCGATATTCTGATCGAGCCGATCAACCAGCGCGACATGCCGGGCTATTTCCTCAATGATTTCAATAGCGCCGCCGAGCTTATTGGTGATCTCAGGCGGCCAAATCTGCGCCTGCAATTCGACATCTATCATCGCCAGATCATGCATGGCGATGTGCTGGTTGGCATGAAGAGCCTATTCCCGCTCATTGGCCATGTGCAGATCGCCGCTGTGCCGGCGCGCCATGAGCCCGGCAGCGGTGAACTCGACGATTTCCGCGTGCTGCGTGAGCTGGACGGACTGGGCTATGCCGGCTTTGTCGGCTGCGAATACCGGCCGGCGGCCGGTACGCTCGCTGGACTCGGCTGGCGCGCCAGAGTCTAGCGGCTGGCTCTAGCCGCGACCGACGAAGGGCATCTGCGTCGCCATCACCGTCATGGTCAGGACATTGGCATCCAGCGGCAGGCTCGCCATATAAGCAACAGCATCGCCGACATGCTTGGCATCCATCGTGGCCTCGATCGCCGTTGAGCCATTGGCCTGCAGCACGCCGGTTGCCATCTTCCGCGTCATCTCCGTCGCCGCATTGCCGATATCGATCTGGCCGCAGGCGATATCAAAAGGCCTGCCGTCGAGCGCCGTCGATTTGGTAAGCCCGGTGATCGCATGCTTGGTCGCCGTATAAGGCGCCGAATGGGGGCGCGGGGTGGTGGCTGAGATCGAGCCATTGTTGATAATGCGGCCACCGCGCGGCGATTGGGCTTTCATGATCTTGAAGGCCTGTTGCGTGCAGAAGAAAGCCCCGTTGAGATTGGCCGCCACCACCGCAAGCCATTGCTCGGCCGACAATTCCTCGAGCGGGATCGCCGGGGCGCCGATGCCGGCATTGTTGACCAGCAGATCCAGCCGGCCCCAGCTCGCCTTGACCTGATCGAACATGCCAGCAACCGCAACCGGATCGCCGATATCGGCCGGAAGGGTCATGGTATGGGTGCCGGTCGGATCCAGTTCTTTCGCCGCCGCTTCGATCACGTCCCGCCGGCGGCCGACCATGGCGACCTTGAAGCCTTGCCCAAGCAAGGCCTTGACGATGGCCTTGCCGACGCCCGTGCCGGCCCCGGTGACAATTGCCGTCTTGATGGTCATGACGATCCTCTTAGGTCTGGATTTCAGTCGAGTTTGCCGCCCAGTTCATCCTCGATATGCACGCGGATGATCTCATCAAACGAGCTTTCGGCACGGAAGCCAAGAGCCAGCGCGCGAACCGGGTTGAAATCACTGGGCCAGCCGGCGACGATTTTCTGAATGGTGGGATCGGCTTCACGGCGGATGAGTTTCACAGCCTTTTCGCCGGCAACGCGGCGCAGCGCCTCGATCTGCTCGCCGACCGTGGCCGAGAGACCCGGCAGGCTGAGGTTGCGCCGAGGGCCAACGCGCTCGAGATCGAGTGTGGCCGCATGCAGCAGAAAGCCCACCGCGGCGCGGGGGCTGGCGTGCCAGTGACGGACGGATTCGGCCACCGGCAGAATTGCCTCCTGCCCCGACAGCGGCTCACGCAGGATGTTCGAGAAGAAGCCGGAGGCGGCTTTGTTGGGCTTGCCCGGTCGGATGCAGATCGTGGGCAGGCGGATGCCGATGCCGTCGAAGAAACCGCGCCGCGAATAGTCCGACAACAGCAATTCCCCGATCGCCTTCTGCGTGCCGTAGGAGGTTAGCGGCGCGCTGAGGAACGTATCGTCGATTTTTTCGGCAAAGGGTGCACCGAAGACGGCAATCGAGGAGGTGAAGACAAGACGGGGGCGATAGGGTTGGCGGACACCTTCCAGGCGAATCGCCTCAAAAAGATAGCGCGTGCCGTCGAGGTTGATGCGATAGCCCTTCTCGAAATCAGCCTCCGCCTCACCTGAGACGATGGCGGCGAGGTGGAAGATGACGTCCGGGCGCGCTGCGATCAGTTTCTCCGCCTCACCCGGCTGCGATAGATCCGCCGTCAGCACCTTTGCCGTGCCGGCGAAGCCTGTCGGGGTGCTGGGCGGAATGACGTCCACCAGGGTCAGCTTCTCGACCGCCTTGCCATCGAGACCGCCGTTGGTGACGAGCTGGTCGGTCAGCTTGCGGCCGACCATGCCGGCGGCGCCGATGATGAGAATATGCATTGAGCTCAAACCTCGTATCTATCGTGGCGCGCGTAAGCGGTGAAAGGCGACGGGGAGAAGACCGCGCCGGCTGGCCCTTCGACAACAAGAATCGGTCGGACAATCTCGGTCGGATATCGACTCCCACATAACGCTCCGTCGCCGATAGAGCAACTTCCGCAGTATCACCACCGCCACGTAAAAAGCTGAGCGCAATACCGGTCCGGCCAATGGCGCCTATGCGATCAGAGCCGCTTCGAGCCGCTGCCAGTCATCCGAGAAATCCACCACAGCGGGGGCGTGGACATTTTCGGTCCAGGCGTACAGGCAGAGCAGTGGCATATCCCGCACCAAAGTTGCGTGAACGCGCTGCGGCGGATTCCAGACGATGTCGCCCGGTACCTTCTCCTGCCATGGGGCGGTGGTGCCGAAGCGCCAAGAACTGGGCCCCGTCAAAGGCACATAGAGTTCAGATGCCAGGTGATGATGATCGCGGTAGAGCGTGCCCGGCGCAATGAGCAGGAAGCCAAGGTCGAAGTCCTGTCCCCAATCCGGATCAGCCGCCGCGATCAGGCTGGTATAGGCATGGCGGCGGGGGAAAAGGGGCCCGATCGTGTCCGCCGCGTAGGCGTCGTAGCTGGTCCAATGAAGATCGATACCACCGAGGATGCGGACTATCCCGGCGGCCGGTCCGGCCTCTGCCGCCGCGAGCGCCTGGCTGTAATGACCGCATCTGGGCGGCGCCGGGGGCATGTTTCCGGGCAGTTTCCTCAGGCCCGCCATCTCAGCCATTCGGTGGCGTGTACGGGCGACACCGCCTTCCGCATCCGGGAGGGTGGCGAGGAAGCCGTCGATTTCATGCCAAAGGGGATCGAGTGGTTGCATGTACGGCATTATAGCGCAGACTGCTGGCGAACCAATCCCGCTCAGGCCGGGGCGATGTCCGCCAGGGCCGGGTAGAAGGGCTGCAAGCGGCGATAGAGGTCGCGCCACAGCAGATATTTCCGATTGAGCACGGATTGACTGGCCGGCATCGGCATGAAAGTGCGGCCGGGGGCCACGTAACGTTCGATCGCCGACCATTCCTTGATGAGGCCGACGCCATAGCCCGCGACGAAGGCAGCACCCAGCGACGACCCCGGATGGCGATCGATGCGCGTCACCGGCATGCCTAGGCTGTCTGCAGCGATCTGCAGCCACAGGTCGCTCGCCGCACCACCGTCGGCAGCAAAAACCCGGTGCGTCTTGAGGCCGAGCTCGTGGAAGGTCTCGACATGATGGCGAAAACCGAAGACGACGCCTTCGAGGGCGGCGCGCCAGACATGGCGGATGTCATGGTTGAGCCCCAGCCCCACCAGGGTGCCGCGTGCATGCGGATCGTTGAGCGGCGTCTTTTCACCCAGGAAATAGGGCAGGAACAGGATGCTGCTCTCGGCGCCGATTTCGGCCGATTTGCGGTCGAGCCATTGATGGGTCGAAAGGCCAGCGGCCTTCGCCTCATCGCGGGCACCGCCACCCCAATTGGCCACGACCCAGTTGAGGAAGCTGCCGCTCGACGCCATGCAGCCATTCGGGAAATAGAGGCCGGGAACAATGTGATAGTCAAGGAAGAGGCGTCGGTCGGCCACCGGCTTGTCGGAAGAAAGGAGAATGTCGCCTGCCCCGCCGAATTTCAGTACCAGGTCGCCATTGCGTGAAGCGCCACAGACAAAGGCCGAGGCGACATGATCGGCACAGCCCGCCACCACCGGCGTTCCTGCCTTCAAACCGGTGTGAGAAGCGGCAGCCGTCGTGAGGTTCCCCACCACGTCGTGGCTCTTGCGGATTGGCGCCAGCAGAGCGGGATCAACGCCGCTCAGGCCGATCAGTTCCGGGTGATATCGCCCGGTTGCTACTTCCACAAAACCCGATTCCAGCGCCCAATTGTGCTCGACCTGGATCGTACCGGTCAGTTGGCTGGTGATGTAGTCGGAGGCCCCCACGACCTGACGGGCACGGGCAAAATTCTCCGGCTCGTTTTCGCGCAGCCACATCAGTTTGGGCCCGACCAATTGCTGGCTGTAGCCCGTGCCGGAGAGGGCGAGGAACCGCGCCTCATCCATGCCCTGGCGGAATTGATCCAGCTGGCTGGTGGCACGGGCATCGTTCTGCTGGATGCTGCGGCGCAGGGGCCGGCCGGCCTCATCCAGCAGGATCACTGTCGGCAGCATGCCGGTGACGCCGATTCCGGCGATATCGGCAGCGGCAATGCCGGTCTTGGCGAGGAGAGCGCGGCAGATCTCGCCGACATTCGCCCACCATTGTGCCGGATCTTCCTCGGACCAGTTGGCATGATCGGCATGAAGCGTCACCGGCCGGCTTTCAACGGCCAGGGAGTTGCCCTCGGTATCGATGATGATACCGATGGTCGATGTCGTGCCGATGTCGAGGCCGAGGAGATAGGTCATGCCGGTATCTCAGCGGATCTTGCGCACCTTGTCCATGAAGCGGCTGACGCGTGCCTTGTCGACCGCCTTCCAGGTATCGCCATCAACCTTGAAATGCGTGCCGATCACGGCGCCGTCGGCGATGCCCAGGATATCCGCGACATTGTCGATATTGACGCCTGTATTGGCAAAAACGGGGGTATCCGGCAGGACGTCCTTGACCTTCTTCAGATTGCCGGTTTCGACCGCCTCGCCGGTCATCGGGCCGGAAACCAGCACGATATCGGCGAGCGACGAGAAGACGGCGCTCTTGGCACGGGCGGCGATGGAACGGTCGCCGATGGGCGAGGCAAATTCCGCATTGATGTTGTACATCAGCTTCAGATCGGCACGGTTGCAATCGGCGCGCAGCCGCACGGCGCTGGCTGCATCCGGCGCCCACAAGCCCATGTCGGAATCATAGACGCCGGTGAAGATCTCGCGCACGAAGCGCGCACCGCTGGCGATGCCCAGGGCGACGCTGGCGACCGGATCCCAGAGGTAATTGACACCGAAGGGGATCTTGATCGTCCGCTTCAGTTCGCCCACGGCAAAGGACATGGCGGCCAGGGATTGCGGCGAGGCCTTGAGGAGATAGGGCCGGTCGCCTTCATTGCCGAACATGACGGCATCGACGCCGCCCTCCTGCAGGGCCGCGATATCCGCTGCCGCCAGATCGATCAGCTTCTGCATGCCGCCATCCTTGTCATAGAGCGGCGAGCCCGGCAGGGGGCCGAAATGAATCATGGCGATGATAGGCTTGTGGCTGCCGAAAGTTGTCTTGATCATGCTGGACTCTCTGCTTTCAAAAAATGTCAGGCGATTTGATGTCAGACGATCTGCGGGCGGGGCAGGACATTGCCGGTCTGCGCGTCGAAGAGATGCATCTGGGTGAGGTCGTAATGGAGGGTGAGTGCCGCGCCCGGACGTGCCAGGAAGTCGCGCGGCATGCGGGCCATGACTTCCGGACCGCCGGCCCCGCCAAGCTCCGCGACCAGGATGACTTCCGGACCCAGCAATTCGACAGCGACGGCCTGGACAGCGACGGGTGTCGACCGCTCGCCCATGGGAGCAAGGTGAAAATCTTCTGGACGCAGTCCGACGGTCACCGCCTTTCCGGCATGGCCGGCATAACCGAGACGGAAAGCCTGCGGGATCGGTAGACGGGCCGCCCCGACGACAGCGTCGAGCCCACCCTGGCCTGCACTGTCCAGGCCGCCCGCCACCAGGTTCATGGGCGGGCTGGCAAGGAAACCGGCAACGAAGGTGTTGGCCGGGTTGCGATAGACCTCCAGGGGAGCGCCGACCTGGATGATATGACCATCCTTCATGATGCAGATGCGCTGGCCCATCGTCATGGCTTCGATCTGGTCATGGGTGACATGGATGATGGTCGTTCCCACCTTGTGATGCAGCTTGATGAGTTCGGTACGCATGGCGGCACGCAATTTTGCGTCGAGATTGGAGAGCGGCTCGTCGAGCAGGAACGCCTGTGGTTCGCGCACCAGGGCGCGCCCCAGAGCCACACGCTGGCGCTGGCCGCCGGAGAGCTGCGCCGGCTTGCGTTCGAGCAGCGGCTCGATGCCCATCATGGCGGAAATCGCCTTGATGCGACGCTCGATCTCGCCCCTCTCGACCCCGCGCAGCTTCAGGCCGAAGCCGAGATTGCCGGCCACCGTCATGTGGGGATAGAGCGCATAGTTCTGGAAAACGATGGCGATATCGCGGTCGGCCGGGTCGACATCGTTCATCCGCTTACCGCCGATGAACAGGTCTCCCTTCGAAATGGATTCGAGCCCGCCGATCATGCGCAAGGTGGTGGATTTTCCACAGCCGGACGGGCCCAGGAAGATCATGAACTCGCCGTCCTTGATCTCCAGGCTGATATCGTCAACGGCAACGACCGAGCCGCCATAGACCTTGCTGATGTTCTTTAGCTCAATGCCGGCCATGGACAGCTTATCCTTAATTCAGCGAACGCATGTAGCGATAGAGATAGGCGGTGAGGCCCAGAATGGCCGTCAGCAGGATGATCGACATGGCGGATGCTTCGCCGATGTTGAGACTGACGAAGGCCGTCCGATAGATGAAATAGCTGACGAAGTCGGTCGCCGTTCCGGGACCGCCGCGCGTCATGATGTAGATGAGATCGTAGGTCTTCACCGCGAAGATGAGCCGGATGAGCAGTGTCACCACGATCACCGTCCGCATCATCGGCAGGGTGATATGAATGAAGCACTGGAAGGCATTGGCGCCGTCGATCCGCGCCGCCTCATAGGGCTCCTTGGGGAGCGAGGAGAGGCCGGCCAGCAGCAGCACGATCATAAATGAGACCTGGTGCCAGATATCGACCAGAATGACCGTCCAGATCGCGACCTTGGTGTCACCCAGCCAATTGACCGGGCTGATGCCGATCGTGCCCAGCAGATAGTTCACGATGCCGAGATTCGGATGCAGGAACATGCGCCAGATGAGACCGACGATGACCGGATTCATCAGCAGCGGGCAAAGCAGGATGGCATAATAGACCGGCTTGAAACGCTCGACCTTGTTGAGCATCAGGGCGACGGCAAAGCCGATGATGAATTCGAGCGCCACCACGCCGACGACGAAACGCATGGTCAGCCAGACGGAGTGACGGAATTCGGCATCGGCCAGGGCCAGCTTGAAATTCGTCAGTCCGGTGAAGGTGTCGAAGTTCGGCGCAATCAGCGTGTATTCGTGGAGAGACGTAAAGAGAGCCGAAAGAACGGGGAAGAGGATGATGAGAAACAGCACGATCAGGCTGGGGCTCGCCATGGCGTAGCCGAACCGGCGGTCGCGCCGGTCGGCTGCGGTGGCTGCTTGTCCCATCCTGCCCATCATGCCTGCTTCCCCGTTTCGTCTCGTTACTGCAACTTGCCGTCTTTCTTGGCGAGTTCGGTGAACTCGACCTCGATCGCGGCCAAGGCGTCCTGCGGGCTCTTCTCGCCGGCCACGGCAAGGCTCAGTTCACGGCCAAGCACTTCCACCAATTGCGGGGTGTAGGTGAAGACAGCGAAATTATGGCTGGTGAGGAGGAGCTTCTTCAGCGCCGGGTAATAGGGGTACTTGGCCAGCACGTCCGGATCATCAAACACATCCGTGCGCGTCGGCGAACCGCCGGCAAGTGCTCGCTTCTTGGCGATCTCCTTCGACTCCACCCATTTCAGGAAGGTCCAGGCCGCGTCCGGGTTCGGGCTCGATTTCGGAATGGCCCAACCCCAGGCACCGTTCAAGCTGCCGCCTTTGTCAGGCGAGACGCCCGGCACCGGCATGATCTCGACCTTGCCGACAACCGCCGATTTCTTGGGGTCGTCATAGGATGTGCGGAAGAAGTTGTAGGTGATGTAGCTATAGGCCTTGCCCTGGGCCATCACATTGAAGGCCTCGTCGAAGCCGAAGCTTGCCGAGCCGACGGGGCCATATTTGTTGATCGCGGTCGTATATTGCTCCAGCGCCTTCACACCGGCCTCGGTGTTCAGCGTCGGCTTCCAATTGGCATCGTGATATTCGCCACCATTGGCAAAGAGATAGTTCGACCATTCCATGGCGATCGGATCAGGGCGCAGGCCCTGGTTGACGACACCGTAGAAGCCGTCCTTGGTGAAGAACTCGACCTGCTTCAGATATTCATCCCAGGTCTGGGGCACGCGCAGATCCATATTGTACTTGGCCTTGAAATCGGCCTGGTTCTTTGCATCCGCCAGAAGGTCGGTGCGATAGGTAAGACCCATCGCGTAATTGTAGAAGGGCAGCATATAGGTGGTGCCGTCGACCTTGCCGACGAGATCCATCAACGCCGGCACGTAAACGGACGTGTCGACATTGTCGGCCTTGATGCGCTCGTCGAGCGGCTGCATCCAGCCGGCCTTGGCGAACTCGCCGACCCAGTAGAAATCGACCACGATGGCCGAATAGCTGCCCTTGGGCGCCACCAGCTGGGGGACCAGCTTGGTGTGCATTTCGGCATAATTGACCACTTCAAGATTGACGTCGATGCCGGTTTCCTTGGTGAATTCGGGCACCAGCGCCTTGACGTATTCAGTGTCCGGGACACCTTCCATCAGGATGTTCACCGTCTCGGCCGCGGCCGATCCGACAAAGCTCAGGGCCATTACCGAGCCCAGAAGCAGTTTCTTGAGCATGATCCAACCTCCCTTTTATAGGCCCCACGACAAGGCGCGCGGGCTCGTCATTTCAGGGCACCCAATGACAAGCCTTTGATCAGATATTTGCGCAGGAACGGCAGCAGCGCGAAGATCGGCAGCAGCGAGACCACGGTCGCCGCGGCGAGCGGCGCGATCTCGACGCCGGCATGAGTTTCCATGCTGGCAAGCCCGATCGGCAGGGTCTGGCTGTCAGCGCCGCTCAAGACAAGCGCAAAGAGAAACTCGTTCCAACTGAGGATGAAGCCGAGGAGACCGGCAGCGAGGATACCCGGCGCCGCCACCGGCACAGCAATCTTGATGAAGGCCTGCCAGCGCGTGGCACCGTCGATGCGCGCCGCTTCTTCAAGACTCGCCGAATCCCCTTCAAAGAACGAGACCAGCATCCAGGCAAGAAACGGCAAGCTGATGGTGAGATGCGACAGGATGAGACCGAGATGGGTCTGCATCAGGCCGGTACTGAAAAACAGGGTGAAGAGCGGCAGGACCAGGATGATCGGCGGCAGCATCTGGCTGGCCAGAACGCCGAGACGCAGGAAGGCGCCGCCCGTATTGAAACGCGCGAAGGCATAGGCCATGGCCGTGGCCAGCGGCAAAGCAATGGCCGTCGACGCCAGCGCCACGATCAGGCTGTTCAGAAACCAGCGCTCAAACGGATATTTCGAGAAGATTTCGACATAGTTTTCGAGCCCCAGATGACCGATTTCGGGCGGAATCTTATAGGCGGTGAGCTTGTCGGTGAGGCTGACGCGCAAAACCCAGATCAGCGGCAGCAGAATGCACAACGAGAAGACCGAAAGCACGATATGCGGAACGATATGGCGCCAGCCCGGTCGCATGATGTGCCTCAATCCATCCTGACGCCGCCGGTGACATTGAGTGCCTCGCCGGTGACGAAGCCGGCAAGATCGCTGGCCAGGAAAAGCACGGTCTTGGCGACATCTTCCGGCTGCTCCAGGCGGCCCATCGGTGTCTGGTTGATATAGTCGTCGATCACGGCCTGGGGCGACATCTGTCGCAGCTTCGCCTCCCACTCCACTTCGCGCGACTGCATGCCGGTCTTGACGAAACCGGGGCAAACGCAATTGACGCGGATACCATGCGGCGCCATCTCGCGCGCGAGCGCCTGGGTGAAACCGACCACCGCAAACTTGCTGGCGGAATAATGCGCCAGCCAGGGTGCGCCCCATTTGCCGGCAAGGGATGCCGTATTGACGATGACCCCTTGGCGCTTCTCGGCCAGGAAATGCCGCACCGCCGCCTGATTGGTGAGGAAGATGCCCTTGGCGTTGACGTCGAAATTGAAATCCCAGTCTTCGTCCGTGAGGTCGGTGACGAGTTTCATCGACGACACGCCGGCATTGGCCGCAAGGATGTCGTAACCACCAAAACGCTCGATGATGGTTACAAAAGCGGCGGTGACACTGGCGCGGTCGCGGACGTCGATCTTGAGACCGATATGCTGATCCCCCAGACCCTTCGCGGCGGCAATTGCGCCGGCTTCATCGAGATCGGCGATCGCCACACGCATGCCGGCATCATGAAACTGGCGCGCGATCGCCAGCCCGATGCCCGTCGCCCCACCGGTGACGATGGCACGCTTGCCCGCTAACTCCTTCAGCATCCCTGTCATGCCTTTCGTTTTCGATCATTTTAGATCGATTTCGATCATTAATATCGAGGTGGGCTCACGTTGGCAAGCCCTGAGGCTGGATTTTTATTGGATCGTCGCTAGTATGATCGAAAATGATCATGTCGGTGTCCGATTCGAATGACCGCTAAAACCGCTGCCCCAGCGCGCGCCCAGGTGACGATTCGCGACGGCTTGCTGCGCGATTTCGTCGAACGCCGTGGATTTGCGGCCGTCAGCGAGATCGCTGCCGAACTCGGCGTGTCCGAGATCACCGTGCGGCGCGACCTGACCCGGCTGGAAAATCAGGGCCTGCTGGTGCGGACCCATGGCGGGGCGCTGGCGGGCAAGCTCAGTTCGGCCGAGAGCTTCGACAGCGACGAACCGACCTTCGAGGCGCGGCGCCGGCGCAATGCCGACGCCAAGACGCGGATCGGTGCCGCCGCCGCAGCGCTGGTCCGCCCGGGCGCCACGATCGGCATCGATGTCGGCACGACGACCTTGGAGCTGGCGCGCCAGTTAGCGACGCGTGCCGATATCAAGATCTTCACCAACAATGTCCGCGCCGCGACCTTGTTGGCGGAGGGACCGGCCGCCGTTTATCTGCCTGGCGGCCAGTTGCGCGCCAAAGAGCTGTCGGTCCACGGCTCGATTGCCATCGCCCAGCTGCGACATTACTGGTTCGATCAGGCGTTCATCGGCTTTTCGGGCCTCACCGACCAGGGCCTGTTCGATTATTCGCTGGAGGATACCGAGATCAAGCGCGTCTATATCGAGCGCGCTGCCCAGATCGTCGCCCTATGCGATTCCTCCAAGTTCGGCCGCCTTTCCATGGCGCGTGTCGGTGCGCTGGAAGAGGTCGATATCCTGATCACCGACGCACCGCCGCCCGCGGCCCTGCGCGATGCGCTGGAACGCGCCAATGTCTCAATCATCGTGGCCGAGACGGCTGGCACTCAGTGAAAAGACCTACCGCCGGGTGCGAGCGTAAAGCGCGAGCGCCAGGAGGACGTTGAAGAGCGCCACGCCGACGACAATCCCCAGTGCAGCGTGAGCGCCCCAATATTCGATCATCAGGGCGCCGACGGAAGGTGCTGCGGCCTGGGCCATCAGACTGGGGCGGGCCAGTTTCCCCATGATCGGCGCATAATCGTCAGGCCCGAACAGGACCAGCGGCAAGGTAGCGCGTGCAATGGATTCCAGGCCGATGCCGGCGCCATAGAAGATCAGGGTCAGGAAAACGAAGGGCAAGCCGCCCCATAACAGCCCAAGACCGACCGCCACCGCCGAGACGGAGACCAGCTTGGTCCAGATCGGGTGATGGTATTTCCCGATCAGCATTTCGACGAAGCGCGCGCCGACCTGCGACGGACCGACCAAAGTGCCAAAGGCAACCGCGGCAGCGAGCGTGATATCCCGCGCCTGCAGGATGGTGAGCAGGTGAACCGAGATCACCGTCGATACCGTAGAGCCGATCATGATGGTTGCGGCCAGCAGAATGAAGGTCGAGCGGGTCGATTGCTGTACGGGAACAGCCTCGATGGTCGCTTCGGCGGCATTTGTTGTGCGGTTCTGCCTGGCCGATCCGTGCGGCAGAGCGAAGAGATAGAGCGGCAGGCAAAGACCGAGATGGATCAGCGCATATGTCGCGCAAGCTCCTCGCCAGCCGAGCTCCGAGACCAGAAAGGCCGAAAAGGGCCAGCAGGCGGTGCTGGCGAAGCCGCCGAAGAGGGTCAGGCTCGTGATCATCGGGCGCGCGCCCTCGCCGTAGATATGCCCCAGCGTGGAAAAGGCCGGATCATAGAGCCCGGCCCCCATGCCGAGGCCAATGACCAGCCAGGCCATGAGAAAAATGGGCAAGCTGGATGCAAGGGAAAGGCTGAACAAGCCAACAGCCAGCAGGATTGCACTGACGGCAAGGATCGGACGCCCGCCATATTGCCGTATCTTCCGGCCGATGAAAGGCGACGCGAGACCAGCCGTCAGCAATCCCAGCGAAAGCCCGCCGACGACCCAGGACAAGGACCATCCGGTATCGATGGAGATGGGTTTTGCAAGCACCGCTGGAAGATAATAGGATGAACCCCAAGCGAGGATCTGGGTCACGCCAAGAACCGGTACAACCAGATGCGGCGAGGTCTTTATGCTCGCCGCGCCTGTGATGCCCTTATTCAAGCGGCCTCGCCGCAACCGCATCCGGACTTGCCGGCTGATTTGGCGACGACATCGGCAACACAGCAGGCATTGCTTTCAACCGGGGCCGGCCCGCCGCAGCAACCGACCGCGTCGGCGGCACTGTCGGTCGAACAGATCCCCGTCTCGGGAAGTACAAGATGGACATCGTCCGCAGCCTTCATATCGCCGGCAAGAGCCGCCGCCACGGAGCGCGCCTGTTCATAGCCGGTAAGCAACAGGAAGGTCGGGGCCCGGCCATAGCTTTTGACGCCGATCGTGTAGAAGCCGGGCTCGGGATGCGATGTTTCCCTATGCCCATGCGGCGGCACCGATCCACAGGAATGCAGATTGGGATCGATCAGTGGTCCCAAAGCCTTCACACCCTCCAGCCACGGGTCGAGTTCCAGGCGGAGTTCGCGCGTGATCTCCAGATTGGGCCTCTGTCCAGTTGCCACAATGATCTGGTCGACCGGCGCCAATGCCCGTTCCCCACCGCTTGTGTTTCCGATCAGTTGCAGACTGTCCGCATGTTCGCGAAGGGACGTCGCTGAAAAGCCGGTAACAAGTTCGATTTGGCCCTGCGCGACCAACTGTTTCAGCTTGGTGCCAAGGGCACCACGCGCTTCCAATTCATCGGCCGAGCCGCCGCCATAGATGCGGTTCATGTTCGTGCCGCGCACCACCCAGACCGCCTTCGTGCCCGGTTCGGTTTCCGCCAGCCGGATGAGGTCGAGCAGCACATTGATCGCCGAGTAGCCGCCGCCGACCACGGCCACGCGGCGGCCAGCATAGTCCGCCCTGCCCGCGCCCAGCACATCCGGCATGCCATAGGCGATGCGATCAACGAAGGCTTCTTCTCCCTGGATCTTCAGTCCCGAGGCACCGAGCGGGTTCGGATTCTGCCAGGTGCCGGACGCATCGATGACCGCTCTGGCGAGATCAACTCGCCGTTCGCCCTTCGCCGTTTCGACTCTCAACTCGAAGGGTTTGGTCTCGCGCCCCTTGCTGGTCACCTTATCGAGCCCCGCACGCGAAATTGCGACGATCCTGGCGCCTGTCTCAATATGGCTGCTGAGTTCAGGCAGATCGGCCAAGGGCTGCAGATAGTCGCGTACGAGCTCTTCCCCCGTGGGGAGCGCGTCGGGTCGCTTCAATTTCCAGCCACGGCGCTCCAGCAGCCGGCGAGATGCCGTGTCGACATTCTGCTCCCAGGTCGTAAAGACGCGGACATGGCCCCAACTGAGGATATTGGCACCGACACTCGCGCCGGCCTCGTACAACTTGAAGGCAAGGCCGCGTTCGGCAAGATGCGCCGCGGCAGCAAGACCGATCGGGCCTGCGCCAATGATGGCGACCGGTAGTTTCTCAAGGGAGGTCATCTTGCATCTCCTCTATTTCCAACTTATTCGAAATATCTGGGCAAAAAAAGAGGCCGATCAGGCAGCCTTGCCTTTCGGCTTGCACTTGGCGTCCATGCAGCACTCGTCGACCAGATAGCCAACCAGGCTTTGCATCGTTGGATAGTGGGCATGACATACCAAGGTCGTGCCCTGTCGCTCCTGGTAGATGAGCCCGGCCGACATCAGGTGGCGGATATGATGCGACAGGGTCGAAGCCGCAATCTCCAGTTTCTCCTGGAGATGGCCGCAAGAGAGACCCTCGGCGCCGGCCCGAACCAGGGCGCGATAAAGTTCGAGCCGGATCGGGTTGCCGAGGGACGACAATTGCTGAGCTGCTATTTCGATTTTCATGGAAATAACATGAAGATCCGACGCGCGACCGTCAAGCACAATTTCGAGAATTATCGAAATATTTGCCGGTCACCTCCAATGGTCATGGAATCTTCACATGCGTCGCCTTGACAGGTCACTCACATTTCTATGATTATCGAAATATGGAAACGAAAACTGCTATTTCTGCCCTATCCGCTCTCGCCCAGGAAACGCGCCTGGATGTATTTCGCCTGCTCATGCAATGCCTGCCGGATGGCATGCCGGCTGGCGACCTGGCAGAGAAATTCGGCGTGCCGGCCAGCACCATGTCCACGCATCTCGCCATTCTGACGCGGGCAGGCCTGACGCGGTCTGATCGCGACGGTCGTACCATCTACTACGCAGCCGAATTGGATGGCATCAAGGGCCTGCTCGAATTCCTGGTCAAGGATTGCTGCAACGGCAAGTCCAGGGACTGCAACAAGCTTCTGGCGGCGGCGCTATCGCCCTGCTGTTCCTGAACCATCCGACCTCTGAGGTGCGATATGTCCGAACGCGTCTATAACGTACTCTTTCTTTGTACGGGCAACTCGGCCCGCAGCATTCTGGCTGAGAGTATACTCAGCCGCGAGGGCCAAGGCCGCTTCAGGGCCTTCAGCGCCGGCAGCCAGCCGAAGGGCGAGGTGCATCCATTCGCCATAAGCCTGCTCAAGAAGATGAACCATCCGGTCGAGGAATTGCGTTCCAAGAATTGGGATGAATTCGCCGCCGACGGCGCGCCTGTCATGGATTTCGTCTTTACGGTTTGCGACAACGCGGCCAACGAGGTATGCCCGGTCTGGCCCGGTCAGCCGATGAGCGCCCATTGGGGATTACCGGATCCGGCAGCAGTGGAAGGCAGCGAGGCCGAGCGGCATCTTGCTTTTGCCGACACCTATCGCATGCTGGCCAATCGGATCAGCATCTTTGCCAGCCTACCGATGAAATCGCTGGACAGGCTCAGCCTGCAGCAGCGCCTCAGCGAAATCGGCCGGAACTTCACCCAAACAGCCTGACCCTTCGGGGCAACCGGAAAGTCTGCTTGTGAACCTCTTTGAACGCTATCTGACGCTCTGGGTCGGTCTTTGCATCATCGCTGGAATTGCCCTGGGTCACTTCCTGCCAGCCGCCTTCCAGGCTATTGGGTCGGCCGAAATCGCCAAGGTCAACCTGCCAGTGGCACTCCTGATCTGGCTGATGATCATTCCGATGCTGATGAAGATCGACTTTGCGGCCCTCGGTCGCGTGCGCGAGCATTGGCGCGGCATCGGCGTGACCCTCTTCATCAACTGGGCGGTCAAGCCATTCTCCATGGCGGCCCTCGGCTGGCTCTTCATCGGTTGGCTGTTCCAGCCTTATTTGCCTGCCGATCAGATCGACAGCTACATCGCCGGATTGATTCTGCTGGCGGCGGCGCCCTGCACTGCCATGGTCTTTGTCTGGAGCAACCTGTCCAACGGCGAGCCGCATTTCACGCTGAGCCAGGTGGCGCTCAATGACACCATCATGGTCTTCGCCTTTGCGCCGATCGTCGGGCTGCTCCTTGGCCTGTCGGCGATCACGGTGCCCTGGGATACCCTGCTGCTCTCGGTCGCCCTTTATATCGTCATCCCGGTAGCGATCGCCCAGTTGCTCCGCCGCAGCCTGCTCGGCACCGGCGGCGATTTGGCTTTGCAGCGCATGTTGGCCGTACTTCAGCCGATCTCCCTGCTGGCCCTCTTGACGACGCTGGTTCTGCTGTTCGGCTTCCAGGGTGAGCAGATCATCGCACAGCCGGCGATCATCGCCTTGCTGGCCGTTCCCATCCTCATCCAGGTCTACTTCAACGCCGGCCTCGCCTATCTCCTCAACCGCTGGAGCGGCGAGGCGCATTGCGTGGCGGCACCATCGGCGCTGATCGGTGCCAGCAACTTCTTCGAGCTCGCCGTGGCAGCCGCCATCAGCCTGTTTGGCTTCCATTCGGGCGCCGCACTGGCGACCGTCGTCGGCGTATTGATTGAAGTGCCGGTGATGCTATCCGTCGTAAAGATCGCCAATGCCAGCAAGAATTGGTACGAAGGCGGCCCGGCCGTCAGACGCAATGCGCCCGGGATCTCGCCGCGCAGATAGCTGACGGATATGCCCAACCGCTCAGATGCGATCGCCGAAGCTGTATGAGAGAGAGACGATGCGGCGGGCGCGCTCCAGCACCGGCCGGTCGATCATCATACCGTTCATCTGCACGGCACCACCCTCGCCCGCCAATTCAATGACTTGGCGCGCCCACGTCAGGGCCTGTTGATCGGGCAGGAAAGCCTTCAAGGCTGGCGCGATCTGACGTGGATGAATCATCAGCTTGCCACCAAATCCAAGAGAGATGGCCCGTTCGGCATCGGCCTGCACGACATCTGGATCATCCAGCACGGTGGTCACGCCGTCGATGGGCGCCGCGAGGCCGGCAAGCCGCGACCTGAAAACGATTTCGCTGCGCGCCATCAGCAATGCGTCCCACCCTGGATTGCAGCCAAGATCCACAGCATAGTCGAGGGCACCGAAAGCGACGATCGCTACGCCGGACGCGCCCATGATTTCCGGCAGGCTCGCCAGACCGGCCGCTGTTTCGATCAATGGAATGACCGGCACGATGCGGCCGAGACCTTCATGGACGGCTTTCACATCCACCGCCCCATTCGTCTTCGGCAACATGATTGCCGAAAATGGCACGCTGCCGAGAGCTGCCAGATCCTCGTCGAAGCAGGGGGAATCGCAGGCATTGATGCGGATGATCACCGGCAGGCCGCGAATGTCGTGCTTGCTTAGATTGGCCCGAGCCAAGGCCTTGTGATCCGGCGATACCGCGTCTTCCAGATCAAGGATCACCGCATCGGCGCCACTTTGCGCGGCCTTGGCAAAACGTTCCGGCCGGTCGCCCGGCACGAACAAGGGAACGATCGGGGGGTGGAAGTTGGCTACCATTTGACCTCTCCCTGCATATTGATCGGGCCGCCGGGCACCCTCGTCAGGCAATCCGCTTTCTCTCCATCAAATGCAGCCCGCACCTCGAAGGCCTTGCCAGCAACCAACGGCGCCAGGCCCCGATAGCTGAAATGACGCGGTGGAACCCGGCGCTGAGATGCTGCCAGATTGAGCATCAAGGTCGCCTGAATGGGCCCATGGACGACCAGCCCCGCATAGCCCTCAACGGCTGTTGCATAGGGCTGGTCGTAATGGATGCGGTGGCCATTAAAAGTGATGGCGGAATAGCGGAACAGCATGGTCGTGGTCGGGTCGATCAGCCAGGATTCATGGCTTCCGCCCAGGGCCGGCTCTGCCATTGCCAAAGGAAGCGATGCTTCAGGTGACTTGGCGGCTGAGGACGGGGCCTCGCGGTAGACGATATTGTGCTGCTCCGAGATAGCAAGGCCGCGGTCCGAGAAATATTCGTGCTGTACGCCGACAAAGCACAGCGCGCCGCTGCGGCCTTGCTTGAAATCGATGCTGGCGACGGTGGAGCGGCGACGGACATGATCGCCGCTGCGCAACGGCGCCAGAAAATCGACATGACCGCCGGCCCACATCCGACGCGGCAACGGCACGGGCGGCAGGAACCCGCCTTTGGCTGGATGCCCGTCAGGGCCCAAATCATTTGAGGGCACCAGAAACGGCGACAGGCACCAGTGAAAACCAAGCGGCACTTCCTGATCCGGCAGTTTGGCGAGATAAGGATCGAACGTCACCCGATACTCGTTCAGGAGGCGCGGGGTGATGATGTCCGTTTCCTCGACGGATCTGCCGATCCAGGGCGTGAAATCAATGCTGTCCAATGACATGTCGTAGCGTCCCCATACTTCTCAGAACGACCGCGGCAATTGCAGCACATGTTCCGAGAGATAAGAGAGGATGAGATTCGTTGAAATCGGTGCCACCTGATAGAGCCGGGTTTCGCGGAACTTGCGCTCGACATCATACTCCTCGGCAAAGCCAAAGCCGCCGAAAGTCTGGATGCAGGCGTTGGCTGCCTCAAACGAGGCATCTGCCGCCAGCATCTTGGCCATATTGGCTTCGGCGCCGCAATTGGCACCGGCTTCATAGAGGCGGATGCCCTCATGGACCATCAATTCTGCCGCCCGCATATTGGCGTAGGCACGCGCCAGTGGGAATTGAATGCCCTGGTTCTGACCGATCGGCCGGCCAAACAGGGTGCGCTCCCGCGCATAGGCAGTCGCCTTGTCGAGGAACCACTTGGCATCGCCGATGCATTCGGCTGCAATCAGCAGGCGTTCCGCATTCATGCCGGAAAGGATGTAGCGAAACCCTTTCCCCTCCTCGCCCACCAGATTGGAGGTCGGCACGCGGACATTGTCGAAGAAGACTTCGGTGGTCGAATGATTCATCATCGTTCGGATCGGGCGGATCGTCAGGCCCTGATGCCGCGCCGTGCGCATATCGAGAATGAAAACCGAAAGTCCGTCTGTGCGTTTTTCCACCTTGTCCTTTGGCGTCGTCCGCGCCAGCAGCAGCATCAGATCGGAATACTCGGCACGGCTGGTCCAGATCTTCTGGCCATTGATGACATAGTGGTCGCCGTCGCGAACGGCGGTCGTGCGCAGGGAGGTGGTGTCCGATCCGCTGGTCGGTTCCGTCACGCCGAAGGCTTGCAACCGCAATTCACCCGCGGCGATAGGGGGCAGATAGGCCGCCTTCTGTGCGTCCGACCCGTGCCGCAGGACAGTCCCCATGATGTACATCTGGGCATGGCATGTGGCGCCATTGCAGCCGGCGTGCTGAATTTCCTCCAGGATCGCGGCCGCCGCGGAAAGCGGCAGGCCGGCGCCGCCGAACTCCTCCGGAATGAGCGCTGCGAGGAAGCCCGATTCCGTCAAGGCACCGATGAATTCCTTCGGATAAGCCGCTTCGCGATCCAGGCGCCGCCAGTATTCGCCCGGAAACTGTTCGCACAGCTTGCGGACGGAAGCGCGAATGTCACTGTGATTTGCTTCGTTCTGTACCAAGAGAGAGACCCTTTGAATGTGCGGCCGGTGGCGAGACAGCGGCGAGCTAGACGATCAGTTCTTCCAGCCGCAGCTGCCGGACAGGGCGGTCGTCAACCAGGCCAAAAACTGCTTCGATGAAGGTCTCGGCCCGCACAAGGGAAATGCCAGCCGTCTCCATCAGGCCCAGCGCCTTCTCCTTGAGATCGGCTGGCGTGACTGGATTGCCCGGATCTCCCTTGCATTCGCGGCGCGCCGTCCGGAGACGCTGGCCATCGGCCGTTTCGACGCTGACAATTGTGCCCCAGGAATCCGGATAGGCGGCATCGACTTGCGCATCGGCATGCAACGTCACCCGGCTGCGCAGATCCTTGACCGAGTCACGCCCTGCTGGTTCGAAAGATGACGGATCGACCTTGCCGGTCGCCAAGGCAACCGCCACGCAATGCTGCAGGGAAAAGCGGGCGCCGTAAGGCTCGGTCGGCTCCGGGCGATCGCAGACATCAATGGCCGCCTGATAGGTGCCAACCTCGATCCGGGCCAATTCCCGCCCGCCGAGTTCGTGGTGGAGAGCAATGGCAGCATCGATCGTGGGGTGCGTATGCCGGCAGCAGGGCCAGGGCTTGATCGAAGTCTGCACCAATTGCCAATCTGCCGCCGGGTCGCGCAGCACCGCATCCGGATCCGGATCGGGACACAGCCCCTTGAAGAACCCCTTCTCGCCTTCAAGAATGCGGGCCGGTCCGGTAAATCCTTCTTTCGCCAGGCGCGCCGCCATCAATCCGGCCTGGGCACCGCGTGCCGTATGGAGATGCTTGCTCATGGCACCGGCGGCGAGGAATTCCCACAGACCGGCAGATTGGGTGCCGGCATTGCCGAGCGCCCAGACGGCCTGTTCACGGTTGAGTTCGGCCAGTTGTGCCACGGCCATCGCCGACCCGAAAGGGCCACAGGTCGCGGTATTGTGCCAGACTCGGTAATGCTCTTTCCCGACCGCCATGCCGATTCGGCAACAGGCCTCATAGCCGGCAAGAACTGCGCGCAGGAATGCTTGCCCGTTCATGTCCCAGAGATGCGCATAGGCCCAGGCTGCCGGGATGACGACGCTGCCCGGATGCGTCACCGACGCCCGGTGGAGGTCGTCCATCTCCAGGATATGCGACACGCCGCCCAGATAGAATGACATCTTGTCGACGTCATCGAGCTTGAGCGGGGAAACCTTGGCAAGCATTTTTGCCGGCACCGCTTTGCGGGCACCGATGGCGCAGGCCAGTGTATCGAGGACGAACAAGGCCGCCTGATCGAGATCGCCAGCCTTGATCGGCTTGCTCCTGATCAGGTCGACAAGACCTTCCGTCAGTGTCATTGCGTCGCTCATGATGCGTTCACCGCAGCAGCCGGAGTGAACTCGCGCCGCAAGGGCAAATCATGCTCGCCAAGTTCCGGTACACGGCCCAATTCAGGCCTGCCGCCATCGACGATCACCGGTGGCGCCAGCACCTCGATCTCGCCGGCCGGCGTTGCAATCGGCAGGAAAGTGGCACTTTCATGCTTCAGAAGATCGCTCATGGTCGACACCATGCCGAAGGCGATCTTCGCTTCCGCCAGTTTCTCCGTCACATGCTCAGCCGATTGCGACGACAGGATTTCCTGGATACGGCTATCAAGGTCCGTCCGATTGCGCACGCGCTTGACGTTGCTGTCAAATCGGTCGTCCCGGTAGAGCGCTTCGTCCCCCAGCACCTCAAGGCAAAACGTCTTCCATTCCCGCTCGCTCTGGATCGACAGCAGGATATTGCCGTTCTGAAGATGAAAGCTGCCATAAGGTGCGATCGACGGATGCGCCAGGCCAAGGCGTGACGGTTCGCGCCCGCCATAGCGCCTGGTGAGATAGGGCACATTCATATAGTCTGCAATCGTATCGAACAGCGACACCTGCAGATGCGATCCCTGGCCGGTATGGCCGCGCTTGATCAGCGCCTCCAATATCGCGGCATAGGCAGCTTGCCCGGTCGTAATATCACAGATCGAAATGCCCACGCGGCTGGGGCCAGAAAGATCGGTGCCCGTAACATAAGCGAGACCAACTTCAGCCTGCACCAGCAGATCATAGGCTTTCCTGAAATAGCTCGGCGTCCCTGGCGCATAGCCGCTGACGTCGCAGACGATGAGACGCGGAAAGCGCGTGCGCAGATCCTGGCTGCCAAGGCCAAGCCGGTCGGTAGCGCCGGGCGCCAAATTCTGGATGAAGACATCTGCCTTGGCGATCATCGCCTCGACCAAGGCGAGGTCCTCTGGCCTGGTAAGGTCGACGCGACATGATTCCTTGCCGCGGTTCATCCACACGAAATACGATGACTGACCCAGCGCGTAATCATCATAGCCGCGCGCGAAATCGCCTTCTGGACGTTCCAGCTTGATCACCCGCGCACCGGCATCCGCCAGGCGCGAGGTCGCAATCGGGGCTGCAACCGCCTGTTCCAGCGCAACGACAAGTACGTCTTTCAGAGCGTGAGTCATACTAGATCCGGGTACCATTTTCGCTCCTGAAACTCGCTGATCCGCCCATGAAGTCAAATAGGATTTCGCGATAAAACATATATGGAAACGTTAACTCGATAACCCCGGCGCCATAGCGCTCTGCTCTAGCGGGCATAGCAATTTGTTCATTGTCGCCACGCGCCGATGCGGTCCATTCTGTCGCCCGTCTCTTAAGACCAACAAGCATCGAGACAGGTCCGGCAGCGTAGAAGCGCTGCAGCAATTGCTTCGATCATCGAGGAAACATCCATGAAACAACACTTCATCAACGGCACCAGCCTTGCCAGCGCCGATGGCGAGAGCATGCCCGTCCTGGCGCCTGCGACCGGGGAGGTCATCGAAACCATCAGCTGCGGCAAGGAAGCCGATATCGACCGCGCCGTTGCTGCCGCGCGCGGCGCATTCGACGGCGCCTGGGGCCGCCTGACGGCGACCGAACGCGGCCGCCTTCTCACGCGCCTGGGCGAGCGCATTCTTGATCATCTCGACGAACTCGCCCGCACTGAGGCGGCGGATACCGGCAAGCCGATGACGACGGCGCGCGTCGATATCGAGACGACGGCGCGCTATTTCGAATTCTACGGCACCGCCGCCGACAAGGTGCATGGCGAGGTCATTCCGTTCATGGCCGGCTATACCGTGACAGTGGTTCACGAGCCCTTTGGCGTTACCGGCCATATCCTGCCTTGGAACTATCCGGCGCAGATGTTCGGTCGCTCGCTGGCGCCGTCGCTCGCCATGGGCAACGCGGTCGTGCTGAAACCGGCTGAAGACGGATGCCTTTCGGCGCTGCGAATTGCGGAACTGGCGACCGAAATCGGATTCCCGGATGGCGCCATTAACATCGTGACCGGGCGCGGCAGCGAAGCTGGCGCGGCGCTTGCCGGCCATCCCGGCATCGGCTTTCTTTCCTTCACCGGTTCGCCCGAAATCGGCCGGCTGGTGCAGCAGGCGGCCGCCAACAATTACGTGCCCTGCACCTTGGAGCTGGGCGGCAAGTCGCCCCAGATCGTCTTCGATGACGCCGATTTCGACGCCGCGATCCCGGTTGTCTGCAAGGCCATTGTGCAGAACACCGGCCAGACCTGTTCGGCCGGCAGCCGGGTGCTGGTGCAAGAGAGCATCTACGACCGATTCATAAGCGCACTCGCCGAGAGGTTCACGCAATTGCGCGCCGGCACGCCGGAAATGGATCTCGATTGCGGACCCGTCATCAATGCCAAACAACAGCAGCGCGTCCAGCGCTTCATCGATCTCGCCCGCCAGGACGGCATCGCCGTGATTGCCGAGGGCAGCATCGCCGCTGACGCACCCAAGGGTGGTTTCTACATCAAACCGACCTTGTTCGGCCCGGTGCCGAGGGCCAATCGGCTGGCCTGCGATGAGGTATTCGGTCCGGTCCTCGCCGCCCTGCCGTTCAAGGATGAGGCTGATGCCGTGGCTCTTGCCAATGGCACCGACTACGGCCTCCTCGCCGGCGTCTGGACCCGCGATGGGGGTCGCCAGCAGCGCATGGCCAGGAAAGTCCGCGCCGGCCAAGTCTATATCAACGGTTATGGCGCCGGTGGTGGCGTCGAACTTCCTTTCGGCGGCATCGGCAAGAGCGGACATGGCCGCGAGAAGGGTTTCCTGGCACTGCATGAATTCGCCGCCACCAAGACGATCGTCAATCGCCACGGCTGAGCCACGGCACGGGAGCGGCCGGATGTGCCGCTCCCCTTTCATCAGTGCACCGCGGCATACATGATGTTTTCTTCGGTCGCTTCCTCAACGGCGAATTCCTCCACGATGCGACCTTGGCGCGACACGAGGATGCGGTCCGCGAGGTTGAGGATTTCCGGTAGGTAAGACGAAATTACGACGACAGCGATGCCCGATTCCGCCAGATCCTTGATGATCTGGTGGAGTTCGGCAATGGCGCCCACGTCGACGCCGCGGGTCGGTTCATCAAAGATGACGACGCGCGGCTTTTGCACCAGCGAGCGTGCAATCACCACTTTCTGCTGATTGCCGCCGGAGAGCTCGATGACCCGGGCAGAACTGTCGATCGCCCGCACTTTCAAGGTTGCCGTCCAATCCTTGGCAAGATTGAGCATTTCCGAGCGGCTGACGATCATGCTTTTGTTGAGGTCGGCGGACAGCAGGCTAGTATAGATGTTCTCAGCAATCGACATGGTTTCGAAGAAACCCTCGATCTTGCGATCTTCGGTCACATAGACGATACCGCTCTTGACCGCCGGGCGCGGGACACGGAAGCGCACGGCCTTTCCATCCAGTCGCACCTCACCGCCGTGGAACAGGTCGCGTTTGACGACGCCGGCGATGATCTTGGCTGTTTCCGTGCGGCCTGAACCGATGAGACCGAAAATGCCGGTGATCTGCCCGCTATAGATGGAGAAGGAGGTGTTGCGCACCATGCGCCCCATCGACAGGTTCTGGATACTCAGTACCTTGCGACCATAGGGCCGCGCCTGCCGCTTGCCGGCACCGCCACCATAGAGTTCGTCGGACAATGTGCGCCCGACCATGGCGCGAATGATCATGTCACGGTCGAATTTCTTGGCATCATCGGTGATGATATGCTGCCCGTCGCGCAGAATGGTGATGCGATCTGAGATCGCCAACGCCTCTTCCAGCGCGTGGGAGATGAAAATGATCGAGACGCCGCTCTTCTTCAGCCGATCGACCAGCGCGAAAAAATGATGTTTCTCTTCCGGCGTCAGCGTGGCCGTCGGCTCATCGAAGATGATGACCTTGGCCTTGTGATGAACGGCACGGGCGATTTCGACCATCTGCTTCTGCGCCGCACCCAGCGCCGAGACGTTCATGGTCGGGTCGACGGCGAAATTCAAGGATTGCAGGAACTGCTGGGCCGCGATGTAGATGCCGCGCAACCGGTTGAGAAACTTTTCATTCCCCAGATAGATATTCTGCGCAACAGTAAGTGAGGGAATAAGGCTGGTTTCCTGGAAGACCATGGCAATGCCATGGCGAAGTGCTTCCGCCGGGTTGGCGAAGGAAACAGCGCGACCGCCGAACATCATCTCGCCCTTGGTGATCTCAGTAACACCGGCGATCATCTTGGTAAGAGTCGATTTTCCCGCACCGTTTTCACCGAGGAGCGCATGCACCTCGCCTGGCATCAGCGAAAAGCTCACCTCCCGCAGGGCCGGAACACCATGGTATTCCTTGGAAACAGCCTTCATCTCAAGCAAGGGCTGCATATTCATGGCTGCACCGCCGCAACATCACATTTCAGCACTTCGTCGCCGCCTTTGCTCGACAACCACAGGGCGCCGCCCATTTCCACCGCGCTGGTGATACCGTGGCGTCGGCCGGCGGCACGGCTGTGCAGGCTACGAAGCGCTTCAAACTGGTGGTCGAGTTCGACGACCAGGCCATAGGAGCGTGTCGGTGCCCAGGGTTTGAGAATACCCATCTGCTTGAGCGCGCCACCCTGCATCGGTTCCTGGAAAGAGATGCCGCTGCGCAAGGCCGGGGCGATCCACAGTTCCGCCGGCACCTCAGCCATCATGGCATTGCGGTATTTTCGTTCCCGCAACACGAATTCGATCAATTGGCTGCGCGGCGCAAAGACAGTGAGCCAGGCTCCGCCCCGACTGGAGGGACAGATACGGGACGGATAGCCCGGAAGGTCATCAAGCACCGCCTCGGAGCGGCCATTGTTGAGATCAATCCGCAGCAATCGTTTCCCCCAGCTTTCGCTGACCACAGCATGGCGTGCGCCGGGTTCGACGAAGATGCCGTTTGGATAGGCCAGATTGCCGGCGATCTTTTTGGCGACGCCAGTCGCGATATCGAAGCGCCAGAGCGACCCAGAGCGCCCGCCTATGAGCAAGTCGCGCTGCCATGCGGCGATCGGATTCTCGTCAGAGCCGATACAGACCAGCAAGGTATCAGGATCAAGGAATGCCATCGCCGTAACACAGGCCAGCGGCTGTTCTCCGGCTTTGCCAAGCACGCGCTCCGCCGCACCCCCTATACACCTGATTTTGCCGCTGCCGGTGGCGACGGCCAGCAGTTCTTGACCGCTCGTCGCCATGGCCGTGACCAGCCCATCGAAGCGTTGCAGGACCTCGGACTGGCGGGTCACCGGGTCGATCCGGAGCAATTCGGCCCCGCTGGAACAGATAAGTGCGCCATCGTGGACCAGCAGATTGTCGGGCTCGGTCAACATGACGACGGACTGTGCTTCGTCGAGCAGATTGTTCGGCTTCAGCGCGCCGTCCATGGGCGGCACAGTCACCGAGGCATCGCCGCGTCCGAGGAAGCGGTCTAAACAGGCGTTGAGAGCTTGGCCGATCATGCCTGCCCCCAATAAGTCTGCGGGCCGGTCCAATTGGGATCGGCATCAGGCAGGCGGTAGCGGCCGATCCGATTGTTGGCGATACCACCGAGATAAAGCCAGCCGCGATGCTCGCGCATCGAGGTGATCATCGGATGATTGGCACCGCCGATATCCCAAAGCGATTCCAACACCTCGCCCTTGTCATTGAAGCGGACGACGCAGCCGGTATTGAGGTTGGGATAAAGCCATTCATCTGGCGCAATCCGACGCGCCATGCGCCGACGAAAATCCGGCATGCGCAGGGCGACGTCCAAGGCCGGAGAGCGCATGCCGAGCAGGGCCAACCAATAGGTACCGTCGGAGCCACGGTTGATGTTGTCCGGATAGCCCGGCAGATTGTCGAGCACCACTTCGACCTTGCCCGCCTTCGGCCCATCGAACCAGTAGCGGCTGACCCGGCAGGCCCAGCTTTCTGCAAACAGGATCGATTGCTTGTCATAGGACAGACAAATACCGTTGGGGAAGATCAGTCCGCGCAGGACTGTCTTCGTCTGGCCGTGGCGCGGGTCGTAGCAAATGATGCGGCCATTGCCACGGCTTTCCAGCGCATCGACCGGCCAGCTATGCATTTCATAGCGGATGGTCGCTTCGCTGAAAAAGATGCGGCCGTCAGGCGCGATGTCGAGATCGTCGGCGAGGCGCAGTCGCGAGTCGTCGATGATGGAAAGGAGCGAGCGGTTCGTCTCGTCGGTGACCTTACTGACCGTCCGGTCACGCGCCACCTTGTAAAGACCCATTCCACCCACACAAACAAGCAGGTTCTGATCGCGATCGATCGACATGCCGAGCGGCTGGCCGCCGATATGCGCATAGATCTCATGCTTCTCGTAGGTCGGCGCAAAGAAGCGGACGATGTCGCCATGCCGGGTGCCGCAATAGAGATTGTCATCGGCATCGAGGATCACGTCCTCGGGTGCCTCGACCTGCCCCAGGCCAATGATTTCAACCTGGCGCAGCCGATCATTGACCGCAAAGGGCGATCCGGATCCAGGCACGGTGGAGGCCGGCTTGGGCAATTCGATATAGGCCGGCGAGACATAGACCTTGGACAGAATCTTGTCCCGATTCTTCAACCACCTGACATCGACGAAAACGGCGAAGATCAGTGTCAGCCCCAGGACCATCGGGCCTGACCCGCTGTTGAGGCCGAGCCGGATGACACCATTGGTCATCAACAGCACCGTGACGGCGCCGATCATCGCCTTGGCGATCGATCCGCGACCGCCGCCCAGGCTGTTGCCACCCAGAACCACGGCCGTGAGCGCCGCAATTTCAAGGCCCATGCCGGTATCCGTGCCGGCACCGCCCAGACGTGCCGCGTAGAGGAGCCCGCCGAGGCCGCACAGCATGCCGGAAATCACGTAGGTGGCGCAGACGGTGCGACGCACCGAGATGCCGATATTATGCGCTGAGCGCCGAGACCCGCCGATGGCCATGGCGCGCCAGCCGGGCCGGCTGCGCGTGAGCAGGATATGGCCGATGAGAGCAAGGACGACCAGGACGACGAAGCTGAATGGGAAGCCCAGAATGCTGCCCATGCCCATATAGTCCCAGGTATCGGACTGAACGAAGGCCACGGACATGTCCTGAGCATAGCGCAGCAGCAACATGTCGACGATGGCGCGAACGATGATGAGCGTTACCAATGTCGTGAGGAAGGCACGCAGACGCAGATAGCCGACCAGAATGCCGTTGACCAAGCCGACCGTGCCACAGATGAGGATGACAACGGGAATGACGAAGCCGATCGGCCAGCCGGCCAGATTGAGCAGGGCCAGGGCCACGAAATTTCCCAGCGCGAAATTGGAACCGACGCTGAGGTCGATGCCACCGCCAATCAGAACCGTCATCATCGCGAGGCAGACCAGGGCGAATTCGCCGAGCTGGCGTGCATTGATGGCGAGATTGCCGGCCGTGAAGAAATTGGGAATGAGGCTGCCGAAGACGGCGATCACCAGCAAAAGAACCATAAATGGAATCGCGTTATCGATCCATTTCTTCGACAGAATTTCACCGATGATATGGTCCGGGACCAGGCGATAGCGCCATTTCACCAGACTGCTGGAAGCGGCCAAAGCGGACTTTCCCTTGTTCTTCTGACGGTAGCAATGCGAGATAGAAAAGTGGGGCGGCCGTCAGGGACGGCCGCCCGCAGGACAGTTAGCGCAGGAGCTTGGCATACTGTTCGGGATCCCAGCAGGTGCCGGGCTTCACGTCATCCTTGGTCATCAGACGCGTCGGCGAATAGATCTGGGCCTTGAAAGCGCCCGGTTCCTGCTTGGCCTGCAGCAGGGTGCTGATCGCCGTGAAGATGTCGCGGCCCATGCCTTCAGCGTTGTAGTTGATCGCCGCGGAATAGGTGCCATCCGCCAGGCCGTCGCACATGCTCTGCGCACCGCCGCCCGAAGTCAGGAAATAGACCTGGCCCTGCTTGCCGGCCTGCTTGATCGCGGCACCCGTGCCGATGCCCTGCCCGTCCCAGACGTCGATGACGCCGCAGAGATCCGGATGCTGCTGCAGTACGGTTTCGGTGATGGCGCGTGCCTTGCTGGCGTCCCAATCGGCCGCCTGGCTGGAAACCACTTCGATTTCCGGATGATCCTTGAGCACATTCATGATGCCCTGCACCTGGTAATAGCTGACACCGCCGGTGAGGACGCCCTGCACGATGGAAATCTTGCCTGATTTGCCGCTATCCTTGCCGCAGGCCTTGATCATCAGGTTCGCTTCCTGCTCACCCATGGCGATGAAATCGGGACCGACAAAGGCATCGGTCTGCACCGCACCCTGCATGTTCACCTGGATGACATAGATGCCTTCGGCATTGGCCTGCTTGAGGAGGCGCGCCAGCGACTGCAGATCGGGATTCTGGGTGACAATAACGTCAGGATGATCGGCAATCAGCGAGGTGAAGGCCTGCGCCATTGCATCCGTGTTCCAATTGGGATCCTGCACGGAGAAGTTCATGCCATGCCGGTCTGCGCCGAGCTTGGTGACGCCGCCCCAGGCCTGCGCAAGATCGAAACCGGCAGAAATCGGCAGGTAGGCGATCGTCTTGCCCTTCAGCGCATCCAGCGCCGGCTGGCGAAAGGGATCATTCATGTCATCCGCCATGGCGGCGGCGGAGCCGAGAAATGACGCGAACAAGGCCGTGGTGACAAAGCGCGCGAACTTGGAACTACCCATTGCAACCTCCCAGTTGTTGATCGCCGGCTTATGCCGCGATCGAGATTTGGGGCTAGATATCCCCTTGTTGTCCCGTCTGCTCGTCACGCGGATTGACGACACTGTCAGTTATGATGGCGAGCAGCAGGATGAGACTCTTGATGACGTTTTGAACGGTGTATTGAATGTCCATGATCGTCATGCCGTTGAGCAGCGTGCCGATGAGCAGCGTGCCGACGATGACGTTGCGCACGCCGCCCTTGCCACCGCTGAGGCCGACGCCGCCCAGCACCACGACCAGGATGACGTCATAGATCATGTTGGAATTGACGATGCGCGTGTTCATCGCCTCGACCGAGGTCGCGGTGATAATGCCGGCGAGATAGGCAATGCCGCCGGCCAGCACATATTGGAAGACGAGCATGGGTCGGACGGCGATGCCGCCGATCCGGGCCGCCGCGAAATTGTCGCCCATCGCATAGATGAACCGACCGCGCTTGGTATAGCGCAAGAAGCCGAACGCAATGAGCGCAGTCGCCGCAGCGACGATGATCGGCATGGGGATGCTGAACAGCCCGCCTTGCCCGACAGCGGCGATCCAACCGATATCGCGCGGCATGTAGACGACGTCGGTGCCGGTAATGAGATGGGCGCGGCCGAAGCCATAGATGAAAGTCGCCATCGCCAGGGTGGCGAAGAGGGCTGGAATTTCGGCATACGCCACCAGAATCCCGCTCGCCAACCCCATGCCGACAGCAAAGGCAAGACCGATAGCCATGGCTGGACCGAGGGCCATGCCGGTATTGATCAATTGGAACGTCCAGGCGACCGAGATCGCCATGTTTGCCACCAAAGAAAGGTCGATGCCGCGTCCCAGCACGACGATGACCATGGCTAGTCCGAGCACGCCCAGCACAGCGACACTGCGCAGCAGAGAGACGATGTTCTCGGGCGTCAGAAACCGGTCGAGGCTGAGGGAAAAGATCACGAAAAGGATGATCGCCAGACTGAAGACGATCCGTTCCTGGTTGAATTTCCGGAGGCTGGCGCGGAGGTTCATGCCGATCGCTTTCACTTGGCCGTCACGGGCTCAGAACGGCGCCGAAGCGAGCACGAGGCGCCCTTTGACATCTCCCCGACGGACGCGATCGATGGCATCATTGGCAAGCGCCCGATCGACCCGCTCGACCGGCAGCGGTTCCAATCCGCCGGTCTTGGCCAGTTCGACCAGTTCACGCAACTCCTGCAGGCTGCCGACGTAACTTCCTCGGATCGACTGCGCCTTCAACGGCAGCATCGGCAGGGACAAGGTGATATCGCCGCCATAGAGACCGACCAGGACCAGCGTTCCGCCCTTGTTGAGGACGTCGACGCCGACCCGCGCGGTATCCGTGCTGTTGACAAAATCAATGACGCCCATGACCGGGCCACCCGCCGCCTTGATGACATCGGCCGTGATATCCGTGTCCTTGCCGCCGACGGCAGCGCTGGCTCCGGCCTGCAAGGCGATCTGCTGCTTGGCTTTGTCCTGATCAACCACGATGATGGCCTTATGCTTCAAGGCCTTCAGGATCTTGATGGCAGCAATGCCGAGCCCGCCGCCGCCGATGAGGACGATCGGCTCGTCCGCCTCCAGTGGCATGACCTTGGCAATGGCGGAATAGGCGGTCACGCCGGAACAGGCATAGGTCGCGGCCACGGCCGGATCCACACCGCCGAGTTCAACCAGGAATTCGCTGCTCGGCACCATCACATGGGTCCCGTAACCGCCGGCACGGAAGACGCCGATGGTGCGGGGCGTCAGGCAGATATGGCCATTGCCGCTGCTGCAGCGCTTGCAGGCACCGCAACCGATCCACGGATAGACGATACGCTGGTCGCCGACCGCGACACCCTTGGCATCCGGCCCCAACTTGGCGACACGGCCCACGGTCTCATGCCCCAGAACCAGCGGCAGTTTCACGCCGCGATCTTCCAGCGACAGGCGCTTGCCGCCACCTAGATTGTAATAGCCGTCCTGAAAGTAGAGATCCGAATGGCAGACGCCGCAATGCGTGACCTCGACCAGGATTTCACTGCCTTGCGGTTCAGGCGTGGGCGCGCTGACCTCTTTGAGCGGCGCACCAATCTCGACGACAGCCCAACCCTGCATTTTTCTCGAACTCCCCTGACATCGTCGTCCTTTTGGACTGACTTTTTGTTGCCGGCACGATAGCACCGGGTCGAAATAGGAAAATGAACAGATTTGTTCTAAGTCACATAAGCCAAAATTATGGCTCTATATGCGGGCGGGCCAGGCACAGATATGGCGGGATACTGATGGTTGCGCCGGCGCAACTATCCGCACATCTAAGTCACAGATAGAGTGACGGGCGATTGCTCTCGTCAGCGAGATTGGCGGCCCAGGCGCCGTCCTGCACCAATTGGCGCAATGTTTCCCAGGCCAATTGTCCGATGGCGCGGACAGCGGCCGGCAAGGGCCGCTCCGTCGAATAGGCAAGGAAGACCTTGCGCGTCAGCGGCGGCGCCGTCAGCGGCCAGCTGTTGAACGTGCCCGCCTTCACTTCGCGGGCGATGGCCGTGCGCGGCAGGATGCCGTAGCCGCGCCCCCGTTGTACCAATTGCTTGATCTGCCCGTAGGAATCGATCTCGATCGCCGGCCAGATCGGCGCATTGATGGAAAGAGCCGCCTCTTCGATGAGATCGCGCAGGCCGTGCGCCGGACCGGGAAGGATGAGATCGAGGTTTGCCGCTTCTGCCAATGTCACCGGATTGCCGGTGGCGACCTGACAGGCCTCAAGCTCGGCCGCGCCAAAAAGACACAGTTCCTCGGTCAAGGCATGATGAATGGCCAGACCGCCTGGATTCGACGTGCTGTAGATCATGGCGAGATCGACCTCACCGCGCCGCAGCCAGTCCAGGATATATCCGCTCATCGCCTCGGCGATGCGGATTCGCACGGTCGGATAGCGCGCCTGGGCCGCTTCGATCAGCGGTACGCTGAGCAATTCGCTGACTGTGCCCGGTATGCCGAAACAGACTTCACCGACGGGAGCGCTTTTTTCGCCGCGCACCGTATCGCGCAATTCACCGAATTCGGTGAGGATCGCCTTGGCGCGCTGCAGCAGCCGCTCCCCGGCTTCGGTCGGCAGCACACCGCGCGTGCCCCGATGCAGCAAGGTCACGCCAAGTTCTTCTTCCATATGCCGCAAATGCTGGCTGAGCGCCGGTTGCGCGACACGCAGTTGATTGGCCGCCTTGGAAAAGGAACCATGCTCCACGATCGCAACGAAATAGCGCAATTGGCGCAAATCCATTCAGGTCTCCTCGCCACAGCGCCGCCGGTCAAATCCTGGTAGCACCTGCATACATGCTTCTTTGCCCAATTCAAACCCCGGCATCATGCTGCGCCTCAAGGCTGCGGGCAAAATCAAGCAGGTATGGCCGATCCGTTGCGAGAACGACACGCCCGACCGCACGCGCCCAATAGAGTTCGCCGCCGAACGCCAATCGCTCCCGTTGCAGGATACGCGTATAGATATGGAGATCGCATTCCTCCGCCATGCCGATCGCGCCATGGACCGCATGGGCAATTTCGGCAACACGGGCAGCAGCGCTGCCGATGACGGTCTTGGCGATACCAACGCGGGTTCGGTCTATATCCCTCACGCTTTTCTGCGCATTGCAGGCAATTCCAGCGGCCGCCACCGCGAGCGCCACCTGCTCGACCATTTGGCTGATCATCTGCTGAATGGCCTGAAAGGTGGCAATCGGCCGACCGAATTGCTGCCGATCCTTGGCATATTGCAGGGTCATGTCGCGGATCCGCTCCATCGCTCCGGCCATCGTCAGCGCGCTTGCCATGGCCCCGAGGGCAAGACAGTCGATACCAGGAGAGAGTCGCCCGCCCGACGCCTGTCGGTCGGCTGATATCAGAAACATTCCGACATCATCTCCTGCGAGGAACCAGTCCGGCCGATATCCACATGCCTGCAACGGGCGCTCGATGGCGATTGAACCGGCCGGTGCCTTGCCCGCCAGCGCCCCGCGCAGCAGGACCGTATCGCCAATGGGCGCGGGCACGCCATGATAACCGGCAGCGAACAAGAGCGGCAGGAGCGCGGCGAAGGCCGTCTCGCCATCGCCATTCTCGCCGGCCAGCAGATCAAGAAAGCCAGATGCTTCGATCTCTGCCCAGACTGGATCTGGAACGCCAGCCTCCAGAGCGCGTACCAGTGTGGGCGTATAGGCCGAGAACAAGCGATGGGCAGTGGCTGTCACAAGGTCATGCATCAGCGCAACCCCGCGTCGCGCGCGATCATGCCGCGCAAAATCTCACGCGTGCCACCGCGGAGGGAAAAGGACGGCGACATACTCTGCGTATAGGCAAGGGTCTGCAGAAGCGTATCCGGCACGGGATCTTCCGGTGCCGAACCGATCGCATCGCCGATTGCCTCGGTCAGCCATTGCTCAAAGCTGGTGCCGAGGTCCTTGACGATCGCCGCTTCGCCGGGAGGGACTTCGCCCCGGTCGAGTTTTGCCGTGACGGCCAAGGACAGGGCCCGCAATGCTGCCAGCCGGCAGGCGATCTGGCCCACGACCTGCTCGGTGTGAGCATCCGCCTGGCCGCTCGACCTCAGATGGGCCAGCCAGTGATCCACCAGAATCATGGAGGAAAGGAAACGCTCCGGGCCGCTTCGCTCGAAAGCCAGTTCGGCATTGACCTGCACCCACCCGGCACCCTCCCTTCCGACCAACGCATTCTCCGGCAGAAGAACGTCGTCGAACAGCACTTCGCTGAAATGATCATCCCCGGCCAGGTCGCGAATGGGCCGGATGGTGATGCCGGGAAGATTGAGGTCGATCAGGAACTGCGACAGACCCTTGTGTCGATCCTCGCGCGTACCGGAGGTACGGACGAGGGCCAGCATGACATGCGATCGGTGCGCATTGGTGGTCCATATCTTCCGGCCGCTGAGCCGCCAACCGTTATCCACCCGCTCGGCCCTTGCCCGCACGCTAGCGAGGTCCGACCCGGTATCCGGCTCGCTCATGCCAATACAGGAGAAAAGCTCACCCCGGCAGATCGCGGGAATGAACCGCTGCCGCTGTTCTTCGGTGCCGAAGCGCAAGAGGCAAGGTGCCGTCTGACGATCGGCGATCCAATGGGCAATCACAGGGGCGCCGGCGACCAGCAACTCTTCGACGACAACAAAACGGGCGAAGGCGGAGCGACCGCCGCCGCCATAGGATTTTGGCAGCGTGATCCCGATATAGCCGCGGGCGCCCAGCGCCCGGGTAAAGTCGGCATCGAAGCCCATCCAGGAGCGGGCACGCCGTGGCAGCGGAATTTCCGAAAGATAATCGACCAGAAACGCGCGCAGTTCGGCGCGCAGCGCCTCGTCCTCCGGCGGAATCTGCGGGGATGGGACCATGCTATTCGCGCCCCTTCAGCAGGCGCGCGACTTCGTAGACCATGGCCAAGGCGCGATGCTGATTGAAGATTTCGACCTTGGATTTGACCACCGCCCGTCCGGCTTTGGAGGTCGGCCGGATGCCTGTGATTTCGATGACCCCATCGATTGTATCGCCGACGCAGATCGGACCGATCGCCCTCACGCTCATCTCGAGCATCGCGAGACCGGTCCCCTGCAAGAGAGTCTGGAATTGCATCCCTTCGATCAGAGCGCAGGTCAGTGCGCCCGGCACCGGCCGGCCGGCGATGGCCCCGCCTTCGTAATGCGCGTCGATGAAAATTGCCTCAAGCATTCCGGTCGCCGAAATGAAATTGACCAGATCCGCTTCGGTGACGGTCCGCTTGAGCGTTTGGAACCGGTCGCCGACGGCGAGATCCTGCCAGTAATGACCTGGCATCAGCAGCTTGGTGCTCATCACCCGTTCCTCGCGCAATGTTCCGTCGCGATCACGCCCTTGGCGCAAAGGGCGTCGATCTCGTCCTTGCTGAGCCCAAGCTGACGCGCGAGGATATCGGCTGTGTCTTGGGCGAAACGCGGCGGCGCCTTGTCATAGACAGGTTGCGATCGTGAGAACTGCGCCGGATAGCCGAAGGCACGTATCTTTGTGCCGTCATCCCGTGTCATCTCCTTGATGAGGCCGCGCGCCTTTACCTGCGGATCGCGCGCCACCTCTTCAAGCGTGTTTATCGGACCGCCTGGGACACCATGCGCCTCCATGGCGGCCAGCAGATCCGCACTCGAGCGGGAAGCGGTTGCCTGCCGCAGACGGGTCTCAAGCTGGTCACGATGCAGCAAGCGCTTCGCATTGGTGGAAAAGCACGGATCGGCGGCGATGTCGGGGAGATCGAGCAATCGACAAAGGGCGCGGAATTGCGCGTCATTTCCGACAGCGATGACAATCGTGCCATCGACGGTCGGAAAGTCCCGATAGGGTACGACATTTGGATGCGCATTGCCGCGTCTTATCGGCACCTGCCCACCCAGCAGAAAATTGGCCCCTTGATTGGCCATGACCGCAAGCTGCGAATCGAGGAGAGCGCAGTCGATCAATTGACCCAAGCCTGTGCTGTGGCGGTGATGCAGTGCCGCCAATATCGCATTTGCCGCATATATGCCGGTGAAGAGGTCCGAGACCGGAATGCCGACCTTCAACGGGCCGTCACCAGCTTCCCCGTCTGCGCGCCCGGTAACGCTCATCAGGCCGCTCATCGCCTGGATCAGGAAGTCATAGCCACCGCGCCCCGCATAGGGACCGGTCTGGCCGAAGCCGGTAATGGAACAATAGATCAGGCGCGGGTTGACCGCCTGCATGGCCGCATAGTGCAGGCCATACTTCGCGAGGGTGCCGCATTTGAAATTCTCGACCAGAATATCAGCTCGCTTGGCCAAGCCTGCAATCAGGGCGGCACCTTCCGGGGTCGAAAAGTCGACGGCAATAGTCGATTTGTTGCGGTTGGCGCAGAGATAATAGGCAGCGTCGCTGTCGTCGCGCCCATCCTGCAGGAAGGGCGGCCCCCAGAGGCGCGTATCGTCGCCGCCGTCCGGCCGCTCCACCTTGATGACGGTAGCGCCAAGATCGCCCAGCATCTGCGTGGCCCAAGGACCGGCCAAGACCCGGCTGAGGTCGAGGACCGTAATGCCCGCCAGCGGTGCTTCCGTCGCTCCCAATTCGCCCCCCAAACGGCCAAGCACAGTGTGGCGCTTGTCATGCTTCATCTAGTGAAGTTATAGTTCATTATTTGAGAGGCGAGGTAACACCAGCCACCTCGGGCTGTCAATCTCGGACAGTCGCCGGTGAAGTCTGGCGCCCGCGGAAGGAAATGCGGAAAATGACATCGTTCAAGCCGGTGACGGCGGTTCTCAGGGCTTTCGACATACTCGGGATCGTCAATCGGCTGGAGCAGCCGACTTTCGCCCGCATTCACAAGGCCTCCGGCCTCAGCTCGGCGACAGTCGTCCGCATGCTGGAAACACTTGAACACGCCGGCATGATCGCGAAGGGCGACAGCCGCGCGTTCTATCTGCCGACCAGCCGGACTCTTGAACTCAGCCGCGGCTACGACCAGCGCAAATCCCTTGCCCTGGCAGCAACTCCCATTCTCGCGGCGCTGCAGCGGCAAGTGGTGTGGCCATCGGATCTCGCCATTTTCGACAATGACGGCATGGTGGTGGTGGAGACCAGCCGCGGCAATGGCCGCTTGTCCTTCAATCGGCATAGCGGTTTCCGCGCGCCGTTGCTCGGGACCTCACTCGGCACCGCCTATCTCGCTTTCACCGACCCCACCAAGCGCGCCGAGGTTCTTGCCCGGCTAAGCGAACAGCCGGAACCCTGGAACGAGCTGGCCCGCGACCCGAAATCGGCCGATTCCTACTTTCTGAAGATAGCCAGGCGCGGATATGGCAGCATGCATCCCGACTATTGCCGCAGCGCCTATGACGGCATGGTGTCGGCGATTGCCGTGCCCGTGCTCGTTGGCAATGATCCGGTCGCCGCGCTCAACATCTCCTTCTTCCTTGAAGCAGTCTCGGAAAAGGAAGCGGTGAAGCGCTATCTGGCACCCTTGCGGGCAGCCGCCGATGCTATTGCGGCCGCGACTGGGTGCTGAGCAGCCCGATTCATCATGACGCCTCCGCCTATGCCAGCAAGGTATCCGCCAATTGTGCGGAGGCGCGGCGCAAGATCGGCAAACACTCGATCGCTCGGGCGAGGCTGAAGCGAACGCTGGGCGCGTAGCAAGCAAGCGCTGCCAGGATTTCGGCGGAGGCGATCGGCAGAAGTCTCGGCCCGGTGAGCCGATATCCTTCCCAACGAAAACGGATGGTGCGCGTCGAAGCGATCCATTGCCGGTTCTTGGCACCAGCTCGGCTAAGGGTCATTCAGCGACTATACCGCCTGCCGATGTGATTCTAGACCTCCCGCTTTGAGAACCGGCGCTTGCGAAACGCCGCAAACTGCGTGTCCGCCAGCACACCGGCCAGGATCACGGAGCCTGTAACCGCAAAGTTCAACGAACTCGGTATGCCCAGCAGATTGACGAGGTTCTGCAGTATCTGAAGCAGGATGACGCCGAGGACCACGCCCACGATCGACCCTTCGCCGCCTCTGAGTGAAAATCCACCAAGAACGGCGGCGGCGATTGCATAGAGTTCGTAGAAATTTCCGTGCGAAGACGGCGAGATCGAGCGGGTGTACATGGCAAAGAAAATTGCCGAGACAGCGGTGAGCAACCCGCAAATGACGTAGGCCGCGACAATGACGCTCTTGGTATTGATTCCGGAATAGCGCGCTGCTTCCTCATTCTTACCCACGGCGTAAAGATGCCTGCCGAAGACCGAACGATGCAGCACCACCCACATGATCACGGCAACGATGAGCATGGCGATAAAGGAATGCGGCACGCCGAGCAACCGGCCCGTCGTCAGCCATTCGAGCGCCGGGAAGCTCTCACCGAAGGCAAAGCCGGCCGTGGCGTCCGCCGTATAGAAACGCGCGACCCCGCGATAGATCAGCAGGCCGCACAACGTCACGATGAATGGCTGCAAGTGCAGGCGGGTGATCAATATGCCGTGCACCAGCCCCATCAGCATGCCCAGGGCAATCATGAGCAACAAGGCGACCGGCCAGGAAACGCCAAAATTCACGATCAGATCGACAAAGAGAACGCCCAGCAAAGCGATGATCGATCCCACGGAGAGTTCAATTCCGCCGGTGATGATCACGAAGGCCTGGCCGATGGCGAAAATTCCGAACAGTCCCACCAGATTGGCGGTATTGCCGAGGTTGATCGGCGACAGAAAGAGCGGATTGATGGTGGCAACAACCGCACCGACGACCAGAATGAGAACGAACAGGCCAATATCCTTCTTGATCATGCGGCGTCACCTTCCGGACTTTCCATTTCGTTTGTCACCAGGGCAGCACCCACGGCCAACCGAAGGACATTTGCCTCGCTGAATGACGGTCGGTCGAGATAACCGCTGATGCGCCCTTCATGCATCACGGCGATGCGGTCGCTGACGCCGATCACTTCCTCCATATCGCTGGAGATCATCAGGATTGCGACACCGGCATCAGCGAGATCGCGTAGCATCCGATAGAGATCCGTCTTGGCACCGACATCGATGCCACGGGTCGGTTCGTCGCAGATCAGGAGGCGGGGATGCAGGCCAAGCCATTTTGCCAGCACGACCTTCTGCTGGTTGCCGCCGGAAAGTTCGGCCGCGGAAATACGCGTGCTGGGTGCCCGAATATGCAGTTTTTGCTTCTGCTGCTCCGCTTCCAGGCGCAAAGGCTCTCCGCGGACGAGCCCCATCCTGGTATAGGCCTGCAAAGTGGGCAGAGCGATGTTTTCGGCGATCGAAAGGTCGAGCAGCAGACCTGACTTCTTGCGGTCCTCGGGAACCAGAAAGATCCCACGCTCGATCGCCATGCGCGGCGCCGATATGACAACTTCCTGGCCATCCAGCAGGATGCTGCCACCTCGGATACGATCGATTCCGAAGATCGCACGCGCAAGTTCGGTACGGCCAGCCCCGATCAGCCCCGCCAGCCCCATAATTTCACCGCGTCGGATCGAAAGAGAGACCGGTTGGTCCGGATAGGTCTCCGTTCGCAGGTCTCGCAACTCGAGAACTGCATCCCCGGGCGCTTCCGCCGGTGGCAGGTAGAGCGATTTCAGGTCGCGACCGATCATCAGTCGGATCATTTCGCCATGGCTAACTCTTTCTTTCGGCAGGTGGCCCACTATGCGGCCGTCGCGCAGGACCATGACTCGGTCGGCGCAGGCGGTAAGCTCGTTCAGGCGGTGAGTGATGAAGATGATGGCAACGCCCTTGCCCTTGAGGTCGTCCATGATCGCCAGCAGGCGTTCCGTTTCGGCGAGCGTGAGGCTCGAGGTCGGCTCATCCATGATGATCAGTCGCGCATCGAGGGACAGCGCTTTCGCGATCTCCAGCAATTGTCTTTGCCCGATCGATAGATCGGATACCAGGGAGGTGGATTTGAAATCGACCTTCAGTTGATCGAGATATGGTTTGGCCCTTTCATGGAGGGCCCGCCGGTCGACCAGCTTCATCGGCCCCGCCATGCAGGGCTCGCGGCCGATGAAGACGTTGGATGCAACATCCAGATTCTCAAAGAGATTGAGTTCCTGATGGACGAAAGCAATGCCGGCCGCAGTCGCCTCCCTTACCGTCAGCGCCGGCCGCTCTTGACCATCGACATGGATCACGCCGCTGCTCGGCGCGACGACGCCGCCCAGGATCTTCATCAACGTCGATTTGCCGGCGCCGTTCTCACCCACCAGGCCAATCACCTCGCCCGGCGCCACGGCGAATGAAACATCCTCGAGTGCTCGGATGCCTGGGTAGGATTTGGAAATCTGCGTCAGTTGCAGAAACGCATCGGCCATCTCGCCTTCGCCTCCCCGGCAATTGCGTGATTTCAGTGTGACGGAGCTGAACGGTGGGGGCAAGAAGATGCTGGCGCGGAAGGGAGCCCCGCGCCAGCATGGCACTCGCCAATGTGATCGACCGACCTATTTGCCGAGAGTGGCTTTCAGGTTGGCCTCGAACTCGTCGACATTTCCTTTGTCGATCACCTTGGTCGGGACAATGATCAGCTTATCCGCCGGAATCTGGGACTTGTCGCCTTCAAGATAGGCGGCCATCAGTTTCATGCCCTGATAGCCCCATTCGAATGGCTGCTGCACAACCGTGCCGGCGAAGCTGCCGTCCCGGACCGCGCCAAGGGTGATGGGATCCTCGTCGAAGGCAATCACGGTGATCTGACCAAGCTTTCCGGCAGCCTGCAGCGCCTCGTAGATCTTGGGTGGGTTATACGAATAGAACCCGACCATGCAGGTAATCTCCGGATTCGCAGCCAGCACGTCGTCAACATTGCTGCGGGCGCGCGCGAAATCGACATCGTCCCCGCGAACATCGACGAGTTCGATACCCTTGCCCTCGACCGCTTGTTTGAAGCCGGCGATGCGCTCCTTGGCATTGTCGGCACCGAGGAAGCCAACGAAGCCCATGCATTTTCCGCCTCCAGGCAGTGCCTTCACCGCAACTTCTCCGGCCTGCACACCGGCCGCTGTATTGGAGGAACCGAGATAAGCGATGCGATTGCTGTCCGGCGCGTCGCTATCGGTGGTGAAAAGCGGTACCTGCGCCGCAATCCTGTTGAAGGCGTCAATCGATGTCTTGGGATCCACCGACGAGATCATGATCGCATCTGTACCGGCCGCGACCAGATCATCCATCAGCGCATTCTGTAGCGCCGCAGTGCCTTGTGCGGGGTATTTGAACTGCAATTCGTAGTTCGGCAGCTCGGCCTGAGCCTTTTTGACACCCGCTTCAGCGAGCTTCCAGAAATCCGAAGCGGCATTCACCACGAAGGCGAGTTGCTTCTTTTCCTCGGCCATGGCGTGAACGGATGTCAGCATGATCACGCTGGAGACAACGATGGAGACAAAGGTTTTCACAACGATCCTCCCATTGCTAATTTTAGTTGACCATATTCGCATTGAACCAAGGCGAGCGTTCTTACCTGCGCTACTGCTCGCGAGTGTTCCATTGGCCTCAACGTGTCGTCAACATTAATTTATCATATTTAATAAATGTTAATTTACAATATATTGCATGTGCTAATATGCGCATAAACATGAATGACATAACTTGTGCCCTTATCGTAGAGTGATGCCAGATGTTGATAGGCTGGGTTGTATGAACGTAAAAAAGGAGTCGCGCCGGGTCCTGCCCGCGCGGCAGCGCACCAAGCGCCGCAGCGTGACTATGACCGACATCGCCGCGTTGGCCGGCGTTTCGCAGACAACCGTTTCCCTGGTCCTTAACGACGCGCTCGGCGCGCGGCTAACGAATCAGACGCGTCAGCTTGTACTGGAGGCGGCAAGAGAACTTGGCTATCGCCGCCTCAATCGGCGCGAAGCAGTTCGTCCTGCCGCGAACAGCGCAAAGGTCATCGGCGTCATGGTCGATGAATTGTCGACTGACCCCTGGTGTGCCATCGCCCTTGATGGCATTCGCCAAAAAGCCACCGAATACGGTGTCGCGGTCAGCATCGCGGTAACCCAGGGTGACCGCGATTTGGAGTTGATCGCACATGCGCAATTACGCGATTTGGCGCTGTTCGGCCTCATCTATGCCACGATTCAGACACGGCGGATTCGTCCTGCATCCATCTTCACGTATCAGCCTACCATTCTTCTCAATTGCCATGTCGCTGACAGGTCCCTTCCTTCGGTGACGCCGCGCGAGATCCTCGGCGGGCGAACAGCGACCGACCGTCTGCTTAGGGGCGGCCACACACGCATTGGCTTGATCACGGGCGAAACCTGGATGGACGCGATGGGCGATCGCCTCAAAGGCTATCGTCAGGCGCTTGCAGCCCACGAAATTCCCTTCGACGCCGAACTCGTGCGGCCCGGAAATTGGGAACCATCGGCGGGATATGAGCAGACCTACGCCTTGATGCAGTTGGAAAAGCCGCCCACGGCAATCTTCTGCGCCAATGATCTTATGGCCCTCGGCTGCTTCGACGCTCTCAAGGAAATGGGGAAGCGAATTCCGGAAGATGTCGCGGTCATAGGGTATGACGACCGCGAGATCGCCCAGTTCCTGCGCCCTGCGCTGACGACCATTCTGCTGCCCCATTTCGACATGGGTGTGCTCGCCACGGAATACCTCATCGACCATGCCCAGCGGCCGCGCATGAGGCCCGCGCAGATCAAAGTCGATTGCCCCCTTGTCGACCGTGCATCCGTCAATGCCTCGCCGGTTTCGGGCGGTAATCGGCATTAGCCGTCAATCAGGGGGGAACACGCCATGCTGATTCTGGTAACTGGAGCGACCGGCAAGGTCGGGGCAACGCTCATCAACGATATATTGCAGGATCCGCAATGGCGCGATGTGCGGATACGGGCCCTATGTCACAATCGCGTCCCGCCGCAACATGAGCGCATCGAAATAGCGCGCGGCGATATCGCCGATGCTGCCACGGTTGAACGGGCGATGTCCGGTGTCACACATGTCGTTCATCTCGCCACCTGCAAGGAAGTGCCGGAGACGGTCATGGACGTCGCGGTCAAGGGCCTGTTCTGGCTGCTCGACGCATTCCGCCGGTCGCCAAGCGCCCAGCAGTTCATCCTTATCGGCGGCGACGCCGGAATCGGCCATTTCTTCTATGAGCATGACGGTCCCGTCACCGAAGCGCAGCCGCACATGGCCTATCCGGGCTGCTATGCCCTTTCCAAAGTGTTGGAAGAAGTCATGCTGACCCAATTCGGCATCCAGTACGGCATCAATGCCTGCTGCCTGCGTGCACCCTGGATCATGGAGAAGGACGACTTCCGCTATACGCTTTCCTTCGGCGATGACGTTTTCGGCGGTCCCGATTGGAAATCCATGGTGCCGCCCGATATCGCCACCAAATGCCGTGCGAACGGAACAGTACCGCTGCTGCGTGACGCCCATGGCCGGCCCCTGAAACGAAATTTCGTTCATGTCACGGATCTGACACGCGCCATCCTCATGGCGCTCGACAACCCGGCAACCAAGAATCGCCTCTACAACATCTCCATGGACGAGCCGGTCGATTACGGGGTCGTCGCCGCCCATCTCAAGGCCACGCGCGGCCTGCCCTCGATCGACATCCCGAGCGGATATCACTCCAACTGGCTCGACAACACGCGGGCGAAATATGAACTTGGCTGGCGGCCGACCTATGACACCGTCAGAATGATCGATGCCGCCTTCACCTATCAACGCGCCGCCGACGATCCGCGCAAGGTTTGGTACCCCGGATAGGTCGGAAATGGTGATGTCATGCGGCGCGATGATGTCCGGTCGGGAAAGGATACTATTGTCGCCCATATTTGAGGAGATGCCGCACTGTCTCCAGCGCGCCGCGCTCCCATAGCAACTGAAATTGCTTGAGGAGTTCGGCACGAAAGGCCTCGTTGCATGGCAGATCTGCACCAAAAACCTCGTTCATGGTTAAAGCACGGTCGAGCGCAACGGCTGGAGAGGTCGAGGACAAGGCCACTCTGAGGCGTTTGGCCAGCGGGTCGCGAACGTCAATCTCTTTGCCGTGCTCGTCAGTTCCAGAAGCATAGCGAAGCCAGGCAGCAACTCCCAACGTCGCGCGAGTTGCAGGCAAGCCACGAGCAAGGCGAGCCCGGATGGTTCCCAGAAGGCGCTGCGGCAGCTTTTGACTTCCGTCCATCGCAATCTGCCAGGTACGATGTTTCAGGGCGGTATTGGCAAAGCGTTTCAGCAGCAGATCGCGGTAGAGGACGAGATCGCCAAGGCCGGGCGGTAAGGTATCCATAACCTCTTCCGTCATGAAATCGTATATGAGGCGATGGAACGAGGTGTTTGCAATTGCCTCGGCAATATGACCATAGCCGGCGAGGTACCCCAGATAGGCGAGAGTCGAATGGCTGCCATTGAGCATACGCAGCTTCATCATCTCGTATGGCTTCACATCTGCCGCCAGTTTCGCGCCGGCCCGTTCCCAAGGAGGGCGTCCACCTGGAAAACGATCCTCTATCACCCATTGCGTAAATGGCTCAGTCACGACTGGCCACGCGTCCAAATGGCCCGCCACGCGTTGCGCCAGTGCGCGATCCTCCTCTGTCGTGGCCGGCACGATCCTGTCGACCATAGTCGAGGGAAACGCAATCTCGCGCGCGATATAGTTGGCCAGATCGTCATCCTTCATGGTGGCGAATTCCGTAACGACCCGCGCTGTGGTTTCTCCATTCGCCGGAAGATTGTCGCAGCATAGCACCGCAAGTGGAGGCGCCGCCGCTGCTCGCCGCATTTCCAGCGCTCTGACGATCAGCCCGGGAACGCTGACCGGTACATGCGGGTTGGCAAGGTCGTGCTGGATGTCGGGATGCCTCGGGTCGAGGCGACCGGTCGCCGGGTCGTGGCAATAGCCTTTTTCCGTCACCGTAAGAGTAATGATTCGCGTACGCGGATGGGCCATCGCGGCCAGCAATTCTTCCCGTTGAACTGTTGCATCAAGCACGTCGAGCAGTGCGCCGATGACGCGCGTATTCGTGGCGGTATCGTCCCGAACGATGAGTGTATACAAGCAATCCTGCGGAACCAGAGCGGCACGCGTGTCGGGTCTTCGCAGCGATGCACCAATTATACCCCAAGAGGGATCAAGTCTCAGAATATCGTCAACGTATACAGCCAGATGCGCCCTCTGAAAGGCGCCCACACCCAAATGCACGATACCGGGCGTGACTTGGTGGCGATCGTAAGGAAGGGGAGGGTCGACGCTGGCCGCCGACAATCGCCGCGTATGTGTTTTAGTCGCCAATTTCTATGAGCGCCTTTATCAGTCCAAATTTCTGCGTCGCCCAGACGGGAATGCGACTTGCCGCTTCAGTCAAACTGGTGCGGTGCGTAACCAGTCGATCAATTTCGATCTGACCGCATCGTATTGCCTCTATCACTTGCAGGAAGTCCTGATTCGTTGCGTTCCGGCTCCCGAGAAGCGTCATCTCCTTCCGGTGGAAATCCGGATCGGCAAAGGTGATGGAATCGTTGACCACACTGATCAGCACATATCGGCCGCCATGGGCGACAAAGTTGAACCCGCTCTCCATCGAGAGACGATTGCCGGTGGCATCAAAGACAACATCGAAGCCATTGCCGTCGGTAAGGTCCGCCATCTCGGATATCGGGTCAGTCACGGATTTGATGGCCGTTGCACCTGAGATCGACTGAGCTGCTGCAGCCCGTTCCACATCCTTGTCATATACGGACACTTTGCCGCCGGCGAGACGCGCAAACAGGACGGCGCCGAGCCCGATCGGACCTGCACCAACCACCAATACGTTGTCGGCATTGGTCACAACACCTCGCTTCACCGCATGTGCGCCAATTGCCAGAAATTCCGTCGAAGCGCAGGCATCCAGAGACAGGCCTCGGGATGGAAGGAGATTTCCTAGGGGTATCGACAGCATACCGGTCATGCCCCCATCCCTGTGCACTCCCAAAACCGATATTTTGACACAGCAGTTCGGCCGACCCGCGTCGCAGGCGATGCAGGTTCCGCAGGCAATGTATGGATTGACGACGCAGACGTCGCCAACACGCAGATCGCTGCCGGGCGGTGTCTCGAGTACTTCCACCGCCAACTCATGTCCCATGACCCGAGGATATTGCAGGAACGGGTGCTTGCCTTGAAAGATGTGATAGTCCGTTCCACAGATGCCGATGCGCCGCGGCCTCACCAGGGCTTCACCTGGCGCGCAATGCGGCAGTGTCTGCTGTACCAATTGCAGTCTGCCGGGCCCGGTACAGACAAGAGCTTCAATTTTCGGCATCGCGTTCATCCATCGTGAATAGGTTCTCCGCAGATGATCGAGAGCGAAGACCGGCAGTTCGCCGGCCCTCGCCTCGACATTATCAAAACTGGGCCATGTTGTCCTTGGTAACCAAGGCAGCACCGGAGTCGATCAATGAGTCGACCTTCTCGCCATGAATGGCCTTTACTAATGCATCAACGCCAAGCTGCGCCATCTTGGCCGGGAACTGGGCGACAGTTGCGTCCTCGATGCCTGCTTCAAGAGCTTCCATCTCGCCACAGCAGAAATCAAACCCAGCCAGCACGATCTTGTCATTGGGAATACCCGCTTTCTTGATCGCCTGAGCTGCTCCGGCGGCAGGCGGGCCGCAGGCCGCAAAGATGGACTTGATATCGGGATTCTTGGTCAGCAAGTCCTCGGCTACATTGATGCCGAGTTCCTCGGTGCAGTTGGTTGCACCCCGACCGACAATCTTGATATCGACGCCCTTCAGTCCATCAAGCATGCCGTTGACGCGATCATCCAGAGATGGAACGCCGGGGACGCCTTCGAGGATGCCCAGTGTGTCGCCGTCTTTGAGAACAGTCTTCAGGTATTCTCCGGCGATCTTGCCTGCATTGTAATTGTCGGTCGTCGCAAGAGCCGTACGTCCCTTCCAATCCGGGATGTTATTATCCATCAGCACGACCTTGACCCCCGCAGCGATTGCCTTGTCGAGAGCCGGTGCGACCGTAGGATCGACCGGCGTCAAGGCAATGCCTTGGACGCCCTTGGTCACCATGGATTCGATGAGGGCGATCTGCCCCTCGATATCCGTGGCGGATGTCCCCTGACCATAGATGATTTCCACACCAGGGTGCGCTTCAGCATATGCCTTCGCGGCATTTTCCATGGTGGCAAAGAACGGCACTGGAAATTTAGTGATGAACCCTATTTTGACTGGATCTTCGGCCATAGCAAGGCCATGCCCTGCTATGGTCAGTGCCAGCGCGCCAAGCAGCAATTTTAGTCTCATGACACTTCTCCTCCCATCCGGACGGATTCGGGGTGAACCCATCCATCGCATCGCCGTCTCTGCGGACGGCGAATTCCGTCAGCCCTCGGCTCCGACAATCAGAGAGACCAGTTGCTGCTGGTTATCCCGGCCAGGCTTCAACTCGCCGACCTTGTGACCTTGGCGCAACACCACAGCCCGGTCCGCGAGTTCGACGACGTGCTCCATGTTGTGAGTGATCAGAATGACCGCGTTACCCTCGGCGCGAAGCTGCGATACGAGATCCAGCACCTTGCGCGATTCTCGAAGCCCCAATGCGGCCGTTGGCTCATCCAGGATCACCAGCTTGCGCGCAAAGACTGAAGCACGTGCGACGGCAATTGCTTGCCTTTGCCCCCCGGACATCAGCGCAACAGGCGAGTCGAGCTTCGGCAATTTCACTTTGAGACGATCGAGAACGACTGCCGCCTCGCGGTCCATCTTGCCTCGACTGAGAAAGCGTAGGCCCGCCGGTAGCCAGGACGGAAACGCGATTTCGCGGCCACAATAGAAATTCTGCGCTGGCGTCAGATTGTCGAAGAGGGCGAGGTCCTGATAGACGGTCTCGATCCCCGCCCGGCGTGCCGCTGCCGGAGAATGAAGAGACACTTCTTCGCCCTGCAGGAAAATTTGGCCGGCGTCAAGAGCGTGGACACCGCTGATGCACTTCACGAGCGTGGACTTGCCGGCGCCATTGTCTCCGAGCAGAGCGAGCACTTCGCCGCGATACGCCTCTAGGCTGATGCCCTTCAAGGCATGTACAGCGCCGAAACGCTTCTCCGCATCGCGAATCTCAAGGACAGGAGTTGATCGGGTTGCCGTCATAGTGCTCTCGCTGCCTGGAGGTTCCGCGCGCGCGCTTCCAGATGATTGCGCAGCACATCCGCTTCGACCGCGATAACGATGATCAGGCCGATGGCGATCATTTGAAAAAATACGTCGACGCCCAATAGATTCAGCGCATTGCGAATGACACCAATCATGAGGGCGCCTACCAGGGCATGGCCGATATGCCCGCGTCCCCCCAGGAAGCTGGCGCCGCCAATGATGACCGCGGCGATTGTGTCGAGTTCGAGCAGATTGCCATAGAGCGGGGATGCCGCTTCTGTTCGGCCAGCAAGCACGATCGCGCCAATGCCTGCGCACAACCCGGAGATCACATAGGTTGAGATCAACACGCCCTTGACCGGTAGTCCCATCTTGAGCGCGGCTTCAGGTTGACCGCCGACGGAATAGGTCCACCGCCCCCATACCATCGCCTTGGCCATCACGAGAATCAGCAGCGCCACTCCAAAAACGATGAAGAAGGAGTTGGGGATTCCGAAAGAGGCGGCACCGCCAAGGGTGGCAATTGCATCTGGCATCCCACGCATCGTCGTGTGCCCGATGGCCAGTTCCAGTGCCAAACCCCGGCAGATGCTGAGCATGGCCAACGTGATGATGAAGGGATGCGGCAATCGGCCGAACACGTAGACGAAACCGTTGATGGCCCCGACCGTGGCGCCCGCAAACAGCATCGTCAGCATGACCAGGAAGGCGGAGTCCACTTGGCGATAGACCAGGCCACCAACCACGGTGGCGAGCGCCAGATTGGCACCCACGGAAAGATCAATGCCACGGGTAAGGATCACCAGGTGCTGGCCCATCGCAACGATCGCGATAACAGCCGTCTGCGACAAGATGTTGGCGATGTTGCCGGACTTCAGAAAGTCGGGCGTAAGCACCGCAATCACGCTAACTAAGGCCGCCAAGATAAGGACCGGGCCGATCCCCAGTAAGGAGAGGCACAACGAAACCCAGGACTGGCGTTTACGCGCCTGAACGTCGGACATAGTGCCAGTCTCAACCTGCTGCCCTCCAACGACGCTGACCACCACTCCATCTCCCAGGATTGTTTTTTATTGATAAAAACTATCCCAAATCAGATGGTCAATTTGTTTTTTATGTATTAAAATACAGACCTCTGAAGAGGTCTGGAAAAATGAAGAGTGATGCGGTCTTCAAGCGTGCCTTCAACGATGCCTTGGACTTGATCGGCAACTTGCCTGAGGGCTCTCCCCTCCCCTCCGAGAACCAGCTGAGCGCCCAGCTCCTGGTAAGCCGGACGACGGTGCGCAAGATTCTCGGCGCCATCAGGGCACAGGGTTTTCCTACGGTGGGCACACGCAGGCCGTCGATCGAATCGATCCCGCGCTTTGCTGAAGCGGAGACCATTCCGATATCGGAACAGGTCGAAAAGCACTTCATGGAATGGATGCTGCGTGACAACACCCGCCCGGGAACCAGTATCAACGAGCTCCAGCTGGCACGCCGCTTCGGATTGGCGACAACCGGCATCCGCGAATTCCTGAACCGCTTTCAGCGCTTTGGGCTGATCGAAAGGCGACCAAATGCGGGCTGGGTATTCAAAGGATTTACGGCGAGCTTTGCTCTCGAGCTATTCGAGATTCGCGAGATCTTCGAACTGCGCTCGGCCCTGGCCTTCGCGACTCTGCCGGCTACGTCTGCTCTCTGGCAGAAACTAGAAGCCCTTCGCGACCAGCACCTCCAGTTGTTAGAGGAAATCGACACGCGTTATCATGATTTTTCCGATCTCGACAGCCGGTTCCACCGGCTAATCAATTCCGCAGCGCCAAACCGTTTCATTGACGATTTTTTCGATATCATTACGCTGATATTCCACTATCACTACCAATGGAACAAACGAGACGAGCGACAGCGCAACGAGGTCGCGATCAAGGAGCACCTTACTTATATCGAGGCGCTGCTCAGTCGGAATCCCTCGATTGTGGAACTCGCTTGCCGAGCCCACCTTGCCTCGGCCAAGGAAACATTAATGCGCTCCTCCTCGAGGAAGACGTCCGAATTCACGCAGGCGGATGACGTAGAAGAACCGTCTTCGGGGGATGCGGCGGCACCGGTGTAGTTCGCGTAGCGGAAGTAGCCATCAACCGGATCGCCGGCAGCTCGTTGTATCGCTCGGCGTGACCGACATTGCGATGTGTGGCTCTCAATCGCGCTCCCGGTACAGCGGCTGCCCTGCCCGGATCCGCAATCAGATCTTCGAAGGCAACAATTGTTTAACCAGCGCCTGCACCAGCCGCGGCAGATCAAAGGGGAAACGGGCAGTGATCAGGTTGCCGTCAACCACACATGGCTCGTCTGACACCGTAGCGCCGGCATTCTCGAGATCGATCTGGATATTCCATACGGCCGTTGCACGTTTCCCCTTCAGAATCCTGGCGCTCACCATGACCCATTGGCCGTGGCAGATCGCTGTCGTGGGCTTGCCCGCTTCATACATGGCGCGAACTAGCGCCACCGCGTGCTTATCCATCCGCAGCGCATCCGGGTTCCAGCAACCACCAGGCAGCAGGATGGCGTCGTAGTCTTCGACCTTTGCCTCATCCGTGTAGCGATCAATCTTCAACCAGCCTGCATTTTCCATGAGACGAATTGCCAGAACATGCGTGGCGCATTGCGGCGGAAAGCGCAGCCCGAGAGAGGGATGGAAATCGCCAATGCGCGGCGAGACGATATGCACCGTGGCACCGTGCTCCGTAAGCCAGCGATGCGCTCCCAATATCTCCACCTCTTCAACACCATTGGTGCAGCAGATGGCGATGCGCTTGCCTATCAGCAGAGTAGAATCCGTCACGGGATCAAATAGAAAGCTATTCAGCTCCCGGTTCAGATCGCCATCGGCAGTCACGAGCAGCTCCGTAGAAATCGACGGCACAGGAGAATACGACATCAATTGCTGCATGCGCAGAAAGGCGGCAGCCTGGCTCGCATTAGTCATCTGATCTTCCTTCTGACGTAGGTTCGTTGGAGACAATCACTCTATCTGATGCTCGACTCAAGATTCTTGGAAATCGACGAAACGCGCCAGCAATGAATTGACTGGTGAATCGTGGTTCCTGATCAATCATGATCGACATCTTCCATGGAGCCCGCTCTGACCGGTTTAGGTCAATATGGCATTTATCCAAAGCGCTACATGAAACCCGGGTGATTTCACCAAACCATCCCAGCCACCGGCAATTTTACGCAATGTTTCAAGCCGCTGCCGCAGTGCGTTGGCATGCCTGCCCAGCGTCTCTGCCGCCGATTTGACGGTATATTGGCTGTTAAAATAGCAGTGAAAAGTCTGCTTCAGCTGCTTTCGATGCCTTAGTGCGCATGCTTTGATGGCACCCCAGTTTCTCCTCATAGACATCGATATTGGGGAATTGTGTCGATCGAAGAACCTGATAACGAATCGAAGCAAATTGCTATGGATTGAGAGCCGTAACTCGTTCAAAGATCTAGTAGCAGCCTCGCCGTACCCTCCGCCGGGACCGCCGAGCAAATGAGCGCCTCGTCCTTAGTGAAATCCGCGCTGGGCGCCGTGTGATAGGTGACGGCGCCTTCGATGATCTTGGTGCGGCAGCTACCGCAATTCCCCGACCGGCAACTGAACGGCGGCGTGAGGCCGCGCGATTCAGCGAGTTCCAGCAGGGATCCGCTGGCCGGACTCCAGCGCGCCTCCTTGCCCGAGGCGGCAAAGGCGACCGGCACGGATTCCTTCGATGGCGCTCCCAGCACGATGGCGCGCGCGCCCTTATCCGCGATCCGGGTCAGCGATGCCGGACCGAACGCTTCGGCATGTATGCGCGCGTCCGAAATGTTGAACCCGCGCAGCCCATCATAGACCGCCTGCATGAACGGTGCCGGTCCGCAAAGATAGAAATCATAATCGCCGAAAGGCAAGGTTCCACTCAGCAACGCCATGTCGATGCGGCCGGCAATGTCATAGTCTTTACTGGCGCGCGCATCTCCGGGTTCGCTCAGCACCCGTACCAGACGGACCAGGCCCTGTCCTTTCGCCAGCATTTCGGCGATCTCGGTATCGAAGGCCCGGTCCTCCACGTTGCGGGCGGCGTATATCAGCCAAGTGGGTCGGATGCGGCGCTTGCGCAACCCTTCAAAGACGATGTGCCTCAGCATGGCGAGCATCGGGGTAATGCCGATGCCGGCCGCCATCAGCACGGCTGGCCGAGGTTCCAAAGCATCGATGGTAAAATTGCCAGCCGGGGCGCGTACCTCGAGCGTGTCGCCGGCCTTCAGCCCATGGAGATGTGTTGAAACCTTGCCCTGACGCTTGACGCTGATACGATAGACGCCGTCGGAGGGTGCCACCGACAGGGTATAGGTGCGGATGACCGGCTGATCCATTCCTGGCAGAGTTATGCGGATCGGCAAATGCTGTCCCGCTTCATGCGGGACGAGGCCAAAGCCATCCAGCGGCTCCAGATAGAAGGACCGCACACTGGCACTCTCCGCTTTGATTTCCGCAATGCGAAACGGCCGCCATTGCTTGGCAAGTTCCTGTGCCTTCACCCGTGCCGCCATCTCGGTCCAGTCGCCGGTCATCAGCGAATTGGGCGAAGCGCCTTGGCGGTCATCCGCCCAGCGCAATGGCAATGCCGCCGGGCGATAGACGATGCGAGTGGGCGCCAAGCGCCAGAAACGCTCCGCTCCCTGGAAGGCCGCGATCTCCGGCCCATCGAGCACGACCTCCGGCACACCGGCGATCTGCAGCAGATCGCCGGTCGCAAAATCGACAAAGACGAGCCCGGCGCGTGGATTGACACTGAAGTTGCCGAGCGTGTTGAAGAATAGGTTGCCGGCAAAATCCGGCACCATGAGCACACCAGCCTCGCTGATATGCACGAAGCCTGGCTTGCCGCCACGATGCGACACGTCGACCTGCCGACCGCCATCGGCCAAATCGACATATGACGCAACGAAGAACGTGTCGGCGTTCTTGATCATCGCCTGAGCGCGTGCATTCAAGCTATCCAGATACTGGACGGTCTGAACCGGCTGGAACCGGTCTGCCGGCCGGGTGAAATCAAACTGCCGCAGCTGGATGTATTGCGGGCAATTGCCGTAACTCTGGTGGACAGCGATGTTGAAGCCACCCTCATCTAGCCGCTGCACAATGCCGTTCATCCGGTTGCGCCGCCGCGTATGCAGCTCAATCCCGAGCAGGCCGATCGCATCCCCGTCATTGAGGCCCGCCTCTGCCGGATCGCCCGGATCGCGGGCAAGTCGCACGTCAAGGTGCTTTGAGTCCGGCGATTGCATGAAACCCTGCTCACCCGCCCGCAAGGTTGCCCACACATCGCCATTGGTATCGACCGCCCCCAGCACGACGAAAGGCAACTGCCCGAAAAATTCACGATGCTGGTCCGGCATGTAGTCGCGGATGACCCGGCGCCCCACATCTGCCATGCGCTCGGCAACGCCGGCGCTGCGCTGCAGAGCGACCTCGCCTTCATGCCAGGGCGATACTGTGTTTGTCTGGATGAGGGTCATCTGCAGGCCTTTCTTTGGCAGGGGTAGCACGGGATGAAGGTCCGCCCTGTCATCCCGTGCTGGCTTAATCTCTACGCCGCCAGACCGACGGGCGTCTTCTGGAATTCGACGAAACCGGTAAGGGCTTCGATCCGCGCCAACCAGGCACGCACATGGGGATAGCCGGAGAGATCGACATTCCCTTCGGGCGCGCTGGCGATGTAGCTGTAGAGCGCCACATCGGCGACGGTCGGGGTGGCCGCCGCGACAAAGTTCCTCTGCACCAGCTCGGCGTCGATCAGTTTCAACACATTGTGGGCGCGGGTCAGTACTTCTTCCGGCCGGAAGCCGGCACCGAACAGGGTGATGAGGCGTGCTGCCGCCGGTCCATAGGCGATTTCGCCGGCGGCAACGGACAGCCATTTCTGCACTTTCGCAGCAGCCAACGGTTCCTCGGGCAGCCAGTCGCTGCGCCGCAACTTCTTCGCAAGATAGATCAGGATGGCGACTGAATCGGTCACGATCGTGCCGTCGTCATCCAAGACCGGCACTTGGCCGAACGGGTTGAGCTTCAGGAAATCCGGCGCCTTGTGAGCCCCCTTGGCGAGGTCGACCAGGATCAGTTCATGCGGAACCTTCAGCAGCGACAGAAACAGCCGCACGCGGTGTGAATGGCCGGACAGGGGATGATGATAGAGCTTCATGATGCGTCTCCAAATATGAATGCGGAAAGGATGGAAGTCGTCAGGCTGCACTACGCAAAGTGACGCGCGGGAAATCGATCTCTGTCTTGAAGACTTCGTTCACGTAATTGGTCCAGGTGTTGAGAGCGACATGCTGCACGATTTCCAGCAGCTGGCCGTCGTCATAACCGGCGGCCTTTACCGCGGCGATATCAGCCTCGCTTACCTGGCCACGCGAGCGCGTTACCAGAGCTGCGAATTGGACGGCCGCATCTGCCTTCAAATCATTGGAGCGGCCGCTGCGGTTGGCGGTGATTTCCGCGTCGTCGAGCTTGGCGAGGTTCTTGCCGGTATAGGTGTGGGCCGAGAGGCAGTATTCGCAACCATTGATCTCCGCGACGGCCAGTGCGATGCGCTCGCGGGTCTGTGGCGGCAAGGCGCCTTTGCCCAACGTATCGGCAAGGTCGAGATGGCCCTTGAGGGCGGTCGGGCTGTTGCTGATCAGCCTGAAGATATTGGGGACCATGCCGAACTTCTTTTTGACGCCCTCGAGCAGGGACTGCGCGGCGGCCGGGGCTTCGACGATGGTGGCGGGGGTCGGAATGCGTGACATGTGAACCTCCTTTTGGGGGATGAAGCGCGGGAGGAATTCCCGAGCGCGTCATCTGCCTCAAAAGCTAGATCCTACCGAAAACTTGCGGTAGATTGCCATTTATGGAATCATCCTCCCATAAAACGAGAGGATAGATCGGGGAGGAATAGCATGGATCGGCTGGAAGCGATGGCGCTCCTCGTGACCGTGACTGAGGCCGGCAGCTTGTCGGCGGCAGCCCGGCAGCTCAGAACGCCTCTTGCCACTGTCAGCCGCAAGGTGGCCGACCTCGAAGCGCATCTCGACGCCCGCCTGCTCACGCGTACCAACCGCAAGGTGCAGCTGACCGAAGCCGGGCGCGCCTATGTCGCCGACGCCAAGGAAATCCTGGGAAGGGTTGAGGAGGCCGAGCGGAAAGTGGCCGGTGAATATGTGACGCCCAAGGGCGAACTCACGGTGACGGCGCCGCTCGTCTTCGGGCGCCTCCATATCTTGCCGGTGGTGACCGACTTCCTGAATGTCTTCCCTGACATCACGCTGCGCCTGATCCTCGGCGACCGGCTCTCGAACCTCGTCGAAGATCACATCGATGCCGCCTTGCGTATCGGCAATCTGCCCGACAGCAATCTGGTGGCAACGCGCCTTGGATCGACGCGGCGCTCAGCCTATGCGAGCCCTGATTACCTGAAACGCCGCGGTACGCCAGCGACGCTTGAAGATCTCGCCCACCACGATTGCGTCAGCTTCGAGAACATCGTGCCGTCGAAATTCTGGATATTCCACGACGGCAAGCGCGAAATATCCTCCCCTGTCCGCACGCGTCTCAGCGTCACCACGGCCGAGGCCGCGATCGATGCCGCGATCGCTGGCACGGGCATTACCCGCGTCCTGTCATATCAAGCCGCCAAGGCCGTGGCCGCAGGAACGCTCGTGCCGGTCCTCGAGGCGTTTGAACCACCCGCCTGGCCGATCCACTTCGTCCACGTCGCCCAAGGCGCCCTCACCTTGAAGATGCGGGCCTTCCTCGACTTCGCCACACCCAGAATTCGCGCCAAGCTCGCGTGACCCGATTTCGGCACCGAAGCGGGGACCTGGAGATCACGCGGCATTCGCATGCGCCAAATCATGCCCGGCTACTTCGCCTAGCGAGCATTTTACAAAGCCGCCACCAAGAATGTATCTGGCGAAGAACGCGGGCAACTCTGCCTGCGATAGTTTTTCGCACGCAGAACGGATCTGCCCACCGCATGCCAGACCCTTCAAGGCTTCGAAAACCTGCTCAGAAACGGGCGCAGTCATTGTCCCGTTATGATGACGCCAAATCATCAACCGAACGCTACCGCTCTCAAGTGTGATTGACTCGGCGGCATCTGCGTCATGGGCCAGCTGATAGATGTCCGATAGCGGGAAGTTGGAACAGAGCAGGGTGAGGCTCGGATGTGCACGGACAGAGAGTTCCGCCAGTTCATCGGGGGACAGTGCACCCAATAACCCCGCATCTAGAGCCACCGCGTCAGGCGCTGTCACCGCTCGGTTGATGGCCCAGTCCAGTCTGGCAATGTCGGCAAGATAGGGTAGCCCCTTTACTAGGGTCTCGGCATCGAGATGTTCCCCAAACACCGCACCATATTCTGCTAAACATGGCTGGACAGGCGGCTGGGCCTGCAGGAACCGTGAGGCAAGCACACGAAAGGCTTCCTCGCCTATAAGCCGGACAATCGTCGAGAAGGTCACCGCCAGAGCGGCACAAAGACTGATTTGGTGATGATTGCGATAGACGCTGAGCGGATCACCTTCCGGCAGATGACTTGGTCGGAAGACATCAATCGGCACCTCGCCGCTGGTCCCTCGGATCGATACCGCCATCTGGCGCTGCAGATCAACCAGCGCGGTCATATTCCGCCTCTATCAACGCGTCGCGACGCACTGCATCAGCTTCGCTTGCCTCGGCAACCAAGACCTTGAGATCCGGGATATTGCTATCCCATTCGACAAGCGTCACGGTATCCGGGAAAAGCTGAATGGCCTGTCGATAGAGGCGCCAGACAGGATCTGCGACCGGGCCGCCATGATCATCGATCAGGATGCGACGCCCGCGCTGCTCGGCGATATGGTGCCCCGCCACGTGAATCTCTCCGACGGTGTTGGTTGCCAACTCAGCCATCACATCCTGTGGCCTAACGCCGAGATTATGGGCGTTGACGTGGAGATTGTTGACGTCAAGCAGCAAACCGCAGCCGCTCCGGCGAGCCAATTCCGCCATGAAGGCGCCTTCCGGGATCGGTGAATGGGCGAAAGCGACGTAGGCACTCGGATTTTCCATCAGAATGCGCCGCTTGAGATGGTTCTGTACCAGATCGACATGGTCGACCAGAATTGCCAGCGCCTCTTCGGTATAGGGCAAGGGCAGCAGGTCATTGAGATAGACCCCATCCATTCGGCACCAGGCGATATGCTCGGAGACGAGGAAGGGCTCGACCAACGCCGTCAGTTCCCGCAACCTGCCCAGATGCGCCGCGTCAACCGGTTCGGCACCCCCCAATGACAGACCCACACCATGCAAAGAAACGGGATAATGGTCGCGCATCTTGAGCAAGGCATGTCGCGCAGCGCCGCCGCCCATATAGTTCTCCGGGTGTGCCTCGAGGAAGCCGACCGCAGGCTTCATCTCCTGAACAGCCTGATGGTGCGGCGCGCGTAGGCCGATGCCTGACCGCAACTGGGTAGATCCCTTCATTTTTCAATCCGCCGTCGCGGCGGGCGAGGTGATGAGCCTGGCGCCACGTTGATAGGTTGCGTAGGCCCACAGCCATTGCAGGGCGACCAGGGTACGACTGCGCACGCCGATCAGGAACGCAACATGGACGATCCCCCAGAGGAACCAGGCGAGACGGCCACGAAGGCGCAGCCAGCCGAAATCAGCCACCGCTTCCTGCCGCCCGATCGTGGCGAGAGAGCCCAGATGCCTGTATCGGAACGCCGGTGGCGGGGTTTTTCCGCTGATCCGCGCCGCGAGGACCTTCGCGACATAGACGCCCATCTGCTTTGCCGCGGGGGCGAGGCCAGGCACGGGCTTGCCGTCGCTGACGACGCTGGCGGTATCGCCGATGACAAAAATCTCCGCTGCACCGGGAAGTGTTAGATCCGGCCCGACAATGACCCGTCCGGACCGATCCTTTTCACATCCCAGCCAGCGGGCCGCCGGCGAGGCAGCGACCCCCGCCGCCCAGATCAACGACCGACTTGGGATATCGATATTGCCGAGGCGCACACCATCTTCGGTGCAGTCCGTTACCGCTTGGCCAAGCAGGACCTCCACACCCAGCCGGGTCAATGCCTCGGCTGCCGCCGCAGAGAGGCTTTCGGGGAAGGCCGCCAACAGGCGTGGACCCGCTTCCACGAGGAGAACACGCGCCTGACTGGGATCGATCTTGCGGAAATCATCAACCAGTGCCTGGCGCGCGAGTTCGGCAACGGCTCCCGCGAGTTCGACACCCGTCGGGCCACCGCCAATCACGACAAAAGTGAGGAGCGCCTTGCGCAGATTCTGATCCGACGTGCTCTCTGCCTGCTCGAAAGCGAGAAGCAATCGCCGCCGGATCTGCGTGGCATCGTCGATCTTCTTCAGCCCCGGTGCCACGGCTTCCCAATCGTCATGACCGAAATAGCCGTGCCGCGCGCCGGTAGCGACGATAAGCTGGTCGTAGGCGATCTCGTCCTGATCGACCGTGACGACACGCCTTTGCCGATCAATTCCCTGCACCCTGCCCATCAGAACCGCTGCATTGCGTTGTTTGCGCAAAATGCTGCGGATCGGCGTCGCGATATCCGCCGGCGAGAGGGCAGCCGTCGCCACTTGGTAGAGCAATGGCTGGAATAGATGATAGTTGCGCCGATCAATCACCGTCACCCGGCAGCGCACCTTGGCCAGTGACTTCGCCGCCGTCAGACCCGCAAATCCGGCACCGAGAATGACCACGTGTGGCAAGACATCTTCCTTGGCCGCCGGATAGGATTGCTTCATGGCGATGGTCCTATTTCGCGTCGTGACCAAAAATGCGCTTGATGACATGATCCAGCGAGATGACGCCGGGGCCGCGGCTCAGCAGAAGCAGCAGGAAAGTCATCCAGGTAAGATGTTCGACCCAGCTCTGCGGATAGACAAAGGTCTGAATGACGAGGGTCATGCCGATCATCGGCAGGCAGGCGATGCGAGTGCCGAGCCCTAGGATAAGGAGAATGGGTGTCGTCAGCTCGACGCTGGCCGCCATTGGTGCTGCAAGCTCCGGCGGCAGGACCGGCACCTTGTATTCACTGGCGAAGAGTTGCAGGGTGAGGTCCCAATTGGCGAGCTTGCTCTGCCCCGCGCGCCAGAAAATCGTCGCCATGCTGACGCGCGCCATAAGTTGCAGAAGACTGAGCGGCAGATGCTCCAGTCGATCATAAAGCCGGCGCAACCTCTTAACGCCGCCAGTGGAAGAGGTGTATTCTTCGGTGTGCATGAGCATGGTCATGTGAATCTCCTTCAATGCGTGCGTTCAAGGCTTTGCGTGCAGAATGACATCGGCAATAGCGCCTTCATCGATCAGTGAGGCGATGGCCTCTTGACCGTCGAATGCGGAATCCTGAAGCGTCGCCAATCTCGTCGCCGCAACGAATGTTCGCCCTCTGGCAAGCGACGATTCGAAGGCGAAACGGGCGGGCGAAAGCAAATCACGGGCAATGCTGATTTCACTGCCGGACCGGTCGGGCGCCAGGCGCAGCAGGATCGGTCGGTCAGCAGCGACATTTGGCAGAACGCCTTTCCCAGCAACCCAATCGTGAACGGGATAGGCCAGGCTGAGGTAGCGGAAGTTCGATTGCAGCCGCAGCATGAGATCCGGATGCTCCGCAATCAGGCCAGCGGGCAGGCAACAGGCGCCGATACTGGGCTCACGATCCGTCAATCCGGCCAGAAAAAGGCCGAGATCGAGACGCGCCAAATCGGGCAACGCCGGATACTCCTGCGCAACCTCCCGACGGGCGAGAAATGGGGCAAAGGCGCGCGGGTCCCGCGCCTCCGGGCGGCCCTCGCTACGATGGGACTGCCATAGTTCCGCCAGGCGCCTCGGACCGATCACCTGAGCGACCCCTTGGAACACAACCAAAGCGTCGACGCCCCGCGGCGATGGCCGCAAACCGCACGCATCGCCGCGGATCGCGGCAACGATCGACGATACGTCACCTTTGGCGGGGCCTTGATGGATGCAATGGCGGAACTGCAGCGAGCGAGACAATCCGACACCTGGGGCATAGAGTAAGGAAGAGCAGCGAGGATGCCCGAGAGGTCATCCTCGCCGAATAGTCATCTGGTTACTTCGGCTCGAGGCTGCCGCCATTGATCTTGCTGCAGACGCCCTTGGGCACGAACACCCAGGCATCGCCCTGACCGCCCGCCGCGACCGAGCCGCCGCAGGAATTGGTTGCGGTCTGGCAATCGTTCTGGCCGCCGGCGGCGACACCGAAGCACTTTTCGAACTCATAGGACGGCGGCGTGGCCGGACCGGCATTGGCGGCGGCAATGCTCATGAGGCCCATGGCAGCGGTCGCGGCGGCAAACAGCGTGGCATTGGTGATCTTCATCTTCGTCTCCTGATGACTGAAAGAGCGGCGAGACCACCTCGCCGTCATCAGCAGTATTTCCGAAGCCCGGGAAGAGCTGAAATGCCGCTTCATCACAGAAACGATGACCCCTGAGCATCGATCCGGAAGGTTCCCCAGACAGAAAAACGCCCGGCAGTGCTATACCGGGCGCTTGAAACAGGCACAGGGTTCTCTACGTTGGGCGATCTAGAGGTATGTTTGTGCGATATCTACGCTGGATCTGACGCCCAATGCCTCAAAATTGTCGACGAGCCAGGCATCGGCATGGGCGCGCCCCGTTTCCTTGAGATCGAGCAGGAAGTCCCAATCGGCGTTCAGCTTGGAAAGAACGCTGAGCTTCTGCATGACCTGCTCGGCCGAAATCGAGTGGATATGCAGTTTCTTGAGATTCCTGGTCGGATCATCATGGTCGGCATGCTCGCCGATCAGCTTGCTGACGAAGTTGATCGCCCGCATTTCCCGCATCAGGGATGAATTGAAGCTGATTTCATTGATGCGATTGATGATTTCGCTCGCCGTCACCGGCAGATCATCCCGTGTCATGGGATTGATATGCACGACAACCATATCGGCGCTGTCCGTATTGTAGATGAGCGGGAAGATGGCCGGATTGCCCATATAGCCGCCGTCCCAGTAATGCTCGCCATCGATCTCGACGGCCTGGAACAGGAATGGCAAGCAACCGGAGGCAAGGACCGCGTCGGCGGATACTTCCTTGCCATCGAAAACCTTGACCTTCCCGGTTCGCACATTGGTCGCCGACAGGAACAGCTTGATCGGCTGCGGCCGGCTGCGGAACGCCTCGAAATCGACGGAGGACAGCAATACCTCGCGTAAGGGGTTCCAATTCATCGGATTGAGTTGGTAAGGCGACATGACGCGTGAGACGAAATCAAGCCACATGAAAGAAGGCGAACTCTCCAGCGCCTGATTGCCCGTAATCTTGTCCCACCAGGTTGCTTGGAAAGGCGACAGCCGAGCTGCATGGGCAATGCGGCGCCAGAAATTGGCGAGCGCCGCTTTGGCCCCCGCACGGCCGCCTTCCTGATAGCCGTATACCATCACGGTCGCATTCATGGCGCCGGCCGAGGTCGCGGAGATCCCATCGAATTCAATGCGCTCATCCTCCAGGAGCCGGTCCAATACGCCCCACGTGAAAGCGCCATGGGCGCCGCCGCCCTGCAAAGCGAGATTGATACGCCGCACCGTCATCTCATCGATCGTCGATCTGCCGGCGGCTGCGGCATCGTCGGTATGGCGCTTCGGCGAAGACAAGGTATTCATTGCAAAATCTCCTTCAATGCGCCGTCCAGCCGCCATCGACGGACAAGGTAGCCCCGGTGATGGATCGCGCGGTCTCGCCCGCCAGGAAGACGGCCAGGGCGCCGATTTCGCTTGCCTCGGCAAACTGCTTGTTGGGTTGCTGGGCGAGAAGGACATTGCGGATGACTTCGGCCCTGTCGATGTTGTGCGACATGGCCTGTGCGGTGATCTGCTTCTCGACCAAGGGGGTCCAGACATAGCCCGGGCAAATGGCGTTCGCCGTGATGCCCATTTCCGCCGTTTCCAGGGCCGTCACCTTGGTCAGGCCCAAGACACCGTGTTTTGCCGCCACATAGGCGGATTTGAAGGGGGAACCGACCAGCCCATGGGCCGAAGCAATATTGATGATGCGCCCGAAACGGCGGCGCTTCATCCCGGGCAATACCTGTTGCGTCGCGTGAAAGGCCGACGAAAGATTGATGGCCAGGACGGCATCCCATCGGTCGGCCGGGAAAGTATCGATCGGCGCCACATGCTGGATACCGGCATTGTTGACCAGGATATCAACCCGGCCGAACCGGTCTTCGGCGAGCTTGACCAGATCGGCAATCTCGGCCGGGCGGCTCATATCTGCGCCATGAAAGGGGATGTCGACACCATGGCTGGCCGCGATCCGCCCCGCCGCCACCGCCAGTTCGGCACGATCGCCAAATCCGTTCATCACGACATGGGCGCCGGCCCTGGCGAGTTCTTCCAGAATGGCAAGGCCGATCCCGCTGGTCGAACCGGTGACGATGGCAACGCGGCCGGAAAGCGCCCGGCTGGCCAAGGTCGAGGAACCGGTTTCCCGCCCCTCGTTTTCGGGGGTAATCGTATTCATCGCTGGCATTTCCTTAACAGGAGATTGGAATGCGACCAATCTGGCGGAGGCCGCGCCAGTCAGGAAATGCCGGGTCCCTATGGAATTGATGCCGCATCAGCATCGCCCCATCCATGCCTGCAGGGTATAGTCGGGATGAGCCAACGGACCCATTGGTCCAGAAGGTCATTGGCAGGGAAAAATCGATCATGGAAATGCATCAGATCCGCTACTTCCTGGCCGTCTGTACAACGCTGAATTTCACGCGCGCAGCGGAGCAATGCAACGTCACCCAGCCCGCCTTGACCCGTGCCGTCCAGAAACTCGAGGAAGAGCTGGGCGGGTTGCTGTTCCGGCGAGAGCGGAAACTCACCCATCTCACCGATCTCGGCCATCTGGTGCGCCCGCAATTGGAAGCGGTCCTCGCCCAGAGCGAGCAGGCCAGGACGACCGCCAAGAGCTTCCTTCACCTCAAGGACGCGCCCCTCAAACTGGGGGTGATGTGCACGATCGGCCCGATGCGGTTCATCGGCTTCCTGTCGCGCTTCCGGGCCGACCACCCCGGCGTCGACGTCAGCTTGATCGAGGGCGTGCCCGAAGAGTTGACGGAACTGCTGATGTCCGGCGCTCTGGATGTCGCCATCATGACGTTACCGGAAAGCGAAAACGAGCGGCTGACAATGCGGCTGCTCTATGAAGAGCATTTCGCCGTCGCCTTCCCGCCCGGCCACCGCTACGAACAGTTCAAGGCCGTGCCGATCAAGGAGATCGGCGGCGAATCCTATCTCGCCAGGGTCAATTGCGAATATTACGAACGGCTCGACAACATCCTGACCGAACGCATGGTCATGCTTGAGGAAGTCTACCGGTCGGAGCGCGAGGATTGGATCCAGACCATGGTCATGGCTGGCATGGGCATCTGCTTCATTCCCGAATTCTCCCCTGTCCTTCCCGGCCTCTGCATCCGCCGCGTCGTTGATCCGGAGGTTACGCGCAAGGTCTATCTGATCAGCGTCGCCGGCAGGCGCTTTTCCCCAGCCGTGCAAACCTTTGTCAAAGCAATCGACCATCATAAATGGCCGGAGCAGATGGGCGCCTGATGCCCACCACCCTCCCTCTTGGCAGCGCGACGGCGAAGAATGGCCTCAGCGCCCGCTTGGCGCTCGGCCTCCTTATGGCCGCGGGTTGCTTCCTGATCGCCGGGCTCGTGCACATCAACTGGCAGCGAAGCGCCGATCGAAACGCGGCGGAACTGGTATCCCAGATCAACAGCCGCATCACCAGTTCCGTGACCCGAGACATCAAGAGCAAGGTCGGCAGCGCTGAATCAGCCCTGTCGTCGCTGCATACAGTGTTCTTCCAGGATGTGATCCGGATCGACAACGAAGCCAAGCGGGAATTCGTCTTTCTATCCTTGCTGCAATCCAATGCAGATCTCACCTGGGTTTCGTTCGGCTGGCCGGATGGCAGCTTTTTCGGCGCGCGCAAGGACGCCGACAACAATATCCGCATGGTCGAAGTGAAGCGCGGCACGCAGGCCGCCAATAATTTCCGGGTCGACAGCTATCTGGCTACGAACCGTGATATTCTATTTCAAACCCGTACACAGACGCCGAGTGATTTCGACGCCACGGCGCAGGATTGGTATCAGGCTGCACAGACACAGGACGGCGCCGTCTGGAGCGAAAACCGAACTTTCCCGACGGGTGAGCATCCCGCCATCACCATATCGCGCAAGTTGACACTTTACGGTCGTTACATCGGCGTTCTGGCTGTCAGCATCGATCTCTCACGTCTGGCGAAATTTGTCGATCGCCTGGAAATCACGCGGAGCGGGCGGGCCCTCATCCTGGCACCGGATGATCGCGTCCTGGGTGAGAATGGCTGGCAAACCCTCAATGACACGCATGATTCAGGGCGGCGCGCCATTGCAGCGGGGATCGACGCGCGGCCGGAACAGCTGGCGAAGCTGGCGGGCCCGCGCAGCATGATGGGACGCGACCCGCTGACGGGGCGGGACTACTATCTCAATATCTCTCGCCTGCCCTATCAGGACTGGTCGCTCGTCATCGCCATTCCGACGGCGGATATTCTCGGCGACATCCCGGCAGCCACCCGCAGACTCTATATACTCGTCCTGATCCTGGCAGCTCTGGTCGCCGGCAGCGCATTCCTGGTGGCGGATCGCCTGGTGACGCGCCCGCTCGCCGGTATCGCCAGCCAGTTGCGGGCCATTGGCGGCTTTGATCTCCATGCCGTGAACTACGAACATTCCTTCCTGCGCGAATTCGACCAGCTTTCGCGCAGCCTGGTGCAGATGAGTGCTGGCCTCAGCTCCTTCCGGAAATACCTGCCGGCGGATCTGGTGAGGACCCTTGTGAGCGAGGGAATCGAAGCCAAGCTGGGCGGCCAGCGCCGTGAACTGACGGTGTTGTTCAGCGATCTTGCAGGATTTACCGGGCTCACTGAAGCTGATCCGGAGCGCATGGTTTCCTTCCTGGGTGCCCATCTCGACGACATGTCCCAGGCCATCCACGCGACCGGGGGCACGATCGACAAGTTCATCGGCGATTCGGTCATGGCCTTCTGGAACGCCCCAGGGCCGCATGCGACACCCGAACAAGCAGCTTGCCTGGCGGCATTGGCGTGTCGGGATCGCTTCAAGCGCATGCTCGCCGAGAATGCCTGGCGCTTGACGGCAGTGCCGGGCCTGCGCATCGGCATCAACACCGGACCGGCCCTGGTCGGCAATATCGGCTCCCATGATCGGCTCAACTATACCGCGCTTGGCGATACCGTGAATGTTGCCAGCCGCTTCGAATCGCTTAACAAGCAATACGGCACCGACATCTTGATCGGCGAGGAAACCGCGGCGGCATTGGGCGGCGCGTTCATATTGCGCAAACTCGACCGTGTCGCGGTCTATGGGCGCAAGCATGGCCTTGAGATCTTTGAACTTGTCGGACACGCGACCGACGAAGCCCCCAAGCCGGACTGGATCGCGGATTATGAGGCGGGCCTCGATGCCTATTTCGAGCGGGACTGGACCCGCGCAGCAGACCTCTTCCAGCAGGTCATCCGCAGTCGTGGCAATGACGGCCCGTCAGTGATCATGATCCAACGTTGCGAGGAATTCGCCAGCTTGCCGCCGCCGAAATCATGGACCGGCATTGCGGTCGCCATGAACAAATAGACCAGGTCTCAATCCCGCGCCAATACCAATCTGTTCGCCAGAGTGAGGCCGGCACCCACCGACAGAGCGATCCCGGACACGCAAGCGGCCCAGCCCCAGGTACCAAACAGCTGGCCAAGCACGAAGCTGCCGGCAAGTCCGCCGAGGAAATAGCTGGCGAGGTAGAGCCCACCCGCGGCGCCGCGATCTCCGGCTGCAGCGCGCCCGACAAAGCCGGTAGCGATTGCCTGCGCGAAAAAAGTTCCGGCTCCGATGAGGCAAAGGCCGGCCAGGACCAAGCTCAGCGACGGTGCCAGAAGCAGGGGTAATCCGATCAATGCGAGGCCAAGGCCGCCGAGACAGGATCGCCGTGTACCAAAGCGTACAGCGGCGATACCGGCCAGCGGCGTGGTCAGCATGGATGGCACGAATACGAAGTAGACGAGCCCCAACTGCATCTGGTGCACGCCGAAGGGTGGGCCCGCCAGGACGAAATTGACATATGTGAATGTCCCGATGAAGGCAAAGAGGATCAGGAAGCCAAGTCCGAAGGCGGCCCGCAGCTGCGGATTGGAAAGATGCTCACGCAACACCGCCATGGCTTTTCGATGCCCCCCGCTCATGGCGGACATCGGCTGAGCACGCGTCAAGGTAAGATAAGCGAGCAGCCCGCCGGCTAGATTGAGTCCAGCGAAAATGTAGAAATTACTGGCAAGCCCCAGATGATCGGCAATCGTCGCCGACATCAGCCGGCCGAAAAGATTGCTGGCGACATTCCCCGTCACATAGGCCGAGAGAGCGGCAGCTATGTCCTTCGGCCCGGATTGCTCCGCCAGATAGGCAAGCGTCAGGCTGAAAGCAGCCGACATGCACAGTCCTTGAGCGACACGCAGGGCGGCGAAGACAGTTAGGTTCGGCGCAAAGGCGAGCAGGCATGTCGGCATCGACAAGAAAAGAAGGCTGATGACGACCCATCGCCGCCGATTGAGATGCCGGCTGAAGAGGGCGACGGCCAATCCGGCGATCGCCATGCCGAAAGTGCTGGCGTTGACAGCGACACCCATGGCCGCCGGGCTGACCCGATAGGCGGCCGCCAGGGCCGGCAGGATTGCCTGGGTTGCGAACAGGTCGACGAGCGTCAGGAAGGCGATCAGGCCGATGACGATCAGATTGTAGATGCCCGACAGGCGCGGCACCTCGCGTTCCAGGCGCGATAGCGGCAATGCAGACGGCAAATTCATCGCCCTACTCCACAGGTAAAAGAAAACGCGTGACGCCAAGAGGGACGGTCCCGGCATCACGCGTCTCACACAGGCGTATGGGTACCACCTGCAGTTCTTGGGCTTACATGTTCATGTCGTTGGCATCGTGCAGGATGTCGACCGAGATCAGCACGGCCTTCTTCTTGCTGGTGTTCTCCCACCAATGCGACGTGACGTGGGTTTCCGGGGCCACATCGCCGGCCTTGTGCACGATCGGCACCGCGCAATTGCTGGCATGCTCAACGACGGTACCGCTGACCACATAGATCATCGCCGGTCGGTCTGCATGGGCGTGCCACGGGACGATCCCACCGGGCTGTACCTCCAGGCGGCGCAGGCGGAACTGATGGTCGCCAAGCGCCACCATTTCTTTCGACAGGTCGGTGCTGGCAAGGACAGTATCGGTGACGCCCTTGGGCTCCATCGGCCCGGGCTTGGTCAGATCAATGCCCATCTGATTGGCCGGGCAGGAACCAGCCTGGGCAGCACCCGCCGCCATCAGTGAAATACCAGCCGCAAGAGCGGCCATCGAAATCTTGCGCCAGACATTCCGGCGGCTTCTCGCAACGGCAATCATGACTCATTCTCCATGTCACTTATGAATGCCAGGCACCTCACGAGCCCTGGCGACCTGGAGAAGGATCGCGGATTGCCTGCAATCAGGAAAATGCCGACTGGCTATGGATCTGATAGGCGGAAGTATCGAAGTTGATTTCTGCTTTCACTCAGTTTCTTTGCGAAGCTATCGCCACTAATGAATATAACTCGACTCTCGCACCGCAGCCGACTCTAGATGTCTATGTTGATGCCCCACAAGATAGCTAAAGAATTTCCCGCGCCATGCGCGTTCGCTGACAGATGCTCGGTCAATCGAGACAAGCGCCACTTGCCACGTCAAAAAGATGCTGCTTATTGACGCGATGCTTCCGATGAATGTCGGCACCACGGACGATGTTCGGCCGGTCGGTAAGGAGCGCCGTCAGGATGAGCTTGGAGATTGAGCCCCACAACCGCGTCTAAGAGACGATGTCGGTCAGCGGAACTTGCGCCTGTCATGGGTGCAATCCTCGACGAAGCCGTAGGCTCAGACATGGCAGGGCCGCTGTGGCCGGAGAGAGATGCAGGAGCTTTCGGCAAGATGGGGGGCAGTAAAAGCGCTGGTGGTGACAATTTCCGCTATGCGCTGCTCTGCGGACTTAGCAAATGCTTCCGCCCTGCTGCCGAGTTGGACGAAGCCAGAGACGATCTCAGTTGCGTGCGCTAAATCGGCCTAGATCAGCAGCAGGCTGTCTGACCTTTCCTTCGCCGACAGCTTGCGCGCGGCAATCGCCGCCTCGGGCCAGTTCAGGAGCTGGCGCAAAGTGAGAGCCTGCTTCTGACCGTTGCGATCGAAGACACTGAGTCTTGCCAGTGGCACTCAATCAGCTTGTTCCGCCTCCAGCATGCCGTGCAGGAGCATTGCGTTGTTCAGTGATTTTGTCGCAACCGCTAGCTCTGCCTCAGCTGCTTCCTTGCCTATGACGGCAAAATGCGCGCGCGCCATGGCATTCAGAAGTTCCGGCGTGACTTTATCAGGAAAACTCTCCGAGGAACGCCTATCTTTTTGAGAATATTGACATAAAAACACCAGCTGAGATATCGCCGGACCAACGTCAGTAGTTTGCTCGAGGCCCACATTCATCTTGATCGACAATGCTGGCAGTTGCCCTTCTGAGCCGAGAATCTCGATGGCTTCGGTCAATACATCATAGATGTCTGCCAATTCCTGAATTAGCGACCTGTGAATATCGTCATGTTGCTCTGCCGCCAAGTTCACGAGAATCTTATGCCGGTTACCATAAGTTATGGTGATGTCAAAGGATACCTCCGGCACTTCTACGTCACCTTCCGACCGATCAATTCGGTCGATTGGAAATGGCACCACTGTACCGCTCGTATTCATGGTTGTTTCGGTCATTTGTGCTGTCCTTCACTATGCGCCTTGGCCTCCTGCGCTTTTGCAAGCAGCAGCTGGAGAGCAACGCGCCTGAACAAGAATGCGGCAACCTGCACTTGCATTGCGTTCCCTATCAATCGGCATGCATGCAGCTTTTCGCGATGGGGGAACTCGGCAATATGGTCCAGCCACCATTCAGGAAACCCCTGCAGGCGCAGGCATTCCTGTCGCGTCGGATATCGACAGATTATCTTGCGACCCAGTTTTTGAACGATAATCGAATTGAGTTCGCCACCGAACCCGGCGGTGCGGATCATACCGGCCCCGCTTGCCATCAAGGTCCCTATCGCCGACGGATGCAGGATATCAGTGCGCGCTCGAGGGCGGGCGGTAGTACGGCTCCTCTTCTTCTCGCCCTTCGCAGCACGCCTCGCATCGCCTTGCGCGAGAGAGAATATCTCGCCGCAGCCTCTTCCCGCAGGACCGAGAAAGCCGATTGTCCAGACACGCTCGGATCGTATTGACGCGCCGAAAGATCGAGCGTCCAGGCAGGCCTGCGCGGTTTTGTAGCCGGCTTCCCTGAGCCCTCGCAGGAGACGGCGGTTGTGCCGACCATTTTCTGCACCGATTGATCCTTTGACGCTTTCGATGACGACGCAAGCTGGCCGGCACAGCTCGACGAAATCAAGCAGTTCTGGGCTGATTTCACTAGCGTCGCTCGGCTGTCCGCCCTTGGCGTAGGAGTGCGCTTGGCCGGGGAGGCCGCAACTGAGAATGTCGATTTGTGGCGTTTCATCATCTCTCCAGTACTGTGAATTAAAATTTCCAATGTTCGGGACGTTCGGGAAATGCAGGGCGAGAACCTGCGCTGCTTTGCTGTCGATCTCGCTGATAAAGTGGTGTCTCGCTGTGACCCCCGCTTGCTCGAACGCCAAGAGGTCGCCGCCGATGCCCGAGCAAATGCTTGCATGACTGAGAGTAGCTCTCGACAAAAGCTTGCTCACGGATTGCCAACGAATTCGGCGCTGGGCACTCCGCCTACCAGCTCGAGAATTTCTCGATGTATTATTTGATGTTCGCCTATTTACTTTGATATTGACCATTTTTATTTTCCATCTCTGACACATTGAACTCATATATTTATGACACGGCACATTTTACCTTTTATCAACAATAATTTTCGAGCCTAACGCAGAATCTTGGGCCAAAAATGTTGACCGCAGTAGCCATCTGCAGGGGTTGTCAAAAAAATTGGCTGCGATTGTTCATCCAGCCTAGCGGCGAGGAGCCTCTCGAATTGCCCCGGCAAGAACGTCCTCCTTCAACGCGGTCGACTGCTTCAACAGCAGTATGGGTGGTCCAGGAGAATGCTCGATCTACATGCATCGGAAATCTGATCTGCCTTTAGGCATTGGCCGAGAATAGCCTCGTTCTGCGAGCGTTTGATGCTGCCTGCGCACTGAATCATTGGTGGCGCTAGATAACTTCTTTGCGAGGAAAGCCTGCGCCACAAAGACGCTTTGGCGACCACCCCTTTCGAACAAAGCAAGTCATCCTGAATGGACACTCATTCAGGGGTTCTCATGTCGAAGATTTTCACTGAAGTGCTGCAAAAGCGCAGCGAACTCGCACTGGCCAGGACGATCTTTCGGCCGTGTTCACTAAAATAAATGGCGACCTGGCTGCCCTGGATTACGTCTTGATGCTTTGAAATCCGAAGTATCAGGCGCCTACGGCTGAGCCACGGAAGCGCGTTGGTCTACTCCTGGGCCGTGGGGACCTCAGCGAAGGCGTCCTCGAGGCGCTGCGCGACGCTGGCGATACGTTGACCGTTGCCCACTGCCGTGTTCCATACTGGCAAAAAACTTTTCAGGAATGCCGTCTTTTCGGCGAATAGGCGGCAACGAATAATCAACGCAGATCTCTACACCAAGGAAGTGCCAAGTCGGTGTCCCGCCAAGCAGACAGTGAGTTCGCGCGCCCGCGACCTACGGAACGTCAATAGCGCTCCGCCTTTTCTTCGATCTTTAACGCTATCATTTTTCCCGACGAAGTTTCGACGTTCAATGGCAGTTCGAATTGGAAATCTATGAGTAGGCCTTTCAGGAGGAGATCAGTTTTTGAGCAACTTGCTGTTCTTCGTGCTCAAAAGCAGCCTCAAATGTGCCGAGTTCGTCCGCCGACATCTAGATGCTAGCTCCCACCTTTCACCAATCTGTAACGGCGGCCAGGACTTCGCCAAGATTCATCCTGGAAGCGCAACGCGCCAACTCAATTCATATCGACTACCGCAAGCTGGTAATCGAGTGCGTTCAGAAACCCGAACTCGCTTCCCTGGTTGCGCTGGAGAATCTCTCTTCGCTTGATAGCGCGATCACGATTGATAACGCGCTTGACCCCACCATCCGGTTCTGTGTCCGCTATGATACCGTGAAACAAGGAACCATCTTTCCCCTGCTCATGAAAGTGCAGGCCCGGGCGAAGCAGTAGTTCGGGGTTGATTTGGAATGCATCCGGATTCCCGGTCTAGTCATCATCATATTGAAAGGCCGCACTTTCGTGACACCCTTGCTGATGATAGTGAAGCGTTCCGACAGGGTGCCGCTCATCAAAGAGAAAAAGCCGGATACTTCGCTTCAAGACTCCTGCCGCTTAAATATCACGCGTTTCAGCAGCCTGCTGGCTTCAAATATTAGGTCTGTCCCTCCTTACCGATACGTCAGGCGATGGCCAGAGATGAGTGTTGATCTTGACGACTGTCAGATGCTGGCCTGAAACCACTTGACCGCCAACTGAACGCTGATGTTGATCGACCAGTTACGGCATGAGCAGAAGATCGATCTGCTCGAGCGCCCTCCGCTGAAAATAGACCACGACGGCATCACCTTTGATCCCAGCACTGAATCTCGGCGAAATTGTCACATTTGGCACCACCATATTGCGCTTGGGAAAGCGCTCAAACTTCCTCTGTAACGCCTCTGGCTCATCCACGTCTGGCGCAATTCTGATGAACGCCATGGGGGAGCCACCAATCGTTTCGCCTCTAAGTTCGATTTCGAGGGTGTAATGGCAGCCACGGTAGCTACCCGTGAATTGCAGGCCTTTTTCCGTCGGCATATCCAAGTTTCCAACACCCCATTCTGACGGCGATGCTGCAACATCTGGACGAGGAACTCATCTGCGCCTGGAGAGGCTATACCGTGGTGAGTTGCTGCAAGACGGCGGCATTGACATCCTTTGCCGCTTCCATGTGAAGCATATGTCCCTTACCGTCGATGACAGCAACGTCTAGAGCCGCGTACACGCCGTCTGAACTCGGTGGTGGGATTACCTTATCCTCGGCGCCCCAAAGAATACGCACTGGCTGGCCGAGATTGGAGAGCTGCACCGCGAGACCTCCTGCTTCCGGAGCTGTCAGTGCGTTGCCGGCGAGCAAGCTAAGCGCCGAATTGACACCGTCGATCCGCTTGTACTGTAGAACGTCATTGACCATTTCACGTGTCACAACAGACGGATCGGCAAAAAGATCGCTCAGTACACGCTTCATCTCCTTCCGATCATCGGCGGCAATGAAGGATCCGAGATAGGCACTGTTGACAGGGGCGGCTAGGCCGGCCGGCGCCACCAGGGTCAGCGAACCAACGACGGCCGGTCGGCTGACGGCTGTCAGTGCTGCGATCAGACCACCCATGGAATGACCAACAAAATGCACCAGCTTCAGTCCCAGTGCATCGATGACACCATCGACCGCCGCTATCAAGTTGGCGGCGGCGCCATCGCCGACATCCTTCGAGGAGTGGCCATGCCCCGGCAGGTCAATGGCTATGGTGCGCAGATGCTTCGACAGCTCCTCGAAGTTGAACAGCCAGTTGTTGAGATCGCCGCCGAAGCCGTGGATCAGTAGGAATGCCACGTTGGAATCGCCGCCGCTGTCCATGACATTGATGGTCTTTCCATCCACCTGGATCTTCGACATCAGGCTGACTTCGCCGTCGCCATCTACAGCGACCACGCGGTTTGCGTCGACAAACTGGTCGACCTCGGCGTCCGGGATGGAAGCATCGGCAAGAACGGCCAGGAGGGCGCCGACCGGCAGGGTCTCATCCTCGGCCGCCACCTTGCGACGCAAGATTCCGGCGTCCTGCGCCTCCACCACATTGGTGATCTTATCGGTCTCGACCTCCATGATCTCCTGGCCCGGCTTGATGGCTTCGCCTTCGTTCACCAGCCATTTCACCAGCTTACCTTCACTCATGGACATGCCCCATTTGGGCATATTGATGGGTTGAATCGACGCACTCACGTCTCAAGCTCCTCTCTTCTTGGCTGGTAAGGTTGCCTGCACGGCGGCCACCACCTGCTCCGGTCGTGGAATGTAGAGATCCTCAAGGACCGGCGAGAATGGAACCGGCGTGTGCGGCGGACTGACCATCTTGATAGGGCCGCGTAGAGCGTGGAACGCTTGATCGGCTACTTGGGCGGCGATGTCGGTCGCGATATTGCAACGCGGGCTCGATTCATCGACGATCACCAGGTGGCCCGTCACTTCGACACTTTCCACAATGGTTTCGAGGTCCAGCGGCGAGGTCGTCCTCGGATCGATTACCGTCGCCTTGATGCCGAGGGTGTCGAGCTGCTTCGCCGCATCCATGGCAACTTGCACCATCAGACCTAATGCCACGATGGTGATATCCTTGCCCTCGCGCAGAACATTCGCTTCGCCGAATGGAACGGTGTAGGAATCATCCGGCACTTCGCCCGTGACGCCGTAAAGCAGTTTGTGCTCCAGGAAAATCACCGGATCGTCGTCGCGGATCGCTTGAATAAGCAACCCCTTGGCGTCGTAGGGATTCGATGGAATGACGACCTTCAGTCCGGGAATATGCGTGACGATCGGATAAAGGCATTGTGAATGCTGCGCGGCCGCCCGGAAGCCGGCGCCGATCATTGCCCGCACAACGACCGGCGTTACTGCCCTACCACCGAACATGTAGCGGAACTTGGCTGCCTGATTGTAGAGCTGGTCGAAACAGACCCCGATGAAGTCGAAGAACATTAGGTCAGCGACTGGTCGCAGACCCTGCGTTGCGGCACCGACAGCTGCACCGATGAAGGCACTTTCAGTTAGTGGGGTGTCGAGTACCCGGCTCGGGCCGAATTCAGTATAGAGGCCCTTCGTGGCACCCTCGGAGCCGCCCCACGCATCGGCCTCGCCGCCGGCGCCTTGGCCGCCTGCGACGTCTTCGCCCATGACGATGACGCGAGGATCGCGCCGCATTTCCAGGAAATGCGCCTCCGTGATGGCCTGTTTGAATGTTTTCTTGGGCATGATCTTGTTCCTTGTTTCCTGAACCGCGCCGGTCAGTAGCGGACGTAGACGTCGGTGGTCAGATCAGCGACGGTCGGCAGGGTGCCGGCCAGTGCTTTTCCGATGGCATGGTCGATCTGCGTTGCCACTTCGCCGTCGATGGCATCGAGATCGGCGGCAGAGAGCAGGCCCGCCTCGGTGACGCGCCTACGGAAATGAGCAAGGCAATCTTTCTCCGCCTTCACCTGCTCGACCTCGCCGGGTGCGCGATAGGTCTGCGCGTCGCCCTCAAAATGGCCATAGTAGCGGTTGGTCGTCGCTTCGATCAGACTCGGCCCCTCGCCAGCGCGCGCCCGTTCGACCGCTTCGCGCACGGCCTCCCAGACGGCGAAGAAATCATGGCCGTCGACCCTTGCACCGGGCATGCCGAAGGCATCCGCCCGCTTGACGATCTCCTTGCTGGAGACAGACCAGTGACTAGCAGTCGACTCGGCATATCCGTTGTTCTCGAAGACAAACACAGCCGGCAGCTTCCAGACGCTGGCGAGGTTGAGCGCCTCCAGCGTAGTTCCCTGGTTCGATCCACCGTCACCGGTAAAACAAACCGCGACCGCTCCGGTGCCCAACGTCTTGGCTGCCAGCGCCGCGCCGCAGATCAGGGGCGGGCCGCCGCCGACGATACCATTGGCGCCAAGCATGCCTTTCGACAGGTCGGCGATGTGCATGGAGCCGCCCTTACCGCCGCAAAGGCCTTCCTTGCGCCCATAGATCTCCAGCATCATCCCGTCGATGTCGCAGCCCTTGGCAATGCAATGGCCGTGCCCACGATGCGTGCTGGAGATGGTATCCTGGTCGGTGAGGTGCATGCAGACGCCGACGGCGCTGGCCTCCTGCCCCGCATAGAGATGGACGAAGCCGGGAATCTGGCCCCGGGTAAACTCAAGATGCAGGCGGTCCTCGAAAACGCGAATCTGCCGCATCCGCTGATAGGCGAGCTTCAGTTGTTCCTTGCTGAGCTGCATGTAACTTCTCCCTGGAGGAATTCTCGTGTCAGATCAGGACGGCCCATTTGCCGGGCTGCAATTCGCCCGCAGTTTCCTCATCATCGGAAAGGTCAACCGCGCCGCGCTGATCCTCCGGCACGTCGATGAGGGCGACACGGCAATCGTTCTGATCCAGCCAGCCGAGATAGGGCTCATGGGTCTTGTAGCCGAGCAGGTCCTGTATCTTGCGCGGCAGGGTCTTCGCCTTCTCCGGCGGCACGGCGAGGAATTGCTCCTCCTCCTGGCGCAGCCAGCCGACGATATAGCCGAGGATCATGCCGTCGCGCGGGATCCCGGTGCGGTTGGCACCGCCGCCATGGAAGGTGTCGGCCCAGTAGATCAACACCGAGCCCGCCGGCATGGCTGCCTGCGTCCACTCACCGTCTTTCGGTTCGCGCCCCTCGCCCCAGAGATGACTGCCCGGTGCCACCCGCGTCGCCCCGTTCTCGGCCGTGAAGTCGGTGACGGCCCAGATGCAATGGATCAGGCGGTGGTTTTTCACCGGATGCTCGAACGGCCACAGCGCATCATCGCGATGCATGTGCTGCACGGTCTCGCTGGCGCCGATGCTGATCACCTGGGATACCGACAGGCGATAGCGCGTGCATTGTGGCAACAATACCCGATTGCACAATTCCAGAATCTTGGGATGCGTCGCGATTTCGCCTGCCATTGCCGATTTACCGAGTACGCCACAGCAGCGCTTGGTCTTGTAGCCGACAAAATCGCCGTTGCCGTTCGGCGTCTTGTCAATCCAGGGGCGCAGCTCCTCGCTTAAGGTAGCCATCTGCTGCGGCGTCATCAGATTGCGCACGATCAGCGCGCCGTCGCGATGTAGCACCGCCAGAATTTCGTCGACGGATGCTGTTGGATCAAGGGTTGTTATTTCAGGCATATTTTCCTCCATAAATAGTATATTTGTGTAAAGCGGTTCCGCTCTCAGACCGGCGCGTCTAATGCTGCTGGCTATTGCCCCTCGATAGACGGAGACCGATTGTGACCAACACCAGGGTCAGGACGATCATCACGGTGCCGGCGACGTTCACCAGCGGTGTCGCCTCGCGCCGCAGGATCGACCACAGCACCATGGGCAGCGTGTTGTCGCGCCCAGTCAGCAGGAAGGTCACCGCGATCTCGTCCAGCGACAGCGACAGGATGATCAGCATGGAACCGATCAGCGCGGTCTTGATGTTGGGTAAGGTAACCTTGAGAAATATCTCCAACTCGCTGGCGCCGAGGTCGTAAGCAGCCTCGTATTGCGAACGGCCCAATTGCTGCAGGCGGGCGAAGACCTCGGTCACAGTGATGCAGATCAGCGCCGTTCCCTGGCCCAGCATGATGGTGGTCAGCGACAGCGGAACCTTCAACATCATGTAGAAGTTCAGCAGCGAAATTCCGGTGATGATGCCGGGCAGGACCAGGGGCAGCAGGACCAGGCGGCGAAACATGTTCTTGCCGGGAAAGCTGAACCGATCCATTGCGACGGCCGCCATGAGACCGATCGGCACGGCGATCAGGATGGTGCCGCCGGCAACCAGCACACTGTTCCAAATGGCGCGCACGATCTGCCGGTTGGAGAGCGCCGCTTCATACCAGTTCAACGTGAAACCGGTGAAAGGCAGGCCGGCATTGCGCCCCTCGTTGAACGAGAAGATGACGATGACCAGGATCGGCAGATAGAGGAACAGCATGATGCCGCCCGCCACCGACCAGATCAGGTAAGGAGAGCCGAGGCGCGTCATAACCGCACCTGCGTCCGCTTTTCGAGATATTGCGAGACAGTCAGCAGCGCCATCGCCATCAGGATGATGGCGACACCGATGGCGGCGGCCAAAGGTCGGTCATTGGCGACACCCAACAGGCTGATGACGACGCTGGAGATCATGATCGAATCGGCACCACCGAGAAGAGCGGGGGCGATGAAGTCGCCGAAACCCAGCGAAAAGGTGATGACGCCACCCGCCAGCACACCGGGGATCGAGATCGGCCAGATCACCTTGACGAAGGTCTCCCAGCCGCTTGCACCGAGGTCCCGTGCCGCCTCGATCAGGCTGAGGGGCAGCCGCTCGAGCTGCGCATAGATCGAGAGAACGGCGAACGGCGTGAAGATATAAGTCAGCGTCAGGATGATGCTGAAATCATTGTAGAGGAAGATGGTGAGCGGTTCGTCGATAATGTTCAGCCAGATAAGCCCCTCATTGAGAAGACCATGAGTGCCGAGAATAGTTTTCCAGGCATAGGCCTTCACCAGATAGCTCGCCCACCACGGCAAGATCACCAGAATATAGAGAATGTGCTTCGCTCGTTCGCTGCTGAGATAGAAAGCCATGGCGATGGCGACCGGATAAGCCAACAGCGTTGACCAGAAGGCGGTCAGCAACCCGATCTTAGCCGAGCGCAGGATCAGGCCCGCATAAGGCTGAACTGTCAGCACCTTGATATAGTTGTCGAGGCTGAAGTCGGCCACGAACTGGACGTAATCCATGCGGCCGAAGCTGTAGAACAGCGTGATCGCATAAGGGACCAGCATGAAGCCAATGAACCAAAGGATTGGCGGCAGTAGCCAGAACAATGCCCGGCGCCGCTCGATGCGGCGCATGTCGGGCGCATTTCCGATCAGGATGTTGGCTTGAACTGTCATCTCGGCGACCATTTACTTCGTCAGCACTTGGACATGCTGTGGCCGCAGCGCGAATTGCAACGGGCCGCCATCGCCGGGCAGGGGCCGCGCCTGGGCGTCGTGGATCGTCACCTCGCTGCCATCGACCAACCGCACGATATGCTCCATGCGGTTGCCAAGGAACATGCTCTGGACATGGATTCCCGACACCAGATTGGCATCGGTATAGCCGTTGACTTGCATCAGGGCGCGGTCGGCGCGGAAGACCGCTGTGACCTCCTGGCCTGGCGACAGCGGCTCGTCGGCCTGGGCGCCGAGATGCGTCCCGTCGGCGAGGCGCAACTGAACCTCGGCTCCGGCAACCCTTTCCACCCTGGCAGACAGCAGATTCTTGGCGCCGATGAACTGGGCGACGAACCGTGTCCGCGGGCGTTCATAAATTCCCTCGGGCGTGTCGTACTGGATCAGGCGACCGCCGCTCATCACCGCGACCATGTCGCTCATCGACAGCGCCTCGTCCTGATCGTGGGTGACATAGATGAAGGTCTTGCCGAGTTCGCGGTGGATCCTCTTCAACTCGGCCTGAGTGGAACGGCGCAGCGAGGCATCGAGTGCTCCCAGCGGTTCGTCGAACAGCACCACCGGCGGCTCGGTCGCCAGCGCCAGCGCCAGGGCTACGCGCTGGCGCTGGCCGCCGGACAATTGATGCGGCATCCGTTTACGCATCTCGCCGAGGCGGACGATGTCGAGATAAGTGGCGACCCGCCGCCTGATCTCCTCCTCGCCCAGCTTGCCGCGCATGCGCTTCAGCCTAAGGCCGAAAGCGACATTGTCCTCGACACTCATATGCGGGAAAAGCGCCAGGTCCTGGAACATCATCCGCATGTCGCGATGCGAAGCAGGCAGATGTGTGATGTCCGCCCCGTCAAACAGAACCCGGCCGCTGGTCGGGCTTTCCAGCCCCGCGATGATTCGCAGGGTCGTGGTCTTGCCGCAACCGCTGGAACCCAGCAGGGACACAAACTGCCCCGCAGCGATTTCCAGGTTGACATCGTCCACGGCCAGATGGCCCGACTTGTCGTTGCCGAAGGTCTTCCTGAGGTTCTGGAGTGAGATCGTGGCGGACATCGTCGCTGCTTCGTCTTCTCTGGTTTGTTCAGACCATCGTTACTGAGCGGTCTCAGCCTTCACCTGATTCCAGATTTCGAGATAAGCACCGCGCCGCGGCACGGGTTGCCACCACGAAATGCTCTTCTGGACTTCCGGATCGCCGGTCCCAAGCTTGGTGAGCAGGGCGAGGGCTTCGGGCTCAAGCATCTCGAAGGATTTGGCGTTGGCAAAAGCATAGCCGGTCAGCTTCGAAGCAAGGGCCTGGGATTCCGGCGACGAGATCCAGTCCAGCCAGGCGTAGACGCAAGGATTCTCGCTGGCCCCCTTGACGATCATCCAACTGTCGGACCAGCCGCCGCTGCCTTCCTTCGGCAGCACTTCCTTCAGCGTATCGGCGCCCTGGGTCCAAAGGCCGGAGACGGCGAGTTCGGTGGTGTTGCCGCCGACCACTTCCTTCTGCATGTAAAGCTGCTGGAATTCGGCGTCGCAGGTCCAGAATTTGCGGATGTTCGGCTTTAGGGCGATGAGCGCATCGCGCGTTTTCGCCAGTTCCTCATCCGTCATGTTGTAGACATCTTTCACGCCAATATGGCGCGCGGCGACATAGAGTGTCTCCAGGTTGTCCCACATGGCGAGCTTGCCCTTCAGGCGCTCGTCCCACAGCACCGAGACCGAGGCGGGCGCATCGGGAATCACATTGCTGTCCAGCACCAGACGCAGGAAGCCATAGCCATAGGGCACGCCGTAGAGTTCGTCGCCTTTGACCAGCCAGGAAGGCGACTGGAAGACGGGGAAGTAGTCGGCGAGATGGGGCAACTTCGATTTGTCGATCGCCTCCACCGCGCCGGCATCGATCAGCGTCATAGTGGCGTCATTGGACGGCGAGACGAGATCGATCGTGGCCGATCCGGAAGCCAGGGTCTTGGCGATGATTTCGTCGTTCGAGCTGACATAGGTGGGCTCCACCACGCAGCCCGTCTTTTCCGTGAAAGGCGCCACGACCACGTCGTCGGAATAGCCTTCCCAGGTCAACAGAGCGAGGGTTCCTTCGGCCATCGCATGTTGCGATGCAGCAAAAACACCCATGACCAGAACCGCGCTGGCTGTCAAACCATGAATTTTAACTTTTCCCATCGAATAGCGCTCCTGTCAGCGGCTTATTTCCAAGTCATTGTTAATGCGTGTCTTTGGCCGTGAAAGCCAATGCCCGAGCAGTTTGGAATGCTTCTTTGTCGCCACGCGAAAGGCACATTAACATTCAGCCATGGTCTCTGTTTTGCACTCTACGTAATATAGTTTGCATTAGGCGCACTAACTTCCGTCACATCATGCTGCGATGCAGCACAACCAGTCTCTAAGGGTCGGCATGCAATCGGCTGTTTACGTACTAACAATCCCGCCCGTCAGTGACCTGGATTGCGCACTCGTCCTGGACATCTTGAGAATGGCAAACCGCGTTGCCGGCGAAGCACTGTTCAAAGTCAGAATCCTGACGCCAAATAACCAGCCCGTTATGGCGACCAACGGCCGGCCGATCATCCCCAATGCCGGCTATCCAGAGGATTTCCGCGATCCTCTCATCGTCCTCAACAACCTTAGACCCAGCGAACAGGACGAGGATTCGACCGTGCCTATCCTACGCCGCGCGGCACGCAGCGGCGGCATCATTATGGGGATCGAATATGGGGCGTTGCTGATGGCGCGGAGCGGCATCCTTGACGGCCACCGAGCAACCACGCATTTCGACTGTCTTCCGATGGCACACGAGAGCTTTCCCAATGTCGAGTTCAGCGAGGAACTCTACGTGAAGGACCGCAATTGTTTCACCTGTGCCGGTCACCTCGCGATCGTCGACATGCTGCTCCACTACATCAAGACAAGCGTTTCCGAACCGGTTGCCGCGACTCTAGCGGCTGAGTTGCTGGCGCCCGAGATCCGCCAACCGCAAACCCCGCAGCGCGTTAGTCTGCTTGATCCCTTCAGTACTCAACGCGATCCGCGCCTGAAAAAGGCGATCATCGAGATGCAAAACAATCTCGAATCGCCACTCTCCCTTAATGAAGTTGCGCGCCGGGTTGGCATCTCTCCTCGCCAACTTCAGAATTTATGGCGTGCCAAGCTCGATTCCTCGCACAACGCGTATTATCAGGACCTGCGCCTCGACCGTGCGCGCTCGCTGTTGTTGAACACCGACATGCAGATCGGCGAGATTGCCATCATCAGCGGGTTTTCCTCTTCCGCTACCTTCTCGCGCGCCTTCAGGAGCCGCAGTGGCAGCACCCCGCGCGACTTCCGCGCTGAGCACCAGAACTCACTGTCGCCAATGATTCAGCGTAACGCCCTGCGCACTATCAGCAGCATCGCCGAGCGCAATGCCGGCTTTCTCTACCGATGCCTCAATGACCACCCCTATACCGTTCTCTATGTAACGCGCGGCATCGAACGCCTGCTGGGATATTCGGCGGCCGACTTCATCAACAGCCCGACGCGCAATATGTCGTCGGTCATTCACCCGGATGATCTGAAATCGATGCGTCGGATCGTCGACACCGCACTTGAGAACAACAACAACTGGGACATCGAATTTCGCTATCTGCACCGCGACGGCAATACCGTCTGGGTTCACGAAGTCGGCTGCGGCGTATTCGACAGTAACGGTCGCCTGATGTATCTGGAGGGGATGATCGTGCGAAACCTCAACCCGCCAGAACAATACGTCGACGCCATCAGTTCGGACTAGAATGCGCTATTGCACCTGCTCAAGCGCTGGCCCCCAAAGGGTCCAGTATCGCGCACGGGACGTTATGTAAGGAAAGGGGCTATCTCATTGTGAGCCTGCCCCAACGCTGTACCACGGGTCTGGTTTCCAGGTGCCCCCCTTGGCTCAGCCCAGGCCTTGAGACGCCGTCCAAAGTTCTCCGCGTTGTATCCAAACGCTCACAGTTGCATGGCCCAACTGGGTTATGCGCCAAAGCAGGCCGACCTAATTGGCTGTTGTCTGACGGTATTCCATGAAGAGCCCAACTAGGACTCCCAGACAAATTCCAGCCTAGTCATTTCAATGACTTAGCGATCACTTCGAGTGGCTAACAAGCACGCTGACAGCGGCAAGGTGGACCAGTGTGGTGGACCAGTCAAGGGCGAGGCGAGGCAAGAGCGCGTCAACAATCTTGGTAGCCGGGATGTGTCGAATCGAGGCGTAGCGAATTTGATGTCGGTGGCACGAATTTTTGCAACGAGCCGCCAGTTGTTGCGACCAGCAGAGTAGTCGGAACCACGACAGCGATCCGCTTTCCGGCATCGTCGTATTGGACGGTCCCCAGCACATCCGGCATGCCGGAAGCTACCCCATCTGCATGCCGATGTTCGCCCGGCGCAGGGGTGCCAGAGGCATCGATGACGCCGTGGGCGTACGCGACCCGCACACTGCTGCCAAGCCTGGCGATATGGGTTTCGAAGGGCGGTTATCTCTGCCGTTGGACGTGACCGTGCCCAAGCCTGACGGTTGATCGACAGTGCCTTGGCATCGGTAAGGTGGCAGCAGCAAGCTCCAGCACAGCCGCCAATGGTTTCATTGCCACCCACTCCCGCAACACTGGAAGATCAGATATTTAGTTCATTTTTTCATATGGTTAAGGCTTTCATATCACAAAATAATTGTTAATCGGCAGCACAAATCAATTGTTATTTGACATCAATAATCAATTGAATATCATCATCTCAATCTAATTGTATTTGGTCCTCACAAACCAATTGTGACTGCTAACCCGGCACTGATCATAAAGTCTCAGCGTACGAAATTCCCCCGAGGCACCATGGCGAAGCGGACCAAACCAAACGAGAAACTTGCGTCCTCAATGCGCGCTCTTCGTGATCTCGTTCAGGCTGAACATAGGCGAGTCATTCAAGCCGACGAGTTATCCAGGACCGACCGTGATCGCCTTGTGAAAGGCGGTTATCTAAAGCCGATCATAAACGGCTGGCTCATGACGGCTAACCCGAAAGACAAATCCGGCGACTCCACTACTTGGTATACGTCCTACTGGGAATTCATCAAAGATTACGCCAACAATAGATTTGGCAATAACTGGATCGTTTCTCCTGAAGCCTCAATCAGCCTTCTCGCGGGCGAGCAGAGCGTACCCAATCAAATTATTATCCAGTGCCCAAAAGCCAACAATCTTCCGATAGAGCTTCCAAACAAGACCTCCGTCTTCTTCTACAGGACGGACCTTCCTAAGGCCAAAGCCGCCGATGTCGATGGGCTGCGGGTCTACCCTCTTCCTCAAGCTCTCATCTCCGCATCTCCACAAATCTGGAAATCAAAACGAGAAGAGATCATCGCGTTGCTGGGCTCGGTGAGAACAATAAGTGTTCTCCTCGGCCCACTCCTCGAAAACGGGAATGTCGCCGCGGCAGGACGTATCTCAGGTGCACTGAGATTGATGGGTCACGAGAAAGATGCCGAGGCCATCAATTCAGCGCTAAAAAGAGCCGGACATGTCCCCAGGGAAATCAAAGACCCTTTCGATTCTCCAATTCCGATGGTCGCAATGGGAACGAAGGGAGCTTCTCCCGTAGGTTCGCGCATCAAAATAATCTGGGAGCAGATGAGGGCCGGAGTGCTCAGTGAGTTCGTTGATACCCCGAAGATCATCAACGACCACGGCGGCTATCTGGAAACCATCGATGAGCGCTATACGTCCGATGCCTATCATTCACTGTCGATCGAGGGCTATCAGGTCTCAGAAGAGCTAATCGAAAAGGTTCGCAATGGTGGTTGGGATCCAGACCAAGATAGAGACGACCAAGAGCATATGAATGCTTTGGCCGCCAAGGGGTACTGGATGGCTTTTCAGAGAGTTCGCTCTGCTATCGAAAGAATCCTCAAGGGTGAAAGCGCTGCAGTATTGATCGAGGAAGAGCATCAAGAATGGGAGCAAGAACTCTTCCAACCATCCGTCAACGATGGCATCATTGGACCTGAAAGACTGGCTGGATACAGATCCCATCCGGTCTTTCTAAGAACGTCGAAGTATGTACCGACGGCGTGGCAATCGCTGCCTGACGCAATGGACGCCTATTTTTCCTGCCTAAAGGAAGAGAACGACCCAAGAGTGGCGGCCATTCTTGGCCACTTCGTTTTCACGTATATCCACCCATTTGCGGATGGAAACGGCCGAACAGGCCGCTTCATCATGAATGCAATGCTCGCGTCCGGTGGATATCCTTGGACAATTGTTCCAGTCGAACGACGGTCTGAGTACCTAGCGGCAATGGATGCGGCCAGCCTGCAAAAGAACATCAAACCACTGGCTAGGTTAATCCAAAAGCTCGTACGCCTTGCTCCGCCCCCACCCAGAAGACGATCCAGAGCGGAGGTCGATGCGGACCAGGACAACAACTAGGTCCAACGTCCTCCTGGCATCAGGCATCCGTCACCGACATGCGCCAAGACACCACCACATTAGACGCCCTCCGGTCGAAGATGAAATCGTGACTCGTCAATCCGCACGCACACGCCTACCCATCGGCGTGCAAAAGGGCGCTGACGCAATTGTGATGTTGTCCGAGCGAGATGGAGTCGATGAAAAAGGCACGACTCGAACTTCTGCTGGAGCCTTAGAGACCGCGGAGCAACGCATAAATTATTCGTCGTGAAACATGCGATACCAACCTATTCAAAGGTAGCGTCAAAACGCCCTGACAGATGAGATCATGTGCTCCGGGCTAGAAGATTGGCGATCGGCCGCTGCGTCAAATCCGCCGAACGAACATACGCTTAGCCATGCTCTATTGAGGCAAACAATTGGATCGTGCCCAGCGGGAGCAGCGTCAGGATTGCCATCAGCGCAATGCCGGTATTCAGCCCCCAGAAGGTGCTCCGAAGCAGCGTCTCGCTCAACACCGCGACCGGCTTCGCTCCACGGAGGCAGAAAAGCAGCAGGCCGATCCCCAGCTTGCCATAGACGCCGAGCAAGGTCGTATGGGCATGCAGCGAGGTCAGGCTCAGCCCTTGCATGTAATAGAGCGATAGAGTCGAGTTTATCAGAAAGCCGAAGAGTCCGGCACCCACCAGGTCCTAGAACGCCACAGCAATGAAAAACGGATTAGCCAGCCCAAAGCGGCCGCTCGACGAGGATCGTTTTCACATCCACCAAAGCCTTGATCTGCATTGGCAGGCGCTCCTGCTATTAGCCTTTGAACCGTGGCTCTGCGATTCCGCGCACGCCCAAGCCGTGAACCGCCACCGTCATACCGGCTTCGTGTTCCCGGTGATACCGGCCCTTGAATGGCCGCGCCATCGAGGTGACGAACGCAATATCAAGATTGGGTCCCCCGAAACTGATGCTGGTCGAGGAGAAGACCGGCAGCCCGACCACCCGGTCGATGACGCCATCCGGATTGAAGCGCACCAGCCGCCCGGCATAGACCTCGACGCTCCAGACATATCCCTCGGAATCGACCGTGGCACCGTCCGGGTAACCTTGCAACTCCGCAAAACTGCCGAAGGCGCGCTTTGAGCGCACGTCGCCGGTCGCAGTGTCGTAATCATAGGCAAAGATAATCTTGGTAAAGCTGTCGGTGAAATAGAGTGTCTTGCCGTCTGGGCTGAAGCAGGGACCGTTCGAGCAGATGATCCCGGAATCGAGTTCACTCACCTTCAGATCGGGATCCAGCCGGAACAGTTTGCCCACCGGATCGCTTTCGCAATAGTCCATCGAGCCCGCGACGAAGCGCCCCTGCCGATCGACCTTCCCGTCGTTGAGGCGCGGCCGCAATTCGCCGGGCTGCGTTTCATTGATGCGCGTGACCTTGCCGCTATCGAAATCGAGAAAATGAAACCCGCTGCGCAGGGCAAGGACAGCGCCGCCCTGCTCACGCAAAGCCAGAGAGCCGATCGGCTCCGGCACCGTCCAGCTCCGGCGATCACCACCCTTGAGATCTGCGCGGTGAACAGTCGGCCCGTAGGAATCGATCCAATAGAGCCGCTCCTCCTTGACGTCCCATAACGGCCCCTCGCCAAGGGATTCTTTGCGGTCACTGAATATCTCGATACGCAGCATGGCATCCTCCTAGAACTTGACTCTTTCAGCACCCTTGAGATTCAGCATCGCGCGCGCCTCATCAGGTGTCGCGATTTCGAGACCCAGCCCTTCGATCAGCTTGCGCGCGGCCGTTACCTGCTCGGCATTGGATTTGGCAAGACGCCCCGGACCTGCCCAAAGCGAGTCCTCCAACCCCACGCGCACATTGCCGCCCATCGCAACCGACATCGCCGCAATCGGCATCTGGTTGCGCCCGGCACCCAGCACCGACCACTGATAGGCATCGCCGAACAACCGGTCGGCCGTGCGCTTCATGTGCATGACGTCCTCCGGGTGCGGACCGATGCCGCCCAGAATGCCGAACACCGTCTGCACAAAGAGCGGCGGCTTCACCAGCCCGCGCTCCAGGAAGTGGTGCAGATTATAGAGATGGCCCACGTCATAGCATTCGAATTCAAAGCGAATATCAGTGCTGTTGAGCGTGTTCAGCGCGTATTCAATATCCTTAAACGTGTTGCGGAAGATGAGATCGCGCGAATTCTCCAGCGCCTCCCGCTCCCAATCATGCTTGAACTCCTTGAACCGCTCCAGCATCGGATAGAGTCCGAAATTCATCGACCCCATGTTGAGCGAGGCGACCTCCGGCTGGAACGTGACAGACGGCATGATGCGCTCCTCGATCTTCATCCAAGGCGCGCCGCCGGAGGTGAGATTTACGATACAGTTCGAGCGCTGCTTGATGATCTTCAGGAACGGTTCAAAGGCCTGCGGCGTCTGGTCCGGCCGGCCGTCCTCTGGGTTGCGTGCATGGAGATGGACGATGGCCGCACCCGCTTCGGCAGCGCCCACCGACGCATCGGCGATCTCTTCCGCACTCACGGGCAAATAGGGCGACATCGAGGGCGTGTGGATAGCGCCGGTGACGGCACAGGTAATGATGACCTTGCGATTCTTCGCCATGTCGTTCATTTTCCTTATGATCCGATTTCGCCTGCGGCCTTGCGCTTATGGGCCGCCAGCGCCATCAACCGACGGTCCCGCCATGCCTGCCGCTTTTGCAAACCGGCCTCCGGTACTCGCGCACGACGTTCGTCTTCGACGGTGGCAAGCACAGGACCCGCCCAGTCGACGCGACGCTGCATGGATGGGAATAGACGTTCATAGACCTTCTGATAGCGCGCCACGTAATCTCGCACACCGCCCGGCGCGTTGAGGTCGATGGTTTCGAACGGCCCCATGAAGGACCAGCGCAGGGCGAGGCCTTCGCGGATACCGATATCGACATCTTCAACCGAGGCATAGCCGTCCGCTACCAGTCGAAAGGCTTCCTCCAACAACGCACCCTGCAGACGGTTCATGACGAACCCGTCGATCTCGCGCCTCATGACAATGGGCGACTGACCGACAGCTGCGAGCAAGCGACGCGTGCGATCGATGGCCTCGGGCGCGGTCCACGGCGCCGGCACGATTTCCGCCGCTGGGATGAGGTAAGGAGGGTTGATCGGATGGACGACAAGGCAACGTGCGCGACCAGCTAGGTCTGCGGTAAAATACGATGGCAGCAGCGCCGAGGTTGAGCTTGCCAGGATCGTATCGGGGGCCGCTGCGGCATCCAGCTGCGCAAACACCAGCTTCTTGCTGGCAAGGTCCTCCGGCGTGTTCTCCTGCACATAGGCTGCATCAACCAGAGCCGCCGCCAATGTAGGAACTGACTTTAATCGCGCCGCGACCTGTTCAACCGACTGGCCATCGAGCAGGTCTTCCACCGCCAAGGGCGACAGCGCTTCGGTCGCAAATTCCTTTGCCTTATCGGCGGCACCGACGAACGCATCATAGATGCGGACCTCATGGCCGGCGCGAGCAAAAGTGATAGCCCAGGCCCTACCAATGAGGCCGGCGCCGACGATTGCGATCACTGCCATGTCAACTTCTCCTAAAGTGTCTCGACGTTGCCATCGACGCCCAAAGACTGGCCGGACAGATTGTCCCCCATCGGCGACAGTAGGAAGGTGACCATGGCGGCAACGTCATGCGGTGTCACCATGCGGCGCAATGAGACTTTTTCCAGGTACCGCTCCTCCATCTCGTCATAGGGCAGACCAAGCTGTTCCGCACGCGCACGGATGACAGCATCCATACGGGGACCTTCGACGATGCCCGGTAGGATCGCGTTGACGCGGATGTTATGCGGCCCCAATTCCTTTGCCAAACTCTGGGTGAGGCCGATGACGCCGAACTTTGCCGCCGCATAGGGTGTCCGGAAGGCATAGCCATGCCGCCCCGCCACCGATGACATGTTGACGATGGCGCCGCCGCCCGCCTTCTTCAGCATCGGCACCGCAAAATGTGCACACAGGAACTGGCCGGTAAGGCCCACATCGATGCAGCGCCGCCAGTCGGCAGTGGCGATCTCCTCGATGCCGCCGGTCGGTCCGGCCACCCCGGCGTTGTTGATCAGCGCGTCTAGACCGCCGAGCATCGCCTGGGCTTCGCCAAAGACGCGCGCCACGTCGGCGTCGCTCGACACATCCGCCAGCACGGCGCCGTGACCCTGATGCTGTTTCTTGAAATCATCGAGCGAACCTTGCGCGACGTCGCAGATGAAAACCTTGGCGCCGTGCAGTATCAACATATCGGCAATGGCGCGGCCGATACCCGAGGCGCCTGCCGAAATGAACACGCGCAGGCCCGGCTTGATGCCGTCGATAATTTTGCGACCAGTGGGTGTCGCCATGTTCTTCTCCTAACCTTCTCGTTCGCGCAGGGTCACGACTGCCGCGAGGACAACCAGCCCGAAAATGATGATACGGGTGGCATAGGGCAGCATGGTTCCTGCCAGCAATGTCTGCAACGCGGTTAGCAGCAGCACGCCGCCGACCATGCCGACATAGCTGCCGCGCCCGCCGGTGATCAAAGTGCCACCGACCACCACCACCGCGATTGACGGCAGCAGATAGTCGTCACCCATACCGAGGCTTGCCTGGCCGGAGAATCCGGTCAGCATGCAGCCAACCAATGCCGAGCAGAAGCCGGACAGCATATAGACCAGCATGGTGGTGCGGTTGACATTGATGCCGGACAGTGCCGACACCCGCTCGCCATTGCCTAGCGCATAGATCCGCCGGCCGAAAGAAGTACGCTTGTGCAGTACCACCGCAGCGACCACGAACAGCAGGATGAAGATCACGACGGGCGTCACGAATTCCTCCTTCGAGGTCATGAACCAGCGCATCAGCGGTGAGGAAAAGCCGGCCGGTGTCCCTTGCGAATAGAGAAGCGCCACCCCCTGCAGGATCCCGTTCATGGCAAGCGTCATGACGATGGGCGAAATTCCTAGCATGGTGATGCCGAAGCCGTTCACCAATCCGATGGCGCAGCCAATCGCCAACACGATGGGCAGAGCGTAGATCAACGGCCCGTTTTGTCCGTTGACGATGCCGGCCAGCAGGATGCCGCACAGCGCTATCGTCCATGGCACGGAGAGATCAAGACCGCCAGTGAGGATGACCGTACCCTGCCCCAGCGCCAGAACCAGCAGGAAGGAGGACAGCACCAGAAGCGAATTGTAGTAGCCGCCATGGAACAGCGCGTTGCCCGTGACGAACTGCGTCATCAGCACGACGAGCACAAAGCAGACATAGGCTGGCAGAGCATAGCGGATCGTCTCGGCATGTCGCGCAGTGAAGGACGGCAGGGCACCAGCCGCTCTGCCGCCACCAATGCCCGGCAATACCAGTCGCTGCGGCAGACGATTGCTCTGGCCAGGCAGCGTTCCCGCATGGCGGGCCTTTAGGCGGGCGACGAACCGGCGTAAACCGCGCGCTGCCGGCGCATGACGCCCCAGCGCCCCCGCAAGCACGGCGAGGATCAGGATGCAGCCTTCGGCAACGGTGGAATAATAGGCGGAGACATTGAGCACGAGCAGGATATTGACCACGATCATCAGGATATAGGCACCGACGATCGAGCCCACCGCGCCGCCGCGCCCGCCCCCCAGCACCGTACCGCCGACGACGACGGCGCCGAACACCTGCAGCAACATCGAATTGCCAACCAGCGGATCGCCGGCGCCGGTCTGTGCCGAGACGAACACGCCGGCAAAGCCATAACAGCCGCCTGCAAGCACATAGACCATGAACTGCACCCAGCGCACGCGGATGCCCTGGGCGCGCGCCGCATCCATGTCGCTGCCGATGGCGTAGACTGAGGTGCCGAAGCGCGTGTTCTTCAGCCACAGCCAAAGCAGGATGAGAATACCCAGCACGACCACGGGCATCGGCAGGACATTCGGGATCGCATCGTAGACCAGCACTTCACTGAGGCCTGCCGGCACCATGCCGCCTGGCTTGTCGAGCACCAGGAGCGTGAGGCCCTGCGTAATGAACATGGTCGACAGTGTCACGACGATCGGCTGCAGACGAAAAAAGGCGATGAACAGGCCGTTGAACGCACCGATCGTCATACCGATTCCGATGCCAGCCAGCGACCAAAGGAAGATCCCCATGGGCGTGTCCGGCATGTTGGTGGCGAGCAGCACATTCACCAGCGAGATCGCGGCGCCCGCCGAGAGATCGAATCCACCGGTCAGGATGACCAGCGTTTGCCCGGCTGCGGCGATGGCAAGCGTCGCCCCACCGGTCGACATGAAACTGAATTCGAAATAGCTCATCGGCCCCGGGCTCATCAGATTGTTGAGCAGGAGTAGCAGCGAAAACACGATGAGTGCGATGATCAGGCCGCGATAACGGCCAAGCCTGAATGAACGGGGCCGGAACGAATGGTCGGCTGTCGCTTTCATCACGCGGCTCGCACGGAAATGTCGCTACCCAGGGCGGCGCGGACGATATTGTCTTCATTGAGATCCGCCATCGCGATCTCGCGCACGATCTGCCCCTGATAGAGCACGATAGCGCGGTCGGCGAGATGGACCAGTTCGGGAATTTCGGTGGAATAGAGGAGGATGGCACCACCCGCCTCTACATATTGCCGCATCAGGCGATAGAGCTCGTGCTTGGTGCCGACATCGATGCCGCGTGTGGGATCATAGAGCAGCAGCACGCGGCTCTCCGCCAGCAGCCATTTGGCAATCGCGATCTTCTGCTGGTTCCCGCCGGAGAAGGCGCCGGCCCTGGTCCACAGCGCACGATCGGCGATCTCGACGCGCTGGAACACATCGGCCACCGCCCGCCGCTCGGCATCAACGTCGATGAAACCATAGCGTGAAAACCGCTCAATCGACGGGATGGAGGCATTTTCGGTGCCGGACAGTTTCAGGAAGAGGGCCTCGGTCTTGCGATCCTCCGGTACCAGGCTGATGCCGATATCGGCCCGCACCGCATCGGCAGGCGAGGCGATCACAACAGGCTTGCCATCAACATAGAGCTGGCCTTTGGTGATTTCCGCCATACCGAAGCAGGAGACGAAGAGGTCGAGTTGTCCCATGCCCTGAAGCCCCGCCACACCCAGGATCTCACCCTTGTGCAGGCTGAACGAGGCGTTGACCAGCTTACCATCGGTGGCAAGATCCTCGGCGCGCAACACTTCGGGCCCCGATTGATGGGTGCGGACGGGACGCGCCGGAAACGCCTGGCCGATCGAGCGGCCGACGATCATGCGGATCACCTCCTCGTCGTCAAACTTCGCCACGTCGCCGCTGGCGATGTGTTGGCCGTTGCGCAGAACGGAGAGAGTATCGCAGAAATCGCGCACTTCCTTGAGCCGGTGCGAAATGAAGATAATCGTGACGCCCTTGGCTTTCTCGCGGGCAATGATCTCGCCCAGCCAGTCGACATCGCGCCCGGTCAGCGACGACGTGGGCTCGTCGAGGAGCAGCAGCTTTGGCTTGCGATAGAGGGCGCGTGCGATCTCGATCTTCTGCTTGATGGCGAGGTCGAGACTGGAGACCTCTTCCTGCAGGTCGATATTCTGCAGGCCCAGCGTCGCGAAATGCGCCCACACGTCCTCTTCGGCAGCGCGGCGGCGGATGAGGCCCAGCCCGTTGACCGGCGCATAGGGCATCAGCACGGATTCCAGTACGGTCAGATCGCGCACCAGCGTCATTTCCTGGAAGGCGGTCTGAATCCCGAGTCCATGCGCCGCGCGCGGCGATGCCAGCGCGGCTTCCGTTCCAAAGATACGGAACGATCCGCTATCGGGCATCAGCAACCCACTCAGCAGCTTGACGATGGTCGATTTGCCAGCGCCATTTTCACCCAATAGGGCATGGACCCGGCCGGCCCGCACCTGGAACGACACATCGTCGACGGCGATCGTCGCCCCGAAAGCCTTACGGACATGGTTGGCTTCGATGGCGTAATTGTCTTGCACAGTCACCTAGCGGCGCCCTCAGAATGCGATAAAAGCGAACAGCCCGAAGCCGTCGAACCTGGGTGATAAGAATTTGGCGCCTTCTGTCGCCAATCCCTTCACGACGGGCTCGCGCTGACCAGGACCGCCATCAGAAGCGCCGTCTCCTTGCCGCGATTGACCCACGCATGGTTGGTGCCGCGCTGCACGACGGCGTCGAAGGGCTTCAAATCGACTTCACCTTCGTCCAGCACCAGGGTGATCTCGCCGGAGAGCAGGATGATGTAATCAGTCGTCGGCGTCTTGTGCATGCCCGGATCGCGCGACGTATCGACCAGAAGATGCGATCCTTTCATTTCGGCGAACCATGCCGCGGCGGCTTGATAGCGTTCTTCTTTGGAGAGATGGGCGTTTTGCGACTCAGGTTCGATCTCGAAATAGCGGAACAATGTACCGCCGGCGGGTGGTTCCAGGCACTTCGAGAGCTCGGCATTGTCGACGTCGCCGGTGTTGTTGGCCGGCGATCGATCGGTGATCCAGAGCTCCGTCAGGACTGAAAATGTGTTGGTCGCATAGCCATCCTTCAGGATACGCGACCGCCCCGTCTTGTCGTTTGTTGTAACAATCCGACGTATCGGCCTTAGCCCCATTTAAACCTCCCAGAATCTCGTTCTTGCGCCTCGGACTATGTGACCGATAGCGCAGACGATTTTTTGTCATCGCGGGCATGACCATTGCCGCGCCCGCGATTTAGCCTTTTATTCTTCGGGTTGACCGACGAGCGCGGCGTTAAGCCCAACTTCCGGCGTGTCGGCAGAGAAGATCGAGGCAAACCAGCCTGGATTGGCAATGATGGCAGGTTGGAATACGTTGCAGCCGGCCTTCATCTCAGCCCAGGTGCCTTCGCTGCAAAGCTTGATGGTCTCGTTGGTGACGATGTTCTGCGGCACATCGGTCAGAGCTGGAATATCTTTGCCCTCGAGTTTGTCAACGGCAAGCCTAAGTGCCAGAGCTCCGGTGAAGTTCTGCGAACCTGAGGACCATCGCGGAGCGCCCATTGGTCGATAGGTTCCGCTGGCGCCTTCGGCTTCCGTTCCGACCGGCAGCATCTGGATTCGGCCACCATTCGAAGCCTCGCCTGCGCAAGGCAACAGCTTGTCATCTGCGATACCTGCTTCGCTTTGCATGGAGTTGGCCGTGTAGCAGCCAGCCTGCATCCACAGGCCATCGATCTTGTCCCAGGATTGGGTTGCCAGGACTTTGGAAAGTTCCGTCCGAGCGACCGCCTGGCTCCACATGCCGTTGGCCTCGGCGACAACATGGATACCGGGGTGCTTGGCGAATACTTCCTTGGCCCCTTCGTTCCGCAATGTGTCGACGGTCGTGCCCGGCACGCCCGTGACCATCACGACATTGCCTTTTCCGCCGAGCTTCTCAACCAACCATTCGGCCGATTTAACGCCCCAAGCCTTCTGGTCGATATGTACGTTGTAGGCACATGGTTCGGAAATGATTGAATCATACGCGATAACGATGACGCCCTTGTCACACGCATTCTTGACGGCCTGGTTCAGCGCTGTCGGCGAAATCGGATACACGATGATCGCCTGGGCCCCCGCCTGCACCATGGCGTTGATCTGCTGAATCTGTCGCTGCGCGTTGGGTCCGGCGACCTGGACCTGCAAGTCGACCTTGTCCCGATAAGTGGAACTGGCCGCCATCGCCTTTACCATATTGGCTGCCTCAGCCTGCCAATCATTGCCGATATAGCTCATGCTGAGGAAGATCTTGAACTTGTCGTCCGCATCCGCCGGGCCTGCGAGCAGGCTGCAACTCACCGCCACGACGGCCAAGGCGGTCTTCACTTTGCGATTCAGTCGAAACATCGTTTGCTCCTCCCAGGATTATCTCGTTCTGACCGCGCGTTAGCCGGCGTGCCAGCAGCCAATCCGTCTCGAAATGCGCCTTGTGGCCATCGCGGAACGAATTTTCTGAAAGGGCCCCTCATGAACCCCTCGAAAACTAATATCCCCGAGAAGTCGAAACGAGTCAACATCACGTATAAATTATCTGTGATCACAGATATCATCGATGTGATGTACGAAATTGTTCTTGCTGCGGGCGTGATCGCTATGTGACCAAGAGCCGGGTAACAAAGGGAATCTGGATCATGCGTTTCGTGACCCTTCGTCGGCGCGCTGCGAGGCATCGGCGCCTTGTCAGCTGTTGGCGCGGCGCGAGTCTTCCATGATCGACTTTCCAAAAGACTCCGGGGCGACGGCAGCAAGGACAGCCGACATGCAGATAGTTTCGCCGGGGTTTGGTCGTGACTACGGGTAAGGACACAAGTATGGACCATAGAGTCAGACCGATCGATATCAGCACGATGCAGGAGCGAGTCTATCAGGAGCTCCGGAATGCGCTCTATCAGGGGCGCTTCATGCCTGGCGAAGTGCTGACCCTACGGTCGCTCGCGATCGCTCTGGGCACGAGCCCAATGCCGGTTCGCGAAGCCATCCAACGCCTTGTGAGCGAGAAGGCACTTGTTCAGATGCCCAATCGCACCACACGGGTTGCGGAACTCACTGCCGACAATTTCGAACAGTGGACCAGAATCCGCGTGGAAGTCGAAGGATACGCCGCCCAACGCGCGGCCCTGCGCGCCACAGCGGGCCTTTGCGCAGAACTGCGAACGATCAACGAGCGTTTTCACGCAGCGGTGGAGGCCGAGGACGCAACTGGGATGCTCGAAGGAAACCAGCACTTTCATTTCGCTGTCTACCGAGCGGCCGAGGCCGACGAACTCTTGAATATCATCGAATCGCTATGGCTGCGTTTCGGGCCAATCCTGGCCTTTGTGCGCCGGCTGCCCGGTTCCAAGATCATGTTCGATCGCGGCGTCGCGGTACACGAACGGGTCATCGCCGCGATGGAGCGGCGAGACGCCGCAAGCGCCCGATTTGCACTTGCTCTCGACATTCGCGCGGCCGCCGCTTGGTTTCGTCGCCACTATCGGTTCGAAACGACCCCTGGCGGCAAGCCCTCTTCCTAGGCGTTTCTAGTGCCTGATCGGTGTCGGCAATAGCCATCGTCAACAGCGCTTGTCGCGCCATGCCGCTTGCTGACTTGTTCAACATCGATTGCCAGAACGGCTTTCCCTGTCACGTGGCGGATGCCTGGGGCTCACGTCATCAAAAATTCTGATTTGGCGCCCTTGGCGATCGCGATTTCATTTCCCGACAATTCGCTCTTCCGAGAGCCGCCTCTTTTCATCGCTCGGTTCCAATGATGAGGCCATTTTCCACTGGGAGTTGGAGAGAATTCTCAATAGCAGGTCACCAGCCAATCTCATTTGGTGAAATCCGTGGATCCTCCAAATATGACTTCGTCATTCGTAGCGACGATAGCAGCGCCTTCCGGACGGGTCTTTATGGTTAGAATTCGGGAGCAGAAACTTTCCAGAAGGCACTGATTGTGGCTGCCGATAAGAATGCTAGTGCCCGACTTTGCCATCTCATGAAATCGCCGCACGACACTCGCGGCATTGGTTGGATCAAGGGCGCTCGTGGGTTCGTCGGCGATGACGACAGCGGGCTCCGCCGCGGTCGCGCGTGCAATGGCGACACGCTGTGCCTGCCCTACCGAGAGATGAGGCACCTTCGTCCTAGGATTCAGGTGGCGAAGGCCAACCGTCTTCATGGCAGATGCCACCAACTCAGATGTCTCCAGCACTCCGGCAGCAAGAAGCGGCTCGGCAATGCATCGACCGATGTTCCAGAGTGGGTCGAGGGATGCGACGGGATCTTGATATATCATCCCGATATGGCCTGCGGGTGGCCTGCTACCCGCTCCGCCTGGTCTCCAACCGGCAATATCGACTGAACCGCTCTGATACGGCAATTCTCCCACTAGTACGCTGAGAAGTGTCGATTTTCCCGAGCCGGATGGCCCAACCAATCCTACGCATTCACCGGGAAGGACCTCCAGCGAGACGTCGCGGAGGATCGTTCTCGCTCCATAGCCTGCGGTCAGGTTTGTCACTGAAATCATGAAGAAGTAGCCGTATTGAGGTGGCAAGCAACGCCGTCAACTATCGCTGGTCGAACTCGGCAGGCCGGATGAACTCTGCGACAACGAGGTGCAAATGCGCAACTCGCGTCATGACTCAATAGAGACGGTGGCTCACCGGGTAGTTCCTGAGGCAACACGCCGCGGCGCGGAAGAGCGGCAAGGAGGACTTTGGTGTAGGGATGCCGCGGGGTATTGAGCAACCTGGCAATGGGCGCATCCTCGATAATTCGGCCGCTATACATCACGAGCACTCGGTCGACCAATCCGTCAACCAGATTGATATCGTGCGTGACCGTGACAAAGGTACTGCTACGCGCAGCAATCATGGACAGCATCTGTCGCGCCAATGGCGCATCGATGGCGCTGGTCGGTTCATCGGCAAGGACCACAATCGGCCGCAGCGCCGTCGCGCAGACGACCAAGGCTCTCTGCAGCATTCCGCCGCTCCAGGCCCTTGGCCGCAGTGCAAGGTAATGCTCGGCATTATCAATCCCGGCTTGTCCTAGAACACTGACGAGATCAGCGGATGAAATGCGCTCACCGTGGCAAGTCCACGCCAATTTCATCTGCGCGCCAACGCTGCGTAGTGGGTCGAAAGCCGAAAGTGGATTCTGCGGGACATAGCCCAGCTGGGTGCCACGGATCGCCTGCCAGCCTTTGCGGGACAGGTCACGTAGATTACCGGTTCCGTTGACTTCGATGGTTCCGGTCACCTTCGTCGCCGCAGGCAGAAGGCCTAGCAAAGCGCGCAGAAGGGTGGATTTCCCACAGCCGGATTCTCCAATGATGGCAATTCGTTCGCCGTCGGTAACTGTGAAACTGATCCCGCGGTTGGCATGCGCGCCATTCGCATAGATGACATTGAGATCGCGGCAAGCAATAAGATTCATTGCCCCGCCCTCGCCGCATGCATTTCTTCCGTCAGCAAGGAAGTTGCCAGTACTGCCCATGCAATGCCGGCGGCGGGGCCGAGCAATAGCCAGGGCGCCACCGTGAAGTACATCTGAGCATCGCGCAGCATCAATCCCCATTCCGCCGCCGGTGCTTGAGCACCCAGGCCGAGATAGGAGAAGCCTGCAAGGGCGGAGAGTGTGTAACCAAGGTCGAGTCCGGCGGCGATCGCCAGACTGCGCATGGCGTGCGGTAAGACGTGGTGAAGCAATATTGTACGCTCTCTGACGCCAAGGACACGGGCTGCCCGAATGTCGAGCGCCTTCACCCTCTGCTGCGCAAAACCGCGCGTAAGGCGAGCGTAATAGGGCCACCCAACGAGGATGAAGGCAATTATGAGATTGCCGAGCCCAATGCCAAGGAGGCCGACAACGACCAAGGCCATAACGAGCGAGGGAAGAGCGAGGGCAATGTCCATGAACTGGGTGAGGAGAGTACCGATTACACCAGGAAGACTGGCGGATATGCCGGCAAGAAATCCGATGGCCAAAGAGCCGGTGACGATAAGCAAGGAGGCCGACAAGGAGAGCCTGCCGCCCGCAAGGAGGCGCGCCAAGACATCCCGCCCATATTGGTCAGTACCCGCCAAGTGTCCCAGGCTCGGTGCCTGCAGGGTTGCAAGCAGATCCTGGTCTGTAGCGCTCGCTGGATAGAGCGAGGGTGCAACCAGCAGAATGGCCACGAGGAACAGCAGCAAGGCGATGCCGAACCGCCGCGAGCTGAGCGCCGATTCCGGCTCCCTCATCGCACCGCTCCCCGCCTGCTTGTGGACGGGGCCAGCAGGCTGGAGAGTGCATCGGTAAGCGCCGTCGAGGCAATGTAGAAGGCAACGGTCATCAAGGCAAAGGCCTGGACGATTGGCAGGTCGCGCCGTTTGATCGCGTCAATGACGAATGGCCCGATGCCGGGCCAGGAAAAGACATTTTCAATGAAAATCGAGCCAGCCAGCGTGCCTGCCAGGCCAATGCCGATGAAGGGCAAGAAGTTGACCAATGCATTGGGAATCGCATGGAAAAAGAGAAGGGCCTTCCAGTCCATACCTCTTGCCATGAGAACGAGCGCCCAATCGCTGGAAAGCGCATCTTTGACCAAAGCGCGAAACGGGCGGACCCAATAGGCTGTCAAGCCGAGCGCGCCGACGGCAGCGGGCATCGCGATGGTCCGTGCCGTGCCATCACCGATTACGCTACCTAAACCAAGCCCAACAGCAATGAAGCGGATTGCCAGCAGACCGAGCACAAAACTCGGTATTGCCGTCCCCAAAACGGCGATCACACGCATGATATGGTCGACGATGCCTCCAGGAACGGCAGCGGCGATGCCGCCGAATGCAATCGTCCCAAACGCACCCGACAAAAGGACAGCCGTGCCCAGGAACAAGGTTGCCCCCAATCTTTGTCCGATGAGCGTCGCGACGGGTGCCCCGGTCATCCATGAGCGCGAGAAGTCGCCCTGAATAGCGGATAGCAGCCAGGCCCCGTATCGCGCCGGCAAAGGGCGGTCGAGACCGAGTTCGTGACGCAGGGCGGTGATTGCTTCTGGCGAAGGGCGCGCGTTCCCCTTGCTCACCATCATTTCTGCTGGATCTCCCGGGAGTGCAGATAGAAGAAGAAAGATGATCATGCTGGCCACCCATAAGGTGGCCAGCATCCCTCCCAATCGCCGAAAGGCACCCAGGAGAATTCGCGTCGTCACGCTTCTGGCGCCATCTTTGCGTCGGCAAAGATGTAGAACGGGTTGAGCGCCACATGCTTGAAGCGGTCAGACAGAATGAAGCGCGCCTTGTCGTCCATGATGGGGAGCCAATAGGCATGTTCCCCATTGATTTCCTGCGCCTTCTTCATGGCGGCATCGATTTCGCTCTGGTCCGTGCTCTGCATGACCGGATCGAGGACCGCCTTGATGTCGTCGAAGGCCTTCACGCCGTAACCACCGCCAAGGACCGAAAACATAGTGCCTTGCGGATCGCCATTCAAACCAAAGCTCTCTGTATACATTGTGTAGATGCCGCCATCGACATTCTGTACCGCTGGGATATCGGAGTAGTGTTCGAACCGGCGAACCGTGGCCAGAAATCCGACTTTCTTCGCCATATCTGCCGATGCCGTGGCTACTCCTTCGCCAATCGCCGTATAGCAATAGAAACGCGCTTCGAGCTGCTTGCCGTCCTTTGCCCGGATACCATCGGCATCCTTCTTCCAACCGGCTTCTTCGAGCAGAGCCTCGGCCTTGGCTGGATCATGTACCACCCAGTCAACTTCCAGCGGAGATTCAGCTGGGAACCACCCCTTCATGGCCGTGCCCAGTCCCAACCCGACGCCCTTGGCAATGGCATCGTTATCTATCGCAAGAGAAAGGGCCTTCCGGACCTTTACATCGTCGAAAGGCGCAATGTGCGGCTCCGGGTAGAGGCCGATGAAGCCGACACCGTCGATGACGACATAGTTCGTATTGGGCATTCCTCTGGCCGCTGCGGCGAGGGAAAGCGCCGGGTAGGCCAGCACATCCGCCTCGCCCGCCGAAATCGCCTGAAGACCGGCTTGCTCGTCCGGAACCTGCTTGATCGTGACGCTGGCAAGGTGGGGTTTGCCGCCCCAGTAATTGTCGTAACGCTTATAGGTGATCTTCCCCGGCTCGATCGTCTCCCAGGTGAACGGCCCCGTGAAGATCCCCTTGTCGACGAGCTTGGACCAGTCACCATTCACCGCAGCAACAGCTTCCGGATCGAAAATGAGATAAGCGTAGTGCGCCGCTGCGAAGGGCAGGCGCGGAAACGGCTTTGGTAGCGTGAGATCGACACTGAGGCTACCGCTTACGTCTATGGAGGTGGGGTTTCCCATCAGAGCCGCACCGGGATCGCCCTGGTTCTCTTTCGATGTAAGATAGTAGTCGAGACAGCCTTTTAACGCCTTTGCGTCAAGGGGGCGCCCGTTCTGGAAGGTGATGCCCGGCTTCAAGGTGATTCGCCATTTGGTCGGTTCAAGCTGCTCGATCGCCTCCGCCAACCAGGGTTGCGGGCCTTCTCTGGTTGGTCGCATCAGAAACTCGGCATTGCCGTAGAGCGGTTCAATCTGAATGTCGTAGCTGCCGGGTGCCGGCGCGGCCTTCAAGACATAGTCGCTGACGAAGACAAGCGTGTCAGAATTGCTGTGGGCGAAAGACGCTCTTGGCGCGACGCCGGCCAAAATCGTGGCGCCAAGAAAAGTGCGTCGGCTGAAAGTATTCATGTTCATTTCGAAACCCCTGGTACTTAAGTAAGTGCGGTTGAAGTTGCATTGGAGACATTCACGATGGTTGCGCCTCGTTGTCGCTGTTCTCCCCAATCGATTGAGGCGTGATGTGGACTTTCCGGATGATCTGGTTTGGCTTCATCGGCGAAGCGCCAGAGCAATCGAGGTAATGCCGCTCTGGCGGCGTGCGGCCGATGATTTTCTTGCGAATGGTCGGCGGTCGATTTTTGACGGCGGTTTCGCCGTACGGGTGGCGCAACCAGGCTTCAATGAAGTCGCAAAGCGGCTCGGCGTCTTGGCGATCGTCCAATCCACCGAAGATGATGCTCCATTTGCCTCGGCAACTCACCGATACGCGACCACGACGGGTACAGGCGCCGAGGCACTCAAATGCCGAAATCTCAGCCATCGCAGCAAAATGGCGCCGGGATGCTGCATCGAGGATCGCCGCCAGCAACGCTTGCCCGCCACCTTGCTTGGCGCGGCGACGCACGGGGTCCGGATCGGCGCAACCGACGCAGACATGGAGTTCAAAAGCCGAGCGACCCGCAGCATTGCCCGATTTCAGGTTCGGTGCATTCCGCCCAACATCGAATATGCCAGTCACGAGATCGCTCCATCGGCGCGGCCGGATGCCAGATCAAAGAGGCGGTCGTGGTCGAGGATTTCAAAGAAACGAAATGCGCTCATTCTCAGAACACCTTCGCGCTGCAACTGGGCAAAGCCGCGCGACACGGTTTCCAACGTGATGCCGAGGAACTCCCCGATCTGGCGCCGCGTGACCTTCAGCGCAAAGGTCGATTGCTCGGAACTCTTTCGGGCAATCTTGTTGCCATAGTCCGTGGCATGGATGAGGAAGAAGGCAAGCTTCTGCAGTGCCGTGCCGCGCCCGATTATCGTGTTGCTTTGATAGAGCCGGCCAACCTGTTCGACAAGCTTCAACGCGTAGCGAGGGTCGTTGGCGACGCATTCCAGTTGCCCGCGTTCGTCAACAATCTTGAGTTCGACGACCGAGACGGCCTGGGCGGACGACATCTGCCGGCCGTGCCATGGCAAACCAACAAGGCTCCCTGGACCGGCAATCTCGACGATCTGGCGGCTGGATGAGTCGAGTGTCCGGTAGAGGAGAAGGGTTCCTGAAAGTACTTCGTAGATGGTGCCGGCCGGATCACCTTCTATGTAGATCGTTCCTCCGGCAGCAAAGCGACGAAGGACAGGCCGTCCCGGCCGGATTTTGCCAGTTTGCTGCGGCGCAAGGCGCGGCGCCTCTGTGTTTGGAATTTGCATTGTCAGCATCGGTGCCTCTCCCATCCCGACCCGGGGCAAACGCTTGATTCTGTCGACGCGCATCGATTTCGGCTGCCCGTCTCCGGTCTAAACCGTGTGGGCGCTTGCAAATCGACACCAGTCGACCGTCGGCCTTTGAGATGGCAAAGCGGTCAACGCGTCGGCGGTCGTCTTGATGTCAGGCTATGGGAGGGGCGCGGCCGAAGGGGACGGCCATCCAGCGACTGGGCTTATGCTGGTCTTGAGCGAGAGTGAGGAAGCTTGTTTCAAGCGTGAGAGAATCGAGAGTGCCGTCGGCACCTGGAGAGGGCAACAGCGCGCCATGCGCCAAAGGCAGACACATGGTGCAGATGCTGCCATGGACCGTGCCCTTTTTCTGCTCACCATCCTGCTCCGTCGTCGAAGCGCCATTGTCACGGACGCCCTCGGCCGAGCAGATCATGTCCCAAGGGGACAACGCGCCGCCGGTGCGCGCTTGCGCGACTGGCATGGCGAAAGCGCCGAGGACGTTGAATAAGACGAGCACGGCACCAAGAGCCACCGTCAGGAAGCGACGGAGCGGGGGGCCGGGCATCAAGAGTTTTCGGCGGTTTCTTGCCATCTACTCGTGTCTTCGTCTGTAACGGCAGCCTACGCGCTGCGCGTATCCTTCATACACTGCCCAAGGTCTTTCATGCAAACTTGATCCAAATCAACATGACGGTGAATTGTAGCTGTAATGTGAATAGGTTAGGTGCTCTCGACGGTTCTTCGATACCGTTGCCTCCGGCATCATTCGAGTTCGCGAGGCGGCTCAAAAGAGTTCTGCTCTGCACTTGATGCGAGGACGCATAAGTTCTGCTGTTGATTGCCAGTAGCGGGAATCCTGGTACGCAGGAGTCACCTGTTCAGGGCCTCTTCATCCACTTTGCGCCAGAAAACAAAAATTTAGTGGGCTTGTGAGCCTGTCCCTGACCTCAGTTCCAGCGATCGACATAGCCGCCCGGCGCCGAGACGACAGCCAGCGTACAGCGCGCTCTGTGGGTTGCGGTGTACGTGAACTTCACGCTGATTGCATGGGAGGGAGTTGCATAGCAGGGAGAACTGTCGTGGCTTGTGCCCTGAGCGCAGCGTCTACAAACCTTGAGGCCTGCGAGGACAGGGTATTGATACCAAGATGTGCAATCACAACGTCTGGTGATTCCTCAGTTTCAACCAGCGGCCTGCAAATCAGCGGCGTTCCGTCATAGCTGAAATTGGGCCGTGGCCTGACGCAGGAGAGCCCAACGCCCCAGCCACTAGCGATCAGACCTCTTTGTATCTCGAAACTTGGAACAAGTTGGACATTCCGGGGCTCGATCCCACGAATTCGGAACATCGCCAGAAAATAGCTGAGCGTTCGTGGAAAATCCTCGAGGATCAATCGTTCGCTCGCTAATCTGGCAAGAGGAACGTCTGCTCGCCCAGCAAGGGAATGCTCGACCGGCAGCATCGCGATCGGGGAAAGCCGGTCCAGCGAATCGCACTTTATACCGTGCGCCTTGAGATCGATATCGTAGGTGATGGCGATCTCGCACCGCCCGTCTGCGAGGTGCGCGCGCACCTCGTCGAGATCGCCTTCCGCCACCCGGAATGCTACCGCCGGAAATCGCCGCGCAAAGGGCGTAAGAAGCCGAGGTAGGTAGTACGCACCTAGATCGCGAAAGCAGGTAATCGTGACTTCGCCACTGATCCTGCCGCGCCTGGCGCCGCCGTCAGCTATGTTTCCCGCCGCGACCAGGGTTGCCCGGGCATGGACGAGCATGCGTTTGCCGGCTGGCGTGATGGCGAGTTTCTGGCCGGGGTAGCGACGGAACAACGACTTTCCCGTCAAAGCCTCCAGATCCCTGATCGCCAATGACACGGAAGGCTGGGCGACATGGCAGGCCGCCGCAGCCGCGGTGATGCTGCCGCGCTCTGCCACGGCAATAAGGTATTCCAACTGGCGAAGCGTAAAGGGGATAGCCACGGCCTATACTCGCATTGTGAAAATGTATTTCAGCCAAGTAGTCACGCTCCCCTAGACTCCTTTGCTCAGCAAGCCACTGATTAACCGAAGGAGTAGCTGGTGCCCAACCTGCACGAGAGAACCAACGACCAAGTCGAACGACTGGCAGAGGTCTTCGGGCCAAGGGTGATAGAGGATTTCCGGCGAGATGGTGTCGTGTGCGTCCGGGGCCTTTTGAACGCCCAGGAGATCGAGCGCTGCCGGGCGGGCATCGACGAGAACATGGCCCATCCGAGCGAACGGGCCAAGGTTGCGAGCCGGCCCGAAGATCCAGGCTACTTCATTGAGGATTTCTGCAATTGGCAGCACATTGATGCCTATCGCGACGTGATCTTCAATTCGCCGGCCGCCGCCGCGGCGGGACTCCTGATGGGGTCGCAAACTGTGCGGCTCTACCATGACCATCTGTTGGTGAAGGAGCCGAACACTCGTCAGAAAACGCCGTGGCACCAGGATCAACCCTATTACAACATCGACGGTTTTCAGAATTGCAGCATGTGGGCGCCGATGGACCCCGTGCCGAGGGCCGCGACGCTCGAATTCGTTGCAGGGACGCACAAGGGCCCATGGCTGATGCCGCGGTCGTTCATGTCCAATGAGGCGAAATGGTTTCCCGAAGGAAGCCTGAGCGACTTGCCGGATATCGAGGCCGATCGTTCGGCCTTCGACATTCTGGGCTGGGAGCTCGAACCGGGAGACGTCGTATTTTTCCATATGCTGACCCTGCATGCGGCAGGCGGCGCTCGGAGCGGGCGGCGCCGGGTTCTATCGGTCCGCTTTCTTGGTGACGACGTCCGTCATGCACCACGCCAGTGGAAGACGTCTCCGAGTTTCCCAGGACTTGAAGCGGCGCTGCCTGCCGGGGCGCCACTCGACCATCCGATGTTCCCGATATTGTGGGCGGTATCCTAGTCACGGCGTCCAAACCTTGTCTGCGAGCCATAACGCTGCTTCGTCAGTCAAGACATTGCCTTTCTCAGAAAATATCAGGCCCCGAGAACAGCTGGAATTGAATGCCCGTAGCCAAAATGCGGCAAGCTATCCATGGTCGCTCGCGCGGCACCACCCGGATCTCGCGCCATTCGGGAACTATTGTCGAGTATCATAACGCCTCTGCTGTCGCGGTCGAAAGGCTCCCAAGCCGGAAGCGCGGCGTTGCAAGGACTTCCGGTGCGCGCGAAGGCAGCCCAACTCGCCATCATTCTTTCAGTCATTATCTGCAAATCAGGGCCATCGCCCACGCAAGCGCTCGCGGCATTGGTCGTGCCGAAAATAAACGGCACTTCACACGTGTGCGGCGAACCCATTCGGCCTCCCTCGATTGGAGTTCGCCAAGAAAAGCAATAGGTAAACACCGGAGCGTTTGCCGACGCGGATTGAAGCTCTGCGATATGGTAGGTGTTCCGAGCAAACATGAAATCCGAGAAGCTGAGAAAAAGTAGCTGGCTTGGCGTTGCTGCCGGATATTCCGCGCGATACGCAGCAATGATCTCATCGACTTTTGCAGGTTCGATCTCCAGGAACCGCGCGAGGCGTCGTCGCACCTCGGCTAATTCAAGAGTAAAGTTCCGAGGATCACCGCGCATGTAGTAGGTTCCCTCGGTCAGGGTGTGGCCGATCATCAAGGGAATATCGCGGGCGGCGCTTGGTGCCGTATTCTCGTAGGGGTGTCGGTTGAAACTACGCCCGTCGATCATGCCGCGGAACGGCCCCTTCGCGAGCTTGGTCGCCGCGAGGATGTCATCCATCGACAATGATTGCATCACTTCCGGCGCGAGGTTTGCAATCCCGAGTGCTTTGCGCAACCCGTCAGCCGCGACCTTCGCCTCACTCTCGTCTGCGAGTTTCATGCCGCTGCCGCTGCTTTGCACGATCGCGCGATGGAACAAGCCCTCGGCGCGGCGCATAGCCAGAAGCGCTGCCACTTTCGATCCGCCGCCCGATTCGCCAAAGATGGTTACATTCGCCGGGTCACCCCCAAATGCCGCGGCATTGTCGCGCACCCAGCACAGCGCAGCGACGACGTCAAGCAGGCCGACATTGCCTGAATCGGCGAATACCTCGTTGCCCTCATCCAAAGCCAAATGGCCGAAAACACCGAGGCGATGATTAATGGCTATCACCACAACATCTTCGCCTCGCGCCAGGGCGGTACCATCGAAACCTGGCGCTGTGCCAGCATAGCAGTACCAGCCGCCGCCATGAATCCACACCATCACCGGCCGACGACCGCGTCGAAGCTCCGGCGTAAATACGTTGAGAAAGAGGCAGTCTTCGCTCGGGGTCTCGATTTGCGAGTACCAGGCAAAAAACGGATCGGTGTTTTCAGGGTATCGCAGTTGCGGGGCAGAGGCGCCCGGCCGCAATGCGGTTATGACACCCGCCCATTTCGGCGCCGGCTGGGGTGGACGAAAGCGGTTCTTGCCCGCGGTCGTATCGCCATACCTGACACCGCGGAAAGAATGGACGCCGCTGGCGAACACACCGCGGATACTTCCGTTACTCGTTTCAACGATGGACTCTTCGCGCACAGTCGTTGCCTTCCTCAGATCTGCCGGAATCACTGGACGGTAGCTCCGCAGGGATTTCGTCCTTGTTGCGAACGCTATGCGAGTCCTTGGGATGCGGTCCAATATCGAATATAAGACAACCTATTCGGCTGAGTTATACCGAGGCATGTTGACTACTTCACCATTGCCTTGCGTGCTGCTTCCAGTGCGTTAACGCAGTCCTGCACCAAGACAGATCGCTGACGCCCGGGAGGGAACAGGATCAGTACCCGAAATTGCAGCCTCGGCGCGAAGGGTTTCAGTATTAGGCCGCGCTCCACATAGCCGGGCGCCGTCAACGTGTCGACAAGCCCGCAGCCAACACCAGCCAAGGCCAATGCGCAGATTGTTGTCGAATAAGGCGTTTCGACGACAACGCGCGGGCTGGCGCCGGTTGCTTCGAAAAGTGCATCAGCTTCGCGCCGGGTCGTATCTTCGGGAGAGAGTGCAATGAATGGCTCGCCATCGAGATGTTTCGGTCGGATGACCGCTTGGTCGCGCAGGTGGTGCTTCGGCGGCAGCGCAATCATGGCCGTCACTTTGGCGAACTCGTGCGATTCGACGCCTGTTGCATCGATTTCATCAGACGCCAGGCCGAGATCGAACTGGCCGGATGCCACCAGATCTCTAACATTTGAGGAACTCTGCACCTGAAAAGTAATCGGCACCTTGGGGTGCTTGGCCCTGAACTGTGCAATCGCCATTGGCACCAACGATGTGCTGAACGCTGAAAGACAGGCAATCTTCAATTCGCCGGTGCCAAAGTCCCTGATCCGTGCCGCCGCCGTGCGCAAACGCGTGAGTCCGACGAAGGACTGTTCTACTTCTTTATAAAAAAGCTGCCCTTCAGGGGTCGGCACAAGGCGGCCTTTCACCCGTTCGAAGAGGGCGAAATGTATCGACCTCTCTAGCGCCTGTATCGCCTTGGTAACCGCCGGCTGAGAAATGTTCAAAGTCTCTGCAGCCCGAGATGCCGTACCGCAGAGCATGACAGTCCGGAATGCTTCGATTTCTCGTAGATTCATGATTTAGCTCTCCCCCGCCCCGTATAACCTTGGCGAATAGCGATACCATGAATCAATATTGGACTGAACATCCCACCCTCGCCATCCTGACAAAATTGTAAGACAGCGTGACAATCATGGATGATGAGAGCATTTGCGTAACACCCTCCAGCGTCAGTTTGGGTGGTTTTGCGAGTCTTGGACCCGCAACCTACCGCGCGTCGACGATCGTATTTGAGAACTCGGAGAGCTATCGTACGAGGCTGGACCGCGGCGACGACGGATATGTCTATGGCCTCTATGGAACGCCGACGACTCGATTTCTTGAGAAGCAGATCGCGGCGCTTGAGCGCGCCAGCCGGACATTTCTGGTCCCTTCTGGTCAAGCGGCGAACACACTCGCCATGTTGGCGGTGCTTGAACCCGGTAATTCGGTGCTGATCTCGGACAGCGTCTATCCGCCAGTGCGCGACTTTGCGAACAACGAGTTGAAGAAGCTTGGGGTCCGGGTCGCTTTCTATCCTCCAACCGATCTGGCTGCACTCAAGACTGCCATGGATAGCACTACCCGCCTCATTTGGGTGGAGTCTCCAGGTTCGACGACCATGGAAGTGCAGGATGTCCGGTCGATCGTGGCCTTGGCCCATGAATGCGGCGCGGTCGTGGGATGTGACAATACCTGGGCGACGCCATTTCTGTTCAAGCCGCTTGAATTCGGCGTCGACATCTCCGTCCAGGCACTGTCGAAATATGCCAACGGTCATTCCGACGTTTTGATGGGCTCGATCTCTGTTCGCGACCCAGTTCTTGCCGCCAAAATAAAGGGCACGATCTGGCGGCTCGGCATCGGCGTGTCGCCGGATGATTGCGCTCTGGTGCAGCGCGGCCTGCAAACAATGAGTATACGCCTTACCCATAGCGGCGCGGTGGCCACGCGAATGGCGACGTGGATTGCAACGCAACCAGCAGTCGCATGCGTTCTACATCCGGCTCTTCCCGGAAATCCGGGACACGCCTTCTGGGCGCGAGACTTCAATGGCGCAAGCGGCGTGTTTAGTGTGGGATTGAAGAACGAGGTGCTGCCGCGATTGGATGATGCGTTCGATTCCATGCGCATCTTCTCCATAGGTGCTTCGTGGGGTGGCACACGTAGCCTTATCGTTCCGATGAATGTGAACCGACTGCGCTCTACACCCCAATCCGGCGAGATAGAGACTTATCTGCGAATCAGCGTTGGCCTGGAATCTGAGCGAGAGTTGATGGCAGACATCCGCGAGCTCTTCGCCAAACTCCAACCCCCTGCGCCGGATGCGGTATCGGCTTAAGGCAAATCCAAACGAGAACCCGGAAAGAATGAGATGAGCATTCACGCTGTCTTGACGAATGTAGACGCAGATCTGGACGAGGCCGTCGAGCGCCTTTTCGATCTGATTCGTATCCCCTCTGTATCCACTGTTCCGGCCCATCAGGATGATTGCCGTCGCGCTGCTGAATGGTCTTGCGGCCAATTGCGCGCACTGGGGTTCACTGCGTCGGTCAGAGACACGCCCGGGCACCCCATGGTCGTCGGGCATTACGTTCCCGCTGCTCTCGCACCCTCAATCCCGCATGTGCTGTTTTATGGCCATTATGATGTCCAGCCGGCGGACCCCTTAGAGAGATGGGACAGCGCACCCTTTGAGCCCGTCCGACGTCGGGACAGCGATGGTCTTGAACGCCTCTATGGTCGCGGGATGTCGGACGACAAGGGCCAAGTCATGACGTTCCTGGAGGCTTGCCGCGCGTATCTGCGGGTCCATGGCGCATTGCCTCTGAAGATCACAGTTCTGCTTGAGGGTGAGGAAGAGTCAGGGTCGCAAAATCTGGCGCCATTCCTGAAGGATAACCGGGATGAGCTGGCTGCCGATGTCGCGCTGATTTGCGACACGGATATGTGGGATGCGCGGACGCCCGCCATCACGATGAGTCTGCGTGGGCTGATCCACGAGGCGATTACCGTTTCCGGACCCACTAAGGATCTGCATTCGGGCGTGTTCGGCGGCCCTGCGGTGAATCCCATTCGTGTCCTGGCAAAAGTTCTGGCGGGACTTCACGATGACGATGGCCGAGTTACCTTACCGAGGTTCTATGACGATGTGCCTGAACCATCAGCTGAGTTGCGCAGAAAATGGGCGGCACTTGACTTTTCGACTGAGGCATTTCTGGGTGGCGTCGGCCTGACCACGCCCGCAGGCGAAAAGGACTATTCGGCTCTTGAACAGATGTGGTGCCGGCCGACCGCCGAGTTCAATGGGATCTTTGGCGGTAACACCACGCCCGCGGAGCGCTCGGTGCTGGCCGCGACCGCCACAGCAAAGCTGACATTCCGTCTGGTCGGCCAGCAGGATCCAGAGAAAATTCGCGCGAGCTTTCGGCGCTATGCGGCATCGATGATGCCGCCGGATTGTCGGGTGTCATTTCGCGGTGAAGGCGGCAGCGGTGCCGTCGCCGTGGATGAGAATAATCGCTTCCTCACCGCCGTATCCACAGCATTGCAGGAGGAATGGGCGCGCGAGCCGGTCCTAAAAGGGTCCGGTGGCGCTATCCCGGTGGTGCGCTATATCAAGGAAATACTCGGCATAAACAGCATCATGCCAGGTTTTGCTCTTGAGGATGATGCGATCCATGCGCCCAACGAGAAGTATAACCTCGACAGCTTCCATCGGGGGATTCGTAGCTGGGTGCGCGTACTCGACAAGATTTCTCGCGAGGTCTCATAGCTCTGATCGCGCAAGAGACCCAAAACGGACGCAGCAGTGCATTTGCCGAAGTACTCAATACGCAAATGTGCCTGCGGCGATAAATCTGTTTATGAAAGGACTCTTCGGTACTTTGGTAGGCGGCTCGTCGATCGGTAGCCCTAATCTCGTGGATTCGCATTGTCTATGCTCCTCGAATTCGATGCAGCCGCAGTTGTAATTTGCCAGGTCCCGATGTCTCAAGCAGGTAGGGCACTGTTCGGCTCCTGCCGTCATCCCAAGCTTCTTACGTACCAAGCGCACGGCCAGCCTGCACGGCTAAGAGGTGGCGGCATTTGATCATCAGCCACTTCTTAAATGTCCAGGCAATAACTTGGATGAATTGACTGGCCTTGAATTGATATTGGACGGCATTCCCTGCTGCGCCATAGGCTTCCACTGACCCAAGCCGGAATACCGGCGCGTCAACGACAACAGGGAGCAACAAGATGACAATTTCCAAGACAGCCATCTCTGCCGTCTTGCTCGCACTGTGCCTTTCGAGCTCGGCGCTTGCAGACGGATTCGACACCTCCGGTATTGCCGTGAATCCCGACCTTGCCGCCCGTGTGCCTGCCAGGATCAGAGAAGCCGGGGTGCTGACAATCGGTTCAGACACGGCCTATGCCCCCTGGGAATACCTCAGCGAGGCCGATGGCCAGACGCCGGAAGGCATTGATGTCGATATCGCGAAGGCGATCGGACGGAAGCTGCGTATCAAGATCGATTTTCAGACTGCCGCTTTCGACGCGATCATTCCGGCCCTCGGCAAGAAATATGATCTGGGCATCTCTGCTTTCTCGATCACCAATGAACGAATGAAGGTCGTGAATTTCGTCAACTACTTTGTTTCCACCAGCCTCTGGGCGGTGAAAGCAGGCAACCCGACGGGCTTCGACTCCAAAGACATCTGCGGCACAAACCTCGCCATGCAGAGCGGCACCTGGCACGAAGAAACTGTCGTCAAGATCAAGGAGGAATGCACGGCGGCAGGCAAAGCCGCCATTAACATATTGCCTTTCGGTCTTCAGACCGAGGCGCTGACAAGGGTGGCCGCTGGTGGCGCGGATGCGACCGTTTCCGGTGACAGCCAGATTGCCTTGGCAGTCAAGCACTCGGAAGGAACGTTGGAGACGATGCCTGCCTTTGGTGTGCTGGGTGAAAGCGGTCCAAACGGTATCGCTGTGGCGAAAGCAGATATGGAACTCACGCAGTTGATCTCGGACACGATGAATGATCTGCTGGCCGATGGGACCTACGCCAAACTGATGGCTGAATGGGGCCTGACGGTGACGATCAAAGAGGCCAATATCAACCCGAAGGTCGACTACTGAGCCAATGGATATTGGGCTTGATAACCGGAGCGAGACTGGCGGCGGCGGCAAGCCCGCCGCCGCCAGGGCGGATGGTGATGCGCGGTCGCCCGTCATGAACGCCATCGTCCCGCCCCGTCGGCCCGGGCGCTGGATCGCTGTGGCTCTGCTGGCCATCTTTGCCCTGCAGATGCTCCATACGGTCGCCGTGAATGAGAACTTCCATTGGGGCGTCTTCTGGAAATACCTGTTCGCCGATCAGGTGCTGCGTGGGGTGATGTGGACACTGATCCTGACCGTTGCCGCAATGGCCGTGGCGGTCAGTGTCGCGATTACGCTGGTCATCATGCGCGACAGCGATAACTGGGTGCTGCGCAACCTGGCCTGGGTGTGGGTATGGTTTTTCCGCGGCACGCCTGCCTATACCCAACTTCTGTTCTGGGGCCTCTTCTCGGTTCTATTTCCGGTGCTATCACTCTCCATCCCCTTCGGGCCAACGGTGATTTCCGTTGAAACAAAATGGATCGTCACGCCAGCGATCGCTGCGATCCTCGGGTTGGGCTTCAACGAAAGCGCCTACCTTGCCGAGATTTTTCGGGCAGGATTCAGGGCCGTGGATCGCGGGCAGACCGAAGCGGCATTGGCATTGGGAATGACCAAGCCGCGCATCTGGCTGCGGGTGCTGATGCCCCAGGCGATGCGTACGATCTTGCCGCCTACCGGGAACGAAACCATTGGGATGTTGAAGCTGACCTCCCTTGTCTTGGCCGTGCCCTTTACCCTGGACCTGATGTTTGCCACCAGCGCCATCGCCAACCGAATCTATCTGCCGGTTCCACTGCTGATGGTGGCAGCCTTCTGGTATCTGTCGATCACGTCGATCCTGATGGTGGGACAATTCTGGCTGGAACGGCATTTTGGCAAGGGGCATGACGCCCCGATAACGCGGGGGCTGGCATGACCGTGGCAGTCAATCTGCAGGGCATCCACAAATACTTCGGCATGGTCCACGCCTTACGCGGGGTTGATCTCGATATAGCCAAAGGAGAGGTTTGTGTCGCCATTGGTCCGTCCGGCTCTGGCAAATCAACACTCTTGCGCTGTATCAACCAGCTCGAAATCGTGTCTGCTGGCCGGGTATTTCTGCATGGCGAGCTGCAGGGTTTTACGGAAAAGGATGGCTGCTTTCACCCGCTATCTGCGGCGCGCGTTGCCAGGCAGCGCCGGCGCACTGGCATGGTGTTTCAGCGGTTCAATTTGTTTCCGCATATGACCGCCCTCCAGAACGTTATGGAAGGACCGGTTCAGGTCAAAGGCGAAAGCCGGGCCATGGCAAGGGACCGGGCGCAAGGATTGTTGGCCCGCGTTGGCTTGGGCGCGTTGGGCGGTCGCTATCCCAATCAGTTGTCGGGCGGCCAGCAACAGCGCGTGGCCATAGCGCGAGCGCTGGCGATGGATCCCGACGTCATGCTGTTTGACGAGCCGACCAGCGCCCTTGATCCGGAATTGGTGGGCGAGGTGCTGGATGTCATCAAGGACTTGGCCCGTGCTGGCATGACCATGATGCTGGTGACGCATGAAATCGGCTTTGCCCGCGAGGTAGCCGATCACCTGGTGTTCATGGACGAAGGCGCTGTGGTCGAGGCAGGCGTACCCCGCGAGGTCCTGGCCAATCCGCAGAACGCGCGCACCAAGGCATTTCTGTCCAAGGTGCTCTGAACGATCAACGGGCTGCCGCCGCCCGCCAGAAAGAGCATGAAGCTATGCGCCGCATCTCTACGGATAACGTGGGTTATGTCTGCTTGGGTGATAGGCAAGCGCCGGTCAGCAGCCAATTTGTCGAACAGAGTTAGCTAAAGAAGTTCATCGTTTAAGTTCTTCACCCTTCAGCCCGAAATCTCCTTCGATATCTCTTTCACACGCCGGACCAGATGATCGGTGAAGGCGTTTACGATCGCCGACGGTAGTGTGCCCCAAGGGCGGTAAAGGCTGAGTTCAATATCGAGCCGGGGAAGAAAAGGACGGGCATCGACGGCGTGCCGCATTGCCCAGGCCGAGATGTCATCGACAATGGCGATGCCCATGCCTTTGGCGACAAATCCAAGGCAAGCGGAAGCCAGAGTGCATTCGATATGCATCATGCGCCGGATGCCCGCCGCGTCGCAGGCGTTGTCGATCTGCAATCGCAACGCATCGCCGTGGCCGAGCGAGATGAAATTCTGCCCCTCGAGATCGGCCGGCACAATTTCGGTCCGCGCTGCAAGCGAATGTGCTTTTGGCAGGGCGCAAACGGCTCCGGTTGCGGTCAGCGCCCGGCGGGTGACGGCGGGGTTTTCGATGGTCGAGGTGACGGCGACGCCGAGGTCGATCTGGCCGCGGCTGGCACGCTCGATGACAGTGCCCGAGGCGCGGATGTCTATCGTGATGGGAACGTCGGGATGGTCGGCCGAGAATTCCGCCACGATACCGGGCAGGATGGTGGTTCCAATCGCAGGTAGAGCGCAGATATTCAGCCGCCCATTGCGCAGGCTCCGGATATCGCGGGCGGTGCGCGAAATCTGCCGGGTCGATTCATAGGTGCGCTGAACCTCGGCATAAAGCATATGCGCTTCTTGCGTCGGGACCAGACGCTGGCGGTGCTTCTTGAATACCTCGAACCCGGCCTTCTGCTGGAATCTTGCAAGCGTCTTGCTGATTGCTGGCTGGGTCAGTTCCAGTGCCTCGGCAGCGCGGGTGGTGGTGCCAAACGTCATGATCGCGGCGAACACCTCGATCTCGCGTGGCTTGAAGTCTTCGTCGTTCATCCGCCCCCCCAACCAGTGACTTCATAACTTTCTGACGGGAAATTGCTGTTATTTGGAATTAGCACCGTAATCGTTCATAACTTAGCCTGATGTTATGAACAAGATCGACAGCAGCTCCACCGCTCGCGGCCCGTTATTTCGGCCGCTCCACGATACGGCCCCGCAGGTTCGGCTCGAGCTGGACGGCCAGCCCACTTTGGCTCATGCGCAAGAAACGGTGGCTGGCCTGCTGCTGCGCCTGGCCAGCCCAGAGTCCTTTCGCCCTTCTGACGTTCCAGGCGAGGCGCGCGCGCCCGTGTGCATGATGGGTATCTGCTTTGAATGTCTGGTGGAAATTGACGGGCAGGGCAATCAGCAAGGCTGCCTGGTCGCGGTGCGCGACGGCATGCGAATCCGGCGGCAAAGCAGGGTGCCGGTATGAGCGCGCTGGACCTTCTGATCATCGGTGGCGGGGCAGCGGGTCTTTCGGCGGCGGCCTCGGCACGGAAATTTGGACTGGCGGTTGCGCTGGTCGATGAACGTCCAGCACCGGGGGGCAATTTTTACGCGGGCATAGCGGGACCAAAGACGGATGCGGTCTTTGCTGCCGACCATGCCAGGGGTGCGGCCCTGCTGGCCCGCGCGCGGGCGGCCGTGATCGACAGCGCTACAACGGCCTGGCGCGTGGATCGGGACGGCCAGTGCTTTGTTCTTGGCGCAACCGGAACCACGCGTCGGATTATCGCAAAGCGAATACTGGTAGCGACGGGGGCCATGGAACGGCCTGTGCCTATTCCCGGATCGACACTGCCGGGCGTGATGTATGCCGGGGCGGCGCAAGTGATGCTGAAAAGTGCTGCCTTGGTGCCCTCTGGCCGTGTGGTCCTGGTGGGCAGTGGACCGCTTTTGCTGCTGGTCGCAAAACAGTTGGCAGCTTTAGGTGCACCGCCCGTCGCTGTGGTGGAAACGACTCCGCCGATGGGCTTGGGCGCGACTTTGCGCCAGTTGCCAGCGGCGATGAACGCGCCCGCGATGCTGGTAAAGGGGATCGGTCTGCAACGGGCGATCGGGAAGGCAGGTATCCGCAGGTATCGGCAGGCGGTCGGGGTGTCTGTCGCGGGGGACGTCTATGCCGAGGGCGTTAGCTTTAGCGATGCGCAGGGGCGGCACGACATTGCCGCCGATCTGGTGCTTTTGCATGATGGGGTCATTCCGAACGATCACGTGACGCGCCAATTGGGCTGCGCCGCGGTCTGGAATGCCTCGCAACACGCATTCGCCCCGGTCGTGGATCGCTGGGGGGAAACCTCGTTGGCAGGTTTCTTCGCGGCAGGCGATTGTACGGGTATCTGGGGGGCACAAGCGGCGGAACTGTCGGGCGAGATTGCCGCACTGGAGATTGCGCGGCAGCTGGGTTTCCTGACGAAAGGTGAGCGTGATCAGCGGGCTAGGCGCCCCTTGCGGCAGCTTCGACGGCAGCGCGCGTTCCGCCCGTTTCTGGAGGCGCGGTTTCCCCCGGTTCTGTCGCGAGCGGCAAGCGCCGCCGACAATACCGTCATCTGCCGTTGCGAAAATGTGACGACAGGGGAAATTCGCTTGGCGGTGGCGCAAGGGGCAACCGGTCCAAGCCAGCTCAAATCTTTTACCCGCTGTGGGATGGGGCCGTGCCAGGGGCGCAGTTGCGCAATGGCGGCTGCGGAAATTATGGCCACGGCACTGGGCCGCAGCATTGCAGAAATCGGCCGCCACGATATCCGCGCGCCGCTGAAACCAATCCCGCTGGGACGGGTCGCTGCCGCGTTGGAGGCCGCAGAATGACCAAGACACATGCGAGCATTGCCGTGATTGGCGGCGGCTTGGTGGGTGCCGCCGTGGCTTATGGCCTGATCAAGCAAGGCTGTCAGGTCGTGCTGTTTGACGAGGGCGATAAGGCGTTCCGTGCCAGTCGGGGCAATTTTGGTCTGGTCTGGGCCCAGGGCAAGGGCGCGCATCTTGAGGATTACGCACAATGGGCCTGCGAAGGGGTCGAGCTTTGGGCCGACTTCGCCGCCAAGCTGGAAGCGGAGACCGACATTGACCTTGAGCTCGAGCAGAATGGCGGCTTTGTCTTTTGCCCAAGCGAGGAAAGCCTGAAAGAACGCGCTGCCATGATGGAGCGGCTGCGCAAGGTCTGTGGGCTGGACTATGATGTGATGAAACCGGCTGGCATTGCCCGCTACATGTCTGGCGTATCCAGCGAAATCCCCGGAGCGATTTTCTGCAAAGTGGACGGCAGTGCGAATCCGATGAAACTGCTGCGGGCTTTCCATGCAGCCATCGCCCTGAATGACGGTAGCCTGCGCCGTGAAGCGCAGGTCGAACGGATTGAGTCTGTTTCTGGCGGCTATCGGCTTGCAACGACGAAGGGTAGTTTCACCTGCGAAAAGGTCGTGCTAGGGGCCGGGCTCGGCAACGTGAAGCTGGCCGAGAGCCTGGGTGTCCGCCTACCGATCATCCCCATGCGCGGGCAGATTCTGGTGACAGAGCGTCACGCGCCGGTCCTGACTGTGCCGAGCGAAAATGTCCGCCAAACCCGGGATGGCATCTTCCTCCTGGGCGGTAGCTGGGAGGATGTAGGCTATGACACGTCGACCACCTTCGATGTGACCAGCGATATCGCAGCTCTGGCGATCCGCTATTTCCCGTTTCTGGCCAGTGTGCGTCTGGTCCGCAGTTGGTCGGCGCTGCGCATCCTCGCCCCGGACAACGCACCCATCTATGACGAAATCGCCCCCGGGGCCTATCTGGTCACCTGCCACAGCGGCGTCTCGCTGGCGGCCATCCATGCCGCAAAGATCGCCGGATGGATCGCCAGCGGCGGATTCCCCGCTGAAATGACACCATTCAAGCTCTCTCGGTTCGACGCGCCGGAAAAGCAAGCAAGGGTCGCCCATGCCTGATGGATATGTCATGAAGGCGGTAGAAACCTCGCTCGCAAAGATCGCGAAAGACAATCACCTCTTTCGTGCGATTACCCATTTGGACTCGCAAAATGCCGGCGCGCGGGCGGCTGCAGTAGATGCCGCGCAGCCGCTGCATGGCCTGACCTTTGTCGCCAAGGATCAGATCGATGTAGCCGGTTTGCCCACCAGCTTTGGCTCGCGGCTGTTTCCCGATCAGCCCGCGACAAGGGATGCTGCCTGCATTCAAGCTCTGCAAGCAGCAGGCGCGGTCGTCATCGGCAAGGCGAACATGCACGAACTGGCCGTGGGGTCTGCCCGCAACCCGTGGTTCGGACAGGTGGTCAACCCGCTGTCTTCCAAACACGGCACCGGGGGCACCAGCAGCGGATCGGCAGCAGCGGTGGCAGCCGGATTCTGCGATTTCGCCTTGGGCACCGACAGCGGTGGTTCAATCCGATCAGTGGCTGCTGCCGTAGGGGTCTATGGATTCAAGCCGACCAATGGCGTGCTTTCGCTTGACGGCGTTTGGCAGGTGGCTCCGACACTGGATACACTGGGATTGCTGGCGCGAGATGGCGGCACCTTGGCCAAGGCCTTTGCCGCGCTGGGTGGCGAAACCGCCGATCGATCTGCGACGCTGGCCGGCAAGGTCATTGCCCATCCGATCGGGCTCTATGGCGACGTGGACGTTGTCGTAGAAGAAGCAATGAACCGCGCCCTGGATGCCATTCGTTCCGGTGGCGGGCGTGTGGTCGAGGTGAAGATCGAGGACTCGGCAGCCCTCGCCGAAGCAGGCCGCACGATCCTGCGCTATGAATTCGCCCTCGCGTACAGCGAGAATGTTGCCGCCAATCCCGCACGCGTCTCGCCTGAGGTGCTGGCCTTTGCCCACACCGCCAATAAGGTATCCTGCGCCGCCTATGACGCGGCTAAAAGCCTGATCCTCGATCATCGCGCCGTCTGGCACGACCTTTTGCGGGGGATCGATGCGCTGCTGGCTCCCGTCGCCCCCGGCCTTGCTCCACGGCTGATCGACGAACATACGGAAGTCAATGGTCAGTGGCAGCCCTACGGCCCGGCCGGGGCCGAGTTCCGCATGTGGGCCAATACGATTGGCATTCCCGCCGTCGCCATTCCTGTCCAGTGCGCGGGGCGTCTACCCGCCGCCATCCAGCTTGCCGCACGGCCCCATGCCGACGGCGCCTTGATCGACCTTTCAGCAGCGCTGGGTCGTGAGATCGAAAATCAACGCGCTGCAAAGAGCCAATAAGGGGAAAAAAGGATGAAAACGTTCATGCTTGGGGCCGCTGCTTTTCTGAGCCTTGGCCTTGCCTTCACGACGCCCGCCCTGGCCGAAGAGACGATCCGTTTTGGTATCGCCGCCGAGCCCTATGCGCCGTTTTCCGTCAAGGATGCGGCAGGCAACTGGACTGGCTGGGAAGTTGAACTGCGCGACGCAGTCTGCGCGGAAATGCAGGCGAAATGCGAATGGGTCGAAGTTGCCTGGGACGGCATCATTCCGGCTCTGCAGGAGAAGAAATTCGACGTCATCTGGTCGTCGATGTCGATTACCGATGAACGAATGAAGGTGATCAGTTTCACCGACAAATACTATTTTTCCCCGGCCGTCTGGGTTGGGGCAAAGGCCGACACGCGCGCACTCGATCCGGCCAATCCAGCCTCGCTGGATGGCGCAGTGTTCGGGGTGCAGGGCTCAACCACGCACCAAAAGTACATGGAGACCTATTTTTCCGGACACGCGGAGCTAAAACTCTACGATACGCTGGACAGCGAAGAAGCCGACCTGAAAGCAGGCCGCATCGACTATCTGATGGCCTCGGGCATTCAGATTTCCGATTGGCTCAAGACATCGGACGGCGCCGACTATGAAATCAAGCGCAAGCTGCCGAACGACCAGATTTTCGGCTACGGCGATGGCGCGGGTGTTCGCAAGGAAGACAATGAACTTCGCGAACGGCTGAATGTCGCCATCAAGGCTGTACGCGACAGCGGCAAATATGGTGAGATCACTAAGAAGTACTTCGATTTCGACATCTACGAGTGATCTCGTTCCCTTGATTGTGGCATGCCGCATTGGGCGGCATGCCACCTCCGCTTAAATGGGCCAGCTTATGATCGACTTCTCCTGGATCACCGGCCTAGCTTATGGCGACACCGGCTGGGGGGACGAATTCCTGCGCGGTGGATTTCTGACGCTGTCGATCTCGGCCTGCAGCTATGTGCTGGGCATCTGTCTGGGTCTGGTGGGTGCCGGCGCCAAGCTGTCGCGCAACAGATATGCCCGGACATTGGCCTGGTTCTACACCACGATGGTCCGGGCGGTCCCGGAATTGCTGCTGATCCTGCTGATCTATTACTCCAGCACCTCAACCCTGCGGCAGGTTGTTGTCGGTCTTGGTCTGGCCCAGGATTTTGAAGTGAATGGCTTTGTTGCCGCTTGCCTTTCGCTGGGTTTCGTACAGGGGGCCTACAGCACCGAAGTTTTCCGTGGCGCGATCATGACCATCCCCCTGGGCCAGCGTGAAGCTGCCGCCGCCCTCGGCCTGTCGCGGCGTCAAACCTGGTGGCTGATCATCTTGCCGCAAATGTTTCACAAGGCACTCCCTGGCCTCGGTAATCTGTGGCTCGTTGTTCTGAAGGAAAGTTCGCTGATCTCTGTCGTGGGCTTCAGCGAGCTGCTCTTCACTGCCAAGATGGCGGGCGGGGCCAGCAACAATTATCTGTTCTTCTTCTCTGCCGTTGCGCTGGCCTTCTTGGCGCTTTCAACAGGTTCGTCAGCGATATTCGGCGCCATGGAACGCCATGCCGGGCGATATGACCGGGGGCATGGTTGATGGACCGGGATTTTGCCACTCTTCTGGCCGGCAAACTTGTGGAGGGACTGTGGTCGACGCTTCTGCTGTTTGCGGTCTGTGCGGTTTTGGGCAATCTGTTGGCGATCCCGGTAGCTTTCGCGCGGATATCGGAATGCAGATGGCTGCGCAGGCCAGCCGCCTTCTTCATCCTTGCCCTGCGCGGAACGCCTGTCCTGGTGCAGCTTTACCTCTTTTATTACGGCCTGGGCGAGGTATTGAGTCGTGTGCCCGGCCTGCGCCATAGCATGTTCTGGCCTTATCTGCGCGAAGCCTTTGGCTATGCCACGCTCGCTCTGACACTGAACACGGCGGCCTATTGCGGTGAAATCTGGCGCGGAGCCCTCCAGGGGCTGCCGAAGGGTCAAGTCGAGGCTGCCAAGTCACTTGGCCTCAACTCCCGGCAGATCGGGCTTCTGGTGCTGCTGCCACAGGCCTTCCGCAACGCTCTGCCCGCCTTGGCCGGGCAAAACGTGCTTTTGCTGAAAGCCACCTCGCTGGCCTCGACCATCACTATTTTCGAACTGATGGCGGCGGCAAATCTGGTGCGCTCCCAAACTTTTCGCGTCTACGAAAGCCTGATCGGCTCGGCGATCGTCTACATCGTGCTGACGATGATTATCACCTTCGCCTTTTCGCTGGTCGAACGCCGGGCGAACTGGCCCTACCTCAGATAAAGTCGCCCTACCGAAAGGAACCACCAATGATCACCCGATTGCATAAGAACAGCCGCCTGTCGCGGGTCGTGATCCATGCCGATACCATCTATCTGTCGGGCCTGACCGCCGACCGGCTGGACAGCGACGTAGCCGACCAGACCGCACAGATCCTGGCCAAAGCCGACGCTCTCCTTGCTGAAGCTGGCAGCTCGCGCGCCAGTTTGCTGACGGCAACCATCTGGCTGAAGGATGTCGCAGGCGATTTTGACGCGATGAACGTCGTCTGGAGCCAATGGATCGATCCGGAAAACCCGCCTGCCCGCGCGACCGTCGAGGCGAATCTGGCGTTGGCCGGCATTCTGGTCGAAATCCAGCTGACCGGCGCAAAGGAAAGGTGAGGTGTCCCTGCTGGTCATCGATGCTGCCACGGTGCAGAGGCTGGTGTCCCCGGCAGAATGCATCGCCGTGACCGAGGCTGCCTTGCGCAAGACCTCGGACGGGCGCGTGCATCAGGACATCCGCCGCACCTTAGCCTTGCCGGGGGCCGACGGCACCTGCCTGTCGCTGATGTATGCGGCCATCGACGACCTTCCCCTCTTTGGTGCCAAGGTACAGTCGGTCTTTCCGTCGAACTTTGATCACGGCAAACCATCGCATCAGGGCGGCGTGATGTTGTTCGAAAAGGATCATGGCCGCCCCACGGCGCTGATCGATGCCAGCGCCATCACCAGCCTTCGGACGCCGGCGGCCAGCGCGGTCGCCACCCGCGCCCTGTCGCATGAAGACGCCCGCGAGTTGGCGCTCATCGGCTATGGCGATCAGGCGGAGCGGCATATCGAGATGATTTCGCTGGTGCGCCCGATTTCGCATATCCGCGTCTGGGGGCGCGATCCCGTCAAGGCAAATGCGTTTGCCGCGCGGCAACGCAATCTCGGCCGTCGGGCCGATGCTCTGCCAAGCGCCAAGGAAGCCGTTGCCGGAGCAGATATCGTCTGCACAGTCACCTCAGCCAGAACCCCCGTGCTGATGGGCGAATGGCTGTCCCCTGGCACACATATCAATGCGGTCGGCGCGAGTGTGCCCAGCCTGCAAGAGATCGACCTTGAATGTGTCATCCGCTCATCGATCTGGGTCGACTATATGGCCATGACGCTGGTCGCCGCCTCCGACATTTTTGGGCCATTGGCCAAGGGTCTTGTCCAGATCGCCGGCGAGCTTGGCGCAGTCTTGAGCGGCGCGTTGCCTGGCCGGGCCAATGCCGATGAAATCACCCTTTACCGCTCGCTCGGCGTGCCGGCGCAGGACATCGCGCTTGCAAATCTTGTTTATGAAAAGGCCAGAGCCACCGGCCTTGGCACCGACATTTCCTTGTGAGGGCAATGATGCTTCCCTGCCAAAAGCACCTCTTTGCAATCCCCGATGACGTCACCTATCTGGACGCCGCGTATATGTCACCGACGCCGGTTGTGGCGACCAACGCCGGAATGGCCGGGGCAAAAGTCAAGGCCGCGCCCTGGGATATGACGATCAACAACTACTACGACGAAGTAGAGCGCGCCCGTGAGCTGGCGGCATCCTTCATTGGGGCAAAGGCGGATGACATCGCCATCATCCCCGCCACCTGCTACGGCATAGCGCTGGCTGCACAGAATGTGCCCGTGCCCGCGGGGTCCGTCATCATCCTGATGGCGAACGAACATACCTCCCACCGCTATGCTTGGTATGAAATCGCACAACGGAGTGGCGCGCAGGTGGTGACCGTGACGCGCCAACCTGATCAACCCTGGGGCCAGGCGCTGGTGGCGGCGATCCAATCCTCGGACAGGCCGGTGTCGGTGGTGGCGGGGACCATCGTCCACTGGTTTGAGGGGATGAGCGTCGATATCGAGCTCGTTGCACATGCAGCACGTGTCGCGGGAGCCAGTCTTGTGATGGACGGCACGCAATGGGTTGGGGCCGTTCCCTTCGACGTGACCCGCGTGCGCCCTGACTTCCTGTCGTTTGCCACCTATAAATTTCTCTGTGGCCCCTATCGTCTGGCCTTTCTCTATGCCGATCCGAAGTGGCAAGCGAAGGGCCGACCGCTGGAGTTCCACTCCTGGAACCGGAAAGGCGGCGAACGTCCAGACTTCTACCTTGAGGAGATGCTCGACTACCTGCCCGGCGCTCGGCGCTTCGACATGGGCGAGCGGTCAGATTTCGCTGTGCTGCCAGTTGCCATCAAGGCGCTGGAGCTATTGCAAGGTTGGGGACTGTCTGCGGTCCACGAGCGGCTGACCTACCTCAATCGGTTGATCTGGGCGGAAGCCGAGGCCAGCGATTTGGGTGGCCCACGGGCCGACCTGCGCGCGTCTCATATCGCTGTCGTCGAACTCGGCACGCGATTCCGAGAAGATCTGGTGCGCCAATTAAGAGAAGCCAGGGCCTACATCACCGTCAGGGGCACCAAGATGCGGATCACGCCGCATGTCTATAATGACGAAACCGATATCCTTCGACTGTTCGACCTGCTTCGGCGCCTAAGTTCACAATAGTTCGCACCAAAGTGATGCAATAATCGCATTGTCAAGGTGCCTTGTGTTGGCGCACTTTTCGGCGCTTCTTCGTAGACCCGATCGAGGGTGTTCTTCGACGTTGCACCCCGCAAACTGCCTCACCTGATCTGCAATATACTTAAGATTATATTGAATTTCACTATGCGCAATATCGCATTGTCCTGCGAAAGGACACCATCGCATTCACCGCCCGTTAGGCGCCCTAGGCCAAATCGATATCGCCCACATTCTCTGAGGCCGACCACATCTTTGAGCTTCGTGCGACGGACCTGATCCTCATCGGCCCGCGTTCTCCCCGCCTCAGCCGCGAGCAATGCCACTCAACTGCAAGACAATTACATAGGTGCAGTAGGCTTTCGTTAAGCCAAGAGCCCGAGTAGGACTCCCAGACCAATTCCAGCCTAAGTTATTTCAATGACTTAGCGATTTCTTCGAGCCGTCAAAAAAACGGGCTGACTCCCAGAAGGTGGACCAGTGTGGTGGACCAGTCAAGCGCGAGGCGGGGCAAGGGCGCGTCAACAAACTTGGTACTCTCGAAACCACTGGAATTAAGTGGCCATGGATGAGGTGATCCCCTCGCATCTACAGGAAGTGGAAGACGCTGAAGGAAAGGCGCTCTTGGACGAGATCGCGTCTGCTAGTGGGATTTCTCACCAACTAAGAAAGGATTTGGCCTTGCATTCTATTCTATGTCACTGCCAATTCATTGGCGCAACATCTGTATTGTCAGAGAAGGGGAGCATTGGCTGCCTGTTCCATCGCGGAACGACTTGAGGAGCTCTTCCGATCTCTAACCCTTCTTCTAGGCGCTCGATAAGTATATCGCGGTTTAGATATCTCAATACAGCACTTGAAAATGCCATATCATCTAGAGCGACTAGCTTATCCCAAGGAGTAGAGCGCAGTCTACTTATGCTGAACTCACACAGCTTGAGACCAAATTTTACATCCCATAATGCGGCCCTGCGGAGCGCTCGCACGAGCGATCCGTCGGGGTTCGGATTCTCCAATAGCCTTACCTCCATAACCCCAGCGCGCAACCGTGAAAGATATGTCGCTTCACAGATCAACTTTCTCGATGAAACGTCAAAGACAATTGAGTCCCAATCGAAGAAAGTGCATTTCAACAGATCTTTGAGACTATGTACTTCCTTCAATCCAGCGGTATGCGCCCACGTATCTTCGATATGCCAAACATCCACTTTCCAAGTTGGAAACTTGAGCGCGAATCCACCAAAGCGGTTGGGCCTGGCACCAGACCGCGTCATCGCGTCATGAAAAGATGCCCTAGATCCATCATAAACTACAAAATCAAGGTCTGAGGAAAATCGGCGGCGCCCGCCTATTGCCAAATCTCTAATTGCTCCTCCAATCAATGCAGCATTTCCCAAAGCTTGAAGACGAGGCAGCACCAGTCTCGTTAACTCCGAAGGGTCATTGCTTTCGTTGAGCTTCAGAAGGCGCACCACCCGTTTCCGCAGAACGTCGACAGTACTCGCCATCTCAGTCATCAACTGCGACCTTTAATGAATCGCATAGCTCTAAGGCAAAACTGTCAGTCATTCCAGACACCATGTCTGTAAGCAATTGCATCTCGTGATATCTGATCGGCAATTTAGACGCCTTGGTCTCATGCTCGAAGTGCCATCGGTAGTTGGCACTGATCTTCGAATAAGCATATGCTGCCTGCGGTGAGGTTCTTTTCGAAGAACGATCCATAAATTCTTTACGCGAAGAAATGGCGTCCCATAGGATATCCATGACTTTGCTGATAACCTTTGCCCCTAGAAGCTCTACCTTAAGTACTCCTGAGCTATTGTAGGCATGGGTTCTAGCGAATCTCTTCAGTGCGTCAATCAAGTCCGATGCAAACGTGCCACATTCAAGTAGTGGTTTCTTTCGCTGGAAAGATAGAATTGAGTTTTGATCCTTTAAAAACTCTTCGGCCGCGCCGGTTATCACTTTCTCGATAAGTCGAGTTCTCAAATATGATATTTTCACCTCTTTAACTCGAGAGAGATCGGCCTTGATCGCATCAGCCTTCTCGAAATCGTCCTTGAGCTGATTTACCAATCCGCCGCCCTCCTCAGATTTCCTAAAGAGATTGTCAATATAGACGCGCAGATCTTCTGGGGAGACCAATTCCTTCTTCATCGCATCTTCGATGTCGAGAATGGAATAGGCCGTATCGTCGCAAGCCTCCATCAGCCAAGTCAGCGGATGGCGCTGTCCCTCCTTCAACCCTGTCTTTCTCCGGATCCAGTCGACGACATCATTCTCAGACGCAAAAAATCCATACTTCTTTGATGGTGCGCCATCCTCGTTTGTTGCATGAGATGGAACCGTGTATTTCATGAGTGCGGCGAGCGTCGCGGCGGTCAAATTTAACCCATTTGAGCCAGATGTACTTTGCAAACGAGCAAGTAATCTCAAAGTTTGTGCATTTCCCTCAAACTTCAAGAAATCATTGCGCAGCATGCTCGGTACGGGCTGTTTAAGCTTCTCTTTCCTGTCCCGTTCATGGAACTCAAATAGCACTTTATTCTGATCAAACCAGTTGCCAATGGCTCTCTCCCCTTGATGCCCAAATGGTGGGTTCCCAAGGTCATGAGCAAGGCCGATCGTTGCCATGATAACTGGGGCAACTTGTGAAAGATCCCCTACGCCTCCAAAGCAACTCGGGCTAGTCCGAAGGAGTCGATTGCAGATTGAACGAGCTAGATTTGACACTTCGTGCGAATGGGTAAGCCTGGTGCGGACACCATCGTTCCGTTCCAATGGAAAGACCTGAGTCTTGTCCGCAAGGCGTCTTACAGGAGTGGAGAACAATAGCCTGTCATAGTCGTGCTCGAATGGGATCCTCTTGTCCGCCGCTGCTTCTGGACGGCCTGGCGACATCCTTTCGGCACTCCAGAGGTCGATTGCATCTGACACACGGCCGGACGCGTTGTTGCTCTTCCTTGTATTCTTGCTGGACTTCTTTCGGGCCTTCCCCAACACGGCCATCGCCTCCCTCCCAACTATCCCCAAATACCCGTATCAATTTTTTATAGCTTGCCGAAGCTGACCATTGTCACGCTGTGAGCAGCAAAGGACAAAGATGGTGGTCGCCATAAGACAGCCTCTAAAACAATACAATTAATAGTACCATCCCGCCATTCAATTCATTGACGTATTTTTTGTCACCCCGTCCATTCCCGCCTACTTAGTTCCTTGCTACGGCCAGCAATACTTCACCCCTTTGCTAGACCAACCGAGCCCATCATTGTGGGCAGTTCTATCTGCTCTATCGCAGTGTTGCCTCAAGCTGCGCTTTCCGATCAGTCCAATCCGGCATAATCGTGTCAAGGAGGCGACGCCATCCTGCGCCGTGGTCTGGAAAGAACGCGTGCGCAAGTTCATGGCAGATGACGTAGTCAATCAGCTGCGGACTAGCGCGCACGAGATCAACATTGAGTGCGACGCGCCCGCCAGCAGTATAGCTGCCCCATCTCTTAGTCATGGCCCGAATGATCAGTGGAGGGCGTTTGAGGCCTTTGCGGATGAACGGCTCTATCACTACCTCAAATCGCTGCCGAAAGACCTCGCGTGCTCGAAGCATATAGAATACCTTAAGGAGGCGTCTGCAGTGAGATTGATCTTCCACGGAACGAGCATTGACCACCATACGGCCGCCATCCAATCTGACGTGAGGGTCATCCGAGTGCTCGATTGACAAGCGATACTGTCGGCCAAGAAGTAGATGCGTTTCCCCCGAAACGAATCTTCGCGTTGGCGTAACCTCTGGCCTTTTTCCGATCGCGTCTAGCTGACTGAATATCCAAGCGCTTTTCCTGCGCGCTCGGCGTTGAATTTCACTGCTTTCCTCGCCCGTTGGTGCGAAGATCACAACTTGCCCCGTCGGCTTGACTTCGATCCGCAGAACACGTCTGTTCATGCGAACTAATTCAGCGATAATCCGCCGTTCACCCCACTGAAGCTCAATATCTTCCCGTGTCAAATGAGTTTCGATTTCCTGCCTCATTGAGCGAGCCTCACTCTAGCCGAAGCGAGAACATCGTCGACGATACCGTCTAGGACGTATGGATCGATCAGTATATCGCGTCGACCACGCAGTTCCTCAAAAAAGAAATCGTCGATGTCATTGCGAATGGCGTTCTCGACATCGCGGTCATGTTGCCACCCTACTTTGCGACGGCGCTGAACAATCCGGCTGATCTCGAGCGCCATGTCCGCAGCCAGTTCTATATCATCCACACCCGCGTTTTCTAGATTGCGCTTCGCCAATCCCCAGAATGCCTGAGCATGAGTATCATCACGGAGGCGCACTGGGGTTGGATCAGATTCATCCTGTCGCGTCTGCACTCTGTCGCGCAAATCTTTCACTTTTGAAAGATAAGTCAGATCGTCGATCCGCCCTTTGTGGAAGTCGTCGATGGTATCGCGAACGAGTTTTGAAAATTTCTCGAAGAAAACTGGATCCTCGTCCCACTTTTCCTCGATCGACCGGGTTAGCTGATGCGCGATCGTGTCGGCAACTGACGCGTCACTTTCCGTTTTCTGCTGTCGGCGCCCGTCAATTGCGAAGTCGTCGAATATATTAAGCGGTTCGACCAGGGTAACTACCTCACGCGCGATCACATGCCGATCCAGCAATTGACGTATGCGCTTTTCATAGTCCCGCCAATCCACGCGCTCTGCGTAGCGCAAGCTTACTGCGGCGCGCAATGACATGAACCGGCCGAGATCCTCTTTCCAGCGCTTCAACAATTCCGGCTTCGTCTCCTCAACAAAAGCTGGAGAAGAAAGTGCGACGGAGAATGTGCGCGAGAAGGCGGAAAGGCGCTGATAAAAGTCAGCTCGAATCTCCTCATTCGCCAGAAGCCGGGCATAGGCTTCCGCGTCAAAGCTATTGGAGACCGATTTGAATACATCCAACAGCGCGGCATGAGCCCCCGGCACCTTGCTCGCTTCGTCTCGAATAGCCGAAATACTGCTTGCAATGTCTTCCTGATTGAAGCCTTGCAAGGCATCGTAACTGGCGAGTGCCGCCCCAAGGTCCTTGAGGACGCCAGTATAGTCGATAATGAAACCGAAGGGTTTGTCTGGCGCACCCTCTTCGTCAAAGACACGGTTGACGCGCGCAATGGCTTGCAACAAGCCATGCTCTTTCAGGCGACGGGCAACATAAAGTACCGTATTGCGTGGTGCGTCGAAGCCAGTGAGCAACTTGTCGACGACAATAATGATATCTGGATCGGAGGGCCCTTTGAACTGCTCCACGATGGTACGGTTGTAAGCGTCTTCGCCACCGTATCGGTCCATCATCCTGCGCCAGAATGTACGCACGATATCATCATCGGCTTCGTCCACTTCATCTTCACTTTCCCGCATCTCTGGAGCCGAGATAACTACCTCGGTGCTCACGACACCGAATTCGTCGAAAAGTTTCTTGAGTTGAATTGCCGCACGCTTCGACGGTGCTGCAAGCTGCCCTTTGAGCCCTGTACCTTTAAAGTTCGTAGAAAAGTGCTGGCCAACATCGAAGGCGATTGACTGAAGTCGCGAATCGACACGCTCGACCTCGCGCATCCGGCTCATCTTGCGCTTCAGATCGGCACGCTGGTCGTTGGAAAGGCCACGCGTATGCACGTCAAACCAGCGGTCGATTTGTGCCTCGTCGACATCGGTAACGACTTCGCGGCCCTCATATAGCAAAGGGACAACCGCCTGATCCGCGACTGCATCCCGCATGGAGTATGAAGGTTGAACAAGCTCACCAAATTTGGCGAAAGTACTTTTTTCCTTTTTTGCGATGGGAGTACCCGTAAAGGCAATAAAGCATGCATTGGGTAGCACCTCCCGCATGCGCGCATGAAGGCTGTCAAGATTGCCGTACTGACTGCGGTGGCTCTCATCCACCAGCACGAAAATGTCGGAAGAATTGTCGACGATGCGCCTTTTGTTGAGGCCCGCCTTGAATTTATGGATCAAGGTGGTAACGACGGGTGTCTTTTCTTCAATCAGTGTCAGCAGATTCTCGCCGGTCGCCGCCCGCTTCGGTTCTTGACCCGTGGCCCGGAAAGTCTTGGTGATCTGGTCGTCAAGGTCGGTCCGATCCGTCACAATGACGATACGTGCCTGTGGATGGGCCATGATGATAGATTTGGCCAACATCACCATTGTCAGGCTCTTACCCGACCCTTGAGTGTGCCAAACCACGCCCCCCTTGCGACGCCCCGCTGCGTCTCGATCCTGCGTGCGCTTCAGCAGGGTTTCGACCGTTGCAATTTGTTGATAGCGCGCGACCTTCTTGTGCGGCCCATCGAAGAGCATGTAACGGCGAACCAGCCGCATGAATCGCTCCGGCCGACAAAGCCCAACGATTGTTTCGTCCAGCGGCGCAACAAAGCGGTGCTTTTCCATCAGCCCGTCATGCCGCTTCTTATGTGGCGCAAAGTCGAGTGCTACGCGTTTGTCCTCGACAGTATCAAGTAGACGATTGACCACCTCCTCGGCAAAGCCTGGCGGATCTTCGCGCTCCTTCCAGGTACTCCAGAGCTTGCGCGGTGTTCCCACCGTACCGTAGCGTGGATCATAGCTATTTGCCGCCAGCAGCAATTGGGCAGAGTAGAAGAGCGCCGGAACACCTTCACCGACCTTCTGATTGCGAATCTGCTGACTGACACCCTGATCGGCCGCCACATTCGAAGCCTTGACCTCGATCATGCCAAGCGGGATGCCGTTCACGAACAGGACAAGGTCGACACGAATTGTCGGGCCGCCTGGTTCGCTCACGGTATATTCGCTCGTCACCTGAAATGTGTTGGCCCGCCAGTCGTTCCAGTCGATGAATTTGAAAGGCCATTCGCGCGAAGTCGCACCGATCGTTTGTGGTAAAGCAATCCCAAGTGTCAGGTCATCCGTCATCCGCTCATTGGCGCGGACAACCCCTTCCGGAATCCGATCGGCAAGCCGCCGAACCGCCGCATCAATATTAGCTTCCGAGAACGGATGCGCCCGCCCATCGACGTGAATGCGGTTGATTCGTGCCAAGTCTGCCCGGAGCTGGGTCTCAAGAAACGGCAGCGTCCGTCGCCCATCGCGCCACTGATCAGCCTCTGCCCGCGTCACGTAGCGCCAACCACAATTGATCAGCGTATGCAAGGCTTGAAGCTGTGCACCGCCAGCCTCGGAGGTGGTGAAGTCAGGTGAGTGGGTCATAGCCTCATCCCCACACTTTCGCCGAAGCAGCGTCAAAGAAATCAACTTTCAGCACGGGGTAGGTCTGGGGCCTGAAGGTTGCAATCTTTTCGACGTTGCTGCGGATCGCTTTGTTCGCGTTGTCGTTCGGATCGCCGTATAGGCTGACAAATAGGTGCGTAATCTTGCCGTAACCAATCATGTTGAGGACGTGAGCGTCGTTCTTGGCAAAGGAATGCCCATAGACGAACAGGGCAGTCCCATCCCGTGACTTTGGGCGACAGATACCTGCGAAGCTCTTGAAATTGTGATGCAAATAGGCGCTGTGCTGGATCTTCGTCAGCTTGCTGTTGCTGTTGCCCTCCGCAACGAAGACCGGGAACAGGTTTTTTTTGAGCGCTTCATTCGCCTGGTCCACCAGTGCCTTGCCCGTGTTCACCCAAGTGTATTTTTGAAGCTGATGTCCGGCGTCAAAGAGATGCAGGGCACCGTGCAAATAGTGAATGTTCTGACCATGCGCGGCGCCTTCGCCTTGCCATTCTACATAGGGTGCGTCGAAGTCGTCCTGATCCTTGCGGAAGCCGTCATCATGGGTAAGGTCGATTCGCGCGAATGCGTCGTCCTCTTCGTGCATCAGCGCCCAATAGAGTAGCAAATCGTAGTTCATCGTGTATATTTTGCCACCTACACCTTCGCCAACGAAGTGTGAAAGGAACCGGCGGCAAGCCGCATAACGCTCATCCGAGATGTCATTGGGCCGTGCGGGATGGCGCCCCGCCACCGCCTGAATCAAATCTGTCTTCAACTTCTCTGCGTCTTCCAGAAGCATCTTCTTCGTGGTGACAAACTTGGGCCTGTAGACGCCAACGATGGCAGCAGCGTGCTGAAGGGCGCGAATTACTTCTTCGAAATCCTGAGTCTTCATCGCTTCGAAGATCGCCGCAAGTTCGGAAGACATACTTTTCTTGGCTTCCTGAAAGAGCGACCCATAGGCAAAAATGTCTGGCTTGCAGGCGATGCTAAATCCGTTGCCCAGAAGAAGATGGCGCTTGCCGTACTCATTCGCCGCCGCAAGCGCTTTGTCGAAGGAGAGCAGCTTGAATGTCATGCTGTGCCTCCTGGCAGAACATTGCTAGTCATAAGCGCATTGGGTTCAAAGCGTTCATCAAGCCGCCAGGTGCCCGTGAGCAACTTCTGCATGAGGCCGAGCTTCTGCGTGCGGTAGAGTTCAGCACGCGCAGCGAGGTCCTCGATCATCATATCTTCTACGTCGAGTATTGCTGCAATTCTCTTCTGGGCATCGATAGATGGCAGGAAGATCTCGGCCTGCTCAATTGCTTCAAGCGTCAGGCCGAAACGTACAACTCCATTCGCCAGACGGCTGAATTGCCAGCGGATCGCTGGATGACGCATTGCTTGGGCAATAAATGGGCCATGGCCCACTCCCTCTCGTGGGCGCGCAATTGCGAGATGATAGCCACAGACGAGATTATCGATGTCTTCAGCAATAAGAGCAGGCTGAGCGATTTCTTCCGATGTCTCGGAATCTTTCGTGAAAACAACATCATGCTTGTGTAGACTGTTGACCGCGATCTGGTGCGGCGAAGCCGTCGCGTGCATAAAATCTAACTTCGACGTGATCCGAGAATTATGAAAAACGTCCATGTAGTTGCATAATCGGACGGCTGCTTCGCCAGCACGGGTTTTTTTGTCCACTCCGCTGAACCAAACATCTGCGGCTTCCAGCAGCGGCCGCTTGGGCAGATTTTCAAATAGCTTCTGAAACAAAGCGGCCTTCCGCCGTTGCTTGGCAGCGATGAGACATCCGGTCTGATTGATCGCCTGATCCCAAGCATCCAGCACGGCCACAATACGTTGCTGCTCGGGAACTGGAGCAAGTATAACGGGTAACGCAATAAGATGGTCCGTCGCCAGCCTGCCGGTTCCGTGGCCAGCTCTATCAACTCGCCCCATAACCGCACTGCGCATTGCGACAAGAGTATGTGCGAGAAAGCGTGCATTGACTCCGGAAATTGGATGCAATGCCTTTACATCCTGATTGAATGCCATCGCGCGCGAAGTGACCCCTACAGGGAAGTCCTTGAAGAGACCCATACCGCGAACGAGGATGAGAATAGTTCCGGCGGGAACCACATTGAGTTCTTCGGCACCAATTGCGGTCAGGTGCTCAATCGAATCCTTCAAGTCGAAGGACTTTAGGTCCTTCGCACTAATCCAGGGTATTTCCCCATTCCAAAAATTAGCAGTTGCTCGGCTTGGTGTTCCGCCCGACCTGAGGGTAACAATGGCGCCCAACTCCGCACGATCCCAACCTTCTGGTAAAATTACGGTCACGCTTCATCCTCTTTGCCGATGCGGCGCTTGCGCCAGTCGCCATAGCTCTGCCCAGTGGTGGCGTGTTTCCAGTAGCGATTGCCGTTGACATTGCCGCCGTAGACGATCCCGGCGGCACCCGAGGGTGAATCAAAGGCAGCGGCGGCCGCAAAGCGCAGGAACTTCGTATCGTCGACAGCCACGAGCACGCCGTCCGCGACGAGCTGCGCGCGGCGGCGCTTCAGCCCCTCACCGCAGCTCGGCACTTCCTGCCGTTTGGCAAGCGACCCGGCAAGCACGACGAACTCGTCGCTGGCCTCGCGCGCCTTAGCGTCGGTTCCCGCCTCGGTGAAAGTGAAGAAAGTGTCGCGGTCGGCTACTGCCGAGATTGCCGCCCCTGCCTCCTGACCAGCTGGTCGCAGGATATCGAACCCGAGCACCGGCAGTAGCACCTCGATCTCATCGAGCACACGTTCCATGTCAGCGATCTCTGGTTCAGGGAGCCCCTTGAACGGGGGCTCTGTCCCATTGACGAGCTTCGCCCGACCCGCGCCGCGAATGGCCGCGATGATCCGGCTTTCCAGATAGCGCCCATGCGCCTTGGTGAGGTTTTCGTCCTTTGAGACGATCAGCACCGCACGAGTGAAAAACTCCTTCGACTCGTCGGCATCATGCGCGGCCAATCGTGTTTTGACCTGATCGCCTTCACCGACATAGACAAGCTGCCGCCCTGGCAAATCAGGGTCCGGCCCAACCAGGAGATAGATACCCGTCCTCGCCGCCTCTTCCCGACGAATGAGGTCGGGCAGAGCCGTGCGGGAGGCAACGGCGGCACGCACCGAGGAGATACCAAGCTCGGCCGTGATGACGCCGGACGGCGAGCCATCGACCAGATAGAGCTTCAGGGTGCGGCCGCGCCGGGACATGGCGGCCAGGGGGGCGTCAGACATCGATGCCGAGCTCCTTCAGATAGACGTTCATCTTCGCCCTCGTCTCTGCGAGCTGAACTTCGAGATCGCGAATTTCGTTCTGCACGGCCTGGAGGTCAATTTCAGGTTCGGGTTCGAAGGTATCGACATAGCGCGGGATGTTGAGGTTGAAGCCGTTGATCTCGACCTCCTCAAAGGTCGCTTCATAGGAGTAGCGCTCGATCACCGCCCGGTTGCGATAGGTCTCCACGATCTTGTCGACGTTCCTGTCGGTCAATTGATTCTGCTTTTTTCCAGGCTCAAACTCACGGCTGGCATCGATGAACAGGATGCTCCGCTCATGCGAGCGCAGCCCACCAGCTTCACGCGCCCTGTCGAACACCATGATGCAGACCGGGATTCCGGTGGTGGGAAAGAGCTGCCCCGGCAAGCCGATGACGGCATCAAGTAGATTGTCGCGGATCAGCTTTTCGCGGATTTTGCCCTCGGCGCCGGAACGGAACAGGACGCCGTGCGGCGCAATCACCGCCATGCGGCCGACGGTCGGGCGGGTGATCGCCAGCATGTGCAGGATAAAGGCATAATCGCCGCGGCTTTTGGGCGGCATATGCGGCGTAAACCGCTTGTAGGGATCAGGAAGCGCGTTCCCCTCCGAATCCGTGTTGCCCCACCACTTGTCGAGACTGAACGGCGGATTGGCGACCACCACATCGAAGCGCATCAAGTGATCGCTCTCGATCAACGTCGGCGAGTTCAGCGTATCGCACCAATCGATGCGCGCACCATCCTGCTTGTGCAGCAGCATGTTGAGGCGGGCCAGAGAGCGCGTGCTGCCGTTCGATTCCTGACCGAAGAGCTGGAAGTTCCCATCCGGCACCTCCTCTCCGGCCCGCAGCAATAGTGACCCAGAACCGCAGGCTGGGTCACAGATTCGATCGCCGGATTTGGGGTTCGCCAGCTTGGCGACGACCTCGGACACTTTGCGCGGCGTGAAGAACTCGCCCGCCTTTTTGCCCGCATCCGACGCAAAGCGCTCGATGAGAAAGATATAAGCGTCGCCCAGGATATCTTCAGACGTGTCGGACAAGTCCAAGCCGGGTTTGGCAAAATCCTCCAGCAGCATCTTCAGTCGGCGATTGCGGTCCTTCGTTTGGCCAAGGTTGGATTCCGAATTGAAGTCGATCGCACGGAACAGGCCGCCGAGCTTGCCTTCATTGGCTTTCTCGATGGCATCCAGAACGATGTTGATCAACTCGCCAATATTGTCCCGGCCCCGACGCTCATGGAGGCTATAGAAGTCGCCCAAAAAGCTCTCTTCGACTTCGTTGGTTTTGCTGTTCTTGAGCTCAACCATGGGCAGCTTGAAACGCTCACGATCGAGGCGGCGCTGGATACGAAGCTCATCGTCACCGTACTCCCGGCGGAATTCGTCGACATGCTTGCGGCGCACGTCGCTGATATATTTAAGAAAGAGTGCGGTCAGCACATAGTCCTTGTATTGGGTGGCATCGACCGCGCCACGGAACGTGTCGCAGGCGCGCCAGACCGCGGAGAGAATGTCGTCTTGCTGTAGTGTGGGCATGGTTTCTCCTATGAATTCGAGCTTGTGGCGGCAGCACGAATTGCACGTGCAAGGGCCTCACGGCCAAGAATTGAATTGAGAGTTTCAAGGCGCTGCAGCAGCTCTGACTCCTCATGAAAGGAGCGTGCCAGTCTGGCAATCAATCGCTGCCTAGGCATCGGCGGAAGCGGGATGGCGAGTTTGTCGAGCGCGTCTTTTGGAAGCCGAGCGAGACCGCTGCCCTGCTTGCTGCCAGACAAAGTCGCCTGCGTGGCAGGAAGATCGAGAAAAGCCGCCAGGTATCCTGGATCAACTTTCGATGAATCGGGGCGGACCAGGTATAGATCGAGCGATATGAAGGCGCCGAACAATGACTCAGTCGCGAGACATATGTCAGTTGCCGCGCCTCGTGCGCCGATGATCAGATCGCCTTCTTCTATCGGCAATGCTCTGGCAACTGCTGAAGGTTCTCCAGCAGTGAGTGTTGGGGCACGGCCCGACTTCAGATCGGACAGATCGGACAGGCGGACGAAACGCGCCGACCCCTCGTCGCCCTCTTGGATTGCCAGGCCGGAATAGATGCTGGATATTTCTCTGAGTTCGAGCATGTCTCAAACTAATAAATAGCTTATAAAGAGTCAATTTTAATTCGAGCGTGTCTCTAAGTTTTTTCTTGCAGCTTAAGCCCATTTCCTCTCATTGGTAGATAGAGTAGATATTTTGTATTCTTCGTGCTACATATTTTGCCAATCTGTAGCACCAAGGTGGCATATGCCAACACCCCACACTCCTCCGGCTGCTGTTCGACGGGCAATACGCAAGCTTGGGGCAGACATTCACGATGCCCGCCGTCGCCGACGGCTGCCCATGGCCGTCGTTGCGGAGCGCGCCTTTACATCTCGCTCAACCCTTCAAAGGATTGAAGCTGGCGACACCAATGTCAGCATAGGCATCTATGCGGGCGTCCTTCAGGCACTCGGCCTGCTCGATGGGCTTGCTCAGATTGCTGACATCAGCAATGACGCTGTTGGGCAAGCGCTGGCCAGCGCCGAACTTCCAAAGCATGCCCACCTTAAGCGTACAGCCGGATCCGCCAGCGATGGCTGATTTCGAGGTGCATATCCATCTGGATGGCCAAACCCGTCCTGTTGGCCTCGCGCGAAGCAATCGCGTTCGCGGCACGGAAACCATTCTGTTTGAATACGATCGCGCTTGGCTTGAGAATCCCGATCGATTTTCTCTGGAACCAGCTCTTGCCCTAACCCGCGGCACCTTCGCTCCTCCTGCCGGATTGGCGACGTTCGGCTCCATCGGCGATTCAGCACCGGATACCTGGGGCCGCCGCCTTATGCAGCGCGCAGAACGTCGCTTGGCGGAAAGGGAAAACCGCGCCGTTCGGACTTTGACGGAAAGCGATTACCTTCTAGGCGTTGCTGATGAGACACGTCTTGGAGCACTCAGATTCCGCTGGGTCGGCCAAGAAGTCTTTCAGGCACCCATCCGCAGCGGTGTACCCGCTCTGATCGAACTCGGACGACTGCTCCAGATCACAGAGCGGATTCTTCGGGACGAGGAAACAGATGAGGACCTGCAGCTTATCTTTGCCCCAGGCTCCTCGCTTGGCGGCGCGCGTCCGAAGGCGTCGGTCATCGATCAACATGGCCACCTGTCCATCGCCAAGTTCCCGAAAGAGACCGACGAATACAGCGTGGAGACCTGGGAAGAAATCGCGTTACGACTTGCCAACCAAGCTGGCATCACCACTCCGCAGCACGAGTTGATCCAGGTAGCGGGCAAAGCAGTCATGCTATCACGACGCTTTGATCGTGACGGCGCGATCCGCATCCCATTCTTGTCGGCGATGGCGATGATGGGTTCCAAAGACGGTGAGCGCGGCAGCTACCCAGAAATGGTAGATGCTCTTGCCCAGCATGGTGCCAAGGGAAAGGCAGACGCCCATGCACTCTATCGTCGTGTTGCATTAAACGTGCTTATCTCGAATGTCGATGATCACCTGCGCAACCACGGCTTCCTTTGGCAGGGAAAATCTGGATGGTCACTTTCTCCAGCCTATGACATAAACCCCGTACCCACCGATCTCAAGGCGCGGGTGCTGACGACGAACATCGACCTGGACGAAGGCACTTGCTCGATCGATCTCCTGGAGGCCGCTTCGGAGTTTTTCGCACTCACCCTGGCGCAGGCCCGCGCGATCATCAAAGAAGTTGCGACCGTGACGACAACCTGGCGCGATACCGCAAAGACGGTTGGCGCCCGCTCGACCGAGATCAATCGAATGACAAGCGCGTTCGAGCACGACGACCTCAGGCGCGCTCTGGCACTATGAGACGCATTCCGTCAGACATCATTCATTTCATCGATGGCCGAAACGAGATGATGCCCAAGTTGCCGAATTGGGACGACACCTGCGCCACTAGACGATGACCCAAGCGCAACGCTTAAACTGAGATGTGAAACAGAAAAATGGAGAGTTTGGACAGAGTTCGATTTTTTTGTTTCAACTCTCAATTTTTCTGTTTCTGAAATGCGGAGTAATGGGGGGACGAGGACTCGCGATAGCTGATGCCTACTAACTTTGCACCACAGTGACCTTTCTCTTCAATGAGCATGTGTCCATTCACAGCAACCTCATCGTGGTCGCCATTAGTAACGTCGGCACTCAATTACGATAGGCGATCGCGCAACGTAGACATCCACTGGGGGCCACGTGAATGAAGGCGTTGTCCACAGGTTTCGCGGATGCCTTCGGCGCAGACAGTCGGCCACTGCGGCCAAATCATGAGGGAACTCTGGCGTCCGACGATCAGTCGCTCACGTCGCTCCCGGCGCAGCAAATAACTCGTGAAGTGCAACCGATACTTCGAGAAGTGAAACAGAAAAATTGAGTTTGGTAACGAAAGCTTCGCGATGTGTAACGAATGAGGGCAATTTGTTTCGAGGTAAAATGCATTGCCGGTAAGTGATCTCACATTTCTGGCGATGTGTTCGACACTTAGTGTACATGCCCAGTACGCTTTGTCGGGTTGTCTGCAATTGATCACCATTTCCCAGCAATGTGCGCTACCTGAAAGATAACGTGCTTCGACGTGTGGACATCCTCGCTGTAGCGACGACAGCGCATTTGAGGAACACTGTTCCGCTGGTGAGCCAGCCTCGCAATCCCCGCCGCGTCGTTGCCCGACGTTGGCTTTCCCTTGGGCGTTGAAGCAAATTACTTGAGATGTGCAGCGCAACAATGGAGATCCGCAACGAATTACTCGAGAAGTGCAGCGCATGTTTCCAGAGGTGTAATAAAAGATTTGAAATTTGCAGTCGTTAACGGCGCGGTGCTGAGGCTGTGGCTAAACGATCGCACTCCCTCGGATTCTCTGACCGCGTCCACAGTTTTGGGAATTAGATCCTTTACAGAAGACTTGGATCTGAGCACGCTTCTCCAACGAACTGATTTGGAGACCGGCATGTCTATCTTACCCGACCAATATCTTGCGCTCTGGAAACGCCTGACTTGGCGTGCCTACAGACACGGGTTCACCCGCTCCGAGGCCGAGGACTTGGCGCAGGAAACCCTGATGGCGGCCTTCATTCATGTGCCGCATCTCGAAGGACGGGATCTACGTGCCTGGCTGAACACAGTCCTGCGCAATAAAGCGCTCAATATCATTCGCAGCGTCGCACATCGTGAGATGCGGCAGAGCCTTTCGCTGAGCGATCCTGATGCCGACCATCTCCATCCGGTGCAGTCGCCTGCCCAAGATCACGCCGTCTTCTTGCGCCAGACGCTGACCGAGATCGAAGCCCTGCCGGACCGCGCCAAGCGTCTCATTACTCTCATCGTCATCGAGGGGCGATCCTACGATGAGGTCTGCCGCATGCTCGCGATTCCGATAGGCACCCTCAAGAGCGCTTTGTCTCGTGCGCATGCTGAGTTGCGCGAGCGGCTAAAAGACCGCCCGGCTCCCCGACCAGCCTAACTTCACACCTAAATCTCCCGGAGTTATCCATGACGACCATTGCGATCGCCACCACGCGTGGCGCCGAACTGGCGCGGCTGGCCGATGTGCTAGCTGCCTTTTATGGCCTGCTCAAAAAGTCGACGACCTACATCGACCCGATGCGTGAAGCAGAGACATCGCTTTTTTCCCGACCGCCCGACACTAACGAATACTTGCTGGCACATGTCGAAATCACCTGTTCGGATCCGGCCCAGATTAACCGCGAAATCGCGGCAACCATCCGCGACTGCCAAAGGTTGGATGGCACGATCATCCTTAGCCTGCCCTGCTATGCCCAACATCTTTCGGCCGATCTGCTTCAGCTAATCGACGTCTTCTTGATTCAAGCGACCCCTGCTCAGGCCAGCATGACCGATGCGATTCGTCTCCTCTCAGAAATCCAAGAGCACATCACGAGCCAGAAGCTCGCGGTACGTCCCTGGATTTTGGGAGCCGGATGTGCAGGTGGCCCCGCGATCGCGGCCCGCCTGAGAGCGTCCGCGGCTTTGGTCCTAGCACGGGACGAACACAGCTCGCTACGATCGGAAGATCTGCCCATATTGCAATGGGGCATGCCATTAATTCACTGGAGCGGGTGGGATCATCTCTCCGGTCTCACACCGAGGAGTGGTAAGGCACCTTCAGAGTATTTTGGACGAGCGTGCAACACGCTCTATCGACAGGTGCTTTTGCTCGCGCAACATCCCGACAAAGCGCCGACCATTGACGAATTGGCTGCGGATTCGCCGTCCTTCTTTGAGCCGTGGCTACGCCACGACACGCGCGGCACCGCGCAGAGGCACCTGGATTTGGCGGAAGACCTGTCACTTATTGAAGTTGGCTTGGGCCCGATCCCAGAGGATTTTCTCAATGCGCCTCATCTCGATGAATGGGCCCCCACCACACGCAATTTCAGAGCGCTGAAGGGCACCGTTTCGGACCATCCCGAGCAACCAACGGGGGACTGGATTCGAACCTCGGAAGTCGTGAAGTTTGGACCGAACAAGACGTGGGCTCGCACGGTGTCGCGGTTCTACACACTTGGCACGCCTGCCGAAGACGAACCAGGCGCACCGGATACCATGTGAGATTGGCTCGTGAAGAAGATGCGTCGCACTCCCGAGCGACAGGGCTTGCCCGCCCATCTGGCCTATCGACTGAAGAGGCCCTTGAGCTGGTGGCGCCATACGGTACTCCTAAAGATGGGCAACGAGGATCTGCCCAGGTTCCAGCGTGCCCTCGAGCAAGGCAGTAAGGGGAAACTCACGTCGGAGCAAATCCAGCGCGCCCTGCATGATGGCGATGTCGCTCTCCAAGTCGCGCTCGAGCTCCATCCAGGAGTAGTGCTGCCCGCAGACGATCTGGCAGACCTCGCCATTTCCTGGGCTGCAATGGCCGTTCACCTCGGCAAGAAGGTCGCCGCTCTGCTGGTTGCCGAAGCCCTGCGGCAGAATTTGGAGAGGCTCGACGCGCAACCGTGGCAACTTCCTGTAGACGCCACAGACATATCTCGGATGCGGCGCCGAATGCATGCATGGTTTGATATTTTCCCGATCAACAATGCCTTTCTGGAGGCGCGTGAGGGCGTCGGGTTGCTTGGTCACGCACTGGGCCATATGAAGATCGGAAATGGCCACAGCCTGATTCCAGTCCGGTCGATCCCTGGAGGCGGGAAATGGGGAAGAGAGATCGCCCTCCGCTATGAAGGGCTGACAAAGCCGCTACCACTGAAGCTGCCGCAGTTGAGTCCCGACCATCTCGAAATGAAGCTGCATGAAGAGATGCCTAGCTTTGCATCTGTGACTGCGGCTATTGCCGATGACCTGCGATTCCAGATGGCAGGAACGCTTCCAATCGCGCGGTTCCGGCCATTGCTTCTTCTGGGTCGGCCGGGTATCGGGAAGACGCGCTACGTGCGGCGGCTTGCGTTCTTGCTCCGTCTACCGTTCCGTATGATCGCGGGTGCGGGCGCCCAGACGCCTGATCTCACGGGTCTGTCGCGGATCTACGACTCAACGCAGGCAGGTGTCGTCCCACGCACGATGCTGGAGACGGGTATCGCGAACCCTATCTTGCTGGTCGACGAGATCGACAAAGCTCGTGCCCTGGGGCGGGAGGTGCGCCTCCAGGACGCTCTGCTTGCGATGATCGATTCGGAAACGGCGAGGCGTGTTCCGGACGAATGCCTCGCGAGTACAGTCGATATGAGTTGCGTCTCGTGGATCCTCACGGCGAACGACGTTGGTGGGCTCTCGTCGCCGCTGCTGGACCGGGTGCGGGTCTTCAACATTCTGCCGCCGGAGAGTGTCCATCTCCCCAGAATCATTCAGGGAATGCTTGAGGACATCGCGATGGACTTCCATATCCCGCCCGAAGAGATGCCGGAACTGCCGGAGCAGACGATGCTGGCACTCGTTGGCGTCTACCGTGCTGGTGCTTCCGTCAGAGTAGTGAAGCGCGCCCTCATCGCGGCGGTCTCCGTAGCGATGCGGAGTTTACCCGACCATTAAAATCATGGCCGCTGCTCGGCTTGTTCCTTGCAAGACCTCGCTGCAGCTTAACTGGAGTAGCGCCTTTATTCACTACTATCCACTACTACTCGCTACGACCAATTACCACCCGACAAGTTTGTGAAAGGAATTATCATGCGACGACAGACCATTACCCGTGACCAGGTGTTCGAAGCGGCCGACCAAATTGTGGACATGGGTCTCAATCCAACTCAGAACGCGATCATCCGACGCGTAGGCGGCAGCTTCACCACGGTCGGGCGATACATGGAAGAATGGCGCCGCGAGAGGCGCGCCGCCAACGAAAACCCGGCAACCGTTGCACCCGATCAGTTGCTCGGAGCGGCCAAGACGTTTGCCGAAGAGATCTGGGGCAAGGCTCTGGATCTCGCCACTGCTAGGCTGAGTGAGGATCAGCGGCGCCTGAAAGCTGAGCAAGCAGTGATCGATGAGGATCGAGTAGATATGCTCAACCAAGTCCAAGATCTGGAGGAAGTCGCGGCAACTCAGGAAGCGCGGATTACCACTCTTGAGCAAACAATCCGTGAAGCAATTTCAGAAACCTCCGTCCTGCAGGACAAACTAGCCAGGGCAAATGAGCGGGCTGGCGTCGCCGAAGCGCGCCTCGCGGATGCCAATAGGCGCATTGATGAGCTGCTTGAAAGCGTCGTTATCGCGAATCAACGTAATGCCGAGCTCTTAGATGCCCTGCTGCCCTTTCGACATCGCAAGCCAGTTGGCACGAATCGGCGTTCTCATAGCAAATGACAATGGGAGGCTCATTTGATCATTTTAAATTAGGAAATGACGAAAGATGGCCGTGGCACGTTAGGTAGCCCGGCTATTCCGGCAGAATGGTTCTCCTTCAACCTTCCACTTCGGTATCGACCTTTGGCTACCTTCTTCCTGACTTCGGCATGAGGTGACTAA